>CAWFTP010000003.1:982500-1734452 GCA_963818885.1 uncultured Pseudomonadota bacterium
AGAAGCGCGCCGGTGGCCCGATGGCCGGCGCCGGCGAGGCGGCGAACGGGAAGAAGACCCGCGCCGTGCGCGCGATGGGCGGTGCCGTCGCCAGCAGCGGCGAGGGCGTAGCCATCGCCGCGCAGAGCGGACAGTGCATCGGCAACGGCGCGTGCTGCTTCCCCGGCGTGCCCGCCGGCGCATCGGCGTGACAGATGACGGCTTGGCCGAATCCCATGAGCGGAGACGGCACAACGGCGCCGACCGCAAGCTGCGCTGCCAGCGCGAGCAGCGCCGCGAGCAGGCCCAGGCGGGGGAAGCGGAGCCGGCCTTCCATGGCTGCGAGCCTAGCCCCGGTTCCTGGAGCGCAACAGACCCGCTGGCGTCCGGACCGCGATCCGGCCACGATGCGGCAACAACACTGCCGAAAGGATCGTACGTGCCGAAGGACCGCTGGCTCGAGGATTTCCACCCGGGGGATGTCGCCGAATTCGGCGACATCGTCATGACCCAGGACGCGATCATCGCCTTCGGCCGCCAGTTCGATCCGCAGCCCTTCCATATCGACCCAGAGGCGGCGCGCCATTCGAACTTCGGTGGCCTCATCGCCAGCGGCTGGCACACCGCCGCTGTCATGATGCGGATGCTGGTGGATCATTGGGTGCCCCCGGCGGCGAGCCTCGGCTCGCCGGGCATCGACGAGCTGCGCTGGCTGGTGCCGGTCCGACCGGGCGATCGGCTGCGCGTACGGGTCACGATCGAGGAACGGCGCCACTCGCGCAGCAGGCCCGACCGCGGCATCGTCCGTGCGCTCGACGAGGTGCTGAACCAGGACGACGTGGTGGTGATGAGCGCGCGCGGCATCATGATGCTCCGGGCGCGCCCTAGCTGACTGTACATTCGGGGTGTTTTCGGCGTGTCCGGCGGCCACCAGACTGTACATCCGACCCGATTCCGGCCGGCGCCGTCGCTCGAAATGTACATCGGTAGGTTGCGCCAGGACCATGACACGGGCCACGCGACCCGCCAGTATGCGGCACCGCGGACATGGAGCGCTCGAGCATGCCGGCCATCGACTGGAGCCACACCACGGCGACCATCGCCCGTGCCGAGCGTGATGGGACCGGCGTCGGCACCGCCGTCGTCGCCGCCTCGGGGCAGCGGTTCGTCCACAACGCCGATCGGCGCTTCGTCGCCGCGAGCACCGTCAAGATCCCGATCATGATCGAGCTCTATCGCCAGATCGACGCCGGCCGGCACACTCTCTCCGAGACCTACACGTTCCGGGCCGAGGATCGCGCGCCTGGCAGCGGCGTCATGCTGCATCTGCACGACGGCATGGTCTTCACGCTCGGCGATCTCGCTTATCTGATGATCAGCATCAGCGACAACAGCGCGACCAACATCCTGATCGACATGCTTGGCATGGACGCGGTCAACGCGACGATGCAGCGTCTCGGCATGAAGCGCTCCGTGCTCGGCCGGAAGATGCGCGGGCACACGATCCCGGGCGATGCCGGCGAGAACTGGGCAACCCCGAACGACTATGCGACCGTGATCGCCGCCCTGCTCGGCAACACCGCGGCCGCGCCCGATTCCTGTCGGCAGATGGTCGCGATGCTGGAGAAGCAGCAGAACCAGCGCCGCATCGCCCGACACCTGCCGCGCGAGAACGGGCCACGCTGGGGCTCGAAGACCGGCAGCGTGCCTGGCGTCACCAACGATGTCGGCTTCATCGAGACCGCTTCCGGCCCGCTGATCCTCGCCGTCTTCTGCGAGCACGCCGACCCGCACTGGGGCGAGCAGCTCATCGGGGAGATCAGCCGCGCGGCATTGCAGGCGGTGCAATGACCCAGGCCAACGCCCGGATTTGCGGCGTCGCGCTGGCCACCTTCGCCCTGCTCGCCACGACCAACACCGCGCGCGCAGGCGCCACGCGCGCCCGTTGCGCATCTGCTCGCCAATATCGTTCTGAGGCCAACAAGCAGGCTAGTTTCCGCCGGCGGAACCGCCGTGGCAGGCCGCGCAGGCGAGCGTCGCCCGCCAGATGATGCCCCAGGAGATGGTCGAGGCAGCGCGGGTACTACGCGAGCCAGCCCTAGTCTAGCACGCGTTCGCCTTGCCGCCGCGTGCCGCTTTCGGTATCCCTGCCCCGTCGGTGCGGGCGTAGTTCAATGGTAGAACGTCAGCCTTCCAAGCTGATCACGAGGGTTCGATTCCCTTCGCCCGCTCCACCCCGCCCCGAGGACTGGCATGCTCGTAGGCGTCACGCCCAAGCAGGCGCGCGCCATCGTCGGCGCCATGGCGGCAGTAGCCCCGGCCGATGGGGAGCTCACCGGGGCGGATCGCGCGAGCCTGCTCGGCGCCCGGCACTATCTTCTCCGCCAGCCGGACCCGCTCGATTCCGCCACGCTCGATTGGCCCTCGCCGACGGCCGTCGCGGTCACACTGACCGATCCCCAGCATTGGACCCGAGCCGCGCGGATGCTGACCGTGATAGCGTTCGTCGACGGGCGGCTCGACGCGGCCAAGATCGCCCATGCGCGTGGACGTCTTCGCGCCGGGTTGGGACTTCTGGAGCTACACGCCGCCCCCGCTGATCACGGTGCGCGAGCGCGTGGGCGTCCCGCCGGGGTAGCCGCACGTCAGAAGCTGAACGTCGCCATCAGCATCGGCCCGTGATAGCCGATGTGCCGGATGACCGCATCGTCGCCCTGCTCGAACGAGAGATACCGATAGGTTGCGCTCACCGCGCCCCAGTTGAACTGGTAGCCCAGGCCGGACGCGATCTGCCACGTCAGCTGCGACCCACCAGCGCCGATGTCGAAATAGTACGGGATGAAGACGCGCGGGTTGCCGAGCCGGATGCGGCCGCGAAAACCTCCGATTCCGTTCCAGACGTTCTGCTGGCCGGAAATGCTGCCGATGCCGCCGAACGTGGCGCCGTTGCCCCGTGGTCCGGTAATCGTCAGCGCCAGGCTATAGTTCGTCCGCAGGGTCGTCGCCATCAGGCGGAACCCGGCAAACAGGTCAAGATTGCCCCAGTTTCCCTCCAGCACGGTGTAGCCGCCCGCGAGCGTCCAGATCGTCGACTCCATCCGCGCCCCCACGCTGGTCTGCAGCGCGCGCGAGATCGGAATCGACGGGTGGCCCGTGAAGTCGATTGAGCGGAAGTGCGAGTCCGTGAAGCTGAAGTTTGAATACTGGAAATCGGTAAGCAGGTTGAACCGGCCGTACCGCGCATCGGCGGAAAAGGCGGCAGCGAAATTCAGATGGGTCAGCCACTCGCCTGGTCCGGTCGAGGATTCGGCCTCTACACGCCCGCCCAGCGCCGGCGGCAGATTATAGCTTGCCGTCGTGCTGATCGTGGGCAGCCAGAGGTACGGGGCGACATTGACGGTCCAGCCGCTCGGCGGTGTTGCAGTACCCGCGCTCTGCGGCTGCTGCGCTCGCGTGGGCGAGCCGGCGAGCATCGTCAACAGAAGCAGCGTAATCCCCGCGACGGACCGACTCGACATCTATCGCTCTCCCTAATCCGGCCTCTACACGAGAATGCGGCTTACCGAACCGCTACCGGATCATACCGACACTTTGACCCTCTCCGGCGGCCTCAGGACAAGCTTTCCATCCCCCGTGATGCCCACCGTGTGAACGTAGAAATACCCTCCCTGCCAGTCAGTGGCTCCCATCACCGGGGATGGCGCGGACACGATCAACAGTCCGCCGCATGTGCCGATCCAGTCGATATGGCGGTGACCATGCATGATGACGACGCGGCCGTCGAGCCGTTGCAGATGGCGGATGAACCAGGTGCCGTTGATCAGCGCGGTGCCGATGCGCTCCGACAGCGCCTTCGCACGCTGCGGATACTCCACTACATGATGATGCAGAGCCACGATCCAATGGGCGCTCGGGAAGAGGTCGGTGACGATCCGGACCGCGCGCGCCTGCTCGGTGGAGACAAGGCCGAGCGCGTTGGTGAAGGAGAAATGCGTCTCCGCGTTGGAGTTCAGCACGATGATGCCGAGCCCGTCATCGGCGTCGGGTGGCAGGACCATGGGAAAGATCGAGGGCCACAGTGCGGATAACGCGTGCGACGAACGCGGCGTCCCGGTGTCCGCGAAGGAGGTCATGTCGGCGGCGTGCGGCGCCAGGGCGTCAGCCACAGTATCGCCGAGCTGCCTGGTCTCGCGCCCGACGATCCGCAGCCGCTGGCCCTGCAGTGCCACCAGCGCCGAGATGGCCCGAAGGTGGCGCAGCCGCTTCATGGGACTGGTCGGCAGATCCATCCGGGCGGGGCTTGCCCGGTCCACCACGTTGACGTCGTGATTGCCGGGCAGCGCCACCACGATCTCGGCCAGCTTTGGAAATCCGGCCAGGATGGCGAAGAACTCGGCCCACTCGGCGGAGCGGCCGGCATCCGTCAGATCTCCGGTGATCAGGACGATATCGAGCGGATGCCCCGCGTGGATTTCGTCGAGCCGCGCCAGCGTCTCGCGCAGCCGGTCGTTGCCGCGCGGGCCGGAGCGACCGCTTTCGATGCGGAAGCCGTATCGTTCACCGACGGTGTGGAGATCGGACAAATGGGCGATACGCCACATGCGGCCATCCGGGGGCGGCGGCGCGAACGCGGACAGGTCGCGCGGTTGGGGCGTCAGGGCATCGGCCGCGCCCCAGACCAGGGCCGCGACCGCGAAATAGCCGCTGATAAGCACAACGGCGTTGGCCAGGACGACGGGGATCAGACCCAACGGTGACGCGAGATCGGCCGGCGCGCCGAGCCAGCGGGTGGCCGGCATAATCAGGGCGATCACCGCAGCGCCGAGCATGCACATCGCGACGCCCGACGCGGCGGCCGTGGCGGCGCGCAGGGCGGCGCGACGCGCCTCGTTCATCCGCGGCATCAGCAGTTGTTCGGCGAGGTGGCGCAGCCCCTCCCGAAACGCCACGTAGGCCGGCTGCACGGCCAGCGCGTTCAGCGACCAGAAGCTGTTCTCGGCGAGACGCAGCAGCTTTCGTCCGCCGAACCAGCTCAGCGCGATGATCGGCGGCAGCAAGAGCAGGGGCCAGATCTCGGTGAAGATGTTCGCCGCCTTGGAGACGACGACAGCGATCCACAGCGAGACGAGCAGTGGGGCGGCGCCGAGCAGCAGACCGGGAAAGCCGACAAGCAGCATCCAGGTGGCGACGAGCTTCGGGAGGCTGATCTCCGCGACCAGGCTTCCCGCGAGCCACAGCAGCGAGCGACGCTTCGTGCTCGACGCGTCATCCTCGATGTCGCCGTCGCGGGGATCGAGGATCGGCGTCATCGGCCGCCTCCCCCCGATCGCTGGCGCGGCGCGATCAGGTCGCGATATATTCGCAGCGGAAGCCCTCGCCCCAGCGCTTGATCCGTCCGCGCGACGGCGAAGGGAAATGCGCGAAGCAGCACTGCGTCGAGGTGTCGCAGTAGGTCTCCAGGAACTTGCGCCGGGTGGCGATGCCCTGCGCCGGGTCATAGTCGACGCGCATCGACAGATCGGGATAGCGCGCCTGCAACGGCGAGTGGATCAGGTCGCCGGTGATGATCCCGTCCCTGCCGCCCCGTCCGAGCCGCACCGCGTAGTGGTCGATCGTGTGTCCCGGCGTCGGAACCAGGGAGACGAGGTCGCTGATCGCGTGATCGCTGGTCACCAGGTCGCACTTCTTCGCCTCCACGATCGGGATGACGCTATCGGCGATCGGCGGCAGCTCGGCCTTGGCATTCTCGGCGAGCCAGTAGTCGAGCTCGGCCTTGGAGAACAGATAGCGCGCGTTGGGAAAGGTGGGCACCCAGCGCCCGTTCTCCAGCCGCGTGTTCCAGCCGACATGGTCGACGTGCAGATGGGTGCACAGCACGATGTCGATGTCGTTCACCGTCAGTCCGACCTCGGCGAGGCCGCGCATGAAGGTGTCGTCCTTCTTCTGGTGCCATAGCGGGCGAGCGGAGCGCTCCTTGTCATTGCCGATGCAGCTGTCGACCAGGATGACCTGCCGTCCGGTGCGCACGATGTAGGACTGGAAGCACAGTACCAGCATGTCGTCCGCATCCAGCGCCGAAGGGGCGAGCCAGGAGCGGTTCTCCGCGAGCAGCTCCTTGGTCAGTCCGGGAAGGAACTCGAGCGCCGGGGTGAACCCGCATTCCATCTCGACGATCCGGTGCACGGTCATGTCGCCGATCCTGAAGGTGCTGGCCATCGCATCTGACTCCCTTGCCGGGGCGAGCATGACGGCATGCATGGGCCTCGGCAATCGGGTGGTCCTATAAGCTTGGCCGTCGGCGAGGCCCGACAGGCCGGAACGCCTCGTGGCCGAGCGCGCACTCGATCGGCGCGAGGATCGGAGCGGTCGGCGCGAGCTCCCCTCCGTAGAGCGGCCAGCGCCCGGCTGGCGCGCGAGGCCATGCACGGCTGGACACATCCTCGACCGCATGGGCATGCTGGCCTCGGGTCAGGCGCGGGCACGACATGACCAGAAACCCGCTTCGCAAGTGCATCGCCACCGTCGCGCTGAGCGGCACGCTGCGCGATAAGCTCGAAGCCTGCGCCGTCGCCGGCTTCGACGGCGTCGAGATCATGGAAGCCGACGTCCTGACCTTCGACGGCGCGCCCGCCGACATAAGCCGCATCTGCGCCGACCTCGACCTGACCATCGACCTCTATCAGCCGTTCCGCGACTTCGAAGCGATGCCCGAGCCGCAGCGGACCCGCAATCTCGACCGGGCGGAGCGCAAGTTCGACGTGATGCAGGCGCTCGGCGCCGACCTCCTGCTCGTGTGCAGCAACACACAGGCGGCCACCCTCGACGACGATGGCCGCGCCGCCGCCGACCTCGCCGAAATGGCCGAGCGCGCCGCGCGGCGGGGGCTGCGCGTCGGGTACGAGGCGCTGAGTTGGGGCCGGCATGTCAAACGGTGGGGTCACGCCTGGCGCATCGTGCGGCAGGCCACCCATCCGGCGCTCGGACTGATCGTCGACTCGTTCCACACGCTCGGCCTCGGCGACGACCCGTCCGGGATCGCCGACCTGCCCGCCGAGAAGCTGTTCTTCGTGCAGATGGCGGACGCGCCGAGGCTGTCGATGGACGTGCTGAGCTGGAGCCGGCATTTCCGCAACTTCCCCGGTCAGGGCGAGCTCGACGTGATCGGCTTCCTGCGCGCCGTGCTCGCCTGCGGCTATTCGGGGCCGCTGTCGCTCGAAGTGTTCAACGACGATTTCCGCGCGGCACCCGGCCGCTTCGTCGCCCGCGACGGGTTGCGCTCGTTGATCTTCACCGAGGCCGAGGCATCGGGTGGCGCTTCCCTGCCCGCCTTGCCTGTCCTTGGCGGCATCGAGTTCCTGGAGTTCGCGGTCGACGAGACGACCGGGCCAGAGCTTGCCTCCCTCCTCGGCACGCTGGGCTTCCGCCACACTGGCCGGCACCGCTCCAAGGCGGTCGATTTGTACCGCAACGGCGGCGTCAACCTCGTGCTGAACAAGGAGCCTGACAGCGCCGCGGCCGAGCACTTTCATCTGCACGGCCCGTCGGTCTGCGCGACGGCGATCCGGGTGGATGACGCCGCGCGCACCCTCGCCCGCGCCCGCGCGCTGCTCTGCTCGGACTGGCAGGAGCCGATCGGCAGCGGCGAGCGGCGCATTCCGGCGACACGCGCGCCCGACGGCACGCTGATCTATCTCGTGCAGCAGGAAAGCGGCGGGCGCAGCTTCTGGGAGGACGATTTCGACCTGCTGGCCGGCACCGATGAAGGTGTGCCCCTGCTCGGCATCGACCATGTGGTGCTCGCGCTGCCGGTCGGGCGCATGGCCTCGTTCGTGCTGTTCTGGCGGGCGCTGTTCGGCTTGCGGCCGCAGCCGCAGCTCGATACCGCCGACCCGTACGGGCTGGTGCGCAGCCGCGCGCTGGTCAGTCCGGATGGCGCCGTGCGCATCGTGCTGAACGCCTCGGAGGGGCGCGGCACGCTGACCGGGCGCTTCGTCTCGGTCTATGCGGGGGCGGGCGTGCACCACATCGCCTTCGCCACGCCAGACATCACCGCGACCGCACGCCAGATCGAGGACGCGAAGCTGCTGGCGATGCCGGGCAACTACTACGATGACGTCGCGGCACGGTTTCCGTTGGACGATGCCGCGCTGGCCGAGCTGGCGCGATACGGGTTGCTCTATGACCGCGACGACGCCGGCGAGTTCCGCCACCTCTATACCGAGGCGTTCCACGACCGGTTCTTCTTCGAGATCGTGCAGCGCCAGGCAGGCTACGCGGGGTTCGGCGCCGCCAACGCGTCGGTGCGGACCGCGGCACAGGCACGGCAAAGCCCAGGCGCGACGTACATGCTATGATCACCGGCAGGACGAGGCTGATCGCGCATCTCGGCTACCCGACCGAGGCGTTCAAGGCGCCGATGATCTACAATCCGTGGTTCGAGGCGAAGGGGATCGAGGCCGCCGTCGTGCCCATCGGCGTCGAGGCGCCGCACTATCCCGCCCTGCTAAGGGCGCTGTTCACTGCGACCAACATGCACGGCGCGCTGGTGACCATGCCGCACAAGGTCACCACTGCCGGGCTGGTGGACGAGCTGACGACGACCGCTCGCATCGCCGGCGCGTGCAACGCGATCCTGAAGCGCGCGGACGGCTCGCTGCTGGGCGACATGTTCGACGGCGCAGGGTTCGTACGCGGGGTCGCGCGCAAGGGCAGGCGCATCGCCGGCGCGCGCAGCCTCGTCATCGGCTGCGGCGGGGTGGGCTCGGCGATCGCCTCGTCGCTCGCCGCCGCCGGCGCGGCGGCGATCGGGCTCCACGATCCGCGCGCCGCCGCCTGCGAGGAGTTGGCGGGCCGGCTGCGGCGGCACTATCCGGCGCTCGTCGTCGTCATCGGTTCGAACGACCCCGCAGGCTACGACATCGTGGTCAACGCGACGCCGCTCGGGATGCGGGACGGCGATCCGCTACCGTTCGATATCGACAGGCTTTCGCCGGACACCTTCCTCGGCGAGGTGGTGATGAAGGAGGAGTACACCCCCCTGCTCCGCGCCGCGCGCGCCAGGGGCTGTACGGTCCAAGTCGGCACCGACATGCTGTTCGAGATGATCCCCGCCTATCTCGAATTCTTCGGCTTCGGCACCGCGACGCCGGAGGCGCTGCGCCTTGTGGCCAAGATCCAGCATTAGCCGTTACGGCACGGTTGTGTCCGCCACGGCGATCGTCTAACTGCTGCCCGATGCCCACGGCCCTCATCACCGGAATCACCGGACAGGACGGCGCCTACCTTGCCCAACTCCTGCTCGGGAAGGGCTATCGGGTGGCCGGCCTGATGCGCCGCTCCGCCTCGGCGGACGTGATGGGTGAGCGGCTGCGCTGGCTCGGTATCCTCGACCAGGTGGAGCTGGTCGAAGGCAACATGACCGACCTCAGCAGCCTGATCCGTGTCGTCCAGAACTACGAACCGGGCGAAATCTACAATCTTGCCGCGCAGAGCTTCGTCGCCGCCTCCTGGAACCAGCCCCTGCTGACCGGCACGGTCACCGGCCTCGGCGCCGCGAACATGCTCGAGGCGGTGCGGATCGCCCGGCCGCAAGCGCGGTTTTACCAGGCATCGTCATCGGAGATGTTCGGCCGCATCCAGGAGCCCGTCCAAACAGAGCGGACCCCATTCTATCCGCGCAGCCCTTATGGCGTCGCCAAGCTCTACGCGCATTGGATGACAGTGAACTACCGCGAAAGCTTTGGCCTGCACGCTTCCTCCGGCATCCTGTTCAACCACGAGAGTCCGCTGCGCGGCATCGAGTTCGTCACCCGCAAGGTCACCGACGGGGTAGCGCGCATCAAGCTCGGTCTTGCGCGCGAGCTTCCCCTCGGCAATCTCGACGCGAGGCGAGATTGGGGCCACGCGCGCGACTACGTGCGCGCGATGTGGCTCATGCTCCAGCAGGAGACGCCGGACGACTATGTCGTCGCGACGGGGCGCAGCGTCAGTATCCGCGAGATGGTCGCGATCGCGTTTGGCTGCGCGGGTCTGAACTGGGAAGACTTCGTCACCGTGCGCCAGGACCTGCTGCGCCCGGCGGAGGTGGACGTGCTGCATGGGGATGCGGGCAAGGCCCGGGCGGTCCTCGGCTGGGAACCCGCGACCACGCTCGAGGAGATGCTCCCGGAAATGGTGGAGGCGGATATCGCCCGGCACTCAAGCCGGATGAGGAGCGGCTGAGGCGACCGCCGCGTGCGCCTTGTTGGCGTCCCGGGGCCGACGATGATGAGCACTATGTCTACGCCATAGCCCTATGAATGTCGCCGGGCCTGAATCTCCTTCCAATCCTGGATTTCCATCGGTGCAGGCCCCTCCGTCCAAGGCATGATAATAGGGCAACTGAAGGAGGGCGGTCATGTTCGGCTGGAGCAAGCGCGAGCGCGCGGATCGGGAGATCAAGGGATAATGACCTGGGTTGTCGGTCAGTCTGTGGTCCAAGGCTCCAATTTCCCGCCTGTTGGCGTCTTCGCGAGCCGAACTCCAGATGAAGATCGCCTTAGAGGCGTGCGGCTTCGTCCTCCATGCTGTGGATCGGCGCCGAGCACGTAGCGTCTATTCGAGACGATCACCGTGCTGCCCCCGATGCGCAGGTCCGAAGCATCATCACGGTATATGAAGGCGCGCTCACGTCGCAATCGCGCGGTCGATGGCGCGGATCGGTAGCGGCAAAAGATGCGTTCGACGCAGCATCGCGGGGTGAAGTCTTTCGCCCAGTCCCCGGGCGCGATTACTGTGGAATCCCGACGAGGCCTGGACGGCGAGGCCTGGACGGCAAGATAAAAGCGCCGACCGCGGGCGGGCGTATGTGGTTGTTTGGATTTTTGGACATTCCGCGTACGCCCGCTGCCAGCGTTTCTCACACCAATTCGTCAACGTTCAATGTCTCGAGCGCCATCCGCGCTCAGAAGGCATCTTGCTTGATTGAGTTGCCTTAATCTGATAACTATATGCCGTGACCGAGCCGCGTGACCCGACCCTTGATGTGCTTCTGGACATCGACGGGCAGGTTCTCGTCGTGGACCCGGAGGGCCGCCACTGGGTCCGGTTCGTGGTGACGCGGGTGCCGGTGTCGCCGGAGAAGCCGCACGGGCTGGACTACTCGCTGACGCTGCACGGGCCGGACGGCGAGCGGCTGGTCGGCTTCGACAACGCCCATCCGGCGGCGCGGCAGAGGCGCGGCGAGCCGCAGGACCATCGCCACCGGCTGCGGACGATCAGGCCTTACGATTACCAGGACGCGGCAACCCTGCTCGCCGATTTCTGGGAGACGGTGGACGCGGTGTTGCGCGAGAGAGGAGTGATCCCATGACGACCTTGAAGGTGGGCGTCGCCAGCTACGAGGACATGAAGGCCCGCATCATGGCGGTGGCGCGGGGCGAGCGGCGTGTCGCGGCCGACGAGCCGAAGGTGTGGTTCACTTCGACGGAATCCTTTGCCAAGGTCCTGTCGGCCGGCAATCGCGAGCTGCTGCGCGTCATCGCCGAGAAGGCGCCTGGCTCGCTCGACGAGCTGGCCCGGATCACCGGCAAGGCCAAGTCCAACCTCTCCCGCACGCTGAGGACCATGGAAGGCTACGGCCTGGTCCGCCTCGAACGAGACGGGCGGGGCCGCATCACGCCGAAGGTCATGCATGACCGAGTGGAACTCGATCTGCCGCTCACCCTGTCGCGCAAGGCAAGCTGAGCGTTCGCGGTTCGGTCCCCAATGGCGTCCCGTACGGGATTCGAACCCGTGTTGCCAACGTGAAAGGCTGGAGTCCTGGGCCTCTAGACGAACGGGACGGCGCCGGCGGAACGTGGTGGTGCCCAGGGGCGGAATCGAACCACCGACACTGCGATTTTCAGTCGCATGCTCTACCAACTGAGCTACCTGGGCACGGCGGCGCGGAGTTAGCGCATGCCCCGGGTCCGGGCAAGCCCGCAGCACCCGGACACGGCGTTGCGGCCTCGGGGACCCGCCGCTAGGTTGCGCCCGCTTCGTGGAGACAAGCGTGTGATCACCGTCGTGTACACCATCGTCCAGGCGCTGCTGTCGCTGCTCTGGTGGGCCGTGTTGCTGGCCGCCATCGTCAGCACGCTGATGTCCTTCGGTGTCCTCAACTCGCGCAACCGCATCGTCTGGACGATCGCCGATTTCCTCTACCGAGTGACCGAGCCGGTGCTGCGCCCGATCCGCAACGTGCTGCCCAATTTGGGCGGGATCGACATCAGCCCGCTGATCGTGCTGATCGTCATCTCGGTTATCCAGCGTGAACTGCTGCCGCGCATCTTCTTCTCGCTCGAAGGCGGCGGCTGGCGACCGCTCTTCTATTGACGGCACGCATCCTCGACGGAAAGGCCCTCGCCGCGACCTTGCGCGCCGAGGTCGCGTCCCGTGTCGCTGCCCTGCCCTACCGGCCCGGTCTCGCCGTTGTCCTCGTGGGCGACAACCCGGCGAGCGCGGTCTATGTCCGCAACAAGGACCGCGCCGCGGCGGCGGCCGGCGTCGCCGCGCAGACCATCCATCTGCCCGCCAGCGTGAGCCAGACGGCCCTTCTCGACACGATCGCCCGGCTGAACGCGGACGAGGCGACCGACGCGATCCTCGTGCAGCTCCCACTGCCCGCCCCTATCGACCCGAAGGCCATCATCGAGGCGATCGATCCCGCGAAGGACGTCGATGGCTTTCACCCGCTCAATGTCGGGCATCTCGCCGGCGGCCAGCCGGCCCTCGTCCCTTGCACGCCACGCGGCGTCATGCGCCTGCTGCAGGCGGGCGGGATCGCGCTTCGCGGCGCGCGGGCGACGGTGCTCGGACGCTCGGCGATCGTCGGGCGCCCGCTCGCCGCGCTCCTGCTCGCGGCCGACGCCACGGTGACGATCGCGCACAGCCGCACCCGCGATCTCGCCGACGAGTGCCGGCGTGCCGACGTCCTCGTCGCCGCCGTTGGGCAGCCGGCACTGGTGCGCGGCGACTGGATCGCGCCGGGCGCGGCGGTGATCGACGTCGGCATTACCCGCACTGCGGACGGCCGCCTCGTGGGCGATGTCGCCTTCGCCGAGGCGGTACGAGGTGGCCGGCGCGATCAGCCCGGTGCCCGGCGGCGTCGGCCCGATGACCATCGCCTGCCTGCTGGAGAACACCGTGCAGGCCGCCGAGGCGCGGCGTGGGCGCCCCGGCTAGAAGTCGATCGCCCGCCCCTTGCGTTCCCAGTCGCCGTAGCGCGTCGGATCGGGGCCGCTCGGTCCGCCGATCTCCACCACCGGCTCGTAATCCGCGAGCCGCCATTCCTCGGGCTCGGCCAACGCTGCCTCGTACCAGGTCGCGATCAGCGGATGCGCCCGCACCGCCCGGCAATAGGCGTGCGTCGTCTCGGTCAGGACGGGGCGCCAGGTCAGGAACCGGGTCACCACGGGGGCGAACATCGCATCCGCTGGGCCGAACGTCGCGCCGAAGAGGAATGGCCCGCCGGAGCGGCCGAGCGCCTCGGCCCAGATCGCCTCCACCCGTGCAATATCGGCGAGCGCCGCCGCCGACCGGCCCCGCCCGGTGAAGTCGGCGCCAAGGTTCATCCACATGCTCTCGCGCAATCCGCGGAATCCGGCGTGCATTTCGGCGCAGATCGATCGCGCGTAGGCCCGCTCCACCCGATCCGTGGGCCACAGCGGCGCGTGCTCCGCGCAGTATTCGAGAACCGAGAGCGACTCCCATACCGTCGCCCCTCGATGCACCAGGCAGGGCACCAGCCCGGACGGCGACACCGCCCGAATCCCCGGCGTCGCGTGGTCCGGCGTGAAGGGGATCACCGTCTCGGCCACGTCGAGTCCGGCGAGGCGCACGGCGAGCCAGCCGCGTAGCGACCAGGAGGAATACCGCCGATTGCCGATATAGAGCGTGCCGTCCGACATCCCGACCTCCCGCGCGCAACCGACCGATCAACTCGTTGTTCATGCCCGAGCGAAGCCGGGCGGGCAACCGATGAGGTCAGCGCGTTTTCTGCCGTGGGGCACCAGCAGGATCATAACGGCTCGGCCAGATCGCCTGTGGCGCCACGCCGATCTCCCGCGCGATCAGCGCCTCCATGGCCGGCCACGGGCGTTTGAGCGCCTTTCCGGCAGCTGTCGGGTGATACCCATGAGCGACGGAAAGGCCTGACAATGTCTGTCCTCGCTTCTTCAACGCCGCCAGCACATCGGCGGGGTGCCAATCGCCCCCCCGATCTGGCGTTTGTGCCGGAGGGACATACTTGTCGTGTCGTCCATTGTATGGTCTTTTATTCTCTTTAGAGAAGCACGCGAAAAGTGCCTTGCGACTGCCAAACCCCGGGAATGTCGCCATGTCGTGGCGGCAAAGTGTCGGGAGTGTGGACGGATCGGCTCGTAATGTCACGCGATAGGGACCAGGAATGCCGCCGGATAGGGATTCGAAGTCACCCCACGCCCGGCCCGCCGTCAAACGGGGCGGCGAGCGGGAAGCTTTCGTAGGGCGCCTTCAGCGCATCGTCAGCCATTGGCGCAGCGCGGACCGGCTCGCACGCACGATGGGAGTCTCGCCGTCGGCGTTCCGGAAATGGCTGAAGGGAGAAGCGGAGCCCAGCCGGGAGAGGCTGGTCGCGCTTGCCGAGGCAGCCGGCGTCAGCATCGCCTGGCTCGCCCAGGGGGAGGGCACGCCGCCGCGTTTCCACGACCCCCGCTCGCCCTCGGCCGACGCGGACATGGACCCCAGCCAGTTCGTGTTTCTGCCGAAACGCCCAGAGGCGGCGGCCGCCGGCGCGGAGACGCCGGTGCCACCGGATGAGCAGGCGAGTTCCTTCATCGCCTTCGGCCATGATTGGATCCGCCGCTCTTTCGGGCTCGAGCCCGGCGAGCTCGTGCTGGAGACCGCTGTCGGCGAGTCCATGCACCCCACGATCGGGGACGGCGACGTGCTGCTGATCGACAGCACCGACCGCCGCTTTCGCGAATTCGGAATCTACATCCTCGAATATGCCGGCCAGCGCCTGGTCAAGCGCGTGCAACGCAAGCTCGACGGCAGCCTCGTGCTGATCAGCGATAATGCGGTCTATGAGCCGGAACGCATCGATCCGACGCATGCGCGGCGAGGTCAAGGCGCTCGGCCGCGTGATCTGGAGCGGCGGCAAGCTATAGCGGCGCCATCGCCTCCGATCCGGAATCGCACGCCAAGCCTTCCTGAGCGCACGTTCCGAGATTCTCCTCCTTGGCGCGTGGCAGGAACAAGCGCACCGTGGTGCCAATTCCGAGCGCCGAGTTGATGTCGACGTGGCCGCCTGACTGCTTGGCGAAGCCGAACACCATGGCGAGACCGAGCCCGGCGCCGTGCCCGACATCCTTGGTGGTGAAGAACGGATCGAAGGCGCGCGCCATGACCTCCTTGGTCATTCCCGTGCCCACATCTGTCACGGCGATCATCACGTAATCGCCTGGCACGACCTCCGCGTGGTAGTCCGCATAGGACTGGTCAAGCGTGCAATTCTGGACCTCGAGAGTGAGAATCCCGCCCTCCGGCATGGCATCCCGCGCGTTCAATGCGAGATTGAGCACCGCGCTTTCGAGCTGCGCCCCATCGATGAGGGCCGGCCATACGTGATTGGGGCGCGAAAGCCTGACGTCGATGTGCTCGCCCATCGTCCGCCCCAGCAGTCCCGCGATGTCGGCGAGAATTGCCGCGATGTCACGCGGCCGTGGCGCGAGCGGCTGCTCGCGCGCGAACGCCAGCAACTGGCGCGTCAGAGCGGCACCCCGCCGCGTCCCCCACATCGCGCGCTCCAGCCGCTCGCGCACGTAGCCGTCATTCTGAAGGCGTGGGAGGGCTAGCTCGATATTGCCCATCACCACCGCCAGAAGATTGTTGAAGTCGTGCGCGATCCCTCCGGTCAGCTGGCCGATTGCTTGCATTCTCTGGGTTTCGCGTGCCGCCTTCTCGACACGGACACGTTCGGTGATGTCGGTCAGGGTAAGCACGAAGCCGCCGCCCCGGATCGGCGTGCGCCGGACTTCGAACCCGCGCCCGTCGATACCACGCATGTGCTCGCGCACGATCGGCCCGTCGCCGGCTTCGCCCTGAAGCAGAGGGTCCAAGGAGTTCGGGGGATGTCGCATCGCTCATCCATGTCACGGCTACACGCGCGGCAAGTGCCTGATAGCTCATGCCGCCCGCCAGCTCTGGTCTCGGCAGACCCAGGAGAAGCGGTAGCGGCTCGTTCCACCGGACCAGGCTGCCGCCGGCGTCGAACACGGCAACTCCCTGGCTGATGCTGTCGAGCGAGGTCCGAAGCTGCGCCGCCAGGCCACGGCTCGCCGCCTCCGAGCGGTGTTGCCGGTAGCGGGCAAGCGCCAAGAGCCCGAAGGCAAGAGCCAGCAGCGCGATCGCTATCACGTCGCCGACGAGGCTGAGCCAGCTCGTGATCGCCTCCGATCGATCGGAGGCCGCGAGGCGCTCGCCAAGCAGTCTCTGGTCGTCCGCCACCATAGCGGCCAGCGTTGCGTCGATCCGGGCGGTCACCGGGTCTCCGGCGATGCTCGGCGCCATCGCCCGCGCCGCGTCCACTGCCCCCTGTTGGCGAAGGCGGATGGCGTCATCGATCTCATCGAGCCTTCGGTTCATCAACAGGTTGAGCGTCCGCAGGCGTTCCTCGCGAACCGGATTGTCGCTGGCCAGCACGTGAAGGTTCCGCGACAGGCGTTCGATGCGCGTCCTGATCCCCCCGTCAGGATGCAGATACGCCGCATCCCCGGTCAGCAGATACTCGTGCTCGGCGGTCTCAGCGTCGCGCACGGCGATGCGCAGCTCCTGCGCCGTTTCCAGCACCCTGTACGTGTGCATCACCCAGACCCGCGCGCGGCCCGTGACGCGAAACTGGCTCCAGGTCAAAAGGGCGATCCCGCCCACCACCATGACCGCCGCCACCACCGGCAGCGCCAGCGCCGAGCGGGAGAAATACGTCCGCAGGATGGTAGTAGCAGAGCGCAAGAGAACAACTTATCCGAGAAGTGGACGCTTTACAACAGGTTTGTTATCTGAGCCGGCTCCAGGAAGAGCTCGAAGGTGATGCAAACCGCGTTCTCGCCCCGGCGCAGGACGCCTTCATGTGGCCGACCGCGCATGTCAGCGACGAGCAGCGCCAGCTCGGCGACAGGGCCCTCGTCCGCCGCATGCACGATACCGCGCGTGACCAGCACCTCGGTCGCCAGGTCGTCGACACCGCCTCCGGCGGCGAAGCGCGCACCCACGAGGCTCCCGACACTGCCGCGAATCGTCGCGGCGGCGATGCTCCGTCGCCGGCACAGCGCCTCGACCGCCTCGCACAGATCCTCGTTCGGCCGGATGCGGGCCACGATCAGGCCCGTCCCGTCGGGGCCATCGGGCGCGAACAGGGGAAAGTTCGTCTCCGGATCCGCACGCGCCTCGATCCGCACGTTGCGCAGCGCCCAGGCTCGCGCCGGGCCTCCGTCCCGCACCTCGCTCGCCTCGGGGATGATATGGCCCGCTCGCCGCGTGCCGTCCGGCTCCCTCCAGACGGCGTGGCAGTGCACGTAGGGCGCCCCGTTGCGCCATCCGAACGTCGCATTCGCCCTCTCGACATGGGCGAACGCCGCCTCGTGCGGTCCGGCGAACCAGGCTGCGTGCGTGGTGTCCTGCGGCGGACCCGGGAGGTAGTAGCAGAACGGCGCCAGCACGACCCCGCCGAAAACCAGCGTGCCGCAGGAGAATCCCGCCGCCGCAAGCGGTTTCGTGAGGGCCTCGTTCAGCGAGCGGCCGGCCTCGAGCGTGACCGTGAGCGCCGTCGCCTCGCCGGCGCGGGCCACGATCCGCTCGGCCGGCGCCGGGCCGGGCTGCGGGAGCCGGCGCATCCTCCGTCAGCGACCGACGGCGTAGCCCTGCATGCCGCGCGGATTGGCGCCGGCGCGGAGCTGGTTGCCGTCGACCCGGGCGCCGCTCAGCCTGCCCTCCGACCAGTCCTCGCCCTTGTCCGCATGGTGGCCGCGCGCGCGCAGCTCGGCTAGCACGTCATTGCCGTAACGGCCCTCGAGCACGACCTTGCCCGGGCGTGCCGCGCGCGGCCAGAAACTCGACGGCCAGTGCTCCGTATGGAAGTTCGGCGCGTCGATCGCCTCCTGGATGTTCATGTTGAAATGAGCCATGCGCAGGAACATCGTCAGCGACCATTGGTCCTGCTGCTCGCCGCCCGGCGTGCCGAACGCCATGTAGGGCTTGCCGTCGCGCAACGCGAAGCTCGGCGACAGCGTGGTACGCGGCCGTTTGCCGGGCTCCAGCCCGTTGGGGAGGCCCGGCTTCAGCCAGAACATCTGCCCGCGCGTGCCCATCGGGAAGCCGAGCTCCGGGATCACCGGAGAGGATTGCAGCCAGCCGCCCGAGGGAGTGGCGCTCACCATGTTCCCATGCCGATCGATCACGTCGATGTGGCAGGTGTCGGCGCCGATGACCCCGAGACGGGAGACCGTCGGCTCTCCGGCGCCAGGCGCTGCCGTCACCATCGGCGCGCGCTCCGCCGCGTCGTGATCCACCCATCCGGCGCGGTTCTCCACGGTTCCCGGCCGCAGTGCCATCGACGCCTCGTGCCCGACGAGCGCGCGCCGCTCGTCGTTGTAGGCATCGGAAACCAGCGTCGAGAGCGGCACGTCGGTGAAGCGCGGATCGCCATACCAAGCCTCGCGATCCGCATAGGCGAGCTTGGCGCATTCGACGACGGTATGGACGAACTCGGCACCCAGCGGGTCCATCGCCTCGATGTCGAAGCCGGTGAGCAGCGCGAGTTGCTGCAAGAAGACCGGCCCCTGGCTCCATGGTCCGCACTTCAGGAGGGTGTAGCCGTGGTACTCGTAGGAGACCGGGTCTTCGACGGTTGCCGACCAGCCGGCGAAATCATCGGCTCTCAGCAGGCCGGGGTTGCGGCGTCCGCTGACATCCAGCACCTCATTGTTGCGGAAGAACCGGTCGACCGCCTCGGCGACGAAGCCGCGGTACCAGGCGTTGCGCGACGCCTCGATCCGCGCCTCCCGGCTCGCGCCAACCCCTTCCCGGCACAGCCGCTCCAGCGTGTCGGCCAGCGCAGGGCGCGCGAACAGCGAGTGCGGCGCCGGCACCTTCCCGTTCGGCAGGTACACGGCGGCGGATGTCGGCCACTCGGCCTCGAACAGCGGACGCACGCCCTCGATCGTCGCGCTGATGCGCGGCACGATCGGGGTGCCGTTGCGCGCGTAGCCGATCGCATAGGCGAGCACGTCGGCGAGCTCCCACGTGCCCCAGTCGCGCAACAGGCGGCACCACGCATCGAACGCGCCGGGCACGACGGCAGGCAGCAGGCCGGTCGCCGGAATCAGCTCGATGCCGAGCTCGGCGAAGCGCGCGAGCGTCGCCGCGTTCGGCGACGGACCCTGTCCGCAGATCACGTGCTGCGTGCCGGTCGCCGCGCTGTGCAGGATGATCGGCGCATCCCCGCCGGGCCCGTTCAGGTGCGGCTCGGCGACATGCAGGGTGAACGCCGCGGCGACCGCGGCATCGAACGCATTGCCGCCCCGCTCCAGCACCGCCATGCCGACCTGGCTCGCCAGCCAATGCGTGCTGGCCACGACGCCGAACGTGCCAGCGATCTCGGGGCGGGTGGTGAACATGCTCTCTCCTGCGGCGCACTTGCGCGGCCCGGAGGCTAATCCCAAGCTCGTTGCATGAAAACAGGCGGTGTCCTGGTGCTCGTCGTCGGCCCGAGCGGAGCGGGCAAGGACACCTTGCTCGACGCGGCCCGCACAGCACTGCGTAACGACCAGCGATTTCACTTCGCGCGCCGCGTCATCACGCGTCCTGCGGATGCCGGCGGCGAGTCGCACGAGGCGACGACACAAGAGGGCTTCACCGCGCGCCGCTTCGCCCTGTCGTGGGAAGCGCACGGCCTCCGCTACGGCATTCCCGTAGAGATTGCGAAGGATCTCGCTCAAGGCCGCATCGTGATCGCCAATGTTTCGCGCGGCGTCGTGGAAGAGGCGGCGCGCCGGTTCCCAGTTCGGGTGATCGAAGTCACCGCGCCCACCGCGATCCTAGCGGCGCGTCTCGCCGCGCGCGGACGCGAGGACGCTGTGCAGCGCGCAGCCCGGCTGACACGGCAGGTCGCCTTGCCCGAGAGAGTGGCAGTGCTGACCGTGGTGAACGACGCAACGCCCGAGGAAGGTGCGGCCCGGTTCCTCGCCGCGCTCAACCGCGCAGCGGAAGCCGCAGCGCCAGCGTGAACGGAACGCCCGGTTCCGGCTGGGTGAACAGGCAAATCGCATTCACGCGCCGCGGGATAGACAAAGCGGCGGCGAAATGCCGCTCCGCTGCCGGCCGGTATATCGGCTGCTCCTCCGGCCGGAGGCGGCGCGTCAATGTCATATGGAAGAACCACGCGCCAAACACGTACGGATAGCCCCACCTTTGGAGGAGCGCCTCCTGCACGTTGGGCAGCCCGTGACGGCGCCGACGCGCGAGTTCCGCCGCTTCGGGTTCGGCGCGAAACGCGTCGAGCCCGGCCACGCAGAGATCGGCCAGCGCCTGCAAGGACGGGGATGGAACGCACTCGCGCAGGGCGAGGAAGCCATGCAGTTCAGCGACGCCCAAAGCGGGCAGGTCGAAGGGAGCGATGGAAGCGGCAAGGTCGCGCGCGGCCGCGGCCACGTCGTCCCAGCGCGCCCCCGCGACCACGCGCATCGGCGGCTTCAGCGTGGCGTGGAACCCGTAGAGGCGCGGCTCGGCGGCAACCTCGGCGATCCCCGGCAGAGCGAGTTGCGCAACAGGCGCGCCGCTCTCCGGATTGCGACCCAGCCACGACGCGCCGGCGACGAACAGCGGATCGCTTTCGTCCGGCGCATAATAGACCCCGACGCGGGCGCTCGCGGAGAAACTCACGCCACCCGCTCGCCGGCACTCCACGTCGCACGGACCACCGCCATACTCCCGCGAAGCCGCACGCGCACGACGTCGGCGCGCAGCCCCGGCGCAAGGCACCCGCGATCATGCAACCTCGCGATCCGCGCCGGCGCATCGGTGACGAGCCCGATCGCGGCGTGGAGAGGAACGCCGTCACGTGCGCAGAGGAATACCGCCTCGATGAGGCTGCTCGGCACATAGTCGGATGCCAGCGCATCGACCGCGTTCGCCGCCACGAGGTCGCGCACCGAGACGTTGCCGGAATGGGAGCCGCCGCGCACGATGTTGGGCGCGCCGGCGACGACGCACATGCGGGCTGCCTTCGCGGCGCGTGCGGCTTCCATCGTCACCGGGAACTCGCTGACCCGGATGCCGTCGGCGGCGTTCTCCGCTACCTCATCCACCGTGCGGTCGTCATGGCTGGCGACGGCGACGTCGCGTCCCGCCATCCGCGCGAGCACGGCGCGCCGGTTCGGCACCCGCAGCCGCTCGCGATTGGCGCGCAGCTCCACCATCCGGCGGTCGATCTCCGCGTCATCGATGCCGCCGGTTCGGCGTAACGCCCGGTAGTAGTCGAGATTCGCGTACTGGCCGACCCCGGGCGTGTGATCCATCAGGCTGACCATACGCACGCGGGGATGGTCCGCGACCGGCTCGAACAGTCCCATCATGTCGTCAGCCGGAATCTCGCAGCGCAGATGCAGGAAGTGCTCGGCGCGCAGCAAACCCGCATTAGCCAACGCGTCGAGATCGGCGACGCCCTCGCGGAACGTGCGCACGCGGTCCTTGTCGAAGCCAAGATCGCCGAGGCACAGCGCATCGCACACCGTCGTCACGCCGGCCACCGCGCATTGGGCGTCATGCGCGATCATCGCCGAGTGCGATGGCCAGCGCGCGTTGCTGCGCGGCTGCACCTGGCGTTCCAGATTGTCGGTGTGTAGATCAATGACCCCTGGGATCAGGTGGTCGCCTTCAAGATCAACCGCTCCGGGCGCGCTCGATGTGCCGGGCTGCACCTCCGCGATCGTGTCCCCGCGCACGACCAGAGTGCCGCGCACCATCTCGTCCGGCAACACCAGGATGGCGTTGGTCAGGACGGTCTCGCTCATGCGGAGGACCCAGTGCCACGATTCCTTCCAACCGTGTCATTGCGAGGTCCGCGAAGGCGGGCCGACGCAATCCCCTGCACACGGGCGGGAGATTGCTTCGCCGCTCCGCTCCTCGCAATGACTGCGAATAGGCCGAAGCGTTGGCCACTGGTCTGCCTCATGCGGCGTCCTGCAGCGGGTGGACCGGAAACAGCCGGTCGGCGACCGCGCTGCGTACCTCGCGATCGTGAAAGATGCCGAGGATTGCGATCCCGCGTGCCTTCGCCTCTTGGATCAGGTCGATCACGATCGTGCGGTTGGCGGCATCAAGCGCGGCGGTCGGCTCGTCGAGCAAGAGGATCGGATGGCCCGCGATGAACCCGCGCGCGAGGTTCACGCGTTGCTGCTCGCCGCCCGAGAAGGTGGCGGGCGCCAGACCGTGCAGGCGGCGTGGGATGTTCAGGCGCAGCAGCAGGTCCGCCGCCTGTGCGCGCGCCCCATTGGCGGACATGCCGCGCGCAATGGCCGCCTCGGCGACGAGGTCTAGCGTGCCGACACGCGGTACCACGCGCAGGAACTGGCTGACATAGCCGAGCGTTTCGTGGCGCACCGCGATGATCGTGCGCGGGTCCGCCTGCGCGATGTCGACCATCTCGCCGCGATGGCGCACGAGCACGCGCCCGCCGTCCGCTCGGTAGTTGCCGTAGAGCGTCCGCATCAGCGTCGACTTGCCGGCACCGGACGGGCCGGAGAGCGCGACGCAGGCGTCTTCCTCCAAATCGAGCGCAATGCCGCGCAAGACGGGAATGCGGACGCCGCCTTGCAAGTGGAGGGTGAAGCCCTTCGCAAGCCCTTCGGCGCGCAGCATCAGGCGGCCCATATCAACTCTTCCTTCATTGCCGGCGGACGATCATCCGGACGCGGCAAGCCCGGACGACCGGGCAAGGTGCCCGGCCGATAGGGTGCTGCCGCATACTGGAGGGACAGATGCGCGTGCGCATCGGCTTGTCCATCCGGTGGTGGACGAGGCGGATCCGCTTTGTACCGAAGATCCGCCTCTGACCCACTGGAAGGCCGGGGGGTGGCGCGAAGCCATCTCCCGGCTCTCTGGTAGCACACTTGCCCGCCCCCCGCAACGAATTCTCATGCCTGGAGCACCGAACTCACCAGGAGTTGCGTGTAGGGGTGACGCGGGTCGTCCAGCACCTGATCGGTGAGCCCGGTCTCCACCACCTGGCCGCGCTGCATGACCACGATCCGCTGGGCGAGCAGGCGGGCTACCGCGATGTCGTGCGTCACCAGCACGGCGGCGATCCCGAACCGCGACACGAGGGTGCGGATGAGGTCGAGCAGGCGCGCCTGCACCGACACGTCAAGCCCGCCGGTCGGCTCGTCCATGAACACCAGCCGCGGATGCGTGACCAGCACGCGCGCGATCTGCAGGCGCTGCAGCATGCCGCCGGAGAAGGTGCGCGGCAGGTCATCGATGCGATCAGCATCGATCTCCACCTGCGCCAGCCAGTCGAGCGCCTGGTCACGAATATTGCCGTAGTGACGCGCGCCTTGGGCCATCAGCCGCTCGCCGATATTGCCGCCGGCGCTGACCGCCATGCGAAGGCTCTCGCGCGGGTCCTGATGCACGAACCCCCAGTCGGAGCGATGCAGCCGGCGCAGCATGGGGAGCGGCATGGCGTGCACGTCATGCAGACGCCCGTCCGGGTTGCGATACCACACCACGCCGTCATCCGGCGCGATCCGGCCGGACAGCGCGTTGAGCAGCGTCGTCTTGCCCGAACCCGAACTCGCCGACCACGGCGAGCATCTCGCCAGGCCACAGATCGACATCGACGCCGGCGAGCGCCGGGATCGCGCCGAAGGACAGCGCGAGGCCGCGCGCGGAGAGAAGCGTATCGCCGCTCATGCCGCGGCTCCGGTCCGGCGCGCTTCGCAATAGTCGGTGTCGGAGCAGACGAAGAGGCGCGTTCCCCTGTCGTCGGTGACGACCTCGTCGAGATAGGTGTCATTCGCCCCGCACAGCCCGCAGACATGCGGGGCACGCGATGGGCGGAACGGATGGTCCTCGAAATCGAGCGAGCGCACCGCGGTATACGGCGGCACCGCATAGATGCGCTTCTCCCGCCCGGCGCCGAAGAGCTGCAAGGCGGGCATCATATGCATCTTCGGATTGTCGAAAGCGGGGATCGGACTCGGCGCCATCAGGTAGCGCTGGTTCACCATCACCGGATAGTCGTAGCTGATCGCCACCTGGCCGAAACGCGCCACATCTTCGTAGAGGCGCACATGCATGACGCCGTAATCGGCGAGCGCGTGCATGCGCTTCGTCTCCGCGCGCGAGGGCACGAGGCGCCATAGCGGCTCCGGCTGCGGCACCTGATAGACGATGATCTGATCGGGGCGCAACGCTGTTTCCGGGATGCGGTGGCGGGTCTGGACCACCGTCGCCTCCGCCGTGTGCGTGGTCGTGCGCACGCCGGCGGTTCGGGCGAAGAAGCGGCGGATGGAGACGGCGTTGGTGGTGTCGTCCGCACCCTGGTCGATCACCTTCAGCACGTCCTTCGCGCCGAGCACGGAGGCGGTGACCTGGATGCCGCCGGTCCCCCAGCCATAGGGCAGCGGCATCTCGCGCGAGCCGAACGGGACCTGATGTCCGGGGATCGCGACCGCCTTGAGCAGCGCGCGGCGGATCATCCGCTTCGTCTGCTCATCGAGATAGGCGAAGTTGTAGCCGTTCACGCGACCGCCTCCGTCTCCGCCGGCGCCTGCGCTGCCGCGCGCATCCGCCGCACCGCCTCCAGCTCGCTCTGAAAGTCCACGTAGTGCGGCAGCTTGAGGTGCTCGACGAAGCCGGTCGCCTCGATATTGTCCGAGTGGTACAGCACGAACTCGATGTCCTGCGCTGGCGCCGTCACGTCCTCGCCGAGCTCGGCGGCGCGCATCGCGCGGTCCACCAGGGCCATCGCCATCGCCTTGCGCTCCGAATGGCCGAACACCAGCCCGTAGCCACGGGTGAACTGCGGCGGCGCGGTCTTCGAGCCCTTGAACTGGTTCACCATCTGGCATTCGGTCACGGTGATGTCGGCGATGTCGATCGGGAAGCCCAGCTCGGCCGGCTCGATCTCCACCGACACGCCACCCATGCGGATCTCGCCGGCGAAGGGATGCGTCGTGCCGTAGCCGCGCTGCGTCGAATAGCCGAGGGCGAGCAGGAACCCCTCGTCGCCGCGCGCCAGCGCCTGCAGGCGCACATCGCGTGCGGCGGGAAATGTCAGCGGCTCGCGCGTGAGATCGCCGGGCTCGACGCCGGTGTCCTTGTCGGACTCCATCAGTCCTTCCTGGCCGAGGATGTCGTGCACGCGGCCCATGCGTGCATCATCGGCCTCCGCGACGGGCGCTGATGGCGGCGCGTCACGGAGGGCAAAGTCGAGCAGACGGTGCGTGTAGTCGTAGGTGGGGCCGAGCACCTGTCCGCCGGGCAAATCCTTGAAGACGGCGGAGATGCGCCGGCGGATCGCCATAGCCTCGGTGTCGATCGGCCGTGATTCGGCGAAGCGCGGCAGAGTCGTGCGGTAGGCGCGCAGCAGGAACGCCGCCTCGACCAGATCGCCCTGCGCCTGCTTGATCGCCAGCGCGGCGAGTTCGGGTCGCGCAGCGAACCCTCGGCCATCACCCGGTCGACGGCACGGCCGAGCTGGTTCTCGATCTGGTCGAGCGCGAGGTCGGGAACGGCGGTATCGCCGCGCCGGGTCTCGGCGAGCCAGGCATGCGCGGCGTCGATCGCGCGCTCTCCGCCCTTGACCGCGACATAGGCCATCAGAGCGCCTCCACGGTTACGGTGCGCGGCAGCGCGGCAAGCCGGGTGCCGGCGCAGAGGATCAGGTCGACGCCCAGCGGAAAGTGGGCACGGTTGGCGGCCCAGCGGGTCGCAAAATCGGCGGTAGTCCGTCAGCTGCGAAGCTGGTCGGAACGCGCAAGCCCGGGCCGCTCAAGCGAAAGCGTGCACCGGTCCCGAGGCGGGTGAGTTGCAGGATGGTCGTGGCAGAGTCTTCCGGTGATTCGTCGGTGCCCTGACGCAACACATGCAGTGGCGGCAGTTCTCTCGTTAGCACGAACGCTGCCTCCTTCGTGGGCGCGAACCGCGCGCCAGTGTGAAATGCGATCCAGTCGTGCGCGGCATCGGCGAACGGATCGAGCGCGAGCGGCGTCTCGTGATCGACGAGCGTCAGCAGCACGGCCGCGGCTGCCGGACAAAGCGGCGGCGGCGGATCGGCGAACGCGACCTCGTGGATCGTGCCGGGGCGGGCCATCGCGTCGAGCACGGCGCGAAAGCAGGACTGCGCCTCGGCGACCGGATCGGCGAAGCCGGGGCGATCGACGCCGGTCACGGCTGCCCCCGCATGGTCGCCATGGTGAAGAACTGCACGCGCGTCGCGGCTGCCTTCGCCGCGATCTCGGCGCGCTTCGCCGCCTGCTGCTCGCGCGAGCGGTCGCACGATCGCGCGCTCCACCGCGTCGCGCAGATCGGCGCGCTGCATCAGCGCATCGATCGCGGCGGCGAGCTCGGCGTGGCGCTGGTCGCGGCCGGCGACATAGGCGTGCCCCACCTCCCCGCTCGGCATCCGGACCGTGCAGCGCGTCACGCTCATCTCGCCGAGATTGAACGCGGACCCGCCGCCGCCGGCGCGGCCGCGCACCATCACCAGCCCGCTCTCCGGCCCGCGCAGCACGCGCCACGCCGGCAGATCGGGCAGGCGCGCCAGCCCCTCCGTCAGCGCGTGCGCGTCGGCGCGCGCGAGGACCGCCATCCAGCTTCGGCGTGCTTGGGTGTCCAGGGAAGTGTTCGCATCCATGCGGTGATCGCCGTTGTTCGGATGTCTAGACAAGTAGCCGACGTCGCGTTATGCGTCAACCCGATGACGACGCTTTCGCGTGAGGACGGGCCGGCGCTGTGGCGGCAGATCGAGGCGCGGTTGCGCGGCGAGATCGGCCGCGCCTATCCGCCCGGCGCACGCCTGCCCTCGGAGGCCGACCTCTCGCGCCGCTTCGGCGTCAACCGCCACACGCTGCGCCGCGCCATGGATGAGCTCGCGCGCGGTGGCCTGGTTCGGGTCGAGCACGGGCGAGGCGCGTTCGTTCCTGACGACGTGCTCGATTACGTGGTGGAGCCGCGCACCCGGTTTTCCGAGTGGATCAGGCGCCACAACAAGGAGCCATCGGGACGGGTGCTGCGGCTTGGCGAGGAGCCGGCGGACGGTGCCGCCGCGGCGGCGCTTGGCGTCGCGGAGGGCACGACGCTTGTGGTGATGGAGCGGCTCGGGCTTGCCGACGGCCGGCCGGTCAGCCTCGGCACGCACTATTTCGCGCCGCGCCTGCACGGGATGCTCGACGCGCTGACTAAGGCGAAGACCGTGACCGCCGCGCTGCGCTTGGTCGGGGTTCGCGACTATGTGCGCCGGACGACGCGCGTGACGGCACGCATGCCCGGCGCGCAAGAGGCGGAGCTGCTGCGCATCGCACGCTCCCGCCCGCTGCTGGTGACCGAGAACGTCAACGTGGATCGTAACGGCAAGGTGGTGGAATTCGGGATTGGCCGCTATCCCACGCCGCGCGTGCAGATCGTCTTCGAACCGTAGCAGGAGCCGCCATGTCAGCCATCACCATCACCGGCGGCCGGGTGCTGCTGCCCGAAGGCGAGGCGGTCGCCGATCTGTGCCTCGAGGACGGCGTGATCGGCGCGATTGACGGCGCGGCGCGCGGGATGCGGCTGGACGCGAGCGGGCTGCTCGTCCTGCCGGGCATCGTCGATATCCATGGCGATGCGTTCGAGCGCCAGATCCAGCCGCGGCCCGGCGTGGATTTTCCGATGCCGCTCGCCTTGCGCGACACCGAGGCGCAACTGCTCGCCAACGGCATCACCACCGCGTTTCATGGCGTCACGCTGTCCTGGGAGCCGGGACTGCGCAGCCTGGCGACATGGCGCGCGCTGCTCGACGCGCTCGGCGCGCGGGAATTTGTGTGCGACATGCGCGTGCATCTGCGCTGGGAGGCGTTCAATCTCGACGCACTCGACGTCGCACTCGCCGACATCGCGGCGGGACGGGTGCATCTGCTCGCCTTCAACGACCACACGCCGTCGATCCTGCGCAAGATGCGCGATCCCGTGGCCGGGGCGAAGTTCAGCGAGCGAGCCGGGATGACGCTCGACGCATTCCGCGAAGTCGCGGCGCGTGTCGCGGCGTTCGCGCCCGAGGTTCCGGCGGCGCTCGATCGCATCGGTGCCGCAGCGCGCGAGGCGGGCATCGCGATCGCGAGCCATGACGACGACACGATCGCCGCGCGCGACGGGTTCCGTGCGCGCGGCGCGCGCATCTGCGAGTTCCCGATGGCGGAGGAGGTCGCGCGCGCGGCGCGGGCAGCCGGCGATGCGGTGGTGATGGGCAGCCCCAACGTGGTGCGCGGGCGCTCCCATCTTGGCTGGGCGTCGGCCGCGCGACTTGCCGAGGCGGGGATCTGCACGGTGCTGTCGTCGGATTACTACTACCCGGCGATGTTGCAGGCGGCGCTGATCCTCGCCGGCCCGATGGGGCTGACGGCCGCGTGGTCGCTGGTCGCGGGCGCACCCGCACGCGCCGCGGGGTTGGGCGACCGGGGGCGGATTGCGGAGGGGTTGCGGGCGGATGTTGTCGTCGTGGAGCCGACGGCGCGCCGTGTCGTGGCGACGATCGCCGGCGGGGCGCTGGCGCATATATCGGCGGAGGGCGCCGGGCGGCTGCGTTGACCTAGGTCCTGTCAGGGTGTATTACTTTTCTAGCAATGTAATAGGTCAACCATGGAATCGGCGATCACGAGCAAGGGTCAGGCGACGATCCCGAAGGCGATTAGGGACCATCTACGGCTGAAGCCCGGCGATCGGGTAAAGTTCTTTGTCCATCCGGACGGCACCGTCGTGCTCCTGCCGAAGCTCCCGGTGTCCAGTCTTCGTGGCATTATCGCGAAGAAGCGGTCCAGGCCGGTGACGGTGGAGGCGATGAACGACGCCATCATCGAAGGCGCAACGGAGAGGGTGGCCCGCCTCACCCGTCGATGATCGGGCTCGATACCAACGTCCTCGTCCGCTATTTCGCCCAAGATGACCCGGTCCAGTCGAAAAGGGCGACAGAGCTCATCGAAAGCCGATTGTCGGAAGATGAGCCCGGATTTGTCAGCGTCGTCGCGATGGTGGGAATGGTCTGGGTACTCAGGCGTAGCTATCGCCAGCCCGACCGTCGGATCGCTGCCGTGATCGAGCGCATGCTGCAGTCCGATGCCCTCATCGTCGAGAACGAACAGGACGTGTTCACGGCCATGGTAGCGCTCAAGGAGGGAAGCGGATCGTTTGCCGATGCCCTCATCGCGGCGGTCGGCATGAGCGCCGGCTGCTCCCACACGGTGACATTCGATCGCGCGGCCCTTCGCCTTCCCGGCTTCTCCTCCATCTAGTCGATACGGTCCAGCTCGCGACAGGATAGAATCTGAGACCCAAGAGCACCCGGAAGGGGATTCCCCGTCAGGATTTGGCGCAGGACCGCGCATTCTGGCGTGATCTGGGGCAACGCGCCCGCGGAGGAAGTCTGCCGGCGTATAGCGCGGGGGGTTACCGGCATCGTCGGTTTGCAATCATTCGCGGCGCTGTGTGGATCACTTTATACCGGGCGAAATTCCCCTTCCCTCAGGTGGGGGTGTTCCTCCGCGGGACCGGTCTCGCCGGAGAGGCATTCTTCACGCTCGCCGATCGTGCTCGGACGCGGATCGAGCCACGGCTGCGTGCGCAAATTGGGGCAGAGGCGGTGATGGAGTGGTGCATCTTCCGCCACTCCGGGATGACCGATATCGCGGCTACCCTCGGTGCTCAACTGCCGTGGGACGACCAGGCCGCGGAACAGCATATCGAATGGATGCTGCGGGTCGGCGCCGCGTGGTGGGATAGCTTTGCGTCGCTGGCGGATGAGCCGGCCTCTAAGGAGTAGCGGGGCCGAAGGCACGTCCCCGAGGTCTATTCTTTTCCGGGCTGCGCCGGTTGGCTTCGCGCCGCCTTGCGGATGGCGTCCACGTCCGCGAGGTCTTGGGGGCGTGCTGTCGCCAGCTTGGCGGCAACGAGGTCGTCCGCTGAAATGAAGCTCGCCTTCAACCCGCTCGCCGGATCGACCACGTCCTCGAGGCGCCGCTTCCATGCGGCGTCGAAGTCAACGCCGGGAATCTCGGTCAGGATGTCAACGCTTACCGGCTCCCGCCCCATGCGGAAGAACGGGCCGGGTTTCGCGAAGTCGGCGGCGGTCATGCCTTGCAGGGGCGCGCCGAACCGGGCCAGTGCCGCGAAAACCTTCCGCGCGTTTGCGGCGTTGGCCTTGATGAGAATGTCGAGGTCCTTGGTCGCGCGCGGCTGTGCGTGAATGGAAACGGCGTAGGCCCCGACGACAAGATACTTAACGCGGCGCTCGTTCAAGACGGACAAGAGTTCTTTGAAGTCTCGGTTCATCCGGGTTCGCGTCTTTCCGCGCGTAGTGCTCTCGAGTGAGTTCGGATACCGCCGCGACACGCTCATGGATGGGGCGACTTTGCCAATAGCGGTATTCGTCCGCCTTCATTTCTGCAAAATCAGTGTAGCGGCGTATGCTCTTGTCCATGGGTCATTGTAGCACAGACCAGCGGTTGACGCCCGCGATGTCACGGCTTGCCCCACCGCTCCCCGGCCCTCTCCGCCCCGGCGGGGCGGAGAGGGAAGGTGGCGGTGCGATCCTCCGTCACCCGCACCCGCTCCCGCGCTGAGTGGCCGGCGTTGTCGAGTACCGCGATGTCGTAGAAGCCGGGGCCGTTCGGCAGCCACTGCGCCTGCCGGACCGCGGGTATCGACGGCACGACGATACCATCGACCAGGAACGTCAGCGGGCGCTCGCCGCCTTGGGCGCGCAGCGTGACCGGACCGATTCCGGTGAACGTAGCGGAGGGCGGCGGGGAGAGCAGCGTGAGGCGGTCGGGTCGCGGGGTTGCCGTCAGGCTCAGCATTCGCGGTGCCTCGGCGGCGGCGCGCGGATGCGTCGGCAGCAGCGCGAAGGCGTGTGCGAGCACCGGCAGCGCGACATCGGCGGCGGGGCCGCCGGGGCGGGCGGAGCCGTCGGGGCGGCCGATCCACACGGCGACGACTTGCGCGGCGTCGAAGCCGAGCGCCCAACTGTCGCGGTTGCCCGCGCTGGTGCCGGTCTTCCAGGCGATGCCGCCCGGGCCGCCATCGGGGAATGGGCGGGTGAGGATCGAGGCGACGCTCGCGGCGGTGCTGGGAGACAGCAATGCGCGCGACGCTTGCGGCGTATCGGCGATGATGTGCAGCGGCACGAGGCGGCCGTCGCTGCCGAGCGCGGCATAGAGCGCGGTGAGATCGCGCAACGTGATCCCCGCCCCTCCCACGATCACCGGCAGCGACGCCGCGGCACCGCCCGGCAACACCAGCCCGGCGCCATGCAGCGCGGCGACGAAGCGGGCGGGGCCGTAGCGTGACAGCAGCTCGATCGCCGGCAGGTTGAGCGAGCGGCGCAGCGCGTCCGCGGCGGTGACGTTGCCGGCGAAGCGGCGGCCGAAATCCTCCGGCGCGTAGCCGGCGAAGCGTCGCGGCCCGTCCGGCAGGACCGTATCGGGCCCGGCGATCCCGTCCTCGAAGGCGAGCGCATAGAGGAACGGCTTGAGCGCCGAGCCGGGGGAACGGAGCCGGCGCGTGAGATCGAGCCAACCCGCGCGCTCCGGATTGCGCGCGTCTCCCGCGAACGCGGCGAGAATCGTGCGCGACTTCAGATCGGCGACGACGACGGCGAGCGAGACGCGCGGTGCGAGGCGGGCAAGCTCGTCGTGGGCGAGTGACCCCAACGCCGCTTGCAGATTTGCATCCAGCGTCGTCGACACGTCGCCGTGCACATTGGCGACCAGCAGGCGCGCCGTGTCGGGCATCGGCACGCGCCGGTGCGGGACCGACTCGGCGATCGCGGCGCGCATCTCCGTTTGCGTCAGCACGCCGTCTTGCGGCACCTGTATCAGGATGCGGTCGCGCAACGCGCGCGCCGCGTCCGGATGGCGGTCGGGGCGCAGCGCCTCGGGGCGGCGCGGAAGTGCGACCAGCAGCGCCGCCTCGGCCGGGTCGAGCGCGGACGGCGGCTTGCCGAAATAGGCGCGCGAGGCCGCCTCCACGCCCACCAGGTTGCCGCCGAACGGTGCGAGCGACAGCCACATCCCGAGTATCGCGCGCTTGTCATGGCGCTCGGTCAGCTGCACCGCGCGCAGCGCCTCGATCGCCTTCGCCGCGAAGCCTCGGCGATGCGGCGACAGCAGGCGCGCGACCTGCATGGTGATCGTCGACCCGCCGGAGACGATGTGGCCGGCGCGCATGTCGAGCCACAGCGCACGCAGCATGGCGAGCGGGTCGACGCCGGGGTGCGCGTAGAAGTGCCGGTCCTCGGTCGCGACCAGCAGGTCGGTCAGCACGCGCGGCACCTGATCGGCGCCGGTGCGGAATTTCCAGACGCCGCCCGTTGCCGGTCGCAATGCGAGCACGCGGCCCGAAGAGTCACGCACCGTGCTCCCGACGATATCGAGCCGCGACAAATCCGGCGGGAAGGCGCGATCGAGCGAGAACAGCACCGCGACGACAAGCACGATCGCGGCGCCGATTCGCCTCACGGCGCCAGCACGCTGATCCGCACCGCGTTCTGGCGCGCGAAGATCGCCGGGCGGTACATGTCGGCGAGCTCGACGCCCGGATACTCGTACTCGCCCGGCGTCACGGCGCGCAGGATCACGCCGATGCGGAACGCGGGATGCTCGGCGGTCAGGTCGAACGCGGCGGCGAAGCGGTCGTCGGCGGCGGGCTGCGCGTTGGTCTCGGTGAGCTCGCCGAGCCAGTCCATGCCGGCGATCTTGCCGGCGCCCAATCGGCCGGCGATCTCCCAGCCGGCGGGCAGGCCCGCGAGCACCATCGCCTGATGCGCCTGCCTGTCCTCCGCCTTGCCCTCGACGACGAGGACGAACACCGTGTTCTGCCTGAGCTTGTCCGGATCGAGCGCCTGGCCCGACAGCGTATAGAAGGTGCGACGCACCTGCATCAGGTTGCGCGCGGCTGGCGGCGCGACCCGCGGCACGCCGGAGACGGACACGGTGCGCGTGACCGCCGCGCTGGCGTCGTTGCGCAGCGTGACCGGCGCGCTCAGCGCGACGGCACCGGACGCGGGCAGCTTGTGGCCGTCCACGCTGACCGCGAGCGGTGGTGCGGAGGCATTGAGCGCCGCGGCGGCTGCCGCGCCCCAGGCCTGCTCCTGCGTATCGAGCGTCCTCGGATCGAGGTCGGCGCCGGGAAGCGTCGGGATCATGCGGGCGAGCGCGGCTGGATCGGCGCCGCTCTCCTTCAGCAGCACGGCGGTCGCGAACTGATCGCGCAAGGCCGAGCCGTAATCGACGCTCCAGTAGCCCCGCGCCGGAGACCGCAGCACGGCGTTGAACAGGGCGGCGGCGGACTGGCCCTGCGACAGCCGCGCGAGCGAGGCAGCAAGCTGGGCGCGGGCGAGCGGTGTCGGCAGCGCGTCCTGGTTGCTCGCCATCACCCGGATGGCGCCCGCGGGCGCTTGGCCCGCGAGCGTCAGCACGTAGATCGCGTAGGCCTGCGCGGCGCGCGCGTCGGCGTCGGTCGGCGGCTGCGCGATCTCCGAACGCAGCCAGCCGAGCGCCGAGGTGAGCGCGGGCGACGGCACGACGGCGTTCGCCTCGCGCGCCCGCAGCAAGAACTCGGTCGCATAGGCGGTCAGCCAGGGCTGCGCCTCGCCGTTCGCGCTCCACAGGCCGAAGGCGCCGTCATAGCGCTGATGGTCGAGCACGGCTTCGACCTGCTGCTGGAGCGCTCCCGCGTGGCCCGCATCGGGAAGCATGGCGAGCGGCAGGCCGCGGCTGGTCACCTGCTCCAGGCAGTTCATCGGGTAATCGAGCAGCGCCTGCACGAGTGCGGCGGCGCTGTAGCGGACCACGCGTCCGACCGAGAGCGTCGCGCGCCACGTGCCCGGCAGGAACGCGGACGCGTCGGGCGTGACCGTGACCGACGCGCCCGCCGGAACGTCCGCGCTGCTCGTGACCACGGCGCGGCCGCGCGCGGGATGGACCGAGATGGTCCTCTCGTGGTGGGCGGAGAACCCGTCCGGGCCGGTGACGTCGAGCGCCACCTTGCCCTCCCCGGCGGTGTCGGCGTGCAGCTGCGTCGCCGCTACCGTGCGTGCCTGATGCGCGAGCGTCGCGTCGAGCCGCGCGGGACCGGTGAGCAAGAGCGCGCCGCTCGCGGTCACGTGCACGGCGACGGGGCCGGCGGGCAGCTCCACGTTCTGCAGCAGCACGCCGAGGCGCGCCGTGTCGCCGGGCGCGAGGAAGCGCGGCAGCAGCGGCTCGGCGATCAGCCGGTCGCGCACCAGCACGTCCTTGTCCGCCGCGCCGACATCGCCGCCCGACCAGGCAACCGCCATCAATCGCAACTGACCGTCGAAGTCGGGCAGATTTAGCGGTATGCGCGCGACGCCGTCCGGCCCCGCCTGTACCGGCGGGGTGAACAGGGACACCACGATCTGAGGGATCGGCGGGATCGCGCCGCCCTCGTCGCCGCCGCCGCCCTGATGCAGCGCGGTGAGCGTGCCCTCGGCGGGGCGCAGCAGGCGGCCGAACTCGTCATGGATGTCGATGCCGAGGGAGCGGCGGCCGAAATAGTGGCCGACCGGATCGGGCGAGGCGAAGTTGGTCAGGCGCAGCACGCCCTCATCCACCGCGGCGAGCGTCAGCCAGGCGCCGGGCACGGCGTGGAGGGTAACGGTGGCGGTGCCGCTGCGGACGCAGGACCGGCGGCACTTCGAAGCCGACCGGCAGGGTTCGCGCGGAAGGATCGATCTGCAGCCAGGCGAGGCCGATCGCGCGGTCCGGCGTGGTCTTGTCCGCCGGGCGATAGACATGCACGGCGATATAGGCGCCGGCGCCCCAGTCGGCGCCGACCGGCAGCTCCACATCCGTCCCGCCCGCCGGCACGTCGATGTCGCGCAACATCAGCACGCGGTTGGTGAGCACGAGCAAGGTGGCGGGACCGGCGAACGGCGCCTCGATATGCACGCGCGCCGTCTCGCCCGGTTTGTAGCTCGGATGATCCAGGCTGACCTTGGCGCGCGGCGGTGCCTCCGGCGTGCCTGAGGCGCCCCAGCCCACGTCGAACACGACGGAGGCGGCGGCGAGGCCGCGCCCGCTCTGCACCACTTGCAGCTTGTAGCGTCCGAAACCGAGCTTCCAGCCGAGATGCAGCGGTGCGTTCGCGGTGATCGACGCATCGGTGCTCGCCACCGGCTGGTCGCGCCACACCGTCTCGTAGCCGGCGATGCCGTGATTGACGACGAGGCGCCAGTCGGGCGTCTGGCGCACGAGCGTGACGTGCACCGGCATGGCGATGCGCCCGCCTTGCGGATCGGCCGCGATCACGTCGAAGCCGGCCGGCTGGTCCGGATCGACGGTGCCGGAGGCGAAATCTTCCCTGATCCCGATCAGCGGGCCGACGGGGCGGATCGGCAGCGTCGCCTCCGCCGTCACGGGACGGCCGGCGGGGTCGTTGACGGTAGCGGTGACGTCGGCGCGCAACGCCTGCGTGGTGTCGGGCAGATGCGTAAGATCGATCGCGAGCGTCGTCTTCCCCTCGGCATCGGTCTCCGGCAGGTCGAAATTGCTGGTGCCGGCGGCGAGCGTCTCGTCCTGCAGGCCGAATGCGGTACTGCGCGAAGGCGGCGAACGGCGTCGGGTCGGGTTCCAGATGGAGCGAACCGGTGCCGGTGAGCGAGGAGCCGGGCGCGCCGTACAGGAAGCGCACGGAGAGCGGGATCGTGCTGGTGGTGCCGGGCGGCAGCGGCGCGTTGGGCTTGCCGATGTCGACGGCGAGGCGCGCGGGGACGAACGCTTCGACCTGGAAGTCGCGCTGCGCGATCGCCGGACCGTCCTTGGTGGCGCGGACGGCGATCGTCCACGTCCCCGCCTGCGCGCCGCCCGAGAGCGCGATCGGCACGCTCAGCGCGTCGTCATGCGCGCGCGCCGGCACGGTGTCGGAGAACACCTGCCCGCCCGGCCGCGTCACCACGACATGCACCGGCACGTCGAGCGGCTGGCCCGCCGAATCGCGCAGCAGCGCCATCGCATGGACCGTCTCGCCGGGCCGGTAGATGCCGCGATCGAGCCAGACGAAGGCGTCGATCGGCCCCGGCTGGGAGCGGCCGGACACGCCGCGATCGGAGAGGTCGAACGCCGGCGCGTTCAGATCGAGCGTGGTGAAGTCGCCGTCCGGTCCGTGCAGATGCAGCGCCGCGGCGGCGAGTCCGGCGGTGCCGCGCAGCAGCGGGCGCGGCGAAGCGGGCGACGCCGTTCGCGTCGGTCGTCGCACTCGCCAGCACGTCGTTATCGGCGGCGATCAGCGCGACCTCGATGTTGGGTTTCGCGGCGGCGGCGGAGAAGTCGCGCACCTGCACCGTGAGCCCGTCATCGCCGCGCCAGACCGTGGGCGAGAGGTCGGTGCGCAGCAGCAGCTGCATCGCCTGCGGCCCGGCGCCCTCCGACGGCGTGCCGTCGTCCTTCTGCGCGACCAGCAGGTAGAGGCCGGGCTCGTCGATCGCGTTCGGCGGGCAGCGGCAGCACGGTGTGCAGCAGCGCGTTGCGCTTGAAGCCGGGAATCTCGGCGCTGCCGGTCCAGACTTCGCGGGCGGAGTCGCGGAGCGAGGCGACGTCGGCTTCATCGGTGCTGCCCAGCGGGTGGCTGGCGAGGAACGGCTGCAAGGCGCGCTCCGACACGCGGAGCAGGGTGAGCTTCACCTTGGACAGATTGACGCTGGCGAGAGCGACGCGGGCGGGCGTGAAGCGCGGTTGCAGGAAGCGGTTGGCGTCGAACACCAGGCGCGGCTCGCGGTCCGGCATGGCGATGTTGAGCACCGCGGCCTGCTTGAGGCTGAGCCCGTTCGTGCCCGGCATCCCCTGCGCGAAGGTGACCTGCGTGCGCTCGCCGGGCGGCAGGCCGGTGATGCAGATTTGCCCCGATTCGAGCGTCACCGCCGCGTCCTTGACGGCGGGATTCAGCATGACCCAGTCGCCGGGATGGAAGTCGGCGGCACCGCCCGGCGTGCCGATGAAGGCAACGCAAGCGCGGGCCGGGAAGCTTTCGGAGTCGGTGCTGACCTTGCGCACCAGCAGCCCGAACGCCTGCTCGCGCGTGACAAGTAGGCGCTTGAGGTCGGCGTCGTCCGGCGCGAGGCGGCTTGCCTCCTCGATTACCTCGATTTCCTGCACGGGGCGGTTCAGCGCGGCGAGCGCGTCGCGCATGATGCGCAGCGCCGCGAGCTTGGCGTCTGCGTCGCTGGTGCGCGTGTAGCTCTCCCAGGCGGCGGCGAGGGCGTGGGTGGGATCGGGCGTCGGCTGGCGCATCAGGGCCTGGGCGAGGGCGAGCCAGAGGGCGGCTTTGGTCTCCCCTTGGCCCAGTCGCTCGGACAACGCCGCCGCCGCAGCGGCCCAGTCCTGCTTGGCCCAGGCGTCGCGCACGCGTTGCTCGGATTGCGCCCGTTGTGCGGGAGTGGCGCCGGCGGGATAGTGCTGCTCGAGTGTGTGCGCGTAACGCTGCGCATCGGCGCGCAGGCCGGGGAGGTTCAGGTCCTGGCCACGTGCCGCCGGGATCGCGGCGAGAAGCGCGCCGACCAACAGAAAGACAAGCCGACGCATCCCGCTTCCCCGTCATGGCAACGGTGGAGCATAGCAGGGGAAAGGTGACTCAAGGGCAAATCGATGTCACCCTTCGTGACAGCGTTGTCCCCATATCAAGGCGAAGGAACGTCGGCCGACAGGCGCGGGGGATTGGTCGCGATGACCGAGATTCGGGAAACGATAGAGATCGCCGCGGGCGACATTGCGGCGGAACTGAAGCGGAGGGGTATGGGCCCCGATGACAAGGTGACGCTTATCATCGAGCCGGAACGGGAGATCATCCCTGGCCGCCGGGCATCGCGGGCGCGCGTTGTCGCGGCAGGGCTGAGCGATGATGATATCGACCGCCTCATCAAACAGGCGCAAGAGGATGTTGAACCGTCGCTCGGATGAGAGTCGTCGTCGATACCAACGTCTTTGTCAGCGCTGCTCTGAAAGACCGATCGCTGCCGGCCCCCGCGCTTCGGCTCGTCGAACAGCGCTGCATGCTTCTGGCAGCGCCCGCACGACGCCCTGATCCTCATGCGTGCCAGTGCAAGGACCCTCGCGAAAGCGAGGGGACGAAGCAATCTCCCGCCCATGTGAAGGAGATTGCTTCCCACCGCTTCGCGGTGGTCGCAATGACACGGGTTGAAAGGCGCAGCGATGAGCTTCGATTCCTCAAGTGACCCCTACGACACTGTCGTCTACATCACCGATACGATTGGCAGCGAGACGCTGCAGGGCTCCGGCGTTCTGATATCGCCGGACGAGGTCTTGACCGCCTCTCACGTCGTCTACAGTTCCCAGCTCGGCCCCGCCAACGTCGCTTCGATCAGTGTCACCCCGGCGTACGCGGCGGGACTGGCGCCATTCGGATCGGCGTCCGCCGCGAACTTCCATTACTCGCCGATCTTCGATCCCAACGACACGATATCGACCGCGCAGTCGCAGTTCGACTATGCGGTGATCCATCTGAGCCAGTCCTTCGACGTCGGCTCCATGGGATTGCAGGCGGGTTTCGCCGGCGGCGCGGTGAATGTCACCGGATATCCGGTGAGCGGCAACGGCCTGATGGTATCGAGCCAGCAAATCGTGGTGCAGGACCCCAACTATACCGTCCTCGACGGATCCACGATCGGCGCGCGGATCGAGCGGCGGCCCGGTCTGGATTACCGGGGCGGACGGTCTGCCCGATGTCGTCGGGATCGTGTCCAGCGGCGTGGGCGTTCCGGGGCCGGGCACGTTCGTGCAGATCACGAACGCGGCGGCCGGTCAGATCGAGGCCTGGGTCCAAAAGGACGACGGCACGGGCACTCCGCCGAGCAGCCTCAACCTCTCCGGCGGGCAGACCGTCTATCTCACCAGCTCGGCGCGTGGTGAACGTCGTCTCCGGCGCCAACACCATCAATGCCATGGCCGGGGCCGACACCGTCTTCGCCGGCCCGGGGGCGACGGTGACGACGGTGAACCAGAGCGGCTCCGCGTCGGTGTTTTTCCAGGGCTCGGATGCACCTTCGTCCGCCGTCGATTGGTTCGTCGGCGGCACCGGCGGGGCGACGATCGTCGGCGGCGCCAACCACGTGGCCGTGGATGTGAACAGCAACACCGGGATGGGCGCCGTGTTCATCGCCGGCACGGGCGCCGAGACGTTGTTCGGCGCCTTCTCCGCCACCGACGACGCCTATTGGGGCAGCTTCAGCGGCGGCTCCGACCTGATGTTCGCAGGCTCCGGTAACGACGCGCTGGTCGCGGGCGGCGGCGCGCAGACGCTCGCGGGCGGGTCAGGCAGCAATACGTTCTACCTGATCAACCCGGCGGTCGTTGGCTCGATCGTGCATGCCGCCGAGCCGGCCGGGTTCTACACGGTCTATAACGCGCACAAGGGGGACACGATCGCGCTGACAGGGTACAACTCGCTGTACGGCGGGGCGGGCTCGGCTGCCGCGTCGGTGTCCGCCTCGCTCGCGGCGGGCGCTTCGGTGGTGCGGCTGAACGACGGCACGGTGGTTAATTTCGTCGGCGCGAGCGCGCGGGGTAAGTGTTATTTCGTCGTAGGCGACACCACAACCTTTATTTGCAAGCGCGCGCTCAACTCCCTCTCCGCCCCCGAGGGGCGGAGAGGGCCGGGGAGAGGTGGGGGAGATGCAAGCTCGAGGCGCACGCGTTCCAAGACACCGTCTAAATTCTCGATCACCTCATTGTTCCAGAACCGGATGACGCGATATCCGTGCGCCGCAAGCTCGGCTGAGCGGGCCGCGTCCTCTACAGCTTCCGCGACGTGCTGGCCGCCATCGAGCTCGATGACCAACTTGCCCGCGGGGCAGGCGAAGTCGGCGATGCGCCGCCCGATCGGGTGCTGACGGCGGAATTTCCAGGGCAGCAAGCTCTCGCGTAACGCGCGCCACAGCCGTTGCTCAACGTCGGTGGCCTCGCGGCGCAGCTTGCGCGCAAGCACGGTTCTCGTCCGTAAGGTCAACGCTGCGTGCCCCCCACCTCTCCCCGACCCTCTCCGCCCCGGCGGGGCGGAGAGGGAGCGGTCAGCGCGATGATGTGGGGCTCCGCATCGTTCTCAGCTTTCCGAGCAAAGCCCGCACTTCTTCAAATGACATTGTCCCAGTGGTCCAGTTGGAATCATGCAGGATATCCGGCTCTTCGCCTGACGGCACGAGTGGCTTGTGTCCCGTGCCCCGGAATGCACCGATTGGCAGGAGCGACACGTGGGGAGGACACCCTTCAAAGAACGGCTCCCGTTCCCAGCGCTGGTCGATCCGGTAATGGAGCGCCTTGCCGTCTCCCGTCCGGCCGATGCGTACCCACACATTGTCCCCGTAAGCGCGGCGCAGAGCCGCCATATTGCCGAGCACTGAACGAACATACTCCTCTGGATGGCGCAGCGTCTGCACGACATCAGAGATCGTTGCGGCGTCAGAGATCATGCACTCCTATAGGCGCTCACGCAGGCGTGCGCCAAAGCTTATCAATACAGCTGGCCCTACGCCCGCCGCGCCTCCTCCACCTCCTCCGCCAGCGGAACCGGCAGGTAGCGCACGAACTCCTTCGGAACGACCTGCCACAGCAGGGGTTGCGTGCGGTGCCAGTCGTGCAGCAGGCGCTCGGCGTAGCGGGAGTTGGTCTCCGCCACGTGTCGCGCGACGAGGTCGCGGGCGACCTTGTCCCAATGTGGATGGGCGATGCGCTGCCAGGTCAGGGTGTCGGGGTTGACGCGCTTCTCGAACAGCTCGTCGGGGTCGTAGACGAACGCCATGCCGCCGGTGAAGCCGGCGCCGAAATTGTCGCCGAAGCCGCCCAGGATCACGACCGTGCCGCCGGTCATGTATTCGCAGGCATTCGATCCGCAGCCCTCGACCACCGCCTCGGCGCCGGAGTTGCGCACCGCGAAGCGCTCGCCCGCCTGCCCCGCCGCGAACAGCGCGCCCGCCGTCGCGCCGTACAGCACGGTGTTGCCGATGATCGTGTTCTCGTTGCTGCGCAAGGTGGAGGACGGGCCGGGGCGCACGACGATCGTCGCCCCCGACAAGCCCTTGCCGACATAGTCGTTGGCGTCGCCGAAGACTTCGAGCTTCAGCCCCTGCACCGCGAAGGCGCCGAGCGACTGGCCGGCCGAGCCGCGCAGCCGCACCGTCAGGTGGTTCGGCTGCAAGCCGGTCATCCCAAAGCGGCGGGTGATCTTCGACGAGATCTTGGTGCCGATCGCCCGATGCGTGTTCCGGATCGAATACTGCAGCTGCATCTTCTCGCCGTGCTCGAACAGCGCCGCGGCGTCGGCGATCATCTGAGCGTCCAAGGTCTCCGGCACCTCGTTGCGACCCTCCAAGCGTGCAGTGACGCGCGAACGGGCCGGGATCGGCCTGCGCCAGCAGCGGGTTGAGGTCGAGGTCGTCGAGGATGTCGGCGCCGCGGCTGACCTGCTGGAGCAGATCGGTCCGCCCGATCACCTCGGCCAAGCTGCGCATGCCGAGCTGGGCGAGAATCTGGCGCACGTCCTCGGCGATGAAGGAGAACAGGCTGATGACCTTCTCGGGCGAGCCGCCGAACTTCTCACGCAGCCTCTCGTCCTGGGTGCAGACGCCGACCGGGCAGGTGTTGGAGTGGCACTGGCGTACCATGATGCAGCCCATCGCGATCAGCGAGGCCGTGCCGATGCCGAACTCCTCGGCGCCGAGCATCGCCGCGATCACCACGTCGCGCCCGGTCTTGAGCCCGCCGTCGGTGCGCAGCCGGACCCGGTGGCGCAGCCGGTTCAGCATCAGCACCTGATGCGTCTCCGACAGCCCCATCTCCCACGGCAGGCCGGCGTATTTGATCGAGCTCTGCGGGCTCGCGCCGGTGCCGCCGGAATGGCCGGAGATCAGGATCGCGTCCGCCTTCGCTTTCGCGACGCCGGCGGCGATCGTGCCGATGCCGGAGCGCGCCACCAGCTTCACGCAGACCGAGGCATCCGGGTTGATCTGCTTGAGGTCGTAGATGAGCTGCGCGAGGTCCTCGATCGAGTAAATATCGTGATGCGGCGGCGGGCTGATCAGCATCACGCCCGGCGTCGAGTGGCGCAGCCGCCCGATCAGCGCGGAGACCTTGAGGCCGGGCAGCTGGCCGCCCTCCCCCGGCTTGGCGCCCTGCGCGATCTTGATCTCGATCTCGCGGCAGTTGTTGAGGTATTCGGCGGTGACGCCGAACCGGCCCGAGGCGATCTGCTTGATCGCCGAGCTTGCATTGTCGCCGTTGCCGCGCGGCTTGTAGCGCGCCGGGTCCTCGCCGCCCTCGCCGCTGTCGGAGCGCGCGCCGATCCGGTTCATCGCGATCGACAAGGTCTCGTGCGCCTCAGGCGAGAGCGCGCCGAGCGAGATTCCAGGCGAGACCAGGCGCTTGCGGATTTCGGTGATGCTCTCGACCTCATCGACCGAGATCGGCTTGCAGCCGTCGAGGCGGAAATCGAGCAGGTCGCGCAGCGCGACCGGCGGCAGCTTGCGCACCGCCTCGGCGTAGCGCCGGTAGGTGGCGTAGCTGTCGGTCGCCACCGCCGTCTGCAACAGGTGGATCAGCGCCGGATCGAAGGCGTGCGTCTCCCCGCCATGGCGGCGCAGCTTGTACATGCCGCCCACCGGGAGCGTGATGACGTCGGCGTTCCAGGCGGCGGCGTGCTGGTCGAGCATCTTGCGGGCGATGCCTGGCAGCCCGATGCCGGAGATGCGCGAGGCCATGCCGGGGAAGAACTCCGCGACCAGCGCGCGCGATAGGCCGATCGCCTCGAAATTATAGCCGCCGCGATAGGACGAGATGACGGCGATGCCGAGCTTCGACATCACCTTGAGCAAGCCTTTGTCGACCGCCTTCTTGTAGCGGTTGACGACCTCCTTCAGCGTCATGTTGCCGAACAGGCCGCGCCGGTGGCGGTCGGCGATGCTCTCCTGCGCGAGATAGGCGTTCACCGTCGTCGCGCCGACGCCGATCAGCACGGCGAAGGTGTGCACGTCGACGCATTCGGCGGCGCGCACGTTCAGGCTGGTGAAGGTGCGCAGGCTCTGGCGCACCAGATGCGTGTGCACGCCGCCGGTGGCGAGGATCATCGGGATCGCCGCGCGCTCCGGCCCCTGATCCTCGTCGGTCAGGATCACATGGGTGCAGCCGGCGCGCACGCCTTCCTCGGCTTCGCGGCGGACGCGCTCGAGCGCGCTGCGCAGCCCCGCCTCCCCGTCAGCAGCGAGGAACGTGCAGTCGACCACGCAGGTCGAGGCGCCCATAAAGGCGCGCATCGCCTGGAACTCGGCGGTGGAGAGGACGGGGCTTTCGAGCTGCAGCAGGTCGCACTGGCTCTTGTCCTCGTCCAGCACGTTGCCGAGATTGCCGAGCCGGGTCTTGAGCGTCATCACGCGGGTTTCGCGCAGGCTGTCGATCGGCGGGTTGGTGACCTGGCTGAAGCCCTGCCGGAAGAAATGATGCAGGCCGCGATAGCGATCCGACAGCACGGCGATCGGCGTGTCGTCGCCCATGCTGCCGACGACCTCCTGCGCATCCTCCACCATCGGATGTAGGATCGTCTCCAGCTCCTCCAGGGTGAAACCGGCCGTTACCTGCCGGCGGCGCAGCTCCTCGACGGAATAGAGGATCGGCTCGGTCGCATCCGTCTTGACGATGTGGTCGATCTCGATGATGCGCTTCGCCCATTCCCCGAAGGGCTGACGGGCGGCGAGCATGTCCTTCATCTCGTCGTCGCGGTAGAAACGTGCCTCGTCGAGATCGACGCCGATCGTCTGGCCAGGGCCGACCCGGCCCTTTTCGACGACCAGCTCGCCGTCGATCTTCACCATGCCCGTTTCCGACCCGACGATCAGCAGACCGTCCGAGGTCATGGTGTGGCGCAGCGGACGCAGGCCGTTGCGATCGAGCCCGGCGATCACCCACCGCCCGTCCGTGGCCGCGATCGCCGCCGGACCGTCCCACGGCTCCATCACCGCATTGCAGTAGAGGAACATGTCCTTGTGCGCACGCGGCATCGTCGCGTCCTGGCCGATCGAGGCCGGGATCATCAGCGCCTTCGCCATCGGCGCGTCGCGTCCGGCGCGCACCATCAGCTCGAACACGTTATCGAGCGTCGCGGTGTCCGATCCGCCTGCCTGCACGACCGGCTTCACGTCCTCCAGATACGGCCCGAGCTCGTCGGCGGAAAGCCGCGTCTCGTGGCTCTTCATCCAGTTGATGTTGCCGGCGACCGTGTTGATCTCGCCGTTATGGGCGAGCACGCGGAACGGCTGGGCGAGCCGCCATGTCGGGAACGTGTTGGTCGAGTAGCGCTGATGATAGATCGCGAAGCGCGAGGCGAAGCGGACGTCAAGCAGATCGGGATAGAACTCGCTGAGATGCTCGGCGAGGAACATGCCCTTGTAGATGATCGTGCGCGACGACAGCGAGCAGAAATAGAGTTCCGGAATCTGCGCGGCGATCGCCTCCTTCTCGATGCGCCGGCGGATCACGTAAAGGTCGCGCTCGAACTCGGCCTGATCGGTGCCCTTCGGGTTCCAGAGCATGATCTGCTCGATCTCGGGGCGCGTCGCGTTGGCCTTCTCGCCGATGCACTCGACGTTGATCGGCACCTGCCGCCAGCCGTAGATCAGGTAGCCGAAGTTCAGGATCTCGGTTTCCACGATCTGGCGGCAGCGCTCCTGCGCGCCGAGATCGGTCTTCGGCAGGAAGACCTGGCCGACCGCGATCGGCCCGGGCATCAGCTTGGCGCCGCCGCGCTGCACGGCATGGGCGAAGAAGTCCTGCGGGATCTCGATATGGATGCCGGCGCCGTCGCCGGTCTTGCCGTCCGCATCGACCGCGCCGCGATGCCAGACCGCCTTGAGCGCATCGATCCCCGCCTCCACCACGGCGCGACGCGGCTTGCCGTCGAGCGCGGCAACGAACCCCACGCCGCAGGCGTCGTGCTCCTGCGCCGGGTCGTAGGTTTGCGCGAGCGCGGCGCGGTTGGCGTGCCAGGAGGCGAGGAACTCGGTCGCGGATTCACGATCGCTCATGGCGCACTCCTCCATGTCCTTGGCCTGCTCCCTCTCCGCCTTGGCGGAGAGGGTTGGGGTGAGGTGGTCGCGCGGCGGGCGGCACTTGCGAGTGGCCCACCTCCCCCAGCCCCTCCGCCTCGCGGGGCGGAGGGGAGATGGTGTACGCGGATTCGGCGCGCCGAGGCGCCGGATGTACGCAAAACCGGGGGTGCGGCTGCGTCAGATGTACGCTCCCGGCAGGCCGACGCGGGCCAGATGTACGCGCGCGGCGCGGTGCGGACCTGGTTTTGTACACAGATATCGCGCTCATTCGGCGGCCACCGCGAGCGTTTGCTGTTGCTCCACATAGGCGTGGATCTGCGCCGCCGCGTCGCGGCCGTCGCGGATCGCCCAGACGACCAGGCTCGCGCCGCGCACGATGTCGCCGGCGGCGAACACGCCGGGCAGGCTGGTCATGAACGTGCGGTGGTTCACCTTGAGCGTGCCCCAGCCGGTCACCGCGAGCGCCGGCTCGGCGAACATCGCCGGCAGGTCCTCGGGGTCGAAGCCTAGCGCCTTGATCACCAGGTCGGCCCTGACCGTGAAGTCGCTGCCGGGGATCGGTTCGACCGACTGGCGGCCGGTGGCGTCGGGCAGGCCGAGATGCATCCGCACCGCGCGCACGCCCTCCACCCGGTCGGCGCCGACGAACGCCTCGGGGGCGGTCAGCCAGACGAACTCGACCCCCTCCTCCTCGGCGTTCTTCACCTCGCGCATGGAACCCGGCATGTTCGCCCGGTCCCGCCGGTAGCCGCAGCGGACCGACCTGGCACCCTGGCGGACGGCGGTGCGCACGCAGTCCATCGCGGTGTCGCCGCCGCCGACCACGAACACGTCCTTGCCGCGCGCATCGAGCAGGCCGGACGTGAAGTCTGGCACCGGATCGCCGAGGTTCTCCCGGTTCGCGGTGATCAGGTAGTCGAGCGCCGGCACGATCCCCGGCAGGCCCACGCCGGGCCCCCCCAACTCGCGGGATTTGTAGACACCCGTCGCGATCAGCACCGCGTCGTGGCGGGCACGCAGCTCCCGCAAACTGACGGTCCGCCCGACATCGGTGTTCAGCTCGAAGTGGATGCCGCCGTCGACCAGCCGGTCATAGCGGCGCTGCACCACCGGCTTCTCGAGCTTGAAGTTGGGAATACCATAGACCAGCAGGCCGCCGGCGCGGTCGTAGCGGTCGTAGACCGTGACCTGATAGCCCTTGCCGCGCAGCTGCTCGGCGGCGGCGAAACCCGCCGGCCCGGCGCCGATGATGCCGACCGAGCGGTCGAGCTCCCGGCGGGGCCGGATCGGCCTGACCCAACCCTGCTCGAAGGCGGTATCCGTGATGTAGCGCTCGACCGCGCCGATCGTGACCGCCTGGTAGCCCTTCTCGATGACGCAATTGCCCTCGCAGAGCCGGTCCTGCGGGCAGATGCGGCCGCATATCTCGGGGAGATTGTTGGTGGCCGCGGCAACCTCGTATGCCTCCTCGAGCCGCCCCTCGGCGGTCAGCTTCAGCCAGTCGGGGATGTTGTTGTGGAGCGGGCAGTGGACCTGGCAGAACGGCACGCCGCACTGGCTGCATCGGCTCGCCTGCCGCGCCGCTTCCTCGCGGGCGAACTCCCGATAGATTTCGCCGAAATCGTCCCGCCGCTCGGAAACCGCGCGCTTCTCCGGCATCTCCTGGGGCACGTTGACGAACCGCAACATGCGCTCGGCCATGACCTGCTCTCCACCTCGTCGGGCAAGATTAGCGCAATCGAGCGGACGAGACCAGAGGGGTAGCGCGAATTAGGGTCGGATTGCTGCCTTTTTTCTAGCCGAATTGCCGTTCCGACGTCAGGCGGGAGCACGAAGCGGAAAAGATAGGCCCGATTTGTCACCTTTTCCCCGCCGCTCCCGAATGATCTTTCCGCCCCCTGGCCGGTACTGGCTCAGGTAGGCCGGCACGATCATGTCAACCGGGGTCGGGATGATGCCGAGCTCCGGCAGTCCGGGCATTCCGGCCGCCGCAACGTTATCGCGGCGCAGCATCAGCAGCTGGTCGCGGGTCAGCGGCTTGCCTGGCACCATTTCCATGACCCACGCCATCAGGCGGGCAAGCGATTGCGGGATCGGCACCAGCAGCCGGCGGCGATCGGTCTGCTCCAGCACATAGGCCAGCAGCTCGCGGAACGTGAACATCTCGGGCCCGCCCAACTCGTAGATCGCCCCGGCGGCCTCCGCGTCCCCGAGCGCCGTCGTGACGGCATCGGCGACGTCGCCCACATAGACCGGCTGGAAGCGCGTCGCCCCGGAAAAGACCGGCATGAACGGCGACAGCATCGCCATGCGGGCGAAGCGGTTGAAGAACCGGTCCTCCGGCCCGAAGACGATGGAAGGGCGTAGGATCGTCGCACTCGGGAAGTGCTGGCGGACTTCGACCTCGCCCTCGGCCTTGGAGGTGCCGTAGCGCCCAGGCGCGCCAGGGTCCGCCCCGATGGCTGAGAGATGCACCAGCCGCAGCACCCCAGCGCCGGTGGCAAGCCTCGCCACCCGCCCGGCCCCTTCGGCATGGACCGCCTGGAAGTCGCCGCGCCGGCGCTCGGCGAGGATGCCCACCAGGTTCACCACGAGGTCGGAGCCGACGACCGCGCGGCGGACCGTCGTCTCGTCCGTGACCGAGGCGTAGAGCGGCACGATCTGACCCACCGCCCCCGTCACCCGCAGGAATCCCGCGCTGGCCGGGTGGCGCACGGCCACGCGCACCACGTAGCCGCGACGCGCGAGGCGCTGCACAACGTAGCGGCCGATGAACCCCGACCCGCCGAAGACGGTCGCCACGTTGCGCGTCGCCATGTCCTGCTCCTTCGCTGCGGGTCCTGATTACGGGCCCGTCCTCCCCGCCTCAAGCGGCCTGGGTGCGAAACCCTTGGAAGCGGTGGGGGATGCGCTGCACCGCCTCGATGACCCGCCGGCGGACGGCGGGCGGATCGGCGGGCAGGAAGTCAAGTGACACGGTATCCGCGAGGCCACCGAACCGGCGCTCGATCGCCTCAGCGATCCCCTCGTAGGGCGCGCGCGCGGTGAACAGGTCGAGCACGTCGTCGGATATTTCGGCCGCCATCTCCTGCCACCTGGCCTCGCGCGACATCTTGTTGAGTCGCACGCCCAGATCACCGATCCCGTGCACGTCGAAAACCCCGCGATAGGCGGGGGTGGAGCCGTAGAAGGCGATCCGGTAGCGGATCTTCTCGGCCGCCGCGCGGACCGCTTCGTCGTCCGGCCCGGTGGCGATGAAGCCCCCACCGGTGATTTCGAAATGCGCGCGGTCCTTTCCCGCGGCGGCAAGCTCCGTCTCCACCTGCGGCATCACCACCTGCTCGAGGTAGGCGCGCGTCGCGAAGCCATGCAGGCGCACACTGTCGGCGTGGCGCACCGCGGTGCGGGTCATCAGCGGCCCCACGGCGGCAAGCGCGATGGGCGGCAAGGGCAGGCCGGCTTTCGGCGCCGTGAACTCGGGCGTCATCAAGGTGAACGTGTAGTACTTGCCCTGATAATGCAGCCCCTCCCCATATTCCCAGCAGCGGAAGATCGCCCGCAGCGCCTCGATATATTCGGCCATGCGCGCCGCCGGCGCGACCCAAGGGACGCTGAAGCGCCGCTCGTTATGCGCACGCACCTGGCTGCCGAGCCCGATGGTGAACCGCCCGCCGGAGTGGCGGTGCAGGTCCCAGGTCTGGTTGGCGACGATCATCGGGCTGCGCGGGAAGGCGATCGCGACCGAGGTCGCGAGCTGCACCCGCTGCGTCGCCAACGCCGCGAAGGCAAGCGGGGCAAACGGGTCGTGGCGCAGCTCGTTGCTGGTGACCGCGTCCGCGCCGTCCTCCTCGGCCTGGTGCGCGGCGGCAGGGCAGGCGTGCCAGTCCTCGACCGGCAGGGTCAGGGAGACGCGCATCGCTCAGGCTTTCGCGTGCCGACCGCGGCCGAACACGCGGTCCAGGGTCTCGGGCGCCGCCTTGTCGAATTGGGTCGTCTTGGCGCGCACGTCATCGGTCGCGGTCAAGGCGCGCACGACGGCCGGACGCTGGGCGATCTTCTCAACCCAGGCAAAGAGATGCGGGTAGTCCGCCGCGGTCCCGCCCAGCAACGCGCCGATGTTGCGCGCCCAAGGGAAGGTCGCGATGTCGGCGATGCTGTACTCGGCCCCGCCCAGATAGGGGACCTTGGCGAGCCGGGCTTCCAGCAGTTCGCACAGGGTGCGGGCCTGGGTGCGGTAGCGGCTCTGGGCATATTCGTTGCCGGGCGGGGCGAAGCGCATGAAATGCACGTGCTGGCCGAACATCGGCCCAATCCCGGTCATCTGCACCATCAGCCACTGGATCGCGTCGTATTTCGCCGCCGTCTCCTTGGGCAGGAACTTGCCGGACTTCTCAGCGAGGTAGAGCAGGATCGCGCCCGATTCGAAGACGGTGTAGGGCTTCCCGCCCGGCCCCTCGGAATCGACGATGGCCGGCACCTTGGCGGCGGGGTTGATCGCGAGGAACGCCGGCTTGAACTGCTCCCCGGCAAAGACGTCAACAGGATGGACCTTATAGGGAAGCCCCATTTCCTCGAGCGCGATGTAGATCTTCACCACGTTCGGGCTGCCCATGGCATAGAAATCGATCATGTCCATCCCTTTGCTTGTGTCGGCAAGGCTACACCGGGCAGTCCCGCCTGACGAGGGAGGTGGAATGATCCAATCGCGTGCGTCGTTCGTATAGCAGGCATGGAAAGGAACCGGGAAACGATGCGATGAGCGCTGTGACGGCGATGAAACCGACGAGGCCACGGCGCAAGGTGGCCCCCTGGCGCGACCGCCAGGGTCGCCTGTCCTGGCTGAAGTCGCTCACGCTCGCCGGCTGCATCGCGCCGGGCGCGGCGCTCGCCTACTGGGCCGCCACGCATCAGCTCGGGGCACGCCCGCTCATGGAGGCGATCCATGAGATGGGTCTATGGACGCTCCGCTTCTTCCTGATTTCCTTCGCGCTCACCCCGGCGCGCCTCGTCTTCGACTGGCCCCAGGCCCCGCTGATCCGGCGCATGGTCGGCGTGACGGCGTGCATCTACGGCCTCAGCCACCTCTCGCTCTATATCGCGGACGAGAATTTCCGGCTGCTGACGGTCGCCTCCGAGATCGTGCATCGCTTCTATCTGACGATCGGTTTCTGCGCCCTGCTGCTGCTGATCGCGCTGACCGTCACCTCCACCGACAAGATGACCCGGCGGATGGGAAAGTGGTGGAAGCGGCTGCACCGCGCGGTCTACGTGATCGGCCTGCTGGCGGTGCTGCACTACTTCATCCAGTCCAAGGCCAATGTCGGCGAGCCGGTGGTGATCGCCGGGCTGTTCATCTGGCTGGTGCTGTGGCGGCTGCTGCCGGCCCGCTGGAAGGGCCGAATTTGGGCACTCCCGGCGCTCGGCGTGGCGGCGGCGGTGCTCGCCGCCGGGGTCGAATACGCGTGGTACCACGTCGCGACCCATATCAACGCCTGGCGAGTCCTATCCGCCGAGTGGGCGCTGCGCTTCGGCATCCGGCCCGCGCAATGGGTGCTGATCTGCGGCGCCTTGATCCTCGTGCTGGCGATTTCCTGGCGCATCCTGCGCGGCTTGCGCGGACGCACGAGCCCGCCCAGCATGGCGCGCGCGGTGCCGCAACGGGGAACGCCATGACACGTCGGCTGATCGACATCTCCTCGCCCCTGATGGCGGGCATCGCGAGCGACCCGCCGCACATGCTGCCGGAGATCGAGTATCTCGATCATCACCAGACCGCCCCGGCGATGGCCGATTACATGGGCGTGCGGGTCGACCAGTTCCCCGACGGCGAATACGCGGCGGTGGAGCGGGTCCGGATCAGCACCCATAACGGCACCCATCTGGATGCGCCGTACCACTACTTCTCGACGATGAACCACGCGCTGAAGCCGGGCGGGGAGCCGTCCTGGCGGATCGACGAGGTGCCGCTCGACTGGTGCTTCCAGCCGGCGGTGAAGCTTGATTTCCGGGGTTTCGAGGATGGCTACGTGGCGACGCCCGGCGACGTGGAGGCCGAACTCGCGCGGATCGGGCACACGCTCGCGCGGCTCGAGATCGTGCTGGTGAACACGGCGGCCGGCGCCCGCTATGGGGAGACCGACTACGTCGACCGGGGTTGCGGCATGGGCAAGGCGGCGACGCTATGGCTGCTGGAGCGCGGCGTGCGGCTGGTCGGCACCGACGCCTGGAGCTGGGATGCGCCGTTCTCCCACACGCGCCGCAAGGTCGCGGCGACGGGCGACGCCGGCCTGATCTGGGAGGGTCACCGGGCGGGGCGGGAGATCGGCTACTCACACCTCGAGAAGCTGCACAATCTGGAGGCGCTGCCGGCGGACGGTTTCGAGGTGGTGTGCTTCCCGGTCAAGGTCCACCGGGGCTCGGCCGGCTGGACGCGGGCGGTGGCGGTCTTGCGGGATTAAGACCACTCGTGGTGGCGCGAGGCGCGCCACCACGACAGAGGCGCTATTGCTTCATCGTGCCCATGCCGGATTGCTTGGTCATGCCCATGCCGGCTGCCTTCTCGTGCTCGTTGCCCGGCGCGGGCGGCATGAAGTTCTGGCCCTTCTGGGCAGCGGAGAGGCTCATCGCGTTCAGTGCGTCGACCGTCTGCGGCTCCGGCACCGCCCGCGGGTGCTGCATCTTGTGCGCCGGAGTCACCTTGTGGTGCGGCACATGAGCGCCCGGTGCGCGGGGGGCGGTGGTGCCTTGCGCGATCGCCATGCCGCCCGAGACGGCGAGGGCGAGCGCGGCCGTGAAGATAAGTCGCATGGTCATTCTGTTCCTCCGTTTCGAGTCCGCGGCCTGCCGGGTCGTCCGTCGATGCGAGGTCGGGGCTATTACCCGCTCAAACTATGATCGAAAACATCGGAGGTTCAAGGTTGTCTCGGCGTTGCAGCGACTTCTAAGGCGGCTTTTTTCTTGACAAGTTGCGCCGACGCAATCGGCCGAGGCAGTTCGTCACCGAGCAATCGAGGCAAGCAGGAACATCGGACGTTCGGCTTCCTCCGCCAGCAATGGGTTCGCCGCGACCAGCTCCGCGGTCGGCGCGAACTCGCATAGGCGATCCACCGCGAAGCCGGCATCCATGAGCGTGTTAAGCGTGGTGGCGATGGTGCGATGGTATTTGACCACTGTCGCGCCAAGCCAATCAGTGTAGCGCTCGCCCTCCGCGCTATAGCCGTTCACCGGCCACGCCTTCCGCCCACCCTTGTCGACGCACCAGCGGGGATCAGCCGCCGCCATGTAGATCGGGTGCTCGATCGAGAATACGAAATGGGAGCCGGGTGTCAGCGAGGCATGGAGTGCGCCAGCCAGGCGTCGCAAGTCCTGTACGTAGTGCAGGGCGAGCGAGCTGTAAGCGAAATCGAACGCGGCCCCGGGCAGGCTGAGCGTTTCGAGGTCCCCGATCCTATACTCGATCAAGGCGTCATCCGCCCTTGCCCGTGCCCCCGCGATCATTCGCTCCGACAGGTCGATGGCGAGCACGGAGCCCGCGCCCTCGGCCCGCGCCCATCTGGCAAACCACCCGAGGCCGCAGCCCAGATCCAATACGCGCTTGTGGGCGAGGTCAGGGATCAGCGCACGCATCGATGGCCACTCGGGCGCTCCGTCATGCCCTAGAAGCTGGCGCGGCAGTTGCATATAGCTCGCGAAGAAGCTCGGGTCGTCGTGGCGGTTCTGCGCCATGAGAGTGAGACCGTTGGAAGGTCGTCCACATACCGCGCGCCCAGCTGCTGTCCCAGTCGCGGTGACGATTTCGCCTGCCAGCGGCGCCGGCGGGCCGTTACGCCTGAAGGCCGCCAGCAATCACACGGTCAGGTCGAGTAGCGACCCTCGTGGTGTCGATCCCGGGGGAAGCGGTGATGTGCCCAGCGATGGGGCCTTGGGCGTCGCGGGAGCGGTCGTGGTTTGCGACGGCTGGGTGAACGGGCCAGACGGACCGGCCGGACGCACCGGGCCGAGCCCGGCGTGCATCACCGAGGCCGAGAAGGCCGAGAAGGAGGGCGAGGCCAGCATGTCGACGATGATCCAGCGCATTCGTTAATGATACGTAAACGCACGCATGGAATCAAGTTAATGCGGCGACCCCCGGCAGCGTCTTTCCCTCCAGCCACTCCAGGAACGCGCCGCCCGCCGTCGAGACATAGGTGAGCCGATCCGCGACGCCCGCGTGGCGCAGCGCGGCCACCGTGTCGCCGCCGCCCGCCACGCTGCACAGCCCTTTTGCGGTCGCCTCCGCCACCGCCTGGGCAAATGCGGTGGTCGCCGCATCGAAGGGCGGTGTCTCGAAGGCGCCCAGCGGGCCGTTCCATACCAATGTCCGCATCCCGGCGAGCCGCGCCTTCAGGTCGGCCACGCTCGCTGGCCCTATGTCGAGGATCAGCATGCCCGCCGGCACGGCATCGATCCGGACGGTGCGGCTCGCCACGCCCGCCGCGAGCTTGTCGGCGACAACGGCATCACGAGGGCAGCACGATCTCGCAGCCGGTCTGCTTCGCTTTCGCGAGGATGTCGCGGGCGGTCGCGTGCATCTCGGCCTCCTGCAGCGAGCCGCCGACCCCGATCCCTTGCGCGGCGAGGAACGTGTTCGCCATCGCCCCACCGATCACCAGCACCTGCACCTTGCCGATCAGGTTGCCGAGCAGCTCCAGCTTGGTGGAGACCTTCGCCCCGCCGATGATCGCCATCTCCGGGTGCTCGGGATTGCCCAGCGCGCGGTCGAGCGCCGCCAGCTCCGCCTGCATCAGCCTCCCGGCGTAGGAGGGCAGCAGGTGGGCGACTCCTTCGGTGCTGGCGTGCGCCCGGTGCGCCGCCGAGAACGCATCGTTCACATAGATATCGGCAAGCTTCGCCAGCTCCGCGGCGAAGCCGGGATCGTTCTTCTCCTCGCGCGGATCATAGCGGGTGTTCTGCAGCACCAGCACGTCGCCGTCCGCCATCCGGTCCACCGCCTGCTGGGCGATGGGGCCGATGCAGGCCTCGGCGAAGCGGACCCGTTTGCCCAGGACCTCGCCCAGCGCCTTGGCGACAGGAGCAAGCGACAATGCAGGGTCGCGCTTGCCCTTCGGGCGGCCGAAATGGCTGCACACGATCACATGTGCGCCCTTCTCAGACAGCTCCCTTATCGTTGGAGTCAGCCGCTCGATCCGCGTCAGGTCGGTGATCTTGCCGTCGCGTACCGGCACGTTCAGGTCCGCGCGCAGCAGCACCCGCTTGCCGGCGACATCGACCCCATCCAGCGTGCGGACCGCCACGGCCTACAGGCTGCCGAACAGCGCCGCCGTGTCCGACATGCGGTTGGAGAAGCCCCACTCGTTGTCGTACCAGCCCATCACCCGGATCAGGGCGCCGTCGACCACCGCCGTCTGGGTCGCATCGAAGGTGCAGGAGGCGGGGGAGCCATTGAAGTCGATGCTGACCAGCTTCTCGGTGTTGTAGACAAGTATCCCCTTCATCTCGCCCTCGGCGGCGCGCTTCATCGCCGCGTTGATGGTCTCGGCGGTCGCCGGCCTGGCGAGGTTCGCATCGAGCGACACCAGGGAGACGTTCGGCGTGGGGATGCGGATCGCCGTGCCGTCGAGCTTGCCCTTGAGCTCCGGCAGGACCAGGCCGACCGCGCGGGCTGCCCCGGTCGTCGTCGGAATGGCCGACACGGCGGCGGCGCGGGCGCGATGCAGGTCGCGATGCAGCGTGTCCTGCAAGCGCTGATCGCCGTGTACGCATGGATCGTGACCATGTAGCCGCGCTCGATGCCGAACGCCTCGTGCAGCACCTTGGCCATCGGGGCGAGGCAGTTGGTCGTGCAGGAGGCGTTGGAGATCACCGTCATGTCGCGCGTGATCGTCTTCTGGTTCACCCCGTAGACGATGGTGGCGTCCACCCCGTCGGCCGGGGCGGAGACGAGCACCTTGCGAGCCCCCGCCGTCAGCAGCTGGGAGGCGCTCTCCTTGGACGTGAACAGGCCGGTGCACTCCATCGCCACGTCGACGCCCTGATAGGGCACCTTGGACGGGTCGCGTTCCGCGGAGACCCTGATCGGCCCCCAAGTGCGCCCGCCGTGGCGGATGGTCATGGCGTTCCCCGACACCTCGACCTCACCCGGGAAGCGGCCGTGGACGCTATCGTATTTGAACAGGTGCGCGTTGGTCTCGGGGCTGCCCAGATCGTTGATGGCGACCGGCACGAGGTCGTCTCGCCCGCTCTGGACCATCGCCCGCAGCACCAGCCGTCCGATGCGACCGAACCCGTTGATCGCGACCTTCACCGGCATAAGTCAACTCCTCGGTTGGCCGGCGGGAAGTCCCTTACCCGGCTCGTTTCACTCGCCGACCTCTCCCGAAAGGAGAGGTGAGCATCTTCACCTCTCTCGCCGGGAGAGGTCGCCACGCCTCCGGCGCGGCGGGTGAGGGCTGCTACGGTCACATCTTATCCCTGCTTCTTGCGAATCGCCGCGGCCACCGCGTCGGCGGTGATGCCGAAATCGTTGTAGACATCCTGATAGGGCGCCGAGGCCCCGAACGTCGTCATCCCGATGAACGTGCCGTCCGGCCCCAGCCAGCGCTCCCAGCCGAATGGCGATGCCGCCTCGATCCCCACGCGGGGCGCCCCGCCCAGCACGGCATTGCGATAGGCCTCGTCCTGCTGCTCGAAGAGTTCCCAGCAGGGCAGCGACACCACTGCGACGGCGATCCCTTCCTTGCCGAGTTGCTCGCGCGCCTCCATCGCGATCGCGACCTCGGTGCCGGTCGCGATGACGGTGCCCTGGCGGGGTCCCTCCGCCTCCGCAAGCACGTAGCCGCCGCGCGCGCTGCGATTCTCGCTCGCGTCGAACCGCATCGCCGGGACGGCCTGGCGGCTGAGCACGAGCACGCTCGGCCCGTCCGCGCGCCGGATCGCCAGCTCCCAGCACTCCGCCGTCTCCAGCGCGCACGCCGGACGGTAGACGTGGATGTTCGGCATGGCGCGCAGGCTTGCGAGCTGCTCGATCGGCTGGTGCGTCGGCCCATCCTCGCCCAGGCCGATGGAATCATGGGTCTGGACGTGGATGACCCGCAGGCGCATCAGCGCGGCAAGGCGGATCGCCGGGCGCATGTAGTCGCTGAAGATGAAGAACGTCGCGACGTAGGGAATGAGCCCGCCGTGCAGCGCGATCCCGTTCGCGCAGGCCGCCATCCCGTGCTCACGGATGCCAAAATGAATGTAGCGGCCGCTGTAGTTTCCGGGCGCGACCGTCCCCATCCCCTCGACGAACGTCAGGTTCGAAGGGGTCAGGTCGGCCGACCCGCCGACCAGCTCGGGAGTCGCCGGCACCAGCGCCTCCAGCACCTTCTGGCTCGACGCCCGGGTGGCGAGCTTGGGCTTCTCCTCAGCGATCTTCTGCTTCATCGCCGCCACGGCCTCGTGCCAGTTGTCCGGCAGCCGCCCGGCGGTCACCCGCTCGAACTCGGCGCGCGCGGCGTGCCGCGTCAGGCGCTTGAGCCAGGCACGCCGGGCGGACGCACCGCGATGGCCCACCGCCCGCCAGCGTTCCAGCAGGTCCGCCGGGATGGTGAAGGGCGGTTCCTTCCAGCCGAGCAACTCCTTGGCACCAGCTGCCTCCTTGGGTCCGAGAGCCGTGCCGTGAACCGCATTGGTCCCTGCCTTGGTAGGCGCGCCCAGGCCGATGATCGTGCGGCAGGCGATCAGCGTCGGCTTCTTCGAGCGGACGGCGAAGGACAGGGCGGCGGCGACCTGCGCCGGGTCATGCCCATCGACCTCCTTCGTCGCCCAGCCCTCGGCGGCGAAGCGCTTTAGCATGTCTTCACTGCGCGCGAGCTCGGTGTTCCCATCGATCGAGATGTGGTTGTTGTCCCAGAGGAAGGTCAGCTTCTCGAGCCGCAAATGTCCGGCGAGCCCGATCGCCTCGTGGCTGATCCCCTCCATCAGGTCGCCGTCCGAGCAGATCACCCAGGTCCGGTGATCGACCAGCGACTTGCCGAAGCGCGCCGCCATCATGCGCTCGGCGAGCGCCATCCCGACCGCCATGCCCACGCCCTGCCCGAGCGGGCCCGTGGTGGCTTCGATGCCAGGATGGGCGCCGTATTCGGGATGGCCCGCGGTGATCGAATGCAGCTGGCGGAAGTGCTCCAGGTCCGCGATCCCCATGCCCTCCTCGCCCACCAGGTAGAGCAGCGCGTAGAGCATCATCGAGCCATGCCCGGCGGAGAGCACGAAGCGATCGCGATCCGGCCAACGCGGGTCGGCGGCGTCGAATTTCAGGAACCGGCTCCACAGCACGGTCGCGACATCGGCCATGCCCATCGGCAGGCCGGGGTGACCCGATTTCGCCTTCTCCACCCCGTCGATCGCGAGCGCGCGGATGCAGTCCGCCATCTGGCGCGCCGGCGTCATCGGGCGGGCGAGGATCGCGGACTGGCGAACCAGGGCGGCTTCGTTCGCGGGAAGCTCGGCGGCGTCGGCCATGTCAACTCCTGACTGAACAGCGCGACATAGGCGGGCGTTGGGTCCGGCGGCAACCCCTTGCCGGGAGGCGCCGCGACGCCTCATGCTCGCCGCGCCGCACAGGAGCGAGGCATGAGCGATCCCACCGGACCCCTGAAAGGGCTGCGCGTCTTCGACCTGACCCGCGTCCTGGCCGGGCCGACCTGCACCCAGATGCTGGGCGACCTCGGCGCCGAGGTCATCAAGATCGAGCGACCCGGCGCAGGCGACGACACACGCGGCTTCGCCCCGCCGACCATGCCGGGCACCGAGGAGAGCGCCTATTTCGTCGGCGTCAACCGCAACAAAAGCTCGGTCACGCTCGACATCGCCAAGCCCGAGGGCCAGGCGATCGCGCTCAGGCTGATCGAGCAGTCCGACATCCTGGTGGAGAACTTCAAGGTCGGCGCGCTCGACAAATACGGGCTGGGGTACGCGCAGCTGCACCCCCGCTTCCCCCGCCTGATCTATTGCTCGATCACCGGCTTCGGCCAGACCGGCCCATACGCGCCGCGTCCCGGGTATGACAGCCTGATCCAGGCGATGGGCGGGGTCATGAGCCTGACCGGGGAGCCGGACGGGATGCCGCAGAAGGTCGGCGTGCCGGTCGCCGACCTGTTCGCCGGGCTCTACGGGTGCATCGGGGTGCTCGCGGCGCTGCGCCATCGCGACGCGACCGGCCAGGGCCAGCAGATCGATATCGGGATGCTCGACACCCATGTCGCCTGGCTTGCCAACCAGGGGATGAACTATCTGGCGACCGGCGAGAACCCGCCGCGGCTGGGCAACCAGCACCCGAACATCGTTCCCTACCAGGTCTTCCCGACCGCGGACGGCCACATCGTCCTCTCGATCGGCAACGACCCGACCTTCAAGCGCTTCTGCGAGAGCTTCGCGCTGACCCACCTGCTGGAGGATTCGCGCTTCGCGACCAATGCGGCCCGGGTGCAGAACCGTCGGCACGTGACGGACACGCTGGCTCCGGTGATGCGCGGTCAGACCACCGCATGGTGGGTGGAGCGGCTAGAGGCGCTAAAGATCGGCTGCGGGCCAATCAACAAGCTATCCGAGGTGTTCGTCGACCCGCAGGTCGTGGCGCGCGGCACGGTGAAGGAGATGACGCATGGTTCGAGCGCGAAGGTGAAGGTCATCGCCAACCCGGTACGCCTATCCGAGACCCCGCCCGACTACCGGCTGCCGCCGCCCCTGCTGGGCGAGCACACCGAGGAGGTGCTGCGCGGTCGACTCGGCATTGACGCCGCCGCAATCGCCAAGCTGCGCGAGGGCGGGGTGATCTGAGCGTTTACCAAAACCTCATCAATGGAGGGCTAGAGAGGGCGCCGCGTTAGACACCGAGAGGACCGCATGCGCCTTACCCTGCCGCTCGCCACGCTCGCCCTGCTCGCCGTCGCCGCGATCCCGGTCGCCGCGCAGACCGCACCGGCCGCTCCCCAGGCGGCACCGGCATCCTCGCAGCCAGCCCCTCATGCCAAGCGGGCGCACCTTTCGCTCGAGAAGCGGTTCGAGGAAGCCAACACCACGCACGACGGCCATCTGACCCGTGATCAGGCGAGCGCGTCCAAGCTCATGCGCACGGTTTCGGAGAATTTCGGTGCCGTCGATAAGGACCACAAGGGCTATGTGACGGAGGACGATATCCGCGCTTGGTACAAAGCCCGCCGGGAAGCCCGCAAGCAAGCCAAGGAGCAGGCGGCACACGCCAAGAGCTGAACGGCCCTCACCCCATCAGCGGCACGCGTAGGAATGCCGTGCCGCACGTGGGCGATGGAGCGGGTGAAGGGAATCGAACCCTCGTATGCAGCTTGGGAAGCTGCCGTTCTACCATTGAACTACACCCGCGCTTGGCAACGATGATACTGGCGGCCGGTTGACGGCGCAATCGGCGCCGCCGTAGTGTCCGCGCCCGGCGTCGACGCCCCTCGTGATTTGTCCGGCCGGCTTGCGGCGAGGTGAAAGAAGCGCGCTAAAGTGGCCAGCATCGGTCGGTGCCCTGAGTGCCACACCGGCGCGCCTCGATCGGTCGGGCCCACAATCGCGAAGGGCCTGCGTCAGCCATGAGCACACCGACACCACCGCCCCGCCACCCGCCTCGTCCACGGCGGCATCGAGCGCAGCCATTTCCAGGAGACCTCCGAGGCGCTGTTCCTCACCTCCGGCTTCGTCTACGACAGCGCCGAGCAGGCCGAGGCGACGTTCACCGGGGAGATCAGACCATTACCAGTACACGCGGTTCGCCAACCCGACCGTTGCCATGCTGGAGGAGCGGCTGGCGGCGATCGAGGGGGCGGAGGCATGCCGGGCGCACGGCGACCGGCATGGCGGCGGTGAACTGCGCGCTGATGTCGCACCTCAAGGCCGGCGACCGGGTCGTCGCGTCCCGCGCCCTGTTCGGCGGCTGCCACTGGATCGTCTCCACCCTGCTGCCGCGCTTCGGGATCGAGACCGAGTTCGTCGACGGCGCCGACCTCGACCAGTGGCGCGCGCGCGCTCGACCGGCCGACCCAGCTCGTGCTGCTGGAAACCCCGTCGAACCCGATGCTGGAGATGGTCGATCTGCGCGCCGTCTCCGGCCTCGCGCACGCATCCGGCGCGCTCGTCGTGGTCGACAACGTGTTCGCGACGCCGCTGCTGCAGCAGCCGCTCGCGCTCGGCGCCGACGTGGTGGTCTATTCGGCGACCAAGCATATCGACGGGCAGGGCCGGGTGATGGGCGGCGCCGTGCTCGGGCGCAAGGACTGGATCATGGGCACGCTTGCAGCCCTTCCTGCGCAACACCGGGGCGACGATGGCGCCGTTCAACGCCTGGGTGCTGCTGAAGGGGCTGGAGACGCTGGCGCTGCGGGTCGAGGCGGCGTCGCGCTCCGCCGCGATCCTCGCCGACCGGCTCGCCGGGCGGCGCGAGGTCGTGCGCGTGCTCTATCCGACCCGGCCGGATCATCCGCAGGCGGCGCTCGCGCGCGCGCAGATGCGCGGCGGCGGCACGATGGTCGCGTTCGAGCTCGCCGGCGGCAAGGCGGCGGCGTTCCGGGCGCAGAACGCGCTGCGCCTGATCGCGATCTCCAACAATCTGGGCGATTCGAAATCGCTCATCACGCATCCGGCGACGACCACCCATATGCGGATCGGGCCGAGGAGCGGGCGCGGCTCGGCATCACCGACGGCGTGCTCCGCCTGTCGGTCGGGCTGGAGGATGTCGAGGATCTGGCCGACGATCTGACGCGGGCGCTCGACGCGGGCCGGTCGCGAGTAGGGAGGGAGGACCGATGGCCGCCGACTACACGCAAGACGACGCGCGGCATCCGCGTCTCGGTCCGCTCCTACTACCTGGAGGATCAGTCGCGCCCGGAGGAGAACCACTTCGTCTGGGCCTATCGCGTGAAGATCGAGAACAACGGGCGCGCGCCGGTGCAGCTGATGAAGCGCACCTGGCGGATCACCGACGCGCGCGGGCGCACCCAGCACGTCCACGGCGCCGGCGTGGTCGGCGAGCAGCCGCTGCTGGAGCCAGGGGAGAGCTTCGAATACACCTCGGGCACGCCGCTCGACACGCCGTCGGGTTTCATGACCGGCGCCTATCACATGAGCGTGCCGTCCTCGGGCGAGGCGTTCGACGTCGCGATCCCGGCCTTCAGCCTCGACAGCCCGCACCAGGGCGGCCAGGTCCACTGAGATGGAGATGCCGCACGTGAACCGACCGACCCGCGAGGAAGCCGAGGCCGCGGTGCGCGTCCTGCTGCGCTGGGCCGGCGAGGACCCGGCGCGGGAGGGATTGCGCGACACGCCCGCGCGGGTCGTGCGCTCCTACGAGGAGTTCTTCGTCGGGCTACTGACGTCGATCCGGTCGCGCGTGCTCGAACGCACCTTCGAGGAGACCGACGGCTACGACGAGATCGTGCTGCTGCGCGACATCCGCGTGGAAAGCCATTGCGAGCACCACATCGCCCCGATCATCGGGCGCGCGCATGTCGCCTATCTGCCGCACCGGCGCGTGGTCGGCATCAGCAAGCTCGCCCGCGTGGTCGAGGCCTATGCCAAGCGGTTCCAGATCCAGGAGAAGATGACCGCGCAGATCGCCAACACGATCCAGGACGTGCTGCAACCGCGCGGCGTCGCGGTGGTGATCGAGGCGGCGCATCAATGCATGACGACGCGCGGCATCCACAAATCCGGGCGTGACGATGGTGACCAGCCACATGCTGGGCGCGTTCCGCGACGATCCGACGACGCGGCGCGAGTTGCTGGCGATGATCGGCCAACGGCGCGCCGTTCGCCGCCGGGTGAGCGCGCCTACTCGGTCCCGCGCACCAGGATCATCAGGTCGGTGTCGCCCGTCTTTTGTCCGGCGGCGGTCAGCATGCGCGTGTGCCTGGCCGCGATGATGCGTCTGGTGGTTGAAGAAGTGCATGAGCAGGAAGCGCGCGCGGGCGGCGCACGCTCCGCCTGCGCGCCGCCGCTGAACCAGGTGAGGTCCTCGGCGAGCCAGGCCTCGTCGACGCCGCCGCCCAGGCGCTGATCCGGGCGTCGGCGTCGCACTCGCGCGGCGCGCAGTGCCTCCCAGTCCTCGATCATCGCGCGCGCTGTCGCGCTGGACCGACGGCCGGCTTCGGCCAGCCGGCGAAGCGGGACATCCACATCTGGTCGCCCCAGACGAGGTGGCAGAGCGTGCCGTGGATGGAGGACCAGAACGCGCCGCGATCGGCCCGCCGCTCGGCGTCGTCCAGCCGGTCGGCGGCGGCATAGAGACGCCGGTTCATCTCGGCGTTGTAGGCGGCCATGGTGCGGACATAGGCGGGAGTGATCATGCCGTCCCTCGGGGGTTGATCCGCGCGCGAACATGAAGGATTTTGCGGGCCGCGCGAGCAGGAGATAGCGAATGTCGGCGACCACCACCATCGGCCCTTACGTACCGGGCCCAGCCGGACAGGACGCCGGCTCCGGCGGACACGGGCCCGAGGGGACACGGCGCGATTTCCTGAGCATGATCACCGGAGCCTTCGCCTTCATCGGCTGCGCCGCCGTCGCCTGGTCGCTGATCGACACCATGAACCCGGCAGCCGACATGATCGCCGCCGGCGCTCCGATCGACCTCGACATCAGCAAGATCGAACCCGGCCAGCAGATCGTCGTGCGCTGGCGCGGCAGTCCGATCCTGATCGTCAATCGCACGCCCGAGATGCTGAAGACGTCTGCAGGACCCGAAGCTGGTCGCGGTTCTCGCGGACCCGAATTCCAGGGTGCTCCAGCAGCCGCCCTACGCGCAGAACTGGCACCGCTCTTCCAACCCGGAATATGCCGTGCTGGTCGGCATCTGCACCCATCTCGGCTGCCTGCCGCAATACCTGCCGAAGCCGAGCGCCACGCGAGCCAGTGCCGAACTGGCCGGGCGGCTATCTGTGTCCGTGCCATGGATCGAAATACGACCTTGCGGGGCGCGTCTACCAGAACGTGCCGGCGCCCGACAATCTGCCGGTGCCGCCGTACAACTTTACCAGCAAGACGGTGATCCGGATCGGCGAGAATCCGCCGGGCGTATCATTCGAGCTGTCGCAAGTCTCGGTGATCTGAGGGCTAGGCCGCGACCGCCTTGACGTAGTGGAACTCGATCGTGCTCGACAGATCCTGGAGCGCGCGCGCCGGACCGGTACGGACATAGCCCTGCCGTTCGTAGAAGCGGTGAGCGCGTTCGAAGCGGGTGTCGCTCCACAAAGCGAGATGGGTTGCTCCGGCGGCAACGGCGTGACGTTCGGCGGTGTCGAGCAGGCGGTGCGCAAGGCCGGTTCCGCGATGGGCGCGCTCGACATACATTCGCGAGATCGCCCAGGTATCGGAGACCTCAGGGTAGGTCGCGATCATGCCGACGACGCGGCTCCCGGCCTCCGCTGTCCACAGGGCGCCGTTCTTCTCGCTTATGTAAGTCGCGAGCGCGCGCAGTTCCGGCACCTCGCCGTCGACGTCCATCACGCAGCCCGGGTACTCCGCCCAGCAGGCGCCGATCAGCGTAATGAAGCCCTCGGCGTCCTCGTCGCGTCCTGGGCGCAGGCGCGCCGGCGTCACGCGAGGCTCGCGCAGAACGCCTGCATGCGCCGGCAGCCCTCGACCAGCACCGGCTCATCGGATGCGGTGCTGACGCGGATGTACGGGCTCATGCCGTAGGAGACGCCGGGGACGACGCCGACATGCGCCTCCTCCAGCAAGGCCATCGCGAAGTCGGAATCCGTCTTGATCCGCCGTCCGCCGGGCGTCGTGCGGCCGAGGCAGCCGGCGACATTGGGGAACACATAGAACGCGCCTTCCGGCTTGTGGCAGTTGAGGCCGGGGCAGGAATTCAGCATCTCCACCGCGATGTCGCGCCGGCGCTGATACGCCTCCACCATCTCGGCGACGCCGTCCTGCGGCCCGTCGAGCGCGGCGGCGGCGGCGGCCTGGCCCACGGTGGAGACGCCCGCCGTCACCTGGCCCTGCATGTTGACCATCGCCTTGATCAGCGCGCGCGGCCCGCCGGCGAAGCCGATGCGCCAGCCGGTCATCGCGTAGGTCTTCGACACGCCGCTGATGGTGAGGGTGCGGTCGCGCAGCTCCGGCATGACGGCGGCGAGCGTGGCGTGGCGCAGCCCGTCGAAGATCAGGTGCTCGTACATGTCGTCGGACAGGATCCAGACATGCGGATGGCGCGCCAGCACCGCGCCGATCGCCGCCAAGCTCGTCGGCCGAGCACGCCGCGCCGGACGGGTTGTTCGGGTTGTTGAGGACCACCCACTTGGTGCGCGGCGTGATCGCCTGCTCGATGTCCTCGGCGCGCGGCTTGAAGCCGTTGTTCTGCGGGCAGGGGACGAAGATGGGCGTGCCCTCCAGCAGGCGCGTCATCAGCGGATAGGCGTTCCAGGACGGCACCGGGATCACCACCTCGTCGCCCGGATCGACGGTGGCGGCGAGGGCATTGAAGATGCCCTGCTTGCCGCCGTTGGAAACAGCGATCTCGTCAAGCGCGAAGTCGAGCCCATTGTCGCGGCGGAACTTGCGCTGGATCGCCTGCTTGAGCGCCGGCACCCCGTCCTGCGGCGGATATTTCGTCTCCCCGCGCAGCGCCGCCTGGTAGCCTGCATCGATCGCCCCGCGGGGGGTCGCGAAGCCGGGCTCGCCCAGAGTAAGCGCGATCACGTCGACACCCTGGGCGCGCATCTCGCGCGCGCGGATCGTCATCGTCGTGCTGGCGGCGACCTGCACCCGCCCGAGGCGGGCCGCCAATCCGGGCATCAGGACAGGCCTTCGCAGAAGTGCTGGATGCGCTGGCACGCCTCCTTCAGCAGCTCGGTCGAGGTCGCGTAGCTGATGCGGAAATGCCCCGGATAGCAGAACGCCGCGCCGTGCACCGTCGGCCACGCCCGTCTCGTCGAGCAGCGCGGTCACGAATGCCTCGTCGTTCTCGATCCGCTTGCCGCCGCGCGAGGTCTTGCCGATGCAGCCATGGATCGCCGGGAAGACGTAGAACGCGCCCTCCGGCCGGTGGCAGGTGATGCCCGGCGCGCGGTTCATCGCGTCGACCACGATGTCGCGCCGCTCCTCGTAGACCTTCGCCATCGCCGTGACCGATTCCTGCGGCCCGTTGAGCGCTTCCACCGCCGCAGCCTGGCTGATCGAGGAGGCGTTCGCGGTCGACTGGCTCTGCAGCTTGTCCATCGCCTTGATGAGCGCGACTGGGGCGCCGGCGAAGCCGATGCGCCAACCGGTCATCGCGTACGCCTTGGAGCAGCCATTCAGCGTCAGCGTACGCTCCCGTAGGCGCGGCTCGACTTCCAGGATCGTCGCCGGCTTGAAGCCGTCATAGGAGAGCTTCTCGTAGATGTCGTCAGTGAACACCCAGACGTTCGGATGGCGCATCAGCACGTCGCAGATCGGACGCAGCTCGTCGGCGTCATAGGCCGCGCCGGTCGGGTTGCACGGGTTGTTCAGCATGAACCAGCGCGTCGCCGGCGTGATCGCGACCTCCAGCTCCTCGGCACGCAGCTTGAATCCGTTGTTCTGCTCGCACGGCACGAGAACCGGCTTGCCGTCAGCCAGCGAGACGATATCGGGGTAGCTGACCCAGCAGGGGCTAGGGATGATGACCTCGTCGCCCGCATTGAGCGTGCCGAGCATCGCGTTGAAGATCACCTGCTTGGCGCCGGTCGAGATGATGATCTCCTCCGGCTTGTAGTCGATCCCGGAATCGCGCAGGAACTTCGCCGCGACCGCCTTGCGCAGCGCGGGCGTGCCGGAGACGTCGGTGTATTTCGTATCGCCTGCTTCAATCGCCGTGATCGCCGCGCGCTTGATGTTCTCCGGCGTATCGAAATCGGGCTCGCCCGCGGACAGGCTGATCACGTCGCGCCCCTCGGCGAGTAGCGCGCGCGCCTTCGTGGCGACGGCGATCGTCAGGCTGGGGCTGATCCGATCGAGGCGGTCGGCAGTCAGGTGCATCCGATGGGCTCGCTTGGTAAATGGCGGCGGACCCTAGCGAAGCAGGGCCCCGTGGGCAATCATCCGCGCCCGCATGACTGGAACGCATGAGAAGGGCGGATTGCTGCGGCTTGCCGCCGTCGGACGGCGTTTTCCGAACGGCATCGAGGCGCTGCGCGATACGTCGCTGACGATCGGAAGCGGCGACTTCGTCGCGCTGCTCGGGCCTTCGGGATGCGGCAAGTCGACCCTGTTGCGCATGATCGCCGGCCTCGACCAACCTGACAGCGGCAGGCTCGAATGGCAGGACGGCGCGCGCCCGCAACCTGGGGAGATCGGCTTCGTGTTCCAGGACGCGACGCTGCTGCCCTGGGCGACGGCGGAGCAGAACGTGCTCCTGCCGCTGCGCCTCCGCGGGTATGAGGCCGCGCGCGGCCTCGCGGAAGCGCGCGCCGGGCTGGCGCGCGTCGGGCTCGCTGGTTTCGAGCACGCTCACCCACGCGCCTTGTCGGGCGGGATGCGGATGCGCGTCTCCATTGCCCGTGCGTTGATCACGCGCCCGCGGCTGTTGCTGATGGACGAGCCGTTCGCGGCGCTCGACGAGTTCACCCGCCACGCGCTGCAGGCGGACCTGCTCCTGCTGTGGGAGGAGCTCGGGTGCACCATCATCTTCGTCACCCATTCGATCTACGAGGCATCCTTCCTCGCCCGGCGCATCGTGCTGATGTCGCCGCGTCCTGGCCGGATCGTGCGGGAGATCGCCTCGACGCTGAAGCCGGCTCCCGAAACGCGGCTCGACCCGGCCTATGCGGCCCTGGTCGCGGAGGTGACGCGCGGCATGGAAGCGGCGCTGGCCGCATGAGCCGCCTCGGCCTGCGTGCCGCGCCGGTGCTGTTTGGCGTGTTGGTCCTGATCCTGTGGGAGGGAGGAGTTCGGGCGCTGCACGTCCCGCCGTACCTGTTTCCCGGCCCGGTCGCTATAGTGTGGGCGTTCGCTGCCGCCCCCGTGCTGCTGCTCGGTTCGCTCGCCTCGACGCTGATCGTGACGTTCGTGGCGCTCGCGATCGCTGCCGTGCTCGGCCTGCTCATGGCGATCGCGGTGGAGGTGAGCACGCTTGCTCGCGCGGTGGTGCAGCCCTGGGCGGTGATCCTGCAGGTGACGCCGATCGTCGCGATCGCTCCGCTGATCATCGTGCTGATTGGCCAGCCCTTCGTCGCGCTGGTTGTCTGCGCCACCATCGTCGCGTTCTTCCCGGTATTCGCGACGACGGCGGCGGGGCTTGCCTCCGTGCCGCCGGAGCTCGACGACCTGTTCCGCCTCTACGGCGGCGGGCGCTGGCGGACCCTCATGTTGCTGCGGCTGCCTACCGCGATTCCGTATTTCCTGTCGGGGCTGCGCATCTCGGGCGGGCTCGCGCTGGTCGGCGCAGTGGTGGCCGAGTTTGTCGCGGGCTCGGGCGGGTTCGCCTCCGGCCTCGCCTACCGCATCCTGGAGGCGGGCTACCGGCTGGAGATCCCGCGCATGTTCGCCGCCCTCGTGCTGCTCGCGCTTGCGGGGATCGCGATCAATCTCGGGCTGGGCGTGCTCGAGAGAGTGGTCGCCCGCGCGCGGGGCGCGTGAATGAGCGGGCAAGCGAGGATCGCATCGGCGTCCAGGTTGGAGCGTACGCGTGCGCACGGCGCCGCGCGCGCGAGCCCGTAGGTGGCGAGGGTCCGGTCCGCCTCCCCGGGCTGATCGGCCGGCGATTCGAGACCCCATAGCGGGCCGGCATGGTGTGCGATGGCCTCGGCGATGGCACGGGCGAGAGCGGTGTCCTCGCCGGGGTGCACGAGGTTGGAGTCGGCCCCGATGAAGCGGATCGAGCTGGGCGAGAACGCCGCGACATAGGCCATCGGCGCCGGGTCGAGCAGCACGACCATTGTGCCGGGCAGGAAGGTCGGCGGCCGTACGTCGGCGACGAGCGGCCCCGAGGCGCGGCCCCAGTCCGGGCAGATCGTCAGCGCCGCGGCGAGCGCGAAGACCGGAGCGAGGACACCCGCGCCGAGCGGTGCCAGCGCCAGGACGACCGGGATGCCGGCCAGAAATTCCAGAGGCGCCGTGTAGCGAAGGACGGAGAATCGCGCTTCCCACGCGACGAAAGAAACGACCCAGAACACGAGCAGGATGCGCACTGGTGCGTGGGGCAACTGGCAACGGATGGCGCTCCGGGTGATCACGCCGATCCAGCCGAGCCAGGCGAGCGCAAGGCGCGGGTCTCGCACTGGCAGTTCTGAGACCAGATGGCTCGGCGAGAACGCCCAGTACAATGGGAAGAGCGCCGCGTGCAGAGCATCGGGGGGCAGGAAACGGGTGTCGGTCATCGGCGTGGAGGGCGCCCACGGCGAGCGAAACACTTCGTTGAAATAGGGAAACAGCGGGTTGCCGGTGTGCCGCCAGACGATCCACCACCAGGGCGCAGCAAGCAGCGCGACACCGACAAGCAGCCCAACGGTGAACCGGCGCAGCGACCACCACCCTGCGGTCACCGCGAGCCCGAGAGCGTAGGGCGCGAGTGTCAGCTTCAGCCCCAACGCGATGCCGGCAAGAAAGCCCGCCCGTGTGGCGGAGAGACCATTCCGGCGGACTGCTCCCTCTCCGCCTGGGCAGAGAGGGCCGGGGTGAGGTGGGACAAGTGCGCGCTCACAGCGCACACGTTCCGATCCGTCGCGACGCGCCCCCCACCTCACCCCGGCCCTCTCTGCCCAGGCGGAGAGGGAGTTATGCGGATGGCGAGGGAGATCGAGCGCGACCGCAAGCGCTCCCAGCAACAGACAGGTGGGCACGGCCTCGCTCATCGCCGTTCCCAGCGTCGGCAGCCCGCCCGCACCAGTCGCGCCGAACCAGACGGCAATTACGGCGAGCCCGAGCGGCAGCCCGACCCGAAGCGCGACTGTGACCCCAAGCCAGGCCGCAAGCGCCTGCGGCGCCGCGAGGACGACGCCGAGGATCGCCGGATACGCGTTCAGCGCGCGGCGGAGCAGAAACAGCGCCGCGTCGAGGAACGGGTCGTAGAAGCTCTGCAACTGCGCGGGCGCGATGTCGCTCCAAAGCGTTCCCGCCACGGCGGCGTGTCCGTCATAGAGATGGTAGTTGCGCAAGTCCCAGCTCGCGTCCGGTCCCCACCACGCGGACAGCGCACAGAAGAATGCGAGGAAGAGCGCGAGGACCCAGCAAGGCGCGCGGGTAGGCATGGGCTACCCTGAGCGCGTCCGGTTAGAGCCGGGTTAATCGCGGGTTTGCGTTCACCGCTGGACCGGCCCAGCATTCACGTTGGTCAGCAAAGGCAACCGTCCATGCAATTCGGCGCCTCGATCTTCTTTACCGACTATACGATTACCCCTGCCGCGCTGGGCGTCGCCCTGGAGGAGCGCGGTTTCGATTCCCTCTGGGCAGCCGAGCACTCGCACATCCCGGTGCCGCGGCGCACCCCCCCGCCCGGCGGCGGGGAGCTGCCCAAGCGCTACTACGACGTGATGGACCCGTTCGTGACGCTGACCGCGGCGGCGGCAGCGACCAGGAAGTTAAAGGTCGCAACTGGGATCTGCCTCGTGATCCAGCGCGACACCATCCAGACCGCGAAACTCGTCGCCACCATCGACCAGGTGACCGGCGGACGGTTCCTGTTCGGGATCGGTGGCGGCTGGAATGCCGAGGAGATCGAGGCGCACGGCACCGCCTTCGACACACGCATGAAGAAGATGCGCGAGCAGATCGAAGCGATGAAGGAGATTTGGACCAAGGAGACGGCGGAGTACAGGGGCGAGCTGGTCCAGGTGCCGCGGATGCAGGCCTGGCCGAAGCCGAGACAGAAGCCATGGCCGCCCATCCTGGTAGGCGGCGCCTTTCCCTGGGCCGCGCGCCGCGCGATCCGCTACGGCGATGGCTGGTTCCCGAACGCGAGCAGCGGCAATCCCGACGAATACATGCCGCGATTCAAGCAGATGGTGACGGAGGCCGGGCGCGACCCCGCCAGCCTGCCGGTGACGATCGGGGGCTGCCCCGAGGACCTGGACCGGCTGCGCCATTTCGGCGACCTGGGAGCCGCAAGGGTGAACGTGAGCCTGCCCGCCGAGTCCAAGGAGAAGGTCCTGCCGATCCTGGACCGCTGGGCCGAGTTCCGGCGCAAGCTCGAAGGCTGAGCGCAACGGTTCCAGAATTGGCGCGAGGCGCTTACACCGCAGCCGTTGGCCAAGTCCTCGCCCCGCTTCGTCTGCCAGTCCTGCGGCGCCGTCTTCCCGAAATGGGCTGGGCGATGCGACGCCTGCGGAGAGTGGAACACGCTCGTCGAGGAGCAGGCGGAGGCGCGACCGGGTCCGGCCGGGAAGTCGGCCGGCCGCCCGCTCGGCTTCGTGCCCCTCGCCGGCAGCGCCGAACCGCCGCCACGCACCGCGAGCGGGATCGCCGAGCTTGATCGCGTACTTGGGCGGCGGGCTGGTCCCCGCCTCCGCCGTGCTGGTGGGCGGCGATCCGGGGATCGGCAAATCGACCCTGCTGCTGCAGGCCGCGGCCCGCCTCGCCGCCGACGGCCGCCCGGTGCTCTACGTCTCCGGCGAGGAATCGGTCGAGCAAATTCGCCTGCGTGCCCGCCGCCTCGGCGTCGCAGAGGCGCCCGATCGCGCTCGCCGCGGCGGTCAACTTGCGCGACATCGCCGCGAGTCTGGAGCGGGAGCCGGCGAGCCTGGTCGTCATCAACTCGATTCAGACCATGTGGTTCGACCAGATCGAAAGCGCCCCCGGCACGGTCAGCCAGGTCCGCGCCGCCGCATTCGAGCTGATCCGGCTCGCCAAGACGCGCGGCTTTGCCCTCGTGCTGGTCGGCCACGTCACCAAGGACGGCGCCATAGCCGGGCCGCGCGTGGTCGAGCACATGGTCGATGCCGTCCTCTACTTCGAGGGCGAGCGCGGGCATCAGTTCCGCATCCTGCGCGCGGTGAAGAACCGCTTCGGCGGCACCGACGAGATCGGCGTGTTCGAGATGACCGAACGCGGCCTTGCCGAGGTCCCGAATCCCTCGGCCCTGTTCCTCGCCGAGCGGCGGGGCAACATCGCGGGTAGCGCCGTGTTCGCTGGCGTCGAGGGCTCCCGCCCCGTGCTGGTCGAAGTGCAAGCGCTGCTCGCGCCCAACGCGCCGGGCAGCACGCCGCGCCGGTCGGTCATCGGCTGGGACAGCGGGCGGCTCTCGATGCTGCTCGCGGTGCTGGAGACCCGCTGCGGGCTCAGGCTCGGCAGCGCTGACGTCTATCTTAACATCGCGGGCGGCCTGCGCGTGAACGAGCCGGGAGCCGACCTTGCCATCGCCGCCGCGCTGATCTCCGCCTCGACCGATCAACCGACCAGCGCGGGGATGGTCTATTTCGGCGAGGTCGGGCTGTCGGGCGAAATCCGCCAGGTCGCGCAGGCGGAGGCGCGGCTCAAGGAGGCGGCCAAGCTGGGTTTCGACGGCGCCTGCCTGCCGCGCCGGGTCGCACGCGGGGGACGGGCGCTCGCCGCCCCCGAGGGGCTCGCGCTGCACGAGATCGGCCATCTGTCCGACCTCGTCGGCCGGTTCGGCGGCAAGGCCGCGTCATGACGTGGGTCGACGCGGTCATCCTCGCGGTCATCGTGATCTCGGGGCTGCTCGCCTTCATGCGCGGATTGGTGCGCGAGGTGCTGGGGATCGGCGCCTGGATCGGAGCGGCCATCATCGCCGTCTGGGCGACTCCCGCCGTGCGGCCGCAATTCCGGGTCTGGTTGAGCGGCCATCCCGACCTCGCCGAGCCGGTCGCCTACGCCGTGCTGTTCCTCGTCACCCTGATCGTGCTGCTGTTCATCTCGCACCGGATCAGCCGGGTGGTGCGTGGCTCGGCATTGGGTGGCCTTGACCGCACGTTGGGCCTGCTATTCGGCCTCGCCCGGGGTGCGGCGCTCATCATCCTCGCCTATATCCTGGCCGGGTGGCTGGGCGGGCCCATGGACGAATGGCCACGTTCCGTGCTGGATGCGCGCGCGCTCGAGCCGGCATACGAGGGCGCGGTCTGGGCGGCTGGGAAGCTGCCGCCGACGTACCGGCCGCATGTCGCCGCGCCGCCGGAGCGGCGCCAGCCGACGGCGGATGCGCTGATGCGGGCTATCCCGCAGGGACGTGCGACCGGGTCGCGGCCCGCGCGGGAGTAGGCAGGGAGAGCACGCGATGGGATGCATCACGGCGGCGGACGAGGACAAGCTGCACGAGGAGTGCGGCGTGTTCGGCGTCTGGAACGTGCCCGATGCCGCCGCCGTGACGGCGCTTGGCCTGCACGCGCTGCAGCATCGCGGGCAGGAGGCGACCGGCATCGTCAGCTTCGATGGCCGGCGCTTTCACTCGCACAAGGGTATGGGGCTGGTGGGCGATAATTTCGGCGACGCCCGGGTGATCGCCTCCCTGCCGGGTACCCATGCAATCGGCCACAACCGCTACGCCACGACCGGCGAGACGATCCTGCGCAACGTGCAGCCGCTCTACGCGGATTTCGAGTTCGGCGGCTTCGCGGTCGCGCATAACGGCAACCTCACCAACGCGCATATCCTGCGCCGCTCCCTGGTGCGGCGCGGCTGCCTGTTCCAGTCCACCACCGATTCCGAGGTGTTCATCCACCTCATCGCGATCAGCCTGTACTCGACCGTGCCGGACCGGCTGATCGACGCGCTCAAGCAGGTCGTCGGCGCCTACTCGCTGGTGGCGCTCTCGAACGAGGCGCTGATCGGCGTGCGCGATCCGCTGGGCGTGCGCCCGCTGATCCTGGGGCGGATCGGCACCGACCCGCTTTCCGGCTGGGTGCTGGCGTCGGAGACCTGCGCGCTCGACATCGTCGGCGCCGAGTTCGTGCGCGACGTGGAGCCCGGCGAGATCGTCGTCATCGATGAGCAGGGCGTGCGCAGCATCAAGCCGTTCGGGCGCAAGCGCGAGCGGTTCTGCGTCTTCGAGTACATCTACTTCGCCCGTCCCGATTCCGTGGTCGAGGGGACCGCCGTCTATGCGGCGCGCAAATCGATCGGGGCGGAACTCGCCCGCGAATCCGGCGTGCCCGCGGACCTGGTCGTGCCGGTGCCCGATTCTGGCGTGCCGGCCGCGATGGGGTACGCGAAGGAAAGCGGCATCCCGTTCGAGCTCGGCATTATCCGCAACCACTATGTCGGGCGCACCTTCATCGAGCCGACCGACAGCGTCCGGCATTTGGGCGTGAAGCTGAAGCATTCGGCCAACCGGGCGGCGCTCCAGGGCAAGCGGGTCATCCTGGTCGACGACTTCGATCGTGCGCGGGACCACGAGCCGCAAGATCGTCGAGATGGTCCGCAATGCCGGCGCGCGCGAGGTCCACATGCGGATCTCCTCGCCGCCCACGACGCATTCCTGCTTCTACGGCATCGACACGCCGGAGCGCAGCAAGCTGCTGGCCGCGAGGTATTCGGTCGAGGAGATGGCCGAGCAGATCGGCGCCGACAGCCTTGCGTTCATCTCGATCGACGGACTGTATCGCGCGCTCGGGCAAGAAGACGGCCGAGACCCGGCACGTCCGTACTATTGCGACGCCTGCTTCACCGGGGACTATCCGATCAGCGTTCCCGACCAGGCCGACAACGCCGAGCGCCAGCTCAGCCTGCTGACCGAGAATCAGTGACCGCGCCACTCGCCGGCAGCGTCGCGCTCGTCACGGGGGCGAGCCGCGGCATCGGCGCGGCTGCGGCGGTGGAGCTGGCGCGGCTGGGAGCGCATTGCGTCCTCACCGCGCGCACCCAGGGCGGGCTCGAGGAGACCGACGACGCGATCCGCGAGATAGGCGGGCAGCGCCACGCTGGTGCCGCTCGACCTGCGCGAGTTCGAGCAGGTCGACGCGCTGGGGCCGAGCATCGGCGTGCGGTTCCGCCGGCTCGACATCCTCGTTCATTGCGCCGGCGCGCTTGGCCGGCTCGCACCCATCGCGCATCTGCTGCCGGCGGAGTGGGACGAGGCGATCGGGGTCAACGCGACCGCCGCGCTACGCCTGATCCGCACGACCGAGGGGCTCCTGCGCCAGGCGCCCGCCGGGCGCGCGGTGTTCGTGACCACGGCGCGAGCTCGCGCGCCGAAAGCCTATTGGGGCTGCTACGGCGCGGCCAAGGCGGCACTCGAGCATCTGGCGCTGAGCTGGGCCGACGAGGTCGGCACCACGACGCCGATCCGCGTCAACCTGTTCGACCCGGGCGCGGTCGCCACGCGCCTGCGTCGCGCAGCCTACCCCGGGGAGGTCGCGAGTGCCCTTCCCCCGCCCGAGGCGGTGGCCCCTGCCCTCGCTTCCCTCTGCCTGCCGGCGGAAGCGCGAAACGGGGAGATCGTGCGGATTGCCCTGACCCGCGTGCGGGGTGATCCGAGAGTCGCGCGGCTGATGCTGCTGTTCGCGATCGTCTACGTCGTGGAGGGCATCGGGCAGGCGCGTGTCGGCATCATCGCCCAGCCGCTGACCTGGTTCCTGAAGACCAGCGGCTGGACCCCGGTGCAGGTGACCGCCTATCTCGCGATCTTCAACCTGCCCTGGGTGATCAAGCCGGTCTACGGGATCTTCTCCGACTTCGTCCCGCTGTTCGGCTATCGGCGAAAATCCTACCTGCTGATCGCCGCCGGCCTCGCGACTGCGTCGTTCGCCTATGTCGCCGCGTTGACGGATCCGGGGCCAATGGCGCCGTTCCTGATCCTGACGGCGTATGCCATGGCGATCGGCAGCACGATGTGCGGCGCGCTGCTGGTCGAGGACGGGCAGCGCTTCGGCGCGAGCGGCGCCTTCGTCAATCAGCAATGGCTTTGGTTCAGTGTCGCGACGCTCGCCTCTGCGGTCGCGGGCGGGGAACTCGTGCAGCGACTTTCGCCGCTCGGCGCGGTGCACACGGCGGCGATCATCAGCGCGCTCGCCCCGCTCGCGGTCATCGCCGCGGCGCTCTGGCTTATCGACGAGGAGCGGCACAGGGTGAACCTGCCGGAGCTGAGGCGCACGCTCGGCAGCCTGCTCTCAGTCTTTCGGTCGCGTACATTGTATCTTTTGGGGGGCTTCCTGTTCCTCTATTCGTTCAGCCCCGGGTTCGGCACACCGCTCTATTTCTATATGACCGACCGGCTGCGCTTCTCGCAATCCTATATCGGCGAACTCAGCGCGATCGCTTCGGCCGGATGGATCGTGGGCGCCCTCGCCTATCGCCGGCTGGTGCAGGAGATGCGGCTGCGCGTGCTACTCAATTTGAGCATCGCGCTTGGAACGCTGAGCACGTTGAGCTTCCTGCTGCTGTCAGGCGAAGTCTCGGCGGCGCTGGTGAATTTCGGCAGCGGCATCGCCGCGATGGTCGCCAATGTCGCGACGCTGACGCTCGCGGCGGTGGTCTGCCCGAAGCGGTCCGAGGGGTTCGTCTTCGCCGCCATGATGTCGATCATCAACCTCGCGGCGCCCGCCTCTGACACCGCCGGAGCGTTCCTTTATGAGCACATTTTCCACGCGAGGCTTGCGCCGCTCGTCGTGGTCTCCGCCGCTTGCACGGCCTTCGCCTTCGTGCTCGTGCCGCTGATGCGGATCGGGTCAATAGGCGGCGGATGCCTAACTGGCCGCCGTCACATGCACCGGCGGGATCGTGCCGAACCACGCGGGATGCGCCCGCTCCACCTGCGCCGCGAGTCGTAGCAGCGCGTCCTCCCGCCCGAAATCGCCGTAGAACTGAACGCCGATCGGCAGCCCGTCGCTGTCGCGCCCGGCCGGCAGCACGATCGCCGGCAGCCCCGTCTCGTTGGCCGGCATCGTGAACCGAGCGGCATCGGTCAGCCGCGCCATCCAGGGATCGAGCTCCTCGTCCAGCAGCAGCGAGTACGGCCCGTTCGCCGCCGGGACGCGGATCGCGATCGCCGGGCACAGCAGCATGTCATAGCGCGTCAGCAGTGCCCCCCACTGGCGCGTGACGACATTGTTCGCCTCCATCATCGCGAACATGTCGAGCACAGTGTACCGCTTCGCGGCGACGAAGTGCCGCCACGTCATCGGGTTGAGCAGCTCCTGAAGCTGTGCCTCGCTCAGCCCGCGCCGCTCGGCCATGGTCGCGAACATCACGCGGCTGCCGATCCAGCCGGTGATAAAGCCCCGCCATAGAGTCTCCCAGGTGCAGATTTCGTGATCGGCGATCTCCTCGACATGGTGGCCGAGTGCCTGCATCGCCCGCCCGACCTCGTGGACGCGCGCTATCACCTCCGGGTCGGGCGGCGTCGCCCGGCCCCAGTCTCCGGTGGAGAGCGCGATCCGAAGCGGCGGCGGATCGGTGCGCAAGGCATCGAGATAGGACGTCTCGGGTGGCGCCATGCGAATGAACGATCCGCCCTTCGGCCCGGCGGTGATGAAGTCGAGCACCGCCGCGGTATCGCGCACGCTGCGCGTCACCACCCCTTCGACGCTGGTCCGCGAGAGGTACTCGTTGCGCACGTACGGCGGTGCGACACGCCCGCGCGACGGCTTCAACCCGACCAGCCCGCAGAACGCGGCGGGGATGCGGATCGAGCCGCCACCGTCCGTTGCCATGCTGATCGGCGTCACCCCGGCGGCGACGGCGGAGGCCGACCCCCCTGACGATCCGCCGGGTGTGCGCTCGAGGTTCCACGGATTGCGCGACACGCGCAGACCACCCCGGTAGTCGGTCACGGTGTCGAAGGTCAGCCCGAACTCCGGCGTCGTGGAGCGCCCGATCGGCAGCATGCCGGCCCGCAGATAGTTCGCGACCAGCGGGTCGGTCTGCGGCAGCACGGTGCCTGCCAGCAGCGCCGAGCCCGCCTCCTGGCGGCGCCCCTTTTGCCCCGACCCCAGATCCTTGAGGAAGATCGGCACCCCGAAGAGCGGCCCCACCTGGTCCGGCCGCTCCGTGCCGGCTCCCGCGAGCGCGTCCTCGAACGTCTCGATCACCGCCTCCAGGCGCGAATTGACCCGCGCGAGCCCGGTGGCGGCCTGTGCCGTCAGCTCGGCGGCAGCAACTTTGCCGTCCCGCACCAAGGCAGCGAGTCCCAGCCCGTCTGTCCGGCTCCATTCCTTCCAGCTCATCGCAGGCGTTTCGGTCATGCCTCGGTCCTCTCGGTTGCCGGTGCGCCTCGCGCGCGCCTATCCTGCGATGAAACGCTCCAAGGGAGAATGCCCGCATGAACGCCGCCACACAGCCGGTCTATGACCGCAAGATCGAGGATCTGGGGAACATCGTCGAGCTGGGGCACGTCAATGTCACGGTGCCTGACCAGCAACTGGCGACACTGTTCTATGTCAGCGGGCTCGGGCTGACGCGCGATCCCTACCTGATGACCAGCACCGACAACATGTGGATCAATATCGGCCGGGCGCAGTTTCATCTGCCGGCGCGCCCGCCGCAGGTGGTGCGCGGCACGACAGGCTTGGTCGTACCCGACCTCGACGCGCTGGTGGCGCGGCTTGAGAAGGTCGCCAAGCCCCTGGACGGCACCAAGTTCAGCTACCGCGCCAGCAACGACGCGGTCGAGACTACGTGTCCCTGGGGCAATCGCATCCGACTTCATGCGCCCGATGTCGCGCGCTTCGGACGGATCACGCTCGGCATGCCGTATGTCGAGTTCGACATTCCGAAGGGAACCAAGCTCGCGGCCATTGCGCGTTTCTACACGGAGATCCTGGACGCGATCGCCGGGGTGGCCGAGGACGGCAAGGGCGCCTACGCCTGGGCCAGTGTCGGGGACGGCAACCGGCTGCTGTTCCGGGAAAGCGCCGGCAAGCTGCCCAAGTTCGACGGCCATCATATCCAGATCAGCCTTGCGAACTTCTCGCGCCCGCATGCCACGCTCATGAAGCTCGGGCTCATCACGGAGGAAAGCGACCAGCACCAGTACCGCTTCACCGACATCATCGACCTCGACACCAAGAAGGTGCTGTTCGCTATCGAGCACGAGGTGCGCAGCATGAAGCATCCGATGTACGCACGCCCGCTCGCCAACCGCAATCCCTCGCTCACGGCACGGACCTACGCGCCGGAGTGGGACCACGGCCGCTGGTCGATGCCCGGCTAGGAACGTTCGTCCATGCCTCTGTCCGGCTTCCGGGTCGTCGAGCTCGGCAGCGACCCGGCGCTCGATTATTGCGGCAAGCTGTTCGCCGATTTTGGGGCCGATGTATTGAAGGTCGAGTTCAAGGGCGGCGATCCGCGTCGTCGCGTCCCGCCGCTGCTCGATGCAGGGGCAGGGCGGATGGAGAGCGGCACCTTCGCCTGGCTCAATGCGAATAAGCGCAGCGTCTTCGCAGACCCCGACGTCATTTGCCGGTTGCTCGCCGAGGCGGACGTGCTGCTCGACGCGAGGCCGCTATCCGACCAGGCGAACGGTCGGCTCTCGCACCCGGCGTTGCAAGCCGCCCATCCGGGGCTGGTTGTTGTCGCGATCTCCTGGTTCGGCGAGTCAGGCCCGTATCGCGGGTTCGCCGCCTCGGATGCGAGCGTTCGGGCGCTCGCCGGGCTCACGAGCCTCGTGGGACCAGTAGAAGGACCGCCAATCCTCTCTGCGCCTGATGGGCAAGCCGGCTACATCGGCGGCCTGTCCGCTTTCATCGCCGCCGCATCGGGATTGTTGGGGCGCGAGGCGGGTGGCCGGCGGTTCGAGGCCAGCACGCATGAGGCGCTAGTCACCGTGGCCGAGTACGAGACCGCCGTCGGCCTGTCCGGCCTGGGCCGCAGACGCAACGGCATCAACCGGTTCGGACGCAACTATCCGGTGTCGATCTATCCCACGAGACAGGGCCTTCTGGGCGTGACCGTGGTCACGCCGGCTCAGTGGCGCGGCTTCTGCGCGATGATCGGCCGTTCCGACCTGGCCGAGGAGGAACGCTACTCCATTAATGTCGATCGGATCGTGTACGCGGACGAGCTTGACGCGGCCATCGCCCCGATCCTCGCGCAGCGCACGGCGGAGGACTGGTTTGCGCTCGGCCTGCGCCATAAGCTGCCGCTGTGCATCGTCCCGACGATGGCGGAGCTGCTGGAGCAGCCGATCCATCGCAAACGTGTCGTGTTCGCGCCGATCCGCATCGGCGAGGCCGCGTTCGATGCGCAGGTGCTGCCACAACACCTGACCCGCACGCCTCCAAAGCGCGGCGGGACAGCCTCGTCCGCGGGCAGCGATCAGCCCGAATGGAGGGCACGCACCCCTCCCCTTCCCGCACCCGAACGCGCGGCGCCGACGAGCAGCCTGCCGCTCGCCGGGCTTCGCGTCGTGGACCTCACGATGGGCTGGGCAGGCCCCTCCGCGACCCGTCTCATCGCCGATCTTGGCGCCGACGTCGTCAAGGTGGAGGCGTGCCAATATCCAGACTGGTGGCGCGGCACCGATAAGCGGCCGGCGTTCTTCGAGCAGAAGCTGTACGAAAAGAGCTACTGGTTCCAGGCGATGAACCGCAACAAGCGGGGCGTGACGCTCGACCTGACCATGACGCAGGGCAAGGCCCTGCTGCTCCGCCTCGTCGCCACGGCGGACGCCGTGATCGAGAACTACTCGGTCGAGGTGCTGCCCAAGCTCGGCCTCGACTACTCCGCGCTGCGGGCCGCGCGAGAGGACATCATCATGGTGTCGATGCCGGCCTTCGGCACCGGCAATGCATGGAGCACCTGCCGCGCCTACGGCTCGACCTTGGAGCAGGCATCCGGCCTGCCGACGCTGACCGGACGGACGAACGATCCGCCGACGATGAACCACACCGCCTACGGCGACCCCGTGGGCGGGTTCAACGCCGCCGCCGCGCTGCTCATCGCGCTGATCCACCGCAAGCGGACCGGAGAGGGACAACTCATCGATCTTTCGCAGGTAGAGTGCATGATGCCGATGGTTGCACCCGCCCTGATCTCGCAATCGGCGCTGGGCACCACGCCGCCCCGGCTCGGCAATCGCCATCCTGTCCACACCCCGCAGGGCGCTTTCCGCTGCACGGGCGACGACGCCTGGGTAGTCCTCACAGTCCATTCGGACGCCGCCTGGCGGGGACTGTCCGATCTGCTCGGACGCGAGGATTGGGCGGGATGGGAGGTCGCGACCCGGCATGCGCGTGCGGAAGAGATCGAGGCAGCGATCAGCGCCTGGGCGGCACGACGCAGCGCTGACGAGGCGATGACGGCGCTGCAAGCAGCGGGCATTGCCGCCGGCGTCGCGCGCACGCCGCTCGCCCTGACCCGAGACCCGCACCTGCTGGCTCGCCGATTCTGGCGGGAGGCCGACAATCCTGTCATGGGGCGGCACTTGCATGCCTCGGCTCCCTTCCGCGAGGGGCCCGTCCCATATCCCTTAAACCGCCCCTCGCCGACGCTCGGCGAGCACAACGCAGAGGTGTTGGGCGAATTGCTAGGGCTGGATGCGAGCGAGCTGAACCGCCTGACCGACGCCGGCGTCATCGGGACCGCGGCCGTAGTCAAGGGCTCCTCTGCCATGCGCGGGGGCTGATTGTAGACGCCGGACTTCCTACCTAGGGTGTTGACCTGGAAAAAGACCGGCCGCAGAAGAACGGCCCCGCCGGGGATAGGAGAGTTCGCTCTTGCAGCCGACCGATATCAGTGACCCGAACTATTTCCACCAGGTCGTCGACTGCCAGTGGGCCTGTCCCTCCCACACACCAGTTCCTGAATACATCCGTCTGATTGCGGCGCGGCATTACGCCGACGCCTACATGGTCAACTGGAAGTCGAACGTCTTCCCGGGAATTTTGGGACGCACCTGCGATCGTCCTTGCGAGCCGGCCTGCCGGCGCGGCCGGGTGGAAGAGGAGCCCGTTGCCATCTGCCGTCTCAAACGGGTCGCCGCCGACTACAAGGGCGACGTCAGGGCGCTGCTGCCACCTCCGCCGCTCCGATCGAATGGCAAGCGCATCGCCCTGGTGGGCGCCGGTCCCGCCTCGCTGACCGTCGCTCGCGACCTCTCGGTCCTCGGCTATGAGTGTGTCCTGTTCGACGGCGATACCCGCGCCGGCGGCATGATCCGCAGCCAGATCCCCCGTTTCCGCCTGCCCGAGAGCGTGATCGACGAGGAGGTCGGCTACATCGTCGACCTCGGCCCGGAGCTGCGCCTCGGCGAGCGCGTCGACAGCCTCAAGGCCCTGCTCACCGAAGACTATGACGCGATCTTCGTCGGCAGCGGCGCCCCGCGCGGACGCGACCTTGATGTGTCGGGCCGGACGGAGGCCGCGGCCAACATCCATATCGGGATCGACTGGCTCTCCTCCGTCTCCTTCGGCCATATCGATAAGATCGGCAAACGCGTGGTCGTTCTCGGTGGCGGCAATACGGCGATGGACTGCTGCCGCACCGCCCGCCGGCTGGGCGGAGAGGATGTCAAGGTGATCGTCCGCTCCGGCTTCGAGGAGATGAAGGCGTCCCCCTGGGAGAAGACCGATGCCCTCCGCGAGGACATCCCGATCCTGAACTACATGGTGCCCACCGCCTTCACCTATGAGGACGGGCGGTTGACGGGGGTCATGTTCCAGAAGGTCAAGGCCGCGTATGACGCCAAGGGCCGCCGCCGGCTGATTCCTACCGGGGAACCCGAGGAGCGCGTGCCCTGCGATGACGTGCTGGTGGCGATCGGGCAGGAGAACGCCTTCCCCTGGATCGAACGCGACATCGGCATCGAGTTCAACGAGTGGGACATGCCGGTAGTGGACGAAGTGACGTTCCAGTCCACCCATCCGCGCGTCTTCTTCGGTGGCGACGCCGCGTTTGGGCCGAAGAACATCATCTGGGCGGTGGCGCACGGCCATCAGGCGGCCATCTCGATGCACCTGCTCTGCGAGAACCGGGACGTGCGCGACCGCCCGCCGCCGGCGACCACCCTGGTCTCCCAGAAGATGGGCATCCACGAGTGGAGCTACGACAACGATATCGCGCTCGATCTCCGCTACGCGGTCCCGCACCGCGACAAGGCGGTGGCGCTCGCCGATATCACCGCTGAAGTGGAACTCGGCTATGATGATCGGCTCGCGTTCAAAGAGGCTGAACGCTGCCTCAACTGCGACATACAGACCGTATTCTCCAACTCGCTCTGCATCGAGTGCGACGCCTGCGTCGACATCTGCCCAGAGGACTGCATCAGCTTCGTGCCCAACGGGGATGAGGCCGACCTCAGGGGCCGGCTGAACGCGCCGGCCCGAAATCTTACGCAGGCGCTCTACATCTCCGCCCCGCTGAAGACCGGGCGGGTGATGGCGAAGGACGAGGACGTGTGCCTCCATTGCGGGCTCTGCGCCGAACGGTGCCCCACCGGAGCCTGGGATATGCAGAAATTCCTGATCGACGTGGCACAGGCGGAGAACGCATGTCACAGACACTGACGCGCGCACAGGGCCTGCAACGGATCAACGACTTCGTCATCAAGCTCGCCAACGTCAATGGGTCGGGCTCGGCGAGCGCTAACGCGCTGTTCGCCAAGTCGATCCTGCGCATGGGCGTACCCATCGCCCCGCGCAACATCTTCCCCTCCAACATCCAGGGCCTGCCGACCTGGTATGTGATCCGGGTTTCCGAGGCCGGGTATCTGGGCGCGCGCGGCGGCGTCGACCTGATGGTGGCGATGAACCCGCAGACCTGGGACGCGGACGTGCAGTCGATCGAGCCGGGCGGCTACTTGTTCTATGACTCGACGAAGCCGCTGCCCGAATCGAAGTTCCGCTCCGACATCGTCGTCGTCGGAATGCCGCTGACCGAGCTATGCAATGCGCAATACACGGACCCTCGTCAACGCCAGCTCTTCAAGAACATCATTTATGTCGGCGCCCTCTCCGCGCTACTCGACATCGAGGTGGACGCGATCGAAACCCTGCTCGCCGAGCAGTTTCGCGGCAAGGAGAAGCTGATCGCCGCCAACGTCCAGGCCTTCCACATGGGCCGGGAATACGCGCTGACCCATCTCGACTGCCCGATCGGCTTGCGCGTGCGCCGGTCCGATGCGGTGGGCGACCGCATCTTCCTCGAGGGCAATTCCGCCGCCGCACTCGGTGCCGTCTACGGTGGCGCGACGGTCGCCGCCTGGTACCCGATCACCCCCTCGTCGTCGCTCGCCGAGGCCTTCGGGCGCTGGTGTACGCGCTTCCGGGTCGACAAGGAGACCGGCCGGCACCGCTACGCGATCGTGCAGGCGGAAGACGAACTGGCCTCCATCGGCATGGTGATCGGCGCAGCCTGGAACGGCGCGCGCGCTTTCACCGCGACGTCCGGCCCCGGCATCTCTCTGATGCAGGAGTTCTTCGGCCTAGCGTATTTCGCCGAGATCCCCGCCGTCATCTTCGACGTCCAACGCGCCGGGCCGTCGACCGGGATGCCGACTCGAACCCAGCAATGCGACGTGCTCGCCTGCGCCTATGCCTCGCACGGCGACACCAAGCACGTCCTGCTCTTCCCCGAAGACCCGCGCGAGTGCTTCGAGATGGGAGCCCTCGCCTTCGATCTCGCCGACCGGTTGCAGACTCCCGTCTTCGTCCTGCTCGATCTCGACATCGGCATGAACGAGCGACTGTGCGCCCCGCTCACCTGGGACAATTCCCGGCGGATGGACCGCGGCAAGGTCATGACCGAGGCCGACCTGCAAGCCGGCAAGGAGTTCGGTCGCTACCTTGATGTGGACGGCGACGGAATCCCGTTCCGCACCTATCCGGGGACGCACCCCACGCGTGGCGCCTTCTTCACCCGCGGGACCTCCAAGAACCGGTACGCGCGCTACACCGAGGAGGGCACCGCCTATGCCGACAACATGGAGCGCCTGCTCAGGAAGCACCATACCGCGCGCACCCTGGTACCCGCCCCGGTCCGGCGGGACTCGGCGGAGCCCACGCGGCTGGGGGCAGTCTATTACGGCTCTACTTCCCCGGCGATGTACGAGGCCTCGGACCACCTCGCCGAGCAGGGTGTGACCCTCAATCTGCTTCGTATCCGGGGCTTCCCATTCCATGACGATGTGGCGGCGTTCATCGAGGCGCACGGCACCGTCTTCGTGGTGGAGCAGAACCGCGACGGCCAGCTTCGCACTTTGCTGATCAACGAGCTGGAGATCGATCCGGCCCGCCTCATGCGAATTCTCCATTACGACGGGTCGCCCATCACGGCCCGGTTCATCGCCGAGGCGATCGCCGAGGGGGCCGAGGCACTCAAAGTGGTCCCGTTCGGGAAGGCCGCGCCATGACATTCCTGCCCAAGCCGAAACTCCATCACCCCGACCTGCCGAGCAACACGCTTGGCTTCACAAGGCGGGACTACGAAGGCGCGATCTCCACCCTTTGCGCCGGCTGCGGCCATGATTCGATCAGCGCTGCCATCTTGCGGGCCTGCTACGAGCTTTCCCTACCGCCGCACCGGATCGCCAAGCTCTCCGGCATCGGCTGCTCGTCGAAGACCCCGACATATTTCCTGGGGGCCTCGCACGGCTTCAACTCCGTGCACGGCCGTATGCCGTCAGTGCTAACCGGGGCCAACCTCGCCAACCGCGACCTGATCTATCTCGGCGTCTCCGGCGACGGCGACTCCGCCTCGATCGGACTCGGCCAGTTCGCCCATATCATGCGGCGCGGCGTGAATATGGTGTACATCGTCGAGAACAACGGCGTGTACGGTCTCACCAAGGGGCAGTTCTCCGCCACCTCCGACAAGGGGGCGCTGTCCAAGCGAGGGGTAGTCAACACCGACGCCGCCATCGACCTCGTGGGCATGGCCTTGCAGCTTGGCGCGACGTTCGTTGCCCGCGGCTTCTCCGGCGACAAGACCCAACTCGTGCCCCTGATCAAGGCGGCGATCGCCCACGACGGGGCCGCCTTCATCGACTGCATCTCCCCCTGCGTTGCGTTCAACAACCACCCGGGCTCCACCAAGAGCTTCGATTATGTGCGGGAGCACAATGAGGCGGTTAACTTCCTCGATGTGATCGAGGGACGCGACGAAATCACGGTCGAGTACGAGCCCGGCACCGTCGAGATTGTCCGCCAGCATGACGGAACATTGCTACGGCTGCGCAAGATTGCCTCGGAATACGACGTGCACGACCGGGTCGCCGCGATGACCTGGCTGCAGCAGCGCAGCGTGGCAGGAGAGATTGCGACCGGGCTGCTATACGTCGATCCCGAGCCGGAGGACCTTCACAAGCATCTCAACACGGTACCGACGCCGTTTAACGCGCTGGATGAGACGGCGCTGATCCCCGGCGCCGCCGGGCTGGCGAAGCTGAATGCCGCCCTCCGCTGAGGTCAACCACTCGCAACCGGTCCCTGCCCCCTCCCGTTACTGCCTCGTCTGGGATAGGAGACGAGGATGGCTTATTCGCGAGACGATTGGCGCCGGAACCGCGACTCCGATTGGTACGGCCGGCCTGAGCGGGATTGGTACGGCCGGCGCAACTGGCGCGGCGAGCGCTCGGATAGTGACTACCCGGAACGCACCTACTACGGCGATCGCAACTACAGCGGCCGGGATTACGGGCGCGAGGAGTGGGGCCGAGATTATGATGGCGGTTACGACTATCCGGGTGACCGGGCAGGCGGGTGGATGGTGCCGGGCGGCGCCTGGGGCTCCGATGCGAGGTGGGGCCGCGATCCTGGATGGCGCGCCGGCTGGGAACCGACCGGTTATGGACGCGCCGGATATGGCCGGGATCGATACGGGGAGCGGGTGGGTTACGGCAATGACCGGGGTTGGTGGGACCGGGCGTCCGACGAGGTGTCTTCCTGGTTCGGCGACAACGACGCGGAGCGGCGGCGACAGGACGACCGCCGGCGCGACGAGCGGGAATCGTACTACCGGGGCAAGGGTCCGCGGGGTTACACCCGCTCCGATGATCGCATCCGCGAGGATGTCAGTGATCGGCTAACCGATAACCCGATCCTGGACGCGAGCGAGATCGAGGTGTCTGTCTTAAGCGGAGAAGTGACGGTCGCGGGGAGCGTCGACAGCCGCTACTCCAAGCGCCTCGCCGAAGACTTGGCCGACGAGGTCTCGGGGGTAAAGCACGTGCAGAATAACCTGCGGGTGCGCGAGACCCAGGCCCGCCGTAAGTCGATCTCCGGCACATACTCGGGGATCGCCGAAGGTGGCCGCACCTCCGAAATGGGCCGGATGGACCCGTCTGTGACGCCGTCCACGACCGCAACGGCGACCAAGAGGCACTGACCGCTGTGAGGCCTGAGGCCGCTCAGGTAGCGAGGCGCAGCAGCGGGCGGCGTTCGCCGCTCAAAGCGGCGTAAAGATCCACGTATTCCTCGGCCATCCGTTCGGCGCTGTAGCGTTCCTCGAACCGCCGCCGGATGGCCGTGCGTGACAGTGAGGAGGCCTCCGATACAGCCGCGACCGCGCTCGCCTCGTCAGGGACGATGAAGCCGGTAAGGCCGTGGTCCACGATTTCTGGAACCGAGCCGCGGTTGAAGGCGATAACCGGGGTCCCGCACGCCATGGCCTCGATCATGACGAGCCCAAACGGCTCGGGCCAGTCGATAGGGGTGAGGAGAGCGACCGCCCCGCTTAGAAACTCCGCCTTTTCGGCGTCTCCGATTTCGCCAATCAGCTCGATATGTCGCCCGTCGATCAGCGGGCGGATGCGCTCGCGGTAGTAGGCCTCGTCCACCCGGTCCACCTTGGCTGCCATTTTTAGCGGAATGCCGGCACGCCGGGCGATGCGGATCGCCCGCTCGGGTGCCTTCTCCGGTGAAATGCGTCCCAGAAAGGCCAGATAGGCGGGCTTCGCCGGTTTCGGAATCAAAAGACTAAGTGGCATGCCGTGATAGATCGTTCGAACGAAGTTCGCCCGCGGCTGCGGCCGGCGCTGGGCGTCTGAAATCGACACAACGGGGACGCGGGAGAACTTCTCGAAGAGCGGGTTCAGCTCCGGCAAATCCAGCCGTCCATGCAATGTCGTCACGAACGGGGTCCGTTGGCGGCTGAATAGAGAGAATGGGAAGTAGTCCATATGGAAATGGAGCACGTCGAAGGATGCTGCCTGCTCGAACACTGTCTCGAGCATCAGCATGTGGGGCGCTTGCAGATCGCGCAGATCGGGATCAAAGCGCAACGCGGTCGGCCATGCGGGGGTCAGCTGGGCGGAGGTGATGGAGTCCCCGCTGGCGAACAGCGTTACGTCATGCCCCAGCCGGACCAACTCCTCGGTCAGATAGGAGACGACACGTTCGGTGCCGCCATACAGTCGCGGGGGGACCGCCTCGGTAAGGGGTGCGATTTGGGCGATCCGCATGTCTTGTGGTTCCTTCACAGTCTGACGCCGCCGCCGCTCGTCGGCATCGGTGACGTAAACCTCGGAGGTCGGGTTTTTTTGGGGCTCCGTTGCCCCGGATTCGGCCAAATCGCTGGTGGGAGGCCGAAGCTTGCCGCGGCTCGTCGTAGTGTCCAACCGAGTCCCTCTCCCGACCGAGAAGGGCCCGCAGGCCGGCGGCCTTGCCGTGGCGCTGGCAGACGCGCTGACATCAGGCTCGCTCTGGTTCGGTTGGAGCGGCCGGCGCAGTAGCCGCGGGCATCAGCAGCCGGCATCTCAGACAGCCCGCGGCATCACTTTTTCGACGATCGATCTCAGCGAGCCTGACTACCAGCGTTTCTATGCGGGCTACGCAAACAGCGTGCTATGGCCCCTGCTGCATTTCGAGCTTGGGCTGCTGAACTACCGGGCGGAAGACTACCGCGGCTACCGGGCGGTCAATCGCCGCTTCGCGGCTGCGCTAGTAGGTCTCCTCCAGCCCGGTGACCTCGTCTGGATCCACGACTATCATCTCATGCCACTTGGCGCGGAGCTTCGGGCGCTCGGGGTACACAACCGGCTCGGCTTTTTCCTGCACACCCCTTTCGTGCCACCCGCGGTTTGGCAGGCCCTGCCGCATGCCGACGACGTTCTTGCGGCGATGTGCGCTTACGACGTGGTGGGCTTCCATACCGAGAGCTATCGCGCCGCCTTCGTCGACTGCGTTCGTCAGATGCTGGGCGGAGGCGAAGACGCATCCGGCTGGATCAGGCTTGGGAATCGGACGTGCCGCGCGATCGTCGATCCCATCGGAATCGACGCCGAGGCGTTCGCACGAATGTCGACGCAGGCAGAGCGGGGGGTGGAAGCGCAGCGGATGCGAACCAGCCTTGCCGATCGCAAGCTGATCATCGGGGTCGACCGCCTCGACTACTCGAAAGGTCTGCTCAACCGCATGGAGGCATTCGGCGGCCTGCTCGCCCGCCATCCCGAGCACCTGCGCCGCGTGAACTTCCTCCAGATTGCCGCCCGCTCACGCGAAGATGTCAAGGAATACCGCACGCTGGGCGAGGACCTGAATCGGATCGCCGGGGATACCAACGGCCGGTTCTCGGAGTTCGATTGGACGCCGCTGCGCTACATGACCCGTCCGGTCCGCCGGCGTACCCTCTCCGGCTTCTATCGGCGGGCCGACATCGCCGTGGTCACCCCGTTACGCGATGGGATGAACCTCGTCGCCAAGGAGTACGTCGCCGCGCAAAACCCGGCCGATCCCGGCGTCCTCATCCTGTCGCGCTTTGCCGGAGCGGCGGAGGAGATGGCGGATGCGCTGATCGTCAACCCGTTCGACACCGATGAGCTGACCGACGCGATGCACCGAGCGCTCACCATGACCCTCGAAGAGCGCCAGGCACGGCACCGCGGCTTGCGCGAGCACGTCTGGCACTCCACGGCAAAGCGCTACTGCGAGGTCTTCCTCGGCTGCCTCTCGGCGCCCGCCGCGCAGACCGGCTGCAGCCCACCTCCGTCCGAGATGACCAAGGAAGCAAGATGAGCACGCTCCCCATTCCTACCCTCGATCACGTCGTGATCAACGTGCAGGACCGCATCGACGAGGGGCTGGAGACTTACCGCCGCCTCGGGTTCACGCTGACGCCGCGGGGTTATCACACGCTCGGCTCGATGAACCACCTGGCGATCTTCGGCACCGAATATCTGGAGCTCATCGCCGTGCCCGGCGACGGACCTCGACGGAGCGAGATCATGGACGCTCCGATCGGCCTCAACGGGCTCGTGTTCGGCACCGAGGACGCCGCCGTCGTCTTCGAGGCGTTGCACGCCGCCGGGGTTCCGGTCCTGCCGCCGAACCGGTTCTCCCGCCCGATCGATCTCCCCGGCGGGGAGCGCCGGGACGCCGCGTTCGCGACCGTCCGCCTCCAGCCGGACGCGACGAATATCGGCCGTCTCTATTTCTGCCAGCACTTCACGCGCGACCTCGTCTGGCGCGACGCTTGGCGCCATCACCCCAACGGCACGATTGGGGTGATGCGCGCCGTGATCGCGGCGGACGACCCGGCCGTGATCGCCTCCCTATTCGCCCGCATGTTTGGCCAGGAGGCCGTTCGAGGCGAGGGTGATAAGACGTCGTTGTCGGTTGGGCTTTCGCGCTTCGACCTCGTGACTCCGGCCCACCTCGCCGCCGAGTTCGGCGCAGCGGCACCGGACGGGGGCGGCCGGCCCGCCTTCATGGCAGCGCTGACGCTGCGGACACGCGCTCTCACCCAGGCTGCCGCCTGTCTCGCCAAGGAAGGCATACCCGCCAGGGCGGGGCCCGACCGGCTCGTGGTCCCGCACGGCTCCGCTTTCGGCGTGGCGATCGAGTTCAGGGAGTGACCAGCAGCTCTGCGAGCGCGGGGCCGGCGCCGGCCCCGCCCGCCTCTATTCGGCTGCCGCCGCCTGCGGGCGAAGGTCCTTCGAATACTCAATGCTGACCGGCGCGTCGACGTCGAACGGAGAGCCCAGGCCCAGCGCCTTGCCGTGCTCACGGACCGCCGGCATCACCTCCTGGCAGAGCAGCCGGATGCAGTTGCGCGTATCCTCCGGGCTGACCTTCCCGTCATTGCCCCAGAATCCCATGATGCCGGGACGAGTGTGCTCGATCAGCATCTTGAGCTTCTCGATCACCGTCTTGGGCGTTCCGGCGATGATCATGGTGCTCGCGATCTGATCCTCAAAGGTCGGGCTACCGCGCGGGTTCTTCGCCCGGCCGACCGCGAACTCGACGAAGTTGCGTCGGCCGGACGGCGAGAAATAGCCTGACGGGTTGGCCCAGACCGGATGGGCCAGGCCGGTGAATTCGCCCTGCATCCACATGAACTGCCGGGCGTTCCGGAGCGCCTTCTCCTCGGTGTCCTGCACATGGACGCGGATGAGGTAGCCGAAATTCTCCGGGCCGGCCTCATAGCCGACCTCGCGCGCCTGCTGCGAGTACAGCGCCCAAATCGCCTTCGTCGCGTCGATCGCGGTGTTCAGCGCGATATACGGATAGCGGTGGCGTGCCGCCCAGAGCACCGTCTCCTTCGATAGCACGCCCGGAATCCACACCCGCGGATACGGCTTCTGCAGCGGCACCGCCCACGGATTGACGACCCGATGCTGATAGTGCGTGCCCTCCCAGCGGAACGGTCCCGGCTGGGTCCAGGCCTTGACGATCAAGTCATGCGCCTCCTCGAAGCGCTCGCGATTAAAGGCCGGGTTTACGCCCTGGGCCAGCTGCTCTTGGCCGCCGCCACGAACGAAGCCGGACACCAGCCGGCCCTTGGAGATCATGTCGATCATGGCCAGCTCTTCGGCCAGTCGGATCGGATTCTCCGCCAGCGGCAGCGGATTGCCCAGCATCACGATCTTCACCTTCTTGGTAACCGCGGCGAGGATCGAGGCGAAGATGTTGGCCTTGGCCTGCATGCAAAATGGCGCGTTATGATGCTCGTTCAGCATGATGCCGTCGGCACCGCACTCGTCCGCGTAGATGTAGTCCTCAAGGTACTGGTTATAGAGCCGACTGCCCGCGATCGGATCGAAGTTCTTGTTCGAGAAGGTTAGCGCGGTGGCGCCATAACGCAGCCCTTCCTCCGCGTCGTACGCGGACATGGGCTGCTCGGTGAAATACATCAGGTGCATGGGACGATCCTCGCTCTCAATCGCCGTTCAGCCGGCGCTCACGAACTCGGTGACGAGGCGGGCGAGCGCCTCGGGCTTCTCCATCTCGATCAGGTGTCCGCATCCCGGGACGATCTCCAGCCGCGCCTCGCGCAGGGCGCGGACATAGACATCGCCGGCAGTACGCGGCACGACCTTATCGTCGTCGCCCCACGCCACAAGCGCCGGAGCACGCACGGCGCCCAGCAAATGGGGCAAGGTCTGGCTGTACATGTAGGGCTTCCAAGCGATGCGGAAGCACATCTCGCGGGCGACGTCCCACGCTTCCAACTGGTCGGTGCTGACGTCGCCGTAGACCCGCCGAAAGTTTTCCTGGTTGTGAAAACCTGCCTGTGGATAGGCGATGTACGAGATGATCGCCTGGTCGAGGATGTCCCCATCCGGCGGCTTGATCCCCATCGGTGCCGCAAGGACCAGGCGGCGGAAGTCGCGCGGCGCAAGGCTCGCCATCTCGGCGGCGACCCAGCCGCCGAACCCAAGCCCGACTAACGACACGTCCGACAGGTTCTGGTCAGCGAGCAGGGCCTGGTAAATCGCGGCAATGTCGCGTACTCCGCGCATCCAGCCGGGTCGCTCGGAACGACCCCAGCCTGGATGGTGGGGCGCCAGAACCGTGAAGCGCTCCGCTAACAAGTCGTAGAAGGGCAGTCGCTCGGGCGTGCCGATATCGTGATGCAGGACGAGCAAGGCCGGTCCGGATCCCGCACGAGCGACGTGCAGCTTGGCCCCAGCCACTAAGGCGCTCGTCTCGGACCAGGCCACCTCTGACGCCATTACTGCCTCCTTGATCGACCCGCCCGAAAAGGATAGGCGTGCCTCTTGCGGCTTGTCCAACGCGGCGCCCGTATTATCTCTCGCGGGGAAGCCGGGCAGCGGCAAGTCTCGATCGGAACCACAGGTCGGCGGTCAAAAGGGAATGTTCGGCTTGTCGGTTTCCGGCGTGCTCGCCTTCGCCCTGCACCACCCGGGACTTGAAGCGTTCGCGATCATCTTCTCGACCTTCATCCTGGAGGATGCCGCGACAATTCTGGCGGGAATGGAGGCGGCGTCCGGTTCGCTCTCCATCCCGCTTTCGCTCGGCTCCCTCTATGTCGGAATCGTGCTAGGCGACATCGGCCTCTACGCGCTCGGGCGGCTGGCGGCACAGGTTCCATGGGTTCTCCGGCTGCTTCCGCCGCAGCGCACCGAGACGGTCCGGGCATGGCTCCATGGCCGCGTTTTCCGCGTCGTCTTGGTGAGCCGGTTCCTTCCCGGCGTTCGACTGCCGACTTACACGACCTGCGGCTATCTCGGCGCGAGCCTGCGCCAGTTCACCCTTGCGACCATGGTCGCGACGCTGATCTGGACCTCTGGCCTGTTCGCCATTTCGACGCGAATCGGGCAGGCGCTGATGGACCATTTCGGCATTTGGCGCTGGGCGGGCGCACTGGGGCTGATCGTCGTCCTGTTGCTCGTCAACACGGTGACGAGGCGCGTGCGAGATCATCTTCAGAGGCGGCGGCGATGTTTGCCGCCTTCCGCCCTCGAAGAAGCATCGCATCCATGAGCGTCGATGCCGCGCTCGTGCAGGCCAACCGGGGCGCTCGGCCTGAACCACCGCCCGTCTCCTTCTTTGAGTTCTGGCCCGGCTGGCTCTTCTATGCGCCGGTGATCGCCCATTGCGCCGCCCTCGGCCTGCGCTATCGCTCGCCGGTCATCCTCACCGCCGCAAATCCGGGCATCACGTCAGGCGGCCTGTGCGGCGAATCGAAGACTTCGATCCTCGATCAGGTCACGCTGCCGGACGAGCGTGCCGCCATCGCGCGCTATACGACGCTGACAGTCTCCGGCAGCAGCCGCGACCTCGGCATGGCGACGGAGGCGATGGCGGCGGCCGAAATCGGCTGGCCCGTCGTTGTCAAGCCCGATATCGGTTGCAACGGTACCGGTGTCCGCTTGGCACGCCGTCCTGCAGATTTGGAGGGCTACCTCGCGGCCTTCCCACCGGGCGAGCAGGTGATGCTGCAGGAGTTCATCCCGCTAGAGAAGGAGGCCGGTCTTTTCTATGTCCGGCATCCGGACGAGCCCTCGGGGCGCATCACTTCGCTCACTCTCAAGCGGACGCCCTTCGTGGTCGGCGACGGCCGGAGCACGCTGCGCCGTCTCATTCTCGCCGATCCGCGCGCCGCGCGGTTGGCCCATCTCTATCTCCCGCGCTTGGCAGCACGACTTGCCGAGGTGCCCGCGCAGGGCGTCCCGACGCCCTTGCTCTTTGTCGGAAACCACTGCAAAGGCTCGATCTTCCGCAACGGCGCCGATCACATCACGCCCGCCCTGACCGTCCGTGTCGAACGCCTGGCGCGAGCTCTTCCGGACTTCCACTTCGGCCGTATCGACGTGCGGTTCGCCTCGCTCGCGGAGCTGCGGAAGGGCAAGGGATTCCGGGTCATCGAGATCAACGGCGCCGGCTCGGAGGCGACCCATGTTTGGGATCCGAGCACCACGCTGTGGCAAGCTTGGCGGAGCCAATTCCACCACTACGGTCTCGCTTACCGGATCGGGGCGGCCAACCGCGCACGCGGCGCCCGGCCCACCTCCGTGCGGCAGGTCCTTCAGCTGTGGCGCATGCAACGCCGTCTGATGGCCGCCTATCCCTCGCACGACTAGCGCACAAGGCAGTTGCAGCGCAGCCGGTTTTCTTGCGAGGAAGCGCGCATGTTGACCACCATCCAGGCCATCGGCATCGCCCTTCTTCAAGGCGCGACCGAGTTGTTTCCCGTCAGCAGCCTGGGCCATGCGGTCGTCCTGCCGGCGATCCTGCACTGGAACATTGACCAGAACGCCCTGTCCTTCCTGCCCTTCCTGGTGATGCTGCATCTCGGCACGGCGACGGCCCTGCTGCTCTACTTCTGGCGCGACTGGTGGGCGCTGTTCACGGGGATCCTCGGGATCGGCAACCCGCATCAGGTCGCCGAGAGCCGGCGCGTGTTCTGGCTCATCGTGGTTGCGACGATCCCGGCCGTGATCGTGGGGTTCCTCCTGGAGCATTTCCTGCGGGGACTGTTCGGCAGCCCCATGATCGCCGCTGCCATGCTGATCGTGAACGGGCTGCTGCTCCTGTTCGGCGAACGACTGCGCGGCGAGGGCAACCGCCGGCTCTCGAGCCTCACGGTGGCCGACGCGCTTACAATCGGCTGCTGGCAATGCACGGCGCTGGTGCCGGGAATCTCCCGCTCGGGCGCCACGATCGTTGGCGGCCTCCTGCGGGGAATCGACCATGCGGGATCGGCGCATTTCTCGTTCCTGATCGCGACCCCGATCATTCTTGGCGCCACGGTGCTGGAGGTCCCCAAGCTCCGCCACGGCGGCGTGGGGCTGAGCGGGAATGTTGTCGAACTCTCGATCCTCGCTGCCGTCGTGGCGGGTTTGACGGCCTACGCGAGCACGGCCTTCCTCATGCGCTATTTCCGCGGCCACGATTCCTGGGCGCTCAATCCGTTCGCGTATTATTGCTTCGCCGCCGGCGCCATAAGCCTGGCGCTCCTGCTCGCTTGAGCTAATGCCCTCCCGCGAGGCGGCGGGCCGTTCGCAACAAGATCTGCCGGTCCTCCGGCCCGCACTCGCGATAGAGCCGTAGCATCGCGATCTCATCGGCGGTCACCGCCTCCGGGATGGCGGACACCGAGCCTTCCCCCTGCATCAGGAACTCGACACCGACCCCCAGCACCTGGGCGATGCGGGCCAGATTGCCGGTGACCTGGCCCGACCGGCCGGTTTCCCATTGAGCCACCGCGCTACGCGAAACCCCCACGGCGTTCGCCAACTCCTCCTGGGTGATCGCTCGGTCCTGCCGGGTCGCGCGGATGCGCTCGCCGATGTCGCGGGGGCTGCTGCTCATAGCAAAGGTCTAGGTCAGTCTCTCTAACGGGGAAAGCGGAAAAGCGCCACCTGGTGATGTTATCACCCTTGACGCCTTTGTGTCATTGTGACTAACTTGTCCTCATGCCCTGTTCGAGAGGTTTTCCGTGTCGCTCCCCCCATCCCCTCCCCCCTGGACGGATGCGTTGGACTGCCAGTTGCGTCGTCTGCGGGCCGAAGGCGCGAGTTGGGACGAGATCGCCCGCACGCTCGGACGAAGCCAGGCCGATGTGGCCGCCCGCGCTCATGCCCTGGGCACCGCATCGTCTCCGGTGGATGCCGCACCCTGTCTCGACGATCCGGCACGCGAGCCGCTCCCGGCCGGCCATCCCCGAACCTGGTTGCCTCTCATCGCCGGGACGCTCCTCGACGGGACCGAGTACCCGCTCCCCTTCTTCTTCCGCTGACCCTCCCAGGAGACCCATTGGAATGCCCGATGCTTTCGCTGATGCGTGCGCCGACGGCGTCATCATCGACGCCGACTTCGTGATCGAGCGTCTGGAGCGGGCGGGTGCCGCGCTCCTAGCCATGCCGACCACCGGCTGGTCGACCAGGCTCCGCACCTCGAACCTGGAGGTCGTCCGCCAAGCGATGGACGTGTACGGCGACACCGACAAGCGGATCCGCCCGCCCATCCCCTCGGCCGCCGAGATCACCCGGATGGACGAGGCCATGGGGTGGATCCCGCTAATCCCCGCCGATCGCTACGTGCTACGACGCATCGTCGGGGCCCGGAGCCTCGTCAATCCCCTCACCGATCGCCACCTGTTCCCCTGGCGGCGGCTCGGCGCCGCCTTGGGCGCGGATCACAAGGCGATCCAGCGATGGCACGCGGAAGGGATAGCCCGCATCGTCGCCGCGCTGACCGGGCGCGAGTTCGGACTCGGTCTTAGCGCACGCCGACGCGCGGCTCCGCCCGGTGCGGCTTCGAGCGCGCCGGCGAAGCGGCGCGGCCGGCCCCCCTTTCGGGAAGCCCGGCCCGCCTGAGGCCCTCCGCGTAGTGCGCCACATCCTCCGGACGTGTCAGCGGGGATCTGCGCACAGCATCGGCGACCGTGAATCCCGGCTCCAGCTCCAGGAGCCGGGTACGCACGGCGCGCGCCTCCGCCTCGTATCCGAGGTGACCGAGAGCGGCGAGCAGCACTTTGTAGCTGGATGAGCAGACCGGATTGAACTCGATCGCGCGACGGCCAGTGTCGGCGGCGATCTCGTGCTCACGACGCAGCAGATGCGGCATGATGAGCGCCATGTCGAAAAAGAAGCTGTGCGGATCGTACGGGGAGAGCGCCTGCGCCTGATTGATCCGCCGGATCGCCTCGTCCAACTCTCCCATGTAGCAATGCGTCAGCCCCGACAGGCACCAGGCGAGTGCGAGGTTCGGATTGATAGCCAACGCCCGCTCGTGCAGCGCGTGCGCCTCGCGCGGCTTGCGGTCGAGGAAACCGCGCACATGGCCCGCCAGGGTCAGCGCGCGCGCATCGCCGGGATCGAGCGTTACAGCTCGTTCCGCCAATGCACAGGCGCGCCGGATCGCAGCGTCGGCATCCACCGCCCAGCCCTGTCCGACGAGGAAGATGTGGTAATGCGCCAGCCAGGCATGAGCCGCGGCGTTGCCAGGATCGAGGCGCAGTGCTTCTTCCAGCATCTCCCCAGCAGCCCGGAAGCCAACTTCATCGAGGCGATAGATGGCGGGGATCGCCCGCAGCATCAGGTCATGCGAGGATGGATCAGCGTGTCGTCGAGCCGCCGCACGCTTGCCCTCGCGCAACAGCAGCTCGGGGGCGATTTGGGCAACGACGGCGGAGGCGATCTCGTCTTGCAGCGCAAGGACGTCGTCGCTTTCTCGATCGAATCGCCGCGCCCAGATCACCTCGTCAGCAGCACGCATGTCGAGCAGCCGAGCCATGATCCGCACGCCGTCGGGCCCTTGCTGGATGGTTCCCTCAAGCAGAAAATCAAGCCGGAGCTCACTCCAGGCCGAGCTCGCCTCGCGCGGTTCAGCGGCGATTGCGGCGAGCGAGGGGCTGGAAACGCAGGAGAGCCAGCGGAACGGCGCCAAAGCCGTCGTGATTTCCTCCGCGAGCCCGAGCGAGAGTTCGCCGGCGAGTCCCGGCCCGAGCGCGCGAGGTGGCAGAATTCCAACGCGAATTCGGGTGCCATGCCGGTCGGGCGAGGGCGGCGATATCGGAGAGGTACGTACAGTCCGGGCGTTCGGTGCGGTGTCTGGCACGCCTAACTGCGGCCGAGGCTCGCGCAACTCATCGGCGAGGCCCTCGGTTTCCGCCGATGGGACGAGGCCTGCGTGGTCGGCGAGGGCGAGCTTGCATCGCGCAAAAGCGTCGGCCGCAGCCGCACGGTTTCCCGCTTGTGCATGGCCGCGCATGATCGCACGCCATGCGCCCTCGTGCGCCGGGTCCACGCCAAGCAGCCTTTCGGCAGCCGTCAGTGCCTCGGGCGGATCACTCGCTGCTGCCAACGCTGCCTCTCCCAACTCGCGCGCGAGCAGGGCGAACCGCTGACGTTCCGCGCCGAGCCACCGATCGAAGGCCGGATCTATACCTGCGAGATCCTCGAGCAAGGGGGGTTGGTAGAGCGCCAGCGCATCGCCTTGCCGTGCCGCCGCAGCAGTCCGCAGAGCGCCGGCATCGACCCAGAGCAATTCATTGCTCAACGCCAGGCGACTGCGATCGACCTGAAGCATATGCCGCGTTTCCGGGCCGAGCGCGGCGTGCAGTTCGTGCAGGGCCTGTCTAAGCGAGGCACGCGCCTGTTGCGGGTCGCGCCGGCTCCAGAGCAGAGCAGTCAGTTGAACGCGCGAGACCGGTTCAGGCGCGCGTAGAGCGAGGATCGCGAACACCGCACGGGTCTTTCGCATCCTTGGCAGCACGATCGGGCTGCCGCCGACGCGTATCGACATAGCCCCAAACAGGAGCGTTTGCAGCATGACCGTATCGGGTTCGGAACGGGCCAGGGAGGTCACCGTAGCTACATCCAGGTGGGCGATCGGGCAACCCGCGAAGCGAGTTCTGGAATGCGATATAACAACCTTTCAGAGATACATGGACAGCTTACTAACGGAATTCCCGTAGAAAGTTGCTCCGAATGCGGCACCGGGAATTTGGTCCTCGCCTCTAGGAAAAAAAGCTTGACGACGGTTACCGCCTGGGTCTAGTTTCCGCTTGTCACCGGGCAAACTGTGCCCCGCCCCTCCCTCCCCCATCCTCTGCGCTCGCGGCCCGCCCCGTTTCGGCGGGCTGTTTTCGTTCGACGATGTGGTCGGACACTTACCCGGTGGCGATCACTCAACATCCGGAGTTTTCAGATGGACAAGACCTCCACGCCGACGCAGTCCAGCCCTGCCGAAGTCACAGACGATTCTGGCCGCGTGCGCCTCGGCGACGGGTATCGCCTGCCGATGCCGAACCCCGCCGAGATCGCCGATTGTGGCCGCATCCGCCTCGGCGGCGGCTATCGCCTTCCGGCGGAGCGTATCGCCTGATAACGCGCGCCCCGCGGCGGTTCCGCCGCGGGGCGCCCTTGGCCGCACGCGATGCAAATACGGCGATACACGTCGCACTGAAACTCCGTCTGGGGCGCCCGCATGAACCATCAAATGTCAGATATTCGGCCCTATTGGCTATTTCTGAGCGACTTCATGGCCGAACGCGCCTCTCGCCACGTTGCTTGCACATCGCCGGTCGGCGCCCGTAACATGGAGCGCGACGGCCGAATGGCGTACCCATAATGCCCGCCGATCTTGGGATGGCGCTCCTGCTGGCCGTCATGGGCGGCATGAACGGATGGAACTGCGTCACCCTATTCCGGGACAAGCGAGTCGCCGGCATATCACCGACCACGATGCTGTTTCGTGGCGGCGCGAACGCATACCAGGCATACTTCCTCTTTGCCCTCGGCCAATGGCTCTCCTTCAGCATCGCGGTCCCGGCGACCGCGCTAAGCCTCGCGTGGGTAGGACAGGCTTTCTATTACCATCGCTGGCCTGGCGGGAGGACGCTACGCGCCTCACCTCTCACGAGGCTAGCCTCCTCCGCTGGCCGTGCCCGCCATCTACAGACTGACGCCTAGGACTACGTTCTCCTGGTTCCTAGGAAAATAAGCTTGACATTGGTCATCGTCTCACGCTAACTCCCGGTTCGTCGATGGGCGGACTGCGCCCATTCCCGCCCTAGCTTCGTTCCGACCGCGGCCCCGCCATTGGCGGGGCCGTTTTCGTATGGGCTTGGTCAACGGCACCACACTGAGGCCCCCATGCAGCATCAATCACGGATCCCGACCGTCCGGTTCTACTGCATGATCGAGCAAGCCCGCCCCCCTCAGCGCGCCGACCGATCGGCCCTCGGAACGCTGCCGACCCGCGCTTATCGCTACTGCGATGCAATCACGTCGGCAGCGGCGTACGGGTGGTACGTGTTCTCGCCGATGGAGCTGCGCCTGATCTGGGACGGTGCCGACATCTTCTGGCACTACGCAGGCGCCGCCGACTGGCTTCCGTTGCAGCCGTCGGCGCAATTCCCGGGCCAGGCGGCCCGCTTCGATGCCGCCGCGCCAGAGGCACTGCAGGGTTGTTCGCCCCCGTTTCTGACCTCGCTCCTGGAGCCGGGGACACTGCAAATCTGGACCGGATTGATGGCCCGCACCGCCCCGGACTGGAGCCTGCTGGTGCGTGGCCCGGCCAACCTGCCCGGTCCCGGCGGCTTCGCCGCTTATGAGGGAATCGTGGAAAGCGACCGCTGGTTCGGTCCGCTGTTCATCAATCTGCGCCTCACTCGCACCGGCGTGCCGATCCGCATCGCCGCGGACTTCCCCTTGATGCAAGTCCAGCCGCTGCCGCGCCTCGCGTACGCCGAGGAGACGCTGGGTGCCAGCGAACTGGTGTCTGAACTCAAGGGCTTCGGTGCAGCCGACTGGGCCGACTACCAGAGCAGCATCGCCGATCCCAGCGCCGACCAGGACAGACCGTTCGGCGCCTATTCGGTCGTAGCCCGCAAGCGGCGCAAGGGCGGTTGCCCTTTCAAGGCCGGGATGCCGGCGGTCGCGGCGTCCGCTTTCGCCTGAGCCGGGCTTCCCGCCGCCCGGCCCCGCCGCCGCTCGGCTACGGGCGGCGGCTCATTTCTCATCGACAATGGAGACATCATGAATTCTCGCCTGCAGGGCTGGCTTCGCCAGCCGACCACGATTCACGGCATCGGCGTCATCGTCGCTACCGTCGCCGGGATCGGCACCTATGTCGCCACAAGAAGCCCGGTGATGGCCGCCGGCCTCGCCGGGTCCACGTTCGGCGTGATCGCCGCCATGCTGAACGACTCGAACGCGGATACGGCGCGTATCGAGGCGCTCGTGACCGATGTGGCAACCGCGATCGCCAGCCGGCACGTCGCGGCGATGCTGCCCCAGCTCGTGGCCGACGCGTCCAAGGCCTTGGAGTCCGCCGCGCCAGCCGGCGCGACCCCCGCTCCGCAGGTAAAGTCGTGAGCGGCGTGGCCCTGCTGCATCGCCGCCTCGTCCTGGCAGGACTGGCGGCACTCCCCGCTGCGCCCCTCGGCGGTTGCGTGTCGGGCCCGGCAATCACGCCGACCGCGATCAACGACATCGGTCTCATCGCAGCTGCGCTCAAGGTCCTGATGCCGCAGCTCGGGTTGGTGAGCGGACTGAGCACGGCGGCGATCGACACCGCGACTCAGGCGATCATGGACCTCCAGGCCGCTGCCGATGCGGCGGCGACGGCGAACACGATCGCGGCGGCGCGTCCCGTCGTTACCCGGATCGCGGCCGATGTGAACGCCGTCATCGGTGCGCTGTCCGCCGCCAGTCTGCCTGATGCGCTCACTCACGTCTTGCAGGCGGCCTCCGTGTTACTGCCGATCGTCGAAGCTGCCGTCGGGCTCGCCGCGCCGGCGGGCGCCGGAACCGGCGTCATGACACCGGCCCAGGCGCGCGCGGCGTTGCGCACGATCTCCACGCCGATCACCAAATGATCCCCGCCCCACCGCAGGCGGCTCGGCCGGCTGCCGCACGATCCTAGCAGCGTCGCCGCCGTCCCCTCGCTCGCGTCGTACCGCGGTGATCGCCAGCCCAGTCGCGCGATCGATTGGTCGCGCGACGTCGCGCCCAGCGCATGGGGAATGTACCGCAACGACTTGCTCAGCGACTGTACGGCGGCGGCGGTGGCGCATGCCGTTGGCACCTGGCAGAGCTACGCCCCGCCGCTGCGATTCCTGACCGACGCCGACGTCGTGCGGCTCTACTCCGCGACGGGCGATTACGTACCCGGCGAGGCGGCGACCGACCGAGGCGCCGTCTGCCTGGATGTCCTGAACTACTGGATGAGCAATGAGATTGGCGGTGAGACACTCAGTGCGTTCTGCACGGTCGATCCAAAAGACCTGGGCGACGTTCGCCTCGCGCTTGAGATCTTCGGCGGCCTCTACACCGGCGTGACGCTGCGCGAGGCGCAACTCGCCGGGTCAGGCGCCTGGGATGCGACACACGATGCGCCCATGGGTGGCCACTGCGTCTGGGTTGTCGCCGCCGATGGCGACGGCCTGACGTGCATCACCTGGGGCGCGCCCCAGCGCATGACGTGGGCATTTTGGAGCGCGGCGACCGACGAGTGCTACGCGTTGCTCTCTCCGTGCTGGAGTTGCGGCGGCCGGACGCCAGAAGGTTTTCCGGTTGAATCGATGATCGCCGATATGGCGGCACTCGCGAAGGCCCGCATGTAAAGGGCCGCGCCGTTCAGACGACGACCGTCTGCCCTGGTCCCACTGGCTGGCCTTGGGCACGCCGCGCCTGCCACAATGCGACGAAGTCGATCGGCTGTAGCAGAACCGGAGGGAAGCCGCCTTCGCGCGTCACGTCCGAGAGAAGGTTGCGGGCGAAGGGGAACAGGATGCGCGGACATTCGACCAGCAGCACCGGCTCCACCGCATTCTCCGGCAGGCCGGTCAGCGTAAACACGCCGGCATAGGTCAGCTCCACGACGAACACCGCATTAGTCGTGGGCGCCTGCCCGTTTCCTCCCTGCGTCCCCGTGGCCCCCGCGGCGGGTGCCTCGTGCGCCTCTGCCCGGATCAGCAGAGACACCTCAAAGACGTCCTGCCCCTCCTGAATCCGGCGCGCCTGCACGTCGAGATTGATGTTGACCGACGGCTGCGCGCGAAGCGTGGTGTAGATCTGCGGCGCGCCGGGGACCTCGAACGACAGGTCCTTCACGTACTGGACATTGACCATCAGCGGAGGGCGCTGCTGGGCGGCACCGACCTGCGGGGTTGTTTCTGACATGAGCCCTCCGTTTCGTGCGGCCCCGGTAGCAGATGCGCGGACCGGCGGGAAGCGCCGTGCTCAGGTCTCCCGGCGGAACGTCACCACGAGCACGTCACGGTAGCCCGGCGATGCGGGGTCGATCGGGGCGACCGGCGTGACGCCGTGCATCACGCGATTGTCGTCCACCAGCGCGGCGTCGAACGGCTCCGTCAGCGTGAAGCTGCCCAGGACGTGCCGGGTCAGGTCGGTGACGGCGGTCACGCCCTCCCGGATGTTGCGTCGCCCGATCAGCAGCACGAGCACATGATCGACGCCGTCCTGGTGCATTCCCTCGGGTGTCGGGCGCCCGTCCTGCTCGGCACGAGCCTCGATGCGGAACTGGTGCACCTCTACATGCCATCGTGGCGTCTGGGTCAGCCGCTCGAACAGCGCCTGGCATGTCGCGAGGATCGCGGTCATCGTCGGACCGGCGCCGATCTCAGGCAGGACCGGCTCGAACCACCGGGCGACGCCGCCGTTCAAGGCGTTGTAGTCACGGCTCTGGTAGTGCGCCTGATGCGGCTTGCGCCGGATGCCGGTTGAGTCGGCGGCATAGACCGCGTGCCGCCGCTTCCGGTAGCGGCCGCCATCCGCCATGTAGGTATCGAGCCCGAGATCGTCCCAACTCGCCGCGAATGTCGCCCAATCGGTGAGCGGACCTGCCTGTGTCAGCGCGGCCTTCATCTCACGTCCCCTGACGAAGGCGAACCCCTCCCGAGTGATGTGCTCTGCGAGCGGCGCCAGAACGTCGTTCTGCACTAGTCTCCTCCTCCACTCGTCGATTTCGCCTGCGGCTGCGCGATCGCCGGCACTGCCGGTGCCAAGCGCAGGGGCATGACGACGGTCTGCGCCGGGTTCAATAGCTGCACGCCCTCCGGCTCGAAGCGCATCTTCACCCGCCGGTTGAACTCTCGCTGCACTGGCCAGCGTCCCGCAGCGGTGCAGACGATCTGTCCGGTTATTGTGGCGCCCGCTCCATCCAGCTTGTCCACCCCCCATAGCTGCAGGTCGCTCAACATCCGCGGCGCGAATTCCGGGTCCGCGCGCATCGCGCCGGCGATCTCCGACAGCAACTGGCTTACTCGGTCGGTGTCTTCCGCATAGCAGACCGTGAGATTGACCGCGGCGTTGCCGATCCCGCGGTTCGTGTTCGTCACGCTGGTCACCGAGCTGAACGGGATGATGTGCACGGACCCGTCGGACGCACGCAGGCGGATGGTCCGCACCGACAGCGCCTCCACCGTGCCGGAGAGGCCGGAAACCGTCACCCAGTCGCCGACCTGCATTGCGTTCTCGAGCAGCAGGAAGATGCCCGTGATCAGATCCTGCACCAGCTTTTGTGATCCGAAGCCGATCGCCACGCCGATGATTCCCGCGCCGGCCAGGAGTGGGGCGATGTTGATGCCGATCTCGGACAACACGGTCAATCCCGCCACCACGATGATGGCGGCGAACAAAGTGGTCCGAAGGAGCGGCAGCAAGGTCCGCAGCCGCGTGGAGCGCGTGGCCTGCTGTTCTCGGCCGAGTCGTGCCAGATGGGCGGCCAACGCGGCATTCGCCGCCTCCCAGGCCAGCGCCGCCAGCACCACCGTCAACACCAGCGTCCCTAGGCTTGCAGCGAGCCGCCGGCCGACGATGCTGCCGGCGAACCAGGCGAACAGGGGAACACCCCACATGGTGAGCAGAACCAGGATGGCAGTGACGTAGACGATCCCGCGGGCGACGGTCTGCACGACCGGATGATAAAATGCGAGACGGGCTTCAAGGCCCGGATACCGCTCGGCCATCTCCGGCGTGACCCGGCCGGTGCGCTCCAGCAGCCCTAGAAGCACGATCAGCAGCAAGCGCGCGACTGCCATGACCACGACGACCGCCACGAAGAACCGAAGCACCAGGCTGAACCCGTTGCGCGCCTCGACCGCCCACACGACCCAGAGAGCGACCAGGAAGAACAGCGCAATCCAGTGCCAGACGGGCGCGATGGCGTTGCGGATGCGCGCGAACGGTCCGGTGGCGCCGGCAGGCGCCCGCAGCCAATACTTCACGGCCCGGCGCTTCTGCAGCACCATGATCGCGAGGAAGACATGATTGATCAGGCCCGCGATCTTGAGCAGCGTATCGTGGGCGGGTTCCGACATCCCGAGCGCGACGCCGACCTCGGCGATGGCATAGCCAAACACGGCCACGCAAACGATCCGCCGAATCCAGCGTGTCGCCCACACCGCCGTGGCATCCGACACCCGAAGCAGCCGTAGCCGACGGCCCTCCGGCGACAGCATCATCCGCACGAACGTCATGATTCCGGCGGAAATCGCATAGGCATCGACCATCGCCAGCACGACCAACCGGGTCTGCTCGCCGCCGCCGATCCTGGTTGCCGCGACGATATGGCCAGCGATCGCGAACGCCATGACCGGCAGAAGGTCGAGGACCAGCCGCACGACAACCAGCGGGAGGCGAAGCAGCAGCGTGCGGGCCGCGACACGCCGGGTGCGCGGCGGTTCTGTCTCGCCGCGCTCCGCCCGCGCTTCGGGATCCTCCTCCTCCCCATCGGCGCCCGTGTGGGACGCTGCGTTCCCTTGCGGCGCACGCATTTCGAGGACCGCAACGGGGCGGCGCAGCAGCCAGCGCACCGCAAATTCTGCCGCTATGCCTGCTGCGAACGCCAGCACGACCCGCCAGGCCGCCGAGCGCAGGATGCCTTGCGCCAGCGGATTGGTCGCCATGACCACGATCCAGCCCCACAGCAAGGGAAGGCTCTGCATCGTTTGCGCCGCCAAGGCCGCGCGAGTCCGTAGGGACGCCAAGAATCCGCTCGCGCCCAGCAGCACAACAGCACCAAGGCTGTCAGGCTTGAGCTTGACCGCCGCTGGCTTGGCTGGCGCCGCAGCGGGTTCGGTGGGTGGCGAAGCCTGTCTCGCTGCCTGTGCGGGCGGCGCCTCAGCCGGGGCGGTCCGCGCGATCGCTTCCAGTGTGGTGACGACCTGCGCCCGCCGTGTCGGGTCAGTGAGCACATCAAGGGCCTGTCGCGCCTGATCCGGGCTTATCGGCACCCCCGCGGCCGCCCGAGCCGGCGCAGGCGCAGAGGTGGCCGGGGCCGCAGCCCATCCGGCCGGAGGCAGTGCCGACGACAGAAGCAGCGCAAGCAGGAGGAATGCTACAGACATCGGGCGGCGTCCCATATAGGGATGAACCCCTAATCCATTGTGGCTCGCGTGCGGCACGTCCTTCCTTTCCTTATCGGTCCTCTGATGCTCGCGACCGCGGGGGTGCTCTTCGCCGGGATTCTGGGGCTGGCGAGGGGCAGCAGGGATCCCCGCCGGTCGAATCAGCTCATGCGCTGGCGTATCATCCTTCAGGCCGCGGCGTTGGCGCTGTTCGTCCTCATGCTGGCCCTCTCGCGGGGTTGAGCTGCGCGGAGACTCGGCGCCGTGTTTGACAGCGGCTTCGGCGAATGCATATGGTCCGCCGCATATTGCAGGTGCGAACAGGCCCGCTCATGCCGGCCGCCTGCGCTGGTGGTTGGGCTCTGAAAGCGGCATGGTCTCATGAAAATACTCGTTCCGGTCAAGCGGGTAGTCGACTACAACGTGAAAGTGAGGGTGAAGGCCGACGGGACCGGCGTTGAAACGGGCGGCGTCAAGATGTCGATGAACCCGTTCGACGAGATCGCCGTCGAGGAAGCCATCCGCCTCAAAGAAAAGGGGGTCGCGACCGAGATCGTCGCCATTTCCCTAGGCATTGCCCAATGCACCGAGACGATTCGCACCGCGCTCGCCATGGGTGCCGACCGGGGCATCCTCGTGGAGACCGACGCCGAGTTGCAGCCGCTCGCGGTGGCCAAGCTCCTGAAGGCGGTCGCCGAGAAAGAGGAGCCGAGGCTCATCATCCTGGGCAAGCAGGCGATCGACGACGACATGAACGCCACCGGTCAGATGTTGGCCGCACTCCTGGGATGGCCCCAGGGCACCTTCGCAAGCAAGATCGCGATTGAAGGGGACAAGATCACGGTCACACGAGAGGTCGACGGCGGCCTCGAAACGGTTGCGCTTGCACTTCCGGCGGTCGTCACCACCGACCTGCGGCTGAACGAGCCGCGCTACGCCTCGCTTCCGAATATCATGAAGGCGCGCAAGAAGCCGATCGCGGCGATGAAGCCCGCGGATCTTGGTGTCGACCCAGCGCCGCGACTGGTTACCGTCAAGGTCAGTGAGCCGCCCAAGCGCAAGGCGGGCCAGAAGGTCGGCTCTGTCGCCGAGCTGGTGCAGAAACTCCGAACCGAAGCGAAAGTGATCGCGTAATGACGTCTCTGGTCCTGCTGGAGCACGACGCGGCCGGAATCAAGCAGCCCTCGCGCAGCGCGGTGGCCGCCGCGGCCACGCTGGGGGAGGCGCACGGGCTGGTCGTCGGCAAGGGCATCGCGGCGGCGGCCGAGGCCGCGGCGAAGTTGCCCGGTCTGACGAAGATCCTCGTCGCTGACGCCGATGCGTTCGAGCATGTCCTCGCCGAGCCGCTGGCCGCCCTCGTGGTGGCGCTCGCGCCCGCCTACACGCATCTCTTCGCCGCCGCGACCGCTGTGGGCAAGAACGTGATGCCCCGAGTCGCCGCGCTGCTTGACAGTCAGCCGATCAGCGACATCGCCGCGGTTGTCGATGCGGACACCTTCGTGCGTCCGATCTATGCCGGAAACGCCCTCGCCACCGTGAAGTCATCGGATGCAAAGAAGGTCCTGACCGTGCGAGCGGCGAGCTTTGATCCGGTCGCGACCGCGGGCGGCAACGCGACGGTCGAAGCGACGTCCCTTGACTCCGTGCCGTTCCTCTCGTCCTTCGTCTCCGCCGAACTCTCCAAGAGCGAACGCCCCGAGCTGACCGCCGCCAAGATCGTGATCTCGGGCGGTCGCGGCATGCAGAGCGGCGACAACTTCAAGCTTCTCGAACCGATCGCCGACAAGCTGGGCGCCGCCATCGGCGCCTCGCGCGCGGCCGTGGATTCTGGCTTTGTCCCCAACGACTATCAGGTAGGACAGACCGGCAAGGTCGTCGCCCCGGACCTCTACATCGCGGTCGGCATCTCCGGTGCCATCCAGCACCTCGCGGGGATGAAGGACAGCAAGGTCATCGTGGCGATCAACAAGGATGAGGAAGCGCCCATCTTCCAGGTCGCCGACTACGGTCTTGTCGCCGATCTGTTCACGGCGTTGCCGGAACTGGCAGCCGAACTGGAGCGCTCCTAGGAATGAACATCGAGGTCAAGCCGGCGCCTGCCGCCGGCGAACTTTTGCTGGGCGATGCGCGACCTGAAATCGCCCGGGTCGGGGTGATCGGCGCCGGTCAGATGGGCAACGGCATCGCCCATGTCTGCGCCCTCGCGGGCCTGCCGGTCACAATGCTCGACCTGCGGGAGGATCAGCTCCGCAAAGCCCTCGACCTCATGGCCCGGAACATGGATCGCCAGGTCAACCGCGCCCTGATCAGCGCGGAGGCGCGCGACGCCGCGCTCTCGCTGGTCGAGACCTCGACGGAGTATGGCGCGTTCGGCGATGCCGACCTGGTCATCGAGGCAGCGACCGAGAAGGAGGAGGTGAAGCATGCGATCTACAAGACCCTGACGCCGCACCTGAAACCCTCCTGCATCATCGCCTCCAACACCTCTTCGATCTCGATCACCCGCCTGGGCGCGGGGACCGACCGGCCCGAGAAGTTCATCGGGATGCACTTCATGAATCCGGTCCCGGTCATGAAGCTGGTCGAGATCATCCGCGGCATCGCCACCGACGAGCCAACCTTTCTCGCGGTGGTCGACCTCGCGCACAAGCTCGGCAAGTCCACCGCCGTCGCCGAGGACTTCCCCGCCTTCATCGTGAACCGCATCCTGGTCCCGATGATCAACGAGGCGGTCTACGCGCTCTACGAGGGTGTCGGATCGATCACCGCGATCGACACGTCGATGCGGCTCGGCGCCAACCATCCGATGGGTCCGCTGGAGCTTGCCGACTTCATCGGCCTCGACACCTGCCTTTCCATCATGCAGGTGCTTTACGACGGATTGTCGGATAGCAAATACCGGCCCTGCCCCCTGCTGGTGAAATATGTCGAAGCCGGCTGGCTCGGCCGTAAGACCGGCCGAGGGTTCTACGATTACGGCCAGAATCCGCCCCGACCTACGCGCTGATCCGAATGCGTTTTTGTCGGCGCATCACATCCGTGCGATCCGCGGTTTGACACCGTTCCGAGGCGAGTCCATGCTTTGACAGGATCGTGTCAGCGGCGGCGCCCGATTCTAGACGTTGCTGATCTGACGGATCCTTCGGTTGGAGGGCGGGCTCCGAAAATGGCGCACAAAGACCACCTCTACTCACTGCTGGCTTTCGTGGCGGTCAGCCTCGTCGCGCTGGTGTTTGTCTATCTCAAGACGTCCGTGCCGGGCCGCCTGATGGCCGACGCGCTGATCGCCTGGGGCCTTCTGTCCCTTCCGGTCGGATTGCTGGTCGGCCACTACTGCGCGCTGGGAGACGATCCGGCGCGCTGATCCCGCCGCCTCGTTCATCTCATCCGGGCCAGCCCCTCAGCGTCGGTCAGCGTGTCGAGCGGGTCGCCTGCACGACGCGCAAATTGCGCGTGTGCCGGCTATTGCCACCGCGCATCGCGTGGGGCGCATACTCCGCAAGCAACACGCCGGCGCCGGCCTGCCGCCGCGCTGTGATCGCTGCGTAAGGCGCGGCGTTCCCGCCGCCAGCGACGAGCACGTCCCAGGTCCGGGTGAAATCGGGCATGTCAGCTTCGTAGGGAGGGATTGGAGGGGCAGGCACGGGGATCCCGGCGCCTTGCCCCGGTGCGGTCGCGGCCGCACTCTGCGCGCTCTTCCATTCGGTGGTGCGACCGCAATGCCCGACACGCAATCGAAACCCGGCCCGCTCGACGGGGTGCGGGTCATCGACCTCACGACCATGGTGTTGGGCCCGTTCGCGACCCAGATCCTCGGCGACATGGGCGCCGACGTGGTGAAGGTCGAAGCGCCGGGCGGCGACGCCATGCGGGGCATCGGTCCCAGTCGGACGCCCGGAATGGGCTCCTATTTCGCCAACGCGAACCGCAACAAGCGCAGCGTCGTGCTCGATCTCAAGCAGCCGGCGGCGCGAGAAGCCTTGCTCCGGCTGGTCGAGGGTGCCGATGTCTTCGTCCACAACATGCAACTCGGCGCGGCGGAGCGGCTCGGTTTAGGCTATCCCGCGCTCGCCGCGCGCAATCCGCGCCTGATCCACGCCTGCGCGACCGGCTTTCGCCCCGACAGCTCCCGGGGCGAGGCACCAGCATTCGATGACTTGATCCAGGGCATGAGCGGGGTCACGGCGCTGAATGCTGGCCCCCGCGGCCCGCGCTATCTGCCGACTGTCGCCGCCGACAAGCTGACGGGCCAGATGCTGGCCGCGATGATCGGCATGGCGTTGTTCGCTCGCGAGCGCACCGGCCGAGGCCAGGCCGTGCACCTGCCGATGCTGGAGACGATGCTCGGCTTCCTCCTGGTCGAGCATCTGTGGGGCGCCACGCTGCGCGAGCCGGAGCTTGGCCTCGGCTATCCCCGGATGCAGACGCCGCATCGGCGCCCTTACCCGACCAAGGACGGGCATGTCTGCGTGATCTGCGTCACCGACGAGCAGTGGCGGCGCGTCTTCGCGGCAATCGGCGAGCCGGAACTGATCGAAGACCCGCGCTTCGCTTCCGTCCCGGCCCGCACCGACAATGTGGACGCGCTGCTAGCGTTGCTGACCCGCGCCATGACATCGCGGAGCACGTCGGAATGGGTCGCCATCTTCACCGAGATGGACATTCCATGCGGAACGGCAGCGACTCTTTCCGATCTGCTGGATGACGACTATCTGCGGGAAACCGGCTTTTTCGAGCCGCATGAACACCCCTCCGAGGGGCCAGTATTTGTCCCCGCGATCCCGGCGACGTTCTCCGACACGCCGCCCTCTATACGACGCCTATGGCCCGCGCTTGGCGAGCATACCGAGGAGGTGCTGCGCGAGGCCGGGCTGGGAGAGGCGGAGATCGCCGCGGCGCGTGGCTGAGTCAGGCTTACGGGCCTTGCGCCCCGCCCGCCGCCTCGCTATCTGACGCTCTACTCATTCTCCGCAGTGCAACGGGGGGGTGGCCTGCGGGCCGCCTTTTTTGTTTGGCATCTACCCGCACGACAGAGACCGCTTTGGAAGCCAGGATAGGCGCGGCGATCGCGCCGGCGCTTGAGGACATGGGGTTCGAGCTGGTGCGTGTCACCGTCATGGGCCGGGAGCGTCCGACCGTGCAGGTCATGGCTGACCGCGCCGACGGCGGGCAGCTCGCGATCGCCGATTGCGAGGCGATCAGCCGCGCGCTCGGCGCCGTCCTCGATGTCGAGGACCCGCTGCCCGGCACCTGGACATTGGAGGTCAGCTCGGCCGGAATCGACCGCCCCCTTACCCGGGTCAAGGATTGGAACCGCTTCGCGGGCCATCTGGCGCGCGCCGAGACGATTGAGCCCATCGATGGGCGTCGGCGATTCTCCGGGATCGTGCTCGGCGCCGACGACGAGGGTGCTCGCCTGCGGCTGGATGGCGGGGCGGAGGTAACCCTTCCGCTACACCTGCTGCGCCGCGCCAAGCTGGTGCTGACCGAGGCCCTGATCGCGGCGACCGCCGGCACGAAGCCGGCGAACTGAAGGAGCACGACGCATCATGGATACCGCGATCGCCCGCCCGGAATTGCTGCTGGTCGCCGACGCCGTGGCGCGGGAGAAGAATATCGACCGCGACGAAGTGATCGAGGCGATGGAGCAGGCCATCCAGAAGGCTGGCCGCGCCAAATACGGGCACGAGAAGGACATCCGCGCCACCATCGACCGCAAGACTGGCGACGTCCGCCTGTCGCGCTGGACCGAGGTGGTCGAGGCGATGGAGAACGAGGAGACGCAGATCCCCGTCCACATCGCCCGCAAGTTCAAGCCGGAGATCAATGTCGGGGAGTTCATCGTCGATCCCCTGCCGCCGATCGACTTCGGCCGCATCGCCGCGCAGACCGCGAAGCAGGTGATCGTGCAGCGGGTGCGCGAATACGAGCGCAAGAAGCAATACGACGAGTTCAAGGACCGCGTCGGCGAGATCGTCAACGGGATCGTCAAGCGCACCGAGTATGGCAACCTGATGGTGGAGCTCGGCCGGGCGGAGGCGCTGCTGCGCCGCGACGAGCTGATCCAGCGCGAAAGCTTCCGCAACGGCGACCGGGTGCGCGCCTACATCTACGACGTGCGCGAGGAGCAGCGCGGGCCGCAGATTTTCCTCTCCCGCACCCATCCCGGCTTCCTCGCGAAGCTGTTCGCGCAAGAGGTGCCGGAAATCTACGACGGGATCATCGAGATCAAGGCGGTCGCCCGCGATCCCGGCTCGCGCGCCAAGATGGCGGTGATCAGCCGGGATTCCTCGATCGACCCGGTTGGCGCGTGCGTGGGCATGCGCGGCTCGCGCGTGCAGGCGGTGGTCGCCGAGCTGCAGGGCGAGAAGATCGACATCATCCCCTGGTCGCCCAATCCCGCGACCTTCGTGGTCAACGCTCTCGCCCCCGCCGAGGTCAGCAAGGTCGTCATGGACGAGGACGGCGGGCGGGTCGAGGTCGTGGTGCCGGACGATCAGCTCAGCCTCGCGATCGGCAGACGGGGCCAAAATGTGCGCCTCGCCTCGCAGCTCACCCGCTGGGACATCGACATCCTGACCGAGGCCGAGGAGAGCGAGCGTCGCCAAGAGGAGTATCGCCGCCGGACCGGCCAGTTCGTCGACGCGCTCGACGTCGACGACATGATCGCCGGCCTGCTGGTGACCGAGGGCTTCGGCTCGGTCGAGGAGCTGGCTTTCACGCCGGCCGACGAGCTTGCCGAGATCGAGGGGTTCGACGAGAACATCGCCGCCGAGCTGATCCGCCGTGCCGAGGCGTGGATCATCCAGCGCGACAACGAGCTGAACGAGCGCCGCCTAACGCTGGGAGTGACCGACGAGATTGCCGCGATAGAGACGCTGACCCCGGCCATGCTGGTGGCGCTCGGCGAGAAGGACGTGAAGAGCCTCGACGACCTCGCCGACCTCGCCTCCGACGAGCTGATCGAGATCGTCGGCGCGGAGAACATGGACGAGGGGACGGCCAACGCCGTCATCATGGCGGCCCGTGCGCACTGGTTCGACGAGGACGGGGCCCCTGCGGCCGAGGAGGAGGCGCATCACGACTGAGCTCCAGACCCTTGCGCTGGAAAGCGAACCGGAGACGGGTCCGTTCCGACGCTGCATCGTCACGCGCGAGCGCAGTCCGAAGGAGCGCATGATCCGCTTCGTCGTCGGGCCGGAAGACGCCCTCGTCCCTGATCTGGCAGCGCGCCTGCCGGGCCGGGGAATGTGGTTGAGCGCGCGGGCCGATGTGCTAGACACTGCGCTTGCGCGTCATGCGTTCGCGCGGACGGCACGCGCACAGGTTCGCCTGCCCCCCGATCTGCCCGAACGGTTGCGTGCGGGCCTTCGCGGTCGCATCACCGAAATGCTCGGGCTCGCGCGGCGGGCCGGGCAGGCGGTCGCGGGGTTCGAGAAGGCGCGGGACTGGGTTCGGTCCGGACAGACGGCGCTGGTCCTGCAAGCCTGCGACGGAAGCGCGGAGGAGCGTCGCCGCTTTCTGTCGGGTGCGCGGCAGCTGCCGGTTTGGACGCCTCTGACCGGGGCGGCACTCGGCGCGGTCTTCGGGCGGGAGCAGGCGGTCCACGTCGCGGTCGCGCCCGGCAATCTCGCTGGCGTGCTAGCCAACGAATGCGAACGACTGGCAGGGCTGTGCCTGCCAGCAAAGAACCAATCGCCGGGCGCGTTCCGGCAACCTTCTACTGAGACGGCGGGTAAATGAGCGAAGGCAACGATCAGGACACGACGAAGGGGCGGCTCTCGCTGCGTCCCGCCGGACGGCTGGAGCTCGGCCGCACTGTTGATGCCGGCTCGGTCCGCCAGAGCTTCAGCCACGGCCGCTCCAAGGTGGTGCAGGTGGAGGTGCGCAAGAAGCGCGCCCCTGGCGCCGCGCCGGCAGCGGGCGGGGCGCCTGGGGCCGCAACAGCCCCCACAGCCCGGGCGCCGGCGTCCGGGCGGCCCGGCGCGCCCGCACGGGCGCTGACCGCAACCGAGCTCGCCGCCCGCCAGCGCGCCCTGGTCGAGCAGCAGCGCGATAGCGCCCGCCGTGAGGCGGAGCAGCGTGAGCAGGAGAAGATCTCGATCCTCTCCGCCGCCGAAGAGGCGCGCCGGCGCGAGGAAGAGGCCCGCCGTGCCGCCGAGGACGAGGCGCAGCGCGAGGCCGAGCGTGAGAAGGCCGAGGAGCAGGCGCGTCGCCGGGCCGAGGCGGAAGCGGAAGCCAAGGCGCGCGAGCCGCAGGGCCACGAGGCTCCCGCCGCTGCTGCCCCTAACGACAGGAAGGCCCCGGCCACCCCTGTCCCGGCACGGCCCGGCACACCGGTGACCGAGACCCTGCGCCTGAAGACGCGCACCGACGAGGACGACGACTCCCGCGTTGTTCGCCGTCCGGGCCTCGGTCTGCCGGCGCGCCGGCCCGGCGTCCCGGTTCCCAAGCGCGGCACCGATCATCGCCGGCCGGGGCGGATCGACGTGCAGGCGGCGATCGAGGGGGAGGACGAGAAGGTCCGCAGCCTCGCCTCCGTGCGCCGCCAGCGCGAGCGCGAGCGGCGCCAAACCGAGCTCGAGATGCTGCGCTCCGACCAGGTGAAGGTCGTGCGCGACGTGGTGCTGCCGGAGCAGATCACCGTGCAGGAGCTGGCCGCCCGTATGGCCGCCCGTGCCGCCGACGTGATCAAGGCTCTCATGAAGATGGGGGTCATGGCGACAGTGACCCAGACGCTCGATGCCGACACCGCTGAGCTGGTCGTCGCGGAGTTCGGCCACCGCTCGCGCCGGGTCGCGGAGAGCGACGTTGAGATCGGCCTGGAAGGTAGCGCCGATACCGATGCGGACATGCTGCCACGCCCGCCGGTCGTCACCGTCATGGGTCACGTCGACCATGGCAAGACCTCGCTGCTCGACGCGCTGCGCTCGGCCGATGTGGCTGCCGGCGAGGCGGGCGGAATCACCCAGCATATCGGTGCCTACCAAGTGGAGCTGGAGAACGGCTCCAGGGTCACCTTCATCGACACGCCGGGCCACGAGGCGTTCACCGCCATGCGTGCCCGCGGCGCCAGCGTCACCGACATCGTCGTGCTGGTGGTAGCCGCCGATGATGGCGTGATGCCGCAGACGATCGAGGCGATCCGCCACGCCAAGGCCGCCGACGTGCCGATCATCGTCGCGATCAACAAGATGGACCGGCCGGACGCCAACCCCGACCGAGTCCGCAACGAACTGTTGAGCCATGAGATCGTGGTCGAGAAGCTCGGCGGCGAGACCCAGGACGTGGAGGTCTCCGCGACGCAGAAGACCGGCCTCGACAAGCTGGTGGAGGCGATCCTGTTGCAGGCCGAAATCCTGGATCTGCGCTCCAATCCCGATCGCTCCGCCGAGGGCACGGTGATCGAGAGCCGTCTTGACCGCGGGCGCGGTCCGGTGGCGACGATCCTGGTGCAGCGCGGTACCCTGTCGCAGGGCGACATCGTCGTGGCCGGCGCTGAGTGGGGGAAGGTGCGGGCGATGCTCGACGGCAAGGGCCGCGCTCTCAAGAGCGGTGACCCTTCCACGCCGGTGGAGATCCTGGGCCTCTCCGGCGTCCCCGTCGCGGGCGAGCCTTTCGTCGTGGTGGAGAACGAAGCCCGCGCGCGCGACATCACCGAGTTCCGCGGCCGCAAGAACCGCGACAAGGCCGCCGCCGGCCACGTCGCGGCGCGCGGCACGCTCGATGAGATGCTGGCACGCATCCAGGCCGGCGTGCAGAAGGAGGTCGCGTCGGTCATCAAGGCCGACGTGCAAGGCAGCGCGGAGGCGATCTCGGCCACCGTGCTCAAACAGGGCTCCGAGGAGGTCCGGGTGCGGGTCCTGCATGCGGGCGTCGGGCAGATCACCGAAAGTGACGTGCAGCTCGCCAAAGCGTCCGGTGCCGTGGTGCTGGCCTTTAACGTTCGCGCCACGTCCCAGGCGCGCGAGCTCGCGCAGCGCGACGGGGTCGATATCCGCTACTACTCGATCATCTACGACGTGGCCGACGATGTGGCGGAACTGGTCCGCGGCAAGACCGCCCCCAAGGCGCGCGAGAGGTTCCTGGGCTACGCCGAGATCCGCAAAGTCTTCACGATCACCAAGGTCGGCCAGGTCGCCGGCTGCATGATCACCGAGGGACTGGTCCGGCGCGGCGCGGGGGTGCGCGTGCTGCGCGACAACGTCGTGATCCACACTGGAGAATTGAGCCAGCTCAAGCGGTTCAAGGACGATGTTCGCGAGGTGGCGCGCGGCTACGAGTGTGGCCTCAGCTTCGCCAACTTCCACGATCTCCAGGAAGGCGACGTGGTCGAGTGCTACGAGACGGAGATGGTGCCCGCTTGACGCGTCCGCCCGCGGCGGGCCCGACCCAGCGCCAGCTTCGGGTCGGCGAGGAGATCCGGCACGTGCTGGCCGGCATCTTCGCCCGCCGCGAGTTCCGCGACCCCGACCTCGCGGCGGCCGAGATCACCGTGACCGAGGTGCGGATCGGCCCCGACCTGCAGCAGGCGACCGTGTTCGTCGCCCGGCTGGGCCGGTCCGACATCGGCTCCCTGCTGCCCGCGCTCGCGCGCGCCATCCCGTACCTGCGCGGTCAGGTCGCCCACGCGCTGCGTCTGCGCCGGGCCCCCACACTGACGTTCCAGGCGGACCAGGCGCTCGACCGCGCGGCGGGGATCGACCGCCTGCTCCATTCGCCGGAAGTTGCGCGCGATCTCCTGCCGCCGGAGCCCGAGCCGTAGAGTGGCGCGTCCCTTATATCGAGGGCAAGGGCTCGATGCTCTGGTCGGTGGAAGACCGTCATCGCGAGGAGCGCAGCGACGAAGCAATCCCTTGCGGGCAGGGGCTTGCTTCGCTGCGCTCGCAATGCTGGGAGGGCAGCCCCCCGACGGCATCTACGTGCCAGACTGGGATGCTGACCATCCAGCAAAGGAGACCGTCCGCAATGGAAGCTAGCATGATTGGCCTGGACATCGCCGAGGAGGCCGTCCGTACATGACGGCTCGTGGTGTCAGTACCGACATGGCCGAACTCTTCGACCGGCACCCACGCACCGTCCTTCACCACGCAGAGGAACGAGGCGTTCGATCCCAGGTGCTTGTCCGGCCCGAAGCTGAAGGGCGGCGAGCCGAAGATGTCGCGGTAGTCCTTGATCGCCTCCATGCCCTTGATGAAGCCCTGGGTCGTCAGGTCCTTGCCGGCGTTCTGCAGCGCGAGCACGGTGATCTTGGCACCCGTGTAGCCGATCTCGGCGGCGAAGTTCGGGTCCTTGCCGAAGCGCTGCTTGTACTCGGTCACGAAGGCATGCACCTTCGGGTCGGTGCTGTCGGGATGCACGAACAGCAGCGGCGTCATCGAGTAGAAGCCGTTGTTCACGCCTCCAGGCGCCGCCGCCACCGCCTCGTCATAGCTCGCCGCCTGCCCCATCATGTCGACGTTCCAGCCGGTCTTGCGCACCGCCGCGATGATCTGGTTGGTGTCGCGCACGATCCCGCCCACCACGATGAGGTCGCAATTGGCGTCATGCACCTTGGCCACCGCGGCGCTGAAGTCGACATCGGTCGGCTTGTGCAGCGTCAGCGCCGCCAGCTCCATGTGTAGCGCCTTCAGCTCGTCCTTCACCCCGTCCATCACGTCGCGACCGAAATCGGTGTCCTCCGACATCGCGCAGACCGTCTTCTTGTGGCGCTGCTCGACGAAATACTTCACCCCGGCGCGCACCTGGTCGTAGTACGACGCGGCCAGCGCGAACTTGTACGGGCTGAACGGCGTGTACATCGACCGTGCCGAGGTCAGTGGGAACACGTTCGGCACCTGCGCCTTGATCTGCATCGGCATCGTCGCGTTGTTCATCGGCGTGCCGGCGTTGGCGACCTGGATGAACACGTGGTCCTGGTTGAGCAGCTTGTTCTCCGCCTGCACCGAGCGCGGCACCTGGTACTGGTTGTCTTCCACGATGTAATTGATCTTGCGGCCGTTGATGCCACCCGCCTTGTTCACCTCGTCGAAGACCATCCGCCACGCATTGGAGTTGTTGACGCCCCACATCGCGGTCACGCCGGACAGGTCGGTGTAGGTTCCGATCTTGACCTCGGTCGGACTCACGCCCTGATTTTCGGCGCCGATCGCCGGCGCAGCGACGAGCAGGGCCAGCGCGCTAACCAGAAGTGTCCTCATTGCTTCCTCCTCTTGCCTTATTCGCTCAGTATCAGGCGTTGCCGTACATTTCCTCTATCAAGCTGCGGTATTTCTCGCCAACAACTCCACGCCGCAGCTTCATCACCGGGGAGAGTTCCGGATCCTCGGGCTCGAGGCGCTGCTCGATCAAACGGAACGCGGGGATGCGCGCCCCGTGCTGCGCGCCGAGGCGCTCGATCTCGGTGCCGATCAGTCCGCGCACCTGCTCGGTCCGAACCAAGGTCGCGAAGCTGGTGAACGTGACGCTGTTGGCATGTGCCCATTTCTCGACCGCATCGTGGTCGACCATCACCAGGCACGACAGATGCGCCCGCTGATCGCCAAGCAGCATGGCATCGGCAATGTAGGGAGAGAGCTTGAGCTCCTTCTCGATCGCGGCCGCCGCGACGGCCGTGCCGTCGGCTGTCGTGATGACTTCCTGGCGCCGGCCCGCCACCGCGAGCGTTTCATTGCTCAGCGCGCCGATATCCCCGGTGTGCAGCCAGCCGTCGCGCAGCGCGCGCGCGGTCTCCTCGGGCCGGTTCCAGTAGCCCATGAAAACATGCGCGCCGCGCACCAGCACCTCGTCGTCCGGCACCACGATCTCGGCGTGCGGCACCGGCCGCCCGTCGAGCGCTGCGAGCCCGGCGGACTCCGTCTGCCCATAGATCTCGGTAAGCTCGATCCCGAACGCGGCGAACCAGCGGATCAGCTCGGCCGAGACGGGCGCACCGCCGATCAGCGCGATGCGCAAACGGTCGAGCCCAAGCTCGCGGCGCGCATTGCGCAGCACCAGCCAGCTCAGCGCGCCGGCCTCGAACGCGGTCCAGGCGGAGCGCCGCTCCATGCGCCGCCGCCCCGCCGCCATAGCCCAGCGAATCAGCGTGCGTTGCAGGAACGTCGCGTCGGCCATGCCCAGGCTGATGCGCGTATGGAACCGCTCCCAGATATGTGGCGTCGCCAGCAACACCGTCGGGCGGACCTCCTGGAGGTTCGCCGCCACGGTGTCGAGGCTCTCCACGTAGTTACCGACCACGCGCGTGTAGAGCGAGAGATACAGCCCGAGCACGCGCTCCATGACGTGGCCCATCGGCATGAAGACCAGCCGCTGGTCGGCCTCCGTCTGCCCGAGCAGCGACGCGGCGTTGCTGACCTGTGCGAGGATATTGGCGTGGCTCAGCATCACGCCCTTGGGGCCGCCCGTCGTACCGGCGGTGAAGATCAACACGCTGAGCTGTTCGGGTCGAATGGCCTCGATCCCCGCCTCCCATTCGCGGCTGTGACGCGAATCATGCCCCTCGCCGCGGACGAGGAACGCCTCCAGGCTCTCGCACATCGGATCGGTCAGCTCGCGCAGGCCCTTCATGTCGAAGACGACGATGCGCTCGAGCGTCGGGCAGGAGTCGCGGACCCGCAGCGCCTTGTCGAGCTGCTCCTCGTTCTCGACGAACAGCACCCGCGCGCCGCAGTCGCGCACGATCTCGTCAAGCAGCTCGGGCCCGGTGCTCGCATAGATGCCGACCGCGACGCCGCCCGCGCCCTGGATGCCGAGGTCCGCGTATACCCATTCGGGCCGGGTTTCGGACAGCACGCAGGCACGATCGCCCGGCGCGAACCCGTCGGCTCGCAGCGCCTGGCCGATCGCGCGCATCCGCCGCCCAAGGTCGCTCCAGGTGACCGTCTGCCAGATCCCGCGCTGCTTCTCGCGCATGATCGGCCGTTCGGCGTACGCGACCACACGCTCCCACACCATCGCGGGAATGCTGGTCATCGCCACAGCTTCTTGCGCTTCCAGCGGCGCTGCCCGCGCACGCTCGATTCCTTCTGGCCCAGATAGAACTCCTTGATGTCCTCCTTCTCCATCAGCGCCGCGCAATCGTCCTGCATGACGATCCGGCCGACCTCGATCACATAGCCGTAGTCGGCGGTCTTCAGCGCGACATGCGCGTTCTGCTCGACGACCAGGATGGCGACACCCTGCTCCTGGTTGATACGCTTGATGATGCCGAAGATCTGCGTGACCAGAATGGGTGACAGGCCGAGCGAGGGCTCGTCCAGCAGCAGCAGCTTGGGCTTGCCCATCAACGCCCGGCTGATCGCCAGCATCTGCTGCTGCCCGCCCGAGAGCAGCCCCGCCCGCTGGCTCGCGCGCTCCTTCAGCATCGGGAAATAGTCGAAGCACATCTCGATGTCGCGCGGAATGTCATGATCGCGGCGCGCATAGGCGCCCATGATCAGGTTCTCGCGCACGGTCAGCAACGGAAAGACCTCGCGCCCCTCGGGGACATGGCAGATGCCCATGCGCACGACCTTGTCGGGCGGCATCCCGCGCAGCTCGTTGCCCTCGAAACGGATGTGCCCGCGCTCGGGGTTCAGAACGCCCGAGATCGTGCGCAGCACCGTCGTCTTCCCCGCCCCGTTCGCGCCCAGCACGGCGACGATGCCGCCCTTCGGCACCTGCAGGCTGATGCCGCGGATCGCCTGGATCGGCCCGTAATAGGTCTCGATTCCGCCGACGGAGAGCAGGGGTTCGGTCATGCCGGGCTGTGCCCCCACCTCCCCCAGCCCCTCCACCCCTCGGGGCGGAGGGGAGGTGAACTCCCTCTTCGCCCTTTAGGGCGGAGAGAGGCGGGGTGAGGTGGGGGAAACACCCGGATCACCCCTCCCCTCCGATATACGCCCGCACCACCTCCGGGTGCGTCTGCACCTCGCGCGGCGAGCCGACCGCCATCACCCGTCCGTAGTTCAGCGCCAGCACGCGGTCGGAGACCGCGCTCACCAGGCTCATGTCGTGCTCGACCATGATGATGGTGATGCCGAGGTCCTGCTTGATATCCTCGATCCAGTAGCCCATCCCCTCGGTCTCCTCGACATTGAGGCCGGAGGACGGCTCGTCGAGCAGCAGCAGCTTGGGCTCGGTGCATAACGCGCGGCCGAGCTCCACCACCTTGCGTACCCCGTACGGCAGGCTGCCGATCAGCGTGTGGCGGTAGCGCTGCAGGCCGAGGAAGGCGATCACGTCCTCCGCCCGCTCGCGGTGCACCAGCTCGTCGCGCTTCGCACCCGGCAGGAAGCAGATTTGCGACAGGACGTTCGCCCGCACGTGGCAATGGCAGCCGATCAGCAGGTTCTGCAGCACCGAGGCGTTCTGGAACAGCTCGATGTTCTGGAACGTGCGCGCGATCCCGAGCCCCGCGATCCGGTGCGGCGGCACCGCGGTGATGTCGTGGCCCTGGAACATCAGCTTGCCCGAGGTCGGCTGATAGATGCGGCTGATCAGGTTGAAGATCGTGGTCTTGCCGGCCCCGTTCGGCCCGATGATGGAGAACACCTCGCCCTCCCGCACCTCGAAGCTGACCGCATCGACGGCGCGGATGCCGCCGAACTGCACGGACAGCTCCTTGGCGCTGAACATCACGCCCATCACACTCGCTCCGAGCGTGTGTAGGTGCGCTGGCGGCGGAACATGGAGCGCCGGTATAGCGGAAAAGCCTGGAAATAGGCTTTCGTCTTCAGCCATCTCCCGTAAATTCCGGCCGGCTCGAACAGGATCACCAGGACCAGGATCAGCCCGAAGATCGATGGCTCAAGCCCCGGCAGGTGGGCGATCTTGGCGGGGAGATAGTCGCGCACGATCGCGATCGCCTGCGGCAGCAGCCGCACGAACAGCGCCCCGAAGATCACCCCGTGCAAGGAGCCGATGCCGCCCACGAAGATGATCGTCAGGAACTGGATCGATAGCAGGATGTCGAAGGAATCGGGCGCCAGGAAGTTCACGTAATGCGCGAACAGCGCGCCCGCCATCCCGGTCAGGAAGGCGGCGACCGCGAAGCTGATCGTCTTGTACAGCGCGAGGTGGATGCCCATGCTCTGCGCCGAGATTTCCAAATCGCGGATCGCGACCAGCGCGCGTCCTAGTGGGGTGCGAAGGATGTTGCAGGCGATCCACAGCGCGAAGATCAGCACTACCAGCGAGGCGTAATACACGCCCGTCGCACCCTGGATCTGCACGCCCAGAATGGACGGTGTCGGCACCGGCATCCCGTCGAAGCCGTGCGTCACGCTGTCCCACTTCTCCAGCACCGTCGCCACGATCTGCCCGAAGGCGAGCGTCGCGATCGCGAGATAGAGCCCGCTCATGCGCAAGGTCGGGATGCCGATTGCGATCCCCGCGATGCCGGCAAGCACACCCGACATCGGCAGGGTCACGGCGAACGGCCAGCCGGCGGTCAGCAGGATGGCCTCGGTATAGGCGCCGATGCCCAGGAACGCGGCGTGGCCCAGATTGACGAGCCCGGTATAGCCGGTCAGCAGCATCAGCCCGACGCCGGCGATCGCGAAGATGAACACCGCGCCCAGCTCGCCGATGTAGAACGTGCCCAGCACGAAGGGCAGCACGAGCATCACGACGATGAGCAGCCCGTACCAAAAGAGATCGCCCGAATGGCGCCAGATCGTCAGGTCCTGCGTGTAGTTGGTCTTGAGCAGGTAGCGCATCGGCTCAGACCCGCTTGACCATCTTCTCGGCGAACAGGCCCTGCGGCAGCAGGATCAGCGTCGCGAGAAGGACGACGTTGGAGGTGACGTCCTGGAAGCCGGCCGGCAGATAGAAACCCGCAAGCTGCTCGGCGATTCCGATGATGATGCCGCCGACCAGCGCGCCGGGAATGGAGCCGAACCCCCCCAGCACGGCGGCGGCGAACGCCTTGATGCCGAGGAAGCCCATATTCACGTCGATCATCGAGATCGGCGTCAGCAGGATCGCCGCCAGCGCCGAGACGCCCGCCGCGATCGCCCAGATCAGCGAGAAGATCGTCCGCACCGGGATACCCATGTAGTAGGCGGCGAGCTGGTTTTGCGAGGCCGCCTGCATGGCGACGCCAAGCCGCGTCTTGCTGAAGAAGAGATACAGCACGACGCACAACAGGACGGTCCCGCCCAGCACCGAGAGGCTGTCCTCGCCCAGCACCAGGCCGCCGATCTTCACCGTCTTGTTGGTGAACGGGGTCACGTAGCCGACCGAATCGTAGCCCCAGGTGATGCCGGCGGCGGCGCGGAAGATGAACCCCAGGCCCAGGGTCAGCATCACCACCGCGAATTGCGGCTGGCCGATCACTCTTCGGATCACGATCACATCGAGGAGGAAGCCGAACAGCGCGGTCACGCCGATCGCCAGCAGAGCGCCGACCCAGTAGTTCAGGCCGAACCAGCTGATGAAGCTGAACGCGGCGAACCCGCCCAGCATCATGATGTCGCCCTGGGCGAAGTTGACCAGCTCGGTCGCCTTGTAGATTAGGACGAAGCCGAGGGCGATGATGCCGTAGATGCAGCCCGAGGCCGCGCCGTTGACGATAAGCTGAAACAGGCGCGCAGCGTCTGCCAAGCCGAACGACTCCCTCGTTGTCGCAGGCATTGGCGCTGCGCGTTTCTGCTATGTCCCCGACGATAGGCTCACGGTTCGGGGAGCGTCAATCCGAAGCCGGGGTCGTCATGGCGGCGGTAGCGGGGTGCACGCGGCGGCGGCGGCGCGCGCCAGCACGATCATCCGGCGTGCCGCGACGCCCGCCCCGGCGACGTCGCCCAGCACATGGCGCAGCAGCGGGTGGGAGATGACGGCATGCGCGGTGGCGTTCACGGCGAGTTCCGTCGCCGCGACCGAGATGGCGGCGAGCGCCGTCCGTTGCAGGAGCGCGAGGGTCCCGACCAGACCCGGGCGCATCCCGTGCAGCGCGGCGATCTGGCGCACCAGCCGCACGCCGCGCCAGCCGACGGTCAGCACGTCGAGCGCGGGCGAGGGTGTCGCCGCGATGATCGCGCCCGTCTGCAAGGCCGCTCTCCGCCCAAGCGCGTCCGCCCCCTCCGCGAGGCCCGCGCCGGGCCCCGCGCGGAGCAGCGCGAGCACGGATTCCGGGGTGTCGGCGACGCGGATCGCATCGAGCAGGCCGGCATGCTGGGGCAGTGTCTCCACCCAGCGGCGCGCGGCCGCCGCGACCCGCGCCGTTTCGCCGCTCGCGAGATCGGCGCGCAGCCGGTCGACCCGGCGCAGCACCATCAGTCCGCGCAGCTCACGCCCGATCCCGGCGCCCAGCAGGGCGAACCCGACGACGAGCACGGCGATGCCCGTCCACCCGAGCCAGACGGCGCGGTCGAACAGCGTGCCGACCAGCGAGACCGCCCAGATTGCGGGAAAGGCGAGCGCCAGCACGCACGCGCCCAGCAGCACCGCCGGAAGCCGTGGGCGTCGCGCGCGCACCGGCGCCGCCAGAACCATCGGGAGCGGTTCGAGCCGCGGTGCGGCCACGGGTTCCAGGCGCAGGAACGGCTCGGTCGTGGTCGTGTCCATCACAGGATGTCCGCCAGGAGGGACGTTAGCAGCGTGTCGAGCCCGAGCTGCGGTACCCCGCCCCGCCCGGCATCAGGCGGGCGCAGCGGCTCGAACTCGGGGAGCGCGAGGAACCGGTGCTGCCAGAACGCGTCGTCGGGCGGCGCGTCGGGCACCTCGCCGGGATAGGAGCGGGCCGGGCGAGCCTCGCCGATGATGCGCCCGCGCACGGCGGAGACGGGACGCCCCGCTAGCGTCTCCACCGCATCCTCGGTGCAGCGCACGGCGGCGATCGCGAAGGCGGCGGTGCTCGGCTCGCCCTCCGGCACTCGGGCGAGTTGGCGCATCAGGGCGGCGAGGTTGCCGCGCTGGCGGGCGGCGACATGATCGGCTTTGGTGGCGGCGAAGGCGACACGGGTGATGGCGCGCGGAGGCAGCGACAGCCGGGCAAAGGCGGCAAGCCAGTCGGCCCAGGAGCGGCTCCAGCGCAGCGCCCGCGAGGCCGCCTCCAGCGCCTCCTGCGCGTCGGCGAATGCCGTTGCTCCCTGATGCAGGGGCGAGAGCAGGTCCGCCAGCACCACCAGCCGGTCGAGGTCGCCGAACAGGGGCGAGACGAGAGAATCGCGCACCGCATCCACATAGGCATCGAAGCGCGCCGCCAACAGGTCGGCGAGCGTGCCGCGCCTCTGCATCGGAAAGAAAGCCATGTAGGGCGGCGGATCACCCGGCGGTGGCATCAGGAAGCGGCCCGGCTGGAGGAACGACAGCCCCGCTTCGTCGCGCAGTCGGCGCAGCAACTCGGCGTAAAGGCGATGGCCGCTCATCGCCAGCGCCTCGTCCGCCACGGCGCTTGCCGGCAGGCCCCGCACGAAGCCGAGGAAGGGCTTGGAGAACGCAGCGATCGAAGGTGCTTCCAACCGCCGCAGCGTTGCCGCCGACCACGAGGCGAAATCCTGCGCGAGCAGCGGCAGATCGAGCAGCCACTCGCCCGGATAGTCGAGGAACTCCAGCCGGCAGGTCCTCGGCCCCAGCATCGCCAGGATGCCGCTTCGCTCGAGTTCCAGGTCGAGCGCAAGCAGCGAGACCGAGGTGGTCCGCAGCCGGCCAGCGCGGCGGATCGGCGACCAGCGCGGCGAGATGGCGAAGCGACGTCGAAGCGCGGCAGCCCCGACGCACCCGAGGCGGCGATCGACACGCGCAGTCCCCGCCCACCCAGCCGCTCCGAAAGCGCCGGCAAGGCAGGCCTGCCCGCTGCGGCCGCCATCAGATTGGCCGCGACCGATGTCAGGAACGCCGTCTTTCCCGCCCGCGCGAGGCCCGTGACCCCGACGCGGATGACCGACGGCGCCGGCAGCAGGTCGGCGACGTTCAGCCGGGCCGCTCCCCGTCCGGCAGCCACGGCCCGAGCACCCGCTCCCCGGTATAGGTCAGCCGTGCCAGCTTGGCGCGCGTGGATTCACCGCGCCGGTCAGGCTCGTAGGCGACCAGCGGCGCGACCAGGATGGTTTCGCCCGCGATCATCGCGCCGACCTCCCAGCGCAGACTAGGGCTGTCCTCCAGCACCTTCTCGATCTCGCCCCGCGCCTGCAGGATCGTGCCGATCCAGCCGCGCCGCGGGCGCGAGGCGGGAGAGGCGCGCAGCTTCATCAGATGCTTGACGACCGTGCCGATATGGCTCGCCAGAGTCCGCCGCTCGGAGACGCCCAAGATCTCGATCTCCTCGGCGACGTTCGTCCAGTCCACCGCCGCATTGGTCCTCTCCCGCGCGGCATGGCGCAGCGCCTGCGCCTGCTGCGCCGCCCACAACGACAGGTCGGTCCGGTAGAGATTCCCCATGATCCTGCCTACCACGCCGCCGCCACTGCGTCATCGCGCCACGTGCAGGTAGTGACCTCATTTTGAATCAGGCGACCCGGCGATATCCGTATACGAAGGCCGCAATGTACGTCCCAAGCATCCCAAGGACGAACCCGGCGGAAAACACATTTAGGCTGTGCAGCCGGGGCATTCCTGCTTGCCATGTTATGCCGTTGAGTACAGCAAGAACGATAACGACGCCGATGCCGTAGGCGGTAAGCGTGCGCATTTGACAATCCCTCTTCCTTGTTACCCCCCGGCCGCTCGGTTCGATCATAGATGCATCTTCAAACTGAGGCACACGTGCACGTCCCTTACACCGACGACGTGATCGCCGGGCTCAGCGCGGCGGCGCGGGCGGCGGGGTGGGTAGGGTTGCGGAAGCGCAGGTCACCCTCCGCGATTTCATCCTCCGCCCCGAACATCTCGAGGCGCGAGGCGAAGGTGACGGCGACGACCGCGCGTGACCGCGGGCGGATCAGGAAGTGCCGCGTCTCGCCTTCGAGTTCCAGGCGCTCGCGCAGGCCGCGCCATTCCGCCCGGTCGGTGTCCTCGACGAAGACCGCGACGATGCCGGCGCGCGCCTGGCCCAGCCGAGACGCCGCGATCGCATCAAGGTGCCCGCACACCGCATGCGCGACGTCGTTCTCCCGCCCGGCTCGCGCCGCAAGCACGAAGACGCCGTTCCCCGCCATCGTGACCGCAAGCTGCGCCTCCGGCCCGAATTCGCGCTTGAGCGAGGACAGCAGGCCCAGCTCGTCGGCCTGCGCACCGGCAAGCAGCAACCTGTCGAGCCGTAGTACCGCCGCCTGGCCACGCTCGGTGCGCCGATCGGCCGAGAGCATGTCGCGGATGCGCGCGTGCAGTCCGGCGAGCCCATCATCGGCAAGCCCGTCGGGAAGGCTGACGCGCAGGACGTAGCGGCCCGGGTGGGTCTCCAGCCAGCGCTGCAGGTCGGGATCGACCCGATCGGCGAGATCGAACCATGCGCCACGCGGCACCCGCCTGCCCTCCTCGGCGGAGATCACGTCGCAGGCGACCTCCGCCTCCGCACCGTCGCGGGCGATCAGCAAATCGGCGGCGGACTCTCCCTCCAGCCCGACGAAGCGCACGGCGAAGCCCCGCTCGCGCTGCAGGGCGGCGGTACGCAGCAAATGGAACGTCGGTATCAGGGTGCCGTCGCCCACAAGCGCGGTTCGGATCATCGCCACCAGCCGATCGCGCGCCAGCGGGCTCAGGCCAACCGAGAGTGTGACGGCCTCGGCGGCCAGCACGCCCATTCGGTGTTCCGCCTCGGTCGTCGCGGCCACGCCTCGGCGCAGCCGCTCGATCGCGTAGCATGCGATATGGCGGGCGTGGATCGCCTTGCCGGCCCTGGGGCCAATGGCGGCCTGACGGCGGATGTCCTCGAAACGGGCGCGCCAAAGCGCGGGGCCGGCGAGATCGACGAAGGCGTCGAGCACGCCCCGGTCGATGGTGAGTTCGCTCATGGTTCAGGTCGAGCTATGTGGAGCGGCCCGGCCGGTCAAGGCCAATTCGATCGCACGCAATCTTTCTTACTCAGCGGCAATCCGCTCCATTCCACCCATGTACGGCCAGAGCGCCCGCGGCACGAGAATCGAGCCGTCCGCCTGCTGGTAATTCTCGATCACCGCGATCAGCGCCCGCCCCACCGCGACGCCAGAGCCGTTCAGCGTATGGACATAGCCGAGCGCCTTGCCGTCGGTGGGGCGGAAGCGCGCGTTCATGCGCCGCGCCTGGAAGTCGTGCGTGTTCGAGCACGAGCTGATCTCCCGCCAGGCCTGCTGGCCGGGGAGCCAGACCTCGAGGTCGAACGTCTTGGCGGCGCCGAAGCCGGTGTCGCCGGCGCATAGTAGCACGCGGCGGAACGGCAACCCGAGGGCGCGTAGCACTGCCTCGGCGCAGCGCGTCATGCGTTCATGCTCCGCATCGCTGGCATCGGGATGGGTGATGGAGACCAGCTCCACCTTGCGGAACTGGTGCTGGCGCAGCATCCCGCGCGTGTCGCGCCCCGCCGCACCGGCCTCGGCGCGAAAGCAGTCGGTGCAGGCGACCATGCGCCGCGGCAGCGTCGCCTCCGGCACGATCTCCTCACCGGCCGAGAAGGTCAGAGGCACTTCCGCCGTGGGAATGAGCCAGCGCCCGTCCGTGGTGCGGAACTGGTCCTCGGCGAATTTCGGCAGCTTGTCGGTGCCGTACATCGCCGCGTCGTTGACCAGCAGGGGCACCGCCATCTCGATGTAGCCGTGCTCGCCGGTGTGCAGGTCCAGCATGAACTGGGCGAGCGCGCGCTCCAGCTTGGCCAGCGTGCCGCGCAGCACGACGAAGCGCGTGCCGGCTATCTTTGCGGCGAGCGCGAAATCCATCATGCCGAGCGCCTCGCCGGTTTCGAAATGCTGGCGCGGCTCGAAGCCGAGGTCGCGCGGCTCGCCATGCTGGGCGACGACGACATTGGCGGTCTCGTCGGGCCCGTCCGGCACGTCGGGGTCGAGCCGGTTCGGGAGTGATTCGAGTATCGACTTAAGGCTCGCCTCAACTTCCGATAGGTCGCTTTCGATAGAGGTGTGGAATGCCTCCTCAATCGTCGCTCTCAAATGAGCCGCGTCCTCGGTTCTTCCTTCCCTCATCAGCTCGCCAATTCTCTTGGACAGCGATCTCCGCTTAGTTTGCCCAGCCTGCAACTCGGTCAGAAGCTCGCGACGCTTCGCGTCGAGTTTCATTATCTCGGCCGAAGCGGGCGGCAGGCCCCGGCGCGCGAGCGCGGCATCGAACGCCGCAGGGTCGGCGCGGATAGCGCGGATGTCGTGCACCGGTTCAGCTCTCCACCTGCTTCTGTCCGAACAGGCGGGCGCAAAGAATGGAGATCTCGTAGAGTCCGATCAGCGGCAGCGCGAGACCGATCTGGGTAAGCACGTCTGGCGGCGCCAGCACGGCGGCAACCACGAACATCCCGACATAGGCGTAGCGACGCATGCGCCCCAGCCCCTTGGGGGTCACGATGCCCACCTTGGCGAGCAGGGTCAGCAACACCGGAAGCTGGAAGGTGATCCCGAAGGCGAGGATCAGGCGCATCACCAGGTCAAGGTACTCGCCGACTTTCGCGGTCAGCTCGATCGGCACGCCGCCCGCGCCGGTCTCCGACTGGAAGCTCAGGAAGAAGTGCCAAGCGTTCGGGAAGACAACGTAGTAGGCGAGCGCCGCGCCCATCACGAATAGCACTGGCGTCGCGACCAGGAAGGGCAGCAGCGCCCGCTTCTCGCTGCGATAGAGGCCGGGTGCGACGAATATCCAGATCTGCGAGGCGACGATCGGAAAGCTGATGAAGACGGCGCCGAACATCGCCACCTTGATGTAGGTGAAGAACGCCTCATAGAGCTGCGTGTAGATCAGGTGCGGATCGCCGCCGCCCTGCGCGATCAGCAGCTTCGCCAGCGGCCGGGCGAGGAAATAGAAGATGTCGCCCGAGAAGTAGTAGCAGCCCAGGAAGGCGATGAAGAACGCCGCCGCCGACCAGATCAGCCGGGTGCGCAGCTCCGCCAGATGCTCGAGCAGCGGCATCGGCTTGTCGTCGATGGGATCGTCGATGATCGGGTTCTGGTCGGCCACTTAGGTTCCAGTTCTCAGGCGGCCGGACCGGACGGCGGGCGATGGACGAAGCCCGGCGGGATGAACGCGGGCGCGACGTCCGAACGCGCGACGCCGATGCGCGGCGCCCCGCCAGGCGGAATGAAGGCCGGGATGTCGGGACGCGCCGGCTCGGCCTGCGCTTCCTCGGCCTCGGGCGCCGGATCGAGGTCGGTGCCCACCTCGACCCGCTCGGCGACCGCGACGTCGCCGGAGCTGTAGGCCGGTTCAGGGGAGGCGGAACTGGCGGGCGTCTTGAACGGATCGTCGAAGCTGCGCCGGATCGAACCATCGTCGTCGATCAGCTTCTCCAACGCGGCCGGGGCCGCATAGGCGCGGAGCTCGCTGAGCTGGTCGCGCACTCCTTGGAGATCGGCCTCCCGCACCAAGTCGTCGACATGGGTCTGGAACTCCGACGCCATGCGCCGGGCCTTCCTGATCATTCCGGTCACCGACTTGATGGCGACAGGCATGTCCTTCGGCCCGATGAAGATCAGGGCCGCGACAGCAATCACTCCCAACTCGGACCAGGCGAAATCGAACATCGGGCAGGCTTCTCTCCGCGCGGCTAGCTAGCAGGAAACGCGCGCGCCGGGAACGGCCGCGTTTTCTCCACCTCCGGTGGCCGCCGCCCCCCTTACCACAGCGGCAAGGTGAGGGGTCATTCGTCGGAGCCATCCGGCTCGCCCCTTGCCTCCGCCGCCACCGGCCCGGGCAGCTCGACCAGCAGATCCTCCCGCCGCGAAAGGTCGCGCAGGTCGCGCAAGCCGAAGCGGGCGAGGAAGGCGGGCGTGGTGGCCCACAGGGTCGGACGGCCCGGCGTCTCCTTGTGACCGGCCGAGGTCACTAGCCCCGCCTCAAGCAGCGTATCCAGCGTCGTCTGCGCGAGGCTCGCCCCGCGCATCGCCTCGATCTCCGCCCTTGTGACCGGCTGGTGGTAAGCGATGATCGCCAGCGTCTCCATCGCCGCGCGGGGCAGCCGGCGCGGCATCTCCACCACCACCTGCAAACGCGGCGCGAGATCGGGAGCGGTGCGGAACATCACCCCGCCCGCCACCTCGACCAGCTCGACACCACGCCCGGCGTAGCGGGCGCGCAGCGCGGCGATCACGGCCTCGGCCGACATTCCCTCGGGCAGCAACTGCCCCAGCCGCTGCGGCCCGACGGGTGTCGCGGAGGCGAACACCAGCGCCTCGGCGAGGCGCAACGCTGCTTCGTCGGGCTCCAGCTCGGGCGGCGGCGTGTCGCTCATACGCGGCCGATCCAGATCGGGCCGAACGGCTCCTCCTGGCGCAGCCGCGCGGTCCCGTCGCGCGCCAGCTCCAGTCCAGCGAGCAGCGTGCTCGCGAGCGCCGCGCGGCGCTGCGTCGGGCCGCCCAGCTGGTCCGGCAGGAACCGCTCCAGGCTCGCCCAGTCCGGGATCGTGCCGAGCAGGGCCGCGAGCCGCCCCAGTGCCTCCTGCACGGTCCAGATCGTCAGCGGGCGCGGCCAGTAGCTGCGCGATGCGGACCCGCGCCGCAGCGCGCCGATATAAGCGCGCATCAGCGACGGCAGGTCGAGGCGCAACCGGGTGCGGTCGACCGCCACGTGATCCTCCGGCGCGCCGCGGGCGAACACGTCGAGGCCGAGCTGCGGACGCTCGCCCAGCCACGCCGCCGCGGCGCGGATACGCTGCAGCCCGGCCAGCCGCTCAGCGAGCGCGCCGGCCGCCATCTCTCCCTCCTCGGCGAGCTCGGGCGGGTCGGGGATGAGCAGGCGCGACTTCAGCCAGGTGAGCCAGGCCGCCATCACCAGCCAGTCCGCCGCGAGCTCGAGCCGCAGCCGGCGCGCGCTCTCGATGACCGCGAGATATTGCTCGACCAGGGCCAGGATCGAGATGCGGGCGAGGTCGACTTTCTGCGCCCGCGCAAGCTCCAGCAGCAGGTCGAGCGGCCCGTCGAACCCGTCGAGATGCAGGACGAGGGCGTCCGCCCCCCGCCCGTCAGAGGGGCCGTCAGAGCTGTTCATGCAGCGGTGCGCCGATCGGATGGCCGGAAAGATTAAGCGCCACCCGCAGCGCCCACGGAATGACGGTATCCAGCGCTTGGCGGAACGGATCGAAGGCGACGCCGAACTGCTCGAGCGCCAGCGGGACGACGAAGATCAGCAGAAGCACGAGGACGATCCCGGCGCGCTCCAGGCGCGCCCAGGCATCCGCCGCGCCTCGTGGCAGCAGGCCGACGATGATCCGCCCGCCATCGAGCGGCGGGATGGGGATCAGGTTGAACAGGCCGAGGATGAGGTTGTAGGCGATGAACGGCACCAGAAAGCCGCCCAGCAGCGGATACCGGGCGCTGATGTAGTCGAGGTAGCCGAACACGCCGGGCAGCGGGCCCACGATGCGCGGGAGCGCCATCGCGCCGAGCCATGCCAGCAGGAAGTTCATCGCCGGCCCGGCGGCCGCCACAATCATCATGCCGCGACGAGGGTCGCGGAACTTCCAGGCGGCGACCGGCACCGGCTTGGCCCAGCCGAACATGAATTTCACGTCGTGGAACAGGGCGAGCTGGGAGATCAGCAGCAGGCCGGGCAGGATGATCGTGCCGAACCGGTCGATATGGCGCAGCGGGTTGAGCGAGAGCCGCCCTGCCCGACGCGCGGTGTCGTCGCCCATCGCCAGCGCGGCGTAGCCGTGCGCCGCCTCGTGCAGGGTGATCGCGAGCACGGCGGCGATCGCCGCCAGCGCGATCATCAGGGCAGGAGCGATCACGCGAGCAGCCCGTCCCGCTCTACCGCCATCGCCTCGACGTCGAGCGCGACACGCGCTCGCGCCGTCATGGCGCGCGCGGCGGCAAGGCGCGCCGTTGCCGCCGGAGTCACCTCGGGGCAGGCGGTGAGAACGGCCACGGTCGCAGCGGGCTCGCCGCTGCAATGGAGCGCGAGGTCGCAGCCGGCGGCCAGCGCGGCACGGGCGCGCGCCTCCAGCGGGCCGCTCAGCGCCCCCATCGCGAGGTCGTCACTCACCAGCACGCCCATGAACCCGATTCTGCCACGTATCACGTCTCGTATGACCTTGGGCGAGAGCGTCGCCGGATGCGCCTCGTCCCAGGCCGGATATAGGATATGCGCGGTCATGGCCCAGGGCAGGCCGGCGTTCAAGGCGAAGGGCAGGAGGTCCGCCGGCTCTTCGCCCTCGACGACCGGCAGCGCATGATGGCTGTCGGCGCGAGCACGCCCGTGCCCCGGTGCGTGCTTCATCACCGGCTGCACCCCGGCGGCCAGCAGGCCCTCGGCGAAGGCGCGGCCCAGCCGGGCGACGCTACGCGGGTCGGCGGCGAAGGCGCGATCGCCGATCACCGCGTCGGCGCCAGGCAAACCCCGGTCGAGCACCGGCGCCGCGACGACGTGGAAACCAGCTTCCCGGCACTCCGCCCCGATCAGCGCGCCGGTCAGGAACGCCGCCCGCAGCCCGGCGCGCGCCGAGGCCGCGAACAGGCGCCCGATCGCCGCCGCCGGCGGATGGCCGCGCCAGCACGGCGACCGCAGCCGGGCGACGCGCCCGCCCTCCTGATCCACCATCAGCACGGCATCCGGGGGCAGCACGGCGCGAACTGTGTCGATGAGGGCGCGAAGCTGCGCGGGATCGGCGACGTTGCGGGCGAACAAGATGACTCCGGCCGGCGGATGTGCGCGTAACAACCCCGCCTCCGCCGCTGTCAGGACGAGGCCCGACAGGCCCACGATGGCGGCTCTCATCCCGGGCGCGAGTCGGCCTGTCGCATGCCGCCATCATAAGGCCGGCAAATGCCGGGAGCATAGCGCGCAGATAATGGGTGTGCTGAGCGGGTAATCACCTGACAGGTGGCCACGCTGGCGCCGCGCCGACACGTCTTTTCTTCGCTACCGTCCGAGCCATTCTTCGTCACCGCCACACGCAGAAGTCTTAGCTTTTGCAGTGTAGCCCGACGAAGCGATCCTGCGGGTCAGCGCATGAACCCCGTAATCTCACGCTCGGTCTCGGCGATCGCATCCTCGATCGGACGGTTCCCCTGCATGACCCAGCCTGCCAGCTTGGGAAGTACCCATTGATAAGCGATCTGACGAGCGATAGCCGGTGGGGCCGGGGCGCCGGCGACTGATGCCGTTGCATGGTGAGAAGGCCGCAGCGGATAATTATACAGGGTACCTTTCGGCGGTTCGGCCTCAGCCCAGATCGGGAAGTCGGTGAGGGTAACGAAAGGCGGAACATCATAACCCTGCGAGGCCACCACACAGGCTTCAACCTGCGCGCGCTCTCCTAACCAGGTGAGCAGTTCCATCGCGGCGCTTTTATTGCCGCTGAAGCTCCAAACCCCGAGGAAAGTTGGACCCCAGGGGAGGAAGCGGCCGTATCTGCCGGCTGGCAGCGGATGGTGCCAGATTTGTTGGCCGATCGTCGGGTTGGTCTTGACCGCGCTGGCCCAGGCGGAAGGCGGGTTGAAAATCAGCGCGCTCTTGCCTGATATCAGTGCGCGATTGTTCGAGGCACTGTTCCAGGCATAAACACCGGCCGGCAGGAACTGGGCGAGGCGTTTCATGTAATCGAGAGCTTCGCGCACCCCCTCGGACCGGGCGGTCACGTTACCACTGGCGTCAGCGAGCTTTGCGTCGAAACTCAGGAAAAGCGCGTTGATCCAGGCATTCGCATCGGAACAATTACTGATCGGAAGCCCAAACGGCACGCCTGCTTTGAAGCACTCCTCGGCGGCTATCAGAAACGTATTCCAGTCCCACTGATCATAATGTGGGCCAATTTCCGGGCTGGGGGGAAAGATCGCCGGCACGTCGAGCCCGGCATGTTCACGGAACGAGTCAATGCGGGTTTCGCTCGGCCAGTAGAGGCTCCCGATACCGGTAGGCACTGCGCGCCATTCACCTGCCGGCTTGACGAAATATTCAGTTTCGGGGAACGGCGGGCCGTGGATTGCGGCCAGGCGACCGACGACATCATCGACCGGTTCAAGTATGTCGATATAGCCGACGACGTTGTAGTCGAGGAAGTGGATAATATCATGTCCCGCGCGGGCCTGGGCTTCGGCCTGCGGTACTATGAGCGACTGGTTGGTGACGGCGCTGAGGAAATCCGCTCGGACCGCAACTTTGTTCTTCTCGCCCCAGGATTCCACGAGGCGCTGCATGCTTTGGTCGCATCCGGGAACCAGACTGCTCATAAAGGCGATCGAGAGGCTCCCGGCCGCCCTCCCAGTATGGATGAATGTGAGCGGCAAGGCCGCGGCGGTTGCGACTACGTGGCGCCGGCTCACGCGCAATAACGCCATCTTCGGTCCTCCCGAGGGTGCCCGAACCCACTCTTTGTAAACCTTCGCTTTCGAGGAAAGCTATGCTTGTGTCTTCTCTATGAGGGCGGCTTGGCGACTCGATACGAAGCCGTTACGTACATGTCTTTACGGAAAACCCAAAACTCTTTGATTATGGACTCGACTAGGACGCAGGGAGCGCAGCGAGCCTCAACGCGGAGTCCACTTCCATCCGAAGCCGATATGCGGGCAACACTGTGTAGCTCCGCCGGTTGACACGTACTGACACCGCCGACCACCCTCCCCGCACAGGGAGCGAGACATGCCAGGACGACTTGCCGGAAAGACCGCCTTCGTTACCGCCGCGGGTCAGGGGATCGGGCGGGCGACCGCGCTGGCCTTCGCCGCCGAGGGCGCGCGGGTGGTAGCGACCGATATCAACGAGGCGGCGCTTGGCGCCCTCGCCTCGGACGCGATCCGCACCGCGCGCCTCGATGCCATGGGCGCCGACGACATCATCCGCGCCGCGCGAGAGCACGGGCCGGCCGACATCCTCTTCAATTGCGCTGGCTTCGTCCATCAGGGCACGATCGAGGAGGCGACGGAGGAGGAATGGGCATTCGCCTTCGACCTCAATGTCCGCTCGATGTTCCGCACCGTCCGCGCCTTCCTGCCGGGGATGCTGGAGAAGGGTGGCGGGTCGATCATCAACATGGCCTCCGCCGTCTCCTCCATCAAAGGCGCGCCGCGCCGCTTCATCTACGGCACGACCAAGGCCGCGGTGATCGGGCTGACCAAGGGCGTCGCCGCCGATTACGTGGCGCGTGGCATACGCTGCAACGCGATCTGTCCCGGCACGATCGCGACGCCGAGCCTGGAGGACCGCATCGCCGCCAACGCCGCCGCCGCCGGCGGGCTGGAGGCCGCGCGCGCCGCCTTCGTCGCCCGCCAGGCGATGGGACGCCTCGGCGCGCCCGAGGAGATCGCCGCGCTCGCCGTCTATCTCGCCTCCGACGAATCCCGCTTCATGACCGGCCAGATCGTCGTGATCGACGGCGGCTGGACGATTTAGGGTTACCGCAGGCGAGGCAAGCGAGGACGCTCTTCGGATGCGGGCTCTCGCGGGCGGCGGTGCGGCCTTGGCCCTTTAGCCGCGCCTCATTCACCTGCTCGCGCGCGAACCCCGCCATGCGCGCATAGCCGCGCACGATCGCCTCGCGCTCGGCGTACGGGACCACCGCATCGACGTCCGCGAACCCGTCCGGCGCCCGCTCCTCCAGCACGTCGATCACCCGCTCCGGCCCGCCGGCCCGGTTGGTCAGCACGATCTCCGCGGTCATCGGTCTGCGCTCGGCGTCATACGCCGCCAGCGCCTGCACCACCGGCGCCGCGGCTAGGTGACGAGCGAGGGCGCGTGCATCCAGCACGGCCTGGCTCGCCCCGTTGGAGCCCACCGGGTACATCGGATGCGCGGCATCGCCCAGCAGCGTCACGCGCCCGAAGGACCAGCGCGGCAGCGGGTCGCGGTCGCACATCGGGTATTCGTAGAACGGCGTGCTAGCCTCGATCAGCGCCATGGGGTCGACGAAGCCAAGGCGGAACCGGTCGCGCACTAGGGGTGCCAGTTCGCCGAGCAAGCCCTCTCGATTCCAGTCCTCCCGTCGTGGCGGAGTCGATCCGGGCGGGGCGACGCGCGCCTGTACGGCCCAGTTGGTCAGGCGCCGCACCGGGTCCGCCGGATCGGCATGAATCGGGTAGAACACGAACTTCGCATCCATGCCCCCAGAGATCACCATCGTGCGGCCGTCCTCGTGCACCGGCCAGTCTGTGGCGCCGCGCCACAGCATGGTGCCGTTCCACACCGGCGGCCCTTCGGCCGGATAGAACGCCGCCCGCACCGTCGAATGGATGCCGTCCGCGCCAACCAGCGCATCGCCCGCGACGTCGAACCCCGCGCCGCCGTCGCGCCGCGCGAATCGCGCCACGACCTTATCGTCGCGCTCGGCGAACGCCTCCAGCCGGGCACCGGTCCGCACGCGCTCGATGCCCAGACGGGCGAGCACGGCGCGCAACAGCACGCCGTGCAGCTTGCCCCGATGAATCGAGAATTGCGGCGCCTCGAATCCTGCGTCGGTGCCGCGCAGCTCCCGCCATACGACTTGGCCAAAGCGGTTGGCGTAGATCAGCTCGCGGGTGCGGATGCCGACACGGTCGAGCTCGTCGAGAAGCCCGAGTACCGCCAGCTCCTTGATCGCGTGTGGCAGCGTGTTGATGCCAACACCCAGCTCGCCGGGCTCGCGGACCTGCTCGAACACGGTGCAGCCAATACCCGCCGCGTGCAGCGACAAGGCCGCCGCGAGTCCGCCGATCCCGCCGCCGACGACGATGACCTCCATGGCGGCATCCAAGACCCCGTTGCGGCGCGGCGCAAGACGATGCAGCCTCGGTTCGTGGACAATTTCGCCCGCGACAACCTGCCGCCAATCGACCTCTGGCCAACCTTCCTGCTGGGCGGGTTCGGTTACCCGGAGCGCCTCAACTGTGTGACCGACCTGCTCGATGCCTGGGTCGAGCGCGGCCACGGCGATCGCCCGGCAATGGGCTCGCCGGAGCAGCTGTGGAGCTACACGGAGCTCGCCTCCCGGGTGAACCGGATCGCCGGCGCGTTGACCCGCCGAATTCGGGGTGCAGCCGGGCAATCGCGTGCTGCTGCGGGCACCAAACACGCCGATGCTGGTTGCCGCTATGCTCGCCGTCATCAAGGCGGGCGGAATCGCGGTGCCGACCATGCCGCTCCTGCGCGCGCGCGAGCTTCGCTTCGTCGTCGAGAAGGCGCAAATCCGCCTGGGTCTGTCCGATCACCGCCTACTCGAAGAGGCGCGCGACGTCGGACTGGAAACGCTGGTTCCGATGGGCGGCACCGGTCCCGACTCGCTCGACGCGCTGATGGCGCAAGAGCCCGACAGCTTCGCCGCGTACGACACGCGGGCCGATGATGTGTGCCTGATCGCCTTCACCTCCGGCACGACGGGCGTGCCGAAGGGGACGATGCACTTCCATCGCGACATGCTGGCGACGTGCGATACGTACGGCCGCCACGTCCTGCACGCCGTGCCGACCGACGTGTTCACCGGCTCCCCGCCGGTCGCCTTCACCTTCGGGCTCGGCGCGTTCGTCCTGTTCCCCCTAAGGATTGGCGCCTCGACGATCCTGCTCGAGCAGCCGAGCCCGGAGAACCTCCTCGACCTGATCCGAACGCGCCGCGCCAACGTCTGCTTCACCGCTCCCACGGCCTATCGTGCCATGCTGCCCATGCTCCGCCCGGGCGACACCGATGGGCTGCGCATCTGCGTCTCGGCCGGCGAGACGCTGCCGAAGGCGACATGGGATGCGTGGCATCGGGCTACCGGCATCCCGATCCTCGACGGGATCGGATCGACGGAGATGCTGCACATCTTCATCGGCTCCCCCGCCGAGGCGGTCCGCCCGGGCGCGACCGGCCTCCCGGTCCCTGGCTACCAAGCAAAGCTGATCGACGAGGAGGGACGCGACCTCCCACGCGGCTCGATCGGGCGCCTCGCGGTACGCGGCCCGACCGGTTGCCGCTACCTCGCGGACTCGCGGCAGAGCACGTATGTGCAGAACGGCTGGAACATCACCGGTGATACCTACCGACAGGACGAGGACGGATACTTCTGGTTCCAGGCGCGCAACGACGACATGATCGTCTCTTCCGGCTACAACATCGCGGGGCCCGAGGTCGAAGCCGCGCTGATCAGCCACCCTGCGGTCGCCGAGTGCGCGGCCGTTGGGGCTCCCGACGAGGCACGCGGCGCGATCGTCAAAGCGTTCGTGGTCCTCCGCTCCGGCTACGCTGCTTCCGACATGCTCGCCCGCGAGCTGCAGGAGCACGTGAAGGCCGAGATCGCGCCCTATAAATACCCACGCGCCGTCGCCTTCATCGAGACCTTGCCGCGGACCGGATCGGGCAAGGTGCAGCGGTACGCCCTACGTACGCCGATCCCCCAGGAGAACCAGATGCCGGGCGCCGAGAAGACCTACCAATTCGTCGTGTTCAGCAATCCGGTTCCTGGCAAGGAGGCCGAGTATCTCGAATGGTACCGTGGCCAGCACATCCACGACCTGCTGCGCATCAAGGGCTTCGTCGGCGCGCAGATGTTCAAGCTTACCGAGACCCAGTACAGCCCCGCGCTCGGGGCGCAGCGTTTCATGATGATCTGGGAGATCAGGACCGACGACCTCGACCGGGTGTTTGCCCAGGTGAAGGCGAACCTAGACTCCGGCGTGACGGTGAAATCGGATGCGTTCGACTGGACAAGCAGCGCGAGCATGACGCTCGAACCGATCACGGCGCATGTCACGCCGGAGCAGATCGAGGGCAAGCCAGTCGCCGAGGTCCTCCGCATCGCCGGAACCGGCGAGTAGCACCATGGACTGGGGCCGCCTGAGCCGGGCCGAACGCGACGCGTCCTACAACAACTCGAACGCCGTCCCGAACAGCCCGGCGCTCAATGCCGCGCGCGAGGAACGCTCCGCCGCCTTCCGCGCCGCCCATCCCGAGCATCTGGACCTCCCCTACGGCCCGCGCCCGCGCAACCGCTGGGATCTGTTCCCCGCCCGCAATCCAAGCGCCCCGTGCCTGGTCTTCATCCACGGCGGTTACTGGCAGTCCCGCACCCGCGAGGAGTTCGCCTGCCTGATCGAGGGTCCCTACGCGCTCGGCTGGTCGGCCGCCCTGCCCAGCTACACGCTCGCGCCCGATGCGACGCTCACCGAGATCGTCGCGGAAATCCACGCCGCGCTTGACTGGCTCGCCGAGCACGGACCTGCACACGGCATCACCGGCCCGGTCGTACTGTCGGGGTGGTCCGCGGGCGGGCACCTGACCGCGATGGCGCTCGGACACCGGTCGGTGCACGCGGGCCTCGCCATCTCCGGCCTGTTCGAGATGGGGCCGATCCGTGACACCTATCTCAATGCCAAGCTGCGGCTGAGCGACGCCGAGCTGGCGGCGCTCTCACCGCTGCGCTTGCCGGTAATCGACAAGCCGCTCGCCATCGCCTACGGCACGGCCGAGCTGCCGCCCCTCGTCGCGGACAGCCGCGATCTGCACGCGGTCCGTGCCGCCGCCCATGCCCCCGGCCCGCTGTTACCGGTCGCCGAGGCGGACCACTTCACCGTGGTTCTCGAGCTGCAGAGCCCGACGGGGGTGCTGACGCGCCAGTTGCCGCTGCTGCTGTAGGCGTCACCTCACCGAGGAGAACGAGGTCGGCTGCAGCATCTCGTTCGTCACCTGGGCGACAATCGCGCCGTTCGCTTCCGTCTTAGCACGCGCCGACAGCCAGTCTGGATCAGCGGCGAAGGCGTTCCACTTCTTCTCGCGATCGGCGAGCAACTCCCACTGCAGCAGGTAATAGAGACGCTGGTTGTTCTCGCCGATCAGCGTGGTCCAGAACCCGGCCTGCTTGATGCCGTGCTTCTCCCACAGCTTCAACGTGATCGTGTCGAACCGCTTCAGCAGGTCCGGCAACCGGCCCGGCACGCAGTCATAGATCCGCAGCTCATGAATCATCGCGACTGTCTCTCCTGTTGACCGCGGAAGCCTAAAACCCTTCCACCCAGGGCCGCAACTCGACCTCCGAGGTCCAGGCGCTGCGCGGCTGGTTCATCACTTGCCAATACGTCTCGGCGATCGCATCCGGATCGAGCATCGAGTTCAGGCGCATCGGCGGACTCCGTGCGGCCCGGATTGCGGATCGCGCCGTCGATGACGAAATGCGCGATATGCACGCCCTGCGGCTGCAGTTCGCGCGCCATGCTCTGCGCCAGGCCGCGCAGCGCGAATTTGCCCATCGCGAAGGATGCGGATTGCGGGTAGCCCTTCACCGAGGCGGACGCGCCGGTGAACAGGATCGTGCCCCTTCCCTTCGGCACCATCAGCCGCGCCGCCTGCTGGCCAACGAGGAATCCGCCGAACGCGGAAACCGCGATCGCGCGTGCCACCTCCTCCGGCACCAGGGTCGTGATCGGACCACGCGCGCGGGCGCTTGCGTTGTAGATCACCACATCAGGCTCGCCGAGCGAGACGACGACGGCATCGAACAGCCCCGCGACCTCCTCAGGCTCGGAGGCCTCGCATGCGAAGGAAGCGGCGCCTGTTTCGGCGCACAGTGCATTGAGCTTGTCCGGATTGCGCGCCGCCAGCGCGACCTGGAGGTTCTGACGCGCGAGCAGCCGCGCGAGCGAAGCGGACAGCCCGCTGCCGGCGCCGACGATCAGGGCGAGGCGATGATCCATGCGGTCGCGCTCCTTGCGTTTGGGGCATCAAAGCATGCCTGGACGCAGGCCAGAAGCCACGCGAAAGTGCGGCAAAATAGGGAGATACGTTCCATGCGCGGACTCATGCAGGACCATCCGCTGCTCATCTCTGCCGTGCTCGCGCACGCAGCCCGCCATCACGCGCAAGGCGAGATCGTCGCCCGCACCAGCGACGGCGCCATCCATCGGTCCAGCTGGGGCGAGATCGAGGAGAAGGCACGCCGCCTCGTCAACGCGCTAGCCGCGCTCGGCATCGGTCCGGGCGACCGCGTTGCCACGTTGGGCTGGAACGACCACCGCCATGTGCAGATCTACTACGCTGTCCCGGGAATGGGCGCTGTCTGCCACACGGTCAACCCGCGCCTGTCCGACGCGGACATCGCGTACATCATCAATCACGCCGGCGATGCGCTGCTATTCGCTGATCCGAGCTTCGCCCAGCTGGTGGAGCGCATCGCACCGCGCATCGCGGACTCGGTGCGAGCCGTCGTAATGATGGCCGGCCCCGACCAGCTCCCCATGGTCAGCCTGCCCGCCGGAATGCAGCTCCTGTCGCAGGACACGCTGCTCGCCGGTGTCAGCGCCGATTATGCGTGGCCGCACTTCGACGAGAATACCGCGAGCGCGCTCTGCTACACGTCCGGCACCACCGGCCGGCCCAAGGGCGTGCTCTACAGCCACCGTTCCACGATCCTGCACGCCTACGCCATTGACATGGCGGACGTGCTGGGACTGCGCGCGACCGACCGTGTGCTTCCCGTCGTGCCGATGTTTCACGTCAACGCCTGGGGCATTCCCTATGGCGCCGCGATGGCGGGCGCCTCCCTCGTCATGCCTGGCCGGCATCTGGATGGGGCAAGCCTCGCCGGGCTGATGAACCAGGAGCGCGTCACGATCTCGGCGGGGGTTCCGACGGTCTGGCTCGGCCTGCTGCAGCACCTGCGAACCAGCGGGGAGAGGCTTTCCACAGTCCGGCGCATCATGACCGGCGGCTCCGCCTGCCCGCCGCTGCTGATCGAGGCGTTCGGGAAGGAATACGGGATCAGCGTCGAGCACGGCTGGGGCATGACGGAGCTCAGCCCGGTCGGCACCTACAATAGCCCCAAGCCCGCCCATGCCGGGCTGAACGAGGCGGAGCGGATTCGCCTCGGCCTCAAGCAGGGTCGCGTGCTCGCCGGCATCGACATGAAGATCGTCGATGATGCCGGTACGGAGCTGCCCTGGGACGGAACGGCGTTCGGCGACCTCAAGGTTCGCGGTCCGTGGGTGTGCAGCGCCTATTACGGCGAGCAGCCGTGCAGCGCGCTCGACGCGGAGGGCTGGTTCGCGACCGGAGATGTGGCGACCATCGACCCGGACGGGGTGATGGAGATCACCGACCGGTCGAAGGACGTCATCAAGTCGGGCGGCGAATGGATCAGCTCGATCGCCCTCGAGAACATCGCCGTGTCCCACCCGGATGTCATCGAGGCGGCGGTCATCGCCGCCACCCATCCGAAATGGGACGAGCGCCCACTCCTGGTCGTGGTTCCGCGCAAGGGCGCAACCGTAGACCCTGGTTCGGTTCTGGCACTGTATGAGGGCAAGGTCGCCAAATGGTGGCTACCCGATGCGGTGGTAGTCGCCGACGAGCTGCCTCATACGGCAACAGGCAAGATCCAGAAACTCGCGCTGCGCGCGCAATATCGCGATTATCTGATGACCCCACCCCAGAAAACGTGATCCGCGCAAAAATTCCCGCGCATTCATCTTCCCGAAAGGAGGGCTGCGACACATTATGTCAGGGCAGCGACAGGAATCGGATGCGCGACACGGGCAAGACTTCGTTCGGACGGCTTTCGGATGACTTTGCCGGGATCGTCCACAAGGTTGCGCCCTGGATCGGCAGCGCGCGCGCAAGAGACGGTCGTCTCAGCGGCTTCCTGTGGAGCCCGACCGTCTTTCTGACCGCCCCTCACGCCGAGGAGGAGGCGGACATCGTGCTGGCCGGCAATCCCATGCGCGGCTCCCATCCGCTCGCCGTTCCGGACGATGCGGGGTTTGCTGCTTTTCAGCTTGCGACGCCTCGTCGCGGCGCGCGTCCTCTGCGTCACGCCGAGGTTTCGGCCGACGTCGGGTCCCTTGTGTTGATCGTGGGCCTCGCCGCCGACGCGGTCCCCACCGCATGGCTCATGATGGTGTCCCGGGCGGGCGCGGACGGGGTGCATCTCGACCGCCCGCTCGATCCGGCGTCGGAAGGTGGTCCGGTCCTCGATGGCAACGGACGTTTCCTGGGAATGGCCGTCGTCGGGCCTGATGGTCCGATCCTGCTAGAGAACGCCGCGATCGCGCGTGCCTTGGCCGCGCCGCGGAGCGGATGGATCGGCGTCGCCTTCCAGCCCACCCTGGTCCCGGTCGCCTTGCGGGATGAGGCGGGACAGGACTCGGGACGGCGGGTGATGCGGATCGCGCGCGGCGGGCCGGCGGAACGAGCGGGCCTAGTCACGGGCGACATCGTCCTCAGCCTCGACGGGGTGGGCATGACAGGCGCCGGGTCGTTGCGCGGCTTTCTGGCGCGCACGCCGCCGGGGCGGGCGATCATCGCGCGGCTTGTGCGCAACGGCCGTATCGAAACACGGGCGCTGGTGGTCCAAGCCGATCCGAACGCCGCCTGACGGGCTCTGGCCTTGCGCCGCCCGCCGAAGCTATATCGGGCGGCCACCGACGCGGAGCCGTCATGCCGCCGATCGACGTCAGGACCGACCCGGCGCGCTATCGCCACTGGCGCCTCGGCTTCGACGGCCCCATCGCCACGCTGACGATGGATGTCGATCCTTCGGCCAGTCTGTTTGACGGCGCGGAGCTCAAGCTCAATTCCTACGATCTCGGCGTCGATATCGAGCTTGCAGACGCCGTGCAGCGGCTGCGCTTCGAGCACCCGGAGGTGCGCTGCGTCGTGCTGCGCTCGGGCAAGGACAACGTGTTCTGCGCCGGGGCCAATATCCGGATGCTCGGCAAGGCCACGCACGGGCACAAGGTCAATTTCTGCAAGTTCACCAACGAGACGCGCCTCGCCATGGAGGACGCTTCCGCCTGCTCCGGTCAGCGTTATCTCGCGGCGCTGAACGGGGCGGCGGCGGGCGGCGGCTACGAGCTGGCCGAGGCGTGCGACTGGATCATGCTGATCGACGACCGGCGCTCCTCGGTGTCGCTCCCGGAAGTCGCGTTGCTCGGCGTGCTGCCGGGCACCGGGGGACTCACGCGGCTCACCGACAAGCGCCGCGTCCGGCGTGACCGTGCCGACGTGTTCTGCTCGACCGAGGAGGGCGTGCGCGGTGCCCGCGCGGTGGATTGGCGCCTCGTTGATGAGGTCGTGCCGCCAAGCGCATGGGAAGATCGGGTGCGCGTTCGCGCCCTCACCTTGGCCGAGGGCTCCGACCGCCCGGATGAGGCATGCGGGATCGTGCTGACCCCGATCGAGCGCACGGAGGGAGCTGACTCGATCACCTACGGGCTGCTTCGCGTCGAGCTGGACCGGCCGCGCCGGCGCGCCACGATCACGATCCTCGGACCCGACGCGCCGCCGCCGTCCGACCTTGCCGGAGTCCACGCGGCGGGCGACCGGTTCTACCCGCTCGCGCTGGCCCGCCAGCTCGACGACGCGATTCTGCATCTTCGGCTGAATGAATCGACACTCGGCCTCATCGTGCTGCGCGCCGAGGGTGACCCGGCGCGCATACTCGCCGCCGACGCGCTGCTCTCGGGCCATGAGGACGACTGGCTGGTGCGGGAAATCCGGCTGCTCTGGAAGCGGGTGCTCAAGAGGCTCGACATGACGGCGCGCAGCCTGATCGCGCTGATCGAGCCGGGATCCTGCTTCACCGGCACGCTCGCCGAGCTCGTCTTTGCCGCCGACCGCTCGGTGATGCTGGCGGGCGCGCGCGAAGGCGACAATCGCGGACCGGCGACGCTTATCCTGTCCACCCTCAACTTCGGCGCCTACCCGATGGGCAACGGCCTGACCCGGCTCGAGACGCGCTTCCTGGGCGAGCCGGAGAGCGAGGAGCTGGCGCGGCAGAACATCGGTAAGGCACTGGACGCCGAGGCCGCCGAGGCGGTCGGCCTGGTGACCGCTGCGCCCGATGAGGTCGATTGGGATGACGAGGTGCGTCTGATGCTCGACGAGCGCGCCTCCTTCTCGCCCGATGCACTGACCGGGATGGAAGCCAACCTGCGCTTCGCCGGACCGGAGACGATGGAGACCCGCATCTTCGGCCGGCTCAGCGCCTGGCAGAACTGGATTTTCCAGCGCCCCAACGCCATCGGCGGGGCCGGCGCGTTGAAGCTATACGGAACCGGCACCCGCCCGAGCTTCGACCCGGAGCGGACATAACGCAGGGAGGCTCTCGATGCCCGACGGCATGCAGGTCGACTATAGCGGCCTCATTCCCAACAACATCGACCTTGGCGCCGATGCGCGCGTGCGCAAGGCGCTGGAGACCTGGCATCCCGGCTACATCGACTGGTGGAAGGCGATGGGACCGGAGGGGTTCCAGTCCACGCCCGTCTACCTGCGCACCGCGATCGGCGTCGATCCGGCCGGCTGGGCGAAGTTCGGCTTCGTGAAGATGCCGGAATACAAATGGGGCATCCTGCTCGCCCCGCCCGTCGAGGGCCGCACGATCCCGTTCGGTGCCCACAAGGGGGAGCCCGCGTGGCAGGAGGTGCCGGGCGAGTACCGCGCCATGCTGCGGCGCTTGCTGGTGATCCAGGGCGATACCGAGCCCGCCTCGGTCGAGCAGCAGCGCCATTTCGGCGCCACCGCGCCGTCGCTCTACGACATGCGCAACCTGTTCCAGGTGAACGTCGAGGAGGGCCGCCATCTCTGGGCGATGGTCTACCTGCTGCAGAAATACTTTGGCCGGGACGGACGCGAGGAGGCGGAGGAGCTGCTGCGCCGCCGTTCGGGCGACGCCGACAGCCCCCGGATGCTGGGCGCCTTCAATGAGGCGACGCCCGATTGGCTCAGCTTCTTCATGTTCACGACCTTCACTGACCGTGACGGCAAGATGCAGTTAGGAGCCCTGGCGCAGTCGGGGTTCGATCCCTTGAGCCGCACCTGCCGCTTCATGCTGACGGAGGAGGCGCACCACATGTTCGTGGGGGTGACCGGCGTGGAGCGCATCGTCGAGCGGACCGCCGCCGCGGCCCGCGACGCCGGCATCGAGGATGCGACCGATGCCGAGCGGGTGCGCGCACTGAGCGTGATCGATCTGCCGGCGATCCAGCGCAAGATCAACCTGCATTTCTCGCTGACGCTCGACCTGTTCGGCAACGAGATCAGCACCAACGCCGCGAGCGCCTTCAACGCCGGCCTGAAGGGCAGGTTCCGCGAGGACAAGCTGGAGGACGACCATCAGCTCGCGGACGCGACCTACCCCGTGCTGCGCCTACGCGAAGGGAAGGCAGTCACCGAGCACGTGCCGGCGCTATCAGCGCTCAACATGCGTCTGCGCGACGATTTCGTGGTCGATTGCGCCGGCGGGATCGAGCGCTGGAACCGCGCGATCGCCAAGGCCGGGATCGGCTTCCACCTGCGCCTGCCGCATGTCGCCTTCAACCGCCGGATCGGCGAGTTCGCGGCGGTCCACGCCGACCTGGACGGCAACCTGCTCGACGACGCGGCCTGGGACGCGCGGCAGACGGAATTCTTGCCGACGGAAGAGGACCGCATGTTCATCGAGAGCCTGATGCGCCCCGTCCGCGAACCGGGCGCATTCGCATCCTGGATCGCCCCGCCCCGGGCCGGCATCGATGGCAAGCCCGGCGATTTCGAGTACGTCCGTCTGCGCGATTCCTGAACCTAGGCCGCGAACTCCCGTCGGATCAGCGCGGAGTGCTCGCCGATCGCCGGCACCGGGCCCAGCGCGCGTAGCCCCTCGGCCTGGAGCACCGGAGGCGCGGCAATCGAGACGGCTCCATTCGGCGTGTCGATCTCGGCTCGGCGTAGCGCGGGGTGGCGGGCCAGGGCGGCGACATCGTTGACGAAGCCAAACGCGGTGTTGGCGGCGCGCAGTCGCTCGGCCGCGGCCTCCCGCGAAAGGGTCGCAAAGACTGCGGCGATGTGCCCATCCACCATCGGCCGGTTGGCGACGCGGACCACGTTGGTCTCGAAGCCGGGCCGGTTTGGCAGGTCGGGTTCCAGCAGGAAACCCGCGCAGAAGCTCGCCCATTCCCGCTCGTTCTGGATCGCGATCAGCACCAGCGCACCGTCGACGAGCTTGAACGCTCCATACGGGCAGATCGACGGATGCGCGAGGCCCATCCGGGCGGGTGCCTTGCCGGTGCCCTCATAGAAGAGCAGCGGCACGTTCATCCAATCCGCCATCCCGTCGAACAGGCTGACCGCGATCCCCTTCCCACGGCCGGTGATGCCGCGCTCGATCAGCGCCTCCAGAATGCCGGCATGAGCTGCCATTCCGCAGGCGATGTCGCAGGCGGACACGCCGACCCTCCCCGGCCCCGCCGGATCGCCAGTGACCATCGCGAGCCCTGACTCCGCCTGCACCAGCAGGTCGTACGCCTTCATCGCGGCGTAGGGGCCGGTCTCGCCATAGCCGGAGATATCGACGGTGACCAGGCGCGGATAGCGCTCCCGCAGCGCCGACCCAAAGCCCGCGCGCGCCGCAGCGCCGGGAGCGAGGTTCTGTATGAACACGTCCGCCCGCGCCAGGATGCGATGCAGCAACTCGGCATCCTCGGCGCTCTTGATATCCGCCGTCAGGCTTTGCTTGCCCCGGTTGAGCCAGACGAAATAGCTCGACTGCCCCTTGGCGGCGGTATCATACCCGCGGGCGAAGTCGCCCTCGGCGCGCTCCAGCTTGATGACGCGCGCTCCGGCATCGGCGAGGCGGGAACTGGCGTAGGGCGCGGCAACGGCCTGTTCGAGCGACAGGACGAGCAGTCCCTCCAGCGGTTTCGAGGCGGGCATGAGGCGTCAATAGCTCCGCGGAAGGCCGAGCACGTGCTCGGCAACGTAGGACAGGATCAGGTTGGTGCTGATCGGCGCCACCTGATAGAGCCGCGTCTCGCGGAACTTGCGCTCGACGTCGTATTCCTCCGCGAAGCCGAAGCCACCATGCGTCTGTATGCAGGCCTCGCCCGCCGCCCACGATGCCTCGGCGGCGAGCATCTTTGCCATGTTCGCCTCTTCCCCACAGGGTAGGCCGGCGGCGAACTTGCGGCAGCCCTCGCGCACCAGCAGCTCGGCGGCGCGCATCTGCGCATAGGCCCGCGCGATCGGGAACTGGATCCCTTGGTTCTGGCCGATCGGGCGGTTGAAGACGCGACGCTCCTTGGCATAATCGATTGACCGTTGAGTGAACCATTTCGCGTCGCCGATGCACTCTGCGGCGATCAGCAGGCGCTCGGCGTTCATGCCGTCGAGAATGTAGCGGAAGCCCTTGCCCTCCTCCCCCACCAGGTTCTCCGCCGGTACGATAACGTCCTCGAAGAAGATCTCGGTCGAGTTGTGGTTCATCATGGTGCGGATCGGGCGGATCGTCATGCCGTGGCCGACCGCCTTGCGCATGTCGAGGAGCAGCGTGGACAGGCCGTCGGTACGTGAGCCCGCCTTCTCACGGGGGGTGGTGCGGGCGAGCAGCAGCATGAGGTCGGAGTGCTCGGCGCGGCTGGTCCAGACCTTCTGTCCGTTAACGATATAGTGATCGCCCTCGCGCCGAGCGAACGTGCGCAAGCTGGTGGTGTCCGTGCCGCTGGTCGGCTCCGTCACGCCGAACGCCTGCAGGCGCAATTCGCCGGTGGCGATCTTCGGCAGGTAGGTCCGCTTCTGCTGCTCCGTACCGTGCCGAAGGATGGTGCCCATGATGTACATCTGCGCATGGCAGGCGGCGCCGTTGCAGCCTTGGGACTGGATCGTTTCGAGAATGGCGGCGGCGCCCGACAGCGGCAACCCGGCGCCGCCGTACTCCTCGGGGATCAGCGCGGCGAGGTAGCCCGCGTCCGTCAGCGCCTGAACGAAAGCCGTCGGGTAACCCCGTTCGCGGTCGAGCTCGCGCCAGTACTCGCCCGGAAAGCGCGCGCACAGCTTGGCCACCTCCTCGCGGATTTCAGCATGCTCGGCATCCGGCGCGTCTTGGTCCATACTCCTCCCCCTCCGGCGTCTGGATAGGACGGGCGCGGTGGGGTGGCTAGAGCCCACACGTCCGCATGAGGATGAACCTAGGGCACCTCGTCCGGCGTTAGGAGGGAACCTGCTTCTTGAACAGGAGCCACACATGCCGTTCGATGGAAGGGAGTTCAGTACCTCCACCACCTTCGTCCCGCCCGCCCCCGAATTTCCGCAGTCGTCCCAGACCCTGTGGGAGCGGGTGCGGGTAGCCACTCAGTCGTTCCTCCCGCGGCTGCGGGCGCTGCCGCCGCTCCGCTCGTTCTCCCCTGAACCCGTGCTCCCCAACGAGGTGGCCACGGTACAGCTGCTGACGATCGCGCGGGCACTAATCGCCGACGAGGAGAACTGGGTCCAGGGACGCTACGAGACGATCGATGGCCGCCGCTGCGCCGTCGGCGCTCTGCGGGTTGCTTCCCGGCTCATGGGCGTCCGCACGCCACCCCGCGAGGCAACCGGTATGTTGCTGACGGTGGCCAATGGTCGGGGGTTCAACGACATCGAGAAGATGAACGACCGCTCGACCCACGCGCAGGTGCTGAGTGCCTTCGATGAGGCGATCAGTCGGGCGCAGACACGTCAGACGCCGTTGAGCTAGATTGTCTCGCCTTCGCGGGTGACGTGGGCGCCGTGCCTCGCTAAGCCTCCCGCGACCGGGAGGATGGCGGGGTATGGCACGGCACAATGAGGAAAGGCGCGGCCGCATCATGGAGGTGCAGGCCGCGGCTTTCGAGGTGCGCGGGCGGCGCGGGCCGCGCACCGACTTACGGGATCCGTATCACAGCGCCCTGACCGCGCGGTGGATCGTCTTCCTGGGCGCGGTGTTCGCCCTCGAGATCGGCATTAATCTCGTATTTGCATTCCTGTACCTGGTGCGACCGGGCAGCATCTTGAACGCGCGGCCGGGCAGCTTCGCTGACGCCTTCTTCTTCAGCATCGAGACGCTTGCGACCGTCGGCTACGGGGCCATGTCGCCCGCCACGCTCTATGGCCACGTCATCTCGACTCTCGAGATCTTCTGCGGCATGGCGTTCATGGCGCTCGCAACCGGCCTTACCTTTGTCCGGTTTTCACGTCCGCGGGCGAAATTCCACTATGCGACGCACGCGGTGGTCACCACAATGAACGGTCAGCTCATGCTGATGATCCGCATCGCCAATGGCCGCAACGACCCCATGATCGACGCCCACGCGACGCTCACAGCCCTCATGGCAGAGCACACAGACGAGGGGCTTTCGTTTCGCCGGAACTACGACCTGCATCTCTTGCGCGACCGGCTGCCGCTGCTTCCGCTGACGTGGACCATCATGCATCCTCTCGATGCCCGTAGCCCGCTGCACGGCTTGGACGAGGCCGGGCTGGCGGCGCGGGATGCGCGCCTGCTGCTGACGCTCTCCGCCCGTGACCCGGCCCTCGCCGCGGAGGTCTATGGCGCGCAGGACTATCCGACCGCGAACATCCTGTTCGGCATGCGCTACGTGGATGCCGTCGTCACGGACGCGCAGGGCCGCACGCTCGCCGATCTTTCCTTGCTGAGCGAGGTTGAAGCCGATGTTCCGTCCCCGGAAGGCGTCTGCCGCTCCCTTTCAGCCGAGGCGGCTTCTTAGCGCCTCATTCACCAAGGCCGGATTGCCCTTGCCGGCCATCGCCTTCATCACCTGGCCGACGAAGTAGCCGAACAGCTTGTCCTTGCCCGCCTTGTATTCGGCGAGCTTGTCCGGGTTGGCGGCGAGCACGGCGTCAACCGCGGCAGTGATCGCCCCGATGTCGGTGACCTGGCGCAGCCCCTTTTCCTCGACGATCGCGGGCGCTTCATTGCCGGTCTCCACCATCGCCTCGAACACATCTTTCGCGATGCGTCCATTGATCGTGCCGTCCTCGATTAAGTCGAGCAGGCCGCCGAGGGCGCCGGCGCTCACCGGGGGATCGGCGATGTCGCGCCCGGTGCGATTCATGGCGGCGAAGAAGTCGCCCATCATCCAGTTGGCGGCCTGCTTCGGATCGCGGCCTTTGGCGAGCGTTTCATAGAAATCCGCCGTCGCCTGCTCCATCACCAGCACACCTGCGTCATAGGCGGGCAGGCTGTACCTGTTCGACGAAGCGGCGCCGCTTGGTGTCAGGCAGCTCCGGAAGGCCGGCCTTCAACTCGGCGACCCAGGCCTCGTCGAGCACCAGCGGCAGCAGATCGGGGTCGGGGAAATAGCGGTAGTCGTGCGCGTCCTCCTTGCTGCGCATGGAGCGGGTCTCGCCACGGGCGGGATCGAACAGCCTTGTCTCCTGGTCGACCGCGGCGCCCGATTCCCAGACCTCGATCTGCCGGCGCGCCTCGGCCTCTATCGCCTGCATCACGAAGCGGATCGAGTTGACGTTCTTCACCTCGCAGCGGGTACGGAACGCCTCGCCCGGCTTGCGTACCGACACGTTGACGTCGGCACGCATCGAGCCCTCGTCCATGTTGCCGTCGCAAGTGCCGAGATAGCGCAGGATCGTGCGCAGCTTGCGCAGATAGGCGCCCGCCTCCTCGGGGGCACGCATGTCGGGCTCGCTCACGATCTCCATCAGCGCGACGCCCGAGCGGTTGAGGTCGATCAGCGACTTGCTCGGATGCTGGTCGTGCAGCGACTTGCCGGCATCCTGCTCCAGATGCAGGCGGGTGATGCCGATTTCCTTGGTGCTGCCGTCGGCGAGCTCGATCTCAATGCGGCCCTCGCCAACAATCGGGTGCTGGTATTGGCTGATCTGATAGCCGGCGGGCAGGTCGGCGTAGAAGTAGTTCTTGCGGTCGAACCGGCTCACCAGGTTGATACGCGCGTCGAGGCCGAGCCCAGTGCGTACCGCCTGCGCGACGCACTCGCGATTGATGACCGGCAGCATGCCGGGGAACCCGGCGTCGACGAAGCTGACCTGGCTGTTGGGCTCCGCCCCGAACGCGGTGGCGGCGCCGGAGAACAGCTTGGCGTTGCTGATCACCTGCGCGTGGACCTCGAGGCCGATCACGACCTCCCAGGAGCCGGTGGTGCCATCGATGGTATAGCTCATCGTACACACTCCGTAGGGCGGGATAAGCGAAGCGTTCCCGCCATCATCCGCGGTGATCGGCGGGATGCGCTTCGCTTTCCCGCCCTACGCATCGGCGTGGACCGCTGGCAGAGCGTCGAAACGCGCAGCCTTCTCGATCGTGGCGGCGACGGCGAACACCGTCTCCTCGTCGAACGGCCGGCCGATTACCTGCAAGCCGAGCGGCAGCCCGTTGACGTCGAGCCCGGCCGGAACTGAGATCGCCGGCACGCCCGCAAGGTCTGCGGAGACGGTGAACAGGTCGTTCAGATACATCTTCACCGGATCGTCGGTGACCTCGTCATGGGCGAACGCTGCGGACGGTGTGACCGGCGTCAGCAGCGCATCGACCTTGGCGAACGCCTCGGTGAAGTCGCGCAGGATCAGCGCCCGCACCTTCTGCGCCCGCAGATAATACGCGTCGTAATACCCGGCCGAGAGCACATACGTCCCGATCAGAACGCGCCGGCGCACCTCCGCGCCGAATCCCTCGGCGCGGGTATGCTCGTAGAGCTCGCGCAAATCCTCGCCCTCTTTGGCGCGGAACCCGAAGCGCACGCCGTCATAGCGTGCGAGATTCGACGACGCCTCCGCCGGCGCGACGATATAATAGGTGGGAAGCCCGTATTTCGTGTGCGGCAGCGATATGTCGACGACCTCGGCCCCGGCATCGCGCAGCCAATCGGCACCTTGGCGCCATAGCGCCTCGATCTCCGCCGGCATTCCTTCGGCGCGATACTCCCGGGGAATGCCGACGCGCAAGCCCTTCACCCCGCGCGCGCAGGCAGCGGCGAAGTCGGGCACCGGCACATCCGCGCTCGTGCTGTCCTTCGGATCGTGCCCCGCCATCGAGCCGAGCAGGATCGCGCAATCCTCGACCGTCCGCGCGAATGGACCGGGATGATCGAGCGAGGAGGCGAACGCGACCACGCCCCAGCGCGAGCAGCGCCCATAGGTCGGCTTCAGCCCGACGATGCCGCAGAACGCCGCCGGCTGACGGATCGACCCGCCCGTGTCGGTTCCCGTTGCGCCGAGCGCCAGGCGCGCCGCCACCGCCGCCGCCGAGCCGCCGGAGGATCCGCCCGGCACCAGTGCCGTGTTGTCGCCGTGGCGGCGCTTCCACGGGTTCTCCACCGGGCCGAACGCCGAGTTCAGATTGGAGGAGCCCATCGCGAACTCGTCCATGTTGGTCTTGCCGAGGAAGATCGCGCCGTCGCGCAGCAGGTTGGCCGTCACCGTGCTCTCGTACGGCGGCACGAACGGGCCGAGGATGCGGCTCGCCGCCGTGGCCCGCACGCCCTTGGTGCAGAACAGGTCCTTGATGCCGAGCGGAATCCCGGTCAGCGCCCGCGCCTCCTTGCGCGCGATCGCCGCGTCCGCCTCGTCGGCCCGGGCGAGCGCCTGCTCGGCGGTGACGGTGAGGAACGCATTCAGCCGAGCGTTGAGCCGGTCCACCGCCGCGAGATGCGCCTCGGTCAGCGCGCGGGCGGTGAAGTCGCCGCGATCGAGCCCCGCGCGCGCCTTGGTGATGGTGAGATCGGTCAGCATCACTCGACGACCTTGGGAACGGCGAAGTAGTCGCCGATCCGCTCCGGCGCGTTCGCCAGCACGGCCTCGGCGTAGCCGCTGTCCGTCACGACGTCCTCGCGCATCTTGAGCGCCATGTGCGCGGCACCGGTGATCGGATCGACGCCCTCGACATCGACCTCATTCAGCTGCTCGACCCAGCCCAGGATCGCGTTCAGCTCCGCCTGCAACGGCACGACCTCTTCATCCTCCAGGCGGATGCGGGCGAGCAGCGCTATGCGGCGGACGGTCGCTGGGTCAAGCGGCATGGTGTGCGTTGGCTCCGGGAAAGCGCGGGGTATAACGGCCGGCATGGCGCTCTTCAACGTGGCGGAGCTGCGTGCCCGGCTGCGGAAGGGCCAGCGGCTGATCGGCATCGACCCGGGCGCCCGCCAGATCGGCCTCGCGCTGTCGGACGTGACGCTGACGCTCGCCACCCCGTATTCGACGGTCAAGCGTCGCAAGCTGAAGGAGAACGCCGCCGAGATCGCCGCCATTGCCTGCAAAGAGGATGCCGGCGGCCTCCTCATCGGCTGGCCGCTGTCGATGGATGGCACAGTTGGCCCGGCGGCGCAGGCGGTGCGCGACTGGGCGACGGCGCTGTCGGAGGCGACGGAATTACCGGCGGCGCTCTGGGACGAGCGTCTGTCGAGCGCCGCGGTGAACCGGTTCCTGATCGGCGAGGCCGACCTCAGCCGCGCCAGACGCGCGGACGCGGTCGACCGTGCCGCAGCGGCCTGGATCCTGCAGTCGGCCCTCGATGCCTCGCGTCAGATGCCATAGGAGGCCAGGCGTGGGCGCCCTGCCCGGCTACGTGCCGCCCGCTCCGTCAGCCAGCCGAAGCCAAGCCCCAGCGTCGTCCACATGACCAGCTGCGTCCCCAGCGAGGCGACACGGAAGGACCACAGTACGTCGGCTGGGAAGCCTGTGGGCACCTCGTCGATTACCGGGAGCAGGTACTGGGCAAGGGCGATGACGACGAGATAGGCCGCGATCGCGGTCAGCGCGGCGGGCCATGGCTCATGCCGCGCTGCAAGAAGCCGGCGCCACAACAGGCCAGCGCCGGTCATCGCCACGACGGAGATCAGGATCATCAGGAAGAACAGCGCGGTGCGCGGCCCGATCGTCGCCGGTTCTCCGATCGCCGGCGGGTTGGCCGGGTATTTCAGGATCGGCACGAGGTAGATGCCGACGAACCCGGCTCCGGCCAGCAGCGCCGAGAGCGCGCGCGGACCGATCCGCCCGATCCGTCCGTTCACCGCGGCGAACACGAGCGCGAACAAGCCGCCGAACGCCGCGCCATAGACCACGACGCCGGTGAACAGGCCGGCGCCCGCCTGCACGCGCCGGCTCACCAGCTCCGGCTCCTCATGTCCGGCGTGGGCGCGGGTCTCAAAGGCGATCGCGCGATCGACCTGCGGCTCGCCGACGATCTTGGCGAAGCCGAAGGCGAGCAGCCCAGCGAGAAAACCCACCAGCATCCCGCGGATCAGGAGCGTCCGGACCATCAGTGGCAGGGGAAGCCCAGCAGGTGTCGCCCGTCATGCACGAATTCGTGGATGTACATGCCGGGGATCAGCGACGTCGCCCCCTCCTCGGCGCCGACGAAATAGAGCGCGAGCAGGAGCAGGGCCGCGAACAGCAGCCAGGGCAGTATCGCGCGCAGCGGGATCGGCGTGGATTGGGAAATCGGACCAAGGGAAATGTCGGACACGCACGCGCTCCTTGACGCCCCACCGACCCTACGAACCCAACCCTGCTTACGTCAATGAAGCCTCGCTTCAGCAGGGTGCCATCACGCGAAGAAGCAGCACGAATCAGAACCACGGCAAACCAAACCAACCGCCTCCCCTGGATTCGGCTATATCCGATAGCCGGCACCTGAGGAGGGGGGCATGTCCGTGGTAAAGACAGTCCTTGTTGTCGGAGGCGGTCTCGCCGGACTCTCGCTGGCGCGCGCGCTGCACCAGCAAGGGCTCACGGTGGAAGTGATCGAGCGCAGCACCGAGTGGCGTGCCGAAGGCGGCGGCATCGCGGTCCAACCCAATGGAATGCGCATCTTGCGGTCGCTCGGACTTGGCGTTGCCGTGGAGCAGCACGGCGAACGTTTACAGTGCTGGTCCTTCTGCGACCAGGATGGCAGGATCCTGTCCAGCAATGATCTTGAAGACCTGTGGGGCGATACTGGGCCCTTCATCGGGATCGAGCGTATGCGCCTGCAGCAAATTCTGGTCGGCGGCATCGCTGGTTTGCCCCGCCGCCTAGGCACCGGGATCCGCAGCCTGACGCAGCGCGACGACCACATCTCGGTCGTTTTCAGCGATGGCTCGCTCGGAACCTACGATCTTGTGGTAGGCGCGGATGGTATAGCATCCGCGGTGCGCCAATTGACCTTCGAGACGATCTCGCCGACCTACACGGGCGCAATGGCATGGCGAAGCATCGCGCCGATTCGCCCGCGCGATCTCACAAATCTGCAATTCCTGCTTGGCGAGGGCTGCTTTTTCGGGCTCTGTCCCGTTGCCGACGGGCGCACCTATGGCTTTGGCAACGTAACAGGACCTCGAACTCACGAGCCGATCGTCGGCCGGCTCGATCGGCTGCGCCACCACTTCGTCGGGTTCGCGGAAATCGTGCAGGATTACCTGCAAGCATTAACAACCGACGAAGAGATCCATTGTGGCCCCGTCGATTGGGTCGCTCTCGATCGATGGCATGTTGGCCGGGTAATTCTAATCGGTGATGCCGCACACGCGAGTTCGCCGATGATGGGACAAGGCGGCTGCATGGCGATGGAGGACGCGTGGGTGCTAGCCGAAAGGCTGGTGAACTGCGGTAGCTTGCCCGAGGCACTCGCCTCCTTTGTGGCCCGGAGATTGCCGCGCATGCGCTGGGTCCATCAGGAAAGCGCCGCTGTCGCTGCCAGCTTCCAGCTTCCCTCGACCGTGCGGAATGACGCCTTGCGGCGAGTCGGTGCCCAAATGTTCCGGACCAGGTTTCAGCCGCTGCTACCGGACCCGTAAGCATTTTCTCCGAACTGACCGGTTTGAGCGCACCGCCGTCGCGCGCGTCTGGGGTTTCGCTGGTGCACAATTCTTGAGTTTTGCAGGCCTTCCGCACGAGGCGAACGGGCTCAGGAGGCGAAGCGAGCCACTCTTGGCGAACTTTGCAGTCCCTATGAAGACCCGCTGCAATTCCGGGTCCTGGGGAAAGAGCGCCTGCGCCTTCGCGTACGCTGCGGCATCGGCGTACGTTGCGATCACCAGCCAGTCGCCCTCATTCGGACCGGTTTGAAAGCGACTGAGCCGATAGCCGACCCCGTGTCTGAGATAGATGGCTTTCAAGGTTTGGGCCAAGGTCGCACATTCCTCGATAGCGCCGCCCCGGTAGTGAGAGATCGCTGAGAGCGTCATCCGATCCCCTCCCGATTGCAAAGCCGCGGGTCCTGAACAGGCCCGAATTCGACTACGGCAGGAACAGCGCGCGTGCGTTCCCGCCCGCGATCGCCGTCCTCGTTGCCTCGTCCAGTCCGGCCAGATGCCCCAGCGGCTCGTACTCGCCCATGTCATACGGATAGTCGGTGCCCATCAGCACATGCTCGGCACCGAGTAGCGCGATCAGCGCGGCGAGTTGGTGCTCGGTGAAGACGATCGCATCGACATAGATCCGCTTGAGATAGGTCGACGGCGGATGCGGCAGACCACCGTGCGCGTCACTCCGCGCGCCCCAGCCGTGGTCGATGCGCCCGGAATAGGCTGGCAGGAAGCCGCCGCCATGCGCAGCCAGCAACTTCAGGCCGGGATGGCGTTCCAGCACGCCGTCGAGGATCAGGTAGTGCAGCGCGATCGTCGTATCGAGCGGGTTGCCGAGGACGTTGTTGAGGTAGAACCGGCCGAGCCGCTCCGGCTGCGTGAACCCTCCCGGATGGATCATCACCACCGTCCCGAGTTCCGCCGCCTTGGCCCAGAACGCCTCATGCGCCGGGTCGGACAACTCCCTGCCGGCGATATTGGTGAGGATCTCCACACCCTTCAGTCCGAGGACGCGGACGCACCGCTCCAACTCCTGCGCCGCGGCGCCGCCCGACTGCATCGGCACGGTTCCCATGCCGGCCAGCCGGTCGGGCCGGCGGACGACGAATTCGGCGACGCCCTCATTCACACGACGCGCGGCGGCGACGGCAATATCGGGAGGCAGGCGGTGATAACACTGGCCGGGGGCCGGCGAGACGACCTGCATGTCCACGCCCATCGCATCCATCTCGGCGAGGCGAGTGTCGAGATCGGTTAGGTGCCCATGCCGCTCCGCGTCCTGGCGGCGGCCCAGTACGCGCGTCTCTTCCGTGTAGAGCACCGCGCGTGCGTCGGCGGCGAGATGCGGACGGGCGAGTTCGGCGGCCTCCGGCACGAACAGATGCGCGTGCACGTCGACGGTCGGGGTTGCGGACCGTTTATCCCGGCCAGGCGCCCCGTGCGACCGCGCGGCAGTCGGCGCGTAGCGGTTCCAGGATTCGGCCATGTTCGGGCGCTCCATTAAAATCCGCTGCCGGGCTCGGCGAGATAGGCAAGCTCGTCCAGGGTACTTTCACGACCAAGGAAGGCGTTGCGATGGGGGAAGCGGCCGAAGCGGCGGATCACGTCGCGGTGGCGCTCGGCGTAGTCGATCGCCCGGTCCGCCAACTCGTAGGTGCCGCGCAGGCCCTCGAACAGCGCCACGGAGCGGTCCTGATCCGCAAGCTCCTCCGAGTGTTCGAACGGCAGATAGAGGAAGCTGCGCTCAAGGGGCCCGAGGGCCTGGTCATCGCCGCGCTGAACCGCCGCCGCGGCGATCTGGCGTGCCTTCGGGTCGGCCGCGAAGGCAGCCGGCGTGCCGCGATGGATGTTGCGGGAGAATTGGTCGAGCAGGATCACCAGCGCCAGCGTGCCGCGCGGCGTCGCCATCCATGCGTCGAACGCGCCCGCCCGCGCGGCTTCGAGCGCGGCGCCGAACTTCTCGCGGCACGCGGCGTCGAACGTCGCGTCGGCCTTGAACCACTTGTCACGGAACAGGGCCGGGTCACCCTCGAACCAGAACGCCAATACCTCGTCCGGCGTCATGCCAATGCGCGCTCCAATACGCGAACCGAATGGACCGCCTCGCGTCCGGCGAGGTCGTGGATCTGGTGGCGACAGGAGGTGCCGTCGGCGACGATGATGTCCTCCGGCGCCGCCGCGCGCACCGCCGGGATCAGCGCCGCCTCGGCCATCGCGCGCGACGCGGCCTGGGTCTCCGCCTGATAGCCGAACGCGCCCGCCATGCCGCAGCAGGACGACTGGATCGGCTGCACCGTTAAGCTCCGGCACCTGCCGCAGCGCGGCGATGGCGGCGGGGAAGGCGCCAAAGGATTTCTGGTGGCAATGGCCGTGGATATGCGCGGTCTGGGGAACGGAGCGCAGCGGCAGCGAGACCTTCCGCGCGATCCAGGAATTCCGAGAGCAGCATCGCCCGCCCGGCCAGCGCATCCGTCGCGGCGCCCGGCAGCAGTCGAGCGGAACTCGTCGCGCAATGTCAGCAGGCACGACGGCTCCAGCCCGATCACCGGCTGATCCCCGGACATCGCCGCGAGCGTCCGCCGCGCCTCGGCGCGCGCCGGATCGACCATGCCCGCCGCCAAGATAGGTCCTCCCGCAGCACAGCGGCCGCCGGCCGGTAGCCGGAACGCGGACCCGCAGCCCTGCTGCGCCGAGCACACGCAGCGCGGCGCGCAAATTCTCCGGCTCGAACCAGCGGTTGAACGTATCGGCGAACAGCAGCACGTCGGCCGCACCCGAGCCGGCCTCCGCGTCGCGGAATGCGTCGCGGCGGAACGCCGGCAGGCGCCGCTCCGGCGCGAAGCCGATCCGCTTCGTCACACGCCGCGCAAATCCGATACTGCGTCGCCCATGGCAAGCGCGCGGCGAGCGGCGCGAGACGCGGCAGATTCGCAAGCAAGCCGCTCGCGCGCGGCGATGCCGTGCCGCTCGGCGCGCGCCGCCAGCACCTCGATCTTCATCTTCGCCATGTCGACGCCGGTCGGACACTCCCGCCGGCAGGCCTTGCAGGATACGCACAGCTTCATCGCGTCGGTAAGCGCATCCGAGGCCATCGCGTCCGCACCGAGCTGCCCGCTCAGCGCGAGGCGCAGCGTGTTGGCGCGTCCGCGCGTCACGTGCTGCTCCTCCCGTGTGACGCGGAAGCTCGGGCACATCACGCCGGCATCGAAGGCGCGGCACGTGCCGTTGTTGTTGCACATCTCGACCGCGCCCAGCATCGCGCGGGGGTGCTCCGACCAGTCGAGCCTGGGCGTGAACCCGGCCGGGCCGTAGCCCGGCTTGTAGCGAAACAGCGTGCGGTCATCGAAGCGCGGCGGCCGCACGATGCGGCCGGGGTTGAGCAAGTTGGCCGGGTCGAACGCGTCCTTCACCCGCTCGAACGCGCCGACGATCCGCTGACCGAACATCGAGGCGTGGAACTCGCTGCGCGCGATGCCGTCGCCGTGCTCGCCGCTGTGCGAGCCCTTGTATTCGCGCACCAACGCAAAGCACTCCTCGGCGACCGCGCGCATGGTGGCGACATCGACCGGGTCCTTCATGTTCAGCACCGGGCGGACGTGGAGACAGCCCACCGAAGCGTGCGCGTACCATGTCCCCTTGGTCCCGTGGCGGGCGAACACCTCGTTCAGCCGCTCGCTATAGTCGGCGAGGTCATCGAGGCGAACCGCGCAGTCCTCGATAAAGGACACCGGCTTCGCGTCTCCCTTCATCGACATCATGATGTTGAGCCCGGCCTCCCGTACGGCGGCGATCCCCGCCTGGAACGCCGCGTCGGTCGCGCGCACGACGGCGCCGGGATAGCCGAGATCACCCATCAGCACATCGAGCTCGGCGAGCTTGGCGAGCAGCGGCGCGTCCTCGTGGCCGTGGAACTCGACGATCAGCAGGCTGTCCGGCTCGCCGATCAGCATCTGCTCGATAGTCGGGCGGTAGATCGGAATTCCACGCCCCAGATCGATCATCGTGCGATCAACGAGTTCGACAGCCTCAGGATCGAGCGTCACGATGAAGCGCGCCGCCTCCATCGCCGCGCGGAAGGTCCGGAACTGGCAGATGCCGAGCACCTTGCGCGGCTTAATCGGATGCAGGGTCAACTCGATCGCGGCCGAGATCGCGAGCGTCCCCTCCGAGCCGACCAGCAGCCGGGCGAGGTTCAAATCCGGCGGCACCAGCGCATCCAGGTTGTACCCGCCCACCCGGCGCAGGACCTTGGGAAAGCGGGCCTCGACCTCCGCCGCCTCGGCGACGCCGAGCGCGCGTAGCCTGTCGACCAGTTCCACGATCCGGTCCGGCGCGGGCGCGGCGTCCGGAACGCCGCCGAACCGATGCCGCGAACCGTCCGCCAGGATCGCATCGATCGCCCGCACATTGTCGGCCATCAGCCCATAGCGGATGGACTTGGAGCCGCAGGAGTTGTTGCCCGCCATCCCGCCGATCGTCGCGCGAGCGTGGGTGGAGGGGTCGACCGGGAAGAAGAGCCCATGCGGACGCAAGATTGCGTTCAGTTCACCCAGAATGATGCCGGGTTCTACAACCGCTGCGCGTGCCTCGCGGTCGACAGACAGCACACGGCGGAGACGTGTGCTACAGTCGACCACGAGGGCCCGGTTGACCGTCTGCCCGCACTGGCTGGTGCCCCCGCCCCGGGCGAGCACCGGCACTCCCTCCTCCCGTGCCAGTGCCAGTGCGGCCATGATGTCATCAGTCGTGGCTGGCACGACGACCCCGATGGGCTCGATCTGGTAGATCGAGGCGTCGGTTGCGTACCGCCCGCGGCTCGCGGGGTCGAACAGAACCTCTCCTCGGAGTTCACGCCGCAGGCGGATGGCGAGGGCGCTGCTGGACGAGGGGCCATTCATGGGGTGATCGGAACTCGCATCTGAGCCCCCGGGGTAGCAAAACCGACCTCCTCCGTCAGCCCCGGTCCGATCCGCCGCGACCGCTTCCTTTGATACTTCCTGATCGAGAACGTGACGAATTCACATACAACTAACAGTAGAATTCTGCGCCGGCAACAACGAACGGTTTAGTGAATCGCAGGTAAACATCGCGCGAGGCGCAGATGCGTGGCTTCGAGACCCTGCTGGCCGCATCCGTGGCCACGGCCGGCATTACCCAAATTGCCGTCATGGTCGCGCGTGCCCCCCATGGGGACGCAGTATCGGTGGAACCGCCAGTCTCGGCGTGTTGCCAGTACCGCACGTGGCCCGTCGAGAGCTCGTTTTGGACCTTCCCCTTCACTTCCCAATTTCACGCCACGGGAAGAGCGCCATTCGAGGGCACCCCGGGCAACGGGCCTTTCGCCGTGCCAGCCACGCCCGGCAGCGATCCGCCGCCCGACCTCCTCTACTCACCGACCAGCCGCGGGTCAGGACCACTGGCCGCGCGCGACTTCCCGTGGGTCGACGTTGTTGCCGGAGCCGACACCCCGACCTCGGACGCGGTAAGCGAGACCCCGCAAAACGAGTCAACGTCGATCTGGATCGACGAGGGTTCCGCGGCATCGGCCAACGCGCACCCGCCCGCCCAGACCCCGCACATAAGCTTGTTCCTGGCCGATCCCGGGCCCGCGGACGACGGCGGTCAGACCCCGACACCCTCCTTCTTCGACATCTCGCCGTCGTCGCCTGCGGCTCCCGATATATCGCTCCCAATGCCCCAGGATTTGGGTGATACTCCGCCGACGGTAGGCGCTGGGGATCCCGGCGGGCCTGACAGCGGCCCGCCCAGCGGGACACCGCCGGCGAACGTCCCCGAGCCCGCCACGCTGATCGTGTTGCTGACCTCCCTCCTGGGCCTCACCGCCCTGCGCCGGGGCCCGCGTGCCTGACGGCATCTGGCGGTCTCCACTCGGACGCGCGAGTATCCACGCTGGCGTGCTCCGCAGTGAGACCATTTGATGCCCAAAACGTACCAGGCCGGCCGGCACTTCCTCCAGATTCCCGGTCCCACCAATGTCCCTGACCGCGTGCTACGGGCCATCGAGCGTCCGACGATGGACCATCGCGGGCCGGAATTCGGCCGGCTCGGCCTGGAATTGCTGAGAAACCTGCGCTCGGTGTTCGGCACGACGGGGCCGGTGGTGATCTACCCCGCCTCCGGTACCTGGGGCCTGGGAAGCGGCGCTGACCAACACGCTCTCGCCCGGCGACCGGGTCCTGATGTGCCGCACGGGCTGGTTCGCGACGCTGTGGCGGGAGATGGCGGAGCGGCTCGGACTCGATCCACTGGTGATCGAAACCGACTGGCGACGCGGCGCGGATGTCGGCGCGATCGGAGAGGCGCTCGCGGCGGACAAGGCGCACCGGATCAAGGCAGTCTGCGTCGTTCACAACGAGACCTCCACCGGCTGCGCGAGCCGGATTGACGAGGTGCGCTCGGCGCTCGAGCGGGCCAGCCATCCCGCCCTGCTGCTGGTAGACACGATCTCCTCGCTCGCGTCGATCGAGTACCGCCACGACGAGTGGGGCGTGGATGTCACGGTCGCCGGATCGCAGAAGGGGCTGATGCTGCCGCCTGGACTATCCTTCAATGCGGTAAGCGACAAAGCCCTGGCCGCGGCCGAGACCGCACGGTTGCCGCGCAGCTACTGGGACTGGCGCCCGATGCTGGCCGCCAACGAGACCGGCTATTTCCCCTACACGCCCGGCACGAACCTGCTCTACGGCCTGCATGAGGCTTTGGCGATGCTGCACGAGGAGGGCCTGCCCAACGTCTTCGCCCGCCACGACCGCCACGCCGAGGCCACCCGCCGCGCCGTCCGTACGTGGGGGCTCGAGGTGCAATGCGCCGATCCGCGGCACTATTCCTCATCGCTGACCGCGGTGCGCGTCCCGGAGGGACACAGCGCCGACAATCTGCGCGCCGTGATCCTCGACAAGTTTAACATGAGCCTTGGCAACGGGCTCGGCATTCTCAAGGATCGGGTGTTCCGCATCGGCCACCTCGGCGATTTCGGCGATCTTCAGCTCATCGGCACGCTCGGCGGCGTGGAGATGGGGCTGCGCGCGGCCGGCGTGCCGCACAAGCCGGGCGGCGCGCAGGCGGCGATCGATTACCTCGCCGGCAACGCCTGATCCTCTAGCCGTGCCGCGGCGTAAGCTGGCCCTTCGTGCAGCGCCTCGGCTCCTTGTCGTCGCGCCAACGCAGCAGGCGTGAGCCATGCCGGAACTTGCCTGCGGTAATGTGGTCCGCGCTCACCTCGACCACCAGGATCGGCTCCGCAGGCTCTACCTCGCGTGTGCGGCTGGACCAACGGCTGGGGCCGCCCGGCGCATCGCCGGTGAAGCCGCCGCGACCCAGCAGGGGTCGCACGCGTGCTTCCCCCTCCTTATCTGGCGGGCAGCGACCGACATAGTCGAGCCGCCCGTCCGCGCCATAGAGGCCGAGTAGAAGATATTGGATCGCGCCCTGCGGGGTGAGATAGACGCCACCCACCACGCAATCGACCGTGTGCCATAGCTTGAATTTCAGCATCACGCGCTTGCCGGGCTGGTATGGTCCATCCAGCCGCTTCGCGACGATCCCGTCGAGCCTGTCGCCCGCCTCCCTGAGCCACTGCCGGGCCTCCGTCGTGCTGCCGACCTGAGGAGTCAGACGCACCAACTCTGTCACACCCACCCGGTCGAATAGGCGCGCCAGCGCAGCGCGGCGTTCGGCAAACGGTCGGTGGAGCAGGCTGTGCCCCGCTTCGTCGGCGAGCAGATCAAAGGCCATGAACGTCGCCGGATACTCGCGCGACAGCCGGGCGATGCGGGATGCCGCCGGATGCAGGCGCATCTGCAGCGTGTCGAATCCCGCGTTCGCGATGACCAACTCCCCGTCCATCGCGAAGCGAATGACAGGTAGCGCGGCCATCGTCGCCGCCACCTCCGGGAAGAAGCGAGCGAGCGGGCGCTGACGACGAGATCGCAGCTCGACGGCGCCTTCATCGCGGAAGGCCAGGCAGCGGAAGCCGTCATATTTCGGCTCGAACGCCCATCCCGGGCCATCGGGGAGCATATCGACGGTCTCGGCCTCCATCGGCTCGAGTTCGAGTGGAACAGGCCAGCTCACCGTGCGCGCGGGGCGGTTCGGGGTGCGGGGGGTGGCGTGCCGGGCGCCAGGTGGCGCGCCTGCATCAGCAACGCGTTACAGCGATGCTGGTCCGTGACGCCGAACTGGATGGTCGGCAGGACGGCGAGCGGCGGCAGGATCGCCGCGAGCCCCCCAGCGACACCGACCCGCGCCACGGTCTGCGCGCTTGGCAGAATACGCGGATGCTTCATCGTTCCGCCGATATTGATCGGACCCGGAAGGGAACCGATGGTGAAATGCTTGGGCGCAGTGCGGATTTGCAGATTGAGCGCCTCGTTGCGCATGTCGACCGTGCCGGTGCCCCCGACGATCGCCTCGTTGGTGTCAAGAATCAGGGCACGCGTACTCATGACACCGAGCTCCAGCGCGAAATCCCCGATCAGGCATTCGACATTGGTGCGAGTTGGTAGTCCCAGGGCGGAGAGCAGCGCGTTGCCGAACTCCAGCCCCGACAGATCAACAAGCAATGCACTGAGATTACCACCCGCCATGCCGACAAGGATCTCGCCGTCGCCGTTCGCGGCAATCGAGGCCAGCGAGTCGCCTGTCCCGACCAGCCGCGCGCTGCCGCTAAGGGCGCCCGCGCCACTGAATGCCTTTGTCGCTTTCATCAGCTTCGATAGGTCGAGGCTCTGGAAATCCACCTCTGAATTGGTGTGCAGCAGCTGACCTCGCGGGTCGAGCTCGGCCTTCACGGCTATCTTGCCTTCTCCTACACCGAAACTGACGGGATGCACGGTCACGCTGCCATTCACGATGTCGACGGCCGCCACCAGATCGTCGAGCGGCATGCTGCGACCCTGGATGCGGCCCGCGCGATAGCGCAGGTGCACATCAGCATATTTGAAGCGTGGAACGCTGATCGGCAGTTTGGGAAGCAGCCCGGCTTCCGCGGCTTCCTTCGGCGTCTCCAGCCCCGGATTGCCCCCCACGAAGCCGCCGAGATCAGCAAGGTTCACCGAACGGGAAGACAGGTTGGCGTCCATCACCGGCCGTGCCGTGCCGGGGTCGACGGTGATGGTCCCCTCGAGGTCGCTCGATCCCACCCGTCCGGCGATGTCGGTAAGGCGGACCCGGTGGTTCTCGAAGTCGAGTTTGCCTGAGATGTTGAACGGCGGAGTCTCGGGAAGCGCGAGACCGGTCAGCGGGGTGAGCCGATTCATGCTCGGCCCCGAGAGCGACAGCCGCAGATCGCCGCCAGCAAGCGCCATCGGATCGGCGACGGTGCCGTGCAGATGCGCCCTCGTCTCCCCGTTCACCAGCCGCAAATCGATGGGCCAAGGCTGGGTCGTGTCGCGCAGCGGCGAGGATGGCCCCGCCCTCGAGGCGCGCCTCGATCGGCTGCGCGGCATAGGTGCCTTTTGCCTCAGCCAGCAGCATGGCCGTGTCGTTCGCCGCATCCTGCGTCTGCACTCGCACTCGGAAATCCGCCCGCAGCGGGTTAAGGACTGCCCGGATGTATCCGTCCTCGATGCGCACCACGCCAATCTTCGCGCTCGACCCGCCGGCTCCGCTCATTGCCAAGCGGTAGTTCGCGAAGTGGTTGGGCAATTCGCCCACCAGCATGCGCGGCTGTTGGATGTCGACGCTGGGAATGTCGGGCTCGCGATGGGTGATGTAACCCCACAGGTCGAACGTCACGACCAGACGTGGGATGACGGCAAACTTGGCGCTGTCGGGTGGCCAACCTTTTGGGTTATCGATGACCACGTCATCGGCGGTGATGGTGGTGATGCGGCCCGGGCTGATATGGATGGCGCCAATCGCGACTGGACGGCCGAGCATCGCTGACGCCCGCGCCTCCACGATCGGAACCAGGTGGGTGCTGATCCAGAACCACGCCCCTCCGATGACGACCACAAGGAGTAGGATTGGCAGCCCAAGCCCAAGGAGCCAGCGGCGCCGGTGTGCCGGGTTCGCGGTCATTGCCATGCCACAACGCCGGGCGGCTGGAATTGGTTGCCGGCCCGTTTGACAATAGCCGTGTCTGCCGCCTATAGGGCCGCCACTGTCGGGAACGTGGACGGACCTTCGGGGTCCGGACCCGCTGCGCGAGCCCCTCGCGTGGCATACCGGTGCAACGACAAGCCGCGAAGGAAGCCGCGCCGCAATGACCAAGCGCGTCGAGAGCAAATACAAGATCAACCGCCGTCTGGGCGCCAATCTGTGGGGCCGCCCGAAATCCCCGATCGGCAAGCGCGACTACGGCCCCGGCCAGCACGGGCAACGCCGCAAGAAGGTCACCGATTTCGGCGTCCAGCTCGCCGCGAAGCAGAAGCTGAAGGGCTATTACGGCAATATCGGCGAAAGGCAGTTTCGCAAATACTACGAGGAAGCGTCGCGCCGGAAGGGCGACACCTCGGAGAACCTGATCGACCTGCTGGAACGACGGCTGGACGCGGTGATCTACCGCATGAAGTTCGCCATCACTCCGTTCGCCGCCCGCCAGTTCGTTTCCCACGGGCACATCACGGTGAACGGCAAGCGGGTCAACATCCCCTCCTACAGGGTGCGCGACAACGACGCGATCGAAGTGAAGGAGCGCTCCAAGCAGCTCGCCGTCGTGCTTGATGCGTCGCAGAGCGCGGAGCGCGACACGCCCGAGTATATCGAGGTCGACCACCGCGCCATGAAGGGCCGCTTCCTGCGCAGCCCGAAGCTCTCTGATGTGCCCTACCCGGTGCAGATGGAACCGAACCTCGTGGTCGAGTTCTACTCGCGCTGAACCCTTCCCCCTCCTCCGCTCTCATGTCCGACTTCACGGCCGAGATCGCGCGGCGACGCACGTTCGCGATCATCTCCCACCCGGATGCCGGCAAGACGACGCTGACCGAGCAGATCCTGCGTGCCGGCGGTGCGATTCAGCTCGCCGGCTCGGTGCGCGCCAAGGGGGAGCGGCGGCGCACGCGGTCGGACTGGATGGGGATCGAGCGCGAGCGCGGCATCTCCGTCGTGACCTCGGTGATGACGTTCGAGCATGCGGGCTGCGTCTTCAACCTGCTCGACACGCCTGGCCACGAGGATTTCTCCGAGGACACCTATCGCACGCTGACGGCTGTCGACTCCGCCGTGATGGTGATCGACGCGGCGAAGGGCATCGAGGAGCGCACACGCAAGCTGTTCGAGATCTGCCGCCTGCGCGACATCCCCATCGTCACTTTCATCAATAAGATGGACCGCGAGGGGCGCGATGCTTTCGAGCTGCTGGACGAAATCGCGGCGACGCTCGCGCTCGACACCGCGCCGGTGGCCTGGCCCGTCGGTCGCGCCGCCGATTTCGCCGGTACCTACGATCTGCGCAACCGCAGCCTCCATCTGGACGCAGACCTTCCCCAATCCGATCCTCGCCTCGTGGCCCTGTCCGAAGAGGTCGACCTCGTCGGCGCAGCATTGCCGCCATTCGATCGCACGAGCTTTCTCGAAGGTCATCTCACGCCGGTCTATTTCGGATCGGCGATCAGGGGGATTGGGGTCGCCGGCCTGCTTGCCGGGCTCGCCGAGTACGGGCCAGCACCACGCGCCCAGCCAGCCGATGCCGGCGTGATCGCCGCGACCGACCCACGACTGACCGCGCTGGTGTTCAAGATCCAGGCGAACATGGACCCAAATCATCGCGACCGCATCGCTTTCGCGCGCGTCTGCTCCGGGCGGCTCGAGCGAGGCATGCGACTTAAGCAGGTCCGTACGGGGAAGCTGATCCCGCTACACGCACCGCAGTTCTTCTTCGCCCGCGAACGCGAGCTGGTCGAGCAGGCCTTCGCGGGTGACGTGGTCGGCATTCCCAATCACGGCACCTTACGCATCGGCGACACACTCACCGACGGCGATGACCTGAACTTCCTTGGCGTGCCGTATTTCGCCCCCGAGATCCTCCGTCGCGTCCGCCTGGAAGATGCGATGAAGGCGAAGAAGCTGCGCCAGGCGTTGCAGGAATTGGCCGAAGAGGGCGTTGTGCAGCTGTTTCGGCCGCATGACGGATCTCCCGCGATCGTAGGGGTCGTCGGCACACTGCAGCTCGACGTGTTGCAGGCGCGGCTTGGCGCGGAATACGGAATCCGCGTCGGTTTCGAAGCAACTCCCTACTCGGTCGCGCGCTGGGTGTCCTCCGATGACAAGCCCGCGCTCGCGCGCTTCCTCGCCGTGAACCGGAGCGCGATCTCCGAGGACGTCGACGGCGACCCCGTTTTCCTTGCAACCTCGCCATTCATGATGCGGCGCACGACCGATCACAGTCCCGAATTGTCGTTTGCCGACGTGAAGGACGTGCTGAAGGAGAAGGCGGCAGCGTAGTATCCGGAATCCCAAGGGTGGGCCAGCCCTTGCGGCATTCCGGTCGTCGGTTTCATTTTGTTCACAGGGTATGAACCGGCGATCAACGGCTACCCGGCTCAGATGGCTGGCCTCGGTCGTGGCACTCGCCTAACCTCCGGCGCTTCGAAGAGCGGGGTTGGACGCATGACGATCCGTGACGGGTTTCTGGGCAGCATCGGCAACACGCCACTCATTCGCCTCACGCGCGCCTCTGACGCGACGGGCTGCGAAATCCTCGGCAAGGCGGAGTTCCTCAATCCGGGCGGCTCGGTGAAGGATCGCGCCGCGTTGGCGATCATCCAGGAGGCCGAGCAATCGGGGCGGCTGCGTCCGGGAGGGACGGTGGTGGAAGGGACCGCCGGCAATACCGGTATAGGCCTCGCGCTGGTCGGCAACGCGCGTGGCTATCGCACCGTGATCGTGATGCCAGAGAATCAAAGCCGGGAAAAGATCGACTTCCTGCGGTTGATCGGCGCCGATCTGCGACTGGTTCCGCCCAAGCCCTATCGCGACCCGGGGCATTATCAGCACGCCTCGCGTCGGCTCGCCGAGGAGCTGGCCCAGACGGAACCGAACGGCGCGATCTGGGCCAATCAGTTCGATAACGTCGCTAACCGGGAAGGGCATCGGCGCACGACCGGCGAGGAGATCTGGGCAGAGACCCAAGGCCGGGTCGATGGATTTACCTGCGCGGCTGGCACCGGCGGGACAATCGCCGGGGTCAGCATGGCGCTAAAGGCGCACAATCCGAAGGTGCGCACGATGATCGCCGATCCGATGGGCTCGGCGCTCTATGACTACTTCCGGACCGGCGATCTGACCTTGCACGGCAACTCGATCACCGAGGGGATCGGCACCAGCCGGATCACAAAGAACGTCGAGGGCGCGCCGATCGACGGCGCCTACCAGGTCAGCGATGAGGAGGCACTACCAATCATCTTCGACCTCGTCGCACACGAAGGGCTGGTGCTGGGCGGATCGAGCGGCATCAACGTCGCCGGCGCAGTCCAGATGGCGCGCGAAATGGGGCCGGGGCACGTGATCGTGACCATCCTCGCCGATGGCGGTTCGCGCTACCAATCGAAGCTGTTCAACCCCGCGTTCCTGCGCGAGAAGAACCTGCCGATCCCGTCCTGGCTGGCTTGAAATTTCTCGCATTTTTTAAAGAGTTGCCAGGGTTCTCGTAGTGGTTCGATCGCCGCCGCCGACCTAATCTCCCGCCATCGGTTCGACAGCCATGGAGTGGGTCGATGCGGAAATTCGGCATGGCGGCGATCGGTGCCCTGGCCTCGGTTGCCCTGACGGGAACGGCGATCGCGGGTACTCCAGCGCCGCGCGAGTGCGTAATCGAGGTGCCGCCCGGCGCCATCGTGCTCGTGCTTCCAGCTCCCGTGTCGATGCCGGCACCGCCGGTTCAGGCGACGCTTCCGCCGATGCCCGCCGAGCAGATGGTGGATGTCGGCTTCCCCTTCCCGCCTATGCCCTCCCCCGGCACGATCATCCGCGACGTCAATGCGATGATGGCCAGTACCCGAGCACATGTTCGATCGCGCCTTCGCGACTTTGCCGGCTCCGGGGAACGGGGTGTCAGGCGTGTTCATCACGTCGCTTTCGAACCGAAACGGGACCTGCACGCGGGAGGTCACCTACACGGGCGGCAGCAGCCGGGCGGTCGTGAAGGTCAGCTCCACCGGCAATGCCTGCACGCGCGTCGGCGTCCCGACCTCGACACCCGTGATTCGCCCGCAGGAACGCACGACGCCGCACCTGATCGAGGCATCGCCCATCGCGGCGAAGCGCCAGCCGAGTTCGCGCAACTGGTGCACTGAGCCGGAAACGCCGGGGGCTTACCCCCCGGCGATCTTCGGGATGAGGTAGATCTCGCTGCCCTCGTCGAGCTTCGCGTCGTACGCGTCCTGATAGATCACGCCGTCGATCGCGATCGCCATCCCCTCCTCGACCTGCGTGCCGAGCCCCGGAAAGCGCTGGTCCAGTTCGCGCACCAGGGCACGGAACGTGCGCGCTGCCACCTCCAGCTCGGCCTTCCCGCCCGTCACGGCGAGAGAGGGCGCGCCAGCGATGACGACGCGCGGCAGGTCAGCCCGCCTTGGCGGCGTCGAGCGCTGCCAGCACCTTCGGCGGCGACATCGGCAGATGATGCATCCGTACGCCGGTCGCAGCGCGGATCGCATTGCCGACCGCTGCCATGGGCGGAACGATCGGCACCTCGCCTACGCCGCGCGCACCGAACGGATGGCGCGGGTTCGGCACTTCGACCATCACCGCCTCGATGCGCGGCAGGTCGGAGGCGACAGGGACCCGATAGTCGAGGAAGCCCGGATTCTCCATCCGGCCCTTTAAATCGTAGATGTACTCCTCATTGAGCGCCCAGCCGATGCCCTGCGCCGCGCCGCCCTGGATCTGGCCTTCGACGTAGGAGGGATGGATCGCCTTGCCGACGTCCTGCACCGCCGTGTAGCGCAGGACGGTCGTGCGCCCGGTCTCCGGGTCGACCTCGACATCGCAGATGTGGCAGCCGAAGCCCGGGCCGGCGCCCTGCGCGTTAAGTGAGACTTCGGAGCTGATCGGCCCGCCAGTGCGCGCTGCCTTCTCGGCGATCTCGGCAAGCGTCAGCGGCTCGAAACCGCCGGCGTTGGAGCCCGCCGGGTAGGCCGCGCCGTCGCGCCACTCCACCGCCTCGACCGGGATTTCCCAGATCTGCGCGGCCCGTTCCTTGAGCTGGTGCACGACGCGCTCGCTGGCCTGCGTCACCGCCATGCCGGTCGCGAAGGTGACGCGCGAGCCGCCGGTGACGTGGGTGAAGCCGATCGAGCCGGTGTCGCCCACGATCGGGCGGACTTTCTCGACGTCAATGCCCAGCACCTCCGCCGCCATGATCGCCATCGACGCGCGCGAGCCGCCGATATCGGGGCTGCCCGATACCACGCTCGCAGTCCCGTCCTCGTTGACGTGGACCGCGCCCGAGGACTCGCCGCCGATGTTGAACCAGAAGCCGCAGGCGATGCCGCGGCCCTGGTTCGGACCGAGTGGGGCAGTGTAGTGCGGATGCTTCTTCGCCGCCTCTAGCGTCTCGAGGAAGCCGATATCACGGAAGGTCGGTCCGTAGTGCGTCTTGCTGCCGTCGCGCACGGCGTTCTTCTCGCGGAGTGCGATCGGGTCCATGGCGAGCTTGCGCGCGAGATCGTCGAGCGCGCTCTCCACCGCCCAGGACGAGAGCGGCGCGCCGGGCGCGCGATAGGCGGCGACCTTGGGACGGTTGGAGACGACGTCGAAGCCCAGCACATCGACATTGGGCAGGTCGTACATCGCGAAACCGCACATGCAGCCCGGCCCGATCGGCGAGCCCGGAAACGCGCCCGCCTGGTATTTCAGCACCTGCTTCGCGGCGACGATCGTGCCGTCGCGCTTGGCGCCGATCTTCACCTCGATGACACCGCCGGAGGTCGGGCCGGTGGCCTGGAACACTTCCTCCCGGGTCATCACCATCTTCACCGGCCGGCCCGTCTTCTTGGCGAGCGCGAGCGCGAGGGGCTCGAGATAGACCAGCGTCTTGCCGCCGAAACCGCCGCCGATCTCCAGCGGGACGGCGCGGATGTTGGACAACTCCCAGGCGAGCAGCTTGGCGCAGTAGGCGCGCACCATGAACTGGCCCTGGCTCGAGCTGTAGATCTGCGCTTGCCCGTCGGCTGCGACGCTCACGACGCAGGCGTGCGGCTCGATATAGGCCTGATGCACCGGCTGGGTCGTGTAGCGAGCCTCCACCACAACCTCGGCTTCCCTGAAGCCCTTGTCGATGTCGCCCTTCTTGAAGACAACGCGCTTGGCGATGTTTGACGGCTTCGACGAGTGCGGCTCGGCGCCCTGGGTGAACAGGTCCTCGTGCAGCACGGGCGCGTCCGGCGCCATCGCCTCCTCGACGTCGATGACGTGCGGCAGCACCTCGTACGTCACCTCGATCAGCGCGAGCGCGGCATCGGCGATGGATTGCGACGTCGCGGCCACGGCGGCGACCGCGTGGCCCTCGTAGAGGGCCTTGTCGCGTGCCATGCAGTTGCGCGAGAGGTCGCGGAAGTTCATCGGCCCCTCGCCGACGAACGCCTCCTCGGAAGCGATCTCGGGGAAGTCCGCCGCGGTCACCACGGCGCGCACGCCAGGCAGCTTCAGCGCCTTCGAGGCATCGATAGAGATGATCCGCGCGTGCGCGTGAGGACTGCGCTTGACTTTCGCCCACAACATGCCGGGCAAGATCATGTCGGCGCCGAACTGCGCGCGCCCGGTGACCTTGTCCACGCCGTCCGGGCGCACCGGGCGGGTGCCGACGACTTTCAGCTCGGGCTTGCTCACGATGTAGTTCATGCTGCCCGCCTCTCTCCGCGAATCTCGGCGGCGGCGTCCATGACGGCCGCAAGAATCTTGTCGTAACCGGTGCAACGGCAGAGGTTGCCGGCGAGCCAATAGCGCGCCTCCTCCTCCGTCGGGTTTGGGTTGGCGTCGAGCAGCGCCTTGGTCGCGACGATCAGGCCCGGCGTGCAAAAACCGCATTGTAAAGCGGCGTGCTCCAGGAACTGGCGCTGCACCGGATGGAGCTCGTCGCCGCGCGCGACGCCCTCGACGGTGGTGATCGACCTTCCCTCCGCCTCGGCGCCGAGCATCAGGCAGGAACAAACGAGCGCGCTGTCGCAGATGATGCTGCATGCCCCGCAGTCGCCCGAGGCACAGCCCTCCTTGCTGCCGGTCAGACCCAGCGTGTTGCGGAGCACGTCGAGGAGCGTTTCCTGCGGTTCGCAAAGGAACTCCACAGGCTCGTCGTTGATGATCGTGCTTACGTGATGCTTGCTCATTCTTTGTCCTCAGCCGCGTTGCGCGGCGCGTTCGAAGGCGATGGCGGCAGTGCGGCGGGCGAGCACGCCGGCGATCCTGGTGCGGTACTGGATCGTGCCGCGCTTGTCGGTGATCGGACGGCAGGCGGCCTGCGCGGCGGCGGCGAGCTTGCCGAGCGCCATCTCGTCCAGCCGCGACCCGATCAACGCCGCGGCGGCGTCCGGCACCAGCAGCGCGGTCGGCGCGATCGCGCCGAGGCAGACGCGTGCTGCGATGCAGACGCCGTTGGGATCGAGCGTCACGCTGACGCCGCAGCCGACCACGGCGATGTCCATCTCGGTGCGCGGGATCAGGCGTAGATAGGCATCCCCGGTGCGGGGAGCGGGCTTTGGAAGCCAGAATGCCAGGATGAACTCGCCCTTCTCGAGGGAGGTGCGACCGGGACCGGTGGGAATCTGCTCGACCGGCACCTCCCGCTGACCGCTCGGACCGACGATGACGGCGATCGCGCCGGCTGCGATCATCGCGGGGACGCCATCCGCAGCCGGGGACGCATTGCAGAGATTGCCGGCGAGCGTCGCGCGGCCCTGGATCTGGGTCGAGCCGATAAGGTCCATGCCCTCCACGACGCCCGGGAAGGCGTGCTTGAGCCCCTCATGCGCCTCCATCACCGCACCGGGAGTTGCCGCACCGATGATGAAAGCGCCATCCTCTTCACGGATCCCCATGATCCCAGGGATCCGCTTGGTGTCGACGATCAGATCGGGCCTTAGGCGCCCGGACCGGAGCTGCACCAGCAGATCGGTTCCGCCGGAAAGCACCTTGGCGAGACCCGGCGCGCCGGTGAGCAGGCCGATGGCTTCGGGAACCGTCGTTGGAGAGGCGTAGTTGAGGCTCGGCATGCGATCTCCTGGGCGGATGGGGTTCGCGGGGACGCAGCACGTCGCGCGCCGCGCCGCAAGGCGGGCTGATACTCGTCACCATCCTAGCGCGCCCAACCGCCCCAGGGTCAAGCTGGCCCCGGGGACGAGCCGGCTTGGCGCGACGCGGCGCGATCCCCTAGAATGAACACCACCAAGCGTTGAGCTCTCGTCATGACGCGTGTCGTTGCCGGTTTTCTCGGATTGCTTTGTATTGCCGGCTGCGGCGAAATGCCATCGCCGGATCGGGACGAGGCCGGGGGCGGCTTCGAGTGGCGGAGCCTGCAGGTGCAGCGCGACGTCGAGGCCATCATGCAGGGAATGAACCACGCGCGGGCGCAATCCGAGGCGGTGGCGCGCGCGCACGCGCCGTGACCCCTTTCCTCACGCTCCTCGCCTTCCTACAAACGTCACACGTGTCTGCGGAGCATGTGCGAATCCCTGAGGCGAATGGAACGTTCCTCGATGCTGTGCTGGTGCGGCCCGCGGGAGCGGTGACTGGACCCGGTGTCGTCGCACTGCATGGCTGCGGCGGCCCGTTCCCGATGCGTGATGGGCCGTGGGCGGTCGTGCTCGCGAAAGGCGGACACGTTGTCCTGCTGCCAGACAGTTTCGGCTCGCGCGGCCTCGGCTCGCAATGCGGTGTGAAGGAGCGTAAGGCACGGGTCTTGCCGACGCGCCGGGAGGATGCGATCGCCGCAGCCCAATGGCTCGCGGCGCAGCCGGGCACCCCGGCGGGCGGTGTGGTGTTGCTGGGCTGGTCGAATGGCGGCTCTACCACGCTGTGGACGGCGGACGCCGCGCGCGCCCTCCCGCCGGGCCTGTTTCGCCGGTTCGTCGCCTTCTACCCGGGCTGCATGTCGGAGATGCGCTCCAGAGGCTTATCGGCCGGCCGCCCCGCTGATGATCCTGGTGGGCGCAAACGATGACTGGACGCCCGCCGCGCCATGCCGGGACCTGGCGACGCGGTTTCCGGAGCAGATCAGGCTGATTGTCTATCCCCACTCCTGGCACGATTTCGACGCGGTTGATCGTCCGGTGCGCGTCCGCTCTGGCCTCGCCACACCGCCGAGCGGTACCGGGGAAGCGCATGCTGGCACCAACGAGGCGGCACGCCAAGATGCGATGCGGGCCGTGCCGGCGTTCATCGACGCTCCCTGAGCGATGCCGAGCGATGCGCCATTCTTCATCGTCGGCAGCGGGCGCTCGGGCACAACTCTGCTGCGTTTGGTGCTGGCGGGGCATTCGCGCATCGAGATCCCGCCCGAGACGTGGTTCCTGCTGCCTCTGACCGCCCGTCTCCCGCTGGTCGAACGGTTATCGCCGACGCAGGTGGAAGAGGCGATCGGGCTCATTATCGGCGACTACCGCTGGCCCGACATGGAGATCGCGGCGGTCGACTTCGCGGAGCGAGCCCGCGCGCTGGCCGATCCCACGATCAAGTCGCTGATGGGCCTGATCTACGCCGAGCACCTGCGCCGAGCCGGCAAGCCGCGTTTTGGCGACAAGACACCGCCCTATATCGAAATCGTGCCGCAGCTTGCTGCACTCTATCCGGAGGCGCGGTTCATCCACCTGATCCGGGACGGGCGTGACGTTGCCGCCTCGTTCATCGACGCGCATTTCCACGGCGGTGTTTGGGACAGGGATTTCGAGTGGCGGCGGGCAGTTCGGCTTGGCCTCTCCTACCGCGCCTCGCCGCTCGCGGAGCGGCTCCTGGAGGTGCGCTACGAGGACATGGTCAGCGACCTGGAGGCGACGACGCGCCGCGTCTGCAGCTTCCTGGACGAGACGTTCGAGCCCGGAATGCTGGCCTTCCGTGACTCGATAGCCCGCAAGGTGCCCGCGCGGGAGCTGGTGGTGCACGGTTCGCTCGGGCGACCGGTATCCGCCGATGCTGCTGCTACCTGGCGCTCCCGCCTGTCGACGTTCGAGTTGTTCCTGATCGAGAGCTGTATCCGCGGCGAACTCCTGGCCGTGGGCTACCAGCCATATTTCGCGAGCCCTGCCTGGGATCCGGCCATGCGGCTCTCCCGCGCTGGCCTCGCCCGCCTCGGCCGTCATCTGCGGCGCGTCATCCAGGGCCTGCGCCGACGCGACCTGCTCCGACGGCAGATCTACATATAGCCCGCATTTCCAAAGGAGGACGCGGGCCGCGTCGTCGTCCCGATGATTTCCGCAATTGTGCACCGCACACCTGCCGCTTGCACGCGATGGGCAGAAGCGCGCAGCATCGCATTACGGGCAGCGCATGGGAGGAGGACGCCATGACGATCGCCGCGATACTTCGTCACAAGGGACAGGAGATATTCACCGTCGGCCCGGCGGCCACGATCGCCGAGGTTGCCGCTCTCTTTACACAAAGAGGGATCGGCGCCGTGCCGGTGCTCGACACCGATGACCGGCTTCTGGGCATTGTGAGCGAGCGCGACATCATCCGCAGTTTAAGCGCGGTCGGTGCGACGACCCTGGAGATGACCGCCGGGCAGCTGATGACGCGCTCCCTACAGCATGCTTCACCTGGTACCACGGTCATCGAGGCGATGCGCCAGATGACCGTTGGGCGGTTCCGCCACTTGCCGGTGCTGGTCGACAACGAATTGGTCGGGCTGGTCAGCATTGGCGATGTCGTGAAGGCCCGCATCATGGAGCAGGAGGAGGAGGTCGGCAGCCTGCGCGACTATATCGCCACCGCCTGACCCTACGGGTGTCGGCGGTGCAGCAAGCCAGTGCGGCCAGGCGGGCCACGGCGGACAGGCAAGCCCCGGGCCGCCGTGACGACCAGGATGCGGGTACTCCTCGTTCAATCCCGGGGAGTGCGAGTGGTAGTCTCCGACCGCGCGCAACAAGTCGCCATTGTCCTCGATCAGGTAGGTCGCCATGATCGCGCCCGCTGAGGCGATGTTGAAGCAGGGGTCCTGGATCAGGCGCGTGCGAACCACCTCCGGCGCAAGCCCGGTGTAGCGCGACAGCGCATTCAGCCAGATAGTGTTGACCTGCATCACGCCGAGGTCATCGGTGCCGTTGGCGTTCGGGTGCACTGACCCTACCCGCCCGCCCTCGACGGCATGAATCGACGGCAGGACGTGAGGCGGCAGATGGTAGAGCGACGCGATCAGCGCCATGCAGGCGGCGTAGGGGACGGCCATTGGTGCACCCTACCGGCGGGCACCGGCCATGGGCAACCGTCACGCAGACCACGCCGCGTAGACACGACCGGCCGCACGCGATAGGGACCGCCGATGCCTTCGCGCATCATGCTCACTGGCGCCTCCGGATTCGTCGGAGGTCATCTCACTCCTCGCCTCGCCGCCGCCTTTCCGCGGGCCAGGGTGTTCGCACAACTCGTCGACGTCACCGACGCCGAGGCGATCACGTCGTTCGTCCGCTCGGCGAGTCCGGACGCGGCGATCCATCTCGCCGCGATCTCCGATGTGGCCTCCGCCCGCGCCGACCCGATGCAGACTTGGCGGGTCAACTTGCATGGAACGCTGACGCTCGCGAACGCCCTGTTGCGTGAGGCGCCCGATGCGCTTCTGGTGCATGTCTCGAGCGCAGATTGCTACGGCCGCTCCTTCACCGCCGGTGTGCCGCTCGATGAGCATGCCGTGCTCGCCCCGATGAACACCTACGCCGCGAGCAAGGCAGCGGCAGACCTTGCCCTGGGTGCGTTGGTCAGTGACGGGCTGCGCTGCATCCGCCTCCGCCCTTTCAATCACACGGGGCCTGGCCAATCCCCCGCTTTGGTCGTCGCTGCCTTCGCCCGGCAAGTCGCGCGTATCGAAGCAGGTTTGCAGCCGCCGCGGCTGAAGGTTGGTGCGCTCGATCCGCAACGCGACTTCCTCGACGTGCGTGACGTCTGCGACGCCTACGTCGCCTGCCTGCGCCGGGTGCAGACGTTGCCTTCGGGAACGATCCTGAACATCGCCTCCGGCGTGCCACGCCGCATCGGTGACACACTAGAAGCGCTGCTTGCGATTGCTGGTGTCACCGCCGACGTGGAGACGGAGAATGCGCTGCTTCGTCCTTCCGAGGTTCCGCTCGCTCAAGGCGATCCCTCCGTCGCGCGCGCGGCACTCGGCTGGCGGACCACCATCCCATGGGAGCAGACACTGCGGGACGTGTTGGATGATTGGCGGAGGCGGGTGCGGGAAGAGCCGTGACGGGTGGCGCCGAGCGTAGGCGCTCCTCGCCGCGGGGACTGGCGCAGGCCACGTTTGCGGCTACGCTTGCCGCGGCATCAACCAGAGGGGAACCGAGCATGACCATCCGCTTCGACGATCGCGTCGTCATTGTCACCGGCGCCGGCGCCGGCATCGGGCGCGAGCACGCGCTGCTGTTCGGCAGCCGCGGCGCCAAGGTCGTTGTGAACGACCCGGGCGGCGCCGTCGACGGCCGCGGCAGCGCCCACGCGGTGGCGGACAAGGTCGTTGACGAAATCCAGCATGCCGGCGGCGAGGCGGTCGCAAGCTACGCCTCGGTCAACTCCGAGGCGGGCGGCGCCTCGATCGTAGAGACGGCGATGAAGACCTGGGGCCGTGTCGACGCGCTGGTGAACAATGCCGGCATCCTGCGCGACAAGGCGTTCAGCAACATGACGATAGAGGACTTCGAGAAGTGCTCGGACGTGCACTACATGGGCACCGTCTATTGCACCAAGGCCGCGTGGCCGATCATGCGGGAGCGCAAATACGGCCGGATCGTCGTGACCACCTCGGGCTCCGGCACCTCGGGCAATTTCGGCCAAGCAAACTACGGTGCGGCGAAGATGGCAGTCGTCGGCCTCATCAACGTCCTGCGGCTGGAAGGTGCGAAATACAACGTCCTGTGCAACGCGATCTCACCGTCCGCGCGCACGCGTATGACCGAGGATCTCCTCCCGCCGCACCTGCGCGAATTCATGAAGCCCGAATTCGTCTCCCCGGCCGTCGCCTGGCTCGCCTCCGAGCAGTGCAACATAACGGGAGAGATCATCACCGCGAGCGGCGCGGGTTACGCGCGGCTGCAGTACTACCGCTCGGAAGGCGTGCAGTTTGACCCGCTCGAGAAGGTCACGCCGGAAATGGTCGCGGATGCCATGCCGAAAATACTCGACATGAGCAATGCCGCGCCGCAGACGCGCAATCGCGAGCGGATGGAAGCCGCATTGCGTGCGATGGGACGCATCAAGTAGAACGCAAGCTGACGTGACTGGTTCGCCCGCGAGGGTCTCCCCATGATTTGGACATGCGGGTTGGATCCTCCCGGGCGGCCGTCGTGTTGCTGCCCGCGCTGCTGGCGCTATCCGGCTGCGGGTCCTTCCTGAGTGCGACCACCGGTGATGTCGCCGGCATCGCTGGCGCCGGCATCGCCAACGCGGTGACCAAGGCGCCTGCCGTCGCCACCGGCATTGGCCTCGGCGTCGGCACGGCTGCCAATGCGGGGCTCGCCTATGTCGAACGCAACGTCCATCACGCGGAGCAGCAGCGCATCGCCGATGCGGCCGGTCCGTTGGCCATAGGCCAGGTCGCCACTTGGAGCGTGCGCCACCGAATTCCGATAGAGGACAGCGAGTACGGCGAGGTCACCGTCACCAGCGAGACGAGTGGCAGCTTCGTGCGCTGCAAAGACATCGTCTTTTCGGTCGCCCACTGGGAGCGGGGACGGTCTGATCCGTTCTTCTTCACGGCGTCCATCTGCGGCCAAGGTCGGAACTGGCACTGGGCCAGCGCGGAGCCGGCGACGGAGCGGTGGGGCGCCTTGCAATGAAGCCAGCGGTACTGCTCGTCGCCGCGACGCTGCCCCTTGCCGGCTGCAAGACGGTTCCCGCGATCGTCGGCGTCATCAGCGGCGCGGCAGCGGGTGGCGCGACCGCAAGCCCGGCGGTCGGATTCGCCGTCGGCGTCGCCACCGCGACAGCGACCGGTGCGGCGGTGCAATTCTACGGCAGGTCGCGCCAGCATGCAGAGCAGCAGGCGATCGCCCGGGTCGCGGGTGGCCTGCCAGTCGGCGGCCGCGCGCCATGGCGCATCCGCCATTATATCCCGCTGGGTGACGAGGACGGTGAGATCTCGGTGCTGGGGAACATCGTCAACCCGCTAGCGCAATGCCGCGCGATTGCCTTCTCGGCGCGCGACGGCACGCACCAGAGCTGGTACCGGGCGGATATCTGTCGGCGCGCCCAAGGATGGCAGTGGGCCAGTGCTGAACCCTCGGTTCGCCGCTGGGGCTACCTGCAGTAACGGGTGCGTTGAACAGCGCCCGGGCGCCCGCTACATGCAGCCTATGCCGGACCAGGTAGCGCCCGAATTGCTGGACATTCGCATCGCGCCCGATCCGATGCTGAGGACGAAAACGCGGCTGGTGACCTCCGCGGACTCGGATACGATTCGCACACTGGTGCCGCGCATGTTCACCACGATGTATCGCGCGCCCGGCATCGGCCTTGCCGCCCCGCAGATCGGCACACCCCTGCGCCTCGCGGTGGTCGACCTTATGAAGGACGACACGCCCGATCCGATCACGCTCATCAATCCAGAGGTCGTCGCGGCGAGCGAGGAGCTGGCGACCCGCGAGGAGGGATGCCTGTCCCTGCCCGGCATGTATGCAGACATCACGCGTCCGGCGCGGGTGAAGGTCCGCTACTTCGACCAGGAAGGGGCGCGAAAAGAGATCGAGGCGGACGGGCTGCTCGCGGCCTGTCTGCAGCACGAGATCGACCATCTGGATGGCATCCTGTTCGTCGATCACCTCTCCAGCCTCAAGCGCAACATCATCCTGCGCCGGCTTGCCAAGGAGTTGCGCCAGAAGCGAGAGGGGTAGGCCGCCCTGGGCTACATCCGCACCAGGGCCGAACCCCAGGTCAGGCCACCGCCAAGAGCCTCCAGCAGGACAAGGTCGCCCGGCCGGATGCGACCGTCGGCACAGGCCTCGGCGAGCGCCAGGGGGACCGAGGCGGCTGAGGTGTTGGCATGGCGATCCACCGTGACGACCACGCGCTCGGCGGGCAACCCAAGGCGGCGGCCCATCGCGTCGATGATGCGCAGATTGGCCTGGTGCGGCACCAGCCAGTCGACGTCACACCGCCCCAGACCGTTCGCCGCGAGCGCCTCGTCGACTGCCTCGGCGAGCCGGTGCACGGCGTGGCGAAACACCTCCCTCCCGTTCATCACCAGATGGCCGGGACGGTCGGCGCGCCCCACCGCGCCATCCACATAGAGGATGTCGCCAAGCTCCCCCTGCGCGTGCAGGTGGGTGGAGAGTATGCCGCGATCGATGGTCCCCCTGCCCTCTCCCGCGCGCAGGAACACCGCACCGGCGCCGTCGCCGAACAGGACGCAGGTGCCGCGGTCCTGCCAGTTCAAAATGCGCGAATAGACCTCGCTGCCGATCACCAGCACGCCGCGCGCTTGCAGTGCACGGATCATACCGTCAGCAACCGAGAGGCCGTAAAGGAAGCCCGCGCAGGCGGCGGAGAGATCGAAGCCGAACCCGTCTTTCACCCCGAGAGCCTGCTGCACGCGCAGCGCGGTCGCGGGAAACGCCTGGTCGGGCGTGCTGGTGGCGAGGATGATCGCATCGACGTCCGAGGGGTCGGCGCCGGCATGAGAAAGGGCGTCGCGCGCCGCCGCGGTGCCCATGAAGGCGCAGGTTTCTTCCGGGCTCGCGACATGGCGCTGGCGAATGCCGGTGCGCTCCACGATCCACGCGTCGGTGGTGTCGATGCGCTGCGCCAGCTCCTCGTTGGTCACCACGCGGGCGGGAAGGTATGCGCCGACGCCGGCAAGGATCGAGCGGAGGGGCATCACGGGTTCCGGGAGCGTGTCATAAGCCGACGTTACGATGCGGTGGCGAGTTGGGGCCCGCCATCCGCCTCCTTGGCGGCAATGCTGCCCGAGGCGGCGGCAACCATCCGCGCGAGCGTCTCGCGGATTTGGTCGTTGAAATGATGCGTGACCATGTCGACCGCGACGTCGACGGCATGCGCGAAGGTCTCGGCATCCGCACTGCCATGCGACTTCACCACGACACCGCTGAGCCCCAGCATGACGGCGCCATTGTAGCGGCGCGGGTCGAGCCATTCGCGCAGCCGCATCAGCCCCGGACGGACGAGCACGTAGGCGGCCTTCCCGGCCCACGTGGCGGTGAAGACCTGCCGCAACAGGTCGAATATCAGCTTGAGCGCGCCTTCCGCGGTCTTGAGGGCGACATTGCCGGTGAAGCCATCGGTGACGATCACGTCCGTCGTGCCGGCGGCGATGTCGTGGCCCTCCACGAAGCCGTGGAACTGCGCGGCGATCGGGCTGCGCCGCAGCACCTCGGCGGCCTCACGCACGCGGTCGTCGCCCTTCTGCTCCTCGCTGCCGACATTCAGCAGGCCAATCGTCGGTGCCGTTAGGCCGAGCACGGTCCGGGCAAAGACATCGCCCATAACAGCGAATTCGACAAGATTGCGGGTATCGCAGAGCAGGTTGGCGCCGAGGTCGAGCATGACCATGTCGCCGCGCGCCGACGGGCCGATCGCGGCCATGGCGGGGCGGTCGATCCCGGGCAGCGTCTTCAGCACTATCTTGGCGAGCATCAGCAGCGCGCCGGTATTGCCGGCGCTGACGACCCCTGCGGCCTCATTCGCGGCGACGGCGTCGATGGCAATCCGCATCGACGCATTGCGCAGCCGCAGGGCGGCGGCCGGTTTCATGTCATTGCCGACGACATCGGGCGCATGGCGCACGGTGCAGGTCGTGGAGGCGCGCTTGTGGCGGGCAAGCAGCGGCGTGATCCGCGCCTCGTCGCCGACCAGCAGGAAACGCGCCTCGGGATGGCGGAGCGAGGCGAGTTCTAGCCCGTCGATGACCGCCTCCGGCGCATGGTCGCCACCCATCGCGTCCACCGCCAGTGTGTAGGTCCCGCTCGGCGTCGGCCCGCTCACCACGCCCAGCTCCTGCCCACGTTCAGGCGCGGACCGCGCCCTTCAGGGCCTTCCCGGCGGGAATCACCTCGCGTCCGTCATAGTGGCCGCAATGGCTGCAGACGTGATGCGGACGCTTGAGCTCCCCGCAATTTGAGCATTCCGCCCGCGCCTCGTGCGGCAGGGCATGGTGGCTGCGCCGCATCCCACGCCTTGAGGGCGACGTCTTTCGCTTCGGTACAGCCATGAATTCGCGCCCCTTCGGCAATTGGTGACGCCCGCCTGCCGCGGGCGGCTCAGAGGGTGTCACGAGTTTGGCGAAATCGTGAGGCGGGCCCTCTAGCAGCAACGCCACGGGTTCGCAAGCGAGGGAGGCGAGGGCCATCCATCAGGTGTTGGTGGCGCGGATGCGGTCGATCTCCTCCTCCACGTCGCGCAGCCTGTCCTTGCCGAAATAGATCGCCTCGCCCACGAAGAAGGTGGGCGAGCCGAAAGTCCCCCTCCGGACCGAGGCCTCGGTGTTGGCAAGCAGGCGCTCCTTCGCCGCCGGCTCGCCGGCGCGGGCGAGCAGGCGCTCGCCGGGAAGGCCGGCCGCGTCGAGAGCGGCGCCCGCCACCTCGCGGTCGTCCATCTTGAGCCCGTCCTCCCACATGGCCCGGAAAACCACTTCCACATAGGGTGCGAACAGGCCGTCGTCCTCGGCGGCAACGGCGCCGCGCATGATGAGCAGGGTGTTGACCGGGAAATGCGGGTTGGAGCGGAAACGGGCTATCCCGTGCCTGGCGATGAAGCGTTCGGTCTCCAGGCGCTGGTATTCTGGCTTGTTGCGGATGCCGTTCAAGCTCTCGGCCGGCGAGACGTTGTTGGTCAGCTTGAACACCCCGCCGAGCAGGACGGGTACATAAGTGAAGCGCGTGCCGGTGCGCCGCTCGATCGCCGGGATGACGCGGTGGCTGAGGTAGGCGTTCGGGCTGCCGAAGTCGAAATGGAACTCGATCGAGCGCATGGCGTCACCAGCGTTCGGCGAAGGGGCGAAGGTCGGTCTCGAAGGTCCAAGCGTCGCGCGTCTGGTTGTGCAGGTGCCAGTACGTCGCGGCGATGGACTCCGGGCGCATCAACAGGTCGGGCTCGTTCAGTCGACCCGCGTGCTGACCGTCGGCGGCGGTGATGCGCGCGCGCACCCAGGCGGTGTCGACGCCGGAATCGATCACCAGATGGGCGACATGGATTCCCTCGGGGCCGAGCTCGCGCGCCATCGACTGCGCAAAGGCGCGCAGCCCGGCCTTGGCGGCGGCGAAGGCGGCGAAGCCCGACCCGCCGCGCACGCTGGCGGTAGCCCCGGTGAAGAAGATGGAGCCGTGGCCCCGCGGCAGCATGGCACGCGCTGCTTCGCGCCCGGCGAGGAAGCCCGCGTAGCACGCCATCTCCCACACCTTGCGGAACACGCGCTCGGTGGTCTCGAGGATCGGGAAATTAACGTTGGCGCCGACGTTGAAGATGCAGGCCTCGAGCGGAGCGGCGGCTTCCGCTTCTGCGATGAAGGCGGCGACGTCCTCTTCCCGCCGCGCATCAAGGCCGCGCGCGAGGCAGCGGCCGCCGGCTGATTCGATGCTGGCCCGTAGGGGATCGAGCTTGTCACCATGCCGCCGGCCCGCGACCACAAGATAGCCCTCGGTGGCGAAGCGACGCGCGATGGCCGCACCGATGAAATCGCCCGCGCCGATCACGGCGACGCTCGCGTTACGCTGGGTCATGCGAGCGAATGTAGCGCCCGCTGGCGCACGGCGCGAGGTCTTGCCTAGGTCCGGTAATGCTGCCGGACCTGCGGGAGCACCTTCGTCGCGTAGAACTCCAGCACACCCTCCTGATCGGGCTGGCCGGTGTGGATGTTGACGATCGTGGCGCCGCTGTCGAACAGCTCGGCGATTTTCTTGATGTGGACTTCGGGATCTGTGCCGATCGCCCACCCCTCCTCGACCTTCTCGATCGGGATCTGCGCCTCCGCCCGGCGCTGGATCTCGGCCGGATCGGCTATGTTGAAGTAGCTGTTGAAGGCCTTGGGACCGAAGCGCCAGAACTCGGTGGCGCGCGCTGCCTCCTGCTTGTCGCCGACCACGACGTATTGCTCGACGAGAACCGGCATGGTGGCCGGGTCCTTGCCGGCGTCCCGTGCGCCCCCCTCCCACGCGGATTTGTGGTGCTTCCAGCTCATCGGATCGGTGATCAGCCCGTCGCCATGCTGGCCGGCGAGGCGCATCGACTTGCGCCCGTTCGCCGCGGTCAATATCGGAATCGGATACATCGGCTTGTCATAGAGCTTGCCGTTGACCGTATAGTACGTGCCTTGGTGATTGACCTCCTGCCCGCCCCAGAGCCCGCGGATGATGTCGACCGCCTCGATCAGGCGGTCCCAGCGCTCCTGCCATTTGGGCCAGGTGCCCGTCGCCGCCTCTTCGTTCAGCGCCTCGCCCGAGCCGACGCCCAGGAAGATGTGACCCGGGGCGAATTGGCTGAGCGAGGCGAACGCCTCGGCCACGACGGCGGGACTGTAACGCAAGGTGGGGCAGGTGACGGTCGTGCCCATCCAAGCCTTGTTCCCCTGCGCAGCGAGCGCGCCGAGCGCGACCCAGGCGAGGCCGGCATGACCCTCGTTCGCCTGCCAGGGCTGAAAATGATCGCTGGTGGCGAGCGCATCGAACCCCGATTGGGCGGCGCGCATCCCGATACGGTGAAGCTCGGGCAACGCGAATTGTTCGTGTGCGAGCATGTAGCCGATCATGTGGCGGTGCAACTCGCCGCTTTCCGGGCGCGCCGCCGAGCCGGCAGCCGGCGTTTGACTTCCCGTCGGTTGCGCGTTGGCATGCCCCGCGGACGCGCCGATTACCGCCGCGGCGGCACCAGTCATCTGCAAGAGGTCGCGTCGATGCATGATGAGTTCCTCCGAGGATCGGAGGAGAACACGCACACTCTCGATGCGTTCCCGGGTGAGCGGTCAGCCGGAACGGAGCGTTTCGGCCGCGTCGCGGTGGCTGCGCAACAGGCTGGGCAAGCGCGCCGGGTCGGAGCGGCCCCAGCCACACTCGCTGGCTATCCCGAAGGACGGCGCGACACGGCGCGCGGCGGCGATGCGGCGCTGATCCCCCGCCTCGTCATCATGATGGATCAGGCCGAGATAGAGCCGGGTCCGCCCGACGCCGCGCCAGCCGCGCAACGGCGCGAAATAGGCGTCGTCGTCCCGATCCTTCGGCACCGGGATATGCAGGAAGTCGACATGGCGGCGCACCGCATCCCCGATGCCGTTCATGACTTCCACCAGAATGGCGGCGTCGCGGGGCTGCACAAGATGCTCATCGGCGGGCGAGCCGTAGCAGAGGTGGTAGCCAAGCTCGACCAGCGGCGGCACGGCGTCGCCAAGCCGGCCGAGCGTCGCGAACATCACCCGCTTGTAGTCAGGCGGGCGGCCGGGAAAGTAGTCCTCGAAGGCCAGGATCTCCTGGCAGACGTCGAACTGGATCGTGAGATCACGCGCCGGAATCGCGGCAACGATGCGCCCAAGCGCGCCGAGGAGCGAGCGCTCATAGGCGGCAAGGAAGGCGGGGCGGCCCGCCGGACTCACGTACATGTACCCCGGGGCCATCGGCGTCGGCAGGCAGACCTGGAAGCGCACCCAGTCGGGGATGACGTCCTGCGCGCGCAGGTTCTTGAACACGCGGTAGGAGTGCTCCGCCGCGCGGTCGTACCCGGTATCGAAGGTGACGGTGCCCTGGTCGATCTCAGGCTTGAGGTGCAGCAGGGGCGTCTCGCGCAAGAACCGTCCGTTCCATTCGGTGAGCCGGAGCGGTGGCGCGGTGGGGTCGAGCTCCATCGCCGGATGCGCCTCCAGCATCTGGCGCTGAAACCAGATCCAGCGGGCGCGCTCGGCCGTCTCCCCGTCCGGGATGTGGCTCACGAACGGGCCGACGGCGTCGCAGAGATGGCGGAATACCTGCTCGCTGTCGGCAAGCGGCACGCTGCCGACGAAGTGCACGAGATCGTGCCGCACGGGCATCGCGATGCTCCTCTATTTGTCGAGCGGACAGACCGACGGGTCGGGCGGCGGGAAGGCGTCCTTGCCCGGGATCGTCTCCAGGATCTTGTAGTAGTCCCAGGGGTATTTCAATTCCTCCGGGCTCTTGACCTGGGCGAGGTAGAGGTCGTGCACCAGCAGCCCGCTGGGACGCAGGTGGCCGTTATGGGCGAAGAAGTCGTCGATCGGCAGCTCCCGCATCTTGGCCGCGACCTTTAGCGCGTCCGTCGTGCCGGCAGCCTGAACCGCCTTCAGGTAATGCGTGACCGAGGAATAGACGCCGGCCTGCCAGGTGGTCGGCATCGCGTGGCGCTTTTCGAAGAAGCGCTTCGACCAAGCGCGCGTCTGATCGTCATGGTCCCAATAGAACCCGGTGGTGAGCAGCAGTCCCTCGGCAGCCTTGAGACCGAGCGCATGGATGTCGGTGATCAGCATCAGCAGGCCGGCGAATTGCTGACCTCGCTGGCGCACACCGAACTCGCTGCCGAGCTTGATGAAGTTCACGTTGTCGGGCGGCCCGCCGGCAATGCCGAGGATCTGGGCGTGCAAGTCCTGACCCTTCAGAAGAAACGCGGTGAGGTCGCGCGCGGCGAGCGGATAGCGGACGGACCCGACCACCGTGCCGCCATTCTTGCGGACGAACTCCGAGGCGTCGTGCTCGAGCGAGTAGCCGAAGGCGTAATCGGCGGTCAGGAAGAACCAGCTCTTGCCGCCGCGCCGCGTTACCGCCTGCGCCGTGCCCGCTGCGAGCGCATACGCATCGAAGGACCACTGCATCGTGTAGGGCGAGCAGAACTTGCCGCTGAAGTCGGTCGTGACGGTCGACTGGGTGATGAACAGCTTGTGCTGCTCGCGCGCGACCTGCTGGACGGCGAGGCCGACGGATGAGACGGGCACGTCCTCGATCAGGTCGACGCCGTCCCGCGAAAACCATTCACGCGCGATCGAGGAGCCGACATCGGGCTTCAACTGCTCGTTGCCGGAAACCACCTCGATAGGGCGGCCCAGCACCTTGCCGCGGAAGTCCTCCACGGCCATCTGCGCGGCGACGACCGAGCCGAGGCCGGTCGCGTCGAACGCGGGGCCGGAGAGGTCGGTCAGCACGCCGATCTTCACCGGCAGGGCGTTGTCCTGCGCGAGAGCGCCGGCCGATGCGAGCGCGGTGAAGAGCATGGCGGCCCAGAGAGCGTTGGCGTGGCGAAGCATAAGCGGACCGTCTCCTTGTTTGTGTTTATTACTGCCGAGCGGATTGCTCCTCACACCCCGAGATGCGTCTTCATCAACGCGGGGTCGGCTTGCAGCTCGGCCGGCGTGCCTTGCCAGACGACGTGGCCATTGTTCACCACGTACACGCGATGGGAAAAGCTGAGCGCGGCGACCACGTTCTGCTCGACCACCAGGATCGTGCGGCCCTGCTCGGCAAGCTCGCGCGCGACACGCACGAGGTCGCGCACGATCAGCGGCGCGAGCCCCTCGAACGGCTCGTCGAGCAGGATGATCTGGGCGTCACGGATCAGCGCGCGGGCAATTGCGAGCATCTGCTGCTCGCCACCTGAGAGCTGCCGCCCGCCGGAACGGCGACGCTCCTTCAGGCGGGGAAAGAACTCATAGACGCGATCGAGCGTCCACGGCTTCGTCGCGCTGAGCGCGGCAAGGCGGAGATTCTCCTCGACGGTGAGCTGGCCGAAGATCCCGCGATCCTCTACGACCAGCTGCATCCCCATGCGGGCGATCTCGTAAGGCGGGCGGCCCTGGATCTCCTTGCCGTCGAGGCGGACGCGGCCGCTTCGGGGCGCCAGCACACCCATGATCGAGCGCAAGGTGGTGGTCTTGCCGGCACCGTTGCGCCCGAGAAGGGCGACCACCTCATGGCGGCCAACCTCCATGGAGACGTCGAACAGTATGTGACTGTCGCCGTAGTACGTGTTGATCCGCTCGATCTCAAGCAGGCTCATGCGCATGCAGCCCTCCGAGATAGGCGGTCTGCACCGCATCATTGCGCTGGATCTCACCGGGCGTCCCCTCCGCGAGCAGGCGACCCTCCTGCAGCACCGTTATGCGCTCGGCGAGCTCGAAGATCGCATCCATGTCGTGCTCGACGATCAGCAAGGTGCGGCTGCGCCCGATCTCCTGGATCAACGCCCGCGTGGCGATGCGCTCGGCCGGGCTCATGCCGGCGAGCGGCTCATCAAGCAGGAGCACGTTGGGACCGGTCGCCAGCGCGATGCCGATCTCGAGGCGCCGCTTCTCTCCGTATGGCAGCACGCTTACGGGTACATCGGCGCGATCACTGAGGCCCACCGTCTGCATCGCCGCCTCAACCTGACGCTCGACCGCCGGAAGCGACGTGGAGGCGCGCAGGATATCGGGGCGAAACAGCCCGCGCCGGCGGGCGAGCGCGGCGACCCGAAGATTGTCCGCGACCGTCATGTTGAGAAACAGCTGATTGAGCTGATTGCTCTTGCCGATGCCGCGCTGCGCAGTGCGCGTCGCACCGAGCCCGGTGATGCGCTCCCCGAACAGGCGGACCTCCCCGGCGGTGGGCGGGATCTCGTCAAGCAGCATCTTGAAGAGCGTGCTCTTCCCGGCGCCATTGGGCCCGATCACCGCGTGGATCGATCCGGTGCGGACGGCGAAGGACACGTCCTCCACGGCATGCAGGCCGCCGTAGAATTTCGATAGCCCTCCGGCGCGCAGCGCCGGTGCATCGGCGACGGCCCGCACCAATGGGGCAATCAGCGGCAGTTCGGGAGCCGGCGGCGGCACATCGGCCGCCTCGCCCCCCTCTTCTGGAACGCCCGCCTCCGCAGCGGCGATGCGCCGGCGCACGAACAGCCAGCGGAGCTCACCTGCGATGCCGCGCCGCAGCGCAATGACCAGGATGACGAAGATAAGCCCCAGGATCAGCTTCCACAGGGCGCCGATCCCCGGGATAACCTGCAGATTATCGCGCAGGTAGAACCAGATCGTTGCCCCGATCAACGGACCGACCAGCGTGCCGACGCCGCCGATGATGGTCTGCACGATCAGCTCGCTCGACGTGGCGAGCGAGAAAGCATCGGGCGGCATGTAGCCCTGGAACACGCCAAGCAGCCCGCCCGCGAGGCCGGCATAGAGCGCGGCGACGACGAAGATCGCGAGCTTGTAGACGGGCACTGAGTGGCCGATCATCGCGGCGCGGGGCGTGTTCTCGCGGATCGCCCGCAGAACGATGCCGAACGGGGAATTCACCAGCCGGCGCGCCAGGACGAAGCCAAGGAAGAATATCCCGGCTAGGAGCCAGGTACATCGGCCAGCCTGCCGAGATCGTCAGGCTGCCGATCGTCGGGAACGGCACGCCGGGCAGGCCGTTCTCCCCGCCCGTGTAGGCGGACAGAGGAGAGAATTCGAGAAAGTAGGCCATCTGCGCGAAGGCGAAGGTGATCATCGCGAAGTAGATGCCGATGCGGCGGACCGCGAACCAGCCGACGACGACCCCGAAGAGCCCGGCCGCGATGGTTCCGATCAGAAGGGCAAGCCAGACGCTGGAGAGGACGTTATTGACCAGCAAGTAGGCAGCGAAGAAGCCTCCGATACCAAAGAACGCCGCCTGGCCGAAGGAGAGCAGCCCGGCTACTCCGAACAGCAGGTCGAAGCCGATCCCGAATAGGCCGATGACCAGCACGCGCTGCATCAGGTCGAAGGACCCGCCGATGTGCGGCAGCACGAACGGGGCGACAATCAGCACCGCCGCCAGAACCAGCAGCGGCACAATTGACGCGCGGGCGCTCCTCATACCCGGCCCTCCGACCCGAACAGGCCTTGCGGGCGCAGCACGAGGAGGAGCGCCATCACCGCATAGAGCATGACCTCCGAGTAGGCGGAGTTGAAGGCACTGGTCAGGCTGATGATCTCGCCCGCGATCAGCCCACCGACCACTGCTCCCGGATAGGAGCCGAGGCCGCCGATGACGATAACCACGAAGGATTCGACGAGAAACGTGTCGCCGAGATCGGGCGTCACCGCGACGATCGGCGCGTAGAACATGCCCGCGAGACCGGCCGCCGCGACGCCAATAGCGAAGACCAACAGGAAGGCCCGACGGACATTGATGCCGAGAATGCCGACCATGCGCGCATCTTCGATCCCCGCGCGCACAACGAGGCCGACCGACGTGCGGTAGAGGATAAGATACAGGGCAATCAGCAGCGCGGCGATGATGCCAATAAGCTGCAGCCGGTAGGTCGGATAGATCAGGAAGCCGATCTGTGTCGCCCCCTGGCCCCAGCCCGGCACGTCGACGCGCTGGGCTTGTGAGCCGAAGATCGCGCGCACCGCTTCCACGATGACGATCCCGGCGCCGAACGTCACCAGGATCTGGTCTTCCGGCGGGCGCTCATAGAACCAGCGGATCAGCACCCGTTCCATCAGCGCGCCGAGGACCAGCATAAAAAGCGCACCCACGACGAGCCCAAGTACGAATGACCCACTCGCATTGGAGACGGCGAAGATGACGTAGGCGCCGACCATGAAGAGCGCGCCGTGCGCAAAGTTCAGAACGCCGAGCGTGCCCAGGATGATGGTGAGCCCGCTGGCAACGAGCGCCAGGAGCGTACCCAGGGCAAGGCCGTTAAAGGCCTGTGACAGCAGCAAGGCCCCACTCGGCATCGTACCCTATCGGTCTGCTGTTTCAGCTATTCTGATGGCGCTCATTTAGGAAGGAATTCCGATAGCGCCTCTTCGCAAGATTTGATAAGGCACTCACGCGGGCCGCTCAAGGCGTATTCCGCGTCTATGGGCGCCGCCAATGCCGCAACTGAGCGGCCCCTTCATCTGTGGGAGCAAACGTATGGGTTTCGAGAAGAATCCGGCGGTCGGGCGCCGCGCGCTGCTGAAGGGCACCGCGGGCCTCGCCGGAACAGCCGCTCTCGGCGCGGCGCCGCTGAGCCGCGCCTTGGCGGCTGATCAGCCGATCGGCACCTGGCCTGCCGGGGTGTCTGGCTCGACCGCCTTCATCGGTATCACGGTTCCCCGCACCGGCACGTACGCGGTCGCCGGTGAGGACGAGCTCAAGGGCTACGAGCTCGCGATCGAGCACGTGAACGAGGGCAACCCGACTATTCGCGCGACGGCGCCGAAAGTGACCCAGGGGCTGTTGGGAAAGAAGCTCATCTACGGAGTCGCCGATTCCGAAGCGAAGCCCAACGTAGCGGTGCAGAACTTCGCCAAGTTCATCACCGATAACAAGGCAATCATGGTCACCGGGTCATGCTCGAGTGCGGAAGCTGTTGCCAATAACAAGTACGGCCAGCGCGAGCACGTCATCTATTTGCCGGGCGTGAGCGGATCCAACGACACCACTGGCAAGGACTGCGTGCGCTACTCCTTCCGCACCTGCTTCTACGGCCAGACCTCCTCCGCTGCGCTGGCCCCGGTCCTCATCAAAGAAATGGGAAAGAACAAGAAGATCGCGTTCTTGACGCCGGATTATACCTACGGCCACACCGTTCGCGCTTCCATGCAGGAGTACCTTGCGAAAGCGGGATGGACAGTGGCGACCAACCAGGTCTGTCCGCTGGGCTCGCCCGACTACAGCTCCTATCTGCTGAACATTGCCAACAGCGGCGCTGACGTCTTCATCAACATCAACTGGGGCAACGACGCGGTCCAGTCGATCAAGCAGGCAAACGGGTTCGGCATCATGAAGAAGATGCCGCTAGTGGTCGCTTATCAGGTGCCGTTCATCGCGCGCGACATCGGCGCCGAACTCACCGGCGGCGTATACTCGGCAACCGACTGGTGGTGGACGCTTGAGGACAAGTACCCGCTTTCCAAGCAGTTCCTTGAGGCGTTCCAGAAGAAGTACAACTACACGCCCGATTGGAGCGCCCAGGCCGGCTATATGAACATCGCTTGCTGGGCGCGCATGATTTCCGAGGCAGGCACGTTCAACCCGGTTGAGGTCATCAAGGCCTACGAGAAGGGCGAGCACTTCGACTCGCTCGTGGGCGATGTGTGGTTCCGGCCGCAGGACCACCAGCTCGTCCGCCCCGTCACGGTCGTTAAGGGCAAGACGCCGTCCGAGATGAAGTCGAAGGACGACTACTGGAGCATTGTCGAGGTCGTTCCCGGCGAGGGCCTGATGCAGGCCCCAGATGCGTTCGGCTGCAAGCTCGGGCCGTACGTCTAGCGGCTGCGGCACCACCCAGACCCCCTCCCCGAAGGGCCCTGAAAGGGAGGGGTGCCCATGCGAAGCGGCGGGTGACGCGTGTGTACACTTTGACCGTCTGTGTGTCGTGGGCTATGTTTGAGCGAATACATCGCCCCCAGAGGTCTAATGCGCCGTCGCGCGTTTCTCGCCGCTGCTTCGCTCTCTCCAGTGCTCTTCCCACCCCTCGGCCGCGCGGAAGGCGTGGTGAAAGTTGCCTATGCCGGCTCGATGGGCGTGGTCATGGACAAGGGCCTGGGTCCCGCCTTTGCAACGGCGAACGGCACGCAGTTCCAGGGCACCGGCCAGGGCGCCTATGGGCTCGCCCGGCTGCTGGCGGCGAAGAAGCTGCAGGCCGACGTGTTCGTGTCCATAACCCCCGGACCGGTCGCGGTTCTGCTAAAGGCCGGCCTGCTCAAGCAGGCGGGGCCGATCGCCAGCACCGCGATGGTGATCGCCTATAGCCCGAAGAGTCAGTACGCGACCCAGTTCAAGGCAGCCGCCGACGGCAAGGAGCCGTGGTGGCAGGTCATGCGCGCGCCGGGATTCCGCTTCGGGCGCACCGATCCGGCGACGGATCCCCAAGGGCGCAACATCATCTTCACCATGGAGCTTGCCGAAATCTACTACCGCGTCCCGGGCCTCGCGCGCGTTCTCCTCGGCACCGTCAACAACCCGGCGCAGATATTCACCGAGCCCTCGCTCCTGAGCCGGCTCGAGAGCGGTCAGCTCGACGCCAGCTCCGGCTACCAGAGCGCCGTCATCTCCCACAAGCTGCCCTATATCGCCCTGCCGCCGGAGATAAACCTGTCCGATCCCGCCTACGCGGCAAAATGGTATTCGCAGGCCACCTTCCTGCTGCCGACGCCAGACGGCGGAACAACGCAGGTGCAACCGGAACCGCTCGTCTTCTACGCGGGCGTGCTGGAGGATGCGACCTCGCCCGAGCTGGGGCGGAAGTTCGTCGAGTTCCTGACCACGCCGCAGGGCCAGCAGATACTGCAACAGCACGGCTATGGGCCGCCAAAGGGAAGTGTGCTCGGGTGAGCCTGCGCCTGCTCGGTCCGCTCGCGCTCGTGCTGCTCGCGGCGCCGTTCGCGACGTTGGTTGGAGTCACCGATTGGCATGCCTTTGCGTTGTCGGGGACCGACTGGGCGTCGGTCGCGACGTCGCTCGGCTACACCAGCCTCGCGATGGTGGTGGTGGTCGCGCTCGGCACGCCGCTCGCTTGGTGGCTCGCCCGCCACGAGTTCCGCGGCAAGACGGCGGCGGAGGCTTTGGTGCTGGTGGCGCTGCTGACGCCGCCTCTTGCGCTCGGCATTCTGCTTACTTCGCTGACCGGTCCCTATAGCATCTTTGGCGCGGCGCTCGAGCGGCTAGGCGTCAGCCTCACCAATACGGCAGGCGGCTTCGTGCTTGCTCAGGTCTACGGCGCGATGCCGTATTACGTGCTCGCCGCGCGGGGCGCGTTCGAAGGCGTGGCGCGCGATCTTGAACGGATCGCGCTCACGCTCGGCAAGGAGCCGTGGCAGGTGTTCCTGACCGTGACGCTGCCGCTCGCGCGGATCGGGCTCGCGGCGGCGTTCGCTCTCGCCTGGGTGCGCGCGCTGGGCGAGTTCGGGACGGCGCTCATCATCGCGTATTACCCGCACGGCATCCCGGTGCAGCTCTGGGTCAATCTGCAGGACCAGGGATTGAATGCGGTCTACCCGCTGCTCTGGGTGTTTTTCGCCGCGGCATTGCCACTACCGCTTTGGCTGGGCCTCACCGCGCGACGGGGGGTACGCCCATGAGCGAAGCACGGATCGTTTCGTTTCCCGCCGCCCAGGTGCTCGAGGAGGAGGCGCCATCCCCGCCGATGCCGAGCATCGCCATCGACTACCGGCTGGTTCGTCCTGTGCCGGTCGACGCGCGCTTCACCGTTCGCGGGCTGACCGTACTGCTAGGACTCAGCGGTGAGGGCAAAACGTCGCTCCTGGAGGCGATCGCGGGTCTGCTGCCCGCCGACGGCATGCCGTTTCGCGGCATGCCGGCGCAACGCCGTGCGATCGGTTATCTGCCGCAGGGCTTCGCACTCTTTCCGCACCTCCGCGCCTGGGAGAATGTCGCCTACCCGCTGCCGCGTGGACGCGGACGACGGGACCAGGCGCTCGCGCTGCTCGCCCGCGTCGGCATGGTGGCGTTCGCCGACCGTCTCCCCGCTGCGCTATCGGGCGGCCAACAGCAGCGCGTAGCGCTGGCCCGCGCGCTGGCCCGCGCGCCGGAACTGCTGCTGCTCGATGAGCCGACATCGGCGCTCGACCCAACGACGCGCGACGAGGTGCTCGCCGAACTCACCGATGACCTGCGCCGGCTACAAGTTCCCGACACTCGCGGTAACGCACGACGCCCATGTCGCCGGGATGGCCGACTGGGTCGCAGTAATGGCGGAGCACCGGATCGCGCAGGAGGGCTCGGCCGCCGACGTATTCGCCCACCCGACAAACCGCGCAGTGGCACGGCTCGCGGGCGTGCGCAATCTGCTCGCGGGGAGCGTGCGATTGATCGCCAACGGTTGGGCGACGGTGGAGGTCGCCGGCGCCATGCTACGCGCGCCCGCACCGGGCTGGCTTGCCGCGGGAATGGCGGTGGACTTGGCGATCCGCTCCGAGGACATCGCGCTAGGAGTGGCCGGCGAAAGCGTGCGGGAGGCAAACGCGCTGACGGTTACTCTGGTGGAGACCCGCCCCGATGGAGCGGCGCTGCGCGTGCGCACGGCCCCGCCGCTCGCGCTCGACATCCTGCTGCCGCGCTGGGCCCCCGTCCTACCACGCGAGGGATCGGCAGCGACGGCGCTGGTGCGCGCGGCGTCGGTGCATCTGATGCGGAGGTAAGCTCGGCGTCAGCAGTGCTTCGGCTGCGGCGCGAACTGCACCAGCTTGGCGTCCATGACGAAGTCGCCAAAGTCCATTGCCATGTCGCCAGCGACCCCGTTCTCCCAATAGCGCATGCCCACTTGGTAGTCGGGCAGCATCGACGTCGAATCCCAGTCATAGAAGGCGATATGGACTTTCGTGCTGGGCAGCTTCGAGAGCACCGGCCAGCGGGTCGGCTTGGGCGGATCCCATGCCGTGACGACGATGGAGCTGTCCTCGGCGCCGTTCTCCGACGTGCCGTCGAACAAAGGCAGGTTCAGCAGCCGTCGGCCCGCACGCGCGGCGGCAATGATGGTCGCGGTGTGCGCCATCGGAAACAGCGTACCGCGCGGCAGCTTGATGCTGACGCGCTTCGGACGCGTGTAGTGCGCGACGCCTGGCCCGCCATTCGGCTCCAGCGTCGCGTCGCCATCAGTCTGGCTGGCGACTGCCTCATCGGTGGTCTGCTTCATGTGGAAGCGCAGCCGACGTCCGTTCTTCGATTCCCATGTCGCATAGTCGGAGACCATTTGGACGGTCTGGCCGTCCGTGTTGGTCACCATCATGTCGAGCCGCTGGCGCACCGCCCACCCGTCGCAGGCGTCGATCACCTCATAGCCCATCGTACCGTGCGCGGCGATGACGTCGCCGCGCGAATTGGCAAGTGAGAGCGAGTAGAGCGCGCGGTGTGCCGCGAGCGGGACGCCGGCCGCAGCGACCGGCGCATTGTTGGCGGCGAACGCCGGCGCAGCGAACAACAGAACGACCGCCAGCGCGGCGAAACGGCGCATACGCAGAACTCTCCGAGGCACAGGGATCAGGGCGGTTTCGGGCGAGGCAGGTCGAGGCGGATCGAAAGTTCCTTGAGGCGTTCCGGGGCAACCGGGGCAGGTGCGCCCATCATCAGGTCCTCGCCTTGCTGGTTGAGCGGGAACAGAATCACCTCGCGGATGTTCGGCTCCTCCGCGAGGAGCATGACGATGCGGTCGATTCCAGGCGCGGAGCCCCCATGCGGTGGCGCACCCAGGCGGAAGGCATTTAGCATCCCGCCGAAGCGCGCCTCCACCTCTTCTTGCGAATAGCCGGCGATGCGGAACGCCTCGAACATGATGTCGGGGCGGTGATTGCGGATGGCGCCCGAGGAGAGCTCCACTCCGTTGCAGACGATGTCATACTGGAAGGCCTTGACGGTCAGCGGGTCCTGCGTCTTCAGCGCCTCCATCCCGCCTTGCGGCATGCTGAACGGGTTGTGGCTGAAGTCGATCTGCCCGGTTTCCTCGTTGCGTTCATACATCGGAAAGTCGGTGATCCAGCAGAAGCGGAACGCGCCGGTCTCGCACAGGTCGAGCTCCGCGCCCAGGCGCATGCGCACGAGGCCCGCGAATTTCCAAGCCTCATCGGCCTTGCCGGCGACGAAGAACACCGCGTCTCCCGCGCCGAGCCCGCAGGCGGCCCGGATCGCATCGGCGCGGTCGGGTTCGAGGTTGCGCGCGATCGGACCCTTGGGGCCGTCGGCGTCGAAGATGATGTAGCCGAGGCCGCCGGCACCTTCCTCGCGCGCCCACTCGTTCAGCTTGTCGAAGAAGCTGCGCGGATTGCGGCCCGCGCCCGGGGCGGCGATTGCCCGCACCGCGCCGCCCGAAGCGGCGATGCGGGCAAAGAGGCCGAAGCCGGAGCCAGCGAAATGCTGCGTCACATCCACGATGCGCAGCGGATTGCGCAGATCCGGCTTGTCGGTGCCAAACTCGAGCAGGGCCATCTCGTACGGGATGCGCACAAAGGGCGGCGGCGAGACGGCGCGGCCTTCAGCGAACTCCTCGAACACGCCGGCGATGACGGGCTCGATAGTGGCAAACACGTCCTCCTGGGTGACGAAGCTCATCTCGAAATCGAGCTGGTAGAACTCGCCTGGGCTGCGGTCGGCGCGCGAAGCCTCGTCGCGAAAGCAGGGCGCGATTTGGAAGTAGCGGTCAAAGCCGGCGACCATGATGAGCTGCTTGAATTGCTGCGGCGCCTGCGGCAGTGCGTAGAAATTGCCTGGGTGCAGGCGCGAGGGCACGAGGAAGTCGCGCGCTCCTTCCGGGCTTGACGCGGTCAGGATCGGAGTCTGGAACTCGGTGAAGCCCGCTTCGATCATGCGGCGGCGGATCGAGGCGATCACCTTGGCGCGCAGCATCATGTTGTGGTGCAGCTTCTCGCGCCTCAGGTCGAGGAAGCGGTATTTGAGCCGCAGGTCTTCCGGATATTTCTCGTCCCCGGCGACCTGGATCGGCAGCACCTCGGCGGCGGACTGCACGTCGAGAGCCGCGACCCGGAGCTCGATCTCTCCCGTCGGCAGGCGCGGATTGACGGTGCCCCCCTCCCGGCGAACGACCTCTCCGGTGACCGTCAGCACGCTCTCCGGGCGCGCAGTCTCGGCGCCGGCGAAGGCGGGGCTGCCGGCGGGGAAGACGCATTGCATCAGGCCAGTGTGGTCGCGCAGGTCGATGAACAGGAGGCCGCCATGGTCGCGCTTGGCATGCACCCAGCCGGAGAGGCGGGCGGTCGTTCCCGCGTCGGCGGCGCGCAGGGCGCCGCATGTATGGGTGCGGTAGGCGTGCATCGCTGGGATTCCGGCGGGAAGAGGGGCGCACACAAGCTTCACCGTACCGAGCAAGTCAAGGCCCGGTTTTGGCGATGCAGACGCCGCCGTGTAGAAGCACCGCGCATGGCCCGCCCCGACCGACCCACCTTCCCGCCGCCCGTCCTGATCGAGACTACCCAGGCGCTGGAAGCCCTGTGCGACCGGCTTGCCCAAGAGCGGTTCGTAACGCTCGACACCGAGTTCATGCGCGAGCGCACCTACTGGCCGGAGCTGTGCGTCGTGCAACTCGCAGGCGCGCAGGAGGTCGCCATCGTCGATGCGGAGGCGCCGGAAATCAATCTCGCCGCGCTCGGGCGGCTGCTCGCTGATGAACGGGTGCTGAAGGTTGTCCATGCGGGACGTCAGGATATCGAGATCTTCGTGCTGAAGTTCGGCGCGGTGCCGAGACCCGTGTTCGACACACAGATTGCCGCGATGGTTGCGGGTTTCGGCGAGCAGGTCGGCTACGACGCCCTGGTTTCGTCGCTCGCCGGCGGACATATCGACAAGGTGCACCGCTTCAGCGACTGGTCGGCGCGCCCTCTGTCGGCGGCGCAGATCGCCTATGCCGCAGCCGACGTGACCTGGCTGCGCGTCGTCCATGAGCGATTGTGTGAGCGGCTGCAACACGAGGGGCGGCTTGGCTGGGTGGAGCAGGAGATGGCCGCCCTCGCCAGTCCTGCCATCTACCGGACCGATCCGGAGGCCGCCTGGGAGCGGCTACACCCGAAAAGCGGCAACCGTCGCTTCCTTGGAATGCTGCGCGCCATCGCCGCCTGGCGCGAACGCGAGGCGCAGCAAGCCAACATTCCCCGCCAGCGGCTGGTCAAAGACGAGACGCTGAGCGAGATCGCAGCGAACGCGCCCGACACGCCCGCGGCGCTGGCCCGCGCACGCGGCATTACGCGCGGCTTTGCGGAAGGAAGAATGGGCGCCTCCCTGCTCGCGGCCATTGCCGAGGCGGCATCCGAGCCCGAAGCATCGCTACCGGAGGCGGCAGCGCCGCGGTCCACCCGCCCCTCCCCTGCCTTGGTCGCGCTGCTCAAAGTGCTGTTGGCGGCAAAAGCGGAGGAGCATCACGTCGCCCCTAGGCTGGTCGCCTCAAGCGAGGACATCGAGCGGCTAGCGCTGGGAGAGGAAGCGGGTATCGGCGCGCTGGAGGCCTGGCGGCGGACGGTGTTCGGCGATGACGCGCTGGCGCTGCGCGACGGCCGCCTGGCGCTCGGCGTCGAGGGCAGGCGCGTGAAGCTGATCGACACAACCGATCACGCTCATGAAGAATGACGATTTGAACTCGATGAAGCGGCAGGCTCTAATCGCGGCCTCTGCATCTCCTTCTCATGCAGGTGTCGAGGGCGCGCGCCGCCAGGATCGTCGCCGATCCGCCCCGGGCCGGAGCGGTCATGTAAATTGAAGGGGAAATTAGCGATATCGGTCGGAGGGAACCATGGACGCAGCAACAGAGGACAACAGCGCGGGCAACTGCCCAGTCGTGCACTCGAGCCGCAGAACCAACCGGGACTGGTGGCCGAACCAGCTGGACCTTCAGGTTCTTCACCAGCACTCCAGCCTGTCTGATCCGATGGGCGAGGCGTTCGACTACGCCGCCGAGTTCAAGAGCCTGGACCTGAATGCCGTGATCAAGGACCTGCATGCCTTGATGACGAACTCGCAGGACTGGTGGCCCGCCGATTTCGGGCACTACGGCGGCCTGATGATCCGGATGGCGTGGCACAGCGCCGGCACCTACCGCATCGCCGATGGCCGCGGCGGCGCCGGAGCCGGGCAGCAGCGCTTCGCCCCGCTGAACAGCTGGCCGGACAATGCGAGCCTCGACAAGGCACGCCGGCTGCTATGGCCGATCAAGCAGAAATACGGCCGGAAAATCTCCTGGGCCGACCTGATCGTCCTGGCCGGCAACGTCGCCCTCGAATCGATGGGCTTCAAGACCTTCGGCTTCGGCGGCGGGCGCAAGGATGTCTGGGAGCCCGAAGAGCTCTACTGGGGTCCCGAGGGGACGTGGCTGGGGGACGAACGCTATAGCGGCGAACGCGAGCTTCGAAATCCGCTCGCGGCTGTGCAAATGGGCCTGATCTACGTCAATCCGGAAGGACCGAACGGCAAGCCGGATCCGGTCGCGGCGGCCAGGGACATCCGCGAAACGTTCTTCCGCATGGCGATGAACGACGAGGAGACCGTGGCGCTGATCGCGGGCGGACACACCTTCGGCAAGACCCATGGCGCGGGCGATTCGTCATTCATCGGCCCGGCGCCGGAAGCCGCCGATGTCGAGGATCAAGGCCTCGGCTGGAAGAGCAAGTATGGCACGGGGGTCGGGCCGGATGCCTTCACCGGCGGCCCGGAGGTCATCTGGTCGCAGACCCCGACGAAGTGGAGCAACTACTATTTCGAGAATCTCTTCAAGTTCGAATGGGAGTTGACGAAGAGCCCGGCGGGAGCCTGGCAGTTCACGGCCAAGGACGCCCCCGCGACGGTGCCGGACCCGTTCGATCCTTCGAAGAAGCGTGTGCCGACCATGCTGGTCACGGACCTCTCGCTGCGGATGGACCCGGCCTACGAGAAGGTTTCGCGGCGCTTCCTCGAGCACCCGGACCAGTTCGCGGACGCGTTCGCCCGGGCATGGTTCAAGCTCACGCATCGCGATATGGGCCCGATCATCCGGTACCTCGGCCCGCTCGTGCCGAAGGAGATCCTGATCTGGCAGGACCCGATCCCCGCCGTGGATCATCCACTGATCGATGAGCAGGATATCGCTGCTTTGAAGGCAAAAATCCTCGCATCTGGCCTATCGGTTTCCCAGCTGGTTTCGACGGCCTGGGCGTCGGCGTCGACGTTCCGCGGCTCTGACAAGCGTGGCGGAGCCAACGGCGCCCGCATTCGCCTCGCGCCGCAGAAAAACTGGGAGATCAACCAGCCGGCTTATCTCGCGAGGGTACTGCAAACGCTCGAGGCGATCCAAGGGGAGTTCAACGGCTCGGCCAGTGGCGGCAAGAAGGTTTCGCTCGCCGACCTGATCGTACTCGGCGGCAACGCCGCGATCGAGAAAGCGGCGAAGGCCGCCGGGCAGGACGTGAAGGTTCCCTTCACGCCGGGTCGCATGGACGCGTCGCAGGAGCAAACTGATGTCGAGTCCTTCGGACCACTCGAACCGACCGCTGACGGATTCCGCAATTATCTCCGCGGCGATCAGCTCATGATGCCCGAGGAGGCATTGGTGGACCGGGCGGAATTGCTGACTTCTGACGGCGCCCGAGATGACGGTTCTCGTCGGCGGCCTGCGCGTCCTCGGCGCCAACGCCGGTGGGTCCAACCACGGCGTCTTCACCAACCGACCGGAGACGCTGACGAACGACTTCTTCGTCAACCTGCTCACCATGGCTACCCAGTGGCAGCCGGCCGGCTCTGACGGCGTGTACGAAGGTCGCGACCGCAAGACAGGCGAGCTCAAGTGGACCGGCACTCGTGTCGACCTGATCTTCGGTTCGCACTCGCAGTTGCGCGCCTTCGGCGAGGTCTATGCCTGTGCGGATTCGAAGGAGAAATTCGTGAAGGACTTCGTCGCGGCGTGGGCCAAGGTGATGAACCTCGATCGCTTCGACCTCGCCTGATCGCGTCCTGCCCTTCGGCATCGAGGCTTCCGATCCGGTCAACCTCCGGATCGGAAGTCCGCTTGAACCGACGCGTCCTTGCCTTTCCTGAACAAGCAGCTATTCACGCTGGCCCAGAGAGGCACGGGTGGGAGGAACAACCATGACGGTTCGCGCCGTGCTGGCAGGCGCGTTGGCGCTGCCGCTGCTGCTCGGCACCCGGGCGCTGGCTGCCGACACGACACTGGCACCGGCCGAGATCAAGATCGGTACTCTCTACGCGGGCACGGGTGCCTTTGCCAGCATCTCCATGCCCGTGTTCAGCGCGCTGAAGTTGTGGGTTAGCGACGCTAATGCGCAGGGCGGCGTGTTCGTGAAGCCCTACGGCAAGAAGATCCCTCTCAAGCTGATCGCCTATGACGATCAGAGCAGCACCTCGACGGCCGCGACGCTGTACAATCAGCTTATCACCCAGGACCATGTGGATGTGCTGCTGTCCGACTCGGGATCGGTGTTGACCTCGGTCGCGGTGCCGATCGCGAGGGAGCACAAGATGTTCCTGTTCGACGTGTCGGGCACCGGCAGGACGTTCTTCAGCAAGGACAATCCCTACATCGCGCTGATGGCGCTCCCAGTTGCCACCGTGCTGCCGCACCGCACCGCCGAGTTCCTGGACACCGTCGGTGTGGAGCAGGGCATAAAGCGGCTCGCGATCCTGTATTCCACCAACGACTTCACCGGCAGCGTCGCTGCCGCCTTCAAGGAAGAGATCGAGAAGGCCAGCAAGGTCCAGCTCGTCTACTACAACGGGGTGCCGACCAGCACCTCCAGCTATACCGTGCTGATCAACAACATCGCGGCGCAAAAGCCGGATGCCGTCGCTGAACTCGGCTACGTCGGAAACGACATTGCTTTTCTGCGCAACCTCGAGGAGTCCGGCCTCAAGTTTCCCTTCGTGTTTACGATCTATTCTGGCGTCGAGACCGACGAGGTGCTACGCAACGTCGGCGTTCCGGCGATGACCCACGTGTTCAGCTGGGTCTCGCCCTCGGCCTACGAGTACAAAGTCAATTTCGGGCCGAGACTGTCGGCGTTCCATGCGGAATGGAACAAGCACTTTCCGGCGGGGTCCAGCATCTCCTGGGGTGCCAATTCGGTCTATGGCTACATGGCCGGCCTCGTGGTCCAACGCGCGTTGGAGACCACCAAGGGCATGAGCCAGATGGACCTGCATGACGCGGTGTTCGCGCTTTCGGGCAAGCTCGAGACCATGGCCGGACCGTTCAAGCTGAACAGCGAGGGCGCGCAGATCGGCGAGCTCGATCCGGTCGGCCAGTTGCAACCCGACGGCAAGGGCGAGCTCAAGATGGTCGTCGTCCACCCGCTGGACATCGCCCAGGCCAAGCCGGTATTCGGCGAAACCGGCGCGAAACAGAATTGAACCTGCCGCCGGCGGTTTCTCTATCAAGAACCTGCCGTTGCCTTGCCCGCATGGCCAGCCTATGCACGTGTCCGGACCAATGATGGGCGAAGGGAAGCAGCCGTGAAATTCTCCGCCATGCTGGCCGCTGCGCTGGCGCTACCGCTCGCATTCGGAGCCCCCGCGCGGGCGGCGGAGCAGCCCCCTTCGGAGATTACCATCGGCAGCCTACACGCAAGCACAGGCCCGTTCGCTTCTATCTCGATGCCAGTCTATTACGGCATCAAGCTGTGGGTCGATGAGACCAACGCCGCGGGCGGCGCCTATGTGAAGGCGTTCGACAAGAAGATCCCGCTCAAGTTCATCAGCTACGACGATCAGAGCAACCCAGCGACCGCGGCGACGCTGATCAACCAGCTCATCACCCAGGACCACGTCAACATGCTGGTGAGCGATTCGGGCTCGGTGCTGACCGCGGTGGCGGTGCCGATCGCGCGTGAGCACAAGATGTTCCTGTTCGATGCGACGGGAACCGGCGCGCCGTTCTTCACCAAGGACAACCCCTATATCGCGTTGATAGCGGATCCCGCCTCGACGATCTGGCCAAAGTATATCTCGGATTATCTCAACACCGATGGGGTGAAGGCTGGGCTGAAGACGGTCGCGGTACTATTTTCCACCAACGATTTCACCGGCACACAGGCGACGGCGCTAAAGAACTTCATTAGCAGCGCCGGCAAGCTGAAGATCGTCTACGACCAAGGCGTGCCGACCAATACCTCGAACTACACGGTGCTGATCAACAACCTCGCTGCGAAGCAACCGGATGCCGTGATCGAACTTGGCTACCCGGGCAACGACATCGCGTTCCTGCGCAACCTGGAGAACTCGGGCGAGAAGTTCAAGTTCGTATTCGCCGTCTATCCCGGGCTGGAGCCGGAGGTCCTGATGAAGAATGTCGGCCTGAACGGACTCCAGGGGGTATTCACCTACGTCAGCGGCGCGGACTACGAATACAAGGTGACGGTCGGGATGAACCTGCCCCAGTACAAGGAGGCCTGGGAGAAGACGTATGCCCACACGCCGGGCGCCGATTTCGGCCTCAACGCCGTCGCCGGCTATACCGTCGGACTCGCGCTGCAGGAGACTTTGGCGCACGCCAAAAGCCTCGATCAGATGGCGCTGCATGACGCCGTATTCGGCCTCTCCGGCAAGATGGTGACCATCTCCGGGCCCTTCGCGCTCGATGACACGGGCGCGCAGATCGGGGAGCTGACCCCGCTGGGTCAGGTCGAGCCCGACGGCAAAGGCGGGATGAAGCTCGTGGTGGTGTATCCGCCGCAATTCGCCACGGCCCAGGCAAAGCTCGGACAGTGAAGCATCGCTGCGACCTTTCTCCCACTCGCTCCGGCAACGGGCGGGGAGAATGGCCGAGCCACACCCGATGATCTGACCGATGCTCTCCGCGGCGATCATCACCGGGATCATCTTCGGCCTCTACTTCACGCTGGTCGGGCTTGGGCTCAACCTCGTGTTCGGCGTCATGCGCATCGTCAACCTCGCGCATGGCGATTTCCTGATGCTGGGCGCCTACGCGGCGTTCTGGTTCTTCACCCTGCTCATGCTGCATCCGCTGAGCACGGCGGCGATCATGTTCGTGGTGCTGCTCGGCGCCGGCATTCCGATCTATTATCTGGTCATCCCGCGCCTGCTCCTCGCCCGCGACGCCGAGATGCTGTCGCTGATCCTGTTCTTCGGCATGTCGCAGATGATCGAGGCGGTCGTCGCGATCCTCTGGGGCAGCACGGAGCGGTCGATCCCGCCGCGCATTCTCGGCGCCGGGCCGGTGCAGATCCTTACCGCGCGGATGCCAAAGGCATGGGCGTTCTCCGCCGCGGTCAGCGTCGTCTGCGTGATCCTCGTCTATCTCTATCTCTATCGCACCCGCCTCGGCACGTTGACCCGCGCGGTCATGGTCTCCCGCGATGAGGCGATGACCACCGGCATCGACACGCACCTGGTCTCCGCCATTGCGTTCGGCATCGGCATCGGGCTCGCCGGCATCGCCGGGGTGTTCGCGCCGTTCATGCTGGGCAGCGTGACGCCGGGCGTCGGAGTGGAGCTGAACATCGCCGCTTTCGTCGTCATCATTATCGGCACCCTGGGCAATGTTCTCGGCACGGTGCTCGGCGGCATCATCTACGGCGTGTCGCTGATGCTGATGCAGACCTATCTCAGCTCCTGGGCCAACCTGCTGCCCAACCTGCTGCTGATCTTCGTGCTGCTGATCCGTCCGGAGGGCTTGCTCGGGCGACGGGTGCGCCGTGCCTGAGCCGACGGACGACACACCGGGCGGTAACCGCACCGCGCGCGGCCGGCGCGCCATCTCCCGCCCGCTGCGCATCGGCGGCGATCTTCTGATCGCGGCCATCGTCGTCGGGCTGCTCGGCGGACTGCGGGGCGTCTATTCGAACGAGCTGCTGCTGTTCAATTTCATCACGTTCTTCGCCCTCGCCCAGGGGCTGAACGTGATCTACGGCTTCACCGGGTACCTGCCGTTTGGCTATGTCGGCTTCTACGGCGCCGGTGCGTACGGCTTCGCGCTCGCGGTCATGCACCTTCACGCCGCGCCACTCGTCGCAATGCTGTGCGGAGGCGCCGCGGCGGTCGTGCTCGGCATCGTGCTGATTCCGCTGCTGCGCCTTTCCGGCGCATATTTCGCGCTGGCCAACCTCGCCGCCGCCGAGGCGACCTACGAGGTCGTCGCCAACCCAAGCCTGCAAGACATAACGAAGGGGCCTTATGGTGTCTCGCTTACAAGCGTGTTCGCACCGGCATTCTCCTACTATGTCGCGCTCGGCGTCCTCGCGCTCACCTTGCTGATCGTCGTCTGGCTGCGCAACTCTCGTTTCGGGCTCGCCCTGCAGGCGATCCGCGAGGACCCGATCAGCGCCGAGATGGCCGGCATCTCGGTGGTGCGCGGCCGCACCATCGCCTGGCTCCTGTCGGCCCTGATCGCCGGGTTCGTGGGCGGCACCTTCGCGTGGCACATCTCGGTGTTCTATCCCGACGCCGCGTTCGATCTCAGCATCTCGATCTTCGCGATCGTGTTCGCGCTGTTCGGGGGCATCACCACGCTGACCGGGCCAGTACTCGGCGTGCTGGTGCTGTATGGCATCTACAACTGGATCGGCATCACCCTGCCGCAGTATTTTCAGCTGATCTACGGCGCCCTCATCATGCTCCTGGTACTGTTCTTGCCAAACGGGCTCGTGTCCCTGCTGACCAGCCGAGGGATCCGTGTCCCCTGAGCCGGCACCGCTGCTCCAGGTCGAGAACGTGGTGAAGCGTTTCGGCGGTTTTCGCGCGCTAGACGGGGTGACCCTTCACGTCCACCCCGGCGAGGCGCTCGGGCTGGTGGGCCCGAACGGGTCAGGCAAGACCACCTGCATCAACGTGATCTCCGGCCTCTACCCGCCCGATGGCGGGCGGGTGCTGTACGGGGGGCGCTCGATCGGCGGCACGACGGCGCACCACCTGGCGAGGCAGGGGATCAACCGCACCTTCCAGTCGCCCAAGCCGTTCCTGTCACTGACCGTGCGCGAGAATGTCGAGGTAGCGGCGGTCTACGGCAACCGCGGCGAGCCGCCAGATCTCGATACGCTGCTCCAATCGCTCTGCCTCGATGCCCTGGCGGACAAGCCGGCCGCCGATCTCAACAGTGCCCAGCAGAAGACGCTCGATCTTGCCCGTGCGCTTGCGACGTCGCCCAAGCTGCTGCTGGTCGACGAGCTGGCGGCCGGGCTCAACCCGTCAGAGCTCGCGCGCATGGCCAGCCGGCTCCGCGCGCTGGCGGCGGGCGGCATGGCGCTGCTGGTGGTCGAGCACCTGATGGGGTTCATCGACCGGGTGACGGACCGGGTCGTGGTGATGGCGGCGGGCAAGGAGTTCTTCGGCGGGACGCTCGCGGACGCGACGCGCGATCCCGAGGTGATCCGGGTCTTCCTGGGCGGCCATGCCGCTGGCTGAAGCCGCCGGTGCGCTGCTCGCGGCGAGCGGGATCGAGGCCGGCTACGGCAAGGTGCAAGTGCTGTGGGGCGTAGGGATCGACGTGGGCCCGCGCGAGAGCGTGGTGCTGCTGGGCGCCAACGGCGCCGGCAAGTCGACGCTGCTGAAGGTCATCGTCGGACTGATGCCGGCCTGGCACGGCGAGGTGCGGCTGGGAGCGGAGAACGTGACCGCCTTGCGGACCGACCGGCGGGTGCGCCGCGGCATGTCGTACATGTCCGAACTCGGGGTGTTTCCCGGGCTCTCGATTGACGAGAATCTGCGCATCGGCGGCCTGCGGTCCGAGCGGACAGCACTGCGGCGAAGGCTGGATGAGCTTTATGGGGTGTTTCCCGATCTCGCCGCGCGCAAGCGCCAGCTCGCGGGCAGCCTGTCGGGCGGCCAGCGCAAGATGCTGGGGATCGGCAAGGCGCTGGCCTCGGGACCGAAGGTGCTGGTGATGGACGAGCCCTCGGCCGGCCTGTCGCCGCTCTTCGTGCAGCAGGTGATCGACATATTGGGCCGTTTCCGCGGCGAAGGGCTCGCAATGCTGATCGCCGAGCAGAATGTGGCGTTCCTCGACCTCGCCGACCGGGTGCTGACGCTGGAGGGCGGGCGCATCCGGTTCGAGGGGACGGTGGAGCAGCTGCACGCCGATGATGCGCTGCATCGGGCGTATTTCGGGCTGGCGTGAGTTGACGAAGCCTTTACCGATGCCGATCATCCTGGCGTCGCGCCAGGAGGCGCGGAGCGGATGCCAAGCGGCGGGAATGGAGTGGACATGGGTCACGTCGTCGCCATGCTGAGCGACGTGCTCGACGGACAGCGCGAGATACGAGGAATTCTGAACGACCACACCCGCGTTCTGAACGACCACACCCGTATCCTGAACGACCATACCCGCGTCCTGAACGAGCACACGCTCACGCTGGCCCAACATTCGCGCGAGATCGCCGATCTGACGGGACAGGTGCAATTCCTGCGCGAGGCTGTGACGGATTATCACGCCTCAGTCGTCGGGCATGGGGTCCTGATCAGCGATCTCGACGCAAAGGTACGGCGAATCGAACATCATCTGGACCTGCCGCCGGCGGCGTAAGCGGCGCTACAGGAACGGCGCCTCGGGCATGATGCCCAGGAGGATGCGGCCGACCGCCTCGAAATTCGCGGTTCGCGCCTGGATCTGCTGCGAGACGGTGTGGATGTCGCGGAAGCGGCGCTCGAACGCGGTGCCGGTACCTATCGCATCGGTGCCCGCGGTGCGGTGTATCCAGTCGGCCGACTCGGTGGCGCAATCGATTGCGTGGCTCGCGGCGAGACGCAGGCGGGCGCGGTCGGAGACCTCGATGGGCGCACGCGGGTCCGGGTCTTCCATAATCTCCGTGAGCGTGGCGAGAAGCCAGGCGCGGGCGGCGCCGAGCCGCGCCTCGATGCGCGCGAACTCTGTCTGTACCCAGGCGTTGGCGGCGAGCGGCGCGGCGAGCGCGCGCGGTGTCTTGTGCGTGGCGAGCGCCACGAACGCATCGAGCATCCCGCGGGCAATCCCGAGCGCCGTGCCGGCGGCGCCCACCGTGTAGAGGCCCTGCTGGGGGATCGCGTACATGCGCCCGCTCTCATGCGCCAGCGCGGGGTCCTCGCGCGTCGAACTGTAAGCCTCGGGGACGAACACGTCCTCCACCGTGTAGGACACGCTCGACGTGCCGCGCAGGCCGATCACGTCCCAATCGTCGTGCAGCCGCGCATGCTCGGCGGGAAAGAGCAGCGTGCGAATGGTCGGTCGGCCGGATGTGTTGAGACGCAGCGAGCCGTCAGAACTCCTCCACTTGGGCGTGCGCGCCCATCCAGGTCGCATGGCGGCAACCACTGGCGAAGCCCCAGCGTCCGCTGATCCGGTATCCTCCGGGGACAGCACGAGCGCGCTGCGGGCCGGGCGGACCCCAGGCGATCGAGGCGCACGGGTCGGTGAAGATCGCCCGTGCCGCAACGGGATCCAGATAGGCAGCGATGAGCGCCGAGCTGTTGGCGACGAACATGCACCAGGCGAGCGAGCCGTCATGCCGCCCGACCTCCTCGACGGCGTGAAAGTAATCGCGCGGGTCGGTTTCCTCGCCGCCAGCGCTATGCGGCAGCAGAAGCCGGAACAGGCGGGAGTCGTGGATCGCGTCCAGCAGGGTGGGCGGAATGCGCTGGTCGCGCTCGATCGCGACGGCGGCCTCTTCGATGCGCGGCGCGAGCGCGCGGGCGCGCGCCAAGGGAGTCAAGGACTGCCGGTCATCGCACATTCACCGATGGTGAGACGGCCGCTGCGGCGCCGTCAATCAACTCGGCGGGGCGAAGTCTCGCAGCGCCCCAATCACGCGCGTGAGCACCTCGCCCCAATCGCCTGGCCTCGGCTGGCGGAACAGGCGAAGTGAGGCGTACCAAGGCGTGTCCTCGCGACCGAGCAGCCAACGCCAATCGGACGCGAACGGCAGCATGACCCAGCATGGCACTCCGAGCGCCCCCGCGAGGTGCGCCACCGAGGTGTCGACCGACACCACGAGATCGAGCGCGCCCACGATCGATGCAGTCGCCGCATAGTCGGTGAGGTATGGCGAGAGATCGAGGAACCCGTGCGCGGTCGCCTCCGCGGTGCGCGGACCGCATTGCAGGCTGATGAGCGGCATTCCGGCGTCGCGGGCGAGTTGCGCGACCGCGTCCGGCGGCAGCGAGCGGCGGCGGTCGTTGGAATGGGCCGGGTTGCCAGCCCACAGGACGCCCACGCGCGGCTGCGGCAGCGCCACGACGAAGCTGGGCGCGGGACCGGCGACAAGCCAACCGGCCGCGTTCGGGATCGTCTCCGGCGTCGTCGCGAACACGCGCGGCAAGCTCATCTGGTCGATCCAGACGTCGTAGTCGGGCAGGCGCGTGGCTCGATCGACGGCGGCAAAGAGCCCCGGCGTCCGGCGCAACAAGGAAATGAGCGAGCCGTCGCAGGCGAGCGTCACCCGCGCGCCGCGAGCCGCGAGCAGCGGGACGTAACGGCTGAGCTGGATCGTGTCGCCCAGCCCCTGCTCGGCCTGGATGAGCACGTCGAGGCCGCGCACATCCTCGCCGTTCCAGACGCGTCCGGGCAGGTCGACAAAGTCGCGGCGATAGCGGTCGTGACGCTTGCGCCATTCATATTCGGCGAAGCCGGTCGCGTAGTCGCCGGCGAGCAGCGCAGCGGTGGCGAGGTTCCAGTGCGCCAGGGCGAAGTCGGGCGCTTGGGCGATTGCCACCTCGCAGGCGGCGCGCGCCTCCTTCAGCCGGCCAAGCGAGGTGAGGACGAAACCAAGGCTCGCCCAGGCCTCGGGTAGCGCGAGCGTGCAGTCGAGTGCGGCGAGAATGTGGCGCTCCGCGTCCTCCAACCGGTCGAGATCGGCGCACGCGTTTCCAAGGTTAAGCCGGGCGCATGCATGGATAGGATCGATCGCGATAGCGCGGGAGAGAGCGGCGGCGCCTTCGTCGGGTCGGCTCAGCGCGTTGAGCGCGGTGCCGTGGGCGAAATGCAGCTCGGCGGCATCGGGGAACCGGGCGAGCGCGGCCTCGGCGGCTTCCAGCACCTGGAGAGGGCCGCCGGATGCGAACAGGGCGCGTAGCAGGTTGACGCGAGCACCGAGATGGTCGGGATCGCGGGCGATCGCACGGGCAAAAGTCGCCGCGGCAGCTTGCGCCCTGCCTTCCTCCAGCAGCATCAGGCCGGAGAGATAGAGGGCCCGCGGCTGCTCCGGATCGGTGTCGAGGACGGCGCGACAGAGCGAGGCCGACTCGGCGCGCCGCCCGGCCTGATGGTGGCGGACGGCGTCGAGAAGGGTTCCGGCGATGTCGAGCATGCGCGCAAGCTGGCATGGCGGCGGTTAACGGAGGGCGAACAGGCAACCCTCAGCGCCGCGAGCCGTTAACGTCATTTCGTTGCGACAGGTGCCCCGATGCGTCTTTTCGCGCCCTGCGCCCTTCTGCTCGGCATTGGGCTCTGCGGCTGCGTCTATGCACCCGCCCCGTACTACCCATACGGCTACGACTACGGTTACGACTATGATCCGAACGTGGCGGGCGGCGCGCTTCTGGGCGCCGCCGGGGGGGCGGCGATCGGCGGCATCGCGGGGGGCGGCCAAGGTGCGGCGATCGGCGCGCTGGCCGGCGGCGCACTAGGCGCCGTCGCCGGCGCGAGCAACGGGCCGGGGTATTATCCGCCGCCCGGCTACTACCCGTCCCCATACTATGGATATGGCTATTAGCCGCTCCGGCCTCGCGCTCTGTTGTCCTTGACCGAGAACGAACCCGCACCGACGGCGTTTCAGATGGATCGGTTCACTCCTGATAGGACGCAATGATGCAGCGAACATTCCTGCCGATGACCGCGATCGCGGCGAGCCTGCTGGCGGCGAGCCCTGGTCTCGCCCTGGCACAGGCGACATCTACGACGCCCGGCACCACGACGGCACCGCCGACCACACCACCGACGACCACGACACCGCCGGCGGTGACGCCTCCCGCCACGACGGCGGCCAATCCGCCGACCGCCACGCCACCGGCCAACGACCACGTCGTCACCAATGATGGTGGCGGTGGGGCCTGGGGTTGGATCGGGCTGATCGGGTTGCTGGGCCTATTCGGCCTGCGTCCGCGCCGCACTATCGTGGCCCCGGTCGACAATGTCGGCGTGGGTACGGGCGTCGGCACGGGGATCGGTCCCGGCCCTCGCGTCTGAACCGGCCTTCGGGATACCGCCCAGCGCGCGGCTACACGTCGCGCGCACCGGTGGTGCGTTCACGATAGCCCTCGGGCACGGCGTGGCCGACATCGGTGTAGGCGCGTTTCACCGCCTCTACCCCTGGTCCCATGACCGTCTTCCGGTTCTCCAGCACGAACTCGTTGGAGCGGCGTGGCATGTCGAGCGAGAACTGGAAGTGCGGCATGACGTAGCGGGCGAACAGCTCGTAGCTGCGCAGCGTCTGCTCGCGATTTGCCCATTCGTGGGCGCGGAACAGCACGCCGCCGATGCCGCCCTGGCTCAGCTCGACCAGTCGCTCGATGCCTTTGGTCACGGTCGCGGGGGAGCCGACCAGGGTTGTGCCCATCCTGACGCCATCACGTAACGGGCTATCGGCGCGTCCGGGCGGACGGCCGAGCGTATCCTCGAAATAGGTCTGCGTCTCGACACGTTCGCCCGCCATCACCTCGCGCAGCGCCTGCTCGTCGTCCTCCGCCAGATGCGTGTTCACCACCAGACGCCATTTGCGGCGGTCGGCGATTTTGCCCGAGTTGGCCGCCGCTTCCTCGGCGAGCTTCCATTGCGTTGCCAGCGCCTCCGGCCCGCCGGGCAGGCCGGCGCCAATCGAGAGCACGCCGATGCCGTGCGTGCCAGCGGCGATCATGCCGAAGGGCGTGATGGTGCTGGCGACCGCGATCTCGAACAGCGGATCGGAATAGGGCGCGAGGTGCAGGCGAGCGTCGCGCAGCTCGAACCAGTCGGTCTTCATGGTGACCGGCTCCTTGCATTCAAGGAGTCGCATGATGGCGTCGAGCGCCTCCATCATGCGCGGGCGCTGCGTCGTCGCCTCGATTCCCAGCATATGCGCATCCGAGGTGAGCGCGCCCGGCCCGCAGCCGAGCATCGCCCGCCCGCGCGTCATGTGGTCGAGCTGCACGAAGCGCTGAGCGACGAGCAGCGGGTGGTGATACGGCAGGCTGGTTACGCCGGAGCCGAGCTTGATGTGCTTGGTTCGCTCGGCCGCTGCGGCGATGACGAGCTCGGGCGAGGCGATCAGTTCCCAGCCGGCGGAGTGGTGCTCGCCGATCCAGGCCTCATCGTAGCCGAGCCAGTCGAGCCACTCGATCAGCTCCATGTCGCGCGTCAGCGCGAGGGTGGGGTTCTCGCCCAGGCGATGAAAGGGGGCGAGGAAGATGCCGAATTTCAGGCCGCGATGCGACATGGGTGGTACGATCCTTCGAGATGCGTTCCCATCCTGCCCGTATGCGGAGCGTGCGCCAACGGGCAGCGGAGGAGACGGGGGAGGTCTCCTGGTGGCGTGGCGAGGTTCGTGGGTGACCGAAAGGATGGTGGGCCGGACGTGGTTGAGATGGAAGGTGACGCGCGTGGGCGGGCGGGTGGGAGTCGTGACAGGCGAGAACGACGCAGGTCGAGGCGCCGACGGCGGCCCGGGGAGCGCATGGGCTGCTTGGAACGGCAAGACGAAAAGGCCGCTGACCATTGACGTCGCAGGCTTGCTGCGGCTCGTGCCAGGAGATCGTAGCCGCGATCGACTTGATACCGCGGACGGGAAGGGTCGCTTCGGCGATCACCTTGTCCGAGACGCGGCGGCTGGCGTCGCCGAGGCGGTGGTGGCGATCAGCTCGCGGTCACTTGGCCACCGGATCGTAGGCGGTGATATGCTTCAGCGGGGTCTCGGCGCGACATTGATGAGCAGCGTGTCGATCTGCACGAGTTCGCCCGGCTGGGTCGGCTTGACGCCACTCGGCAGACGCCGGGGCGTAGCGTTGGGCGCTGAGGAGGCGAAAGCGTTACCGGCCGCGGCTTGCGGCGAAGCAGCGGCGCTGAGCGCGATGCGGCCGCCGCATCATCAGACCTCGCAGGATGCGGCCGGTGGTGGACACCGAACGACGCGCTGACCGTCGGCTGGAACGCAGCGGGATGGCGGGCGCGCGCTTGCCCACAGGTCGGGTATTGCGATCGGCGACAGCGAGCTCGACCATGCCAATGAGCGGACTGCCGCGCCAGCGCAGGGACGATGCAGCCGATGCGGCCGGGTCGACGCCGGCTGGGCGTGCCGCCTGCCCAGCGAACAGCGTGGCGCGCGAGATGCTGATCGGTGGCAGCGTAGACTGACTGATGGATGCTGAACCCGCGCGCCGAGCAAGGATGAGCTAGCGCGTCACGCGTCTGCCGCGCCGCCTAACCACGGCGGAGGCTGGGACGCGGCCGCGAGCCAGCGACCTCGCGGAGACGGTTTGCGCTCCGTCGCTGCCGATGCAACATGGGCCCGTGGAGAGCCTCGACGCGTTGCTGGAGCTACCGTCGCTGCACGGCTCCGCGATCGGACGGCTCAAGCCGGGCGGGGGCGTGGCCGGCAGGTCCGGGGCAGCGACTGCCACGCGGGCCAGCATTTCAGCGGACAGGCCAGGCTGATGATCAACGCGGCCCTGCTTGGCGGCTCGCGGCGTCAGCCTGGTAGCCGACCTGATCGCGAGCGGAGCCCTGGTCTGCCCGTTGGCCCTGACAACTCCGACTGCCTAAGTATATCTCCTCGGGTTGCCGGAGGCCGCCGAGAGGCCGGAGATCGTCGTGTTCCGCGCCGTGTTGCTCGAGGAGGCGGCATGGACGTGAGGACAGTTTTCAGCCACGCATCTGCACGCCACGACCGATGAGGCGGTCGCCGTTGCGAGGCCAGAGATCTACCGGCCGTAGAGCCCTGTAACCGTTGCCTTTGCCAGCGTGTGAAAGTGCAGATTGAAGCCTACCACCGCAGGCGTCGCTTCGGCGTTCGGGGCCAAGGTCGGGAGGTCCACCGCGAAAACGCTTAGGATGTAGCGATGCGGCTTGTCGCCCTTGGGCGGGCACGGGCCGCCATAGCCCGCCCCACCATAGTCGTTGCGGACCTGGATACTGCCCTGCGGGGCGACGGCGTGGGGTCGCCGGCGCCTTCTTGCAGCGACGTGACGCTCGCCGGGAATGTTGAACATGACCCAATGCCAGAAGCCGCTGCCGGTGGGCGCGTCCGGATCGAAGAGCGTGACCGCGTAGCTTTTGGTGCCGGCGGGCGCCCCGCTCCAGCTCACCGCGGGCGAGATGTTCTTGCCGGTGCAGCCGAACTGGTCGAAGACCTGCGCGGCCTTGATGGTGCCGCCCTCTGTGACGTCGGGACTGCTGACCGTGAAGCCCTGCGCCCACGCGCCGGGGGCGGCAACTACGCCGAGGGCTAGCCCGAGGCAACAAGCGGTCCGCATGATGACGATCCTCCCTGTTGGGATGCGATCATAGCCAACCGAGGCGGGTTGTGGCAGCGTTTCGGCCGGTTCGGGAGGGGACGGCATGCGGCTCGCAGGCAAGGTGGCGCTGATTACCGGAGGCGCATCGGGCATGGGGGCAGCGACGGCGCGCCGCTTCGCGCGAGAAGGCGCCAAAGTGGCGATCGCCGATGTGCTCGACTCCGAGGGCCAAGCGGTCGAGGCGAGTTGGGCGAAGCGGGGTTCTACCGCCGCCTCGACGTGACCGACGATGCCGGCTGGGCGGCAACCATTGCCGCCGTGGTGCAGCGCTTCGGCGGCCTCGATATCCTGGTGAACAATGCCGGGGTCAGCGGCAGCGCCTATGCCGACGTGCTCGACGCCGATGCTTGGCACAAAGTAATGGGGGTGAACGCGACCGGGGTGTTCCTAGGGCTGCGCCACGCCATTCCGGCGATGCAGGCGCGGGGAGGCGGCTCGATCATCAACCTTTCCTCGATCTCGGGCTTCGTCGGCCAGCGCCGCATCCATCTGAGCTACAACGCGTCCAAGGGCGCCGTGCGGATCATGACCAAGTCGGCCGCGGTGCAGTTCGGGCGCGACAAGATCCGGGTGAACAGCGTCCACCCTGGGTTGATGCCCCCGATGCGCACGTCGGGTGCCACCGCCGAGCCGGTCGTGCGGGCGAAGATGGTCGAGCGCATCCCGCTGGGGCGCACGGGCGAGGTCGACGAGGTGGCGAACGCGGTTCTGTTCCTCGCCTCCGACGAGGCGTCCTACATTACCGGCACGGAGCTGGTCGTGGACGGCGGCTACCTGGCGGAGTGAGGGCGGAGTGAGGGCGGAGTGAGGGTGGAGCGAGACGGAGCAGACCGCACCCAAACTCGGTCCAGACAGATGGGCGGCTTTGCCACTGCCCGTCTGAAGGCGGAGAAGCTCGCGGCGAAGGATCTGGATGACCTGGTCCGACTCCATCTCGATCCCGAGGTGTCGCGGTACCTCGGCGGCGCGAGATCGCCCGACATCACTGCCGCCTATGTCGATACCAATCTCCGGCATTGGAACGATCACGGGTTCGGACTGTGGGTGCTCCGGACGCACGATGGCAGGTTCGCCGGCCGCGCTGGCCTACGCTATATCGAACTCGAAGGTGCGCGGAAACTGGAGATCGCCTACACCCTCGCCAGAGACGCCTGGGGCCAGGGACTCGCGACAGAGATCGCCGGGGCTCTGGTCGATTTGTGGACTATAGAGTTGACAGAGCCATGCCTCATCGGCGTCGTTTCGAAGGGTCACGCGGCGTCGGAACGTGTCCTCCTGAAGACGGGCTTTCCCACCGACGTGATGCTTTGTTCCACGCCGTGGAAGTTGGCGTCTTCCGGCGAGCACGGGCGCCGATCGCGAACGGACGGACAAAGGGAGCCGGCCATTCGGCCGATTGAACGGAGGGAGATATGAAGCTCAGCGCGCAGCTGGTGCAGCAGTTCGAGACCGAGGGCTGGCTGTTCCTGCCCGAGGCGTTCACCACGGAGGAAATCGCGGTCCTGCGCACCGAAGCCGAGGCCATCTTCCGCGAGGATCGTCAGGAGATCTGGCGGGAGAAGTCCGGGTCGCCCCGGACGGCCTTCGCCGCACACACCTACAACGAGGGGCTTTCGTCTCCTGGGCGCGCATCCGCGCCTGATCCGGCCGGTGGAGCAGCTCTTCGGCGAGAAGCTCTACATGCACCAGTTCAAGATCAACGCGAAATCCGCCTTCAACGGCGAGGTCTGGCAATGGCACCAGGACTACGGCACCTGGCAACGCGACGACGGGATGCCGGAGCCGCGGGCGATGAACATCTCGGTGTTCCTTGATGAGGTGATGCCGATCAACGGGCCGCTGATGCTGGTGCCGCGCAGCCAGCCGCACGGCACGCTGGCGGCGGGGCATGACGTGTCGACCACATCCTACCCGCTGTGGACGCTCGAGGACGACACGGTGAAGCGGCTGGTCGACGAAGGCGGGATCGTCACGCCCACCGGCAAGCCGGGCGGGGTGTTGATGTTCCACGGCAACCTGGTGCACGGCTCGGCGGGGAACATCACGCCCTATCCGCGCAAGATCGTGACCTGACCCTGAACGCGGTCTCCAACTACATCCGCAAGCCGACCCGCCCGGACTGGATCGCGCATCGCGACTTCACGCCGATCGAGCCCGTCGCCGACGACGCGCTAACCCAATACGCGCGCCGCTTCCGTCAGGCGGCTGAGTGACACGGCAGATGAGGAACATCTTCGTCACGGCTATTTGGCCGGCGCATGGCGCGGAGCGGCGGGGCCGGTGCAGGCCAAGGGATGCATCAAGGGCGCGATCGTCGGCGGCATCGCCGGGCACGCGGTCCATCACGGGGTGATCGGCGCCATGGGCGGCTGTGCGGTCGGACACCATCTGGCGAGCAAGGCCGAGAAGGAGAAGAAGGCGCACGAGACCGAGACGCCGCCGGCCAACACGGGGACGACGACCAAGGCGGAGTAGCGCCGGCGCTCGCGTTGACCTTGCCCGCCCCCCTCCATAGCTTGCGCCGCGATGTCGCATGCACGGTCGAGCGCCCCGGCGCCACTCCCAAAGGCCTGGCCGTTCGAGGAGGCCCGCAAGCTGCTGCCGCGCGGGTGGCAGCGCACCGGGCCAAGGCGGAGGGCGTGCTGTTCGAGACCGGCTATGGCCCGTCCGGCCTGCCGCATATCGGCACCTTCGGCGAGGTGGCGCGCACCAGCTGGGTGCGCCATGCCTTCGAGACCATGACGCGACATCCCCACCCATCTGATCGCCTTTTCCGACGACATGGATGGCCTGCGCAAAGTGCCCGGACAATCTGCCCCAGCCGCGAGATGCTGGCGGCCAATCTGGGCAAGCCGCTGACCGCGATCCCCGATCCTTTCGGCACCCATGAAAGCTTCGGCGCATCACATGAATGCGCGGCTGCGCGCCTTCCTGGACCATTTCGGCTTCGGCTATGAATTCAATTCCTCGACCGCGACCTACAAGTCGGGCCGCTTCGACGCGGCGCTGCTGCGCATCCTGGCCAATTACGACAAGGTGATGGCGGTGATGCTGCCCACCCTGGGCGAGGAGCGGCAGCAGACCTATTCGCCGTTCCTTCCCGTCATCCCCCGCTCCGGCAAGGTGCTGCTGGCCAAGGTGGTGGCGCCGCGATGTGGCCGAGGGCACCATCACCTATGTCGAGGAAGATGGCAGCGACGAGACCGTGCCGGTGACGGGCGGCGCATTGCAAGCTGCAATGGAAGCCCGACATGGGCATGCGCTGGGCGGCGCTGGGCGTGGATTACGAGATGTACGGCAAGGACCTGATCGCCCAGGCGCCGCTCTACAGCGCCATCTGCCAGGATCGCCGGCGGCACGCCGCCGGAGCAGTACATGTACGAGATGTTCCTGGACGAGAAGGGCCAGAAGATTTCCAAGTCCAAGGGCAATGGCATCACCATGGATGACTGGCTGCCCTATGGCTCGCCGGAAAGCCTGGCGCTGTTCATGTTCCAGAAGCCGCGCACCGCCAAGCGGCTCTATTTCGACGTCGATCCCCAAGGCGGTGGACGAATATATCGCCCTCGCGGCCTATCTGCGCGACGCAAACGCCGAAGCGAGCGCTGGAGAATCCGGTCTGGCACATCCATGGCGGCAATCCGCCGGACACGCGGTAACCCGGTCAGCTTCGCGCTGCTGCTCAACCTTGCCGGCGTCGAACGCCCATAACCGCGATGTGCTGTGGGGCATTCATCCGCCCCTAAGCCCGACAGCCTCGCCCGAGACGATCCGTGTCTGGACACGCTGGCCGGCCACGCGATCGCTTACTATCGGGACTTCGTCAAACCCGCGAAGCAGTACCGCCTGCCGGACGTGCGCGAGCGCGCCGCCCTCGCAGACCTTGCCGAGACCCTGCGTGGAATGGAGCGGCCCGCCTCGGCGGAGACAATCCAAAATGCGGTATACGAAGTTGGCAAGCGGCACGGCTTCCTGGAGTTGCGGGCCTGGTTTGGCTGCCTGTATCAGGTCTGCTGGGGCAAGCCGGAGGGACCGCGCTTCGGCTCCTTCGTCGCTTTCTTCGGCCTGGCGGAGACCGTGGCGTTGATCAGGCCGCGCTCACCCGTTCCGCCAGGGCCGGCCTGACGCCGCGTCTTGGCTCCGCGTAGCGGCCAGCCTGCTCCCGCCGTCGGCTCGCGTGCTGGGCTGGCGCGGATCGCGCGGCACGCGCCGGCGCTGCTGGGTGTCGTGCTTCTGTTCGGCGCGGTCTATGCGGTGCAGCGGGAGTTCCGCCATCTCCAGCTTGCCGAGATCGGCCGAGCGATCCGGGGGATATCCCGCGGTGCCGCTCGCGCTCGCGTTCGGCTGTACCATCCTCGCCTTTGGCGTGCTCACGCTTTATGATCGGCTAGGGACGATCTATGCTGGGCGGCGAGTGGCCTACCACCGGGCTGCCCTGGCCTCGTTCTGCGCCACCGTGCTGTCGCACAATCTGGGGTTCGCCGCCGTCTCCGGCGCCGCCGTGCGCTATCGGCTCTATTCGCATTGGGGGATGACCCCGCTGCAGATCGGCAAGACGATCGCCTTCTGCTCGCTGACATTCGGATTGGGCGGGATGGTGCTGGGCGGGGCCATTCTGTTCGCGATGCCGGAAGCCCTGCCCTATCTGGGCGACCGCGCGCCGCGCTGGGTGCCGCTCGCCCTCGGTGCCCTGCTCTGGGCGATCGTTGCGGGCTATGTTGCGGTTACGGGGACGAGGCGCGCCATCCGCGTGCGCGGCCACGTCGTGGGTCTGCCGACGCCGCCGATGGCGCTGCTGGAGGTCGCGCTCGCGGTGGTGGACGTGGCGATCACCGCCTCGATCCTTTGGATGCTGCTGCCGGCTGCGCCGCGCTTGAACTGGCTGCTCTTCGTGGGGGTCTACCTGGTCGCCTACACCGCCGGGCTCGCCGCCAATCTGCCGGGCGGGATTGGGGTCTTCGACACCGCGATCCTGTTCGGCCTCGCCCCCTACCTACCAGCGCCGCGCATCATCGCCGCGATCGCCGTGTTCCGGCTCTATTATTACGTCATCCCGCTGTTCCTCGCGGGCGCGCTGTTCGCCGGCAACGAGGCCTTGGTGCGCCGCGCCGGCCCAGCTGCTGCGCAGGTTCCGCGCTGGACCCAACCCGACTTCACGGCCGCTGCGGTCAGCAGCGCGGTTGCGCTGTCGAGAATCCTGCTGCTCGGCCTCGGCCTGCTCGTGACGCCGACCGCGCTTGGCCCGCCGGCACGCCAAATCGGCGAGTTCGTGCCGTCCCTCTTCGGCGCGGGGCTCGTGGTCATGGCGCTGGCCCTCATCCGGCGTGTAAATCTTGCCTGGAGCGCCAGCCTGATCCTGCTGATTGGAGCCGCGGACTCATCCTGGGCGAGGGCGAGCGCGTGTGGCCGGTCGGCGTCCTCCTGCTCGCCGCGCTGGTCCTGGCGCCCTTCCGCGGCCTGTTCTACCGCCACACCCGGCTCCTCACCGGCCCGCTCGACCGTACCAGCGGTCTGTCCCTGCTTGCGCTTGCTGTTTGCGCATAGCGCTCGCGGGTTTTCGTGTCCGGGTTCACACGATGCCGCGCAACGCATTCTGGGAGGTGGTACTGTCGCCACACGCCTCCTGGACGCTGCGTGCGAGCCTCGCGCTTGTCGTCGCACTCGCCCTGGCGGCGGTCTGGCTGCTCCTGCGGCCAAGTCGCGTGCGTGCGCGCCCGTTCGACGTCGAGGCACGCCTGAGACTGCTGATGCTGGGCGCGACCCCGCCGGAACGGGCCGACGGTATTGTTTTCGGGGAGGCGGAGCGTGCCGCCATCCCGTTTCGCCGATTGCGGGGTCTGCTTGTGGGCCTGGGCGACCCGGTCGGCGCCGACGCGGATAAGGTCTCCGCGATCTGGCGCTTCCGCGACCTTGCCCGCCAGGAGGACCGCGATCCGGCGTTCTGGCGCAGTGGCCGCCAATTCCTGAAGGTCTACAACGACCTTGGCCTGACGGCGCTGCCGCTGGGGTCGCATGGCACGGTTGTGCCCGAGGGCTCCATACAGGCGCGCAACAGCCGCGAGTTTTTGGTCTGCATGGCGGAGCGCGACTACCCGGCGCTCAGCGAGTTGCTGGAGCGTCGCGGCGCGGGAACAGGACCGTGGTCGTGAATTGTTGCACCGCCTCATCCCGCTGGTTCAGCGTCGTGCAGCGATAGGTCACCACGCCCGCCTCGGGGCGCGAGCGCGACACCCGGGTCGCGAGTATCTCGATCTCGATCCGCAGCGCGTCCCCAGCCCGCACCGGGCGCAGCCAGCGAAGTTGCTCGACACCCGCACCCATCCCGCCGCGCGCGATCGGCATCGTCTCGCTGATCAGGCGCATCGTGGTCGCGCCCGTATGCCAGCCGCTCGCGCAGAAGACGCCGAACATGGAGTCGCGCGCGGTCTCCTTGGAGAGATGCGCGGGATGGAGATCAAACCGGCGGGCGAAATCCGCGATGCCATCGCCGTCCATCGTGATCGCGCGCGCGGAGCGCAGGATCAGGCCGGGATAGACGTTCTCGAAATGGAACCGCCGCGTCGGGAGCGTGGACAAGGCAATGACCGTTATTTCTCGTCCCGCAGCCTAGGGCGAATGGAGCAAGCAACGCGAGAAGGCTTGAATTCCCGCGAGCGCGAAGTCCGCTACCTTGTCCAGAATTTTGCCCGAGGATCGCGAAATGACCCTTTACGCATTGCGAATGTACAGTTAAAGAAGCGTTAACCCGCCGGAAAGCGGGGAAGGAGACAATCGTATGAAGCAGCACCCTCTGACCTGTCTGAAGACCGCGGCGGCCGCGGCTGTCCTGATCGGCACAATTGGCTCGGCCGCGCACGCCAACTTGGTCCAGAACGGCGACTTCTCGAGCAGCAGCTACGCCGTAAACCACCAATTCGGCAGCGGCGGCTCGGTCCCGGCACCCGCCCAGGGCGTCACCGACTGGACCGGCAACGACGGCTATAACCTCTATTTCATCGCCGGTACGGATACTACCGTGTCTGCGATCGCCCAGTACGGCGGGGGCAAGGAGAAGCTGTACGGTCCGGCCGGCGGCAATACGAGCCCGAGCGGCGGCAATTTCGTCGGCCTAGACGGCGAGCAGACGCCCGGAGTCCAGGGCGCCATCAACCAGACAATCAACGGCCTGGTGGCGGGCCAGCAGTATCAGCTCGCGTTCGATTGGGGAGCCGGCCAAGTCCAGAGTCGGTACGGGAAACACGACGTCACAGCTGGCAGTCAGCCTGGGCGCCCAAACCTTCAGTACATCGGTCGTCGCGAATCCAAGTGAGAGCTTCACCGGATGGTTTCATCAGACATTCACCTTTACCGCGACCGGCGCGAGTGAGGTGCTGACCTTCCTGTCGGTCGGCACGCCGAAGGGCCTACCCCCGATGGCCGTGCTCGATGGCGTGTCGCTCAATCAGGTGCCTGAGCCGGTATCGATCGCCCTGTTCGGCGTCGGCCTAGTGGGGCTTGGGGGAATCGTGTACCGCCGGCGGAGAAGCTAACCTCACGCCCGATCGTGAGAAACGCACGCTGCTCGGGAATCCCCGGGCAGCGTGATGCTTTTTTTGTCACATTTAATGCATTGGGTCGAATTGTATAGGTAAAGTCGGGCTTCCAGCCAGGGAGGCAGCCGTGCCCCTTCGAGACCCGCGTCCGCCGGTGCGCGTCTGCCTCGCCGTGATCGTCGCCACGTTGGCGTCGCTCTTCGGCCCCCATCCGGCTAGCGCTGCTCCACTGATCGCCAACGGCAGCTTCGAAATTCCAGTCGCGACGTCCGGCCTGAATTGCGGCGGCATCGCCAATTGCCAAGGCTTCAATGTCGGGGATTCGATCGGCGGCTGGACCGTGGTTGGACCAGGGCCGATCGACCCCACCAAGACCCCGATCGTCATCCTGACCAATAACTACAACGAGGGCGGGTATTTCTTTCAGCCGGAGCAAGGCAACCAGAGCCTCGATCTCACCGGCATGAGCAACCAGGGGCTGAACGGAGTCCAGCAAGCGGTCGCGACGGTCACGGGGGCACGGTATCGCTGAGTTCTGGGTCGGCCATCACGCCCAGGATCCTGCCTTTTACAACGGCCCGGCCACGGTAGCGCTCGGTATCGACGGCTTCGAGGTGGGCACATTCTCGAACAACAACGCACCGGCACCGAACCTGCTCGACTGGCAGCAGTTCACCTATGACTTCACTGCCGCGGGACCGACGACGACGATCGCACTCTTCAACGCGGTCGCCGACCTCACCCAGAACGAGGTGGGGCTCGACAACGTCTCGCTGACCGCGATCCCCGAGCCGGCCGGTCTTGCCTTGCTTGGCGCCGGGCTTGGGTTCCTGCTCCTGCTGCGGCGCCGGTCCGGTTCGGCGTCCGGCCGGAACTGAGAACTCTCCAAGGCTCATCGTGTACGCTGGAATGGCTTCCGGCCCATGCAAATCGGGCGCGGGGTAGGCATGATGGCGGTCTGCCTGAGGTCCAGCCCTCGGCCTTAGCGGCCCGTTAGGGGCTGCGCCGAGGATGCCGCGACCGCGCACCGGAGCCGCCGCACATGCTGTTCGCCCTCGCCGCCATTCTCGCCGCTGTCGCCTCCGTCGCAGCCCTGCTCTGCCTGATGCAGCAGCGCCGCGTCGGGCACGACGTGCAGCGGCTTCGCCTCTTGGCCGAGCAAGCGCTGGCGGGGACGCGCGGAGAGGCCGAGGCGACGCGCCTGATGGTGACCGACCGGGTGGCCGGGCTGCGCGGCGCGTTCGACACAGGGATCGAGCAGGTGCGCACCGTGCTCTCGCGTGAGCAGGGGGAGTTGCGGCTAGCCCTCGCCGACGGTCAGCAGAGGACCGCCGAGGAATCGGCCGACAATTCGAGACCACGCGCGGCGTGCTTGACGCCAAGCTGAAGGAGTTGCGTGAGGGCAACGAGGCCAAGCTCGCCGAGATCCAGAAGAGCGTCAACGAACAGCTCCAAGCCGCGGTCGAGAAGCAGATGACCGACAGCTTCGCCCGCGTGATCGACCAGTTCACGGCGGTGCAGAAGGCGATGGGCGACGTGCAGGCGGTCACCGCCCAGATCGGCGACATCAAGCGGCTGTTCTCGAACGTGAAGACTCGCGGCGGCTGGGGGGAGGCGCAGGTGCGCGCCATGCTCGACGACATCCTTCCGCCCGGGAGCTATGAGACGAATTGCAAGCTGCGGGCGAACTCGACGAGGCGGTAGAGTTCGCGGTCCGAATGCCGGGGCGCGGCACAGATCGCCCGTTGCTGCCGATCGACGCCAAGTTCCCCGTGGAGGATTACGAACGCCTGCTGGCGCCTCAGAGGCAGGCGATACCGATGGCGAGCGCGCGCGCAAAAGCGCCTGGAGCGGGCGGTACGCGAGCAGGCTCGGAAGATAGCCGGCAAATATGTGCTGCCGCCGGTAACGGTGGAGTTCGCCGTGATGTACCTGCCGACCGACGCGCTGTTCGCGGAGGTGGCCCGGATTCCGGGCCTGATCGACGAAATCGGCCGCGACTGCCGCGTCCTGGTGCTTGGACCGAGCCTGTTCCCGGCGCTGCTCCGCACGATCCATCTCGGGTTCATCACGCTGGCGCTTGAGCAGAAGGCCGATCAGGTGCGCGAGCTGCTGGGCGCGACCCGCACCGAGATGCTGAAGATGGACCAAGTCCTGGAGAAGCTCGCCCGCAACGCTGGCACAATGACCAACACGATCGAGCAAGCACGCACGCGTACCCGCCAAGTGACGCGCAAACTACGCGGCGTGGAGGCCGTGGAGGAAGTGCGGGCCGAGCAGTTGCTGGAACTCGCCGAGCGCGGAGGAGCAGGAGGAGGTCTGATCCTACTCCGCTGCCGCCACCAGGCGGTCGCGGTTTGCCCAGTGCCACGTCACCAGGGCCAGCGCGACGATGATCGCCGGCATGACGGCGAGGTTCAGCGCGCCCCAGCCGCCCATCGTCTCGACCGCGCCCGAGGCGAAAGCCGTCACCGCCGTCGTGCCGAACACCAGGAAGTCGTTTGTCGCCTGCACGCGGACCCGCTCCTCCAGCGAGTAGGCAGCGGTCAGCAACGTGGTGCCGCCGACGAACATGAAGTTCCAGCCGATCCCCAGCAGGACCAGCGCCACGACGAAGGTCGAGAAGAACGGCGCGAAGCCGAGATTGACGGCGACGCACAGGGTGATCAGGCCACCCCCCAATCCGATCACCCGGTGCACGCCGAGACGCTGGATCAGCCGTCCGGTCAGAAAGCCCGGGAGATACATCGCGAGCGAGTGGGCGCGGATCACCTGGGCGGCCGCATCCACGCCGAAGCCGCACAGCGCCATCTCGAGCGGCGTCGACGTCATGACGAAGTTCATCGCACCGTAGCCCACCATCGCCGCGACCGCCGCGGTGATGAAGGTCGGGCGGGCCAGGATCGTGCGCAGCGGCACCGGGGTCGGCGGTCGCCGCTCCGCCCGGGGCAGGGCGATGAAGAACAGCAGGATGGCGGTGCAGAGGGGCAGCACGAGCTGGACCAGGTAGGTCGCCAGGAACTCATGGGCAGGCAGCAGGCTGTGGGTTCGGATCACGATTTCCGGCCCGACCGCGGCGGCCACCACGCCGCCCGTCATCACCAGGGCGATGGCGCGCGGCCGAGCCTCGTGCGCAGCAACCTCGGCGGCGGCGAAGCGGAAATGCTGGGCGATACCGTAGCCCATGCCCGCCGGGACGGCGCCCAGGCAATAGAGCGGGAAGCTGCCTTCCCACACCCCGAGCGCGAAGGTCAGGCTGCCCAACAGCGACAGCACGATCCCCAGCCGAAACCCGGCATGCCGGCCGACGCGGGAGAACACGATCCCGGCGGGGATCGACCCGAGCATCACCGCCGTCATTTGCACCCCGACGGGCAGGGTGGACAACGCCTTGTCGGCGCTGAGCGCGTGCCCGATCAGCGAGGCCATCACGACCTGCCCCGACATGACCGCGTTCATCATCGCCTGGCAGGCGAAGAGCAGCCACACGTTGCGGTTCATCTCAGAAGTGGCTCCATCCGCCCTGGCCGAGCGAAAGTGCCTCACCGTCCGCCCCGCGCACGATGACGCCGGGCGGGCCCGAATGGAAGCGCCCGATCCGCGTGACCGGGACGGACGCGGCGGCGCAGGCCGCGCGCAGCGCAGCCTCACGGTCAGGAGAGGCCGCGATCAGCAGCTCGTAATCGTCACCGCCCGTAAGGCAGGTCGGCAGCCAGGCCGGCCCGGCTTGGCGGGCCGGCTCGGAGAGCGGCACGGCGGCGGCATCCACCTCGGCGGCAACACCGCTTGCGCCGCAGATATGGCCGAGATCCTGGATGAGCCCGTCGGAGACATCCATCGTGGCCGACGCGACGCCCCCGAGCGCGATCCCGAGGCGCGGCCGCGGCAGCTGATAGCGGTCGAGCAGGTACCCACTCGGGTCGGCGAGCCTCCCCTGGGCGACGCGCAGCCCCAGCGCGCCATCCCCGATCGTGCCGGTCACCCATACCTCATCGCCCGCGCGCGCCCCGGCCCGGCGCGGCATCGCGCCCGGCGCCACATGGCCGAGCGCGGTCAGCGACAGGGTCCGCGGGCCCGGCGTGGAGACGGTATCACCCCCCAGCAGCGCGATCCCGAATGCGGCCTGATCGACCGCGAGCCCCGCCGCGAACGCCGCGAAGAACTCGTCCGGCGTGTCGCGCGGCGCCGCGATAGTCATCAGATAGCCGAGCGGAACCGCGCCCTTCGCGGCGAGGTCTGAGAGGTTCACTCGCAGCAGCTTGCGCCCGATCAGATCCGGCGGGTCGTCGGCAAGGAAATGCACGCCTGCGACCATCGCGTCGACCGTGAGCACGAGCTCCCGCCCCGGCGGCGGCGCCAGCAGGGCGACATCATCGGTCAGCCCCAGCCCGGCGGGCCCCGCCAAGGGACGGAAGTGCCGCGCGATGAGCGCGAACTCGGCGGGGAGAGTGTCGGAAGGCATGGTTTGGTGCTCGGCCTCTAAACCCCTCCCCCTACCCCTCCCCTTGCGGGGGGGGGGATAGGGCGGGAGGGGGCACGACGCCGCCTACCTCAGCATCTTGCGATACTGCAGGAAACCCGACTTCTCGGCGATCCGGTCGTAGAGCAGCATCGCGTTCGCATTGGTCTCGTGGGTCAGCCAGTAGACCCGGGCGCAGTTCATCGCCCGCGCCGCCGCGTAGACGTGCTCGACCAGTGCCCGTCCTATCCCCCGCCCTCGCGTATCGGGCGCCGCGAACAGGTCCTGCAAGTAGCAATTGTCCTCGACCGTCCAGCAGGAGCGATGGGTCAGCCAGTGCACCATGCCGACCGCCCGCTCGCCCTCAAAGGCGAGCGCCGCCCACATCGGCTGCGCGGGATCGAGGAACCGGGCCCAGGTCACTGCCGACACCGCGTCCGGAATATCGACGCGGTAGAAGGCCTGATAACCCCGCCACAGCGGCAACCATGCGTCATGGTCCGCCGCGACGACGGCCCTGACCTGGATGCTCACGACCTTGAATCGGTTCGGATCATGCCGCGATGGCTCGGCTGGGCGATGAAGGCCAGCAGCTCAACGACGAGAGGATCGGTGCCGTATGTCGCGCGCGTCTCCGCCAGGCGCTCGGCGAACACGCCCTCGGTCGCGAACAGCATTCTGAAGGCGGCGCGCAGGTTCTGGATCTGCGCCTTGTCGAACCCGCGGCGCTTCAGGCCGATGACATTAAGCCCGGCGAGCCGGGCCCGGTTGCCCACCACGCTCGCGAAGGGTGGCACGTCCGCCTCCACGCCGGAGACGCCGCCCACCATCGCGGCGCGCCCGATACGGACAAATTGGTGCAGCGCCGCCGCCCCGCCGATCACCGCGTTGTCGTCGATCGAGACATGCCCGCCCATCACCACGTTGTTGGCGATAATGACGCGATCACCGATCGCGCAGTCATGCGCGACATGCGCGACCGCCATCAGCATGCAGTCGGTGCCAATCGTGGTCACGCCCCGCCCGCTCGGGGTGCCGCGATGGATGGTGCAATGCTCGCGCACCTGGGTGCGCGCGCCGATCTCGCAGCGCGTCGCCTCGCCGCGGTACTTGACGTCCTGCGGCTCCAGCCCGACCGTGCAGAATGGGAACAGCACCACCTCGCGCCCGATCCGCGCGTGCCCATCCACAACGACATGCGACACCAGCCGCGCGCCATCCTCGATAACCGCCCGCGCGCCCACGGTGCAGAACGGCCCGACGCTCACGCCAACACCGAGCTGCGCGCCGTGGGCCACGAGAGCGGTCGGATGGATCTCGGTACGCGCGACGCGCGGCTCAAATCGGGCGGCTAGGACATCCATGGGCCGGCTTTCATTCAATGGCGCCTGGAACGCTAGGCGCGGGCCCGCGGTCCGGCCACTCAATCATTATTGCCGCGTGTTACGCAGAGCGTGATGTAACAGATTGTGGCAACTAGGCTTTCTGCACGCGGTCAGCCCGGCCGGTCCATGATCATGGCGGCGTACACGGCCTCCGCGACTTCTACCTTGTCGACCCGCGCAACGGCCTGAAACTTCCACACCGACCCGCGGTTGCGCAGCTTGGTGACGTGGATGCGAAGCTGATCGCCCGGGATCACGGGGCGGCGGAACTTTGCCCCTTCCACCGACATGAAATAGACCACCTTCCCCGCCGCCTCCGAGCCCAGCGTCTCGACGACCAGGACGGCGGCGGTCTGCGCCATGCTCTCGATGATCAGCACCCCCGGCATGACCGGATGCTTCGGGAAATGGCCTTGAAAGAACGGCTCGTTCGCCGAGACGTTTTTCACCCCGACGGCGGAACGGTCCGGCACCACATCGACCACGCGGTCGATCATCAGAAACGGGAAGCGATGCGGGATCGCCTCCATGATCCGGCCGATATCAGCGACGCGCGGCGCGCTCGCATGGGCTGGGGTCGCGGTTACGCCCATCGCTGTCAGTCCGTATCCTCCGCCCGCTTCGGCTCGACCCTGTGCTCGCGATCCAGGCGCCGCAGCAGCGCAACCTGACGGAAGAACGCCCGCGCCGGCTGCGCCGGAGAGCCGATCACTTCCGCTCCGGCTGAGACATCGGAGATGACACCTGCCTGCGCTCCAATACGTGCGCCGCGCCCAACGCGTAGGTGCCCGGCGAATCCCGCCTGACCGCCTATGGTCACGAAATCCTCCAGGATCGTGGACCCGGAGAGCCCGACCAGCGCGGTGATCACGCAGCCGCGCCCGATCCGGCAGTTGTGGCCGATCTGCACAAGGTTGTCGATGCGCGAGCCCTCTCCGATGACCGTGTCGGTCAGGGCGCCACGGTCGATCGTCGTGTTCGCCCCGATCTCTACCTCGTTCTCGATGATAACGCGACCGAGTTGCGGCAAGGTACGCGGCCCCTCTGCCGTGACCGCCATGCCGAAGCCCTCCTGGCCGATCCGCACGCCTGGGTGGACCAGCACGCGGGCACCCAGCAGAGCATGGGTAATGCTGACCGATGCGCCGATCCGGCAACCCGGCCCGATCACGACCCCTTCTCCGATCACGGCACCGGGACCGATGCGACAACGCGGCCCGATCTCGGCACGCGCGCCGATCACTGCCAACGGGCCAATCTCGGCACTCGCGTCGACGCGGGCGCCCGGATCGACGGCCGCGGAGGCGTGTGCCCCCGGACAATGTGGCGCGACGGGATGGAACAGGGCCGCGACACTGATCCAGCTAATGGCTGGGTCCGGGCACAATATGGCAACGCTGCCCGCCGGCACGAGGCTCACGTCCTGCGGGCTGACCAGCACGGCACCCGCCCGCGTCGACGCGAGCAGGCCGGCATACCGGCGGCTGCTCAGATAGCTTATATCGGCGGGGCCTGCCGCCTCCAGGGAGGCGAGGCCGGAGAGACGCCGCCCGTCATCACCTAGCGCCTCGCCCCTTGCCGCTCGGGCGATCGCCGCGATGTCGTGCGGTCCGGAGCAAGCGAAGAACCGCGGATCGCCCGCATTTGGCTCGTCTGGCGCCGTCACGCGGTGTCCGCACTCAACGATGCTGCCCCGTGTGCGCCGGCGTCTTGCTTGGGGTGGCGCTGCTCGCCGCTGCGGTGGACTCCGCCTTCGTGCCGTCGGGCTTGGCGCTGGCGATCGCCGGGGCCGCGGTCGGCGCCACCCCCTCGGGCGGGAATCAGCACGCTGGGCAGCGCCTTGTTCAGGAGTTCGGCGACCTGCGGGGTGATGTCGAACTCCCCCTGGTTGAGCGCAACCTCCGCCCGCTGCAGCACGAGGTTCATGCCCCGCGAGGCAGCGACCTTCTGCACCACGTCGCTCAGCGTCCGCTCGATCTGAGCAAGCGCATACTGGCTCGCCTCCTGGATGATCCGGCCGCGCTCGCTGAACTTGCGGCGGGATTCGGTGATGCGATCCTGCAGCTCTCGCTCCTTCGCGCGGATCTGGTCGGCCGACAGCTTGCTGCGTTCGTTCGCCAGCGCCTGACCCAGGTCGCGCAGCGCCACCTGCTCCTTCTGGGCGTCCTCGTTAAGCTTCTGGCGTCGCTCCGCCATCGTCTTGTCCGCCGCCTGATAGGCGGTCGAGTTGCGGAGCACGTCAGGAATCGACAGTCACTCCGATAACCGCGGCCGGCGGCATGGAGCCACGCGACACGTCAGGCACCGGGGGCGCCGGCGGCAGCGGCGCCTGGACCGCAGGGGGCGGAGGCGTCTCCGTTGCTGGCGCGGCGGCATTCAGGCCGGCGCTTTCCGCCGGTGCCGGCGCGGCGGCGCGTGCGGGCGTATGGGTCCGTGCCGAATGCGGCGCGGAAGTGCCGCCCTGCTTCGGAACGAACCATCCCGGCCCGTTGCTGCTTTGGGCGAGCGCCGGCAGCGCAAGGAGAAGAGTTGCGCCCGCGATCAGAAGCGCGCGTGGAAGACGAGTAGGTGTCACTAGAACCTCGTGCCGAAGCCGAATCGGAAGATCTGGGTCTGGTCGTATTTCTGTTTCACGACGAACGGCGTGATGTCGATATTGATGAGGCCGAACGGTGTGCGCCACGAAATGCCGAAACCGGCGCCAAGCCGTGGCGCGGCCGTATCGAACACCTTTGGGCATACCCCACCGGGCGCCCCGCTGCAATTCGCCGATTCAAACGTTCCCTGGCTCAACGAGCCAACATCGACGAAGGCCCGACCGGACACGCCCAAATCCTGCGGCACCGGCAATGGGAAGCGCAATTCAGTCGACTGCGTGTAGATGAACCGGCCGCCCACCGAGTCGACCGTGCCGTCCGGATTGACGACATGCGGACCGGCACCGCCGATCTCGAAGCCGCGCAGATTATCGCCACCCAGATAGAACCGGTCGATCACCAACTCCTGAACTCCGAGGTTGAAAAAGTACCCGACGCCTGCCGACAGCGCGACGCCCCAATTGGTGTTGCCGCTCAGGAAGTCGAGCGGGATGTAATAGGAGCCATCGAGCCGGGTGCGGACGAAGCGGGCATTCCCCCCCAAGCCGGCGAAATCCGATCCGAACGCGAGGAGATAGCCGCTGTGGGGCGTGATCTTGCTGTCGCGCTCGTCCAGGGTTAGCACTTGGCTGATCTGCGACAGCAGCGATGATCCGGCCTCGCTTTGGATGAAGAAGTCGCTGGTCGTGATGTCGTACACGGTTCGATTGACCAGAGAATAGCTCCACACCTGCTGAAGGTGCTCATTGAAATTGTAGCCAACCCGCGTAGTGATGCCGACCCGGCGCTCGTTATAGGGCTGGGTGCCCAGGGTGTTGGTCTGGATGAGGAAGGCATCGCCTCCCACCAATAGGTTGCGGTCGAGGAAATACGGATCCGTGACCGACAAGGTGATCGAGCTCTCCTTCTGCGCGAGCACCCCGTTGATGCCGGCATCGATCCCTGTGCCAATGAAGTTCGACTCTCGAATACCGGTCGAGAGCAGGAAGCCCGCGTCGGTTGAATAGCCGCCGCCCAGGCTGAACTGCCCGGTTGCCTTCTCGCTGACCACGGTGTTGACGATGGCCTTGTCGGGCGCCGAGCCGGGTTCGGTCGTGATCTGTACGTTGTTGAAGTAATTGAGATCCTCAAGGCGTTGGCGCGAGCGGCGCAGCAATTCCTGGTTGTAGGCGTCCCCCTCGGCGATGCGGAATTCCCGCCGGATCACCCGGTCCTGGGTGCGCGTGTTGCCCGAGATGTTGATGCGCTCCACGTAGACGCGCGGTCCCTCGGTCACATCGAAAGTCAGGGTAACGGTATGCTTCTGGGTGTCGCGTTCGATCCTCGGCGTCACCTGCACGAAGGCATAGCCCCTGGTACGGATGTCGTCCTCGATGGCGTCGGCGCTGCGCCCCACCGCGTCGCCGTTGTACCAGTCGCCCTCGGCGAGTTTCAGGTCCTGCTTCAGGCTGTCGCTCGCGACACCTTTGAGCTGAGAATTGACCGTGATCTTGCCGACGCGGTAGCGGGCGCCCTCGTGGAGGGTGAAACTCACGAAGAAGGACTTGCGGTCGGGCGCCAGCTCGGCGCTCGCGTCGATGATCTCGAAATCGACATAGCCGTGCTCGAGATAGAAGCGGCGCAGCAGTTCCTTGTCGAACGCGAGCCGCTCGGAGGTGTACTGGTCGGCGGTTGACAAGAACGCCCACCAGCGCTGCGGCCGGCTGTTAATGACGTCAGCAAGCGTGCCTTCGCCGAAAGCGTGATTTCCCACGAAGACGATGCGACTGATCAGGGTCTCCGGCCCGTCATTGATGCGGAACACGAGAATTCACCCGATTCTCCGGCAGCCGGATGATCTCCGGCTCCACGGTCGCGTCGTAGCGCCCTTTCGCCGCATAGGAGTCCAGGATGCGCTTGCGGTCCGCCTCGGCAGCCGCCGGGGTGTACACCGAACGCGCACGCAGCTGCACGACGGCGCTCAGCTGCTCGTCGTTCTGGGAGTGATTGCCCTCGAATACCACGCGGTTGACGATCGGATTCTCGGTGACATGGACGACTAGCGTGTCGCCCTGCGGCGTGATGCTCACGTCCTGGAACAATCCGGTCGCGTAGAGCGTCTTGACGCTGCGATCGATCTGCGCGGGATCAAGCGGCTGACCCGGCTGGATCAGCATATAGGAGAGGATCGTGTTCGCATCGATCCGGCGATTGCCCTCCACCCGGATCGACCGGACGATCGGGCCACCGATGCTTGGAGCCTGCTGGAGTGCCCGGACCGCCCCCTGCGTCCGGGAGGGCGTGCCGGTCCGCACCTGGGAGTCCGCGCTGCCGGATGGAACGATGAACAGGAGGCAGGCGGCGAGGGCGACGACGGAACGATACAAACGGCGGTCTCCCAGTGACGTCTCAGGCCGAGGGACGCGCCGCGAGTTCCGGACGCACTGGCCAAGCGGCGCCGGACCATAGCGGCCCCTCCGGAGTCACGCCAGCGGGCGCATTCGCGCATTTTGACGGAACGGAGCGTCCTGGCCAATGTTGTCGGGCCGACCCCCGCAGCAAGGAAACCGGAATGCGTCCTGCCTTGGACATGATCTTGAATCGGCTGATCACGCTGGGGCGCCTCACGGTGCGTTGGCCGGACGGGAGCAGCACAGCCTATGCCGGTTCGCCCGGCTCGGGTCCGGAGGCCGGCCTCATTCTGCGGGACACGGCGACCGTGCGCCGGCTGGTTATCAATCCCGCGCTCTACACAGGCGAAGCCTACATGGACGGCGGATTGCAGCCCGATGGCTGCGACATCTACCAGCTCCTTGATCTCTTGATCGCCAACATGATGGCAAACGCGCACGGCCATCCACTGGCGCGGCTACGCGCCGCGGTGCTGGGCGTGCGCCGGCGGATCGACCAGCACAACACCGCCCGCCGGGCGCGCGCCAACGTCGCGCATCACTACGACCTCAACGGGCGGCTCTACAGCCTCTTCCTCGATCGCGACCGGCAGTATTCCTGTGCCTATTTCCCGCGCGGCGACGAGACGTTGGAGGAGGCGCAGGCGGCCAAGAAGCACCACCTCGCCGCCAAGCTATGCCTCGACCGGCCGGACCTCACGGTGCTCGACATCGGCTCTGGCTGGGGCGGCCTCGCGCTGACGCTCGCGCGGGACTACGGCGCGCGCGTGATGGGCGTGACGCTCTCCACGGAGCAGCTGACCGAATCCCGCGGCCGCGCGGAGGCGGAGGGGCTAGGTGATCGGGTCCGATTCGAGCTGATGGATTATCGCGTCGTCACCGAACGGTTCGACCGCATCGTCTCGGTCGGCATGTTCGAGCATGTCGGCGTCGTGCATTACCGGGAATTCTTCGCCAGCGTCTCGCGCTGCCTCAAGCCGGACGGGGTCGCCCTGCTGCACGCGATCGGACGCAACGAGCGGCCGGGCAGCACCAATCCCTGGCTGGCCAAGTACATCTTTCCGGGCGGCTACTGCCCGGCGCTGTCGGAGGTCGTCGCACCGATCGAGAAATCCGGGCTGCTGATGACCGATATCGAGGTCCTGCGCCTGCACTACGCGGAGACCCTGCGCCACTGGCGCCGACGCTTCGCCGCCAACCGCGACGCCATCGCCACCCTCTATGATGAGCGGTTCTGCCGCATGTTCGAGTTCTATCTCGCCGGCTGCGAGCTCGCCTTTCGGCGCGAGAACATGATGAATTTCCAGATCCAGCTCGCGCACGAGCAGACCGCCGCGCCATTGACCCGCGACTACATCACCGAGACCGAGCGCCGCATGGCCGCCACCGGCGCCACAGCCCCGGGCCCGGTTCCCGAGTTGCGCCGGTCGCCCTAGCTCAATTCTCCTCTCCCGCTTGGGGAGACATCGTCAACCGGCGAGGTGGATTTCCAGCCGCTTTGTCGCCGCGGGCAGCGGTCAGCCGGGCGTTCCCGTCGGTCCAGCGCGCGACACGGGCTGCGTCGCGCTCCGCGGCCCACCAGCCCTCCGCCAGCCCGGGGCCGTCGAGCGCGATTTCGCGCGCGCCCGTCGGCCCATGCGCGATGAGGCGCGCCACCGAGACCCCCAGCCGGCGACGGTCGTCGATCCACGGCATCCGGTCTGACGGCCGGAACGCGCCCGAGCGCAGCCGCACCCAGGCCGCGCCGTCCGGCAGCGCGAAGACCCGCCCCCCGCCGTCCGTGCTCACCATTGGCGCCATCTCCCCCGCGGCCTCCAGCCACAGGCCGGGATCGTCCGCCGAAGCGGGCAGCACCGGCGCGCCATGGCCGAGCGCCACCGCGCGCGTCGCCAACCGCCGCCACAGGGGCTCGATGGTCGCCGGATCGGTCGCGAGCGGGGCGCAGGCATCGATGTCCCAGCTTCGTGGGCGGGGCCTGGCGAGGTCGGGATGCGAGACCGGCGCCGCTCCGCCGTTTTCGAACAGCGTCCGGTTGCCGGTGTCGAGATAGCTCTCCGCCGCCAGACCCTCGGCGAGCAGAACCGCATGACGGTCGAGCTCGATGTGGAAATAGCGGATGTCAGGCACGTCGAGGTCCTGCACGATTGTCCTGCCGTTCACCAGCAGCCGCGCCGGCACCAGCACGCCGTCTAGGAGCAGCGCGTGATCAGGGGAAACCGATAGCTCGCGCTCCGGAATGCCGGGGCTGATCGCTCCGTGAGCGATGCGGATCGGCGCGACCAGGTCGGGCTGCGGATGCGCCCGTACATCGATCCGCCGATGTCCGACCCAGCGGATCGGGCGGGCGACGGCCTCGCGGTGCTCTAACGTCAGGACCACATCGCCCGCCCGCAGCCGTTCCACCGCGGTATGGCCATCCGGTGTGCTGATGCGCGTTCCCTTGGCGAAGCAGGTGACGAGAATCTGGGTGCCGGTGCCGCTATCGGGGGCGAGCGAGACGCCGGGGCCGCCGACCCCTTCCATGACGACCATCTGCACCGTATTGGTGCCGCCCTCGGTCAGCACCAGCGAGCCGGTGACGGGGTCGTAGGATGTGAGCACCGTGCTGACGAAGGGGATGCCCGGCAGGTCGATGGCGTTGGCGCCCTGAAAGCCCGTGAACGTACCCCCGACCGTCTCCGCCGGCGCCGGTGTGACGCCATCCAGCACGACCGTGTCGGCCGACACATCGTTGAAGCTGATGGTGATCTGGGCACCGATCGTCATGCCCACCTCCAGCCGCCCCGTGTTAGCCAGATTGATTATCCCGCCGCCAGTGAAGGTTTGGGGTCCAACCGGACTCGGGAACGTCTTGGAGAACGTGTCGAGCACCTGGCCGGTCACGTCCAGGGAGCCGCCGAAGATATCGAGGTTCGGTGGCGCGGGAGGACCGGAGAAGACCGCGATCTGGCCTAGGCCAAGCGTCGCGACGGTCGCCGGTGTGTTCAGCACGACCGTCGCATTGTAGGGCGGCCGCGAGTAGTTGGGGGGAACGAGAAACGACAGGGTGTTAGCGGAAACGATGTAGGCGCCGTCCCCGGACCCAGGCACCGTGCCAATCGTCGGCGGGTTGGTGATGGTCGTCGCGTTCGCCCAGAAGGCGCCGTTCGTCCAATCCCCGGTCGAGTTCCACTGGAAGGTCCCGGAGGTTGGCGAGGTGAACGGAAACCACCCGTAGTCGGTCATGCGACATTCCTCCCGGCTTTAATCCGGAGGTTAGCCGCCTCACTCGGCCGTGAAAAGGGAAACGTGATCGAATCGTAAATTCTTCGCGAAGAATAGGACGCTCCTCGATTCCCAATCCGCCCCCGTGTTCCACACGCTATCCACAGATTCCGGGGCGTGCGGGCGGCGCGGATGGGGAATAGACTGACGCCCGCGTGAACATCCTCGACTCGCCCCTGCTCGGCCTCTCCCAGCGCCTACCACCGTCCAATCTGCAGGCGGAACAGGCCCTGCTCGGCGCGCTGCTCGCCAACAACCGTGCCTATGAGCGGGTCGCGGAGTTCCTGATCCCCGAGCACTTCGCCGACCCGATCCACGGCCGCATCTACCAGGCCATCGCCCGGCGCGTCGAAGCCGGCCAGCTCGCCGACGCCGTCACGCTGAAGGCCGAGTTCGAGCACTCCGGCATGCTGGAGGAGGTCGGCGGCACCGCCTATCTCGCTCAGCTACTGACCGCGATGGTCGGCATCATCAATGCCGGCGAGTATGGCCGCACCGTCTACGACGCCTGGATCCGCCGCGAGCTGATCGATGTCGGCGAGACGGTGGTCAACAACGCCTTCGGTGCCGATCCCGAGCTCGATGGCCCGTCGCAAATCGAGGCCGCCGAGCAGCGCCTGTTCGAGCTTGCGACCGACGGCGCCGGGACCGGCGGCGCGATCCCCTTCGAGCGCGCGCTCACGGAGGCGATCCTCGGCGCCGAGCGCGCCTTTCACCGCCAGGGCGGCGTCTCCGGCCTCACCACCGGGCTGCGCGACATCGACGCGCGCACCGGCGGATTGCACCCGTCCGACCTCGTGATCCTCGCGGGACGCCCGGGCATGGGTAAAAGCGCGCTCGCCACCAAGATAGCCTTCGGTGCCGCCAAGGCGATGCTCGCGGAAACCCGTGAGCGCGATCCGAACGCGGTCCCGAAGACTTGCGTCGCAATCTTCTCGCTGGAGATGAGCGCCGAGCAGCTCGCGACCCGCCTCCTGTCGGAGGAGGCGCGCATCTCGGGCGACCGCATCCGGCGGGGCGATATCGGCCAGCGCGACTTCGACCGCTTCGTCGCCGTCTCGCGCGACATCGCCGGCCTGCCGATCCAGATCGACGATACCCCGGCGATCACCATGTCCGCGCTGCGCACCCGCTGCCGTCGCCTCAAGCGCACCAAGGGGCTGGCGCTCGTCGTGGTCGACTACCTCCAGCTCATGCGCCCCGCCGCCGGCACGCGGCCGGAGAACCGGGTGCTGGAGATCAGCCAGATCACCCAGGGGCTGAAGGCGCTGGCGAAGGAGCTGTCGCTGCCGGTCCTCGCCCTCTCGCAGCTCTCCCGCGCGGTCGAGAACCGTGAGGATAAGCGCCCTCAGCTCGCCGACCTGCGTGAATCGGGCACCATCGAGCAGGATTCCGACTGCGTCATGTTCATCTATCGCGACGACTACTACCTGCGCCAGCGTGAGCCGAAGGCGATGTCCTTCGATTCGGAGGACAAGTTCCAGGCGCAGATGGACAAGTGGAAGCGCGATATGGAGCAGGTCCACAACCGCGCCGAGCTCATCATCGGCAAGCAACGCCACGGCCCCACCGGCAAGATCGACCTGTTTTTCGAGGCCGAGTTCACCCGCTTCGCCGATCTCGACCAGATGCACGGCGGGTATGACTGAGCACGGCGTGCCCCCTCCCCCCATCCCCCTCGCGCAAGGGGAGGGGGTGCTGCCCGCTGCGTCACCCCCTCCCCTTGCGGGAGGGGGATGGGGGGAGGGCCCCACCCACGCCGGCGCCATCCTCACCATCGATCTCGGCGCCATCGTCGCCAACTGGCGCACCCTCGCCGCCCGCCACCCCTCCGGCCCGGTCGCTGGAGTCGTGAAGGCGGACGCCTACGGCCTCGGCGCCGCCCACGTCGCCCCCGCCCTGCACCACGCCGGCTGCCGGCACTTCTTCACCGCGTTGCTGGACGAAGCGCTCGCCATCCGCCCGCTCGTGCCTGGCGCGATGCTCGCCGTGCTGAACGGCCCCTTCCCGGGCTCGGAGGACGAGTACGTCGCCCGAGACATCGTTCCCGTGCTCGGCTCGGCGGCGGAGATGGCCGCCTGGGACGCCGCCGCGCGCCGCGCCAGGCGCACCCTGCCCGCGATTCTACACGTCGACACCGGCATGTCCCGCCTCGGCCTGCCGCCCGACGGACCCGTCCCGGTGCCCGACACGATCCGCCTGCTCTACGTCATGACCCACCTGGTCTCCTCGGAGATCGCCTCCGAGCCGCTCAACCAGCAGCAGCTCCGCCGCTTCGAGGCATGGTGCGCGCAATTCCCCGGCATCCCGCGCAGCCTCGCCAATTCCTCCGCCATTTTCCTGCCCGGCTTCGGCTTCGATCTCGCCCGCCCGGGTGCGGCGCTCTACGGCATCAATCCGACCCCCGGCCAGCCGAACCCGATGCGCCAGACCGTGCACCTCGCCGCCCGAGTCCTCTCGGTGCGCGACATCGGCCCCGGCCAAAGCGTCGGCTACAACGCGACCTGGCACGCCGCCCGCCCCAGCCGGATCGCCACCGCCGCGATCGGCTACGCCGACGGCTGGCTGCGCAGCCAATCCAACCGCGGCCAGGCCTTCTTTGACGGGCGGGCGCTGGCGCTGGTAGGGCGTGTGTCCATGGACCTCGCCACCTTCGATGCGACCGACCATCCGGCGCTGCGGCCGGGCGACTGGCTGGAACTGCTCGGTCCCGGCCGCACGCCCGACGACGTCGCCGAGGCCGCCGGCACCAACGGCTATGAGGTGCTGACCTCGCTCGGCCGGCGCTTCCACCGCGTCTACCGTCCCGCTTCGTGAGGCACCCGCTCGACTCGGTCGCCACCCTCGGACGGGGGGTGATCGCCGCCGTCCGCGGCTCCGGCTCGCTCACGCTGTTCGCGCTGGAGGGCGTCTCGCATCTGGTCCGCCCACCATTCTACGGCCGCATGTTCGGCCGCGCGTTGCTGGAGATCGGCTATTTCAGCCTGCCCGTGGTGGCCCTGACGGCGATCTTCACCGGCATGGTCCTCGCGCTGCAGTCTTATCTCGGCTTCGCCCGCTTCTCGGCCCAAAGCGCGACCGCCAACGTCGTCGTGCTGTCGATCACCCGCGAGCTCGGCCCCGTGCTGGCGGGGCTGATCGTCGCCGGGCGCATCGGCTCGGCGATGGCGGCCGAGATCGGCACCATGCGGGTCACCGACCAGATCGACGCGCTGACTACGTTGTCCACCAACCCGATGAAATACCTGGTGACGCCGCGCCTGCTCGCGGGCACGATCGCGCTCCCGTTCCTCGTCGTCATCGCCGATATCCTGGGCGTGATGGGCGGCTTCATCGTCGGCGTCGCCAAGCTCGGCTTCGGGCCACAGACCTACCTCATCAATACCCTCAACTTCATGCGGACGGGCGACGTCGTCTCGGGCCTCGTGAAGGCGGCGGTGTTCGGCTTCCTGATCGCGCTGATGGGCTGCTATCACGGCTATCACAGCCGCGGGGGTGCCGAGGGCGTGGGCTCGGCGACCACCGGCGCCGTGGTCAGCGCCTCGATCCTGATCCTCGCCTTCGACTTCGTGCTCACCGAGCTGTTCTTCGCCCGATGAACCGGGCCGTCCCCCCGGCCGTCCCCAAGATCCGGGTGCGCGGCCTGCGCAAGAGCTTCGGGCCCAAGCGCGTGCTCGACGGGGTCGACCTCGACGTCGCCACCGGCAGCTCGCTGGTGGTGATCGGCATCTCGGGCAGCGGCAAGTCGGTGCTGCTCAAGTGCATCCTCGGCCTGCTCACCCCTGATGCCGGCACCATCGAGATCGACGGTCGAAACGTCCTGGCCCTGAGCGCGACCGAGCAGGACGAGGCGCGCGCCGGCATCGGCATGCTGTTCCAGAACGGCGCGCTGTTCGACAGCCTGCCGGTCTGGGAGAACGTGACGTTCGGCCTGCTCGCCCGCGGGACCGTGACCCGTCGAGCCGCACGCCGGCAGGCAGCGGGCTTGCTCGCCCAGGTCGGCCTCGCCGAGACGGTCGGCGACCTCTACCCGGCCGAGCTCTCGGGCGGCATGCAGAAGCGCGTGGCACTCGCCCGCGCCATCGCCGCCCAGCCCGCCATCATGCTCTTCGACGAGCCGACCACCGGGCTCGACCCGATCATGGGCGCGGTGATCGACGGGCTGATCGTCGACTGCGTCCGCCGGCTCGGGAGCACCGCCATCGCGATCACGCATGACATGGCGAGCGCAAGGCGGATCGGCGACACCATCGCCATGCTGCTGGACGGGCGCATCGTCTGGTCGGGCCCCCCCGCCGCCCTGCTCGACAGCGGCAATGCGGCGGTCGACCAGTTCACCCACGGCCGCCGCGACGGCCCCATCCAGATGGCGCTGCGCCGGTAGGCCCCTCCGAAGCTGTGTACATAGTCGCATTCCGCCAGCCGATGTTGCGTACATCGGCGGCCTCGGCTGCTCGCCCGCGCGTACATCAGACATTTGTGCCCGTTTGCGCCGCGTACACCTGGGGCGCACAATCGCGTCATCGGTGTACACGAGGAACGCGCCCCGATGAGCACGACGACGACTCAGAGCCACTACCTGCCCGTGCGCGAGGATTGGCTCGCCCGCCGCGAGGAGCCGATCCTCGAGCCGAGCCTGCCCATCGTCGATCCGCACCACCACCTCTGGGATCGGCCGGACTGGCGCTACATGCTGCCCGACCTGCTCGCCGACACCAATGCCGGCCACAGCATCGTCGCCACCGTCTTCGTGCAGTGCCGCGCCTTCCACCGCGCCGCCGGGCGGGAGGAGCTGCGCCCGGTCGGCGAGACCGAGTTCGTCAATGGCGTCGCCGCGATGAGCGCCTCCGGCCAGTACGGCGCGACGCGAATTTGCGCCGGCATAGTCGGCCACGCCGACCTGCGCCTCGGCGCCCGCGTCGAGGCGGTGCTCGACGCCCATGAGCGCGCCGGCGGCGGCCGGTTCCGAGGCATCCGCCACATCACCGCCCATGACGACGACCCGGCAACGCTCAACCCCGGCTATCCGATGCCCGCGCAGCTGATGGCGGACGCGACGTTCCGCGCGGGCCTGCGCGTGCTCGCCCGCAAGGGGATGACGTTCGACGCCTGGCTGTATCATCCGCAAATACCGGAGGTGACTGCGCTCGCCCGCGCGGTGCCGGAGGCGCGTATCGTGCTGGACCATGTCGGCGGCCCGCTCGGCATCGGGCGCTACGAGACGCACCGCGCCGACGTGTTCGGCGCCTGGCAGCCCGCCATCCGCGAGCTCGCGAAATGCCCGAACGTTTGTGTGAAGCTCGGTGGCCTCGGCATGCGCATCAACGGCTTCGGCTTCGAGAACTCCTGCCGATCCGCCGTCGTCGGAGACGCTCGCCAATGCCTGGCGGCCATACATCGAGACCTGCATCGAGGCGTTCGGCGCCGATCGCTGCATGTTCGAGAGCAACTTCCCGGTCGACAAGGGCTCGTACAGCTACGCGGTCTGCTGGAACACGTTCAAGCGCCTCGCCGCGAACGCTTCGCCCGCCGAGAAGGCGGCGCTGTTCTCCGGCACCGCGACGCGCTTCTACAAGCTGGAGATCTGACGTGGCGTACCAGCCCTTCGACCTCACCGGGCGCGTCGCGCTGATCACCGGCGGCAACAGCGGCATCGGCCTCGGCATGGCCAACGCGATGGCCGAAGCCGGCGCCGACATCGCGATCTGGGGCACCAACAAGCAGAAGAACGAGACCGCGCGCGCGCAGCTCGCGAAGACCGGGCAGGCGCGTCCTCGCGCTGAACTGCGACGTCGGCGAGGAGAGCGCGGTCGAGTTCGGCGTTCAGCGGAGACGTTCGCTAAGATGGGCCGGGTTGACGGCTGCTTCGCCAATGCCGGCGTATCGGGACGGGGTCTGCGCTCCTTCCTCGACATGTCGGCCGACGAATGGCGGCGCGTGCTGCGCGTCAATCTCGACGGCGCGTTCTACACGTTCCGCGCCGCGGCGCGCCACATGGTGGAGCGCGGCGATGGCGGCGTGCTGGTCGGCACCGCCTCGCTCGCCGCGATCGAGGGGGCGCCGCGCGGCGAGCACTACGCCGCGACCAAGGGCGGCATGATCTCGATGTGCCGTGCGCTCGCGGTCGAATTCGCCCGCCACCGCATCCGCGCGCACGCGATCCTGCCCGGCTGGATCGAGACCAACATGACGGCGAACGCGATCGGCAACCCGAAATTCCACGACAACGTCATGCCCCGCATCCCGATGCGCCGCTGGGGCGAGGGCGCCGACTTCGGCGGCATCGCCGTCTACCTGATGAGCAGCGCCAGCGCGTATCACACCGGCGACACGTTCGTGATCGACGGCGGGTATTCGCTGTTCTGATCTGCCATCACCTCTCCTCCGGGAGAGTTATTCACACACCGTATGCGGACGGCTCAACGCCCTCTCCGCCCAGGCGAGTGGGTGAAGCGTTTGGTGCGATGATGTGCCGATGCGGCAAACGACGTGGGAATCCCCTAGTCCTCGGGGCGGAGAGGGGACCATCCGCACACTCCCAGCGCCGCGCGCATATGCGCCGGCACCGGCGCGACCGCCGCGACTTCCGGTTCCAGCGGCAGCGAGAGCGCGCGCGCGAGCAGCATCAGCGCCCCCTCCCTGCCCCCATAGACCGTGTCGCCCGCCACCGGACAGCCGAGCGCCGCGCAATGCGCGCGCACCTGATGCGTCCGCCCGGTGCGCGGCATCAGTTCCAGCCACGCGACACCATCGCCGCGCCCGCGCACGCGCCATTCGGTCACCGCCTCCTGCCCGCCAGCGCCCGCGCCCATGCGCCAGCCCGCCTTCCCTTCGACGCGCCGCAGCGGCGCGTCGCACACGCCGCTCTCCGCATGAGGCGAGCCCCGCACCACCGCCCAGTACACCTTACGCGCCCGTCGTTCGGCGAACGCCGCCTGCGCCGCGCGCAGCGCGGAGCGGCGCAGCGCCACCAGCAGGCACCCGGCCGTGTCGGCATCGAGCCGGTGCGCGAGCCACGGCCCCTCGCGCCAGCCCAGCCAGGCGCGCAGCACGTCCTCGACATTCGCGCCGCCCCGCCGACTCGCGTGCACCGGCATTCCCGCCGGCTTGTCGATCACCAGGAAGCGGGCGTCGCCAAACAGCACCGGAAAGGGTGGTGCCGGGCGCTCGCGCCGTGGCAAGCTCTCAGCCATGCGCATCCATGTTCAGAACTCCTCGCACGGCCTCGGCCAAGTCACGCCCGAACTATGGACCCGCGTCGCCGCGCGGCTCGGCGAGGACACCCACAATCATGTCGTCACCTTCGGAGCCACGCCTGCCGACTTCCGCGCCGCGATCGGCGGGGCCGAAGCGCTGGTCACCGACAAGGACGTGCTCGCCCCGCTGCTGCCGTTCAACGCACCGCATCTGCGCCTGATCTTCGTCGCCAATGCCGGGCTCGACAACCTCGCGCCGTTCGACTGGATTCCGCCGGGCACGGCGCTGCTGAACAATCGCGGCGCGCACGCAAACAAGGCCGGCGAGTTCGGCATCATGGCGATCCTGATGCTCGCGAGCCGCGTGCCGCAGATGGTGACGCATCAGCGCGAAGGACGCTGGCAGAAGCTGTGGGGCGGCATCGTCGAGGGACGCCGCCTCACCATCGTCGGCCTCGGCGCGCTCGGCAGCGCGGTGGCCGGTCACGCCAAGCACTTCGGCCTGCGCGTCACGGGCGTGCGCAACCATCCAGGACCGCACCCTGATTGCGAGCAGGTCGTCGGCCAGGACGGGCTCGATGCCGTGCTGCCCACTACCGAGTTTCTCGTCCTGTGCTGCCCGTTGACGGCGAAGACGCACCACCTGCTCGACCGAAGCCGCATCGCCCTGCTGCCCAAGGATGCCGGCGTGATCAACATCGGCCGCGGTCCGCTCCTCGATCAGGCGGCGTTGTGCGACGCGCTCGAACTCGGGCCATCTGTCGGGCGCCGTGCTCGACGTGTTCGAACCCGAGCCGATCCCGCCGGGCGATCGCATCTGGAGCACGCCGAACATCATCATCAGCCCGCACACCGCGGCCGACAATCCCGGCACCTATTACGAGCTCAGCCTAGAGCGCTTCTTCGCCGACCTGAAAGCCGACCGCGAAGGCAAGCCGCTGCCGACGCGCTTCGACGTGGCGGCGGGCTATTAAGGTGCCACGCGTGACCCCCGGCGCCGCCACGCCCGACATGGTGATGATCATCCGCCACGGTGAGAAGCCCGGAGACCCGACCGACGACAAGGACGGCGGCCCCAATCTTTCCGTGCAGGGCGCGGCGCGCGCGGCCGCGCTGCCGAGCCTTTTCCTTCCCGCCACAAAGAACCTCGAATGCGTGCTGAGACTCAAGTCAGCCGCGGGCCTCGCCGGCAGGTACGTGTCGAGCGCGGTTTCGGGGCCCAGCCCGCGGTTCCCTACGCCTGACTTTCTGTTTGCGACCGCGCATTCCCCGGAGAGCAAGCGACCCAGACAGACCGTCACGCTGGTCTCCGCAGCGCTCGGATTGCCGATCAATCACGATTACGGCGAGAAGAAAAGGGACATCGACGCACTGGCCAAGCTTCTTCGAACCGCGCGCTATGCGGGAAGGACAGTCCTAATCTGCTGGCATCACGGCACGATCCGGGAACTCGCTCTCGCGCTGAACGCGACTGGTGCCACACCCTGGAGTGGGACCGCGTTTGACCGGCTCTGGCTCATCGACTACCGGGAAGGATCGGCAATCCGACAATTCGGCCAGCACCTCTTGTTCGGCGACCAAGCGGACGTGCCAACAGCTCCGTGGTGATCAGCCGGTTTCCGTCAGGAAGGGCGCCATGGTCGTCCAGCCAGCTTGGGGCCACGGAACCGGCCGCGCTGCCTGATGGCGGCGCGGCCGATAGCGTCAGACCGTCTTCAGGTTCGTCACCGATAGCTTGCCCTGCTGGCCGCGCTCGACGTCGAAGCTGACCTTCTGTCCCTCATTCAGGCCGCTGAGGCCGGCGCGTTCGACCGCCGAGATATGGACGAAGACATCCTTCGATCCGTCGCTCGGCTGGATGAAGCCGTAACCTTTTTGCGGATTGAACCATTTGACCGTGCCTTCCGACATCGCGTCATTCTCCTTGCAATTCGGCAGTCCACCCTGTGTGGACCGGAATGCCTTTCATTTGGGAGCACCGAGAGCGACGAGGTCGCATAGGCAAGGCACGATAGACCCATGTTGAAAAGTGCCGCTCGAGATACATAGGGGTACCATGGCGGCTTTGCCAGCCCTTCTCGGGTCACACCTCGACATGGGGACGCTGGCGCTCGGCCACGCTGTCCGCTCTCGCCTCGATCAATGTCCGGTTGAGCAGCTCGATCGCGTCAGACTTGGCTATCCCATTGACGGCAGCGACTTCGCCGCCCAGACGATCAAGCGCAAGCTCAAACAGATGGCGTTGGCTGAAGCTGACGCGCGCCCCATCGCCGGAAGACTGCAGATCTCGCACCACTTCGGCCAGCGCGCCGGGACTACTGCTGTTGATCTTCGCCAGATACTCCTGCGAGCGCTTGGCCCACATAAGCTTGCTGACGAGCGGCCGACCTCGCAACGTGGCGAGAGCCGTGGCCAGGGCTTTCGGAGTGGCGAGCCTTCGCAGGCCAGCCGCGCGCGCCTGGGCCACCGGAATGCGCAACGTCATCTGGCTGTCCTCGAACGAGATGTGAATCAGATTCAACCGGTGCCCGGCGATCTCCTCGAACCCCACGCGATCGATTCGCCCAACCCCATGCGTGGGGTAGACGACAGCATCGCCTTTGCGAAACGGATCTGCGTCCTTCGGCTTGATTTTCGCGGCTGTTGCCGCAAGGGCAGCCGTCACCATCGCCTCCGTCGTCGATGTCGCCGCCACCTGTTCACCTTAAATGACTGGTTGATTTCGTGATATGGCGTGTCTCGCGACCCGCGCAAAGGCTGCGGCGCCAATTTGATGCGATAGTGGGGGCTATGGGCGCTTTTGTGGACTTGTCGCTCCTATTCGCCTAGGCTTGCCTTATCGTCAGTAGTGATCCTCAGGCTGAGCATGGGGCACGGGAACGCCCGATGGACTGATGGCAGGCACGGCTGAAACTGACACGCGCGGCCCGGTGTCGGGCTGACAGGGCATGTCGTTGGCCCGGCGGTTATCAAGCGACATTGTGTTGGGCGCAGTCGCGGAGGGGCCAATATCTTGTCGTACCGTTTGCGGATTTCCTTTCGGAGATAGGCCATGGAAGCGCGTAAGTTTACGATCGGTGACCGAGTTCGGGTGCTCCTCGACAGTTACGTGAGCGACAATCCCGCTGATGTATATACCGTCTCGCGTGCGCTTCCGGCGGCCGCCAATATCTGGCAGTATAGGGTAAAGCGCGTCGGCGATGGCCAGGAACGCGCGGTCAACGAGATGCAGCTCGCGAAGTCCGTGCTTCAAACCTCGGCGACCTCGCCGACCCGGTCCATGGCCGAAGCGCAGCAAGACCTCCAAAGAATCCGCAATGTCCGTGCCTCTGAGCGCGCGCGCGTGAAGACGAAGCGTTCGGAGCTGGAGCGGTGACGGGCCCCCTCCGCTCCGCCTCCGCTCAGGTCAGCGCCTCCTCACCCAGATAGGCGGCGCGCACCGCGGCGTCCGCGCGCACCGCATCCGGCGCGCCGCTCGCGAGAATTCGGCCCTCGACGAGCACCGAGATGCGGTCGGCGAGCACGAACACCGCCGCCATGTCGTGCTCGACCAGCAGCATCGCGATGCCGCCCTTGAGGCGGCGCAGCAGCGCGACCACGGAGTCCGCTTCGGCGTGGCCAAGCCCGGCCAGCGGCTCGTCGAGCAGCAGGCAGCGCGGCGAGGCGGCGAGCGCGCAGGCGATCTCCAGCGCCCGCCGTTCCCCGTGCGAGAGGATGCGCGCCGGATGCGCGGCGCGCGCCTCCAGCCCCACCTCACGCAGCGCGGCGCGCGCCGGCGCGTCGAGCGCGGGATCGGGGTGGGCGCGCCGCCACGGATGCAGCGGATGGGACGCGCGTGCCTGCACCGCGAGCGCGACATTCTCCAGCGCGGACAGGGCCGGGGCGAGGGCGCTCACCTGGAAGGTGCGCGCGAGCCCGGCGAGCGCACGCCGGTGCGCCGGCAGCGGCGTGATGTCGTGCCCGTCAAGCAGGTACATGTCCCGCATCGGGCCGCAGCGTGCCGGCGACCTGCGCGAGCAGCGTCGTCTTGCCGGCGCCGTTCGGCCCGATCAGCGCGTGCAGCTCGCCCGCCGCGACGGCCAGCGTCACGTCGTTGGTGACGAGAAGGCCGCCAAAGGCGCGGCGCAGCCCGCGCAGCTCCAGCACCACGCTCATCGCGCCATCAAGCCACGCCCGCGCCAGAGCACGATCGCGATGATGAACGCGCCGAAGATCAGCTGCCACTGGTCGCACAGGCCGGACAGCACCTCCTCCAGCACGGTCACGCCGACCGCTCCCAGTACCGCGCCCGCCGGCTGGCCCGCGCCGCCCAGGATCAGCATGACCAGCAGCTCGCCCGACACCCGCCATTCCAGCATCGCGGGGCCGACGAAGCCCGCATGCACGCCGAGCAGCCAGCCGGCGACGCCCGCCGCCGCGCCCGCCAGCACATAGGCGGCGAGGCGGGCTCGCCCCGCATCGAACCCGGCGGCGGCGACCCGCGCCTCGCTCTCCCGCGCGGCGCGCAGCACGCGTCCGAAGCGCGAGCGCGCGAGAACCGACGCGCCGGCGAGGAAGGCCAAGAGCACGACAAGCGACAGCACGTGCTGCGCGACGGGGCGCTGCAACAGCCGGGTGCCGAACAGCAACGGCGGATCGAGCGGGGCGCCGTCGCTGCCGCCCAGCACCTCGAAGGATTGGGCGACGAAATACGCCATCTGTGCGAAGGCGAGCGTGATCATGATGAAGGTGACACCGCGCGTGCGCAGCGCGAGCATCCCCGTCGGCAGGGCGAAGCAGGCGGCGCCGACGGCGGCGACGGGAAGCGAGATCGCCGCCTCGGTGATGCCCGCCGTCGCGAGGCCGAGCGCGGCATAGCCGCCGATGCCGAGGAACGCCGCGTGACCCAGGCTCACCAGCCCCGCGAGGCCGACGACGACCTGCAGGGAGACCGTCGCCGCGGCGAGGATCGCGGCACGCGTCGCGAGTGAGAGTAGGTACGGATTGCCGAGAGCGCGCGCGCCGATCGGGGCGACCGCGAGGCAGGCAAGGACGAGGGCGAGCGCCGCTTCGCGCCAGGGGACGCGCCGGGGGATCCGCTTCACGCCCGTCCCGGCGCCGGCAGCAGGCCTTGCGGACGAAAGGCGAGCACGCCGGCCATCACGAGGTAGATCAGCATGGAGGCGAGCGCCGGTCCCGCCTGGCGCGCCGCCGCCGGGCTGAGCGCGTGGCCCAGCACCGCCGACAGCGCCATCCGCCCGAGCGTGTCCGTCAGCCCGACGAGCAGTGCGCCCGCGAACGCGCCGCGCACCGAGCCGGTGCCACCCAGCACGATGACGACGAAGGCGAGGATCAGCACGGTGCCGCCCATGTCGGGCTGCACCGAGACGATCGGCGCCGCCAGCGCGCCGGCGAAGCCCGCGAGCATCGCCCCGAACGCGAGCACGAGCGAGAACAGCCGGCGCGTGTCGACGCCGAGCGCACCGAGCATCACCGGGTTGGTCGCGCCGGCGCGCAGGCGCATCCCGGTGCGCGTGTGCTCGATCAGCAGCCAGAGCAGCAGGGCAACGGCCAGGCCCACGCCGAGCAGGACGAGCCGGTAGATCGGATAGGTCTGCCCACCGCCCAGCGGCACGGTGCCCTCGAGCCAATGCGGCAGCGAGAGCGAGACCGGGGCCGAGCCCCAGATCGCCCGGGCGCCGCTCTCCATCACCAGGATGAGCCCGTAGGTCGCGAGCACCTGCTCCAGATGGCTGCGGCCGAGCAGCGGGCGCAGCACGAGGTATTCGAGGATGAAGCCGCCCACCAGCGCCCCGATCGCGGCGAGCAGCAGCGCGAGAATGAAGCTCCCCGTCGCGGCCGCCGCGGTGACCGCGAGATAGGCGCCCAGCATGTACTGGGCGCCATGCGCGAGGTTGACCACGTCGAGCACGCCGAACACGAGCGTGAGTCCGGCGGCGATCAGGAACAGCAGCACGCCAAGCTGCAACCCGTTCAGCGCCTGCACCAGGATGAGCACACCGCCGCCCTTAGTGCAGCGGGCACTCCTTGGCGAAGCTGTCCGCCTGGTCGGTGAAGATCTTCTTCACGATCTGCGTCTCGTAGAGCCCGTCGGGACGCTTCGCCGCCTTCACCAGGTAGAAGTTCTGGATCGGATAGCCGTTGGTGTTGAAGCGGAAATCCCCGCGTGGCGACTTGAAGTCGGCGAGACGCATCGCCGCCTGCAGCTTCGCTTTGTCGGCGGTATCGCCCCCGGTGTGGCGCAGCGCCGCGTCGATCGCCTGCGCCGCGTCATAGCCCTGCATCGCGTAGGAGCCGGGGACGTAGTGATAGGTCTTGAGGAAGTCGGCGACGAACTTCTTGTTCGCCGGATTGTCCATGTCGGGCGCCCAAGTCATACCGCCATAGAGGCCGACCGCGGCGTCCTTCTGGGCGGGAAGCGTCGATTCATCGACGGTGAAGGCGGAGAGGAACGGGATCTTGTCGGCAAGCCCCGACTGGCGGAACTGCTTGACCAGCGCGACGCCGAGGCCGCCCGGCATGAAGGCGAAGATCACGTCGGGCTTGGCGGCGGCGATGCGCGAGAGGTCAGCCTGGAAGTCGACCTGCGTGAGCGGAACGAAATCCTCCTCGACAATCTCGCCCTTGAAGCGGCTCTTGAAGCCGGCGACGGCGTCCTTGCCCGCCTGGTAGTTGGGCGCCATCAGGAAGGCGCGCTTGTAGCCCTGCTCTTGGGCGTACTCGCCGAGCACCGCGTGGACCTGGTTGTTTTCATAGCTGGTGACGAAGAAGTCCGGGCTGCACTCCTTGCCGGCGAACAGCGACGATCCGGCGTTCGGGCTGATCAGGACGGCGTCCGACTTGGTCACCGGACGGAAGATCGCGCCGAGCACGTTGGAGAAGATCGGCCCGACGACGAAGTCGACCTTGTCGGATTCAACCAGCTTCTTCGCCTTGTCGGCGGCGAGCTGCGGCTTCAGCTCGTCATCGACCACGATCACATCGGCGGTCCGTCCGCCGAGCTTGCCGTCATGCTCGGCGACCGCGAGCTTGAACCCGTCGCGTACCTGCTGGCCCAACACGGCGCCGGGGCCGGAGAGCGTGACGAGCACGCCGATCTTGAGCGGGCCGGTATCGGCGGCGCGGGCGCCAGAAGCAGCCAGCAGCCCGGCTAGCGCAGTCACGACCAGTCTCCGCATCGGCCAATCCTCCCATTTGCGCGCCTGTTAGCACACCCTCGGCCCGGAGACGCGGGCCAAATCAAGCACGCAGCCGTTGTGAAGCCGAGTTGGAGCGCGTAGAAACGTTCAAGTGAGGTCGGGAGACGGCGGTGGCCACGCAGACGACGGTGCTGCAGCAGCAGACCATCGCGAACGCGCCCGCCGACTGGACACGGACGGTGACGTTCGCGCAGTTCGACCCGACCCTCGGCACCTTGCAGGATGTGCGGGTCGACATCGCCGCGACGGTGGGCGGCGCCATCTCGGTGGAGAGCCTCGAGGCTACCCCGGCCACGATCGACGCCGCGCTGTCCGGGCAGCTCGGCGTCAGCACCGGCGGCACGCTCATCGCCGCCGATACGGTCGTCGCGAGCGGCAGTGCCAGCCTGGCGGCGTTCGACGGCAGCACGGACTATCTCGGAAGTTCCGGTACCAGCTTCGCGGTGGCGCAGGCCGGGGCGACGGAGGCGATCTACCAGCCCGGCAACATCGGCCTGGCGCCTTTCATCGGCACCGGCTCGATCGACCTGACCGCATCAGCCGGCATCCGCACCGACGCGAGCGGCGCGGGGAGCTTGCAACTGCAGGCTTCCGCCAGCGCCGGGGCCGTGGTGTCGTTGCAATACGATTATCTGGCGGCGGGGGACAGCGGGGGAGGCTCCGAAAGTGGGGGCGTCGACGTCACGGCATTGACAGGTCCGCCTTTCCTCTCCGTCAACGCGAACGCCGTCGTCTCCGCCCCGCAGACCTTCACGCTCGCCGATCGTGTCACCGGCTGGAACGCCGATGTGCCCGTCGCGCAATTCGACCCCGCTCTCGGCAGTCTGGAGGCGGTGGTCCTGACGCTCACGGGCGACGTGACAGGCAGCCTCGCCATCCAGAACCTGGAGACCGCTGCGGCACGCTTCGACGCGACGGGGACAGCGACGTTGGCGCTGTCGCTGCCCGGTACCGTAACGCCGGGCGTGACGGTCGCCGCCTCTTATGACGACCATGCCAGCCTGGCCGGCTTCGATGGCGCGATAGACTTCGCCGGTCCCCTTGTCCCGACGGGGCTGCCGGCGACGACCACCCTCGATCTCTCCGATCCCAACGACCTGGCCGGCTTCATCGGGTCGGGCACGATTGACCTGCCGATCATGGCGACGGGCACATCGAGCCTCGATGCCCCTGGAGATGTAGTGGCGCGGCTGATCGGAGAGGCCGGCGGGACGGTCGCGGTCAGCTACGTCTATCTGCCGGCCGGCACACCCCCAGCGGACGGCGGTTTCGGCGTCGAGGACGACAGCGATTTTACGTCGTGGCTCCCCGTGATAGGCGACCTTTCCGCATCCAAGGCGATCGCGCAGGCTCCGGCATCCTTGTTCTCCACGACCGCCGCGACCTTCGCACCCATCGCGGTCTCGCAGGCTCAGGCGTCCTTGCTGCCCACGACCCCCGCGACCTTCACGCCCGTCCCGGTGGTAGAGAACGCCGATCCTCCCTGCTTCGCCGCGGGAACGCGCATCGCGACCGAAGACGGTGACGTCCCGGTCGAGGAACTGCGGGTCGGTCAACGCCTGCGTTGCATGTTTCGCGGCATCGCGCCGATCGTCTGGCTCGGTCGCCGCCGCGTCGTATGTCGCCGTCACCCCGCACCGGAAGCGGTCTGGCCGGTGCGTGTGCGCGCGGGCGCCTTCGCGCCGGGGATGCCGCGGCGCGACGTGCTACTCTCGCCCGATCATGCGGTGTACGCCGAAGGCGTGCTGATCCCGGTCAAGTATCTGATCAACGATCGGACCGTGCTGCGCGAGCCGGTCGAGTCCGTCACCTACCACCACATCGAACTGCAGCGGCACGACGTCCTGTACGCCGAAGGGCTGCCGGCGGAGAGTTTCCTCGACACCGGCGGCAAGGCGGATTTCGAGCGCGGCGCGGTCATGCGGCTATATCCGGAATTTTGCTCCTTGACGTGGGAGGCCGCTGGCTGTGCGCCGCTGGTCGTCACCGGGCCGGCACTGACCGCGGTGCAGAAACGCCTTCAGGCTCGCGTACGTCAGGGTGCCGCCGCGCGGGCGAAGCCGTCGTCGGACCAGCCCTCGGTGCCGACACCGTGGCGGACGAAGAACAAGCCGTCAGGATCGTATGCCCGTTTGACCGCGAGAAGCCGGGGATAGTTCGGTACCCCAATAGGCGCGCTGCCAGTCCGGCTCGAAGTAGTCGCTCTCCGGCAGATAGGAGCCGCCGTCAGGCGCGATCTTGCGCAGCTCGCGCACGGCGCGCGCTATCGCCGCTGCATCCCGGCGACCGGCGGCGATATCGGGCTCGTGGCCTGGCAGGCCGGGAAATGCCGGCCCCTCCTCGCTCGCGACGATCGCGAGCACGAAGGCGTCGAGCATGTCGGGATTGGTGGCGGTATCGCGCGATCCGGCCAGTGCGGTTGCGGAGCCGCCGGCCAGTCCCTTCTGGAAGTGCAGCTCGATCGGCCGGTGCCGGCTGGCCGCGAACAATGCATCGACAAGGCGTTCGCGTTGGGCATTTTGCAGCAACGACGAGGGAAGCCAGCGCGACTGATAGCCCCGTATGAAATGGCCAGCCTCTGCGAGGTTCGCTGACCAGAATATATTGTCGGCGGAGGCGCCGGGGCGATCGTCCGAGCGGATGACCGCGGGGAAATTCGCCTTGAGCCAGGCAGGGTCCCAGGCGTGGCGGGCGGCTATGGCGACGATCGTCGGCGGCCCCTGCAGCGCGAACCCTTCCGGCGAGGCGGCGATTTGGTTGAGGAACGGACGCCAGACCGCCTCCGCCTGGGATTGGTCGAGGCCCTGGAATGCCATCCGGACGTCGAGCCGGTCGCGCCGGATATTGACGATCTCGCCCCAGTGCGGATTGGCGAGCGCGTCGGCGTAGAAATCGACGAAGCCGCCGAGCAGGCGGCGAAACGCGGCCTCTGAGGTTGCGCGGATCGTCAGCGACACGGCACCGAAATGGGACGGCAGATCGTGAGTCCTGAGCGTGAGCCTTGTGACGACGCCGAAGCTGCCGCCTCCGCCGCCCTTGAGTGCCCAGAACAGGTCCGCGTTCCGGCACGCATTGGCGATGCGCAGCGCGCCGTCCGCGGTGATGATCTCGGCCTCGAGCAGATTTGCCGCCGCGGTGCCGAATGATTTCGAGAAGCTGCCGAAGCCACCGACCTGCATCAGTCCCGCGACACCGACCGTCCCGCAGCCGCCGCCCTGCACGTAGCGCCCGCCCTTTGTGGTCACGGCATCATAGGTGTACATCCAGATCGCGCCGGCCCCGACGCTCACCGCCGGCTGTGGCGTGTCGTGCTCGCAGCCGCGGGCAATGAAATCATCGTGCAGCGTGATGGCGCGCATCCGCCGGGTCCAGATCAGCAGTGAGTCGGGCGCGTTGGAGGTTCCGAGATAGCTGTGTCCGCCGCCCTTCACGACGAGCCGCAGATTGTTCGTCCGCGCGAAATCCACCGCCGCAATGACGTCGGCTGGGCTCTCGGCGGCGACGGCGTACGCGCTGGGTTGATAGCTCCACGCATCGAGCCAGCCAGTCGTCTCGCCAAGCGCCACCTGATCACCGAGGAAATACGGGTTCTTCAGCTCCCGGAAGAGGGCGCGGCACGCCTCGCCGTCCGGCGCACCACGGCAGGCATCGAGCGGCGAGCGCACCTTGATGAGGCGCCCGCCGACGGCCCGGCCGAGCTCCGCCCACTGCGCCTCGGTCGGCCAACCGGAATCGCTCGGACGGACGCGCCGGAGGGTCATTGCGGATGCGCGGCCGGGCGCGAGGGGGAGAGCGGCTATCCCGAGCAGGACGTTGCGTCGCTTCAACATCGCCGCCGCTTTTACCCCAAGCGGAGGATCACGGCACCGGCGGCGATGGCGATCGCGGCGGCCCATCGCCTGCGGCCCGGCCGCTCGCCCAGGAAGATACGGGCAAGCACGATGGCGAACAGCATCGAAGCCTCGCGCAAGGCGGCGATCGGCGCGACCGGCGCGATCGTCATCGCCCAGAGGGCGAGGGAATAGGCGGCGAGTGTGCAGCCGCCCGCGCCAAGCCCGCGCAGCCACTCGGCCGCGGAGGGGGCAGCGAAGCCGCTGTCCGCGATTGAGCCAGATCAGCACCGGCAGGGCGGCGAGCGGGAGGATCCAGAGCGTGTAGCGCGACGGCGTCGCCGGAGGCCCGCGCGCCGATCGCGTCGTTCAGCGTGTAGGCCGCGATCACCACCGCGTTCGCCAGGGACAGGCGAATCGCCGCCGCCTCGCCGGGCACGCCTCTGCGGCGCGCCATCAGCGCGACGCCGCCGCAGATGACGGCGATGCCGAGCCAGCCGGCGATCGGGAGGGCCTCGGCCAGAACCGCCCAGGCGAGGATCGCCGTCAGCATCGGAGCGGTCCCGCGCATCAGCGGATACGCGAGCGACACCTCGCCGCGCGAATAGACCGCGGCGATCAGGGCGAAATAGACGACGTGCAGCGCCGCCGAGATGCCGAGGAACGGCCACGCCGCGCGGTGCGGCTGCGGCAGGAACGGCAGGATCGCGAGCGCGAGCACGCTGGCGCCGAGCACGAGCAGCGCCGTCTCGCGGCTCCGATCGCGCGCCGAGCGGACCAGGAGGTTCCACGCGGCGTGCAGGACCGCGCCGATGAGCACGGCCGCAAGGGCGGCAGGCGGGATCGTCATCCGCTCACGGCACCCACCCCGTCATGATCGCGATCCGCGGCGTTGAATTCATCGTGCTCAGTCGTGGGTACCGGCCGCCTCGCGCATCACCTGCCACAGTGCCGCGACATCCCGCCGCTCGGTCGTTTCCGCGCCCACCGAGACCCGCACCATCCAACGCCCATCAAGGACCGCGGGAGTCAGGTACGCTGCGCCTGAACGATTGATCCGCTCCACCCAGCCCAACGTGTGCGTGTCCAGCGCTTCGTCCGCCAACCCCGGCGGCTCATGCCGCACGCACACCGTCTGCAGCACCACTGGCGCCAGCACCCGCCATCCCGGCGCTGCCCGCACCTGTTCCGCGAGCCACTGCGCGTTCCGCATGTCCCTGCGGAGCCTCTCCCGTAAAGCCGCCACCCCTTGCTCCCGGAGCACAAACCAAAGCTTCAGCGCCCGGAACCGCCGCCCCAACGGAATCCCCCAATCCCGCAGATTCTTCACCTGCCCATCAACTGAGGACTGCAGAAAACTCGGATTAGTGGACATCACCCGCACCAGATGCCGCGGATCGCGCACGTAGTACAGGCTGCAATCAAAAGGCACGCCGAGCCATTTGTGCGCGTTCAGCACCAGACTGTCGGCGGCCTCGACCCCGTCCCACATCCAACGGCACTCTGGCAGGATCATCGCGCTGCCCGCCATCGCCGCATCCACATGCAGCCACATGCCGTGCCGCCGCGCCACCTCGGCGATCGCAGCCACCGGATCGAGCGCGGTCGTCGCCGTGGTCCCCGTCGTCGCCACGACCGCGCACGGCCGGATCCCCTGCGCGATATCAGCCGCGACCATATCCGCGAGCGCATCCGCGCGCATCGCATACGCCGGATCGAACGGCACCAGACGCACGTGGTCTCGGCCGAAACCGGCAATCAGCGCCGCCTTCTCTACCGAACTGTGGCTATGGGCGCACGCATATACCACCAGTCTGCTGGGTTCGCCCTGCAACCCGCCGCGCGCCATGCCGTAATCCGTCGTCCTCTCGCGCGCGCAGATCAGCGCGACCAGCGTACTGGCCGAGGCCGTATCCTAAATCACCCCGCTCCATGCGCCTGACAGGCCAACCATCTGGCGCACCCAGTCGGTTGCAACCTCCTCGACTTCCGTTACCGCGGGACCGCTCTGCCACGACAGCCCGATCACCCCAAGCCCGGTGCTGACCAGATCACCCAGCACACCCGCCAGCGGCACGTTGGCAGGAAAGTATCCATAGAAACGAGGTGACTGCCAATGGGAGATTCCAGGCATCACGATGCGGTCCAGATCATCGAGCACCACCCGCATATCCTCCGGCGGCTCCGGCGGCGCTGTCGGCAGCTTCGCCTTGATCGCCCCCGGTGCGACCTGCGCCATCACCGGAAACTCCGCGATCCGCTCGCGATAATCCGCGATCCAGTCAATCACCTGGTGTCCCAGGCGGCGAAACTCCTCCGGATCCATGCTGCTCCCCTTCATGCTCGCGTAGCGGGCGCGCCTGCTGGCTGCGCCGGATCATGGCCCTGCCTCGTCATCGGCTCACGGCGCCCAGCCGGTCATGATCGCGATCCGCAGCGTGACATTCGTGCGCGCATCCTCGCTCGGCATTCCGGCCAGCGCCATCGGGAACAGCGCGCGCGGCGGGATGCGGCGGTCGCGCTGAACGAGCGCGTTCGTCTCGCCGGCGGCGCGCAGGTCGCCCAGCAACGCAAGCGGATCGGCATAGGCGAGGCGGATCTCCTCCGCGTCGGCGACCGGCAGGGCGAAGCCGGCGCGCTGGAGCAGGGCAGCGCAGTCGCCGAGGTCCGGGAACGGCGAGACGCGCGGCGCGGCGCCGCCCGCAAGCGCCGCCTCGGCATCCGCAAGCGCCGCACGCAACTCCGCGAGCGTGCCGAGCGCGGGCACGCTCGCGAGGAACAGCCCGTCCGGACGCAGGGCCTGGCGGATCTGGATCAGCGCTCCCGGCAAATCGTTGATCCAGTGCAGCGACAAATTCGCCACCACCAGATTGAAGCTGCCCGGCGCGAAGGGCAGGAACTCCTCGTCGGCGGCGACCACGGGGCGAGGATTCAGCGCGGCCATCGCGGGGGACAAGTCGGCGCTGATCGTCGCGATCCCCCGCGCCCGCAGAAGCGGCGCCACCACCTCCCGCCCCCCGATGTCAAGGGCGAGGGTGAAGCGACGCGTGGTGTCGTCCAGCCGGTCGAGCAGGCGCTCGGCGGTCTCATTTAACAGGCCGGCGACCCTCCCGACCTTTCCCGCAGCGCGGTCGCGGTGGCGGCGCACCGCGCGGCGGTCGAACATCTCCATTTGCGAACCGATTGCCAATTCCTCCTCCGCGCGCCTAGTCTCAGAGTAGGTTGATCCCCATCGCCGCCCGAACGGAGGACAACATGAACGCCACCGACATCGCTCCCGCCCGCGCCGCCGCGGTCGCCGCCACCATCGATCGCATCCGGGCCATCGAGCGCGAGAAGGGCGTCACCCGCGAATCGCTCGACGCGATCAAGGCCGAGATGATGCGCCTCGCCGCGCAGGAGCACCTGTTCCCGTCCGCCGTCTATCCGCCGCCGTCGGCGGGCGAGGAAGGTGCGAACCGCTACCTGCTCCAGCAGGACCCGGACGACCGCTTCGCCCTCTACATGAACGCGCTCAACCCCGGCAACGAGACCAAGCCGCACGACCATACAACCTGGGCCGTGGTCGTCGCCGTCGAGGGTCAGGAGCTGAACAAGGTGTACCGCCGCACCGATGACGGATCCGATCCGGAGTCCTGCGGCCTGGTGGTCGATCACGAGATCATGGTCGAGCCGGGCCGTGGCATCGCGCTGATGCCGGAGGACATCCATTCGATCCACACCACCGGCAAGGTCCCGACCCGGCACCTGCATATGTATGGGTTGGCACTGGAGCAGCTCGACCGTCGGCGGGCCTTCGACCCGGACACCGGCCGTATCGCCTATTATAACAAGAACCATCTGGCGCCGCTCGCGACCGCGCGCGCATAATCGGGGGCATGAGACGGATCGATGCCGCCACGCTGCGCGCGTGGCTGACCGACGGGCGCGAGCTCGCACTGCTCGACGCCCGCGAAGAGGGTGAGTTCGGCGCCTCGCATCTGTTCTGGGCCGTGCCGTGTCCGCTGTCGCAGCGCGAGGTTCGGGCGCGCGCGCTGCTGCCGCGCAAATCGGTGCGGATCGTCTGCGCCGACGCCGGCGAGGGCCACGCCGAGCGGCTCGCCGCGTGGCTGGAGGGCGACGGCTGCACCGACGTCCATGTGCTGGATGGCGGCACGCCAGCGTGGAAGGTGGCGGGCAGCGTGCTGTTCAGCGGCGTCAACGTGCCGTCGAAGGCGTTCGGGGAATGGGTCGAGCACCATTACGGCACCGAGAGCGTCGATCCGCCGGTGCTGAAGTCCTGGCTCGACGACGGCCGCAAGATGGTCGTCCTCGACAGCCGCACGCATGACGAGTTCGTCCGTATGTCGATCCCCCGAGGGATTAGCGTTCCGGGTGGCGAGCTTGCCTACCGGATCAGCGACCTGGCCCCCGATCCCGACACGCTCGTCGTGGTGAACTGCGCCGGACGCACCCGCAGTATCTTGGGTGCCGAGAGCCTGCGGCGTGCTGGCATCCCCAACAAAGTGGTCGCGTTGCGCAATGGCACGATGGGCTGGGAACTGGCGGGCCTCGCCTGCGAACGCGGTCGGACCGAGAGCTTCCCGTCGGGCACCCCGCGCAGCTTGAAGCTCGCGCGTGAGCGGGCCGCGCGCTTCGCCGAGGAATCGGGCGTCGGCGTGATGGGCCCGCTCGATCTCGCCCGCTTCGAGGAGGACACCGATCGCACCCTCTACTTGCTCGACGTGCGCGACCCGGCGGAATTCCGCGCCGGGCACCGGCCGGGCAGCCGCAGCGCGGCGGGCGGACAGCTCGTGCAGGCGACGGATCAATGGATCGGCGTGCGCAACGCCCGCATCGTGCTGCTCGACGATCATGGAGTCCGCGCCCGGATGACCGGCGCCTGGCTGCGCCAGATGGGCCATCGCGACGTGTTCGTGGTGGATGGCGGGCTGGACGAGGCGCCTAGCGCGGGTCGGACCCTCGCGCCGATTCCGGAGATCGAGGCGGCGGTGCCGCTGGTCGACGCCGCCACGCTCGCTGAAAGGCTCGCGAAGGGTGATGCACGGGTCGTCGACGTCGCCCGCAGCACCGATTTCCGCGAGGGCCACATTCCCGGTGCGCTGTGGGGCGTGCGGACCCGGCTCGACGCGTTGCGCGACCGGCTCGCCGGGGCTGCGCTGGTGGTCGCGACCTCGCCGGACGGGCGGATGGCGCGGCTCGCGGTGGCGGAGCTGGCGGGGCTGACCAAGCGCGAGGTGGCGGCGCTCGACGGCGGCACCGCGGCGTGGCGGGTTGCCGGCAAGCCGCTCGCGAAGGACCGCACCGATCCGCCCGACGAGGCGTGCGTCGACGCCTATCTGCGCCCCTACGACCGCAACAGCGGGATCGAGGAGGCGATGCGCGCCTATCTCTCCTGGGAAATCGACCTCGTGCACGAGATCGCCCGTGACGGGACCGTGCGGTTCGGCGTTGCCGGTTAGCGAGTCTGACGCGGGTCCGGCTCCCCTCCGCCCCTCGGGGCGGAGGGGCTGGGGGAGGTGGGGGCTCGACGTGCGCTCACCCGCCAGCCGCAGGACCACCTCACCCCAACCCTCTCCGCCATAGGCGGAGAGGGGGTGAGTGCTTGGGCCCGGCCCGTGCGCAAGGCGGGCGCGGCGATGCTCGACCTGCTGCTGCCGCCGGCCTGCATCGCCTGCGACCGCCCGGTCGATGCGCCCGGGCTGCTGTGCGCCGCTTGCTTTCGGGCGACCGGCTTCATCACCGAGCCTTGCTGCGAGGTCTGCGGCGTGCCGTTCGATGCGGGCCCGCAGGGCGGGACGGAGGCGCGGTGCCTCGCCTGCCGCCTCGCCCCGCCCGCTTTCGCCTGCGCCCGGGCGGCGTTGCGCTACGATGCGGGGGCGCGCCGGCTGATCCTGCCGTTCAAGCACGGCGACCGGGTCGAGCTCGCGCGCGCGCTGGCGCCGATGATGGCGCGCGCGGGTGCCGCGCTGCTCGCCCGTGCGGACCTGCTGGTGCCGGTTCCGCTGCATCGCTGGCGCCTGCTGCGGCGCCGGTACAACCAGGCTGCCGTGCTGGCGCTGGCGCTGGCGCGGATCAGCGGCGTGCCGGCGCTGCCGGACGCGCTGGCGCGGACAAGGCGCACAGTTTCGCTCGGCGGCAAGGGGGCGACGGCGCGGCAGGCGGAGGTCGAGGGCGTGTTTGCCGTCCGCTCATCCCGGCGGCTCCGCATCGAAGGACGGCGCATCCTGCTGATCGACGATGTGATGGCATCCGGCGCGACCGCGAGTGCCTGCGCGCGGGCGCTGACGGAGGTGGGCGCGGCACGCGTCGACGTGCTGGCCGCCGCCCGCGTGCCCGACCCGCGGACATCCTTGCCAAAGCCGCAAGACGGGCCGACATAATCGGCACATGACGAAGGAGACGGGCTTGCCCGAGGTCGAGGTCTATACGCAGCCTTGGTGCGCCTATTGTGCGCGCGCCAAGCGGCTGCTGGCTGACAAGGGGATCGCGTTCCGCGAGATCGACGCGCCGCGTGGCACGCCGGAGCGCGAGGAGTCGATCCGCCGCTCCGGCGGGCAGACCACGGTGCCGCAAATCTTCATCGACGGACGCTCCATCGGCGGCTGCGACGAGCTGATCGCCCTGGAGCGCGCCGGCAAGCTGGACGCGATGCTGCGGGCGGCCTGAGCGATGATCCACTATCAGTTGCGCTGCGCCCAGGAGCATGGGTTCGACGGCTGGTTCAAGGACAGCGCCGCGTTCGACGAGCAGGCGCGGCGGGGCTTGGTCGCCTGCCCCACCTGCGGGGACGTCCACGTCTCGCGGGCGATGATGGCGCCGGCGATAGCCACCCGCGCGAAGCCGCCCGCGATGCCTCGGCCGGCTTCCGCCAAGGCCGAGGAGAAGCAGGGCGCCGTTGCCGGACCGATGCCCGACCACATCCGCGCCATGCTCCAGCGCGTGCGCGCCGAGGTCGAGAAGAACTGCGACCATGTCGGCGAGCGCTTCGCCGAGGAGGCGTTGCGTATCCATCGCGGCGAGGCCGAGCCGCGCGGCATCTACGGCGATGCGACGCAGGAGCAGGCGGAGACACTCGCCGAGGAAGGCGTGTCGTTCAACCGCATCCCCTGGGTGCCGCGCGCGGAGAGCTGATCGCGCCGAAGGCAAGTATCGCCTGATCAGCTGGGTGAACTACCACCACGGCGTCGTCTACGTGCGTTCATCGACACGCACCGCGACCACGATAGGATCATGCCCGGAGCATATGAAGGCAGGAGGGCTTGATGGAGCTGCGACCAGTCCGGACGAGGCCGATCATCAGGCGGCGCTCGCCGAGATTGCAAGTTTGATGAATGCGGGCGCCTGACACACCAGAGAGCGACCGGCTCGATATTCTGGCAACGCTGGTCGAGGCCTACGAGGCGGCCAAGACACCGATAGCGCCGCCGGACCGATGATCCGCGCCCTCAGTCATCTTCTCGACATTCCGGCCGATGTGCTGATCCAGCCGTACGCGGTCAGCAGAGCGGCGCATGCGTCGGCGAATGCCGCGTAGGCCGATTGGGGGCGGACGCCGTTAGCGATCCGGCAACCCATCTGTCGCTTTCCTTCGGATCACATCCGTCGGAGAAAGCCGTGAATCAGCGCGCCTTCCTGCAGCCGTTTCTGCTCGGCCTCTCACTGCTCCTCGGGCCGCCTTCCGTTGTTCACGCGCAACCGGCCGATTGCCCCCGCGCGCTGGCTCAGCCGCAGGGCCAGTTGCCGATCGCGCTCGATCTGCAGGGGCTAAAGGGCGTGCCGCCCGGCGTTTCCGGGCAGGCCCTGATCACGGTGCCGATGAGCAGCGGAGTCGACTGTCCGACCCCGCCGCAACGGCCATCGCGCGATGTGCTGCGCGGCCCGCCCGGCAATGTGCTGCTGGGACGGTAGCGTTCTGGCCACTCCCGCGCTGCGGTGCGATAATGGTCGGCGATGCGAATCCTCTACCATCTCCCGCTCTCCCCCTTTGCCCGCAAAATCCGCCTGGTCCTTTCGGAAAAACGCCTTCCCTTCGAGCTGCGCCTGGAGAAGGTGTGGGAGCGGCGGCCCGAATATTTGGACCTCAATCCCGCCGGCACGGTTCCCACGCTGATCGAGGATCACGGGCTGGTCGTGCCCGATTCCGGCGTCATCTGCGAATATCTGGAGGAGGCGTATCCGGACACCCCGCTGCTCGGTCGCACACTCGCCGAGCGGGTGGAGGTGCGCCGGCTGGTCGCCTGGTTCGACGGCAAGTTCGCGACCGAGGTGACCCGCAACCTTGTCGGCGAGAAGCACATGAAGCGGCTGCTCGGGAAGGGGAACCCCGACGCCGGTGCGCTGCGCACCGGCTATAGCGCCATCAAGCACCATCTCGAGTATCTCGGCTGGTTGAGCGAGACGCGAAAGTGGCTCGCCGGCGCCGACATCTCTGTTGCCGACTTTGCCGCCGCGGCGCATCTGTCCGCGCTCGACTATATCGGCGACGTCGACTGGACGACGGCGCCCGCGGTGAAGGAGTGGTACGCCCGCATGAAGTCGCGCCCCAGCTTCCGCGGCGTGCTGGCCGATCGCGTGCCCGGCGTCACGCCGCCGGAGCACTACGCCGATCTTGATTTCTGAGGCGCGGTCCTATCGCGCCCGGAATTCCTTGTGGCAGGCATCGCAGGCGTCGCCCAGGACCTTCACCTGCGCGGCGAACGCCGCCTCGTCGCCCGATTTCGCGATCTGCGCGAGCTTTGCGGCTTCGTCGGAGAGCTTTTCGGAGGCCTTGTCGAAGCCTTCCCGGTTGGACCAGATCGCCGGCAGCGCGCGCGTCTTGTGACCGTGCTCCGTACCGGGCGGGAACATCGTCCTGAACTGCGGTTCCCATTTGGTGATCGCGAGCGCGGCGTTGGCATATGGCTTCACGTCCGCGACCTTCTGCTTGGCCGCTTGCAGCAATCCGATGAAGGTTCCGGCGACGAGATCCTGGCCGGCCTGGCGGGCCGCGATGATGTCAAGTCCCGAGGGCTCGTCGGCGGCGTGCGCGAAGCCGATCAGGCAGGACGCGGCGAACCCCGCGAGCATGAGCTTTCTAAGCACTGTGATCCTCCGCTTCGTTCCGACGGCATCTTGCATTGCCGGGCCCATGACGCCACCCCGAAATCTTCGCATGCACAGGGAATAGTATGCCCGCCATCCGCTCCGTCAGCGTCTTCTGCGGCTCGCGTCTGGGCGCGTCCCCGGCCTATCGCGAGGCCGCGGCCGCGTTCGGGCGCGGCCTCGCCCGGGCGGGGATCGGGCTGGTGTTCGGCGGCGGGCGGATCGGCCTGATGGGCGCGATCGCTGATGCCGTGCTGGCGGAATGCGGGACGGCGATCGGCGTCATTCCGGCGTTCCTGACCCATCGGGAGGTGGCTCATTCCGGCCTGACGGAGCTGACCGTCACCGACAGCATGCATGATCGCAAGCAACGGATGTACGAGCTGTCGGACGCATTCGTGGTGCTTCCGGGCGGCCTGGGGACGCTTGATGAGGCGATCGAGGTCATCACCTGGCGCCAGCTTGGCCTGCACGACAAGCCGATCCTGCTGTGCGACGTCGAGGGGTCCGCGGCCCCGTTGCTCGCGGCGATCGAGGCGGCGATCGCGCGCGGCTTCGCGGGCGAGGAGACGCGGGCGCTGTTCATGGTGACGGACGGCGCCGCCGCCACGCTAGCCGCCCTCGGCGCGGTGCCGCCCGGCGGCGGCGCGCCGGCCTCGCGGATGTAGCCCGCCCAATTTCACCTGGCCCGAGTTGCCTCCCCGCGACCCCCATGCTATCCGCCCGCGCGCCGGGTGACGGGGCCGCGAGCACCGGCGCCGTCGCGCGGGTTCACTCCAATCGGGAACGCAAGTGAGCGCGAGTACGTCCACCTCAACCACCGTCGCGAGCGGCGGCGGCCTCGCTGATCGCTATGCCACGGCGCTCTACGCCTATGCCGAGGACGCGCACACGCTCGATCAGGTCGTCACGCAGATGGAGCAGCTCGGGCGGCTGATCGATGAGAGCGCCGATTTCCGCCGGCTTCTCGACTCCCCGCTGATCGACGTGCAGCAAGGACGCGCCGCCGCCCTCGCGGTGCTCGACCGAGAGGGGTTCGACAAGCCGGTGCGTGACTTTGTGGGCGTGGTCGCGAGCAATCGCCGCTTGCGCGAGCTGCGCCGGATCGTCGGCGCCTTCGCCGCCCTGGTCGCGCGCAAGCGCGGCGTCATCACCGCCACCGTCGCCTCTGCGCATCCGCTGAACGACGTGCAGCGCCAGCAGCTGCGGGCCCGCCTGATCGAGGCAGGCTACGGCAACGTCAACATCGTCGAACAGGTCGAGCCCGACCTGCTGGGCGGCCTCGTCGTGCGCGTGGGCGCGCGGCTGTACGACACATCATTGAAGTCCCGGCTGCAGCGCCTGCAGTACGCGATGAAGGGAGCCGCCTGACATGGAGATCCGCCCCGCCGAGATCTCGGAGATCCTTCGCAAGCAGATCGCCGCTTTCGATACCGAGGCCGACGTCGCCGAGACCGGCCAGGTGCTGAGCGTGGGCGACGGCATCGCCCGCGTCTTCGGGCTGCAGAACGTGATGGCGAGCGAGCTGGTCTCCTTCCCCGGCGCCGGCCTGCGCGGCATGGCGCTCAATCTCGAGACCGACAATGTCGGCGTCGTGATCTTCGGCGACGACCGCCAGATCCGCGAGGGCGACACGGTCGCGCGCACCGGCACGATCGTCGACGTGCCGGTGGGCGACGCCTTGCTCGGCCGCGTGGTCGACGCGCTCGGCAATCCGATCGACGGCAAGGGGCCGATCAACGCGACCGAGCGGCGCCTCGTCGAGGTCAAGGCGCCCGGCATCATCCCGCGCCAGTCGGTGCATGAGCCGATGCAGACCGGGCTCAAGGCGGTCGACGCGCTGATCCCGATCGGCCGCGGCCAGCGCGAGCTGATCATCGGCGACCGCCAGACCGGCAAGACGGCGATCATCATCGACACGATCATCAACCAGCGGCGGGTCAACGCCGGAGATGACGAGAGCAAGAAGCTCTACTGCATCTACGTCGCGATCGGGCAAAAGCGCTCCACCGTCGCGCAGCTGGTGAAGACGCTCGAGGAGTACGGCGCGATGGAGTATTCCATCGTCGTCGCCGCGACCGCGTCGGACCCGGCGCCGATGCAGTTCCTGGCGCCCTATTCCGGCTGCACGATGGGCGAATTCTACCGCGACAACAAACGCCACGCGGTGGTCTTCTATGACGACCTGTCGAAGCAGGCGGTCGCCTATCGGCAGATGTCGCTGCTGCTGCGCCGTCCGCCCGGACGCGAGGCCTATCCGGGCGACGTGTTCTACCTGCACTCGCGCCTGCTGGAGCGGGCGGCGAAGATGAATGCGGCGCACGGGTCGGGCAGCCTGACGGCGCTGCCGGTGATCGAGACGCAAGCGGGCGACGTGTCGGCCTACATTCCGACCAACGTCATCTCCATCACCGACGGGCAGATCTTCCTCGAGACCGAGCTCTTCTTCCGCGGCATCCGCCCAGCGGTGAATGTCGGCATCTCGGTCTCCCGCGTCGGGTCGGCGGCGCAGATCAAGGCGATGAAGCAGGTTGCCGGGCGCATCAAGCTGGAGCTTGCCCAGTATCGCGAGATGGCGGCCTTCGCGCAGTTCGCCTCCGACCTCGACGCCTCCACCCAGGCGCTGCTCGCCCGCGGCGCCCGGCTGACCGAACTGCTGAAGCAGCCGCAGTACGATCCGATGCCGGTCGAGGAGCAGGTGGTGGCGATCTTCGCCGGCACCCGCGGCTATCTCGACAAGATCGCCGTGGGCCGGGTCGGCGCCTTCGAGACCCAGTACGTCTCGGAGCTGAAGTCGCGCGAGCCCGCCATCCTGGAGTCGATCCGCACCCAGGGCGAGATCAAGCCGGAGATCGAGAAGAGCCTGATCGCGTTCCTCGACAATTTCGCCAAGGGCTTCGCGTGAGTCGGGCGGCACCCTCACCCTACCCTCTCCCGCAAGCGGGAGAGGGGATGGTTTGGCGGGAGCGTGCCCCCACACGGGTCCCCTCTCCCGCTTGCGGGAGAGGGCTAGGATGAGGACGCTCGTGCATGCCTAGCCTGAAGGACCTCCGCAACCGGATCAACAGCGTCAAGTCGACGCAGAAGATCACCGCGGCGATGAAGATGGTCGCCGCGTCGAAGCTGCGGCGCGCGCAAGCACAGGCCGAGGCCGCGCGTCCGTACGCGGAACGCATGGAGCGCATGCTCGGCGCGCTCGCCGCCTCGGTCACCGAGGGCCAGGGCGCGCCGCGCCTCCTCATCGGCACCGGATCGGACAAGGTCCATCTGCTGATTCCGGTCACCGCCGACCGCGGCCTCGCCGGCGCCTTCAACGCGAGCATCGGGCGAGCGACGCGCACCTTGGCGCGCCGGCTGGAAGCCGAGGGCAAGACGGTCAAGATCCTCTCCGTCGGACGCAAGGGGCGCGACTTCCTGCGCCGGGAGCTTCTCAGCCGGTTCACCGGCGATCTCACCTTCGCCGGCAAGAAGCGCGTCGAGTTCTCCGATGCCCAGGACATCGCCCAGCGCGTCACCGCGATGGTGGCGGCGGGCGAGGTCGATGTCGTCACCATCCTCTACAACCGTTTCTCGTCGGTGATCTTGCAGATCGTGACCGCGCAGCGCCTCGTGCCCGCCCCCATCCCGGCGGGCACCGATCCGGTGCAGGCCCTCGGCGGCGCGGTCTATGAGTTCGAGCCCGATGAGGAGACGATCCTGGCCCGCCTGCTGCCGCAGGCGCTCGCGATCCAGATCTACCGCGCGCTCCTGGAAAGCGCCGCCGGCGAACACGGCGCGCGCATGACGGCGATGGACAACGCGACGCGCAACGCGGGCGACATGATCAAGCGGCTCACGCTCAACTACAACCGCGCCCGCCAGGCCAACATCACCAGGGAACTGATCGAGATCATCTCGGGCGCCGAGGCGCTCTGAGCCGGTCTTCGTAACCGAAGGGAACCTTTTCATGTCCGCCACTCTCCCGCCCCCCCTGGCGGCCGCTTCCAGCAACATCGTCGGCCGCGTCACCCAGGTCCTGGGCGCGGTCGTGGACGTGCAGTTCGACGGCGAGCTGCCGTTCATCCAGAATGCGCTCACCACCTATGTCGGCGACCGCCTGCTGGTCCTGGAGGTCGCGCAGGAACTCGGCGAGCGGACGGTACGCTGCATCGCCATGGACAGCACCGACGGCATGGTGCGCGGCCACGAGGTGAAGGACACGGGCGGTCCCATCGAGATGCCGGTCGGTCCGGGAACCTTGGGGCGCATCATGAACGTGGTCGGCGAGCCGGTCGATGAGCGCGGCCCGATCCACGCCACCCATTATTACCCGATCCATCGCGAGGCACCCCTTTTCGACGAGCAGGCGACCTCGGCCGAGGTGCTGGTGACCGGCATCAAGGTCGTCGACTTGCTGGCGCCCTATCTGAAAGGCGGCAAGGTCGGATTGTTCGGGGGCGCCGGCGTCGGCAAGACGGTGCTGATCCAGGAGCTGATCAACAATATCGCCAAGGCGCATGGCGGTGTCTCGGTGTTCGCCGGCGTCGGCGAGCGTACCCGCGAGGGCAACGACCTCTACCACGAGATGATCGACGCCGGCGTCATCAAGTTGGGCGAGAACACCACCGAGGGCTCGAAGGTGGCCTTGGTGTATGGGCAGATGAGCGAGCCGCCGGGCGCGCGCGCCCGCGTCGGCCTGTCTGGACTGACGGTCGCCGAGTATTTCCGCGACGAGGAAGGCCAGGACGTACTGTTCTTCGTCGACAACATCTTCCGCTTCACCCAGGCGGGCGCCGAAGTCTCCGCGCTGCTCGGGCGCATTCCCTCGGCGGTGGGCTATCAGCCGACGCTGGCGACCGACATGGGCGCGCTGCAGGAGCGGATCACCTCGACCAACAAGGGCTCGATCACCTCGGTGCAGGCGATCTATGTGCCCGCCGACGACCTGACCGATCCGGCGCCCGCCACCAGCTTCGCGCACCTCGACGCGACCACGGTGCTGTCGCGCCAGATCGCCGAGCTGGGCATCTACCCGGCGGTCGATCCGCTCGAACTCCACCTCGCGCTCGCTCGATCCGCGCGTCGTCGGCGAGGAGCACTACAACGTCGCGCGCGAGACCCAGCGTATCCTGCAGACCTACAAGAGCTTGCAGGACATCATCGCGATCCTGGGGATGGACGAGCTGTCCGAAGAGGACAAGCTGGTGGTCGCCCGCGCGCGCAAGATCCAGCGCTTCCTTTCGCAACCGTTCCACGTCGCCGAGGTGTTCACCGGCTTCCCCGGCGTGTTCGTGCCGATCGCCGACACGGTGCGCAGCTTCAAGGCGATCTGCGCCGGCGAATATGACGAGCTGCCCGAGCAGGCATTCTACATGGTCGGCACGATCGAGGAGGCGGTGAAGAAGGCGGAGAGCCTGAAGGCCGCTGCCTGATGCCGATCGCGCTTGAGATCGTCAGCCCCGAGCGGCTGCTGCTGGACCGTCCGGTCGACATGGCGGTGATCCCGGCGAGCGAGGGCGACATGGGCGTGATGGAGGGCCACACGCCCACGATCGTCATGCTGCGCGGCGGCGTCATCTCGCTCTATCAGGGCGATCAGGTGACCGACAAGCTCTACGTCTCCGGCGGCTTCGCCGAAGTCACGCCGGAACGCTGCACGGTGCTCGCCAACGCGGCGCTGCCGGTGGTCGAGATCGTGCGCAGCACCGCCGAGCGGCTGGTCGTTGAGGCGCAGGCGGCGTATCTGGCGGCGGACAAGACGTCGAACGAGGCGGAGGAGTTAGCGCAGGAACGCGTGCAATCGGCGCAGGCGATGCTTGAGGCCCTCGAGGGCGGCTGAGCCTTGGTGTCGACCCGTCCTCCCACCCCCTCCCGCGAGGCGAGGGGGACCTCTCAAACCTGCAATCCCCCTCCCCTTGCGGGCGGGGGTAGGGGGAGGGGGGCGGCTAGATGAAGCACTGGCAGCTCGATGAGGTGCTGTGGGACCGGTTCGATGCCGCGCGCGTTGATCCGGAGGTGATCAGCCTCGTGAAGGCCGCCGCGATGGTGGAGCGCAACGGGACCGACTACGCGATCTACCTCAACCGCGTGTTCCACGACGATCCCGCCTTCCAGGCCGCCGCCAATCACTGGGCGACGGAGGAGGTGCAGCATGGCGAGGCGCTGGGGCGTTGGGCGATGCTCGCCGACCCAACGTGGGATTACGCCGCGAGCTTCGCGCGCTACAAGGCGGGCTACCGGCTGCCGCTCGACGCCGTCGCCTCGGTGCGCGGCTCGCGCACCGGCGAGCTGATCGCGCGCTGCATGGTGGAGATCGGCACGTCGAGTTACTACTCGGCGCTCGCCGACCGCACCGAGGAACCGGTGCTGAAGGAGATCTGCCGGCGCATCGCCGCCGACGAATTCCGCCATTTCAAGCTGTTCTACGACCACATGCGCCGCTATTTGCAGCGCGAGCGGATCGGCGTGCTGCGCCGGCTGCGCATCGCGCTGGGGCGGATCACCGAGAGCGAGGACGACGAGCTCGCCTATGCCTGGCACACCGCCAACGAGCCGCCTGCCCTGCCCTACGAGCACCGCCGCTGCATCGCCGCCTATATGTCGCGCGCCGCGGGCTATTATCGCTTCCGCCATGTGGAGCGCGGGATCGGCATGATGCTGAAGGCGGTCGGGCTGAAGCCGCGCGGGCGGATGTCGGACGCGGCCGCGCGGCTGGCGTGGCGCATGATCCAGTGGCGCCGCCGACGGCTCACAATCCAGGCAGCCTCCTTCGCGCGGAGCTGACTACCCGGGTATGATTCGTTAACGGATTAATCTTGTTGACGCGCCGACATGTTCCATCCATAAAGAAGCACGACAACCATTGGTGGAACATACAGATGCGCGCGCTTCTTCTTAGTGCCTGTCTAGCGGTTGCCTCAATCGCTGGTGGGGCGATGACCAGCACCCCCGCCTCGGCTTCCGTGGAATACACGCTCGTTGGCGGCGGCGGGATATATGCGGGGGTCGATCTGGAATTCACGGTCCCGACGTTTATCGGCATCCCCTACACGGTGGCCAATCCGACCATCTGTGCCAACTGCAGCAGTGATGCCCAGATCTACCATTGGGGCCATTTCGGCGCGCTGGACCTTGATGCGATCGCCTATCAGACGGCGTCGGAGGGCTACGGCATCTATTTTCCTGTCGGCGAGCTCACGACCTTCGGCCGCTACTCCGACGTGTTCGGGTACGGCGCCACGCTGACGATCAGCCAGGTGCCGGAGCCGGCGTCGCTCGCGCTGCTGGCGGGCGGACTGCTCGCGCTCGGCACCGTGCGGCGGTCGCGACCCTCACCCGCCGCGCTGTAGCGCGGCGACCTCTCCCGGTGGGAGAGGTGAAGCCTCGCCTCTCCCTTTGGGAGAGGCCGCCGCGCCTCCGCGCGGCGGGTGAGGGTACGCTCACACGAACCTCGGCATCACCTTCGTCCATAGCGCCTCGATCGACTTCATCAGCGCGGCGTGCGGAACCAGCGCGTTGTAGGTGTAGCAGAACAGCCAGTCGACCTTTTGGCGCCGCATGTTCGCTTCCATCGCGCGGGTGACGGTGTCGATCGTGCCGACCAGCGCGTAGCCCCGCTCGATCGCCTCCTCGGCCGTCGGATAGGTGTTGGTCGCCGGATCGAGCAGGCCCCTGCGGAAGCCGAAGGGCTCGAACCAGGCGCGGCCGGAGAACTGGCCGGAATCGCGCCAGAGCGCGCGCGCCTCCTCGTCCGTGTCGGTGATGATGACGTCGCGCAACAGCCCGGTGCCTTGCCCGCGCGGACGGCCGGAGACCTCGGCGTAGAGATCGTAGAGCTTGCTCTCATACATTGGGTGCATCGGCGGCAGGATCGCGGTGACGCCCTCGCGCGCCGCCCAGCGTATGCTGTTCTCGCTGCTCGCGAAGGGCAGGAAGATCGGCGGATACGGCTTCTGCAGCGGCTTGGGCACGACGCCGACGGCGCGCAGCATCCCGTCTTCCACGCCCTTGCCCCATTTCGCGGTGGTGTCGAGCGGCCAGGGTACGTCCGGCGGCGGGATGCGCCAGAACTTGCCTTCGAAATTCAGCATCTCCTCGGTCCAGCACTTCTTGATGATCTGGAAGTGCTCCTCGAAGGCGGCGCGGTTGGCGGCGTCGATCGCATCGTGCTGGCCGGGCAGCGCGCCGTGCACGCCGTGCGTCTGCTGCGCCATCACGTCGACCCAGCGGCGCTGATAGCCGCGCGCAAAGCCGGCGCAGGCGCGTCCGCCGGTCATGTGATCGAGCATCGCGATGTCCTCGGCGACGCGGATCGGATTCGCCGCCGGCAGCACGATGCCGAGCTGGCCGACGCGGATGCGCTTGGTCTGCATCGCGAAATAGAGGTCGAGCAGCACCGGGTTGTTGGAGAGCTCGAAGCCCTCGATATGGAAGTGGTGCTCGGTAAAGCTGACGGAATCGTAGCCGAGGTCGTCGGCGAGACGGATCTGCTCGGAGAGCTCGCGCAGCATCCGCTGATAGAGGTCGGGGCGCATTCCCGCCATGCCGGCCTCGATCTCGGCGCGGCTGCCGATGCTGGGCAGGTAGAACACCGATGCCTTCATCTGCAATCACCCTTCATACCGCGGGGACAGGCGGTGATAGGCGCGCTCGAGGTAGATCAGCGCCTCGTGCACGTCGCTGACGCTCACCGCCTCCACCACGCAGAAGAACACGTCATGGGTGCCGACCGTCACCACCTGGTCGATGCGGCAGTCGAAGGCGACGGCGGCACCGCGCAGCACCAGCGCGCCGGTTGCCAGCGTGTACCACTCGCCCGTTTCGAAACGCTCCGGCATCGTATGGCCGGTGAGGCCGGCGAAGACCGCCGAGATCTCCTCATGCGCGGCGGCGAGCGTGTTCACGCACAGCACGCCGTTGGCCCGCAGCGCCGGATACGAATCGTTGCTGCGATTGGCGCAGACGAGGAGCGTGGGCGGCGTGTCGGTGACGCTGCACACGGCCGACGCGGTGAAGCCGGCGCGCCCCCCCGGCCCGTCGGTCGCGATCACATTCACCGCCGCGCCCAGCCGGGCCATCGCCTCGCGATACGATTGCTTGTCCACGGGCACGCACGATCTCCCCAACCGCTGCCGGTACTATGGCCGGGCGAGGCTGGTTCCCCAAGGGTCGGTTGTACAATTCGCGTCCCGCGAGCCCGCCTGGAGGTCCAAAACGTACAACTCGCGGGCGTGGGGAGTGCCCCGAATCGGGCCAGGATGTACAATCGTGCGGAGTCAGCCCTTGCTTGGCTCACCGGGTAAGGCGATGCCGGTAAGCGCCTGAAACACGCGGATGACGGAGGAATCGTCGCGCCCGCCATAGCCGATGGCGGCGGTCGCGAGGAACTGCTGGTGGGCGCAGGCGGCGAGTGGCAGGGGGAAGGCCAGCGAGCGGGCCTGGTCGAGCACGATGCCCAGGTCCTTGACGAAGATGGCGGCGGCCGAGGCGGGGCTGTCGTCGCCGTCCAGTATGTGCGGCACCCGGTTCTGCCACATCCATGAATTGCCGGCGGAGACCGAGATCACGTCGTAGAGCGTGCGCGGATCGGCGCCGGCACGGATGCCAAGCGCGAGCGCCTCGGCGGCGGCGGCGATGTGCACGCCGGCGAGCAGCTGGTTCACCATCTTGACCGTGCTGCCGATGCCGGCGGCGTCGCCCAGGCGGAACACCTTGCCGGCGATGGCGTCGAGCACCGGCCCAGCGCGCTCGAACGCTTCCGGCGCACCCGAACCCATCACGGTCATGGTACCGGCCTCCGCGCCGGCGCGCCCGCCGGAGACCGGGGCGTCGAGCATCAGCAGGCCCGCCGCGTTCAGCCGCTGCTCCATCGCGCGGGCAAATTCGGGGGCGACGGTCGCCGAGCAGATCACCACCGTCCCGGGCGCGAGGCGCGATGCGCAACCGTCGGGGCCGAACAGCACCGCCTCCTCCTGCGCGGCGTTGACCACCAGGATCAGCACCGCCTCGAGATCGGCGGGCAGCGCGGCGACATCGCCGACTGTCGCCCCACCGGCGGCCTGCAGCTCGGCGCGGGAACTTTCCCGCAGGTCGCACCCGGTGACCGCATGGCCTTTGGCTAGCAGGTTGCGGGCCGCGCCCATCCCCATCGTGCCGAGCCCAACCACCCCGACCTTCATTCGCTTTCTCCCTAACGGCCGCTGCGGAAACGCTCGACGGCGGCGACCAAGGCTCGGCGGATGCCCGGTTCCAGGGCCGAATGCCCGGCATCCGGCACCAGGGTGAGCCGCGCCGCCGGCCAATGCTCGGCGAGCTCGAAGGCGGTGCAGGGCGGGCAGATCATGTCATAGCGCCCCTGCACGATCTCCGCCGGGATCGTGCCGATCCGGCCCATGCCGCCGAGCAACCCGCCCGGCGGCAGGAACAGATGGTTGGCGAAGTAGAACGCCTCGATCCGGGCGAGGCCGAGCGCCGTGCGGTCCTGGGCGAAGGAGGTGACGGTGTCGGGGCTGGGCAGCAAGGTACTGCATGAGCCCTCATAGACCGACCAGGCGCGGGCGGCCGGCATATGCACTGCGGGATCGGGGTCGGTCAGCCGGCGCAGGTAGGAGCCGAGGACGTCGCCACGCTCATGCTCGGGCAGAAAATTCACGAAGCTCGCATGGGCGTCGGGGAAGACGACCCGCAACCCGTGCAGGAACCAGTCGACCTCCGCGACGCGGCCCAGGAAGACGCCGCGCAGCACGCAACCGGACACGCGCTCCGGATAGGTTTGGGCGTAAGCGAGCGCAAGCGTCGATCCCCAGGAGCCGCCGAACAGCAAAAAGCGGTCGATCCCGAGATGCCGGCGCAGCGTCTCGATATCGGAGACCAGGTCGGCCGTCGTGTTGTCGGCGAGACTGCCGAGCGGGCGCGAGCGCCCGGCGCCGCGCTGGTCGAAGATGACGACGCGCCAGAGGTCGGGGTCGAAGAAGCGGCGGTGTACCGCGCCGGCGCCGGCGCCCGGGCCGCCATGCAGGAACAGCACCGCGCGTCCGCGTGGATTGCCCACCTGCTCCCAGTACATCACGTGACCGGCGGGAAGCGGCAGATAGCCGGTCTCGAACGGCCCGATCTCCGGAAACAGGTCGCCGCGTGGCATGGATGCGATGCTATAGGCGGCCGCCACGCCGGGCCAGAGGGGAGGCTGCTATCGGCATGCAACGGTTGTGGATTTGTCTGGGCTCTTTGGCGGGCCTGACGGCGGTCGGGATGGCGGCGCTGACCGCCCATGGGCTGGAGGCGATCGGCCCGGCGCGCCTCGGAATGGCGCGCGCCGCGGTGCAGATGCAGGGCTGGCACGCGCTCGCCCTCCTCGCCTGCGGTCTGTGGGTGCCGCGCGGCGGCGTGATGGCGGATTGCGCCGGCGCCGCGTTCGCGCTGGGACTGCTGGTGTTCTGCGGTGCGGTTTATGCGGTGGCGCTGAACGGAACGTCGCTCGGCGCCGCCGCGCCAGCCGGCGGCGTGCTGCTCATGATCGGCTGGGCACTATTGTTGGTGTCCGCTGTGCGGTTCACGAAGCGATGAGAGCGGAATTTCACGCGATTTGTGAGCATTGGCGCCGATGACATCGGAATCGCACTGCCCAAGTGACGCGCACCATCCACCTTGAGAGGGTTAACGATGCCGCAAGCTTCACATACCAAGGCGGCCGAATTGCACGACGCCGCCGCGAAGGCGCATCGCCAGGCCGCCGAGCACCACGGCAAAGGCGATCACGCGAAGGGCCACGAGCACTCCACCGCGGCGCATAAGAACTCCAGCACCGCCCATCAGCACTCGACCGAGGCGCACGAGAAAAGCGGCGCGCACGCGAAGAAGTAGGCGCACCGGCATTCACGACACGGCCCTTCCGGGGTAACCCGGAAGGGCCGCTTTTGCGCGTCAGGCGCGCTGGAGATTGACCGCCGCGACCTTGCCCTGCTGACCCTTCTCGATATCGAAGCTGACCTTCTGGCCCTCTGTGAGGTGGCCCAGGCCGGACCGCTCCACTGCGGAGACGTGGACGAAAACGTCCTTGGAGCCGTCTTCCGGCGCAATGAAGCCGTAGCCCTTCTGGCGATTGTACCACTTGACCGTGCCTGTCGTCATCGCCGTGCTCCTCGCAAACGGTGCGAGCCCGTACGACATGGGAGGCGGGCAGCGCCGATTGTAGGGGCGGCCCGCGTTTTCGCCCGGACCTTCCCCGCCCTGGCGCGTTCACCGGACGCAGCCACACGTCAGGAACCGCCGCCCATGCCGCTTGCCTGGAGCCAAGAGCTCGCTGCCCTCGCCCAGGTGGTACTCATCGACGTGACCCTGGCGGCGGACAACGCCATCGTGGTCGGCCTCGCCGTCGCCGGGTTGCCCGCGAAGCAGCGCCGGCCGGCGATCGTGCTGGGGATCGGGGCGGCGACCGTCATCCGCATCGCCTTCGGGCTGGTCGCGCTTCGCCTGCTAGAGATCATCGGGCTGACACTGGCGGGTGGGCTGCTGCTGCTCTGGGTCGCGTGGAAAATGTTGCGCGATCTGCGAGGCAACCGGAATGTCTCGGCCGACGGGGCACCGATGACATTGGGGCGCGCGATGCTGCGGATAGTGCTCGCCGACATCTCCATGAGCCTCGACAATGTGCTCGCGGTGGCGGGCGCGGCGCGCGACAGCATGCTCGTGCTCGCGGTCGGCCTGCTGCTCGCCGTCGTGCTGATGGCGGTGGCGGCCGATTTCATCGCCGGGCTGGTCGGCCGGCAGCGCTGGCTCGCCTGGGTGGGCCTCGCGATGGTCGTCTACGTGGCACTGCGGATGATCTGGGATGGCTCGCACGAGGTCGTCTCGGCGCTGCCGGCGGCCGACATTTAGGGTTAGAGCCCTGCCGGCGGAAGCTGAACCAGCGCCAGCTGCCGACAGGAGAAGGCCGCGCGCGCATGTGCGACGGTCAAGCGGTGACTGTCAGCGATAGTCACGTTGGGCCACGGTGCTTCTGATCGAGTGGTTTGACGCGTGTGGGCAACGTGCAGATGTCGCCGGAGATCTCGGCCATAATATTTGCCGCAGCGAAAACTCAGCTGGTCAACGTCGTAAGAGCCGCCACCTCACGATTCATGCTGACGAGACGGTCAGAGAGAATACGTATGATGAAATCTTCGAAGGCGAACGCGAGATCGGGACGCTCCCGGCGCAGCCGTTCAAAGTTGTTGCGCGTCAACGTAAAGAGCGAAGTCGGTCCTTCCGACGATACGGTTGCCGAGCGGACTGAATGCGTGAAGAATCCCATTTCGCCGACCACTGTGTATGTCGCAATGCGTCGGACGCGCAGGTTTTCGCCGCTGCTCGTCGCGACATCTATCGCAAGACGGCCCCTGGCAACGAGGTCGATAGTGTCGGCGGCTTCGCCTTGCCGATGGAGGACCGGTACCTTCCCTCGAGATCCCTCCGCTCAAAATGAGCGATGAGATCGGCTGATCTTACGGCCGCACCAAGTTGGCCTTGCAGCCAAGATGCAAAGCCGGACAGGTCCGTGTCGAGGTCGACCATCGACTCCGCGAGCAACTTGTCCTCGCACGAGGCGAGCGCGGTGTTGAGGTCGGCAAAGACATCGTGCCGAGTTTTGCCGCCGATGAAGCCGCCGCGCGCGAGAGCGTCGCGGATGGTCCGCGAGACCGAGCAATATAGGATCGCGGTGCCATGCTGGTTACAATAATTACTTAGCTTGGCAAGGCTTACGAACGCCGACGAGTTTGACCCGGACACCAACCCGAAATCGAGAATAACGTACGCAACCCCGTGCGGGCGCGCAGCTTCGATATCGCCCCGGATACGCTCGTACAGGCGCTCGGAGGAACCAAAGAAGACATAGCCGGAAAGCCAGTAAACTTGCACGGCGTCTCCGACGGCGCGCAGATGGGCGCTCGCCTCCAGCGAGCGGTCGACATGACTGGAGAATTGCGCACCTGTGAGGTGCCGGTGTACCACGCCGAGACGTGCGTAGCTGACCACAAACAGCAGGCAGGCGCACACGACGCCGGCGACCACGCCGATAAGATAGCCGTACTTGATGCAGACCATCATGATGGCGATGGCCAGCAACAGATCGAGCCAAGCCCGCTGCGAATATGGTCGCCACAGGGCGTCGACGATGAACATGTAGCCCAGATAAAGGACCAGGCCTGCGACGATGGGAATAGGAATCAGTCCCGGCAGATCCAAACTTGCCAAGCCGACCAATCCGAGCACCAGAGCACAGGCTACCCCGCTCATCCGGGTTACGCCCCCCGCGTGCTCCAGCAGACGGCTGGTGCTGACCTGGAGGCCGCTGGCGAGGCCCCCCAAGGGGGCGGCAAGGAGGCTGCCGATCCCGTGGCCGCGAAATTCCCGGTCGAGATCGCCCGCCGCTTGGCGCCCCACCTCGATGCTCGACACCTTGGTCACGAGCGAGATGAGAGCCACCATTGTCACGGCCAGCAACTCGGGGACCAACTTGATCAACATCGGCCCAGTCAGATGCGATGTGCGGGCCGCCTGCCAGGGCAGCCACGGGGTCAAAGTCCCGAGCGAGCGGAAGTACCAGCCATGCTCGGCCCCGGCGAGTCCCAGGGCGCGAAGGACCGCGGCGCTGAGAAGCCACATGGCAATAAGCGCGGCGGGCATGCCGAAGGCCGACTTCACCCAGCGCCGCAGGGCCAACAGTATCCCGACCACAAGAATGGCACTGGCCAGTTTCGCAACGTCGGCCGCGGTCCAATTTGCAAGAACGGCGAGCATGACGGCCGGCAGCCCAGTTGCCATCCGGATGGCACCAACGATCAGGAAATAGCCGGTCGCCGCCAGAAACCCGCCAACGACCGAATAAGGGACGAAGCGGAAATACGAGCCCCATCGGCAGGCTCCGAGTTCATAGAGCAATGCTCCCGACAGGAAAGTCGCCGCCGTGAAAACCAACATAACGCTTTGAATCGCAATCTGCGTGTCTCCGCCTGCGGCCCGAACGCCGGAGGCGACCAACGCGCTCAGCAGAATAAGAACAGCACCCGTCGGCGAATCGATACCCGTCGCGAGCGGAGGCAGGGAGGTCGTCAATGCGATCCAGGCTCCGGCGACGCAGCCGCCAATCAGCATCGCCCAGATCGCAACCGGAATTCCGGCGCTCAGGTCGCCGGGAAACATGAGCGCACCGAACGAGACGATGTTTGCAATCAATATGACCGACGCCAGGACCCCGGCGACCGCGTCTTTGATGGCGTCCCGCCCCACGGCGATCAACCGGGACAAGGCCCGATTGTGCTCGACCCCACCCATTTCCCCCCCTGTTTATTGGCAAGTCCCCGCCATGTCCGCAGATGTAGTCACACCGCGCCGCCGCCAGTTCGAGCGTAGCAGTCTCAAAAACGGCTTGAAAGCTCGTAGCGGCTACGCTGTGGTGCGCGAGGCATTGAGATCGATCGGACTGGCTAACCAGCGACGCTGTAGCAGTCCGGTGTAGTGACGACGATCAGCATGTGCGCCCATTCGGGCCGCGTTGATGTAACTGTCGCGGTCGCATATGTCGGTGTAGCCGGCGTGCTCATTGACGTTGGCTTATGGCTTGGGGAATGCGACCCGCGGCAGTGTGCCGGCTCGATCGCGGCGATGTCATGTCCGACTCCGTTCTGCCTGCAGACAGTACACTGGACCCGGCGGCCTACAGCAGACCCTGCTCGCGGAAGCTGAACCAGCGCCCATTGCCGACGATGATGTGATCATGCAGCACGACCGAGAGCGCCGCCGCGGCGGATTTCACGTTCGCTGTCATGGCGACGTCGTCGTGTGACGGGCTGGGATCGCCGCTCGGGTGATTGTGGACCAGGATGATCGCGGTGGCATGCAGGTCGAGCGCCCGCTTGACCACCTCGCGCGGATAGACCGGGGTGTGGTTGACCGTCCCCCGGCTCTGCGCCTCGTCGGCGAGGAGGCGGTTGCGGGTATCGAGGAACAGCACCCGGAACTGCTCGATCTTCTCGCGGGCGAGGACGGCGTTGAGGTACTCGATCAGCCGCTCCCAGTTGGACAGCACCGGCCGGTCCATGATCTCGGCTCGCGCGAGGCGCAAGGCGGCGGCCTGGACGAGCTTGAGCGCGGCGGCGCCGGCCTCCCCAAGTCCGTCGGTGCCGCGTAGGTCGTTGAGCGGGGCGGCGATGGCGGCGGCGAAGCTGCCGAAGCGGTTGAGCAGGGTGCGGGCGATCGGCTTGGTGTCGCGCCGCGGCAGCGCGAGGAACAGCACCATCTCCAGCATCTCGTGATCGGCGAGCGACTCCGGCCCCGCGGTCAGCAGGCGGGCACGCATCCGCGCGCGATGTCCCTCGAGGCCCGCCATCGGATCGGGCGGCACGAGGCCCAAGAGCCCCACCTCCTCGGCAAGGCCGGATTGCGTGCGTCGCCGCGTCATTGCCTACGCCCCCTGCCGCCCGGCCGGGCCGGGAGCGGTCGGCGGGCGCGTCAGCCGACCGGATAGGGCGGCTTCGTGTAGCCTGCCGGGGAAAGCGTAAAGATTTCCACCCCGTCCTGGGTCACGCCGACCATGTGCTCGAACTGCATGGACAGGCTGCGGTCGCGCGTCACGGCGGTCCAGCCGTCATCGAGGATCTTCACCTCCGGGCGGCCCGCGTTCACCATCGGCTCGATGGTGAAGAACATGCCGGGGCGCAGCACCGGGCCTTCACCCGGGCGGCCGAAATGCAGCACGTTGGGCGGCGCATGGAAGTGCCGCCCGATACCGTGGCCGCAGAAATCGCGCACTACGCTATAGCGGTTTTTCTCCACGAAGGTCTGGATTGAGTGGCCCACATCGCCGAGCGTGGCGCCGGGGCGGACGGCGCCCACCCCGCGCATCAGCGCCTCATACGTCACGTCCATCAGGTTGCGCGCCTTGGTGGACGGGTTGCCCGCCGCGTACATCCGGGAGCTATCGCCGTGCCAGCCGTTCAGGATCACGGTGATGTCGATGTTCAGCACGTCGCCGTCCACCAGCTTCCGGTCGCCCGGAATGCCGTGGCAGACGACGTGGTTGATCGAGGTGCAGATCGACTTCGGAAAGCCCCGGTAGTTCAGCGGCGCCGGCAGCGCGCCGTGCGCGAGAATGAAATCGTGGCAGAGGCGGTCGAGCGTCCCGGTGGTCACGCCGGGCAGGACATGGGGCGTGATCATGTCGAGCGTCTCGGCGGCGAGCCGCCCGGCCGCGCGCATGCCCTCGAAATCCTCCGGCGCGTGCAGCATGATCCGTTTCGCTTCTGCCGCGCCGTCCATTCTATCTGAGTCCTTCATCTCTGCCGAAGATGCGCAACCCGTCCGCCTGACGCAAGAGCGTGGCAATCGCCGGCGACGCAGGCTATTGGGGCGCGCATGGATGCCGACCCGATCGCCGAACGCAAGCGCGCGGCCGCCGAGGCGGCGGTCGCCCTGGTGGAGGACGGCATGGCCGTCGGCCTCGGCACCGGCTCGACCGCCTACTTCGCGGTCGAGGCCGTGGCGCGCCGCGTGCGCGCTGGGCTGCGTATCCGGGCGATCCCGACCTCTGAGCGGACTCGCGCACAAGCGACGGCAGGCGGCATCCCGCTTGTGACATTCGCCGAGTGCCCCCGTCTCGACCTCACCATCGACGGGGCCGACGAGATCGCGAGTGGCACGCTCGACCTGATCAAGGGGCTGGGCGGAGCATTGCTGCGGGAGAAGATCGTTGCCGCCGCGTCGGCGCGCCTCGTCATCGTCGCCGATTTCGAGCAAGCTTGTGGACCGGCTTGGCACCCGCGCGAAGCTGCCGGTCGAGATCGTGCCCTTCGGCTGGGAGACCACGGCGGCACGGATCGTAGCACTCGGGCTCGCGGCGGACGCGCGGCGCGCGGCGTCTGGCGAGGTCTTCGTGACCGATGGCGGCAACATGATCCTGGACTGCACGACCGGCGCGATCGCCGACCCGGCGGCGCTCGATCTGAGCCTGAAGCGGCTTGTGGGGGTCGTCGAGACCGGGCTCTTCATCGGCCGTGCCGAGCGGGCGATCGTTGCGGGGCCGCGAGGCGTGGCGACGCTGACGCGTGCGGTCTCGGGGTGAAGTCGCAACCGGTGTCCGATGCGGCGATCGAGCAGGTCCTCGCCGCCAAATACGGTCCGGCCGACAAACGCGGCTGGGGACCGAAGCTGCGCGAGCGGTTCGGATATCGCACCCCCGACGACTGGTACGAGGCGCTGGTGTTCGACCGCGTGACCGCGGAGACGACGTGGCTCGATGTCGGTTGCGGTCGTTCGATCTTCCCTCACAACCCGCACTTGGCGGAGCTGCTGGCGCGCCGGTGCCGGCGCCTGGTTGGCATCGATCCGGGCGACAATGTGCGGGACAACCCGTTCCTGCACGACCGCGCGCAATGCCTGCTGCAAGACTTCCGCACGGACGAGCGCTTCGACGTGATCACGGCGCGGATGGTGGTCGAGCACATCGCCGATCCCCCCGCCGCAGCGGCGGCCCTCGCACGGCTGGCGAAGCCGGGTGGACTCCTGGTGGTGTACACGGTCGAAAAGCTGTCGCCCGTGACGCTCCTGTCCGCCGTCACCCCGCTCGGGTTCCATCACGCGGTCAAGAAGGTCCTGTGGGAAGCGGAGGAACGCGACACGTTTCCCACAGTGTACAAGATGAACTCGCGCCGGGAGCTGCGTGCGCTGTTCGAGCCGGCGGGGTTTCGAGAGGCGAGCTTCTGCCATCTCGACGACTGCCGTGCGTTCGGGCGCTGGCGAAGCCTGAACGCGATGGAATTGGCGGCGCGGCGTTGCTTCAACGCGGTCGGGCTGCGCTATCCGGACGCCTGCATCCTCGCGACCTACCGGCGCGAGGCGTAGCGGTTCAGACGCCGCTCCAGATCGGCGGCCGCTTGGCGAGGAAGGCCTCCATCCCCTCGCGGAAGTCCGCGCTCATGTAGCAGGAGACGATCAGGTCGTGATCGTCCGCCCCCGCCGGACCGCGCGTGCGCAGACGGCGCAGCGCCTCCTTGGTGGCGCGCAGCGTGAGCGGGGCATGGCCCGCGACGAGACGGGCGAGCGCATCGGCCCGTTCGGCGAGCTCCGTGGCGTTCGCCAGAACCTCGCTGACCAGCCCGATGGCGCGAGCCTCCTCGGCTTCCACCAGACGGGCGGTGAAGATGATGTCGGTCACGCGCGTGGAGCCGATAAGGGCGGCGAGGCGGGCGTAGTTCGCCATCGACAGGCAATTTCCCAGCGTGCGCGCGATCGGGAAGCCGAAGCGGGCATTGGCGGCGGCGATGCGCAGATCGCAGGCAGCTGCAATCCCGGCGCCACCGCCGGTGCAGGCGCCGGCGATGGCGGCGACGGTCGGGACCGAACAACGCTCCACGACGTCGAGGACGCGATCGAGCCGCGCCTCGTATTCGATCGCATCCTCCGCGCTTCTGAACTCGCGGAACTGGCCGATATCGGTCCCGGCGGCGAACGCTTTCTCGCCCGCGCCCGTTAGCACCAGGACGCGCAAGTCATTGCGATCCGCAGCTTCGGCGCAGATTTCGGCCAGGCGCTCATACATCGCGAAGGTCAGCGCGTTGCGCGCCGCCGGGCGGTTGAAGGTGACGCGCCCGATCCCGTCGCGCACCTCGTAGAGCAGCTCGTCCATCTATTCTCTCCCTCCGCCTCACGTGGCAGAGTTGCTAGCCGCGCCCCGGCGCGATTGGAAGGAAGCCGAATGCCCGACGACACTCCACGGCGCCCGGCCGTCCCAGACACGTGGGAGCCGGAACTTGAGGAGTTGCGCCTGCGCACCACGCTCGCGCACGAGATGGGCGGGCCAGAGCGGGTCGCGCGCCAACGCGCGGGCGGACGGCTCACGGTGCGGGAGCGGATCGAGCGGATGCTCGACCCCGAGAGCTTCCACGAGATCGGCGCCGTCGCCGGCAGGGCGACGTACCACAACGACGGGACGCTTGCCTCCTTCCAGCCCGCCAATTTGGTGTTCGGGCGCGGGCGTGTCGACGGGCGCGCCGTGATGATCGCGGGCGACGATTTCACCGTGCGCGGCGGCTCAGCGGATGCCTCCATCAAAGGCAAGCTGCTGATGTCGGAGCGCATGGCGGGGCAGTACCGCCTGCCGCTGATCCGCATCATCGAGGGCTCTGGTGGCGGCGGGTCGGTCAAGACGATCGAGACGACCGGGCGGGCCAACCTGCCCGGCGGCCTGTCCGACGGCTCCGGGATGGACATCTGCGCCGTCAACATGGAGACGGTGCCGGTGGTGGCGCTCGGTCTTGGCTCGGTCGCCGGGTTGGGAGCGGCGCGGCTCGCGGCGGCGCACTACGCGATCATGGTGAAGGGCTTGTCGGCGGTGTTCGTCGCCGGTCCCCCGGTGGTCGAGCGCTTGGGCGAGCCGCGCAGCAAGCAGGAGCTCGGCGGCTGGGAGATCCAGGTCGGCTGCGGCGCCGTCGATCATGCCGTCGACTCGGAGGACGAGGCCTTCGCCGTCGCCCGGCGGTTCCTGTCCTTCATGCCGAATTCGGTGCATGAGCTGCCGGCGCGCAGGCGCGGCTGGGACGATCCGGCGCGTCGCGAGGAGGCGCTGCTATCGGCGGTGCCGCGGGACAAGAGGCGGCCCTACTCGATGCGGCGCATCATCAGCGCGGTGTTCGACCGCGACAGCTTCTTCGAGATGACGGCCGGCTTCGGGCGGCCGATCATCACCGGGTTCGCCCGGCTCGACGGCTGGCCCGTCGCGGTGATGGCGGGGGATTCGCTCTATCAGGCGGGCGCGTGGACGGCGGATGCCTGCCAGAAGATCATCCGCTTCGTCGACCTCGCCCAGACCTTCCATTTCCCGGTCGTGCATCTGGTCGACTGCCCCGGTTTCCAGGTCGGGCTCGCCGCCGAGAGCACGGCGACGATTCGCTGGGGCGTGCGGGCGGTCTCGGCCATCTGCCAGACCACGGTGCCCTGGTGCAGCGTGATCATCCGCAACGTCTACGGCGTGGGCGGGCTCGGCCATCAGCCCGGCGGGCGACTGTCGCTGCGCTATGCCTGGCCGTCCGCGAGCTGGGGGTCCCTGCCGCTGGAGGGCGGAGTCGAGGCGGCCTATCGCGCCGAGATCGACGCCGCGCCGGACAAGGACGCGAAGATGGCGGAGATCGACGCGCGCCTGAACGCGCTGCGCTCGCCCTTCCGCACGGCCGAAGCGTTCTGGGTCGAGGAGATCATCGACCCGCGCGACACGCGCCGCCTGCTGTGCGAGTTCGCCAATCTGGCGGCTCCGTTGCGCACCACGGGGGTAAGCCGGTTCGGGATGCGGCCGTAGACGACGCTTGATTTGCACGGGGAGTATATGCACTTGCATATACTCCCCGATGGATCCGCGCCATGCGCGAAACCCGGACTGCCAAGCTATTCAAGAACGGCGCCAGCCAGGCTGTGCGTCTGCCGGCGGAGTTTCGCTTCGAGGGCGACGAGGTCTATCTGACGCGCGACGGTCGGACCGGTGACGTGGTGCTATCCACTCGTCCCGGCACCGCCACCTGGGCCGACTTCTTCGAATTGCTACGGGCCGTCGATGTCCCCGCCGATTTCATGGCAGAGCGTCCGATGAACCGGCCGCCGCTGGATCGAGACCTGTTCGGTGACGATGCGTGACCGTCCTGCACATGCTCGACACCGACACGGTGAGCTACATCATCAAGCGGCGTTCACCGGCTCTGGAAGAGCGGCTTTCCGAGCTTAAACCCTCCCAGGTATGTGTTTCGGTGATCACGCGGGCCGAACTACTGTATGGGCTCAAGCGGCTGCCCGCCGAACATCGGCTGCATCACGTGGTCAGGCAGTTCCTGCGAATCGTGCGCGCGTTGGCGTGGGATGCCGAGGCGGCCGACCAATATGCCGAGATTCGCCATCATCTTGTCGCTGCCGGTAAGCCGATCGGAGAAATGGACACGATGATCGCCGCGCACGCGCTCTCCGAGGGCGCGGTCCTCGTGATCAGCAACACCCGCCATTTCCAGCGGATCGGCCCACGCCTTCCGCTGCTGAACTGGATGGAATGACGCCGGTCACGAGCGCTCACCTCATCGGCGAGTACGCCGTCGGCAGCAGCAAGGTCGAGTGCATCTCGGCAAGCATGGAGGCGCCCTTGCCGAGGAACTCCTGCCACTTCGGATCCGCCGATGCCTCGGCCCGGACCTTCATGCGACTATTGAGGTCCGGATAGGCCCAGAGATGGACGAGCTCGTTGGGCTGCGGTGCCTCTCCGGTCCATAGGCCGACGATCGGCGAGTAGCGCTCGCGCACCGGCAGATAGGACGCCAGAAGATCGGCGTATTTGCGCGCCATGCCGGGCTGGGTGCGGTAGGCGCGCAGCTCGTAGAAATGTCCGGCGCCATCGGGCGGCTTGATGTCGATCACCGGGTGCAGGAAGCGCACATCCTGGCGGATCATGAGCGGGAGGATCTGCGGAACGTACTCCGTCCGCCAGCGCTCATTGGCGGCCAGCGCGGCGCGCAGCCGGGCACGCTCATCGAGGCTCGAATAGCTCCAAAGGTGCCAGAGTTGGTTGAGCTGGCCGAGCTCGCTCACCCAGTAGCCGTGATTGGTGCCGTAGTCGTTGCCGCGCACCGGCCGACCGACCTTGGCCGCGAGGTTGAGATAGGCCGGCAGCTTGCCTTGGTGGAACGTGTAGGTCCGAAGCTCATAGATCATGCGGCTCTCCTATCGATGCGGTTCGACGATGACGGTCCCGACCTTGCCGCCGGCCTCCACCGCCTCGTGCGCGGCGGCGGTCTCGGCGAGCGGGAAGCGGGCGGCGACGCTCAGGAGGCGTGGACCGCCGCGCAGCCAGGCGGCGATATCCGACTGCGCGCGCTTGCGCGATTCATGCGGGCTGGTCGGCAACACCATGAAATGCACGCCGATATTGCGGGCCATCAGCTCGCGCACCGGCAGGCGTGGGGTGCGGTCGCCGTTGGTCGCGTACACCGCGACGCTGGCGTTGTCGCGCAGGCAGGGCATCGTCGCGGCGAGGTTGCCGCCGAAATCAACGTCCACGACGTGATCGACACCCGCGCCGCCCGTGATCTCGCGCACCCGCCCGGCCACGTCCTCGGTCCGATAGTCGATCGTATGCGCCGCCCCGCCGGCGCGAGCACGCGCCGCCTTCTCGGCGGAGCTCACGGTCGCGATTACTGTCGCTCCCGCCCAGGCGGCGAGCTGCACCGCGTAGTGCCCGACGGCGCCGGCGCCGCCAGTGACCAGAACCGTCCGTCCCTGCACCGGGCCGGCGACGAAGACGCAACGGTGCGCGGTCATGCCTGGAATGCCAAGGGTCGCGCCCTCGGCGAAGGAAACGCTCGCCGGCAGCTCCGTCACCAGGTCGAGCGGCAGCGTGATGTATTCCGCCGCGGTGCCGCACCAGCGGCCGTTGCGCTGGCCGTTGTAGAGCCAGACGCGGTTGCCCAGCCAATGCCGCGGCACGCCGGCGCCGATCTGGTCGAGCACGCCGGCGCCGTCGCTGTTCGGCACGACGCGCGGATACTCCATCCCGCCCGGCCCGGCGCGGCGATAGGTGTCGGACGGGTTCACCGCCGATGCCTCCAGCCGGACCCGCACCTCGCCGGGTCCCGCGTCCGGCGTCGGCAGCTCGCCCGGGACGAGCACCTCCTTCGCCGGCCCCTGGCGTTCGTACCAGACGGCGCGCATCGTTCTCTCCCTCTATGATCGGGCGAGGATAGCGGATGGGAGGAGCAATGACACACCGCCAGCCCGTGCTGACCGGTGGCTGCCAGTGTGGCGCCGTCCGCTACGCGCTCTATGCGGACCCGCAGGCTGGCATCTGCCATTGCCGCATGTGCCAAAAAGCGGTGGGCGGCCCGTTCTTCGCCTGGGCGATGATCCCGCGCGCCGACTTCGCGTGGACAAGGGGCGAGCCGGCGTTGTTCCGCAGTTCCTCGGCGGCGACGCGCGGCTTCTGCGCGGCGTGCGGGACGCCGCTGCTCTTTCAGTACGACGCGCGGCCGGAGAACATCGACGTCAGCGTCGGCAGCCTCGACACGCCGGGCGCGGTGCGGCCGGCGATCGCGCTCGGAGAGGAGAGCCGCCTGTCCTGGTGCGACGCCAGCCTATTCGAGGCCGTCCCGGCGCATGCCAGCGGATCGGTGAACCCGCCGGTCGACCTCGGGACCATAGAGAGTTACCAGCATCCCGACGCCGACACGCCAGAAGACTGGGTTCAGACGCGGCGCACGACATAAGAGTCCGCGAGCGAGGCGACGATCGCCTCGGCGTGCGCCGGGTCGCGCGCCTCCACCATCACCTCGAGCTCGGCCGCCTGGACCGAGGCGGCGGCGAACAGGCGCTGGTGCGACACCTCGATGATGTTGCCGCCGCAGCCCCCGATGCGCCCGGCTATGTCGGCGAGCACGCCTGGGCGGTCCGGGATCTGCATATGCAGGCGCAGCAGCCTGCCGTCGCGCAGCAGGTTGCGCAGCAGCACGTTGGACAGGATGCGCGAATCGATATTGCCCCCGCAGATGGGAATTCCCACGCGCCGTCCGGCGAAACGCGCCGGATGGACCAGCACCGCGGCAAGCGCGGCGGCGCCGGCGCCCTCGGCGACCGTCTTCGCCTCCTCGATCAGCAGGCCGACCGCCTGCTCGATCGCACGCTCCGGCACGGTCAGCACCTCGATCCCGAGGGAGCGCAGGACCGCGAACGGTTGCTCCCCCACGTCGCGCACCGCGATGCCCTCGGCGATGGTGGGGCCGCCAACCTCGACTTCGAGCCCACCGAGGCGCTGGGCCATCGCGCCGTAGCTCTCCACCTCGACGCCGATCACCTCGATCCCGGGCCGGCGGCCCTTCGCGGCCACGGCGCAGCCGGCGAGCATCCCGCCGCCGCCCACGGGGATCAGCAGCACGTCGAGGTCGGGCGCATCCTCCAGCAGTTCCAGCGCCAGCGTGCCCTGGCCCGCCATCACCGCCGGGTCGTCATAGGGGTGGATGAAGACGAGCCCCTCCTCGGCGGCGAGGGCATGGGCGTGCGCCGCCGCGTCGGCGAGGCTTTCGCCACGCAGCACGACACGCGCGCCCCAGGCGGCGGTGCGCGTGACCTTGGTGGCCGGCGTGAACCCGGGCATGACGATCGTCGCGGCGATGCCGAGCAGGCTCGCATGCCGCGCCACCGCCTGGGCGTGGTTGCCCGCCGACATGGCGATCACGCCGCGGCGGCGCTCCTCCGGGGTTAGCAGGGCGAGCCGGTTGGCGGCGCCGCGCTCCTTGAAGGAGCCGATCGGATGCAGGTTCTCGAGCTTCAGCGTGATGTCGGCGCCGGTCACGCGCGACAGCGGCTCCGAGCGCAATGCGGGCGTCCGCATCACGCGCCCGGCGATCCGTGCGGCGGCGGCTTCGATGTCGGCGAGGGTGATCATGGAGGGGGACAGGTATCGCTTCTCCTCGTCGTGACCGGGCCAAGCCCAGGCATGACGGAAAGATGCGGCACGCTCAGCCGAACCGCACCTCCAAAATCTCGTACGACCGATCCCCGCTCGGGGCGGGAACGGAGACGGCATCCCCGGCCTTCTTCGAGATCAGCGCCTTGGCGAGCGGAGAGGTGATGGACAGGCGGCCCAGCTTGATGTCGGCCTCGTGCTGACCAACGATTTGATACGTCGCCTCCTTCTCGGTCTCCTCGTCGATCAGCCGGACATGGGCACCGAACTTGACCTGGTCGCCCGACAGGGTGGAGGGGTCGATAACCTCGACGGCGGACACGATCTCCTCGAGTTCGGCGATGCGGCCCTCGATGAAGGACTGCCGCTCCCGTGCCGCGTGGTACTCGGCGTTCTCCGACAGGTCACCATGGGTTCGCGCCTCGGCGATCTGGCGGATGATCGCGAAACGTTCCACGCTCTTGAGCTGGCGGAGCTCCTCCTCGAGTCGCTGCAGACCGGGAGCCGTCATCGGGAACTTCTGCACGACGGTTACCTTACGAAGAGATGACAGAAGCAACGCCTCGGGCAGGCTTTTGGCCCAGCCGAGGCGTCAGAACGATGGGCGAAAGTAGGATTGAAGCGGGGCGACTTCAAGCGTTCCCGCCTTTAGCGCGGCGATCGCGTGGACCGCCGCGCGGGCCCCGGCCATGGTCGTGTAATGTGGCACCCCGTGGGTCAGGGCGCTGCGGCGGATGGCGAAGCTGTCGGCGACCGCCTGCGGGCCGGAAGCGGTGTTGATGACGACCTGCACCTCCCCCGAGCGAATCGCATCGACGCAATGCGGTCGTCCCTCCAGCACCTTGTTCACCGTCGTGACCTCGAGGCCCGCCTCTCGCACCCGGGCAGCGGTGCCGCGGGTCGCCATGATCCGAAACCCCATCTCGGCCAGGCGGCGGGCGAGCGCAGGTACGTTGTTCTTGTCGCTGTCCTTGATCGAGAGAAATACCGTCCCGGCTTCGGGCAGAACCACGCCGGCACCGAGCTGCGACTTGGCGAAGGCCCGCTCGAAGCTCGAATCGAGGCCCATGACCTCGCCTGTCGACTTCATCTCCGGCCCCAGGATGGTGTCGACGTCGGGAAAGCGGTTGAAGGGAAACACCGCCTCCTTCACCGCGACATGCGGCGCGACGCCCTGATCATCGAGCCGGAACTCGGCGAGCCGCGCCCCGGCCATCACCCGCGCACCGAGCTTGGCGACCGGCACGCCCGTGGCCTTGGCGACGAAGGGCACGGTGCGCGAGGCGCGCGGGTTCACCTCCAGCACGTAGATCACGTCGTCCTGGATCGCGTACTGCACGTTCATCAGCCCGACTACGTGCAGCGCCTTGGCAAGCGCCTCCGTTTCCGCCTTCAGCTCGGTGACCATCGCGGGCGAGAGCGTGTAGGGCGGCAGCGCGCAGGCCGAATCGCCCGAGTGGATGCCGGCCTCCTCGATATGCTCCATTACCCCGGCGACGTAGACGCTCTCGCCATCGGCGATGCAGTCGACGTCGACCTCGATCGCGTCGCTCAGGTAGCGGTCGATCAGCACCGGGTTCTCGCCCGACACCCGGACGGCCTCGCGCATGTAGCGGTGCAGCCGGTTGCGGTCGTAGACGATTTCCATCGCCCGTCCGCCCAGCACATAGCTTGGCCGGATCACCACCGGGTAGCCGATGCGCTCGGCGGCCGCCTCCGCCTCCTCGACCGAGCGGGCGATGCCGTTCTCCGGCTGGCGGAGGCCGAGGCCGCGCAGCAGCAGCTGGAACCGTTCCCGGTCCTCGGCGATGTCGATCGCATCGGCGCTGGTGCCCAGGATCGGGATGCCGGCGCGGGCGAGCGCCTGGGACAGCTTGAGCGGGGTCTGCCCCCCGTACTGCACGATGCAGCCGATCAGCGTCCCGCGCTCCTGCTCGCGGCGCACGAGGGCGATCACGTCCTCGGCTGTCAGCGGCTCGAAATAGAGCCGGTCGGACGTGTCATAGTCGGTGCTGACCGTCTCAGGGTTGCAGTTGACCATGATGGTCTCGAACCCGGCTTGCTTGAGCGCGTAGGCGGCGTGCACGCAGCAATAGTCGAACTCGATCCCCTGCCCGATCCGGTTCGGTCCGCCGCCGAGGATGATGACCTTGCGCGCCTCGGTCGGGTCAGCCTCGCAGACCGGCGCGCCGAAGCCTCCTTCGTAGGTCGAGTACATGTAAGGGGTTACGGAGGCGAACTCGGCGGCGCAGGTGTCGATCCGCTTGTAGACCGGGCGCACGCCGAGGCGTTCGCGACGGGCCGCGACCTCTGCCCCCGGACGACCGATCAGCTCGCCCAGGCGGTTGTCGGAGAAGCCGAGCGCCTTCAGGCGCCGAAGCGCCCCCGCTTCGCGCGGCAGGCCATGCGCGGCGACCGCGCGCTCCGCATCGACGATGCGGGCGAGCTCGCGCAGGAACCACGGATCGAACTTGCTCGCCGCGTGGATGTCCTCGACCGAGAGGCCAGCCCGCAGGGCTTGTGACGCCATCAGCAGCCTGTCCGGCCTTGGCGCGGAGAGGGCCGCGCGGAAGGCATCGGGGGAGCCGTCGCCCGGCGGCTCGATGGCATCTAGGCCGGCGAGCCCGGTCTCCATGCTGCGCAGCCCCTTCTGCAGGGCCTCGGCGAAGCTGCGCCCGATCGCCATCGCCTCGCCGACCGATTTCATCGAGGTCGAGAGCAGCGCGGGCGTGCCGGGGAATTTCTCGAAGGTGAAGCGCGGGATCTTCACCATCACGTAGTCGATCGTCGGCTCGAAGCTTGCCGGCGTCACCCTTGTGATGTCGTTGGCAAGCTCGTCGAGCGTGTAGCCGACCGCGAGCTTCGCCGCGATCTTGGCGATCGGGAACCCGGTCGCCTTGGAGGCAAGCGCGGAGGAGCGCGAGACGCGCGGATTCATCTCGATCACCAGCATCCGCCCGTCCGCCGGGTTGACCGCGAACTGCACGTTCGACCCGCCGGTATCGACGCCGATCGCGCGCAGGCAGGCGATCGAGGCGTCACGCATGCGCTGATATTCTTTATCGGTCAGCGTGAGCGCGGGCGCGACGGTGACGGAGTCACCCGTGTGGACGCCCATCGGATCGACGTTCTCGATCGAGCAGACGATGATGCAGTTGTCCGCCCGGTCGCGGACCACCTCCATCTCGTACTCCTTCCAACCGAGCACACTCTCCTCGATCAGCACCTCATGGGTGGGCGAGGCGTCGAGGCCGCTGGCAACGATCTGCTCGAACTCCTCCTTGTTATAGGCGATGCCCCCGCCGGTGCCGCCCAAGGTGAAGCTGGGGCGGATCACGGTGGGCAGGCCGACGATCGCGAGCGCGGCGCGCGCCTCCTCGAGGGAGTGAGCGATGGCGCTGCGGGGGCTCTCGATGCCGATCGCCGCCATCGCATCGCGGAACTTGAGCCGGTCCTCGGCGCGGTCGATCACCTCGGCCCGGGCGCCGATCAGCTCGACGCCATGGCGATCGAGCACGCCGGTCTCGGCGAGGCGCATCGCGGTATTGAGCGCGGTTTGCCCGCCCATCGTGGGCAGCAGCGCGTCAGGCCGCTCACGCGCGATGATGCGCTCGACGAACTCCGGCGTGATCGGCTCGACATAGGTGGCGTCGGCGAGGTCCGGGTCGGTCATGATGGTGGCGGGGTTCGAGTTCACGAGGATGACTTGGTAGCCCTCCGCCCGCAGCGCCTTGCAGGCCTGCGCGCCCGAATAGTCGAACTCGCAAGCCTGTCCGATGACGATCGGTCCGGCGCCGATGATGAGGATGGAGGCGATGTCGGTGCGGCGGGGCATTAGGACTTTTGCGCGGGGCGGACAGCGTTGCGACCGCAACCTTCACCGTCATGCCCGGGCTTGTCCCGGGCATCCACGTCGTTGCTCGCCGCCAAGGAAGACGTGGATGGCCGGACCAAGTCCGGCCATGACGGTGGGTCGTGGGCGGCCCGCGCGGCTTCAACACCCGGCGGCGCCAGCTCAGCGCGCCAGTGGCATTGCAACGCGCCCTGTTCCAGCCGCACGGGGTCGCGGAGGAGCCCTTCGGCGACCAGGGCCGCGACCGCATCGGCCAGCTCGGCATCGGTGAACGCCGTGCCCGTGCGCCGGCGAATCCCGGCGAATCCCTCCTCAGCGGTGTCGGCGCGCAAGCCTGTCCGTGCTGCTGCCAGCACCGTCTCGCGGGCATCCATCACCGCCCCTCCATCAACGCCACAAACCGGTGGAACAGGTGGTGGCTGTCGGTGGGGCCGGGGCTGGCCTCGGGGTGGTACTGGACGCTGAACACTGGGCGGTCGATGAGCGCGATCCCCTCGTTGGAGCCGTCGAACAGGCTCACATGCGTCACGCGGGCGATCTTCGGCAGCGTCTCGGCATCAACCGCGAAGCCGTGGTTCTGGCTGGTGATCTCGACCTTGCCGGTCGCCAGCTCCTTCACCGGCTGGTTGGCGCCGCGATGACCGCGGTCGAGCTTGTAGGTCTTCGCCCCGAGCGCCAGCGCGAGCAGCTGATGGCCGAGGCAGATCCCGAACAGCGGCACCCCCGCTTCCAGTACCGCCTGGATCGGCGGGACGGCGTATTCGGCGGTCGCCGCCGGGTCGCCCGGCCCGTTCGACAGGAACACGCCGTCCGGGCGGTGACGCAGTATGTCCTCGGCGGTCGCCATCGCCGGTACTACTGTCACCCGGCAGCCGGCCGAAGCGAGGCAGCGCAGGATGTTGCGCTTGGCCCCGTAGTCGACGGCGACGACGTGATGCCGCGGCGCGGTCTGCCGGCCCGTGCCGGCGGGCCAGGCCCACTCCGTCTCATCCCATTCGTAGGTTTGCCGGCAGGAGACCTCCTGAGCGAGGTCCATGCCCTCGAGCCCCGGCCACGCGGCGGCCTGGGCGCGCAGCGCATCGAGATCAAAGCGTCCGTTGGCCGGGTAGGCGAGCACAGCGCTGGGCGGGCCGCCGTCGCGCACGCGGATCGTCACTGCCCGCGTATCCACCCCGGCGATCCCGACAACGCCCTGGGACCACAACCAAGCGTCGAGGCGCTGCGCCGCGCGCCAGTTCGACGCCTCGGTGACGTCCTGCTTCACCACGAGGCCGCGCGCGGCGATGGTGCCGGTCTCGACGTCCTCGGGATTGGCGCCGACATTGCCGATATGCGGAAAGGTGAAGGTGATGAGCTGGCCGGCATAGGACGGGTCGGTCAGCGTCTCCTGGTATCCGGTCATGCCGGTGTTGAAGCAGACCTCGCCGACCGGCGCCGGATCGGCGCTGTGGGCGCCGAACCCCCGCCCCCAGAACACGGCGCCGTCGGCCAGCACCAGAGCGGCATCGGCACCCTCCGGGGGTGCGCTTGGGTCCGTCGCGGCGTCGGGAGACAGGTCGGCTAGGACAAGGCCGGTTGCGGCGATGATGGACGGCCAGTGCCTGGAGGGAACGGCGCCGGCCTGCCGCCATTTGCGCACCGCCTCGGTGGTCACGCCGGCTAGCCGGGCGGCGGGCTCAGCCCCGCCCAGCCTTTCAATGATATCGTCCACGCTCGCTGGCATGCACGCGGATGTAGAGGAGGAAATTTCCGGGCGCAATCCCGCGAATCGCGTCCCGGAAAAAACTTCTCAGCCGCGCGGCGCCACGTGCGCGGTGTCGGGCGCCGCCGGTCCGATATCGCCGCCGCAATGCTTGCACCTGATGGCGGCGGGACTCAGGTCGTCCGACAGGCAGAGCGGGCACGTTTTGGTGGGAGGCGGCTCACCGAACACCACCTTGCCCACCCGCGCCATGACGACCTTGTAGGGAAAGACAATCAGGAAATAGACCACCGCCATGAAGATAATGAAGTAGATAATCGCCGAGATGAAGGCGCCGATATTGAGGTAGGTGCCGTCTCCGCCGCCTTTCACGAGCTGCCAGCCGAACCCGGGCCCGTGGACGGTGCCTTGTGCCGAGGCGATCAGCGGGTTGATGATGTTGTCGGTGAACGCCTTCACCAGGTTGCTGAAGGCCAGGGCGACGACCAAGCCGACCGCGACGACGATGACATCGCCACGCATCAGGAAGTTCTTGAAGCCCTTCAGCATCGCCATTTCTCCTTCCGGATCTGATGCGAGCGGATTGTTCAGCGCGCGTAATGCTAGCCACGCGGATGAGCCTCTTGAATCCCTAAATCGGCGTATAGCAATCACGATCGAAGGAGATGGCATGGACCTGCGGGAACAATTCGCCGCTGCGTTGAAGGCTTCGATGAAGGCGGGCGACGCGGCGCGGACGTCCACGCTGCGCATGATCCTGGCGCGGGTGAAGGACGTGGACATCGCGGGCCGTCCGAAGGGGATCGACCGCGTGCCAGACGAAGAGATCGTCGGCGCCTTGCGTGGGATGGTGAAGTCGCGTCGCGAGTTCGATAGAGCTATACCGTCAGGGCAAGCGCCCCGACCTCGTCGCCAAGGAGGAGGCCGAAATCGCCGTGATCGAGGGCTTCCTGCCCCAACAGATGGACGCGGCGGCGCTGCAGGTCGCCGTAGCGGAGGCGGTGGCCGCGACAGGCGCGGCCTCGCCCAAGGACATGGGCAAGGTCATGGGGGCGCTGAAGGCGAAGCACGGGGCGGCGATCGACCTTTCCCGCGCGGGGCCGCTGGTCAAGGTGCAACTGGGCGGCTGATGGCGCTCCCGCCCGGCTTTCTCGACGAGCTGCGGGCTCGTACTCCGCTCGCCCCGCTGATCGGCAGGCGGACCCGGATCGAGCGCGCCGGGCGCCAATGGAAAGCGTGCTGTCCGTTCCACAACGAGAAGACGCCGAGCCTTTATATCTACGATGACCATTACCATTGCTTCGGTTGCGGCGCGCATGGCGATGCCATCACCTTCGTCATGCAGGCGGACGGCGCGAGCTTTCCCGAGGCGGTGGAACGCCTCGCGGGAGAGGCCGGGATGGAGGTGCCCCGGCCGACGCCGCAGGCGGAGGAGGCGGAGCGGCGGCGCCATGACCTGGTTGGCGCGCTCGCCCTGGCCGCGCAGAGCTTCCAACGGCGGCTGTTCCTGGCCGAGGGCAGGCGCGCGCTCGACTACCTGCTGGCGCGGGGCCTCACCGAGGAAACCATCCGCCGCTTCGGCCTCGGCTGGTCCGGCCCGGGACGCGGGGCCCTGACCGCCGAGCTCTCCGGCGCGGGCGTCGAGCTGGCGCTCATGGAAGAAGCCGGTCTGATCCGCACGGAGACCGAGGCCGGTCGGACCCGGGAGCTATTCTATGAGCGGGTGATATTCCCCATCCGAGACCGCGCGGGGCGAATCATCAGCTTCGGCGGGCGCCTCCTGGGCGACGGCCAGCCGAAATACGTCAACGGGCCGGAAACCGCGCTCTTTGCCAAGCGACGCGCGCTCTACGGGCTCGACCTCGCCCGCGCCGCGCGCACCGAGCGCGACATCGTCGTGGTCGAGGGCTACATGGACGTGATTGCCCTGCATCAGGCAGGCTTTCCGGGCGCGCTCGCCCCGCTCGGCACCGCATTGACCGAGGAGCAGATCGAGGAACTCTGGCGCCTCTCCCCCGCCCCCATCCTATGCTTCGACGGCGATGCGGCGGGTCGGCGGGCGGCGACAAGGTCGGCCGAGATGGTGCTCCCGCGCCTCGGTCACGACCGAAGCCTGCGTTTCGCAAAGTTGCCCGAGGGCGATGATCCCGACACCCTCGTCCGCCGACAGGGGCCCGCTTCCTTGCGGGCGGTCCTCGATACAGCGCGGCCGCTCTCGGATGCGTTGTTCGACTTTCTACGGGAGGCGACGGGCGATACGGGGCCGGAGCAGCGCGCCGCCTTGCGCCGGCGGATCGACGAGACCACGAGGGCGATTCCAGATCGCGCGCTCTCCGCCGAGTACCGGCGCGCCCTGCTCGACCGCTTCTTCGCCCAGCGGTCGTTTCGGGGACGGCGGCGCCCCGTGGAGGCCCGCCGACCGGCCATCTCCGACGCGCTCACGCGCGACGAACGGGGCCGTATATTAACCGCCGTGTTGCTGGCCCATCCCTCGCTGCTGCGGGGCGTCGAGCACGCCTTCGCCGAGGTCGCGCTACCCGATCCCTGCGCCCGGTTGCGAAAAGCGTTGCTGGCATGGGCCGATCAGGCCGTCATGCTTGACTCACAGGCGCTCATCACCCACCTCACGAACTCTGGATTGGCGGTCGAGGCAGGAGAGGCGCTCGCGATGGCGCCTGTACCGTTGCCGGGTTTCGCCCAAGCCGATGCGATGCCGGGGGACGCCGAGGCGGGATGGTGGCACATTTTCGGCCTGATGCATCTCGGCCGGCTGCGCGAGGAGCTGGCCGCCGCCGAACGGGCCGCTCGCGAAAGCCTCGACGATGCCACCCAACGCCGGGTCATCGCGTTGCACGCTGCGTTGGAGAGGGTGGTGGCGACGGAGACCGATGAGCCGGCGGCGTGAGTTCCCTTGATTAGACACCCAGAATTGCCGGAGTGCGCTGAGACATGGCGACGAAGCCTGCTGTGACCGCTGATACCGCAACTGTTGAGCCGGATGCCGATACCTCCGTCCTCGACGTGCAGTCGGCCGCCGTCAAGCGGCTGATCGCGAAGAGCAAGGAGCGCGGCTACATCACCTTCGACGAGCTGAACGCCATCCTGCCGCCGGACCAGAACAGCTCCGAGCAGATCGAAGACGTGATGGCCAATTTCAACGAGATGGGCATCCAGGTCGTCGAGAGCGAGGAGACCGAGGACGGCGAGGTGCCCGCGCCGGCCGCCGAGAAGCCGGAGGCCGAGGCGGAGGGCGAGGAGCAGACCGGCAACGTCGACAGCGAGAGCGTGGGGCGGACCGACGATCCGGTCCGCATGTACCTGCGCGAGATGGGCACGGTCGAGCTGCTCTCGCGCGAGGGCGAGATCGCCATCGCCAAGCGCATCGAGGCCGGCCGCGACATGATGATCGGCGGCCTGTGCGAGAGCCCGCTGACCTTCCGCGCGATCATTACCTGGCACGACCAGCTGAAGGCCGGGCGTATGCTGCTGCGCGACATCATCGACCTGGAGGCGACGCAAGGCGGCGGCAGCGGCGACGCCGACAGCGCCGCCACGGGCGATGCGCTCGAGGCGACCTCCGCCGAGGAGGAGCCGGACGAGGATGCGGACGGGCCCGGCCTATCGCTCTCCGCGCTCGAGGAGAAGCTGAAGCCCGAAGTGCTCGACACGTTCCAGGAGATCGAGGCGTTCTACAAGAAGCTGCAGAAGATGCAGTCGCGCCGGCTGGAGACGATGTCGAGCGGCGAGGAGGTCAACGCCCGCTCCGAGAAGACATATGAGAAAGCACGCGAGGAGCTGGTCCAGAAGGTCGGCCAGGTACGGCTGCACAACAACCGCATCGAGGAACTGGTCACCCAGCTCAAGCAGCTCAACCACCGCCTGACCGGGCTGGAAGGCTCGCTGCTGCGCCTCGCGGAGTCCTGCAAGGTGCCGCGTGAGGACTTCCTGAAGCAGTACCGCGGCAGCGAGCTCGATCCGTACTGGATGGAGCGTGTCGCCCAGCTGCCAGCCAAGGGATGGAAGAGTTTTGGGGCGCGCGACCCGGCCCACGTCGCCGACATTCGTGCCCAGATCGCCGCCGTCGCCAATGACGCCGGCCTGCCGATCAGCGAGTTCCGCCGCGTGTTCATGACGGTGAGCCGGGGCGAGCGGGATTCCGCGCGGGCGAAGAAGGAGATGATCGAGGCCAATCTGCGGCTGGTGATCTCGATCGCCAAGAAATACACCAATCGCGGCCTGCAGTTCCTGGACCTGATTCAGGAGGGCAACATCGGGCTGATGAAGGCGGTCGACAAGTTCGAGTATCGCCGCGGCTACAAGTTCAGCACCTACGCCACCTGGTGGATCCGCCAGGCGATCACCCGCTCGATCGCCGATCAGGCGCGCACCATCCGCATCCCCGTGCACATGATCGAGACGATCAACAAGCTGGTGCGCACGTCGCGACAGATGCTGCATGAGATCGGCCGCGAGCCGGCGCCCGAGGAGCTGGCCGAGAAGCTCGGCATGCCGCTCGAGAAGGTGCGCAAGGTCCTGAAGATCGCCAAGGAGCCGATCAGCCTGGAGACGCCGATCGGCGACGAGGAAGACAGCCATCTCGGCGACTTCATCGAGGACAAGGCAGCGGTGATTCCGCTCGACGCAGCGATTCAGGCCAATTTGCGCGAGGCGACGACCCGCGTGCTCTCGAGCCTCACCCCGCGCGAGGAACGCGTGCTGCGGATGCGCTTCGGCATCGGCATGAACACCGACCATACGCTCGAAGAGGTCGGCCAGCAGTTCAACGTGACGCGCGAGCGCATCCGCCAGATTGAGGCGAAGGCACTGCGCAAGCTCAAGCATCCGAGCCGCAGCCGCAAGCTGCGCAGCTTCCTCGACGACTGAGCGGCCGACATGGAGCCGGTGGTCCGCGTCGCAGTGACGGTGACGTTCCTGCGGATGGACCGCCGCCCTTCCGGCGCGGTTCCTTCGCTGCCCCCCGGCTGCCAGGTGGTGCGGGTCATCGCCTGCACCGTCGGCTTCTACCGCTACCTCTATGATACGGTGGGCGCGGCGTATGTGTGGTGGCTCCGGCGGACCATGTCGGACGCCGAGCTCGGCACGCTGCTCGGCGATCCGCGGGTATCGATCCATGTGCTCTATTCCGGCGGCGAGCCGGCCGGGTTCTTCGAGCTCGACGAACGTGCCTGGCCGGAGGTCAATCTCAGCTATTTCGGCCTGCTGCCGCACGCCGTTGGCACCGGGATCGGCTTCGCCTTCCTGAGCCAGGCAGTCTCTATCGCCTGGCGTCCCGGCGCGCGCGGCATGACGGTGAACACCTGTACCGCGGATCATCCGCGCGCCCTCCCCACCTATCTGCGCGCCGGCTTCCGCCCGGTCCGCCAGGTCCGCGAGACATGGAACGTGCCCTTGCGGCTGGGCCTCGTGATCCCCGCCCACCTGCGCGGTTGAGGCTACCCCACCCCTGCCATCTGTCGCCCCACCAGCCGTGCGTACACGCCCCGTCGGGCCAGCAGCGTCGAATGGTCGCCCGCCTCAACCACGCGCCCGCCGTCCAGCACGACGATCATGTCCGCGTCACGGATCGTCGACAGACGGTGCGCGGCGACGATCGTCGTACGGTCGCGCATCAGCCCATCGAGCGCCTCGCGCACCGCGATCTCGCTCAGCGTGTCGAGATGCGAGGTCGCCTCGTCGAGCACCAGAACCGGCGCGTCCTTCAAGAAGGCGCGGGCAATCGCGACCCGCTGCCGCTGCCCACCCGATAATGCGACGCCGCGCTCACCCACGCGTGTCGCGAGCCCCTCCGGCAGGCCCGCGATGAAATCCCCCAGCGCCGCCTGGCGCAGCGCGTGCATCACTGCCTCGTCAGAGGCATCCGGCCGGGCGAGTCGCACGTTCGCCTCCAGCGTGTCGTCGAACAGGTACGTGTCCTGCGCGACCAGCGCAATGCGCTCGCGAAGCCCGTCCAACCGCAGCTCGCGCAGATCGAAGCCATCCAGCCGGATCGCTCCTAAGTCCGGGTCCCAGAAACGCAGCAGCAGCGCGGCGAGCGTGGTCTTGCCAGCGCCCGACGGACCTACAAGCGCGATCGTTGCGCCCGGCGGCACCGTGAACCCGACCTGGCGCAGGGCCGGGCGATGCCGGCCCGGATAGGTGAAGGTCACATCCTCGAAGGCGATCGCCGATCCGCCAACCGGCGTTGAAGGCTCGAGCGGACCATCGACGATCGCCACCGGCTCCGCTTCCACAACGCGTAAGCGCCGCGTGGACGCGATCGTGTCGGCAAGCTGCCGCCCGGCCTGCGCGATCTCGGAAACCGGCAGGAACGCCGCGACGGATAGCAGGATCAGCAGCGCAAGCATCGGCGGCGCGATCCAGCCCGCGCGCACCAGCGGCGCGCCCGCCGCGGCGATCGCGAGCCCGCCCAGTCCCGTCGCCACCTCCAGCAGCACGCCCTGGCGCGTGATGTCGGCCAGCATCGCGAGACGCATGTCCTGGTACCGCGCCGCCAGCGCGACGAAGGCGGCGCGCCGTCGCCCCGTCGCCTCGAAGGCGATCAGCTCGACCAGCCCCTGGATCGACTCCGTCGCATGAGCGCTCAACTCACCCAGCGTGGCCCGCGCCGCCGAGGCCAGCGTGTCGATCCGCCGCCGCCCGCGCAGCGGCGCCGCGCCGGCGTAGAGCAGGAACGGCGCCAGCGCGAGCGCCAACGGCCATGCCATCCACGCCAGCGCGAACAGCACGCACAGCGGCACCAGCACCGCGACGAAAGCCGGCGCGATCGTGTGGGCGTAGAAATACTCCACCGTCTCGATGTCCTGCGTCGCCAGCGCGACCAAGTCGCCCGAGCGCCGGCGCAGCAGATAGGCGGGCGCGAGCCGATCCAGCACGGCGAACAGCCGCACCCGCATCTCGGCCAGCAGCTTGTATGCCATGTCGTGCGCGAGCCATGACTCGAGCCAGTGCAGCAGCCCGGCCAGCGGCGCGACGCATAGCAGCGCGATCAGCAGCCCTCGCGTGTGCCCGCCCGACCGAACCGCGCCGATCGCGAACGCGCCCAGCACGCCGACTCCGATGAAAGCCGCGACCCGCCCGATGCCGCACAGCACGGTCACGCAAAGCGTCACGCGCCAGGGCCGCACGAAGCCCAGCAAGGTACGCAGCGTCTCGCGCCAGCCGACATTCGCGGCGTCCTCGGTGAGGCCGCGCGGCGCCGCCACCGTGAGCGCCTCCTCCGCCTCCGCCGGGTACGGCGGCAGGTCGATCGCGATGTCGGCAGTACGCTCGGCAAGCTGCGGCCGCATCAGCCGCGCATACGGGCCATCTTGCGCGATCAGCTCGGCGTGCGTGCCGGCGTCGGCCACCGCGCCGTCCGCCAGCACCAGGATGCGATCGGCGCCGATCACACTGGAGAGCCGGTGCGCCAGGACCAACGTCGTGCGCCCGACCATCACCCGGTCGAGCGCCCCCTGGATCTCCGCCTCGTTCTCCGCGTCCACCGACGACAGCGCCTCGTCCAGCACCAAGATCGGCGCGTCGCGCAGCAGCGCGCGGGCGATCGCGAGGCGCTGGCGCTGCCCGCCGGAGAGGCGCGTCCCCCGCTCGCCGACGATGGTATCGTAGCCCTCGGGCAGCGCCAGGATGTAGTCGTGCGCGTTGGCGGCGCGCGCGGCGGCCTCGATCTCCGCCCGGCTCGCCTCCGGCCGGCCGAGCCGAAGATTCTCCTCGACCGAGGCATGAAACAGCATCGTGTCCTGCGATACCACGGCGATCATCCGCCGCACTGCGCCGGGATCGAGCGAACGCAGGTCACGGCCGCCGATCCGCACCGCGCCCGCGTCGGGATCGTGCAGGCGCAGCAGCAGCCGCACGATCGTCGACTTCCCCGCCCCGCTCTCCCCCACCACGCCGACCCGCTCGCCCGGGGCGACGGCGAACGTCATCTCCCGGTGCGCCGGCCGCCGCGCGCCGGGATAGGCGAAGTGCACGTTGTCGAAGGTGATGGCGGGGGCGGCTTGCGGCCCGCTCCCCCTACGCCCTCCCGCAAGGGGAGGGGGAGTTACGTTTGAGAGTCCCCCCTCCCCTTGCGGGAGAGGGATAGAGGGAGGGGCCGGCGCCGTGACCTCCGCCCCCATCAGCGCATGAATCCCCGCTGCGGCGGACTGGCCCACCATCCCCTGGTGCAATACCGCGCGCAGGTCGCGCAGCGGGCGGAAGATCTCGGTTCCCGCCATCAGCACGATCAGGAGCGCCTCCAGGCTCATCAGCCCGTGCTGCACGCGCCACACGCCGAGCGCGAGCGCCGCCGCCGCGCCCAGTGCCGTGCCCAGGTCCGTCACACCGCGTGTCGCGACGCTCAGCGACAGCACCCAGAACGTGCCCAGCGAGAGCGCGCGCGCCCGCGCGGCGAGGCGGCGGCCGAAGGCGCCGCTCTGGCCGAAGGCCTTCAGCGTCGGCAGCCCCTGCACGCCATCGAGGAACTCCTCGCCAAACGATTTCAGCGCGCGTTGCTGCGCGCGTGACGCTTCGGCGCTCCTCGCATGCACGGCGGCGGGCAGGAACAGCGTGAACAGCGCCGCGCCCAGCATCACCGCGGCGACCGGCAGGTCCCAGAACGCGATGAAGCCGAAGATGGCGAGCGGCGCGCAGATAGCGATGGTCACCTGCGGCAAATACTGGCCGAAGAAGCTCTGCAGCTGCTCGACGCCGTCCACCATCGACAGCATCACCCCGCCGGTGCGCTCGGCGCCAAACCAGGCGGGACCGAGTGCCACGATCCTGTCGAACAGCAGCCCGCGCAGCACCGTCTGCACCCGCGTCGCGGTGCGGTGCGCGATCATCGTGCGGGCATCGTCGAAGACCGCGCGCAGCATGATGCACGCCGCCGCCGCGAGCAGCGGCGCGACCAGCGCCGCCGTCGGCGCCCCGCGGAACACGCCGGCGAGGAACCGGCCGAGGAAGACGAACCGGGCGATCCCGACCGCCAGCGCCGCCAGGCCCAGCAGCACGGAGGCGCCGATCCGCCCCCGCAGCCCGCGCGTCAGGCGCCACAGCCGCAGATCGAAATACATGTCGGCAAGGATAGGGGGCGCGGGTTCACGGCGGAAGCCGCCCGGTGTAAGCGTCGGGCAAGGCTCCCGGGAGACGACAATAATGAACATCACGCGGCGGACGGCGGCGCTCGGCCTCATGGCGCTCGGCGGTGGCGCCCTGGGCGCGCGAGCCGCGCGCGCGGCCGAGGATGACGAGGCGCAGCTCTATGAGGCGGCCAAGAAGGAAGGCCAGCTCACCTGGTATTCGGGCTTCCTCAACCAGCCGATCTGCGACGCGGTGGGCGCCGCCTTCAGCAAGAAATATCCGGGCATAAGGGTGAACGCGATCAAGACTACGTCGGAGGTCGCGTTCCAACGGGTGATGCAGGACATCAACGGCGGCGCGATCCAGTCCGACGTGTTCAGCAGCACCGACGCGAGCCACATGACCTACCTGATCGGCAAGGGCCTGCTGGTCAAATACACCCCGCCCAATGCCGCCGGGATGGTCCCGGCGCTGCGCGACTTCAACGGCGGCGGCTACTATCGTCCCGGCTGGGTCGGCCTGGTCGCGATCATGTACAACAAGACCAAGGTCACGGCGGAGGAATCGCCCAAGGACTGGCCCGACCTCACCGATCCGAAATGGAAGAGCAAGATCGCCTTCGGCAGCCCTAACTACAGCGGCCTCGTCGCCGTCTGGACCGTCGGCATGACCGAGAAATACGGCTGGGAATTCTTCGAGAAGCTGAACCAGCTCAACCCGCTGATCGGCCGCTCGATCGATGACGCCGTCGCGGTGCTGAACTCGGGCGAGCGGCAGGTCGCAATCTGCAGCGCGGCTTCCGCGCTACGCAGCGCGGCCACCGGCAATCCGCTGGTGGTCAACTACGCCAAGTCGTTCTCGCTGGTGGATTTCTCGCCAGTCGCGATCATCAAGGGCTCGCGCAATCCGAACGCGGCGAAGCTGTTCGTGGATTTCATGGCCGGCAAGGAATACTCCCAGATTCTGGCAAAGAACTTCGAGCAGCCGCTGCGCTCCGACGTGCCGCCGCCGAGCGGCGCCAAGTCGCTCGCCGAGCTCACGCTCTTTCAGCCCAAGCTCGAAGACATCGAGAAGATGCTGCCGAGCCTGAAGAACAAATGGCGCGACACCTTCTCCTGAGCCGCGCCGCCTGACATGAGCGTGTCCGAATCCCTCCCGTTGCGGGGGAGGCGCGTCTGGCGCTTGCGCGAGGTTCAGCCGGCGACGCTTATCTTCATCGTCGCGATCGCCGCCCTGGTGTTCCTGGTCGTCGCCCCGATCGCGCGCCTCCTGGTCTCGAGCTTCCAGTCCACCGACACCCGCGCCTTCACCTTCGAGAACTACGGGATCGCCTGGGGCCACGCGCGCGACTTCGTCGCGGTCGGCAACTCGCTGCGCTACGCGCTCGAGGTTACGATACTCTCCGCGGTGTTCGCCATTCCCATCGCCTGGGGCGTGTCACGCACCGACATGCCGGGCAAGGGGCTGATCCGCGCGCTGATCCTGGGCGCCTTTATCACCCCGCCCTATCTCGGCGCGATCGGCTGGATCCTGCTCGGGGGCCCGAATGCCGGCTGGCTCAACCGCGCCTTCATGGCGGTCACGGGCGCGGGCTCCGGCTTCATGAACGTGTTCAGCTTCGGCGGCCTCGTGCTGGTCACCGCGCTCTATGCATTCCCCTATATCTTCGTCTTCACCGCCGCCGCGCTTGACCTCGTGTCCTCCGAGATGGAGGAGGCGGCGAACATTCTGGGCGCCGGCGGCCTGCGCACCATCTTTCGCATCACCCTGCCGCTCGTGCTGCCGGCGATCCTGGGCGGCGCGATCATCGTCTTCCTCGACACCGTGGCGCTGTTCGGCACGCCCGCGATCATCGCGCTTCCCGCCCGCATCCGGGTGATGACGCTCGTGCTCTGGCAGTTCTTCGAGTTCCCGGTCCGCGCCGAGGCCGCCGCAGCCTACGCGATTCCCCTGGTCGCGATCACCCTCGCGCTGGTCGCGGTGCAGCGCCTGCTGCTCGGCCGCAAGGGCTTCGTCGCGCTGACCGGCAAGGGCGGGGTGCGGGTCCCGGCAAGGCTCGGCCCCTGGCGCTGGCTCGTGCTCGCCTACGCGCTGTTCGTCGTCGCCCTCGCCGTCATCCTGCCCTACGCGGCGCTCGCCCAGGCGGCGTTCAGCAAGGCGTGGGGCCTCGGCTTCTCCTGGGCGAATTTCACGCTCAACAACTTCCGCACCCTGATGGTCGAGGCCAACTCCCGCCAGACCATCATCCACAGCTTCACCTATTCGGCCGCCGCCGCCTTCGTCGCGATCGTGCTCGCCCTGCTGATCGCCTATGTCGTGCAGCGCAAGCTGGTGCGCGGCGCCAGCCTGCTCACCCTGCTCTGCATGGCGCCGTTGGTCATCCCAGGCATCGTGCTCGGTGTCGCGTTCTACGCCACGTACGCGCCGCCGCCGATCGCGCTCTACGGCACCGCGGCGATCCTGATCGTCGGCTACACCACGCGCTTCCTGCCGATCGCCTACGTGAACTGCCTCGCCGGCATCCGCTCGCTCAACCCGGAGATGGAGGAGGCGGTGCGCATCCTCGGCGGCGGGCGGCTGCGCGCGCTCGCGCGCGTCGTGGTGCCACTGCTCAAGACCAACCTCGTGGGCTCCTGGCTGCTCGTCTTCATCCCGGCCACGCGCGAGCTCAGCACCGCGCTTTTCCTGGTCGGCGCGCATACCCGCGTCATCTCGGTGATGATGCTCGACCTTTCCGAGAACGGCAGCTTCGAGACGCTCGCCGCGCTTGGCTTCTTCCTGCTTGGAGTGACGATCCTGATCGTGCTGATCGGCTACCGGCTGGTGGGCCGCGACTTCATGCTGCGCCGTTCATGAGCAGGACGCGCCCCCGCCTGTCGCTTTCGCGGGTCACCTGCGCGTTCGGAACCGTGACGGCCGTCGACCGGCTCGACCTCGACATCGCGCCGGGCGAGTTCGTCTCCCTCCTCGGCCCGTCCGGCTGCGGCAAGACCACGACCTTGCGCATGATCGCGGGCTTCGTGCGTCCGACGGGCGGGACAATCGCGATGGACGGGGAGACGATCTCTGCCCCCGGCGGGTCATTGCCGCCGGAGAAGCGCGGCATGTCGATGATCTTCCAGAGCTACGCGATCTGGCCGAACATGACGGTCGCCGAGAATGTCGCCTTCGGCCTCAAGCTACGCCGCTTCGACCGCGAGACGATCCGCGGCAAGGTCGCGCTGATGCTCGAAACGGTGCAGCTCGGCGCGCTGGCCGACCGCTATCCGGCGGAGCTGTCGGGCGGCCAGCAGCAGCGCGTGGCGCTGGCCCGCGCCATGGTGATCCAGCCGCGCGTCCTGCTGCTCGATGAGCCGCTGTCCAACCTCGACGCCAATCTGCGCGAGGAGATGCGCTTCGAGATTCGCCGCCTGCACGACGAGTTCCACTTCACCACGGTCTATGTCACGCACGACCAGGGCGAGGCGATGGTCACATCGGATCGGATCGCGGTGATGAACAAGGGCCGCATCGAGCAGATCGATCGCCCCGTATCGCACTCTACACGACGCCGCGCACCCGCTTCGTCGCTGGCTTCATCGGCCGCACAAACCTGCTGGAGGGCATTTGCCGAGGCCGACCGCGTCGCCTTCGACGGCTTCACCCTTCCCCGCGCCGCCTTCGCGGGTGCCGCCTGCGCGCTCGCCGGCCCCATCCTACTCTCAGTCCGCCCGCAGAGCATCACGCTCGCCCGCACGCCGAACGGAGCTGCCCCACACGGTGGCGGCGCGCATCGTGCAGCGCACATTTCTCGGCGAAACATGGGACTACGTCGTGGCGCCGCTGAACAGCGCGCTGCGCCTCAAGGTCGCCGCGCTGCCCTTCGAGGTGTTCGAGGTCGGCGCCACGGTGTGGCTCGGCTTCGATCCGCGCCAGATGGCGGCGGTGGCCGGGTAGCGATTACAGTCGGCGGTCGGCGCAGTAGCTAGCACTGCCCCACGGCGTCTGCATGGTATACGTGATTACCGAACGGAGCCTGCTATGAACCAAGTATCGAAGCATCGCGCGATTATACAGCTAAGTTGAGGAGGCCACGGTCGGCCGCGCTCGGCTGACCCGCGACGCCGACGAAGATATCGGGCGTCCTCGTTGAGCGGCTGCGTCCGACTCGGGCGTTGACGATCCGCTGTTCGCAACTCTTCGAGCGAGGATCCCGCGGCTGAAGGTCCACGGCGGCCGGCCTAACAGGCGCGGAAGACCGCGGATCGAACCGGCGGCCTACGGTAACGCGGCAGCGCCGTGCGCCTGAGCTCTACGTCTTCGACGCGAGCACGATCGTCGCGGCCGCCCTCAACCCCCGACGGAACACCGCGACGCGCTATGGCAGTCTGCTCGGACAAAAGGGCATCGATAGCGACTTTCGCAGCCCGTCTTTGACGAAAGCTCGGAGGTTCTCGCGAGCCCCAAGTCGCGTGGGGGATGGTCGGGGACCGGCGACGCGAAATCCTTGGGTGGCTAGCGCGGCCGCGCGCTAGGATCGAGCCCGCCAGAAGTTCGGGCGATGTGTCGACGACAACAAGGACAAGCGACACCTGGGGCTGGCGCTTGCCGCCGGGGCGACCGCAATCATCTCCGGCGATGACGACCTGCTTGCTCCGCATCCATGGCGTGGCATCCGGGTGCTACGGCCCGCGAGCTTCCTTGGGCAACATGCCACAGGGGCAAGGCATCGCGGTCGGGAGTAGAGGCCGACACCCGCCTCACCGCTCCTCCTCCTCCCGCCCATACAGCAGCAGCAGCCCCAGGATGATCAGGCCGTACACGATACTCCGCCCATAATCCGGCATGTTCACGGCCAGCAGCACGCTCACCAGGGTCACCAGCACGATCGAGCCGGCGAGCGCGCCGACATAGCTACCGCGTCCGCCCAGGATGTACACGCCGCCGATCACCACCGCGGCGATCGACTGGAACAGGTAGGGATCGCCCATCCCGAGCGAGGCCTGGCCGCCGAACCCCGCCAACATGATCCCCGCCAGTGCCGCGAACAGGCCACTCAGCGCATACAGGCTCACCGTCACCACGCCGACCGGCAGCCCGGCAAGAAAGCTCACCCGCGCACTGTTGCCGACCGCATAGGTGCTGCGCCCGAACGTCGTCCGCGCCAAGGCGAACGACACCACCACGGCGACGCCCAGCCAGACATAGAGCACGGCCGGAACGCCAAGCAGGTGGCCATGCACAGCGTCCTGCACCAGCTTGGGCGCATAGGACGCGCACGCTTCGCAGGTCATCCCGCCGGTGAGCCCGAGCGTCAGTCCCTCCATGACCCCGTTCATCGCCAGGGTCATCACCACGGCCGGGACGTTGAACACGGCGACGCCGATCCCGTTCAGCGCCCCCACGATCGCGCCCATTCCGAGCGTGACGATCAGCCCCTCCGCCAGCCGTGCGTCGCTGCCGCCGGTGCTGACCACGAGCAGGATCGCGGCGGCGTTCAGCACCCAGGGGATCGACAGGTCGATGCCGCCGATCAGGATGACGAAGCACTGCCCGGCGGCGACGAAGCCCACGAACGAGGCGACCACCAGGACCGAGACGATGCCGTTGCCGCTCGCGAAGCCGGGCCGCACGATCTCGCCCACCGCGAACAGCACGATAGCGGCGATGAAGGCATAGACCGCGCGCCGCTGCTCGCGGGTCAGCAGCGTGCGTGCGCGCAGCAGCATCACGCGCGCCTCCGCACCATGAGGCCGATCCCGTTCGCCGCCAGCACGGCTATGACGAGCAGCAGGCCTTCGTAGAAGGCCTGGTAGAGCGGGTCGATATGGGCGAAGAACAGGATGTTGACGATCATGTTGATGATGAATGCGCCCATGATGGCGCCGAGCCCGCTGCCCCTTCCGCCGAACAGGCTGACCCCGCCCAGCACCACCGCGACGATCGATGTCAGCACGAAGCCGTTGCCGGTGGTCGCATCGCCCGCCGTTGCGCTGGCGACCAGAAACAGGCCGGCGGCGGCCGACAACGCGCCCGCCAACACATAGGCAAGGATGACGGAGCGGCGCGTCGCGATGCCATTCGCGGTCGCCGCCAGAGGGTCGTTCCCGACCGCGTAGATCGCGACCCCGAGGCGGGTGCGGCGAAACCACATCCAGGCCAGGGCGAATGCGCCGACATAGATAAGCGACCACGGCGCGTTCGGGTTGGCGAGCACGTCCGTATAGGTTTGCGGGATCTGCCCGCCCGGCTGCGGCAGCACGCGGATCGCGAGGCCCTGATAGATCGACAGTGTCGCCAAGGTCACCAGGATCGGCTGCAGTCGCCCGTAGCCGACCAGCAGGCCGTTCACCAGCCCGCATGCGGCGCCGATCAGCAGGATAACGACCGACCAGCCGATCATGCTGCCGATGCTCGGTCCCAGCGCGACCGCCGCGATCGCGTTTGACAAATCCATGATGCCGCCGACCGACAGATCGATGCCGCGCGTTAGAACCACCAGCGTCTGCGCGAGTCCGGCAAGCACCAGCGGCATCGTGTTGTTGACCGTCGAGGTGACCTCGAACCCGCCAGGTAGGCGCGTCTGTTGGATGTAGAACACCAGGCAATAGGCGATGACGCAGGCGGCCAGAATCGCCGCCGACAATTCGAGGCCGATATTCTGCGCCAGCAGGTGCGCCCAGCGCGGCCGGCGCGGCGCGAACGTCTCAGGCTGCGACGCGCTCATGCACCGCGGCGGCGACGATCTGCTCGGCGCTGATCTCGGGCGGGACGAGCTCGGCGGCGATGCGGCCCTCGCGCAGCACCAGGACCCGGTGACACAGCTGGGCCAGCTCCTCGGCGTCGCTCGAGTAGAACAGGATGGCTCTCCCCTCGGCGGCCAGCCGCGTGACCAGCTGGTAGATCTCGAACTTGGTGGCGACGTCGACCCCGCGGGTCACGTCATAGAGCAGCAGGATGCGCGGCTCGGCGAGCAGCCATCGGCCGAGCAGCACCTTCTGCTGATTGCCGCCCGAGAGCGCGCCGACGGGGGCGCCGATCCCGGGCGTTCGGACCGCCAGCTGCTGCACCATTCCCTGCGCCAGCCGCCGCTCCCGCAACGCCCGCAGCATGCCCAGGCGCGCGACCCGATCCAGGATCGACAGCGTGAGGTTGTCGCGCACGCTCATGCCCAGCAGCAGGCCCTCGGTCTTGCGGTCCTCGGGGACCAGCGCGAGCCCGTTGCGGCGACGCTTGGCCTGGCGCGGGCTTCTGATCCGCACCGCGCGTCCGCCGATCGCGATGCGCCCGCCGCCTTGCCGCTCGGCCCCGAACAGGCGGAAAAACAGCTCTCGATGCCCCTGTCCGGCGAGGCCGCCCACTCCCAGGATCTCGCCGCCGCGCAGCGCGAAGCTGACGCCCCGAAGGCGCGCGCCGGACAGGTTCTCGACGTTCAGGACGATTTCGGCCGGCGCCGGCGGACGCGGCGGGAACTTCGTCTCGAGCCGCTGGCCGGTCATCAGCGTCACTGCCTCGTCCTCGCCGAGCTCGGTGAAGGTCCCGACGTCATGGCCGTTGCGGAACACAGTGATGCGATCGGCGATCGCGGTGACTTCGTGCCAGCGATGCGAGGTGAACACAACGGCCGCACCAGCCGCGCGCAACGCGCGGATGCGCTCGAACAGCCACGCGACCTCGCGCTCGACCAACGAGGAGGTGGGCTCGTCGAGGAAGAGGATGTCGGGCTCGTGGGACAATGCGCGGACGATCTCGACGACCTGGCGCTGGGCGAGCGAGATGTCCTCGACCAGCGCCAGCGGATCGATATGCGTGATCCCCATGCGCGCGAGCAGCGCATCGGCCGCCCTCTCGGTCCCGCGCCGGCTGATCGGACCGAAGCGGCGCCGGGGCTCGCGGCCGAGCATGAGATTCTCGGCCACCGTCAGGCCGGGGAACAGCATCAGTTCCTGAAACACCGTCCCGATGCCAAGCGCGCGCGCCTCCTGCGGGCCGCGCAAGCTCACCTGGCGTCCCTTGATCCGCACCTCTCCCGAATCCGGCGCGATCCGGCCGCCCAGAACCTTGATCAGCGTGCTCTTCCCGGCGCCGTTCTCGCCGACCAGCGCATGCACCTCGCCGGCGGTCGCGGCGAAGCTCGCCTCCTCGATTGCATGGACGCCGCCGAACGACCGTGACAGCCGGATGCCGGCGACGGCCGGCGCGGCCGCTTCGCTCACGCCGCGGGCAGGTTGACGGTCAGGGTCCCGCTGCACGGCGAGCCGTCGAGCGCCGCCTTGGCGCAGAAGTCGACCACCGAATGCGGGCCGGAATCGGTGAAGTCGTCGAAGAAGCTGTCCGGCAGATCCGGAAACACCGTCGTCCCCACCTTCACCGTGTCGTTCGTCACATAGGGGAACGGGATATCGATGTCCTTGCGCGGATACTGCTTCAGCAGGACGCGGCGGGCGAGCTCGAGCGCCACCACGGACAAGTAGGGCGGCTGGCCCACCGAGATACCCTCGACCTTGTGGCCCATGTAGCCCAGCATGAACTTGCGGAACCCGTTCTCCGCCTCCCCGGCGGTTGGCGGCAGCTGCCGATTGGCGGCGATGAATGCTTTGAGCACGCCGTCCGTGCCGCCTTGGCACCAGATGCCGTCGATCTGCGGCAGGCTCGGCAGCACGGAGGAGGTATTGCGCTCGGCGGTGGAGGAATCCCACATCCCGGTGAACCGGCTGACCACCTTGATCCCCGGGTTCTTCGCCCAGACGTTGTCGGCGCCCTTGTTGCGATCCTGATCCACCGAGGTGCCGGCGACGCCGGTCACCATGATGACGTTGCCCTTCCCGTTCATCTGCTTGGCCAGCCATTCGGCGAGTGTCTCGCCGAATTTCACCTGATCCGTGTTCACCTTCAGGACGTGCGGCGCGGTCGCGATGTTGTCGTAGGAGACGACCAGGATGCCCCGCGACGTCGCCTGGTTGAGGATGCCGTTGAGCCCGGTGGGCGATGCCGCCTCGACCAGGATCGCGTCCACCCGCTCAGCGATCAGATTGGTCAGCTGCTGGGACTGCTTGCTCACGTCGTTGCCGGAATTGAACCAGGAACCTTCGACCTGCGACTTGTATGGCTCCATCTCGAGCGCCGCCTTGAAGACGTTCTCCATCTCGATGCGCCATTTGTTGCCGATATAGGAATTCGAGAGCGCGATCTTGAACTTCTTGCCCGAACTCCTGGGCGAACCCGGCGCGCGGCAAGCCCAGCGCCAGCGCACCCGCTGCGCCCATCAGGGATCGGCGGCTGAATCCTCCGGTCATTGTTCCCCTCCCTAGGAGCCCCGCGCCCGGTTCTACGCTCGGGGCCGCGAGTCTCCAACTCGACCCACACCGTTCTCTGATCTAACCTCCACTTCTCGCCCCCGGGAGGGACCCTATGCTGACCCGTGCGCAAATTGATGAGTACAACGAAGTCGGCGCCATCGTCGTGCCTGGCGTGCTGAGCGCGAGCGAGGTCGCGAGGCTGCGCGACGTGACCGACGGGTTCGTCGACCGGGCGCGGCGGGTCAGCGCGCATGACGAGATCTATGACCTCGAGGACACCCACACGCCGGAGAACCCGCGCGTGCGCCGCATCAAGACGCCGCATCTGCACGATCCGGCATACGGCGACCTCTTGCGCCACCCCGGCATCGTGGCCGTGCTGCGCGATCTCTGGGGACCAGCCATCCGCTTCGATACCGCCAAGCTCAACATGAAGTCGGCCGGGTTCGGCGCGGCGGTCGAATGGCACCAGGACTGGGCGTTCTATCCGCACACAAATGACGATCTCGCCGCCGTTGGCGTCATGATGGACGACATGGCGGAGGAGAACGGCCCGCTGCTGATCATCCCCGGCAGCCATCGCGGCCCGGTGTTCGACCACCACGCTGACGGGCGCTTCTGCGGGGCGATGGACCCCGAACGGCGCGACGTCGACTACAGCAAAGCTATCCCGCTCAACGGCAAGGCGGGTTCGATCACCGTGCACCATGTCCGCGCGGTGCACGGCTCGGCCCCCAATGTGTCGAAGCGCGACCGCCGCCTTCTGCTCCTGCAGTACCGCGCCGCAGACGCCTGGCCGCTGCTCGGCTTCCCCGCCGGGATCGAGGCGTTTAATGCGCTGATGGTCGCGGGATCGCCGCGTGAACCTCGACTCGCCGACGTTCCGGTCCGCATGCCATTGCCGCCCGCGACCCTGCAGGGCTCGCTCTACGAGAACCAGAAGGGCATGCGAAGCCGCTACTTCGACGCACCGCTCAGGGCCGCGGAATAGGGAGAACCAAAATGGCCAATCTGCGCAATCCGGCGCGTGAGAAGCTCGAGTCCGGTGGCATGGCCCTCGGCCTGACCGTCAAGCTGGTGCGCAGCGTGGAAATCGCCGCCGCCGCCAAGGCCGCGGGCTATGACTGGCTGTTCCTCGACTGCGAGCACGGCAGCCTCGGGCTCGACGCCGCCGCGCAGATCGCCATCGCCGCGCTCGATGCCGGTGTTGCCCCAATCGCGCGCGTCCCGAACGGCGAGTTCGCGATGGCGACCCGCCTGCTCGATAACGGCGTCACCGGCATCGTCATCCCGCACGTCGACACGGCGGAGGAAGCGAAGGGGGTGGTCGACCGCCTCAAGTTCCCGCCAATCGGGCACCGCTCGATCGGCGGCATCGGCCCGCATTACGGGCTGCGTGGCATGAAAGTGGGCGACGCCGCCGCCGCGATGAACGCGGCCAACATGACGATCGTGATGCTGGAGACGCCGCGCGCGATCGACAACGCCGACGCGATCGCCGCCGTGCCTGGGATCGACGTGCTGCTGATCGGCACCAACGACCTCTCGCTCGAGATGGGAATCCCGGGCGAGTTCACCCACGACCGCATCGCCGGCGCGTATGACCGGATGATCGCCGCCTGCCGCAAGCACGGCAAATACCCCGGCATGGGCGGGATCTACGTCGAGCCGATCATGGAGCGCTATGTCCACGCCGGCTGCCGCTTCAATCTCGGCGGCGCCGACCAGTCCCTCATGATGGCCGCCGCCGAGGCGCGCAGCGCCGCGCTGCGCAAGATGGCCGGCTGACCCAACCCGCGCCGTCACGAAAGCTTCACCGAATCGCCCTTGTGCCGTCGCCCCGCGCCGGTAGAAGCGCTCGCGGATGGGCGGCAGGAGAATGAATGGACGCGGTCAGTGAGGCCCAGCCGCGCCAAGTGGCGGCGGAGCCGGCGCCGCGCATCGGCATCCGCGGGCTCGACTTCTTCTACGGGGAGCGGCGCGCGCTCAAGGACATCGATCTCGACATCCCGGACCGGCGCATCACCGGGCTGATCGGTCCCTCCGGCTGCGGCAAGTCGACATTGCTGCGGGTTCTGAACCGCATGTACGACCTCTATCCCGGCCAGCGCGCCACTGGGCGGGTCATAATGGACGGGATGAACATCATCGCGCCCGACATCGATGTCGACGAGCTGCGCGCCCGCGTCGGCATGGTATTCCAGCGCCCCACTCCGTTTCCCATGTCGATCTACGAGAACATTGCTTTCGGCGTGCGCCTGCACGAGCGCCTCACCCGGTCCCAGATGCAGGAGCGCGTGGAATGGGCGCTCACCCGCGCCGCGCTCTGGGATGAGGCGAAGGACCGTCTGACCAGCTCCGCCCTCGCGCTCTCCGGCGGCCAGCAGCAGCGCCTAGTGATCGCGCGGACCATCGCGATTCGTCCCGAGGTGATTCTGTTCGATGAGCCGACCAGCGCGCTCGATCCGATCAGCACCTCGCGGATCGAGGAGCTGTTCGAGGCGCTCAAGGAGGACTTCACGATCGTCCTTGTCACTCACAACATGCAGCAGGCGGCGCGCGTCGCCGATCAGGTCGCGTTTCTCTATCTCGGTGAGCTCGTGGAGGTGGCGCCCGCCTCGCGCCTGTTCACCGCGCCAAGGGAACGACGCACCCAGGACTACATCACCGGCCGCTTCGGCTGAGCAGGAGACGAGGGCATGTCCGAGCCGCCCCGGCACACGGTCAAGAGCTTCGAGCAGGAGCTCTCGCATCTGCGCAACCTCATCATCGAAATGGGCGGGATCGTCGAGAATCAGGTCGCGCTCGCGACCGAGGCGATCACCGATCGCGACACCGCGGCGGCCACACGGGCGGTGGAGGAGGACCCGCGCGTCGATGCGCTGGAGCGCGATGTGGAGGCGCTTGTGATCCGTATGCTCGCGCTGCGCCAGCCGATGGCCGACGATCTGCGCCTGATCGTCGCCGCGCTGAAGATGACCGGCGACATCGAGCGGATCGGCGACTACGCCGCCAACGTCGCCAAGCGCGCGATCGTGCTCGCGCAGTTCCCGCTCCCCTTCCCGCTCGCCGCGATCGCCAACATGGCGCGGCTCGTGCAGGCCGGTCTCAAGAACGTGATCGACTCGATCGCGGAGCGCGATCCCGACAAGGCGGTCGAGGTCTGGCGGTCCGACCAGATGATCGACGACCTCTACACCGCGATATTCCGCGAGCTGATCACCTATATGATGGAGGATGCCCGCAACATTACACCCTGCACGCACCTGCTGTTCATTGCCAAGAACCTCGAACGCATCGGCGATCACGCGACCAACGTCGCCGAGACGTTGTATTATGCGGTGACGGGTGAGGTCTTGCCGGATGCGCGTCCGAAGGGCGATACATCGCCCTTCGCGGTCGTCCGACCGCAGCATGACTGAGGGGGCAGCATGCCGGACGGATACGCACGCCCGTCAAAGCCGCTCGTCCTGATCGTGGAGGACGAGGCCGCGCTGGCGACCATGCTCCGCTACAATCTCGAGAAGAAGGGTTTCCGCGTCGCCGAGGCGACCGACGGAACCGAGGCGCTGAACAGCATAGTCGAGCGACAGCCCGATCTCGTGCTGCTTGACTGGATGCTGCCTGCCGTCTCGGGCCTCGAAGTCTGCCGCCAGATCCGCCGCCTGCCCGCGACCCGTGATCTGCCGGTCATCATGCTGACCGCGCGCGCCGACGAGCAGGACGCCGTACGCGGCCTCGATACCGGGGCGGACGACTATGTCACCAAGCCGTTTGGCATGGACGCGCTTTATGCACGGATGCGCGCGCTGCTGCGCCGCAGCAGAACAGTCGCCGGCAAGGGGCAAATCGCCTTCCATGACATGGTGATGGACCTCGGCACCCACCGCGCCACGCGCAACGGGCGCACATTGCAGCTCGGCCCGACCGAGTTCCGCCTGCTCGCGTTCTTCATGCAGCGGCCGCACCGCGTGTTCTCCCGAGAGGAGGTGCTGGACGCGGTGTGGGGCCGCGACATCCATGTCGAGCCGCGCACGGTGGACGTCCACATCCGCCGCCTGCGCCAGGCGATCAACGGCCCAGGCGAGGTCGACGTCATCCGCACTGTCCGCGCCGCCGGTTATGCGCTCGACGCGGGGACCGCCTGACCGGCAACGCCGCGACCGGGCGGGCGATGGCGGAACGCCAGCGCCTCGGCGATATGGCGTCGCTCGACCGTCTCGGCGCCGGCAAGATCGGCGATCGTCCGGCCCACTCGCAGCACTCTCGTGTACCCGCGCGGTGACAGCCGCAGCCGTTCCATCGCGCGCTCGGCCAGCGCCTGCGCATCCGCGCTCAACGCGATGTCCTTCGTATCAGCCTCCGCATTGCTCGCCGCGCCGTCCTCGCCGTAGCGCGCGCGCTGCACAGCTCGGGCCCGCGCAACCCGCGCCGCCACGGCGCGTGACGGCTCGCCGGCCGGGGCCCGCGCCAGCTCCGCCGCGCTGACCGGCGCCGCCTCCACCACCAGGTCGATGCGGTCGATCATCGGGCCGCTGATCCGCCCCTGGTAATCCTCGCCGCAGCGCGGCGCCCGGCCGCATTCGCGCGAGGCGTCGCCGAGCTGGCCACACCGGCACGGGTTCATCGCCGCGATCAGCTGAAACCGCGCTGGATAGGTGACATGCGCGGCGGCGCGCGCGACGGTCGTGCGCCCAGTCTCCATCGGCTGGCGCAGCAACTCCAGCGCCTGCTTGGGAAAAAGAGAGCGGCGTCACCCACGTGACGCTGGCATTGGACATCTGTGGAACGCCACGTGGCCTTGTAATGGCCGTTACGTGCCCTATCTCCTCCACATGGATGATGACGTGCTCACGATGGCTAGGGCCAAGCATGCGTCCGCGCTCGCTGAGGCCACGCGATGGCAGGAGTTCATTTCGCTCTACCTGTCTCTCAGGAGCGGCTTGCCGTCACAATCACAATCCCTGAACTCGGCGGGGGCGCCGACCGGCCTGTACGTATTGGGGGCGCCCATTGGCCATCGGCTATCGATCACCCAAAGCGTGGCCGAGCGGATCATTTCCGCCGCAAATAGGCCGGTGCCGACTCTAGAGATGCTTAAAGAACTCACGGATCGAGGCGTAGAGGTCGGGGGCAAGGACCCTCCGTCAACCCTGGCTGCTCGGCTAAGCCGCGCCCCAAATCTCATCTTTGAGAGAGGACTTGGCTGGAACTTGCGAAAGGCCAGCCACACAGAAAAGGCCAGCCAACGTTACCCCTACTGAGGATTCGCTAGCGGCCTTTGGCTTGGACCCGGGGTCACCGTCCGGGGAGACTGCCGACCGGCATCGTCAAGGCGATGCAGGGGGTGGTACACGATAATATAGCCACACCACCGTTACGGCCACGGCGGTCTGGTACATCGCCGTGGGCCGTAACCCGATATAGCAAGTGCTTGATTTGGTTTCAAGTTGTTTTAGAAACCGCGTCAGCACAACGGGTTATTTGGCGCTTTCTAGCCAGCATGCGCCCGCTGCCAATACCCACACCAGTCCACACTCGGGCGGCACGCCAGAGCCAGGGCCGTCACGGTGCGGACCTGGGCCTTGTTGTCCATCCGCCGATGGTCCTCCCGCCACGCGCCCTCTTGGGCGTAGCGGACCAGATACGCACCCGCGATGTGGTGATGGTGGCCGATCTCGGCCGCCGCATCCTGGAGAAGAACTCCTCGCATTGTTCGTGTAGACGCCCGCCGGTCGCTATAGAGCAACTCCGGCAGCTCGTCGAGGAACAGCACGCCGCGATGCGCGAGGCTCACCTCACCCGGCTTGGCGCGCCCGCCCCCGCCGGTTAGCGCCGCCTGCGAGGCGGAATGGTGCGGCTCGCGGAACGGCGGCCGGGCGACCAGCCGTCCGCCATCGAGCAGCCCCGCGACGCTGTGGACCATACCCACTTCCAGGGCCTCTCGCGGGCCAAGGTCCGGCAGCAGGCCGGGCATGCGCGCCGCCAGCATGGACTTGCCGGTGCCCGGCGGGCCGATCAGCAGCAGATTATGCCCGCCCGCGGCGGCGATCTCGAGCGCGCGCTTGGCGACCTCCATTCCCTTCACATCCGACAGGTCGGGACCGCGCGCCGCTTCCGCGAGCCCCGCCGGCTCAGGCGGCGTCAGCACCTGATCGCCGCGGAAATGGTTCACCAGCGACAGCAGGTCGGGAGCGGCCAGCACCTCGATCTGCCCCGCCCAAGCCGCCTCCCCGCCCTGGCTCGCGGTGCAGATCAGGCCGAGTCCGAGCGCCGAGGCGCCGATCGCCGCCGGCAACACGCCAGCGACCGGGTGCAGCGTGCCATCCAGGTGGAGCTCGCCCAGGGCCGCGTAGCCCTCCACCTCGTCGCGCGGCAGCACGTCCATCGCGGCGAGCACGCCGAGCGCGATCGGCAGGTCGTAGTGGCTGCCCTCTTTCAGTAGATCGGCTGGCACCAGATTGATCAGGATGCGCCGCGGCGGCAGCCCGAGGCCCATCGCCGCCATTGCCGCGCGCACCCGCTCGCGCGCTTCCGCCACCGCTTTATTCGGCAGCCCGACGACGAGGAACGCCGGCAGTCCCGGCGAGATCTGCACCTGCACCTCGACCGGCACCGCCTCGATCCCGGAGAAGGAGAAGGTGCGGACGCGGGCGATCGCGGCGGCCTGGATGGAGACGTTCAGGGCGGGTCCTGTCGCGAAGGGTCGGCGGACCTTACGGAGCGACGTGTTGACAATCCGGTAAGATCGCGCGGCACGCTTGCGATCCACGGCGCGAGTTCGGATGATGGCGCATGGCAGCCGAGCGCAGCGCGCCGTGAACGTCCTCGCCCCGCCCAAGGCGCGCCTCTCGGTGGAGGTCGTGCACGACCTCGTCTGCCCCTGGTGCTTCCTCGGGATGCGGCGACTCCAGCGCACTTTGCGGCGCCGGCCGGACCTGCTGGTGGACGTGACCTGGCGGCCCTTCCTGCTCAATCCCGACATGCCACGCGGCGGCATGGGGCGGCCGGAATACGTGGTGCGCAAATTCGGCGGCGAGGATCGGGCGCGACGCCTCTACGCATCGATCGGGGAGCTTGGCCGGGCGGAGGGGCTGCTGTTCCGCTTCGACCGCATCCGCCGCACGCCATCGAGCATCAACGCTCACCGATTGGTCCGCTTCGCCACCCGCTACGGCCAGGCCGACGCGATGGTAGAGGCGCTGTTCTCGGCGCATTTCACCGACGGGCTCGATATCGGCGATCCCGTGACGCTCGCGCTCATAGCGTCGGCCTGCGGACTGGACGAGGCGGCCTCTCGCGCCTTCCTGGCCGGCAACGAGGAGACCGATACGATCCACGCCGAGAACCTCCGCTCGCACCGGCTCGGCATCAACGGCGTGCCCTGTTTCGTCCTCGGCCGGCACGCGATCGCCGGCGCGCAGGAGCCTGAAGTGATCGAACGCCTGCTCGACGTCGCCGCGATCGAATCGACGGAGCCGTGACGGGTTGCCGAGGCCGGGGCGCGCGCGCTAGAAGCGCCGCATCAAGTGGGCGCGTAGCTCAGCGGTAGAGCACTGCCTCGACACGGCAGGGGCCACAGGTTCAATCCCTGTCGCGCCCACCACTCCGTTCCACGAAGGTCACACGTTGCGCCGTCGCACCACGGCGCCAAGCCCCACCAATCCGATGCCGAACAGCGCCCATGTGGCGGGCTCCGGCACGGCGGAAAGAGTGATGAAGTTCTGGTTGTCGGTGTAGGCCGAGACGGTAAACGTGAGCGGACCGCTCACGGAGATCGTCTGCGGCGGCCCCAAATCCCACAGCAGCGGCACGCCGTTCAGGAACACGTTCCCGCCATAGAACTGCAGGGGCCCCGAGAATCCTGTCACGTGGATCTCGGAAGGCCCCGCGATGACGCAACCCACGTCGAATTCGCAGGGGCTGCTCCAGTCCATCTCGGCGGAGAGGCTCGTGAAGTCGGGAAGGTCCAGCGTCACGATCTGCGGATCGACAGTGAAACCGCCACCAGGTTGATTGGTCAGCGTCGCGATCGTCGCCACGATGGTGACGGCCTGCCCGCCCGAGCCGGTATCGATCGTCAGCCGCGGATACGAGTAGACGTTCGCCATCGCCGGCGAGGTCGACGCAGCCGCAAGCAGCAGCATAAGCAGTGTTCGTCTCACGCTGCCCTCCTTAGCTTCCGGGCGACGGAGCAGAAAGTCAGCTTTACGACAAGGAAATCCTTTAGCCACTCTATTGCTTTTGGTCATGCGAGGCAGGAGCGTACCGGATGACTGACGACACCAATGCCTTCGTCCCAGGCCCCCGTACCCGCATAGAGGGGGCGCCGAACGGTCCGCTCGCCGGGCTCACCTTCGCAGCCAAGGACCTGTTCGATGTCGCCGGCCATCCGACGGGCGGAGGCAACCACGATTGGGCGCGCGCCAATCCCGTGCCAACGCGTCATGCCTGGGCCGTGCAGCGCCTGCTCGATGCCGGCGCGACGCTGATCGGCAAGACGATCACCGACGAGGTCTCGCTCGGCATACTGGGCGAGAACCCGTTTGACGGCACGCCGCGCAACCCGCGCGCGCCCGATCGCGTCCCGGGCGGCTCCTCCTCGGGCTCCGCCGCCGCTGTCGCCGCCGGATTGTGCGACACCGCGCTCGGCACCGACACTGGCGGCTCGGTGCGAGTGCCCGCGAGCTTCTGCGGCCTCTACGGCATCCGTCCGACCCACGGGCGGATCGACGTGACGGGGATGCTGCCGCAGGCGCCAAGCTCGGACACGACCGGCTGGTTCGCGCGCGACGCCGCGACCTTCGCGCGCGTCTCCTCGGTCATGCTCGGCGAGCCCACGCCGCCCGCGCGCCCCGAGCGGCTGATCGTCGCGACCGACGCGTTCGGCTTCGCCGACCCCGGCGTCGCGCAGGCGCTCCGGGCTCTGCTCGACCGCCTCGCCGGGCTCGCCGGTTCGGTGCGGGAGGAGATCATGGCCCCGCAAGGCCTCTCCGTCTGGGCCAGGGCGCAGCGCACCTTGCAGCCCTCAGAGGCCTGGCAGACCTTCCGCCCCTGGATCGAGCACGACAACCCGCGCCTCGCCTTCAGCGTCGCACGGGGGCTCATCGCCGGTTCACGCATCACCGAGGAGGAGCGCGCCTGGGCAACGCTGATGCGCCAGGAGGCACGAGCCCGCCTTGTCGGCCTTCTCACGCCCGGCACCATGCTGTGTATGCCGACCACGCCGTTTCCCGCGCCGCTCAAAGGGCTGCCGCTGGCCGTGCTCGACCCGCTGCGCGACCGGATCACCTGCCTCTGCGCGCATGGCGGACTCACCGGCGTGCCGCAGGTCAGCATCCCCGGTGGAAGCATCGACGGGCTGCCCATCGGCCTCTCCATCCTCGCCGCGCACGGCGCCGACGCGCTGCTGGTCGGCATCGCCCAAAGCCTGGAGCAAGCATGATGGACCTGACGCCCAACCTGCCGGACGTCGTCGCCGAAATCCGCACCCTGTTCGAGCGCTATGAGCAGGCGCTGGTCGACAAGGACGTCGCAGTGCTCGACGCCACGTTCTGGGACAGTCCGCACACCGTGCGCTACGCGATGCACGAAAACGGCTACGGCTTTTCCGAAATCCACGCCCATCGCGTCGCCCGCCCGCCCGGGCCTGGCCTCAAGGAGAAGCGGCTGCGCCTCGAGATCCTGACGCTCGGACACGACCTCGCCACTGTCAATCTCGAGTTCAAGCTGCGCGGCCGCGATCAAGGGGGACGGCAGAGCCAGACCTGGGTCCGCTTCCCCGGGATCGGCTGGCGTGTGGTGTCCGCGCACGTCTCCACCATGAACGACACACCTGTCTGGTAGGTCCGCTTTCACTCGACCGCGAGCGCGGCGCGATAGTAAGGTCTCGCGGGTGACGAGAAACGGTGGGGAGGCCGATTCGATGGCATGGGCACGGCAACGGGTCGTACCCGCGGCATCCCACTCTGTCATGCTGGCGCTTGGCGCGAGCATCCACGCCTTGGTGTCGGAGCCGAAAGACGTGGATGGTCGGCCTTCACCGACCGTGACGAAGGAATGCAGGTCGCGCCCGGTTTGATGGTGCGCCTTCCCTTCCTTCTCCTGCCCCTCCTCCTCGCCCTCGCCGCCTGCAAGGAGCGGCAAACCGCCGCAGCCGCGCCGGCACTGCCAAAGGTGACGGTCGCACCGGCGGTGCAGCAGAAGATCACCCGCTACCTGGAAACCACCGGCAACGTCGCCGCAGTCAACTCCGTCGATCTCGTCGCCCGTGTCGCCGGCTACGTGCAGGAGATCAACTACACCGACGGCGCGCAGGTCCATAAGGGCGACGTCCTCTTCACGATCGAGCCCCTGCCCTACCAGCTCAAGCTCCAGCAGGCGCAGGCGCAGGAAGCCCAGCAACGCGCGCTGCTGCAGCAGGCCGAAGTGGAATACAAGCGCCAGGAGACCCTCGGGCGGACCGACACCGCGTCGCGTTCCGCGGTGGACCAGGCACTCGCCACCCGCGACGCCGATCGCGCCCTGGTGCTCCAGGCGCAGTCGCAGACCCAGCAGGCGGCGGTGAACTACACCTACACGCGGGTGCTCGCCCCGTTCGACGGCACGGTGACGGCACGCCTCGTCTCACTGGGTGAGCTGGTCGGCCAGAACGGCCCGACCCAGCTCGCGACCGAGGTGCAGCTCCAGCCGGTCTACGTGAACTTCACCATCGCCGAGCGCGACGTGCTGCTAATCCGCGCCCAGCTTGCCAAGATGGGCAAGACCATCCGCGACGTGGGTACCGTTCCGGTGGAGGTCGGGCTGCAGACGGAGACCGGGACACCTCATGTCGGCACCCTCGACTACGCGGCTCCGAACGTCGACACCTCGACCGGTACCCTCGCCGCGCGCGGCGTCTTCCCCAACAAGCACACGGCGTTGCTGCCCGGCTATTTCGTGCGCGTTCGCGTGCCGATCGAGCGGGACGTGGAGGCACTGCTGGTCCCCGCCATCGCGCTCGCCGCCAATCAGGGAGGACGCTACGTCCTCGTCGTCGGCCCGGATAATGTCGTAGAGGAGCGCCACGTCGAGACGGGGCCCATTCAGGGCGCGATGCAGGTGATCGACGAGGGCCTCAAGCGCGGGGAGCGGGTGATCGTGGGCGGCATGCTGCGCGCGGTGCCCGGGCAGAAGGTCGATCCGAGTCCGGCCCCTCCGGCCAGCGCCTCCGCCGGCTGACCGACGCGGCGCGGCGATGATCTCGAAATTCTTCATCGACCGGCCGGTCCTCGCGAACGTCCTCGCGATCCTGATCGTGCTGATCGGCGGCGTCGCGCTGTTCAACCTGCCGGTCGCGCAATACCCGAACGTGGTGCCGCCCACCGTGCAGGTCACCACTCGCTACCCGGGCGCCAGCGCCGTCGATGTCATGAAAACCGTCGCGCTGCCGATCGAGCAGCAAGTCAACGGCGTGCAGGACATGCTCTACATGCAGTCGACCAGCGCGAGCGACGGCAGCTACTCGCTGATCGTCACCTTCGCGATCGGCACCGACCTCAACTTCGCTCAGGTGCTCGTGCAGAACCGTGTCGCCGCCGCGCTCGCCTCGCTGCCCCAGGCGGTGCAGGCGCAGGGCATCACGGTGCAGCAGAAATCCACCTCCATCCTCCAGATCGTGACGCTCACCTCACCGGACGGCAGCCGCGACAGCCTCTATCTCAGCAACTATGCGACCATCAGCCTGAAGGACGAGCTCGCCCGCCTGCCCGGCGTCGGCAACGTCAACGTGTTCGGCGCCGGACAGTACGCGATGCGAGTCTGGCTCGACCCCGAGAAGATGAAGGCGCGTGGCCTTACCGCCCAGGACGTGACGAACTCACTCCAGCAGCAGAGCCAGCCGGTCACCGCGGGACAGGTCGGCGCGCCACCCGCGCCGTCGGGACAGGCATTCCAGTACACGCTGAACGTGGCCGGCCGGCTCGATCAGGTCGAGCAGTTCGAGAATGTCATCGTCAAGACTGGCGCCAACGGCGCGACCACGCGGCTGCGCGACATCGGCCGGATCGAGCTAGGCGCGCAGACCTACGGCCAGGTCTTCACGCTCGACGGCAAGCCCGCCGCCGGCATGGCGATCTTCCTCACGCCCGGTGCGAACGCGCTGGCGGTCGCCTCCGAGGTGAAGGCACGGATGGCGATGCTCGCCAAGGGCTTCCCTCCCGGCGTCGCCTTCGCCATCCCGTTCGACACCACGACCTTCGTGAGCGCCTCGATCAACGAAGTCTACCACACGCTCTTCGCGGCGGCGATCCTGGTGCTGGTGGTGATCGTCATCTTCCTGCAGGACTGGCGCGCCTCGCTCGTGCCGGCGACCACCGTGCCGGTCACCATCATCGGCGCCTTCGCGGTCATGGCGGCGCTCGGCTTCAGCGTGAATCTCTCCACCCTGTTTGCGATCGTGCTCACCATCGGCATCGTCGTCGACGACGCGATCGTGGTCGTCGAGGGTGCCGCGCATCACATCGAGCGGGGAATGACCCCGCACGACGCCGCGGTGCAGGCGATGAAAGAGCTGTTCGGCCCCATCATCGGCATCACCCTGGTGCTGATGTCGGTGTTCATCCCGGCCGCGTTCCTGCCCGGGCTCACGGGACGAATGTACGCGCAGTTCGCGCTGGTGATCGCGGCGACCGCGCTGATCAGCGCGGTGAACGCCGCCACGCTGAAGCCGACGCAATGCGCGCTCTGGCTGCGTCGGCCGGTGCCACCCGAGCAGCGCAACGCCTTCTATCGCGGCTTCAACCACGTCTATGCCGGGCTGGAGCGCCGCTACACCAGGCTGATCGGCGCCATGGTGCGCCACAGCGGAAGCATGGCCGTGCTTGGGCTGGTGCTCGGCGGGCTCGGCATCCTCGGCGTCGCGCGGCTGCCGACCGGCTTCCTGCCGCCCGAGGACCAGGGATACATGATGGTAAGCGTCCAGCTCCCGGACGGCGCTTCGCTCGAACGCACCGAGCGCGCCCTCGATCATGTGCGCGAACTGGTCCGCGAAGTGCCCGGGGTTTCGCAGGTCATCGGCATCGCCGGCATTTCGGTGCTCGACAACAGCGCCTCCGCGCCGAGTTCCGGCGTCGCCTACGTCATGCTGAAGGATTGGAGCGAGCGGGGCAGCAAGGAGGGGCTGCTGCCGATCTACAGGAGTCTCAATGCCGCCGTCAGCAACTTGCAGGAGGGTCAGGCGCTCGTCATCGTGCCGCCCGCGATCCAGGGCATCGGCAATTCCGGCGGCTTCACCGAGATGGTGGAGATGCGCGACAACAGCGACGATTTCGCCCGCCTGCAGGCGCTGACCGGCGCGATCGTCGACCGCGCCCAGGACGATCCCGCCCTGCAGCACGTCGCCTCCACCTTCCGCGCCACTGTGCCGCAGTTCAACGTCATTGTGGACCGGGTGAAGGCGGAGACGCTGCACGTCTCGGTCGGTGACGTGTTCCAGGCTTTGTCGACCTATCTCGGATCGAGCTTCGTCGGCCAGATCACCAAGTTCGGCCGGACCTTTCAGATCTACACGCAGGCGGATTCGCGGTTCCGCGACCTGCCCAGCCAGGTCGCCAGCCTCAACGTGCGCAACAGCGACGGCCAGATGATCCCGCTCGGCACGCTGGTCCATCTCGTGCCGACCGTCGGCCCGTCGCTGGTCACGCTCTATAATCTCTATCCCGCCGCGACGATCGTCGGCGCCGCCGCGAACGGCTACAGCTCCGGCCAGGCGCTCACGGCGATGGATCGCATCACCGCGGCGACCGTGCCGCGCGGCGCGGGTGCGAACTGGACCGCGATGTCCTATCAGGAGAAGGCGGTCGGCAGTCAGATCTACATCGTGTTCGGCCTCGCGATCCTGCTCGTCTATCTCGTGCTCGCCGGCCAGTACGAGAGCTGGTACGCGCCGTTCTCCGTCATCCTCGCAGTGCCGCTCGCACTGATCGGGCCCGCCCTCGCACTCGGCGGACTGGGCGCGGCGAACAACCTCTACACCCAGATCGGCCTTGTTCTCTTGATCGCGCTGTCGGCCAAGAATGCGATCCTGATCGTGGAGGTCGCGCGCGAGGCGTGCCACAACGGCATGGGCATCATCGAGGCGGCGATCGAAGGCGCGCGGCTGCGCTTCCGGCCGATCCTGATGACCTCCTTCGCCTTCATCCTCGGCATGGTGCCGCTCGTGCTCGCGACCGGCGCGGGGGCGAACGCGCGCAAGTCGATCGGCATCGCGGTGTTCTCCGGCATGATCGCCTCGACCTGCCTCGCGGTGCTGTTCGTTCCCTCATTTTTCGTCGTGATGCAGCGCTGGGAGGAGCGGCGGCGCCGGCGCTCCGCATTGCCTGCCCGCGCCGCCCCTTCTCCCGGAGAGTGATCTCGATGCCCTTCGCGATCGCGCGGCGTCCTCTGCTCGCCGCCCCGCTCGCCGCCCTCGCCTGCGCCGCAATCGGCCCGGCACTTGCCGCAGAGGACGCAACCTGGCCGCACACCATCACTGAGCAGGGCGGCTCGGCGACGATCTACGAGCCGCAGGCGATCTCCTGGCCCGACCTGAAGACTCTCACCGCGCGCACCGCCGTTGCCATCACGCCGGCCGGGTCCAAGACGCCGATCTACGGCACGATCGAGCTGACGTTGGCGACCGACGTCGACGTCGGAACCCGCAGCGTCACCTTGACCGATCCGAAGCTGATCTCGGCGAGCTTTCCCGACCTCGACCCCGCGCACGAGACCCAGGTGGAAGCGCGCATCCGGGCCGTGATGGCGGAGATGGGGCCGAAGCATCTGCCGCTCGACACGATCCTGCTCAGCCTCAAGGAGCATCCGACCGCGCCACAGGCTGCCGTCAACAACGATCCGCCGAAGATCTTCTTCAGCAATGGGCCCGCGCTCCTTGTCGTCTTCGACGGCGTTCCCGTGCTCGCACCTGTCGAGGGGACAACGTTCTCCTACGCCGTCAACACCAACTGGGACGTGTTCAAGGACGCTGCCGGCACGTGGTACCTGCGCGACGGCGTCTCCTGGCTCAGCGGGCCGGACGCGACCGGGCCATTCGCCGCCGTCCGCCAACTGCCGGCGGAGTTCGGCAAGCTGCCGAGCAATGCGAATTTCGATGCCGCGCACAAGACGGTTCCTCCCAAGCCGTTTCCCAGCGGAATCGCACCGCGCGTCGATGTCAGCACGGTTCCGGCGGAGATCATCGTCACCAGGGGGCAGCCGCAATTCGTGCCGGTCACCGGTACCGGCTTGCAGCGCGTCGCCAACACGGACTCGATTCTCTACTTCGACCCGACCGGGCGGGCGCTTCTACTACCTGGTGTCCGGACGCTGGTTCGCCGCACCGGGACTCGACGGGCCCTGGACCTTCGCAACCCCCGACCTGCCGCCCGAGTTTGCCAAGCTGCCGCCCAACCTGCTCGCCTCGGTTCCCGGCACGCCACAGGCCCAGGCGGCGGTTTTGCAGGCGCAGCTGCCGCATCAGGGCACGCTAAAGCGGAGCGCGACGCTGCATGTCGTCTATGGCGGACCGCCACGCTTCGCTCCGATCCCCGGGACGAGCATCGAATACGCCGTCAACACGCATTATCAGGTGCTGCGCATCGGCGGCATCTATTACTGCTGCTATCAGGGCGCTTGGTTCCGTTCGAGCTCACCGAACGGGCCGTGGGTGCTGGCCGATAATGTGCCGGCCGCGATCTACAGCATTCCGCCCAGCAGCCCGGTCTATCCGGTGACCTATGTGAAGGTGGTCAGCGCGACCCCGCAGGCGGTGACCTATGCCTACACGTCAGGCTACGCGCTCGGCTTCGTCACGGCGGGCGTGCTGGTCTACGGCACCGGCTACTACTATCCGCCCGTTGTCGTACCGGGCGCGGTTCCCGCCTACTATCCCTATCCGTATTCCTATGGTGGCGGCGCCTACTACAACTCGGCCACCGGCGCCTGGGCGCGGGGTGGCGCGGTGTATGGCCCGTACGGCGGGGCGGGCGCGTTCTCGGCCTACAATCCCAGCACCGGGTCCTATGCGCGCGGCAGCGCCGCCTGGAGCAACGGCAGCGGCTACGCCAATGCGAGCTGGTACAACGCGCGCACCGGGGTCAGCGGCTCGACGCAGCAAAACGCCAACCCGTACGAGCGCTGGGGGTCGAGCACGTTCTCCGGTCCCAACCAGACCGTCAACACGCGCAGCGCCAGCAACGCCAACGGCTCGGCCGGTGCGTTCCACTCCTCGACAGGGGCGGAGGGCGCGGGCGTGCACACCAAGAGCGGCAACAACGCCGCTGTGGCGCGCGGGGCGGGCGGCAATGTGTACGCGGGCGCGGACGGCAACGTCTACAAGCACACCTCGAACGGCTGGGAGAAATACAACAACGGCAGCTGGTCGCAGCCGCAGCAGCCCGCCCGCAACAACCGCACCGCATCCCCCGCCGCGTCACCATACAACCAGCTCGACCAGGATCGGCGCGCGCGCACGTTCGGCTCTGAGCAGCCGCGGATTCAGATCGCACTGGTGGGCGCGACTTCGGCGGGCGCGACTTCGGCGGCGGAGGGCGCTTCCGCCGATGAGGGTCCGTCCCCCTCACCCGGCTCGCTACGCGAGTCCGACCTCTCCCGCACGGCGGGAGAGGTGAGCCGATCGCGTGAACGCGACGGCCATCTGCGCGCTGGTCCTGCTCTTCGCGACCGCGATCGCCTGCTTCAACTACCTCTATCTCGGGCTACAGCGCTCGATCGGCGTGCTGCTGCTCTCGCTCGGCCTGTCGCTAGTCGCGATCGCGATCGACCGGCTCACCGGCTCGCACATCGTCGCCTGGTACCATGTCGCGGTCGGCGCCGCCGACCTGCCGCGAGTCTTCCTCGACGGCGTGCTCGCCCTGCTGCTGTTCGCGGGCAGCCTGCACGTCAACGTGCGCGAGCTCACGCAGCGCATCGGGGCGATCCTCGTCCTGTCCACCGGCAGCGTGATTGTCGCGACGATCGTGTTCGGACTCGGCATCTGGCTCGTATTCCGGCTCGTCGGCATCACGATCATGCCCGGCTGGTGCCTCGTCATCGGTGCGATCCTGGCGCCAACCGATGCCGTCGTGGTCGAATCGCTCCTGCGCAAGGCACCGCTGCCGCCCTCGCTGCGCGCGGTGATCGCCGGGAGAAAGTCTGTTCAACGATGGCGCCGCGCTGGTGATGTACCTGGCCATGCTCGGCCTCGCCAACGGCGAGGCGCATGTCTACGGGCATGGCCGCCTGTTCGTCGCCCTGTCCTGGGCGATCCTCGGCGGCATCACGATCGGCGGCGCATGCGGCGGCATCGCCTCGCTCGTGATGCGGCGCATCCATGATCTGGGCCTGCTGCTGCTGATCTCGCTCGCCCTCGTGCTCGGCTCGTACAGCGCGGCGGAGGCGGCGACGGTATCGGCGCCGATAGCCGTCGTGACGGCGGGGCTCGCGTAAAGCTGCTGACCCCTGCCTTCGCCGCGGGCACCGGGCCGTACCTCACGCTCTACCGGGTTCTGGGGCCTGCTCGACGAGCTGCTCGACACGCTGCTGTTCACGCTCATCGGCTTGCAGGTCCTGGCGCTGACACTCGTCGGACAGACGCTGCTGCCGATCCTGCTCGCGATGCCGCTCGCCGTGCTCGCGCGCGCCGTCAGCGTGGCGGTCCCGGCGCCCTCGCGCGCGGGACGCTGCGCAGCCGGATGCGGGAGGGCGCGGTGCTCACCTGGGCGGGGCTGCGCGGCGGCATCTCGGTCGCGCTGGCCTTGACATTGCCGCCGACGCCGCACCGCGTCGCACTGCTCAGCGTGTGCTACGCCGTGGTGCTGTTCAGCATCGTCGTGCAGGGGCTGACGATGCCGCGCGTGCTGACCGCGCTCTACGGCCGCGCGACGGCATAGAGCCTCAGCGCCCGGCGGCGTGTCGCAGCGCCTGGCGGCAGCCGCTCGACAGCGATCGGGCATTGTCCTCAAGGCACGCCAGCGCCTGCCCGCCGCCCGGACGCACGCCACGGCAGAAGCGCCGATAGTCGGCCCGGCACGCCTCCCGGACCGCGCCGGTCCCGGCGCGCGATGGCGCGACGGGAGCGGGCGAAGCCGCCGGCGGCGCTGCCGTCGATCCGCTCGAGGCTCCGCGGCTCGGCGCGCCAACCGCGCCCACCGCCGCGTTGCACGCCTGGGACAGAGTGGCGGCGTGCTCCTGCAGGCATTGCAGCGCCGCCGCCCCGCCCGGCGAGACGCCGGAGCAGTTCGCCTGGAAGTCGGCCCGGCAGGACTGGCGGATCGCGTTCTGCTGCGCCTGTGTCGGCTGCTGGGCGAAGGCGGGGCAGGACCGCACACGAAACCAGGACGGAGAACAAGGACAGCCGGATGATGTCGCGCATGGAAACGCTCCTGACGATCAACCCTTGCGTGCCTGCGCGACGGCGCCGCGCAGATCGGGCAAGTCTACCGCGCCGAGGATCATCCGATCGCCGACGACGATCACAGGCGTCCCCTCGATATCCAGGTCGCGCGCCAGCGCGAGATTGGCTTGCAGCCGCGCGGCGATGGCCGGATCGTCCATATCGCGCAGCAGGCGCGCGGCATCGAGGCCCGCCTTCTCCGCCGCGGCGCGGATCGTCGCCGGGCTCGCTTCTCCGCTTCCCTGCATGAAAGCCTGTTGCAGCCGCAGATAGCCGCCCTGGCGCTGCGCGGCGAGCAACGCGCGCGCCTCCAGCATGCTCGACGGCCCCAGGATCGGCAGATCCTTGTAGACCAGCCGCACGTTGGGATCGGCTTTCAGCAGCGCGGCGATGGTGGGTTCAAGTTGCCGGCAATACGGGCAGCGCGTGTCGTAGAACTCCACGACCGTGACGTTGCCGGCGGGATTGCCCGCCACCGGGTCGGCCGGATCGCTGAACAGCGCCTTGCGGTCGCGCGCGAGCGCCGCCTTGCTTGCCTTCTCCTGCTGATCGCGGTCCTGCGCCTGCAGCGCGGCGATGGCATCGCGCAGGATGGAGGGATCGGATCGCAGCGCATCGCGCACGATCCCCACGATCTCGGCCCGCTGCGCCGGCGTGAACGATCCCGCCCATGCCGGCATGCCGGGCAGGAAAAGAATAAGCGGCGAGGACCATGAGGTGGCGGACGAGCATCGCCCCGACATAACGACCAAGCGGCACCAACCGCAAGCGCGGTATCAGTCGCTCGGCAGATGCCGCTCGACCAGATAGAGCGGACGCTGCTTCGTCTCATTGAAGACCCGCCCCAGATACTCGCCGATCACCCCGAGCGTGACGAGCTGGGCGCCGCCCAGGAACAGGATGACCGCCATCAGGCTCGGATAGCCCGGTACCGGATTGCCGAAGAGCAGCGTGCGGGCGACGAGCTGCCCGCCGAACACGGCGGCGAACAGCGCGACGCCGAGGCCGAGATAGGTCGCGACCTTGAGCGGCATGACGGTGTGGCTGGTGATGCCCTCGAGCGCCAGGTTCCACAGCCGCCAGTAGCTCCATTTGCTCGATCCGGCGGCACGCGGCGCGCGGTCGTACGGGACCGCCGATGCTGGGAAAGCCCACCCAGGCGAACAGGCCCTTCATGAATCGGTGCCGCTCGCGCAGGCGCAGCAGCGCGTCGACAGAGCGCCGGCTCATCAGCCGGAAATCGCCGACATTCGGCGGCACATCGGCCTCCGACATGCGACTCATGAGCCGATAGAACGCGCTGGCGGTCGCGCGCTTCAGCCAGGTCTCCCCGGCGCGCAACCGGCGCTGGGCGTAGACGACGTCGAACCCCTCGCGCCAGCGCGCCACGAGCTCGGGAATCACCTCCGGCGGGTCCTGCAAATCGGCGTCGATGACGATCACCGCCTCGCCGCGCGCATGATCGAGCCCTGCGGTGGTCGCGATCTCCTTGCCGAAATTGCGCGAGAGGTTGAGCAGCGCGATATGCGCATCGACGCCGCGCAGCCGCTCCAGGATGCGCAGCGTGGTGTCGCGGCTGCCGTCATTGACATAGACCACCTCCCAGCTCTCGCCGAACGTCTCCATCACGGCGGCGAGGCGGTCGTGGAAGAGGAGGATGCCCGTCTGCCTCATTGAAGACCGGCACGACTACCGAGAGGACGGGCGCGAGGGCCGACGACATTTTATCGCCCTTGGGCTGCGCGCCCGCACTCTCGCATCCCGACGTTAAGGAATCCTCAAGCCCCCTGCCCCGCCCGGTGGCACGCGACGAAATGCCCCGGCATCAGCTCGCGCATCGCCGGCTCCTCTTCCCGGCAGCGCGCGATCGCGATCGGGCAGCGCGTATGGAAGCGGCAGCCGGGCGGCGGATGCAGCGCGCTCGGGATGTCGCCGGCGATCCCCGCCCGCTTCGCCCGCCGCCCCGCGCGTCCGTCCGGCCGCGTGCCCGGCACGGCGGCGATCAGCGCCTGCGTGTAGGGATGCAGCGGCGCGGCATAGAGCGCGCGCTTCTCGGCCAGCTCCACGATCTTGCCGAGATACATCACCGCGACGCGGTCGGAGATGTGCTTCACCACCGCGAGATCATGGGCGATGAACAGATAGGTCAGGCCCAGCTCGCGCTGCAGGTCGCGCAGCAGGTTGACGATCTGCGCCTGCACCGACACGTCGAGCGCGGACACCGGCTCGTCGCAGACGATGAAGCGCGGGTTGAGCGCGAGCGCGCGGGCGATGCCGATGCGCTGGCGCTGCCCGCCGGAGAATTCGTGCGGGAAGCGATCGCGCACCCGCACCGGCAGGCCGACCCGGTCGAGCATCCGCGCAACCGTCTCCCGCGTCGCGGCGTCGCGGCGCGCGCCATGGATCACCAGCGGCTCCATGACGATGTCCTCGACCTTCATGCGCGGATTGAGCGCGCCGTACGGGTCCTGGAAGATGATCTGCATGGCGCGGCGCTTCTCGCGCATCGCGCTGGTGGACAGCTCGGTGATGTCCTCGCCGGCGAAGCGGATGCGCCCCGCGGTCGGCTCGATCAGCCGGATCAGCAGCCGCCCCAGCGTCGACTTGCCGCAGCCGGACTCGCCGACCAGGCCGAGCGTCTCGCCGGCGCCGATGCTGATATCGACGCCATCGACCGCGCGCAGCACCAGATGGCGGCGCATCAGCAGCGCGTGGCCACGAACCGCGAAGTGCTTGGTCAGACTCTGCGCATCGAGCAGCGGCGTCATGCGGCGACGAGTTCGCCGATCCGGATGCAGGCCGCGTCGTGCCCCGGATCGTATTCCCTGAGCGGCGGGATGGCTGCCGAGCAGGCGGGAATCGCGTGCGGGCATCGCGGCGCGAAGCGGCAGCCGGGTGGGCGGCGGCGCGGGTCCGGGAGCGTGCCGGCGATCGCGGTCAGCCGCTCGCGGTCATCGCCGAACGTCGGCACGCAGGAGAGCAGGCCGCGCGTGTAGGGATGCAGCGGGGACTCGAACAGCCGCGCGACCGGCGCCTCCTCGACGATGCGCCCGGCGTACATCACCAGCACGCGGTCCGCCGTTTCGGCGATCACGCCCATGTTGTGGGTGATGACGATGATCGCCATGCCGAACTCGTCGCGCAGATCGAGCAGCAGGTCGAGGATCTGCGCCTGGATGGTGACGTCGAGCGCCGTCGTCGGCTCGTCGGCGATCAACAGGCGCGGGCGGCAGGCGAGCGCGATCGCGATCATCACCCGCTGGCGCTGCCCGCCCGAAAGCTGGTGCGGATAGTCGTTGAGCCGCGCCTCCGGCGACGGAATGCCGACGCGCGCCAGCAGCTCCACCGCGCGGTGGCGGCGGGAGCGAGCGGTGCCGGATTCGTGCGCCGCCAACGTCTCGGTGATCTGGTCGCCGATCGGGAAGATCGGGTTGAGCGAGGTCATCGGCTCCTGGAACACCATGCGCGATGCCGGGGCCGCGGATGCGCCGCAGCCGCGCCTCCGACATGCGGGTGAGCACGCTGCCCTCGAATCGCACCTCGCCCGCCGCGACGCGCGCCGGCGGCTGCGGCAGCAGGCCCATGATGGTGAGCGCGGTGACGCTCTTGCCGCTGCCGGATTCGCCGACAATGCCCAGCACCTCGCCCGGATCGAGCGAGAAGCTGACGTCCTCGACCGCCGTGACCTCGCCGCTCGCGGTGGCGAAGGAGGTGGTGAGATTGCTGACTTCGAGCAGGCTCACTCCTGCAGCCGCAGCCGCGGGTCGAGCACGTCGCGCAGGCCGTCGCCCAGCATGTTCAGGCCAAGCACGGTGATCATCAGCGCGAGGCCGGGAATCGCGATGATCCAGGGCGCGTCGGTCATGTACTGCCGCCCCTCCGCCATGATGTTGCCCCAGGTCGGCGTCGGCGGGACCGCGCCGACTCCGAGGAACGAGAGCGTCGCCTCGGTCAGCACCGCGTAGGCGAACAGGAAGCTCAACTGCACGATCAGCGGCGCCATGGCGTTGGGCAGGATGTGCTGGCGCAGGATGCGCCAGTGTCCGGCGCCGGCGGCGACCGCGGCCTGCACATACTCCATCTCGCGCAGCACGATCACCGAGGAGCGGACGATGCGCGCGGTGCGCGGCGTGTACACGATCCCGAGCGCGATGATCACGTCGGTGATCGACGGGCCCAGCACCGCCGTCACGGCAATCGCGAGCAGGATCGCCGGGAACGCCATCAGCGCATCGTTCACCCGCATCACCATGTTGTCGATCCGCCGGAAATACCCGGCGGCGGCACCGATCAGCGTGCCGAACACCGCATTGATGGCGACGACCGACGCGCCGATCAGCATCGAGAGCTGCGCGCCGTAGACGACGCGCGACAGCAGACTGCGGCCGAAATTGTCCGTCCCGAACGGGTGCGCCCAGCTCGGCGGGCGGAAGCTCGCGCCCATGTCGATCTTGTCGGGATCGACCGGCGCGATCACCGGGGCGAGTACCGCGAGCAGCGCAATGATCGCGAACAGGCAAAGCCCGGTCACGAACAGGCGATGATGCAGCAGCCGCTGCAACGCCGCCGCAGCCGGGTTGCGGCGAAGCGGCTCTTCCTCGAGCTCGGCGAGCGCCTCGATCCCGATGGCGATGTCAGGCGGCATCGTAACGCACCCTCGGGTCGAGGAAGGCGTAGAGAATGTCGACCGCGATGTTCACCCCGACCATCATCGCGGTGACGATCAGCATCGCCCCCTGCACCGTCGGATAGTCGCGGTTCAGCACCGCCTGGGTCAGCAACTGGCCGATGCCGGGCAGCGAGAACAGCGTCTCGGTCACCACCGCGCCCGACATCAGCAGGCTGACGATGATGCCGATGACGGTCACGATCGGGATCAGCGCATTGGCGAGCGCGTGCTTCATCACCACTTTGCGTCGCGGCAGTCCCTTGGCGCGCGCGGTTCGGACATAGTCCTGGCGCAGCACCTCCAGCATGGTGGAGCGGGTGATGCGTGCAAGCAGCCCGGTCAGCAGCAGCGCGAGCGAGATCGCGGGCAAGGTCATGCAGGTAAGCCAGCCGACCGGGTCCTCGGTGAGCGCGACATAACCTCCGGTCGGCAGCCAGCCGAGATCGACCGCGAACAGCAGGATCATCAGCAGCCCGAGATAGAAGTTCGGCACCGAGATGCCGAACATCGAGAACACCATGGCCGCCTGATCGACCCAGGTGTTGCGTCGCAGCGCCGCGAGCACGCCGCTGACCAGGCCGATCACCAGCGTGATCACCAACGCGTAGGCCGACAGGCCGATCGTCACGGGCAGCCGGCCGATCACGACCTGCAGCACCGGATCGCCCAGCAGCAGCGAGGTGCCGAGATTACCGTGCAGGAGGTTGTCGTACCAGTGGAAGAGCTGCGACAGCAGCGGCTCATCGAGGCCGAGGTCGTGGCGGATCTGGGCGATCTGGTCAGGCGTGGCGCTGAGCCCCGCAATCACCGCAGCGGGATCGCCGGGAATCATGTGGATCATCCCGAACGTGATGAGGCTCACCAGGATCAGAATCGGGATCGCCCCCGCGATGCGGCTGACGGTGGCAGCGATCATGGGCGGGTGAATACCCCTCCTCCAACCCCCTCCCCCAAGGGGAGGGGGGACTCCCAACTTCGTCCCCCGTCCCCTTGGGGGAGGGGGTTAGGGGGAGGGGTCACGCGCACCTCACTTCTCGAACCACACGTTCGACATGCGCGGGATGCGGAACGGCACGAACCCTTTCACGTTCGAGCGCACGCCCTGGATCTTGGTGAGCGAGCCGAACGGGATCGCGTAGACCTGCTCGAGCACGTATTTCTGCATGTCGGCGAACGCCTGCTCCCGGCCCTCGGCCGTCGGATCGGTGTTCATCTCGTTCCACAGCTTCAGCACCTCGGGATCGGGATGGCCCGCCGGCGGACGGTAGGCCGGGATCGGCTGGGCGAAGAACTGCATCACCGCGAGTGGTCCTAGCGACGGCTGCGTGCCCCAGCCGGTGAAGAAGAAGTTCCATCCCTTGTCCTCTTTCTGCGAGATCTGCACCGAGGTCGGCCAGTCGACGACCTTGAGCTGGGCGTTGATGCCGACCGCCTTCATCTGCTGCTGCATCACCAGCGCCGAGTTATACATCGGCGTGTAGTCCTGATCGGTGAGCAGGACGACCGGCTCGCCCTTGTAGCCTGATTTCTCCAGGTATTTCCTCGCGAGTGCCGGGTCGTGCAAATTGTAGGTGTCCTTGCCGGCATCCGTGTAGTCGGGCTGGTTCGGATACTGGAAGCCGACGTTCAGGCGGAAATTGCCGTCCGTCGCCGCCTGCATGATGGGGGTCATGTCGAGCGCGGCCTGCACCGCCTTGCGGAAATCCAGGTTGTCGGTCGGCGGAGTGCCCGTGTTGGGCGAGGCGATCTGGATCCACCAGTTGGGCAGCGGCAGGATGGTGATGTTCTTGTCGTTCTTCAACGGCGCGACCGACTTTGTCGGGATGTCCTCGACCCCCTGCAGCTCCCCGGTGCGCAGCCCGGCAACCCGCGCGCCGGGCTCCGTCACGATGCGGAACGTCACGGTGTCGAAGCAGGCCTGCTTGTAGCCCCCGAACCCCGTGCGGTTCTCATACCGGGTATCCGGAACATAGCCATCGAAGCGCTTCAGCTTGACGTAGCTGCCCGGCACCGACTGCACCAGCATGTATGGCCCCGTGCCGACCGGCTTGAGCTGCTGGGACGGAACGTCACGGTCCTCGGACGGGATGATGACGATGGGCACGCTGAAGGAGCTGAGCAGCCGGATGAAGGTGGGCTGCGCCTTCTTCATGTGAATGATGAAGGTGTTGGGATCGGGCGCGTCCCAATGGTCCACGTTCGCCAGCATGCTGCGCTCCAGCCCGACCTTGGAATAGCGATCGAAGGAGGCGACGACGTCAGCCGCGGTCATCAGCTTGCCGTTCTGGAAATGAATGCCGGTGCGCAGCGGGAATGTGTAGGTCAGGTGGTCCGGCGATTCGTCGATCTTGGCGGCGATCTGCGGGATCGGCTTGCTGTTCTCGTCACGCGTGACCAGCGTCTCGAAGATGTTCATGGCGATGTTGCGCGTCGAGATCGTCGCCGACGTCATCTGGTCCAGGCTGTTGATATTGGCTTCCTGGCCGAACACGAAATTGCCGCCGACATGCGGGCATTTGAACGGCGCCGCGTTCGCCGTGGCCAGGCTGGCGCCAATGAAGAGCCCCGCCAGCATGATGCGTCCCATGATCATTTCCTGCCCTACTATTTTTCGAACCAGACATTGTACATACGCGGAATGCGGAACGGCACGAACCCCTTCACGTCCGACCGCACGGCCTGGATCAGCGTGACCGATCCAAACGGGATCGCATAGACCTGATCCAGCGCGTATTCCTGCATCTCGGCGAAGGCCTTCTGCCGCTCCCCTGCATCCGGCACCGTGTTCATCGCGTTCCAGAGCCTCAGCAGCTCGGGGTCCGGATGCCCCTTCGGGGGATGATAGACCGGGTTGGACTGGGCGAAGAACTGCATCACCGATAGCGGCCCGAGCGCCGGCTGCGTGCCCCACCCGGTGAAGAAGAAGTTCCAGCCGGTGTCCTGATTACGCTGGATTTGCACCGAAGTCGGCCAGTCGGTCACCTTGAGCTCGGCGTTGATCCCGATCGATCTGAGCTGCTGCTGCATGACGACGGCCGAGTTGTACAGCAGCGGATAGTCGTGGTTGGTCAGCAGGATGACTGGCTCACCCTTGTAGCCCGACTTCGCCAGGTACTGCTTCGCCAACACCGGATCGTGGAGGTTATAGGTGTCCTTCGCGGCATCCGTGTAGCCGGGCCGGCCCGGGTAGTAGAATCCGACGTTCAGCCGATAGCTGCCGTCGGTCGCCGCCTGCAGGATCGGCGCCATGTCCAGCACCGCCTGGACCGCCTTGCGGAAGTCCAGATTGTTGGTCGGAGGGTTCGCAGTGTTCGGGTCGGTGATGTCGATCAGCCAGTTCGGCAAAGGCAGCAGCGTGATCTTCGTGTTCTTCTCCAGCGCCGGAACCGACTTCACCGGGACGTCCTCGTCACCTTGCAGTTCGCCCGTCACCAGCCCGGCGGTGCGCGCGCCGGGTTCAGTCACGATGCGGAACGTCACGGTGTCGAAGCAGGCCTGTTTGTAGCCACCGAACCCGGTGCGGCTCTCATAGCGTGTATCCGGGCTATAGCCGTCGAACCGCTTCAGCTTGACGTAGCTCCCCGGCACCGACTGGACCAACATGTACGGCCCGGTGCCGACCGGCTTGAGTTGCTGGGCCGGCACGTCGCGGTCCTCGGCGGGGATGATGATGACCGGCACGCTGAAGGCGCTGAGCAGGGTCAGGAATGTCGGCTGGGCTTTCCTCATGTGGATCACGAAGGTCGCCTTGTCCGGCGCGTCCCAGTGATCGACGTTCTCGAACATGCTGCGCTCGAGCCCGACCTCGTTGTAACGGTCGAAGGAGGCGACGACGTCGGCCGAGGTCATCTCCTTGCCGTTCTGGAAATGGATGCCGGTGCGCAGCGGAAAGCTGTAGGTCAGATGGTCGGGTGACTCCTCGATCTTAGCGGAGATCTGCGGAATGATGTTGTTGTTCTCATCACGCGTGACCAGCGTCTCGAAGATGTTCATCGCGATGTTTCGGGTCGAGATCGTGTTCGACGTCATCTGGTCGAGGCTGTTGATGTTCGCCTCCTGCCCGAACACGAAATTGCCGCCGACATGCGGGCACTTGAACGGCGCCGCGCCGCCGGTTTTGCGAGGCGCGATGCAAAGCGCGAGTCCAAATCCCGCCAGTCCGCTGGTTCCCAGTCGCCACCCGCCGCATCTGTGCATGGGAAGATGCAGAGGCCCGCGTCAGCCGTCAAGCCAGCTCACTGCTTGACCCAGACGTTGTACATGCGCGGGTTGTAGAACGGGATGTAGTGCTCGACGTTGGCGCGCACCGCCTGCACCTTGGGCATGACGCCGGTCGGGATGACCATCACGTCCTCGAAGGCGAGCTTCTGCGCATCGGCGAAGGCCGCCCGGCGCTCCGCCAAGGTGGCGCCGTTCGCGACCTCGTCGAAATCCCTCATGAACTGCGCCGGCACCTTGCCGCCCGGCGGGGTGAACACTGCGTTCGGCTCGGCCATCGTGCGCAAGGTCTGCTGCCCGCCCTGCGCGACATAGGTGATCCAGCCGGTGAAGAACATGTTCCAGTCGGCCGATCCCTTCAGGCTCATCGCGAGCGCGCTCGGCCAGTCGAGCACCAGGAGCTGCGCGTTGATCCCCACCGCCTTGAGCTGCTGCGCGGTCACCAGCGCCGAGTTGTAGAGGCTCGGATAGTCCTTGTTGGTCAGCAGCACGACCTTCTCGCCGTTATAGCGGGCTTCCTTGAGAAGCTGCTTTGCCTTCTCCGGATCATGCTGGTCGAGCAGGTCCTTGCCCGCCTCGGTGTAATAGGTCGTGCCGGGATACTGGATCGACGGGTTGGGCCGATAGTCGCCGTCGCTCGCCGCCTGCATGATGTCCTTGAAGCTCAGCGCCGCCTGGATCGCCTGGCGGAACTTCAGATTGTCGGTCGGCGGCTTCGACCAGTTCGGATATTCGACGTTCAGCCAGAAATTATCCAGCTTCAGCAGATGGATGTTCTTGTTGGTGGCAAGCCGCTTCTGGGCGATGGTCGGCACGTCCTCGACGCCCTGCAGCTCTCCGGTCTCCAGCCCGGCGACGCGCACCCCCGGCTCGGGCACCATGCGGAACGTCACGGTGTCCAGGCACGCGACCTTGTAGCCGCCGAACCCGTCGATCGTCCGTATAGCGCGTATCGGGCGCATAGCCGTCGAAGCGCTTCAGCCGCACGTAGCCGTCGGCCACGAAGCGGTCGAGCTGGTAGGGACCGGTTCCCATCGCCGGCAACTGCTGCGGCGCCGCGTTCTCGTTCTCCGCCGGGATGATGACGATCGGCACGGTGATCGCCGACATCGCCTCGAGGAAGGTCGGGCGCGACTCTTTCAGAGTGATCACGAAGGTGGCCGGATCGGGCGTGTCCATGTGATCGACCGGCGCGAGGATCGAACGATCGATGCCGACCCGCTGGTAGCGGCGGAACGAGGCGATGACGTCCGCCGAGGTCATCGTCTTGCCGTTATGGAAATGCACACCGTCGCGCAGATGAAAGATGAACACCTTGTTGTCGGGGCTGGTGTCCACCGATTGCGCAAGCTGCAGCAGCGGCTTCATGTGCTCGTCGCGCGTGACCAGCGTTTCGTAGATGTTCATCGCGATGTCGCGGGTCGAGGCGGCGGAGGAGGCCTGCATGTCGATCCCGGCGACGTTCGCCTCCAGCCCGTAGGTGAAGCTGCCGCCCTTGTGGCCGCACTGGAACGGCTCGGCCGCCGATACCGACGCGACGCCCAGCAGCATCGCGCAGCCGGCGCTCAGGATCGCTCGCATGTCGTCTCCCCCGTTAGCCGGCGCGACTGTGCGGGTGCGCGAGAATCACTGTCAACCCGGCGGGTCCTCCACGCGGAACGCATCGGCGATGCGGCGCACTGCGCCCGCTGCGTCGACCAGCAGCACGTCGAAGCGCACGCCCGCACTTCCCCACTCGGGATGCTCGGCGGCGATGATCTCGGCGGCGGCGAGCAGACGCCGCCGCTGTCGGGCCGACAGCGCGGCGGCGGCGACGGCGAGCGTCGGGCGTGCCTTCACCTCGATGATCGCGAGCACGCCCGCCTTCTCGGCGATCACGTCGACCTCACCCGCCGGAGTGCGCAGGCGGCGGGCGAGCACGTCCCAGCCGTCGCGGGCGAGCGCGTCGCAGGCTGCCGCCTCGGCATCGATGCCGAGCGTGTGCGCCCGCGTCCCCTTCCGCCGCGCGGCTGGTGAGGGATCAACCGACGATGTCAGTCCCCGCGAAGAAGAAGGCGATCTCGGCCGCCGCGTTCTCCGCGCTATCCGACCCATGCACGGAGTTCGCCTCGATGTTCTCGGCGAAGCGGGCGCGGATCGTGCCGGCGGCGGCCTTCTTGGGATCGGTCGCACCCATCGCCTCGCGGTTGCGGGCGACCGCGTTCTCGCCCTCCAGCACCTGAACGACGACCGGGCCGGAGGTCATGAAGGCGACGAGGTCGCGAAAGAACCCGCGCTCCTTGTGCACCGCATAGAACGCCTCGGCCTGCCCTTGAGTGAGGTGCATCCGGCGTTGGGCGACGATGCGCAGCCCCGACTCCTCCAGCACGGCGTTGATCTGCCCGGTCAGGTTCCGCCGCGTGGCATCGGGCTTGATGATGGAGAGGGTACGCTCGGCGGCCATTTGGAAACCTCATCGTGACATTGTGTGGGGCGGGTCAGTAGGCGTTCCCTCCCGGCCCGGCAACTGCTAGCTCGCGCCCCATGTCCCTCCTGGTGATCTCGGGCGCGGTGATCCGCGTCGGCGGGCGCGTGCTGCTCGACCGGGCCGACCTCACGGTCGACGCCGGGCGGCGCATCGGCCTGGTCGGGCGCAACGGCACCGGCAAGACCACGCTGCTGCGCGCGATCATGGGCGATGTGGCGCTCGATGGCGGCGAGATGCGCCTCGCCGTCCGCGCGCGCGTCGCGACGGTCGCGCAGGAGGCGCCGGACGGGCCGGAGAGCCTGCTCGCGACCGTGCTGCGCGGTGATCCCCGAACGCCTTTCGCTGCTCGAAGAGGCCGAGCACGCGCCGACCGGAGCGGCTCGGCGAAATCCACGAGCGGCTACGCGCGATCGGCGCCGAACTCCGCACCGGCCCGCGCCGCCGCGATCCTGGCCGGGCTCGGCTTCGACGAGGCGGCGCAGGCGCGCTCCGTCGCGAGCTTCTCCGGCGGCTGGCGGATGCGCGTCGCGCTCGCCACCGCGCTGTTCGCCGCGCCCGACCTGCTGCTGCTCGACGAGCCGACCAACCATCTCGACCTGGAGGCGACGCTGTGGCTGGAGGGGTGGCTGTCGCGCTTCCCCGGCGCGGCGCTGATCGTCTCGCACGATCGCGGCCTGCTGGACCGCGCCGTCTCGGCCATAGCGCATCTCGATCGCGGCAAGATCACCCTGACGCCGGGCGGCTTCGAGGAGTTCGTGCGCATCCGCACCGAGCGGGCCGCGCAGCAGGCGAGTGCTGCCGAACGCATCGAAGCCGAGCGCGCGCACATCCAGAAATTCGTCGACCGCTTCCGCTACAAGGCGAGCAAGGCGCGCCAGGCGCAGTCACGGCTGAAGGCGCTGGCCCGCCTGCCGGTGATCGAGAGCATGGTCGAGGACGCGCCCACCCGTTTCGCCTTTCCGGAGCCTGCCCGCATCGCCCCGCCGATCCTGACCGTGGAGCGAGTCGCGGTCGGCTACAACGGCGTGCCGGTCCTGCGCGAGGTCTCGCTTACAGTCGATATGGACGATCGCATCGCGCTGCTCGGCGCGAACGGCAACGGCAAGTCCACGCTCGCGCGCCTGCTCGCCGGACGGCTAGAGCCGATGTCGGGCGAGATGCGCCGCAGCGGCAAGTTGCGCGTCGGCTACTTCGCCCAGCACCAGGCGGACGAGCTGGTGGCGGGCGACTCCCCGCTCGCCCATCTCGCGCGCGTGCTGCCGCGCGCCACCGGGACTCAGTTGCGCGCGCAGCTCGCGCGCTTCGGGCTGGACGCGGACCGCGCGGAGACTCCGAGCGCGAGCCTGTCGGGCGGGGAAAAGGCGCGCCTGCTGCTGGCACTCGCGACACGCGAGGCGCCGCAGCTGCTGATCCTCGACGAGCCGACGAACCATCTGGACATCGACGCGCGCGAGGCGCTGGTCAAGGCGCTCGCCGACTTCGCTGGCGCCGTGCTGCTGATCACCCACGACCCGCATCTGGTTGAGCTGGTCGCCGACCGGCTGTGGCTGGTCGCGGACGGGACGGTGCGCCCGTTCGACGGCGACCTCGACGAGTACCGTTCGGTGCTCGCCGAGCGCGCACGGCCGGCGACAAAGCCAACCGACGCGACTGGCAAGCGTGATGACCGGCGCGGGCGGGCGGAGGCGCGCGCCGCCCTCGCTCCACTGCGCAAGCAGGCGCGCGAGGCAGAGGCACGGCTCGAGCGCCTCGCCGCCGAACGTGCCGCGATCGAGCGCGCGCTCGCCGATCCGCGTCTTTACGAGAAGGCGCGCGGGACGGAGATCGAAGCCGCCAACGCCCGCCTCGGCGCCATCGCCCGGCTGACGGCGGAGGCGGAGGCGGCTTGGCTGGCGGCGCAGGAGGCGCTGGAGGCGTGACCCTCACCCGGCACCAAGAAGCGGCGACCTCTCCCGCAGAATGCGGGAGAGGTGAATTATCGCCTCTCCTTCTGAGAGAGGCCGCCACGCCCTTGCGTGGCAGATGAGGGTCCCGCAGTCGCGCGCTGCACTATTCCGCCAACGCCGCCTCCACCTTCGGCCGCTCGCGCAGCATCTCGAACTGATCCGCGGTCTCCTCTGGCAGCTTGGCGATCGCGATATCGCTGTAGGGGCGCACGGCGTGCTCGCGCAGCGCGTCGCTTGCGCAGGCGGTTGATGCGCCGTAGCAGCGCGACGAAGCGGATGGCTTTCACGGCAGTCTCGGCCGCATAGCGCGGGTAGAACAGCAGCGCGGGCTCGAGCTTCAGGCCGGAGCGGCGGGAACCGCGCACTTTCAGGCGCAGATAGCCGCCCTGCAACGGGTGGATGCACTCGATCATCGGCATACCGAGGAACACGACGATGCTGTGCATCAGCCGCTTCACGGGAACGTTGTCAGCGATGGCCCGCCGCAGCAACGTCTCCACATGTTCCATGCTGTAGTATTGGAGCCAGGCGCGGTGATACGCGCCGTGCCACTCCTGCTCCGTCATCCGGCTATGCGCGGTGCAGATGTGCTCCAGGTCGTATTTGTTCATGTCGGGTTCCATTGGAACGCCCGTACGCCAGAGCTTCTGATGGTCCTCCGACCCCGGCAGCGGGGTCAGCATGAAGAACTCCAGGCAATCGACCGGAAGCTCGCGCTTGAGGATCTCGATGTCGCTGCGCGATCGACTCGGCCGTATCCTCGGGGAATCCCAGAATGTAGCCGCAGAAGGTGATCACGCCGGCGGCGCGCCAGGCTTGCAGCATGCGGCGATACTCGCCGATCTTGTTCTGCCGCTTCTTCGCGTGCACCAGGTTGCCGGGATTGATCGTCTCCAGTCCGATGAAGACCCGCAGGCAGCCGGCGCGGCGGCACTTCTCGATGAAGTTCGGGATCAGGTAGGCGAGCGCGTCCACCTGGATCAGGAAGGTGAACGGCACGTCCTCCCGCTCGCGCAGCTCGATTATGCGATCGAGAATCTCCTCCCAATGGCGGTTGCGCGCGAAATCGTCGTCGGTGATGAAGAAGCGAGTGACGCCATTGTCCAGATGCTCGCGCAGCAGCCGCTCGATGTCGTCCCCGGTGCGATACCGCGACTTGCGCCCCTGGACATTGATGATGGTGCAGAAGCTGCACTGGAATGGGCACCCACGCCCGGCGTCGAACGACCCGATGGGCGGCGAGTAGCGCTGCAGCCGGTCCGGCGGCAGGTAGGGAACTGCCGCGCCCTGCAGGCCGGGCAGGTCGGAGAGGAAATTATACACGGCCTGCAACCGCCCCGCGTAGGCGTCGCGCAGCAGCGCGTCGATATGCCCTTCGGCCTCCCCGGCGAACAGCGTGATGCCGAGGTCAAGCGCCTCTTGCAGATCGGGCGGCAGCTCGTCGAGCATCGAGAGGCAACCGCTGACATGAAATCCGCCGATGACCACAGCCAGCCCGCGCGCGCGGAACGCCCGCGCGAGGTCCATCGCACGCGGAAACTGGTTGCTCTGCACGCCCACCAGGAACACCACGCCGCCGCCGGTCTCGGCGATCTTGCGCGCGACGCGGTCCACCTTGATGATCGTGTTGCACTCATCCCAGCCATCATAGGTAAGCGCGACATCGCTCCCGAGCACCCCACGCGAAGCGGCGTCCTGCACGATCGCGTAAAGGCTCGCAAGCGAGTTGGACGGGATCGACGCCTTCCACCACTGGATGACGTAACCGTCGTCATCGTAGTGAGAAGGCTTGATCATCTCGACGTGGAAGACCCTCGCCACGAGGCGCCTCCTGATCCGGGGCTTTCTCGCTCCTTACATGCGCGCAGCGGCCTTGCCAAGAAATGGTAGCGGTTGTCACACCGCGAGGTAGCGCTCGCGTACCGCCGAATTGGCCTGCAATGCCGCCATTGTCCCCGTCCACACCACGCGGCCGGTCTCGATCACCACCGCGCGGTTCGCGACCCGCCGAGCGAAGTGCAGGTTCTGCTCGGCCAGCAGCATCGTCAGCCCGTCGCGTTTCAGCGCCCGCAGCGCGTCCGCGAGTTCCGCGACGATCAGCGGCGACAATCCCTCGCTTGGCTCGTCGAGCAGGATCAATCGCGGGTTGCCCATCAGCGTGCGCGCGATGGCCAGCATCTGCTGCTCCCCGCCGCTCATCCGCCCGCCCAGCCGTCGCTGCATCGCGCCCAGGTTGGGAAACAGCGCGAACAGCCGCTCGGGGGTCCATTCTAGCAGGCCGTCACGCGCCGGCCGTCTGCCTGCCATGAGATTCTCGATCACCGTCAGCTCGGTGAAGATGCGCCGCTCCTCGGGCACGTAGCCCAGACCCAGCCGCGCGATCCGGAACGGCGGCTCCCCGGCGATCTCCTGACCCATGAAGCGGATGGAACCGGCGGACGGCCGAACCAAGCCCATCAGCGCTTTCAGCGTCGTGCTCTTCCCCGCGCCGTTGCGCCCGATCAGCACGCAGGCCTCGCCCGGCTCGATCGCAAAGCCGACATCCTCCAGCACCTGCGCACGCCCGTACCGCGCGGCGAGTCCGCGCACCGTCAGCATCCCAGATACACCGCCCGCACTCGCGCATCGCGCCGGATCGAATTGGGCGGCCCTTCGGCGATCAGTACACCGTGATCCAGCACCAGCACACGGTCGGCAGCGCCGAACACCACGTCCATGTCGTGCTCGGTGAACAGCACCGCGAGGCCGCGATATCGCGCGGCTTCGCGCACCAGCCGCATCAGCGCCTCGCGCTCACCCGCCGCCATGCCGGCGGTGGGCTCGTCCATCAGCAGGAGGAGCGGATCGGTGGCGAGCGCCATCGCCAGATCGAGGCGCTTCAGATCCCCGTAGGCGAGCACGCCCGCCGCGCGCGCCGCCTGCGCCGCGAGCCCGACCTGCTCCAGCAGCCGGTCCGCGGCCGACGCCTCGAAACGCGACGCCGGCCGCCAGAAGCGCCAGGTCCGCCTTGCATGCGCGGTCAACGCGGTCTGCACGTTCTCCCGCACCGTCATGGAGGCGAAGGTCTCCGTCACCTGGAACGTGTGCCCGACGCCGAGCCGGCTGATCGCACGCGGCCTCCATCCGGTGACCGCGCGACCCAGCAGGGTGACGATGCCGGCATCGGGGGGGAGCTGGCCGCCCAGCATGTCGAAGCAGGTCGACTTGCCGGCGCCGTTCGGACCGATCAGCGCGACCATCTCGCCTCGATCCAAGCTGAAGGAGACACCGTCCACCGCAAGCACCCCGCCGAAGGATTTGCGCAGCCCTCGGACGGTTAGCAGCGCCTCGGTGCTCACGCCGTCTGCGGTCGTGCCCACACCCGCTCGATCCCGCCCACGATTCCCTCAGGGAACACCAGGACCAGCACGATAATGACAAGCCCGAGCGCCAGCCGCCACAAGTCTGTGCTCTGCAACAGCACATCATAGAGGCCGGTGTAGCCGAGCGCGCCGACGATCGGCCCCGCCATCGTCTGCACGCCGCCCAGCAGCACCATCAACAGCGCATCGACCGAGCGGGAGATGTCCGCATAGGATGGAAACACGCTGCCCTTGGCGAAGGCGAACACGCCGCCCGCCAATCCGCCCGCGGCGCCGGCGATCGCGAACCCCACAATGCGCAGGCCCAATACCGGCAAGCCGATTGCTGCCGCCCGCCGCGCCGAATCGCGTGTCGCCCGCAGCGCGTAACCGAACGGGGCATACAGCATCCGACGCAGCAGCAGCGCCGCACCGATGCAGAGTCCCAGCGCAAGCCAATAGTACGCTCCCGCCGTTCCCACCCAGCGCGCCGGCCAGACATTCAGCATCCCGTTGTCGCCCCCCGTCAGCTCCACCCATTGGAACGCCATCGCCCAGACGATCTGGGCGAACGCGAGCGTAATCATCGCGAGGTAGACGCCGGACAGACGCACGGTGAAGCCGGCGATCAGCAGCGCGACGAGTCCCGCAAGCACCGGCGCGGCGCCAAGCGCGAGCAGCATCGGCATATGCGCCGCGGCGACCAGCGCCGCCGCATAGGCACCAAGGCCGAACCAGGCGGCATGGCCGAAGCTCGGCATGCCGCCCGGCCCCATGACGAAATGCAGGCTGGCAGCGAACAGGATCGCGACCGCCGCCTCGGTCAGCACCGACAGGCCATAGGTGCTCAGGTACAGCGGCGCGGCGATGGCGGCCGCGAGCGCCATCGCCCCCAGCACGCGCGCCAACCATGGCGAGGCCCGCACCAGCGGCGCGACTGCGCCCCCGCCGCGCGCCTCCGCGATGGGGCGCCCAAGCAATCCGTTTTGGCGCGCCATCAGCACCAACGCCATCACCGCGAACGCCAGCACCAGCGTCGCGCGCGGCACCAGGACGAGGCCGTACGCCTGCAGCAGGGCGATCAGCAGGGAGGCGAGATAGGCTCCCGGCACGCTGCCCAGCCCGCCCAGGACGACGATCACGAATGCATCCACGATGGCGCTCAAGTCTATCTGCAGATTGGCCGAATGGTCCGGCAGCGCAAGCGCGCCCCCAAGTCCCGCAAGCGTGGCGCCAAGCACGAAGACGGCGGTGAACAGAAGGCGCTGGTCGACGCCCAGCGCGCCCAGCATTTCCCGGTCCTGCGTTGCCGCCCGCACCAGCGCGCCCCACCGCGTCCGCGTCAGCAGCAGCCACAGGCCGAGCAGCACCAGTGGCCCCACTCCGATCAGGGCAAGGTCGTACGTGGGGAAACGGCTGCCGGCGATCGGCACATAGCCGCGCAGCCAGGGCGGGCGCGGCAGTTGCAGATCGTCAGGGCCCCAGATCTTGAGCGTGACATCCTGCACGATCAAGACCACGCCGAAGGTCGCGAGAAGCTGAAACAGCGGCGGCGCACCGTAGATGCGCCGCAGCAGCCCGATTTCGATCACCGCCCCCAGCACGCCCACCGCGGCCGCCGCGGCGATCACGCCAAGGACGAACCCGGCCGGTGTTCCCGCCAGATGCGAAAGGACGCTGATCCCGATATAGGCGCCCAGCATGTACAGGCTGCCGTGCGCGAAATTCACCACGCGGGTGACGCCGAAGATGACCGTCAGCCCGGCGGACAGCAGGAACAGCGACGACGCGCTGGCGAGCCCGGTCAGCCCTTGGATGAGGACGAAGCTCACCCGACGTTGGGCCGCAGCTTGCGCACCTCCGCGTCCGACGGCAGGACGGAGGCGCCGTCCACATAGTGCCAATCGATCATCACACCCTTGCCGTGGTCGAGCGCGAGCTTGCCGACGAAAGTCCCCATGGTGCTCTGATGGTCGATCGCGCGGTAGATCACGTGACCGAACGGCGTCTCGAACCCGACGCCCGAGAATCCATTTACCAACTGGTCGGTCGACGTTCCCCCCGCGGCGTTCAGTCCTGCGACGATCGAGTGGATGAGCGAATAGCCGACCACCGAGCCCATCCGCGGCGATTCATTGAACCGCGTCTGGTAGGCGCGCACGAATTTCGCGTTCGGTCCGTCTTTATCCTGCACGCCGGGATAGCCGGTGACGATCCAGCCAGGCGGGGTCTCGGCACCCAGCGCGTCGAGATATTCGGGCTCGCCGGTCAGCAGCGACACCACGCCCCGGTTCTCGAACAGCCCGCGCGTGTTGCCCTGGCGGACGAAGTTCGTCAGGTCGGCCCCGAAGGTCACGTTGAACAGCGCGTCAGGCTTCGCTGCCGCCAGTGCCTCCACCGTTGCGCCGGCATCGATATGTCCGAGCGCCGGCCATTGCTCGGCGACGAACTGCACGCCAGGCTGCTTCTCCGCCAGCAGTTTCTTGAACCACTTCACCGCCGACTGGCCGTATTCGTAGTTCGGTGCGACCGTCGCCCAGCGCGTCGCCTTCAATGCGACGGCGTCGGGGATCAGCATGGCGACCTGCATGTAGGTGGACGGGCGCAGCCGGAAGCACGTCCGGTTGCCGTCCGCCCAGACCAGCGCATCCGCCAGCGGCTCGCCCGCGACATAGAGCTTGTTCGCGTGCAGCGCGTAGTCGGACAGGGCAAGGCCGATATTCGACAGGTACCCGCCGGCGAGCAGATCGACCTTCTCGTCGTTGACCAGCTCGCCCGCGAGGCGGATCGCATCGGCGGGCTTGCCCGCGTCGTCGCGCGAGATGACCTCGACCTTGCGTCCCAGCGCTCCGCGGTTCGCGTTCACCTCGTCCACCGCCATCTGCCAGCCCTTGCGATAGGGCAGCGTGAACGCGGGAATCGCGGTATAGCTATTGATCTCGCCGATCCGGATCGGCGCCGTGCCCTGGGCACGTCCAATCGCCGGTGCGGCAAACAGAGACGCCGTCCCGCCGAGCGCGGCGCGGCGCGTGATGCTGGGCATGATGCTCTCCGGGTGAGCCTGACGCTGATCGTTGCCAACCGGCGGGATCATGCGCCGTTCGCGTCCATATTGTCGAGACGTGCCCCGCTTGACGCGGCGGCTGACTCCCCGCCTACTCCTTCAGCTTCGCGTCAAAACAATAATTGACCTGAAGGGAGAGCAGGGATGCCGTTTGCCATGCCGTGGGTCGGGGCGCTCGCGGGTGCCGCCTTCGCCTTGTCGGCCACCGTCACCGGGGCGCGCGCGGCCGAGCCGATCGTCATCGGCGCGACCACGTCGCAGACCGGCGCCCTCGCCGAGGATGCGGATTATCAAAACCGTGGGATCGAGCTCGGGATCGACGTGGCCAACGAGCATGGCGGCTGGCTCGACCGCAAGCTCGAGCTCAAGCTTTACGACGACAAGAGCGATCCCGGCACGGCGGTGCGACTCTACACGCGGCTGATAACGAACGACCGTGTCAACCTGCTGATCGGGCCGTATTCCAGCGGGATCACTCAGGCCGTCGCGCCGCTCATCAACAAATACGAATATGCGACCCTGGCGCCCGGTGCCTCGCTACCCGACATCTTTGTCTCCGGTAATAAATGGGTTTTCCAAAGCGTCGCCTCCTCCCTGCAGTACCTCGACGAGGTACTGCCGATCGCAAAGAAGGATGGAGCTAGCACGGCTGCCATCCTGGGACTCAAGTCCGCCTTTTCGCTCGCCTGCTACAAGGCGCGTGTTGAGCAGGCCGAGAAGCTCGGCATGAAGGTCGTCTATCAGACCACCTACTCGCTGCCGCAGCCGGACTTCGCGTCTATCGCGCTGGCGATCAAGAATGTCCATCCGGACGTGGTGCTTGGCTGCACCTACTACCCGGACGCGGTCGGACTCACGCAGGCGCTGCACAACCAGGGCTTCGCGCCGAAATACCTTGCCCTGACGATCGGCCCGGTGGAGGCGGCCTTCGGCAAAGCGGTAGGCAGCCTTGCCAACGGCATCATCTCCAACACGAGCTGGTGGTCCAACTTCAAGACTCCTGGCAACGCGGAGTTCATCGCCGCCTACAAGGCCAAGTTTCATCAGGACCCGGACTACCATTCCGCCGCCGGATACTCCGCCGTGGAGGTGCTGGGCGCTGCGGTAAAGGCGACCAACTCGCTCGATCAGGCGAAAATTCGCGACTGGCTGCTGCACAACCAGGTGCCCACCGTCCAGGGGACGTTCAAGGTGGACGAGAACGGCTTGTCCAATGGGTTCAACCAGTATCTCGTGCAGGTGCAGGACGGGGTGATCAAGCTGATCACGCCACCCGACCTGGCGCAGGCGAAGCTGATCGTCCCCTATCCTGGCAAGTGAGCTTCGCGGCTTGAACCCGTGCACACCGCGTGGCACCCGAGATAGATCGATGCTGGCGGCACAGCTCCTGATCAACGGCATCCTGCTCGGCGGCACCTACGTGCTGATCGCGCAGAGCCTCAACCTGATCTTCGGCGTCATGGGCGTGGTCAACCTCGCCCATGGCAGCTTCATCGTGCTGGCCGGGCTGTTCACCGTCTGGTTCGCCGCGCACAGCTCGGCGAGCCCGCTGATCGTGCTGCCGGTGGTCTTCATCGTCATGTTCGGCGTCGGCGCCATCCTGCAGCCGCTGATCCTGGAGCCGCTGGCGAAATACGGCAGGCGGGCCGAGCTGCTGAGCCTGATGGTGACGTTCGGTCTCGACTACGTGCTGGTGCAGCTCGCCCTGCAGGTGTTCGGCTCCGACTACGTCTCGCTTCCCTACCTCCAGGCCACCTGGACGTTCGGCCAAATCACGGTCGGTCACGCCCTGTTCGTCGCCGGCGTGTTCGGCGGCGTGCTCGCGCTCCTGCTCCATATCGGACTCAACCGCACCTCGTTCGGCAAGTCGCTGCTCGCTTCCTCGCAGAGCATCGTGGGAGCGCTGAGCTGCGGGATCGATGTGCGGCGGATGCGTCTGATGGCCTTCGCGCTCGGGGTCGGGCTGGCCTCGGCGGCCGGCGTGCTGTTGGTGCTGGTGATCCCGATGGCCGCTCAGTCGGCGGACAACATCACCATTCTTGCCTTCGTGATCATCGCGCTCGGCGGCCTCGGCAATTACGCCGGCGTGGCGATCGCGGCGATCCTGCTCGGGATCGCGCAGTCGGTCGCGGGCTTCTATTTCGGCGGCGATGCCGCGAACGTGCTGCCCTATGTGCTGCTGATCGGCTTCATGGCCCTGCGACCGCAACGGTTCAGGGGAGCCTCCCTGCATGGCTGAACGACCGGCGGGCAGGCTGCGCAGCGGCGTGACGGCGCTGGTGCTCACAGCGGCCTTCGTCGCGGTTCCGCTGTTCGGCACCCGCTACACGATGCAGTTCGCCACCGACATCCTGGTGTTCACCGCGCTGGCCTACGGCTGGAACCTGATCAGCGGCTTCACCGGCTACCTTTCGTTCGGCCAGGTCTCGTTCTACGGCATCGGCGCCTACGCGACCGGGCTCCTGGTGGCGCACACGCCGATCCCCTGGTACATCGCGATCTGCGTGGGCGGCGTGATCGCCGCCATCGCCGCGCTGCTGCTCGGCCCGATCATGCTGCGCCTGCGCGGCATCCTGTTCGCGCTCGGCATGTTCGGCCTCGCCCGCATCCTCTCGGTGGTATTCTCCGACTGGAGCTACGTGGGCGGGGGCAGCGGCATGACCCTGCCGGCGCAGCTCACACCGCTCGCGGTCTATAGCTTCTCCGGCGCCATTGCCCTCGCCGGTTTCCTGCTCACCGCCTGGGTCGCGCGCAGCGGCTTTGGGCTCGATTGCATGAGTATCCGCGAGGACGAGGAAGCGGCGACCGCGCTCGGCGTCCCGGCGACGCGGGTGAAGGTCGTCGCCTTCGTCGTCAGCGCCGTGCTGCCCGCGCTGGCTGGCGGCCTGATCGCCTGGAACCGCTCTTATCTCGACCCGCCCAGCATGTTCGACGCGACCATCGACCTGCAAACCGTAGTGTTCGTGCTGTTCGGCGGCATCGGCACGGTGGCGGGGCCGTTCCTCGGCACGCTGGTGCTGATGATCATTGGCGAGCAGTTCCTGGTCTATCTCCCCAACCTGGAGCTTGCGCTGTTCGGTCTGGTCGTCATCCTGACCGTGCTTCTGTTTCCGGGCGGCCTGGTCTCGCTCGCCAACCGCTTCGGCTGGCTGCAGCGCCCCATCGTGCTGGCGCCGCCCGCCCTGCCAGATGCCGTCGCGCCGCGGGCGCGGGCCGAGGTACCGGAGGGCGTCCCGGTGCTGGAGGTACGCGATTTGACGGTGCGGTTCGGCGGACTGACGGCCCTCGATCGCGTGTCCTTCGCGATCGGCGCCGGGCAGGTCGTCAGCATCATCGGCGCGAACGGGGCCGGCAAGACGACGCTTTTCAACACCATCACCGGGTTTGTGCCGCCCACGTCGGGCGACATCCTTTTCATGGGCAGCTCGGTCGCCCGCCTGCCGCCATTCCGGCGCGCCCAGCGCGGGATGGCACGCAGCTTCCAGATTCCGCGGGTGATGGGGGCGATGACGGTGTGGGAGAACGTCGTCCTCCCGGCGCGGCACGGCAGGCAGCGCGATCGTGCGGTCGACCACGCTGCCTGGGTGCTGCGCACCGTTGACCTCGACGAGGCATGGCTGGATCCGGTCTCGCAGCTCTCCCCCGGCCTGCAACGCCTGCTGGAGTTCGCCCGCGTGCTCGCGCTCAACCCCGAGCTTGTCCTGCTCGACGAGGTGATGGCCGGCATGACCCGCACGGAACAGGAGGACGTGCGCGCCGTGATCCGCCTGCTCGGCGAGTATGGCGTCGCCGCCGTCGCCTGTGTCGAGCACGTGATCGCCGCCATCGCCGACCTGTCCGATCGCATGATCGTCCTCGATTTCGGCACCAAGATCGCCGACGACACACCTGCGCGCGTGCTGCAGGACCCCGTCGTGGTGCGCGCCTATCTGGGTGAGCCGCAATGAGCGCGAGCACGCCCGCGCTCGCGCTGCACGATGTCGTCGCCGGCTTCGGACTGCTGACGATCCTCAACGGCGTGTCGCTCGAGGTTGGCGCGAACGAGGTCGTGGTCGTCCTCGGTGCCAACGGTGCCGGCAAGACCACGCTGTTCCGCACCATCTCCGGCCTGCTCGCGCCGCGCAGTGGCGAGATCAGCCTGTTCGGCAAGCCGATCGCCGGTAAGCCCGCGCATCTGGTCACCCGTGCTGGCGTCGGCCATGTGCCCAGTGGGCGGCAGCTCTTCCCCGGCCTCTCGGTTCTCGATCACCTCGAACTCGGTGGGCGCTCGTCAAATTCGGAGCGGCGTGCGGAGCTGCTCGGGCAGATGTTCGAGACGTTCCCCGTGCTGCGTGAACGGTCGCGCCAACGTGCCGGCACGCTCTCGGGCGGCGAGCAGCAGATGCTGGCGATCGCCCGCGCGCTGATGACCGATCCCCGTGTGCTGCTGCTTGACGAGCCCTCCACCGGCCTCGCGCCCAAGGTGGTCATGTCGGTGTTCGCGACCTTGCCGATGCTGCGGCAGCGGGGAGTCAGCGTGCTGCTGGCCGAGCAGAGCATGACACTGGGCCTGTCCGCCGCCGACCGCGCCTATGTCATCGACCATGGGCGGATCGTCTTGTCCGGTCCCGCGGCGGAACTCGCGACCGACCGCCGGGTGGTGGATACCTATCTCGGGCGTTAGTCTGGGCGCATGGATAACCTGATCCTCGACAGCGTCGCGCGCTTCCTGCAGCGCGACGTGAAACCGTACGTGAAGCAGCTCGAGCACGACGACACCTATCCGGAACAGATCGTCGCGCGGATGAAGGAGCTTGGCCTGTTCGGCGCGACAATTCCCGCCGAATACGGCGGCCTCGGCCTCGACTGCACGACGTACGCGCAAATCGTCGAGGCTGTCTCCCGCGTCTGGATGTCGCTCAGCGGCATCTTCAACTCCCACCTCATCATGGCCGCCGCCGTGCAGCGGTTCGGCACGCCGGAGCAGAAGCGCGCGTTCCTGCCCCGCTTCGCGACCGGGGAGCTGCGCGGCGGCCTCGCGCTGACCGAGCCCGACTGCGGCACAGACCTGCAGGCGATCCGCACCACGGCGAAGCGCGACGGTGCGGATTATGTCATCAGCGGCACCAAGACCTGGATCTCCAACGGCATTTACGGCCAGTGCTTCGCGCTGCTGGTGAAGACCGATCCCGACGCGCAGCCGCGTCATCGCGGGATGAGCCTGTTCCTAGCCGAGAAGGGTCCCGGGTTCACCGTCAGCCGCAAGCTCGAGAAGCTCGGCTACAAGGGCATCGACAGCGCTGAATTGGTCTTTCAGGATTACCGCGTTCCCGCGGGCCGCCTGATCGGCGGCGCGGAGGGACGCGGCCTGCAGCACGCGCTCGGTGGGCTGGAGCTCGGCCGCATCAATGTCGCCGCCCGCGGCGTGGGCGTCGCCCAGGCGGCGCTGGATGAAGCCGTTTCTTACAGTCAGATCCGCAAGACCTTCGGCAAGCCGATCTGCCAACATCAGGCGATCCAGACCAAGCTAGGCGACATGGCGACCCAGGTGCAGGCGGCGCGCCTGCTGGTGGAGAACGCGGCGCGCGCCTACGATCGCGGCGAGCGTTGCGACATGGAGGCGGGCATGGCGAAGCTGTTCGCGACCGAGGCGGCGGTGAATGTCAGCCTGGAATCCATGCGAATTCACGGCGGCTACGGCTACTCCAAGGAGTTCACGGTCGAGCGGCTCTACCGAGACGCGCCGCTGCTGGTGATCGGAGAGGGAACCAACGAGATGCAGCGCATCATCATCGCCCGCCAGCTCATCGAGCGGAATCCGGTCTGAGAAGATGGGACCGCTGCACGGGCTGCGCATCATCGCCGTCGAGCAGTACGGGGCCGGCCCGTACGGCTCCATGCAGCTCGCCGACCTCGGCGCCGAAGTGATCAAGATCGAGAACCCGGCTGATGGCGGTGACATGTCCCGCCGCGTCGGCCCGTTCTTCCGCGAGGACGGCGACAGCCTGTTCTATCAGAGCTTCAACCGCAACAAGCGCAGCGTCACGCTCGATCTCAAGCAGCCGAAGTCGCGCGGCGTGCTGCACGCGCTCGCCGCGCGCGCAGACGGGATGCTCGACAATCTGCGCGGCGATCAGCCCGACAAGCTCGGCCTGACCTACAAGGCGCTCGCTCCCGCCAACCCGCGCATCGTCTGCGCCCATCTCTCCGCGTATGGCCGCACCGGCTCGCGCGCCGCCTGGCCGGGCTACGACTATCTGATGCAGGCGGAGACCGGCTATCTGTTGCTGACCGGGGAGCCGGATGGGCCGCCGGCCCGCTTCGGCCTGTCGATGGTCGATCTGATGACCGGACTGTTCGCGGCCTTCGCGCTGGTTTCGGGCGTACTGTCGGCGCGCGCGAGCGGCAAAGGGCGCGACCTCGACGTCAGCCTGTTCGACGCGGCGCTGCAGAACCTGAACTATCTCGCGACCTGGTATCTGAACGCGGGCCATAACCAGGGGCGCGAACCGCGCTCCGCGCATCCGTCGCTGGTGCCGAGCCAGCTTTACCGCACGCGCGACGGCTTCATCCTGATCATGTGCAACAAGGAGAAGTTCTGGCCGATCCTGTGCGAGCGCCTCGGCCGCCCCGAATGGGGGACCGACCCGCGTTTCCGCAGCTTCGCCGACCGTCTCGCCAATCGCGCGCTGATCACCGAGATGCTGGACGGGGCGCTGTCCGCGCGCGCCACCGCCGAATGGCTCGACCATTTCGCGGGCCAGGTGCCGGCGGCGCCGGTGAATGACATCGGCACCGCGCTGGAGAACCCGTTCGTCGTCGAGCGCGCCAACGTCCGCGAGTATGGCGAGGACTTGCGGATGATCGACACGCCGATCGCAACCGGCGAGGACACGCCCCACCGTGCCGCGCCCACGCTGGGTAGCGATACGGACGCCGTGCTGCGGGAAGCCGGGTTCTCGGAGACGGAGATTGGTGAGCTGCGGGCAGAGCGGGTTATATAACTACCGTCCCCGCCGCCGCATCATTTTGCGGCCCCGCTTCGCCGGGTCGTAGCCGCCGCCTCCGGGGCCGAGCGGCTCGGGCGTACGGTCCTTGCGCGGGCGCAGCGCGGCGGAGGCGAGGGGCGGCGGCTCCAGCCCCAACTCTAGTGCCTCCAGCCGGCGGATCTCGTCGCGCAGGCGGCCCGCCTCCTCGAACTCCAGATCGGCGGCCGCGGCGCGCATCCGCTTCTCCAGCTCGGCGATCGTCGCCTTCAAATCCTTGCCGACCAGCTCCGCCGGCCCCGCATCAGCAACCGGGGAGACGGTGACGTAGTCCTGCTCGTAGACGGTCTCCAGGACTTTGGAGATGTTCTTGCGGATCGATTGCGGGGTGATGTCGTGCGCCTCGTTCCATTCGCGCTGGCGGGTCCGCCTCCGCTCCGTCTCGTCGATCGCACGCCTAAGGCTGTCGGTCATGGTGTCGGCGTAGAGGATCACCCGCCCGTCAACGTTGCGCGCGGCGCGCCCGATCGTCTGGATCAGGCTGGTGCCGGAGCGCAGGAACCCCTCCTTGTCGGCATCCAGGATGGCGACCAACATGCATTCGGGGATGTCGAGCCCTTCGCGCAGCAGGTTGATCCCCACCAGCACGTCGATCACGCCGAGGCGCAGATCTCGGATGATCTCGATGCGCTCCAAGGTGTCGATGTCGGAGTGCAGATAGCGGACCTTCACCCCGTGCTCCGTCAAATACTCGGTCAGATCCTCCGCCATGCGCTTGGTCAGCGTGGTGACCAGCACCCGTCCGCCGGCGGCGGCGACGGCGCGGCATTCGGCGAGCAGGTCGTCGACCTGCCGCTCCACCGGGCGCACCTCGGTCATCGGATCGACCAGGCCGGTGGGGCGGATCACCTGCTCGGCGAAGACGCCTGCCGTGCGCTCCATCTCCCACGGCCCGGGCGTCGCCGAGACGAACAGGGTCTGCGGGCGATACTTCTCCCACTCCTCGAACTTCAGCGGCCGGTTGTCGACGCAGGAGGGGAGGCGGAAGCCGAACTCAGCGAGGATCGACTTACGATTGAAGTCGCCGCGGAACATGCCGCCGATCTGCGGCACCGTGACGTGGCTCTCATCGACGATCAGCAACGCGTCTTCCGGCAAATACTCGAACAGCGTCGGCGGCGGCTCGCCCGGATTGCGCCCGGTCAGGTACCGCGAATAGTTCTCGATGCCTTTGCAGAATCCGGTCGTCTCCATCATCTCGAGATCGAACGTGGTCCGCTGTTGCAGCCGCTCCACTTCGAGCAGCTTGCCTTCGGCGGTCAGCTCGTGGAGTCGCTCCTTCAGCTCGTCCTTGATCTGATGGATCGCCTGGTTGAGAGTCGGGCGCGGCGTGATGTAGTGGCTGTTGGCGTAGACGGTCACCTCGTCGAGTTCGGTCATCACCTCGCCGGTCAGCGGATCGAACTCGCGGATCGACTCGACCTCGTCGCCGAACAGGCTGATCCGCCAGGCGCGATCCTCGAGGTGGCTCGGCCAAACGTCGGCGGTCTCCCCGCGCAGGCGGAACGTGCCGCGCTGGAAGCCCGCGTCATTGCGGCGGTACTGCAGCTCCACCAGCCCCTTGGCCAGCAAATCGCGGTCGATCCGCCCACCGGTTTGCAGCTTGACGACCATGCGCTGGTAGCTCTCGACCGAGCCGATGCCGTAGATGCATGAGACGGAGGCGACGATGATGACGTCGTTGCGCTCCAGCAGCGCGCGCGTCGCGGCGTGGCGCATACGGTCGATCTGCTCGTTGATCTGCGCGTCCTTCTCGATATACGTGTCCGAACGCGGGACATACGCCTCCGGCTGGTAGTAGTCGTAGTAGCTGACGAAGTATTCGACCGCGTTGTCCGGGAAGAAGCTCTTCATTTCCCCGTAGAGCTGCGCGGCGAGGGTCTTGTTGGGCGCCAGGATCAGGGTCGGCTTCTGCACCGCCTCGATCAGCTTCGCCATGGTGAAGGTCTTGCCCGACCCGGTGACGCCGAGCAGCACCTGGTCGCGCTCCCCCTCCCGCACCCCGCGCACAAGCTCGGCGATCGCGGTCGGCTGGTCGCCCGCCGGCTCGTAGTCCGAGACCACTCGGAGCGTCCGCGTATGCTCGCGCGCCGGCAGCTTCTGCGGGATGAACAGGACCGGCGAGGGTGTGCGGGTCAGCGTCTGCGACATCACCCCTTATCTTGCCCTCTCGGCGAGGCGGAGCAAGGTCTGCGCGCAACCAACCGCGCTGCGGAAGCGGTTCCGCCCGGCTAAACTCGGGGAGTTCTCTTGCTCCGGCGGACGATCGCACCGGCAAGCAGGCCGCCGAAACCGAGCAGCAAAATTGCCGGCGGCTCCGGAATGTTCACGTCGAGCACCCCGTCAACAAGAAGACTGCTCCCCGAAGCCGGCTGCAGGAGGAACCCTTCGGAAAAAGATACAAGTGGGCTGGATATGACCGCGCTCGAGGTAGCGGCCGGATCATCGAAAGCCTTGATCAGGTTTGTGGAAATATGGACATAAGGAAGCACGGGCGACACGAGATTCCCTTGCGGGAACAGGTGGTTTCCCATGTCATAGTACGCAAAATACGAAGCTTTCGAGCCCGCCTTGCTGAATAGCCCGCTGTCTTCGAAGTTAAAGGCTGCCGTGCCACTTCCCGGAACATTCTGTTCAGTGATCGCGACAAAAAGCTCACCAGGCGCGGTCGCGTTGGTGTAACCGCCGACCTGAACGTGCCCTTGCACCTCAAGACTGGGCTGACCCGAAGTGCCAGAACCACCGAACGTGCCGGAAGAGAATCCGACGTGATTAACCTTCTTGTTATTCACTATTGTGGTATAGGCACCGAAATTCTTGGGCAATGTGACGCTGATAACGGTGTCAAACGGGATAACCTCGGTATCCGCGGCCACAATGCTGTTGTTTGCAGGGTTAACCACATAGGCTTCCAAGGTGAGGACAGGCGTCGCGCGCGCTTCTGACGCGCACATGAAGGCAGCGAAGGCCGCTGGAGCTAACAACGCCGGCGAGCGGACTTCCCGCAATTTCTGGATGTACGATGAGATCGGCATGCCGGAACCCGTCCACGTTGAGTGTCCGCAGATTAATCAACCGGCCTGAAAGGTCAATGACGTTCTTCCGACAAAGCGAATCTTTGCCACCCCGACAAGCCCGGGTCGGCATCAGGGCCCGAGGGCGGCACCGCTGGTTGACTCCGCCGCCACGGGCCGTATATCTGCCCCCCGCCGGCGGCACCTGTTCAGGGCCGTCGGTTTTGTCGCTTGCGAAGTTCAGCCGGCCCTCGCCGGCGATCCAGGAGAGGCATGGCGTGGCGCGTATTGCCGGCGTGAACATCCCCACCACCAAGCGGGTCGGCATCGGCCTGCAGTACATTTACGGTATCGGGCCGACCAAGGCGACGGAAATCATCACCCGCCTGTCGATCCCGGACGATCGGCGCGTCAATCAACTCTCCGACGAGGAGGTGCTGCGCATCCGCGAGCTGATCGACCGCGAATACCGGGTGGAAGGCGACCTCCGCCGGGAAGTCGCGATGAATATCAAGCGGTTGATGGATCTCGGCTGCTATCGTGGCCTGCGCCATCGCCGCGGCCTTCCGGTGCGCGGCCAGCGCACCCACACCAACGCCCGCACCCGCAAGGGCAAGGCGGTTGCCATCGCCGGCAAGAAGAAGGTCACCAAGTAGCCCGTCCTGACGGATCGGCTTCACCTCGGACGGACAGGAATTCGGACCCATGGCGAGACCCGCCACCAGCACGCGCCCCCGCCGCAAGGAGCGCAAGAACATCATCGCCGGCGTGGCCCACGTCGCTGCGACCTTCAACAACACCGTCATCACCATCACCGACGCCCAGGGCAACGCGATCGCCTGGTCGTCCTCCGGCAGCCAGGGGTTCAAGGGCAGCCGCAAATCCACCCCGTACGCGGCCCAGGTCGCCGCCGAGGATGCCGGGCGCAAGGCACGCGAGCACGGGATGGAGACCTTGGAGATCGAGGTCAGCGGGCCCGGCTCGGGGCGGGAGAGCGCGCTACGCGCCCTGCAGGCGGTGGGCTTCTCTATTACCGCCATCCGCGACATGACGCCGATCCCGCATAACGGCTGCCGACCGCGCAAGCGCCGGCGCGTCTAGGGAAGCGGCTCGCGACCGACGAAGCGCACCCATAAGGGGCGCTGTGACTGATTCGGCGGGGCCATTGCCCGGCCGGGACGAAAGGATTTGGCATGAGGCAGAGCGCCGTCATCCAGAAGAACTGGCAGAACCTGATCAAGCCGGAAAAGCTCGACGTCGAGCCGGGTGCGGATCCCGCGCGCGTCGCCACCATCGTCGCCGAGCCACTTGAGCGCGGCTTCGGCATGACCCTCGGCAACGCGATCCGTCGCATCCTGCTGTCCTCCCTCCAAGGGGCGGCGGTGACCGCAGTGCAGATCGACGGCGTGCTGCACGAGTTCAGTTCCATCCCGGGCGTGCGGGAGGACGTGACCGACATCGTGCTGAACATCAAGCAGTTGGCGCTTCGCATGCACGGCGAGGGGCCGAAGCGCCTGATGCTGACCGCGACAGGCCCCGGCGAGGTCCGCGCCGGCCAGATCCAGGGCACCCATGAGATCGAGATCATGAACCCCGAGCTGGTGCTCTGCACGCTCGACGAGGGCGTGAAGCTCGGCATGGAGTTCACGGTCGATCTGGGCAAAGGCTATGTCGCCGCCGCGGCCAACCGGCCGGAGGACGCGCCGATCGGCCTGATCCCGGTCAACTCGATCTACTCGCCCGTGCGCCGGGTCTCCTACAAGGTGGAGCCGACCCGCGTCGGGCAGGTCACCGACTATGACAAACTGCTGCTGACGGTGGAGACCAACGGCGCCGTCACGCCCGAGGATGCCGTCGCCCTCGCCGCACGCATCCTGCAGGACCAGCTGCAGCTCTTCATCAATTTCGACGAGCCGCAGCAGATCCGGCTGGAGGAGCCCCAGGACGACCTGCCGTTCAACCGCAATCTGCTGCGCAAGGTCGACGAGCTGGAGCTGTCGGTGCGCAGCGCCAACTGCCTGAAGAACGACAACATCGTCTATATCGGCGACCTGGTGCAGAAATCCGAGCAGGAGATGCTGCGTACGCCGAACTTCGGACGCAAGTCGCTGAACGAGATCAAGGAGGTGCTGACCTCCATGGGCCTCTCGCTCGGCATGAGCGTCCCCGGCTGGCCGCCGGAGAATATCGAGGATTTGGCCAAGCGGCTCGAGGAGCCGTTCTAGTCGTTCGTCATGCCGGCGCAGGCCGGGCATCCACGTCTTTGCTGGGCTCGGGTAAGACGTGGATGGCCGGAACAGGTCCGGCCATGACGGTTACGGGTGACGGGAAGAGTTAGGGAAGCAGCACCATGCGTCACGGGATGGCCGGCCGGAAGCTCGGCGTCACGTCCTCTCATCGCCAGGCCATGTTCCGCAACTTGGCCTGTGCGCTGCTCAAACACGAGCAGATCACCACCACGCTGCCCAAGGCGAAGGAGCTGCGGCCCGTGACCGAGAAGCTCATCACCCTGGGGCGGCGCGGCGGCTTGCACGCGCGCCGGCTGCTCCATGGGCAGCTCCGCGACGACCGCATCGTGGAGAAGCTGCTGACCACGCTCGCCGAGCGCTACCGCTCGAGACCCGGCGGCTACACCCGGGTCCTGAAGGCGGGCATGCGGTACGGGGATGCCGCCGCCATGGCGGTGATCGAGCTGGTCGACCGCGATCCAAACGCCAAGGGCCTGGACAGCGGCCCGCGTCCGGACACCACCGAGGACGAGGAGCCCCGGCGCGCCGCCGCCTGAACACGGGAGCCCCGCTGGCGCGAACCGCAGCAAAGTGCTGGAATGCAGCGCTAACCTAGCAGCGGAGCCCCATCATGCGCCGGCAGTTCTCGATCGCTCTGACCATTCTCGTCCTGCTCGGCTCCGTGCCGCTGCTGGCGGCTTGCCACACCACGGCGGGGGCCGGTCAGGATATCTCCGCGACAGGCAACACCATCACCAAGGGCGCCAAGAAGCTGACTCCGTAGGCGTCACCGCCGGCTCGGCGCCGTCAGGCTGACGGTGACGTTCTTGCGCTGGGTGAAGCTGTCGAGCATCCCCTCAAGCGAGAATTCCCGCCCGATCCCGCTGTGCTTGTAGCCGCCATAGGAGTGCCCGGGCGACTGTCCGAGGCCCTGGTTCACCTGCACCCAGCCTGATTCGATGGCGTGCGCGGTGCGCAGGCCGGCGCTGATGTCGTGCGTCCAGACATAAGCGGCGAGGCCGTAATGGCTGTCGTTTGCCATCCGGATCGCCTCGTTCTCGTCCTCCCAGGGGATCGCGACCAGGACGGGGCCGAAAATCTCCTCGCGCGCGAGCCGCCAGTCGTTCGACTTGTCAGCGAACACGGTGGGGATCGTGAAATAGCCCTCCGACAGCGGCCCGGTCTTCGGCGGCAGTCCGCCGAAGGCGAGCCGCGTGTCCTTACGGTCGAGCCCGTCCTGGACATAGCCGCAGATCTTGCGGAACTGCTTGTCGTTGATGATCGCGCCGATGTCGGTCGCCTCATCGAGCGGATCGCCCAGCTTCAGCTTCGACGTCTTCGCCTCCAGCGCCGAGAGGAAGGCGTCGAAATGCTTCTTGTGCAGGAAGAGGCGCGATCCGGCGGTGCAAGACTGGCTCTGCCGCGTGAAGCGCATGGAGCTGATGATCCCGTCCACCGCCCAATCCTCGGTGCCGACATCGGGGAAGACAATGGACGGACTCTTGCCGCCGAGCTCCAGCGAGACGGGCCCGATCCGCTCGGCGGCGGCGCGCATCACGATCTTGCCGACCTCGGTCGAGCCGGTGAAGGACATCTTGCGGATCGCCGGATGCTCGGCGAGCGGGCCGCCGCACTCCTCGCCGAGCCCGGTCAGCACGTTGAGCACACCGGACGGCAGCTGCTCCTGGCAGGCGCGGGCCATCATCAGCACGCCGAGCGGCGCGTCCTCGGCGGCCTTCATCACCAGCGTGTTGCCGGCGAGCAGGGCGGGCGCGATCTTCAGCGCGCCCAGCAGCACCGGTGCGTTCCACGGGATGATCGCGCCGACCACGCCCAGCGGCTCGCGGCGCGTGTAGCTCAGCACGTGCTCGCCGAACGGGATCGTCTCGCCCTTCAGCTCCCCGCCCAGGCCTGCGAAATAGCGGAAGATGTCGGCGGTCAGCTTCGCCTCGGGCCGCGCCTGGGTGCGCAGTGCGTTGCCGGTCTCGCGCGCGATCAGCCGGCCCAGCTCCTCGGCCTGCGCCTCCAGCGCGTCGGCGACGCGGCCCAGCATTCGCCCGCGCTCACGCGGCGGCACACGGCTCCAGGCCGGGAAAGCGGCGGACGCGGCGGCGACCGCGCGGTCCACATCGGCTGCTCGGCCGCGCGGGATGCGGGCGAAGACCTGTTTGTTGCCGGGATTCTCGACGGGCAGCGTCTCGCCGCTCGCGGCACCGACCCAGTCGCCGTTGATCAGCATCTTCGCTTCGGTCAGCGTCGCGCTGTCAGGCCGTGCCCGCTCGATCGTATCCATCGCCAGCCTCCATCCAGAGGCCCCGGTTGTGCGTCCGACGGGGGCGCCGATCAAGCCGGGGTCAGGTGTCGGCGAGCGCTGCCAGCATCCTGTCGCGCGCGGCGAAGTCGCCCTCCGCATGGACCGGCTGGATGCATACTTGCGTCGCGCCGGCGTCGAGATGCGCGCGCAGGCCCGCTTTCACCTTCTCGGCGTCACCCCACAGCACCATCGCGTCGATGAAGCGATCGCTGCCGCCGTTGGACAGATCCTGCTCGGTGAAGCCCAAGCGGAGCCAGTTGTTGCGGTAGTTGTCGAGGGCGAGGTACCGCTCCAGCTCCTTGCGCCCGAGCGCGCGCGCCTTCGCCGCGTCGGTCTCCAGCGTGACCTTCTGCTCGGCCACCAGCCATTTATCCGGCCCCAGCACTTTGCGGGCCATCGCGGTGTGCGCGGGGGTCGTGTTGTACGGCAGCGCGCCGCGCGTGCGCTCGGCGGCGAGCTTCAGCATCAGCGGGCCGAGTGCCGCGATGGCGACGGGCCACTCCTCCGTGCCCTTCTCCCGCTGCACCAGCGCGTCGAGATAGGCGCGCATCGCCGGCACCGGCTTCTGGTATTCGTGGCCGCGCAGCTTCTCCACCATCGGCGCGTGGCTGACCCCGAGGCCGAGGATGAAGCGCTTGCCGTAAAGCCCGCTCAGCGTCAGCAGCCCGCGCTGCGCGGTGAACGCATCGCGCGCATAGGTGCTGGCGATCGAGCTGCCGACCTTCAGCTTTGTGCTGTTGGCGAGCATGAACCCGGCGAGCGACAGCGATTCGTAGCCGCGCGATTCCGGATACCAGAGCGTGTCGTAGCCGAGGCGTTCGATCATGCCGAGGAAGGTTCGGATTTGCCCTCCGTCCAGCCGATCCATCGGATACCAGATGCCCAGACGGCCTAGCTCGATCATCGACGACTCCTTCATGCCAAGCGAACAGCAAACCACCGCCTGGGCACAATGACCCATGCGCCCGACTGACCCTCAATCTCGTCCCCGCCTAATCCGGCAGCAGTGCGACAAGCGCGAGGATGACGATGAAGGGTGCCGTGTGGAGGGCGGACCGGGCCCATCACATTCGGAACACCCCGAAGCGCGCTTCCTCGATATGCGCGTTCAACGCCGCCGACAGTGAGAGGGCCAGCACGCGGCGGGTCTCGGCGGGGTCGATGATGCCGTCATCCCACAGCCGGGCGGTCGCATAGTAGGGCCGACCCTTCGCCTCGTACTCGGCGCGGATCGGTGCCTTGAACGCCTCCTCCTCCGCTGGGCTCGCGAAGCCGCCGGCGCGCACGGTGGACAGCACGCTCGCTGCCTGCTCGCCGCCCATCACTGAGATGCGCGCATTCGGCCACATCCAGACGAAACGCGGATCGTAGGCGCGCCCACACATACCATAATTGCCTGCCCCGAAGCTGCCGCCGATGATGACGGTGATCTTCGGCACCGAGGTCGTTGCCACCGCCGTCACCAGCTTGGCGCCGTCCTTGGCAATGCCGCCCGCCTCGTATTTCCGCCCGACCATGAAGCCAGTAATGTTTTGCAGGAACACGAGCGGGATACGGCGCTGGCTGCACAACTCGATGAAATGCGCGCCCTTGAGCGCGGATTCCGAGAACAGGATGCCGTTGGAGGCGACGATCCCAACCGGATAGCCCCACACATGTGCGAACCCACAGACGAGCGTTGTCCCGTAGAGCCGCTTGAACTCGTCGAAATCGCTGTCGTCGACGACGCGGGCGATCACCTCGCGCACGTCGTAAGGTGCCCGGATATCGGCGGGCACCACGCCGTGCAACTCGGCCGGGTCGTAGCGCGGCGGGAGCGGCGCGCGCATCTCGACCGAGGGGCGCTTCTCGCGATTCAGCCCGGCCACGATGCGCCGGCAGATCGACAAGGCGTGGCGGTCGTCCTGGGCGTAGTGGTCCACCACACCGGAGATGCGGGCGTGCACGTCGGCCCCGCCCAGATCCTCGGCCGAGACCTCCTCGCCCGTCGCCGCCTTCACCAGTGGGGGACCGGCAAGGAAGATCGTGCCCTGGCGGCGCACGATCACGCTCTCGTCGCTCATCGCCGGCACATAGGCGCCGCCCGCGGTGCAGGAGCCGAGCACCGCGGCGATCTGCGGGATGCCCTCCGAGGAGAGCGTCGCCTGGTTGAAGAAGATGCGGCCGAAATGCTCGCGGTCCGGGAAGATCTCGTCCTGCATCGGCAGGAAGGCGCCGCCCGAGTCGACCAGGTAGAGGCACGGCAGGCGGTTGGCGCGGGCGACCTCCTGGGCGCGCAGATGCTTCTTGACCGTCATGGGGAAGTAGGTGCCGCCCTTCACCGTCGCGTCATTGGCGACGATGACGCATTCGCGCCCGGTGACGCGCCCGATCCCCGTGATGATGCCAGCGGACGGCACCTCGTCGCCATACATCCCGTTGGCGGCGAGCTGGGAGAGTTCGAGGAAGGGCGACCCCGGGTCGATCAGCGCCCCGACCCGGTCGCGCGGCAGCAGCTTGCCCCGTGCCAGGTGGCGCTTGCGCGATGCCTCGCCGCCACCGAGCTCGGCCTTGGCAACCTCGGCGCGCAGGTCATCGACGAGCGCGCGCATGGCGGCCGCATTGGCGGCGAAGTCGTCGCTCCTAATGTTGGCGTCGGAGTGGAGGACGGTCATGCGCCCCTCACGCCGTCTCCTGGAATAGCTCACGCCCGATCAGCATCCGCCTGATCTCGCTCGTGCCGGCGCCGATCTCGTACAGCTTCGCATCCCGCAGCAGACGCCCCGTCGGGTAGTCGTTGATGTAGCCGTTCCCGCCCAGCGCCTGGATCGCCTCCAGCGCCATCCAGGTCGCCTTCTCGGCGGCATACAGGATCGCCCCCGCGGCATCCTTGCGCGTGGTCTGGTCGCGGTCGCACGCCCGCGCCACCGCATACACATACGCCTTGCAGGCGTTCATCGTGGTGTACATGTCGGCGAGCTTGCCCTGCATGAGCTGGAACTCGCCGATCGGCTGGTCGAACTGGCGGCGCTCGTGCACGTAGGGCACGACGACGTCCATGCAGGCCTGCATGATGCCCAGCGGGCCGCCCGCGAGCACCGCACGCTCGTAGTCGAGCCCGCTCATCATCACCCGCACGCCCTCGCCCACCCGGCCAAGCACGTTCTCCTCCGGCACCTCGCAGCCCTGAAACACCAGCTCGCCGGTGTTCGACCCGCGCATCCCGAGCTTGTCGAGCTTCTGGGCGACGGAGAAGCCCTTGAATCCCTTCTCAATGATGAAGGCGGTGATGCCGCGCGGGCCCGCCGCCGGGTCGGTCTTCGCATATACCACCAGCGTGTCCGCGTCGGGCCCGTTGGTGATCCACATCTTGGTGCCGTTCAGGACGAAGCGGTCGCCATGCCTGTCGGCCCGCGTGCGCATCCCGACGGCGTCCGATCCCGCCCCCGGCTCGCTCATGGCGAGCGCCCCGACATGCTCGCCGGAGATCAGCCCCGGCAGGTAGCGGCGTTTCTGCGTCTCGGTCCCGTTGCGCCTGATCTGGTTCACCGCGAGCTGGGAATGCGCGCCGTAGGACAGGCCGACCGAGGCGGAGGCGCGGCTGATCTCCTCCATAGCGACCACATGCTCGAGATAGCCCATGCCGGCGCCGCCGTATTCCTCAGGCGCGGTGATCCCGAGCACGCCGAGGTCGCCCAATTTGCGCCACAGATCCTTCGGGAAGTCATTGTCGCGGTCGATCTGGGCGGCGCGCGGCGCGATCTCGTCGGCGGCGAACGCCTCGACCTGGTCGCGCAACATGTCGGCGGTCTCGCCGAGGCCAAAGTCGAGCCCAGGAAAGCGGTTCGGGATCGAAGCCATCGGCGGACATCCTCGGTCAGAGCCGACCCAAACAATCGCGCATTCGCGGCTGCCGACCAAGAGGGACCGGTTTACACAGCTCGCGGAGAATGCTTGACTTCGTCAAATTTATCTATGACGGAGGCATTCTCCATGTCCGACGCCATTGCCGCCGTCCGACGGTTCAATCGGTTCTACACCCGTCAGGTCGGCGCACTGCGGGAGGGGCTGCTCGACAGCCGGTTCACACTGACCGAGACGCGGGTGCTCTACGAACTCGCCCACCGTGACGAGCTCACGGCAACCGATCTCGCCCGCGACCTCTGCCTCGATCCCGGCTATCTGAGCCGTATCCTGGCCCGCTTCGAAGCCGACGGACTGCTCGCGCGGGCTATGTCGGAGGCGGATCGTCGCCGTGCGGTCCTGCGCCTCACCGAGGCAGGCCAGGCGGCGTTCGCCCCCCTCAACATCGGTGCCCGTGAGGAGGTCGCGGCCTGGCTGCGCCACCTCGCCGAGCCGGCGCGGGCCGAACTGGTGGCAGCGATGGGCCGGATCGAGGCGCTGCTCGAGCCGGAGCCGGCGCGCCCCTACGTGATCCGCCCGCCGCGCGCAGGCGACATCGGCTGGGTCATCTCCCGCCACGGCGCACTCTACGCGGCTGAATACGGGTTCGACTCGCGCTTCGAGGCGCTGGTCGCCACCGTCGCGGGCGCGTTCCTGGGCAAACACGACCCCGCGCGCGAGAGCTGCTGGATCGCCGAGCGCGACGGGGTGAACCTGGGCTCGATCTTCCTGGTCCGCGCCGATGACGCGCTCGCCACGCTGCGCCTGCTGCTCGTCGAGCCGACCGCGCGCGGACAGGGTATCGGCCGGCGGCTGGTCGATGAGTGCCTGGCCTTCGCCCGCGCCGCCGGCTACAGGCGGGTCACGCTCTGGACCAACGACGTGCTGGTCGCGGCGCGACGCATCTACCAGCAAGCCGGCTTCACGCTCATCCGCAGCGAACCGCACCGCATGTTCGGCCCCACCATCGTGGGCGAAGACTGGGACCTGACGCTGCGCTAGCCACTCAGCGGCTCAGGACCTGCTCGATCTCGGCGAGAGTCGGAACCCGCCCGTTCGGGGTCAGCCGGTCGACCACGCCGGGCAGCACCCGGGAGAGCTGGGCAAGCAGCTCCTGCTCGCTCATGCCCGACTGGCGGGCGAGATCGGAGATCGTGGTCTGGCCGAGCGCCGAGCCCAGCTGGCTGGGCTGGATTGGCGTGTTGGGACCCGTTCCGACCCAGGAATTCGCCGTGTCCGCGTGTCCGGCGTTCTGGAGCCGCTCCAGCAAGCCGCCCAGGCCACCGCCGAGCCCGCCCAGCAAACCGCCGCCTTGCCCGGCAGGCGGCGCAGCGGGAGTAGCCGCGGCAGGCGCGGACGCATCGCCGCGCGACATCATCTTGCCCACCAGCAATGCGCCCAACGCGATCATCAGGGGCTTGGCGATATTCCCGCCGGGAACGGCGTCATCGAAGAAACCCATGCGCGCCTCCTCTTCTCCGCGACCGACGCTAGTCCCGAAACGTGAAAATGCCAACGACTGCATGGGCTCCACGCGTGCGCAGCGGCGAGGCGGGGTGTTAGGGTCGCAGCAACGAACGATCCGGGAGACGCTCCATGACCGAAGCCGCGCCGAGCTACGCGCATGGCGCCTCCGATATCGCCCTGCTGGGGGAGACGATCGGGGCCAATTTCGAGCGCGCCGTCGCGCGCTGGGGCGACCGCCCTGCGCTGGTTGTGCGCCAGCAAGGAATTCGCTGGACCTATCGCGAGCTGGCCGAGCGCGTGGACGCCTTCGCCGCCGGCCTGCTGGCCCTCGGGCTGGAGCGCGGCGATCGCGTCGGCATCTGGTCACCCAACAACGCCGAATGGATCATCACCCAGTTCGCCACCGCCAAGGCCGGGATCATCCTGGTCAACATCAACCCCGCCTACCGGCTCGCCGAGCTCGAATACGCGCTCAACAAATCGGGCTGCGGGGCGCTCGTCACCGCGACCCAGTTCAAGACCAGCGACTATGTCGGGATGCTCAACACGCTGGCGCCGGAGCTGCGCACGGCCGCACCGGGGCAGTTGCGCGCGGCCAAGCTGCCGCACCTCCAATCTGTGATCCAGGTCGGCGGGCCGATCACGCCCGGCGCGCTCGACTTCGGCACCATCCTCGAGATGGGCTCCGAAAAGGATCGCGTCCGGCTGGCGGAGATCGGGGCGGTGCTGCAATTCGACGACCCGATCAACATCCAGTTCACCTCCGGCACGACCGGTGCGCCCAAGGGCGCGACCCTCACCCATCACGGCATCCTTAACAACGGCTTCTTCATCGGCGAGGCGATGCGCCTGACTGAGCAGGACCGGCTCTGCATCCCCGTGCCGATGTATCATTGCTTCGGCATGGTGCTCGGCGCGCTCGCCTGCACGACGCATGGCGCCACGATGGTGTTTCCCGGTGAGGGGTTCGAGCCGCTCGCCACGTTGCAGACGCTCGCGGAGGAACGCTGCACGGCGGTGCACGGCGTGCCGACCATGTTCATCGCCCAGCTCGACCATCCCGACTTCGCCAGGTTCGACCTATCGAGCCTGCGCACCGGGATCATGGCCGGCGCCCCATGCCCGATCGAGGTGATGCGCCGCGCCGTCGAGCAGATGCACCTCTCCGAGATCACCATCGCCTACGGCATGACCGAGACCAGCCCGGTCAGCACGCAGACCACCGTCGACGATCCGCTGGAACGCCGCGTCAGCACCGTCGGGCGGGCGCTCGCGCATGTCGAGATCAAGGTCATCGACCCCGAGGGCCGGGTGGTGCCGCGCGGCACCTCCGGGGAGTTCTGCACCCGGGGCTACTCGGTGATGCTCGGCTACTGGGAGGACGACGCGCGCACCGAAGAGGCGATCGACCGCGCGCGCTGGATGCACACCGGCGACCTCGCGGTGATGGACGCGGACGGCTACCTGAAGATCGTCGGGCGCATCAAGGACATGATCATCCGGGGCGGGGAGAACGTCTATCCGCGCGAGGTGGAGGAGTTCCTCTATCGCCATCCCAGGATCCAGGACGTGCAGGTGTTCGGCGTGCCCGACGAGCGGTTCGGCGAGGAAGTCGCCGCTTGGATCACCCTGCGTCCGGGCGCGACGCTCTCTGCCGAGGAGGTGCGCGCTTTCTGCGAGGGCCAGATCGCGCACTACAAGATCCCCCGCCACATCCGCTTCGTCGACGCCTTCCCGATGACGGTCACCGGTAAGATCCAGAAGTTCATCATGCGCGAGCGGATGGCCGAGGAATTGGGCCGCGTCGAAGCGGAGACGGCATAGGCCTCACGGTCGGGAATCAACTCTCGGAGACGCCGGTGAGCTCCAGAACAATCCGAGCACCCCCGCGCGTGCCTCGCGTCGGGTTCGATGTGGCGACCTTCCGGCGCAAGCGCAATGCGATACGCCCAGACGAAGGCGCGCCCCTGACAACTACAGGTTGGTCCCAAGCTTCTGGATCGTCGCCGCCCCGGCGGCCTTTCTGACGCTCGCCCCGGCGGCGCTCGCAACCCAGCCCGCCAACCCGCCCGCTGAGCACTCGGCGGCGAACTCGCACGAACCCACACCATGCCCCTGACCACGTAGAAGAGCGGCACCAACAACCATCCCGCCTCGCGGGCGACGGTAGTCAAACACCATCCCGTCCACCCGACCCACATGAAAGCGAGATTCGGCACCCAGACGACAGCCCACAGCTCGTAGTGTCTCGGGCCGCGGGTCGCGAACGCGGGGCTATCCTGATAGCGTTGCACAATCAGACCCAGGACTGCGCGAGGGCACATGCCGAGCCAGAACGGCGCGATCTCCACGCCGGCCCCAGCCGTTGCTACGGTCGATGCCATTGGCAATGGCCGCGCGTTCCTCGGCCTCGCGCTGCTGCTCCTGGCCTTCGGCCTGCTTTTATCCCATGGATGGGCGGCCCGGCCGGGCGGGTCCGTGACCTCGCCTTCGGGATGAGCCTGCTCGGGGTGCTCGCCCTGTTCGCGAGCTTCGGCTCGGCGATGACCGGCCGCTGGAGCGGCATCCTGATGACCGGGCGCAACGTCTACTCGCTGGTGCGCGCCCAGGCGGCGGCCTGGACCGGCGTCGTGCTGTCCGCGCTCGTCGCGGCCGTGGCCTGCAATCTGTGGAACATCGGCGGGGGCGCCGCGAACGCCTTCGACATCACGGTTCCCCAGAACCTGCTCATCATGCTCGGGATCTCCGGCGCCTCGCTCGCCGCCTCTCCCGCCGCGCTCGCGCTGCGCACCAAAACCCCCGCCCGTCCGGAGCAAGCGGAGGCCGCGCGGCAGCGGCTCGGCGAACCCTCGATCGGCACCACCGGGCAGGTCGTCACCCGCGCCGATCCCGCTCGCGCGTCCTGGCGGGACATCATCCGGGGTGACGAGGTGGCGAACGCCGGGGTGGTCGACATGAGCAAGGTGCAGCATCTGCTGATCGGCACCATGCTGGTCGGGGGCTACGCCGTGCTGGTGGCGCGGTGCTTCGCGCTCGCCGCCGCCGACGCCCCGATCGGCGCGTTGCCGGATTTCAGCCCCGGCTTCGCTTGGCTGCTCGGAATCAGCAGCGGTGCCTACATTGCCTACCGGGCGGCGCCGAAATCGGCCTCTGGTCCGGACACCGTCCACGGCTGAGCGCAACCGCCGCCCTGGCGCGCGGTTTATCCGTGATGCCCGACCCAGTTCCCAACCCGCCGCCCGCGCCACCGACGGCTCCGCCCGAGCAGCCGGCTTCGCCGCCCGCCGAGACGCCGTCGCACGCTCCCGATACAACCCCCGCGCCGCCACCGGCCGAGGTGCCCGCGCCCGGCCCGGCGCAGCCGCCCACTGCCCGGTCGGCCAGCGCAATGGTAGGCTCCCTGCGAAACACAGGGAGGACCGAGGAATGCGCTGGGCCCGCTTCGAGCAGAACGGAACGCCGACCTACGCGATCGTCGAGGGCGACGAGCTGATCCCCGTCCGCGGTTCGCCCTTCGCTGGATGGGAACGCAAGCCCGTCCGCGTGAAGCTCGCGTGGCGCGGCGCTGCTGCCCCCGGTGATCCCTCCCACCTTCTACGCCTGCGGCATGAACTATGCGGATCACGTGCGGGAGGTCGCGGCCAAGGTCGGGCAGCCGCCCAACATCCCGACCCAGCCCGATATCGGCTATCGAGCCAACAACGCGCTGATCGGGCCCGAGGCGCCCATCGTCATCCCGCGCGACGCCACCGAAAAGGTCCAATACGAGGGCGAGCTCGTGGCGGTGATCGGCCGCGCCGCCAAGCATCTGACACGAGACGACGCGCTGACCTGCGTGCTTGGCTACACGATCGGGAACGACGTGAGCGAGCGGACCTGGCAGCGCTCCGATCGAACGCATGTGGCGGGCCAAGAACACCGACACGTTCAAGCCGATGGGTCCGTGGATCGAGACCGATGTGCGCCTCGAGGATCTGCGCACACGGGTGCGGCTGAACGGCAGGCAGCTCATCGAATTCCCCACCAACGACATGGTGTTCGGCGTCGTCGACTACTTGGTCGCGATGACCCGTTACTTGACGCTCCATCCCGGCGACATGGTCTGGATGGGCACCGAGGGCGCCACCGCCGACATGAAGCATGGCGATGTCGTCGAGGTAGAAATCACCGGCATCGGCACGCTGCGCAATCCGGTGGTGCGCGAAGGCGCGTAGTCACCGGCAGCCCCGCGACAGCACCGCCTGGACGCTTGCCAATCCCGCCGGAACAGTCGACAATCCCGGCACTGATTGCCTGATTAATTGTCCAGGAACGTTTGAACGGTGCAAAATCAATACTCTCGCGGCCGCTTGGGCGGTCCGTGCGGACTAAGCGTTGTACAGCGAACTGGCAGGCAGTGGCTGCGAGGATTGCTGATGACGGGGCTCTTGACCCTGGCCCATCATGCCGCCCACGCGGGCGATCTCCGCGATGCTTCCTTTCGCGCTTACGAGGGGATCGCCTCGTATTACGGGCCGCGCCATAACGGCCACCGCACGGCGGCGGGCGGGCGGTTCGAACAGAACCAGATGACCGGTGCCCATGCTTGGCTGCCCTTCGGCACGAAGGTACTGGTCACGGCGCGCGCCACCGGACGTTCAGTCGTCGTGACGATCAACGACCGGATGGCAGCGCGGCGGCGGGCAATCGATCTTTCGGTGGGCGCGGCGCGCCGGCTCGGCATCCTCGGCCAGGGTATCGCGTTGGTGTCGCTGAGTCCCGGCTGACCATCCACCCTATCGAGGGGGAAGCAACATGCGCCTGATCATCGCGGCGGCCGCGCTGCTCCTCACCTGCCCCGTGCTTCCCGCGGCGGCCGGCGGATGTCCGCACGACAATGGACGCGGCCACCACCAGGATTTCGCCGAGATGGCCCGCTGCTTTGCCTATGGCAACGACGGTCGTCACGAGGCGATCGCGCGCCACCAACGCGTGCAACAGCAGCGAGGGATCGATCAGAGCCGCGCTGCCGGCAATGTCGGGCCACAGAACTAGTCTAGCAGCCATCACTCCCAGTACGGCTCGGACTTCCTGAACCCCCGCCACGCTGGCGCCACGTCCCGCTGAGCCGCCGCGCCCCGGCGCGCCGCCCATCCCGACAGCTCGACCAGCGCCGGCGCGACGCTGGCCGACTGGTCGGCGGCGAGGCGCCCGGCGAGAGACAGAGTCGCCGATGCGTCGTTGACCTCGCCCAGCTTCTCTTGCAGCCGCTTGGCGGGTTTCAGCACCGTCTTCACCGCCTTCGGTCGGTAGAGCGTCTCGGTGAACTCGATCCCGTAGCGCAGCGTCTTCATCGCCCTGCGCAGCCTATGTAGCGCCGCTGCGTCGGCCCGCTCGATACCCCTCGCCCGCTTGGCGGCGCGGCGCATCAGGCGGGTGAGCAATTCGGGCACGCCCGCACTCACCGGCTCACTCCAGCGCATATCCGGCCCGAGCATCGCCGACTCCGCCGCCCCCTCTTCGGCCCATGCGGATATCTCCAGCAGAAGCCGGGTGAACCGAGGCGCCGTCATCGCCCGCGCGACGCCCGTGTGCGCCGCCACGCGCAGCGGCGCTGCCGCATCAGCGAGAAGACGCAGCCTATCGAGCGCCAGCCCGTCCGCCGCCGCGCGGGGGAGCGTCTCGGTCACGAACACGTCCCAGTCCCGCGCCTCCCCGAAGACCCGCCCAGTCCGGCGCAGCGCCGTGTTGAAGCGCTCCGCCGTCGGGCTGAGCATCGGCTTGAACAGTGCGAGCGCGGCACGCAGTCGGCGAACGGCGACCCGGAGCTGATGCACCCCCTCCGCCTGCCCCCGCGCCGCCGGCTCGAGATTGCGCCGCAGATGCCCGACCGCGCCGGAGACGACGGCCCGGAACGCCTGCGCCCCGGTCATCGAGGCGTCGAGCGCCACGGTTCCGTGCTTGACCGCTTCACGGCACTCGCGGCCAGCAAGCCGCGCGCCCCGCTCGACCTTGCCGGCAGGCTCCAGCATCAGCGGCGCCGCCTCGGCCAGCTCGAGCGCAACCCGGTAGAGCGCCCCCGGCGAGCCGGACTTCAGCTCCAGCTCCAGCTCGTTCACTGCGACGCTGTGCTCGCCAGCCCTGATGCGGCCGCGATCGATCACCGCCTCGATCACCGTCTCCCCGTCCGCCGCGACATGCCAGGCGGTACGCTCGATCTCGGTGGCGCAGAACGGCAGGACCGGCTCGCCGGAAGCGAGCAGCGCCGCGATCCCCTCGATCCCGGCGAGCAGTCCGAGATCGGGCGCCTCGGTGTCGACCGGCCACTCCCACTCGCTGCGCCGTTCCGCCGCTCCCTCGGCAACGGGATCGAGTTTCAGCGTCTGGATCAGCGCATCCCCCGCGCGGCGCACGCGCAGACTGGCACCCGCCTCGCCGAGACGACCGGATTTCGTATCGAAATAGGTGCTGATCTCGGTCCGCGTCTCCGGCGGCCCCGCCCGCGGCGGCTGCAAGGCGGGATGCGCTGCCAGAACGGCGCGGGCGCGCGCGGACAGCCGCAGCTTGACCTCGATCTCTTCCCGCGCGGGCATGCGGCGAGCTTCGGTGCATCGGTGCTACGGGTCAACTTGGGACGCCACGATTTCACTTGTCACGCAATCGGCACCTCGCGGGTTTCGCGCCAGCCGCTATAAAGGTGCGCGAATCAGCTGAAAGGCGCACCCGAAACCCATGCCACGCAAGCTGCGCATACTGGTCGTCGAGGACCAGGCGCTTATCGCCGGCCTTATCGCCGACGCCCTGAGCGACACTTATGAGGCGATCTGCGCGCCGACGGTGCCGGAGGCGGTAGAGCATCTGACGACCAATTCCATCGACGTCGTGCTGCTCGACTGCGTTCTGCCGGGCGGGACGATGTGGCAGGTCATGCTGGAAGCGGACCGGCTTGAAGTCCCGGTCGTGCTGATGACCGGCGATCCCGGCCAGATGAAGGAGATCAAGGGCGGTCCTCGCCCCTACATCCTCAAGCCGTTCTCGATCGCTCAGCTGCTCGATGCGATCGACGCGGCGGCCGGCCTCGCGACGACGTCCCGCCCCACCTGATTCCGCACGCGATGCCTCCGCGCATCGGCATCGCCGGCGTCACCGGTCGGATGGGGCGCCTGCTGGTGGAGGAGGTGCGCCGCGCGGGTGCCATGCTGACCGGCGGCATCGCCGGATCGCGCGACGCCGCCCCGCCGGGCGGCGTGACCCGCTTCCCCGATATCGCCGCCCTCGTCCGCGCGAGCGATGTCGTCATCGACTTCACCCATGCGAGCGCGGTGCGGCCCCATGCGGCGGCGCTCGCCGAGGCAGGCGTCGCCTGGGTGCTCGGAACGTCGGGCCTGTCCGCCGAGGACGAGGCGGCAGTCGCCGCGGCGGCGCGGCGCATCCCCGTCGTCTACGCAGCGAATTTCTCCGCCGGCGTCACCCTGGTGCTCGCGCTCGCCGAGCGGATGGCCGCCGCCCTGCCCGCGGCCGCCTACGACACCGAGATCATCGAGATGCATCACCGCCAGAAGGTGGACGCGCCCTCCGGCACTGCGATCGGCATCGGCCGCGCTGTCGCGCGGGGACGCGGCGTCAGACTGGAGGACGTCATGCAGTCCGGGCGGCACGGCCATACCGGCGCCCGTCCCGATGGCGCGATCGGCTTCGCCGCGCTGCGCGGCGGGCAGATCGTCGGCGAGCACACGCTGCTCTTCGCCGCCGCCGACGAGCAGATCGCGCTTACCCACCGCGCCTTCGACCGCCGCACTTTCGCCGCGGGTGCGGTGCGCGCGGCACTCTGGGCGGCCGGGCGACCAGCCGGCCTCTACTCCATGGAGGACGTCCTCGGGCTCCGCTGAACGGGACTTCTTGACCCTCCGTTCGCTTTCCGTCACACACGCGCCCGCGCGGCGACAGGCCGGCGCGCGGGGCCGGCCGTCCCGTCTCCAAGCCACTTTCCAGGAGAGATCATGCGCGCCAACGGCGAGTATCTTTTCACGTCCGAGTCGGTATCCGAGGGCCACCCGGACAAGGTCGCCGACCGGCTCAGCGACACCGTGCTGGACGCCTATCTCACCGCCGACCCCTACTCGCGCGTTGCCTGCGAGACGCTGGTGACCACCAACCGCGTGGTACTGGCGGGCGAGACGCGCGGCCCCGAATCAGTCACCGCCGACAAACTGGAAGGCCTCGCGCGCGACGCCATCAAGGACATCGGCTACGATCAGCCCGGCTTCTCCTGGCGCGACGCGAAGATCGAGGTCCTGCTGCACCGCCAGTCCTCCGACATCGCCCAAGGCGTCGACGCCGCCGGCAACAAGGACGAGGGGGCGGGCGATCAGGGCATCATGTTCGGCTATGCCTGCCGCGAGACCGACGGGCTGATGCCGGCGCCGCTCTATTATTCCCACCTGATCCTGCGGCGGATGAGCGAGCTGCGCCGCAAGGGCGACCGCGCCGCCGCCGGGCTTCTGCCCGACGCCAAGAGCCAGGTCACCCTTCGCTATATCGACGGCAAGCCGGTCGAGGCCACCAGCGTCGTCGTCTCCACCCAGCACGAGGAGGAGCTGGACCAGGAGCGGGTGAAGGCGCTGGTGTGCGCCGATCGTGGAGGCGGCGCTGCCGCGCGGCTGGATGCCGCCCGACCGCGAGTTCTACGTCAACCCGACCGGCAAGTTCGTCATCGGCGGCCCGGACGGCGATTGCGGCCTGACCGGGCGCAAGATCATCGTCGACACCTATGGCGGCGCCGCCCCGCATGGCGGCGGCGCGTTCAGCGGCAAGGACCCGACCAAGGTCGACCGCTCCGGCGCCTATGCCTGCCGCTACCTCGCCAAGAACGTCGTCGCCGCCGGGCTCGCCGACCGCTGCACCTTGCAGATCAGCTACGCGATCGGCGTGTCGCACCCGCTCTCGGTCTATGTCGACCTGCACGGTACCGGGCGCGATGTCGACGAGGCGCGGCTCGAGCGCATTTTGCGCGAGCTGATGAACCTGACACCGCGCGGCATCCGCGAGCACCTGCGCCTCAGCCGTCCCATCTACGCCCCGGCCTCCGCCTACGGCCATTTCGGCCGCGAGCCCGATGAGGTGAAGGGCACGTTCACGTGGGAGAAGACGGACCTCGTGCCGGCCAGCTCAAGGCGGCGTTCAGCCGATAGGGCTCAAGCCGCCGCCCGAGCGCCTCTACGGGCGCCAGCGCGGCCACGCGCTGCGTCCCCGCCAGGAGACGCTGCTCCGCGAATCCCTCCCGCGCTTCGCCTTCTCACCCGACCACGCCGCGCATCCTCTCGACGCCTTCGGCCCGGGGATGCGTACGCTCGCGGTCGAGATCGGCGCCGGCGGGGGTGAGCACGCCATTGCGGTATCCGCGGCTCACCCGCAGGCGGCGCTGATCGCCTGCGAGGTCTACCAGAACGGCATCTGCTCGCTGCTCTCGCGTTTGGTGCCGGAAGGACGCGAGGCGGACGCCGAGCCGCCCGCCAATTTGCGCCTCTGGGCCACGGACGGGCGAGTGCTGCTCCGCCTACTGCCCGACCGCTCGCTCGATGGGCTGTTCCTTCTCTTCCCCGATCCCTGGCCCAAGGCCCGCCACGCCAAGCGGCGCTTCGTACATCCGGCGATGCTTTCAGAGCTTGGGCGGCTGCTGAAGCCGGGCGCCGAGTGGCGGGTGGCGAGCGACGACCCGACGTATCAGGATTGGGCGACGGAGGTGATGCGCGGCGCGCGGGCCCTGTTCGCGACGGACGGCCCCGTTTCGGCCCGTCCACCGGACTGGCCCCCCACCCGCTACGAGGCGAAAGCTCTCCGCGCTGGACGTCAGCCGCGTTACTGGCGCTTCACTCGCACGAACGCCCCCTTGAGCGCGGTTGCCGGACGGCGCGACGGCGATTAGCAAAGGCCACCGAAAAATCCAGGAAGGATCCTCGCCGTGGCGGAATCAGCGGCCACCGATCTCAGGTTGCGGCAGCGAGATTTTCTGGCGGATCTCAGCACCGAGGCGCTGCGCAGCCGAGACATCGACCATCTGCTCACCGAAGGCTGCCGCCTGGTCGCCCAAGGCATGGATGTGCAGTTCTGCAAGGTTCTCGAGCTGCTGCCCGACAAGCGAGGCCTGCTGGTCCGCGCCGGCGTCGGCTGGCATCCGGGGGTGGTGGGCCACGCCGTGCTTCGCGCCGATGACGGCTCCCCGGCCGGCCACGCCTTGCGAACCGAAGAGCCCGTCATCTCCAACAATCTCCCTGAGGAGACGCGCTTTCGTACGCCGGAGCTGCTGCTGGAACACGGCGTCCGCCGGGCGATGAACGTGATCCTGCGTGGCGACGGCGAGCCGTTCGGCGTGCTGGAGGCGGACAGCCAGAAACCCGGCGACTTCTCCCCCGACGACATCTCGTTCCTGTGCGCGGCGGCCAATGTGCTGGGCGTGGCGATCGAGCGCGGGCGGCGCGAGGCGGAGCTGCAACGGGAAATTCGCCAGCGCGAGATCCTGGTGCGCGAGGCGGACCATCGCATCAAGAACTCGCTCCAGCTCGTCGCCAGCCTGCTGACGCTGCAGCGCTCCCGCCTCAAGCTGCCGGAAGCCGTGGCCGCCCTCGACCAAGCGATCGCCCGCGTGTTCACCGTCGCCGAAACCCATCGTGCGCTGCTCGAAAGCGCCGATCTGCGCACCGTCGTGCTTGGCCGTATGCTTGCCGACATCTGCGAGCATCTCGGCCAGCTCAGCAACACGGTAGCGATCGGCTGCACTTGCGAGGCGGGGATCGAGATGGACGCCGAGCGCGCCATTCCGCTCGGCCTGATCGTGAGCGAGCTGCTGACCAACGCCTTCCGCCACGCCTATCCGCCGGGAGTGCGCGGGATGGTCCGGGTACGCGCCGATCGCGAGGGGGACGCGATCACCGTGACGGTCTCCGACGAGGGTGTGGGCATCGCCAAGGACGTCGAGCCCGCCGCGGGCACGGAGCGTAGTCTGGGTTCAACGATCGTCCAGGCCCTGCTGCGCCAGATCAAGGCGGACTTCTCGGTCAGCTCCGAACCTGGCAAAGGCTCGGCCTTCACCCTGCGGCTGCCGCTGAAAACCGAGACGTAGCCCGGCCCAGGGCGGCCCGCCCCGCGCGCAGCGCGGGCGTCTCCACGTAAAGATGCAGCAGCCAAGCGGCGCCGAGCGGCAGCAGGATTCCGCCCGGCACCCAGACCGCGGTGAACAGCCATCCGTCGCCCGCCGCCCAGCGGGCAAGCACAAGTCCTAGCACCTTCTGCACCGGCTCGTTCGCCAGATAGATCGAGTAGGAGGCAGCGCCGGCGACGAGCAGCGGGCGCGTGCGCAGGACGGCCGCGAGCCAGCCCAGCGGTGCGGGCGAGGCGCCGCGCTGGGCGAGCAGGCAGGCGGTCCAGACCACGGGCACGGCGAGCTTTCCGGCTCCGCCTTGAAGGAGGCAGAGTGCGAGCGCCGCGACGAGCACGCCCAGGAAGCGCTGGGACGCATGCGCCGCCGGGTCGAGGCACCAAGCCGCGCTCGCGATGCCGAGGGCAAAATACTGCGCCTTGTTGGGCAGGAACGCCTTGCTGAACTGCCAGTCGGCGGGTCCCACCCGGCTCCAGAGGACGGCAGCGAGCGACACCGCGAGGAACAGCCGCGCGGCGGTGCCGAGGCTTTTCGCCGGGCTGTGGAATGCTTGCAGAACGGGGGTCAGGCTCGCGATCACGGCGTAGAACTGCCACTCCGTGCTCAGGCTCCAGGCGCAACCCAGGAAGCTGATCCAGGCGTTCGGCAGCATCGCGTGAGGCATCAGCCCATGCGTCATCGTGAGATGCATGCCGATCTCGGCGAGCCACTGATCCGGCCATCCCGTCGACCACACGGCCCGCCCGGGATCGTCCGCCGCGACCCAGGGCATCCAGGGCAGCGCGTCGGGCAGCGGCTGCACCGCGACCGCGACCAGGAACACTGCGAGGAACGCGGGCATGGTGCGGATCGCACGGGCAAGCAGGAAACGGACGCGGTCGTAGTCGAAGCTCTCCAGCGAGCGGACGATCACCATCCCGCTCAGCACGAAGAAGAGGTCGACCGCCGCCTCGCCATGGGCGAACACCAGCCGCAGCCACGCCGGCAGCAGCGTGAACGCCGCCATGTGCGAGACCAGGACGTAGAGGGCCAGCACGCCGCGCAGTCCGTCCAGGCATTCGAGCCGCCGAGCCACGTCCACCTCCGGGACAAGGCTGGCATGCAGCGATTAACAAACGGTCAAACCTTTGGGATCACTACCGGAAGTGTGTTCCGGCCCACAGGAAAAGCGATTAGGCGCGACCCACCTTGACACGTATGCAAGGGATGTTGCCGGTTCCAGAAAGGTCCTCGATGATGTCATCGCGGGAGACGCGAGCGACGGAGAGCTTGCGTGTCCTCCTGGTTGAAGACGAGGAGCTCGTCGCCGAGCTGTTCGCCGAGACCCTGCTCGAGGACGGCCACGACGTCGTGACTGCCGGGGACGGCGAAGAGGCGCTTGCCCTTTTTCACGAGGCGAAGGCGCAGGGCCGGCCCTATGACGTCGTGGTGACCGACATGCGGATGCCGCGCATGGATGGCATGACCTTGACCATCCGGCTGCGCAAGGAGCGGCCGAAGCTGCCGGTGGTCGTCGTCAGCGGCTACGCCCCGCCGGAGCAGTTCTCCGCCCTCAGTGCTCGCCAAGGCGGCCCGCTCGTTCTGCTGCCGAAGCCGGTCAGCCTCTCCCGCCTGCGCAGTGAGGTCCGGCGGGCAGCGGCGCATTAGTCCAGGGCTGGCGGATTCTACATCGGAACCTAAATCGGCGGGTGCCTGCCCTGTCGAACTGTACAATGAAGCCTTCGACGAGCGCCTAACAGCCCGAAATTGTACGTTCGCCATTTCACCACCCGAAACGGCGTATGCTGACGGGGGCACCCTACAGCGCCGCCCCCAGATACGCCCGGTGCAAATCCGGGTTCTCGCCGATCTCGCGCGCCGTGCCAGACAGCACCGTCCGCCCCGTCTGGATCACGCTCGCCGTGTCGGCGATCTCAAGCGCCAGCTCCATCGACTGCTCGGCCAGCAGCAAGGTCAGCCCCTCGGCGCGCAGCCGGGCCAGCGTCTCGTACATCGCATCCACCACCGTGGGCGCCAGCCCGAGGCTCGGCTCATCCAGCATCAGCAGCTTCGGCTCGCTCATCAGCGCGCGCCCGACCGCCAGCATCTGCCGCTCCCCGCCCGACAGCGTGCCCGCCAGTTGCCGGCGCCGCTCGGCAAGCCGGGGGAACAGGGTGAACACTCGCTCCAGCAGAGGCGCGAACCGCCGCCGGTCGGCGAGCGTAGTCGCCCCCAGCCGCAGGTTCTGCTCCACCGTCTGGGTCACGAACAGCCGCCAGCCCTCGGGCGACAGCGCGATCCCGCGCGCCACCACGGCGTGCGCGGGGGCCCCCTCGATCCGCTCGCCGCGCCACTCGATCGTCCCGCCCGCCGACCGCACCAGCCCGGCGAGCGCGTTCAGCGTCGTCGTCTTACCGGCGCCATTGGAGCCGAGCAAAGCGACCGCCGCCCCCTCCGCCACCTCGAAGGAAACGTCCGCCACGCCCACCAGGTCGCCGTAGCGCACCGCGAGATGGGAGACGCGCAGCAGCGGCGCGGTCATCGCCGCGCGCGCTTGCCGAGATAGGCGGTGATCACCTCGGTGTTCGACGTCACCTCCGCTGGCGTGCCGTCGGCGATCACTCTTCCCTGGTTGAACACCAGCACACGCCGCGTCAGCTGATGGATCACCTCCATGATGTGCTCGACCACGACCAGCGTGATGCCGCGCGCGTGGATGCGCCGCACCAGTTCGATCGCCGCGTCCACCTCGTTCGACGGCAATCCGGCGAGCGCCTCATCCAGCAGCAGCAGCACCGGCTCGGTCGCAAGGGCGCGCGCGATCTCCAACCGCTTGCGCCCCGGCGTGCCGAGCGAGCGCGCCGGCACATGGGCACGCTCGGCAAGCCCGGTGAACGTCAGCACCTCGTCCGCCTTCTCCTCCGCAGCGCGCCTGTGCGCATGGCGCAGGAAGGCGCCGACCATCACGTTCTCCCGGACCGTCATGTTGTCGAACACGATCGGCACCTGGAACGTACGCGCGAGCCCCAGCCGCGCATGCGCGTCGGGCGACAGGGCGGTGACATCGGTATCGCGAAAGCGGATCGTCCCTTCGGTCGGCTTGGTGTCGCCGGACAGGCAATTGAAGAACGTGCTCTTGCCCGCGCCGTTTGGCCCGATCAGGCCGAGCAGCTCGGATTCCTCCAGCATCAGGTCGGCGTGCTCCACCGCGTGGAACGCACCGAACGCCTTGACGATGCCGCGCGCCTCAAGCAGCACGGCGCACTCGCCCGCGGCTGAGAAGCCGCCACCACTCCGCGACGCCGCCCGGGCTGAAGCGGGCGATCAGCATGATGATGACGCCGTAGATGACGTATGCCGCGCCGCTCCGTCCGCCGCCGAAGAGCGCATTGCTCGCTTCCGCCAGCGGCACCAGGATGATCGCCCCGATCAGCGGCCCGAACAGTGTTCCCGCGCCGCCAAGCGCCGCCATCACCACCATGTTGACCGAGATCAGCACGCCGAAGCCGCTGTCGGGATCGATGAATCCGACCATTACCGCGTACAGCGACCCGGCGAGCGCGGTGAACGCGCCGGAGATCAGCAGCGCGTACAGCTTGTAGCGCCGGATCGGCACGCCGAGACTCTCCGCCGCCCGCTCGCCGGAGCCGAGCGCGCGCAGATAGAACCCCATCCGCCGGCGCTGCATCTGATGCGTGACGAACAGCAGGATGCCCAGCACGACAAGGAAGATCGCGTAGTACGGCAAGGAGCCGCGAAACAGCAGATCGGCGACGAGTTCGCGGCGCCGCCGGTCCCATCAACCCGATCGCGCCGCCGGCGAAGTTCCAGCTGATGACCAGCAGCTCGGCGAGTGCGGCGATCGCGAAGGTCGCCATCGAGAAATAGTGCCCGCGCAGCCGAAAGCTCGGCAGCCCGACGATGACGGAGATCGCGACGCTCGCGACCATCCCGACCGGCGCGCCGAGGATCGGCGGCAGGCCGAGCTTGGTGAATACCAGCAGCGCCGAATAGGCGCCGACGCCGAAATAGACCGAGTGCCCGAAGGAGACTTGCCCCGCATAGCCGCCCAGCACGTTCCAGGCCGAGGCCGAGATCGCGGCAAGGATCGACCAGCGCGGCGACCCGCTCGATAGAACGGGCTGAAGCTCACGAAGGGCGAGAGCAACAGCAGGACCAGCACCAACGCCGGGCAGGGAGTCGCGCGTGCCTCATGCGCGGCCCAGCAGGCCCTGCGGCCTGACCCACAGCAGCGCGACGAACAGCCCGTAGACCACGACGTCCTTCATCGGCGGCCCGAGCCAGAACGCCGAAAGGGACTCGATCACGCCGATCACCAGCCCGGCGATCAGCGCGCCCGGCACGCTGCCGAATCCGCCCAGGCAGACGGTGACGAAGGCGATCAGCGTGAACGCGTCGCCGACCGTGGGCGAGACATAGAAGAACAGCGCGATCAGCGCGCCCGCGACTCCCGGTCGACGCTGCACCCAGCCCCCAGGCGAGCGCCTGCATCGGATCGGGCCGGATGCCGACCAGCGCCGCGGCGGTGCGGTCCTCGGAAACAGCGAGCATCCGGCTGCCGATGATCGGTGCGCGTCAGCAGCAGGTGCATGCCCATCGTCAGCACCAGCGCGGTCGCGCCCGGCGATCAGCTGCGCGGCCGATAGCCTTATGCCGCCCAGATCATAGACGCCGCCCACCAGCGTGTTGGGCAGGGAGACGAAATTCGCCGAGAACAGCCAGAGCGCGCCGTACTGCATCACCAGCGCGAGCCCGAAGGTGGAGATGATCTGCGCCAGCATCGGCCCGCGCATCACGTGGCGCACCAGCGCGACATAGACCAGCACGCCGAAGCCGAACAGCAGGATGGCGGCGACCGGTACGAAGAACACCGGCCCCAGGCCCGCCAGGGTGAAGGCGAAGAACGCCACGTACATCGCCAGCATGACGAAGTCGCCGTGCGCGAAGTTGATGACGTTCATCATCCCCCAGATCAGCGTCAGCCCGGAGGAAAACAGCGCATAGACGGCGCCGAGCAGCAGCCCGTCGACGATCAGCTGCAGCAGGATCATGCGGTGCGTGACACCCGCAACCCCCACCTCACCCTAGCCCTCTCCGCCCCCGAGGGCGGAGAGGGCCGGGGTGAGTTGGGGGAAACACCGAGGCGGAGGCGGATCAGGCCCAGCCCTTGAACGGGAGCTCCAGCTTCACGGCTCGCCCGATCGGTCGGCCAGACCGGCACGTAGTTCGGTGCCCTGCAGCTGGATCATCAGCGAGTAGGCGAGCTCGTTCTGCCCCTGTGCGTTGAACTTGACCCCGTTGTAGTCGATCATCAGCACGCTCGACGGCAGGTCGGTCTTGACCAGCGCCTCGCGGATCGCGTCCGGCTTGGTCGATCCCGCCCGGTTGATCGCGTCGCACAGCACGAAGAACCCCTGCATCGACCGCGCGGTGGTGTCGTCCATGTCGCGCCCGGTCTTCTGCCTTGAACATGGCGTTGATCTTGTAGGTGATGCTGTCGGGCTTGCCGGGCACGAAGGCGCTGCGGTTGAGCGCGCCTTGCGCGATGGTGCCGACCGTCTTGACGAAGGACGGATCGGAGAAGCCCGAATCGTCACCGATCACGATCGGCGGGCGGAAGTCGAGCGTCTTCATCGTCTTCAGGTACAGGATCGAATCCGACGTGTAGCTGATGAAGATCACCACATCCGGATTGGCGCTCTTGAGCTGGAGGACCTGCGGGGAGACATCGGTGCCGTTGGCGTTATACGCGATGCGCGCCGCGATCTTGACGTTGCGCTTGTTCGCGGTCTCGACCATCGAATCGGCGACCGAGGTGCCGTAGTCGGTGTTCTCATGCACCACCGCGATCTTCCCGGTCTGCGTGCCCTCCTTCGCCACCGCGGCGAGGAAGTCGAAATAGAGGCGCGCGAAATCGGGACCGTACGGGGTGGTCCGGAAGAACCATTTGTAACCGCGCTCGGTCAGGTTCGCCGCCGCGGATTCGCCGGCGACGAACGGGATGCCGTAGCGTTCGGCGACCGCGCTCGCGGTCAGCGTGCAGCTCGACTGATAGGCGCCGGTCAGCGCGACCACGTGATCCTGGGTGATCAGCCGCAGCGCGTCGCTCTGCGCGACGGCCGGAGCTGCCCTGGTTGTCGGCCCAGGCGATCTCCACCTTGGCGCCGCCCAGGTTGGGCAAACCGGCGTCCTTCGCGAGCGTAAGCGGCGCCAGTTCCGGAGTCGGCTTGTTGATGATGTCGAGCGCAAGCTCGGCGGCCTGCTTGATCGACTGGCCGGCGGCGGCGGCATTGCCGCTCAGCGCCTCGATATAGCCGATCTTCACCGTCTCGGCGGCGAAAGCCCGTACCGGCAGCGCCGCCAGCGCCGACGCCGCGATGACGCCCCGCCGCGTGATGGACATTGTCTCCTCCCCGTTTCTTGTCCGCGCAGAAGCATAGTCGGGGCTTCCGCCCGACGATAGCCTCGTCACCGGCCCACCACGGCAAGGAGAAGCGGATGGCATCGCTCAGGCTCACCCTGATCGGCGGACCGACCGCGCTGATCGAGATCGGCGGCGTGAGGCTGCTGACCGACCCGACCTTCGATCCGCCCGGCGACTACCAGCTCCCGCACACGCGGCTGGTGAAGACCGCCGGCCCGGCGCTCGGCACGGATGCGATCGGGAAGATCGACGCGGTGCTGCTCAGCCACGACCAGCACGCCGACAATCTCGACCGCGCCGGCAAGGCGTTCCTCCCGCAAGCGGGCCGCGTGCTGACGACGCGCGCCGGCGCCGAGCGTCTCGGCGGCAACGCCCAGGGGCTCGCGGCATGGGACAATGTCACGTTGCCCACGCCGGACGGGCGCCGCCTCCTCATCACCGCCACACCGGCGCGGCACGGCCCGGCCGGCATCGAGCCGCTCTCCGGGGACGTGATCGGCTTCGTGCTGACGCTCGACGATCCGGTGGAGCAGACGGTCTACGTCACCGGCGACACGGTCTGGTACGATGGGCTCGCGGAGGTTGCCCGCCGCTTCCATCCGGCCCTGGTGATGCCCTTCGCGGGTGCCGCGCAGACACGCGGGGCGTTCCATCTGACGATGGACGTGAACGATGTGATCGAGACGGCGAACGCCTTCCCCGACGCCATGATCGTTCCCCTGCACTATCACGGCTGGCGGCACTTCACGCAAAGCGGCGAGGATCTGGTCCGATCCTTCGAAACCCTCAGCATCGGCCCCCGTCTGCGCCTACTGGAGCCCGGGGTCCCGACGGAGTTCGCGCTAGGCGGCATCGCGCTGGGCTGACCCCTCACCCGCTGCGCGCAAAAGCGCGGCGACCTCTCCCAGAGGGAGAGGTGCAATCGCCCGCGGCCGACGCGCGTATCGCCTCTCCCTCCGGGAGAGGCCGGACTCGCGTCAGCGAGCCGGGTGAGGGCACTACTCCCCCACCAGGTCGCTCACCCGCTCCACCGCCTCCAAGAACTCCTGCTTGAACTCCTGCACCACCTGACCCGCCGAGCGCACGCCGAGTCGATCAATCCCACGCCCTGGCCGACGAAATACGTCACCATCTCGCGCGCCTTCGGATTGCCGGCCGCGGCCGCCTTGTCGACCGAGCGCAGCGCGTCACGGCTGATGACGCTCATCAGCGGCATCGGCAGGCTGCCGGGACTGTCCGGGTCGCGCTCCCACGCCTCGGTCCAGCTGGAGCGAAGCTGGCGCGCCGGCTTGCCGGTACGGCAGCGCACCCGCACCGCGTCGCGGCTCGACGCCGCGATCATCTTCTCGCGGAAGATCTCCGACGTCTCGCTCTCGGTGGTCGCGAGCCAGACCGAGCCGGTCCACGCGCCCGCCGCCCCCATCGCCATGCAGGCCGCCATCTGCGCGCCGTTCATGATGCCGCCCGCCGCCAGCACCGGCACGTCGCGGATCGGTTTGATCGCCTTCAGCACCTCCGGCACCAGCACCAATCGTCGAGACCTCGCCGCAATGCCCGCCCGCCTCGGTTCCCTGGACCACGAGGATATCGACCCCGGCATTCACCTGGCGGATCGCGTGCTCCTTGGCGCCGACCAGCGCGGCGACCGGCACGCCGTGCCTGCGGCCCATCGCGATCATCTCCGGCGGCGGCACGCCGAGCGCATTGGCGATCAGCCGGATCGGATGCTCGAACGCGGCATCGAGCACGCGTAGCGCATTGTCCTTGTCGAACGGCTGCGGCTCGTTGTCGGAGAACGCGGCAACCTCGAGCTTCACGCCGGCATCCGCCAGGAGCTTCGCGGTGAAGTCGCGATGGCGCCGCGGCACGCGGTTCTTGAGCGAGTTGTACGTCACGTGCGTCTCGCCCGCCGTCGCCATGTTGTCGGGCACCAGCACGTCGATGCCGTACGGCTTGCCGCCGACATGCTCGTCGATCCATGTCAGCTCCTGGTGCACCGTCTCCGGCGTGTGCGCGGTCGCGCCGAACACGCCGAAGCCGCCGGCCCGGCTCACCGCCGCCACCACGTCGCGGCAGTGGCTGAAGGCGAACAGCGGGAACTCGATGCCCAGCATGTCGCAGACAGGTGATTTCATCACGCAAGACTCCGGGCCACCATCTCCGCGGTATTCTTCGACAGGCCCGGCGTCTCGGCGATCCGGCGCAGCTCCGCCTGCATCAGCGCGCCGCGCGCCGGATCAAGCCGGCGCCACTGCCCGAGTGGCGAGGACAGCCGCGCCGCGACCTGCGGATTGGCCGGATCGAGCGCTAGGATGACGTCGGCGAGAAACCGGTATCCCGCGCCGGACGCGCTGTGAAACCGCACCTGGTTGGCCGAGAAGCTCCCGGCCAGCGCCCGCACGCGGTTCGGGTTGCGCATGTCGAAGTCCGGATGCGCGGCGAGCGCGCGCACCGCCTCCACCGTTCCGGGCAGCGGCGAAGCCGCCTGGATCGCGAACCACTTGTCGAGCACCAGGGCATCATGCCGCCACGCCGCGTGGAACGCGGCGAGCGCCGCCTGCCGCTCCGGACAGTCGATCGCGGCGAGCACGCCGAGTGCCGCCAGCACATCCGTCATATTGGCCTTGGCATCGAACTGCGCCTTGGCGAGCCGCACCCCCTCCGCGCCGCCGTCCGCGCCGAGATACGCGAGGCACGTGTTGCGCAGCGCCCGCCGCCCGATTGACACGCCGTCGACGCGATACGGCCCGGTGTCGGTCAGCCGCTCGTAGGTCGCCCGTAGCTCGCTGCGCAACGCATGGGCGATCGCGACCCGCGCCGCCTGCCGCGCGGCATGGATCGCGTCGACATCGGCGACGTCCATCTGGTCGAACAGATAGGATTCCGACGGCAAACTCATCGCCTCGGCCGCGAAGGCGGGGTCGGCGTCCGTCTGCGCGAGGCTCGCGCGCACCGCCTCGATCAGCCCTTCCAGCGGCTTGCCGCCCAGCAGCACCCCGGTCGCGTATTGCTGCCCCGAGTCCCAACGCGCGAACGGGTCGGTGTCGTGCGCGGCGAGGAACCGCAGCTGCTCCTCGGTGATGCCGCGCAGCTTTACCGGCGCGGAGAACTCGCGCAGCAGCGACGGCACCGGCCGGGGCACGTCGTCGAAGGTGAAGGACTGCTCGGATTCGGTCAGCGTCAGCAGCGTGCTCACAACCTCGCCGCCGTCCGGCGCGATCAGTCCCATCGCCATCGGAACCACCTGCGCCAGGCGGTCGGCATTGCGCTGGCGCAGGATCAGCGTGTAGCGCCGCCCCGCCTCATCATAGTTCTCAGATGCCGTGACCTCGGGCGTACCGGCCTCGTGGTACCAACGGCGGAACTGGGTTAGATCGGTGCCAGACGCATCCTCCATGCAGCGGACGAAGTCCTCGATCGTCACGGCCTCGTTGTCGTGGCGCTTAAAGTACAGGTCCATCCCTCGGCGGAACGCCTCGCGCCCGATCAGGGTCGCCATCATGCGGATGACCTCCGCGCCCTTGTTGTAGACCGTCGCGGTGTAGAAATTATCTATCGCGACGTAGTGGTCCGGCTGTACCGGATGCGACAGCGGCCCGGCGTCCTCGCGGAACTGCGCCGCGCGCAGCACGCGCACGTCCTCGATGCGCTTCACCGCGCGCGAGCCCTGGTCCATCGAGAACTCCTGGTCGCGATAGACCGTCAGCCCTTCCTTGAGCGAGAGCTGGAACCAGTCGCGGCAGGTGACGCGGTCGCCGGTCCAGTTGTGGAAATACTCGTGCGCGATGACGCTCTCGATGCCCTGGTAGTCGCCGTCCGTCGCGGTCTCCGGCCGCGCCAGCACGTATTTGGTGTTGAAGACATTGAGCCCCTTGTTCTCCATCGCGCCCATGTTGAAGTCCGACACGGCGGCGATGTTGAACACGTCGAGGTCGTATTCGAGGCCGAACACCTCCTCGTCCCATTTCATCGCTTTCTTGAGCGACGCCATCGCGTGCCCGCAGCTCACCTCGTCGCCACGCCGCACATAGATGCCCAGCGCCACGTCGCGCCCGGATCTCGTGGTGAAGCGGTCGCGCACCGCGACGAGGTCGCCGGCGACGAGCGCGAACAGATAACTCGGCTTCGGATGCGGATCGGTCCAGACGATGCGCCGCCTTCCGCCACCGACCTCCTCCGCCGCGCCCGGATTGCCGTTCGAAAGCATCACCGGCAAATCGGACGTGATGCTCACCGCGAAGCGCGCCATCACGTCGGGCCGGTCGGGGAAATAGGTGATGCGCCGGAACCCCTCCGCCTCGCACTGCGTGAAGAAGGCGCCGTTGGACAGATAGAGGCCCGACAGCTCCGTGTTGTCGCGCGGGTTGATCGTGGTCTCGATCTCCAGGGTGAACGCGTCGGGCGGATCGGCGATGGCCAGCGAATCCGCGCCCACCTCGTAGCGGTTGGCGCCCAGCGCCTCGCCATCGATCGCGATCCGCTCCACCTTCTGGCCGGCGCCATCCAGGCGCAGCGGGCCGGGCCCGTTGCGACGCAGATGCAGGCGCGAGCGCACCCGGGTGGCCGTCTCGTGCAGGTCGAAATCCAGCGTGACGTGATCGACCAGGAAAGCCGGCGGACGGTAGTCGGCGAGTCGCGTCTCCCGTAGGGCGGGCTGGGCGTCGTCTTGCATCTCATCCTCCGGAACCTGCCCGTCTATAGCGCCGCCACGGCACGCCCCGCTAATCTCGGACATCGACGGAGGGGCGGATGCAATCCTGGCGCGTGGGTGACGTGACTATCACCAAGCTGGTGGAGCTGGAGGCGACTGGGGGCAGCCGGTTCCTGCTGCCGCAAGCGACCCCCGAAACCATCCTGCCGATCGCCTGGCTGCGTCCGCATTTCGCCGACGAGAACGGGCGCCTCAAGATGAGCATCCACGCCTTCCTGGTGCAGACGCCGGATCGGAAGATCATCGTCGATACCTGCCTTGGCAACGACAAGGAGAACCGGCGCATCCCGCACTGGAACAACCTGCACGGTCCGTTCCTGCGCGACCTCGCCGACGCGGGCTTCCCACGCGAGGCGATCGACACGGTGCTGTGCACCCATCTGCATGTGGATCATGTCGGCTGGAACACGATAAAGCTCGACGGGCGCTGGGTGCCGACCTTCCCGCAAGCCCGCTACCTGATGGGCCGCCGCGAGTTCGAGCACTGGACGACACAGACGGAACGACCCGACATGGCCCCGATCATGGCCGATTCCGTGCTGCCGGTGTACAACTCGGGTCTCGTCGATCTGGTCGAGACCGATCACCGCCTGTCGCCGGAGATCAGCCTGATCCCCAGCTTCGGACACACGCCGGGCCATTGCAGCGTGCGCATCGCCTCGCGCGGGGAAGAGGCGCTGATCACCGGCGACTTCCTGCACCATCCCTGCCAGATCGCGCACCCCGAGTGGTCCTCGACAGCCGATTGGAACCCCGATCAGGCGCACCACACGCGGCTGCGCATGTACGAGGAACTCGCCGGCAAGCCGGTGCTGGTGCTCGGCACGCATTTCGCCGGTGCCACGGCGGGGCGCATCGTGCGCGATGGAGCGGTGTTTCGCCTTGAGGTCTGAATCGGTCTGGATTCCGCTCGCTGATGGCACGCGGCTGTCCGCGCACATCTGGCATCCGGACGGGAAGGAGCGGGTGCCCGCGATCCTCGAATACCTGCCGTACCGGCATCGCGACGGCACCTGGGATCGCGACGCTCTCACCTATCCGTGGCTCGCCGCGCAGGGCTACGCCGGGGTGCGGGTCGACATCCGTGGCAGCGGGGAATCCGACGGGCTGCTGTCGGACGAATACACCTCGCAGGAGCAGGAAGACGCGCTGGAGGTGATCGCCTGGATCGCGGCGCAGCCCTGGTGCACGGGCGCGGTCGGGATGATGGGCATCTCCTGGGGCGGGTTCAACGCGCTGCAAGTCGCCGCGCGACGCCCGCCGGCGCTGCGGGCGATCGTGACCGTATGCTCCACGGACGACCGCTACGCCGACGACGTGCACTACATGGGCGGCGCGCTGCTCACCTCCAATTTCGGCTGGGCCTTCGCGTTGCAAGGCATCATCGCAACACCGCCCGATCCGGCGGTCATCGGCGAGGGGTGGCGGGAGATGTGGCGCGAGCGGCTGGAGGCGGCGCCGCTCTACGCCCTTCCCTGGCTTCGCCATCTGACGCGCGACGCCTATTGGCGGCACGGCTCCGTATGCGAGGACTGGGACGCGATCGCCTGCCCCGTCTACGCGATGGGCGGTTGGACCGACGCCTACACGAATGCAATCCCGCGCATGCTGACCGGGCTCGGCGTGCCGCGCGCCGCGCTGATCGGCCCGTGGGCGCACAAATACCCGCATATCGGCGTGCCCGGACCCGCGGCCGGGTTCCTCCAGGAATCGCGCGGCTGGTGGGACCGCTGGCTGAAAGGCACTGACACCGCCGCCCCGCCATTCCTGCGCGTCTGGATGATGGAGAGCGTACGCCCGGCGCCAATGTCCGAGACGCGGCCCGGCCGCTGGATCGAGGAGCCGTCCTGGCCGCCGCAATCCGTCTCCCCGCGCATGCTGTTCCTGACGCAACGCGGGCTCGGCCAGACCGCCGACGGATCGGCCCGCACCGTATGCTCGCCCCAGCACCTCGGCGCGACCGGCGGCAACTGGTGCCCGTTCGGGTTGACGCCCGACGACGCGGACGACCAGCGCGAGGACGACGCACTCTCTGAGGTCTGGGACAGCCCGCCGCTGACCGAGCGGACCGAAATCCTCGGCGCGCCGGAGTTGACCTTCGCCTGCGACGCACGGGCGGGACACGTGATCGCGCGGCTATGCGATGTTCACCCCGACGGAGCGAGCCTGCGGGTGAGCTACGGCGTGGTGAACCTCGCCCAGCACAGCGGTGGCACGGTGCGCCTGAAGCTGAACGACGCCGCCTTCGCCTTCCCGCCGGGCCATCGCGTCCGCGTCGCGATCTCCACCGCCTACTGGCCGATCGTCTGGCCCGCCGCCATCGCGGCCCCCATCGCCCTGCGCGAGGCGCGCCTGACGCTGCCGGTCCGCCGCGCGCGCGCCACCGAACCGGCGATCGAGGTCCCGCCGGCCGAGACTGCGCCCCCGGCGGCGCGGACCGTCTTGCGCGCGGGACGCTCGATCCGCGAACGCGGACGCGACATCGGGACGGGTGAGTGGTTCTGGCGCGCGGTAGAGACGCCGATCCGCTTCCGCATCGACGCGCTCGGCACCGAGATCGGCATGGAATCGCGCACCGAATGCCGCATCCGCGACGACGACCCGCTGAGCGCGACGATGACGATGGATCGGGTGCAGACGATCCTGCGCGGCGCGGTCGAGACGCGCGTCACCCTGAGCGCCCGTATCGGCGCGACGGCCGAGGCGTACATGATAGAGGCGCTGCTGGAAGCGTTCGACGGGCCCGAGCTGGTGTGCCGGCGCGAGTGGCGAGAGTCAGTCGCCCGGGAAGGGAAATAGAATCCCCTCGCCCGCTTGCGGGAGAGGTCGCGGAGCGAAGCGACGCGGGTGAGGGCGCCCTCACCCTGCCTCTCCCCCCGCGCCGCGGGGGGAGAGGGCTAGTGGTAGCTACCGCCGGCTCGAATTGCCGAACAGCTGCAGCAGCAGGATGAACAGGTTGATGAAGTTCAGATACAGGCTCAGCGCGTCATAGACGCTGCGCTTCGCCGCACCATCCGTGCCCTCGGCATAGGCATACTGGATGTAGGTCGACTTGATGCGCTGGGTGTCGTAGGCGGTCAGACCGACGAAGACCAGTACGCCGATCACGCTCACCGCGAACTGCATCGCGCTGCTGCGCAGGAAGATGTTCACCACGCTCGCGACGATGACCCCGATCAGCCCCATTATCAGGAAGCTGCCGAAGCGGCTTAAGTCGGTGCGCGTCGTGTAGCCGTAGATGCTCATCGCCGCGAACGTGCCGGCGGTGATGAAGAACACTCGCGCGATTGAGTCGCCCGTGTAGGTCAGGAAGATGCTGGTCAGGCTCGCGCCCATGGCGGCGCAGAACACCCAATAGAGCGTCTGCGCGGCGGTACGCGACAGCTTGTTGATCCCGAAGCTGAGCACCAGGACGAAGACCAGCGGGGCGAAGATCGCGATCATCGCCAGCGGTCCGGCGGTGCGGACCATCCCGTTCGGGGTGGCGACCATCGGGTAGAAGGCGTTGATCAGGCTCGTGTTGGCGATGGCCCAGGCCACGATGCCGGTCAGCACCAAGCCGGAGGCCATCCAGTTGTAGACCCGGAGCATGTACAGCCCGTAGGCCGGCATCATAGACCGCGGTCGCAGCGGTCGCGCTCTGATTGCCCGGGTAGGTCCGGAAATCGGGACTATAGGCCATGGCTTCCCTGTTCCTCTCACGCGGCCGAGAGCCGCGCCGTTAATGTGGCGCTTCGCCGATCCGCTTCAAGCGTGACTATTCGCCGCGCAGCCGCGCCGCCGGAGACGCCCGGAGCGCCGCTGCCGTGCCAGCATAGCCGAAGACCAGCATCAGGGCGAGAGCCGCTGCAAGCGTCGCCGCGAGCCGCCCGGGCAGGAACACCCAGCCCTCGTGCAGGACGAAGCGCATCACCGCCCAGCTCGCCGCAATCCCCACCGCCGCGGCGAGGCCGCCCGCGACGATTCCGATGACGCCGAACTCGATCAGCCAGGCGTTGCGAAGCTGTGCACGCGTGGCGCCCAGCGCCTTGAGGATGACCGCCTCGCGGATGCGACGCCGGCGCCCAGCGGCGATCGCGCCCACCAGCACGAGGCAGCCGGCGGCAAGCGTTACGCCCCCGGTCGCGGCGAGCGCGGCGCCGATCTGCGAGAGCAGCCCGGCGACGGCAGCGATGACCTCGGTGACCGAAATGCCGGTGACGTTGGGCAGCGCGTCGCTGACCCGAGCGAGCAGGCCGCCTTGCTCGGAGTCGGGCACACGCACTGTCGCGATATTGGTGTGCGGCGCGCCGGACAGTACCCCAGGACTCGCCACCATCACGAAGTTCAGCCCAAGCCGGCGCCAGGCGACGTCGCGCAGGTTGGCGACAGTGAGATCGAGGTCGCGGCCGAGCACGTTAACGCGGATCACCGTGCCGAGACCGATCCCCCAGCCGTGGGCGATCTGCGCGTCGAGCGAGACGAGCGGCGGGCCTGCATAATCTGGCGACCACCAACGCCCGGCGGTGAGGCGCGTGCCGGTGGGTGGCGTTGCTGCGTAGGTCAGGCCGCGATCACCGGTGAGTGCCCAGCGTGTATCCGGCGTTGCCCGGATCCGCGCGGCCGGAACGCCGTTTACCGCAACGACGCGCGCTCGGAGGCTGGGCACCTGTTCCAATCCGGTGGCGCCGGGCGTCGCACCCACGATCGCATCGAATCGGGCGACCTGGTCCGGCTGGATATCGACGAAATAGAAGCTCGGCGCATCGCGCGGCAGCTCCTCGCGCAGGGCGCGGCCGATATTGCCCTCGATCAGCGCGACGGCGGCGAGCGTCGACAGGCCGAGCCCCACCGCGAGCAGCATCAGCCGTGTCGGCGCGCCGGGCCGGCGCAGCCCGCCGAGCCCGAGCCGCGCGGCCGCGCCCGGCAGGCGCAGCCTCGGCGCCGCCCGCACAAGCGCGCCGCCCGCCAAGGTGAACAGCAGCAGCGCGAGCGCGGCGGCGACGCAGAAGCCGAGGGCGAAGCCTCGGTCGGGCGCGGTGGCGACCGCGAGCCCGGTCAGGATCAGCCCGAGCCCGGCACTCAGTGTGAGAATGGCCGCCGGTGGGCTTGCGCCCTCGCCGGTGATGCCGTCGCGAAACAGCGCCGCGCCATTGATGCGCATGGCGCGGGCCAGCGGTGGCATGCCGAAGCAGGCGGCGGTCAGCGCGCCATAAGCGGCGGCGATGAGAAGCGGTCCGCTTGCCACGCCGTTCGCCGCAGGCACCGGCAGCCAGTCGACGAGTACCCGCGCAGCGAACGTGCCGAGCATGAGACCCGCCCCGATGCCGCACAGTGAGAGCGCCGCCGCCTGGATCGCGGCGATGGCGAAGATCAGCCGCGCCGAGGCGCCAAGGCAGCGCAGGATCGCGAGGCCGCGCTCGCGCGCTTGCAGCCAGGCGCAAATCCCGCTCGCCACGCCGACCCCGCCGACCAGAAGGGCGGTCAGGCCGACCAGCGTCATGAACAGTGCGGTCTGAGTGACGAAGCGCGCGACCCCTGGCGCCGCATCCGTTGGCCCGCGCACCCGCCAGCCCCGGTTGGGAAAAGCCGCTGCCACCGCTGCGGGCGTGATGGAGGCCGGCAGTGTCGCGCACACCGCGTGGCTGACGATGGATCCGGGCACGACCAGCGACGTCGCCGGCAGTGCGGCAGCAGCGATCAGCGCCGGCGCGCCGAACAGGGAAGGTGTCGCCGCCCGATCCGGCTCGGCGGCAAGCGCGGCGGCGACGGCGAACTGCGCGGTGCCGATCCGCACCACGGCGCCCGGCTTGAGGCCGAGCCGGGAAAGCACCAGCGGATCGACCAGGACGCCATATCGCCCGCCGTGCGGCCCAAGCGCGTCATGTAGTGGCAACGGCGGATCAAGTGTCGGCGCCCCGACCAGCGGCCAAGCCGAATCGACCGCCCTCAATTCGACCAGCCCGCGCTTGCCGGAGGCCGCAATCAGCAGCGTGCGAAGCCGGGTGATCTCAGAAACCACTCCACCATGCCCGCGCAGCCACTCGATCAGCGCCGCCGGCGGCGGTTCGGCGCCGGTCTGCACCTCCACATCCCCGCCCAGCAGCGCCCGTCCGTCCTGGGCGAGCCCCCGGCTGACAGACGCCCGCAGCTCGCCCACCGCGGCGATCGCGCCGACGCCGAGCGCCAGGCACAGCATCACCACCCCGAGCCCCCGAACGCCGCCGCGCAGCTCGCGCAACGCGAGGCGGAAGGCGAGCCTCACGCCAGCGCGCTCGCCGTCTCGCGCACGACGCCGTCACTCATATAGAGGACGCGCCCGCAACGCGCGGCGAGCGCCGGATCGTGGGTGACGAGAAGCAGCGTGGTCGCGTGCTCCGCCCGTAGTCGGAACAGGAGGTCGATCACCGCGCCGCCCGTCTCCTGATCCAAATTCCCGGTCGGCTCGTCGGCGAGCAGCAGGCGCGGGCGGATGGCGAAGGCGCGGGCGATCGCGACGCGCTGCTGCTCCCCGCCCGAGAGCTGGCCCGGCAGGTGGCGCAGCCGATGCCCGAGCCCCACCGCGTCGAGCGCCGCGCGGGCGCGCGCCGTGGCGTCCCGATGCCCCGCAAGCTCCAGCGGCACCGCGACATTCTCGAGCGCCGTCATCCCGGCGATCAGGTGGAAGGCCTGGTAGACGATGCCGATGCCCCGTCGCAGCCGCGCGAGACCATCCTCGTCCAGCGCGGTGATTTCCTCGCCACCTATGCGCACGCTTCCGCCGCTCGCCCGCTCCAGCCCGGCGAGCACCATCAGGAGGCTGGTCTTGCCCGAGCCCGAGGGGCCCACGAGGCCCACCGCATCCCCGGCGGCGATAGTCAGGTCGGCGCCACGCAGGATGCCGACCAGTCCCGCCGCTGAGGTCAAGGTGAGCTGCAAGCCCCGCGCGCGCACAAGCGTCTCCGCGGCGGCCGGTGGAGGCGCCATGATGTCCATCGCGCTTATATGTGGCCCGCATCCCCGTTGCGCAGATGGCGGCGAGGGCGCACGAGCCGGGGGCGATGCGATCAAGCCTGCGTATCCTGACTGTGCTGCTGGTGGTGCTGGCGGCGCCGATCGCCCGTGCCGCTCCGGTCAATCTGCTGGTGCTTGGCGACTCGCTCTCCGCCGGCTACGGCTTGCCGCATGCGCAAGGCTTCGAGGCGCAGCTTGGGGCCGCCCTCGCGGCGCGGGGGCAGGACGTGCGGATCATCGACGGCGCGGTATCGGGCGACACGAGCGCGGGCGGCAGGGCACGGCTCGACTGGGTGCTGGCCGACAAGCCGGATGCCGCCATCGTCGAGTTGGGCGCGAATGACGGGCTGCGCGGGCTCGATCCCGCGGAGATGGAGGCCAATCTCGGAGCGATCCTGGACACCCTGGCGGCGCGCCACATCCCCGTGCTGTTGAGCGGGATGTATGCCCCGCCAAATCTGGGGCCCGACTACGAGCGCCGGTTCCGTGCGGCCTTCGACGCGCTGGGCAACCGGTCGGGAGTGATCTACGACCCCTTCTTCCTTCAAGGCGTGGCAACGGTGCCGGCAGCTGACCCAGCCGGACGGACTTCATCCGAACGCCGAAGGCGTGCAGCGCATCGTCGCGCACATCCTGCCGGCGGTGGAGCACCTGCTCGCGGACGTCAAATGAGGCTGTTCGTCGCCATCGACCTCCCCGACGCGCTGCGCCGACATCTCGCGCTGATGGCGGGTGGCCTGCCCGGCGCCCGCTGGGTCCCTCCGGAAAACTACCATCTGACGCTGCGTTTCATCGGCGAGACGCCGTCCTGGCAAGCCGACGAGATCGATCATGCATTGGCCGGGCTGCGCGCGCCGGGCTTTGCGTTGACGCTCGCCGGGATCGGCCTGTTCGCCAAGGGCGGCCGCGGCACCTCGCTCTGGGCCGGGGCTGAGCGGACGCCGGCGCTCGACCATTTGCGGGCCAAGGTGGAGACGGCGCTGCAGCGGATCGGCCTCGAGCCGGAGCGGCGCCGCTTCGCCCCGCACGTCACGCTGGCCCGGGTCGATGCTGTGCCGCAGCCGCGCCTCGCCGCGCATCTGCAGGCGCACGGCCTATTCCGCGCTTCCCCCGTGCCGGTCGGACACTTCACGCTGTTCAGCTCCCGTCTCGGCAAGGAGCGGGCGGTCTATGTCGCGGAAGCGGAGTATCCGCTGGGCGAGCGGGCAGTGTCGGAAGCGGTCACGCCGCCGTAAGCGCGGCACCCTGTGGGGGCGCCGGCGCCCTGCCGTGCTCGCGGGCATGCAGGCACGCGGCGACCGCCTCCTGGAAGCTGGTGACGTAGAAATCGGCGCCGACGGAATCGCGCATCGCCTGGTTCGCCAGCAGCGGGTCCGCGGGCGACCAGAGACCCACCAGGATCGGCTGGTCAGTCAGCCTCTGGCGTAGCCGGCGAAGCAGGTTGCGCAGATAGACAGGTGCGCCTTCAAGATCGAGATGGGGGATACAGATCATCGCTACGTTCTCGAGCGGCAGCGTGCCGATCTGCATCCGCGACACCGCGACGTTTGGCAGCACCCTCGCCTGCAGCCCATGCTTGGTGAGGAGCTGGGCGAGGATGAGTGACGCCGCCTCGTCAAGCGAGCCACGTCCGGCGATGCACAGGACGACCGAACCGCTGTCCCATCCCGGCGGCGGTTCGGCGGGCTCCGCGCCATGATGGCGGAGCAGGAGGTGCGGCAAATGCGGGCCGCGCATCGCCTCCGGCGCGGGTTGCGTGTCCGGATGGTCGTCAAGCTCGCGCACCAGCCCTTCCGCCGTTTCGGAGAGCCGGTTGATCTGCTCGGGGGTGACCGCTCCGCGTAATATGTCGCTGGAGGCGAGCTGCAGCCCCGGCAGCACGACCTCGTCGTAATACGAGGCAAGCGTCCGCTCCGTCAGGATCGCCTCCGCCTGCTCTTGTGCCTCGTCGACGTCGCCCGCCAGCATGCGCTGATAGAAGCTCTCGACCGGCGTCAGCGCCGGGCGGTCGCCCAGCAGGATGTCGAGGAACTCGAGCCGCTTCACGTGCCGCCCCATGACGACCAGGCAGAGCGTGAGCGGCATCGACAGGATCAGGCCGATCGGCCCCCATATCCAGGTCCAGAAGATCGCCGAGACGATGACCGCGACCGGCGAGAGGCCGGTGCTATGGCCATAGAGCAATGGCTCGACGACCTGGCCGGTGATCAGCTCGACGACGAGGAACAGCACGGCGGTCCAGATCGCCATCGACCAGCCAGGCTCGACCGCGGCGGCGAGCGCTATCGGCAGGATGGCGGCGAGCGGCGAGCCGATATACGGCACGAAGCGCAGGATCATCCCCATGACCCCCCACAGGATAGGGCTGGGAACCCCGATCAGCGCGACGCCGAGGCCGATGACGCACCCAAAGGTGGCGTTCACCGAAAGCTGGGCCAGGAAGTAGCGCGACAGCCGGTGCCCTGCGTCGTCCATGGCGACGGTCGTCCGATGCATGTCGCCCGAACCGGCGAGACGGATGAAGCGGTCGCGCAAATCCTCGCGCTGCAGCAGGACGAAGATCGTCACCACGAAGACGATGCCAGCAGTCGCGAGCGGGCTCACGATCGGGGTGAGCACGCTCTCGGCCAGGGCAACCGCGCTCAGCTGCGCCGGCTGCACCTCGACCGGCACCGGCTTCGCCGGCGCCGGGGCGCTGGGCTCGCCAGCCTTCTCATTGGACGGGGTCGATGCGGAGGCCGGCTTGGCCGGCGGGGTAGTGGGCGCGGGGGCGACCTTCTTGAGCCCGTTGAGGAGGGTCGCGATGTGAGTGACGGCGAATGTCTGCACCGCTTCGACCTTGCGCTCGACGGTGTAGGTGTATTCCGGCACCTTCTGGGCGAGGTCGGCGATCTGGACGCCGATAAGCCCGGCGATGCCGAGAATGAACCCGATGCCGATGATGGCGGCGAGCAGCACCGAGGGCACCCGGCCGAGATGCAGGTGCCGCAGCAGATTGACGAGCGGCGCCAGGAGGAAGCTCAGCAGCACCGCCAGCGTGATCGGGATCAGCACCTCGCGCGCCAAATAAAGCGCCGCGATCACGACCACGCATACCAGCAGCGTGACAAGCGCGGTGAGGCCGGGCAACGGGACCGGAGCGACCGGCACCGACTCGGGCCGGACGGGCTCGGACGCGTTAGCCATCAGGCAATGCTCCTGAACGGGTCTCGCCGCCGGGGCGGCGGGGTCGTATAACGCCGCAATCGAGCTTACGTCCCCGTAGCTCAGCCGGATAGAGCACAGGATTCCTAATCCTGGGGCCGTGGGTTCGAATCCCGCCGGGGACGCCATGGGCCGGCTCGGGCAAGCATGCCAGATTAAATTAACGGCCGTTAACCATTTCTTCGTCATTCAGTCGTATGCTGCCCTCGTCAGGCCGGTTTCGGTTCTGGCAGCGAGCGGAGCGGCGGTATGGGCATGACCTTCCACTGGACCTCCGTGCCTGACTGGCTCCCCGCCGCGGGCCCGCTGCAATCCGGCGCGAGTGAGCCATGCGGGTCCTTGATGCGGCTGATGCGCCGCTTGCCGTGTCTGGGGGTCGGCGCCGCGGAACACGGTTGCGCGCGAAGCCGGCCCGGCGCGTGGCCACCGGATTCTTGCCACAGAATCTCCTCACGGGCTGCCTTGATCTTGCAGACGCGCGGAGCGGCCCAACTCTTCTCCGGCAGGAGGTGCCGATGGCCGACATGCCAAGACTGTTGCTCTCCGGCCTGATTTCACTGGCCGAATCGCGGCCGTTTGGAAAAAACTTCGTGCGACGCCAAGCGTGTCCGCTACGTTCGCACCCATCTCTCGTTGTGGCACGCGGTGCCGCCCATTCGCAGGGAGCGATCGATGTACCCATCGATGATGTCTTCAGCACGTTCGCCCGATCGTACGAGGCGCATCGCGACTCGGAGATGACGCTCGGCGAGTTCCTGGAGGCATGCAGGAACGATCCGATGATGTACGCTTCGGCAACCGAGCGGCTGCTGGCCGCGATCGGCGAGCCGGAGATGGTCGACACGTCGAAGGACGCGCGCCTCGGCCGCATCTTCATGAATCGGACCATCCGGGTCTACCCCGCGTTCAACGAGTTCTACGGCATGGAGGAGACGATCGAGCGGATCGTCGGCTTCCTCCGCCACGCCGCCCAGGGGCTCGAGGAGCGCAAGCAGATCATGTATCTGCTGGGCCCGGTGGGGGGCGGCAAGTCCTCGCTCGCCGAGCGCATCAAGGCGCTGATGGAGATCCATCCGATCTACGTGCTGAAGGCGGGCGATCAGGTGAGCCCGGTGTTCGAGAGCCCGCTCGGCCTGTTCCACCCCGAGCGCATGGGCGCGATGCTGGAGGAGCGTTACGGCATTCCTCGCCGCCGGCTCAGCGGGCTGATGAGCCCGTGGTGCCTCAAGCGGCTCGATGAGTTCGGCGGCGACATCTCGCGGTTCCGTGTGCAGCGCCTCTCGCCATCCCGCCTGCGCCAGATCGCCATCGCGAAGACCGAGCCGGGCGACGAGAACAACCAGGACATCTCCTCCCTGGTCGGCAAGGTCGACATCCGCAAGCTCGAGATGCACGCGCAGAACGATCCGGACGCCTACAGCTACTCGGGCGGCCTCAATCGCGCCAACCAGGGCATCCTCGAGTTCGTCGAGATGTTCAAGGCGCCGATCAAGATGCTCCACCCGCTGCTGACGGCGACGCAGGAGGGCAACTACATCGGCACCGAGAATATCGGCGCGATCCCCTTCTCCGGCATCATCCTCGCCCACTCCAACGAGGCGGAGTGGCAGACCTTCAAGAACAACCGCAACAACGAAGCCTTCATCGACCGTATCTACGTGATCAAGGTGCCGTACTGCCTGCGCGTCACCGAGGAGATCAAGATCTACGACAAGCTGCTGGCGAACAGCGAGCTCTCGGACGCGCCTTGCGCGCCGGCGACGCTGGAGATGCTCGCCCGCTTCTCGGTGCTCTCCCGCCTCAGGCGCCACGAAAACTCGACCGTCTACGCCAAGATGCGGGTGTATGACGGCGAGAGCCTGAAGGAGACCGATCCCCGCGCGCGCAGCCTGCAGGAATATCGCGATGCCGCCGGAGTAGACGAAGGTATGGACGGCGCCTCGACCCGTTTCGCCTTCAAGGTGCTCGCGGCGACCTTCAACCACGATACCACCGAGATCGCCGCCGACCCGGTGCATCTGATGTACGTGCTCGAGCAGTCGATCCGCCGCGAGCAGCTGCCGGCCGAGATCGAGAAGCGCTTCCTCGAGTTCATCAAGGGAGAGCTCGCGCCGCGCTACGCGGAGTTCATCGGCAACGAGATCCAGAAGGCCTATCTCAGAATCTTACAATGACTATGGCCAGAACCTGTTCGACCGCTACGTCGCGTATGCCGACGCCTGGATCGAGGACCAAGATTATAAGGATCCGGACACCGGCCAGCTTCTCAACCGGGAGCTGCTCAACCAGGAGTTGACGAAGGTGGAGAAGCCCGCCGGAATCGCCAACCCGAAGGACTTCCGCAACGAGGTGGTGAAATTCTCCCTCCGGGCCAGGGCGCACAATGCCGGCAAGAACCCTTCCTGGACCAGCTACGAGAAGATCCGCGAGGTGATCGAGCGGCGGATGTTCTCCCAGGTCGAGGAATTGTTGCCGGTTATCAGCTTCGGGTCCAAAAAAGATGGGGAGACCGAGAAAAAGCACGAGGAGTTCGTGGAACGCATGTCCGAGCGCGGCTATACTGAGCGTCAGGTGCGCCGGCTGGTTGAATGGTACATGCGGGTCAAGCAGGCCGGCTGAGGCGCAACGGCCAATGACGGCCAACGAGGGACGGGAACGAGGTGCGTTAACCGCGAGGGCATAAGCGAGGACGGACAGGGTCAATGCACATCATCGACCGTCGCCTCAATCCGGGCGGTAAGAGCCTTGCCAACCGGCAGCGCTTCATCCGCCGCGCCAAGTCGCAGATCCGCAAGGCGGTGCATGAGAGCACCGCCAGCCGGAGCATAAAGGATGCCGACCAGGCGGGTGAGGTCGCGCTGCCCGCCCAGGGCGTCCACGAAGCCTCGTTCCACCGCGGCAGCGGCGGCGTGCGCGACTACCTGCTGCCCGGCAACAAGGAATATATCGCCGGCGACACGATCCCCCGCCCGCCATCGGGCGCTGGCGGCTCGGGCTCGGAAGGCAGCCCCGATGGAGAGGGTGAGGACGATTTCCGCTTTGCCCTCTCGCGCGACGAGTTTGTCGACCTCTTCCTCGAGGATTTGGAGCTGCCCGACCTCGCCAAGCGGCGCGTCGTCGATACCGAGGCGCTGACCTGGACCCGCGCCGGCTTCTCCGTCACCGGCTCGCCCGCGAACCTCGCGTTGATGCGCACGGTGCGCAATGGCCTGTCGCGGCGGATCGCGCTCCGCCGCCCGAAGGCGGACGAGCTCGCCTTGCTGCGCGAGGAGATCGAGCGGCTTCCCGAGGGCGATGAGCAGCGCGCGTTGCTCGAGGAGGAACTCGACCGCAAGCTACGCCGGATCGCGCATATCCCGTATATCGACCCGCTCGACGTCCGCTACCGGCGCTTCGAATCGCATCCCAAGCCGGTCGCGCAGGCGGTGATGTTCTGCCTAATGGACGTCTCCGGCTCGATGACCGAGCACATGAAGGACCTCGCCAAGCAATTCTACGTGCTGCTCTACATCTTCCTGCGCCGGAAGTACAAGCGGGTGGAGGTCGTCTTCATCCGCCACACCCATCAGGCGCAGGAAGTCGATGAGGAGACCTTCTTCAACTCGCCGGAGACGGGCGGCACGGTGGTCTCCACCGCGCTCGACGAGATGCGCCGCGTGGTCCGCGAGCGCTACAGCCCGAATTCGTGGAACATCTACGCCGCCCAGGCGTCTGACGGAGACAACACGGCGTCTGATAACGAGCGGACCGCATCGCTGCTGATCCATGACATTCTGCCGGTCTGCCAGTACTACGCCTATCTGGAGGTCGGTCGGGATTCCGAGCATTTCCCGCCCGGCTTCATCCGCCGCGACAGCGATCTGTGGCAGACCTACGCCGAGATCTGCCGTGCCGGCGCGCCGATGGCGATGCGCAAGGTAAGCCACCGGCGCGACATCTACCCGGTCTTCCGTGAGTTGTTCGCCCGCAAGCAGGCCCCAGCGGGAGCCGACAGCGAATGAACTACATGAATCCGAATGCCGTCCGGCCGCTGTTCGAGGGCGCGGACTGGGAGTTCTCCACCATCCAGCGCGCCTACGAGGCGATCGAGGCGATCGCCCTGCAGGAGCTCGGCCTAGACACCTATCCGAACCAGATCGAGGTGATCAGCACCGAGCAGATGCTCGACGCCTATTCCTCGGGCGCGATGCCGCTGTTCTACAAGCACTGGTCGTTCGGCAAGCACTTCGCCCGCCATGAGGGCCTGTACCGCGCCGGCATGCAGGGCCTCGCCTACGAGATCGTCATCAACTCCAACCCGTGCATCTCCTACATCATGGAGGAGAACACGGCGACGATGCAGACGCTGGTGATGGCGCACGCCGCGTTCGGGCATAACCACTTCTTCAAGAACAACTACGTCTTCCGTCAATGGACGGACGCCGCCGGCATCCTCGACTATCTGGAATTCGCCAAGAGCTACATCGCCAAGTGCGAGGAGAAGCATGGCGAAGCGGCGGTGGAACGGCTGCTCGACGCCGCGCACGCGCTGATGAGCCAGGGGGTGCATCGCTACCCCCGCCGCCGCTCGATCGACTTGCGCTCGGAGGAGCGGCGCGAGCGCGAGCGGCGCGAGCACGACGAGCGCGTGTTCAACGACCTGTGGCGCACGGTCCCCGCCAAGGGCACGGCGAAGGCCGACCCGAGCGCGGAGGAGCGCCGGCGCGCCCTGCTCGCGCTGCCGCAGGAGAATATCCTGTTCTTCCTGGAAAAGAGCGCCCCGCGCCTCGCGCCCTGGCAGCGCGAGGTGCTGCGGATCGTGCGCCAGATCGCGCAGTATTTCTATCCGCAGGGCCAGACCAAGATGATGAACGAAGGCTGCGCGACCTTCGTCCACTACACGATCATGAACCGGCTGCACGAGAAGGGGCTGCTCACCGACGGCGCGATGGTGGAGTTCCTGCGCTCGCACACCAGCGTCGTGTTCCAGCCCGACTTCGACGACCCGCGCTACTCCGGCCTCAACCCCTATGCGTTCGGCTTCGCGATGATGCAGGACATCGAGCGCATCTGCACCGATCCCTCCGAGGAGGACCGGGAGTGGTTCCCCCATATCGCCGGTCGGGGCGATGCGATGGCGGTGCTGCGCGACTGCTGGGCGAACTACCGTGACGAAAGCTTCGTCATGCAGTTCCTCAGCCCCCGCCTGATCCGCAAGCTCGGCCTGTTCCACGTCGTCGATGATGCTAACGAGCCGACGCTGGCGGTCGAGGCGATCCATGACGAGCGGGGCTATCGCAAGATCCAGCGGGCGCTCGCGCGCCAGTACGACATCGCCTGGTCCACGCCCGACATCCAGGTGGTCGATGTCGACCTTGCCGGCGACCGGCGCCTCGTTTTGGAGCATCGCGCGTTGAACCGCATCCTGCTCGAGGAGCGCGACGCCAGGCTGACATTGCAAAGTCTCGCTGATCTCTGGGGCTACGACGTGCTGCTGCGCGAGGTCGACCCGTCGGGCGACGCGGTGCTGAAGGAACACGCCGCGACCCCCCGCCCGGGACTGCTGCCTGCTGTGGGATAAGCCAGACACTCCTCGACCCGCCCTCCCGCAAGGAGGGCGATCGCATTGTGCCAATCGCCACCCTCCCCGGCACGCGACCGCCTGTCGACCCCTCCCGCAGGGCGGGAGAGGTGGTTATCCCCCTGCGATCACCCTACCCGGACGAGTACCTCTGCAAGCGCAGTCACACCGCGTTGTGGTCGTCGATCGCTGGCTTGCCGAAGGAAGTGAAGTTGGTGCCGCTCTGAACGGCGTCGATGTCTTCCGCGCTGTTCCCAAACGTGAAATCATCGAGAATGTGGTTGGTCGGCACATTGCAGCAGGGATAAGGCTGCGCCATCGCCGGCTTCGTCGAGGCCGAAAGCAGCAGGGCCACCGCCGGGGCGGTCACCGCCACACCGGCCGAGGATCTGACGAAATCGCGCCGGCTCGGCTGTCCGATTTCTTGTCCAGTGTTCGCATTGTCGTCGGTCATGTTCATCTCCATCGCCAAGTTGGAGATTGGGCACAACTAGATTTTACGCCCAATTTGCGGTTACGCCGCTCAAGTCGGATGCGCAAGGACAATTTCACTTCCAGCCGGCTGAAGGCCAATGTTTTAATCGATATTTGCGTTTGATAGACAAGTCTGTCGGTACCGATTACAATGATCTGCCGGGTGGGCGCGCTTGCGAAGTGGCAGAATGGCGAATCATCCCGTAAGGATACGCAAGGTCTCGACGAGGACATCGCGCCATGAACTGGGGACTGTTCGCCGCCTTCCTGGCCGTCACCCTCGTGCTCGTATTGGTGCCCGGCCCGATCGTCACGCTCGTCATCAGCACCGGCAGCACGCGCGGCGTGCGCGCTGCTCTGGTGACCGTCGCGGGCACGTCGGCGGGCAACGCGGTTTTGCTGGCGGCCATCGCCTATGGCTTGAGCTGGGTCGTCACCAACGCGGGTTATCTGTTCGAGATCATGCGCTGGTGCGGAGCGGCCTATCTGATCTGGCTCGGCATCAACGCCTGGCGCGGTGCCGGAAAGATCCAGGCCGCGCCCCCGCCGGATCAAGTGCATTTCCTGCGCGGGTTCGTGGTCGCGATGTCCAACCCGAAGACGATTGCCTTCTTCACCGCCTTCCTGCCGCAGTTCGTCGATGCGCGGCTGCCAATCGGGCCCCAGCTCGCCGTCATGTGCGCCGCCTCGGTTCTAATTGCCGCCTGCACGGATTCCTGCTGGGCCATCGCCTCGGGCCTCGGCCGGCGGTGGCTGATGCAGCCGGCGCGCGCAAAGCTGTTGGGCCGAGTGTCGGCATTGACGCTGATCGGCGGCGGCCTGTGGCTGTCCTTGGCGCGGCGGCCCGGCTGAGCCGCGTCGGCGCGATTGACCGCCAACCGGTGCGCCTGTAGCTGCGCGCCATGGACCTCCCCACCTATGACGCCGTCATCCGGCCGGACTGGATCGATTCCAACGGCCACATGAATCTCGCCTACTATATCGTGATCTTCGACCAGGGGCTCGATCTCGCCTTCGATGCGATCGATATCGGCATCGACTACCGGCGGCGCACCGGCACTTCCACCTTCTCGGCCGAGACCCACACGCGCTACCTGCGCGAGGTGACAGAGGGCGACACCGTGCGCGTCACCTCCCGCCTGCTCGCGGTCAATTCGAAGCGGCTGCATTGGTTCCAGGAGATGCACGACCTTGAAAGCGGGAAGATCGCCGCGGCCCTCGAGCAGATGAACCTGCATATCGACATGCGCACCCGCCGTGTCGCGCCCTGGCCCGCGGCGAAGCTCGCCGCGCTACAGGCGATCGCGCGCGCCGACACGCGCCCGATTCCCGCCGATATCGGACGCCGCATCGCCATGCCTGGGCGCTGAGAGGCGCCAGGCGACCGACAGGAACAGCAGCGCACCCAGCACCGGCAGCAGGCTTACCCGCATCAGGGCGGCATCCGCGCCGATCCGCGCGACGGCGACGCCGACCGCCGTCACCAGCGCCGAGCCGATGCCAAAGGCGACGCCGTTGACCAGTCCGAGCGCCATGCCGAGATTGCGCGGCAGCAGGCGCTGGATCAGGGCGACCACCGGTGCGGTCTGGACGTTGAGCAGCGCGTTGGCCGCAAGCAGCAGCGCGATCGAGCCCCAGCCGCGCAGCGCCAGGAAGCCGAACAGGAAGGGCACCGCGAGGAGCTGCCCGCCGATCGACACTCTCAGCGGCCCGATCCGGTCGCCAAGGTAGCCGCCGACATAGAGGCCGAGCACGCTCGCCATCAGGAACGCGGTCGCGACCCCGCCCGCGAAGGCGACGTCGCCGCCGCGCGCTACGATGACATTGGGCAGGTAGGTCACGAAGGAGGCGCTGACGATGTATTCGGCCGCGGTGCCAGTGACCAGCAGCATGACGCCCAGCCGTTCGATGCCGCCCGCTTTCTCCGCGATGTCGCCGCTCGCCGCGCCATGCAGGTGGCGTGCTGTGCGATCGACCCGCGGCATCGCCGCGAGCAGAAGCAGGACGGCGCCCGCCCCCGGGATCAGCATCCAAAGCAAGCCCCGCGTGCCATGCGCCTGGATGAGCGTGGCGGCGATCAGCGGGCCGAGCGCGTATCCGGCGGAGCCGCCGATCTGGAAGATCGAGATGCCGCCCGATCGGCGCGCGCCGCTCAGCATCGCGGCGTATTTCCCGGCCTCCGGATGCATCATGCCGGATCCCAGCCCGCCAAGCGCGATCAGCGCCGCGAGCACGCCGAGCCCGCCCGCAATACCGGCGAAGGAGACGCCGCAAACGGTCAGCGACACCGCGAGCGGCAGGAACCACCAGCGCCCCCGCGCGTCCGTGAACGCGCCGAACAGGGGTTGGGTGATCGAACTCGTCAGATACCAGAGGAAGCCGATCGCACCCTGAAAGACCGGCGACAGCCCGCTGCCGATGACCACGGCGAAGATGAGGAACGGCACCATGCCGGAGTAGAGGTCGCTCGCGCCATGCGCGAACGCGACCGCGCCCAGCCCGCGAAGATTCCAGTTCGCGGCAGCGCGCGATGCGTCCTGCACCGTCGACTCGCTCGGCATGTTCTGCATCCCTTGCCGGCCGGGCTTGATTGCGCCGGGCGCCTCGATAACCATGCTTGCCAGCTTGGCGCCGCACCCGATCAGGAGGTACGCATGATGTCGCTGTTCGATCTAACGGGCAAGGTCGCCGTCGTCACCGGCTCCTCCAAGGGGATCGGGCGCGCTATCGCCGAGCGCATGGCCGAGCACGGCGCCAACGTCGTCGTCTCCAGCCGCAAGGCCGATGTCTGCGAGGAGGTCGCTGCCGGCATCCGCGAACGCGGCGGCGAAGCCACCGTGATCCCTTGCCATATCTCGCGCAAGGAGGAGTTGCAGGCGTTGGTCGACAAGACCAAGGCGCAATTGGGGGGCATCGACATTTTGGTGTGCAATGCCGCGGTGAACCCGTACCTCGGCCCCGCTTCCGGCGCGTCGGATGAGGTCTATGAGCGGGTGATGGGCGCCAACGTGCGCAGCAATTTCTGGCTGTGCAACATGGTACTATCGGGCATGGCGGAGCGCGGCGGCGGCGCGGTGATCATCATCTCCTCGATCGGCGGCCTGCGCGGCTCGGCCCAGCTCGGCCTCTACGCGATCTCCAAGGCCGCCGACATGCAGCTCGCGCGCAACATCGCCGTCGAATGGGGGCCGAAGAACATCCGCGCCAACGCGATCGCGCCCGGCCTCGTGCGCACCGATTTCGCGCGTGCCTTGTGGGAGGACCCGGTGCTGTATCGCAAGCGGACCCGCACGACCCCCTTGCAGCGCATCGGCGAGCCCGACGAGATCGCCGGCGCGGCGGTGTTCCTGGCCGCGAAGGCCGGCAGCTTCGTCACCGGCCAGACGATCGTGATCGACGGGGGCACCACGGCGGGAAGCGTCGCCGCCGAGGAGTGACGCCGGGACGCCCCGAGCCGCAACGACCCGGGGCGATCAAGGCGTCAGAGGCCGCGCATCGCGTGCTCGCGCGCGAACTTGGGATCGAACACCCGGCCGATCTCGTAGCGGTTGATGCCGATGTCGGCGAGCTCGCGGTCGGTCATGGAATAGAGCTCATTCCGCACTGCAGCACGCTCCGCAAAAGCCCGCAGGGGGCGGAAGAAGCCCAGCCGGTCATGCCAGTTGCGCCGATGCGGCACGACGGGCTCGTAGTCGGCATCGTCCCAGGTGCTGTGATAGGACAACATTTCAGGCAGTTTGAACTCCATTGCCTGCTTCGAAGGATGAACGCTCATGGGTTGGTCCCCCAATCTCTTATTCGCACCGGGGTCGGGCACGATGTCGTCGCGACAGCGCGCTCCCGTGATGCGGCACCGCAATATGGGCAGGCTTCCGAATTTGATTCAGAGCAAAGACATTCCGGCAGGCATGTCCCGGACGCATACAATGCGGCTATGCTATGACAACCGCGTGTAGTCAGCGCCTCGCGGACCTGCGGGCGGAACTCGCGCGCCGGGGGCTTGATGGGTTCGTCCTGTCGCGCGCTGACGAGCACCTCGGCGAATATGTCCCGCCCTCGGCCGAACGGCTTGCATGGCTGACCGGCTTCACCGGCAGCGCCGGGATCGCCGTCGTGCTGCCGGATCGCGCCGCCGTCTTCACCGATGGCCGCTACGTGCTGCAGCTCGCGCAACAGACCGACCCTGCGCTGTGGGAGCGTCGACATGTCACGGAGGATCCCCCGGCCGCCTGGATCGCCGAGCACGCTCCGCCGCGGGCGCGCATTGGCTACGACCCGCGCTTGTTCGCCGAGGAGGGCCTCGCCCGTTACATGCAGACCGGGTTGACGATGCAACCGGTGGACACCAACCCGGTCGATGCGGTTTGGACCGACCGGCCGGACCCGCCACGCGCCCCCGCCTACCCGCATGATCTGCGCTTCGCCGGGCGCGCATCGGATGAGAAGCGCGCGGAGATCGCCGCGGCACTGCGCGCCGCGCATGAGGACGCGGTGGTCCTGAGCGATCCCGCCTCCATCGCCTGGCTGCTCAACATCCGCGGCGGGGATGTCGCGTTCACGCCGTTCGCGCTTGGCTTCGCGGTCCTGCACGACGATGCGCGAGTCGACCTGTTCATGGACCCGGCGAAGCTCGGCGCCGAGACGCGCGCTTGGCTCGGCAACAAGGTGGCGATCGCGCCACCCGAAGCGCTCGGCGACGCGCTCGCGGCACTCAAGGGCAAGCGTGTGCGGGTCGATCCGTCCGGCACGTCCGTGTGGTTCGCCCAGCAACTGCGCGCCGCGAGCGCCGAGCCGGTCGCCGGCACGGATCCGTGCCTGCTCCCGAAGGCAACCAAGAACGCCGCGGAGCAGGAGGGCGCGCGCGCAGCGCACGGCCGCGACGCGGTGGCGCTATGCCGGTTCCTGCGCTTCCTCGCCGAGGAGGCGCCACGCGGACATCTGACCGAGATGTCGGCCGCGGCGCACCTCCTGTCGCTGCGCGAGGAGGTCGCGCTGTTTCGTGGCGAGAGTTTTCCCGCGATCTCCGGAGCCGGCGAGCACGGCGCGATCATCCACTATCGCGTGACGGAAGAAAGCAACCGGCCGATCCGCGCAAACGAGACGTACCTGATCGATTCCGGCGGCCAGTTCCAGGACGCCACGACCGACGTGACACGCACCATCTGGACCGGCCCCGATCCGGCCCCCGCCGACCTGCGTGAACGCGCGACGCGCGTGCTGAAGGGACATATCGCGATCGCCACGCTGGTCTTCCCGCAGGGCGTCGGCGGCGCGCATCTCGATGCCTTCGCTCGCCGCGCGCTGTGGCAGGTCGGGCTAGACTACGACCACGGCACCGGGCACGGCGTGGGCAGCTTCCTCTCGGTGCACGAGGGGCCGGTCAGCCTGTCGCGGCTCGCCAAGCCGGTGCCGATCGCGCCCGGCATGATCCTGTCCAACGAGCCGGGCTTCTACCGGCCGGACGCCTACGGCATCCGGCACGAGAACCTGTTGCTCGTGCAGCCCGCCGAACTGCCGGGTGCCGCCAAGCCATTCCTTCGCTTCGAGACGCTGACGCTCGCGCCATTCGATCAGGCTCTGATAAAGCCCGCGCTCCTCGATCCGTGGGAGCGCGAATGGCTCGACTCCTATCACGCCCGCGTCGCCACCGAAATCGGCCCGCGTCTTGATCCTGCGACGCGGGCCTGGCTCGACGCGGCCTGCGCGCCGATGCCGTCAGCCTAGCCGGACTTGCGGCGACGCCAGCCGAGCCACCCCAAGACGGTCATTGCGCCAGCAAGGATCGAGACCGTGCCCGGCTCCGGCACGGGCACCGAACTCGTCGCATAGACCGCGACGCATCCCGCCGCGCAGATGTCGTTTGCGGCTGACGCCTCCAGCGGCAGGAACACGTCATTGTTGAACGGATCGACCGCGATCGAGTGGGCGTTCACATTCGGCACGTCAACCGACGTGAGCGTCGACAGCAGAGCGTTGTCCGCCAGCACGGCGAAGACCCGTTGTCCCGCCGTGTTCGTCCCGGTTACGTAGAAATCGTCGAGGTTCGGGTTGTAGTACACCTCGTCAGACCCGCTGAACGACGCGTTGGTGGCGACGATCGCGCCCTTGCCGCCATTGGCGGTGGGATTCAGTAGGACCGTCTGCGTGTTGGACGTTCCGCAGCCGACCAGCAGATTGCCGCTCTTGCCCAAGGCCAGCCCCGCCGGCGAGCACGCGGTGATGGCGCCACCCGACAAGGCCTGGAACTTGTAAAGGGTTCCGACCGTCCCGTCGGTGTTGATCTGCGCGACACCGCCGGCATCGCCGTTGAACGACGGCACCGAGATATAGAAGCTTTTCGTCGCGGGATCCCAAACCGGCTGCTCCAGTCCATCGTTCGGTCCGGCGCCGGGAATGCTGATATGGCCATGAACGATGGCCCCGGTGCTGGCATTGAACAACGTGCCGAACGCCGGATGATCGGCGTTGTTGGCGGCGAGCAGGAGATTTTCGCCCGGCCCAGAATACGCCATCTCATCGACCCGGAACATGCCACCCGAGAAGACCGGCGAGTAGCCGAGCTGAACCGGGCTCGCGGGGTTCGCGATGCTGAACGCGCGCAACAGGCTCGGTCCATCGCCGCCGAACAGCGTGGTTCCGGTCGGGGTGTGCGCGATCACCACGCCGTCCGGCCCGGATGTCGCGTTGTCGCCGGTGGCGCCCGCGAAGCCGCCGGCCCGGCCGAGATACGTCAGCGACGTGCCGGAGATAATGTCGATCCCGGCATTGGACCGATCGCCCAGGACGTATAGGTTTGTCCCTGGATCGTAATAGCTGATATCGAAGGCCGACAAATCGCCGCTCGGATTTACCACCGAGTTCAGGTGGAATCGCGATATCCGTAAGAAAGTTGTAAGAGATAGCGTGAGCGGCTGACGGGAGAAGGGCCAGCAAGGCCCCTGCCGAGACTGTCGCGAGGATGGTGCTGCACTTTCTCATGGCGTTCCCCTTAAGACGGCTTGTCCCTCCGGTCATGACTTTACCGGCCAGTCGTCTATGAAAGCGGTCACCAATGGGAGATAAGGCCGTAAACTTTCTGTGCTCGCCGGCATACGTTCGCGCCTTGCGCCATCCGGGGGCTCCGGTGGAGAACATGCCGTGATCCATCAATTCGCCATTGGCGCCATGCGCGCGACCATCGTTTCCGACGGACCCCTGACGTTGCCGGCGCCGCGCGAGGTATGCCTCGGCCCGCCGGAGGCCGCGCTCGCCGCGACATTGCACGCGGAGGGCATGCCGACGGACGCAGTGCGGGTCGAGCAGAACTGCTTGCTGCTGGAGACCAACGGCCGGCGCGCCCTGTTCGACAACGGGCTCGGCTCGGCGAAGCTCTATGGGCCGGACAGCGGCCGGCTGCTCGACAGCCTCGCCGAAGCGGAGGTCGATCCCGCCTCCATCGACTTGCTCGTCCTGACGCACGCCCATTCCGACCATTGCTGGGGCACGATGGGGGATGACGGAACGCCGAATTTCCTGAACGCCACGATCGTGATGGCGCAGGGCGAACTCGAGTTCTGGGCCGAGGGCCGGCCGGGTGCGGGGCGGCGCTCCATAGCCGGAGTGCGAAAGCACCTGCTGCCGCTGCGCGAGCGCATCCGCTTCGTCGCCGATGGTGGCGAAGTCATGCCGGGGGTGCGGGCATGGCACACGCCCGGGCATACGCCGGGACACATGGCGTACCTGCTCGATGGCGGCAGCGGCGAACGCTGGTGCCTGTCGGGCGACGTCGCCTTCCACCATCCGCTCTCCTTCGCCTTCCCGGACGCCGAGAGCCTGTTCGACACCGACCGTGCTCAGGGTGCGGCGACGCGCCGGCGCGCGCTCGACCGCCTCACGGCCGAACGTCTGCGCGTGATCGGCTACCATCAGCCCTGGCCCGGATTGGGTCGGGTCGAGCGCGCCGGCACGGCGTTCCGCTTCATCCAAGACGGAGGCACCGCATGAGCCTGCAAGCCAAGACGAAGGAGGCGCTGCTCGGCGTCTCGACGGCGACGATCACCACCGTGCTGCTCAAGAAAGGGCTGCGTAATATATGGATGCGCCGCACCCGCGCGCTGCGCCCCAACCAGCCGCGCCTCGTCGGCCCCGCCTTCACGATGCGCTTCATCCCCGGACGGGAGGATCTGGCGACACCGGAATCCTGGTCCTCGCCGCGCTCAACCCGTGCGGCGATCGAGGACATGCCGGAGGGCTGCATCGCCGTGGTCGACGCGATGGGCACCACCAATTCCGGCATCTTCGGCGACATACTGTGCGGACGGATGAAGAAGCGCGAGGTCACGGCGCTGGTGACGGATGGGGCAGTGCGCGACCTCGCGGGCGTGCTGGGGACCGGGCTGCCGGTATGGTGCGGCGGCGCCTCCGCGCCGCCCTCCGTCGCCGCGCTGATGTTCGTGAACTGGCAGGAGCCCATCGGCTGCGGCGGAGTTGCGGTGTTTCCGGACGACGTGATCGTGGCCGACGCGGACGGCGCCGTGGTGATCCCTCAGTCGCTGGTCGAGGAGGTCGCGGAAGCCGGCACCGAGCAGGAGCGGCTGGAGGCCTGGATCATGCGCGAGGTCGACAAAGGCGCGCGCCTCCCGGGGCTCTATCCGGCGAACGCGGAGAATCGAGCCCGCTACGAGGCTGAGCGCGAAAGACAGCGATAGCCCGACTCACGGGCCTGCGACTCGTAACCCGGGCAAGTCGACCGCATATCCCTTGATCATCGATGAAAGGAGCGGCCGATGCAGCTTCACCATCAGGACTCCCGCGAGACCGCGCGCCAGCTCATCAAGCGCCACGGACTGCGCGCCCAGGCGATCGCGCTCGAGCGGGTGCAGGAAATGCGCCTCCAGGGCGATAGTGCCGGGCTCGATCGCTGGCAGGCGGTCTATGCCGCGGTCTGCGAGCTGCGTCGTTCCGCCAGCCAGAAGGTGGGGCCGGAGGAGCCGTACGACTACCGCTCCTGATCACAGCAGCTTCGGCAGGCTGGTCGCGGCCAGGACCAGCCCCGAAAGCGTCAGCAGCAGAAGCACGGCACGGCGGAACGACACGTCGCTGAAGCGACGGTAGAGCCTCACCCCCAGCAGCGTCGGCAGCAGCATGGCCGGCACCACCACGATGAAGAGCCGCGCCTCACCGGCGGGGATCGTGCCGACGGCGAGATAGGTGGCGAAGGTTAGCGCCTGCGTCGCGAGGCTGAACACCTGAAAGACAGCCCGCTGGCGATCGCGATCCCAGCCGCGCAGCGTCGTCCAGAGCGTCGGGGCCGGGCCATTGAGACCGCTGATCCCGCACATCACCCCGCCGACCCAGCCGGCCGCTCCGTCCGCCAGCCGACCCCCCCTCGTGATGCGCGGCAGGTCGCGCGCAAGCAGCATCGCCGGGCACCACACCAGCAGCAGGATGCCGACGCCGAGCCGGAAGGCGAGCGGGTCAATGTAGCGCAGCAGCGCGACACCGAGCGGCCCGCCGAACGCACCGCCCACCAGGAAGGGCCAGATCAGCCCCGCCTCCATCCCGCGACGCACCGAGCCGATCGAGAGGATCTGTCCGGCCAGCGTGCCGAACACGACGAGCGGCCCGGCGAGCACCGGGTCGAGCGTCCAGCTCCAGAGCGCGAGCGACGTCAGGCCGAAGGCGAACCCCGAGAGGCCCTGCACGAAGCCTGCGATCGCCGCGCCGATCGCGACGATGATGATGGTCGACCCCAAATGCCCGCTCCGGTCGCGTTCGGATGACTGCAGCCTCGCGCGTGCCGAGCCTGGCCGGGATGAAGGTCTCCGTCACGCCATGTAATGAGTATTGCATGTACTGCATATGACATATTGACGTATTGCATAGCTGCGCCGTAGTGTTGAGGGTGGCCAACGAAGCCGCGCCGGTTGGGCGCGCCGCGCCCTCTGGCAAGAAGCGAGGGGAACGGACATGGCAGCAGCAGCGGACACGATGGGTCCGATTGATATCCCGTGGTGGAAAGAGCCGACGCGCGATCAGTGGATGGCCTATGTCGCCGCGTGGCTCGGTTGGACCCTCGATGCATTCGACTTCACGATCTTCCTGCTGATCATGGTGCCGATCTCGCAGTACTTCCACGTGTCGTTGCTCGCTGTCACCGCGGTGTTCACGCTGACGCTCTGGATGCGCCTGGTCGGCGCCACCGCCTCGGGCTGGCTCGCGGATCGGGTCGGCCGGAAGACGCCGCTGATGATTTCGATTGGGTGGTATTCGATTTGCAACTTCCTCGCGGGTCTCGCGCCGACCTTCGGTCTGCTGTTCCTGTTCCGTGCGCTGCTCGGCATCGGGATGGGCGCGGAATGGCCGGCTGGCGCGGCGCTGGCGATGGAAACCTGGCCTGCGCGCTCGCGCGGCCTCATGAGCGGCGTGTTGCAAGGCTCCTGGGCGCTCGGCTTCCTGCTGTCCAGCGCGATCTACGGCCTGTTCTACAACAGCATCGGTTGGCGCGGGCTGCTGCTGATCGGCGTCCTCCCGGCACTCGTGGTGCTGTGGATACGCCGCTACGTCAAAGAGCCGGCCGTATGGGTCGAGAACCGTCGCAAGCAGCGCGAGCAGCAGCGGGAGTTCCGCGCCCCGCTGCTCGATCTGTTCCGCCTGCGGATGCTGCCGAACACGATTACCGCCTGCCTGTGGATGGCATCCGGTTTCGTCGTCTACTACACCGTCTTCGGCCTGTTCGCCACCCACCTGCAGAAGGATCTGCATTTCAGCCCGGGCGCGGTGGCCCTACCGCTCGCGCTCACCAACGTGGCGACGTTCATCGCCAGCGCCTTCTGGGGAGGCGTCGCGGATCGCCTCGGGCGGCGCTGGGGCATGATCCTGCCCGCCGTGCTCGGCATGGCCATCACGCCGTTCTATCTGTTCTTCGCGAGCTATGCCGTGCTGGTGACAGCGTTCACGTTGCAAGGCCTGTTCCTGGGCGCGATCTATGGGCAGAACCCGAGCTATCTGAACGAGCGGTTCCCGACCGAGGTTCGCGCCACCGCTGCCGGATTCTGCTACCATCAGGGCGCGATCTGGGCCGGATTCGCCGGGCCCCTCGTCACGGCATGGGCGGCCACCCAAGCCACAGGCTTCGCCATCCCGATGCTGATCACCACGCTCGGCGCCTGCATCGTGTTCATCATCGCGCTGCTGCTCGGGCCGGAAACGAAGGGGCTGGAAATGACCTCCGAGATCACCATCGGTGCCTCGTCCATGGCGGAGGGTGGCCTCGGAGTCTGACCCGGTGGGTGCGGCGTGCTTGCTCTGGATGCTACTGCGCATCATCGTAGCGCATGGAATCCGAAGCGCATGACCGCCTGATCCAGGACCAGTTCACCCGCCAGGCCATCCCGTTCAACACCGCGGCGATGATCGCCGATGAGCGGGCGCTGGCGATGATCGTCGCCGCGGCGCGTCCCCAGGCGACGGACGAGATGCTCGACACCGCCTGCGGCGGCGGGCTGGTGGCCTGCGCCTTCGCGCCGCATGTCCGCCACGTGACCGGTATCGACCTGACGCCGGCCATGCTCGCGCGTGCGCGCTCCTTCGCCGCCGAGAAGGGCCTCGCGAACACGAGCTGGCGGGAGGGGGATGCGCGTGCGCTGCCCTGGCCCGATGCCAGCTTCGACATCGTCGCCACCCGCTTTTCCTTCCATCACTTCCAGGACCCGGCAGGCGCGCTGCGCGAGATGGCGCGCGTATGCCGCCCCGGCGGGCGGGTCGTGGTGGTGGACATGTACGCCTCGGGTGACCCGGCGAAGGCGGCGGCATGGAACCGGCTCGAGGTGCTGCGCGACCCGTCGCATGTGCGGGCGCTGAGCCTGACGGAGCTGCGCGCGCTGTTCCCTGCGGAAGGCCTGCCGGCGCCGTCGGCGACGACGTACGAGCAGCACGGCGAGGTGGCTAACCTGCTCGCCCGATCCTTCCCGATCGAGGGCGACGCCGAGAGGATCACCGCGCTGTTCGCCGCCCAGGTGGAGCACGACACGCTGGGGATTTCGGTGCGCCGCAAGGGCGAGGCGCTGCACTATACATACAAGGTAGCGATCCTGGCGGCAACGAAGGGCGTCTGACGGCAAAACAACACGGGAGGAAGCCATGGGAACCGATACAGCCGGCGGGCCGATACATCTCGGCCGCCGCACGCTTTTGGGTGCCAGCGCGGCCGCGCTGCTCGCGCCGGCGCTCGCGCGGGCGGACGAGGCGAAGCCGAAGGTCACCGTCATCTCGCAATGGAGCTCGGGCAGCGACGGCGCGGCGATCACCGCGCTCGGCAAGGAGTTCGAGAAGGAGGGTGGCACCTGGGAGCACAACCCGGTCCCCGGCTTCACCACCGCGATGATGAACAAGCTGCGCGCGCAGATCATCGCCGGCGACCCCCCCGCCGTCTCCCAGCTCAAGGGTCCGGAGATCGCCACCTGGTCGAAGATCGCGCCGGTGGTCAATCTCGATGCGCTGGTGAAGCAGGCGCATTACGAGACGGCGGTTCCGGCGGAACTCGTCCGGCTCAGCAAGCCGCAGGGCCATTGGATCGCGCTCCCCATCCAGGCGTATCGGATCAACACGCTCTTCATCTCGAAGAAGGCGGCCGATCGCGTGGGGGTGACGAAACTGCCCGCGACCTGGGCCGAGTTCAACGCGATCGCGGAGAAGATGAAGGCCGCCGGAATCACGCCGGTCGCCAATGGCGGGATCACCTGGGACGACGGCATGAAGTGGGAGATCGCGCTGTGCGGCATCAGCCCCGGCGCGTACCGCAAGGCGGTCATGGAACTGGACGAGGCCACGCTGAAGGGACCGGAGGTGCTGGCGGCATTCCGCCAGACCCGCAAGCTCGCCGGCTGGTCCGATCCGGGTGCCGCGGGCCAGCACTACAGCGTCTTCATCCCGCGCTACATGAAGGGCGACATGGGCATGCTGCTGATGGGCGGCTGGGCGCAGGGAGTGTTCAAGCACGCGGGGTATCAGTTCAGCGACTATCTGATCGGGCCCGCGCCGCAGGACGACGGCAAGACCGCCTTCGACCTCAACTCCGACGAGTTCATCTTCTGGCAGAAGAAGCAGCCGGAGTTCCAGGCCGGCCAGAAGCTGCTGGCCGATATCGTCATGCGCAAGGATTTCGGGCCGCTCTATTGCACGATCACCGGCTCCATCCCCGTGCGCACCGACACCGACCTCTCGGCCCCGGGCTTCAGCGACGGCCAGCGCGAGGCGGCGCATGCGATGGCGACAGCGATGCAGGACAACCGAGTGGTGCTCAGCCTCGCGCACAACATGGCGCAGACGAACCAGATCACCGCCGCGATGCTCGACGTGCTGACGGAGTTTGTCCACAACGACAAGATCAGTCCCGAGGACGGCCAGAAGCGCCTCGTCGCGGCGGTCGACAACGTGCGCTGATCCATGTCCGCGGAAAGCGGGCTCGCTGTCGGCCGCCAGGCGGCCTCCATCGCGCCCGCGTGGCGGCGCGGCTGGGACCGGCTGGCCCCGCAGCTTGTGATCTGGCCGCCGCTGCTGATCGCGTGCGCCTACGTGCTGTGGTTCAGCGCCTGGACGGTGTGGATCTCGTTCACCCGCTCCACCCTGCTCCCGGACTATCGCTGGGCCGGCTTGCGCAACTATCGCGCGATGCTCGCCAACCAGAACTTCCAGATCGCCTACGTCAACCTGTTCGTCTACGGCGCGCTGTTCGTCGTGCTCACGCTGGCGGTCGGACTGCTGCTCGCGGTGCTGATCGACCAGCGCATCCGCGGCGAGAACGTCTTTCGCACGCTGTTCCTGTATCCGATCGCGGTCTCCTTCGTCGTCACCGGAACGGTATGGGGGTGGCTGCTGAACCCGTCGATCGGCATCCAGAAGCTGGTGCATGAGCTGGGCTGGGCCGGCTTTCGCTTCGACTGGCTGATCGATCGCGATCGGGCGATCTACTGCGTCGTGATCGCCGGCGTCTGGCAGGCATCCGGCTTCGCGATGGCTCTGTTCCTCGCCGGGCTGCGCTCGGTCGATGCCGACTTGCTGAAAGCGGCGGAGATCGATGGCGCCGGCGCCTGGCGCACCTACCGGCGGGTCGTCTTCCCGACCATCGCGCCGATCTTTGCGATCGTGCTGGTGATGCTTCTGCAGTTCGCGATCAAGACCTACGACCTGGTGGTGGCGCTGACCGCCGGCGGGCCGGGCCTGTCGACCACGATGCCGACCATCGTCGTCTATGATTTCATGTTCCAGCGCGGCGAGCTCGCGCGCGGCTCGGCGACCGCGGTGATGCTGCTTCTCTCGCTCGCCGTGGTGCTGCTGCCCTATGGCCTCTATCGCCGCTGGCGGACGCGGCGGGATGCGATCCATGCGGGCTAGCGTCCGCCGTGCCGCGATCTATGCGGTGCTGATGCTGTTCGCGGCCTTCACGTTGATCCCGCTGCTCGTCGTGGCGCTGAACTCCGTGCGCAGCACGGAAGACATCCTGCGCACCTCCGTCATCGGCTGGCCGTTCCACCTGCATTGGGCGAACTTCACCAACACCTGGTCGAGCTACTGCATCTCCGAGCATTGTACCGGGATCCGGCCGTATTTCCGGAACTCCGCCGAGATGACGATCCCGGCGACCATCATCTCCACCCTGCTCGGCGCGCTCAACGGGTATTCGCTGTCGCTGTGGCAATTCCGAGGTGACAACTGGGTGTTCGGCATCATCACGCTGGGCGTTTTCCTGCCCGAGCAGATGAAGCTGGTCCCGTGGGTGATCGTGCTGCGCGACCTGGGCCTCTTCAACACGATCGCCGGACTGATCCTGATCCACACCGTGCAGGGGCTGAGCTTCACCACGCTCTTTTGCCGCAACTACTATGTCTCCATTCCAGCCGACCTCCTGAAGGCGGCGCGGATCGACGGCGCTGGGTTCTTCCGCATCTTCTGGCGCATCGTGCTGCCACTATCCCCGCCCATCCTCATCGTGACCGTGATCTGGCAATTCACCGGCATCTGGAACGAGTACCTGTTCGGCGTCACCTTCTCGGCGGGCGATCAGCAGCCGATCACCGCGGCGCTGATCGCGCTATCCGCGCACGTGAGCGAGGCGCCCGATTACGGCGCGCAGAACGCCGCGGTCCTCCTCGCCGCCCTGCCGACGCTGCTGGTCTATCTGCTCGGCGGCCGCTATTTCGTGCGCGGATTGACCGCGGGGGCGGTGAAGTAATGTCGGCGCTCGCCCTCCGGAACATCTGGAAGCGCTACGGCGCGGTCTCCGTCCTGAAAGGGATCGACCTCGAGGTCGATTCCGGAGAGTTCGCCATCCTGGTCGGCCCCTCCGGCTGCGGCAAGTCGACGCTGCTCAACATCATTGCCGGCCTTGACGCCCCCTCCGCCGGCACGGTCGAAATCGGCGGGCGGGCGATGGACAACGTCGCCGCGAAAGACCGCGACATCGCCATGGTGTTCCAGTCCTACGCGCTCTACCCGTCGATGACGGTGCGCCGGAACATGACGTTCGGGATGGAGTGCCGACGCGTTCCCCGGCGCGAGCGCGAGGCGGCGCTGGTCCGGGTCGCCCGGCTGCTGCAGATCGAGGCGCTCCTCGATCGCAAGCCCTCCCAGCTTTCGGGCGGTCAGCGTCAGCGCGTGGCGATGGGAAGGGCGCTGGTGCGCGACCCGCTGCTGTTCCTGTTCGACGAGCCGCTTTCCAATCTTGATGCCAAGCTGCGCGTCGAGATGCGCATGGAGATCAAGCAACTCCATCAGCGCATCGGCTCGACCATCGTCTATGTCACGCATGACCAGATCGAGGCGATGACGCTTGCCTCGCGGATCGCGGTGATGCACCAGGGAGAGGTGCAGCAGTTCGCCGACCCAGACACGGTCTACAACCGTCCGGCCAATCTGTTCGTCGCCCGCTTTATGGGGTCGCCGCCGATGAACACGCTGCCGGCGCGCCTCGCGGTGCGCGACGGCGGGCTGGAAGCGGTGCTGGGCGATGGCAGCGTACGCCTCGCACTGCCGAGCACGCGCGTCGAGGGCGACCCCCCGGACGGGCGGGAGGTTGTGCTGGGGATCCGGCCGGAATGCATTGCCGAGCCGAACCGCCGCTTCGACGACGGCGCCCCCGCGCCGCTTCTGATCGAGGCGCCGGTGGAGATGACGGAGCCGACCGGGGCGGAGACGATCGTGCTGCTGCGCCTCGCGGGGCATCTGATGCTGGGCCGCTTCTCCCCCGACGTTCGGCTTCGGGCGCGCGCGCCGGCGCGCTTCGCGCTGGATACGCGAAAGATCTGCCTGTTCGATCCGGCGACCGAGCAGCTGATCAGCACGAGTGGTCCATGAGCGATCCGGCCCCGGTCTCGGGCTTTCATCACGTGGCGATCCGCGCCGTCGATTTCGACGCCACGGTCGCCTTCTACACGCAGGGTCTGGGCTTCCGCGTCCACTACCGCTTCGCGGTTCCCGGGAGGATCGACCGGGCGGCGTTCCTGGATGCGGGCGACGGGCACTATGTCGAGGTGTTCGGCGACGGGTCGAGCGTGCAGGCGGAGGGGCGCCGACGCCGGCCCGACGAGGAGCCAACCGAGGGTGCGCTGCTGCATTTCTGCCTGCGCGTGCCCGAGGTTGCGGCGGCGTACGAGCGTGCGCTCGCCGCCGGTGCCGCGCCGCGGGTCGCGCCGCGCACGGTGACGCTCGGCGGCGAACCGCCGGTGCAGGTGGAGATCGCTTTCGTTACTGGACCGAACGGGGAGGTGATCGAGTTGTTCCGGGGGGAGCGCATATAGCGACCGGCTCCCCCTGGGCGCACCGGCGCGCTAGGATGCGCCCATGAACTTCCTCGTGATGGTGCTGCTGCTGGCGGCCTTCGTGCTCTCCGCGCTCAGCTACTACAAGCTGAACCCCCAACGCGTGGTCGTCAGCGTGCCATTCGTGATGCTGGCAGTCCCGTTCCTGTTGTTCGTCGCGTTCCTTATCATCTCCGCGAGCACCATCCCGGCGCTGTGGTCGGTGGTCGCGCTGCTCGTCGCGTTCCTCGTCCTTGCGTTCGCAATGGTGCATGCCCGTTGTCTGCTGCCGCGGGCGAAGCCCTAAGATGCGCACCGAGTTCACCGAGCAACAGCTTCGCGATCCCGACACCGCGGCGAGCAACGACATTCTGCGCACCTGCGTGCATTGCGGCCTGTGCACCGCGACGTGCCCGACGTTCCTGCTGCTGGGCGACGAGCTGGATAGCCCGCGCGGGCGCATCTACCTGGCCAAGGACATGCTGGAGAGCGGCGCCGGCGCGAACGAGGAGGTCGCGCTGCACATCGACCGCTGCCTGTCGTGCCTGTCCTGCATGACGACATGCCCGTCGGGCGTGCACTACATGCATCTGGTCGATCACGCGCGCCGCGTGATCGAGGAGACGTATCGGCGTCCCTGGCACGACCGGCTGCTGCGGGCGGCGCTCGCGGCGCTGCTGCCGCATCCCGCCGCGTTCCGCGCCGCGCTCGCGGGCGCGCGGCTTGCCCGCCCGTTGGCGGGGCTGCTGCCGGGGGCGCATCCGCTGGGCCGGCGGCTGCGGGCGATGCTCGGCCTCGCACCCGGAAGCCTGCCTGCCGCGCAATCCGTCGTCGGCGTGCATCCGGCACAGGGCGAGCGGCGCGCCAGGGTCGCCCTGCTCGCCGGCTGCGCCCAGCAGGTGCTCGGCCCGGAGATCAACGAGGCGACGATCCGGTTGCTGACCCGCCTCGGCGTGGAGGTTGTCGTGCCGGGCGATGCCGGCTGCTGCGGGGCGCTGACCCAGCACATGGGCAGGCACGACGCGGCGCTGGACTACGCGCGCGCCAACATCGCCGCCTGGACGCGGGAGATCGAGGAAGGCGGGCTCGACGCGATCGTGATCAACACGTCCGGCTGCGGCACGACGGTGAAGGATTATGGCTTCATGTTCCGCAGCGAGCGCATGCATAGGCTGGCGGAGCGCGTCTCCACGCTCGCTCTCGACATCAGCGAGTTCCTGGCCCGCATCGGCTATGCGCCGACGCGCGAGCCAACCGGGCTCAGGGTCGCCTATCACAGCGCCTGCAGCCTGCAGCACGGCCAGCAAGTCACAACAGAGCCGAAGGCGTTGTTGCGCGAGGCGGGATTTACGGTCGTCGAGCCCGCCGAATCGCATATCTGCTGCGGCTCCGCCGGCACCTACAACATGCTGCAGCCGGAGATCGCCGAGCGGCTGCGCGCGCGCAAGCTCGACCATCTCCATGCGGTGCATCCGGACCTGATCGCGGCGGGCAATATCGGCTGCCTGACGCAGCTTGCCGGCGGCGGCATCCCGACGGTGCATACGGTCGAGCTGCTGGACTGGATGGCGGGCGGCCTGGCGCCGCCGGCGCTGAGAGCAGTGTAGTCATGCGGCGCACCGCCATCCTTGCGGTGATGCTTGCGGTGTTGGCGGTCCCCGCGCTTGCCCAGCAGGAGCCGCCGAATCAGCAGGCCGCGACCGAGCGCCTGCTCGATGCTCTGAAATCTGCACCCGACGAGCAGGACGCGGCGCTGATCGAGGCACACATCGTGACGCTATGGATCGACAGCGCCACGCCCGCCGTCCGCCTGCTGATGAGCCGCGCCACGCGCGAGCAGCAGGCGGGGGCGGGGAGCGACGCGCTGGAGGATTTCAGCGCCGTGATCGCGCTGCAGCCGGATCTCGCGGAGGCTTGGCGCCAGCGTGGCGAGGCGCGGGTGGAAGCCGGCGACACGGCGGGCGCGATCGCCGACCTGAGCGAGGCGGTGCGCCGCGAGCCGCGCGAATTCCTCGCCTACCGCACGCTGTCGCGCCTCGCCGAGACGCGGGGAAACTGGAAGGCCGCGTACAACTCCTGGATGAAGCTGCTGAGCTTCGACCCGAAGACGCCAGGGGGCAAGCAGCACCTGAAGGAGCTGCGGCGCAAGGCGCTGGGGGAGGAGACGTAGGCTCTTTCGCTACTCCGCCGGCTCCTCCTCGAGCGTTCCGGGATGCGCCCCCGCGCGCTGCGGCAGGACGGCGATCGCGATGATGATGAACGCTGCGATGACGGCGGACGCCTCGAATCGGCCGAGCGCGAGCCCGCCATGGCTCACCGGCTTGTCCAACAGGTCGCCCAACGTCGCGCCGAGGGGCCGGGTCAGGATGAAGGCCGCCCAGAACAGCATCGCGCGGGATAGGCGCGTGCGGTAGTAGAGGACCGCGACGACCACGAGTGCCGCGCCGAACACCAGCGCTCCGCCCTCGTAGCCGAGGCCGCCGCTGTCTGCCGCGAAATCGCCCAGCGCCGTGCCGAGCGTCTGCGAGAACATGATCGTCGCCCAATAGAACATTTCCACCTTCGGCGAGGCGACGTGGTCGACCGCGATTGCCCCGAGCGAAAAGCGCCACAAGCCGAGCGTCGTGATCAACAGCAGGAACAGGATCGAGGAGCCGCCGACATAGCCGATGCCGAGCGAGCGGTCACAGAAATCGGCCAGTGTCGTGCCGGCGGTCGTGGTCGCCACGATGACGGCCCAATAGAGATAGGGGTGGAACCGCGTCGCCTTGATCTGCGCGACCAGCAGGACCGCAAGCAGCGTGGCGAAGATCGCGGTCCCGACCAGATACCCCCAGCCGAGCGTCATCGTCACCGCGTCTCCGCCGGTCTCGCCCAAGGTCGTGCAGGCGATCTTGATCACCCAGAAGCCCAGCGTGACCGCCGGCACCTTGCTGATCGCGCGCTCGACGCCCTTTTGCATGAAGCTCTCCTTGTGCGATGCGTGAATCATCGTGGGCTGGAAGGGAAGCGCAGGATCACCCGCAGTCCCGGCTCCCCGGGCTCGAAGATCAGGTCGCAGCCGTGCAGCTCGGCAACGGCGGCGACCAGGCTGAGGCCCAGCCCGTTGCCCGGAGTGCTGCGGCTGCGCTCGGCGCGGAAGAAACGGTTGATCAGCAGGGGAAGGTCGGCGCCGGCAACGCCGGGTCCTTCATCCCAGACGGTGAGAATCGGGCCGCCGTTCCGGGCGCGCCTGACCGAAAGTCCGAAACACGTTCCGGCCGGCGTATGGCGGATCGCGTTCTCGACGAGGTTGGCGAGCGCCTGCGTCAGCAGTTCCTTGTCGCCGCACACCGCGATCCCGGCATCGATTGACGTGACCAGTTGGTGTTCCGCTTCCTCCGCATCCGGCCGATAGGCGTCCGCGACCGTCTCGGCGAGCGCGGACAGATCGACCGTCTTGAAGCCGGCGCGTGACGAAGCTCCTTCGACCTGCGCGATCCGCAGCAGGGCAGCGAACGTCTCGAGCAGCCCGTGCGCTTCATTGATCGCCGCCTCGGTCGCGGCTTCGTATTCGGCCACGCTGCTCGCATGCGCGCGCGCATCCTCCAGCCGCTGGTAAAGGCGCGAGAGGGGCGTCCGCAGGTCGTGCGCCACGTCGCTGCTTACCAGGCGCAGGCTGTCCATCAGGGTCGCGATGCGGTCGAGCATGAGGTTCAGCGTGCCGGCCAGCCTGTCGAGGTCATCGCCGGTGCCACGAGTCGGCACCCGTCGGCCGAGATCACCAGCGATGATCGCCTCGGCGGTGCGCGCGATCGCATCCACGCGCCGGAGGAATGCGTGGCTCAGCAGCACCCCGCCACCGATACCAAGCGCCGCGACCAAGCCGACGGTCCAGAGGAACGCGGTCGCGACCGCCTCCTCGAAATCATCGATTTGCCGCAGATCGCTCCCGACGGCGAGCAGCAGATCGCCCGGAAGCCGCGAGATCAGGGCGCGGACCCGCTCGGGCTCACCCGCATCGTCACGTTCGCTCGGCACCGTCATCGTCGTCCAGCCGGGAGCGAGTCCGGATCGGCCCGGGATTTCGCCAGCTAGCGCGGTGCCACGACTGTCCTGGACCACGTAGTCGAGCGCGCCGGGCCCACGTTCCCGCGCGCGCACGGTTGCGACCAGTCGGGCGATGCCGCCGCTCGCGAATTCCTCCTTGAGATAGGCGGTCTCGGTCTCGATCCTGGCGCGCATTTGCTCCTGCAAAACCGAGCGTGCCTCGGCGAAGACCGCGACTCCGAGGACAAACGCGGAGGCCGCGAACACGGCGACGTAGAACGCGGCGAACCGGAAGCTCGCCACCCGCAGCACACGAGGAAGTGCCAGCCTGGTCACGCGCCCCCGGCGTCCGGCGCCCGGAGCGCGTAGCCGGCGCCGCGCACGGTGTGGATCAACTCGCTACCGCCGAACTGAGCGAGCTTGGCGCGCAGCCGGCTGATGTGGGTCTCCACGATGTTCGTCTTCGGATCGAAGTGGAAGTCCCAGACGGCTTCCAGCAGCATGGTGCGCGTGACGACCTTGCCAGCATGGCGCAGCAGGTATTCGAGAAGCTGGAACTCGCGCGGCTGCAGCTCGATCGCCTTGCCGCCGCGTGTGACGACGCGCTTCAGAAGGTCCATCTCCAGGTCGCCGGCGCGCAGCACACTGGGTGCCTCCGACAGCGGCGGACGGCGCGCGAGCGCGTTGACCCGGGCGAGAAGCTCGGCGAACGCAAATGGCTTGACCAGGTAGTCATCGCCGCCCGCTTCCAACCCCAGCACCCGGTCGCCGACGCCCCCGAGCGCGGTCAGGAACAGCACCGGCGCCTTCACGCCGGTGCCCCGCAGCGCCTGCACGAGCCCGATGCCGTCGAGTCCCGGCAGCATGCGGTCGACGATCAGGACCTCGTGCCCGCCATCCGCGCCGAGGAACAACCCGTCGCGTCCGGTCGCCGCGATGTCAACGACATGCCCCTGCTCGCGCAGGCCGCGTGCGACATATGCCGAGGTCTCGCGATCATCCTCGATGAGCAGGATTTTCATCCCCGTCCCTGACGCTGCGTCGGTTTCTAGTCGGTTTCCCCGCCGGCATGGCTGCCGATCACGTTACCGTTCTGCGCATCGACGATCACCGTCTGGATGCCTTTGGGGCCGTTCGTCTCGACGGCGATGCGCGCCTTGCCGTGATCGATGTCGACTCCCGCGTCGTATGCCTTGCCACTGGTCTGCTGCTCGGCCGTCGCGATCGCCTGCGACAGCGTAAGCTTGCTGTTCTGGAGCGCGTTCTGTTCCTGCGCCTCGCTGTTGCTGGCGGCGAACGCCGGGACGGCGGCGCCGAGGCCGAGGGCGCCGACAAGCGCGAGCGCGATAGGGGTCTTGCGGATCATTGGGTTCTCCTGTCCAGCCAAAGGCGGGCGATATTGCCCTGCCTCCTAGCTAGTGTCGGACGCATTGGGAGGCCTGGGACCGTCCTATACCGTTTCCCAATGTCCTCCCGCTCTCGACGCCCCGGCGCCCCGGGGCGTAGGCTTGCGCCAAGAACGCATAGGGACATGTCCGATGAGTGGTGACGACTGCCTTGCCGGCGTCCGCGTGCTGGATCTGACGCAGTTCGAGGCTGGGCCGTCCTGCACCGAGGCGCTCGCCTGGCTGGGTGCTGAGGTGGTGAAGGTCGAGAACCCGAAGAGCGGCGATCCAGGCCGCTCCATCAACCCGCCGCCCGGCGAGGACGCGCATTATTTCCTACAGTACAATGCCAACAAGAAGTCGATCACCGTCAACCTGAAAGACCCGCGCGGGCTTGATCTGGTGAAGCAGCTTGCCCGCAAGGCCGACGTGTTCACCGAGAATTTTGCCCCCGGCGCGATCGAGCGGCTGGGGCTCGGTGCCGATGTCGTCCGCGCGCTCAATCCGGGGATCATCTACGCGCAGGTGAAAGGCTTCGGGGAAGGCTCGCCGTTCGAGAGCAACCTCGCCTTCGACATGATCGCGCAGGCCTGCGGCGGACCGATGAGCATCACCGGCGATCTTGGCGGCAAGCCGCTGAAGCCGGGGCCGACGATCGGCGACACCGGCACGGGAATGCTGCTCGCCGTCTCCATCCTCGGCGCACTGTATCGGCGCACGCGCACCGGCAAGGGTGAGCACCTGCAGGTCGCGATGCAGGACGCCATGTTTCAGTTCGTGCGCGGCGCCTTCGCGACCGCGACGCGGACGGGAAAGGCGGCGCAGCGGGCGGGCGTGGGCAGCGTGCTGTCGAAGAACCCGCCGATGGGGATCTATCCCTGCAAGGGCGGCGGCCCAAACGACTACGTCTATGTCTACACGAGCCGCGCCAATCCCGAGCATTGGCGCCGCCTGCTCGGCGTGATCGGGCGCGAGGAGCTGATCGGCGACCCGCGCTTCGAGACCTCGGCCGCACGGCTGGAGAACGAGGCGGAGGTCGATGCGATGGTCACCGCGTGGACCAGCAGGCACGACAAGCACGAGGCGATGCGCATCATCGGCGCGGCGGGCATTCCGGCCGGCGCGGTGCTCGACACGGCGGAGCTGCTAGCCGATGAAACCTTCCACAGGCGCGGCATCATCCAGACCGTCGAGCATCCGAAATCGGGCGCCTACACCATGCCGGCGTGGCCGGTGCGCTTCGGCGGGACGCCCCCACCGGTCAGGCCCGCTCCGTTGCTGGGCCAGCACACCGATGACGTGCTGGGCGGCTGGCTGGGGCTGGAGAAGGACGCCGTGGGCGAGCTGCGCGGCGGTGGCGTGGTGGGTTGACACGGTTCATGGGGGAACAACGCGATGGCTGAACTGACCGGCTCCGAAATCCTGGCCAAGTGCCTGGCGAAAGAAGGCGTCAAGGACCTGTTCTACATCATGGGCGGGCCCATGCTGCTCGCCGAATCCTCCTGCATCAAGGAGGGCATTCGCATGATCGACGTCCGCCACGAGCAGGCGGCGGCATTCGCGTGCCAGGCCTACAGCCGGCTGTTGCAGAAGCCTTCGGTCTGCATGGCGGCGAGCGGCCCGGGCGTCACCAACCTGGTGACCGGTGTCGCCAATGCGTTGATCGATTGCTGTCCCGTGGTCGCGATCGGCGGATCAAGCCCGATCAGCCAGTTCGGCCGGCAGGTGTTCCAGGAGATCGACCAGGTCGCCTTCATGAAGGGCGTCTGCAAATACACCGATCGCGTGGTCAACCTGAAGCGCATCCCCCAGCAGGTGAACTTCGCCTTCCAGACGGCGATGTCGGGCAAGCCCGGTCCGGTCTACCTCGATATGCCGGGCGACATCCTCTACCAGAAGATCGACGAGGATCTGGTCGACTGGAGCTTCGCCGGAAGGCCGCTGCTTGACAGCCGCCCAATGGGCAATCCCACGCAAGTCGGCCGCCTGATCGACGCACTGGCGGAGGCGGAACGTCCTCTCCTGGTCTCCGGCAGCGGCGTGATCTGGTCGCAGGCGTGGGACGAGATGCGTGCGCTGGTCGATCGCATCGGCATCCCGTTCTACACCACGCCGCAGGGCAGGGGCGTCGTGCCCGACGATCATCCCTGCTCCTACCTGTCGATGCGCAGCACGGCGTTCCGCGACGCCGACCTGATCGTCGTGCTGGGCACGCGCATGAACTACATCATCGGCCACGCCGCGCCGCCGCGCTTTGGCGCCAAGGCGACGATCGCGCGCATCGACGTCGACTCCGAGGAGATCGCCGCTGCGGCGCGCTATGTCGACATTCCGATCGTCGGCGACTGCAAGATGGTGCTGCAGCAGGTGCTCGATGGCATCGGCAGCAAGATCAACACCGACACCTACAAGAAATGGCGTCAGACGCTGGCCGAAGGCGAGTCGGCGAAGCGCGCCGGGGCCGGCGGCAACCGCTACGCCGAGGACGGCGACATCCATCCGGTGCGCCTGCTGGAGGAGATCAAGGGCTTCATGAAGCGCGACGCGATCCTATGCGTCGACGGGCAGGAGACGCTGAACTTCGGGCGCCAGACGATGCCTACCTTCGCGCCCGGGCACCGGCTGAACTCCGGCCCGTTCGGCACGATGGGCGTCGGCCTGCCGTTCGGCGTCGGCGCCAAGGTCGCCAAGCCCGATACGCAGGTGATCGTGGTGCACGGCGACGGCTCGTTCGGGCTGAACGCGATGGAGCTCGACACCGCGGTGCGCCACAAGATCCCCATCCTTGTGGTGATCAGCCTCAACGGCGGCTGGACGGCGGACCCGAAGCGCGAGAAGCCTGGCCGCGATCTTGGCTACACGCGCTTCGACAAGATGGCCGAGGCACTGGGCTGCTATGGCGAGTACGTGGAGCGGCCGGAGGACATCCGCCCAGCGCTAGACCGCGCGCAAGCCAAGGTGGACGAGGGGATGGTCGCGCTGGTCAACGTGCGCACCGACTACCGCGCGCGCTACGGCGGGGTGGCGTTCTCGGATTACTCGACGTAGTCCCTTGACGTCCGTGCCATGATGCACCATTTTAAGTGCATCGTGGCACGGAGCACACCATGGTGACGAGCGCGGCGGTGGCGAAGGTGCTGGGCGGGGTGGTTACCACCGGGCGACGGCCGCATGGGACCGACCTTGCTCTGGCGCGGGCGGTTCGCGACGGCCTCCCGTTCGCTGCGTTGGAGAACTGATCGCGGATGATGTCGTCGACGAGCGGGAGGTGGAGACGCATTTCATCCCGCGCCGGACCTACTATGCGCGGCGTCAGAAGGCGACACTCTCGAAGGAGCAGAGCGATCTGGTCGTGCGGCTCGCGCGCATCCAGGCGATGGCGGACGAGGTATTTGGCGACCGTCAGCAAGCGAGGCTCTGGCTGCGCGAAAAGAATGGAGCGCTCAGCGGGCAGGTTCCACTCGCGCTACTCGGCACCGAAGAGGGCGGGCGGCTGGTGGAGGCGGTGCTCGGCCGCATCGCATACGGCATCGTGGAATAGGTGCGGGTCTGCGCGGCACTAGGGCGATTTCCGCAACTCGATGGGGAGGGCGCCAGGCTTACGGCGGGCGCTGGAACAGCCCCGGCACGCCGATGATCTACGCTGCGACGCACGTCGCGCTCGCGCTGCTCGAACATCTCGTCCATCTCAATCCGGAGCGCCTTCCATCCACAATGAGGGCGTTCGCCATCGACCTGCCCGAGGATGCGGCGGTCGAACGTGGTTCGCTTGCACCCGGCGACACCGACGCAACCCGCCGCTTCGGGGATGGCTGGATCGCCTCGCTCCGCGCCGCTGCTCTCATCGTCCCGTCGATCCTGATTCCCGAGACCCTGAGCGGTTTTGCGACCGACGAGCGCAACGTGCTCCTGAACCCTCGCCACACTTCGGCATCCATGGCGGGTTGTCGAAACGGAATTTGCGTGAGATCCCCGGCTCCAACGAGCGGCCTGACCTCTCCGCCGCGCGGGCGGAGAGCGTCACACCCCGCATACATCCGCCCCGGATTGAGCACCCCGTCCGGGTCGAACGCCGCCTTCACGCGCCGGGCGATGGCGGCAAGCGCGGCGGGCTCCGGCGGCAGGACGTCGACCGACCCGCGCAGCGCCGCGCCGCGCAGCAAGGTCCAGGTCCCGCCTGCCTGACGCGCCGCCGCTTCCACCGCCGCGTGCGCCGCCGCCGTCTCGGGACCGCCCACCCAGACCAGACCGCCACCCCAGTCGAGGAACAGCCGCGCGTCGAACGCCGTGGCGAGCGCTCGGGCGACCTCCGGCCCCGCGGCGGGGCGAACCGACACGCGCCAGATCGCGCCCTCCGTCCCCGCGAGCGGCGCGGCGTCGCGGATCGCCCGCCACAACGGGCGCGACGCCGCATCGTCGAGGATCGTGCGCCGTTCCGAACGAGGCGAGATCGGCACACAGCCGTTCGGTCCGATACGCGACCGAAGGGCGCGAACTCCTCGATGCGCGCGAGCGTCGCCGAGTCGCCGGTCAGGCCAACCCGCGCCGCCGCCTCCGCCGGCAGGAAGGCCGCGCCCGACACCCCATACGGCGAGCCCAGCGCCGCCGACAGCGCCGCGACCGCCTGCCCCGCGTCGAGCCCGCTCAGCATCACGGTGCCGACCGCCTCCGGCGCCGGCAGCACCTTGAGCGTGATCTCGGTCAGCACCGCGAGCGTGCCATGGCTTCCGCTCAGCAGCTTGCACAGATCGAGACCGGTGACGTTCTTCAGCACCCGTCCGCCGGAGCGGATCACCTCCGCCGCCCCGTTCACCGCACGCACGCCGATGACGTGATCGCGCATCGCACCCCAGGCGACGCGCCGCGGTCCGGAGAGATTGGCCCCCACCGTCCCGCCGAGGGTCGGCGGCCCGGCCGAGCCCAGCAGCGCGGACAAATCGGGCGGCTCGGCGATGATGTGCTGGCCCTGCTCGGCGACAACCGCCTCGATCGCCGCCATCGTCGTGCCGGCGCGGGCGCGCAGCACCAGCTCCTTCGGCGCGTACAGTGTGATTCCCGACAGCGCCCGCGTCGATAGCGCGCGCGCCGCTTGCACGGGCCGCAGCATCGGCGCGAGCGTCGCGTTCCCCGCGACCGAGAGCGGCTCACGCGCCGACCGCGCCGCCGCGATCGCCTCGACGACCCCCGCCTCGTCCGCCGGCGCGACGAGAAGCGCTCATGCGGCGAGCGGGAAGACCTTGTGCGGGTTGAGCAGCCAGTGCGGATCGAAGGCCGACTTGATCCGCCGCTGCTGGTCGAGCTCGGTCTCGGTGAACTGCACGCCCATCAGCTCGCGCTTCTCCACCCCCACCCCGTGCTCTCCGGTCAGGCAGCCACCCACCTCGACGCACAGGCGCAGGATGTCGGCGCCGAACTTCTCCGCCTTGCGGAAGCTCTCGCTGTCGTTGGCATCGAACATGATGAGCGGATGGAGGTTGCCGTCGCCGGCATGGAAGATGTTGGCGACCTTCAGCCCGCACTGCTCCGACATCTCCTGGATGCGGCGCAGCACGTCGGGCAGACGGCTCGTTGGAATGACGCCGTCCATGCACATATAGTCGGGGCTGATCCGTCCGACGGCGCCGAACGCGCCCTTGCGGCCCTTCCAGATCGCCAGCGATTCCTCAGGCGAATTGCTGACCTTCAGGCTGATCGGGTCGAAGCGCGCGCAGATGTCGCTGATTTTCGCGAGCAGATCGTCCTGCTCGGCGATGCTGCCCTCGACCTCGATGATCAGCATGGCCTCGGCGTCGAGTGGGTAGCCCGCATGGGCGAACGCCTCGCAGGCGTGAATCGCCGGCTTGTCCATGAATTCGAGTGCCACGGGAATGATGCCGGAGCCGATGATCGCATCGACGCAGGCGCCCGCCACGTCGTTGGCGCGGAACGCAACCAGCATCGCCCGCGCGCCTTCGGGGGCACGCAGGATGCGCACCGTCACCTCGGTAACGATTCCGAGCATTCCCTCGCTGCCGATGATCAGGCCCAGCCAGTCATATCCCGCCGCATCGAGATGCGCGCCGCCCAAATCGATGATCTCGCCCTCGATCGTCACCAGGCGCAGGCCGAGGACGTTATTCGCGGTGACGCCATATTTCAGGCAATGCGCGCCGCCCGAGTTCATCGCGATGTTGCCGCCGATCATGCAAGCGAGCTGGCTCGACGGGTCGGGGGCGTAGAAGAACCCGGCGCCCACCACGGCCTGGGTGATGCCGATATTGGTCACCCCCGCCTGCACCACCGCGCAGCGGTCGGCATAGTCGATGTCGAGGATGCGGTTCAGGCGCATCAGCCCGATGACGACCGCATCGGCGAGCGGCAACGCCCCGCCCGAGAGCGACGTGCCCGCCCCGCGCGGCACCACGCGCACGCCGCGCTGATGGCAGAAGCGCAGAATCGCGGCGACCTGCTCCGTGCTTTCCGGCAGCACGACGGCGAGGGGAATCTGCCGATATGCCGGCAGCCCGTCGGTCTCGTACGGGCGAAGGCTGGTTGCATCCGCGATCACGCCATCGGCCGGCAGCAACGCCCGCAACCCGGCGACGATGGCGTCGCGATCGGCGAGGACTTCCGGTTTCGGGTCCGGCAGGCGGATCATGGCGGCTCCTCCTACTCCCCCAGTAACGCGTCCAGAGTCGCCTTGCAGGCGGGCGGAACAGCTCCTGCCGCCTGCCCCTCCATCGTCTCCGGCAAGCCCGCGAGCGCGTCCTTGTAGAGACCGGCGAGATCGATTCGTTGCCGCATGGACTCGGTGAAGCGCCGCCGTGCCTGGCGGCGGAAGAGGCGCGCCTCCGCTCGCCAATGCGCGGCGTCGCGCGATTGCGGCCACGCCTCAGCCTTGAGGTCGTGCAGGAACGCCTCGGTCAGCCAGGATTCGACGGCATGCAGGTCGCTGCGGCCTACGCTCTCGATCTCCTCGATGACGTTGCGCCAGTCGAGATCGTCATCATTCACGCGCTCGCCCGCCGCGACGCGGCGCAACAGCGCGGCCTGTCGTTCGGACCAGGTCAGGGTATCGGTGTCATAGAGGTCGCTCATGCATCCCGCCTCCGACGCCTTATACCGTCCGCCTCGCGCGCCGCGCCAGCTTCCGCCTCGTCGCCGGCGGCCGCAGCACGATCGCCCGGCCGGGGAAGGAGCGGACCAGGGCCAGGTTGCGCCGGCGCCGGACGCGGTTCCAGGTCCAGGTGAAACGCAGGAACCCCCAGTCCAATCTCTCGGCACAGCCCCGAGCGGAATCCGCCCGCACTCGCCCGGTACTGGGTGGTGGTCCGCCAGAGGATGCGCAGCACGCACAGCCAGGACGGAACGTCGAGATAGATCACCGTGTCGGCGGCGCGAAACCGCGGATCAAGCGTGCTCGCGGTGTAGTTGCCGTCGATCACCCAGGCGGGCAGCGTCGCGATACGCTCGACCTCCGTGCGGAACTCTTCCGCCGGCGTCTCGATCCAGCCGGGCTGCCAAAAGGCCTGGTCGAGATGGAACACGGGCAGGCCGTGCTCGGCGCCCAAGCGTCTCGCCAGGGTAGACTTGCCGCTGCCCGGAGGCCCCATGACCAGGATGCGGCGCATCGCCGGGCCGCCCGGAGCGAAAGAAGCAGGGCGCGCCGCTAGCCCTGCCGCGCCTTCATCCGCGGGTTCTTCTTGTTAATGATGTACACCCGCCCGCGGCGGCGCACGACGCGACAATTCTTATCGCGCAGCTTGGCGGAGCGGAGGCTGTTGCGGATACGCATGACGGACTCTGGCTGACGGACGAACGGGGGCGATTAGAGCCGGGGGTGATCGCTGTCAACCCGCGCCGCCGAGGCGCTCGCGCATGAACCGCCCGGCCGATTCGAGGGCTCTTCGCCCAGCGGCGAGGCGCTGATGGAACAGCGGCCAGACATGGATCATCTCGGGATAGATCTCGAGCCGAACCGCGACATCCGCCGCCCCCGCAGCGCCGGCGAGACGCACCGAGTTGTCGAGCAAGGTCTCCGCTGATCCCACCTGGATCAGCAGCGGCGGCAGGCCGCGCAAATCGGCATGCAGCGGCGAGACGAGCGGGTTGCGCGCCGATGCTCCGGCGAGGTAGCCCGCCGCCAAGCCGTCCAGGTAGTCCTTCTGGATCATCGGATCGACGCCGGCCTTCTCCGTGATGCTCCTTCCCGTCATCTCCAGATCGGTCCAGGGCGAGATGCACCAGCCGCAAGCGGGCAGCGCCTCGCCCGCATCGCGCAAGGATACGAGGGTCGCGAGCGTCAGCCCGCCGCCCGCGCTGTCGCCGCCGATTGCGATGGCGGCAGGCCGAAAGCCGCTCGACAGCAGGAACCGATAGCCGGCGAGCGCGTCCTCCAGCGCCGCCGGGAACGGGTTCTCTGGCGCCAGCCGGTATTCCAGGGTGAGCGTGCGCGTCCCCGCCCGACGTCCCGCCTCGGCCACCATCGCCCGGTGGCTCGCGATGGAGCCGGAGGCGTAGCCGCCGCCGTGCAGGAACAGCAGCACGCGGCTCGCATCCGCCGCCGGCGTCGCAGCCCACTCCGCCAGCACGCCGTTCGCCGCCGCCTGCTCGGTCCGCACGTCGGAGGGCAGCGGGAACTGCGCGCCGAGCGCATCGAGCCGGACTCGACGCTCGCTCAACCCAGGCGGCCTTGGATTTCGCGGCTATCGCCGCCCTGATGGCGTGGAGTTCCGGATCGGACATGTCGAGCTTCCTTCACAATTCTCGCCGCACCATTACGACAACGCGCGGGCCTGGGCATCCGGGTTGCCGCGTCGGACACCCGCACCTAAAAGGCGGCGCGGCCGCGCGCGCCGCGCGTCGCGTGGAAGAAGGTCTTGTCGATCAGGCGCATCGTCTCACATCCGGCCGCGATCATCGTCCTGCTCCCGCTCCTGGTCGCCTCGCCGCAGCTCGTCGGATTGCTCGATCCAGACCCGATGCTGCGGGTGGCGTATCTCGCGCTGCACGTCAGCCATGGCCTGGTCAACGCGGGGTTCGCTCGCGGCTGGCCGACGCTTGACCCTAATGACGGGTTCACGACGCAGGCGCTCGGTCATCTCGCCGCCTGGGACTGGGTGCACGGCATCGTGCCATGGTGGAACCCCTATACCGGCGTGGGCCTCCCGCTCGCGGGGGAATACCAGCCGGCGGCGTTCTTCCCGCTGACGCTGCTCCAGCTGCTGCCGCGCGCGATGGCCTTGCAGCATGTCGCGCTGCAGATCATCGCGGGATTGGGGAGCTACTACCTGCTGGACGCGCTGCGCGTCGGGCGGCCGGCAGCGACGGCGGGTGGCGTCCTGTTCGCCTTCAACGGCGCGATCGCCTGGTTCAACCACGCCCCCGCCTTCCCGGTGCCGTTCCTGCCATGGATGCTGTTCGGGATCGAGCGCATCCACCAGGGCGGCTCCTGGCGCTGGTTCGCGCTCGCGCTGGCGCTGAACCTGCTCGCCGGCTTCCCGGAGACCGCGTATATCAACGGCTTGCTCGTGCTGCTCTGGGCGGGGCTGCGCTTCGTGCAGGCGGCGCGCCGGTCGCGGCTGCGCTACGCGAGCCGCGTGCTGCTGGGCGGCGTGATCGGTGTCGCGCTCAGCGCGCCGCAGCTGCTCGCCTTCTTCAGCTTCCTGCCGCAGGCCCATCTCGGCGGGCACACGGGCGGCATCTTCGCGAATGCGGTGATGCTGCCCTTCGCGGCCCTTCCCGGCCTCGTCGCGCCGTACATCTTCGGCCCGATCGAGGCTTACGCCTTGCAATACCCGATACTCGAGAGCGTCTGGGGGTTGGGCGGCTATGTCAGCCTGCCGCTCCTCGCCATGGCGCTTGTCGGCGTGATCCGCCGCCGCGCCTCGCCGCTCGTCTGGCTGCTCGTCGCCTGGACGGCGCTGACACTCGCACGGTCGTTCGGCGTCGAGCCGATCACGCAGGTCTTGAACGCGATCCCGGGGATCACGGAGATCATGTTCCCGCGCTACGCGACGCCGTCCTGGATCATGGCGATCGTCATCCTGGCGGCGTTCGGCCTTGACGGGCTCGCGCGGACCGACCACTCGCCACGCCCCGCGATCCTCATCACCGGCGCCGTCGCGGCACTCGCCTTGCTGGGAAGCGTCGCGTGGACGGCTGCCATCGAGATGCGCCTCGACACCGTGCCAGCGCTACGTGGGTGGGCAGTGGCGTCGCTGTTCTGGACTGCGATCATCACGGCTGGTGCGCTGGTGTTCGCCTACCGCCGCGCCGGATCGGCATCGGCGCCGCGCCTCGCCGGCGCCCTGCTGATCGCGGATGCGGCGCTTATGGCGCTGCTGTCCAGCCTCTCTTATCCGGCGAGCGGGCGGCTCGACATGGCGGCGATCAGGTTCCTCCAAGGCAGTCTCGGATCCTATCGGTTCTATTCGCTCGGGCCGGTGCAGGCGAATTACGGCGCCTATTTCCGCATCGCCTCGATCAACCACAACTACCTGCCGATCGCCCGGCGCTGGGTCGACTACGTGGCGGCGAATCTGGATCGCGCAGCCGACCCCATCATCTTCAACGGCATCTTCCCGCGCGCCGCGCCGGGCGAGCCGAGCCAGACCGAGGAGCTGCGCCGCAACCTCGCTTCCTATGAGTGGGTAGGGGTCAAATACGTCGTCGCCCCGGCGGGCGCGATGCCGTTCGAGGCGCCGACTCCGCCGCGCGTTTATGGCGACCGGCTGCTGTCCATCTATGAGCTTGCCGACCCGCGCCCCTACTTCGAGATCGTCTTGGGCGACTGCACGTTATCAGCGGCCGAGGAGCGGACGCAGCTGACCGCCGAGTGCAAGGTGCCGGGCATGCTGCTGCGGCGCGAGTTGTTCTTCCCCGGCTGGTCGGCGACGGTGAACGGCGCAGCCGCCGCGATCCGCCCGTATCGTGATCTGTTCCAGGTGATCGACCTGCCCGCCGGCCGCTCGACCATCGCCTTCGCCTACGCGCCGCCGCACGCCCGCTGGGGGTGGCTTGCCGCGGGTCTGGGCGTGCTCGCGCTGTTCGTGCCGAGACGGGGCGCGCCAATCCCGCGCTAGAACGCCGCGTCCTCGAACGCGCGCAGCGTGCCGCCTCCGGCCATGATCACCGAGGCGAGGGACGAGGTTTGCGGGAGCATCCGTTCGATGAAGAAGCGCGCCGTCCCCAGCTTGGCGCGGTAGAACGCCTCGTCTTGACGCCGCAGCACGACCTCGGCGGCGCGTGCCCACACGAAGCCGAGTGCGGTGAGCGCGAACAGGCGGAGGTAGTCCGTCGCCGCGGCACCCGCTTCGAACGGATCACCGAGGCCACGCCGCGCCACCTCCGCCGTCACCTGCTGCAACCGCCCGAATGCCTTCGACAGCGGCAGCACGCAGAACTCGAGCGCGGCGTCGTCCTGGTGCGCCTCGATCCAGGCCATCACCGGATGGAAGAAGCGCCGCAGATAGCGGCCGGCATGGGCGCCCATCTTGCGGCCGACGAGGTCGAGCGCCTGGATGCCGTTCGTGCCTTCGTAGATCTGGGTGATTCGCGCGTCGCGGACGAACTGCTCCATTCCCCATTCGCGGATGTAGCCGTGCCCGCCGAGCACCTGCATGCCCATCGCCGTCGCCTCGAAGCCCATATCGGTGAAATAGGCCTTCACGATCGGCGTCATCAGCGCGACGTAGTCCTCGGCGGCGAGCCGCACCTCCGGATCGGGATGACGCTGCGAGACGTCGTGCTCCAGCGCGACGAGTGCCGCCAGCATCCGGCAGCCCTCGATATTGGCGCGCATCGTCAGCAACATCCGGCGCACGTCCGGATGCACGAGAATCGCGTCCGCCGGTTTGTCGGGCGATACTGTGCCCGCGAGCGAGCGTCCCTGCAGCCGCTCGCGCGCATAGGCGACGGCGTTCTGGTAGCTCACCTCCGCCAGGCCGAGGCCCTGGATGCCGACGCCGAGCCGCGCCTCATTCATCATTGTGAACATGGCGGACAGACCCTTGTGCGGCGCACCGACCAGCCAGCCGCACGCGCCGTCGAAATTCAGCAGACACGTCGCGGATGCCTTGATCCCCATCTTGTGCTCGATCGAGCCGCAGGAGACGCCGTTGCGCGCGCCGATCCGCCCGTCTTCGGCGGGCAGGAACTTGGGCACCAGGAACAAGCTGATGCCGCGCGTGCCGGACGGCGCACCCGGCAGCTTCGCCAGCACTAGATGCAGGATGTTCTCGGTCAGGTCCTGTTCGCCGCCGGAGATGAAGATCTTGGTTCCGGTGATCCGGAACGCGCCGTTCCCGTCCGGCTCGGCGTGGGTGCGGATCAGGCCGAGATCGGTGCCGCATTGCGGCTCGGTCAGGCACATCGTCCCCGCCCATTCGCCGCTGACCAGCTTGGGCAGATAGGCGTCGCGCAGCTCCTCGCTGCCGTGCCTGGACAACGCCGAATAGACGCCGTGCGCGAGGCCCGGATACATGCCGAAGGCCATGTTGGCCGAGCAGATCATCTCCTCGACCATCAGCGCCACCGTCTTCGGCAAGCCCTGCCCGCCATAGGACGGATCGCAGCCGAGCGACGTCCAGCCGCCGTCGCGGAAGGTGCGATAGGCATCGGGGAACCCCTTCGGCGTGCGCACCACGCCGTTCTCCAGCGTGCAGCCTTCCTCGTCCCCGGTGCGGTTCAGCGGCGCCAGCACCTCGGCGCAAAACGTGCCCGCCGCCTCCAGCACCGGCTCGATCAGGTCGAGGCCCATCTCCTCGCTCCCGGGCAGCGCGCGCAGCCGGTCGAGGCCGGCGATCTCGCACAGCGCGAAACGCATGTCGCGCAGTGGGGCTTGATAGATCGGCACAGGGCGTATCCTTCGGTCAGTTGCGCAGCGGCCGGCCGGTCTCGAGCATGTGCTCGATGCGGGCGAGCGTCGCCGGCTGCTTCAGCAGGCTCATGAACGCATGGCGCTCCAACGCGTTGACGCGCTCCTCCGGCGTCTCCTCAATGTGGTCGGTCTCGCCGCCGGTCAGCACGGTGGCGAGTTCGGCACACGCCACGCGGTCGTACGGCGTGACCTTGCCGATCGCGGCGAACCCGTCCACGGCAAGCGACAGCGCGGCGCGTCCCGTCGCGCCGGGCAGGCGCAGCGGCGCCGGCTTGGCGGGGGCGTAGCCGTCGACCAGGGCGAGCGCCCTTGCCTTGGCGGCGGCAAGCAGGCGATCGCGGTTCATCACGATCTCGTCGCCGGGCCGCAGCAGCACCATGTCGCACGCCTCGGCGGCCGACTTCGACACCTGCGCGGTGGAGATCATCTCGAAGGCGCGGGCGACGGGCGGCATCGGCCCCTTCGGCACGCCCTTGGCCGCCGCGAGCCGGCCGAGCATCGTCGCGCAGCCGCCCCAGCCCGGTACCAGGCCGACGCCCGCCTCGACCAGGCCCATATAGGTCTCGGCGTGCGCGACCACGGCGTCGCAATGCAGCAGCACCTCGCAGCCGCCGCCGAGCGCCATGCCGGACGGCGCGCCGACCACCGGGAATGGCGCGTCGCGCATCGCGCGATACGCCTTCTGCCCGGACTTCGATCATGCTCTCGATCTCGCCCCAGGCGGCGATGTTGGCGGCGAACAAGGCAAGCCCGACATTGGCGCCGACCGAGAACTGCTCGCCCTCGTTGTAGATCACCATCGCCCGGAACGCCGCCCTTGCGTCCCATCGCGACCGCCTTGCCGAGCAGCCCCATCACCTCCGGATCGAGCGCGTTCATCTTGGTGTGGAACTCGAGGCAGACGACGCCATCGCCGATGTCCCAGAGCGAGGCCGAGCCATTGCGCGCGAGCGGCTTCGAGGCGCGCTTGATGTCGGCGAGCAGCAGCACGCCCTCCGGGCGCTTGACGTCGGCATAGGCGCCGTCCGGGCCGAAGGCCTGCAAACGGCCGTCCTTGACGCGATAGAACGCTCCGCTCGCCGACCGCTTCCAGCAGCGGCGGCACCGTCGCGTCCGTCGGCGCGCAATGCGTCGGCGAGCCAGGACGCGCCGACGCGGTCGATCAGCTCGAACGGACCGTATTTCCAGTTGTAGCCAAGCCGCATCGCCGTATCGACGGCATCGATCGTATCGGCGACGGTCGGCACGAGCGACGCCGCGTAGCCGAGCGTGTCGAGCAGCACGGCGCGTGCGTAGCGGCCGCCCCGGTCCGGGTGCTCGGCCAGCGCGCGCAGGTCGCGGCCCGCGGTCTCCAGGCTGTCGAGGCGCGGTTTTTCGCTAGGCCGGTACTCGCCGGTCGCGAGATCGATGGCGAGCTTCACCCGCTCGCCGCCGTCGCGCTTCAACGTGTAGAATCCGCCTTTTCCCTTCCGCCCAGTCCGGCCCTCCGCGATCATGCGCGCGAGCAACTTCTCCTCGCGGTACACGCTTCGATACGCATCACCGGCGGGCAGCGTCGCCAGCAGGCTCTTGGCGACGTGCGGGCCGAGATCGATGCCCACGAGGTCCATCAGCCCGAATATACCGGTCTTCGGCACGCCGAACGGCCGGCCGGCGATCGCATCGGCCTCCTCGACGGTTAACCCCATGTCGATCGCGTGGCGCGTCGCCGAGGAGATCCACAGCGCGCCGATGCGGTTGGCGATGAAGCCCGGCGTGTCGCGGCACGTCACCACCGTCTTGCCCAGCGCGCGGTCGGCGAAGTCGCTGATCGCGTCGACGAGATCGGGGCGCGCGCGTCCTCGCACCAGCTCCAGCAGGCGCATGTAGCGCGGCGGGTTGAAGAAATGGGTGATCATGAAGGACGCGGCGAAATCCTCCAACGCGCCTTCCAGCAACGCGGCGAGCGGGATCGTCGAGGTGTTCGACGACACCGCCGATCCCGGCTTGCGCACCGGATCGAGCCGCGCATACAGCGCCCGCTTGGCGTCCGGGTTCTCGACGATCGCCTCGATGATCCAGTCGCACTCGGCGAGCTTGCCGAAATCGGCGTCGAGATCGCCCGCCTCGACCAGCCGCGCATTGCGCCGGTGCATGAATGCCGCCGGCTCCGCCTTCAGCATCGCGGCGACCGATTTCGCCGCCGCTCCCGGCACCAGGTCGAGCAGGACCACTGGGACGCCCGCGTTGGCGACCTGCGCGGCGATGCCGGCGCCCATCACGCCGGCGCCGATCACGCCGACCCGCGCGATCACGCCGCCGCCTCCAGCACGGTCGCGATCCCCTGGCCGCCGCCGATGCACTGCGTCGCCAGCGCGTAGCGTCCTCCGGTCCGTTGCAGGAGAGAAGCCGCCTTGCCGACGATGCGCGCGCCGGTCGCACCCATCGGATGGCCGAGCGCGATCGCGCCGCCGTCGAGATTGACCCGCGCCTCGTCGATACCGAGCTCGCGGATGCAGGCGATCGCCTGGCTCGCGAACGCCTCGTTCAGCTCGATCACGTCGATGTCGCGAATGTCGAGCCCGGCACGCGCCAGCGCCTTGCGCGTCGCCTCGACCGGTCCCATTCCCATCACTTCCGGCGCGCAGCCCGAGACCGCGACCGACTTCACCCGCGCGAGCGGCGTCAGTCCGTTGGCGCGCGCGTAGTCCGCCGTGCAGACCAGCACCGCCGCCGCGCCGTCGGTGAGCGGCGAGGAGGTTCCGGCGGTCACCGTCCCGTCCGCCCGGAACGCGGGCTTCAAGGTGGCGAGCGCCTCGGGCGTGGTGTCGGGACGGATGCAGCCGTCCTCGGACACCGTCCCGACCGCGACGATCTCATCGGCGAGCCGCCCGGCCTGTTGCGCCGCCGCGGCCTTGGCCTGGCTGCGCACCGCGAACGCCTCCTGCTCGGCGCGGCCCACTTGATATTTCTGGGCGACGTTCTCGGCGGTCTCGCCCATCGACACGAAGGCTTGCGGATACTCCTTCGCCAGCGCCGGGTTGGGCATCGGATTGAAGCCCATCATCGGCACCCGCGTCATGCTCTCGACCCCGGCACAGACGAACGCCTCGCCCGCGCCCATCGCGATCGCCCCGGCCGCCTGATGCACCGCCTGCATCGAGCTGCCGCAAAAGCGGTTGACCGTCGTTGCCGCGACTGAGCGGGGCAGGCCGGCGATGAAGCCGACGAGGCGGGCGACGTTCAATCCCTGCTCGGCTTCCGGGAAGGCGCAGCCGACGATCACGTCCTCGATCGCCGCGGTGTCGATCCCATCCACCAGCGCGCGCACCGCGTCGGCGGCGAGGTCGTCAGGCCGGACCTTGATCAGCGCGCCCTTGCCAGCAGGCGTGAACGGAGTGCGGCGATAGGCCGCGATCACGATGTCGCTCATGCAGCGATCCTTTTCTATCCGACGTGTGCGCCCAAGGCGGCGGCCGCCTGGCGTTCGATGTCGCGCAACTCCGCCAGCGTCTGGTCGAGATCGCGCCGCTGCCCCTCCAGGCCGGCGATACGCTCGCGGGTGAGTGCCAGCAGCCGCCGCACCTGGCTGCGCTGCGTGGGGTCGGTGTCGTAGAGGTCGAGATATTCGCGTATCTCGTTCAGCGAGAAGCCGAGCCGCTTGCCGCGCAGCACGAGCATCAGCCGCGCCCGATCGCGATGATCGAAGACCCGCGTCGTGCCGACGCGGGCTGGCGCGATCAGGCCCTTGCGCCTCGTAGAAACGGATGGCGCGCGCGGTGATGCCGAGCTCGGTGGCGAGCTCGTTGACGGAGTAGAGCGCCTGCGAGGGTGTTCGTGCGTCCATCGCTTCAGCGCCGCTCCAGCAGTTCCGCCCGCAATTCCTTGCGGCTCAGCTTGCCGATCGCGGTACGCGGCAGCTCGGCGCGGAACTCGACAAGACGCGGCAACTCCATCGAGGAGAGCTTGTCCTTGAGGTAGGCCAGCAGCCCGGCCTCACTCAGCGCGGAGCCGGGCCGAAGCTGGACGAAGGCGGCGACGCTCTCGCCGCGGTACGCGTCCGGCATCCCGAGCACGGTCGCGGCGACAACGTCGGGGTGGCGGTAGATCGCCTCCTCGACATGACGCGGATAGACGTTGAAGCCGCCGCAGAGGATCAGGTCCTTGATGCGATCGACGAGGGTGACGTAGCCCTCGGCATCCATCGCGCCGACATCGCCGGTGCGCAGCCAGCCGTCGTCCGAAAGCACTGCCTTCGTCTCCTCGGGCCGGCCGAGATAGCCGCGCATGACGTGCGGGCCGCGGATCTGCAGCTCGCCGCGTTCGCCGATCGGCAGCGGCGTGTCGGGGGCATCGGGGGCGCAGATGCGCACCTCGACGCCGGGCAGCGGCAGGCCGATCGTGCCGTCGCGCCCCGGACCGTCGACCGGATTGCAGCAGCAGACCGGACTCGCCTCCGTCAGCCCGTAGCCTTCCACCAGCACGCAGCGGCTGCGCCCCTCGAACGCGCGCTTGATCTCAAGCGGCAGCGGCGCGCCGCCGGAGATGCAGACCTTGATCGAGGCAAGGTCGGCGGCGGCGATGCCCTTGTCGAGCAGTGCCTTGAACAGCGTCGGCACGCCGGGAAACATGGTCGGCCGGCAGCGGCGCAGCGCACCGAGCAGCTGGCGGTAGTCGTAGCGCGGCAGCAGCACGATCTCGCCGCCCATCGCGAGGGTCACGTTCATCGCCGAGGTCATGGCGAAGACGTGAAACAGCGGCAGCACGGCAAGCGCCTTTTCCTCTCCCGGAACCGCGCGCGGAAACCAGGCGCAGACCTGGCGCGCATTTGCGGTCAGGTTCGCATGCGTCAACATGACGCCCTTGGGCGTGCCGGTGGTTCCACCGGTGTACTGCAGCACGGCGAGGTCGTCCGGCATCGGGTGCGCCGTATCGGCGCCGTCGGCGGGGCCTGCGGTCAGCGCGTCGAAAGTGATTACCCGGTCGTCGTTACGCGGCACCGTCGCGAGAAGCTTGCGCTGGCTCAGGCGGAACAGCGTCGCCTTGATCGGCCGCAAGGCGTGGGCGAACCGGCAGGCGACCACACGGCGGACCGGCGTGCGCCCGAGCAGCGACAGCACCCTCCCGAAGGAAGGCTTGAGATCGGCGGCGAGCATTACAGTCGTCTCGCTGTCGGTCGCCTGGGCGACGAGATCGTCCTCGACGCTCAGCGGGCTGAAGTTGACGACGGTCGCGCCCGCCTTGAGCGCCGCGAAATAGGCGACGACTGCGAACGGGGTGTTCGGCAGGCAGAGCCCGACCCGGTCGGCGGGCGCGACGCCGAGGCGGCGCAGCCCGGAGGCCGCGCGCGCGACCAGCGCCGCCGTCTCTGCATAGGTCCAGCGCCGGCCCAGGAAGTCAAGGCAAGGGCGAGAGCCGTATGCGGCGACGGCGTCGTCGAACAAGCGTCGTCAGGGTCGTCGGCGCGGGAATTGCGGTCCAGTCGATCCCGGGCGGATAGGCGCGCAGCCAAGGGTGCTCGGTCGTCGTTGGCATGGTCAGAACCTGAACGTGGCCTGTGCTGCGATGATGTTGATCTGGCTGCTGTAGTTGGCGTTGAGATTGCCGCGCAGGAAGTTGGGCGTTCCCGGGCCGAGGTCGGTCAGCGCGACCTTGGTGTCGGCGACGAAGATGTGCGAGTAGGCGAGCGAGAGCGCGACGTTCTTGCTCGCATTCCAGGTGCCGCCGATCGAAAGCCAGGTGCGGTTGCCGTCGGGGATGCGCGGCGTGCGGGTCTGAGTCCGGCACCGGGCTCTGGTCCCAGGCGACGCCCGGCCCGCACGGTGAAGGCGTCATTGATGTGGTAGTCGGCGCCGGCCGAGACGGTGACGGTGTCGTGCCAGTTCTCTTCGGTCAGCGACGATCCGCCCTGGTACACCACCAACAGATCGTGGAAATGCGACCATTGCGTCCAGGTCAGCCCGCCGAGCAGGGTGAACCGTCCGATATCCTGCGCGATCCCGAGCGAGACGTTGGACGGCGTGATCAGCTTGGCGCTCGCCGAGCCGCCCCGGAAACCGGGCACCAGCAGTGCCGGCACGCCGTCGAACTCCACCGTCCCGTCGATCGTGTGGGTGATCGCCGAGCGATAGGTGAGCCCCAGCCGCGTGCGCGGGAGAGGCTCGTAGAGCCCGCCAACCTGCCAGCCGACCGCGGTGCCGCTTCCCTTCAGGGTGGCGACGCCGTCGGCGCGTCCGGGCAGCAGCCCGAGAGGCGCCAGCCCCAGCCCGGCGCCGATCGTGCCGAAATCCACCGAGTTGGTGAGCCGTGCGGCCGCCGTCTCGACGATCAGGGACGCGCCGAGCGCGAGCGAGGGCAGCGCCTGCCAGGAGACGGCAGGCGCGATGTCGATGGTGGAGAGTTGCGAGGTCAGCGCGTAGTAGCGGGCGATCGACGATGGCGGATACTGGGTGACCAGCCCGTACGGCGCGGTCACCGAGAGGCCCAGATGCCATCGCGGCGAGATTTGCGCGGTTCCGTAGAGCGAGGGGATGCCCGCGTTGAGCGGCGGCATCGGTGCCCACCGTGCCGATCACCGGAAGCGTGCCGCCCGGAATGTTCGTGCTCGCCGAGCCGCTCTGCAGCGTCGACTGTGGCAGGATGAGGGTGCCGCTGACCGAGAACTGGTACCCGGGCAGCCGCGCCATTCCGGCGGGGTTGTAGAAGAGGGTGGACGGATCATCGGCACGCGCGGCGCTGCCCGCGTGCGAAGTGCCCTGTCCCTCCGCGCTCTGCTCCAGGATCGCGTAGCCGGCGGCATGGACAGCCGGGACTGCCGCCCAGCAGGAGCACCGGGACGATGGCGGTGGACAGCAAGAGCGTGCGAACGGTCATGAACGTCGCCTCCGTGCTCTGCGGCATGGTCGGAACGTTATTCAGCATGCATCGGGTTGACGTATACGTCAATAAGCTTCCGTTAAAGGATAACTGAAAGGTGAACCCATGCCCGACGCCGACGCCCTCATCAGCGCCATGCAGAGGCATGCCGCCTCCCTCCGCCGGCTTGGATATCGGGTCCGTTTCGACCTGACCGACACCGGAGAGACGATCCTGCTCGACGCGACCTCCGGCACGCCAGAGCTGTCCGCTCGAAACGGGCGAGGCCGATGCCGTGCTCGCCTTGTCCTCGGACGACCTCGCCCGGCTGATCGCCGGCCGGCTGAGCCCGATGCTCGCCTTCTCCACTGGCCGACTGAAGGTGGAGGGCTCGCGCGGCGTTGCGCTGAAGCTCGCGAGCCTGCTCGATACGGATTGATCCGAGGGCGGCTGGCTCTCATAGTCGCCGCGGTCGGCAGCCGATGTCGTTGCTGGCAAAAAAAGGAGGAGGAACGTGGGAGCAAGGGGCAAGCTGCGCGGCGCGCTCGCGACGGCGTTCGCGGCCGGTGCATTGGCGCTGGGGATCGCGAGCGCCGGGGCGGCAACGATGGGTCCGGTCACCGATCCGATCGGCGTCGTCCGGGTGCCCAAGGGCGCACCGATCATTATCGGCGGCTACTGGGTATCTGTCCGGGCCTGATACCGCGCTGGGCCTCGATGAGAAGCGCGGCGCGGAGATCGCAATCAAGGATGCCGGCGACACGCTGCTCGGCCATCCGATCAAGCTTGTCGCCGAGGATGACACGTGCAGCGCCGAAGGCGGGCAGACCGCGGCGACAAAGCTCGCGGCAACGCCCAACATGGCGATCGTGCTCGGCCCGGCATGCTCCTCGGCGGCCACGCCCGGGGCCCCGATCCTCTGGCAGGCCGGCATCGTCGATATCTGCACGGCCTGTACCGCTCCCGCCCTGACCGCGCCCGACCGCAAGCCGGAATACAACGGCTTCGCGAGAACCGTGTTCAGCGATATCGAGCAGGGCAAGGCGGACGCCACCTATCTGTTTAAGGTCGCGCAGGCGTGAAGACCGTAGTGACGGTTCATGACGGCAGCCCCTATGCGCAGCAGCTCGCGACGGTGATGGCCGATAACTTCGAGAAGCTCGGCGGCAAGGTGCTGTCGCGCGAGGCGGTCGCGCCGACCGACGTCGACATGCATCCGGTGCTGACCCGGATCGCGAGCGAGAAGCCGGACGCGATCTACATGCCGATCTTCACCGCCGCGGCGGCGCAAATGCTGCGCCAGTCCAAGGAGGTTCCGGGATTGGAGCATACGACTTCTGCTCGGCGGCGCGTCGTTGCTGTCGCCCGACTTCATCGAGGCGGCGGGGCCCGGCGGTGGTCGGCTTCCGCATCGGATATCCGGACATCTCGCCGGCGTCGATGGGCAAGGGCTATCCGAAGTTCGTCGCCGAATACACCAAGGACTATGGCGAGGCGCCGATCTCGGGCTTTCACGCCAATGCCTATGACGGGATGGAGCTGGCGTTGAAGGCGATCGCCAAGGTGGCGAAGACCGACGACGCGGGCAACCTCTACATCGGCAAGCAGGCCCTGCGGGACGCGGTGTTCTCGACGGAGTTCGACGGCATCAGCGGACCGATCAAATGCGATCAGTACGGCGAGTGCTCGCAGTTCAAGCCGTCGGTCCTGGAGTTCACGTCGGCCGATCCGAAGACCTTCAAGCTCGGCGTCAATCCGAAGAAGATCTGGCCGTAGAGCGAGATGAGTTCAAATAGGGCCGATCTAATCACCTCTCCCGCCTGGCGGGAGAGGTCGGCACGCGGCAGCGGGCCGGGTGAGGGCGACGCGGCGGACGTCGCCATCCGGGACACCCCCCTCACCCTGCCTCTCCCCCCGCAGAGCGGGGGAGAGGGGAATGGGTGGCGCACGAACTCGGGACACTAGGCTCTTGGGCGTCACCTCGGCCCAGACGGCCGTTGCGCCCGCGCCCTGGCTTGTCGCCCTGGCGCGGGTCAACGCCGTTGACGTGGTCCTTTGGCTGCTGCGGATCGTCGTCGTCGGCGTGGTCGTCGGCGGCACGATCGGCTCACTTCTCAAGGACCGCTACAGCGTCGCGCAGTGGTTCGACTTCGTCGTCTTCGGCCTGACCATCGGCAGCGTCTACGCGCAGATCGCGCTCGGCTACACGATGGTCTACGGCGTGCTCCGGCTCATCAATTTCGCCCATGGCGACATCATGATGTGCGGCGCGTTCGCCGGGTTCTTCATTGCCCGCCCGCTTGCCGAGTTGGGGTTCCTCGAACATCATGCCGTGCTCGGCATGGCGGCGATCCTTGCCGGGGCGATCGCGGTGTCGTCCGGCATCGCGCTGCTCACCGAACGCCTCGCCTATCGTCCGTTCCGGCGCGTCCAGGGCCTCGCCCCGCTGATCTGCGCGATCGGCGTGTCGTTCTTCCTGGAGCAGAGCTTTCGCGGGATGTTCGGCTCCGCAGTGAAGGCCTACCCGAGCCCGAAATGGCAGGCCGACGCGTTCCATTTCGGTGCCTTCGCCTTGCCGCGCATCGATGTGCTGGTGATCGGGCTCGCGCTCGTGTTCATGGCCGGCCTCTACGCGATCGTGCAGCGCACCCGCATGGGCACCGCGATGCGTGCCGTCTCCGAGGACCCGGAGGCGGCGGCGCTGATGGGGATCGATGTCGACAAGGTGGTGGTCTTCACCTTCCTGCTGGGCGGCGTGATGGCCGGGATCGCCGGCGTGTTCTATGCCTTCCTCTACAAGCAGGTGTTCTTCTTCATGGGCTTCACGCCCGGCATCAAGGCGTTCGGCGCCGCCGTGCTGGGGGGCATCGGCAACATTCCCGGCGCGATGCTCGGCGGGTTCTTCTTGGGCATCGTGGAATCCGTGGGGCCGGCGTTGTTCCTCGACGGGCTCGGCATTCCCGCGCCCTATCAGCTGCGCGACCTGATCGCCTTCACGCTGCTGATCATGGTGCTGATCTTCCGCCCGCAAGGCTTGCTCGGCGAGCGAATGGCGAAGAAGCGAGCCTGAGCGATGCGTACCGCCCTCACCCGTGGGCTGCTGTTCGGTGTTGGCGGAGTCTATCTCGCCGCGGTCGGCGTTCTGCTGATGCTGCACAACCGCTGGATCGTGATCGGCACGCTCAGCCTGGGACAGGCCGTGCTGATGCTCCTCGGCCTGGGCGCCGGCATCACCGCGCTGCCGCGCGGCTCGCATGGCGGCGCGGGGGCGCGGCTTGCCGCCGGCGCACTGGCCGGCCTCGCCGCCGCCATTCCCCTCGCGGCCTTGGCGGCGCTGATCGCGTTCATGCCGCTTCGCTCCATCTTCATCGCGCTCTCGTCGGATTTGCTGGCGCTGTTGACGACGGGGTTGCCCCTGCGCGCGGGGATTGGGCTGTTGCTGGGCGCCGGGCTGCTCGCCGGGCTCGTCGGAGCCGGGTTGCGGCTGAGCGCCGCGCCGCTTCGCCGTGCGCTGGTCGCCGGAGCGGCGGCGGTAGTGATCGCCGGCGTGTTTCAGGAGCTGATCCAGCTGATCCTGCAATACGGCGGCGCTGTCGGCGCGGTCCGCGACTTCGTCTACACATGGGAGGGGCTGACCGGGCAGGGCGCGATCGCCGTCTTCATCGGCGCGGTCATCTTGCAGATCCTGTGGTCGAGCACGGTCGGGCGGCTGAAGCCACCCACGGACGACCGGCAGCGTCAGCGCCAGCGAATGGTGCGTGCCGGTGTTGCGTTGCTCGCGCTGGCGATCCTGCCGGCGCTCGCCGGCGCTTATATCGGCCAGGTGCTCATGCTGGTGGGGCTCTACATCCTGATGGGCATGGGCCTGAATTTGGAGGTCGGGCTCGCCGGCCTGCTCGATCTCGGCTTCGTCGCGTTCTTCGCGGTCGGCGCCTACAGCATGGCGCTGCTGACCGCCGACAGCCCGCACGCACTACTGCACCTGTCCTTCTGGGCGGCGCTGCCGATCTCGGTCGTGCTCGCGGTGATGGTGGGCGTGGTGTTCGGCCTGCCGGTGCTCGGCGTGCGCGGCGACTACCTGGCTGTCGCGACGATGGGCCTGGGCGAGATCGTCCGCGTGCTCGTGGCCTCCGATTTCGCCGCCCCGCTGCTCGGCGGCGCCCAGGGCATCCTGCAGATCCCCAAGCCCCATCTGGGCGGCATCGGTACTCGGCAGCCCGGTGCAGCTCTTCTATCTCACGCTGATCGCCTCCGCCGTCGCCGGCTTCGTCGCGTGGCGGCTGGAGAGCTCGCGCCTCGGCCGTGCCTGGATGGCGCTGCGCGACGATGAGGATGTGGCGCAGGCGCTCGGGATCAATCTCGTGCGCTCCAAGCTGATGGCATACGGGCTTGGCGCCGCGTTCGCCGGGCTCGCAGGGGCGATCTTCGCGGTGATGCTCACCTCGGTCTATCCGTCGAGCTTCCAGCTGCTGGTGTCGATCAACGTGCTGGCGCTGATCATCGTCGGCGGCATGGGCAGTCTGCCGGGCGTGGTGCTCGGCTCCGCCGTGCTGATCGGGCTGCCGGAATTGCTGCGGGAGTTCGGCGAATACCGCTATCTGTTCTACGGCGCGGCGCTGATCGTGATGATGCGCTGGCGCCCCGAGGGCCTGTGGCCGTCCGAGGTGCGGCGGCGCGAATTGCACGATGCCGACGAGGCGGCCGTCGTAGACGAGGGGCCCGATCTGCTGCCGGCGCGCCTGCGATGACGATGCTGGCCTGCCGCGCCATGACCAAGCGGTTTGGCGGACTGACCGCGGTTGGCGCGCTTGATCTCACGATCGAGCAGGGCGCCATCCACAGCATCATCGGTCCGAACGGGGCCGGCAAGACGACGGTGTTCAACTGCATCACCCAGAACATTCGCCCCACTTCGGGCGAGATATGGTTCGACCAACGGCGGATCGACGGGCTGACACCCGATCGGGTGGCGCAGGCAGGCATCAGCCGCACCTACCAGAACATCCGGTTGTTTCGCAGCATCAGCGCGATCGAGAACCTGCTGGTCGGGATGCACCTGCACCTGCGCTCCACCTGGTGGGGCGCCGTGCTCAACACGTCCGCGACCCGCGCCGACGAGACCCGCGCGCATGAGGAGGCGATGCGGCTGCTGGGCTTCATCGGCCTGCGCGGGCGCGGCGACGTGCTGGCGCGCAATCTCCCGTACGGCCAGCAGCGCCGGCTGGAGATCGGCCGGGCGCTGGCGACCCAGCCGAAGCTGCTGCTGCTCGATGAGCCGACGGCGGGGATGAACCCGCACGAGACCACCGAGATGATGCGCTTCATCGAGGAGGTGAGGACGCGGTTTTCCATCACCATCCTTCTCATCGAGCACCAGATGCGCGTCGTGATGTCGATGTCCGACCGGGTGAGCGTGCTGGATCATGGCGTCAAGATCGCGGAGGGCCCGCCGGCCGAGGTGCAGCGCGACCCCGCGGTGATCGAGGCCTATCTTGGGGTCAAGGCCAATGCCGCGCGGGCGGAGGCCTGATGGCCCTCCTCGAGGTCGACGACATCCACGTGTTCTACGACAAGATCGAGGCGCTGAAGGGCGTTTCGCTGGCCGTCGAGGAGGGCCGGATCGTCACTTTGGTCGGCGGCAACGGTGCCGGCAAGTCGACCACGCTGCGCGCGATCAGCGGCCTTCTCCACCCGCGCATGGGCGAGATCCGCTACGAGGGGCGGAAGCTCGCCGGGCTTGGTGCCCATGTGATCGCGGCGATGGGGCTGGTGCAGGTACCGGAAGGCAGGCGCATCTTCGGCCGCCTGACGGTCGAGGAGAACCTCGCCATGGGCGCGTTCTCGCGCCGCGACCGCGCGGGCATCGCCGCAGATCGCGGACGCATGATGGCGCTGTTCCCCCGCTTGCGCGAAAGGCTGCGCCAGGTGGCGGGCACGCTGTCGGGGGGCGAGCAGCAGATGGTGGCGATGGCACGCGCCCTGATGGCGCGCCCGCGCATGCTGCTCATGGACGAACCCAGTATGGGCCTCGCGCCGATGGTGGTCGAGCAGGTGTTCGACACGATTCGTACGATCAACGCGCAGGGCGTCACCGTGCTGCTGGTCGAGCAGAATGCGCCGATGGCGCTGTCAATCGCCGACACCGGCTACGTGCTGGAGAGCGGCACGGTGATGCTGAGCGGCCCCGCGAACGCACTGCTGCATGACGAACGGGTCAAAGCGGCGTATCTCGGGTAGGGGAAGGGGAGGAGCGCGATGCGCGTTCTCGTCATGGGCGGCGGCGTCGTCGGGGTCACCACCGCGTACCAGCTTCAGCGCGACGGCCATGAGGTGGTGCTAATCGAACGCAACGCCGAGGTCGCGGCGGAGACGAGCTGGGGCAACGCCGGCATGATCGCGCCGGGCCATTCCTTCGTCTGGTCCTCGCCCAAGGCGCCGATGATTCTGCTGCGCTCGCTCGTGCAAGCGAACCAGGCGCTGCGGTTCCGGCCATCGGCCGATCCAAGGCTCTGGCGCTGGTCGGCCCGGTTCCTCGCGCAGTGCACCACGGCCAAGGCGGCGGCGAACACGCTGCGCAAGCACCAGATCGCCACCTACTCGCAGCGCATCCTGCGCGAGACGCTCGGCAACGAGGCGATCGAATACGGCCGCAACGACCGCGGCATCCTCTACTTCTACCGCAGCGACGCCTCGCTGGCGCGTGGCGTCGCGCATATGAAGATCCTCGCCGATGACGGCCAGGAGATCCGGGTGCTGAACCGCGAGGAGGTGATCGCGCTCGAACCTTCGCTCGCCTCCGCGCGCGGCAAGATCGCCGGCGGCGTCTATTGCCCGACCGACGAGACCGGCGACTGCAACTGCTTCACCCGGCGCCTCGCCGCGATCTGCGCCTCGCGCGGCGCCGAGCTCCGGACCGGCACGACGATCGATGCCGTGGAGGTGGAGGGCGACACGGTGGTCGGCGTGCGCTGCGGTGGCGAGCGCATCGCCGCCGACGCCTACGTGATGGCGCTCGGCAACCAGAGCCCGACCCTGTCGCGGCGGATCGGCATCGACCTGCCGATCTACCCAGTGAAGGGCTATTCGCTGACCATTCCCATCGGCAATCATCGCGCCGCGCCGACCGTGGGCGCGATCGATGAGGACAATCTGGTGGCGATCACCAGCTTCGGCGACCGGATGCGGGTGACCGCGATGGCGGAGATCGCCGGCTACGACACCAGCCACAAGCCGGCCGACTTCGTTTTCATGGGCGGGGTCGCGCGCGAGCTCTATCCCGACGGCGCCGACTACGAGCGGGCCGAGATGTGGGCGGGGCTACGGCCGATGACACCAACCAACCTGCCGGCGCTCGGACGCGGGCGTTACAAGAACCTCTGGTTCAACACCGGCCACGGCCATATTGGCTGGACCATGTCGCACGGCACCGCCCGCGTCACCGCCGACCTGATCGCCGGGCGCGAGCCGGCGTTGCCCCCGACCGGGCTCGCGGTCTGAAGGGGAGGCCTCCCCATGCTCGATCTCGGCGTTCTCAACTGCACGCTCGATGACGGAATCGCGGCGCGTGCCGCGATCGGGCTGCTCGTGCTCGCCACCGACCAGACGATGGAGCACGAGTTCCGCCGGCTGCTGCGGCTCGACGGGGTCGCCGTCTATCATGCGCGGCTCCACAACGATGCGCAGGTCACGCCCGAGACGCTCGCCGCCATGCGCCCGCTGATCGCCCCAACGGCTGCGCTGATCTTGCCCGGCACACGGCTCAACGTGATGGCGTTCGGCTGCACCTCGGCGAGCATGGTTCTGGGCGAGGAGACGGTGTTCGCCGAGATCCACAAGAGCCGTCCCGGCATTGCCGCGACCACGCCGATCACCGCTGCCTTCGCTGCGTTCCGCGCGATGGGAGCCCGGCGCATCGGCGTGCTCACTCCCTATTCGGCGGCGGTGAACGCGCGCATGACGACCTATCTCGCCGGCCGCGGCGTCGAGGCCGCCGCCTTCGCGACCTTCGACAAGGAGGACGACCGGGACGCGGCGCGCATCGACATCGTCTCCATCGGGCGCGGCGTGCGCTCGCTTGCGCGCTCCGCGGTGCTCGATGCGGTGTTCGTCGCCTGCACCAGCTTGCGCCTCGCTGATTCCGTCGAGGCGATCGAGGCGGAAGCCGGCATCCCGGTCACCTCAAGCGATCATGCGCTCGCCTGGCATTGCCTGCGGCTCGCCGGCGTCAGGGAGCCAATTCCGGGCTCGGGCCGGCTGTTTCGGCTATGAGCTCGTAGCCGCCTTCGGCGGTGTGCCTCTCGGTGCCCACCAGAGCCGGCGTGAACACGCAAACCAGGCGGAGGTCGCCCTTGAGCGCCCGCACGATGTGCCCGTCGTGACGGTCGAGCGCGTACACCACGCCGGGGCGGATCGCATGCGTCGCGCCGCTGGCGACATCGACGACCTCGCCCTCGCCGCCGATGCAATAGTTGGTCTCGAGATGGTGGCGGTAGCGTAGATGCAGCTCCGTCCCTTCGCTCAGCACGGTGTCGTGCACCGAGCAGCCCATCGCATCCCACCGCAGGATGATACGCCGGCTGCGCCATCCGGGACCGCTCACGTCGCTGGGCGTGCCCTGGATGTCTTCGAGGGAACGGACGATCATGATGCCCTCCTGGGGAGAGTTGCGGGATGGCGGCGTGTGACGTGGTGATCGTGGGCGGCGGCGCGGTTGGCAGCGCCATCGCCTATTTCCTCGCGCGTGAGCCGGGCTTCGCCGGGTCCATCGCCGTGGTGGAGAAGGACCCGACCTACCGCACTGCCTCCTCCACCCTGGCCGCCGGCGGTATCCGCCAGCAATACTCGAACGAGGTGAACATCCGCATCGGCCAGTTCGGGATCGGCTTCATGCGCGAAGCCGGCATCACGCTCGCCGTGGACGGAGAAGCACCGTCGCTTGGACTGCGCGAGCAGGGGTATCTGTTCCTCGCCACGCCGGACGGGACCGCGGTGCTGGAAGAGAACCATGCGCTGCAACGCCGGCTCGGCGTCGGTGTCGAGCTCTTGCCCGTCGATCGCCTGCTGGCCCGGTTTCCGTGGCTGAGCGGAGAGGGATTGGCGGCAGGCTCGATCGGGCGTGACGAGGGGTGGATCGACGGCTACAGCCTCGTGCAGGCGTTCCGCCGCAAGGCGCGCTCGCTCGGCGCGGTCTATCTGCACGATGAGGTCGTGGGGCTGGAGCGGTCGGGGCGTGTCTCCGCCGCGCTACTCGCGAGCGGCGAGCGCCTGTCGTGCGGCACCGTGGTCGACGCGGCCGGCCCGCGCTCGCGCGCCGTTGCGCAGATGGCCGGGCTGAAACTGCCGGTCGAAGCGCGCAAGCGGTGCGTGTTCGTGGTGAACTGCAGGACGCCAATCCCGTCCTGCCCGCTGGTGATCGACCCGACGGGAGTTTGGTTCCGTCCGGAGGGTGAATCCTTCATCTGCGGCGTGTCTCCGCCGGAGGAGCGCGATCCCGAGGACTTCGGGCTGGAGGTCGACCACGACATCTTCCCCGAGAAGGTGTGGCCAGTGCTGGCCGAGCGGGTGCCCACCTTCGAGTCGCTCAAGGTCATCAACTCATGGGCCGGGCACTACGAGTACAACGTGTTCGACCACAACGGCGTCCTCGGTGCGCTACCTGAGGTTCCGAATCTGATCTTCGCGACCGGGTTCAGCGGCCACGGCCTGCAGCAATCCCCGGCGGTCGGACGTGGCATCAGCGAGCTGATCGCCTTCGGCGAGTACCGCACCCTCGACCTGCGCCCCCTCTCGGTGGAGCGCATCGCCGCTGGGCGCCCGCTGCTCGAGCGCAACATCGTCTGACTCTTTTTCTACGTGGCGCCCCGTGACCCTCTCGCTTTCTCCGTGTTTAAGTCGTCGGCTTGTTTCGTCAATTTTAACACGGAGGCAGCGCGAGGGGTCATGGAGCGCCACGGAGCGGCGCCCCTTGACGCCTCCGTGCCGCGTCGGGACGGTGGGGCATGACCGACACGCTCGCCCTGCATCGCTCGCTACTGACCCTCGACACCCACATCGACATACCCTGGCCAGAGACGCCCGACCCGTTCGGCGAGACCAAGCGGAAGGTCGACCTGCCGAAGATGAAGCGGGGCGGGCTCGCGGCCGGGTGCTTCGCGGCCTATGTCCCGCAAGCGGCGCGCACGCCAGAGAACGACGCCGCCGCCTATGGCCGGGCGCTGGGGATGCTGGAGGCGATCGGGTCGATGGCTCGGACCGAGCGAGGCATCAGCGCGGTGCTGGCGCCGACCGTAGCGGCAATCGAGGCGGCGTGGCGGAACGCGCAGATCGCGATCGTGCCCGCGGTCGAGAACGGCTTCACGATCGGCGCCGACCTTTCCCGGTTGGGCCGGTTTCGGGAGCTGGGGGCGCGTTACCTGACGCTGACCCATAACGGGCACAACGCGCTCGCGGATTCGGCCAACCCGCGCAAGGACCTGGGCGATGCGGAGGCGGAGCATGGCGGGCTGTCGGCGCTAGGCCGCGCCGTGATCGCCGAGCTCAACCGGCTGGGGATGCTGGCGGACGTGGCGCATGTTTCGCGCGATGCGATGCTGCAAGCCGCCGCCTATTCGCGCAGCCCGGTGGTCGCGACCCATTCCTGCATCCGCGCGCTGTGCGACCACCCCCGCAACCTCGATGATGGGCAGCTCGACGCGCTGCGTGACGTCGGGGGGGTGGTGCAGGTGACGGCGGTCTCGGGATTCCTGAAGAAGGACGCCAAGCCCGAGCAGGTCGGGGTGGCGGACTTCGTGGACCATATCGATCACGCGGTGCGCCGGATCGGCGTGGAGCATGTCGGCATCTCGTCCGATTTCGACGGCGGCGGCTGGTTCAAGGGCTGGGAGGATGCCGCGGCGAGCCCCAACGTCACCGCCGAGCTGGTTCGCCGCGGCTACGGCAAGGCGGAGCTCGCGCTGCTCTGGGGCGGCAATTTCCTGCGCGCGCTGCGCCGGGCCGAGGAGCTCGCGGCGTGACCCGCATGGTGCGCCTGCCGGACGGCACCGAGGTTTCGGCGCTGGGGCAGGGGACCTGGCACATGGGGGAGCGCAAGGCCGCGGCCCAGGCGGAGGCCGCAGCCCTGCGACTGGGCCTCGATCTGGGAATGACGCTGATCGACACCGCCGAGATGTATGGCGACGGCAGCGCCGAGGAGGTCGTGGCGGAGGCGATCGGCGGGCGCCGCGACGAGGTGTTCCTGGTCAGCAAAGTCTATCCGCACAACGCGTCGGCGAGGGGCGTGCCGGCGGCTTGCGAGCGGAGTCTGAGGCGGCTGCGTACCGACCGGATTGACCTCTATCTGCTGCACTGGCGCGGCTCGGTGCCGCTGGGCGAGACGGTGGCGGCCTTCGAGGCGCTGCGGACGGCGGGAAAGATCCGATATTGGGGCGTGTCGAACCTCGACACCGCCGATATGCAGGAGCTGGCCGGGGTACCCGGGGGTGGCGGCTGCGCGGTAGATCAGGTGCTCTACAACCCGGGTGACCGGGGGATCGAGTTCGACCTGCTGGGCTGGTGCCGGGCGCGAGCGATCCCGCTGATGGCCTATTCGCCGGTGGGACAGGGAGGCGGGCTGCTGCGCGCGCCGGCGCTGGTCGAGGTGGGACGGCGCCATGCCGCGAGCCCGGCGCAGATCGCGCTTGCCTGGGCGCTGCGCCACCCGGACGTGATCGCGATCCCGAAGACGGTGCAGACCGCGCATGTGCGCGAGAACGCCGCGGCGGCGGGGATCGTGCTGGGCCAGGAGGACTTAGCGGCGATCGACGCCGCTTTCCCGCCGCCTCGCCGCAAGGGGCGGCTTTCGATCCTGTAGGGTTGGTCCCCCCTCCCCGCCTCCTCACGCCCCTTCGACCACACCTCGCCGCAGCAGCAACAGCCCCATTCCCAGCAGCCCGATCGCCAGCGACGCGAGCGAGGACGGCTCCGGCAGGTCGGTGCTGGTCAGGTCAAAACTGGCCGGGTGATGCGTGCTGGTCGCGGTCAGGGTCACGATGTCGGTGATCGAGAACGGCGCGCCGGTCGCATGAACTGACTGGCCAGCATCGATGCTGAACGCGCTCGCCGGCGGGCCGGCTGGGGCGGTGAAGGCGTCCGAGAACAGATGGGTCGCGGTGCCAAAGGCGACATTTCCGGCATCCATGTAGGCATCGACGCTGAGCGTCCAGCCCAGTGGCAACGTCCCGCCGAAGCTCTGGCTGAAGCCGAGCGTGCCCAGCGGCTGCAGGAGGTCGGTCTCCGTCATCGCGATCGTCATCGTCCCTTTCTTGTTGGCCGTCACCTGGCCGGAAAGGTCGATCTGATAACCGTGCGGCTCGGTCACCGCGGGATCGCCCAGCCCCGCGATATAGGTGGCGAGGAAGTCTCCCAGCACGCCGCTGAACGCGACCTGCCCGGTATGCGCGCTGTCGACGACGATGGTCGAATGGGCGCCCTGGCTGACACGGAGCTGCAGTTGCGGCGTCGCATGCGCGCTTGCGGCGGCGAGGATCGCCGCAACTCCAACGACTCCAAACGAATACGTACGCATCCGAAGGTATCCTTCTCGTTAACTGACTCGCGAGTCCTAAGTTATCCATTGATGGATCGCAACCTAAAAATATGGACGAAGGCAAAGTTTCTGTTCCTCCGCATCGGCCGTTGCGCCGATCGCGATTCCAGGCTTGGCTCACCGGCGCAGGAGGGGCGTGATGGACGTCAACGGACGGCCGGCAATAGTCACCGGCGGCGGATCGGGGTTGGGGGCTGCGACCGCCGAGGCGCTCGCCACGGCCGGCGCAAAGGTCGGGGTGCTGGATCGCAACGAGGCCGCCGCCCGCGCCGTCGCCGGGCGAATTGGCGGCCTGCCGCTCGCTTGCGACGTGGCCGATGCGGCGGCAGCGGAGGCCGCCGTCGCCCAGGCACGAGCCGCGCACGGACCGGCCCGCATCCTGGTGAATTGCGCCGGCATCGGCACCGCGGGACGCATCGTCGGGCGCGAGGGCCCGCTCTCCCTCGCTGCTTTCGAGCAGGTGATCCGCGTCAACCTCATCGGCACCTTCAATATGCTCCGCCTCGCCGCCGCCGAGATGGCCGGCCTTGACCCGCTGGAGGACGGGGAGCGCGGGCTGATCGTCAACACCGCCTCCATCGCCGCTTATGAGGGGCAGATCGGCCAGGCGGCCTATGCAGCCTCGAAAGCGGGTGTTGTCGGCCTGACCCTACCGGCGGCGCGCGAGCTCGCGCGGGCCGGCGTGCGGGTGATGACGATCGCCCCGGGGCTGATCGAGACGCCGATGTTCGGCGGTTTGCCGGAGGAGGCGCGTCAGGCGCTCGCCGCCTCCGTGCCCTTCCCCGCTCGTCTCGGGACACCGGCGGAATACGCCGCGCTGGTGCTGCACATCGCCGCCAACCGGATGCTCAACGGCGAGACGATCCGCCTCGACGGGGCCCTGCGCATGGCGCCGCGCTAGGGCGCCTATTCGGCCGGCACCGCGACCGTCACCCGCCTTCCGGCGGACCATGCCGAGCCGCAGCAGAGCAGGCTGAGCAGCAGGAAGCCGGCCACCAACACCAGCACCAGGTCGGGATGGCCGCGGTCGATCAGCCAGCCGCAGGGCGCCGGCGTCACCGCCGAGCCCAGCGGCAGTCCGGCGCTGACGAAGCCGAACACCTTGCCGATCTGCCCGGGCGGCGCGGCATCCTTCACCATGATGTCGCGCGGGGTGCGGCTGGCGCCCAACGACATCCCGGCGGCGAACATCAGCACGACGATCGCGGCAGTGGGCAGGCCGAGCCAGTTCACCAGCAAAATCAGGCCGGCGGAGATCGCGGTCAGCACGATCGCGAACGGCCCGACATGGTCCTTGTAGGTATCGGCGAACCAGCCGCCCACCAGCACGCCGGAGGTCGAGCCCAGCATGTAGCCGGTAAGCGCGGCCGACGCGATCTCGATGCTCAGCCCCTTGGTCGCGTGCAGCACAGTGACCAGCCACGCCTGCACGCCCGCGCCGCCCATCGCGCCCAGGGCGAAGAACCCGAAGAACAGGATCATGGTGCGGCTGAACAGGAGCTGCCGGCCGGTGAGACCCGAGTCCGCATGACGCTCGCGCGCCTGGTCGGACAGGATGCTGCTCTGGAGAACGATCGCCGCGACCACCGGCACGCCGGCGAGGCCGGCGGCGAGCAGCGCGACCCGCCAGCCGAACGCCAGCATCAGCCCCGCGATCACTGGGGGAGCGGCAGAAAATCCGAGATTGCCGCTGAACGTGTGGAGCGCGAAGGACCTGCCCATCCGCTCTTTGTCGGCCGAGCCGCTGATGATCGCGTAATCGCACGGATGGATGACGGAATTGCCGACGCCCGACAGCAGCGAGAGCGCCAAGATCTGCCAGAAGCTCGTCGCGAGCCCCATCGCGGCGATCGATAGCGACATGAGCAGCGCGCCGCCGATAAGAAACCGCCGCGCGCCATAGCGATCGACCAGGAACCCGACGGGCGTCTGCAACAGCGCCGTGGTTCCCGCCATGAGCGTAATGCTCAGGCCGAGCTCGGCGAAGCTGACGCCGAACGCGCGCTGCCAGACGATGAACACGGGCGGCAGGCAGAGCTGGTAGAAATGCGACAGGAAATGCCCGTTGCCGATCAGGATGTTGACCCGCGTGGTCCGGCTCAGCGTCATGGCCGAAGGATGACGGCGGGCCTGCGCTCCGTCAAATCGTTGCGCCTTCCCTCAGCCGGGAATCCGTCTTCCTGCTGCTTCGCCGAGCACCGCTTGCAGCGCCTCCAGCGTGTACGGCTTACGCAGGAACGGCAGCCTCGCCGCCGCGAGGCGGGCGGTTACCCCGCCGCCGTAGCCGCTGGTCAGCACAAGCGGAATATCGAGGTTGCGCCGCGCCACCTCGCGGGCGAGATCGAGGCCGCTGCCGCTGCTGCCCAGCAGCACGTCGCTGAAGATCAGGTCGATGCCGTCGTTGCCGGCGAGCACCGCGATCGCCGCCGGCAGGGAGGAGACCCGCAATCCGCGATGGCCGAGCTGGTCGAGCATCTCGAGGACCACGGCGGCGACGCCATCGTCGTCCTCGACGACCAGCACCGAGAGGTGCTCCGCCGCCGGTCCAGGCGGAGCGGCGCGCACCTGCTCCGCTTCCGGAGCAAGAGCGGACGAGCGCGGCAGCAGGATGGAGATGGTCGCCCCCTGCCCCGGCTGGTTCTCCGCCCGCGCGGTGCCGCCAGACTGGCGGGCAAACCCATAGACCTGGGCGAGTCCCAGACCGGTACCCTGCCCGGGCGGCTTGGTGGTGAAGAACGGCTCGAAGACCCGCGCCATCACCTCCTCGGTCATACCCGCGCCGGTGTCGCTTACGAACAGCTCCACATACGCACCTGGCGGCACATCGAACGGCGCGTTCCTATCGGCCACTACGTTGCGCGCGCCCAGCACGATCGTGCCGCCACCGGGCATCGCATCGCGGGCATTGACGGCAAGGTTCAACACCGCGAGCTCAAGCGCCGCGAGATCGGCGAAGACAGGCCATACTCCCACCTCGACCTTGGTCAGGATGCGGATGTCCTCCTGCAGCCCGTGCCGCAGCAGCTCGCGCAGGCCTTCGATATGCGGTCCCACCTCGAGCGGCTGGGGATTGAGCGGCTGGCGGCGCGCGAAGGCCAGCAGCCGACGGGTCAGGTCGGCGCCGCGCCAAGCCGCCTCCTCGACCCGGCGCGCGAGGCGCTGACGGCGCTCCGGCTCGGTTGCGCGCCCCAGAAGCTGCAGGCCGGCCGTGATGACGGTGAGCAGATTGTTGAAGTCATGCGCGATCCCGCCCGTTAGCTGGCCGATCGCCTCAAGCTTCTGCGACTGGAAGACCTGTGCCTGGTGCGCCTCCTCGAGACCGCTGTCGGGAGACTTGATAAGGAGCGCCAGCTCGGCCTCGATCGCATCGAGCGATCGTAGCTCGGCGGTCGCGGCCGGCGGTAGAGTGGCCTTGTTCTCGAACGCGGCCACGAGCCGACGGCGGGCGGTACGATGGCGCGACAGCAATGGCCGCAGCCTGTTCAGATCGAGGGGCTCCTCTCCGTAACGCCGCGGCTCGGTTGCGCCTCCCGCCATCGCCCGCCGATCTGCTCCTTACATCAACAAGCGTGAGAACGCCGCCGCTCAGAGGCAAGTTGGGCCGCTCCGCCGGCCCCGCCCGACACGTAAGCGTGACGATAGAGACCCGGCTTCCCCGGGGGGAATCAAGTGGAACCAGTCCTTTGGGGCATGGTTTTACCCCTGGCGGTCCGGTTTGCGGCGCTCCGTGCTTGTGTGACAAACTCGCCAAGGGAGACATGAACGTGGCGCTGCCGGCGGAAGCCAGCTTGCCATCGACGGAAGCCATCCGGGAGTGGTTCCGTCGCCTTCACGGGCGCGAGCCGACGGAGCAGGAAGTGAACGAGATCAGGAGCAAGCTCGCGCCGACCCAGCCGGAAACGCCGCCCGAGCGCGAATAGGCGACATGCGTGGCATGCATCCGCTGCATGCGGCGTGGGAATTGTCGCGCGACACGATCCTTGCATTCCTCGCCGACAACGCGTTGAGCCGCGGCGCCGCGCTCGCCTACTATTCCATCTTTTCCCTGGCGCCCGTCCTGTTGATCGCCATCGCGGTGGCCGGCCTCCTCTTCGGCCGTGCCGCGGCGGAGGGCGCCGTGGTGCGGGAACTGTCGGGCCAGATGGGAAAGGAGAGCGCGCAGGCGCTGCAATCGCTGCTGCAAGGTGCCTTCTTTCATCGCGGCAGCGGCTATCTGGCGACCGTGATCGGCGTGGTCACTCTGCTGGTGACGGCGACCGGCGTATTCGTCGAGATGCAGTCGTCCCTGAACGCGATCTGGAAGGCCGAACCCGCCTCGTTCACGACAATGGAACTCATCCGCGCTCGCATGCTCTCGCTCACGTTGGTGGCGGCGCTGGCGTTCCTGATGGTCGTGTCCATGCTCCTCAGCGCGGCGCTGCACGCCGCGAGCACCTACGCCATCCTGATGACTCCCCAGGCGCAAACCGTATTGAACCGCCTCGATCTCATCTTTTCCTTCGGCTTCCTATCCATCATCTTCGCGGCGATCTTCAAGGTGCTGCCGGATCGCTGGATCAGCTGGCGCGACGTTGCCATCGGCGCGATCGTGACGGCGGTGCTCTTCAACATCGGCAAATACGGAATCAGCTTCTACGTCGGCAGCAGCGCGATCGCCTCGGCCTACGGGTCGGCGGGCTCGCTGATCGTGCTCCTGGTCTGGATCTACTATTCGGCGCAGACTTTCCTGCTCGGTGCCGAATTCACCAAGGTGTACGCGATCCGCCGCGGCCGCTTCGCCATGCGCTGAGTGTCGCGCATCATCTAGCCAGCCGGCGCCCGCGTGCCGGGGGGCGGGTAGGCCAGCAGGAAGGCGATCATCAGTGCGGCGAGCACCGCTATGCACAGCCAGGCGAAACCGATGCGCAGCAGGAACCCGCCGAACAGGCCGCCGACCGAGGCCGCGAACGCGGTCGCGGCGTTCAGCAGCCCCACGCTTTCCGCCCGTCGTGCCGGAGACAGCGTTACCGATAGCGTGGTACTCGCGACCGCCAGCAGCGGCCAGATCAGCTGGGTCAGCGCGAAGCACACCAGAATCGGCAGCACCGTCGCGTGCAAGTGCAGGGAAGCCAGGGCCGCCATGGCACCCACCACCACGGCCCGTGCGCCGAACCCGACCCGCAAGACCCGCCAGGCGCCGTAGCGCGCGTCCCACCGGCTGACCGTGTCGTAGATCAGCAGGCTGCAGCCGACCCCAATCGCATAGGCCGAGGTCGGCAGAGTCGCCGCCGTGTGATAGAGGCGCACCATGGCAACCGCGAACATCACGGCGAGCCCGTTGGTCGCGGTGTAGGACACCAGCCAAGCGGCGAGGAAGCGGGCGAGATCGGCGCGGGCGAGCGCGGCGACGGCACGCCACGTCACCCGGTGCAGGGACCGGTGCAGGCCGATCACGGCGGCATCGCTCCCCCGCTCCGGCGCCGGGACCAGTGCCGGCCGGCTTACCTTGACGACCGGATCGGGGGCGAGGATGAGGGCCAGGGGTACCGCGAGCAGCAGCAGCACCGCGCCGAGCAGGAAGGCATCGTCGACGTGGCGCAGCCCGAGCGCACCGGCGGTGAGCAGCCCGAGGAGCTGGCCACTCCCAAGGGCTGCCTGCAGCGTGCCGATCCGCCGGTCCCACACCGAGTCCGGCTCGACCTCGACGATGAACATGGTCGCGACCGTGGTCGCGCTCGAGGCGCCGAGCCCAACCAGCGCGGCAAGCACCAGGTGCTCTCCAGTCCCGCCGGGAATCGCTTGGCCTAGCAGGCCCAGCCCGGCGAGCGCGAGGCCGCCGGCCAGCGTCCAACGGTGCCGTCGGTGCCGGTCGCTCCACGCGCCGATGAAGGGCGCCGCAATGCCAGCGGCGGCAAACGCGGCATAGGTCAGACCGGCGAGTGGGCCAGGCTTGGCGGACAGCGGCAGGATGACCGGCACCATGCCGCTCTGCACGAAGCCGAGCAGCACATAGCAGACCATCCACAGCGGCACCGCCTCGCGCTGGAGAAATTGGGAGAACAAGACGCGTTCGCGGCCCACCCGTCGCAACCTCCATCCATGTTCTCCGCCATCTCGCCCAGGCAACAAGGCAGGACCTCTACGAGATGATGCGGCGATACGGGAGAATCCTATAGGGACGCGGGCTGGCTTGCGCCGGGCGAGCGGCGCTACATGTAACAGCCAGCATCGGGACCCGCACGAATGGACGTCATCCTCGGCCAAAAGCAGCCGGATCAGGCTACCAACATGATCGTCGAGGGCGATCAGAAGACCTTCATGAAGGAGGTCGTCGAGGCCTCTCGCCAGCTTCCGGTCCTAGTGGATTTCTGGGCGACGTGGTGCGGGCCGTGCAAGCAGCTCACGCCGGCGCTCGAGAAGGTGGTGCGCGCCGCCGGCGGGCGGGTGAAGCTCGTCAAGATCGACATCGACAAGAACGCCGCGCTGGTCCAGCAGCTCTCCCAGCTTGGCCTGCCGATGCAGTCGGTGCCGACCGTGGCGGCGTTCTGGCAGGGCCAGATCGCCGACCTGTTCCAGGGCGCGCTGCCCGAATCGGAGATCCGCAAGTTCGTCGAGGGATTGCTGAAGGTCGCCGGCGGCGCGATGCCGAGCGCCGACCTGCTGGCCGAGGCTAAGGCCGCCCTTGAGCAGGGCGACGCCCAGGGCGCCGGGGAGTTGTTCAGCACCCTACTGCATGAGGAGCCGGAGAACCCGGAGGCCTGGGGCGGCCTGGTCCGCGCGCTGATGGCGCTGGGCCGGGAGGACGAAGCCGAGAAGGCGCTCGCCCAGGTGCCGCCGTCTATCGCCGAGCGCGCCGAGGTCGCGGGCGCGCGCAGCGCGCTGGCGCTCGCCAAGGAGGGGCGCGAGGCGGCCTCCCAGCTCGCCGGGCTGCAACGGCGCGTTGATGCCGACGGGACGGATTTTCAGGCCCGCTACGATCTCGCGACCGCGCTCAATGCCACCGGCAAGCGGGCCGAGGCCGCCGACCAGCTGCTCGAGATCTTCCGCAAGGATCGCGGCTGGAACGAGGGCGCGGCACGGCTGCAGCTGCTGAAGTTCTTCGAGGCGTGGGGTGCGACCGATGCGGCGACCCTCACCGCCCGGCGACGGCTGTCCTCCCTCCTGTTCTCCTGATGGCAGGCTTCCACCCTAGCGTGGACGCGTTGCCGGAAGTCTTTCCGATCTTTCCGCTCGAAGGCGTGCTGCTGCTGCCGCGCGGGCGCCTCCCGCTCAACATCTTCGAGCCTCGGTATCTCGCGATGACCGAGGACGCGCTGGGCGCGGGGCGGATGCTCGCGATGGTGCAGCCGGACGGCATTGGCGAGACGGCGCCGTCCGGGCCCCATCTCTACTCGGTGGGATGCCTGGGCCGCATCTCCTCGTTCAGCGAGACCGATGACGGGCGGATGCTGATCACCTTGACCGGGGTGATCCGCTGCGAGATGGCGAGCGAGCTGGACATGCGGCGCGGCTACCGCCGGGTGCGCGGCGACTACAGCCGGTTCCTCGAGGACCTGTCGCTCGAGGAGCATCCGATCGGCGTCGAGCGCCAGCGGCTGCTCGACGCGCTGCGGGGCTATTTCGCGCAGCGCAAGCTGGAGGCGAACTGGGACGCGATCAAGCGCATCCCCGACGACATGCTGGTCATCACCGTCGCCATGACCTGTCCGTTCGAGCCGGCCGAGAAGCAGGCGCTGCTGGAGGCGCCAACGATCGCCGAGCGGGCGGCGACGCTGCTCGCGCTGCTGCAGATGGGCGCGGCGACGCCCGACGATGCCGCCGGTCATCGCGTGAGTTGAGGGCAATGGACGAGACGAATCCCCCGCAAGTGCCGCTGGACCCCAAGCTGCTGGAGATCCTGGTATGTCCGGTGACGAAGGGACCACTGGAATATGACCGCGAACGCGGCGAGCTGATCAGCCGCAAGGCTGGCCTTGCCTATCCGATTCGCGACGGCATCCCGATCATGCTGCCCGACGAGGCGCGAAGGCTGGAAGACTGACGGAGCGCCGGCTGCGCCTAACGCAATCGCGCTTCGGTCAGGCCGCACTGTGCCACGCTCGCCGCCCGGTCAACTCGAATCGCGGTCAGCGTCGTGGGATAGGTCTCCGGGATCGGATCGCCACCCAGCAGCAACCGCACGCCGCTGCCGAGACCGCGCGCATGCATCGCGGCCATCCAGCGAGCCATGTCACGCGCTAACTCGTAGTCGGCGAAGACGAGCGGCAGGCGAGCCTTGCGATCGTCCGCCTCGATGAGCCTGCCTTCTGCGAGGATGCCATAGAGCGGGCCGGTCAGGTCCTCGGCGGGGATCAGCGTCGCGTGCACAGGCTTGGTGGCGTCGGAGACGATCCGCACGGATTGCGTGCCCTCGTCGTAGCTCCGCTCCCCCGCTTCGATCTTGCGAACCTGATAGAGCATCCTGACGCTCGCGGTGACCGGACAGCGCCCGAGCGTCTGCAAGCGGGCAAGGTGCAGCGACGCGCGCGCAGGCGAAAGCGGGGTCTCGCCGCGATAGAGCGAGGTCGCGCTCGCGAGCTGGAACCGTTCGCCCTCGCTACGCATGACGGCGTCGGGCGTGGCGAAGAGCGACAGCGCGATGATAGTATTGCCGGTGAGGTCGAGATTGCGCTCGCTCTCCCGCGTAATGCGCAGCATGGGCGGGGTGATGTCGACCGAGAGGTTCTCGAAGGAAGGCGCGATCTCGGTCGAACTGGACTGTCCGTTCGTCGCCCCGCCGGTGAGTCCCGCCTGGATGCCGGCGGGGATCGGCGGCTTGGCCGAGAGATTCGCTTGCAGCGACGTCGTGGTCGATTGCTCGAGATGCTCGACGTTCAGGGTTCGCGTATCGGTCGCCACGATCTTGTAGCCGGCAAAACGGAAGCCGCCGTCGGGCGCGATCTCGACCACGGTACGCATCAGCCGGTCACCGGGTCGTGCTTGTGCGTCCTTGGCAACTGACACGACGAGCGTGCGGGCGAACTCGCTTTCGTCGACCATGGGATCGGTGGAACTCGCCGCGGCGGCGCCGCCGATCGGCTTGGCGAGCGCGGCGCGTAAGGCATCGGCCTGCCTGCCCAGACGGCCCAGCGTTTCGATATAGGCGAGCTGGCCGTGATCACTGAGCTCACGCAGCGTGACCGCGCCCGGCCCGCTTACCGGCATCGGATAGGAGTAGACGCTCACTGACGCGTAGGCGCCCCTCGCGAGGGACGGGTCGCGAAACTGCTGGTCGATCAGCGCGGCGTGGAACGCGGGAGTCTCTTCGAACTCCGCCGACGCCCAGCGCCGGTCGAGCGAATGAGCGCATCCGCCGAGGAGAGCGAGCGCGGCGAACGCTCGCCAGTAACGAGCACGCATCTACAGGATGGAGCAAATATGGGCGGGAAGGGTGCCGCCGGTCTCGCAATTCGTCGCGGAGAGCGACTCCTGTGGGCGCAACCGGTCTCGGGCGACGCTGAACTCCTCATCGGGGTCAAAGCCGGGAAGGATCCGCAGTGCGGTGACCGAATCCGCGCGGGCAACGACGCGTACCGGATCGGCGCCACCGATCCAATCAAAGTCGAGCACAATGCCGAACATGAAACTCTTTCCTGAAAGCCGGCGACATAGCATAATCCATTGCAAATAGCAACGAATTTCCGATGACGCAGCACCCAACCGCGAGCCCGCTCGACTGGGCCGTCCTGGCATCCGGGCGCGCGGGCTGCCTGCACGACGTCGAGGTCACCGTTGCCGGCTGGATGTGGCCGGTGCGCGACGACTATGGGCTGCTGCTTCCCGAGCCGATGTGCTGCGCCGGCTGCGTGCCGAGCGATCCCGCCGCCTGCATTGAGGTCTTTGCGCGCATCCCGATCGCACCGCGCGGCAAGGCCGCGCGACTCGCCGGCATCTTCCGCGTCCCGCCGCCGGACGATCCCGCCGGGTGGCGCTATCAGCTGCATGATGCACGGGTGATCGGTGCCGACGTACCGCCGTTCACCCGCCGCCGGCTGCTCGCCGCCGGCCCTCTGCTGTGCCTGGCCGCGGCAGCACCCGCACCCGCATCCGATCCCGATGCGGCGCGCCGCATCGTCGCAAGCGGCGTCACGGTGGACCTGCATAGCCACGCGGGACGCATCCTGGGCGTGCGGCGGGTCGCCGAGCATGCGCCCTTCACACCGGTCGCCGAGCCGATGCGCGACGGCGGCATGGCGGTGATCTGCCTTGCGACCGTGACCGACTCGCCGGTGACCGAGATCACCGGCCGGCGCATCGCCGCTTACCGCGAACCGGCGCCGGGCGAGCTCTATGCGTGGAGCAAGCTCGCCTTTGCCCGTTTGCTGGAGATGGTGCGCTCGCAGAATCTGCGCATCGTGCGGGATGGCGCATCGCTGGATGCCGCACGCCAGGATGGGCCGTCGGTCGTGATTGCGTCCGAGGGCGCGGACTTCCTGGAAGGCCATCTCGAGCGGGTCGACGAGGCCTATCATGCCTACACGCTGCGACACCTGCAGCTCACGCACTATCGCGTCAACGAGCTGGGCGACATTCAGACCGCGCCGTCCGTGCATGGCGGTCTCACCGAGTTCGGCGCCGCCGTGGTGCGGCGGTGCAACCAGCTAGGCATTGTCGTGGACGTGGCGCACGGGACGTATGACCTCGTGAAGCGGGCCGCTTCAGTCACGACGAAGCCACTCGTGCTGTCCCACACGTCACTGCTGGGCCCCAGCCGCTACCGCCGGCTGATTTCGCCCGAGCACGCGCGCATCGTCGCTGGTACGGACGGAGTGATCGGCATCTGGCCTCCGGTCACCCAGTTTCCCGACCTAGCCGCGCTCGCGGCGGGAATGCGGCGCATGGTGGATGTGGTCGGCGTCGATCACGTCGGCCTGGGCAGCGACATGCTCGGCCTGCTCGTGCCGGCAAGCTTCGCGAGCTACCGCCAGTTGCCCGATCTCGCGCAGGCGCTGCTGGATGCAGGCTTCAACCCGAAGGAGGCGGGCAAGCTCCTGGGCGGCAATTACGCGCGGGTCTTCGCCGCAGCGCTCGGTTGAGGAAGCACGGCAGTGGTATTGCGATTCATTCTCGTTTGCACTAAGCAGCCGCCGCAACGCGCCGGAGCGAGCGGAAGGAACGAGAATGGCGATCCCGTATCGGCTGGCTGGGCTGGCCCTGTTGATTGCGGCGGGATTGCCGCTCAGCGCCTGGGCGCAAGCCAACTCGAGCACTCAGCAGAATCCAACTCGCGGACCGGTCGGCGCCCCATCCACGCCGGGCGGGGCTTCCCCGGGCGAGCCCGGGTTCATGACGCAACTGTTCGCACCCTCGCGCGGCAATCTGCTGGGCAACATGTTCGGATTGCGGAACTATCTTGGCCAGGACGGGATCACGCTCGGCCTGCAGAGCACCAATGAGGTGTTCGCCAACGCCGCGGGTGGGATCAGGCGGGGCGCGTCGGGCGACGGGTTGACCCAGCTCGGCATCGGCGTCGACACCGAGAAGGCGTTTGGCTGGAAGGGCGGTACGTTCAATCTCAGCGCGCTGTGGATCTACGGCCCGAATTTCAGCGCCAACTACCTCGGCGTGTTGCAGACCTCGAGCGGCATCCTCGCCTTACCCACGGTGCGCCTGTGGGAGATCTGGTTCCAGCAGGCATTTCTCGACGGGCGGATCGACGTGAAGCTGGGCCAGCAGAGCCTCGATCAGGAGTTCATGCTCAGCCAGGGATCGAGCCTCTTCCTCAATGCGGTGATGGGCTGGCCGATGCTCCCCGCGGCCGACCTCTACGCCGGCGGTCCGGCCTATCCACTTTCCTCGCTCGGCATCCGGCTGCGTGGGCATCCGACCGGCGCGATCACGCTGCTGGGCGGCGTGTTCCAAGACAACCCGCCGGGAGGGCCATTCAACGATGACGGCCAGCTTCGCGGCGCGGCGCGCTGGGGGGGCAATTTCAACCTGCGCACCGGCGCGCTGTTCATCGCCGAGGCCCAATTCGCGATCAATCAGCCCGCCGAGGACAAGGCCGCGCCAAAGCACGGCCTGCCCGGCACTTACAAGGTCGGCATGTGGTTCGACACGGCGAGCTTTCCCGACCGGGCAATCGACGATACCGGCCTGTCGCTCGCCAGCCCGAACAGCACCGGTATCCCGCAGATGCACCGCCATAACGTCAGCGTCTATGCGGTCGCCGATCAAACCGTCTGGCAGCAGGCGAACGGGTCGAGGGCGCTGAGCCTGTTCGTCCGGCCCATGATCGCCCCCACCAATCAGAACCTGATCGACTTCAGCATCAACGGCGGGGCGACGCTGAAGGCGCCGCTGCCAGGGCGCGACGACGACACGTTCGGCATCGGTTTCGGCGTCGCAAATGTCAGCCACCGGGCCGCCACGCTCGACCTGCAAACGGCAGCGTTCACCGGCGCCTACGTGCCGGTGCGCGGTGCCGAGACGTTCATCGAGATAACCTACCAGGCGCAGATCGCCCCCTGGCTCCAGGTCCAGCCGGACTTCCAATACTTCTGGATGTCCGGCGGCGGTCTCGCGAATCCCGCCAATCCCACGTCGCGGATCGGCAACGCCGCCGTGTTCGGCATTCGCAGCAACATCGTCTTCTGACGCACCCCTACCAGGAGAGCACACCCATGCCGCATGCCAGCCACCAACTCGGACTCGCGCCGCTTTGTCTGCTCGCCCTTTGCCTCGGCGCCGCGCCCGTAGGCGCCGCCGAGACCACCGGATTGCTCGGGAACATGCGCCATTTCCGTACACTTGGGTCGACGGTGCCGGACAACGGGGATCAGAACCCGTACGCCATCGTCGTGGCGCCGGCCGCGGTGGGCAAGATTCGCAAGGACGACGTGCTGGTCACCAATTTCAACGACAAGGGCAACCTGCAAGGGCTCGGCAGCACCATCATCGCCTACACGCCCGCAACCAAGGCGATGTCGCTGTTCGCCGCCATCCCCCGCGACCTGCCGTCCTGTCCCGGCGGCATCGGGCTGACCACGGCCATGGCGGCGCTGCGGTCGGGCTGGGTGATCGTCGGCAGCCTGCCGAGCCGGGACGGCACAACGGCGACCAAGGGCCAGGGCTGCCTCGTCGTGCTCGACGCGCAGGGCAAGGTCGCCGGCACCATCACGGGTCCGTACATCGACGGGCCATGGGGCAACATGGCGGTCGTCGACAGCGGCGGCACCGCCACGCTGTTCGTCAGCAACACCGGCTTCGGCGTCGGCGCGCCGGGGCAGGACGTGGTGCACAAGGCGAGTGTCGTGCGGATCGAGCTTGCCATCCCGCCCGGCGGCCCGCCGCGCGTCACGCGCGAGACGGTAGTGGCGGACGGCTTCGGCGAGCAGGCGGACAAGGACGTGTTCATCATCGGCCCGACCGGCCTCGCGCTCGGCAAGAACGGCGTGCTCTACGTCTCCGATGCGATCGGCAACCGCATCGTCGCCATCCCGGACGCGCTGAACCGCACGAGCAGCGCCGGCACCGGGCAGGAGGTGACGAAGGACGGGCTGCTGAAGCGTCCGCTCGCGATCGCCACCGCGCCCAACGGCAATCTGCTGGTCACCAACGGGCAGAACGGGCAGTGCGTGGAGATCGACCCTGCCAGCGGCAGGCAGCTCCACGCGCTGTGGATCGATGCCAACAAGGCGCAGGATCCGCCCGGCAGCGGCGACCTGTTCGGCATCGCCATGACGCCGACCGGCGACGGGTTCTATTTCGTGAAGGACGAGATGAACACGCTCGTGCTGGCGCGGTGATGGCGGCCTCTCGCCGTTTCTTCCTCGCCGCCGCAGGCGGTCTCGTCGGCGCGCTTGGCACCGGGACGGGTGTCCGCGCGACACCGGCGGCCGAGCCGTTCTGGGGCGCCCATCAAGGCGGCATCCTGACGCCCACGCAGAGCCACACCTGTTTCGGCGTTTTCGATGTCGTTGCCAAGAATCCCGATGTGATCGCGGCGCTGCTGAAGACTTGGACTGACGCGTCTTCGCGCATGGCGCGCGGCGAGCCGGCGGCGCCGATGGACTCGGGCGAGGCGCTCGGCTTGCCGCCCGCGCGCCTGACGCTGACCTTCGGCTTCGGCCCGGGCCTGTTCGTCAAGGACGGCAAGGACCGCTTCGGCCTCGCGTCCCGGCGTCCGGCGGCGCTGGTGGATTTGCCGCGCTTCACCGGCGATCAGCTGATCGAGGCGCAAACCGGCGGCGATCTCTCCGTGCAGGCCTGCGCCGACGATCCACAGGTCGCGTTCCACGCGGTCCGTCAGCTCGCGCGGCTTGCGTACAACGTCGCCGAAATTCGCTGGATGCAGACCGGCTTCTCGCCGGATTTCGGGCCGAAGGAGACGCCGCGCAACCTGATGGGCTTCAAGGACGGCACCCAGAACCCGATGCGCACCGCTGGTGGTTCCGACCTGCTGTGGGTAGGCGAGGAGGGGCCGGACTGGATGCGCGGCGGCACCTATCTGGTCGCCCGGCGCATCCGCATTTCGCTCGAGCACTGGGACCGCACCGAGACCGACTTCCAGGAGCAGGTGATCGGCCGACACAAGCTGTCCGGCGCGCCGCTGGGCGCGAAGAACGAGTTCGACTCGCTCGACCTCGACGCCGCCGACAAGGACGGCAACCCGATCATTCCCGACGACGCGCATGTTCGCCTGGGCGCGGCTGCAACCAATGGCAGCGCGCGGATCCTGCGCCGGGGGTATGCCTACAACAACGGCGTGACCTTCCTCGCGGAACGCTGGCCTCCCTGGCGGCAGGGGATGCTGTACGACGCCGGCCTGCTGTTCATGGCCTACCAGCGCGACCCGCGCACGGGGTTCATCCGGATCTACGAGAACATGGCGAAGCTGGATGCGCTGAACCAGTTCACGACGCATGTCAGCAGCGGGCTGTTCGCCTGTCCTGGAGGGGTACGGGAGGGAGAGTTCGTCGGGCAGGGGTTGTTTACGTAGCCCGGTTGCCGCGACGCGCTGCGTGATTGCGAACCCCGAGAAGGAGCAGGATCGCTGCTCCCAAGACGGCGGCGGATACCGGTTCCGGAATGGGCGTGCCGTCGAGGCTCAGGTAAAATGAAACGTCCGGGGGAAATGGCGGTCCTGGGGATGTTTGCAGGAAAATCGCTCCCGTATCTTGATGATAGAGGTACGCGGTGGGCAGGTTCGCATCCGGCCCATTCGCCCAGACCCAGTCGGCATTGGCCTTAAAGCCGATGTAGAGCAGGCCGAACCCCGGCTGTATCATGAAGTTCGGCTGTACAGTGAGTAGAGTCGTAGACCCGTCACCGAATGCCACCGGCTGGACCGCGCCCGTGAGATCGACAGTCGTCGAATCGATCAGCATCGGGTTCGGCGCCGGCGCACCGTCAGCCGCCACTGGGAAGGAATAGATGCTCAAGGCGGTGTTTCCGGACCCGAGGACCCCCACGGTGATCTCGGTGATCGCGACCGGCAGGGACAAGGGGTCGCGCGCAGAAGGCACCAGCACATCATCGATCAGGATACAATCGTCGCAGAACCCGCTAGCCGGACCTGACGGGATCGTATTGTTGTAAAGGACTCCAGCGGAGGCGGTCGCTGCTGGCAGCAGCATTACGGCCGCAAAAAGTGCGAGACAGGACTTCATCGCATCCCCCCACCCGCTTATCGCCAGCTATTCTAAAACGCTTTGAAAAGGTCTTGCAAGAAGTATCAGCTATGTCTGTTCCGGCAATCACCTCATGGCCGCAGCGCGCCGCTCGTGTTGACGAAGATCGAGTACAGCGACGTGTGGCCGCAGATGAACAGGCGGTTCCGCTTCGCCCCGCCGAAGGCGACGTTGGCGACCTTCTCCGGCACCGGAATCCGGCCGATCAGGTCGCCGCCGGGAGTGAAGCACTGCACGCCGTTCCCCGAGCTCGTCCAGATATTCCCGTCGGTGTCGACGCGAAACCCGTCCGGGATGCCGGGGCTGACCTCGCACACCACGCGGCCGCCACTCAACCGTCCATCGCCGCCAACCTCGAAGGCGCGAATGTGATGCGGTTTCGTCGGGTCGGGCCAGAAGCCGGAATCGGCGATGTAGAGCGTGCGCTCATCGGGCGAGAACGCGAGCCCGTTCGGGCGCGAGAAATCGTCGGCGACCACCCGCAGGCTGCCGTCGCGCGGATCGAGTCGGTAGACGTTGCAGCTGCCGATCTCGCTCTCGGCCTTGCCCCCCTCATACTCGGCGCTGATCCCGTAGACCGGATCGGTGAACCACACCGTATCGTCCGAACGCACCACGACGTCGTTCGGCGCATTCAGGCGCTTGCCCTCATAGTGGTCGGCGATCACGCTGATGCTGCCGTCCCATTCCGTGCGCGTCACGCGCCTCGTCTCGTGCTCGCACGTGATCAGCCGGCCCTGTCGGTCGCGGGTATTGCCGTTGGAGAAATGCGACCGCGCGCGGAACACGGCCACTTGCCCCGTTTCCTCGTCCCAGCGCAGCAGACGGTCGTTGGGGATATCGCTGAATATCAGGCAGCGCAGATCGGCGAACCAGACCGGCCCCTCGGCCCAGCGCATGCCGGTGTGCAGCTTCTCCAGCCAGACGATCGGAATCGTGTAGCGGCGGAATCGCTCATCCAGAATCTCGAACGGCTCCATCGATCCTCCTCCCGGATTCGGCGGCGGTCGCGGCGCGGCGGCGGCGCGCGGCGGCATAGACCGACAGCCCGACCGCGACGATCAGGATGCCGCCGTTGAAGAAATACTGCACGTAGAACGGCGCGCCGAGCTGCTGCACGCCGGAGAAGGAGAACGCGAGCACCAGCACGGCGAGCAGCGTTCCGATGACGTTGACCCGCCCGGGGCGGATCGAGGTGGCGCCCAGCAGCGCGGCGGCGAAGGCGGGCAGCAGATACTCGGGGCCGACCGAGGGCGTGCCGGTCTGCAACAGGCTGCCCAGCATGATGCCGGCGACGCCGCTCAGGAATCCGGCGGCGGTGAAGGTGCCGATGATATGGCGGTCGATGCGGATGCCGGTCAGCTCCGCGGCGCGGGGGTTGGCGCCGATCACATAGAGACTGCGGCCGACCGGCAGGCGCTCGGTTATCAGCCAAAGGATGATCGCGACGACCGCGACCAGGCAGGCGGGGATCGGGACGTGCCCGTAGATCCCCATGAAGCCGGTGAACCCCGTGGGCAGGTCCGCGCCGGTGATCTGCTGGCCGCCGCTATACCAGTTGGAGACGCCGTAGAGCAGCGTGCCCATGCCCATAGTGGCGATGAAGGAATCGATGCCGAACCAGGCCACGAGTATGCCGTTGAAGGCGCCAACCAGTAGCGCGATCACGAGCACGGCGACGATGGCAACGGGCCAGGGCAGCCCCTGGTTCACCTGCAGCCCGATGATCAGCACCTGCGCCATGCCGAGATGAAAGCCGACCGAGAGATCGAACTGACGCGTGGCGAGCGGAACCATCTCGGCCAAGGCCAGCATGGCGGTGACCGACTGGCCGACCAGCACCGTGTTGATGTTGAAGGCGCTGAAGAAGGTCGTGGGCCGCAGCAGGCCGAACAGCACCATCACCAGCACGAAGACCACGGCGAGCCCATAGGTCGCTACCAGCTCGCCCAGCTGCTGGCCGGTGCTGCGTCGCGCGGGGCCGCGTTCCACGACGTGCGACATCCTAGGCGCCGGGCGCGTGCTGCCCGCCGAGCGAGGCGCGGGCGATCAGATTGTCCATGCCGAGATCGGCCCCCTCCAGCGCCGCGACAATCCGGCCGCGCGCGACGACGAGCGCGCGATCGCAGAGGCTCGCCACCTCCTCGAAATCGGAGGAGACGACCAGCACTCCGGCGCCCGCTTCGGCGGCTTGGCGCAGCAGGCCGTGGATGGCGAACTTGGCGCCAACATCGACGCCGACGGTCGGCTCCTCCATCACCAGCACGCGCGCCTTGGATTGCAGCCAGCGGCCGACGAACACCTTCTGCTGATTGCCGCCGCTCAGCCAGTCGATCAGCGCGTTCGGATCGGGCGGGCGCACGTCAAATCGGTCGAGCTGTGTGGCCACGCGCTGCCGTTCGCGGCTCGGCGAAACAAACCGCCAGGCGGGGGCACCGATGATGCGCGGATTGGGCAGGATGTTCTCCCGCAGCGACATACCCGAGAACGCGCTCTCCCGTCCGCGATCGCCCGGCAAAAGCGCGACCCCACGGGCGATGCGGGCGGCAATTCCCTCGCCGGGCGGGAGTGGGGCGCCGTCAAGCCGAATCTCACCCGTCTCCGGCTGCGCGGCGCCGAATATCGCCCGCCCGATCAGTGCCTGGCCGGCACCGCGCAGGCCGACCAATCCGACGACCTCCCCAGGCGCGATCCTGAAGCTGATCGGGCCGTGTCCCTCGATGCGGAGGTCCGCCACCTCCAGCAGAGGCTGCGACTGCGAACGCGCTGCGTGCGCGGTGCCCGAAAGGTCGATCTCCCGGCCCAGCATGTCCTGTACCAGTCCGCGCGGCGTGACCGCGTCGATCGGAGCGGTCCGCACATGCCTCCCATCGCGCAACACGCTGACCTGATCGGCGAGGCCGAACAGCTCGTTCAGCCGGTGCGAGACATAGATGATGCTCCTGCCGCTGCCGCGCAGCGTGCGCAGGACGGAGAACAGGTGCCGCGCGTCCGGCTCGGGCAAGGAGGCGGTTGGCTCGTCGAGCACGATGATCTCGCTCGGACGCGCAAGCGCGCGAACGATGCCGAGCAGCGCGCGTCCGGCCGCGCCAAGCGACTCGACCGTCGCCTTTGGGTTGGGCGCCTCGATGTTGAGCGCCGCGTAGATCTCGCGTGCGCTTGTCCAGACCCGACCCCAGTCGATCAGGCCGTGGCGACGGGGAAAACCGGCCACCAGGGCGACGTTCTCGCCGACGCTGAGTTCGTCGACGAGGCCGAGGTCCTGATGCACGAAGGCGATCGGCGGCGGATGGAGGAAGGGCTGCACAGGTTCGCCGTGCAGCCGGATCTCGCCGCTGTCGGGCTTGTGGATGCCGGCGAGGATCTTGATCAGGGTCGACTTGCCGGCACCGTTCTCCCCGACCAAGGCGAGGATCTCGCCGCGCCCGACCGACAGATCGACCCGGTCGAGCGCGAGCGTGCCGAAGAAGCGCTTCGTGAGCCCGCTGACCTCCAGGACCGGCGGCTCAGCAGGGATTGCTGGTGCCCTTCCAGATGTTGAGGTAGTGGCAGGCGAAATTGTTGCTGGGCACGAACTCGTTCTTCTTGCCGCCTTCCTGGTCGATATTCGCCTTGGTGCGGATGAAGGTCGGTTGCACCCATTTCGCAGGCGGCTGACCAGCCATCGCGCGTACGATGGCGTCGACGGCTTCATAGCCGAACAAGGTGCTCGGCTCGGGCACCGACGCCACTTCGTACTCGCCCTTGCGGATCAGGTCGTAGGTCGCGGGCGGCGCATCGGCGCCCACCAGACTCACCTTGTCGTGCGGCACCCCGGCCGCACGCAGCGTGGCGGCGACATAGGGGTAGTAGTCGTCGCAGCAGGTTGTCATCCACCAGCTGTTGCCGTAACGGGCGAGCAGGCCGGATGTCGCTGGCCCGACACGTTGCGCGAGATCGCCGATCGGCACGTTCACCATCTCGAGGAACTTGCAGCCCTTGCAGTCCTTGATCGGCTCGGTCGCCGCGCGCGCCTTGAAGCGGGCGATGGCGAAGCTGTTGTCCACCATGTGGATGTCCTGCGCCGTGCCGTCGGACATCGCGATCACGTACGCGGCCTGCAATTCGCCGATCTCCGCGGCGCTCGACGCGATGTTGTCGTAGAGGCCAAGGTCGGGGGCGGGGCCCGGGAAGGCCGTCGCATGGATGCCGACGACGGGAATGCACTGCTTCACCGCCTCCTGGATCGGCTTTTGTAGCGCATGCGCATCCGCGGGCGTGATGATCGCCGTGACATGCGCGGCGATCGCCTGGTTGAGTGCCCCGAGTTCTCCGCCCACATTGCCGCGCGTGTTGAAGGCAAGGAACTTCCAGCCGAGCGCATTGGCGGCTTCGCGGACGCCGTTGCCCCAGCCGATATAGGTCGAATAGGCTTGGTCGGCGACCCAGGCGATCGTCACCGGGTTCGTGCTCGCCTTCGGTCCGCTGGTCGGACCGAACCATTTCGTCTGCGGCGCGGTACGCTCCACTACGATCTGCTTTGCCTGGTCGACGGACAGTGTCGACACGATCTCGGGCTCGGGCCAGGCCGGATCGGGCTTCGCGCTTACGGTGCACTGCGCCCAGGCAGGGGCGGAGGTGAGCATCGTGGCGAGGGCGGCGACGCCGAGCCTTACGTGATTGCGTTTCATGTCGCTTCCCCCGTTTCGTTCTGTCGCATGTCAGCCGATGGAGGCGCTGGGCGTCAATGTGGGCGGTGAAGCAGTCACCCGGCGTGCCGAGCCTCGAATTCGGCGAACTCGCTCATGAAGGGCGCCGCCACGGCGGCGTTCAGCTTGCAATCGAGCAGCACCGGGCCGCGCGGGTCCTTCAGCAGCGGCGCCACCTCGCGCAAGTCGTCGAAGCTGCGGATCGTCGCCGCTTGGAAGCCGAAACCCTCGGCGATCGGCGCGAAGTCGACGTCCGGAAAAACCGCCGTATGCGCCGGGAAATCGCGCATCTTCAGCAGGTGCAGCTCCGCTCCATAGGCGCAGTCATTCATCACGATGATGACCAGCGGCAGGTCCTCGCGCACAGTCGTCTCCAGCTCGCCCAAGGTCATCAGCAAGCCGCCGTCGCCGATCACCAGCACTGTAGGCTTCTCCGGCCGCGCCTTCGCCACGCCCAGCGCGGTGCCGAAGCCCAGTCCGATGGAGGCGAACTCGCTCGTCATCTTCAGGTGTCCCGGATCGGGCACCGTCAGGTATGGCAGGATGCTCAGGAAATTGCCGGCATCGTAGACGATGTTGTGATCGCGCGGCAGCAACTTGTTCAGCTCCACGCCGAGCGCGCGCGGATCGACGGTGCGCGCGGTGTTCGCCGCCTGGAAGTCGCCCGCCATGTCAAAGCGGCGGATCGCATCGAGCACCTCGGGCGCGTGGAACGGCTTATTGCCGCCGGGACGGGAGGGCAGCGCGGCGCCGATCCGCTCGGCGGCGTCGCGCGCATCGCCCACCACCGCCACATCCACCGTCGTCCAGCGCCCGATATGGTCGCGCGCCGTGTCCACCTGTATCATCGGCACGGCCGGCATGGACGCGCCGAAGCTCATGGTCAGAAAGTTCAGGCCGGCGCCGAACACCAGCACGCAATCGGCCTGGTCCATCATCCGCCGTCCGAGCGAATGGGAGAACGAGCCGAGGATGCCGAGATTGTAGGGACTGTCCTTGAACAAATCCTTGCCGCGCGCCGAGGTCATCAGCAGCGCGCCGGTCTTCTCGGCGAGCGCTATGATCGCGTCGCGTGCGCCCGCCTTATGCGCGCCCAGCCCGGCGACGATCATCGGCCGGCGGCCCTTCTCCAGCAGCGCGGCGGCCGCCTCGATTGACTGCGCCCGCACGGCTGCCGGTTTGCACGCAGGCGCCTCCTTGACCAGCGTCGGCGCGTCCGGCGCCTCGATCTTGGCGAGCTGCACGTTCACCGGCAGCAGCAGCGCGGCAAGGCCGCCGCGCTCTGCCGAAGCCACCGCGTCGGCGAGCGCGCTGCGCGCTCCGGCTGGACTGATCGCGGAGAATGCGCGGATGCCGGCGGCGCTCAGCACGCCGGTCGCATCCAACGCCTTGTAGTCCGGCCCCATCGGGTTCGGCCCGCCACCCGTCGCGGCTTCGCCGTAGATCACCAACAGCTTCGAGCCCATGCGGCTCGCCGCCACGGCGGCGTGCAGCCCGTTCGCGGTCGCCGGGCCGCGCCCGACCACGGCAACGGTCAACTTGCCGGTCGCGTAGGCGTGCCCCTCCGCCATCGCGATCGCGTTGTTCTCATGGCGCGCGCCGATGAAGCGGATGCCGAGCCCGTCCATCGCGTTGGCGAGCAGCGCGGTGTCGTCGCTCATCAGGCCGAAGACGTACTCGATCCCCAGCGCGCGAATGTCGTGGGCCAGGATTTCGTAGACGGGGACGGTGCTCATGCGCTCTCCCTTCCTGTCACTCTCGCAGCTCCGGTATGACCCACAACGGCTTGTCGCCGCGCGCGACGCGCTCGACATTGTCGAAGGCGTTGCGGAAGCGGGTCTGCTGGTTGTCCCAGGTGGGCCCGGCGAAATGCGGGGTCAGGACGACGTTATCCAGGTTGAACAGCGGGTTGTCCGCCGGCGGCGGCTCGCGGTCGAACACGTCGAGCCCGGCACCCGCGATCGTGCCGTCGGTCAGCGCTGCGTGCAGCGCTGCCTCCTGCACCACCGGCCCGCGGCAAGTGTTGATGAAATAGGCGGCGGGCTTCATCAGCTTGAACTGCGCCGCCCCCATCATCCCGCGCGTGAGCGGCGTCAGCGGCACGTGCAGCGAGACGAGGTCGGAAGTGCGCAGCAGCTCGTTCATCAGCCGGAAGCGCACGCCGAGCGCGTCGGCCTGATCCTCGGTCAGCCGCACCGTGTCGTAATACTGCACGTCCATGCCGAAGGCGCGGGCGAGGCGGGCGACCTTCTTGCCGATCGTGCCGAGGCCGATGATGCCGAGCGTGCGTCCGCGCAGCTCGAACAGCTGCACGCTGGCGACGTCGTTACCGCGCCAGCGTCCTGATGCGACCATCTGGTGCTGCCAGGTCAGCCGCTTGCTGACGGCGAGCATCAGCATCAGGGCGTGCTCGGCCACCGCCACCGAGTTCGCGCCGCCGTTGTTGCACACCGGCACGCCGGCGCGCCGCGCCGCCTCGATGTCGATGCGGTCGTAGCCGGCGCTCAGCAGCTGCAACAGCTTGAGCGTCGGCGCCGACCTGAAGAACGCATCGTCGGTGGCGAATTCCCCGGCGCCGATCAGGAACTGCACGTCGCCCAGGTGACGCCGGAACTCCGGGCTGTTTGGCGGCGCGCTGACCACTTCCAGGGTCGCCGGCGCGAGCTCGCGCATCACGTCCATATCGTTGAGCGGATTGTCGGCCACGAGCACCTTGGGCGCCATCCTGGTTTCCTCCGATGTGTTCGAGCCATCGTAGGCGCGCCCGCGCGGGACCGCCAAGCGGCGCTGGCAGGGCGCACCGGTCTCTGCCATGACCGCGCCGATGCGCGCCTCCTCCAGCCTGCCGCTGCTACTTGGCTTCCTGACGGCGGTCGGGCCGGCGGCGACGGACATGTACCTGCCCGCCTTTCCGGCGATCGAGGCGGGGTTCGGAGCGCCGGTCGGCTCTGCCCAGTACACGCTCGCGGCCTGGTTCGCCGGCCTCGCGGTCGGCCAGATCAGCCAGGGCACGCTGTCCGACAGGTTCGGGCGGCGACTGCCGCTGATCGTGTCGACCGCGCTCTTCAGCGCAAGCTGCGTCGCCTGCGCGCTCGCGCCGAGCATCCTGCTGCTGGCGATCTTCCGCCTGGTCTCCGCCGTCGCCGCGGCGGCGTCGATGGTAATCCCGCGCGCGGTCGTGCGCGACCTCGCCGACGGACACGAGGCGGCGATCCTGATGTCGCGGCTGATGCTGGTGATGGGCGCGGCACCCGTCCTCGCCCCCTCCATCGGCGGCGCGGTGCTGGTGTTCGGCAACTGGCGCTGGATCTTCTGGGTGCTGACCGCGTACGGCCTCACCGCCTTCACGCTGGTGTGGCTGTTCCTGCCCGACACGCTCCCTCGCGCCCAGCGCGCGCGCCTCGGCCTCGCCGAGCAGCTCCGCCGCTACCGCCTTATCCTGCGGGAGCGCAGCTTCCTTACCAATGTCGCGGTCGGCGGGTTCGGCACGTTCGGCTTCTTCGCCTATCTCGGCGGTTCCTCGCCTGTGTTCATCGACGGGTTCGGCTTCACGCCGTCGCAGTTCGGTCTGCTGTTCGGCGGCTGCGCGGCCGGGCTGATCGCTTGTTCGCAGATCAACGCCCGCCTGCTGCCACGGTTTGGCACATTTCGCCTGCTACGCTGGGCGACGCTGGTGGACCTCGGCGCGACGGCGGTGCTGCTCGCGCTCGCGCTCGCCGGCGTACATCGGGTGCTTGCGGTCCTGCTGCCCGTCTTCGTCTTCGTCAGCACCGCGGGCTTCGTGAACCCCAACGCGACGGTCGGTGCGCTGTCGCGGCACGGCGCGCAGGCCGGCAGCGCGTCGGCGCTGATGGGGATGGGGCAGTTCGTCCTCGGTGCGATCAGCGGGCTATTGGTGGGCGTGCTGACCGACGGCACCGCGCGGGGCATGGCCGGGTTGATGCTGCTCGGCGCCGTCGGCATGGTTGTTGCGGATCGCTGCCGGCCGCGGCCATATACGGCCGCACCCACACTGGATACACCCGAATGACGATCATCGTCGGCATCCCCGCCTGCGCGCGCACCCGCAACAACATGCTGTGGCACGAGACGCCGGCGCGCTACGCCGCCGCGGTGGAAGGCGGTGCGGGCGCTGTCCCCATCATGATCCCCCCTTCCGGAGAGGGGGCGCTCGCGGTGCTCGACCGGATCGACGGGCTCCTGGTGCCCGGCAGCCCCAGCAACGTGCATCCCAACCACTACGAGGGCGGCGAGAGCCGGACGCCCGATCTGCACGACCCGGCCCGCGACGCGACGACGCTGCCGCTGATCCGCGCCGCGATCGCGCGCGGCCTGCCGCTGCTCGCGATCTGCCGCGGCATCCAGGAGCTGAACGTCGCGCTTGGCGGCACGCTGCACCAGACCGTGCATGACGTGCCGGGCCGGCTCGATCATCGCGGTGGCGAGGGGCCGCTCGAAGTCCGCTACGGCCCCAAGCACGAGGTGATGGTGACGGGCCGCCTTGCCCGCATCCTGGGCGCGGTGCGGCTGACGGTGAACTCACTACACGGGCAGGCAATCGAGCGCCCGGCGCCAGGGCTCGCGGTCGAGGCGACGGCGCCCGATGGCACGCTGGAAGCGGTGCGGGTCGAGAACGCCTGCGGCTTCGCCTACGGCGTTCAGTGGCATCCCGAATGGGGCTATTTCGAGGACGCGGCGAGCCTCGCCCTGTTCCGCGCCTTCGGCGAGGCGTGCCGGACTTATCAGAAACAGCGTCTGCGGGAGGCGGCATAGGCATGGACCTCAAGATCACGGGCAAGCACGCCCTCATCACCGGCGGATCGAAGGGCATCGGCCGCGCATCCGCCGCCGTGCTGGCCGAAGAGGGATGCCATGTCACGCTGGTCGCGCGCGACAAGGCGACGCTCGACGCCGCCGCGCAGTCGATCCGCGAGCGCCGTCAGGTGACGGTGCGCACGATCGCCGCCGATCTGTCGTCGGACGCCGCGGTGCGTCGCGTCGCCGAGGAGGCGGGCGAGATCGACATCTTGGTGAACAACGCGGGCGCGATCCCGCCGGGCGATGTGGTCTCTGTCAATGACGAGACGCTGCGCCGTGCGTGGGATCTGAAGGTGTTCGGCTTCATCTCCTTCTGCCGCGCGATCTATCCACGCATGGCGGCGCGCAAATCGGGCGTGATTGTCAACGTCATCGGCGCGGCCGGGGAGAAGTTTCCGCCGGGCTACATCGCCGGGGCCGCCGGCAACGCCGCGCTGATGGGCTTCACCCGCGCGCTTGGTCACCAGGCTCCCGCCGACGGGCTGCGCGTCGTCGGCATCAATCCGGGACCGGTGGCGACCGACCGGCTCATCATGTTGCAGAAAGACCGCGCGGCGAAGACGCTTGGCGATCCCGAACGCTGGAGCGAGCTCTTCGCCACCATGCCGTTCGGCCGCGCGGCCAGCCCGGAGGAGATCGCCAACGCGGTGGCGTTCCTCGCCAGCCCGGCCTCGGGCTACACCTCGGGAACGATCCTGACGATTGACGGTGGCGGCTGAAACCTAAAACTCATCCCGCTCCGGCGGATGATTGCCAGGGGGACGGGGAGTTGCCGGGTCTTTTCCATTGCCGCTGTACTACGCCACTGCTAGCTTCGATACTGGCCTGGAAGGTGGCACATGGCTTCTCAGACCTTGTTCCCGCTCAGCGGTCGGCGCGTGTTCGTCGCCGGCCACGGGGGGATGGTTGGTTCGGCGCTAATGCGCCGTCTCGGCCAGGAGGTACGCCAGGTCCTCACCGCAAGCCGGGAGACGCTCGATCTGCGCGACCAGTCGGCAGTTGGCCGGTGGTTCGACGAAAATCGTCCCGATGCGGTCTTCGTCGCCGCCGCCCGCGTGGGCGGCATCCACGAAAACTCCACGTATCCCGCTGAATTCATCTACGACAATCTCGCGATAGCCACCAACGTCATCGAAGCGTCGCGCCGGTCTGGCGTTGCGAAGCTGATGTATCTGGGCTCCTCCTGCATCTATCCTCGCCTGGCGCCGCAGCCGATCCCAGAAAGCGCGTTGCTGACCGGCCCGCTCGAACCGACCAACGAATCATACGCCATCGCCAAGATCGCCGGCTTGAAGCTCTGCCAGGCCTATCGCCGCCAATATGGCTGCGACTTCGTCTCGGTGATGCCAACGAATCTCTACGGTCCGAACGACAATTTCGACTTGCTCTCAAGCCACGTCTTGCCGGCGCTGATGGCGAAGATCGATGCCGCTGTCCGGGAAGGGAGCGAGGCCGTCGAGATCTGGGGAAGCGGGAAACCTCGACGCGAGTTCCTGCACGTCGATGACCTCGCCGATGCGGCGGTGTTCCTGATGCAGAACTGGTCGGGGTCGGAGCCGGTCAATATCGGGACTGGTTCGGACGTGACGATCATGGAACTTGCCCGCCAGATCGGCCTCGTTGTCGGCTTCAAGGGCCGGTTCGTGTTCGATGCCTCGAAGCCCGACGGCACCCCACGCAAATTGCTCGACGTATCCAGGCTGCTTGGGCTCGGCTGGCGGCCACGAATTGGTCTCGAGGCGGGCATACGCGACACCTACGACTGGTATAGCACCTCAGGACGGCAAGCCCGGCGCACGCGGGATCGCAGCAGCTAGACGGACTTGCCGAGGATGAGCCGTTCCAACCGCTCCTGGTCGATCGGCGCCTCTCGCGTTGCGTGGCGCAGGCTGAGGTAGTCCTGCCGGTCCCTCCCGATCTTGTCCGCCGCCACCGAATGGCTCCAGCGGAACTGTCGCAAGATCACGTCGCCCACGTGAAACATAAGGCAGAAGTTGAAATAGACTTCGTAGTCCGATGCGCCCCGGTCGCCGTCCGCCGGATCGACTGCCTCGAGGTAGGCTCTCCAGAAAGGCCTTCCGGCGTGCTGCGCCTCGACCTCCCGGTGAAGCTCGTCGAGCCAGCTTCGCTTGAGCAACATGCAATCGGCAATGCCGGAGTAGGCGAACATGCGGTGCAATTTGGGGTGGAGCCGGGCCATGTGCTCGAAGTATGCCGGATGGTACTCGTCGCCAAAGTTGACGATCACGCGGCGATCCTGGATGAACCGACAAGGCTGAAGGAACAACGTGAAGGGTTCGACCGCGAGCACGTGTTCCAGACAGCCCCGGTTCATCGCCGGAAAATGCAGCCTAATGAGCTGCTGCAGATACGACCGGCTCGCCTCGAACGGAAACTTCCGTTCATCGACAAAGCGCGCGCCGGCGACTCCCGGATCGCGCGCGCCCACCACATACACGTGCCGCACGTCCTGCACGTAGCTCCGGACCGACCGCACGCAGAGCCCTAGCGTCTCCTCGTCACGCGGCTCAAATGGGATCATCACATCGATCAGCTCGCGCGTGTTCTCGTAGATCGCATCCTGCTGCCACCGTGCGGGGTCGATCTGCGTGCACCGACGGAACCCGCGCGAGGTCAGGAAGTCTTCGACGTCGGTGAACAGGCATTGGCCGTGATAGATCGGCCGGTGGGAGACCTCGGTGTAGATGTACCGGATCTTGTCGAGCAGCGCGCCCGCCAACTCCAGGGCAAGGAGCTCGGCTCCCTGGAGGTCCATCCAGACGAAGTCGATCGTGTCGATTCCGAGCCCCTCGCATAGCTCGTCGAGCCGCACGCACTCGACCTCGATCGTGTTCTGCACGTAGCTTTCTATCGGGTAGTCCCCATTGGCCACGAACAGAGAGCTCGCGCCGGGATTCCCGTCCGCCCAACTGGTGACCGTTCGCGCCGGATCGGTCGGGTAGAAAAGACTGCGGCCGGTATAGGAGTTGATTGCCTTGTCGACGAGGCGAAGCCGGGGATGGCGGGCGACGTTACGCCGGCATGCTTCCAGGGTCGCAGGATTGCACTCGATCGCGACCACCTCCGCCTCCGGAAACAGGTTGGCAAGCTCAAGTGCCTGGCGAGCGTCGCGCGAGCCGATGTCAAAGACTGTCGCGAACGTGTGGAAATCGACGCCTCTCAAGCCGAGAAATTTTGCCAAGCTCCCAATCATCACGACGCCTTCCGCCGGTCACCTCACCTTGCGGGCAGGTTAGCGGCCGTTGCCGAACTCGTTCAACAAAAGGCTGCCGGACCGCTGACATGACGTGATCTTAAGCCAACAGAAGGCGGCGCCGTGGGATATGAAATGGTGCCGTTATATTAGCGTCCCCCGGGTCGAGTTGAGGTGGCACGTGAGCAATCGCATCTGCTTGTTGCTGCAAGCCACGGTCGTGCTCGGCGGCATCGCCCTCTGCTCGCCGGCGGGAATGGCCGCCGACAAGCTCGCCACCGCCCAGGCGGCGATCCAGGCGGGTGACCTGCGCTCCGCGGCGGCCGATCTTCACGCCCTGCTTCGCCAGGACCCGCAAAATGCCGCCGCCCGGTACAAGTTGGCGAGAGTTCGAGCTCGGGCTCAACGACCCGGTCGCCGCCGAGCGTGACGCCCGAGCCGCCGAACAGCGCGGATACGACGCCAACAAGACGCTGCTGGTGATCGGCCAAGCGTTGCTAGCACAGAATCGGTTCACCGATCTGCTGAAGCAGCTCGAACCCAAGGGCAAGGACCCCGCGATGGATGCCGAGATCCTGGCGCTGCGCGGCCAAGCGCAGGTCCGTCTCGGCAAGGCCGACGATGCCCGGGCGAGCTTCCATCAGGCCGAGACGCTGGATCCCAAGGTTGTCGAAGCCTGGGTTTCGGACGCCCTCCTCGCGTACGGTCAGAAAGACTATGCAACCGCTTCTGATCGGATCGAGCACGCCCTTTCCGCCGATCCCAAGGCGCTGAAGGCAATTGTGCTGAAGGCGATGGTGCTGCGGCGGCAGGGCGACATAGCGGGAGCGAAGGCGCTGCTCGACCAGGCGATCGCCGATCAGCCGCCGGCGGCGCTGGCGCGGCTGGAGCGGGCCAGTATCCTGACGGTCACGGGCAAGGCATCGGAAGCACAGGAAGACCTCAAGGTTGTGCTGAAGGATATGCCTGGGAACCGGCGCGCGCTCTTCCTGCAGGTCGAGGTGCTGCACGAGCTGCACGACGATCAGGCCGCCGAGGCGCTGCTGGATCGGATGCAGCCGATGGCTACGGCCTTTCCCTATCTCTTGTACAAACAGGCGCAGGTCCAGGAGGCCCTGGGCGAGCTGAGCCAGGCAGAGGACACCGCCGCGAAATATATCGCGCGGGTGCCCGACGACCTGGACGGTTACAAGTTGCTCGCCGGCTTATACACCAAGGCTGGCCGGCCCGATCAGGCGATCGCGCCACTTAAGCAAGCGGTGGAAGCCGGCAGGGCGGATGCTGAGAGCTACACCATGCTCGGCCGCAACTACAGCGCCACGGGCCAGCAAGAGGCCGCCGCCGCTGCCTTCGCCAAAGCCGCCGAGTTGGCCCCCGGCAACGTCGCCGGAGAAATCGTTCTCGCTAAGGCGCTCGTCGACAGCGGTCAGCCGGGCAACGCCCTCGCGGTGCTGGAGCGCGCGCTTCAAAAGGAACCGGCCAACGCCGTCGTGCAGGAAGCATTGGTAGGCGCCGCTCTCGCGACCGGGGATATCGACCAGGCCGACAGCGCGCTCCTCAAGGTCACCCAAGCGGGAGGCGACGCCACGGAGGTGCAAGAGCTTACCGCCAAGGTGCAACTCGCCCGCCTCGATGTGGTGGGCGCGGAGGTGACGCTCGACAAGCTTATCAAGTCCAACCCCGACTATGCGCCGGCGAAGGTCACCCTTGCCCGCGCCTACATGATGCAAGGGCGGGACGACAGGGCCGAGGCCCTGCTCGGTGCCGTGCTCAAGCAATCCCCGAATGCCGAACCGGCGCTGACCTTGCTGCTGAACGAGCAGCTTCGGGCGCGGCGTGTACCGGCGGCGGTATCGCTCATGGAGCGCGCCCATCAGGCGGCACCTAGCGACCTCGCCGTGACCGAGCGGCTCGGCGACCTCTATATCCGGGCGGGGATGCCGCAGAAGGCGCTGGACCTGGCAAGCGCGGCGCAACCCGCGGACGGGCAGCCCAACCGGCAAATGCTGTTGCTTACGGCGAATGGCCAGTTGGCCCTCAAGCAGCCGGCGCAGGCCCGGGATACCTTGGCCAAGCTGGTGGCACTCGCTCCCCGAGATGTCGGCCTGCGCCATCGGCTCGCGGAAATCGAGGCGCAGGCGGGCGACTATGAAGCGGCACGGAACCTCATCAAGGAGGGCATGCGGGCGACGCCACGGGTCTACTCGCTCTATCTGGACTATGCGCTGGTCGACCTGAAGTCCTCCGGACTGTCCTCGGCGCTTGTCACGGCCGAGCTGCTGCGGAAGGCCGATCTCGGGTACCCCGACCTCAACGCGCTCAAAGGCGATATCTACATGGCGGCGGGAAAGCCGGATGACGCGATCAATGCCTATGAGGAGGCGATGCAGGCGGCGCCTTCGGCGCAACTGACGGAGCGGATCGCGAAAGCCTATGTCCGGGCGGGACAGCCCGAGAAGGCGCGGGCCGCTCTCGCGGCATGGACGGCGCACCACCCGGATGACCTGCCCGCCCTGACCACCATGAGCGAACTCGACCTCAACGCCGGCAAGCTCGACGACGCCGAAAGTGCGTTCAAGGCTATACTAGCCAAGCAGCCGCTCAATGCCGCGGCGCTGAACGGGCTTGCTCGCGTGTACGACCGCCGCGGTGACCCGCGGGCGCGCGAGATGGCGGAGAAGGCCTTCCTGCTCGCTCCTACGGCACAGAACGCCGACACGTATGGCTGGATTCTGACCCGTAGCGGCAATGCCGCGCGCGGCGTGCTGGTGCTGCGTCAGGCCGTGCCGCTCAGCCCGAACATCGGATATCACCTCGGGGTGGCACTGAACGACACCGGCCAGAAGGAGGACGCGGTGAGGGTGCTGAACGCTGTCGTCGCAACAAAAGCGGACTTCTCCCAAAAGGCGGATGCGCGCAAGCTCCTCGAGCAGATCACGAAGGGTTCCTAGGCGTCGAAACAGGCTTGTCGATTGCACCTGGGAGCAGGCAACTTTACTATCCGCGCGTGACGGGCCGGTGACATGGACGACATGCGCCTCAATGCGGAACTGCAGCTCCTTCTGCTGTGCGCCCGGGTCGCCCCTTCCCAGTCGGAGCAGGAGGCGATCCGGCGGCTGCTCGCCAACGAGATCGACTGGACGGAATTCGCCCGAAAGGCAGTCTATCATGGGCTAGCCAGCCTTGCCGCCCATCAATTGCTCCGGGTCGCCCCTGAAGCGGTGCCCGGCGATATTCTCGACGCATTTCAAGCGCTCATCGAAGAGACGGGCAGGAAGAACCGGGCTCTCTTTGATGAACTGGTGCGATTGGTCGAGGCCCTGGCCAAGGACGGCATCGCGGCAATACCGTTCAAGGGACCGATCCTCGCCATCGAGGCCTATGGCGATCTTGCGCTTCGCGAGTTCCGGGACCTCGATTTCCTCGTCCGCGATGCCGACCTCGCCGCGACGATCGGCGTTCTAGGCCGCCTCGGATACGAGCGTACGGGAGAACTGAGGGCGGCGCAGTTCGACCTGATCCACCGCCTTCAGGGCCAGGAGATCATTTTCGGGCAGGCCAGCGGAACCGCGGTCGAGCCGCATACCCGTCTGACCTCGCTGAAGATGGCGCTCGACATCGATCACGCCGCCCTTTGGCGCCGCGCCCGGTGGAGTGAGCTGGGCGGCCGCTCGCTCTTCATCATGGCCCCGGAGGACACGCTTCTCCTGCTCGCCATCCATGGCGGCAAGGAGCTGTGGTGGAACCTGAAATGGGTCTGCGATATCGTCGCCTTCATCGGGTCACACCCGAAACTCGACTGGAGCGCGGTGCTCGAACGGGCCCGCACGCAAGGCTGCTCGCGCATGGTGTCCTTGGCGGTATCCCTAGCGCACACGTATTTCGACGTCGGCATTCCGGATGATGTCATCGCCGCCGCACGTTCCGACCCCCTGGTCGGGCGGATGGTGTCCTCCATCGCCGAGCAGTGGCGCGGCGACGAGCCGGTTTCCTCGCCGAGCAACCAATCGGTATCGATGGATCGCTTGCGGCTGCATGACGGCATTGCGCGGCGGACGCGCTACGTCGCTCGGACGGTGTTCCTGCCGGGCCCGCAGCATGTCGCCGCCGTGCCGTTGCCGGGCAGCCTCAAGGCCTACATTCCCTTCAAGATCGTCCACGACCTCGTCGGGCTGCCGCTTTGGCGCGCTTATCAGCAGGCGCTCGCGCAGACCGAGCGTCTGCAGTACGCGGTCGCGGGGTCCGAACTTGCCCTCGCCGTCATTCCGGGGTCGGCGGAGACGCGGCTGAAGATACGCCACCATCAGAGGGCACGGACGGATGCGAAGCGCGTGCTGGCGCAGACGCCGGACAACCCGGTGGCCTGGCGGGTCCTGGGCGACGCCTTCGCCGGCCTCAAGCGCCCGCAGAAGGCGATCGCCTGCTACGACAAGGCGCTCGCCTTCGCGCCCCACAACACGACGATCTGGAAGCGGCGCCTCGCGGTCATGCGGGCTCGCGGCGAGGAGACGCATTTGTCCGCTGCGCCGCTTGACCCACAGGACGGGGGTGCGTGGGCGATCCAGGCAGGGCGGCTGTTCAGCGCGAGGCGCTTTGCCGAAGCGCTCGAGGCAAGCGATCGCGCGATCGCGCTCGACCCAAGCAACGTCATCGGGGCGCGCGCAGGCATCCAGGCCCGGCTATGCGCCTGCGACTGGAGCCGGCGCGACGCCGATGAACGCCGTGTCGCTGACGGGGTCGCCGCGGGCGAGCTCATCATCGTGCCCTTCTATCACAAGGGCCTTTCGAACTCGGAGGCGGAGAGCCTGGCCCTCGCGCGGGAAACCGGCAGAGGGCTCATGCAGCCGATGACGCCATTATCGCCCGCCGCGCCCTATCGGCACGACAGAGTCCGCATCGCCTACAGCTCGACCGATTTCCGCGACCACGTGGTTGCCGACATGATCGTCGGCTGCTTCGAGCGTCACGACAAGTCTCGCTTCGAGACGACCGCGATCTCGCTTGGACCGAACGACGAGAGCAGGATGCGCCGGCGGATCGGAGCCGCCTTTGACCGCTTCATCGACGCCCAGGCCATGAGTGATGCGGAGGTCGCGCGGACGATCCGCGCACTCGAAATCGATATCGTCGTCGATCTCAACGGCGGTTCAGGGGATTCCCGCACACGCATCTTCGCGCATCGCCCGGCCCCCGTGCAAGTCACCTATCTCGGCTATCCCGGCACAACGGGACTCCCGTTCTACGACTACATCATCGCCGATCGGGTGGTCATCCCCGAGGAGAACCGGGCGCACTACACCGAACATGTTGTCGATCTGCCGCACAGCTTCATGCCGAATGACGGCAGCCGGCCGATCGCGCCTCGAACCCCCGACCGCGCCGAGGCGGGATTGCCCGAATCGGGCTTCGTGTTCGCGTGTCACAACCATGAGCACAAGATAGGCCCGGAGACATTCGATATCTGGATGCACCTGCTGAGGGAGGTCGCCGGCAGCGTGCTATGGCTCAAATCGCTGAACCCGTCGGCGAGGATCAACCTGCGACGGGAGGCGGCCGCACGCGGCGTCGACCCCGAGCGGCTCGTCTTCGCGCCGCACGTAGCGCGGTCGGAGGATCACCTTGCGCGGCTTCGGCTCGCCGACGTCTTTCTCGACACGCGGCCTTACAATGCGCATGCCACGGCGTGCGATGCGCTGTGGGTCGGTGTGCCGGTCGTGACCTGTCCCGGCAACACGTACGCGGCGCGGGTCGCCGCCAGCCTCCTCGGCGCGATCGGCCTGCCGGAGCTGGTGACCGGCTCGCTCGCCGAGTACGAGGCTGTGGCGCTTGCCCTCGCGCGCGACCCGCAGCGCCTCTCCGCGATCAAGGCGAAGCTCCTGCGCAACCGCGATACGAAGCCCCTGTTCGACACCACGCGCCACACGCGGGATCTCGAGTCGGCCTATGCAACGATGTGGGAACGCCACCAGGCCGGCTTGCCGCCAACCAGCTTCGCCGTCGGGTGAGGGCGAAGTCTACTTCCGGACGACCAGTCCCCTCCTGGAGCAGACGCTCGGTGAAGACGATCCTTTCCTCGTCCTGCAGGTCGCCCGGAAGGTCGCGGACCGCGTAAGACGGGTTCTTCAGCGCAAACTCGAGCGCCTCGCGGAAGAAGCCCCGAAACGCGATGGTGCGGGCGCCGTAGTTGACGCGAACGCTGTCGTCCTCGACATGCATCTGGTAGGTGATGGCGTGGCGGGGCCCGACCACCTCCTCGAGCGTAAGCTGCCTGGGCTGGAAGAAGTCGACGACCTGGCCCGCGACGTCGAGCTGGTAGGTCGACACCAACTCGTCCAGCATCTGGTCCACGACCCCTTTCAGGAAGCTCTCCTCGGAGAGCTCGCGCAGGATTCCCCTCAGGCGCTTGACCAGAACGTCTCGCGGAACGTGATTGAAGCCGAGCGGCAGGGCGTGGCGGAGGCGTTCGTCGCGCGCGGTCGCCGCCGTCGCGGCCGCGTGCACAAGATCCTCCCAGAACACGCCGGTGACACCCAGCGTGATGTGCAGCGACGGCTCCGACCCGCACTCCGCGGCGTGGATGAAGCCGCGCGGGATGTAGATGAGATCGCCCTGCTTGAGAGTGAAGGATTCGAGGTCGCCACGAAGCTCACGGCCCTCGCTGTCCATGCTCTGCTGCTTGCCGGGAAAGGTGCGGCGCTGCTTTTCGATCTTCCAGTCCTTCGATCCCACCACCTGAAGGATGAAGACGTCGTGGTTGTCCCAGTGCGGCGTGAAGCCCTTGCCGTGCGGAGGCGTCAGATAGAGGTTGGTCTGAAACCTGTGGCCCACCTCGGCGGCGAGCGTCCGGCAAAGTCGGCGAAGCTTGGGGTCGTGGTGGTGCAGCTGATCGAGCACGAGCGTGCCGCCGTCGCGCATATCGCCGAGGACCGCGTCGAGGGCCTGCGATACGTCGCCCTTGTACGAGACGTTCTTGCCCTTCGCCGCGTCGGCGATCTTCACGTAGTCGGGCGAGCGGGTGAGAGCCTCGTCGAAATCCTGCAGCGTAAACAGGCCGTCATAAAAATCCGGATTGTCCCGGTGAACGATCAGTGTCTCCCGCTCCCAGTAACGCGAACGAAATTCGCTTTCGGGAACCGGAGCGACGAGCGATCCGAGGGTCAAGTTTGTCAGGAAACCGCACGTCATGTGCCAGAAGCTCCTCAACTCGGCTCGGGACGCCCAGTCCTCGCCGACAGTCGCGGCCTGGTCGTCCGGGCGCACGGGATGGACATTTCGCAAGCCTGGCGAGCGAGCGTCAAATGAATTTCATCGCGAAGCTTGGACGAGACCTTCAATAGGCGACGTTGCTCCATCCGGGAAGGAATTCGCGCAGGCTCAACTCGTTGACCCGCTCCAGCGAGGCGGGTCTTGATCCGCGCCTCCATCGCCTCGAGCGCCGCCGGGTCGTCGAATCGCGTCAGCGGTGTCCGGAAGGCCTCCTCCGAGAGCAACGGCTGAATCAAGCTGCCTCACGGCGTGCCAGCTGGTCGGCGGAAGAAAGAAGAGGCCGAGATGGACGGAAGTGCCCAGCCCGTTCTCGCAGTGGTGCCAGTTGCCCGCCGGCACGAACAACATGTCCCCGGCCTCGAGGACTTCATCGAAGATTGGCTCGGTCCCGGGCGTCGGCTGTTTCGGCATGCCCCGGAGGGGATTGGGAACGGCCGGTCCAAAGACTTGCCAGCGCTTGGTGCCCTCGAGCTGCAGAATGAGGAGGTCCTCGGGATCGAAATGGGTCCGGAAGGCTCCCGCCGCCGTGCCAGAGGTCACGATCACGCCGACATAGGATCCTTCCGACGTTCGCGACCGGATATCCTGGCAGAGCGCCGCGAGGGCCGGCACATGCGGCTCGATATGAACGACGACGACGCTGAATCCCTTGGCGAGGAGATCGTCCAGCTTGGCCGTCTCGACCTTCCCGTCCGTGCTCCAGCGGTCGGGGGGAGCCGCCACCAACTCCCGCGTCACTCTTATGTCGTTGTGATCCTTGGGATGGTCTCCTTTGTCGAGCAGGCGCCGCAGCGCCTGCCAGCCAAGCAGCGGCGCGTAACGGCCTCCATTCGACCCAGGCTGGTAGAACAACTCCCGCCGACGCAGGCGCGAAATGAATTCCGCCTCCGGCAAAGGTGAGAGCAGGTCCGCGAGGGTGGAAGGGGCGTCGCTCATGAATCAATCCGGAAAGCTGGGGATGAGGATCCCAGCGATCGCGAAGGTTATACCCAATCGCCCCATCGCGGAAACGGTTCTGGATGCAAAAGCAAATGTCCCTGCCGTATCGTAGGGGCACGCAGTCCGCCGCCGCACGACGGCGGATTGGCATCCGCCCTACTGGCTGGCACAAAAAAGATGCCCCCGCTGATTACCGCGGGGGCATCCGTATCGAAGCAACTAGTCGGCGTTCCTGCCGGACTAGACCGCGTTGTGGTCGTCCTGCGCCGGCTTGCCGAAGCTGGTGAAATTGGTGCCGCTCCGGTGGGCGTCGATGTCTTCGTGGTCGTTTCCGAACGTGAAGTCATCGAGGATATGCGCATTGATGACGTTGTAGGGAATCGTCTGGGCGCTCGCGGTCTTCGAGCCCAGCAGCATGGCGACCGCAGGGGCTGTCACCGCCACCGCCGCCGACGTCTTGACGAAATCGCGCCGACCCTTCTGCTCGATTTCCTGTTCCGGGTTGGTATTTTCTTCAGCCATGGTCACCCCCTGGGGTTAGCGGTGGAGCCGTGCCCTTTGAACGATCACGTGCGATTAACACTTACGCCACCGCATGTCCGTTTGGCAAGGCGCAATTCACTTCCGCAGACGACATGGATGCTTTTTAACTTGCCTAGCGATCTCACGACTTCGTGAGCTGCGCGCATGCCCTCCTTCGCAGGCTTCACGACGGCGGCGGGAGACCGATGGTGCCGGCCACGAGCTCGGCCGCGGCTTCGAGCGAGGAAAATGTCAGCGCATGGCATTCGACCCCTTCGATCCAGCGAAGGAGGTCCGCGACATTGTGCCGATCCAGACGTTGGCGGAGGACCAGGCATTCGGCCATAAGTCGAGCCAGCGCTTCCGATCGCGCCACCGGCCTGATCTCGGTCGGTGCATTTTCCCGGTGGCTGGGGAAGATGATATGGCTGACCGGCAAAGGCCGCTGCTTCGTCGCTGCCTTGGGCGGGGCGATGTAGCGCAGCACCTTCCCATCCTTGCGCCGATGCGTCGGCAGGTCCGCGATCACCGGATAATAGCGGGAGATCAGATCCCACCCTGTCTCCTTGATGCACATGGCGAGCGGCAGCGCGCGGACCTGGAACGTATTTGGCTCGATGAGCGCCACCTCGTCCGAGAAGTATTGGAAGCCCCGATGGGTGAGGGCGGCGACAAGCGAGGACTTGCCGCTGCCGGGGGCAGCCGGAAATAGAGCGCAACTCGCCCCGTTTCCGACAACGCCCGCATGGATGTTGAACAGGAAGTTGTGGCGGTTGACTGCGGATTCCCAAAGGACGGCCTTGACCAGCGGAGCAAGCAGGGACAACCGAGGCGCGAATCCGACCGGCATGGCGTCGCGATAGATGTCAGTGTGGAGATTTCCGTCTTCCATCATGCTGGCCGCCAGGTCGATCACGATGGTTGGCCTCGAACTGTCGTCGACAATCAGGTGGCCAAGAACTGAATTGACCAGGCGGACTTGCGCGCGCGAGCCGAAGCGGACCAAGGCGGAAGTGTCGAGCAGGCGATAGCGCCGTTCCTGTGCCGCCTCGAAGGGCGCATACTCAGGCATGTCAGCAATCGCTGCGGCGCGCTCCTCCTCCGCCCGAAGCTGCGTCTCCGATGCGGACATGGGAGGGCTGTCGGCGAGCATCCCGTGCGAGTTGAGAGCATCGAGCATCGTCTCCACCCAATGCTCGGCCTGATCGGGAGGTGCGACGCCTTGCGAGGAAAGGAGGCGTGGCAACTCGGATGCCCGGCTGCCTTCTTGGAGCTCCCGCACGATCAGTGCCGCCGAGGCGTTCAGGCCCAAGAGGCACTGCGCCTCCTCGGAGAACGCCACGGCCTCGTCGCCGAGAGGCAGGAGAGCCAGGTCCGCTCGAAGCTTCATCGCCTTGCTCTGAGCGGCCCCCCGATCGTGGCGGCGCCCAATTCCGTGGTGACCGGACCTCTTAGCCCGGCCCTTCCCGGGGAACAACAACATCATGACATCGGACCGCCCAGGTCGCTGCCGTCATCGACGCGTGGCGCCGGGAGGACGCGGCCGCCCGGTAACGGCTCTTCCCGCCCATTGCCAATGATTGGAGTTGTTGGCTAGGCACAAGCATGACGGGGCGGTGTCGGAACGCCCGATTACGATGGTGGGCGTCGGTGCTGGACAGGCTGCACGAGGTTCGGATGGTAACGGCCCGGCGCTCGGCGAGTCTCGGCGTCTCGGTCGTGACCCTCGCCCGGTGGGCGCGATTGGCAGCGGGCCGGCCCTGGGCGGCCGTGCAAGCCGTACGGGACGCCGGACGAGCGTGGGCAATCACGCCGCCGTACTTTGGTCGGTCAATCTATGACGATCGGGCGGACGGCAACCGGCAGCTCCAGCGACGCCGGCCGTTCCGCCGCGGCGAGTTGCTCAAGCTGAAATTCGAGAGCGCCCGCTGGGTGTTCCTCCATAGCGCGAGGCTGGGAATCGCCCATTCCGTCGTTGTTCCCCGGTTTGGGACCGAGGGGCTGCTCGCGAACCTCCTGCACGTGCTGGAAACTCTCCATCGGACCCGGCCCGGCGCTCGTGTGCACGTGGACTGGGTTCTGAGGGGCAATGAAATCGGCTTTCGATACGGTGGCACCGGCGACGACGTCTGGTCCGAGCTGTTCCGGCCCCTGGAGCGACATCCTCAAGCGGCAGCGCATCGGGCCACCCTCCCGGTGGATTTCGCTTTTTGGGGAACCGGCAAGGACTACCTCACAGGACGGCGCCTCCGCAGACACCGGGACGCCTATCATCGGACGATGTCCACGTGGCTTGAGGTCACGAATCCGCGGATTCTCGAGCAAGTCCGGAGCATTTCCGCGCAATCGTTGGACGGACGCTTTTGCATCGGCGTCCACCGCCGCGTGCCGAACACCCAGGTCGCCAACTTGCAGGCGGACGGGCGGGTGCCGTCGCTCGACCTCTTGATCCGGACGGCGGAAGCCATCCTGGCCAAGAGAAGCGCACCGGAATGGGCAATCTTTCTCGCGACCGACGATGCAGAAGCCGTGGATGCCTTCAGGCATGCCTTCGGTTCCAGGTTGGTCATTCGGGACAACGTGCAACGCACCACGGCCGATGCCGAGGAGGTCCACTTCCGCGGCTGGGACCGCATCTCGCTGGTTGATGCCGAGGATGTCATCATCGACACGATCCTGTTGTCGCGCTGCGATGTCTTGATCCACGCATCGAGTTCCGTCAGCACGGTGGCTTCACTCATGAACCCGGCGCTGTCGCTCGTGCGGGCCTCGGCGGGCTAGCAGGGCCGGCGGGAGCGCGCAGATGGCGGATTTTTCGACCCTCCGATACGCCAACGTCTTCTCGACCCCCCTCCTCACCCATGTCTGGGAGGACGGGCCGGAGCTCAACCCATTGCTATGTCAGTACATTCTCGCTCACGAGGCGGAACATCCAGGGCTCGGCAAGTCGAACCAGGGCGGCTGGCATTCGGACACCGGCATGCTCGAGTTCTGCGGCGAATCGGGACGCCGGCTGGTGGCCCACATGCGGGAGTTCGGCGACGAGGCGACGAGGCGCTTGGCCGCCGACTATGCCCAGGAGGCCCCGGCGTGCGCCTGGACGATCTCCGCCTGGGCCAATGTCAACCGCCGGGGCGACTTCAACAAGGTCCATGTGCATCCCGGATCGACCTGGTCCGGAACCTACTACGTCGATACCGGCGATCCGCCGGACGGCGACGGCGGAACGCCCCTGCACCTGTTCGATCCTAGCCAGGGCCGCAGCATGACGTTCGCCCCGCTCGTACCGTCGAGCGTCTATATCCATCCGAAGCCCGGGCTGATGGTGCTGTTCCCGAGCTACGTGCCGCACATGGTCTTTCCGCATGATGGCGCAGGGACCCGGATCTCGATCGCCTTCAACCTCCGCAGGGAGCCCTATCCGTGAACCGGATCCGCGAGCCAGACGGGGCATCGTGCGAAAAAGCCTGATCGTCGAGGGGTGGCGCTTCCTTCCGCACTCCTATGCGATCGTCAACCAGTGGCAGCTTCTCGCGCTGTTGCACCAGGACATCTCGCTCAAAGTCATCGACGCGCCGTTCTACCGTCCCTCCTGGCAGGTCCAGGAGGGATTGTTCGACCCGGACGCGGAGCAGGCGCTGAGGGCGATCGACACGGCCCGGCCGGACGAGGCCGCGGATGCCACGCTGCGAATCGTCGCCCCGTTTCGCTTCGCGCCGTCCTGTTCACGCCTGACGGCGGTGTTCGCGACTCTGGAGCAGCAGGTCATCCGCCGCCAGCAGCTCGCCGACCCGGGGGAATACGAGCGGCTGCGGCGAGCCCCGCCGCCCCCGCAGGTGAAGGCGGTCACGCCCTCGCGTTGGTCGGCAGAGGGTTTCCGCAGAGCCGGGTTCGCCGCCGATCAGGTGGTCGTCGTCCCGCACGGCGTCGACACCGACACGTTCCACCCGGACCCGCATCAGCGCCGGGTAGCCCGGAACGCCATGTCGTTGGGCGATGGCGAGTTCGCGTTTCTCAGCGTCGGCGCTATGTCCGGAAACAAGGGGATCGACCTGCTCTTGCGGAGCTTCGCTGAGGTCTGCCGCCGCGTCCCTGGCGCCCGCCTCATCCTCAAGGGGATCGACCAGCTCTACGAGTCGAAGGCGCAGCTCCTGAGGAACCTGGCAACCCTGCCCGCGCGCGATCAGCACTTTGTGGCAGAGCGGGTGACCTATATCGGCGAGGCGTTCTCGCACCGCGAGATGGCACGGCTCTATCAGGCCGCGGACGCCTACGTGTCACCGTACCGCGCCGAAGGGTTCAACATGCCGGTGCTGGAGGCAGCCGCGTCGGGGCTCCCGGTCATCTGCACGGCGGGCGGCTCCACCGACGATTTCGTTACTGACGCCTTCGCGCGGCGCATTCAAAGCGTGAAAGAGACCATCGAGGTCGAGGGCCAGGTCGGCTCGCGGCTCAATCCCAGCACCGAGCACCTGACCGCCCTGATGCTCGCCTCGCTCGAGGATGCTTCGTGGCGCGATCAGGCGGCCCAGGCTGGGCCATCCCATGTCCGCGCCCATTACACATGGGCCGGGGTCGCCGACACGCTCGTTCAGGAACTGCTGGGCTGAGGGCCCGGCGCCGCCGTCTTTGCGGGATCCCCGCTCTGCGGCTGCCGTATCCGGATGCCCTCCCGCCGCGCCCGGCGGACCAGTTTGTAAAGGGACAGGTCATCCAGCTCGGCCAGCAGCCGGTCGTTGCCCGAACTGATGGCTCTGCCCGGCTTGGCAAGGCCGACCACGTTGTCCCCGCACATGCGCATCTCCCCGGTCAACCGATCGCCGAGGATTGCACCCGAGCGCCTGTCGCACTGTGAACTAGATCACGCCCGAGTGGGCGCGACCCGCACTGGCCGCTCCGGCGTTACATTATGTGGCTTGTCGATTATAGACCTTGGCCGTTTACCCCTCCCCGCCGCGGCCATCGGCGGTCCCGGGACCTGCTCTATGAAGCCATCTCGCCTCATCGGTATCGCACTGCTGCTGCTCGCCGCCGGGATCGGCGGCTGGGTCGCTAGCGGGCGGCGCAGCGTGCGTGCCGCGATGCCCAGCGAGCCGGCTGCCATTCCCGTCACCGCGGGCACCGCTACGGCCGCCGACGTGCCGATCTTCGCCCAGGGCCTGGGGACGGTGCAGGCCATCAAGACGGTCAACGTGCGCTCGCGCGTCGACGGCGCGATCATGAAGGTCTTCTTTGCTCAAGGGCAGGAGGTGAAGCAGGGCGATGAGCTGTTCCTGATCGACACGAGACCATTCCAGGCCGCGTTCGACCAGGCTCAGGCGAACGCCGCGAAGGACCAGGCACAGCTGCACGGCGCGCAGCTCGACCTGCAACGCTATGGCAAGCTGGTCGGCTCCGGCTTTCAGAGCCGGCAGAGCTACGAGGACCAGCAGGCGACGGTCGCCCAGCTCGAAGCCGCGGTGAAGGCGGATCAGGCTTCCATGGAGACGGCGGCGCTCAACCTGCAATACGCTGTGATCCGCGCCCCCATCAGCGGACGCACCGGGCAGCTGATGATCGATGAGGGCAATCTCGTGCAGGCAAGCGCCGCGACCACCCTGGTCAGCATCACCCAGATCAAGCCTATCTACGTGAACTTCCCGCTGCCGCAGGCGCTGCTCGATGAGATCCGCAAGGCGCAGGCGCAGCATGTACTAGACGTCGCCGCCTATGACGGGCAGAGCAATGCCCTGCTCGCGAAGGGAACGCTCAGCTTCATCGACAACCACGTCGACGCCGCGACCGGCACGATCGGACTGGAGGCGACCTTCCCGAATGCCGATGAGCGTCTATGGCCGGGCGAGTTCGTCACCGTCCGGCTGATCCTGGGCGTGCGCCCGCACGCGGTGACGGTGCCGGCGCAGACGGTGATGACCGGTGCGTCCGGCGACTACGCCTATGTAATTCGCCCCGACGATACCGTGCAGCGCCGCCCGGTCACGGTGCTCGCCCGCCAGGACGGGATCGCGGTGATCGGCACGGGACTGTCGGCCGGGGACAGAATCGTCGTCGGCGGGCAGTACCGCCTGTCCGACAACGCGCGTGTGAAGGTACAGGCGGCGGGCTGAGCGGATGAACATCTCCGCCCGCTTCATCCGCCGGCCCATCGCGACGACCTTGCTCATGATGGGGCTGCTGGTCTTCGGGGTGGTGGGGTACGCCCTGTTGCCGGTCGCGGCCTTGCCGAATGTCGACTTCCCGACGATCGAGGTCCGGGCGCAGCTTCCGGGGGCGAGCCCGGAGATCATGGCCTCATCGGTCGCGACGCCGCTCGAGCAGCAATTCGCGACCATCCCCGGGCTCGATTCGATGTCGTCCACCAGCGGGCTCGGCGCCACCACCATCACCCTGCAATTCGACCTGAGCCGGAACATCGATGCCGCGGCGGGCGACGTGCAGGCGGCGATCAACGCCGCCAGCGGGCTGCTGCCGAAGGACCTACCCAGCCCACCGACCTACCGCAAGACCAACCCCGCCGACCGTTCCATCCTGATCTACGCCGTCACCTCGGATGCGATGCCGATCCAGGACATCGACCAGTACGCGTATAACGTGCTGGCCGAAACGATCTCGCGCATTCCCGGCGTCTCGCAGGTCGACATCGCGGGCGAGCAGATCCCGGCGGTGCACGTGCAGGTCAATCCGGTGGCGCTCGCCGCGCGCGGGATCGGGATCGACCAGGTGCGCACCGCGCTGGTCAACGCGACCGGCGACCAGCCGAAGGGCAATTTGGAGGGGCCGCACCAGCAGTTCTCGCTCGACACCAACGACCAGCTCTTTGACGCCAACGCTTTCCGCAAGGTCATCATCGCCTATCGCAATGGCGCGCCGGTCACGGTCGCGGACGTGGGCGACGTCGTGAATTCCTCGACCAACGCGCGCACCGGGGCGTGGTACGGCCAGAAGCGCACCGAATTGCTGCTGATCAAGCGCGCGGCGGGCGCCAACACGATCGACGTGGTGGACCGGATCAAGACGATGATGCCGCAGCTGCGCGCGGCCATCCCGCCCACCGTACACGTGACCCTCGTGTCGGACCGCTCGCTCACCATCCAGGCCTCGGTCGACGACGTGGAGCGCACGCTCGCGATCACCGTCGGGCTCGTGGTGCTGGTGATCTTCCTGTTCCTGCGCACCGCCTGGGCGACCATTATCCCCGGTATCACCGTCCCGCTCGCCCTGCTCATCACCACCGGAGTGATGTACCTGCTCGGGTTCAACCTGGACAACATCTCGCTGATGGCGCTGACGATCTCGGTCGGCTTCGTGGTCGACGACGCGATCGTGATGATCGAGAACATCGTCCGCTATGTGGAGCAGGGCGTGCCGCCCTTCCAGGCGGCGCTGCGCGGCGCCGGGCAGATCGGCTTCACCATCGTCTCCATCACCTTCTCCTTGATCGCGGTCTTCATTCCGCTCCTGTTCATGGGCGGGATTATCGGCCGGCTGTTCCGGGAGTTCGCGGTCACTGTCACTGTCGCGGTCGTGGCGTCGGCCTTCATCGCGCTGACGCTCACGCCGATGATGTGCGCGCGGTTCCTGACGCGGGAGAGCGGACATCCGAAGGGCCGCCTCAACCGGGCCGCGGAATCGTTCTTTACGGGAATGGCGAACGGCTATGACCGCGGGCTACGCTGGGTGTTCCGCCACCAGCCCCTGATGCTCGCGCTCACGCTCGGACTGATCGTCCTGACCGGCGTGCTGTACGCCGCCATCCCGAAGGGCTTCATCCCCGAGCAGGACACCAGCTTCCTCTTCGGCGAGGCGGATGCCCGCCAGGACATCTCGTTTGCCGCGATGGCCAAGCTGGAGCAGCAATTCGCCGGCATCATCGTGAAGGATCCAGCGGTGGCCGGTATCGTCGGCTTCTCCGGCGCGACCGGCGGCAACGCGAGCGAGAACACCGCGCGGATGTTCATCCAGCTCAAGCCACTCGATCAGCGCGACGGGGTACGCACGGTGATGGCGCGGCTGCGCCGGGCGACCAACGAGGTACAGGGCGCCAAATTCTACATGCAGCCCGGCCAGGACGTGACAATCGGCGGCCGGCTGGAGCAGGCGCAGTACCAGGTACACGCTGACCGACAACAACGATGCCGAGCTGAACCACTGGGCGCCGATCCTGCTGGGCAAGATGCGGGAGATGAAGCAGCTCACGGACGTCGCGTCCGACCAGCAGATCGCGTCGCCGCATCTCGCGATCACGATCGACCGCGACGCGGCCTCCCGCATCGGCATCTCGCCCGGCGACATCGATCAGACGCTCTATGACGCGTTCGGGCAGGAGCAGATCACCACCATCTATACCGACACCTCCCAGCACAAAGTGATCCTGGAGGTTCAGCCGAAATTCCAGAACGATCCAGGCGCGCTTGCCGACATCTTTGTCACCGGCCCGTCCGGCGCCCAGATACCTCTCTCGGCGGTGACGCAGGTCAGCATGAAGACCGAGCCGCTGACCATCAACCACCAGGGCGTCTATCCGGCGGTGACGCTGTCCTTCAATCTCGCGCCCGGCGTGTCGATCGGGCAGGCGGTAGACGCGATCGAGGCTGCCCAGGCGGCGCTGCACATGCCCCAGACCGTGCAGGGCGCGTTCGCCGGGGCCGCGCAGGCCTTCCAGTCCTCCCTCTCGTCCATGCCGCTTCTGGTCGCCGCCGCGATCCTGGTCGTCTACATCGTGCTCGGAATGCTCTACGAGAGCTTCATCCACCCGATCACGATCCTGTCCGCCTTGCCGTCGGCGGGCGTGGGCGCGCTGATCATGCTGATGCTGACAGGGACGGAACTGAGCCTGGTGGCGCTGATCGGCATCATCCTCTTGATCGGCATCGTCAAGAAGAACGCGATCATGATGATCGACTTCGCCCTGGTGGCCGAGCGCGACGAGGGCAAGAGCCCGCTCGCCGCGATCCACGAGGCGTGCCTGTTGCGCTTCCGCCCGATCATGATGACGACGATGTGCGCGCTGTTCGGCGGCCTCCCGCTCGCGCTGGGCCAGGGGGCGGGGTCGGAGCTGCGCCGACCGCTTGGCATCGCGATCGTCGGCGGGCTGCTCGTCTCTCAGGCGCTGACGCTCTACACCACGCCGGTGATCTATCTCTATCTCGACCGGCTGAGCCACCGCCTCGGCGGCGGCAGGCGGGCGCGCCGTCACGCCGAGGCATCGGCGGTCGTGTCGGAACCCGCCGCGGAATAGAGGCGGGCGGCGTTGACAGCGCCGGCAGGCGGGCGGGTAATGCGCTTCCTTCGTCATGGCCGGGCTTGGCTCGGCGACCCACGACTTCCATCTCGGACAACATAAGACGTGGGTGCCCGGCCTGCGCCGGGCATGACGATGAGGAGCAGCGACGGGAGGAAGAGAGCCATGGCCATCGGACGGCGGGCGGCGCTGATGGGCGCTGGGGCGGCGCTGGCGGCACCGCTGGTGATGCGCCATGCCGCCCTCGGCGCCGACCCGATCACGATCGTCGGCATCCACGACGCCTCGGGCGGGCTCGACATCTACGGCAAGCCGATGATCGCCTGCCTCGACTTTGCGGTCGACGAACTGAACGCGGCGGGCGGTCTGCTCGGACGTCCGATCAAGCTTATCCACTACGACCCGCAGTCCAACATCCAGCTCTACACACAGTTCGCGACCGAGGCGGCGACCAAGGATCGCGCCGCGGTCGTGCATGGCGGGATCACGTCGGCCTCGCGCGAGGCGATCCGGCCAATCCTGCACCGCTACCGCACGCTCTATTTCTACAACACGCAGTACCAAGGCGGCGTATGTGACCGCAACTGCTTCTGCACCGGCTCGACCCCGGCGCAGAACGTCAACAAGCTGGTCCCCTACGTGCAGAAGAACTGGGGCAAGAAGCTCTACGTGCTCGCGGCCGACTACAATTACGGCCAGATCACCAGCAAGTGGCTGACCAAATATGCGCGCGACGGCGGCGGCGAGGTCGTCGCGGTGGATTTCTTCCCGCTGAACGTCACCGATTTCGGCCCGGCGATCCAGAAGGTGCAGGCGGCGAAGCCGGACGCGGTAGTCTCCGCGCTGGTCGGCGGCGCGCATATCTCCTTCTATCGACAATGGGCGGCGGCGGGGATGAAGAAGCAGATCCCGATGGCTTCGACCACCTTCGCCGGCGGCAACGAGAGCCTTGTGCTCTCGCCCGAGGAGGGTGACGGCATCGTCGCTGCGTTTAGCTATTTCCAAGAGGTCGATACGCCGGCAAACAAGGCGTTCCTGGAGAAGTTCCACGCCAAGCTTGGCCCCTCCGCGCCCTATCTCGGCGGCGAGCTCGCGATGCGCACCTATGTCGGGTTCAACCTCTGGGCCGAGGGCGTGAAGAAGGCGGGATCGGTCGACCGCATGAAGGTGATCGAGGCGCTCGAGACCGGCATCGAAAATGATGGCCCACCAGGCAAGACGACGATCGACGGCAAGACCAACCACGTGACGCTGAATGTCTATCTCGCCGAGTGCGCCAATCACGGCTTCAAGGTACTGCAGAGCTATCCCCAGCAACCGCCGGCCGACACCGCATCGGTCTGCGATCTCGCGAAGAACCCGAACTCCGACAAGCAGTATGTGATCGACGTCAAGACCTGAGGACGCGGGCGTTGGACCTCGCCTTCGCGGTCTTCCTGCAGGTTCTGACCGGCATCGCGACCTTGCTGATCATCAGCCTGGGGCTCGCGGTGATCTTCGGAATGATGCGCGTGATCAATCTCGCGCACGGCGAGTTCCTGATGCTGGGCGCCTACAGCGCGATCGTCTCGGCCCGCGCCGGCCTCAACATTTGGGTCGCGATGCTGATCGTCGCGCCGGTCGTCGTGGGCGTGATCGGTGCAGTGGTTGAGCGTGTGGTGATCCGCCCTCTGTATGGACGGATCCTCGACACGATGCTTGCGACCTGGGGCCTCTCGCTCGGGCTGATCGGCGCGGTGACGATGATATTCGGCAACTCGGTGAGCGGCTTCTCCGCCCCGCTCGGCAGCATCGCGATCGGCGGGTACCGCAGCTCGGCCTACTCGCTGTTTCTGATCGGTGCGGCGCTCGCGATGCTCGCCGGCACCTGGGCGGTACTGCGGCTTACGCGCGCGGGGCTGATCGCGCGCGGCACCATGCAGAACCCAGAGATGGCGGCCGCACTCGGCGTGTCGCCGGGCCGGGTCTATGCGTTCACCTTTGCCGCCGGCGCCGCGCTGTCGGGCCTCGCCGGCGCGCTGATCGCGCCGTTCTCCGGCGTTGTGCCGACCATGGGCACGGTCTATATCGCGCGCGCCTTCATCGCGGTCGTGACCGGTGGCGCGGCGATGCTCGCGGGCACGCTGTCGGCGTCCGCATTGCTCGGCTCGGTCTCCACGCTCGGCGCGTTCTTCACCACACCGGTGCTGGGCGAGGTCATCATGCTGGGCGTCGCCGTCATGCTGCTGCGCCTGCTGCCGCAAGGCATCACCGGGCGGTTCTTCCGCCGCTCCCTATGAGCTCTCGCCGCCTGTGGACGGAGATCGCGGCGGCGCTGGCAGCAACCGCGCTCATCGCCTGGCTGCTGCCCCTGACGCTGCAGCTCTTCGCGGTCATCAACGCGACGATCTACGTGTCGATGGCGGTGCTGGCGCTGAGCCTCGCCCTGGTCTGGGGGTTCGGCGGAATCCTCTGCTTCGGCCAGGCGGCGTTCTTCGGGCTCGGCGGCTATTCCTACGCGGTCGCGGCGTTGAACTTCACCGGCACGAGCTGGGCGGTGCCGATCGCGATCGCGGTCCCTGGCGCGCTCGCCGCCGTGCTGGGGTATCTGATGTTCTTCGGACGGATCAGCGACGTCTATATCGGTGTCATCACGCTCACCGTGACGCTCATCCTGTTCAACTTCGCCAACTCGACGGCGGGCGACGAGTGGCACATCGGCGCCGCGCCGCTGGGCGGGTTCAACGGCATTCCATCGACCCCGCCGCTCAATCTGCCGGGCGACCCGGGCAACCCGCTGCCGCCCGAGCAGATCTTCGTCGTCGCCATCGGCTGCCTGGGCGTGTGCTACGTGATCTGCAAGCTGCTGCTGGCAAGCCGCTTCGGGCGCGTCGTCGTCGCGGTGAAGGAGAACGAGGTCCGCGCCGAGCTTCTGGGCTATGACGTGCGCCTCTACAAACTCGGCGTCTTCGCCATCGGCGGCGCCATGGCGGGGCTCGCGGGGCTGCTGTTCGCCAATTGCGTCTTCGTCAGCCCGACGATGTTCTCGTTGTTCTACTCTGGGCAGATCATCATCTGGGTGATGGTCGGCGGACTCGGCACGCTGATCGGCCCGATCGTCGGCGCGATCCTGTTGCAGATCCTCACCACCTGGGCGGGCACCCTGAAGACGATCAACCCGAGCCTGATCCTGGGCGTGATCCTGATGGCGGCCGTGCTGCTCATCCCGCGCGGCATCCTGCCCAGCATCATCGATGCGATGACGCGGCTGCGCCGGCGGGAGGCCGTGCGGTGACGGCACTGCTGGCGACGGAGAACCTGGTGATGCGATTTGGCGGCGTGCGCGCGGTGGACGGGGTCAGCCTGTCAGTCGCCGAGGGCGAGCTGCGCTGCCTGATCGGTCCCAACGGCGCCGGCAAGAGCACGTTCTTCAAATGCCTCACCGGCCAGTACAAGCCGAGCAGCGGTCGCATCCTGTGGCGCGGACGGAACGTGACTTGCTTCGACAGCTTCGCAGTCGCGCGCCTGGGGGTCGGCATCAAGACGCAAATCCCATCCTTGTTCGACGGGCTTGACGTGATGGAGAGCGTGATGCTCGCGCTGCGCCGCCGGCACTCCGAGGCGGAGTTCCGCCGCCGGGCGATGGCGGCGCTGGAGCGGCTCGGCATCGCCGCACTGGCGCCGCGCGAAGTAGGCCGGCTCGGACATGGGCAGCGCCAGCTGGTCGAGCTTGCGATGGTTGTCGCCCCGGAGCCCGACCTGATCATCCTCGATGAGCCGACCGCGGGCATGAGCGCCGAAGAGACCGGGCGCACGGCGGCGCTGATTCGCGAGCTGAACCAGCGCCATGCGATCGTCGTGGTCGAGCACGACATGCAGTTCATCCGCGCGATCGCGCAGACCGTCACGGTGTTCCACCAGGGCCACGTGTTGGTGGAGGACAGCGTGGAGCGCGTCCTCGCCGATCCGCGCGTGCGCGACGTCTATCTGGGCAAGCCGGTCACAGCCGCGGAGCGTATGCGCGCATGATTCGCCTGACGGACATCGTCGCCGGATATGGGCGGATCGTGGTGCTGCACGGCATCTCGCTCGAGGTCGCGCCGGGCGAGTGCGTCGGCATCCTGGGGCATAACGGCATGGGTAAGACCACGCTGCTGAAGACGGTGATGGGGCTGCTTCCCTGCCGCGGCGGCACGATCGCGTGGGACGGTGAGGAGATCGCCCATCTGCCGACGCACGCGCGGGCGCGGACCGGGCTGGGCTACGTGCCGCAAGGGCGGCAGATCTTCCCGAGCCTGACGGTGCGGGAGAACCTGCGTTTCGCCGCGGTGGCGAGCGGCGCGGGGCCGGGGGCGGCGCAGGCGGTGCTGGCGGAGTTTCCCGAGCTCACCCGCCTCCTCGACCGCGCGGGCAGCGCCCTGTCGGGCGGGGAGCAGCAGCTGCTCGCGGTGGCGCGCGCGCTGTGCGGGCGGCCCCGGCTGCTGCTGCTGGATGAGCCAACCGAGGGCATCCAGCCTTCGATCATCGCCGCCATGATCGAGCGCATCGGCGCGCTGCGGCGGGGGCTGGGTTTGAGCGTGCTGCTGGTCGAGCAGAATTTGGACTTCATCCACGCCCTGGCCGACCGTGTGCTGCTGATCCAGCGCGGGAGGATCACAGGGGAGATCCCGCACGACGCATTGGGCGATCCCGCGCTGGTCGCGGAGTTCGTCGGCGTCGCCTGAGAGCGAAGGAGAACGACATGCCGCTGGGGACCATCAAGCTTCCGACCGTCGCGCAGCTCGGCGAGACGGCGAAGGATCTGGGCCTGAGCATGAGCGATGCCGAGCTTGCGATGCACCGCGATTGCCTGGGGGATGCGATCGCGGCGTACAATCTCGTCGATCAGATGCCGGACGAGCTGCCGGAGGTCACCTATCCGCGCACGCCCGGCAAACGCCCGACCGCGGAGGAGAACAGGCTGGGCGCGTGGTACGTCAAGACGACCATCGAGGGCGCGCCTTCCGGCAAACTGACGGGCAAGAAGATCGCGCTGAAGGACAATATCTGCCTTGCCGGCGTACCGATGATGAACGGCGCCTCCACATTGGAGGGCTACATGCCCGAGGTCGACGCGACGGTCGCGACGCGCATCCTGGATGCCGGCGGCACGATCGTCGGCAAGACGGTGTGCGAATATTTCTGCTTTTCCGGCAGCAGCCACACCAGCGCGACCGGGCCGGTGCACAACCCGCTGCGCCAGGGCTATTCCGCGGGCGGGTCGTCATCGGGCAGCGGCGCGGTGGTCGCCTCGGGCGAGGTGCCGATGGCGCTTGGCGGCGATCAGGGCGGATCAATCCGGATGCCGGCGTCCTTCTGCGGGATCTACGGCATGAAGCCGACCTTCGGGCTGGTGCCCTACACCGGGATCATGCCGATCGAGCTGACCATCGACCACACCGGGCCGATGACGGCGACGGTCGAGGACAACGCGCTGCTGCTGGAGGTGATCGCCGGCGAGGACGGGTTGGATCCGCGCCAGACGGGGGCGACCGCGAAGCCCTATCGCGAGGCGCTCGGGCGCGGCGCGAACGGCTTGCGCATCGCGGTGGTGGAGGAAGGATTTGGTCACCCGCAGTCGATGACCGAGACGGATGCGGTGGTGCGCGAGGCGGCGGACCGCTTCCGAAAGCTGGGTGCCACGGTGGAGACCGTGTCGATCCCGCTGCATCGCGCGGGCCCAGCCATCTGGCTGCCGATCGCCGCCGAGGGCGCGACGGTGCAGATGATGCACGGCAACGGCTTTGGCTTTAATTGGCAGGGGCTGTACGTCACCTCGCTGATGGATTTCCACAGCGGCTGGCGGACCCGCGCCGACGAGCTGTCGGAGTCGCTCAAGAACACGATGCTGCTCGGGCACTACATGACGATGAGCCATCGCGGCCATTACTACGGGAAGGCGCAGAACCTGGTGCGCCGGCTGCGCAAGGCGTACAACTCCGTGCTGGAGAAATACGATCTGCTGTTGATGCCGACCTTGCCGATGACAGCGACGCCGCTACCGCCGCCGGAGGCACCGACCGACCTGATCATCAAGCGCGCTTTCGAGATGCTGCCGAACACGGCACCGTTCGATTGCACCCATCACCCGTCCATGAGCCTGCCGTGCGGCATGGTGGGCGGGCTGCCGGTTGGGCTGATGCTGACAGGGCGGATGTTCGACGAGGAGACCATCTACCGCGCCGCTTCGGCGTTCGAGAAAGGCGTGGACTGGAAGGCGATCACCGGGTGAAATGCGCCATGAACATGTCGTACCAACGGGCGAATGCGCTGACTCCTTCCCCAGCCGTGTCATTGCGAGCGAAGCGAAGCAATTTCCTGCACACGGGCGGGAGATTGCTTCGTCGCTCCGCTACTATCCGTGGCAACGAATAGGTCCGAGCATCGGGCCGCTGCTATCAGACCTCGAGCCATTCCTGGCGGACGCGGGAATCCGCTTCCAGCGCGGCGGGCGTGCCCTCGAAGACGATGCGCCCGTGCCCCATGACGTAGAGGCGTTGGGAGATGCGCAGCGCAATCGTGAGCTTCTGCTCGACCAGCAGGATGGCGACGCCGCGGCGGGCGATCTCGGCGAGCAGCATGCCGACCTGCTCGACGAGGCGCGGAGCAAGGCCCTCGGTCGGCTCGTCGATCAGGATCAGGTCGGGATCGCCCATCAGGGTGCGGCACATGGTTAGCATCTGCTGCTCGCCGCCCGAAAGGACGCCCGCCGCGTTGTCCTGGCGCGCGGCGAGATTGGGAAACAAGGAGAAGACGTCCTCGAACGTCCAGCGGCCGAACGTGTTGGCGCGTTTGAGCCCGAGGGCGAGGTTCTGGCGCACGGTCAGGGTCGGGAAGACCTGCCGGTCCTCCGGCACATAGCCGATGCCGCGGCGGGCGATCTCGTTCGCCTGGAGACCGGCGATTGCCTTCCCGCGCCAGACGATCGAGCCCTCGGGAGGCACGAGTCCCATGATCGCCTTGCAGGTGGTGGAGCGACCGACGCCGTTGCGCCCGAGCAGGGAGACGATCTCGCCCTCCGCGACGCGCAGGGTGACGCCGTGCAGGATATGGCTCTTGCCGTAGTAGGCGTGCAGGTCGGTGACTTCGAGGGTCATGGGGCGAAGCTCATGCAGCCTCCGTGCCCAGATACGCCTCCTGCACCGCGCGGTTGGCGCGGATCGTCGCGGGCGGTCCGGAGGCGATCACCTGGCCGTAGACAAGCACTGTGATGGTGTCGGCGAGGTCGAAGACCACGCGCATGTCGTGCTCCACCATCAGCAGCGTCTTGCCCTCCGTCACGCGGCGAATCAGCGCGATCGCATATTCGGTCTCGGTATTGCTCATGCCGGCGGTGGGCTCGTCGAGCAGGATCGCCGTGGCGCCGCCGGCAATGGTCATGCCGATCTCGAGCGCGCGCTGCTCGGCGTATGACAAGAGGCCCGCCTGCACGTCGCGGCGCGGGGCGAGATTGATCTCCTCCAATAATCGCTCAGCGGCGTCGTTGAGCCGCGGCTGACGCGCCAGCGTGTGCCAGAACGAGTAGCGATAGCCGCGGCTCCAGAGCAGGGCGCAGCGAAGGTTCTCGAACACGCTGAGGCGGTGGAAGATGGAGGTGATCTGGAAGCTGCGGGACAGGCCAAGGCGGTTGATGCGGTGCGGCGGCAGGGCATCGAGGCGGGTGTCGTCGAGCCTGATCTCCCCGCTGGTGACGGCGAAGCGGCCACTGATCAGGTTGAACAGGGTCGTCTTGCCTGCACCGTTCGGGCCGATCAGCGCGTGGCGCTCGCCGGCGGCGATGTCCAGGGTGACGCCGCGGATGATCTCCGTCGCGCCGAAGTTCTTGCGCACGTCGCGCAGGCGCAGCGCCGGGACGCTCATCGCAGGGGCGACGGCATGAGTCCCGCCATCAGCGTGTCCCAGACCGCGAAGAAGCGCCGCGCCTCCAGCCTCAGCCAGGCGATTCCGAGCGCGGTGCCGGCGACCGTGGCGATCCAGGGCACCGGGGAGTAGACGTCGGGGGCAAGGCCGACGACGTCGATTGTCTTGCCCTCCGCGGCGCCGATCGTCGCGAAGGACAGCATCTCCACGATGAAGACGAAGCCCAGCAGCACGACGAGGGACGGCAGGAGCAGGCGCAGATAGGGCACGGCGAGGGCGCCCAGCCGCCCTGCCCGCGCGATCGGGCCGTGCGCGCGCAGGATGCCGGTGATGCCAGTCGGCGCGAAGGTCACCATGGCGATGAACAGCAGCCCGACATAGACCAGCCAGGAGTTCGACATCAGGCTGAGGCCGCTCTGCAGCGCGGTGATCAGGATCGCCCCGATGACGGGGCCGGCGAAGCTGCCGACGCCGCCGATATAGGCCATCAGCAGCGCGTTGCCGGAGAGCGGCGCGTTGACGGCATCGTAGGTGACGATCTCGTACGTGATGCAGTAAAGCGCGCCGCCGATGCCGGCGAACGCGCCGGACAGGGTGAACTGGATGAAGCGTACCATGCGCGGGTCGTAGCCGACGAACTGCGCCCGCTCGTAATTGTCCCGGCAGGCATTCGCCATTCGCCCGAGCGGCGTGCCACGCAGGTAGTACATGCCGAGCGCGGCAAGCAGCGTCCACGCAATGACGAGGTAATAGACCTGAAGCCCGTGCGCGTAGTTGACACCGAACAGGCTCCAGCTGTTCTGCCGGTCGGTGGTGATGCCGCTCTCGCCACCGAAAAAATGGGTGAACATGATGGCGGCGGTGACCGCGAGCTCCCCGATGCCGAAGGTGATCATGGCGAAGGCGGTAGTACGCTGCTTGGTTGCCATCGCGCCGAACACGGTAGCGAGCAGCCCGCCGCATATGCCGCCGGCGACTGGCAGAAGCTCGGTCGGGATCGCGAGCCCCCCATTGCCCGCCATGTTGAGGAAATGCGCTACACAGTAGCCGCCGAAGCCGAAGAAGACTGCGTGGCAGAAGGAGAGCAGCCCCGCTTCCCCCATCAGCATGTTGTACGAGAGCGCGAAGATCACCATCATGCCCATTTGGCTGAACATCGCGGTCATGAAGCCATTGTCGCGGGCATGCGCGTAATCCCGAAACGCCCAAGGGAGCGCGATTGCGACCAGCAGCAGCACCACCCAGGGTAGCACGGCACGCAGAGCAGCCTGCCGGCGCGGCGGGACGATCGTAAGGTCGCGGGCGGCGGCGGAGCTCATGATTCGCGGGTTCCCATCAGCCCGCGCGGACGGAAGAACAGGATGAGAATCATCAGAATATAGGGCAGCAGCGGGGCGACGCGGGCGAGCGGGATGGTCATGATCTCGCCCCACAGATTGTCCCCGCCCAAAGTGATGCCGAGCGGGTCGAAGACGCCGGCGAGTGAGCCGTTCACCATCACGGCGGCGGTCTGCACCATACCGATGAAGATCGAGGCGATGAAGCAGCCGGCGAGCGAGCCCAGGCCGCCGAACACGACGACGACGAAGACGATCGGCCCCATCGCGTCCGCCATCCCGGAATCGGTCGAGAAATAGTTGCCGCCGATCACCCCGGCGAGGCCCGCGAGCACGCAGCCGCCGGCGAACACGATGGTGAAGACGCGCGGCACGTTATGGCCGAGCGCGCTGACCATGTTCGGATGCGTGAGCGCCGCCTGGATGATGAGGCCGATGCGGGTCTTCTTCAGCAGCAGCCAGATGCTGAGCAGCATCACCACGGTGACCAGCAGCATGAAGCCGCGATAGGCAGGGAAGTTCTGGCCGTAGAGGTGAAACAGCGTGAAATCGAGGCTTCGCGGAACCTGGTACGGGACGGTGAGCGTGCCCCATATCATCATCACCGCGCGCTGGAAGATAAACACCAGGCCGAAGGTGAACAGCAGCTCCGCGATGTGGCCGTTGACGTGACAGCGGCGCAGTCCCCAGACCTCGATCGCCGCGCCGATCAGCCCGCAGGCGATGGGGGCAAGGATCAACCCGGCCCAGAAGCTCACATACGTGCTGATCGTATAGGCGAAATACGCGCCCAGCATGTAGATGCTGGCGTGGGCGAAGTTGAGCACGCCCATCATCGAGAAGATGAGGGTGAGCCCGCTCGCCAGCATGAAGAGAAGCATCCCGTAGACGAGGCCGCTGAGCAGGGTATCGAAAAGGAGCGGCATTCGCGGCCTCGTCAGGGAGGGGCTAGGACGTGGGGCGCTTCATGTCGCAGGTGGTGGGCATCACCTCGTCCTCGGCGGGAACCGTGTAGATGGTCTTGAACCCGAGACCGGTGCCCTCGGTGTCGTATTTGACATTCTTGGTCAGCAGACCCTCGTAATAGGGCAGGATGAGCTGGTGGTCCTGTTTGCGCATGGTCTCGGTCTTGCCGAGCAGGTCCTTCTGCTGCATCCCCTCCAGGTTCTGGGCGATCTTCAGCACGTCGACCGAGCCGGCTTGGGTGATCGCGCGCGACAGCATCTCGAACATCACGACCCAGGGCTGCGCGACGAAGTCGAACTTGTGGTCCTTGCGAAAGGCGAGGTCGAACTTCTCGGCCGACGGGATGTTCAGCTCGACCGGCAGGTTCTCGTTATACTCCATGATGACCGTCAGGCGGTCGGCACCCGTCTGCCCGATCGCGGTCACCGCCCCGGTGAGGTAGGCGAGGTAGGTGTCGAAGCGAACCGGCAAGCCGGCATCGACCGCTGCCTTCATCAGCAGATTGAGGTCAGGCCCGTAGTTCCCGGTGACGACCGACTGCGCGCCCGAGTTCTTGATCTTGGTGACATAGGGCGAAAAGTCCTTCACCTGGCCGAGCGGCACGAACTCGTCGCCCACGATCTGGATATCCGGGCGGAGCTTCGCCAGGAACTCCTTCGTATCGTGCTCCATCGAATGGCCGAACACGTAGTCCTGGTTGATCAGGTAGACCTTCTTGATGTCGGCCGGCAAAGATTTGATGCGCGCATAGGCCCGCTGCTGCACCGAGCCGCTGAAGCGGAACTGCCAGAAATTGCACAACGGCGCGTTGGTGAGCTCGGTCGCGAGCGCCCCGCAGTTGAGATAGATGACCCGATGGTCGGGATTGCGCGCGTTGTTCTTCTCGACCCCGCCGATCAGGGCGGTAGCGACGTTGGACCCGACGCACTGCATCACGAAGGGGATGTTCTGGTCGGTGATGCGCTTGAGCGCGATCAGCGCCTCGGCCGGCTGAAGCTTGTCGTCGAATGTGACGATCTCGAATTTCTTGTGCAGCGGCGGCATGCGCTCGTTGATGTCGTCGATGATGAAGTGCAGCACCTGGAGGAACTGGTCGCCGCTCTGCGCGAACGGGCCCGAGAACGGGTCGATGTAGCCGATCTTGATGGTGTCATCGGCGGCGATCGCCCGCGGGGTGACCGCGAGCAGGCCCAGTGCGGCGCCGCAGAACGCGGCCCGGAGCGCACGAAATCGCATGACTTTCTTCCCCTTTCGCCCGGCGCTTAGCGGCCGGTGTCCTGACAACATGAAGCGTAGGCATCCGCCGGTTGGCGAGTCAAACGCCCAAGCTTGCATCCTTACCCGTCGGCTGGGTTAGATTGCCTGGGGAACGGGGACGGTCAGATGGAAGCGCCTCAGGCGGAGTTCGACTTCATCATCGTGGGCGCGGGATCGGCCGGGTGCGTGCTGGCGAACCGGTTGAGCGAGAACGCGGCGAACCGGGTCTTGCTGCTGGAGGCGGGCGGCAAGGACAGCAACATCTGGATCCACATCCCCGCCGGTTTCTTCCGCAATATCTTCCACCCGAAGATCACCTGGCAGTTCCAGACTGAACCGGTGCCGGGGCTGGACGGACGGCAGGTGCCGTGGCCGCGCGGCAAGGTGCTGGGCGGGTCGTCCTCCATCAACGGGCTGATCTACATCCGCGGCCAGCGGCAGGATTTCGATACCTGGCGGCAGATGGGCTGCACCGGCTGGTCCTATGAGGACGTGCTGCCCTATTTCCGCAAGGCCGAGCATCAGGAGCGCGGCGCCAACGAGTACCATGGCGGCGACGGGCCGCTCTTTGTCTCCGACCTGCGCTCCAAACACGAGCTGAATGACGCCTTCATCGAAGGCGCGAAGCAGACCGGCGTGCCGTACAACGACGATTTCAACGGCCCCGAGCAGCAGGGCGTTGGGCCGCTGCAGATCACCGTGAAGGGGATGCGCCGGTGCAGCGCCGCCGTGGCCTATCTGCGCCCGGCGATGCGCCGGCCCAATCTGACGGTGGAGATCAATGCGCTCGCCCACCGCGTGCTGCTGGATGGCAAGCGCGCGGTCGGCGTCGCCTATTCGCAGGGCGGCCAGGAGCACGAGGCGCGCGCGCGCCGGGAGGTGATCCTGGCGGGCGGGTCAATCAACTCCCCGCAGCTGTTGCAGCTCTCCGGCATCGGACCCGGTGAGGTGCTGCGCGCCGCCGGCGTCGAGGTCGCGCACGAGCTGCCTGGCGTCGGCGAGAATTTGCAAGACCATATCGGCGGGCGCATCGCGTATCGCTGCCGCAACGCCAACACCTATAACGAGGTTTCGCGAAGCTGGGTGAAACAGGCGCAGGCCGGGCTGCTCTACCTGCTCGCGCGCGGCGGACCGCTGATGACCGGCGCCGGGCCGGTCGGGATGTTCGTGAAGACGCGCCCCGAGCTGGAGAGCCCGGACGTGCAGTACCAGTTCTTCGCCGGCAGCATGGACAAGGCGGGCGAGCCGCTGCATGCGTGGCCCGGCTGCGGCGGTACGACGATCCCCTGCCGACCGGAGAGCCGGGGTTGGCTGCGCATCGCCTCGCCCGACCCCGAGAAGCCGCCCGCGTTGCAGCCCAACTACCTCGCGACGCAGAACGATCGCGACACCATGATCGCCGGGGTGAAGATACTGCGCGGCGTGTTCCAGAGCCCGGCGATGCGGAAGCTGGTGACCGAGGAATACATGCCGGGCAAGGACGTGCAGACCGACGAGCAATGGCTCGATCACGTCAAGCGCACCAGCGGGACGACATACCACCAGACCAGCACCTGCACGATGGGCACGCACCCGATGGCGGTGGTCGATCCCAGCCTGCGCGTGCACGGGATGGAGGGGCTGCGGGTCGCGGACGCATCGGTGATGCCGACGGTGATCTCCGGCAACACCAACGCGGCGACGATCATGATCGGCGAGAAGGCGGCGGAGATGGTGCTGCGGGGGACGTGACCCTCACCCGCGTCGCTGCGCTCCGCGACCTCTCCCGGGGGGAGAGGTGACTTTGCGTTGCGCCTCTCCGTCGGGAGGCGCCGGATCGCGCAGCGATTCGGGCGAGGGTGCGCCACGCACCCGGCCCGGCGTGATCCCGAACGTGGCGCGCAGGGCGGCGCCGAAGGCGGGGGTGCTGGTGTAGCCGACCGCGGCGGCGGCGCGGGCGGGGGTGGCGCCGGCTGCGAGTCGGGCCACCGCCTCGGTCAGGCGAAGCTGGCGCCGCCACTGGCGGAAGCTCATGCCCGTCTCGGCGCGGAACAGCCGGGCGAGTGTGCGCACCGACGCTCCGGCATCGGCGGCCCACGCATCGAGGTCGCGCGGATCATCGGGATGCGCGCGCAAGGTATCCGCCACACGGAAAAGGCGCGGATCGCGTGGCACCGGGAGCGCGAGTGGCAGGGCGCGGGCATGCGCGATCTCATCAAGCGCCAGCGCGGCGAGATGCCCGCCGCGCCCCGCCGGATCCCAGTCGAGCGGCTCGGCGCAGGCGCCGAGGATCAGCTCGCGCAGCAGGGACGAGATCGCGATCACCGTCGCATCGGCCGGCGCCACGCGGGCGGCGTCCTCCCGCAGGAAGAGAGCACGCATGGCGACCGGGCCGTCCATGCGCACGGCGTGGGCAATGCCGGCGGGCAGGTAGAGGCCGCTGCCCGGCGGGACCGCGAAGCTCGCCTGATCGGTCGTGACGCGGAGCACGCCGGAGAGCGTGTAGAGGAGCTGGGCGCGGGCGTGGCGGTGCCGCTCGGTCGCGAAGCCGTCCGGATAGTCGCAGGCGAAACCGACGACGTTGCGGGGCGCCCGCTCGTGGGCGACCGTGCGGGGATTGGGCGGGAGGTCTTGGCCGGTGCGCGACATGATCTGGCCGGACATCGTGGCGCAGCCAGCCTAGATTGGTGAAAACCCCGTGGGAAGACGATGACGCACGCACGCCGCCAGATCGCGTTCATCAACGCCGCGCACTCGATCACGCACTACTCGCTGCTGATCCTGCCGACCGCCGTGCTGGTCATGGCGCATCCGGGCGGGCCATTCGGCGCCGACTATGGGCCGATCCTGGCGCTCGCGACCGGCATGTTCGTGCTGTACGGCGCGGGGTCGCTGCCGCAGGGCTGGCTCGCCCAGCGGCTCGGGCGCAAGCCGATGATGGCGGCGTTCTATTTCGGCACCGGGCTGTCGCTTATGGCGGCGGGGCTGATCGCCTCGCCGCTCGCCTTGGCGCTGACGCTCGCCGCGGCGGGAGCGTTCGCCTCGATCTATCACCCGATCGGCACCGCGATGCTGGTCGACGCGGCGGGTGACAAGCCGGGGCGCGCGATCGGGGTGAACGGGGTGTTCGGCAATCTGGGAGTGGCGTCCTCGCCGGTGATCACCGGACTGCTCGCGCACTACCTGGGCTGGCGGGCGGCGTTCATCGCGCCGGGCGCGGTATGCGCCGCGGTGGGGCTCGCGTGGCTGCGCTTCCCGATCATGGAGGTCGGCGCACAGCGGGTGCGCGCGCCGTTCCCGGTGATCCCGCGCGCGCTGGTGCGCCGCGCCGTGATCGTGCTGCTGCTGATCGCGATCGCCTCCGGCCTGGTGTTCAACGCCTTCACCATCCTGCTGCCGAAGCTGATCCAGGACCGGCTCGCCGACAATCCGGGGATGCTCGCGCTGGTAGGCGCGGCGGCGTTCGCGGTCACGCTGTGCGGAGCGCTGACGCAGTTCACCGTGGGACGGATGATCGACCGCATGACGCTGAAGCGCGTGTTCCTGCCGATGGGGGTCGCGCTGGCGCCGGGGCTCGCCGCGCTGGCCTGGCTACACGGGTTGGCGATGCTGCTGGTCGCCGGCCTGGTCGCCGCCGTGATCTTCGGGCAGGTGACGGTAAACGAGACGATGACGGCACGCTACATCTCGCCGGCGACCCGGGCGCGGATGTATTCGGTGCGCTTCTTCGTGGGCTTCCTGGGAGCGGCGGCAGCGGCGCCGCTGGTCGGGCTGCTGGAGCAGCGCACTGGCAGCCTGACCGTGGTGCTGCTGGTGCTCGCGGTGGTCGCGCTGATCACGCTGTTCTGTGCGGTGTTCTTCCCCGACCGCAAGGAGGAGCTGCAGCCCGCGCTGTGGGCGCAGGCTATGCAGCCCCAGGCGGTCGCGGCGGAATAAGCCGCTCCCGCGCGACCCCGACGAGGTCGCCGATCCGCTCGATCGTCACGTCGGCGGGCGGATATTTCGCGACCTCCGCAAGATCGAGCGCGTAGTGGCCCTGGCGCGGGAAGACCGTGGTGACACGCGAACCCCACACCTGCTTGACGGCGCACAGGATGCGCAGCTTATCGTCCATCAGCACGTAGTGGCGGGCGGGAAAGAACCGCAGCACGTCGTCAAGCTCCTTTTCCTTGTGCACATAGATCAGCACGCGGTCCTCGAAGGCGCGCCATAGCCCGGAGCGTTCGACTTTGCGCGGCTGAATCACCGCGTCCCCATCGGAGAGGATGACGGTCTGTCCCCACGCGGCCACGTGACGCGCGGCGTCGAGCGCGCCGGGATAGAGGCGCTCAGCAAAAGGGTAGTCGACCAGCCAGCTCGCGGCGCGCAGCACGCGCGGGTCGTGCAAATCCTCCAGCCGATACCGCTGGAACGCGCCGAGATAGTCGGCATAGCCGAGCTCTCCCCGCAGCTCCTCGAACAGCGCCCAGTACCGGTCGCTCGCCGTCCGGCCGTACGTCGCGGTGAGATGGGCGCGCAGCTCGTCCTGGATGCGGTCGTTGTCGAGCAGCGTGTTGTCCACGTCGAACAGGAAGACGGCGTCTTGCATTGGCGGAGTGTGGCGGCGGGGCTAGGTTCGGTCAAACGCATAGGAGCGAGGGGATGGACCAGGGTCGGATCGAGGCGGCGGCGGAGCAGCTCGTGCGCGCGCGCCGGGGCGGGCCACGCGTGGAGGGGCTGACGCCGCCGCCCGCCAGCGTCGCGGAGGCGCATGCGATCCAGGACGCGGTGACGGCGAAGCTGGGCGAGACGGTGGGCGCTTACAAGGCGAACGCGCCCAAAGGCGAGGAGCCGACGCGGGGCATCGTCTACGCGCGCACGATACGGCCGAGCCCGGCGACGCTATCGGCCGCGGAGGCGGGGGACCGTGGCGTGGAAGGCGAGGTCGCATTCCGCTTCACCCGCGCGCTGCCAAAGCGAGCGAACGCCTACACGCGCGAGGAGGTAACAGACGCGGTTGAGGCGTGCGCGGCGATCGAGGTGGTCTCCAGCCGCTTTGCCCATCACACCCAGCGCAGCGTGCTCGAGAAGCTCGCCGACAGTGTGAGCAATGGCGCGTTCGTGCCGGCGGACACCAAGCGCGACTGGCGCGGGCTCGACCTCGGCAAGCTGCATGTCACATTGCGGGTGAACGGGGAGACCGTGCTCGAGCAAGACGGCGGGCACCCGACGGGCGATCCGCTGGGCGTGGCCGTCGCGCTGGTCAACATGGTAGGGGTGACGGCGGGGCAGTACGTGACCTGCGGGTCTTTCACCGGGCTGCGGTTCCTCAAGCCGGGCGATCGCTGCACGGCGACATTTGCGGGGCTGGGCGAGGCTTCCGTGAGCTTTGCCTGATGCACATCGAAACCCTGCTGCCACTGGGCAAGCTCGATCCCGGGCTCCGGGCGCCCGAGGCGCCGCTCAACGTGCGCGGCATCGTCGAGCAATCGGGTCGCGTCGAGGCGCTGGGATACGACGGACTGTTCTTCGAGGAGACCAAGGATGACCCGTTCCCGCTGATCGCGCTCGCCGCGCACGGGTCGGATAGCCTTACCCTCGGCACCTCGGTCGCCATCGCCTTTCCGCGCAGTCCGACGACGATGGCGATGACCGCCTGGACGTTGCAGAAGATTTCGGGCGGCCGGTTCGTGCTGGGGCTCGGCTCGCAGGTGAAGGGGCATCTGGAGCGGCGCTACGGGCTGACCTTCTCCCCGCTCGGGCCGTGGATGCGCGAATATATCACCGCGGTGCGCGCGGTGTGGGACCATTGGCAGAACGGCACCAGGCTCGACGTGCGCGGGCCGCACTACACGATCAACCTGATGGTGCCGCTGTTCAATCCTGGGCCGATCGAGCACCCGGCGATCCCGATCCATCTCGCGACGGTGAACCGGCTGATGTGCCAGGTCGCTGGCGAGGTGGCGGACGGAATGCGCCCGCACCCGGTCTGCACGGCGGAATACATCGGGCAGGTGATGATCCCGGCGGCGAAGGCGGGGGCGCAAAGGGCGGGGCGCCGTCTCGACGATTTCGCCGTCAGCATCAAGCCGCTGATCGCGACCGGCGCGACCGAGGCGGAGGTCGCCGAGAGGATGGAGGTGGTGCGTGCGCGTATCGCGTTCTATGCCTCCACGCCCGCCTATGTCGCCGCGTTCGAGTTCCACGGACTGGGCGATCTCGCGCGGGAGATGAGCCAGCTATCGCGCGCGCAGCGCTGGGAGGAGATGCCGCGCTTCATCACCGACGACATTCTGCACAAATATGCGGTCGTGGGCACGTATGAGACGATAGCGCCGCGAGCTGCACGACCGATACGGAGGGGTAGTGACGAACGCCGAGTTCGGCATTCCTCTGGTGCGGCTGGGAGACGAGGATGTGTTAGCCGCCCTTATCCGCGAGCTGCACGCACAGCCGACGAATGAGGTTCGGGCGCTGCTCGCGGGCTAGGCGGGACCACGGGCTCGATCCGCGTACTGCAAGAAAACACCCGCAAGGCACAATCTGCCGGGCCGTTAACACCGAGGTAAGCGGTGCCTCCTAGCATCCCGGGCGCGGCAGGACGCCGGGAGCCGGGGGTAATGCGGTTCAGGAGCTCGAAGACCGAGGACGACAGACGATGCAGCCCCTGATCCAGGGGCTGCGCGCGCTCGGGCCCATACGCCTCGCGGCGATGGGTGTGGTCGGCGCTGCGGTCCTGGGCCTGCTCGCCTTGCTTGCGGTCAATTCGGCCCGCCAGCCGATGGCCCTGCTCTATGGCGACCTCGACCTCAGCGACGCCGCGCAGGCGGCCGATCAGCTTGCCAAGCAGCACATCGCGTTCCAGCTCGCCTCTGGCGGCACCGCCATCATGGTACCCGCTGACATGGTGCCGCAGGCGCGCCTCGCGCTCGCCAAGGCCGGGCTGCCGGCCGGCGGCTCGGTCGGTTACGAGCTGTTCGACCGCGGCGCTGGCGGCCTCACCAGTACGGAATTCGAGCAGCAGATCGCTGAAACCCGCGCACTCGAAGGCGAGCTCGCGCGCAGCATCCGGGCGATCAACGGCGTGCGCGCCACGCGCGTGCATCTCGTTCTGCCCCGACGCGAACCCTTCGCGCGCGAGCAGCAGGATGCGCGCGCGAGCGTGCTGCTGACGATGGCGGGCGCCTCGCGCCTCGACCGGGAGGGCGTGCAGGCGATCCTCAACCTCGTCGCCGCCGCCGTCCCCGGGCTCAAGCCGCGCGACATTTCCATCGTCGACTTACGAGGGGAGTTGCTGGCCCGTGCCGGCACACCCGTGGATGCCATCGCCGGCACCGCAATGTCGGGCGAGGAGCTGCGGCGGGCGACCGAGCTTCGCCTCGCCCGCGCTGTCGAGGAGATGCTGGAGCGCAGCGTCGGCGTGGGCCACGTACGCGCCGAGGCGGCGGTGGTCATGAACTACGATAAGGTGCGCGAGACGCAGGAGAAGTTCGATCCCGACGGGCAGGTGCCGCGGAGCGAGCAGAGCGTCACCAATGCGACCAAGAGCACCGAACCGGGACAGACCGTATCCGTGCAGAACAACCTGCCGAATGCGGAACAGGCCTCCTCGAGCAACTCCAACGAGGAGAACCGTCAGGAAACAACCACCAACTACGAGATCAGCAAGACCGTCCGCACACTCATCAGCGAACAGCCGAAGATCGGTCGCATCAGTCTCGCGGTCATGGTCGATGCCGCGAAGGCGCATAGCGACGCCGACCTCGCGCGCATCGGAGAGCTTGTGAAGACCGCGATCGGCTACGATTCCAAACGCGGCGACGTGGTGCAGATCGTCGCCATGCCATTCGCCGCCGGCGATCTGCCGGTCGAGCCCGCCACGCCCTCCTTGCTTGGCTTCCATTTCGAGAAGCCGGACGTGATGCGTCTTCTGCAGCTCGCCTTGTTCGGCCTGATCGGCATCGTTGCCCTGCTCACCGTGCTGCGCCCAATGGTCACCCGCCTGACCGCGATCGGCGGGACCGTGGGCACGGGTGGCCTGCTTGGTGGCCCGCCGCTGATCGGCGGCGCTCTCCCGGTTGCGACCGCCGGCGCGCTCGCCGGACCCGCGGCGGCACGGCTCGACGCTCCCGGTCAGGAAGCCGCCGCTTTGCTTGCCGACGAAAGCATGGTCAGCCTCACCCAGGTGGAGGGGCAGATGCGCGCCTCCTCGATCCGGCGCATCGCCGACCTGGTGGAGCGCCACCCCGAGGAGACGATGACCATCGTGCGCGGTTGGATCGGCCAGGAGAACGGCTGACGTGCCGAGAGTCGAGGATTACCGCCTCCTCAGCGGCGCCCAGAAGGCGGCGATCCTGATGCTCGCCCTCGGCGAGGATCCTCAGCGGGCGGCTGTTCGCCCTGATGCACGAGGACGAGATCAAGGAAGTCTCGGCAGCGATGGCACAGCTTGGCACCGTGCGCGCCGACATGGCTGAGCGGCTCTTCGTCGACTTCGCCGAGAGCATGGGTACCGCTGGCAACCTGATCGGCTCGTTCGAGAGCACCGAGAGGATGCTTCAGAAGACGCTGTCCAAGGACCGTGTCGCGCAGATCATGGACGAAATCCGCGGCCCCGCCGGGCGGACGATGTGGGACAAGCTGGGCAACGTGAACGAGGCGGTGCTGGCGAACTATCTCAAGAACGAATACCCGCAGACCGTCGCCGTCGTGCTCTCCAAGGTGCGCGGCGAGCACGCCGCGCGCGTGTTGTCCCTGCTGCCCGAAGCCTTCGCGATGGAAGTCGTGATGCGGATGCTCCGGATGGAGAGCGTCCAGAAGGACGTGCTCGATGGCGTCGAGAAAACGCTGCGATCCGAGTTCATGTCCAACCTCGCCCGCAGCACGCGCCGCGACGCGCACGAGATGATGGCGGACATCTTCAACAACCTCGATCGCGCGGTGGAGGGCCGCTTCCTTGCCGCGCTCGAGGAGCGCAACCGTGATTCGGCCGAACGCATCAAGGCGCTCATGTTCACGTTCGACGATCTCCAGCGCCTCACACCGGCGAGCGTGCAGGTCCTGCTGCGCGAAGTCGAGAAGGACCGGCTGCCGATCGCGCTCAAGGGCGCGTCGGAGGTGATCAAGGATCTCTTCCTCGCCAACATGTCCGAGCGCGCGGCCAAGATGCTGCGCGAGGAGATCGCTGGACTCGGTCCGGTCAAGCTGCGCGCCGTCGACGAGGCGCAGGCAGCGATCGTGGCACTCGCCAAGGACCTCGCCGCGCAGGGCGCGATCGAGATCGCCGACGGCAAGGACGAGGAGGTGGTGTACTAGATGGAGGCGCTTCTGGATCCGATCGCCGCACCGCCGGCCTGGGCGAGCGCGCTGTTCGACGAGGATTTCGACGCGCCCGAACCCTCCGACCCGGAGGTGATCGCGCCCCCGGCCGCGCCGCTGACCAAGGCGGACATCGCCGCCGCGCGGGAGGACGGCATCGCCGAGGGACGCGCCGCCGCATGCGCCGAGGCAGCGGTCGCCGCGAAGACGCTTGCTGGGGCGGCGGATGCCCTCATCCGCGAGCTCGCCTGCTTGCGCGAGGCAATGCACGCCGAAGCCGAAGCGAACGCGACCGCGATCGCGCGCCTGCTGCTCGACACGCTTGCAACCCTTTTTCCTGCGCTCTGCGCCCGCCATGCGGAGGCGGAGGCGTGCGCCGTTGTGTGCGCCCTGATGCCCGGCCTTGTGCAGGAGCCGGAGGTCGTCATCCGTGCGGCACCCGCGCTTGTCGATGCTCTCGCCCACGAGGTGACGCGCGCTTGTCCGGACGATGCGCGTCCGGTGCGCATAGTGGCCGACGCCGCGGTGCCGCCGGGCGACGTGCGGCTGCGCTGGCAGGGCGGATCCGGCAGACGCGACGCCGCCGCTTTGTGGGAGGCGGTCGCCGGGGCCCTCGCCCCTTCCGGACTCTTAAGTGCCCCAATACGGGAGACCGCACATGTCGAATGAGCTGCCGCTGGCCGAGCTTCCCGATGCCGCGCCCGGCGGCGGCACGCCGGAGACGGAGACGCCGCGTTCCGCGCACGAGCTGGAGGCGGTGTACGATATCCCGGTGACGGTGAGCGCGGTGCTCGGCAAGGCCACGATGCAGGTCAGCCAGTTGCTCAAGCTCGGGCGCGGCGCCGTGGTGGAGCTCGACCGCAAGCTCGGCGAGGCGATCGATATCTATGTCAACAACCGCCTGGTCGCGCGCGGCGAGGTGGTGATGGTCGACGACACCCATCTCGGCGTGACGATGACCGAGATCGTCAAGGCCGACCGGGCGGGCTGAGCGATGCGCGTGCTGATTATCGGCTCGCTCTCGGGCGAGCTCGGGCAGGCCGGGCGCATCGCAATCGCGCGCGGCGCGAAGCTCGAGCAGGCCGATGACGCAGCCGCGGCTCTCTCGCACCTTCGCACCGACGCCCGCATCGACCTCGTGCTCTGCGACGTCGTGCACGATGTCGGCGCCGTCGTGCGCGCGCTCGCCGCCGAGCGCATCGCGGTTCCGGTGGTCGCCTGCGGCACCGGCGACGACCCCGACGCGGCAGTCGCCGCGATCCGCGCCGGCGCGCGCGAGTTCCTGACCCTGCCGCCCGACCCCGACCTGATCGCCGCGATCCTGTCCGCGGCGGCAGGCGAGACGCATACGCTGATCGCGCGCGACCCCATCATGGCGGCGGCGATCCGCCGCGCCGAGCAAGTCGCCACGTCGGAAGCGTCGGTGCTGATCGACGGCGAATCGGGTACGGGCAAGGAGGTGCTGGCCCGCCACATCCATCGCCGCTCTCGCCGTGTCGGCGGCCCCTTCGTCGCGCTCAATTGTGCCGCGATCCCCGAGACGCTGCTGGAATCGGAGCTGTTCGGCCATGAAAAGGGCGCCTTCTCCGGGGCACTCGCCCGCCGGGTCGGCAAGTTCGAGGCGGCGGATGGCGGCACGCTGCTGCTCGACGAGATCAGCGAGATGGACGTGCGCCTACAGGCGAAGCTCTTGCGCGCGGTGCAGGAGCGCGAGATCGACCGGCTGGGCGGCGCCGGACCGGTGAAGGTGAACGTACGCATCCTCGCCACCACCAACCGCGACCTGCTCGCCGAAGTGACGCGCGGCGCGTTCCGCGAGGACCTCTATTTCCGCCTCAACGTCATCAGCCTGCGCGTTCCCCCGCTGCGCGAACGACCGAGCGACATCGCTGTCCTTGCCGAGCATTTCGCCCGCCGCTACGCTGAGGTGAACGGGCTTCCGTACCGCCCGGTCTCGACCGTCGGCGTTGCGCGACTCACCGCGCATGCCTGGCGCGGCAATGTGCGCGAGCTCGAGAACACGATCCACCGTGCCGTGCTCCTGGCGAACGGGGAGGAGATCGGCCCAGAATTGATCGAGCTCGCCGGCGCGGAGGCGCCACCCGCTCCGGCGCGCGCGGACGGCATCGCCGGGCTAGTCGGACGCACGATGGAGGAGGTGGAGCGCGACCTCATCCTGCACACGCTCGGCCACACGATCGGCAACCGCACCCACGCCGCCACGATCCTCGGCATTTCGATCCGCGCGCTGCGCAACAAGCTCCGCGACTACGCCGCCCAGGGTGTGCCGGTGCCACCCCCGGGCCACGGCCTGGCGGCGTGAGCGGGGGATGGGTGTACCTGATGAGCAACCGGGCGAATGGGACACAGTATGTGGGGGTGACGAGCGACCTCGCTCGGAGAAGCTGGGAGCACCGAACGGAAGTCACTGGCGGCTTCACAACCCGTTACGCAGTGAAGCGCCGCGTCTACGCCGAGCGCCACGAGGACATCCGTACCGCGATCCAGCGCGAGAAGACAATCAAGCACCGGCCGCGCGCGTGGAAAGTTCGGCTTGTCGTGTCGACGAATCCCGATTGGCACGATCTCTACCAGCTGATTGCATGGCACCACCCCCATGCGTCATGGCCGGAACAAGTCCGGCCATGACGCATGGGGGTGGTGCGGCGCAGTCAGCGTGAACATGCCCACTTCCCTCGCCCTCCCCACCTTCGCTACTTTTCGCCGCTACGCCCCCGGCAGCGACATCGGGCTCGCGCTCGGCGTTGTCGCGCTGCTCTCCGTCCTCGTCCTCCCGCTCCCTCCGCTGCTGCTCGATTTCGGGCTGTCGCTGTCAATCACCGGCGCCGTCCTCGTGCTGATGGTGGCGCTGTTCCTGACCCGGCCGCTGGACTTCACCTCCTTCCCCACCCTCCTGCTGCTGACCACCCTTCTGCGCCTCTCGCTCAACGTCGCGACCACGCGGCGCATCCTCGCGCATGGCGCCGACGGGCCGCTCGCCGCCGGGCACGTGGTCGCCGCGTTCGGCGGGTTTCTGATGGGCGGGGACGTCGTCATCGGGGTGATCCTGTTCGCGATCCTGCTGGTGGTGAACTTCATGGTCATCACCAAAGGCTCCGGGCGCATCGCCGAGGTCGCCGCGCGCTTCAGCCTGGACGCGATGCCAGGCAAGCAGATGGCGATCGACGCCGACCTCTCGGCCGGGCTCGTCGACGAGAAGACCGCGCGCAAGCGCCGCGCCGAGCTGGAGCAGGAGAGCGGCTTCTACGGCGCCATGGACGGCGCGGCGAAATTCGTGCGCGGTGACGCCGTCGCCGGCCTGATCATCACCTCGATCAACATCGTAGGCGGCCTCGCGATCGGCGTCGTGCAGCACTCCATGAGCCTGCCCGACGCGCTCTCGACCTTCACCACGCTCACCATCGGCGACGGACTCGTCTCGCAAATTCCGTCGCTGCTCGTCTCCATCGCCGCCGGCATTGTCGTCACCAAGGGCGGAATGGAGGGCAGCGCCGACGCCGCCCTGATCGCGCAGCTCGGCGCCGGCCCGAAGCCGCTCGCGCTCGCCGCCGGCGCGGCCTGCGTGCTAGCCCTCATGCCCGGATTGCCGGCGCTGCCGTTCCTTGCGCTTGCGGGCCTCGCGGGCGGCGGCGCCTGGTTCCGCCATACACATCCCTCCGACGCGCCCGACGCCGCCGCCAGCGCGCCGACCGTGCCAGGCGAGCCGTCGATCAGCGAGCAGTTGCGCATCGACGTCATTCGGCTCGAGCTCGGCTACGGTCTGCTGGCTCTCGCTGGGGGTGGCCAGGCACGCCTCACGGAACAGATCAAGGGATTGCGCCGCGCCATCGCGACCGAGATGGGATTCGTGCTCGCCCCCGTTCGCATCCAGGACAACATGGAGCTGCCCGCCGAGACCTACACGATCCGCATCAAGGAGATCGAGGCGGGGCGCGGCGAGCTGCGTCCGACCCGGATGCTCGCGATGAACCCGAAGGGCGGCTTGCCCGAAGTCGCGGGCGAACCAACGCAGGAACCCGCCTTCGGCCTCCCCGCGCTCTGGATCGATCCCACGGAGAAGGAGGAGGCGGTGTTTCGCGGCTATACCGTCGTCGACCCGGCGAGCGTGCTCACCACCCATCTCACCGAGGCGGTACGGGAGAACATGGCCGAACTGCTCTCTTATGCGGAGACGCAGAAGCTGCTCGACGAGCTGCCGCGCGAGCAGCAGAAGCTGGTCTCCGATCTCGTGCCGTCGCAGATCAGCGTCGGCGGCATCCAGCGCGTGCTGCAGGCGCTCCTCGCCGAGCGTGTCTCGGTGCGTGACCTGCCGACCATCCTTGAGGGCATCCAGGAGGCATGCGCGAGTGGCGCGCGTACGACCGCGGCGATCGTCACCCATGTCCGCACCCGACTCGCGCGACAGATCAGCGACGCGCATACCGGCCCCGCCGGCCATATCCCGATCATCCCGCTCTCGCCGGAATGGGAGACGGCCTTTGCCGAGGCGATGACCGGGCCGCCGGAGGACCGCCAGCTCGCGATGGCACCAAGCCATCTGCAGGAGTTCATGGCGCGTCTGCGCGCCGCCTTCGAGACGGCGAGCACGGCGGGAGAAGCGGCGGTGCTGCTGACCAGCGCCTCCATCCGCGCGCCGGTCCGCGCGGTGGTGGAGCGGATCCGCGCCAACACGCCGGTGCTCGCGCAGACCGAGATCCACCCGCGCGCGCGGATCCGGACGGTGGCCACGGTATGACACTTGCGCCGACTCGCGCGCCGGGCCACACTCGGGACATCGTCAACGCAACTGAAAGGAGGTGATCCAGTGTCTCATTGTTTGAAGCCGGCGCCAGTCGCCGCGGCCTGGATCGTCACTCCCGTCAAAGGGATCGCATAATCCGGCCGGTCCCGTCTGGCTAACCGGACAGACAATGGAACGCCCCGGGGGGTTTGCCCTCCGGGGCGTTCGTTGTTGTAGGAAGACCTACACCCGCTTCACATTCCAGAATAACACGAACCCATTGAGTATCCCGGTGATCTCCTTCTTGTGCGTGGTCGCCGCGAAGTACTGGCCGAGCGGCACGTAGGGCACGTCCTCGAACGCCTGCACCTGCATCTCCTCCGCGATCTTCTTTCGGCTCGCGATGTCGGGCGCATCGATCCATTGGTCGCGCAGCGCCTCGAGCTTGGGCGAGGTCGGCCAGCCGAACAGCGCGTCCTTGCCGTTGCCGCGGATGAAGGCGTGCCCCACCGGGTTTGATTGATCGAGCCCGGCCCAGAATGTCGTGAACGCGCTCCAGCCGCCAGCGTCCGGGCTGTTGCGCATGCTGCGCCGCTGCACCACCGTTCCCCAGTCCATCGCCTGATTGTCGACGTTGAAGCCGGCCTTCTTCAGCGTGTCGACGCAGACGTCCGCCTCCGCCTTGAGGATCGGGAAGTCGGTCGGTGTCATGAACACGACCTTCTCCCCCTTGTAGCCGGCGGCCGCCAACTCGCGCTTGATCGCGTCGTAGTCGCGCTTCGCGGTGAATACATCGAGCCCCACATCGGAGGCCATCGGCGTGCCAGGCGTGAAGACGCCAGTCGGGACGTGGATCAGCTTCGGATCGCCGGCCACCGCGATCATTTCGTCCGACTGGTTGACCGCCTTCAGCAGCAGGCGACGGATCGCCGGGTTGTCGAACGGCGGAAACAGCTCGTTGGGGCGCAGGCACGCCATCAGCCCGGTCGGATCGGTGACCTCCACCACCAGGTTGTCCTGGGCGCGGAGCAGCGGGAGGATGTCGCCCGTGGGATCCTCCCACCAGTCCATCTCCCCGTTCTGCATCGCCGCGGCCTTCGTCGACAGGTCCGGAATGACGTGCCATTCCACGCGATCGAAATTCACGATCTTCGGCCCCGAGGTCCACTCGACCGCGCCGTTCGCGCGCGGCTTGTAAGCGGCGTTGCGTTCATAGACCGCACGCGAGCCAACCACCCGCTCGTCCGCCTTCCACTTGAACGGCCCGCTGCCGACCATCTCGGTCACTTGCTTGTACGGGTCGGTCTTGGCGAGGCGCTCCGGCATCATCGCGCACATCATGCTGCCGGGCTTGCCGAGCGCGGCCGGCAGCAGGGCGAACTTCTTCTTCAGCTTGAACTGGATCGTCTTGTCGTCGGGCGCGGAAATCTCGTCGGTGTAAGCCATCAGCGCCTGACCATAGGAATTGCGCTTGCCCCAGCGCTCGATGGAGGCGACGCAGTCGCGCGCCAGCACTTTTTCTCCGTCGTGCCAAGCGAGGCCGTCGCGCAACGTGAGCTTCCACAGCTTGCCGTCGTTCTCCGTCACGTGGCCCTCGACCATCTGCGGCTGCGGCTGGAACTTGCCGTCGAACCCGTAGAGCGTATCGAAGATGAGGTAGGCGTGGTTGCGGGTGACGTAGGCCGTGGTCCAGATCGGATCGAGGATGGTCACATCCGATTGCGGGATGAACTTCAGCACCCCGCTGCCCTGCGCGCGCGCAAGCGACGGTGCCGCCAGGGGTGCCATGGCCGCGGCGGCGGAGCCGGCGAGGAAAGAGCGACGCTTCATGGCACGGCCTTCCGTGAGTGATGGAACGCGAATAGATGCAGGGGTCGGCGGTACAGGCAAGGGCGGGCGCGTGCGGACGGAGGTGACGGGACAGTTCCTACGCTTCGGCGTGGTCGGCGCGATCGGCTTCCTGTTCGACACGGCGACGGTCTATGCGCTGCGCGGCGCGCTCGGTCTCTACGGCGCCGGCATCGTCGCCTATCTGGTGGCCGCTTCGGCCAACTGGGTGATGAACCGGCACTGGACTTTTCGGGGCCAGGGCGGCGGTCCTGCGCATCATCAATGGGCCCGCTATCTGCTGACCAACATCGCCGGCTTCGTGCTCAACCGGGGCACCTATGCGGCGCTCGTCACCCTCTTCGCGATCTGCGCCGCGCAGCCGGTGCTCGCGGTCGCGGCCGGCGCGATCGCCGGGATGGGGGTGAACTTCACCCTCTCCCGGCACGTGGTGTTCCGCTAGGCCTCAATACGGCGGCGGCGTGTACCAGACGGGTGGCGGGTAATAGGCTGGGGGCGGCGGGTAATAGATCGGCGGGGGTGGGTAGTAGACCGGCGGCGCGACGATCACGCCGCCTCCCCAGCAGCAACCCCATCCGCCGCCATGCCAGCCCCAGCCACCCCCACCGTGCCAGCCGCCACCGTTCCAGCCTCCGCCGTGCCACCCGCCCCCACCGCCGTGCCAGCCACCGCCACCGCCCCAGGCGGCAGCTGGGGAGAAAGCGGCCGGCATGAGAGCGAGCGCCGCGGCGAGCGCCAGGGCGCCGAGGGGCCTGGTCAGGCCGAAACGTGAGGTCAGCATCGCGCGATCCTCCGAAACCGCCCAATCATACCACGCAACAGGGCAAATCCATGGCGGCTTCCTCAGCTCTTGCCCGCGTAGCTCTTCGCCATGCCGTCGGCCGGCTCGGCTTGCGGGCCGTACGGCATGATCGGGTAGCGCAGGCCGGCTTTCGAGAGGCCCAGCAGCCCGGTCACGGCGCGGCGCAGATCCTCGGGCGGACAGGCCATCAGCATCTCGTCGTCGGCCACGGCGCCGTAGCGGCGCTCGGCATAGCAGGGGATCGACAGGCTGACGGTGCGCGTCTTCAGCGCATGGCCCCAGGAATCGGCGCAGGCGCTCTCGCCGCTGATGCTGAAATCATAACGCTGATAGTTCCGCCATTGCAGCCCGTTGATGAACAGGATCATCTGCGCCGGGTTGGCGTAGAACAGGCAGATGTCGGGCGGGTCGAGCCGGGCCGAGCGCAGCGGGGCGGCCACCAGGCCGTGATAGCGCCCGGGCGGCACGCGCGGCATGCCCGCCTGATGCGCGGCGGCGGCCTCGCGGTTCTCGAACCACACGCCCTCCATCTTGCGCCCCGACGTGTAAAGCTCGCCCGGCGCGTCGAGCCCGATCACGCTGCTGCAACTGGAGAACGCCGGCACGTTCTCGACCGTGATGCCGAGCGTGAACCCGGCCATGCGCGCCTGGGTCACCAGCTGGCAAGTGGTGAATTTCTTGCCCCTCGGCGGACGGCGCAAGCCGGGGATGCGCGCCATCTCCTCGAGGTCCTCGAACAGCTTCATGCCGATCGGCAGGGTGCGCAGCTTGAGCAGCTCGACGAGCTGGGTAGCAAGCGCGGCACAGGCGGCGGCATCGAGCGCGGGGGCGGCCTCGCTCATCACGGGTGCATCGGTCATCGCATCGTTCCTCCCATCTGCCGAGAAGGCTAGGCATCTCCCGGCGCCCCGTGCAAGGACTCGGCCGCGGCATGGGAGAGAGTGCATGACCCGGCGGGCAAGATTACTGGCGATCAGCGCGCTGCTGCTTGCGGCGGCCGTCCCGGCGCCGCGCCAGCTTACGGTGACGAACGGTCCGGCGCATATCGAGGTGTTGGCGCAGGGCAGCGGGCCGACGATCGTCATCCTCCCCTCGCTCGGGCGCGGCGCCACCGACTACGACAAGCTCGCCGAGCTGCTCGCCGCGAAAGGGTTCCGAGTGCTGCGCCCACAACCGCGCGGGATTGGCGGCAGCACCGGGCCGACGACCGGCCTCACGCTGCACGACTACGCCGCCGACGTGGCCGCGGTGATCGAGCAGGACGCGAAGGGCCCCGTCATCGTCGTCGGCCACGCGTTCGGCAATTATGTCGCCCGGATGCTGGCGACCGATCGCCCCGACCTGGTCTCCAAGCTGGTGCTCGCCGCTGCCTCTCCCGGCAAGCTGCCACCCGGAGAGACGGGGCCGGTGATCGCGCCCGATATCCGCAAGGCAATTGACGCGAGCGGCGATCTGGCGTTGCCCGAGTCGGAGCGGCTGAAGGCGTTGCAGACCGCTTTCTTCGCGCCCGGCAACGACCCGCATGTCTGGCTCGACGGCTGGCATCCGGATGTTGCCGCGGCGGAGCGGGCGGCCGAGCAGGCGACCAACCGCGACGAATGGTTTGCCGGCGGACATGCGCCGGTCCTGGTGCTGCAGGCGGCGGAGGACACGGTGGCGCCGATCGGCCAGTCCTCCGTGTTGAAGGACATGCTGGGCGACAATCGGGTGTCGGTGCTCATCATCGACCATGCCGGCCACGCGCTGGCGCCCGAGCAGCCCGCGGCGGTGGCCGAGGCGATCGCGGATTACGCCCGCCTGCGCTGAACCCGATGAGCGCCGTGGGTGTGCGTATCGCGCCGGGGGCGCTGTTTCGTACCGTCGTTCCGCCGATCGTGCTGCCGGTCTTCCTGTCGGCCGCCGATTCGACCGTGGTCGCGACGGCGCTGCCGGCGATCGGTGCCTCGTTCGGCCACGTCGAGCTGCTCTCGTGGGTGGTGGTCGTCAACCTGATCGCCAGCACCATCGCGGCACCCGCGTACGGGCGCCTGGGCGACCTGTTCGGCCGGCGGCGGCTGATGCTGGTCTCCCTCGTGCTGTTCCAGGGTGCCGCGCTGCTCTGCGCCGCGTCGGGCAGCATCTGGATGCTGCTGGGCGCGCGCGCCTTGCAAGGCCTGGGCGGCGGCGGGCTGATGACGCTGGCGCAGGCGCTGATCGGCGAGCACGTGCCGGCACGCCAGCGCGGCGAGTACCAGGGCTATCTCGCCGCTTGCATCATGGGCGGCTCGGGCTTCGGCCCCGTCGCCGGGGGACTGCTGACGCAGGCGTTCGGCTGGCACTCCGTGTTCCTGGCTTACATCCCGATCGGGCTCGCGGGCATGGTGCTGGTGGCACGTCTGCCGGCGGACGAGCCGGGAGCGGGGCCGGCGTCAATCGACGGGCTGGGGATGCTGCTGCTGACGGCCTCCGTGGTGCCGCTGCTGATCGCGGTGTCGCGGCTGCAGACAGCTCGACGCCGCGACCTTGCCGCTGACGTTGGGCATCGCCGCGCTGGCCGGCGCTGATGGGATGGCTGCTGCTCGCGCAACAGCGGCGAGTGTCGAACCCGCTGCTCGCGCTGCCGCTGCTGCGCGACCCGAGCTTCTGGCGCGCCGACGTGATGGCGTTCTGCTCGGGCGCCTCGCTCACCGCGATGGTGACGTTCCTGCCGATCTATTTCGAGGTGGTGCTGGGGGCGACGCCTGGCGAGGCCGGGATGCTGCTGCTGCCGCTGACGATCAGCGTGAGCGGCGGGTCGGTGATGACCGGCTGGCTGATCGCGCGCACCGGACGCACCGCGATCTTCCCCGCGAGCCTTCTGGGCGTGACGGCGGTGAGCCTCGTCGCGCTCGCGCTGTTCGCCTCCGTGATGGGGCCGTGGTGGCTGGCGGTGACGCTCGCGATCGGCGGGCTGTGCCAGGGGAGCGCGATGCTGACCGCGCAGGTTACGGTGCAGATCGTGACCAACCCGCGTCAGTTCGGTGCCGCCGCCGGATCGACGCAATTGTCGCGCGCGCTGGGCTCGGCGTTGGGAGCGGCGCTTGCGGGGGCGGCGCTGTTCGGTGTGCTCGCGATGCAGGACGCCGATGCGGTGGCGCTGTTTTCCGACCTGCTGCGGCATGGGCCGGACGCGCTGGCGGCGTTGCCGGCGACCCGGCAGGCGGCGATCGCGACCGAGATCGGGCGGGCGTTCAGCGCGGTGTTCCTGCTTGTGGCGTGCTTCTCCTGCGGGATCGTCGCGACGGCGGCGACAATGCCGGTGCGGCGGGTGGAGCGGTAGGGGTGAATGGGGTCGCGGCGGCGGGATCGCCGAAGTGCAGCCGCAATGTGTCGAACATCGCCGCCGCCATCGGCCTCGCGAGGCCGAAGTCGAGCGTGCCGCCGGTTCCGAACGTGAGCGAGAGGACGAAATCCCCTGCTCGTTCGCGCGTCATGTTCCACCAGATGACTCCTTGACGCGGGCTTGCGTCCGGCCCACCGCGCAGGAGCCTCTCGCGGTCGCCGAGGGCGTGGGCGAGTTGGTCGATCAATCGGGGAATCTCGTTTCCCGGCAGGCCGAGCGTGAGATCGGCGCCATCGGCGTCCGTTAGCTGGAGAGCGACGTGGCGGCCATCGTCGGTGACGTGCGAGCCGGCGACGCGATCGATCATCGTGGCGGCGATCTTCATCTCTGCCCTCCCGTTCACGGCATCAGGAAATGGAGGAGTATCGGGACGCTCAGCGTGGAGGCGAAGGTGGAGACCACGACGAGGCTCGCCACCTCCTCCGGCTGGTTGTCGTAGCGTTGCGCGAACAGGTAGTTGTAGACGGCGACCGGCATGGCGCATTGCATGACCAGGACCGCGCGCGCGGTTCCATCGAGATGGAGCAAGGCGGCGATGCCCACGCCGATGGCCGCGCCCGAAGCGATGCGCAGCGCCGACAGCGTGACCGCGCGACCGAGTGCTTCCACATGCAGCCGAGCGAGTGAGGCGCCGAGCATCAGCAGCATGAGCGGGATCGTCATGCCGCCGATTAGGTTGACGGTGTTGGTGAACCAGGCCGGCATCGGCACATGCCAGACGGAGACCCCGACGCCGAGAGCGACCGCATAGATCAGCGGCAGGCGCACGATGCCGCGCCAGTTCGCCGCGCCGGCGGCGATCGCCTGCCCGACGGTGAACTGTCCGACCATGCAGATCGCGTAGAACACGATCGCGTAGCCCAGACCCAGCTGGCCGAACGCATAGGCGGCGAGCGGCAGGCCAAGATTGCCATTGTTGGGAAAGGTCAGGGACGGCAGGAAGGTCCGCATCCGCAGGCTGGCGAGGCGCAGCACCAGCACGCCCGCGAGCGCGAAGCAGCCTATCGCCGCCACAGAGGCGAGCGCCATCGTGGCGAACCGTGCGGGATCGATGGAGGTGCGGGCGAATGTCGCGAAGATCAGACAGGGCGTGCCGACGTCCACCACAAGGGGCGTGAACATCGCGTTCTCGAACGCGCGCCCGGCGCGAACCCACAAGTAGCCCAGGCCGGCGGTGAAGAGGACTGGAACGACAGCGGCGAGAATCGGCGCGATCATGGTTTGGCGACTGGTATTCGTCGCATGCGCGGCCATCGCCACGCAGGTGAGGACTGCCGTTCCGGCGGCAACGCGACGCGAGCGGGTTGGCGGCGGAGCCGCCCGGGTCCGGCGATGAGGGTCAGGTATTCGGCCACCAGCAGCGTGAGTGGCGAAGGCCCGGAGACAGGAGCGGGCAAGCGGCGGGTCATGACGCGCACCATGCGCATGCCGTTCGATGCGAGGCGGCTCACGCTCGATCCTCCGCTTGCGGACGGCTGCCCGGCGTGCAGCTCACCTTCGAGATGTACCAGCCGGCGTGCGCCGCCTTGTAACCGGCCATGCTGAATTCGCCATCGCGCATGCATGCCGCGAGTCCCACATAGCCGGGGATGGGAGGCACGGTTCGGTGGCACGAGCTATCCGGCGCGCCGGCGACGCACACCATGAGCGACAGGTACCAAAGCATCAGAACCACCTCCAGCTTCGCGCGATCAGCGCGAGCGAGTCTGCGGCCAACGCGAGCGCCGTCTCGAAGAGGTAGCCGACCACCGCCCGCCGCATCAGTTGGGCGACATCGGCCAGCCAGGATGCGACCCGCAATCCCTGCGTTGTAAAGGTCGCGATGCAGGCCGGTGCCTCCGCTTCTAGCAATCTAGAGAGCGGAGGCTGCCGTGCTGTGACGTGCGTCACCATCTTCGTCGCCCCGTGTCGATTTGCCGTTTGTGTCTACTTACAACTACCCCTTGGCGACGATGCTCTGACCCCATTTCGGGAAGTCCGGCACGGCGGCATCCGCGATGCCGAAGTTGTTCGCGAGCAGGTGGCGCGGCGCGTTCGCGAGCCAGGCGGAGAGCGTGCTCTCCTGGTAGACGCCGCTATCGAGCGAAGCGATGATCTCGCAGTCCTCGGCGCCGATGTTCTGCTCCGAGTGACCGCAGCCGCGCGGGATATAAGCGCAATCGCCGGCCTGGAGCTCGGCCGTCGCCATCCGCTTGTCCGCGCCGAACATTGTCGAGCGGACCGTTCCCTTCGAGACGTAGAACCACTCGTTGGCGTTCGAATGCCAGTGCAGCTCATGCAGCGCTCCCGGTCGCAGTCGCGTCACGAGCCCGGTCACCGCGGCGGACATCGGAAACTCGTCCGCCGATGCGCGATGCATGGTTCCGCCAGGGAACTCGCGCCACGACCTCCCCGCCATCAGCGCATAGCGGTGGGTGTGCGCGCGATCGAGCTCGCGCGCCATTCGCGCCTCCTGCCCGTCAAGCGGGATGGTCCGGCCTTGCATGATGTAGGTCTCCGCTTTCGGCAGCACGGCCAGGAAGTCGACCGGCACCCCGAGATTCTGCGCCAGCAGCTTGGCATCGAGGCGGCTCATCCAGTCGCTTATGCCGAACGTGCCGTGCTCCGAGTAGAGCCCGTCGTCGAAGGTCAGGATCGCATGGAAGGGCTGCTCGCCCAGCGTTTGGATGGCGTGGCTATGGCCGCCGGGGAAATACCACAAGTCGCCCGGACCGTAGTTGACCACCTCGATCATGCCGGCCGGATCGAGCACCGTGACCTGGCAGTTGCCGGCGAGGACGCAGGCCCACTCGGCGCCGCGGTGCCAATGCATCTCGCGCGCGCCGCCCGGATTGATGAACAGATGCGCGCCGGCGATGTCCTCGGAAATCGGCAGGGTGCGCATGGTGACGTCTCGCGCCCAGCCGCCGGAGACAGCCTTCGGCGTTCCGCGATCGAGCGGATAGGTGAAGGCCAGCGGCTCGCCCTCGCGGCGGGGTATCAGAGGCGTGAACCGCGAAGAGGGCGCGGCATCATAGCCGGCCGCGTGGCCGTCATCGCTCGCCGCCATGGCGTGTCTCGTCGCCATCGCACCCGCGCCGAGCGCCAGGCCACGCAGAAGGAAGCGACGATCAGCGTGCGGCATTTTCTTCCCTCCACTGCCGGGCCTGCCCGGCCCGCGAGCGAATCTTCATCCGCGCGGTCCAAGGCGGGAGTGGAAATCAGCGTCAAATCCGACCGAGTGGGTTTGACGCCAGCGAGTTCATTTGACGACGGCCTGGGGCTATTGCATGGGTTGGCGGGCACCGTCGCCCGCCATCGGACAGCCGATGATTGACGTTCGTCTCCTGGGATCGTTCGAGGCGCGGCAGGGCGACGGCGCGCGAATACGCCTGCCAGGTCGTCGCTCCCTCGCGCTCCTTGCCTGCGTCGCCCTCGAGGAGCGCCCATGGCGGCGGGCCAATCTCGCCGCTCTGTTATGGCCGGATCGCGCACCGGAACAGGCGCGCGGAAGCCTGCGTCAGGAGCTGCTCCGACTGCGCAACGCGTTCGGACCGGTGCTCCAGGATTCGGCGCACGACCCCGGCGTACTGCCGCCGCTCGATCGCGAGCGCCTCGACGTGGACGTGTTTCGCTTCCTCGCGGCGGCCGCAGATCCGGCACGGGCGATCGAGGGGGTGGCGCTGTATCGCGGCGAGCTTCTGCAAGACCTCCAATGGCCCGAGCATTGCACGATCACCGAGTGGCTGATCCGCTGGCGCGCGCATTTGCGCGCGGCCGCGATCGGGTGCCTGCGCCGTCTCCTCGCGCGGGCCGAGGCCTCCGAGCCGGTCGCGCGCCGCCTAGCCGAGCTCCTGCCGGGCAGCGAGGACGCCCATTCCTGGCTGATCCGCCATCATGCCGAGGCCGGCGACACCTCGCGCGCGATCGAGTGTTATCACACGTACGCCTTGGCCGCGCGCGCCGTTGGGCAGGAGCCGTGCGCCGCGATGCAGGCGCTGCTCACGCGTCTGCTCGCCGGACGATTGGCGTCCCGCTCCAGCCCCTTCGACACGGGGGCCTGGATCGCCAGGATGAGCAGCCGGGCCGACGAGATCACCGTGCCGGTGGCACGCGCGCTCGCTGTCGTAAGCGACCGGCCGTCGATCGTCGTCCTGCCGTTCAGCGATCTGTCCCCGGAAAAAAGCGGGGCGCTCCTGAGCGACGGGCTGACGGAGGAGGCGACGAACGCGCTCGCCCGAATCCCCGGATTCTTCGTCACCTCCCGCCACTCGGCGATGGCTTACAGGGACATCGCGGCCGATGTGCGCGCGATCGCCGCCGAGCTTGGCGTGCGCTACATCATGGAAGGCAGCCTTGAGCACCGCGGCGGACGCGTGCGGGTCAATGCACGATTGATCGACGGCAGCACCGGCCTACATATCTGGGCCGACCGTCACGAACTCGCCGCGCGCGAGGTCCTGGATGTGCGCGACGAGATCGTGCAGGCGATCGCCGCGCGTCTGCAACCATCATTGGTCGCGAGCGAGATCGGCTTCGCCCTGCGCCGCCCGACCGAGCAGCTCGACGCGTGGGGCTGGATGCAGCGCGCGCTCGGCGCTCTCTTGCATCTGGACCAGCGCCGGGAGGCACTGACGCGGGCGGTCCATCCGCTCCAGCAAGCGCTGGAGCTGGACCCCGCCTACGCGATGGCGCACGCGCTGCTGAGCGCGGTCTATACGTGGCGGACACTGAGCTACGCGTTCCCCGACCCGGACGGCGAGCGCAAGCTGGCGCGGCGCCATGCCCAGACCGCGCTTCGGCTGGAACCGGACAACCCGTTCGTCCTGGTCCATTGCGCCGAGACCGCGGTTTATAGCGCGGCGCGGATCGACGATGCCCGGGCGATGCTGGAAGTCGCCGTAAGCCGCAATCCTAACGACGCACACTGCCTCGCCATGCTCGGCAACGCGCGGCGCTTCGCCGGCGACGATGCGCGCACCAGCCTCGCGCTATTGGAACAAGCGATGCGCCTCAGTCCGCGCGATCCGCGCAGCTTCGTCTGGCATCACTTCGCGAGTTGGTGCCATTGGAAGGTCGGCGAGTTTCCGGAAATGGAGGCCGCGTCGCGGCGCTCGGTCGATCTCTATCCTGCCTATCCGCATAGCTGGATCGCGCTGACCTGCGCGCTGGGATTGCAAGGCAAGGCGAATGACGCCCGGCAGGCAGCGAAGAACCTTCACCGGCTGCACCCGAAATTCGGCGCCGCCAATTTCTACGATACCGCGCGGCGCTTCTATGGCCACCGTTTTCCCGGCGCCGTGTCGGCAGAGTACCGCGAGCTGCGCGGCGTGCTCGCCCGTGCGGGACGCTGAGGCGCGGCTAGAGGCTCGCGCCCGCGCGGTCCAAACGACCGCCGCGACCTGCTGGACGGACTGAAGCCGAACAGCAAACCCGCGCGACAGCTACGGCCCCTTCTCCCACCCGCGCTCCGTCTGACGCCAGTAGGTCAGCGCGTGGCCGGTGGCGCGGGCGGCGGTCCAGCGGGTGCGCGCGGCGGCGACCGCTTCCGGGTCGCGCCCGTCGAACAGGTCGAGCACCCGGTCATACGCGTCGAGCCGCGCGCCGCTCGCGCCGGCGGTCAGGAACAGGAAGCGGGCGCCGTTCGGGGCGGGCTGAACAACCGAGAAAGCGGATCAGCCAGCAAACTCTCGCGCCATGCTCTCCAGCATCTCCGCGTCGAGCGGCCGGAAGTCTGGCACCGGATGGCCACAAGTTCCTCCAAAAGGCGTTCGCTGCGGAATACCACCGGGTCCCGGTCCGCCTCGCGGATGATCCCCACAACCCGCTCGTCCGTGAACCTCGACTTCCGCATCGCTCCCTCCCGCCAGGGAGCCAGTCTCTCACGTTATGCTCGGTCCGAAATCCCGGGAGCAGGCCAGGGCCGTTCCGCTGGAACGGCTGGCAGCCCGCGCGTTAATGCAGATAAACCTCAACGTGAAGCTTGTTGGTGGCCAGGTCGGCGTGCCCCGAACCCCAGGCTTGTTTCGCGTTGACCCACGAATAGGCGGTCGCGGCCGTCAGGAGATCGATTTTCACCGCCAGATCGACGACCGGCTCACTCTCTCGCGGCGACCCAATGCCCTCGGCGCAGAGGGCTATCCGGCTCCCATCATCGGTTTCGATGGTGCCCCGGAGCTCGAGCTCGCGGCGGCCGTCCGGACGGACACGGAGGTAGTCGACGCCGCGGAAGGTGCCGGTCACCCGCCCTTTGACGGGTCCAACGAGCGTCACATCGAATTGAGCGCCCTGCAGTGGCACACTCTGCCGCCCTGTAAACATCGCTTCCATGTCGACGCCATAATCAGTCACGCCGGTGATATCGAGGTCGTATTCGAAGATCTTTTCGTAGCTCATGGCATCTTCCTTCCCAGTCTAGGCACAGCACAGGTGCCATGCGGCTAAGCGTTCGGTGCTCGATAACGAACTGTTGGTCGACCTCTCGAATTTATTGCGAGAGCATCTTCTTTGATCGTGAGGGACAGCCACATTTCTACTGCGCGGTCCGCCAGTGCGGCGGGTACGTGCGTTCGTACCCCGGCACGGCCTCAACGAGCCCCATCCAGCGGCGAATGTTCGGAAACACCTCGCCGAGAGGGTGCAATCCGATATCGCGAGCCTGAGCTTCGGCCTTCGTCGTCGCGCGGCCGAGGGTTGCAATGAACGGGTAGATCGCAACGTCGGCAGCCGATGGCTGTCCACCGGCGGCGAGCCACGTGCCCCCCGCAGCGCGTTCGAGAGTGCTCAACTCGCGCTGTGCCGCCTTGGCGGTCTCGTCGAGTTCGTCGGCCCTCATTACGCGGCCCGGCGGCCCAGCTCCGACCGCTCGAAGAAGGTTGAGCGTGAGGTTGAAGACTGGATCGCGGAGATAGCTCTCGAACTCTGCGATGAGGCGCCGAATAAGCGCGCGCTCCTGCCGACCCTTGCCGAAGAGGGGGACTTCCGGCGACTTGTCTTCAAAATATTCGAGAATGGGGAGCAACTCGAAGAGGATGAATCCATCATCTCGGATCCCTGGGACTCTACCCCGCGGATTCATCTGTAGGAATTCCGGCGTCTTCATGTGCCCCTTGGAAAAATCCAACAATCGCGACTGGTAGGCGAGCTTTTTGATCTCGGCTCCAAGGAGTACACGCCACGAAAACGGACTGCCGCTCCCCAGAAGATCTCGAGTGCCATTTCCTGCTCCGCCGCTCTTGACTTTCGATCAGCCGCCAAACACCGCGCGGTTCTCAGCGACGAATGCTTCAAGCGACTTCGGTGGGGCCCCTCCGATTTGCTGGACGACGTCGGTTTGAACGTCGAGCTCGCCGCGCTGGTGGGCTTCCGCCACTTTCAAGAGATACTCAATCGTGTATGGCGTCCTCTGAGCCTGCGTCAGGGCCCGCGCCCACTGGTCTAGCGGCGCATCGACGTATTTTATGGGCTTGCCGAGCACACGCCCGAAGATCGCCGCCATCTCGGTCATGGTGACGGAGCGCGAGCCCGTGGGAACATAGGTCTTGCCCCGGTGCGGCCCCGGGTCCTCGAGAATATTGACGATCACACGCGCCACATCTTCAGCGCATACCGGCGCACTCTTGCCTTGCCCGTAGGCTAGAGGGAGGATCGACTGGCCGCGGACGGCCTCGGCGAAGGCAAGCCAGTTCTCCAGAAAGAGCGTGGGCCGCAGGTGGGTGACGCCGATCCCGGTCCAGTCGAAGATGCGCTCTCCCAACCAGTAGCGTCGCCCCGCCTGGCTGGGAAAATCCTCTCGCGAGGTAATGTTCGACATGTTGACGATGAAATCGACCCCTGCCTCCTTCGCCGCGGCGGCGAAGACCGTGATCGCGTCAAGCAACCCATCGGACATCGGGTACACGAAGTAGGCGCGCGTGATCCCGCGCATGGCGCGACGCACGGTCTCGATGTCTTTTATGTCTCCCACAACGATCTCCGCGCCCAGCGCCTCGAGCCGCTCGGAACGTTCATCGGCGCGGAAAACGAAGGCCCGCACTGGAAGCTTTCTATCGAGCAGTTGCCGGACGACGTGATTGCCGGTCGCACCATGTTGTCCGCCGGCGCCAGAGATCAGAAATCTTGTCATCGTGTGTTCTGCCATCAGTGTCGCAGTCGCATCGTTGATGAAGCGCTATTTATCCATGACCCTCATCGGGTGCACGGCACATCCAACGAAAGGATGGCCAAATACCGCCAAGAAGAGCACCGCATTGGGGTCAGTCGATTGCCCTCCCGCCCGTAAGATTGACTACGGTTCCTGTCATTCCGCTCGCGAGATCGGAGGCGAGGAACACGGCGGTGTTTGTCAATTCTGCAAGCGTGATCGAGCGGCGCGTGTGCGCCATGTTCTCCGCCATACCCTGGAATTCTTCGCGGCGGATTCCGAGCGCTTTGGCATGGAGTCCGAAGACCACGTCGATCGTGGCGGTTTCCGGAAGGCCAGTCGAGCGGATGCAAACGGTTCGGACCCCGGAGGGCGCCACTTCCCAGGAGAGATCCCGACACAGCGCTTCCAAAGCCGCCCAAGCCAAGCCCATGCCGCCGACGAGCGGCGCACCCATCCGGCCTGGTTCAGGTGTATGCATCAGGATCACTCCTGACCCCTTCGGCATCATCCGCCTTGCGGCCGCTCGAGCGGTCAGAAAATGCGCCCGGGCGTACGAGGAGACCGGGAGCATGAAACTATCGACCGGCAGTTCGGAGAGGGGTGTTCCCTGAATGCCGTGTTGCGGGATACCGATCGCGTTGAAGGAAACATCGATAGCGCCGGACTTCGCGACATCCCCGAGATGGGTTTCGACGGCTTGTTCGTCCAATGCGTCGACTTGCGCAACCTCTGCCGTCCCTCCGGCACGCGAGATTTCGTCGGCGACTGCCTTCACGGAGGCGACCGTGCGGCCGGTCAGAAAAACCTTGGCTCCCTCCCGGGCAAAGGCTCGGGCCACGGCCCCTCCAACTGCCCCACCTGCTCCATATACGACGGCGTTCTTGTTTTTGAGCATCATGTTCCGACTTCCGACATGCAGTCGTCTGCCGTCGAACGATATTGCCTGCCGTGGGTGATCGTCTTGGAAGTTCTTGCGGTGCCTACCGATCGCTGGAGGTCGTGAAGCCGTGCCGCGACAGCAACATGCCGTGCTCAGTGCTCGTAAGTCTTGCCCGTTGAGGCTCAACGACTGAGAGCCGATCCACAAAGCTATTAAATCAGAGGACTGGGTTGTGATTCCTTGTCCGGCACTCGCATTTTGATTCACACTTCCTGGAATGATCGTATGGCAAGCGACACGAAGATGGCACAGCAGCCCGCCGTAAAGGTCTGGGAGTTAAAGGATATCGGCGAGGCGATCCGGGGGCCTCTTTCGGAGCCGCTTCCAAAGACAATATGCGATGGGCTCATGATAGGCTTGTTGGAAACGGGCACCGTCGAGGCTTCATATCGAAGAGAAACGTACATTTTGGGGAGAGGGACGCTCATCCTCGGGCAACCCGACGAGACGGTATCATTCACGCCGGGGACACGGCGAGCGCGGATGCTCGTGCCGCGCGAGGGTTCAGGTGGCTCGGATGGATTGCGGACGAACCACCGCCGCACCATTTTTTCCAATTTCATCACGCCTGACCCGCAACTTGTGGCGCTGTTCCTAATGTTCCAGAGAACGTTGGATTTATCGGCAAGCCTGCTGGAACGTTCCTCACAATTCCAGGATGTCATGGCCTGCATCATCGGCCGCCACGCATCACCGCCTCAAGCGCGGCGAAAAATACGAGCAGAACGATACGCTGTCAGACGCATTCGCCAATACCTGCACGAAAACTATACGGACAATGTCACCCTAGATGAACTCGCTCGTCTGGTGGGTCTAAGTGGTTTCCATTTGAACCGGGTATTTCGCATGGAGGTAGGCATTCCACCTCATGCATATCAAACGCACGTCCGCGTGGCGACCGCTAAGCGGTTGCTCGCAAAAGGATGGTCGATTGACCAGGCCGCTGCCTCAGTTGGCTTTTTTGATCAAAGCCATTTTACGAACCAGTTGAGGCGCCTTTTTGGTTATACGCCAGGAGCATATCAGAAGAGCATTCTGAACAAATAGCTCATTCGCCGATTGATCAACCCTTCTGCCCCCGCTGTTGACGCGCCTTGAGGATCGTGATCGCGAACTCCTCAGCCTTTATTCCAATGCCTCGATCGCGGATATCGACGGTCGGTCGTCAGCACGATCAGAAGTCCCGGAATATTACCCTGAAATCCGATCCGCAAGCGCCGAGAAGGCGGCTTCTCGAAGGTCGACAATGTTACGGAGCTTTCCCTCGGGGACACCAAACCATTGCTCAACGGCGCTTCGGGGCGATGTCAGGTTGCTTGGCTGGCCGCGTTGCATCCATTCAAGGTCGAGCACCGCATCGAGGGCATTGGTGATCCGCTCGATCACGCCGGCAGCTGGATCGCTCCCAAGGTTGATTGTGGCAAGGTTGTTCTCACTCTCGCCGACGTCGCCAATTGATTCTATGGATTGGCCGCCATGCGCTCAATTACATCAGTGACGTCTCTGACTTTGGTCGCGTTCAACAGCGTCCGAAGTTGATCCTGCATCCGGGTCTCCCGTCGAATTACGGCCTGTAAGTCGCCGCTTGGCGGCGACCGTGCATGTCCATTCAGTTTACATAATCGAGCACCAAGGGAATGTCACCGAAAAGGATTGCTGCCTTCCAACTGTGCCACGTCGTTTGCTCGGACTGTCATTTGCGATGGATCAAACTTCGTTCAGGTGTGATCGTTGCGTATGCTTGGGCCGCAATAGGCCGGACGAGGCGGTGCTCGGGCGCCTGGTCGCCGTCGACCGCGAGCGAGCGGCCCGAGGGCATCAGGGTGAGTGCATCGCGAAGGACAAATGGATCGCCATGCCGTCGTCGACGGTTCGCGACCTGCGTCGGGCTGAGAACGCAGCAGCTTTGCAAGGGCGACCACGGCGCTTGCCGTTCGCGCGTGAGCCGCGGCCTTGGCTGTGCCGCGCCTCGTCGACCGGCATCGCCGAGTCACGCCGCCGTCCCAGCTTCTCGATCCCAGCACGCCTTCCAGCGGGCCGGCACGCAGAGGTCGGGGTCGGGATTCGGGAAATGAATGCCGAACCAAGCTCATCGGCCTCGGCGGCCCGAGATCATTCGCAGACGTATCCCGCAGCGCCTCCAACTCGCGCGGTGCGAAGCGCATACGCCGCGCGTATCATGAGCGCCACGACTTCGCACGCGGTCCAAAGACGTGGGTGTCAGGGACAAGCCCGGCCATGACAAGGGGGCCGCCGCGTCGGTTATGTTACGAACCTTACCATAACCTTCGTTGCGACGGCCCCATCCCCGCTACGGCCCCTTCTCCCACCCGCGCTCCGTCTGACGCCAGTAGGTCAGCGCGTGGCCGGTGACGCGGGCGGTGGTCCAGCGGGTGCGCGCGGCGGCGACCGCTTCCGGGTCGCGCCCGTCGAACAGGTCGAGCACCCGGTCATAGGCGTCGAGCCGCGCGCCGCTCGCGCCGTCGGTCAGGAACAGGAAGCGGGCGCCGTTCGGGGCGGGCTCGTCAGCGGCGGTGAGCCAGATCGGCTGCAGGTCGGGGTCCTCGTCGGGCGCGCCGTTGTGCGGCAGCCACGCGTCGGCCGCCCACAGCGCGGCATCGAGCACGCGCAACCGCTCGGGGTTGGGGCACAGCACGACCGCGCGCCCGTCCTGCGCCATGACGCGCGCGAGCAGCCGGGGCAGCGCCTGCTCCAGGCTGGTGCGGGTCAGGTGGTAGAAGCCGATCTCGGCCACCCGCCCTCCATTGCTTCGGGTACGCATTTTCGCGCCGTCGGGAGCGGCGATGTACGCAACCGCGATCCCCCAAGGGGGTCAAAAGTACCGCACCGGCGCGGCCCGCGGCGGCGCGATGTACCCATCCGGCATGGCGTGTGTACACAATTTTCAGCCTCGCGAGGCGTTCGGCACCGGGCCGATCAGGGCAGCAGTCGCGCGCCGGCGCAAGTCCTGGCGGCGCGTCCCCCGTCGAGCCGCACGTTCGGAAGGCGTTGCCCGCCTTCCAGGCGGCTCCTATGCTCCCCGCCGAAGGAGGGGCCGTGAGCATCCCGCCGCCTGGTGCGATCGATTGCGATGTCCACGCCGCGCTGCCCGGGACGCATGTGCTGCTGCCCTATTTCGACCCGTACTGGCGCGAGCACGTCCGGATGCGGGGGCTCGAGAAGGACAATTACGACTTGAACGCCTACCCGACCGGCGCGGCGATCAGCGCGCGGCCGGACTGGCGGCCCGCAAAGGGCAAGCCAGGCGCCAGTCTCGATGCGCTACGGACCCAGACGCTCGATGCGTTCGGCACCCGGTTCGCGATCCTGAACGTGCTGCACGGCGCGCAGGCGGTGTTCAGCGAGGACCTCTCGGCGGCGTTCTGCACCGCGATCAACCGCTGGCTCGCCGCTGAGTGGCTGGACCGCGACCCGCGCCTGCGCGCCTCTATCGTCGTGCCCGGCCATAGCGCGGAGCTCGCCGCCAAGGAGATCGCGCGCTGTGCCGAGGACCCGCGCTTCGTGCAGGTGCTGCTGCTGGTCATGCAAGAGCTGCCGCTCGGGCGGCGGCAGAACTGGCCGATCTACCGCGCCGCCCAGGAGGCGGGGCTGCCCGTCGGCATCCATGCCGGGTCGAGCCTGCGCCACGCGCCGACCTCGATCGGCTGGCCCTCCTACCTGCTGGAGGACTACGTCGTGCAGGCGGGCGGCTTCGCCGGCGCGCTCAACAGCCTGATCGCCGAGGGCGTGTTCGTCGAGTTCCCCCGTCTCAAGGTCGTGCTGATCGAGTCCGGCGTGACCTGGCTGCCGGCCTGGATCTGGCGCGTTAACAAGACCTGGCGCGGGGTGCGGGCCGAGGTGCCGTGGCTCACGCGCGCGCCCGGCGAGTACCTGCGCGAGCACGTCCGGCTGACGCTGCAGCCCTTCGACGCGCCGCCCTCCGCGGCGATGCTGACCCGGCAGGTCGAGGAACTTGGGTCCGATGACCTGCTGCTGTTCTCCACCGACTACCCACACTGGCAATTCGAGGGGCTCGATGCCCTGCCCGACGGGCTCGACCCGGCGCTCGCGCGCAAGATCATGGTCGACAACCCGCTCGCCACCTACCCACGCCTTTCCTGACGGAGACCGTGCGATGACCGTGACGGCCCTAGACCGCAGCCCCGATCTCAGCCGGCAGACCCTGACCGGCTACATCGATTGCGACCTGCATCTCTATCCGCGCGACGGCGGCAAGGAGTTCGACCCGTTCCTCTCCGAACGCTGGCGCCGCCACCGCGTCGAGATCGGCGGGCGGACGCGCCACGCGCTCGCGGGGGCGCCGCAATATCCGCGCATGTCCCCGCAGATCGGCATGCGGGTGGACGCCTGGCCGCCCGGCGGCGGCATCCCGGGCTCCGACCTCGATTTCCTGCGCGAGCAGCTGCTCGACGCGTTCGGCGCCGCCTACGCGGTCAGCCTGCCGCTGGTCGGGCGCTGCTCGGACGAGCGGAACTTGGAGTTCGGCGCCGCGATGTGCACCGCGGTGAACGAGTGGCAGGCGCATCTGTGGTGCGACCGCGAGCCGCGCATCAAGGCCTCCGTGCAGATCCCCGTCGAATACGAAGAGGCGGCGATCGCCGAGATCGAGAAGCGCGCCGGGGACCGCCGGTTCGTGCAGGTGCAGATTCCGCCGCGCGGGCTGGAGCCGCTCGGGCGGCGGCGCTACTGGAAACTGCTCGAGGCCTGCGCGGCGAACGGCTTCCCGATCGCGCTGCACCTCGGCGGCACCAGCGGGCACGCCTCCACCGGCGGCGGCTGGCCGAGCTTCTATCATGAGGAGCACCCGAGCTACGTGCAGAGCATGGAGGCATTGGTCACGAGCCTCGTCGTCGAGGGTGTGTTCGAGCGCATCCCCACTCTGCGGGTCGTCCTGGTGGAGGGCGGTTGGGCCTGGCTGCCGGCGCTGACCTGGCGGCTCGACAAGCACTACCGCACGCTGCGCGAAGAGGTGCCGCACCTGAAGCGGCTGCCGTCCGAATACATCCGCGACCATGTCTGGGTGACGACCCAGCCGGTCGAGGAGCCGGAACGGCCCAACGACGTCCTCTCCACGATCGAGTGGATCGGCGCGAACCGGGTGATGTTCTCGACCGACTACCCGCACTGGGACCAGGACGACCCGCGCCACGCCTTCAAGGTGAAGCTGCCCGAGCCGGTCCGCCAGGCGATCTTCCGCGACAACGCGCTGGCGTTCTACGGGCTGGAGTGAGCCGGCCTTCAGCCGCGTCGCTGCGCTCCGCGACCTCTCCCTCGAGCGGGAGAGGTAAAGAGTTCGCGCACTTTCATCACCTCTCCCACATGGCGGGAGAGGTCGCCGCGCACTGGCGCGGCGGGTGAGGGTAACGCGTGACCCGCCACGTCGTCGCCGCCGTGGGCGAGATCGCCCCTGGCGGGTGCAAGATCGTCACGCTGCAAGGCCGGGAGGTCGGCGTCTTTTTCGTCAACGGCGAATACTTCGCCCTGTTCAACCGCTGCCCGCACGAGGGCGCGCCGCTCTGCCTCGGCCGCCTGTTCGCTGCCATGGAGTCCGAGCGTCCCGGCGAATACCGCCTCGCCCGCGACGGCGAGATGCTGCGATGCCCCTGGCACGGCTGGGAATACGACATCCGCACCGGCCAGTCCTGGTGCGAGCCCGAGGGGGTAAGGGCCCGCACCTACGACGTGGTCGTGGAGCAGGGGGCAACGCTCGGTAAGGGGCCGTTCGTGGCGGAGACGTTCCCAGTGGAGGTGGAGCGGGACTACGTCGTGGTGACACTTTAACGGAGGGAATGGAATGCCGAACACTTACACCGGCGGCTGCTTCTGCGGCGCCGTCACCGTCGAGGTCCGGGGCGAGCCCGAGGTGATGGGCTACTGCCACTGCGACTCCTGCCGGGGCTGGTCGGCCTCGCCGGTCAACGCCTTCTCTCTGTGGAAGCCGGAAAACGTCACCGTCACCAAGGGTGAGGACAATCTCGGCAGCTACGCCAAGACCGAGATGAGCCACCGGCAATTCTGCCGGACCTGCGGCGGCCATGTGCTCGCGCGCCATCCGACGTTCGGGATGGTCGACGTGTTCGCCGCCACGATCCCGAGTTTCCCGTTCAAGCCGAGCCTGCACGTCAACTACGGCGAGAAGGTCCTCGCGATCCATGACGGATTGCCGAAGTTCAAGGACTTTCCCGCTCCGTTCGGCGGTTCCGGCGAAATGCTAGCGGAGTAGCGCGCATGGCGGGGTCGAGCCGCGCGGAACAAGGCCGCGCGATGCGCCGGCGCCTGATGGGCGAGGCGTATGCCGAGAAGATCGACAAGCAGGTCTACGACGACCCGATCATGAAGAAGTTCGGAGAGGTCTCGGTCGAAAACGTGTTCGGCGGCCTCTGGACCCGGCCCGGCCTCGATGTGAAGACCCGCACTCTGATCTGCGTCGTCTCCGACACTGTCATGGGCCGCGAGGCGGAACTCGCGATCCACCTGAGGATGGCGCGTCGGGAGGGATGGAGCGAGGACGAGCTGGTGGAGGCGCTGCTCCACCTCTCCGGCTATTGCGGCCTGCCGCTGGTGCGCGAGGCGCTGATCGTCGCGCGCAAGGTCTTCCAGGAGATGCGGGCGGAGGCTTGAGCGCCGCCGAGGCGCACCGGCAGCGCGCGGCCGCCCTGCGCGACGAGGGCGCGCGGACTTGCGATCCAGACACTATGCTTGAAGCCGTCGCGGCGGCACGCGCCGCGTTGCGCGAGGATGGCGGCGACCCACGTTCGCTCGCGCTACTCGGTTCGGCTCAGGCTGTGCTTGGAGAGGCGACGGGCGAAGCGGCGTGGCTCGAGGCCGCCGCCGAAAGCTATCGCGCGGCGATCGCCATGAGCGACGGCGACGAGCGGACGCGCATGCACCGCAACCTCGGCGCCGTGCTGGCATTGGCGGGTCACCTCGACGGGGCGATCGAGCACGACCAGCTTGCGATCCAGGGCTACGCCGAAGGCAGCCCCGACTGGGCGATCGCGCAGACCAACCTCGCCGATGCACTGCGGATCCTGGGCGAACGGGCCGGCGATGCCGATGCGTTGCACGCCTCCGCCGCTGCCTCGCGCGCCGCCCTCACGGTCATGACGCACGAGGCGCATCCGCGCGATTGGGCGATGGCCACCACCAATCTCGCGAACGCGCTCTTGGGGCTTGGTTCTCCCGCGCGGTGCGCCGAGGCGATCGCGCTCTACGAAGCCGCGCTCGGCGCCCTCGATGACCCACGCCTCGCGTCAGCGGTTCGCCACAACCTCGATCGCGCACGCTCGCTTATGCCGCGGTAGGGCTTGAGGTTCTCGGCCTGGTTTCCGGCATGAACAGAAACAGGATCAACGTCCCGAGCAGGGCCACCGCCGCGATGCCGAAGAACCCGACGGGCAAGCCGAAACGGTCGACCAGCATTCCCGAAGCCGCCGTGCTGAGCGAAGCGCCGACACCGGATGCCAGTCCGACAAGGCCCTGGGAGAGATTGAACCGCCCCGAACCGCTGGTGAGATCGGACACGACCAGGGCCGTGAGCACGCCCAGCATCGTGCCGCTAATGCCGTCCAGCACCTGAAAGCCGATGAGCAGAAACGGGTGGGCGAACAGCCCGAACAGCACGGCGCGGACCGGAAGGGCCGCGAACCCGATCAGGAGCAGCGGCTTGCGTCCCCAGGTTCGCGCGTGCCGTCCCGCCCAGGGCGCCATCAGCGCGACGATAATCTGCGGCATGACGATCAGGGCCGAGATGAGGAGCGAGGAGCGATGACCTCCCCGATACGCAAGGGCCTCCCCCGCCAACGGCAGCATCGACGCATTGGCGAACTGGAACAGGAAGAGGCAGATGCCGAAGACGAGCAGCCCGATGTTGCCGCAGATGCTCAGCCGGCGGGTACGAGGCGGCGGCATGGAGGGGTGGTCGTGCTCAGGCGCCCCGACGGAGCGGCCGAAATGGACGTCCTGGGGACCGATCCGGATCAGCGAGGCGAACAGCGGCAGCACCAACGCGGCGGCAACTAGGAAGATCGCCCGGTACGACAGCACATATCCCGTCAGACCCATGATGCCGGCGGCGAGCAGCCCCCCGGTCGATGCGAAGCGCTGATTGCGCCCGAGCCGGTCCGCCAATGCACGCTTGCCGACCAGACCTAGGCTGATCGCGGCGATCGCCGCGCCGAGAAAGCCGCCGGTGAAACCCTGGAGTACCAAGCCGCAGGCGACCGCCACGAAATCAGGGCGGTACCCGATGATGAGGGCGCTGACGGACATCGCAGCAGCGCCGATCGCGACCAGCGTACGCTTCTCCCGGACAATGTCGAGGAGCTCGCCTCCGGGCACCTGGCTGAGCAAGGCGGCGACACCGCCTATGGTCAGGACGAAGCCGATATCGCGCTGTGTCCATCTCTGGTCCGCCAGATAGACGGCCACATAGGGACCGAACCCGCTCGACAGGCCGGCGAGAAAGAGATTGGTACCGTCGAGGCCGCGCAAGCTCGCCAGTGACGGCGACGGTTCCGGGCTGTCATCCGGCGATGCGGATGCGGCAATGATCATTCGCTGATGGCAACCCTTCCCATTTGGCAGCCCCATCCCCTCGCCGGTAATCGCATTAGGGGCGTATATCGCCCCAGCAGATTCGGAAGCCGCAATGACGGTAATCTCAACCGACCCCGTATCCACTGCCTGTCGTATTCGGTCCGCCTTTCTTCCCACGGGGCACGGCTTCTTCACCCGGCAGGGCGGCGTCTCAACTGGCCCGTTTGCCTCGCTCAACTGCAGCCTTTCGGGCCAGGACGCCCGCGAGTCGGTGCTGGAGAACCGGGCGCGCGCCGCGCGTGCTGTCGGCGCGGCGCCCGAGCGGCTCGTCGGCATGACCCAGGTCCACGGCGCCGATGTGGTGTGCGTCGATACGCCCTGGCCGCCCGGAGAAGGACCCTGCGCGGACGCCATGGTAACCGCCCGCCGCGGCATCGCGCTCGGCATCGTCACCGCCGATTGCGCCCCCGTGCTGCTGGGGGATGCCCCCGCTGGCGTGATCGGCGCGGCGCACGCCGGCTGGCGAGGCGCCGTCGCCGGCGTGCTGGAGGCGACCGTCGCCGCGATGGTCGCGCTCGGCGCGGTGCGCACGCGTATCGCAGCAGCGATCGGCCCGTGTATCGCCCAGGCCTCCTACGAAGTGGGTGCCGATTTGCGCGACGCCATCCTCGGCCATCAAGCGCGCGATGAGCGGTTCCTCGCCCCGGGCGGACGCCCCGGACATTGGCAGTTCGATCTCGCCGGCTACTGCGCCGCGCGCCTCCGCGCCGCGGACGTCGCGGAGATCGACGTGACTGGCCTCGACACGCTTACCGAGGAGGCGCGATTCTTCAGCCACCGGCGCCGCACGCTCGCAGGAGGCGGCCCGATCGGTCACCAGATCTCCATCATCGCGCTGCCGCTCTGATGCGCCGCGCACTCCTGGCCCTCGCGTTCCTGATGCCCCTCGCCGCGTGCGGCGACCTGCCGCAGCCGTTCCTCGGCAACCCCGGCGCAACCGCGCGCCGCCTTGCTGCTTCGCCGCCCGCTCCGCCGAGGCTTGTGGTGCCGGCGCCGCCGACCGCCCTGTTGTCCGACGACGGCAGCAAGGCTCTCGCCGCGCTGCTCGCCCGCGACCTGCAGCTCCGCGAAGTGCCGGCCTATGCCGAGCCTGGCAGCCGCTATGACTGGATTCTCTCGGTGACCGCGAGGAACCAGGGCCAGGCGATCGTGCCCGTTTACACGGTTCGCACCCCGCAGGGTCACGACGCAGGCAGCGTGCAGGGCCCGCCGGTGCCCCTTGCCGCCTGGGCGGCGGCGACTCCCACGACACTGGAGCATGTGGCCGGAGACGCGGCTCCGCGCCTCACGGCGATGCTCGCGCGCCTCAACACCACGCTCCAGGCGGCCGACCCCAACAGCCTGTTGAACCGGCCTGCCCGGGTGGCGGTGCCCGAGGTCACGGGCGCGCCGGGGGACGGCAACGTGTCACTCACCCGGCTGATGCGAATGCGGCTGAGCAAGCTGGGCGAGTCGGTACAGGAAAAACCGCAGGGCGCCGATTTCGTCGTCCAGGGGCGTGTCCGCGTTGTGCCGATCGGCGGGGGACAGGAGCGCGTGGAGGTTCAGTGGATCGTGAGCTCGCCGACCGGTGGCGAGCGTGGGCGGGTCGTGCAGCTCAATGACGTGCCGGCAGGGTCGCTCGACCACGCCTGGGCGGATGCCGCCGACGCGGTAACCGAACAGGCCTCCGGCGGCGTACGGGAGGTGGTGCTTCGCCAATCCGGCCGCCTACCGGCGGAGCCCGCGCCAAAATCCTGAACTGGGCTGTCATGGACACGTCATCGTCGCGGCGCTAGAAGGCCACGCATTCCCGGGCCAGGTCGCCGCACGCATGAAGATCGTTGCCTGCAACAGCAACCGCCCATTGGCCGAGGCGATCGCCGCGGCGCTTCATCTCCCGCTCACCCGTGCCTCCGTCCGGCGCTTTGCCGACATGGAGGTGTTCGTCGAGGTCCACGAGAACGTTCGCGGCGAGGACGTGTTCGTGATCCAGTCGACCTCCTACCCGGCCAACGATAATCTCATGGAGTTGCTGATCGCGCACGACGCCTTGCGCCGTGCCTCCGCGCGACGGGTCACGGCGGTCATTCCCTATTTCGGCTATGCCCGCCAGGATCGGAAATCCGGCTCGCGCACGCCGATCAGCGCCAAGCTGGTCGCCAACCTTATCACCGAGGCGGGAGCCAATCGCGTCTTGACGATGGATCTCCATGCCGGGCAGATCCAGGGCTTCTTCGATATCCCGCTCGACAATCTCTACGCCGCGCCGCTCTTCGTGCGCGACATCCAGGAGCGCTATGACGGGCGCGACCTGATGATCGTCTCGCCCGACGTCGGCGGCGTCCTGCGCGCCCGCGCGATCGCGACACGGCTCAATGTCGATCTCGCGATCATCGACAAAAGGCGCGACCGGGCGGGCATGTCAGAGGTGATGAACGTCATCGGCGACGTCGAGGGCCGCGACTGCATCCTGGTCGACGACATCGTCGATTCCGGCGGCACGCTGGTCAACGCAGCGGCGGCGTTGATCCAGAACGGCGCCCGCTCGGTCGGCGCGTACATAACGCACGGCGTGCTCTCGGGCGGCGCGGTCGCGCGCATCTCAGCCTCGCCCATCAAGATGATGACGATCACCGATTCCATCATGGCGACCGAGGCAGTGCGGGTCGCGCACAACATCCGCCAGATCACCATCGCCCCGCTGATCGCCGAAGCGATGCGGCGGATCAGCGACGAGACCTCGGTCAGCTCCCTGTTCGACTGACACCCCAAGCCGTCGCGCCGCCCGCTTGAGCCGGACCCGCGCGCGGGGTAACTGGGATCCACTCCACAGGAGGAACCGCCATGAAGCTGCTCTATTCGCCCGGCGCATGCTCGCTCGGCATTCACGTGATCCTCGAGGAAGTCGGCAAGCCGTACGAGACGCAAGCGGTCAATCTGCGAGAAGGTGCGCAGCACAAGCCGGAGTTCACCTCGGTCAATCCTAAGTCGAAGGTGCCGACCCTGGTGCGCGACGACGGGTCGGTCCTGACCGAGTTCCCGGCGATCGCCTACTGGCTGGCACGCACCAACCCGCAAGCCAAGCTGCTGCCCGACGACGTGGAGGCCCAGACTCGGGCGCTCGAGGCGATGGACTACGCCGTCTCCACCATCCACATGCAGGGCTTCTCGCGCCTGTTCGGGCCGGGAAACTATGCGCCCAGCGCCGATGACGCCGACAAGGTAAAAGAGAAGGGACGCGCGATGGCCGAGAAGGGCCTCGCGCTGATGGACAAGGCGCTTGCCGGCAAGGACTATATCACGGGGTCCAGCTTCTCGGTCGCCGACGCGGCGCTATTCTACGTGGAGTTCTGGGCCGCCGCGCGCATGAACATCCCGCTGCCCACGAACTGCGCCGCCCACTACAAGCGGATGCTTGAACGCCCCGCTGTGAAGAAGGCCATGGAGGCCGAAGGGCTGAAGGCCGCCGCTTGATGGCGCCCACGGGAACGCTCGCTCCGCGGCCATTCTGGTTCCTGCGCCACGGGGAGACGGACTGGAACGCGCGCGGGCTGTCCCAGGGCAATGTCGACATCCCGCTCAATCCGACCGGACTCGCCCAGGCCCGGTCGGCCGCGGCGCTGCTGGTCAATCGCGGGATCCGCAGCATCGTCGCATCGCCTCTGTCGCGGGCGCGCGTGACGGCGGAGATCGTCGGCGAGACACTGCGCCTGCCCGTCGCGACCGAGGACGGGCTGCGCGAAGTGGCGTTCGGCGTGCAGGAAGGCCAACCGATGATTGAGTGGTTCCATAGCTGGGTGGCGGGTCAATTCACCCCTGAGGGTGCCGAGACCTTCGCCGCCCTGCGCTCTCGCGCGATCGGCGCGGTCAACCGCGCGACACTGTTCCCGCCGGCCGTGCTGGTCGTCGGTCACGGCGCCCTGTTTCGCGCTCTGCGCTCGGCGATGGGGCTGGAGCCGGACGTGCGGACCGCCAACGGCGTCCCCTTCTGGTGCGAGCCCCCGACCGGCGAGGCAACTGTTTGGAACCTCGTGCCCGCCGTCGAAGGAATGGCACTTACGATCCCGGCCTGACACATGACCGACGCACTGACCTACCCACATCCCGAGCCCCCGCCCCCGGGCGGAATACGCCCGATCGCCCCCGGCGTGCTTGTGGCTGCGCCTGCCCCTGCCTTACCGGCTCGATCACGTGAACATCTACCTGATCGAGGACGGCGACGGCTGGGTTCCGCTCGATACCGGACTGGGCGATGACCGCTGCCGAACACTCTGGGAAAAGGCGCTTAGCGGCCCGCTCTCGCGCGGCCGCCTCACCCGGCTGATCGTGACCCACTACCATCCCGACCATGTCGGTCTGGCGGGGTGGCTCTCCGAGCGGTTCGGCCTCAAGCTCATGATGCCGCGCCCGGAATACCTGTTCAGCCTCGCGCTCGCCTACGCGCCAGGCGATCTGGGTGCGGACATGCACCGCCCGTTCTACCGCCGCCATGGGCTCGATCCCGCGACCACCGAACTGGTGCTGAGCCGCGGGCACGAATACCTCCGCCAGACCACCGGCGTGCCGAGCACCTACATCCGCCTGCAACACGGCGACGCGCTCGAGATCGGCGGGCGGCGCTTCGACGTGCTGACGGGAGGCGGACACGCGCTCGAGCAGGCGATGCTGCTGCGTGCCGAGGAGAAGCTCTTTTTCGCCGCCGACCAGGTGATCGCGAAGATCTCGCCCAATGTCAGCGTGCACGCGATGGAGCCGGAGGCGGATGCGCTCGGCATCTACTTGCGCTCGCTCGCAGCGATCCGCGCGCATGTCGCGCCCGACGTGCTGGTGCTTGCCCGGGCACGGGCTGCCGTTCCACGGCCTGCACGCGCGGATCGACGCGCTTCTTGCCCACCACGCCGGGCGCTGCGCGATCATCGCCGAAGCGTGCCGCAGCATGCCGCTTTCGGTCGCGGAGCTGATCCGGCCGGTGTTTCCGCGCGTGCTCGACCCGCACCAGACCGGCTTCGCCTTCGGCGAGGTGCTCGCCCACGTGAACTACATGCTCGGGCGCGGCGAGCTGTTGCTGGAACGCGGCAAGGACGGGATCGAGCGCTATCGCGTGGGATAGCGCCGCTATCGGTTGCGCAGCCAGGTGACCGACAGGAACGCGCCGATCCAGGAGCCGAGGGCCGCGAAAATCACGTAGACCCAGGACGTGGTATAGCTGATCACCGCGAAGGCGGAGAGCAGGTACCAAATGCTGCTCCAGCTCGCCGCGCCCACCCGCCGGCGGGCCGAGACGGCGGCGTTGAACAGCACGTAGACGGCATCGGTCGCCATCGTCGAGACCGTCACGCCGAGCGCGAGCCAGGGGTCGATCATCAAGCAGGCCCTCCCCCAACCCCCTCCCATAGAGGGAGGGTGTTCACTTGCACCCCGTCCCGTTGCGGGAGGGGGACGGGGGAACCGCGCACCCTACAGCCGCGGGCCCGCGGTAATCTCTGGATCGATCCGCCGCGTCTGCCAGCGTCCGTCATTTAGGCTACCAAGGAATTGCCCAACTTCGACCATCACCTTGCCTCGCAGCATCGTCAGGCACGGCCACGCCTCCATCTGCCGTCCCTCCCATGGCGTGTAGTCGGCCTCGTGCAGGTCGGCGGCGCGGATCACCCGCTTGTCGGCCGGATCGAGGATGCAGATATCGGCGTCCGATCCCGCCGCGAGGGCGCCCTTGCGCGGATAGAGTCCCATGATCCGCGCGGCGTTGGTGGAGACGAGGTCGACGAAGCGCGACAGCGGATAGCCACGCTTGCCGACCATCTCCGTGTACATCAGCGCGACGCGCGGCTCGACACCGGCATTGCCGCCCGTCGTGTCGTCGATGCGCCTGCCTTGAGTCTTCTGCTTGAGCGTGCAGCAGATCTCGTCGGTGGCGACGCAATTGATCGACCCGTCGAGCGTGCCGGCCCACAGCTCCGCCTGGTCCTCGGTGGACTTCAGCGATGGGTACGTGTGATAGATCTGCCCGTTCGGCTGGCGATAGTCCTCGCTCGTGTAGAGCATGTACTGGTGCAGCGACTCGCCGTAGAGCGGCGTGCCCCGCGCCCGCGCCTCGCGGATCGCCGACACGCCCGATGCGGCGGAGACGTGCATCATGTAGAGCGCGGTCCCGGCGACTTTCTCGGCGAGGCGGATCACCCGGCGGAAGGAGATGTCCTCGGAGAGCGTATTGTGCACCTCCGCCATGTTGGTGAACTCGGCGCGATCCCCGCGGATCAGCTTCTCATACATATGCATGACGATGTCGTTGTCCTCGGAGTGGATCACCCCGAGGCCGCCATGTGCGGCAAGAACCTTGAACACCTCCCAGATGTCGCCGAAATCGACCATTCGCCCCTTGCGGGACGGCGTGATGTCGGTGGTGAAGATCTTCACCGTTGGAAAACCGGCCTGGATCGCCTCGGCGAGTTCGGGAAACAGTCGCGGCGGCAGCGATCCCTCGACCATCAGGTGCTGCGCGTAGTCACACGCCGTGTGTCCGCGCCAGTCCTCCTCGCGCGCCTCGATCGCCTTCTGCACCGTCTCGCCCTGGTTCGTACGGGTGAAGTCGATGATCGTCGTGGTGCCGCCATGGACTGCCGCACGGCTGACCACATCGGGCGGATCGGTCAGCCCCGCCGTGCCGTCCGGGTTCGGCAGGAACCATTTGCAATGCACGTGCGGGTCGATGCCGCCGGGCATCACGATCTTGCCGGTCGCGTCGATCAGCCGCGCGCCGTCTGGGACCGGCAGGCTTCCGGCAGCGGCCACAGCGGCGATGTGCTCCCCGCTCACCGCGATGTCGTAGGCGCCGACGCCCTGGGGCGTGACGACGGCATCACCCCGGACCAGCAAATCGATCATCCCGTTCCCCCCGATATTGCGCCATCGTCCCGCGGCGACCGAGCGCACGCAAGGCTTTGCGCGCCTTCCATCGAAGTGCGACCATCGCCCCAGCCACGCAAAGGGGTGCGGTGTGACGGATGTGATCAGGTACGACGCGGTTGTCATCGGCGCCGGCATCGCCGGTGCGACGACGGCGGCGGCGCTCGCCGCCGACCGGCGCGTCGGGCTGATCGAGGCCGAGGAGCAGGCCGGCTATCACACGACCGGCCGCTCCGCCGCACGGTGGGAGCGCCACTACGGCCCACCCGACGTGAACGTGCTCACCGCCGACTCTCGCGCGTTCTTCGAAGTCGCCGCCGGAGGGTTTCGCCGAGACGCCGCTGATGCATGCTCGCCCCACCCTGCTTTTGGCGAGCGCATCACAGCGCGATGTGTTCGCCCGCGCGATGCAGGCCGAAGGGAGGCGGGAAGTCTGGCCTGAAGAGGCGCGACGCCTGCTCCCGGCGTTGCGGCCGGGCTACGCGGTGGCCGCCGCGCTCGAGGAGGACTGCTTCGACATGGACGTCGCGGCGATCCACCAGGGGTTCCTGCGCCAATTTCGACGGCTGGGCGGCGCGCTTGGCCTGCGCCAGCGCGCCGGACGGATCGAGCGGCACGACGGGGCCTGGGAGGTCACGACCGCCGCCGGCGACGTGTTCGCCGCGCCCATCGTTGTGAACGCCGCCGGGGCATGGGGGGACGAGATCGCCGAGATCGGCGGCTTGCGCCCGCTTGGCCTCGTCCCCAAGCGGCGCACGGGGGTCATCATCGACCCGGCGCCATGGGTGGTCTCGGACTGGCCAATGGCGGTGGACGCCGGGGAGACCTGGTACGCCCGGCCCGAGGCGCGCACAAAGCTGATGATCTCGCCGGCCGACCAAACTCCGACGCATCCGCATGACGTGCAGCCGGAGGAGTTGGATGTGGCACTCGCGATCGACCGGATGCAGGAAGCGCTCGATATCGAGGTGCGCCGGGTGGAGCGGAGCTGGGCGGGGCTGCGGACCTTCACCCCGGACGGCAGCCTCGCCTTCGGTTGGGACGATGCGGCACCCGGCTTCTTCTGGTGCGTGGGTCAGGGCGGCTACGGCATCCAGACCTCGCCGGCGGCCGGGCGGCTGGTCGCCGACCTGGTCGCCGGACGCCCCCCCGCGGTTCTCGCCGACATGCTCGACACGATCGATCCGATGCGCTTCCGTACGCGTTGAGGGCCGGATGAACGAGAGCGCCAACCAAGCGGACGGCTTCGAATTGCTTCGGCTCGACAACCAGCTCTGCTTCGGCCTGTACGCCGCCGCAAACGCGATCATCCGCGCCTACCGGCCGCTCTTGACCGAGCTCGGCGTGACCTACCCGCAATACCTCGTGCTGATGGCGCTATGGGAGGGCGATCGGCGCACGGTCTCCGAGCTCGGGCGCTGCCTGATGCTCGAATTCGGGCACCCTCACGCCGCTTCTCAAGCGCATGGAGGCGTCTGGCTTCGTCGATCGCCGCCGGCGCACCAGCGACGAGCGCGAGGTCGAGATCGCGCTCACCGAGCGGGGCCGCGCCCTGCGCCGGGCCGCGGTCGCGATACGGCGCGACATCGTTGCCTTGCTCGGCATGAGCGACGCCGCGATCACCCACTTGCGCGGCGAGCTCAACACGGTGACGGCGGCGCTGCGAGGGTAGCCCTACCCCGCCGCGCAGCGGACCAGCTTGCCCGGCAGCGCCTCGGTTGCGACGCCGTCCCGGTATGTCACGTCGCCCGACACCAGCGTCGCGACATAGCCGTGCGCCTTCTGCAGCAGGCGCTTGCCGCCGGCCGGCAGGTCGTGGACCATGTGCGGGTTGTCGAAGCCGAGCCGGTTCCACTCGAGCAGGTTGACATCCGCCTTCATCCCCGGCGCCAGCACCCCGCGATCTGTCAAACCCGCTGCGCTCGCGGTGTCCGAGGTCAGCCGGCGGATCAGCTCCGGCATCTCCCAGCGGCCACGTTCCTTGCCCCAGTAGGTGAGCAGCCAAGTCGGGAAGCCAGCATCCAGGATGAACCCGACATGGGCGCCGCCGTCGCCCAGCCCCATGATGGCGTTGGGATCGGCCAGCATCGCCTCCGACACCGAAAGGTCGTAGCGCGTGTAGTTGTTGATCGGCGCGTAGATGAACTCGTGCCCGTCGCGTTCGAGCAGGATGTCATAGGCGACCTCAGGCGCCGTCCTCCCCTCCCGCGCGGCGATCGCCTCGATCGAGTTCGGCTGCCGCCGGCTGGTAGTTCGCCGGACGGCCGAAGCGAAACATCTGCGCATACGAGAGCCGCTGGATCAGCGGAAAGGTGCTGCCCGCGACCGGATCCTCGGCGAGCAGCCGGGCGCGGAATTCCGGATCGCGCATCGCATGCACCCGCGCCTCAAGCGGGAGCCGCGCGATCGACTTGTAGGACGGCGTGCCGGAGAACGGGTTCTGGCTGCCCTCCAGCCCGAGCAGCACGCCGATGGCGCGCGGCGCCACCACCGGGCGGATCAGCACGCCGTCGCGCGCCGCCTCCGAGGACAGCTCCAACAGGTCGCGCCAGATGTCGCCCTGGGTGTGGCGCTGCGACAGCGAGAACACCAGCGGACGACCGGATGCCTCGGCGACGCGGCGGATCATGCGGAACTCGGCCTTGTGGTCCTCCGCCCATTCGGCGACGACCTCGATGAACCCGCCGCCCGCGTCACGCAGCCCCTGGGCGAGGCCGGTCAGCTCCTGCTCCTGCGCCCGCAGCGTGGGGGTGTAGTCGCCGCTCAGGCTCTTGTGGCTGGTGGTGCGGGAGGTGGAGAAGCCGAACGCGCCGGCGCGCACCGCATCGGCGGCGATCTCGCGCATTTGGGCGATGTCCGCCTGGTTGGCATTCTCCAGTCGGATCGCCCGGTCGCCCATCACGAAGACCCGCACGGCGGCATGCGGCAGCAACGCGCAGACGTCGATGTCGCGTGCCCGCCGATCGAGCGAATCAAGGTACTCGGCGAAGCTCTCCCATTCCCAGCGTAGCCCCTCGTGCATCACCGGGCCGGGGATGTCCTCCACGCCCTCCATCAACTCGACGAGCTTCTCCCGGTCGGCAGGCTTGCAAGGCGCGAAGCCGACCCCGCAATTGCCCATCACCGCCGTGGTGACACCGTGCCAGGCCGAGGGCGCGAGATGGCGGTCCCACACCGCCTGGCCGTCATAATGCGTGTGGATGTCGACGAAACCGGGCGTGACCAGCAGGCCAGCCGCGTCGATCTCCTGCTTCGCGGCGCCCGCCTTGCCGGCGACTGACGCGATCCGCCCAGCGTCGATCGCGAGGTCTCCCGTCACTCCGGGCCGCCCGGTGCCGTCGACAATCGTTCCACCGCGAATGACGAGGTCGTGCATGCTACGCATGTCCTGTCTGTGCGGGAGAACCTTCCGACACCCTCGCTCGCGGTGCAAGCTTGGGCGCGCGGATAACGGCGGCGAGGTGGAATGAACGACGCGGAGGCGAGCGGCGGAAATTGGATGCGCGTGATGTGGGTGATGGTCGGGATCCAATTCCTGATGTCGCTGTCGTTCACGATCCTCAGCCCCATCATGCCGCTGTTCCTGCCGGAGCTTGGCGTGACGGACCCGAGCGCGATCGCCCTTTGGGCCGGCATCCTGAACGGCGTGACGCCGTTTGTCGCCGCGTTCGCCTCGCCTTTATGGGGCCGCATGGCGGACCGGCGGGGACGCAAGCAGGCGCTGTTGCGCTCCACCTTCGCGATTGGGATCTTCACCGCGCTGATGGGCGTATCGCTCACAGTCTGGCAATTCTTCGCGGTGCGTGCGCTGATGGGCGCGTTCGCCGGATTTTCCGCGGCCTCTATCGCGCTTGTCGCGACGCAGGTTCCGGAGCAGCGGCTGGGCTTCGCGCTCGGCTGGCTCAGGACCGGGCAACTCGTGGGAGGGCTGGTAGGCCCCCTGCTGGGCGGCGGTATCGCCGACGCGGCGAGAAGCTTTCGCGCGCCGTTCTTCGTGACGGCGGTGCTGACGTTCGTGGCGTTTGGCTTAGTGGTCGCACTGGTCAAAGAGCAGCGGGTGGTCACGCGAGCCGAGACGCGCAAGCAGAAACTCTCCACCACGCTGGCGTTGCTCCTGCGCTCGGGTGGGTTGCTGCCCTTGTTCTTTGTGCTGCTCTTCTCCACATTCGCGGTTCGCACCGTGCAACCGGTCATCTCGCTGTTCGTACAGGAACTCGTCGGGAACGTGCCGGCCGTCGCGACGCTGGCCGGTCTCGCGTTCTCGGTGACCGGGGCCGCCGATGTCCTCGCTTCGCCTTTCCTCGGCAAACGCAGCGACGCGATCGGGTATCGGCGCGTCCTGCTGATTTCACTCGCCGGTGCCGCGCTGACCACCCTACCGCAGGCCTTCGCCGGCAGCTACTACGCCTTCGTCGCGCAACGGTTCGGCGTCGGCTGCTTCGTGGGCGGGATCCTGCCAACCGCCAACGCGCTGGTCGGACGCATCGTGCCGCAAAACCAGCGTGGCACGGTGTACGGCATCACCGCGTCGGCGACATTCCTCGGCAATTCTCTCGGCCCGCTGACCGGCGGCGGCATCGCGGCGGCGGTCAGCATCCGATTCGTCTTCGTCGTCACCGCGGCCCTGCTCGTCGTCACCTGGATCTGGGTCTACTTCACCGTCCCGGAATACACCGACAAGGGCGGCATGACGCCGCCACCAACCTGGTGGCGACGACGCTAGTCGCGCGCGAGCGGATGACGCTGCACGACCTGTCGCAGCCGCTCCGCCTCAACGTGCGTGTAGATCTCGGTCGTCGCGATGTCGGCGTGGCCGAGGAGCAATTGCAGGCTGCGCAGATCGGCGCCGTGCGCGAGCATATGGGAGGCGAACGCATGGCGCAGCACGTGCGGCGAGACACGCGCGGGATCGATGCCCGCCCTCAGCGCAACCTGCTTCAGCAGCAGAGCGAATCCCTGGCGCGTCATCGCCCGTTTCGGGTCACGACCCGGAAACAGCCACGGTGAAGGCTTCTTGCGGGCGGCAAGCATCTCCCGCGCCGCAGCCTTCGCTGGGTCCGACAAGGGCACGATGCGTTCCCGCCCACCCTTGCCGCGCACCATCACGACCGGCTGGTCCGGCGCTAGGTGGGCGACACGCAGGGACAGGAGTTCGCTCACTCTGAGTCCGGTCGCGTAGAGGGTCTCCAGCGCGGCGCGTGCCACCGGTGTGGCGGCTTGCAGCAGTGCCGTGACTTCCTCTTCGCTCAGGTATTTCGGCAGACGGCGCCCGCGCTTGGGCGAATTCGAGCACGGCGGAGGGATCATCCGTCCGTACGTCCTCGGTCAGCAGGAAGCGGTAAAACTGTCGGATCACCGACAACCGGCGCGCCGCCGTTCGCGCCGACAGGCCGCGTGTGTGCATGTCGGCAAGGAACTCCCGCAGCGTCTCCGCCGTCGCCTCACTCAGCGCGCGCTTGGCAAACTCTGCAAGACTCTCGAGATCGGCGCGGTAGGCCAGCAGGGTATTGTGCGCCGCGCCACGTTCCGCGGCCAGCATCTCGAGGAAGGCCTCGACATGGCGCTCCACGTCTCAGGATGCGTGGAAGGCGTCGTTCGACAGGGTCTTCTCCACCTGATGGGACGACGGTGTGGGTGGGAAGGCGCCGAGGGCAACAAACCCGCCGACCAGGACGACCAACCCGCCGGCAACGATGATCATGAAAATCCGGGACATCGCCCTACCTGATGCACGGGACCGGCGCCGCTGGCGACTCGCGTGGTTTCGCCATGCGTGCGTGCCCTGTGCTAGCGTTTCAGGCCATGACACGCAACAACGTCGGGACGCCGGAGCAGGCCGTCGCGGCAGCACCATTATTTCGCCGGACCATCGTGCTCGTCGGCATGATGGGGGCCGGCAAGACCTCCATCGGCCGGCGCCTTGCCGGCCGCCTTGGCCTCCCATTTTCCGATGCGGACGCCGAGATCGAGATCGCTGCCGGCTGCACGATCCCCGAGCTATTCGAACGTTACGGAGAGCGCGCGTTCCGCGAGGGTGAGCGGCGCGTGATACGCCGCCTTCTCGCCGGCGGCCCGAGGGTGATCGCCTCTGGCGGGGGCGCCTTCATGGATCCGGAGACCCGCAAGGCCATGCGTGAGGGGGCGCTCTCCGTATGGTTGCGCTGTCCCATTCCGGTGCTGACGCGGCGTGTCGCCGCACGCGACAACCGGCCCCTGTTGGCGGGCGGCGACCCGGCAGCGATCCTGGAGGGGCTGATGGCCCGGCGCCATCCCGTCTATGCCGAAGCCGATGTGATCGTCGATTGCAGCGACGAAAGCGTCGAGGGCACGACGACGCGGGTATTGGATGCGATCCTGTCCTGGCAGGAACCGCGCCGATTGCCGATCACGCTGACCAGCACGCGCTACGACGTCATGATCGGCGACGGGTTGCTCGCCCGCGCCGGCGCGCTGCTCGCGCCGGTCCTCCCGCAGCGCCGTGCCGTGGTCGTGACGGACGCCGTGGTCGCCCGCCTGCATCTCTCCGCGTTGCTCGCAGGGCTTGCCGAAACCGGGATCGCGACGAGCCACCTCGTCGTACCGGCCGGAGAAACCAGCAAGACGATCGAGACCTGGACCGGTCTGGTCAATGACCTGCTCGCCGCCGGGGTTGAGCGCCGGACGACGGTGATCGCTCTGGGCGGCGGCGTGGTCGGCGACCTCGCCGGCTTCGCCGCCGCCGCAACCTTGCGGGGGCTTCCGTTCGTTCAGATCCCGACCACGCTGCTTGCTCAGGTCGACAGCTCTGTCGGCGGCAAGACGGGCGTCAACACCGCGCATGGCAAAAACCTCGCCGGCGCCTTCCACCAGCCGCGCGCCGTGCTCGCCGATACCGCGACGCTGGCAACGCTGCCGGCGCGAGAGCTTCGCGCCGGCTATGCCGAAATCGCGAAGGCCGGCCTCATCGGCGATGCCGGATTCTTCGCTTGGTGCGAGGCGCACGGCAGCTCCGTCGTGCGTGGCGACCGAGCCGCGCAGGCTGAGGCGATATTGCGCGCCTGTGCTTTCAAGGCCGAAATCGTGGGGGACGACGAGCGCGAAGAGAAGCCAAGTGACGGTCGCGCGCTGCTCAATCTCGGCCACACGTTCGGCCACGCCCTCGAGGCGGAGTACGGCTACACGGGGGGGCTGCTGCACGGGGAGGCGGTGGCGGTCGGCCTCGGCCTCGCGTTCCGCCTGTCGGCGCGCCTCGGCCTGTGCGCCGAAGCCGATGCGGCGCGCGTCACCGATCACGTCGCGTCCGTTGGCCTGCCCGCGGAACTGCGGACGCTGAACCGCCGGTTCTCGGCAGCGACGCTGCTCGGCCATATGCGCCGCGACAAGAAAGTGCGCGACAAGACGCTGACCTTCGTCCTGGCGCGCGGGATCGGGGAGGCGTTCACGTCACGCGATGTCGACGAAGTCGCGGTGACGGAGTTGCTGCGGGAGGAGGGATGCGGACCATGAACATGATCGACAGTTCCGTTCATGCGCCAAGCGGAGCCGACGCCATTCCCGACAGCTGCGGCCTCAATCTCTTCCGGGCCGACCCGTACCTGCGGCCGTTGCTCGGCCTCTATCTGCCGCCGGAACTTCTCGCCCATCTGCTGCCGCATCTGGACCAGCTGGGCGCGCTTGCCGGCGGGCGACTCGACGAACTGGCCGGGTCCGCCGACCGCAATCCGCCGATCCTGCACACGCGCACGCGCCGTGGCGAGGATCGCCAGTCGATCGAGAAGCATCCGGCCTATCAGGATATGGAGCGCATCGCCTTCGGCGAGCTGGGACTTGCGGCGATGTCGCATCGCGGCGGTGTGCTCGGCTGGCCCGAGAAGATGCCGCCCGCCGCCAAATACGCCTTCACCTACCTGTTCGCGCAGGCGGAGTTCGGCCTGCTCTGTCCGGTCAGCATGACCGACAGCCTGACCCGCACGCTGTGCCGCTTCGGCGACGCGGCCCTTGTCGAGCGCTACCTTCCGGCGCTCGCGAGCCAGGACATGGACGCGCTGCATCAGGGCGCGATGTTCATCACCGAGCAGGGCGCCGGCTCGGATGTCGCGGCGACAACAGTGCGCGCTGCTCCGGCGGAGGATGACGCCTGGCGGCTACACGGCGACAAATGGTTCTGCTCCAACGCGGATGCCGATCTCGCAATGGTGCTCGCGCGACCGGACTGCGGGCCAGCGGGTCTGCGCGGGGTTTCGCTGTTCCTACTGCCGCGCACCTTGCCAGATGGAACACCGAACGCGTACCGGATCGTGCGGCTGAAGGACAAGCTCGGCACCCGCTCGATGGCGAGCGGCGAGATCCGGCTCGACGGCGCGCTCGCCTGGATGGTCGGCGATCCCGGCGCGGGCTTCCGCCAGATGGCGGACATGATCAACAACTCCCGCCTGTCGAACGGCGTGCGCTCGGCGGGGATGATGCGCCGCGCGGTCACCGAGGCACTGTTCATCGCCCATCGCCGCGTCGCCTTCAGGAAGCGGCTGATCGAGCTGCCACTGATGCGCCGGCAGCTGCTCAAGATGGTGATGCGCACCGAGCAGGCGCGCAGCATGGTGTTTCAGACGGCAGAGGCGCTGCGCCGCTCCGATGCGGGAGAGCGGGGCGCCTATGCCCTGCTGCGCATCCTGACGCCGCTGATCAAGTTCCGCGCCTGCCGCGACGCCCGCGTGGTGACGGGCGACGCGATGGAGGTGCGCGGCGGCTGCGGCTACATTGAGGAATGGCCGGACGCACGCCTGGTACGGGACTCCCATCTGGGCTCGATCTGGGAGGGAACCAGCAACATCGTCGCGCTTGACGTACTGCGCGCGGCGCAACGCGAGGATGCGCTGGCGGCACTGCGCGCACACATCGGCAAGCTGCTGGAAGCGGGCGATCCGCTCGAGATACGTGAGACGTTCGACCGCGCCGCCTCGCTCGCGCAGGTTGCCGCCGACGATCCTGCATTGGCGCGCCAAGCCGCCTCGGCCCTGTACCACCTGACCTCGGCCGCCGCCATGACGTGGGAAAGTGCGCAGCTACGCGACCCGAGCCGCTTGACCCTCGCCCGCATGGTCCTGCGCCACCGTGTCCTGCCCCGCGACCCCCTCGACCCCGCAGGCAAGGAGCCTGCGGAGGCGAGCGCGATCCTCGCGGATCCCGGCGCGGCATGCTGAACCTCCGTCGTCGTGGCCGGGCTTGGCCCGGCCACCCACGACTTACCTGAACCTGAACACAGACGTGGGTGCCCGGGCCAAGCCCGGGCATGACGGATTGGGTCGCCTCCTCCTCAATCCCGGGGGTGCGCGCCCAACCGCAAGTAAGGCTTCAGCGTCTTGAGCCCCGCCGGGAACTTCTGCTTCACCTGATCCTCGGGCATCGCCGCCGGCACAACGACGTCCTCGCCCGGCTTCCAGTTCACCGGCGTGGAGATCCCATGCTTGGTCGAGAGCTGGAGCGAATCCAGCAGGCGCAGCACCTCGTCGAAGTTGCGCCCGCTGCCCATCGGATAGGTCAGGATCGCCTTGATCTTCTTGTCCGGCCCGATGATGAAGACGCAGCGCACCGTGGCGTTGTCGGCCGGTGTCCGCCCGTCGGCAGATGCGCCCGCATCCTCGGGCAGCATGTCGTAGAGCTTGGCGACCTTCAGCTCAGGGTCGCCGATCATCGGATAGTTGACCTTGTAACCCTGCGTCTCCTCGATGTCCTTGGCCCAGTTCGAGTGGTTGGTCACCGGATCGACGCTCAGGCCGATGATCTTGGTGTTGCGGCGGTCGAAGTCGGGCTTCAGCCGCGCCATATAGCCGAGCTCGGTGGTGCAGACTGGGGTGAAGTCCTTGGGATGCGAGAACAGGATGGCCCAGTGATCGCCGATCCAGTCGTGGAACCGGATCGGCCCCTCGGTGGTGTCGGCGGTGAAGTCGGGTGCGGTGGCATTGAGTCGCAGCGACATGGGAATGTCCTCCTCGCGCAGTACATAGCGCGTCCCGCGGCGGGCGCCAAAGCCGCAAATCCGTGGCACGGGATGGGCGTTCCAGGGTAGGATTTGCTGCGCTCTGCCGCGCCGGGAGGCGGTTGTGATCTTTCGCCAGTTGTTCGATGCCAATTCGGGCACCTACACCTACCTGCTCGCCAGCCGTCGCGGTGGCGAGGCGCTGGTCATTGACCCGGTGCTGGAGAAGGTCGATCGCTACCTGCAACTGATCCGCGAGCTCGACCTCAAGCTCGGTCAAGGCCGTCGACACCCATCTGCACGCCGACCACATCACCGGCCTCGGCGCCTTGCGGGACCGGACCCGCTGCATCACCGTGATGGGGGAGCGCAGCAGTGTCGACGTCGTCTCCATGCGGGTGGGCGACGGCGATGCGCTGCGGATCGAGGGCATCGGCCTCGATGTCATCTACACGCCCGGCCACACGGACGACTCCTACAGCTTCCTGATGGCCGACCGCGTCTTTACCGGCGATACGCTGCTGATCCGCGGCACCGGGCGGACCGATTTCCAGAACGGCGATCCGCGCGCCCAGTACAAGTCGATCTTCAACCGCCTGCTGCGCCTGCCCGACGAGACCATGGTGTTTCCGGCGCACGACTACAAAGGCGACACGGTCAGCACGATCGGCGAGGAGAAGGCGTACAACCCACGTTTACAAGTGAGATCGGTCGACGAATACGTAGACCTGATGAACGGGCTGAACCTCTCCAACCCGAAGATGATGGACGTCGCGGTGCCGGCGAACATGCGCCAGGGCCTGGCGCAGGCGGAGATCGCGCGCCGCGGCTGGGCCGTCTCGGCGGAGCAGGCCAAGGACCTGCTGGGCCGGCGCGACATTGCGCTGATCGACCTGCGCGAGCGGGCCGAGCGTGCGAAGCACGGCATCATCCCCGGCGCGTTGCACGCGCCCTACCCTGAGCTGCAGGAGAACATCCAGCCGGGCGGCATCCTGCACGAGCTCGCGGCGGAAAAGCGCCTGGTGTTCTACTGCGCGTTCGGCGAACGCTCGGCGATGGCGGTGCAGGCGGCGCAGGACGCGGGGCTTGCGAACACCTGCCATATCGAGGGCGGGATGGACGCGTGGAAGAAGGCGAGCGGCCCGCTTTCTCACATGTGCCCGACTTCCTCGGGCACCTTGTAGAAGCTGGGGTGGCGGTAGACCTTGCTCTCCGCCGGCTCGAACAGCATTCCCTTGTCGGCCGGATCGCTCGCGGTGATGGCGGCGGACGGAACGACCCAGATCGACAGCCCCTCGCCGCGCCGGGTGAACGTGTCGCGCGCCGCCTGCAGCGCCATCTCGGCATCCGCCGCGTGGATCGAGCCGACATGACGATGCGCGAGCCCGTTGCGCGCGCGCAGGAACACCTCCCAGAGCGGCATCAGCGCCTCGGTCATGCCGCCTTGGCCTGCTGCTTGTCGGCGTAAGCGCGTGCGGCCTCGCGCACCCATTCGCCGTTGTCATGGGCGCGCTGGCGCGCCTCCAGGCGCTCGCGGTTGCAGATGCCGCCGCCCGCGACGACGCGGCGGAACTCCTCCCAGTCGATCGCGCCGAACCGCCAGTGCCCGGCTTCCTCATCGAAGCGCAGCTCGGGGTCGGGGAAGGTAAGGCCGAGGAAGTGCCCCTGCGGCACCGTCGCGTCGACGAATTTCTGGCGCAGCGAATCATTGGTGAAACGCTTGATCTTCCAGCGCATCGACGTGTCCGAATGCTGGCTCTCGGTATCGGGCGGCCCGAACATCATGAGGCACGGCCACCACCAACGATCGAGCGCATCCTGCGCCATCGCCTTCTGCTCCTCGGTGCCGCGCGCGAGCGTCAGCATGATCTCGTAGCCCTGACGCTGATGAAAGCTCTCCTCCCGGCAGATGCGGATCATCGCCCGCGCGTACGGCCCGTAGGAGCAGCGGCAGAGCGGGATCTGGTTCATGATCGCCGCCCCATCGACCAGCCAGCCGATCGCGCCGATATCGGCCCAGGTGAGCGTCGGGTAGTTGAAGATGGAGCTGTATTTCGCCCGTCCTGTCAGCAGCTGATCGACCAGCTCCTCGCGCGCGACGCCCAGCGTTTCGGCGGCGGCGTAGAGATAGAGCCCGTGCCCGCACTCGTCCTGCACCTTGGCGAGCAGCGCCGCCTTGCGGCGCAGCGACGGCGCTCGGGTGATCCAGTTCCCCTCCGGCAACTGGCCGACGATCTCCGAATGGGCGTGCTGGGAAATCTGGCGCACCAGCGTCCGCCGGTACGCCTCCGGCATCCAATCGTTCGGCTCGATCCGCTCCTCCGCATCGACACGGGACTGGAAGCGGTCGAGCAGCTCGCCCGCCTCTGCCGGGGCGGCGCGGTCGGCGGCATTGAGGCCCTGCGTATACATCGGCTGGCATCCCGAAGGGACTGGCCGGAAGATGAGGCGCCGGCCCCCGCCAGGCAAGCCTGTTACCTTGCACCAAAATTACTTCTCTACAATGTGATTTGCTGCTGGTCGTAAACTACCGCAAGGTTTTTGTTGTGTACTCCGATCACAAGGAACTCTACTCATGGTGTGCAGGAAAATCATACTCGCCGCCGCCCTCGCGGGGGGGGGGGTCCTAGGCCTAGGTAGTGCGCCTGCTGCAAATGCCGCCTACATCGTGACCTTTACCGAGGTGGGGGCCGACGTAATCGCAAACGGAAGCGGAAGTATAAATCTCGCAGGACTTTCTTTTGGCGCAACCACCTTTTCCGCGGCTTTGGTCTTTTCCCCAACGGCGGAAGAGTTTACGGGGCCTACATCACTACAGGCGTTGTCAGCATACCAGTTTGTGACTGGGCCAAGCAGTTTTGGCCCTGGACCTGCGGGCCAATTTGGCGCTGACAGCGGTAGTGGCGACATGGTCGGCTTGATAGGAAGTGCTCCCGACAAAGCTCTCTACGTCCCTTTCGGATACGTCTCTGGCGCTCCGCTTAGCGACACGTCTATGTACAGCGGCCAATCGTTCGCCAGTCTCGGCCTAACGCCGGGAACCTACGTTTACACATGGGGATCGGGGCCAACCGCGGACACATTCACGGTGCAAATCGGCGGCGTCACGCCCGCACCCGAGCCCGCGAGCCTGATGCTGCTGGGCGCCGGCCTCCTCGGCCTCGGTCTGGCTCGGCGGACGCGGGTGTAACAGGCCCGCAATCCCCGCTACGTCCCGCACTGCTCCCTCTCCGCCTGGGCGGAGAGGGTCGGGGTGAGGTGGGGAACAGGCAATACGAGCCGCAAGACCCCGTCGATATTCTCGACCACCTCGTTGTTCCAGAGCCGGACGACGCTTCGCGACGCAGCTTTCGCGCCAGGACAGTTCTCGTCCCTACGGTCTTCATGGCGCACCCCACCTCACCCCGACCCTCTCCGCCCAGGCGGAGAGGGAGAAGAGTGCAGGACGTACGGCAAACCATGTGTGAACAGCCCGGAGGACGGAGGCGGTGATAGCTTTGACCACCCCCCTTCCCGCGCTACAAATCCGCATGGACTTCGCCCCCTCCGCCGAACAGCAGCAAATCCGCGAGGAGGTGCTGCGCCTCTGCGCGCGCTTCCCCGACTCCTACTGGCTGGAGCGCGACCGCGATGCCGTGTTTCCGGAGGATTTCTACGCCGCCATGGCCGAGGCGGGCTGGCTCGGCATCGCCATGCCGGAGGAGTACGGCGGCGGCGGGCTCGGCGTCACCGAGGCCGCGCTGATGATGCAGGCGGTGGCGGAGTCGGGCGCGGCGATGTCGGGCGCCTCGGCGATCCACATCAACATCTTCGGCCTCAACCCGTGGTGGTGTGGGGCACCGCCGAACAGAAGGCGCGGATGCTGCCGCCGCTGATCGCCGGGCAGCGAGAAGGCGTGCTTCGGCGTGACCGAGCCGAATGCCGGGCTCAACACGACGGCGATCAGCACGCGGGCGGAGCGGCGCGGTGATCGCTATGTCGTGAACGGACAGAAGATCTGGACCTCGACGGCGCAGGAGGCCAACAAGATACTGCTGCTCGCGCGCACGACCCCACTCGATGCGGTAAAGCGGAAGACCCACGGGCTGACGCTGTTCTACACCGACCTCGACAAGTCGCGCGCGGAGGTGCGGCTGATCCACAAGATGGGCCGGCACGCGGTCGATTTCGAACATGGTGTTCTTCGAGGGGATGGAGGTCCCGGAGGAGGACCGCATCGGCGAGGAGGGCGAGGGATTCCGCGCCATCCTGCACGGACTCAACCCCGAGCGCGTGCTGATCGCCGCCGAGGCGGTCGGCATCGGCCGCCTCGCGCTGGACCGAGCAGCGAAATACGCCCGCGAGCGCGTCGTCTTCGGCCGCCCGATCGGCCAGAACCAGGCGATCCAGCACCCGCTCGCGCGCAATTGGGCGGAGCTGGAGGCGGCGAATCTGATGATGCTGAAGGCCGCCTGGCTCTACGACAATGGGCGCGAGTGCGGCGCTGAGGCGAACGCCGCCAAATACCTCGCCGCCGAAGCCGGCTACAGCGCCTGCGAGCAGGCGGTCATGACGCATGGCGGCATGGGCTACGCGCAGGAGTACCACGTGGAGCGCTACCTGCGCGAGGTGCATGGTCACCCGCATCGCCCCGGTCAGCCCGCAGCTGATCCTGAGCTACCTCGCCGAGCGGGTGCTGGGGTTGCCGAAGTGGTACTGAACGCTAAGCGGAACGCTAAGCGGAACGCTAAGCGGAACGCTAAGCGCTAGGGAAAATCCGCTCGCAGCGTGGCTTTTGTTGGGCCACCAAAAAAGCAGTAGTCGCACAGCACGCCCCGTATCAGATCGCGATCCTTCGCAACGTCGGCAAGGGAGATCGGCAGAGTATCCAGATAGTTGAAGTCGGTACGCGGGGCCTGTGCCGGATCATACAACGGTTTGCCGTGCGGCGGATTACCCATCAGCCCTGACGTATCCGCCACCAGGCATCGGCGCCCGCCTTTCCAGAAATCCGTTCTATGGATGCGAGAGGCGCGGACCGTCTTGACCCAACGCCGCCCGGGGACGTGCTGCTTCGCCGGAATGGCATTCCAGAACGGTTGCCCGGGATAGATCTGCTTCTGGTACCCGGCCAAGTGGCATAGGGGTGATGCCGGTCGAAAACGTCCTCGATCTGCACAAAGATCTTGCCGCTGTTGAAGATGCCCTGCGTGCTGCCGTCCGCAAGGATCTGGGACATGGTGCAGGTGATCTGATACCCGTCGGCGGCCTGCAATCCGGCGGAGGCGTGGTCGATCGAAACCGCCAGCGCCCCCGGCTGGCCCAGCGACAATGTCTGCGTGAGGACCTGCGCGTTGGTGTCGGTGCGCGTGACCGTCCAGCTTACAAACATCGTCGGGTCGTTCGGGCTGAACATACCAGGGGGAACCTTCAGCACCGCGCCCACCGGGTTGATGTCATGCACGTCCCACTGCAACGAACCGCCCAGCACGCCCTGGCCCTGCTGGTTATAGGCGATTCCCGGCCAGTTGAACGAACCGTCGAAGCGGACCGGAAAGGGATAGCCGACATCGTTCGGCACGCTGTTCGGGTTGCTCACCGGCTGATCGGTCAGCATCACGTAGGGGAAGCTGCCGGTGGACGAGCCACGGCCCGCCGGCAGCGGCATCAGATCGACGCATGTGTAGCAGATGTCGCTTAGGATGCCGAGGCCGGCGACGGTCAGATACCAGTCGGGCACTGTCGTGCCCGGCAGTTGCGCCATCAATTGGGTATTCTGCTGCTGGAACAGTCCGCCCAGCGCGCCCTGCAATCCCTGGCCAGCCTGATTGTTCACGTTCGCGACGATCGTCGGATAGAAGATGTCGACGCCGAAGAGCCCGGCGATGGCCGAGCCGACGATGTAGGCTGGCCCACCGGCCAGTATGGCCGCCACCTCAACCCACCAGGGAAGCGACAGATCGGTACCGATCGCGTAGGCGGCGTAGAAGTCGTTGGTCAGCAGCGGTGGTTTTGGATCGGGTTGCTGCGCTTGCGCGTTCTGCACCAGCAAGAGGATGATCTGCGCGTTGAATGTGACATCCGCGGTACCCGGGCCCGAATTGCCGTGATAGTGGCCAAGAATGTCGGCGCTGACGGAAATCCAGCGAGTCAGCTTCAATTGGAGCGCCATGCCGGGCATGGGCACATTGGTCGGGATCGGCGGGCTAAGCGGGTCGTTCAGCGCCGCCGTGACGTTGCCGAACGTCACCTGCATGCAGTCCGGCGTGTTGCTGAACGAAACATTGTTCGCGGCGAGCTGCGGCAGGAACTTGCCGGCCAGTTGCGGCGCCAGCACGGTATTGATGACGGACGTCACCCAGCCGTTGTCGATATAAAGCGCCACGCCGCACGTGGCCTGTGCCGCGCCGCCGCCCGGGGCGAACTGGGTTGCGCCGTTGTTCCCGTATTCGATGTTGGGGCCGGTCGGCACCGTACCGGTGATGTCGGTCAGCGAACCCGCATCGCCACTGGTGGCCACCGGCGCGCTCATGTCGATCGCCACCGCGAGGACGCCAGTTGCGCCAGAACTCGCGTCAAGGGGCCGCGCGACAATACGGCTGACGGCAAACTGTAGCTGGAACAGCGTGTCGGGGAAGAACAAGGAGCCCTTCGGCGGCTGGTACGTCTGCACCACCTGGAACGGCAAATTGATGCCCTGCGGCGTGACCTGCACAAGATTGGCAGGCACGGACTGCAACGCGGATGTCAATGCTCCCAGCACCGGGGCGGCAGTCAGCGCGGCGGTGAACACATTGGCAAGCGGCGGTCCGGCGAGGACCGTGACATCCACCGCGGTGACGGAAGCGACCGCGAGATTGAGTCCAACGGTGACCTGCTGCGTGTTGCCGATGGTGGAGACCTGCGTCACCAGCCCCGTCAGCACGGTGGCTGACAGCAGCACTTCCGTCAGCGCGGGTTGACCGCCGGTGGAAAGCAAGAGCTGTCCAGCGAAACCGACAGTCGTGGAGACCAGATTGTCCCCGCGCGTCCGAAGCGTGACCTGGGGCGCGGTCAGCATGAGCGTGCCGCTGATCGAGACCGAGTTGCCCCCCCACCGTCACGACATTGGGCAGGGAAGCAGTAAAGGGGGGAAGGAAATTCGCCTGAGCTACGCGCAGCGCCGAATTGATGAGATCCTGCCGCACGCACCCGACGACAGCGAAGCCGGCCGTTGCAGACATGGCCTTTCTCTTACCGGCCCGTGACCATCACGCCGGTCATGCGATTGAGGGCACCATTGCCAGCCCGCCAGTCTCAGATCACCTGTCGGGTTGCTTACTTTAGCGTGGCTGTAGTGAACGGTACCGATTTCACTACAGACCGAGTTCCGAATTGGAGACCCGCCACGGTTCGCACGATAGCCATTCGGCAATTGCGCCTCAAGTAAAATTCCTGTCGTTGCAAATATCGCCTGCGATGCGGCATTACTCATCGGCCGCCAGCACCGACGCGATCCGCTCGCGGGTGAGCGGCATGTCGCGGATGCGCGTGCCCAGCGCGTGCGCGACCGCGTTGCCGATCGCCGCGGCTGTGGGGCCCATCATGCACTCCCCCATCCCGAGCGAGGGCTCGTCCGGCCGGCCGATCAGCGCGACCTCGATCTCCGGCACCTCGGAGAAGCGCATGATCGGGTAGGTGTCCCAGTCGCGCGACGTCACGCCGTCGGCGCCGATGCGGACCTGCTCCTTCAGCGTGAAGCTCGCGGCCTGGACGATGCCGCCTTCGACCTGATTGCGGGTCCCATCAGGGCTGATGATCAGCCCGCCATCGGCGGCGCACCAGACACGGCGGAGGCGTACGTCGCGCTCGACCTCTACCTCCGCGACGACCGCCGCGTAGCCCGAGCGGTTCTTGTACTGCGCGACCCCGAGTCCGAGCCCGGCGCCGCTTCCGGCCGGTCCGCGCCTCGACCAGCCCGCCATCTCGGCGGCCCGCTCGAGCACAGCGCGCAGGCGCGGGTGCGACAGGATCGACAGCCGGTAAGCCAGCGGGTCCTCGCCCGCCCGCTCGGCGAGCTCGTCGATAAAGCACTCCATCGCGAACACATTGGCCATCGCGCCGAGGCTGCGCAGGGAGGACGTGCGGATCGGCGTGCGCATCGCGAGGTGATGCACGATGCGGCTCGCCGAAATGTCGTAGAGCGGCACAGCGTTGCGGATGCCCCCGCCCCCCGCTGCCTCCGGCGGCTCGAACGGGCGCGGATCGGGCGGAGGGGTGGGAAGCGCCTCGTGGCCCAGCATGTTGCCGCCCGAGGCCGGGCGCTGGACATGCGAGCCGGCCCAGATCTCCGCCGTCCAGTCCGCCGGCCGCCCGCGCGCATCGAGCGCGGCGCGGATCGTGACCACCTGCGCGGTGCCGTTCGGCTCGAAGCCGAACTCCTCCTCGCGCCGCCACTGCAGGCGGATCGGCCGCTCGGGCACGAGCTGGGCGATGATGGCGGCATCCAGCGCGGCGTCGTCGGCGCCGTTATGGCCATAGCATCCGGCGCCCTGCGCGTGGCGCACCGAGATCGCCTCGGCGTTGCGTCCGAGGACGGTCGCGAGCGCATTGCGCAGTGGGTAGACGGCCTGCGAATGGGTCCAGACGGTCAGGTGCCCACCGCGATCCTCTGCCAGCGCGCACGACGGACCCAGCGCGGCGTGCGCGATATAGGGACGCGAATAGGTCGCCTCGACGATCGGGCCGGAAACCGGCGCCTCCGGGGCACCGAGCGCGCGATCGATGCTGGGCTGCCCAACGAACGCGCGCGCCTCCTCCGCGCTCGGCGCGATCACGGCTACGTTCTCCCAGCGCGCATGCGCCGAGGCGGCGATGGCGGCACGATGCACCGCCGTCTCGTCCTCACCCACGAAGGCGATGAAATTGCCGTCGCGCAGGATGTGGATATCGCCACGCGCGGCGCCCCGGACCGCGTCCTCGTCCAGCGCCGCGAGCCGCGCCCCTCGGCTCGGCTGGCGCAGCACGCGCGCGTGCAGCATGCCGGGTGGGGCGAGGTCGTGCACGAAGGCGGCACCGGAAATCTTCGCCGGCAGGTCGAGCCGGGGCAGCGCGCCGCCGACCACGCGATACGCCGAGGGCGGCTTCGCTGCCGCGCGCCCGGTGGCCGGCTGCGCCAGGTCGACCTCGGGCGCGAAGCTCCAATAATCCTGCCCAGTGGGCGCGCCGGCATGCAGGAACGCGCCCGCCTCGATCGAGAGTTCGGAAGGGGCACAGTTTAGCCGCTGCGCCAGCCGGTCGAGGAAGCGCGCCCGCACCTCGGCCGACATCAGCCGGACAGAGGCGCCGGACACCTCGATCGACAGGCTGGAACTGGTCGATCCCTCGTCAGGTGCGCGATCCGTGTCACCCGACAGGATGCGGATCGACGCGGTCGGCACGTCCAGCTCCTCGGCGGCGATCTGCACGAGCGCGGTCAGCACGCCCTGCCCGATCTCCACCTTCCCCACTGAAAGATGCACCGTCCGGTCCGGATCGAAGCGCAGCCAGCGATCGGGGCGCGGGTTGTTGACGACCGAGGGGAGGCGGGATCGCTCATGCGCGCCCCCTCCCCCGGCCCCCTCCCGCAAGGGGAGGGGGTGGTGCCACACGACTTCCCCCCCCTTGCGGGAGGGGTCGGGGAGGGGTGCCGTCGCCGCCCTCTCCACCGCCCGAATGATCCGCGTGTGCGCTCCGCAGCGGCACAGATGCGGGTCGAGCGCGGCCACGATGTCAGCGTGCGACGGATGCGGTTCGCGGTCCAGCAGGGCGGCGGCGCTGACGATGATGCCCGACAGGCAGTAGCCGCACTGGCCGGCCTGCTCGGCCAGGAACGCCTGATGCAGCCGATGTCCCGTCAGCCCTTCGATCGTGGTGACGCGGCGCCCCTCGATCGTGCCGATTTCCCGCGTGCAGGAATAGACGGGCGCGCCGTCCAGCAGCACCATGCAGCTTCCGCACTGCTCCAGTCCGCAGCCGTACCGCGTCCCCCTGAGATCGAGCGCGTTGCGCAGCGCGTCCAGCAGCGGCGTCGTGGGGTCGAGATCGACGGACACTGTCCGCCCGTTCACCTCGAAGTGGACGCTCATGCCCGCGCCTCGGGCAGGAACGTCGTCGACCATAGCTCGGGCTCGGTAAGCTTTACCGCGAGCGCCTCGGCGATCGCGTCGAGCAGCTTCTCGCCCTGTTCGGCGCTCGCCGCGTCGGGGTTGCCGATGACGCCCGTCTCGGTGCGCACGGCAAAGCTGCGCCAGCGATAGACGCCGGAGCTTGTCTCCGGCTTTGTGTTCGGCCGCGGCGGAATGCGGTCCTTCGCCACCAGATCGGGCCGCAGCGCCAGCATCATCGCCGTCTCGCCTTCGCAGGCGTGGCGGATGCCGCCTTGTGTCGTGAGCAGCTTGGCGACGACGGGCGCCACCGTCTCGGCATAGGTGAAGAACTGGATCGGCACACCGAGCTTCACCGTCAAATCGTCCACCAGCACGCGTAGCGCGTTGATGTTGCCGCCATGCGAGTTGGAGACCGCGATGCGCCGGAACCCGTGGCGCACCAGGGAGCGGCACACATCCTCGACGATAGCGCAGAAGGCGGGCAGCCCGAGCGTGATGGTGCCGCCGAACGGCATGTGGTGCTCCGACAGCCCGGTCCACAGCACCGGCAGCACCAGCGCGCGCTGCCCGCGCGCGCTCCATCGCGCGCGCGGTGCGGACGGCGACCGCTTCGCCGATCATGGTGTCGGTCTCGACCGGCAGATGCGGGCCGTGCTGCTCGATAGAAGCCACCGGAAGGATGACGAGCGTGTCCTGCTTCGCCGCTTCCCGCAGTTCATCGGCGCGCAGCTTGCGCCATTCGACCTCCATGGGCGTCTCCTCTTTCGGCGATGGGGTGTTTGCGGCTAACCAGTGGGCCACGAAAGACCGGGCGGCGAAAGGGGCTGGCGATGAATCTTTATCGGCTGCTGCAACGCCGCGTAGAGAAAGGGCGCCCGGTTCGGGTTTGCCTGATCGGCGCCGGCAAGTTCGGCTCGATGTTCCTCTCCCAGGTCCCGACCACGCCCGGGCTGGAAGTCGCGGCCATCGCCGACCTTGCGCCGGACCGGGCGCGCGAGGCGTGCCGGCGCGTCGGCTGGGACGAGGCACGCCTCTCCGCTACGCGCTTCACCGACGACACGCCGTCCGCCATCGCCGCGAGCGACGTGGAGGTCGTCGTGGAGGCGACCGGCCATGCCCCGGCCGGCATCGCCCACGCGCGGCACGCGATCGCCCAGGGCAAGCACATCGTGATGGTGAACGTGGAGGCCGACGTGCTCGCCGGTCCTCTGCTGGCGCGCCAAGCGGCGCGCGCGGGCGTGGTCTATTCCCTCGCCTATGGCGACCAGCCGGCACTGATCTGCGAGCTGGTCGATTGGGCGCGCGCCTGCGGCTTCCCGGGTACTGTGCGCCGGCAAGGGGACGAAGTATCTGCCAGAATACCATGCCTCCACCCCGGCGACGGTCTGGGGCTATTACGGGCTGACGGAGGAGCAGGCGCGCCTTGGCGGGATGAACCCGCAGATGTTCAACTCCTTCCTCGACGGCACGAAGTCGGGGATCGAGATGGCGGCGGTCGCCAACGCGACCGGCCTCGCGCCGCCCAAGGACGGGCTGCGCTTCCCGCCCGCCGGCACGCACGAATTGGCCGAGGTGCTGCGCGCGGGCAGCGGCGGCGGGCAGGTCGAGGTGGTCGTCGTCGCTGCGCCGCGATGGCGGCGCGGTCGAGAACGACCTGCGCTGGGGCGTGTACGTCGTGTTCGCCGCGCCTGGCGACTACGCCGCGCGCTGCTTCGCCGAATACGGCGTCGCGACCGACGCCTCAGGCCGCGTCACCGCGCTCTATCGCCCATTCCACCTGATCGGGCTGGAGCTGAACGTCTCCATCCTCTCCGCCGCTTTGCGGGGCGAGCCCACCGGCGCCCCGGACGGTTTCCGCGCCGACGTCGTCGCGACCGCCAAGCGCGACCTGCGCGAGGGCGAGCTGCTGGACGGCGAGGGCGGCGGCTGCGTCTGGGGCAGGCTGCACCCCGCCCGCGACAGCCTCGCGATCGGCGGCCTATCTATCGGCCTCGCCAATCGGGTCCGCCTGGTGCGCGACGTTCCCGCCGGGCATAGCGTGACCTGGGCGGATGTCACGATGGATGAGACGGACGCCGCCTACCGGTTCAGGCGGGAGATGGAGGCGGCGTTCGCGGCGAAGCCGTGACACCAGCCGGCTCCTCCATTGACTCGATCCGTCATGCCCGCGAAAGCGGGCACCCAGGCTCGCAAACGAGAGATCCCTCTGATTCGCCTGGGTTCCCGCTTGCGCGGGAATGACAATCTGGAAGTGAAGACTGGTCTCGGGGGCATGACCATGTCGCGATTGAACCGCCTGAGCAAGCGAAAGCTCAACCGCCTTCTCGCCACCAAGCGTGACAGCCCTTCGTCCGATGACGACGCGGTCGAGCGCCTCTACGGCTTCATGGAAGGCTCGGTTCTCATTCCCGATGGGGTCGACCTCACCGCTCCAGTGCTCGAGGATCAGGCGCCCGGCCACGTCGGCGTGATCGAGTGCTGAGGCGGAGGCGAACGGCCGTAGGATCAGAGCGTTCCTGCCACGACGGAGGGCACGCCAATGACGGACGAGAAGCCGGAACTGAAAGGCCCTGATCTCACTCAGGGCGTCGCCCTCGATACGCTCGCCGATGGCGCCATGCTGCTCGGCCATGCGCAGGGCGAGCCGGTGCTGCTCGCCCGCAGGGGCGCGGAGGTGTTCGCGATCGGCGCTGTCTGCACCCATTACAGCGGACCGCTGGATCAGGGACTGATGGTGGGCGACACCGTCCGCTGCCCGTGGCACCATGCGTGTTTCAGCCTGCGTACCGGCGAGATGCTGCGCGCGCCGGCGCTCAATAACGTCGACTGCTGGCACGTCGAGCAGCGCGACGGCAAGGCGTTCGTTCGGGAGAAGGTGTTGCTCCCCGCTCGCCCCACGCCCGCATCAGCGCCGCGCGCCGTCGTAATCGTGGGTGGCGGGGCGGCCGGAAACGCGGCGGCCGAGATGCTGCGCCGGCAAGGCTTCGACGGCAGCCTAACGATGCTGAGCGCGGACGCGGACGTTCCGTGCGACCGGCCGAATCTGTCGAAGGACTATCTCGCCGGCACCGCGCCCGAGGAGTATGTCCCGCTCCGCTCCCTCGACTTCTACCGCGAGCACCGGATCGATTTGCGGCTCAACATGCGGGTCTCCCAGATCGACACGGCGGCAAAGCAGGTCCATCTCGCGGGCGGCGGGTCCTGCGCCTACGACGCGCTGCTGCTGGCGACCGGCGCCGAGCCGGTCCGTCTCGACATTCCCGGCGCCGATCTGCCGCTTGTCCATTACCTGCGCACCGTCGCCGACTGCCGCGCGCTGATCGCGAAGGTCGAATCATCGAAGCGGGCCGTCGTGCTTGGCGCGAGCTTCATCGGAATGGAGGTCGCCGCGTCGTTGCGAACCCGCAAGCTGGACGTGACGATCGTGGCTCCAGAAGCGTGTCCGTTCGAGCGTGTCCTGGGACCGGAGGTGGGACAGCACTTCAAGAGGCTGCACGAGCAGCATGGCGTCGTGTTCCGGCTCGGGATGACCGCGACGTCCATCGCGGCGGACGGCGTCACGCTCAAGGATGGCACGAAGCTTCCCGCCGATCTCGTCGTCATCGGCGTCGGCGTGCGGCCGGCGTTGTCGCTTGCCGAGCAGGCCGGCATCGCCACCGATCGGGGGGTCAAGGTCAACGAATACCTGGAAACCAGCGTCCCCGGCATCTATGCAGCGGGCGACATCGCCCGCTGGCCCGACCGCCTCACGGGTCAACCGATCCGGGTGGAGCACTGGGTTGTCGCCGAACGGCAGGGCCAGGTCGCCGCACTCAACATGCTGGGGCGGCGTGAGCCATTCGATCAGGTCGCGTTCTTCTGGACGGTGCAGTACGATTTCGGGTTGGCCTATGTCGGGCACGCCGAGAAGTGGGACTCGATCGCGATTGACGGCTCGCTCGAGGCGCAGGATTGCGCGGTCAGCTACAAGCTCGGCGGGCGGACGATAGCCCAGGCGATCGTTGGCCGCGACCTCGAAGGGCTGCGGACGGAGCGTGCGCTCGAGGTGGCGATGTCAAAATGACGGGACGGGCCATTCCACTGGGCAATATCCGCCTGAAGCGGGCCTACGATCCGGCCGCACCGGACGACGGCACCCGCGTCCTGGTCGATCGCCTGTGGCCCCGCGGAGTTTCCAAGGAGCACGCGGCGCTCGATCAGTGGATGAAGGAGATCGCGCCCAGCGCGGCGCTGCGCAAATGGTTCAGCCACGACCCCGCGAAATGGGGCGAGTTCCGCCGCCGCTATGTGGCGGAGCTTCGGGAGAACGAGGCGCTGGTAGAGGAGCTCCGCGCAATCGCACGCAAGGGACCGCTCACGCTGGTCTACTCAGCGCGCGACGAAGAGCACAACGACGCGGTCGAATTGCGCGACGTGCTGCTGGGGAAGCCGTAGGTCAGCCGACCCGCACGTCCTCCCAGAACCCGAAGCGATCGGCGACCTGCCGCATCTGCGGGCGCGGCGCCTCATAGGACCACGCGGCGCGCGGATGGCGCTCGCCGCCGATCACCACATCGTAGAATTGCACGCCGTGCGGACAGGCGCGATCGGACTCGGTCTTGTCGGCCTTCCGAAGCCAATCCATGCGCACCGACGCGGTCGGAAAGTACTGGTAGCCGCCGCATTCGACGACGTCATCGCTGTCGGCGATGACGTGATTGTTGAGCGTTGCCTTCATCGTCTGTCCTCCTACGCCGCGGCGGCGATCGATTCGCCTGTGATCTCCACGATCCGATCGATGCTGGCCGCCGGCGTCATCAGAGGTGGTGCGAAGCAGAGGGAATCGCCACTCGGTGGCCCGCCATTGTAACCCAGCGTGCCGCCGCGCACGCGGATGATCAGGCCGCGTTTCATTGCCTCGGCGACCACCTTGTTCCCCAGGCCGATCGCCGGCTCGCGCGTCCCCTTGTCCATGACAAGTTCGATTCCGGCCATCATGCCAAGGCCTCGGACATCCCCAACGGACGGCAGGCCGCGCAGCGTCTCGAGCCCGCCAAGCAGCCGCTCGCCCATCGTCGCGGCGTGCTCCACGAGCCCGTCGCGCTCGATCACCTCGATATTGGCAAGGCCGACAGCGCAGCAGGTCGGATGCCCCGAATAGGTCGCCGCGTGCATGTAGCGTTCCGCCGACGGCGCGTCTTCCAGCGTCTGGTGCACGCGCTTAGACAAGATGATACCGCCCAACGGCAGGTAGCCGCTGGTGACGCCCTTGGCGAAGCTGACGATATCCGGCTCCACGTTCCAACGTCCGAGCGCGAACCAGCGCCCGGTGCGACCGAAGCCGGTGATCACCTCGTCGGCGATCAGCAGCACCTGGTGGCGGTCGCACACTTCACGCAGCCTGGGGAAATACGTGTCGGGCGGGATGATGACGCCCCCCGCACCCATCACCGGCTCGGCGATGACGGCCGCCACCGTATCGGCGCCGTTCGCCTCGATCGCCTGCTCGACCGCCTCGGCCGCGCCCACGCCCGGATCGCCGTTCCCCTGCCAGCGATACGGATAGGGCGGCGCGACCTGCACGAACTCCGGCGTCAGCGGGCCGAACATCTGCTGGTAGCCCGGCAGGCTGGTCGCGCTCATCGCCGCCATCGTGACGCCGTGATAGCCGGTACTGGCGGGAGATGATCTTCACCTTGCCTGGCTTGCCCATCCGCTTCCAGTAATAGCGCGCGGTCTTGAAGGCGCTTTCGTTTGATTCCGCGCCGCCGGTGGTGAAATAAACGGCGGCCGAGCTCGGGTAGGCGCGCGCCACGAGCGCCTCGGCGAGGCGGATCGCCGGCTCGTTGGAAAAGCCGGCATAGGCGGATGCGTAGGCGAGCTTCTCCATCTGCCGCGCCGCCGCCTGCGCGAGCTCCTTGCGGCCGTGGCCGATATTGACGTTCCACAGCATCGACAGGCCATCGATGTATTCGTTGCCGTCCGAGGTGCGCACCATCTCGCCGCGCCCCTCGACGAACATGCGCGCATCGGCGTACGTGCTCGCATGATGCAGCGGATGCACCAGGTGGCGACGGTCGAGGTCGAGCAGGGTGTCGGTCACAGCGGCGTGGTCGTCCATCGGCGCACCTTCGGATTTCAACGGCCGGACACTAGGCTGGTGGCGTCCACGTGCAAACCCCTTGAGCCGGATCGACGATGACCCAAAAGCTGCTGGTGATCGGCTTCGACCTGAACCCCGCGATGCGCGATTTTGTGAAGGACGAAGCAAGGGATGCACGCATCGCATACCTGCCAGACCTCGAGCCGCCGGCGAGAGCGGTCGCGCTCCGGGAGGCGACCGTCCTGCTGGCGCGCAACACGGAATCGGACCTGCGCGAGGGCGAGGCGGCGTTGCTCGGCAACGCACGTCTCGTGCAGTTCATGACCGCCGGCGTCGACTTCGTCCCACTATCGGCGCTCCCGGAAGGCGTGCCGGTCGCGAGCAATGGCGGCGCCTACGCCGAGCCGATGGCCGAGCATGCGCTGGCGATGACGCTCGCCGCCTCCAAGCGCCTGCTCGTCGAGCACGCCAATCTTGGGCGCGGCGCGTTCAACCAGTTCGAGCGCAACCGGATGCTCGCGGGCGGCGTGTGCGGCATCTTCGGGTTCGGCGGCATCGGCGCGGCGACGGCGCGACTGGCACGCGGGATCGGCATGCGGGTCCACGCCATCAACCGGCGCGGCGCGACCGATGAGCCGGTCGACTGGATCGGCACGCCCGAACGGCTCGATGAGTTGCTGGAGGCATCCGACATCCTGGTCATCTGCACGCCGCTGACCAGCGCGACGCAAGGACGGATCGGTGCCGCCGAGCTCGCCCGCATGAAGGAGGATGCGATCCTGGTGAATCTCGCACGCGGCGAGATCGTGCAGGAGGCAGCGCTCTACGAACACCTGCGGACGCATCCACGATTCACCGCCTGCATCGACGCGTGGTGGGTCGAGCCGGTCCGCCACGGCGCGTTCCGGATGGACCATCCGTTCCTGGAACTGCCGAATGTTATCGGTTCTCCCCACAACTCAGCCCAGAGCGGCGCGAGAGATGCCGGCCTGCGCGCGGCGCTGGCCAACTGCCGCCGCGCGTTGCGCGGCGAGACCCCGCTGCATCTGATCGGACCGGAGGAGCGGTTGCGTTAGCCTAAGGCGGTTTCGTGCGGACGGTATGTGCCGACTGTCTCGTCATGCTCGCGCTTGGCGCGAGCATCCACACCTTTGGCCCGAGAGGAAGGCGTGGATGGTCGGCCTTCGCCGACCATGACGATGGTGTAGCTCCGGCCTAGAGCGGGATGATATCAGACTGAATCGAAGAGAGGGCTTCCCCGACGCGAGGCGGATCTGATTCAAGCTGCTGGCTGGATCGGAGGCCAGCATGGATGGCCGGACCTTATTCGATGGGCCTGCGTGAGCGCATGGTGATGGCGGTCGAGCGTGACGGGATGTCGTGTCACGCGGCGGCGCGGCGCCTGGGGGTGGCGGTAAGCACGGCGGTGAAGTGGATGCAGAGATACCGCCGAACCGGCAGCGTGGCGCCGGGACAGATGGGCGGGCACAAACCCAAGGCGATCGCTGGGGCGCACCGGGACTGGCTGATCGCCCGTTGTCGGAGCGCCGCCTTCACGCTGCGCGGGCTGGTCGGCGAGCTGGCGGAACGCGGGCTGAAGGTGGACTACCGCTCGGTGTGGGCATTCGTCCACGCCGAGGGGCTCAGCTTCAAAAAAAACCGTGCTCGCCCGCGAGCAGGATCGTCCCGATATCGCCCGGCGGCGGGCGCAATGGCGGATCTACCAGCAACGGATTGATCCCGCCCGCCTGGTCTTCATCGACGAGACTTGGACCAAGACCAACATGGCCCCGTTGCGCGGATGGTCGCCACGCGGCCAGCGGTTATCGGCGAAGGTTCCATACGGTCATTGGAACACGATGACCTTCGTCGCCGCCCTACGGCACGATCGCATCGAGGCGCCCTGGCTGCTCGACCGGCCGATCAATGGCGATCAATTCGTCGCCTATGTGGAGAACGTGCTCGTGCCCACCTTACAGGCCGGCGATCTGGTGATCGTCGACAACCTCGCCAGCCACAAACGTCACGCCGTTCGCCAGGCGTTACGCCAGGTCGGCGCCAAGCTGCTGTTCCTGCCGAAATACTCCCCCGACCTCAATCCAATCGAGCAGGTCTTCGCCAAGCTCAAGCACCTCCTCCGCAAAGCCGCCGCACGAACCCAGGACGCCGTCTGCCAAACCATCGGCACCCTCCTCAACAGCTTCACCGCCGAGGAGTGCGCCAATTACTTCAAACACTCAGGCTACGCTTCCACCTAATGTCATCCCGCTCTAGGTCTTCGTGACGGCGCCGTAGCGGAAATAATCCGGCGTCGGGCCGAGCTGCAGCCCAGACACGCGCTTGGGCATCGCGACGATCTGGTTCTGCTGCAGCAGGAACACAAACGGGCCACGCTCCCAGAACTCGCGCTGCATCTCGCCGTAGAGCGCCATCCGCTTGGCCGGATCAAGGATCTTGGTCGCCTCCTCCGTCTGCTCGGTCAGCTGCTTGTCGACGAAATGGCTGCGCCAGGCGAGGATGCGAAGCTTGCTCTTGTCTGAATCATCAGGATTCGCACACCACGCCTGGGTGTTGCTGTTCGGGTCGATATAGTCGGTGAACCATGGGGTCAGCGCCATCTGGTGCTGGCGGGCGCGCATCTTGGTGTAGACCTGCTTCTGCTCGCCGGGCAGCAGCTGCACCTTGATGCCGACCTGCGCGAGGTCGGCCTGCACCGCCTGCGCGATCTCCGCGTACGGGCTGAGGGCGATGTAGTCCATCGTCACCGAGAACCCATCCGGCGCGCCGCCTTCCGCGAGCAGTTGCTTGGCCTTCGCCACATCCTTGTGGAACGGCGTCTCGTCGAGCGCGCCAGGGATGCCCTTCGGCAGGAAGGATTGCGACACCGTCCAGGTCCGCGGCGTGATATTGGTCGCGATCGCGTTGTAGTCGATCGACCACTTGATCGCCTGCGCGACATGCGGCCTGCGCAGATCGGCGTTCGCCTGGTTGAGCGCGATGTACATCGACGTCCCCTGCGGCGCGCCTTGCAGCGTAATGCCGGAGTCCTCGGCGATCGCCTTGAGCTGATCCGCGCCCAGGTTCCACGCCACATCGATATCGCCCTTCTGCAGCAGCAGAAGCTGCGTCGCCGGCTCCTTCACGTGGCGGATCAGCACCCGCCGGGGTGCGATCTTCAGTCCCGATTTGGGATTGGCGTCGAGGATGACGTGATCACTCGCCTGCCAGGCGGTCAGGCGGAACGGCCCCGCCCCGGCGCTATGGGAGCGCAGCCAGCCGTTGCCAAAGTCGCCGCTCGCCTGATGAGCAAGCGCGGCCTCCTTATCGACGATGCAGCCGACGTTGGCCGACAGGCAGAAGAGAAGAAAGCTCGGTGCGACCGGTGCCGGCAGCTCCATCACCAGCGTCTTCGGGTCGCTCGCGCGGATCAGCCGCGCGACGTTGTCGGGCGTGAAGCCGAACTGCGTGACGATGAAGCCAGGAGTCTTGTTGAGATAGACGATGCGCTGGAACGAGAACGCAGCGTCCTCCGCGGTCACCGGCTTGCCCGACTCGAAGAACGCATCGTCACCGAAACGGAACGTGAATGTCTTGCCGGCCGGCGCCACGTCCCAGGATTTCGCGATGTCGCCGATGACACTCTGGCCGGTGGCGGGATCGGGCATCACCAGCTTGCGGTACATGTTGCCGTCGAACTGGTTGTCGCTCGCCTCATAGGCTTCGGCCGGGTCGAGGCTGATCATGTCGTCGATCTGCATCGCCATGACGGCAATGTCGGCCGGCGTCGCCGCGCGCGCCGGCAAGGCGCGCCCCAGCACGGTCGACGCAGCGGCGGAAGATGCGAGCAGGCCACGGCGCGTCAGCATGGGATCAGTCCCCTTCTTGATTATGATCACGTGGTTGACATAGACCCTGGGGGCACGCAACAGGCTGAGCATCGCCGTCACGTCCATGGCGCCCGCATCCGAGCAAGAGTGGGAGTGGCACTGCTTTCAGTGCCGATCACCACTGGCATTAGACGGGCCAGCGCTGCGCTGTGGCGGGTGCGGCAGTCAGTACCCGGTCATCGCGGGCGTGCCCGTCCTCGTCAGGGATCCTGCCTCGTACGTGCATGCAGAACTCGAGGCGCTTGCGCGGACTTACTGGGATGCCCGTCAGCGCAAGGATACTCTCGAGGGGACCGCGCGCGACGCCGCTTTGACGGAGGCAGCGCTTGAGCGGCACCACGACGTGCTGGACGTCGAGATACGCCGGGCCGAGACATTCCTTGCCCTGCTCGAACCGGCCGCCGAGCTGCTGACGGATCCGGCCTCGTCGTTGGATGCGCGACGCTCGGGTTGGACCCTCGACTCCCTCGTTCCCTATCTCATGCGGGACTGGACCGACACCGCCGAGCTTGCCGCGATCGGCGCCAGGATAGGCGCCGCGCTCAGGCAAGCTTTGCCCGATCCATCCGGGAAGCCGGTCGTCTTTGCCGCGTGCGGGGCCGCCGGGCTGCTGGCTACGCTCCCGCCAGAATTCGACCGTGTCCTGGGATTCGATCTGACCCTCCCCGTGCTGGCGGCGGCGCGCCGCCTGCTTGACGATGAAAATATCGACCTCGCGCTGCCCCGGGCCATCAATGAGGCGGGCGGCATCACCTTGCGCGGACGCGGCTCCAGAGCCGAGCTGGCGGCGATGGATGCGCTCGATACCGCCTTCTCCGACGGCGCCGTCGACTGCATCATTACCTCGTTCCTGCTCGATCTCATCCCCGAGCCGGCGAAGCTTGTGCACGAAATTCACCGGGTCCTCGCCGACGGCGGTGCCTGGATCAATTACGGACCCTCGGGGCCGCTGAATGCGCTCCGGCGCTTCGACCATGCAGAGGGCGCAGCCTTCATGGAGGCAGCGGGTTTCACGGTCGTTGCCGCCGAGGCATATCGCGCGACATATCTCGACCTCAGCCGCGACTGCCCGTCATGGAGCTTTCAGAACCACATCTGCTATTTGACATCTGCCCGCAAGACCGGGCCGGACCCGGCGAGGGCGGCGAGGGCGATACCTGGCCTTGAAGAGCTGCCGGCGGTCATCCCGCGCCATTTTCCCGGTGCTACTCTCGTTCGGCGCCAGGATTTGGGACCGACCCACACCCCCACCACGATATTTCGTCATCAAGCCATCCCCGGACGCACCGAGAGCGTGGAGATCGGCAGCGACGGGGCACGGGTGATGGCGCTGGTCGATGGAGAGAAGACCGTGGCGGACATTGCCGCTTTGCTCGAATCCGAACCTCCGGCTCAGTCGAGCGAGGAGACAATTCGTGCTTTCGCTGATTATTTCAAACGAGGCCTGCTGAGCTGGCGGAGTACCTGAGGATGCAAGTCTGGCACGAGGTTTCATGCGGTTGACATCGCGCCCAGCGGGCCGCAACAAGCCCGGATGGATAGTCGGGAAGATGATGATCTAGGCTTCGCGCCGGACGACGACACGCCGGTCCAATACATGCGGCGGACCCGCGACTACTATCTCGCGCTCGGCTACGATAGTCCGTACCGCTGGGCGCATTTCAACGCGGTGCCGTTTCAGCCGCTGAGCAAGCTGCTTGCACGGTCCTGCGTCGCTCTGATCACCACCGCGGCGCTGTTCGATCCCGCCAAGGGCAACCAAGGCCCGGGGGCGCCGTACAACGCGGCCGCCAAGTTCTACACTGTCTATTCCGCCGATTCGTCGATCGAACCGGACCTCCGCATTTCCCACATCGCCTATGACCGCGCCCACACGACAGCCGCGGACCCGCGCTCGTACAATCCGCTGATCCAGTTGCGTGCCGCCGTGGCGCGTGGGCGGATCGGTCGCCTGGCCGCCCGGTTCCACGGCGCTCCCACCAACCGTAGCCAGTACGTCACCATGAAGGTGGATGCGCCGGAGATCCTGGCACGCTGCCTTGCGGACGGCGTGGACGCCGCGATCCTGGTTCCCAACTGCCCGGTCTGCCACCAGACAACCAGTCTCGTCGCCCGCCATCTCGAAGCGGGCGGCATCCCGACCGTGGTGATGGGTTGCGCCAAGGACATCGTCGAGCATTGCGGCGTCCCGCGCTTCTGCTTCAGCGATTTTCCGCTGGGTAATTCGGCGGGGAAGCCGGGCGATACGGACTCGCAGGCATTCACGCTGGAGCTGGCGCTGCGCGTGCTCGAGAGCGCCCCCGCCGCACGCACAACCGTCCAATCCCCCTTGCGCTGGAGCGGGGACGCAAGCTGGAAGCTCGACTACTCGAACGTTGAGCGCATCGCGCCGGAGGAGCTGGCGCGCCGGCGGCACGAGTTCGCCGAGCAGAAGGAAATCGCGCGACAGCTCCGCGAGGGCGCCCCAGCCCAGACCGCCGCCTGATGGGACAGCCGTTCGAGAATGTCCGCATCCTCGACTTCACCCGCTTCGTCGCCGGCCCGTTCGGCACCTATCAGCTCGCGCTGCTTGGTGCGGATGTCATCAAGATCGAGCCGCCCGGCGGCGAGGAAACACGCCTCACGCCGACCGGCGAGGAATGGGTCAAGCGCAAGCTCTCGCCGAGTTGGCTCGGTCTCAACGCCGACAAGCGCAGCATCGTGCTCGATCTGCGTCAGCCGCAGGCGATCGAGATCATCAAACGCCTCGTTCCCACCGCCGACGTGGTGTGGGAGAACTTCCGCCCCGGCGTAATGGACCGGCTGGGGATCGGCTACGAGACGCTCGCCGCGATCAACCCGCTCCTGATCTATGCCGCCGTCTCGGGCTTCGGGCGCAGCGGACCGGAGCGCGGCACCGCCGCCTTCGACGGCAAGATCCAGGCGCTATCGGGCATCATGTCCATCACCGGCCACGAGGAGACCGGGCCGACGCGCGTGGGCTTCGCCGCATCCGACATCATCGCCGGCATGACCGCCGCCTTCGCCGTAGCGAGCGCCCCCATCAGCGCACGCATACCGGGAAGGGCCAGCTTGTCGATGTGGCGATGCTGGACGCGAGCCTCGGCTTCATGGCGCAGCAAGTGGCGGAATACACGGTGGGCGGCTTCCGCCACGGCCTCGCCGGCAACCAGGCGGTCAGCCGCAAGCCGACCGGCAACATGTTCAAGACACGCGACGGCGGGCTGCTGCTCGCCGTGGTGACGGAGCGCCAATACACCGACCTGATGCGCGCCCTGGGTCGCGCCGACGCACTGAATGATCCGCGCTTCGCCGACTGGGCGTCTCGCGGCGCGCATGCGGCGGAACTGCGCGAGATCATCGAAGCCGCGCTTGTGGACAAGGATGCGAGGAGCTGGGAGGCGATCCTGACCGAAGCCGGTGTCCCCTGCTCGGCGGTATGGCAGATCGGTGAAGTCGTCGAGCACCCCCAGCTCAAGCATCGGGGTTTCCTGCAGACCGTGGACAGCCAATTCGGGCCAATGGCATTGCCCGGGCCCGCCTTCAAGCTCGCGCACGGCAATGGGGGGGTGCATCGCGCGCCGCCGACCGTCGCCCAGGACACCGAGGCGATCCTGGCTGAAGCGGGCTACACCCAGGCTGAGATCGCGCGGCTGCGCGCCGACGCGGTGATCTGACCCAATCTGGCGGAGAGAGTTTCATGGCCGTGGTGACTGTCGAGAAAAAGGGCAAAATCTCGATCATCCGGATCGCCCGGCCGGAGCGGATGAACGCGATCAGTGCCGCGACCGCCGTGGACCTGCAGAAGGCGTTCCAGGAATTCGACCGCTCCGATCAGCGCGTCGCGATCATATCCAGCGAGGGCGACCGGGCCTTCTCGGCGGGTGCGGACGTCAACGACCTGCCGGAGCTGTGGCGCTGCATCCCGAATGTCGGGTTCAAGACCGGCAAGCCCATCATCGCGGCGACCACCGGCTGGTGCGTCGGCGGCGGCATCGTCCTCGTCATGATGTGCGACCTGTTGGTCTCGACGCAGTCGACGCAGTTCTACTACCCGGAGGCGAAGCTCGGCCTGACCGGCGGCATCATCAGCTCGTTGGTGACGCGCATGCCGCACAAGCTCGCGATGGAAGTGATGCTACTCGGCAGCAAGGTGAGCGCGAAGCGGGCCTATGAGGTGGGCTTCGTCAACCGCCTCGTCCCCGACGGCAAGCACGAGCAAGAGGCGCTGGCGATGGCCGAGGAGCTGGTGAACGCGGCTCCGCTGGTGATCAGCACGCTCAAGCACTTCGTCAACGACCTGATCCTGCCGAGCGGCCCGGTGGAGCGCATGGTCGCGACCAGCCTCGACATTGCTCGCGTGCGCACCAGTGCCGACATGCAGGAAGGCCTCGCGGCGTACAAGGAAAAGCGCCAGCCGAACTTCGCCGGTCGCTAATGGAACAAAACATGGCGCGCTACACCGGTTCCCACTGGGGCGTCTACGAGGTCGAGGACGGGCCGGCGGGAGCGCCCAGGCTGAAGGTGTTGACCGGCGATTCCGATCCGTCGCCGATCGGACTGCATCAGCTCGACGACGAGCTGATGCGCCTGCGCGTCACGCGCCCGGCCGTGCGGCGGAGCTGGCTGCGGGACGGTCCGGGTGCGGCGCCGGAGCGGCGCGGTCAAGACGACTTCGTGGAGGTGGATTGGTCCCGCGCCCTCGACCTGGTCGCGCGGGAGATCGCCCGCGTGCGCGACACCCACGGCAACGCCACAATCTTCGGCGGCTCCTACGGCTGGTCCAGCGCCGGGCGCTTCCACCATGCGCAAAGCCAGGTGCACCGCTTCCTGAATGCCTGCGGCGGCTATGTGCGCCACGTCGATTCCTACAGCCTCGGCGCCGGTCACGTCGTGATGCCGCACATCGTCGCGCCGATGACGGAGCTGCAGGTCAGCCACACGTCGTGGGACGTGCTGGCCGGGCATACGCGCCTGTTCGTCGCCTTCGGCGGCGTGCCCGCGAAGAACGCGCAGATTTCCTCGGGCGGCGCCGGCCGGCATCGCGTGCGGGACGGCCTGCGTCGCATGAATGGAGCAGGTGTCCGCTTCGTCAACGTGGGCCCTGTGCGCGACAATCTCGATACCGGCGGCGATGTGGAGTGGCTACCGATCCGGCCGAATACCGATACCGCGCTGATGCTCGCGCTCGCCTGGGTGCTGCGCGAGGAGAATTCTGCTCGACCGCGACTTCCTCGCGCGCTACTGCACCGGCTTCGAGACCTTCGAACGGTATCTGACCGGGGCCGCCGACGGGATCGCCAAGAACCCGCGCTGGGCCGCCGAGATCACTCACGCGCCCGCCGAACGCATCGTCGCGCTGGCGCGCGAGATGGCCGCCAACCGCACCATGCTGAACGTCTCCTGGTCGGTGCAGCGCGCCTCCAACGGAGAGCAGCCATACTGGATGGTCGTAACTCTGGCGGCGATGCTCGGGCAGATCGGGTTGCCAGGCGGCGGGTTCGGCGTCGGCTACGGGGCGATGAACTTGATGGGCAGTCCGCATCCACGCCTGCCCGGCCCGACCCTGCCACAGGGACGCAACGCCGTGCGGGCGTTCATCCCCGTCGCGCGGATCGCCGACATGCTGCTGCGCCCCGGCGAGACGTTCACCTACAACGGCGGGCGGTACGCCTATCCCGACATCCACCTGATCTACTGGGCGGGTGGCAACCCGTTTCACCACCATCAGGACCTCAACCGGTTCCTGCGCGCCTGGCAAAAGCCCGACACCATCGTCGTGCACGAGCAGTTCTGGACGCCGACCGCGAAGCGGGCCGACATTGTGCTGCCGGCGACGACGAGCATGGAGCGCAACGACATCGGCTATGCCCCGCGCGAGGGCCATCTGCTCGCGATGCGCCAGTTCATCGACAAAGTCGGCGAGGCGCGTGACGACTACGCGATCTTCTCCGATGTTGCTGCGCGGCTCGGCGTCGATGCGATCTACACCGAGGGCCTCGACGAGCGCGGCTGGCTCGAGCGGCTCTACACCGAGACCCGCGAGCGATCGCGGCGCGAGGGCATCGACCTGCCGGATTTCGCGACGTTCTGGGAGCAGGGAATCGTGCTGCTCGACGCCTACGACAAGCCCGTCGTCATGCTGGAAGCGTTCCGCAAGGATCCCGAGCGCAACCGGCTGACCACGCCGTCCGGCAAGATCGAGATCTTCTCCTGCACGGTCGCCTGCTTCGGATTGCCGGATTGCCCCGGCCATCCGGTCTGGCGGGAGCCGGCCGAGTGGCTCGGCAGCGCGAAAGCGGGCATGTATCCACTGCATCTGCTGTCCGACCAGCCGGTCCGCCGCCTGCACAGCCAGCTCGATCCTAGTCCTCATTCGGTGGCCGGAAAGATCGCCGGGCGTGAGCCCGTTTACATCAATCCGACCGACGCGGCCGCGCGCGGCATCAAGGCCGGAGATATCGTCGAGCTGTTCAACGGCCGTGGCCGCTGTCTTGCCGGAGCCATTGTCACCGACTACGTGATGCGCGGCGTGGTCCGGCTCGCGACCGGCGCGTGGTTCGATCCGGAAGCGGAAACCGCACTGGAAAAGCACGGCAACCCCAACGTGCTGACGCTCGATATCGGCGCGTCCGGCCTGTCGCAGGGCTGCGCGGCGCAGACATGCCTCGTCGAGATGCGTGGCCGGGTCAACGCCGCCCCCGAAGTGTCCGCGCACGCGCTTCCCTTGCTGCTGGAGGCCTGAGCGCGTGCGGAGCCGCGACCCCGCTTACTATCTGGCCGAGCATGTATGCCGCACGCGGTTCGAGGATTTGCCCCGGGCGAGCGTGCGCGCCGCGACCAACGATATTGTCGATACGCTGGGATGCATGCTGGGCGGGAGCGGAGCCGCCGGAATCAGCGAATTGATGCAGGTGCTCGGCGCCTGGGGCGGCCGAGAGGAGAGCCGCGTGCTGCTGCATCGACGCAACCTGCCCGCGCATCACGCCGCGATGATGAACGCCGCCATGGGCCACGCGCTCGATTTCGACGACACGCTCGACCACGGCGGCTCCATCCATCCGGGCGTTTCGGTGCTCGCCTCGGGGTTGGCGATGGCCGACCGGCTGGGCGGCGTCCCAGGACGCAACCTCGGTACTCGCGGTGGCGCTGGGACTTGACGTGTCATGTCGCGTCGCGCTGGCCGCGAGCGTCGATCGCGGCTGGCATCGCACCGCGGCGATGGGCGTGTTCGGAGCCGCGGCGACCGCCGGCAAAGTGCTGGGCCTCGACCAGAACCAGATGCTGAACGCGCTCGGGATCGCCTACAGCCAGGCCGCGGGCAACCGGCAGTGCATTATCGATGGCGCCCTGACGAAGCGTCTGCAAGCCGGGCAGGCGGCGGCGAGCGGCGTGTTCGCGGCCCTGCTCGCGGCGCAAGGCTTCACCGGCGCGCACGAGATATTCGCCGGACGTTTTGGCTTCTGTGAGCTCTACCAACCGGGAGAGCACGACCTTGGCCAGCTTACGGAGGCATTGGGGACCGAATTTCGCGGCGACGGACTCGAGCTTCAAGCCGTACCCGTGCGGGCGGCCGCAGCACGCCACGCTGGATGCCGCGGTTGCGCTGCACGAGCAGCTCGGACTTCATGCCGGCAACATCGCCGGCGCCACTCTTTCGCTCGATCCCGCGACCCGTGCCGAGCAGTTCAACTCCGGTCCGCACAAGCGCCGCCCCGAGCATGTGGTCCACGCGCAATTCGCCCTCCCGTTCCTGGTCGCCGTGGCGCTGATTCGCGGGCGGGTTGGGATCGACGACATCACGCGGATCGACGCCCCCGATGTGCTGGACCTCGCGGCCCGGATCGAGGGCTTGCCACAGGACGACAGGCCGAAGGGTTGGGCGCGCCTGTCCATCATCGGCACGGATGGACGCACGATGACCCTGGAAAACACCGACCCACTCGGATCGCCCCAGCGCCCGCTGAGCGCCGAGCAGCTCGATGCCAAGTTCCGCGACTGCGCACGCCATGCGGTGCGAGCGATCTCCGCGGACGATATCGAGCATGTGCTGCACGATCTGACGCGTCTAACGGACCTCCCGAGCACCACGGCTGTGACGCATGTGCTCGCCTGATCGCGCCAGGCTCCGAGCCGCCTGATGGCTGCGAGCATTGAACTCGCCAGCGTGTCGAAGACGTACGATCGGCCCGGCGCTCCGCCTGTCTTGGCACTCGCCGCCACGGACCTCACGCTGAACCAGGGCGAGTTCTTCTCCCTGGTCGGGCCGTCGGGCTGCGGCAAGTCGACGATCCTCAACATGGTGGCGGGCCTGCTCGCGCCGACCAGTGGAACGCTACGTATCGCCGGTCGGAAGGTGAGTGGACCAAACCCAAGCACCGGCATCGTCTTTCAAAAGGCGACGCTGCTACGCTGGCTTACCGTGTACGAGAATGTCGTCCTGCCGGTGAAGGTCGCCCAGCCGGTCACGTCGCAGGTAGATGCGTTCGCCCGGCATTTGCTGGAGTTGACCGGCCTCGCCGCCTTCCGGGACCGATACCCGGCGGAGCTGTCGGGCGGGATGCAGCAGCGCGCAGCGATCGTGCGCGCGCTGGTCGGCGACCCGACGGTGCTGCTGATGGACGAGCCGTTCTCCGCGCTCGACGAGTTCACCCGCGAGACATTGAACGACGAGCTTCTGCGGTTGTGGGACGAACGGCCGAAGACCGTGCTGTTCATCACCCACAACATCGCCGAGGCGGTCTACCTTTCCGATCGCATCGGCGTGATGAACGCTCAGCCAGGGCGGCTCAAGGAGATCGTCGAGATCGATCTACCGCGCCCGCGCCTGCCGTCGCTGCGTTCCGACGCGGCCTATTACGACGTGGTGCGCCACGTTCGCCGGCTGATCGGCCCCATGCATGAGGAAGCCGCGCTCGCGCTGGGTGCGGCATGAGAGCCGTTGTCAAGCTCCAGGACCGGATCGCGCTGCCTGGGCGAACCGAGGCGGAGTATGCCGCCATCGTGACGGCGCGCCGGCGGACCATCGCGCGCTGGCATCGGCTACGCGATCTCGCGATGCAGCTCGCGGCCCTCCTAGCCGTCATCGCGCTTTGGGTAGTGGCGGCGCAGAGGCAGTGGGTCACGCCGCTGCTGCTGCCAAAATTCACCGCGGTCCTCGACGCTTTCCGGCATGGACTCATTCTTGGCGAGTGGTGGCACCATATCGGCGTGACGCTGGAGGAGACGGCGCTCGGCTTCGGCATCGGCGTTCTGCTGGGCTTGCTGGTGGGAGCGCTGTTCGCCTTCGTGAAGCCGCTGCGCACCGCTTTCTATCCGTATGTCGTCGCGCTGATGAGCTTCCCGAAGATCGCGATCGCGCCGCTGCTTATCGTGGCCTTCGGCTACGACATGACGCCGAAGGTCATCATCGCGACCATGCTCGCCTTCTTCCCTGTCCTGGCAAGCGCGAGCGCCGGTCTCGCCGAGGTCAACCCGGACGAGCTGAACCTGATGCGCGCGATCGGCGCCAGCAAATGGCAGGAGCTGCGCTATCTGCGACTGCCGAACGCCATGTCGTATGTCTTCCCCTCCCTCGACGTCGCCCTGATCGGCGCGCTGCTGGGCGCGGTCGCGGCGGAGCTGATCGGGGCGCAAGGCGGCCTTGGGTATGTGCTCGCGCAGATGCAGGCCTACGGCGATGTCGCCGGCATGTACGGCGTGCTCATCCTGCTCGCTGTGCTTGGGTCCCTGATGCACGTGGTGATCGGCGTTGTGCAGCGGGTGCTGCCGATGAGCATCGTCCCGCGACCTTAGGCAATCGAGATGGAGTGGATCATGAAATTGCACCTTGCGGCGATCATCGCGATCGCGGGCAGCTTCACATTGCAAGCACAGGCCGCTCAGCCGGTCGACATCACGTTCGCGGTCGGCGCGCCGGTGCTGATCGACAGCACCGCGCCCTATGCCTCTGTTCCTCTCGCTATGGGCTACTGGAAGCAACAGGGGCTGAACGTCACCGTGCAGCCGACGCAGGGCGCGACCGCCTCCATGCAGCTATTGCTCGCAGGGCGGGCGCAGGTCAGCAACGGCGGTAGCTCCTCTTTCTATCAGGCAGCTGCGCTGTCGCCGGAGGTGCGGGTCGTGAGCTTGCAAACCAAGAACATCTGGCAGGTGGCGGTGCCCGAAAACAGCCCCATCAAGTCGATCGGGCAGCTCAAGGGCAAGACCATCGGCGCGCAGTCATTCAGCTCCGCGTCCTACCTGTTTGGCCGCGCCGCCGTGGCGGCATTCGGGCTCAATCCGGACCGCGACGTGCATTGGCTGGCGGTAGGGGTCGGCAGCCAGGCGGCACAGGCGCTCCGCTCGGGCGCCATGGCCGCCTACGCGACCTATGATGGACCAAGCGGCGTGGTCGGCTCGATCCTGGGCACCAAGATGATCAACGTGCCGACACCACTCGACAAGGTGCCGGGGCTCGGCGGCTACGCGACGACAGCGAAGTTCCTGAAAGAGCATCGAGACACTGTCGTGAAATTCCTGATTGGCGTGAACGAGGGCGCGGTGTTCGCGGCAACGAATCCCGCCGCGGCCCTGCAGATCCAATGGAAGGCGTACCCCGAACAGAAGCCCCGCAGCATGTCGACCGAGGACGCGATCAAGGCGATGCTGCCTTCCGTGCAGACCCGTTTCGATTCGGGCGCCGAGCCCGGTGCATCCGGCCTGATCGGCGACGTGTCGATGGCGGACATCCAGAGGAGCATCGACTTCATGGCGCAGTACGGCATCCTGAAGCAGAAGCTGGACGCCTCGGCGGTTGCCGACATGAGCCTGAGCGCGGATGCTAACAAGTTCGACGCGAACGCGATCCGCGAGCAGGCGCAGGATTGGAAGCCGTAGGCGCCTGATAACGTCCGAAAACCGCGAGACAAAGACATCGCGCGGACCCACTTGTGGCGCATGGATCTTGACCACGCCGCCTGCTACCGCGCGATCTCCTTGCGCGACGCCCGTTTCGATGGACGTCTCTTCACCGGCGTCCGCACGACCGGCATCTATTGCCGCCCGATCTGCCCGGCCCGCACGCCGCGGGCAGAGAACGTCGTGTTCTTTCCGACCGCGGCGGCCGCTCAGGAGGCGGGATATCGTCCATGCCTGCGCTGCCGGCCGGAGACCGCTCCCGATCTCGGCGCTTGGCGCGGCGCCTCGAACACCGTCTCCCGCGGCCTGTCCCTCATCGAAATGGGCGCGCTAGATGACGACGACGTCGATACGCTCGCAGGCCGCCTCGGGGTCGGGGAACGGCAGTTGCGCCGGCTGTTTCACCAACATCTCGGCGCCTCCCCAATTGGGGTCGCCCAGACGCGGCGCGTGCTGCTCGCCAAACAGATGATCCACGAGACGCGGCTCCCCATGGCGGAGATCGCGCTCGCCTCCGGGTTCGGCAGCATCCGGCGGTTCAACGAGACGTTCCTGACCCTGTTCGGCCGGCCGCCCAGTGCATTGCGGCGGGCGGCGGCGACCGAGATCGCGGCAGCGGCAGCGGGGGAGATCAAGCTCAAGCTGCGCTATCGCCCGCCGTACGACTGGCCCGCGATGCTCGACTACCTGCGCAAGCGGACGATCGCCGGCGTGGAAAGCGTCGATGGAGAGCTCTACTGCCGGACCATCGGCCTAGGCGGCCACCAGGGCAGCGTCAGCGTCCAGCCAGACGCGGGCAACGCATTGCGCGTCAGCGTGCGATTTCCCAAGCTCTCGCTCCTTCCCGCCATCATCGCCCGGCTTCGGCGGATGTTCGATCTCGCCGCCGACCCTGACGCGATCGGCGCGCATCTGGCCGAGGACCCCGCCCTCGCGCCGCTCCTCGTCTGGAGGCCCGGGCTGCGCGTCCCGGGCACATGGGACGGATTCGAGCTTGCGATGCGTGCCATCCTCGGCCAGCAGATCACCGTCACCGCCGCCATCCGCCTCGCCGGCAAGCTGGTCGCGACCCATGGCGAGCCGTACAGGGATGCCGACGGTATGCTGACGCACGTCTTCCCCACCCCGGAGCGGTTGGCGAACGCAGACCTGTCCACCCTCGGCATGCCAAGCGGACGAGCCGCCGCGCTCTCCGCCCTCGCGGCGGCGGTCACCGCCGACCCTGACATCTTCGGGGCAAGCCGAAGCCTGGAGGAGGCCGTCACGCAGCTTCGGGCGCTTCCGGGGATCGGCGAGTGGACTGCGCAGTACATCGCGATGCGCCAGTTGCGCGAACCCGACGCGTTTCCCGCCGCCGATATCGGTCTGCTGCGAGCGATGGCGGATGCCGACGGAAGACGCCCGAGCGCGGCGGAGTTGCTCGCCCGTGCCGAGAACTGGCGGCCATGGCGGGCCTATGCCGCACAGCACCTCTGGGCCAGCCACGCAGGCGCCCCCGTTTCGGGCAGGCGCGACGTGAAGGGCTTGCCGGCCCGGGGAGCCTCCGCTACATCGGCCCCCCTGGCAGGCGCCCGTAGCTCAATTGGATAGAGCACCAGACTACGGATCTGGGGGTTGGGAGTTCGAATCTTCCCGGGCGCGCCAGCCAGTCTTCTCACCGACGACGCGGGCGTGGCGGAACTGGTAGACGCGCCGGACTCAAAATCCGGTTCTGGCGACAGAGTGTCGGTTCGATTCCGACCGCCCGCACCACCTACCGGCGTCGCACGTCCATGGCGCGCTGATACGCCGCCCGATAATTCGCCGCGCTGACCGGCCACACCCGCTCCGTCTCCACGAAACGCCGCCCGGCTTCGCGCATCGCCGCGTGCGAGTCAGTCGCGCCGATGGCCTCCAGGACCCGCCCTGCCAGCGCGGCCGGGTCGTCGGCGGGAAACAGGAAACCCGTCACGCCGTCGCGGATCAGCTCGCGGTGGCCGCCGACGTCGGAGGCGATGACGAGGCGTCCCTCCGCCATCGCCTCCACCGGCTTGAGCGGGGTCACCAGCTCGGTGAGACGCATCCGCTTGCGCGGGAAGACGAGGAAATCGATGAGGTCGTAGTAACGCGTCACTTCTTCGTGGGGGACGCGTCCGGTGAAGCGCACCGTCTCATCCAATCCACGCTCCACGACGGTCGCTCGCAAAGCGGCGTCCATGGGGCCGCCGCCGACCAGCAGCGCCATCACACGCGGTTCAGCGTCGCGGATCGCCGGCAGCGCGTCGAGCAGCAGATCGAGCCCCTCATAGTGATAAAACGAGCCAATGAAGCCGAGGACGGTGCGCCCGTCGAGGCCCAGCGCCTCGACCAGCGCCGGGTCCTTGGCCCGTGGCGCGGCAAGCATCGACGGATCCACCGCGTTCGGCACCACCGTCAATTTGTCCTCGGGGATGCCGCGACCCGCGAGTTCGGAACGCATCCCGTCGCAAAGCGTCGCGACCGCATCCGCATCTCGAAGCACCGTTCCTTCGAACGCCCTTGTCGCGCGGTAGCGCAAGTCGTTCTGCTTGGCGTGGCCGATGTCGACCGCTGCGTCCTCCCATAATGCCCGCACCTCGTAGACGAACGGCAAGCCGGCGCGGCGCGCGGCGCGCAAGGCGGGCCAGCCGACCAGGACCGGAGAATGGGCGTGCACGATGTCGGGACGAGTCGAGGCGATGACTTCGCCGAGACGCGTTTGCAGCGCCCGCATCTCCATGACCTCGCGCCCCACCGGGACGCGCGACAAGACACGGTCCGGCCGGCGGGTCCGGTGGAAGGTCCACCCGTCGACCGTCTCCTCCGCCCCGGTCCACGTGTTGTGACGCGGGCCGACGACCTGCACCGTCTCCCATCCGAAGCCGCGCTGTGCCGACAATATGCCGAGTGAGCGAAACACGTAGCCGCTCTGCAGCGGCAGGGAATGGTCGAAAACATGCAGGATCCGCATGGGGCTCCTTATCGTGCCGTCCATTCAGCCTCAATACGAACGCCGCCGGTGCAGCGGCGGCACCCAGGGCCGATCGCCCCGCAGCGTGCGGTCATAGACGATCCGCGCGCCCGCCGGCTCCAGCCAGATCGCGACTGCGCCCATCATTCGGGCGGTGACGCGATCCACGAGCTTGGGGCCCCAGCAGCGGCCGCGGGCGGCTTCGAGTGACACGATCACCGCCGCTTGAGCGCAATCGGCGGGGGCGTCACGGCGCAGCAACAGCGCCGGAGCGACGCTCGGACGCGGTCGGATCAGGCAGGAGTTCGGAACGCAGACGATGGTGCCGGCTCCCGCCTTCCCCTCGCTCGACAGCCGTCGCGGCTCGGTGTCGACCGCCCAGAACTGCGCCCAGGCGTCGCGCGTGAAGCGAGAGGCGCCGCTCGTCCGCTCGATCAGCATGGCATCGCCCGCACGCACCCCGATCATCCGCCCGTCCGGCGCCATCAGCATGTCTGGCCGCGCGACGAACCAGGGCGAGACGAGGCCGAGCGTCAGCGGAACCAGCCCAATCAATCGCCATCGCGGGCTACGCCATAGTCCGAGCCAGGCGATTCCGACCGACACGATCGCGAGGCCCCAGGGCGGCATGTGCCGAACCGGCACAACGGCAAACGGCCAGGCGGTCACAGCGCGCGCGATCAGCACCACGACGTGCAGCCCCCAGCCCATGGCATCCAGCACCGGCCCGTCGAGCCCGACCGGCATCAGCGGCAGCGACAGCAGGCCGAGCGGCATGATCCAGAGCGCCGTGATCGGTACCGCGACCATGTTCGCGGCGATGAAATACGATTGGATATGGCCGAAATGATATGCCCCGTATGGCGCGGAGGCGCCACCGGCGAGCAGGCTGGTCAGCGCCAGCGCAACGAGGTGCCCCGCGAAGCGGCGACCCAGACTGCCGTTGCCGTGCAGCCGGCGTAGCCAGGGCCGCAGCGCCTCGTAGCCGGCGATCAGGGCGAGCACGGCGGAGAAGCTCATCTGGAAGGAGGCGCCCGGCACCTCCTGCGGCTCGACCAGCATCAAGGTGACCGCGGCGAGAGCCAAGCCGCGCAGCGATACGGCTCGCCGGCCCATAAGAGCGGCGAGCGTCACCAGCCCCGCCATCGCGAAGCTGCGGATGATCGGGACGTGCATCCCGGTCAGCACCATGTAGAAGCCGCCGAACCCGAGCGCGACGCCGGCGGCGATCTGCTTGGTGGGCCAGGACAGCGCCGCCGGTTCGATGAGCGCGAGGATCAGCCGGGTCGCCGCGAAAGCGAGGCCCATGACCGCCGCCATGTGCAGCCCTGCGACGGCAAGCAGGTGCGCGAGGCCCGAGGCACGGAACGCCTCCCGGTCCGATTGCGGGATCGCGGAGGGAATGCCGGTCAGCACGGTCGCAGCTACCGCGCCCTCGGTCCCAGGCAGCCGTGATCGCATCCGCTCGGCGATGGCCTCGCGCAGCCGTTGCAGCCAGCCCCCCAGGCCGCTCGGAGGAGCACGGGCAAGGCGCTCCGCGGGGCCAATGGCGAAGCCATAGCCGGCATACCCCGCGAAGAACGCGTCACGCTGTAGGTCCCAGCCGCCCGGATAAGCGGGCGCGGACGGCACGCGCAGCAGGGCCCGCACCCGCAGCGTGTCGCCGGCTTCCAGGTCGACGTCGTCATGAGCGCGCAGGCGGATGCGCACGCGTCGGCGAAGGGGTGCGGCGTCGGCGAAGCGGGCCTGGGCGACGGTGACGCGCCTTCCTTCGGGCAGCAACTCGACCCCGGCAACGCGCCCGCTCACGATCACGGCATGCCAGGGCAGGGTCTCGATTGGCAGGGACCGCAGTGTCGCCATCTGGGCCGAGGTGAAGCCGACGGAGAGAGCGATCAGCGGCGAGAGGGCGAGGCGCGTAGCTCGGCCAGCGAGCGCCGCAACCGCGATCGTAGGTACCGCCACGGCCGCGCCGAGCCAGAACGGCGGCTCGACCCGGAGGCTGAAGTAGGCCAGCACGCCGACCGCCATGAGCACCGGCAGCCACAGGACTGGACGTCCCTGCTCCACCTCGGCGAACGCGGACAGACGCGCCGCCAGCGCCTGCGGCATCTGGTGCGAGCGGGCGAGCGCGCGGCTAGGCAGAGCGAGCACGGTCGGCGCGAGCAGCATCGTCGGCAGACTGACCGCCTATCCTCTACAGAGCGTCAACACCGTGCTAGAGGTGCGCCATGACCGTCCGCACCCGCTTCGCGCCCAGTCCGACCGGGCCGCTGCATATCGGCGGCGCCCGCACCGCGCTGTTCAACTACCTGTTCAGCCGCCATCACGGCGGCGAGTTCCTGCTGCGCGTCGAGGACACCGACCGCCAGCGCAGCACCGAGGAGTTCACCCGGCTCATCCTCGACAGCCTGGCGTGGCTCGATCTCTCGCCCGACGAGGATCCGGTCTTCCAATCAACGCGCGCCGCTCGCCACGCCGAGGTTGCCCGCCGGATGCTGGCCGAGGGCCACGCCTACTATTGCTACTGCACGCCGGAGGAGCTGAAGGCGATGCGCGAGCGGGCCATCGCCGAGGGTCGCCCGCCCCGTTATGACGGGCGCTGGCGCGACCGCGATCCACGCGATGCCCCGGGTGGCGTGGCGCCGGCCATCCGCCTGAAGGCGCCGCGGGAAGGGGAGACGGTGCTCCCCGACCTCGTGCAGGGCGACGTGCGGGTGGCGAACGCCGAGCTCGACGACATGATCATCCTGCGCAGCGACGGCTCGCCCACCTATTTGCACGCCGTCGTGGTGGACGACCACGACATGGGCATCACCCACGTGATCCGCGGCGATGATCACCTGACGAACACGTTCCGGCAGATCCAGATCTATCAGGCGATGGGATGGGAGCTGCCGCGCTTCGCGCATATCCCGCTGATCCACGGAGCGGACGGTGCGAAGCTGTCGAAGCGGCACGGCGCTGTCTCGGTGCTGGAGTTCCGCGAGCAGGGTTATCTCCCCGAAACCCTGTGCAACTACCTGCTGCGCCTGGGTTGGGGACACGGCGATGCGGAGCTGCTGAGCCGGGAGGAAGCGATCCAGTTGTTCGACCTCAACGGCGTGGGCCGCGCGGCGAGCCGGATGGACTACGCCAAGCTCACGCACATGAACGGGATCTATCTACGCCAAGCCGACGATGCGCGGCTGACCGGCGACGTGCTCGCCCGCCTGAGCGGGCGGCCAGGAATCGAGGCGGATGAAACCGCGGCCGTGCGCATCCGCAGCCTGATGCCCGGACTGAAAGAACGATCGAAGACGCTGACCGAACTCGCCGACTCCGCCGCCTTCCTGGCCCGCACACCCCCGCTTCCGCTGGATGCGAGGGCAAATGGGTTACTGACCGCGGAGGCGCGAACCATGCTCGCGGAGATCGTGCCGGTGCTTGGCGCAACCGATTTCTCCGCCCCCGCGCTCGACATGGCGCTTCGCGGCTTCGCGGAGACGACCAGCCGCAAGCTTGGACAGGTTGCCCAGCCACTGCGCGCGGCGCTCACCGGGAGCACGGTAAGCCCAGGCATCGACGTGACCCTGGCCGCGCTTGGGCGGGAGGAGTTGCTCGCCCGGCTGCGCGCAGTCAACGGATAGGCCAATGCGAGGAGTTCTATCATTGGCTGGTGCCGGCTCTATGGCTGGCCTGGGCCGCCTACTGGCTCGCAGCCGCGGCGGGTGCCAAGCCGACAGCCCGTCGCGAGTCGCCAGCATCGCGCCTCGGCTACGGCCTGCCTCTGGCAGTCGGCATCTGGCTCCTGACACCCGCCGGCAAGCTTCCGGCGCTCGACCGCCCCATCGTGCCGTGGTCCCCGGCGCCCTTCTGGGCTGGTGCCGTGCTGGTCGCGGCGGGACTCGCGTGGGCGGTGTGGGCTCGTCGCCACCTGGGGGCAAACTGGAGCAGGTTTGCCGAGCAGAAGCAGGGGCACGAGCTGGTTCGCACCGGCCCGTACCGCTGGTCGCGGCATCCGATCTATACCGGGCTGATCCTGGCCATCGTGGGATCGGCTGTGACTCTCGACCGCTGGCGGGGAATGGTTGGCTTGGCGCTCATGGTCGCATCGTTCATGCGCAAGTGGCGGATCGAGGAACGGTTCATGGTGGAGCTGTTCCCGCTGGAATATGCCCGCTATCGCGACGAGGTCGGCGCCTTGCTGCCCCGACCGGGGTCTGCCCATCGGCAGGAATAGAATCGCGGGAGGTCGTCGGGATAGGGTTTAAAGACCAGCTCGCGGGTGAAGGCGTAGGTCACCGCATAGGTGTAGAGCGGCAGCCAGTCGGCGTGCGCGGTGATCGCATGGATCGCCTTGGCGTAGTCCTCGGCGCGCCGCGCCGGATCGCGTGTTCGGTCGGCATCGTTGATCCAGTCACGGATCTGCGGGTCGCGCGTGTAGTCCTCGGGCGTGAAGGCGAAGAAGTGCGGCAGGATTGCCGAGACGTCGTTGATCGAATAGCTGCCCCAGTCGCCGACCTGCATCCGCGCCTCGCCCTCAATCGAGCGCAGCACGACCTCGCCGGCCGGAAGCTGGATCACCTGCGCGTCGATACCGACGGCGCGCAGGTAGCGTTGCAGCGTCGCCGACCAGGCCGGCGGCTCGTAGGTGACCAGGTTGACGGTAAATCCGTGCGGATAGCCGGCCTCGGCGAGTAGCGCGCGAGCGCGTTCGGGATCGTATGTGTAGACGACCGCAGCGCCGGTCTCACAACCGACCTGCGTCGGGTAGCACGGTGTGGCGAGCGGCCGAGACCCGTCGCCCACGAGGTCACGCGCCATCGCGGCGCGGTCGAGTGCGAATGAGATCGCTTGGCGAACCTTCTCGTTCGTCAGCGGATTGGGGCCGGTGCGGCCGGCGGCGTCGAGGGAAAGATAGCCAATCCGCATCGATTCCGACTGGATCGCCAGCAAGTTCGGGTCGCGAACGATGGCTGGAATCCGGTCAGGGTCGAATCTCCAGATCCAGTCGGCGTTCCCGCCCAGAAGATCCGCGACCTCGGTCGTCGCATCGGGTACCTGTACGGGCCACGATGCGCGCGATCGCCGGGCGCCCTTTCGGGCTTCCCACGTAGTATCGATCGAAGCGGACGAGCTCCACGCGGGCGATCGCGTCGGATTGCGCGCCGCGATCCCGGGTAACGCGATAGGGACCGCTGCCGATCGGCGCGCGGGCAAATCCCTCACGCCCCACACGTTCCCGGTACGCCTTCGGCCAGATCCAGATCGTCATCGCGAAATATTCGAGCGCTGCCGGTGTCGGACGCTTCAGCCGAATGCGTACGCGAAGCGTGTCGACGACGTCTGCCCCTTCGAGCCAGTTGTAGATCGCCGGTGCCGACAGGCGGCGGTCGGAGGCGAGCGTGTTGATCGTATAAACGACGTCTTCCGCGCTGAACGGATCGCCGTTGTGCCAAACCACGCCGGCGCGCAGGGCGAACGTGAGGGCGCGATCGTCATCCCATGCCCATGACGTCGCGAGCAACGGCTCGATCTTGAAGTCATTCGGATTACGATAGACCAGCGTGTCCCACACCTCGTGGGCGATGACGAACCCCGCCCGACTTTGGTTCGCGTAGGGGTCGAGGTTGGAGATCACTCCACGCCAGGAGATGCGAAGGGTGTCCGCCGTCGGCTGCGCTCGCGCTTCGGAGGTGATCGCCAGCAGCGGCAGCGCGAGGCAGCCGCGCCGGGTCAGGGATATCACGTCCGCCCGGCCTCCCGGCGTGCTTCGTAGGCTTGCAGGTGCGCGAACGCGACCCGCAGAAGCGGCACGGAAAGTCCGGCCGTTCGGCCACGCACCAGCATGTCGCCCACGATGTGGCGCGCCTCGACAGGATTGCCTCGTTCGACGTCGCGCACCATTGAGGCTGCGAAGGATGAACCGCGCTCGGTCAGCAGCGAGCGTGCGCGCTGCATGAAGGCCGGCCGCGCGGCATGCCCGGTTGCCCCAGCAACGGCGTCGCATTCGCCGAGCAACTCGAGCATAAGAGCCTCGCCGTCCTCCGCGGTCATGATTTCTCCGATATTGGCGCGCATCAGGCAGGTCATGCCGGCAAGCGTCGCGAGCAGCACGAACTTTTCCCACATGTCCTGCGCGATGACGTCGCTGACTTGGAAATCGAATTTCGCCTTCCCGGCGGCCCGCGCAAATGCAGCCGTGACGCCTTCCTGTCCAGGTGCGCGCGTGCCGATGATCATGAGCTGCAGGTTGTTCAGCTGCTGGACTACGCCTTCCGGCGTCAGTGTCGCGGCGATCTGGCAGAGTCCGCCCAGCACCGCCTCGCTGCCAAAGACGCCGTCGAGCTGATCGAGATGACGCATCCCGTTCAGCATAGGGATCACCGCGGCGCCGTTCTTGACCGCGGGCGCTATAGTGGCGACCGCGGCGTCGAAGTCGTACGCCTTGCAGGTCAGAAGGACGGCGTCGTAGCGCCCATCGCCGGCGAGCTCGCTTTCACCTATGGAGCGCACCTGTCGCGTGAAGTCGCCGGCCGGGCTGCGCACCCGCAGCCCGTCGCGCGTGAGCTGCGCCGCCCGGCGAGGGCGGACCAGGAACGTGACGTCCGCCCCCGCCTCGGCGAGGCGCCCACCGAAATACCCGCCGACACCGCCGGCACCCAAAACCAGAAGCCGCATCGGACTATTCCCATCCGGGCGGCGCCACGAATGCGTGCCCCGCCTCTTCGATCAACTCGGCGACGCGAATGGTGGTGTGGTCGTCATGCAGGTTGCCGACGATCTGCACGCCGATCGGCAGCCTCTCTCCCGACATCCCGATCGGCGCGACCGACGCAGGCAGATGATAGCCGCACGTCACGCCGGGCCAGAACAGCAGGTCGTTGTATGCGATCGTCCGGCCGTCCACCGTGTAGGTGCGCTGCCGTGTCGCGCCCTCCTGCATATGCGGCAGGGCCGGCACCCCAAGCGCCGGGCACAGCAGGACGTGCCAGTCGCCGAAGAACGCCGCCCAGGCACGGCGGATCTGGTGGCGTCGTTCGTTCAACTGCAACCATTCCCGGTGCGAGAGGTCGACCGCACGGTCGATCACGTCATCGGCGGTGTTGGCGCCCGGTTCCTGGCGTGCCTTCCGCTCACGTTTGCGGGCGAGCACGTCCTCCGGCGCGCGCGCGCTGAGCGCGGCGTCGAGCAGCGTGAGATAGAGATGATAGGCCTCCCGCGGATCGAAATCGGGCCGCGCGCCCCGGTTCACCGTAGCACCCGCACGCTCCAGTTCGGCGGCCAGGGCCTCGATCGCCGCGATTGTCTCCCGGCTGGTCGCCTGGCCGGGCTGATCGGCCCACACCGCCACTCGCAGATCACGCATCGCCCGCGCCCGCGGGGGCGGCAGGTTCACTGTCGCTCCGCTTTCCCGCGGATCGTGGCCGGAGAGCGCATCGAGCGCGAGGCGGAGGTCGCGCGCCGAGCGAGCCAGCGGCCCGAGCACCGAGATGTCCGTCATCCCCGCCGCATTGGTCAGCGAGTGACCACGCACCGAGCACAGGCCCCAGCTCGGCTTGTGGCCGAAGATGCCGCAGAAATGCGCCGGCACGCGAACCGAGCCACCAATATCGGTGCCGATCTCGAGCGCGCTCAATCCGGCCGCCACGGCAGCCGCACCGCCGCCGGAACTGCCGCCCGGCGTGCGTGACTGATCCCATGGATTGGAGGCGGTGCCGTAGACCGGATTGTAGCTCTGCCAGTCGGCAAGGGCGACAGGGACATTGGTCTTGCCGAACACGACGGCGCCGGCGGCCTCGATCCGCTCCACCGCGAGCGCGTCCTCCTCGGCGCGATGCTCCCGCCGCTCTTCGAATCCCCACGTCGTGGGATGGCCCTTGAGATCGAAGCTCTCCTTGACAGTCATCGGCACCCCGAAGAACGGGGCCGCTCTGTCGCTCTGGGAATCGAGCGAACGGGCTCGGGCGCGAGCGCGCTCGAAGTCGCGGACGACTACCGCGTTTATCCGATTGTCCAGGCGCTCGACCCTTCCGATGTAGTGATCGAGCAGCTCCACGCAGCCGATCTCGCGCTTGCGCGTCAGCTCCGCAAGGCGCCACGCGGGAAAAAAGGTAGGATCCATTACTGGCCTCAGGCAATCGAGGAATTGAAGGCGCCGCCGTCGAGCAGCAGGTTATGGCCGACGATGAAGCCGGAGGATACGGCGCAGAGGAACGCGCAAGCCTCGCCGAATTCGGCCGGATCGCCAACCCGCCCGGTCGGGTTCTCCTTGCCTCGCAGGGCAAGCTCCTCTTCCACGGAGCGGTTGTTGCGCTGCGCGAGGTGGGCCGCGCCGCTGCGCAGCCGGTCCGTGAGGAACGGGCCGGGAAGCAAGTTGTTGATCGTGACATTGTGCTTGGCGATCTGGCGGGCGAGGCCGGCGACGAAGCCGGTCAGCCCTGCGCGCGCTCCGTTGCTCATGCCGAGTTGCGGGATCGGTGACTTAACCGAGGCGGAGGTGATGTTGACGATCCGGCCAAACCTTCGCGCCGCCATGCCGTCCACCACCGCCTTGATCATGAAGATCGGCGCCAGCATGTTGGCATCGAGCGCGCGCACCCAAATGTCGCGGTCCCATTCGCGGAAATCGCCGGGCGGCGGCCCGCCGGCGTTGTTCACCAGGATATCGGGCTCAGGGCACGCGGCAAGCGCGGACCTCCGGCCCTCCTCGGTGGCGATGTCGCCCGGAACGGCGGTGACTTTCACCCCGGTCGCGCTGCGAATTTCAGCGGCGGTACCCTCCAGCACGTCCGATGTCCGCGCCGTGATCACCAGATCGACACCTTCGCGGGCGAGCGACATCGCGCATGCGCGGCCCAACCCCTTGCTCGCGGCGCACACGATCGCCTTACGGCCTTTGATCCCGAGATCCATGATTCCTCCTCCCTTTGACCGGCGGATCAGCCTGCAACGCAGCTGGCGAAATCCTCCAGAATCCTGCGCGACGTTTCCGGAATTTGCTTCGGCCGCTGCGAACCGCGCTCGACGAACACATGAATAAAGTGGCCCTCCGCGGCCGCGACATCCTCGCCCTCGCGGAAAACCGCCAGCTCGTAACGCACGGAACTTCCGCCGATCCGCGCCACCCGCACCCCAACACTCAGCCGATCGGGCCAGGCGACCGAGCTGTAGTACCGGCACGTCACTTCCGCCACCACACAGTGCACCGGGCCATCGAGAAGATTGACGATGTCGTTCGACATCTCGAAATAGGTCACGGCGGTGTCGAAGAACGAGAAGTAGTGGACGTTGTTGACGTGGCGGAACACGTCATTGTCCATCCAGCGCGTCGTGACGTCGTGAAACCAGGAATAGTCGGCGCGGCGACCGGGCGGCGGGCGGCTCATGAGCCGGGAATAGAGCCCGTTTGGCCGGTCTCGTCCACCGCCGGGCGCAAGCGCAGCGTGAAGACCGCGCCGCCGCGCGGATTGTCGGAGACCTCGATGCTGCCGCCGTGAGCCTGCGCGATGCGCTCGACGATCGCCAATCCCAGACCGGCGCTGCCATGCCGGCTCCGCTCCGCGCGCCAGAAGCGCTTGAAGATCAGCTCCCGGTCGGCTGGTGATATGCCAGCTCCTGCATCGCTCACCGCCAGGCTGCCGTCGCGTCCGACCACAATCTCCACAGCCGTCCCCGGCGACGTGAACCGGACCGCGTTCTCCACCAGGTTGCGGGTTGCCCGGAACAGGGCGGGTTCACTGCCGATCACCGGCACTCTGGGGGCGGCTGCGTCGACCGCGATCTCCTTGCCTTGCATGACGGCGACCGGAGCGAGGAAAGCCGCCACCGACGCAGCGACCGCGGCAAGATCGGTGACGTCCGCATCGTCCACCGCCAGAGCCTCGCTATCCGCCGCGTCGAGCAACTGGCCGACGATCCGTGCCATTGCGTCTATGTCCGTGACCAGCACGCGCACCGCCTCGGGATCGCCCAGCGCCTCGGCGCGAGCGCGCAGTACTGCGAGCGGGGTTCGCAACTCGTGCGCGACATCGGCGACGAATTCGCGTTGATGGGCGATCCCTGCCTCGAGCCGGTCGAGCGCCTCGTTGACGCTTCGCACGAGGGGACGCAGCTCGCGTGGAATGCCGAGCTCCGGAAGGCGTATGTCGGTCCGCGTCGGACCGATCTGCGCGGCGCGGCGAGAAGCACGCATGAGCGGGCGGAGCGCCCGCTCGAATATCAGAAGGTCGGCTCCTAGCAACACGAGAAGGATCAGGATCACGGTCCAGGCGGCGCCCGGCAGGAACTCGGCCACGATATCGTCGATCAGGACGTCCCGATGGGCCTGATCCTCGACCAAGTCGATCCATAATGGCGTCCCCTCGACCAGGACAGGAATACGGGCGGCGAACAGGTTGACGCCGTCATGGCGCTGCTCGACGTAGTCCGGCGTGGCCTGGGGAGGGGCGGGGAACAGTCGTGCCGGCAAACCCGGGGAACCAAAAAGACGCACATTGCCGGCCGTCACCACCGCAAAGGCATAGCGGCCGTAGTCGACGCCGTAGAGAGCCTGCAGCCGCTCCGGCAGATCGAGCCTGATGTGCCCGTCGGCGCCCCGGCGCAGATAGGATGCGATCTCCGCAGCGCCCTCACGCAGCGCACCCTGGTGCAGCGCGCGCGCCCGCGTGTCGACGCGCCAGAACAAAGCGAGGGGCAGGATCACCGCTGTTGCCAGCACTGCCACCAGATGCAGCGCGATCAGCCGACCCCGGATGGAGCCGAACGGAACCCTCAGTTTGGCTGTCCGGCGATCATATAGCCCACACCCCGGATCGTGTGGATCTGCAAGTCGGTGGCAGCGCTTTCCAGAAACCGGCGCAACCGATGCACGTAAACCTCAACTGCGTTCGGTCCCCGTTCACGGGCGAGCCCGAACAGATGATCCTCGACGGCCTGCTTGGCGACGACGTGCCCGGCGCGGCGGAGCAGGATTTCGAGCACCGCGACCTCCCGCGGAGGGACTTGCTGCGGCCGGCCCGACACCAACACCTGGCGCGAACGCGTGTCGAGGGATAGCGGACCGAACTCAAGACGATCGCCAAGCAGGCCGTTCGGGCGCCGCAGCAGGACACGGATGCGCGCCACCAGCTCCTCGGTGGCGAACGGTTTCACTAGATAATCGTCGGCACCTGCGTCGAGTTCGTCGACCCGCTCCCGCACGCTGCCGCGCGCGGTCAGCACGACGATCGGCAGGGAGCATCCCTCGCCACGAAGACGTTTGAGGAATTCCAGCCCATCCTCGCCGGGAAGACCGAGATCGAGGATCATCGCGCCGTATTCGACACTGGCGAGCGCCTGACCCGCCGCCGCTGCTGTCGCGAGCCCGTCGGTTTCAAAACCGGCCTTCTGAAGCGCCGCGCGTGTCAGCGCCAGAAGAGGTTCGTTATCCTCCACAAGAAGCAGCCGCATCGACGGTCACGCCCGGGCGAGCGGGGGATGCCATTTCCCCCGACCAGGTACGATAGCGCGCCCGGAGCATGCAAGCCAAGGGAAAGAGGGACGGGAGGATGCCGGATACTGCCGACCAGGGCGCCGGATGGCGACGCCTTGCCTGCGCCCAGGGACTATGACGGGGTCGTTCGCCTACATCTCATGGAGGCCGCCGGCCTGATCACCGCACGGGAAATGGAACAGCGCGTCCTGATTCTGCGCGATCCCGGATTTGGAGATCGCGCGGCGATTACGGATACGCTGCTTTCCGGCTTGCAACTCATTATGCCCGGTGAGGTCGCGCGGGCGCACCCGTTACACTCAGTCGTTTCCAATCGTCCGGCGCGGGGAGGTCCTGGGATTGTGGCGGAGGAACGGGGCCCGCGCCTGACCGGCTACGACGTCGCGATTTCCGTTGCCTCACGGACGACTGTCGTCGTGACCGTGCCACCGGCCTGACGCACTGCCTCCGCCGCGCTGCCCGACGCACCACTCACGGTGATCGTCACCGCGCGCGTGATCGCCCCCTTGCCCAGCAGGCGCACGCCGGCCACCCGCTTACCGCGAACGAGTCCGGCGGCGCGCAGCGTGTCCTCGGTGATCGGTTGGGCAGCATCGACGCGGCCTGACTCGATCGCCTGCTCCAGCGCACCGAGGTTCACCGGCGCGTATTCCTTGCGGAACGGATTGAAGAAGCCCCGCTTCGGCAGGCGGCGGTAGATCGGGAGCTGGCCGCCCTCGAACCCGTTGATCGCGACGCCGGTGCGCGCAAGCTGGCCCTTCACGCCCTTACCCGATGTCTTGCCCTTGCCCGAGCCGATTCCGCGCCCAAGTCGCTTCGACTTTCGGCGCGCCCCTGGGTTGTCGCGCAATTCGTTGAGCTTCATGACCGCACATCCTCCACCCGGACCAGGTGGGCAACCCTGCGGATCATCCCGCGCACCGAGGGCGTATCCTCCAGTTCGCGCGTGCGCCGCATCTTGTTAAGACCGAGGCCGATCAGGGTCTCGCGCTGGCCCGGCTTGCGGCCGGCGGGCGACCCCGTCTGCGTCACCCGGACGCGCTTCGTCGCATCAGCCATTGGCGCCAGTCTCCGCCTCTTGCTGCGGCACGCTGTCGCGGCGCGGGCCGAGAATGTCGGAGACCTTCTTGCCACGCCGATTGGCGACCAGACGGGGAGAGACGCATCGGTTGAGCGCCGCGAATGTCGCCTTGACCATGTTGTGCGAGTTGCGGCTGCCGAGCGACTTGGCGACGACGTCGTGGATGCCCAGGGTCTCGAACACCGCGCGCAGCGGACCGCCGGCGATGATGCCGGTGCCCGCGCTCGCCGAGCGCAGCACCACGCGTCCGGCGCCGAAATTGCCCACCACGTCGTGGTGCAGCGTCCGGCCTTCCTTCATCGGCACCCGGATCATCGTCTTCTTGGCCCGCTCGGTCGCCTTGCGGATCGCCTCCGGCACCTCGCGCGCCTTGCCGGCCCCGTAGCCGACCCGGCCCTTCTTGTCGCCGACCACGACCAGGGCGGCGAACGCAAAACGGCGTCCGCCCTTCACCACCTTGGCGACGCGGTTGATGGTGACGAGTTTGTCGACGATCCCGTCATCGGGCTCCTCGCGCTCGCGCCGGCGTCCGCCGTCTCTTGCTTCGCGTGCCATTGGTCAGATCCTCAGAATGCCAGCCCGCCTTCGCGGGCGGCGTCGGCCAGCGCCTTGATGCGGCCATGATAGAGATAGGGGCCGCGATCGAACACGACCTCCTTGATGCCCGCCGCCATCGCGCGCTCAGCGACCAGCTTGCCGACCGCCGCAGCGGCGCCCTTGTCGGCGCCGGTCTTCAGGCTTTCGCGCAACGCCTTTTCGAGCGAGGAGGCGGCAGCAAGTGTTCGGCCGCCCGCATCGTCGATCACCTGCGCATAGATGTGCTTAGACGAGCGGAACACCGACAGCCGCGCACGGCCGCCGGATTTCCGGCGAAGCTGGTAGCGCAGGCGCTCGCGCCGGCGCTCCCGCAATTCTTGAACCCCGCTCATGGCTACTTCTTCTTGCCTTCCTTGCGACGGATCACCTCGTCGACGTAGCGTACGCCCTTCCCCTTGTACGGTTCGGGGGGACGCCAGCCGCGAATCTCGGCGGCAACTTGACCCACGAGGCGCTTGTCCACGCCTTCGACCTTCACCGAGGTCGGACGCTCGCAGGTGATCGTGATGCCGTCCGGGATCGGATACACCACGTCGTGCGAGAAGCCGAGGTTAAGGACGAGGTTCTTGCCCTGCACAGCGGCGCGATAGCCTGTGCCCTGAATCTCCATTGTCCGACTGAAGCCAGCGGAGACGCCCTCGAGCAGATTGGCGACCTGCGCGCGCGTCGTGCCCCACATGATGCGGGCTTGCGGATCGGACCCGCGCGGCGCGATGCGGACCTTGTTGTCGGCGACCATCGCCTCGACGTGCTCGGTCAGGGCGAGGCGTGCCTCGCCCCGCCGCCCCTTGGCGGTGAGCATCTGCCCGGCGAGCGAGACCTGCACGCCCTGCGGGATGTCGACCGGATATTTGCCTACGCGTGACATCGAGGGCTCCTCAGAACACGCGGAAGAGGACTTCGCCGCCGACATTGGCGGCGCGAGCCTCGGCGTCGCTCATGACGCCCCGTGGCGTAGACAGGACGGAGACGCCCAGTCCGGCATAGACGCGCGGCAGCTCCTTGATCTTTGAGTAGACCCGCCGCCCCGGCTTGGAGACGCGCTGGATCTCCTTGATGACCGGCTCGCCCTCCGCGTATTTCAGCTCGATGCGCAAGTTGGAGATCCCCGGACGGACCTCCTCGGAGGAAAAGCCGCGGATGTAGCCTTCGCGCTTGAGTACATCGAGGACGCTAGCGCGCAGCTTGGACGCCGGCGCGACGCAGGAGGAATGACGCGCGTGCTGCGCGTTGCGTATGCGGGTGAGCATGTCGCCCAGCGGATCGGACATCGACATTCCGGGGCTCCTACCAGCTCGCCTTGACCATGCCGGGGATCTGACCTTGCGAGGCGAGGTCGCGCAGCGCGATGCGACACAGCTTGAACTTGCGGTAGTTGCCGCGCGAGCGCCCGGTCAGCGCGCAACGCAGGCGCACGCGGACCTGCGCGCCATTGCGCGGCAGCTCGGCAAGCTTGATGGTCGCGTTGAATCGGTCCTCCACCGGCAGCGTGCGATCCATGACGATCGATTTCAGCTCCGCGCGCTTCTTGCGGTCGCGCGCGGCCATGCGCTCGCGCATCTGATTGCGGTTGACCTGCGACGCTTTGGCCATGCTTTCTCTTACCCTCCGGAACCTGCCGGCGCTTCCCGGCGGTTTTCCACTCTAGCTCGCAAACGGAATGTCGAACGACTTCAGCAATGCCTTCGCTTCCTCATCCGTCCTCGCAGTGGTGACGAACACGATGTCCATGCCGCGCACGGCATCGACCCGATCGTAGTTGATCTCCGGGAACACGATCTGCTCGCGCACGCCCATCGCGAAGTTGCCCCGTCCATCGAAGCCCTTGCCCACGGGAATTCCGCGGAAGTCGCGCACGCGGGGCAGGGCGATGGTCACCAACCGGTCGAGGAACTCGTACATTCGGGCGTTGCGCAGCGTCACTTTGCAGCCGATCGGCAGGCCCTTGCGGATCTTAAATCCGGCGATCGCCTTCTTCGCAAGCGTACGCACGGGACGCTGGCCGCTGATCGCGGCGAGCTCCGCCACTGCGGCGTCCAGAAGTCTTCGGAGTCGGCCGTCGCCTCGCCCACGCCCATGTTGATGACGATCTTCTCGAGCCGCGGCACTTGCATCGGGTTCTTGTAGCCGAATTCCTGGCGCAGCCGGGGCGCCACCTCCTCGCGGTAGCGGCGCATCAGGCGCGGCGCCTCGGCGGGCGAGGCCTGCGCCTGCTCGACCGTCGCGATCTCCGCCCCTGCGCGCGCAGGGGCGCCGCCTTCCTTCGGCTGACGTGCCGCAGCTCCCTTCGGAGCGGCGCCGCGCGCGGCCGCGCCACCCTTCGCGCCGCCTTTGGCAGCCGCCTTGCCCTTGCCGCCCTTGGCGCCGGTTTTACTTCCGCTCATTTCAGTCCTCGATCACCTGGCCGGTGGCCTTAGCCACCCGGGCCTTCGTGCCGCCTTCCAGCACACGGAAGCCCACCTTCGTGCGCTTCTCGCTCTTCGGGTCGACCAGCATCACGTTCGAGAGGTGGATCGTCGCCTCCTCACGGATGATGCCGCCCGGTTGACCCATCCCCTGCGGCTTCTTGTGCTTGGTGGCGACATTGATCCCGGCCACGAGCGCCCGGCTCGCGGAAGGAAACACGCGCAGCACCTCGCCCCGGATCCCCTTGTGGGCGCCGGTGATGACCTCCACCGTATCGCCCTTGCGAATGCGCGCGGCCATCAGATCACCTCCATTTCAAATGACCTCTGGCGCCAGCGAGATGATCTTCATGAAGCGCCGCCCGCGCAATTCGCGCACGACGGGCCCGAAGATGCGGGTACCGATCGGCTCTAGCTGCTTGTTGATCAGCACTGCCGCGTTGCGATCGAATCGCACCGCGCTGCCGTCCGGGCGACGCACCGGGAACGAAGTCCGCACGATCACCGCCTGGTGAACGTCGCCCTTCTTCACCTTGCCGCGCGGGATCGCCTCCTTCACCGAGACGACGATCACGTCGCCCACCGATGCGGTCTTGCGCTTCGAGCCGCCGAGCACCTTGATGCACTGCACGCGACGCGCGCCCGAGTTGTCGGCGACGTCGAGATTGGACTCCGACTGGATCATGCCGGAACTCCTTCCGACGGCGGCGGAGCGACCGTAGCGTCATCGCCGCCGATGCGCGTGCCATTGCGCTCGATCACCATCCAGGTCTTGCGCTTGCTGATCGGCCGGCATTCCTCGATGCGCACCATGTCGCCGATCTTGCAGGCGTTGTCCTCGTCATGCGCGGCGTATTTCTTCGAGCGCTTGATGAACTTCTTATAAAGCGGATGCATCACGCGGCGATCGACAAGCACGGTCACGGTCTTGTCCATCTTGTCGCTGGTGACGCGTCCGATGAGGATGCGCCTAGGCATTCGGGCCCTCCTTCGCGGCGGCACGTGCGCGCTCGCCCATGATCGTCTTCAGCCGCGCGATCTCCCGCCGCACCTGGCGGATGCGCGCCGTGCCCTCGGCCTGGCCCGTGGCCCGCTGGAAGCGGATGTTGAACTGCTCCTTGCGCAGCGAGACCAGCAAATCGTCGCACTCGTCCGGCGTCTTCGCCCGCAGGTCGGACGCCTTGTTGGTCGGTGCCTTCGCCATCACGAATCTCCGATCCGCTGCACGATCTTGGTACGGATTGGCAGCTTCGCCGCACCCAGGGTGAGCGCATCCCGCGCGATCTCGGGCGGGACGCCATCAAGCTCGAACATGATCCGCCCGGGATGGACGCGCACGACCCAGAACTCAGGGCTGCCCTTGCCCGAGCCCATGCGGACCTCGGCGGGCTTGGCTGAGACCGGCACGTCAGGAAAGATGCGGATCCACACGCGCCCGGCGCGGCGCATCGCGCGGGTGATCGCACGCCGCGCCGCCTCGATCTGGCGCGCGGTGATGCGCTCCGGCTCCAGCGCCTTCAGGCCGAAGGTGCCGAAATTGAGCTGTGTACCGGCGCTCGCGAAGCCCTTGATGCGGCCCTTGTGCGCCTTGCGGTACGTGGTGCGCTTTGGTTGCAGCATGGCGTTACCGCTTCATCCTACCGTTGGGGCGCCTGCTCGGCCGCGCGCCGGTCCTGCGCCAGCGGGTCGTGCGCCAGGATTTCGCCCTTGAACACCCAGACCTTCACGCCGCACGTGCCGTACGTCGTCTTCGCCGTTGCCCAGCCGTAGTCCACATCGGCACGCAACGTGTGCAGCGGCACCCGGCCCTCGCGGTACCATTCCACCCGCGCGATCTCCGCCCCGCCCAGACGGCCGCCGCAATTGATGCGAATGCCCTGGGCGCCCAGTCGCATCGCAGATTGCACGGCGCGCTTCATCGCCCGGCGGAAGGCGACCCGCCGCTCGAGCTGCTGGGCGATGTTCTCGGCCACCAGCATCGCGTCGATCTCCGGCTTGCGGATCTCGACGATGTTCAGGTTGACCTCGGCTTTCGCCATCTTGCTGAGGTCCTTCTTCAGGACCTCGATGTCCTGGCCCTTCTTGCCGATGACCACGCCGGGCCGCGCGGCATAGATCGTGACCCGCGGCTTCTTGGCCGGGCGCTCGATCACAACGCGGGAGATGCCGGCGCCGCGCAGCCGCTCGCGCAGGCGCTTCCTGAGCCTGAGATCGTCATGCAGCATCGCCGAATAGTCGCTGCCCGCGTACCACCGGCTGTCCCAGGTTCGGTTGATGCCGACGCGCAGCCCGATCGGATTGACCTTGTGACCCATCAGGCCGCCTCCCTCCTCGCGCGGCGCGGCTTCTCGCGCTCCGCTGCCTCCGCCTGCTCGGCCACCACGATCCGCAGATGGCTGAACCACTTCTCGATCCGCGCCGAACGACCGCGCCCACGGGCGTGAAAGCGGCGCATCACCGCCGACCGCCCTACCTCGGCGATCGAGACCACAAGCCGGTCGACATCGAGGTGATGATTGTTCTCGGCATTGGCGATCGCACTCTCCAGAGACTTCTTCACCTGCTGGGCGATGCGCCGCTTGCTGAACGTGAGCGTCGCGATCGCCTGCGGCGCCGGCAGGCCGCGGATCATCCCGGCCACCAGGTTCAGCTTGCGCGGCGAGATGCGCAGATTCCGCACCACGGCCTGCGCCTCGTTGTCCTCGAGCATTCGTGGATGGCCGAACTTGCTCATGTCAGGCCCGCCTCGCCTTCTTGTCGCCCGAGTGGCCGGTGAACGTGCGGGTCGGCGAGAACTCGCCGAACTTGTGTCCGACCATGTTCTCGGTCACCTGCACCGGCAGGAACTTGCGGCCGTTGTAGACGCCGAACGTCATGCCGACGAATTGCGGCAGTATGGTCGAGCGGCGCGACCAGATGCGCACGATCTCATTGCGCCCCGAAGCGCGCGACGCCTCGGCCTTCTTCAGCAGATACCCGTCCACGAACGGGCCCTTCCAGACGGAACGTGCCATCCTTTACCTGTCCCCGCTCACTTCGACTTGCTGCGACTGCGCACGATCCACTGCTGCGTACGCTTGTTGTTCCGCGTCTTGTAGCCCTTGGTCGGCTTGCCCCACGGCGTCACCGGATGGCGCCCGCCGGAGCTGCGTCCCTCGCCGCCGCCATGCGGGTGGTCGACCGGATTCATCACCACGCCGCGATTGTGCGGGCGGCGGCCCAGCCAGCGCGAGCGCCCGGCCTTGCCGATCTTCTGGTTCATGTTGTCGGGGTTCGACACCGCGCCGATCGAGGCCATGCACTCGGCCCGAACCACCCTGAGCTCCCCGGAGCCGAGCTTGATCTGCGCGTAGCCGGCGTCCTTGCCCACGAGCTGCGCGTAGGTTCCGGCGGACCGAGCGATCTTGCCGCCGGCGCCCGGCTTCATCTCGATGTTGTGGATGATGGTGCCGACCGGAATCGCGCCCAGCGGCATCGCGTTGCCCGGTTTGATGTCGACGCGCGCGCCGGCGATCACCGAATCGCCTGGTCGCAGCCGCTGCGGCGCCAGGATGTAGGCCAGCTCGTTGTCGGCGTATTTCACCAGCGCGATGAACGCTGTCCGGTTGGGGTCGTATTCCAGGCGCTCCACCATCGCCGGCACGTCGAACTTGCGCCGCTTGAAGTCGATGTTGCGATAGGTCTGCTTGTGTCCGCCGCCGCGAAACCGGCTGGTGATGCGGCCATGATTGTTGCGCCCGCCGGTGCCGATCTTGCCCTCGGTCAGCGCCTTGACCGGCTTGCCCTTCCAAAGCTCGGCGCGCGAGATCAGCACCGTGCCGCGCAGGCTGGCCGTGACGGGATTGAAGTTCTTCAACGGCATGTTTGTGCTCTCACGCGAGGCCGGTGGTAAAGTCGATCTGCTGGCCCGCCGCCAGGCGCACGAACGCCTTCTTGATGTCCGACCGCCGCCCGGGTCGGCCCCGGAACGACTTGGTCTTGCCCTTCTGGACCAGCGTGTTCACAGCTGTCACCTTGACGTTGAACAGCGACTCGACTGCGGCCTTGATCTCCGGCTTGGTCGCGTCGATCGGCACGCGGAAGACGTACTGGCCATGCTCCGAGAGGCGCGTCGCCTTCTCCGTGATCACCGGAGCGACGATCAGCTGATAGACCGCCTCGCGCGAAAGGCGGGGACCACGGGCGCGGCGCTCGGCCGCGCCGGACTGCGTCTCGCTCATGCGCCGGCTCCTTCGTTCGGCTCATCCTTCGCGCCAGCCCTACCCTCCAGCCGCGCGGTCAACCCGGCGAGGCCGGTGGCGGTGATCGCCAGCGTGTCGTGACGCAGGATGTCGTAGACATTCGCGCCGATCGTCGGCAGCACATTGACGCCACGCAGGTTGCGGCTGACGCGCAAGAATTCCTGATCCACGGTCCCGTCGACGATCAGCACCGAGCGCCACCCCAGCCCTGTCAACTTGCGCGCCAGATCCTTCGTCTTGGTCATGCCGACACCGACGCCGTCGATCACCACCAGCTTGCCCTCCGCCTGCTTCTGCGACAGCGCGGAGATCAGGCCGAGGCGGCGGACCTTCTTGTTCAGACTGTATTCATGGCTGCGAACGACCGGGCCGTGCACCACGCCGCCGGTACGGAACTGCGGCGCGCGCAAGCTGCCCTGACGCGCGTTGCCGGTCCCCTTCTGGCGGTAGGGCTTCTTCGTGGTGCCCTGCACCTCGCCCATGCCCTTCACCTTGTGGGTTCCCGCGCGGCGCTTGGAGAGCTGCCAATGCACCACCCGCGCCAGGATGTCGGAACGCGGCTTGGCGGCGAAGAAGGCATCAGGCAGCTCGGCGCTGCCCGCCTCGGTGTTGTCCAGCGTCCTGATCGCGACCTGCATCGAAGCCTCTCCTCAGGCCGCTGTTTCTTGCACAAGCGCCGCCGGGAACGGCAGATCGGCGGGCGCCGGCCTCTTGATCGCGTCGCGCACCATCACGAAGCCGTTGCGTGCGCCAGGCACCGCGCCACGCAGCATGATCAGCCCCTTCTCGGCATCTATGGCGGCGACCTCGAGATTGAGCGTGGTCACCCGTTCATGCCCAAGGTGGCCGGCCATCTTCTTGTTCTTGAACGTCTTGCCGGGGTCCTGCCGGTTGCCGGTGGAACCGTGGCTGCGATGGCTGATCGACACCCCGTGGCTTGCCTCCAGCCCGCTAAAGTTCCATCGCTTCATGGCGCCAGCAAAGCCCTTGCCCTTACTGGTCGCGGTAACGTCGACACGCTGGCCGACGACGAAATGCGCGGCCGACAGTGTGACACCGGGCTCGAGCAGCGCGTCGTCACCGACGCGGAATTCAGCGAGGCGGGACTTCGGCTCTACCTTGTTCTTCGCGAAATGCCCGCGATTGGGCTTGCTTACGTTCTTGACCTTGGCGCGGCCCCAGCCGAGCTGCACGGCGGTATAGCCGTCCCTCTCCTGAGTGCGGGTGGAGACGACCTGGAGATTGTCAAGATGCAGCACCGTGACCGGCACGTGTGTGCCGTCGTCACGGAAGATCCGTGTCATGCCCAGCTTCCTGGCGAGCAATCCGGTACGCATGATGCCTACACTCCGTCATGCCCGGGCTTGGCCCGGGCATCCACGTCTTGTCCCTCGCCACGAAATCGTGGATGGCCGGGCCAAGCCCGACCATGACGAGGAAGATGCAGTCCTCTCGTCATTCGATCCTCAGATCTTGATCTCGACGTCGACGCCGGCGGCGAGGTCGAGCTTCATCAGGGCGTCGACTGTTTGCGGGGTCGGCTCCACAATGTCGAGCAGGCGCCGGTGCGTGCGGATCTCGAACTGCTCGCGGCTCTTCTTGTCGACATGCGGCGAGCGGTTGACGGTGAAGCGTTCGATATGCGTGGGCAGCGGGATCGGTCCGCGAACGCGCGCACCCGTACGCTTGGCCGTGTTCACGATCTCCTTCGTGCTGTTGTCCAGCACGCGGTGATCGGTACGCCTTGAGGCGGATGCGGATATTCTGGTTGTCCATCGCTCGCTTGATCCGTTGACCGAAAACGACACCGGCGCCCGCCCCCGAGGGCAGGCGCCGGCGTGATCGAGTATCCTAATTCGTGATCTTCGCGACGACGCCGGCGCCCACGGTGCGACCACCCTCCCGGATCGCGAAGCGCAGCCCCTCGTCCATCGCGATCGGCTGGATCAGCTCGACATCCATCGAGACGTTGTCGCCCGGCATCACCATCTCGGTACCCTCGGGCAGCGTCACCACGCCGGTCACGTCGGTGGTGCGGAAATAGAACTGCGGCCGATAGTTGGTGAAGAATGGCGTGTGCCGCCCACCCTCCTCCTTGGTCAGGATGTAGGCCTCGGCGTGGAACAGCTTGTGCGGCGTGATCGAGCCTGGCTTGGCCAGAACCTGTCCGCGCTCCACCTCCTCGCGCTTGGTGCCGCGGAGAAGCGCGCCGATATTATCGCCCGCCTCGCCGCGATCCAGCAGCTTGCGGAACATCTCCACGCCCGTGACCACGGTCTTCTGCGTCGGCTTGATGCCGACGATCTCGACCTCCTCGCCCACGGTGATGACACCGCGCTCGACGCGCCCCGTTACTACCGTGCCACGCCCGGAGATCGAGAATACGTCCTCGATCGGCATCAGGAACGGTCGGTCGGTGGCGCGCGCCGGCTGCGGGATGTACTCGTCCACCGCCTTCATCAGCTCGATCACCGACTTCTCGCCGAGCTCCGGCTCGCGGTCCTCCAGCGCGCACAGCGCCGAGCCCTTGATGATCGGGATGTCGTCACCTGGGAACTGATAGGACGACAACAGCTCGCGCACCTCGAGCTCGACCAGCTCCAGAAGCTCGGGATCGTCGACCATGTCGACCTTGTTCATGTACACGATCAGCGCCGGCACGCCCACCTGTCGGGCGAGCAAGATGTGCTCACGGGTCTGCGGCATCGGGCCGTCAGCGGCAGAAACCACAAGGATCGCACCGTCCATCTGCGCCGCGCCGGTGATCATGTTCTTCACGTAGTCGGCATGGCCCGGGCAGTCGACATGCGCGTAGTGACGGTTCGCCGTCTCGTACTCGACATGCGCCGTCGCGATCGTAATGCCGCGCGCCCGCTCCTCGGGAGCCTTGTCGATCTGGTCGTACGCCGTGAAGGTGGCGCCGCCGGCCTTGGCAAGTACCTTGGTGATCGCCGCGGTCAGCGTTGTCTTGCCATGATCGACATGGCCGATCGTGCCGATGTTGCAGTGCGGCTTGTTGCGCTGGAATTTCGCCTTGGCCATCGTCTTGTCTCCGTGGACCCCGCGGTCCCTGTCCAGTGGTTCGCTTGCTTACCAGCGGTAGTGGCTGAAGGCCTTGTTGGCTTCCGCCATCCGGTGGGTGTCCTCACGCTTTTTCACGGCCGCGCCGCGGTTGTTGACCGCATCCAGCAGCTCGTTCGAGAGGCGATCCTCCATCGTGTGCTCGCCGCGCTTGCGCGCCGCGTCGATCAGCCAGCGGATCGCCAACGCCTGGCGCCGCTCCGCCCGCACCTCGACCGGAACCTGGTAGGTCGCGCCGCCGACCCGGCGAGAACGGACCTCCACGGCCGGCTTCACGTTCTCCATCGCTTCATGGAACATGCGCACCGGATCGGCCTGCGCACCGCCGCGCCGACGCAACACGTCGAGCGCCGAATAGACGATGCCCTCGGCGGCAGACTTCTTCCCGTCATACATCAGGGCGTTCATGAAGCGGGTGATGACCACATCGCCAAACTTCGCGTCCGGCAGGATGTCGCGCTTGATCGCGCGGCGGCGGCGAGACATCGGCGCCCCCTACTTCGGCCGCTTCGCGCCGTAGAGCGAACGGCGCTGGCGACGCTTGGCGATGCCTTGGGTGTCGAGCACACCGCGCAGGATGTGGTAGCGCACGCCCGGCAGGTCCTTCACGCGCCCGCCGCGGATCAGCACCACCGAGTGCTCTTGCAGATTGTGGCCCTCGCCGGGGATGTAACTCACCACCTCGTAGCCATTCGTCAGGCGCACCTTCGCGACCTTGCGCAGCGCCGAGTTCGGCTTCTTCGGCGTGGTGGTGTAGACGCGCGTGCAGACGCCGCGCTTCTGGGGACAGCCCTGCAGGGCCGGCACCTTGTTGCGGCTCCGTTGCGGCTCCCGCCCCTGGGCAATCAGCTGATTGATCGTCGGCATGCGCCTCGTTCTCGTGTGCTTGCGTCGACCAGACGTCACCGACCATTCGAGCGCGACCGTCGTCCACGGGCGAAACCCGCGCGCATGGGACTTGTGCCCACGATTGCGGGTTTGAGGTCATGCAAACGGCCTGAGCCCCATCCTGTCGACGGGGCGGCGCCGCACGCGATGGTGCCTGCGATACGACGGCCGCCCGAATACTCGGCGGGACTGGCCGTGGGCGCGGAACCTAGTGGCGCGATGGAGGCGAGTCAACCCGCTGTCCGGCCTTTCCGCCCGGCGGAAATGGGAACGCCGGCCGGGGTGATCCGGCCGGCGTTCCCGACACAGTGTCGCGGTCCGACTCCTACTCGGCAGCGGCTTTTTCCTCCGCGATCTGCGGCGGGCCGCCAGCCTGGAGCAGCCGCTGGTCCTGCCCCGCGGCGATCGCCCGCAGGCGGTTCATCACCGCGCCCGTGCCCGCCGGGATCAGGCGCCCGACGATCACGTTCTCCTTCAGGCCGGTCAGCACGTCGACCTTGCCGGCCGTCGCCGCCTCGGTCAGCACCCGCGTCGTCTCCTGGAAAGAGGCGGCGCTGATGAAGCTGTTGGTCTGCAGGCTCGCCTTGGTGATGCCCTGCAGCACGGGCATGGCGACCGCCGGACGGTCGTCCTTGCCGAGCTTGGCGAGAACCGCCTCGAACTCGCCGCGGTCGACCTGCTCGCCCGCCAGGAACGTCGTATCGCCCGGATCGAGGATCTCCACCTTCTGCAGCATCTGGCGGACAATGACCTCAATGTGCTTGTCGTTGATCTTCACGCCCTGCAGCCGATAGACGTCCTGGATCTCGTTGACGAGATAGTCGGACAGTGCCTCCACACCGAGCACCTTGAGGATGTCGTGCGGCACGCGGGGCCCATCGACCAGCGGATCGCCCCGGCGGACGAAGTCGCCCTCCTGGACCGAGACGTGCTTGCCCTTCGGGATCAGGTAGTCGGTCTCCTCGCCGGTCTCGTCGTTCTTCACGATGATCCGACGCTTGGCCTTGTAGTCCTTGCCGAACTCCACCCGCCCGTCGGTCTCCGCGATGACCGCGTGATCCTTCGGACGGCGCGCCTCGAACAGTTCGGCGACGCGCGGCAGGCCGCCCGTGATGTCGCGGGTCTTGCTGCCCTCGCGCGGGATGCGCGCAAGCACATCGCCCGCCGCCACCTGCGCCCCGGCATCGACAGAAAGGATCGAATCGGGAGCAAGGAAGTAGCGCGCGTCCGAACCGTTCGGCAGCTTCACCACCTCCCCCTTCTCGTCCTTGAGCTGCAGGCGCGGACGCAAGTCGACGCCCTTCGCTCCCTGCTTGTAGTCGACGACGACGCGCGAGGTGAGCCCGGTGACCTCGTCCATGCGTTCGACTAGGGTCACGCCCTCGATCAGGTCGATATACTCGACTTGCCCGTTGCGCTCGGTGATGATCGGCAGGGTGTAGGGATCCCACTCCGCGAGCTTCTGCGCCCGAGCAACCGCCTGGCCGTCGTCGACCAGAAGGCGCGCGCCGTAGGGCACGCGGAAGCGAGCACGCTCCTGCTGCCTCTCGTCGATCAGCACAATCTCGCAGTTGCGGCTCATGACCACCGGCGTGCCCTGGCTGTTGAGCACGACGAGGCGGTTCTTCACCGTGACGTGGCCGTCGTGGCTCGCCTCGACGAAGGACTGCTCCGCACCGCGCTGCGCCGCACCGCCGATATGGAAGGTCCGCATCGTGAGCTGCGTGCCCGGCTCGCCGATCGACTGGGCGGCGATGACGCCCACCGCCTCGCCGATATTGACCGGCGTGCCGCGCGCCAGATCGCGGCCGTAGCAATGCGCGCAGACTCCGATCGGCGCCTCGCAGGTCAGCACCGAGCGGATCAGCACCGTCTCGACGCCGAGCTGCTCGACCTTGTCCGCCGCCTCCTCCTCGATCAGCGTGTTGGCGGGAACGATCACCTCCCCGTTCGTCGGATCGACGATGTCGCGCGCCGCCGTGCGGCCGAGGATGCGCTCGGCGAGGCTGGCGACGGTCTCGCCGCCGTCCATCACTGCCCGCACACTGAGGCCACGCTCAGTTCCGCAATCCTCCTCGACGATGATGCAGTCCTGCGCCACGTCGACGAGCCGGCGCGTCAAATAGCCAGAGTTCGCGGTCTTCAACGCCGTATCCGCGAGACCCTTGCGGGCGCCGTGGGTGGAGTTGAAGTATTCGAGGACGGACAGGCCTTCCTTGAAGTTGGCGATGATCGGCTGCTCGATGATCTCACCCGACGGCTTGGCCATCAGTCCGCGCATCCCGGCGAGCTGGCGCATCTGCGCCGGGCTGCCACGCGCCCCGGAATGGCTCATCATCCACACCGAATTGGTGCCGACGCCCACCTCCTGGCGGCTAATCTCCTTCATCATCGCGCCGGCCACCTCGTCGGTGCAGCGCGACCACGCGTCGACGACCTTGTTGTAGCGCTCCCCCGCGGTGATCAGGCCTTCCTGGTACTGCTGCTCGAACTCCTTCACCTCGGCCTGGGTACGCCGGATTAGCGCCTCCTTTTCCTTCGGAATGATGAGGTCATCCTTGCCGAAGGAGATGCCCGCCTTGGCGGCTTGGCCGAAGCCGAGCCCCATCAGCCGGTCGGCGAAGATCACGCACTCCTTCTGCCCGCAGTGGCGATAGACCGCGTCGATCACGTCCGAGACGTTCTTCTTGGTGAGCTGGCGATTGACCAGGTCGAAGGGGACGTTCGGATGCTTGGGCAGGATCTGACCGATCATCATCCGCCCAGGCGTGGTCACGACGACGCCACGGATCATGTTGCCGTTGGCGTCCATCGTCTCCCAGCGGCACTTGATCTTGTCGTGGAGCCCGATCGAGCGCGCGTGCAGAGCGTGCTCCATCTCGCCCACGGTGCCGAACGCGGGCGCATCCTTGTCCGCGGTCGCGCGGAACTCCGGCGTCTCAAGCGAGATGTAGTAGAGCCCCAGCACAATGTCCTGGCTCGGCACGATAATCGGTTTGCCGTTCGCCGGGCTGAGGATGTTGTTGGTCGACATCATCAGCACGCGTGCCTCGAGCTGGGCCTCCAGGCTGAGCGGGACATGGACCGCCATCTGGTCGCCGTCAAAGTCCGCGTTGAAGGCGGTGCAGACCAGCGGGTGCAGCTGGATCGCCTTCCCCTCGATCAGCACCGGCTCGAACGCCTGGATGCCGAGCCGGTGCAGCGTGGGTGCGCGGTTCAGCATCACTGGATGCTCGCGGATCACCTCCTCGAGGATGTCCCACACCTCGGGACGCTCCTTCTCCACCATCCGCTTGGCGGCCTTGATGGTGGTGGCGTGGCCGTATTTCTCAAGCTTGGCGTAGATGAAGGGCTTGAACAGCTCGAGCGCCATCTTCTTCGGCAGCCCGCACTGATGAAGCTTCAGCTCCGGCCCGACCACGATGACCGACCGGCCGGAATAGTCGACCCGCTTGCCAAGCAAATTCTGGCGGAACCGGCCCTGCTTGCCCTTCAGCATGTCGGACAACGACTTCAGTGGCCGCTTGTTGGCCCCGGTGATGGCGCGTCCACGCCGTCCATTGTCGAACAGCGCATCGACGCTTTCCTGCAGCATGCGCTTCTCGTTGCGCACGATGATGTCGGGCGCGCGGAGCTCGATCAGCCGCTTCAACCGATTGTTGCGGTTGATGACGCGCCGATAGAGATCATTGAGGTCCGAGGTCGCGAACCGGCCGCCGTCGAGCGGCACCAGCGGACGCAGTTCAGGCGGAAATCACCGGCACGACGTCGAGGATCATCCAGTCCGGACGCGCTCCCAATTCGCTGAACGCCTCGATCAGCTTGAGGCGCTTCACGAGCTTCTTGCGCTTGGCCTCGCTCGAGGTCTCCTTGAGCTCGGCGCGCAACCGCGTCTTCTCGGCGTCGAGGTCCATACTGCTCAGGATCTTCTTGATCGCCTCGGCGCCAATGCCGACCTCGAAGCTGTCGTCACCGAACTCGTCCTGCTTCGCCATGTACTGCTCTTCGGTGAGCAGGCTGTGCAGCTTCATGTCCGTGGTGCCAGGCTCCAGCACCACGTAGCTCTCGAAGTAGAGGATCTTCTCTAGGTCCTTTAGCGTAAGGTCGACCATCAGGCCGATCCGGCTGGGCAGCGACTTCATGAACCAGATGTGCGCCACCGGCGAGGCGAGCTCGATATGGCCCATGCGCTCGCGCCGGACCTTGGCCAGCGTCACCTCGACGCCGCACTTCTCGCAGATGATGCCGCGGAACTTCATCCGCTTGTACTTGCCGCACAGGCACTCGTAGTCCTTGATCGGTCCGAAGATGCGGGCGCAGAACAGCCCGTCTCGCTCCGGCTTGAACGTGCGGTAATTGATGGTCTCCGGCTTCTTGATCTCGCCGTACGACCAGCTGCGGATTTGCTCAGGGCTGGCGATCTGGATCTTGATCTGATCGAAGGTTACGGTTTGCCCGGTCTGACCCAGGATCTTCATGAGTTCGTTCATGCGAAGCTCACCTCAGGAGGGCGGCCAGGACCGCGTGGCGGTGCGATCCGGGCGCCGTTGCGAAAGAAGGCAACAGGACAGGCGCGGCGTCAGGCGACGTGGCTGTCGAGATCGACGTTCAGCCCGAGCGACTTCAGCTCCTTGACTAGGACATTGAAGCTCTCGGGAACGCCGGCCTCGAACGTGTCCTGCTCGCGCACGATGGCCTCGTAGACCTTCGTGCGTCCGGAGACGTCGTCGGATTTCACGGTCAGCATCTCCTGCAACGTGTAGGCGGCGCCGTAGGCTTCCAGCGCCCAAACCTCCATCTCCCCGAACCGCTGGCCGCCGAACTGCGCCTTGCCCCCCAGCGGCTGCTGGGTCACGAGGCTGTACGGCCCGATCGAGCGCGCGTGGATCTTGTCGTCGACCAAGTGGTGCAGCTTGAGCATATAGATGTAGCCTACCGTCACCTTGCGCTCGAACGGCTCGCCGGTCCGCCCATCAACCAGGACGACCTGGCCCGACGTGTCCAGTCCCGCCTTGGTCAGCATGGACTCGATGTCGGTCATCCTGGCGCCGTCGAAGACCGGCGTCGCGATCGGCACGCCCTTGCGCAGGTTGTTGCACATCTCGACCAGCTCCTCGGTCGCGAGGCCGGCGATTTCGTCGCGGAAGATGCGCTCGTCGTACACCTCGGCGAGCTTGTCGAGCAGCTCCTGACGGCGCGCGCCGGTACACTGGTACTCATCGACCAGCTCGCCGATCTGCCGGCCGAGATTGGCGCAGGCCCAGCCCAGATGCGTCTCCAGGATCTGGCCCACATTCATCCGGCTCGGAACGCCCAGCGGATTCAGAACGATATCGACCGGCGTGCCGTCGGCGAGGAAGGGCATGTCCTCAACCGGCGTCACGCGCGAGACGACGCCCTTGTTGCCGTGTCGGCCTGCCATCTTGTCGCCAGGCTGCAGCTTGCGCTTCACTGCGATGAAGACCTTGACCATCTTCATCACACCCGGCGGCAGCTCGTCGCCCCGCTGCAGCTTCTCGACCTTGCTGTCGAAACGCGCCTGCAATCGGCCGACGGCTGCATCGTACTCACGCTTCAGGACCTCGATCTCGGCCATCACCGCATCGTCCTGCACGCCGATGTGGCGCCAGGCGCCGCGCGGATGCTCCGCGAGCACCTCCTCGGTAATCACCGTGCCGGCCTTGATGCCCTTGAAACCGCCCGAGGCCTTCCGGTCGAGCAGCTTCTCGCGCAGCCGGTTGAGAAAGCTGCGCTCCTGGATCGCTTTCTCGTCGTCGCGATCCTTCGCGAGCCGCTCGATCTCGGCCCGCTCGATCGCCATGGCGCGCTCGTCCTTGTCGACGCCGCGGCGCGAGAACACCCGGACATCGACGATCGTGCCGGTCACGCCGGGCGGCAGCTTGAGCGAGGTGTCGCGCACGTCGGACGCCTTCTCACCGAAGATCGCCCTGAGCAGCTTCTCCTCGGGCGTCATCGGGCTCTCGCCCTTCGGCGTCACCTTGCCGACCAGGATGTCGCCCGGATTCACCTCGGCGCCGATATAGACGATGCCAGCCTCGTCGAGGTTCTTCAGCGCCTCCTCGCCCACGTTGGGGATGTCGCGCGTGATCTCCTCCTGGCCGAGCTTGGTGTCGCGCGCCATGACCTCGAACTCCTCGATATGGATCGAGGTGAAGACGTCATCGCGGGCGATGCGCTCGGAGATCAGGATCGAGTCCTCGAAATTGTAGCCGTTCCAGGGCATGAACGCGCAAAGGACGTTGCGCCCCAGCGCGAGCTCGCCCAGCTCGGTCGATGGACCGTCGGCGATGATCTCGTGCTCGGCCACCCGATCGCCGACCTTCACCAGCGGACGCTGGTTGATGCAGGTCGACTGGTTGGAGCGCATGAACTTGCGCAACCGGTAGATATCGACGCCTTTGGTCGTACCATCGTCGTTGGTCGCGCGCACAACGATGCGCGCGCCGTCGATCTGATCGACCACGCCGGCGCGGCGGGCGACGATGGTGGCACCCAAATCACGCGCCACCGCCTCCTCCATGCCGGTGCCGACCAGGGGCGCATCGACCTGGATCAGCGGCACCGCCTGGCGCTGCATGTTGGACCCCATCAGCGCGCGGTTGGCGTCGTCGTTCTCGAGAAACGGAATCAGCGCCGCGGCGACCGAGACGAGCTGCTTGGGCGAGACGTCGATCGCCGTCACCTGATCAGGTGGCACCAGGCGGAAGTCGCCCTGCTTGCGGACCGAGACGAGGTCCTCCAGGAAGCGGCCCTGCTCGTCCATCTTGGCGTCGGCCTGGGCGACCACCAGCCGCTCCTCCTCCATCGCCGACAGGTAGCGAGGGCCTGACTGCACCACGCCGTTCTTGACCAGGTTGTATGGCGTCTCAATGAAGCCGTACTTGTTCACCTTGGCGAAGGTCGCGAGCGAGTTGATCAGGCCGATGTTCGGTCCCTCCGGCGTCTCGATCGGGCAGATTCGGCCGTAATGCGTCGGGTGCACGTCGCGGACCTCGAAACCCGCCCGCTCGCGCGTTAGGCCGCCCGGACCTAGCGCGGAGAGGCGCCGCTTGTGCGTCACCTCGGATAGCGGATTGGTCTGGTCCATGAATTGGCTGAGCTGGCTGGAGCCGAAGAACTCCCGCACCGCCGCTGCCGCCGGCTTGGCGTTGATCAGGTCATGCGGCATCACGGTGTCGATGTCGACGGAGCCCATCCGCTCTCGGATCGCCCGCTCCATGCGGAGCAGGCCAACCCGGTACTGATTCTCCATCAACTCGCCGACCGAGCGGACGCGCCGATTGCCGAGATTGTCGATGTCGTCGATCTGCCCGCGCCCGTCCTTCAGCCCGATCAGGGTCTTTATGGTCCGCAGCAGGTCGTCTTTGCGTAGGACCCGCACGGAGTCAGGCACCTCAGCGGCGTTGATGCCGAGGCGCATGTTCATCTTGACCCGGCCGACGGCGGACAGGTCGTAGCGGTCGGGGTCGAAGAACAAGCCGCGGAACAGCGCCTCCGCGGTCTCTGGCGTCGGCGGCTCGCCGGGGCGCATTACCCGGTAGACGTCGACCAGCGCATCGTCGCGGTTGCTGTTCTTGTCCACGGCGAGCGTGTTGCGCACCCAGGGCCCGTTCTGCTGGTCGATCGCGAGCGTTCGCAGACGGGTGATCCCCGCCTCCTCGATCCCGGCAAGCCGCGCCTCGGCCAGCTCCTCGCCCGCCTCGGCGTAGATCTCGCCGGTCTCCTCGTTCACCAAGTCCTCGGCGACGAAGCGGCCCAGCAGGTCGGCCCGCGCGGTCAGCACCTCCTTCGTGGTCTCGGCGATCTTGCGCGCTTGGCGCAGCGTCAGCTTGGTGTCGACCTCGGCCACCACCTCCCCGGTCACGGCGTCGACGATCGGTTCCAGCAGCTTCTGTCCGCGATACTGCTCGGGATCGAACGGGCGCGCCCAACCCTTGGCGGTCTTCTCGAACACGACCTGACGGTAGAAGTAGTTGAGGATCTCCTCCCCGCTCATGCCCTGCACGTCGTTCGGGTCGAGTTGCTCGCCCTTGGCGGCGCGCTCTTCGCGCAGTGCCTCGGTCGCCGTGCTGTCGAGCGCATAGAGCAAGGTGGTGACCGGCAGCTTCCGCTTGCGGTCAATGCGCACGTAGACCAAGTCCTTGGAATCGAACTCGAAATCGAGCCAGGAACCGCGATAGGGGATCACCCGCGCGGCGAACAGGAACTTGCCGGACGAGTGGGTCTTGCCTTTGTCGTGGTCGAAGAACACCCCCGGGGAACGGTGCATCTGGCTAACGATGACCCGCTCGGTGCCGTTGATGATGAAGGTGCCGTTGTCCGTCATCAGCGGCATGTCGCCCATATAGACGGGCTGCTCCTTGATGTCGCGGATCGAGCGCGCCCCGGTATCTTCGTCGAGGTCCCAGACGATCAGGCGCAACACCACCTTCAGCGGGGCGGCATAGGTCAGCCCGCGCTGGATGCACTCCTCGACGTCGTATTTCGGGTCCTCGAGTTCGTAGTAGACGAACTCCAGCCGGCCCCGGCCAGCGAAGTCGTCGATCGGGAAGACGCCCTTGAAGACCTCCTGGAGGCCGGTCGTGGTGCGGTTGTCCGGCTTGGTGTCCTTCTGCAGGAAACCCTCGTAGCTCGCGCGCTGCACGTCGATCAGGTTCGGCATCTGCGCGATCTCGGGAATGCGCCCGAAATTGCGGCGGATGCGCTTGTGCCTCGTCACCGACCTTGATATCGCGTTCATCGACCGTCCTGCTCGCCAGAATTACCCCGAAGAAACGCCTTGCCCCGGCAGACGCCTCTCAACTCCGCATGTCGAAACGGGCGCGCGGGCGGAAGCACGCCGGCTTCCGCCCGTTCACGCCCCAGGGGGCCGTCCCGCCATGAGCGAGCCGGCCCGAAGACCGGCATCGTGATTGTCTGCGTCCCAGACCCCTTGCCGTCCCGCCTATTTCACCTCGACGCCGGCGCCCTGATCCTCAAGCTGCTTCCGTATCTTGGCGGCGTCTTCCTTGTTGACGCCCTCCTTGACGGGCTTGGGCGCCGCCTCGACCAAATCCTTCGCCTCCTTGAGGCCTAGGCCCGTGATCGCGCGGACCTCCTTAATGACGTTGATCTTCTTGTCACCCACGGAGGCGAGGACGACGGTAAACTCCGTCTGCTCCTCGACCGGTGCCGCCGCCGCCGCGCCTGCCGCCGGCGCCGCGGCCACCGCTATGGGCGCCGCCGCCGACACTCCCCACTTCTCCTCAAGCAGCTTCGACAGTTCGGCAGCCTCGAGCACCGTCAGGCTCGACAGCTCCTCAACCAGCTTCTGTAGCTCCGCCATTTTCGTGTACCCCTAATCTAACCCTTGGTTGGTCCCGTTCAAGCCGGTTCTCCGGCCATTCCTCACGCCGCCGCCGGCGCTTCCGACTTGCGTGCCAGCGCCCCGAGCACTCGGGCGAGCTGCCCGGCCGGCGCCGCCAGCGTCCCGGCCACCCGCGTCGCCGGCGTGGCGATCAGCCCCACCAGCTGTGCGCGAAGCTGATCGAGGCTCGGCAGGGCGGCGAGCGCCCTGACCCCGTCGCCGTCAAGCAGGCGCGCGCCCAGGGCGCCGCCCACCACTTCCAGCTTCTGGTTGGCACGGCTGTAGTCGACCGCCGCCTTGGCCACCGCCACCGGATCGGACGCCCAGGCAAGCGCGGTCGGGCCGCGCAGCATGGCGCCGATGCCGGAGAATCTGGTGCCCTCGGCCGCGCGCAGCGTCAGCCAATTCTTGGTAACCCTAAAGGTCGCCCCGGCCGCGCGCATCCGGCGCCGCAGATCCGTCGCCTCGGTCACCGTCAACCCCTGATTGCGGGTGACGACGACCATCGACGTCTCGGCGAACACCTGAGCGAGGCCGGCGACGAATTCGCGCTTCTGCTCGCGATCCATTCACGTCTCCGTCTCTGTGGCTGCCGGCGTGTGGACCGCCGGAGCCGGTTGCTCATGGCCGCCGCAGCGGCCGGTTCGCCTGCCTGAGTCAGTCGGACCAGCCTGTCGCTCCCGAAGAACCAACCGGCTCCCGTCTTGCGCGCGCGGGCCTTTGGCCCCTTGGCCGCCGGTCGAGCCGGGCGGACGTGCGGTCTCGGACAGGTTCGGAGACGCACCGCGCCCCCTGCCCACCCGCCCCGAAAGGCGGGCGTATGGTGTTACGTGAGGCTCGACACGTCGACGCGCACGCCCGGCCCCATGGTGGAGCTGAGCGCCGCCTTGCGCAGATACGTGCCCTTGGCGCCGGCCGGCTTCGCCTTGATGATCGCGTCCGCCAGCGCGCGCGCATTCTCCAGGAGATGCGCCTCCTCGAAGCTTGCCTTGCCGATCCCGGCATGGATGATCCCAGCCTTCTCGGCGCGATACTCGACCTGCCCCCCCTTGGCGGCGGTGATCGCACCCTTCACGTCCATCGTGACGGTGCCCAGGCGCGGGTTCGGCATCAGCCCGCGCGGGCCGAGGATCTTCCCAAGCCGCCCGACGACGCCCATCATGTCGGGCGTCGCGATGCAGCGGTCGAAGTCGATGTCGCCCGCCTGCACCTTCTCGGCCAGATCCTCCGCCCCCACCACGTCGGCCCCGGCCGCCTGCGCCTCCTCGGCCTTAGGGCCACGGGCGAAGACGCCCACCCGCACGCTCTTGCCGGTGCCGTTCGGCAGGCTGATCAGGCCCCGCACCATCTGATCAGCATGGCGCGGATCGATGCCGAGGTTCATCGACATCTCAATGGTTTCGTCGAACTTGGCCTTGGCGTTGCCCTTGACCAGCTTGATGGCCTCGTCCAGCGGGTAGGATTTGGCGCGGTCGACGGCGGAGGCGGCTGCCTTCAGGCGCTTGCCCTGCTTCATGGCTCAGCCCTCTACCACGCTCATGCCCATCGAGCGGGCCGAGCCCACCAGCATCCGCACCGCGGCATCGACGTCCCCCGCGTTCATGTCCTTCATCTTGGTCGCCGCGATCTCGCGCAGCTGCGTCATCGTCACCTTGCCTACGGCGGTGGTCTTGCCGGGCGCAGTCGCGCCTTTCTCCAGCCCCGCCGCCTTCTTCAGGAAGTAGCTGTTGGGCGGGGTTTTGGTGATGTAGCTGTACGTGCGATCGGCATAGGCCGTAATCACCACCGGGATCGGCATCCCCGGCTCCATGTTCTGGGTCGCTGCGTTGAAGTCCTTGACGAAGGCCATGATGTTGAGCCCGCGCTGGCCGAGCGCCGGGCCGACCGGGGGGGAGGGCGTCGCCTTGCCTGCCGGTATCTGGAGTTTGATGTAGCCGACGACCTTCTTTGCCATCCCCGGGCGCCCCCTCGTACCGCAAGGACCGCGGTGCAACCGGCCGCAGGCGCCCCTTGGCGCCCCGCAGCCTCCCGCGTTCCGATTGTGAAGGGCGGGCGTGTAGTCGATCCGCGCCGGAGTGTCCAGCCCCGCCGCTCGGACACCCGGAGGGCTTGCAAACGCGGCATCGAACGCTTAAGGTTCATGCAGGATAAATCTTATGGCGAGCGCCATGAACGAGCCCAAGATCCTGGACGTCCGCTCCCTGTTTCCGGCTGAGCGGCAACGCTCCGTCTTTGCCAACTACGATCGTCTCGGCGCCGGCGCCAAATTCGTGTTGATGAACGATCGCGACCCAAGGCCGCTCTACCGCCGCTTCGACGCCGAGCGGCACGGCAAGTTCTCGTGGCGCTATCTGCAGCAGGGGCCGGCGATCTGGCGGGTCGAGATCGGCCGCCCCGATCCGGCCCAGCGAGGCTCGCGATGACCTACGTCGTCACCGAGGCGTGCATCCGCTGCAAATATATGGACTGCGTCGAGGTTTGCCCCGTCGACTGCTTCTACGCCGGGGAGAACACGCTGGTCATCCACCCCGACGAGTGCATCGATTGCGGCGTCTGCGAGCCGGAATGCCCGGCCGAGGCGATCGTGCCCGACAGCGACTTGCAGGCGACCGACTGGCTCGAGATGAACCGGACCTACGCCGCCATATGGCCGAACCTCACCCGCAAGGGCACGCCGCCGGAAGACGCCGACGAATGGAAGGGCGTCGAGGGCAAGTTCGAGCGCTTCTTCTCGCCCGAGCCGCACAAGGAGGGCGGCTGACTCCCTTTCCTCTCCCGTCTCCCCGAGGAGCGGCGGGTGGGGGGCCGGCACGCTGGAACGGGTTCGCGACGACCACTTCGACCGCCACGGCTCCGCGCCAAGTCGCCGCCCTCTTGGATGAACTCGGCGATGCGCCCTGGTGGCGCCGCTGAAGGCGAGGCCACCAGCGTTTGGAAAGTCGCGATCTGGGTGGGTTTGCGGAATGGGCTCACCGTCGCCGGAGGCGGAACAGTCCCAGCCCGAGCTGGCGCTGCCCAACGAATATGTCGTCGTTCCATCGATAGTGCCGTTCTACACCATATGAGATCGCGATCGAAACCGTCACGGCTGCGGCGTTCCCGTCACTCGCGTCGCTGTGGGGCGCGCGGGACGCAAGGAAGACCTGGGCGCACGGCCGCGCCGGGCATAGCGGCGGGTGGCCGGGCATGATGGCGGGCGCTTGCCCAAATCCCGTCCGGAACCGATATAGCCGCCATGTCCCAGACCCGCCACAGCCGCATCCTGATCATCGGCGCCGGCCCCGCGGGCTATACCGCGGCGATTTACGCCGCGCGGGCGAGCTTCGCCCCGACCCTGATCGCCGGGCTTCAGCCGGGCGGGCAGCTCATGATCACCACAGACGTCGAGAACTATCCGGGCTTCGCCGAGGCCGTGCAGGGGCCGTGGCTGATGGAGCAGATGGCGGCGCAGGTGGCGCATGTCGGCACCACGACCGTCGACGACCTGATCGTGGAGGCGGACCTCGTCGCCCGCCCGTTCCGCTGCCTGAGCGACCAGGGCGCCATTTACACCGCCGACGCGCTGATCATCGCGACCGGGGCACAGGCGCGCTGGCTCGGCCTGCCGTCCGAGCAGCGCCTGCAAGGCAAGGGCGTCTCGGCCTGCGCGACCTGCGACGGCTTCTTTTTCCGGGGCAAGCGGGTCGTCGTCGTGGGCGGCGGCAACACGGCGGTGGAGGAGGCGCTCTACCTCGCCAATCTCGCGAGCCACGTCACCCTGGTGCACCGCCGCGACACCCTGCGTGCCGAGAAGATTCTGCAAGCGCGTCTGTTTGCTCGCCCCAACATCGCCGTCGTCTGGGACAGCGTCGTGGAGGAGGTGCTCGGGGGCGGCGAGCCCGAGACCGTGACGGGCGTGCGGCTGCGCAACGTCAAGACCGACGCGGTGAGCGACCTCGCAACCGACGGCCTGTTCGTCGCCATCGGGCATATCCCGAACACGGCGATCTTCGCCGGCGCGCTGGCCATGGATCCCGAGGGCTACATCCTGGTCGAGCCGGGCAGCACCCGGACCTCGGTTCCCGGCGTGTTCGCCGCGGGCGACGTCGCCGACAAGGTGTTCCGCCAAGCTGTCACGGCGGCCGGGACCGGCTGCATGGCGGCGCTGGAGGCCGAGAAGTACCTGGCCGGCCTGCCACAGGCCGAGCCCGCCGTAGTGGCATTTTAGCCACACCCTCTCGGCACCCGCCGGCAATCGTCGTATGAAAGGGTCCCATGCGCGTTGCGCATAGCGGGAGGTGACAGGTGATCGACTGGGACAAGCTGCGGGTGTTTCACGCCGTGGCGGACGCCGGCAGCTTCACGCATGCCGGGGACACGCTCAACCTGAGCCAATCCGCGGTCTCCCGCCAGATTTCCGCGCTGGAGGAGGCGCTCCAGGTGCCGCTGTTTCATCGGCACGCGCGCGGCCTGATCCTGACCGAGCAGGGCGAGCAGCTCAACCGCACGGTCCGCGAGGTGTTCGCCAAGCTGGCGATGACCGAGGCGCTGCTGACCGAGAGCAAGGACAAGCCGATCGGCCGCCTCAAGGTCACCACCACGGCCGGGTTCGGGGCGATGTGGCTGGCGCCCCGGCTCAAGCAGTTCCTGACCCTCTATCCGGACGTGTCGATCTCGCTGCTGCTCGACGACATGGACCTCGATCTCGCGATGCGCGAGGCGGACGTGGCAATCCGGATGCACCCGCCGCGCCAGCCGGACCTGATCCAGCGCCACCTGATGGCGATCCACTGGAAGGTCTGCGCCTCGTCCGACTACCTCAAGGCGAACGGCGTGCCGCAGCGCGCCGAGGACCTCGACGCTCACAAGCTGATCCTGTTCGGCGACTATCATCCGCCGGTTCCGGACATCAACTGGCTCGCCGAGGCGGGCCGGCGGCCCGGCAACGCGCGCCACCCGCTGCTCGAGGTCAACAGCACCCAGGCGATGCTGCTCGGCATCCGCGCCGGCATCGGCATCGGCACGCTGCCCGACTACCTGCTGAGCGAGAACCAGGATCTGGTGCAGGTTCTCCCCGACCTGAAAGCACCGGACGTCGACGTCTACTTCGTCTATCCGGAGGAACTGAGGAATTCCAAGCGGGTGGCGGTGTTTCGTGACTTCCTGCTTGCACAGCTCGCGGACCGGCACTGAACTGTACAAAGCGCCGGTTTTCGGGCAGGCCCCGCCCGTCCGGAACGTACAAAACCCCGATTTTGCGGTTCGCCAAGCGAGCCCGAATTGTACGTTTCGCAGCTCACCACGCGGCGTCGAGCAGCGTCCGGACAGTCGCTGGTCCGTCGATCGGGCGCGGGTTGGTGTGGACCCAGCGGTCGTGCATCAACTCGGCGGCGATCGCGTCGAGCTGCTCCGGCTTCACGCCGACATCGCGCAGCCGCAACGGCAGACCCAGCCCGCCGATCAGCCCGGCAAGCACGTCGCCCGTCGGACGCCCCTTCTGGCCCAGCGCTTCGCTCACCCAGGTCTGGCGATCGCCGTTCACCTCGGCGTTGAAGCGCATCACCACGGGCAGCATGATGCAGGACGTGTAGCCGTGCGGCACGCCGGCGGTGCCGCCCAGCACGTGGCCGATGCCATGGCTCGCGCCCATCGGCACGCCGCCCTGCCCGCCCATGATCGACATCCAGGCACCGAGCTGGCAATCGAGCCGCGCCTCCCTGTCGCTCCCATCCGCCTTCACCGCTGGCAGGCCGCGCGAGAGCAATCGTAGCGCGTGCAACGATGCGCCGTCGCTGAACGGTTGCGGATTGGTCGAGCACACCGTCTCCGCCGCATGATCGACGGCGCGGATGCCGGTGGACAGGAACAGCCACTCCGGCGTGTGGCGCGAAAGGTCGGGATCGAGGATCACGCTGCGCGGCACCATCAGCCGGTGCCCGTAGCTCTGCTTCACTTGCCGCACCGTGTCGGTACAGCCGGCGAACCAGGTGTATTCGCCGGCGGACAGCGTGGTCGGGACGGCGATGCTGCGCACGCCCGGCGCCGCGGTGGGCGGACGATGCGTGCCGCCGTCGGGCTCGATGCGCGCTGCGAAGGCGTCGAGCTGCGCGGGGTCGGTCACGTCGTTGCCGAGGCACAGTCCGACCATCTTCGCCGCATCGGTGACGGAGCCGCCGCCCAAGGTCACCAGCAGATCGGCCTTCGCCGCCCGCGCCTCGTTGGCCGCCGCGACCACATCGGCGCGTGGCGTGTGCGCGCCGATGCGAGAGCACAGGCCGGCCATCCGGTTGCCCAGCACGCGTCGCGCCCGCTCGATCGTGTCGGTCTCGCGCGCCAGCGTCCCCGACGCAAGCACATAGACCGCGCGTGCTTCGAAGTCGATCGACCTCTTCGCCCAGCGCCGCATCGAACGGCGTGCCGTAGATGACCCGGTCCATGTCCGGGTAGCGATGGATGCCCGGGGTCATGGCGTGCACCCGCAGCTCACTCCCTCATGGCCGGACTTGTTCCAGCCATCCACGTCTTCCTCGGCATGCAGGAAAGACGTGGATGCCCGTGACAAGCACGGGCATGACGTATTCACGCAGCGCCCCCTTTCTTGCAAAACGCATCCAGCGCCGCCGTCTGCTTCCCCGCCCCCTCGTGGTCCGCCGCGATCGCCTCGTAGAATTTCGACGCCGCCTCGAAGAGCGCGCGCCCGGCGGGATCGTCGCCGACGAAACCGGCGATCTCCTCCATCTCGGCGACCCAGCGGTACACCTTGGCGTACATGTTCGGCATCTGCCGTGTCAGCCAGCCGAGCAGCTCGGGCTGGCTCGCCGCCAGCTCCGCTTTCAAATCCGCCGCCGTGCCGCCGCGCGTTGCGCCCAGCATCATCACCGCGCCCAGCGCGGTGAACCCCTTGGTAATGCCCGCATACGACATCTTCAGCGCCGACGCCGCGCCGACCGGCCCATCGAGCACCGGCATCTCCAGCCCGTGCTCGCTCAGCCGCGCGACACGTGCCGCCTCGGGGCCGGAGAGATAGATGCGTGGCCCCTTGCCGCCCGGCTTCGGCGGGCCGCCGATGATGCCGCCATCGACGAAGGCGCAGCCGGTGGGCGCGATGATCGCGGCGACGCGCGCGACCGTTCCCGGGTTGATGGCGTTGCAATCAACATAGACCGGCTTTCGCGTCGCCCGTGTCAACGCGGGCGCCAGATGTTCCGCAAGCGCCGCCGCCTCGCCCGGCGGAATGATCGACAAGATGATGTCCGCTCCGGCGATCCCCGCCTCGTCCACCCCCCGCATCCCCGCCGCCGTGGCGCGTTCGGCGCTCGCCGCGCTGCGTCCGGCGAGCAAGGTGCGCACCTCCGCTCCGTTCGCGGTCAGCCGCGCGCCGACGCCGCTGCCCATGGCTCCCTGTGCGATCACCGCGACGATCGTCATGGCCGTTCCCTCCTATGGCGGGGGAACACTGGCGAGCCGGCGCGACGATGACAACCGCCGCTCGGTCAGCACCAGCACGACCCCGGCCGTCACGATCAGGCCGCCGCCCGCGAACACCGCCGGACGCGGGATGTCGCCCCAGATCAGAAAGCCGAGCACGAAGGCCCAGAGCAGCGACGTGTATTCGACCGTCGCGAGCACCGCCGCCGGTGCGCGACGGGCGACTCGAACAGCGCGAACTGCCCGATGCCGCCGAACACCGCGACGAGCAGCAGCAGAGCCAGCTCGCTTGCATCGGGGGGCTGCCAGACGAACGCCGAGCCGATCCCGGCGCCGATCAGGAACACCGCGTTCAGATAGGTGATCTGCAGCAGCGAGCTTTCGTGCCGCGCGATCTGGCGCATCAGGATCACTCCGTAGCCCCATAACGCGGCGGCGAGCAGCACCAGCGCGGTGGCGCGCGAGAACGGCACGCCCCACGGATCGGTCGCGACCAGCACGCCCAGGAAGCCGAGCGACACCGCCGCCCAGCGTCCCGTGCCAACGCGCTCCCCCAACAGAGGGGAGGCCAGCAGGGTGACGATCAGCGGTGCCGCGAAATAGAGGCACAGAAGCTGCGCGAGCGTCAGGCTGCGGGCCGCCGTGAAATAGCAGACCCAGGCTGCTAGCGTGATGAGGCCGCGAAACAGCAGCGGTCCCTTCAGCGGCGTCGCGACCGCGCGCTCCAGCAGCTTGCGCCGGCCGAGCGCGAGGCAGGCGGCGAACACCGCGACGCTGCGGATGAACACGACCTGCACGACCGGCACCTCGGCGACCAGCCACTTGATGGTCGCGTCGTGCACGCCGAACAGCGCATAGGCGCCGATGCCGAGCGCGATGCCGAGGGCGCCCGGCGACAGCACGTTGACGCCCGCGCTGCCGCGGCGTGGTATGCCGAGTCGCATCGATCTGCCAGGAGTGAGGGACGCGATGATCGTCGATCTGCGCATCTACAAATGCAAGCCCAACCGGATGAATGACTGGGTCGCGCTGTACAAGGAGATGGGGTGGCCCTTGCAGCAGAAATATCTCGGCAACTGCCTCGGCTGGTACACGACGGCAGAGGGCGAGCTCAACTGCATCGTGCATCTCTGGGGCTACAAGGACCAGGGCGACCGCGAGGAACGCCGCAACAAGATGGCCGCCGATCCCGCCTGGCAGGCGTTCCTCAAAGCCGGCAAGGAGCTCGACGCCCTGGTCTCACAGGAGAACCGCTTCCTCCGCCCCACCGATTTCTCCCCGGTGAAGTAGGGCAATTGCCTCCAAAACCGTACCAAACATTCCCCTCTCCCCCCGCAACCCGGGGGGAGAGGCAGGGTGAGGGGGGTGTTCCGAGCAGCTACCCTCACCCGGCTCGCTGCGCGAGTCCGACCTCTCCCGCAAGCGGGAGAGGTGATGGAACCGCCTCGCGTCCCTACCCGAACGACTGCGCCACCGCGCGCCGCCAGCCGGCGGCAAGCGCATCCCGCCGCGCCGCTTCCATCCGCGGCGCCCACGCCTTTCCGACCGCCCAGTTGCTGCGCACCTCCTCCTGCCCGCTCCAGAATCCGACCGCCATGCCGGCCGCATACGCGGCGCCCAGCGCTGTCGTCTCGATCACCCGCGGACGCACCACCTCGACCCCCAGCATGTCGGCTTGGAACTGCATCAGCGTCTCGTTCACCGTCATCCCGCCATCGACGCGCAGCGACGACAGCGTGATCCCGGAATCTCGCTGCATCGCCTGCACGACATCGAGCACCTGGAATGCCGTCGCCTCCAGCGCGGCGCGGGCGATGTGGCCGATCGTCGCGTAATGGGTCAGCCCGGTGACGATGCCGCGCGCGTCGGCGCGCCAGTGCGGTGCATAGAGGCCGGAGAACGCCGGCACGAAATACACGTCGCCATTGTCCTCGACGGTCGCGGCGAGCGACTCGATGTCCGCGCTCCGCTCGATCACCCGCAGATTGTCGCGCATCCAGCGCACCAGCGCGCCGGTGATCGCGATCGAACCCTCCAGCGCGAACACCGGTGCCTCGCCCGCGCGCTGATAGGCGAGCGTGGTGATCAGCCCGTGCTGGGACATCACCGGCTGCGCGCCGGTGTTCATCAGCAGGAAGCATCCGGTGCCGTACGTGTTCTTCGCCTCGCCCGGCGCGAAGCAGGCCTGGCCGAACAGCGCCGCCTGCTGATCGCCCAGCACGCCCGCGACCGGCACGCCGGCCAGAACCCCGCGCGCCTCGCCCAGCACGCCGAGCGAAGGTACGATCTGCGGCAGCACCGCGCGCGGCACGCCGAACGCATCGAGCAGCGCATCGTCCCAGCCGAGCGTGTGCAGGTTCATGAGCTGCGTGCGGCTCGCATTGGTGACATCGGTCGCGTGCAGCCTAATCAGATTGAACAGCAGCCAGGAATCGATCGTGCCGAAGGCGAGCTCCCCTGCCTCCGCGCGCTCGCGCGCATCGGGCACCGCATCGAGCAGCCAGCGCAGCTTCAGCGCGCTGAAATAGCTCGCGAGCGGCAGGCCGGTCATGGCGCGGAACCGGTCCTGCCCTGCCTCGCGCGCCATGTCGGCGACCAGCGCGTCGGTGCGCGTGTCCTGCCAGACCAGCGCGTGATGCGCGGGCTTGCCGCTGGCGCGGTCCCACAGCAGCGTCGTCTCGCGCTGATTGGTGATGCCGACCGCGGCGAGGTCGTGCGGGGCGAGGCCGCCGGTCTCCAGCGCCTCCTTCACCACCGCCTGCGTCACCGCCCAGATCTCGGCGGGATCGTGCTCCACCCATCCTGGCAGCGGCGTGATCTGGCGGTGCTCGCGCTGCGCGGCGCAGATGACGGCGCCCGCGTGGTCGAAGACGATGAAGCGGGTGCTCGTCGTCCCCTGGTCGATGGCGCCGACGAAACGCCCGCCGCGGGCCATGTCGCTACGCCCCGAGCATCTGCCCGCCGTCGACCACGATCGCCTGCCCGGTCACCCAGGAGGCAAGCGGCGAGGCCAGGAACAGCACCACGTTCGCCACCTCCTCCGGATGGCCGAGCCGGCCGAACGGGCAGGACTTGGCGATCGCGTTGTAGAGGCCCGGGTTCTCCGTCTTTCGCCGGTCCCACACGCCGCCCGGGAACTCGATCGAGCCCGGCGCGACCGCGTTCACCCTGATGCCGTCGCGCGCGTACATCTGCGCCTGCGTGCTGGTGTAGTGAATCGCCGCGAGCTTGAGCGCGCCGTAGGGGGGTTGGCGTGAGGCCGGGCGCAGCGCCGAAATCGAGGAGGTGTTGATGATCGTGCCCTTCGATTCCTTGAGGTGCGGCAGCGCCGCCTGGCTCGCATGCACGATCGCCATCATGTCGACCTGGAAGCTGACCTCCCAATGCTCGGCGTCGTCGCGCGTGCCGAAGCCGGAGGCGTTGTTCACCAGCACGTCGATCCCGCCCAGCTCGCGCGCGGCGGCCCCGATGTAGTGGCGGATGGCGGCGGCGTTCCCGAGGTCGCAGCTCGCCGCGTGCGCCTTGTTTCCGTGCTCGGCGATGCGCGCCCGCGCATGCTCCAGCGCCTCGGCGCCGCGCGCGCAGATCGACACGTCCGCGCCTGCCTGGGCGAAACCGAGCGCGATCGACCGCCCGATCCCGCGGCTCGCCCCGCACACGATCACCCGCTTGCCGGCGAAATCGAAATCCATGGCATTCCCCCGTTCTCTGTCACGACAGTGCGGATCTTGGCGGCGCAGCGCAATGCCGCTGATCGTGAGCGGCCTGTCTATCGTGAGCCCTGTCTGTAGATGCCACCGGCCCGATATGTCAGACTGGAGTAAGCTGGAGAAACGGGCGTGGCAGCGGAAGGAGAGCAGCGGAGGCGGCGGCGATTTTGGTCGCCGACGCGATGGGGTATTCTAGCCAGATCGCCGCGATGGGGCCGGGACATTGGCCCGGCTGCGCGCGGCCCTGGAGGCGGCGACGCCCTGAGGCTGCGCATGGGCCTGCATCAGCGCGACGTGGCCGCCAACGACGGCGACTTTTTGACGACGGTCAACGAAGATCGACCTCGCTCGGTGGGATTAGCTTCGCTCACAGCCAAGCTGGCATGAAACAGTCGAACTCAGCATGGCGATGCAGATCGCGCTCCTGCCGACGTGTTGGGTATTCATGCCGGGCAGCCGCATCCGTCTCGCGATCGCCGGCGCGGACGCTGATCATAAGGCGCAGCCGCCGCACGGCTAGCCGCCGACATTGCGGATCATGGCAGGCGCGGGCGCGTCGCGGTCGACCTGCCGCTCTCGTGACGCGGCCCGCGCCACCAATTTTCTCTGCCTCATTGGCGCTCCGGACCGACCATCGCACCAGCCAGAACCGCCATCAGCAGAGCTGCCAGGACCACTGCCATCGTTCCGAGCATGACCACCTCCTGCCATGTCTTACCGCCCAAATGGCACGCCTATGCCCGGCTCGTTATGAAGAAAGTCACAGGTGGTACTTGACGGCGAGGGAATCGTGCGTCCGTGGATTCTGACGGACGCCTATGCGGGCCTGCAGTCCCAGGCGCTCGGTCTCGCCGAGGCGGCAGGGTGGGAGGCGGAACTGCGCACTCTCGCGCCGCGCGCGCCCTGGCGCTTCCTGCCCGCACGCATGTGGCCGGTCCCGCTGCGCGCCGTCGCGTCCCAGTTGCACGGCACCCTGCCGCCCCTCTCCATCGGGTGCGGTGGGATGGGCGCGATCGTGGCCGCGGCGCTGCGCCGGCGCGGCGTGCCGGTCGTGCAAATCCAAGACCCGCGCATGGATTTGCGCCGTTTCGACGTGATCGTCGCGGGCCATCACGACGAGATCGACGGGCCCAATGTCGTGCTCACCCGCACCGCGCTGCATCGCGTCACGCCCGAGCAACTCGCGATGGAAGCAGCGCGATGGCGCGACCGCCTCGGCGCCCTGCCCCGCCCGCTGGTTGCCGTGCTGGTCGGCGGCAGCAATGGACGGTTCCGGCTGGACGCAACCATCGCGATGCGGCTCGCTGAGGAACTCGCTTCGATGATGCGCCGGGACGGTGCCGGCGTCGCGCTAACGCCATCGCGGCGTACCGATCCGGCTGCGCGCCGCGCGCTGACCGAGCGGCTCGCCCCGCTCGGCGCCTACGTTTGGGATGGCGACGGAGAGAACCCGTATTTCGGCATGCTCGGCCTCGCCGACGCCGTGGTCGTGACGACGGACAGCGTCTCCATGATCTCGGAAGCGGTGGCGACCGAGGCGCCGGTGATGCTCGCCTCTCTCCCCGGCCGCTCGCGGCGCAACGGGCTCTTCACCGCCGGCCTGCTCGCGGCGGGCCGTGTCCGCCCGTTCGCCGGGCGCCTGGAGCGCTGGCCCGTTGAGCCGCTGAACGAGACCAAGGAGGCGGCCGAGGAGGTGAAACGCCGGCTCGGCCTTACGCACTGAAGCGGAGTCAGCGCCTCCGGATCAATCGTCCGCCGGGGTCTGCAACCGCTCCATGATCTGGTCCACGCTGAAGCTCTGCGGCCGCTGTCGGGGCGGGAATTCCTTGAATGTCGCGATGAACTCCGCGACGATCGTCTGCCCTGCCATGAGCAGGTAGGCTTTGTGCATCGTCCAGTCCCAGTAACTATTCGAAGTGATCTGCGCGCGTTCGTACGGGTCCATGCGCAGGTTGAAGAATAGCGGAAGCCGCCGCATCGTGAACGGCTCGCCCCAGATATCCAAGGTGCCCGCCGTCTTCTGCTCGGCAAACACCAGCTTCCAGTTGTTGAACCGTATCGCCACGAGATGGCCGTCGTCGTCGAAGTAGATGAACCCCTTGCGATCCGATTTGTCCTGTTGTCCGGTCAGGTAGGGGAGTTGGTTGTAGCCATCGAGATGCAGCTTGTATGCGCGATCGCCAACGCGCCAGCCTTGCAGAAGGCGGTCCTTGACCCCGCTGTCGCCGGCCGCGGCGAGCAAGGTCGGGAACCAGTCGTGGCCCGAGAAGATCTCATTCGAGATGCTGCCCTGCTGGATATGGCCGGGCCAGCGCACCATCGCCGGCACCCGGAACGCGCCTTCCCAGTTGGTGTCCTTCTCGCTGCGGAACGGGGTCATCGCACCGTCGGGCCAGGAGTTCATGTGCGGCCCGTTATCGGTGGTATAGACGAGGATCGTATTGTTCGCGATGCCGAGATCGTCGAGCGCCTTTAGCAGTTTGCCCACGTCGCCGTCATGCTCGATCATGCCGTCGGCGTACTCGTTGTCGGGCATCCCGCTCTGGCCGCGCATCGACGGCCGGACATGCGTGAAGACATGCATGCGCGTGGTGTTCATCCACACGAAGAACGGCGTTCCGGCTTTCGCCTGGCGTTCTATGAAGTCGATCGCGGCAGCCGTCGTCTCGTCATCGATCGTCTCCATGCGCTTCTTGGTGAGCGGTCCGGTGTCTTCGATCGTCTGCTTGCCGACTCGCCCGAAGCGGGGATCCACTGTTGGGTCATCGACATCCGTGGCTTTGCAGCGTAGCACGCCGCGCGGGCCGAAACGGGCCTTGAACCGCGGATCCTTCGGATAATCGGGGTCCTCGGGGTCCTCCTCCGCATTCAGATGGTAAAGGTTGCCGAAGAACTCGTCGAAGCCGTGCACCGTCGGCAGATACTCGTTGCGGTCGCCCAGGTGATTCTTGCCGAACTGGCCCGTGGCATAGCCAAGCGGCTTCAGCGCCTCCGCGATCGTCATGTCCTCGGGTTGCAGGCCGATGGTCGCGCCCGGAATGCCGACCTTCGACAGGCCGGTGCGCAGCGTCGCTTGCCCGGTAATGAAGGAGGAGCGGCCGGCCGTGCAGCTTTGCTCGGCGTAATAGTCGGTGAACATCATGCCTTCGCGCGCGATCCGATCGATGTTCGGCGTGTGATAGCCCATCAGTCCGAACGTGTAGGCGCTGATGTTGGACTGGCCGATGTCGTCGCCGAAGATCACCAGGATGTTGGGCTTGCCGCCGGCTTGAGAGTTGGCCCGGGTCGGCGGCGCCACCGCCTGCGATTGTTGGGCCGCGTTTTGCGCGAGAAGACGCCCGCCTGGCAGGAGCGCCCCGCCAGCCACGGCGGAGCCGCCGCCAAGCAGCATCGCGCGGCGGCCGACTTGCCCCTGGTTGCGCGTCTTGTCGGTCATGGCACCCCGCTCCTCGCTTGGCGTTGACACGAGTCTTCATCTCGTTGCTACTTGCGCGCGAGATTGACCCGGGTTGAACTGTCTCACGCGGTTCGCAAACGAGGCAACAGGCGTCGCGGGCAGACGGCGCCAACAGAGGAGAACGGCTTTGCGATTGCGTTTCGTCTCCATGCTGCTCGGTGTGTGCGCGCTCGGAGCCGCAACGTCTCACGCCCGCGCGGCGGTGTCAGAGGACAATTTCCAGATGCGCACGGGGGCCGACCTGGCGGCCTTGTGCTCTCCCGCGCAGGGCGACCCGCTGGCAATGGCGGCGATCAATTTCTGTCACGGCTTCGCGATCGGCGTGTACCAGACGCTGGCGAGCCAGCAGGCGGCGCTGTCGCGTCCGCTGTTCTGCATCCCGTCGCCGCCGCCGACGCGAAACCAGACGATGGCGGATTTCGTGTCCTGGGCGAGGACGAGCCCGTCCGCGATGTCGGAACACCCGGCCGACGCGATCCTGGATTACCTTACCCAGCGCTTCCCCTGCGCCGCCACACGCTCGCGCCGCTAGCGGAGACAACGCCATGAAGGCCATCATCGCCGTGCTTCTCGCCTGCTTCGTGCTGGCCGGATGCTCCAATCTCTCGCCGACGGAGAATCGCCTGCTGGGCGGGACCGCCGCCGGAGCCACCGGCGGCGCGATCATCGGGGCGATAGCCGGCAACGCGGGCCTCGGGACCGTCATCGGCGCCGGTGTGGGCCTCGCCGGCGGGGCGATCTACAACAAGTTCAAGCAGAGCGAGCAATCGTCCTATCAGGAGGGCTACGCGGCGGGACAGTCGTCGCGATAGGATTTCCGGCGCACTCCTTTCAGGAGCGGGGGAGTTCCATGTTTCGACGTTCGATCGCTCTGCTTGTCGCCTGCCTGATGACCCATGCCGCCGCCGCTCAGCCGGCGCCGGCAACTCCTCCGCCCCCGGCACCCGTAGAGCAGACGGCGCAGACGTTCGATGCGGCCCAGCTCGACGCGCTGCTGGCGCCGATCGCGCTCTATCCCGATCCGCTGCTGACGCAGATCCTGATGGCGGCGACGTTCCCGCTGCAGATCGTCGAGGCGTCGCGCTGGCTCGAGGATCCGGCGCACAAATCGCTCACCGGCCAGGCGCTGACCGACGCGCTCAACAAGGTCTCGTGGGACCCAAGTGTGAAGTCGCTGGTGCCGTTCCCGCAGGTGCTGGCGCAATTGAACGCCAACCTCGAATGGACGCAGCAGCTCGGCTATGCGATGGCCCAGCAGCAGAAGGACGTGATGGACTCGATCCAGCGCCTGCGCAGGCAGGCCCAGTCGCAAGGACATCTGCAATCCTCGCCGCAACAGGTGGTGCGCAGCGATCCCCAGCCTTCCGGCCCGCCGGCGGTCGTGATCGAGCCCGCGCAGCCCGACATGGTCTACGTGCCGAGCTACAACCCCACCCAGGTGTACGGCACGTGGCCCTATGCCGATTATCCGCCGGTCGCTTTGCCCCCGCCGCCCGGCTACGCCGTGGGTACTGCGCTGGCGACGGGACTCGCATTCGGCGCCGGCGTCGCCATCACCGCTGGGCTCTGGAACTGGGCCACGCCGAACTGGGGCTACGGCAGTGTCAATGTGAACGCGAATCGCTGGAATAACATCAACGTCAATCGCGCGCAGATTCACTCCGGCACATGGAACGCCGCCACCAACCGCCCGGGTGGGCGTGCTTCGTTCGTGCGGCCGCCAAACGGTCCGGTCGGGCGGCCCGTGCGCGGGAACGGTTTGCCGCCGAACGCGATCGGCCGCCAGAACGTGCATGTGCCGGCGAGCGCGGTGAACCGGCCGGCGATCAATCCGTCGCATACCGGCCAGCGCCCGAACCTGAAGCCGGGCACACGGCCGAACCCGCCGCGGACCAACGCGCGCACCCGCCCGAATGTCCCCAACCGGCCGAATGCTCCGGCCAACCGGCCCAATTTCGCCAGAAGCCACCCCCGCGTGCCGGCGAACCGGCCGCAATTCCAGCGCCCCGCGCAAGGCGGGGGCGCCTTCGCGGGACTGAACGAGGGCAACCGCGCGAGGCAGTTCCAGCAACGCGGCTTGCAAAGCCGTCAGTTCGGCCACGCAGGCGGCTTCCAGCGGCCGGCGGGAGGGTTTCAGCGTCCGGCTGGCGGCGGCGGCTTCCACGGCGGCGGGGGCGGCTTCCACGGCGGCGGTTTCCACGGACGGCGTTGAGAGGAGCCCGGCATGAAGCACCGTCCGCCCGCCCTCCTCTTCCTGCTAGCGCTCGCCGCCGCCGCGCCGGCGATCCCGCAGCCCGCGGAGTATCCGTCGGCGCAAGATGCCGTCACCGCCCTGGTCGATGCCGTCAAGTCGGGCAACACCGCGGAGATGGAACACGTGCTCGGGCCGGACAGCTCGCGTCTGGTGGTCTCCGGCGATCCGGTCGAGAACGCGAACGAGCGGCAGCGCTTCATCGCCGACTATGACGCCAAGCACGCGCTAGTCACCGGACCGAACGGCGAGGTCACGCTGCAAGTCGGCGCGAATGACTGGCCGCTGCCGATCCCGATCGTGCAAGGGAATGGCGGCTGGCACTTCGATTCCAAGCAGGGCGCGCAAGACATCATCGACCGCCGGATCGGACGCAACGAGATCGCCGCGATCCGCACCAGCCTCGCCTATGTCGACGCGCAGAAGGCTTATTTCGACCTCTACAAGCAATACGCGGGGGTCGGCGCCTATGCGCAGCTTCTGGTCAGCACGCAAGGCAATTACGACGGACTGTACTGGCCGGAAGCTCCCGGCATTCCTGACAGCCCGCTGCAGCCGCTGGTTTCGACCGCCGTGCAGGAGGGCTATCCGGGCGAGCTCGTCGCCGGCCACCCCGTCCCGTACCAGGGCTACTATTTCCGCGTCCTCAAAGCGCAGGGGCCGGACGCTCCGGGGGGAGCGCGCGACTACGTCGTGCATGGCAAGATGACCGATGGATTCGCGCTGCTCGCCTGGCCGGCGCGTTACGGCGCCTCCGGAATCATGAGCTTCCAGGTGGGCCCGGACGGAATCGTGTTCCAGAAGGATCTAGGCCCGCAGACCGCCGCGCGTGCCAACGCGATCACCCGCTTCAATCCCGACCTGAGCTGGGCACGAGTCGACATCGGCGACTGAGAGCCTTACCGCTGCCGTCGACCATGCTGCACAAGATATTTCAACTCGCCTGCATTTTGGCCGGCGTGACCCTGTTGCTCGCGGGCTGTGCCGCACCCGTGTCGGTGGAACGGCTGAGCCCGCAGGCAGCCTATGCGCAGCTCAGCCGCACCGCGCTGTCGTCCAACACGCCGAGCGAGACCACGCTGACCGTGCTGCGCCGGCACGGCCTGCTCGAGGTCCTGGCGCTCGGATCCCGCCGGCGGCATCGCCCTCCTTCGACAGGCCGTCGTTGGACGTCCAGGCGAGTGGCAGGAGCTGTTCGCGCTTGCCGAGCTCAGCTATCTGCGCGGCCGGCGGGCGGAGTCTCGGCCTGATTATCTGGCCGCCGCGGCCTACGCCTTCGCGTTCCTGTTCCCCGACGAGCCCGCTGCGCGACCCAGTCCCTTTGACCCGCGCTTCCGGCAGGCCTGCGACCTCTACAATCTCGGCCTGACCGGCGCGTTCAGCCCGCCTGAGGGTGGCCCAGTGCAGCTGGTGTCCGGCAGCTACCGGGTACCGTTCGGGACGGTCGACGTCAGCGTCGATCAGGACCAGTTCCGCTGGGCCGGCCGCACCCTCGTGTCGTTCGAGCCGAGCTCCACGCTCGAAGTTCGCGGGCTGCAGAACATTTTCAGCAATCCCGGCCTCGGGGCGCCGCTCGCGGCGATGGCGGAGGTCGGTGCCCCGGTGCGCCAAGGCCTGGAGGTCGCGCCGCGGCTGCGCGTGCCTACCAATGCCTTGCTGCTGATCAACGACCCGCGTCGGCAGGTCGCACAGCCGGTGATCCATGCGCGGCTGGTGATCCACACGATCTTCGACAGCTTCGACACGCGGATCGGCGGCGAGACCATACCTCTCGAATACAACCAAACCGCCGCGCGCGCCCTCGGCCTGACCGAGGCCGCTCCCTGGTCGAGCGAAATTCTTGGCTTCCTCAACGGCAGTTTGTTCCACAACGCGCCAAGCCGGCTGATCGCGCTGCAACCGCATCAACGCGGGCATATGCCGGTGATCCTGATCCATGGCACGGCGTCCAGCCCATTCCGCTGGAGCGACATGGTGAACGATCTGCTCGAGGATCCGGCGATCCGGGACCATTTCGAGTTCTGGTTCTTCTCCTACGCGACCGGCAATCCGATCCCCTACTCGGCAGTGCTGTTGCGGCGATCGATCCAGGATGCCGTCGCGCAGCTCGGCGGGGTCAAATCCGACCCGGCGCTCAGCCGCATGACGCTCATCGGCCACAGCCAGGGCGGGCTGCTGGCGAAGATGCTGGTCATCGATCCCGGCGACCGGCTCTGGAACGGCATCAGCCGCGTCCCGCTCGACAGCTTGAGAATGTCGGAGGCATCGCGAGCGCTGCTGCGCGAGACACTGTTTCCCGCCGCGTTGCCGGAGGTCCAGCGGGTGATCTTCATCGCGACGCCGCATCGCGGCAGCTTCGTCGCCGCCCTCTCGCTCAGCAGGCTTGCCGCCCGGCTGGTCACCCTGCCGCTCTCCGTCACGAAGGCTACCGCGGACGTCCTGAGAGGGAACGGGAGCAGCATCCTCCTTGATCCCCGCCACGCGCAGCTTGGCAGCGTCTACGGCATGTCGCCCAATAGTCCGTTCATCAAGTCGCTCGCGCAGATTCCCGTGGTTCCCTGGGTGCACGTCCACTCGATCATCCCGGTACGCACCAGTGGCCCGGTGGAGCAGGGCAACGACGGCGTCGTGCGCTACGCCAGCGCGCATCTCCCCAATGCGGAGTTGGAGCTGGTCGTGCGGGGCTCGGGCCATTCGACGCAATCGAATCCAGCGACGATCGCCGAGGTGCGGCGCATCCTGCTGGAGCAGCTCGCGGCGAGCCAGGCTCCCACGGTCAACCGCGTCGCCGCGTTGCCCTGATCCGGTGCGAGATTGGCGCAAGACAAGGTGGGCCGGCAGCGGAGTCATGGTGCTGGTCGCCGCCTGGGGCACGCTCGCGGTGTATTATTCGACATTGGAGCCGGACTGGGCACGCCTCGCGCTCGCGGCATTCTACGCCGCCTGCGTCTGCCTTGCCTTCACCTCCCTGTCGTTCCGCTGGCGTGTCGCCGTCTGGTCCCTCCTGACCGCGATGCTGGTCGCCTGGTTTGTCCACGATCCGCCTTTGAACGACCGGGACTGGGCGCCGGAATATGCCGTACAGGCGGAGCCGACCCGCATCGGGCGCGACGTCGCGATCCGGAATATCCGGAATTTCTCCTGGCATTCCCCGACCGAAGCGACGCCAGGATACTACGACGCCACTTTTTCGCTTGATGGCCTCAAGAGCCTCGATCTCGTCACCTCCTTCTGGTCGGGCGACCTGATCGCCCATGTCTTCCTGACTTTCGGCTTCAGCGACGGTCGCCATCTGGCGTTCTCCATCGAAACGCGCCGGCAGGTTCATGCGGAGTATTCGGCCATCGCCGGTTTCTTTCGCCACTACGAGCTGTTCTACGTCGTCGCGGACGAACGTGACGTTCTGGGGGTGCGCACGGACGTGCGCCGGGAGCGCGTGTATCTCTACCGGCTGCACCTCCCGCCAGCGGCGCGGGAGGCGCTGTTCCTGAGCTATATCGACGAGGTGGCGCAACTCAACCATCAGCCCCAATGGTACAACACGCTGACCGACAACTGCACGACCGGGATCCTGGCGCGCGCCAGCAGTGCATCGCTCGCAGTCCGCTACAATTGGCGTATCCTGATTCCGGGACGTGCCGCGGAGTATGCGTACACGCTCGGGTTACTCGACCAGGGCGTGCCATTCGAGACCTTGCGGCGGGAGAGCCGGATTGTCCGCCCGCCTGGGTCCGTCATGGACGCCGACTATTCGCGGGGGATCCGCAAGGGATTGCCGCTGCGGTGAGTGCCCCACCGCCGCACGTTGGGGTAGAGTAGCCGCATGGACCTCATCCGCCCCGCCATCACCCGCCTCGAAGACAGCCCTATCGTCGAAGTCTGGCGCATGGGACGCAACCGGACCGACGTGATCGGGCTGTGGGCGGGCGAGAGCGACCTGCCGACCCCCGCCTTCATCTGCGAGGCGGCGGCGCGCGCCCTCGCGGCGGGACGTACCTTCTACACCGACAATCGCGGCATCCCCGCGTTGCGCGCCGCGCTTGCCGACTACTATCGCGCCCACTGGAAAATGGGCATCGCGGACGAGCGGATCGCGATCACGTCCTCCGGCATGAATGCCGTCGCCCTGATCACGCAGTCGCTGCTCGCGCCGGGCGACAACATGGTCGCGATCACGCCGAGCTGGCCCAACATCCTGCGCAGCGCCGAGATCGCCGGCGCCACGGTGCGCGACGTGCCGCTCGCCTCGACGCAAGGCGGCTGGCTGCTCGACCTCGACGCCGTGCTGGGCGCATGCGATGCGCGGACGCGGGCGATCTACTATGCCTCCCCTGGCAATCCGACGGGCTGGATCATGGAACACGCGGAGATGGAGCGGCTGCTCGACTTCGCTCGCGCGCGCGGCATCGCGATCGTCGCCGACGAGGTCTATCAGCGACTCGTCTACGATCGCACCGTGGCGCCGTCGCTGCTGGAGATCGCGCGCCCGGACGATCCGGCCTATGTCGTGAACAGCTTCTCCAAATCCTGGGCAATGACCGGATGGCGGATGGGCTGGGTCATCTATCCCGCGGGCCAGGCGCCGGTGTTCGAGAAGATGGTGCAGTTCAATACCAGCGGCGGGCAGGAGTTCCTGCAGGAAGGCGCGGTGGTCGCGCTGCGCGACGGCGAGGAGTTCGTGCGTGGCTTCGTCGCGCGCTGTCGCGCCGGATGGCAGCAGATCGGCGACGGTTTGCGCCGCATCCCGCGGGTCCGCGTGGTGCCGAACAGCGCCTCCTTCTATGTCATGTTCAGCGTCGAAGGCGTGCGCGACACGCTGCAATTCTGCAAGCGCGCGGTGCAGGAGGCGGGCGTCGGCCTCGCGCCCGGGATGGCCTTCGGCAGCGGGGCGGATGAGCATATCCGCCTGTGCTACGCGCGCAGCCCCGAGCAGCTCGAAACCGCTCTCGTGCGGCTGACACAATTCATCGCGGGTTATCGGGAGCAATGACCGGCTGCTGCCGCCGGGCCAAGTAGCGAATGCAGAACCCGATCCTGTTGCGCAATCTTTGGTACTATGCGCTCCCTTCCGCGGCGCTGAAGCCACGACGAATGGTCGCGAAGACGTTGTTGGGCGAACCCATCGTTTTCGGACGCAGCGATGACGGAAGGGCGTTCGCGCTGCGCGATATCTGCCCGCACCGCGCGATGCCACTCTCCTACGGCAAATTCGATGGCAAGGAGATCGAGTGCTGCTATCACGGCTGGCGTTTCGACGGCACCGGCGCGTGCACGCTGATCCCAGCGCTGACCGGCAAAGAGGGGATCAACGCGGCAAACATCCGGGTGCACGCCTACGCCGTGCACGAGTTGCAAGGCTGCATCTGGATCTTCATGGCCGCGCCGCGGTCCAAGGATTCTCCTCCGCCGGCCCCGTTCCTCCCCGACGTAGGCGACACGCAGGTTCCCGCGATTTGCGAGGTCATGAATTTCGCCTGCTTTCTCGATCACGCCGTGGTCGGCCTGATGGACCCGGCGCACGGCCCATTCGTGCACACCGCGTGGTGGTGGCGCTCGCGGGCGTCGATCCACGAGAAGTCGAAGCTCTTCGTGCCGACGCATCTCGGCTTCACGATGAAACGCCATACGCCGTCGAGGAACTCGTTCGGCTACAAGATCATCGGCGGCAGGCCGGAGACGGAGATCTCCTTTCAGCTTCCCGGCATCAGGATCGAGCATATCAGGGCCGGCAGGCGCACCGTGGTCGGCCTCACCTGCGTCACGCCGCTGAACGACACCGAGACCGAGATCACCCATTCGATCTACACGAGCGGCTGGCTGAAGGCGCTCGCGCCGGCGATCCGACCATTCGTCCGCCGTTTCCTGGGACAGGACCGGGACGTCGTCGAGAAGCAGCAGAAGGGCCTGCGTCATGAGCACAACCTGCTCCTGATCCGCGACGCCGACACCCCGGCGCGCTGGTACCAGCAGCTGAAGAACGAGTTCGCCCGCGCCCAGGCGGAGGACAGGAGTTTCGTCAATCCCGTGCGGGAGACGGTGCTGAGCTGGCGCAGCTGGTACCCAGAATCACGTAGGGCGAATGCAATCCGCCGGCGTGGCGGCGGCGGATTGCATCCGCCCTACGATCTACGCCGCGAGGCGCCGCATCACCTCTTCGGGGATGTCCGCGTTGGCATACACGTTCTGCACGTCGTCGATCTCATCGAGCGCGTCGAGCAGCTTGAGGACCGCGACCGCGCGCTCCTCATCCAGCGTGACCGTGCTCGCGGGGCGCCATTCGAGCCGCGCGCTCTCCGGCTCGCCAAAGCGCGCTTCGAGCGCGTCGCGCACCGCGAACAGATCGTCGACCGCGCAGGTCACCTCGTGGCCCTCGGCGTCGCTCTCGGCGTCCTCCGCCCCCGCCTCGATCGCCGCCTCCAGCATCGCATCCGCCGAGGCGGCAGCGGCGGGATAGCGGATGGCGCCGACGCGGTTGAACAGGAAGCTCACCGCGTTCGTCTCTCCCAGCGCGCCGCCGTGCTTGGAAAAGGCGGAGCGGATGTCCGACGCAGTGCGGTTGCGGTTGTCGGTCAGCGCCTCGACAATGACGGCGACGCCCGCCGGGCCGTAGCCCTCGTAGCGGACCTCCACATAGTCCTCCGCGCCGGCCGCACCGCTCGCCTTCTTGATCGCCCGCTCCACCGTATCCTTCGGCATGTTCGCCTGCCGGGCCACGGCAACGGCGGCGCGTAACCTCGGATTGGAGGCGGGGTCGGGCAGGCCCTGGCGAGCCGCGACCGTGATCTCGCGGATCATCCGGGCGAACTGGCGGGCGCGGCGGGCATCCTGCGCACCCTTGCGATGCATGATGTTCTTGAACTGGGAGTGGCCGGCCATGCGGCATGGCTTGCCACCGGGCGCCATATGCTGCAACCCGTTCGCGATAAGGAGGCGCACGCATGTTCATCGCCATGAACCGCTTCAAGGTTGCCCCTGGCGCGGGCGCCGATTTCGAGCGGATCTGGACCGGACGGGACACCTATCTGCACGACGTGCCGGGGTTCGTGGAGTTCCACCTCGTCCGCGGACCGGAGCGGGAGGATCACGTGCTCTACGCCTCGCACACGATCTGGCGCTCGCGCGCCGATTTCGAGGCGTGGACCCAGTCGGAGGCGTTCCGCGCCGCGCACCGCAACGCGGGCGAGCACAAGCCGCTCTACCTCGGCCACCCTGAATTCGAGGGCTTCGAGGTGCTCCAGACGATCAAGGCGTAAGCAACCCGACCATCCGCTCGACCTCGGCGACGATCGGATCGGCAAGCGCCCGCGCCCGCTCGGCGCCGTCGCGTAGGATCGCGTCGATCTGCGCCGGGTCGGCCAGCAGCCGGTCGGTCTCGCGCGCGATCGGCGCGAGCTTCGCGACCACCAGCTCGGTCAGCACCTCCTTGAAGGCGCCGAACCCCTTGCCCGCGTGCTCGCGAAGCACGCTGGCATGGTCGATCCCTGCCAGTGCAGCGTAGATGCCGACAAGGTTGCGCGCCTCGGGCCGCTTGTCCAAGCCATGCGGCTCGGCGGGCAGCGGCTCGGGATCGGTCTTGGCGCGGCGGATCTTGAGCGCGATCGCATCCGGCGTGTCGTTGAGGTTGATCCGGCTCTGATCGGAGGCATCGGTCTTCGACATCTTCTTCGTCCCGTCACGCAGGCTCATGACGCGTGCCGCCGGGCCAAGGATCAGCGGATGGATGGGCGGGAAGAAGACGCGGCTCTCGGCATAGTCGTGGTTGAACTTCTGGGCGATGTCGTTCGCGAGCTCCAGGTGCTGGCGCTGGTCCTCGCCCACCGGCACATGCGTGGCGTGATAGGCCATGATGTCGGCCGCCATCAGGTTCGGATAGACATACAGGCCGGCCGAGGCGTTCTCCCGGTCCTTGCCGGCCTTGTCCTTGAACTGCGTCATGCGGTTGAGCCAGCCCAAGCGGGCGACGCAGTTGAAAATCCAGGCGAGCCGCGCATGCGCGTGGACGTGCGACTGCAGGAACACGATGTGGCGCATCGGGTCGATGCCGCAGGCGAGCAGCGTCGCGGTCATCTCTCGCGTCTGCCGCCTCAGGTCCGCCGGCTCCTGCCACTGGGTGAGCGCGTGCAGGTCGACCACGCACCAGAGGCACTCGTATTCGTCCTGCAAGGCGACCCAATTGCGGATCGCGCCGAGATAGTTGCCGAGATGCGGAATTCCGGACGGCTGGATGCCGGAGAAGATGCGCAGCATGGAATGGCCTTCAGGTGAGCGAGGCGGGGGGCGGAGTGATGGCCGATCCCACGCCGCCCGGCAAGGCGCGCCGGCGCAGCATGCGCGGCACCTGCCGCAAGTCATAGGCGCCCAGCACCTGACCGGCGATCCCATAGGTGAGCAGCCCGACACCGATCAGCCCCGCGAGCGCCAACAGCCGCGCGATGCCGCGAGGCTCGGCGATGCCGAACAGCGCGTGCTGCGCGAGGGTGAGTGCCGCACACATGACCAGGGCGGCGGCTGTTATGCGCGGCACAAGCCGGCGGATTTGCGCGTCAAAGCGCAGCTGCCCACGTCGAGCCAGCACCACGCCCAGGCAACCCGCGTTGAAGATCGCCGCGAGACTGGTCGCGAGCGCCGGCCCCATCTGCTGCAGCGGGTGCATGAAGGCGATGTTCAGCCCGAGGTTCAACGCGACGGCAATCAGGCCGATCCTGACCGGGCTCGCCGTGTCGCCGCGCGCGAAGAAGCCGGGCGCCAGCACCTTCACCGCGACGAAGGCCGGCAGGCCGATCGCGTAGCAGGCCAGCGCCTCGGCGGAGAGACGCGTGCTCTCGGCGCCGAACGCGCCGCGATCGAACAGCGCGTGCATGATCGGCCAGGCGGAGACGATCAGCGCGAACGCCGCCGGAAGGGTGAGAAACAGCGCGTATTCGAGCGCCCGGTTGAGTGTGCCAAGCGCGGCCTGCGCCTCGCCCGCACGCACCTGACGCGAGAGCAGCGGCAGCAGCGCGGTCCCGACGGCGGTGCCGATGACGCCGAGCGGAAGCTGCTGCACGCGATCGGCGTAATAGAGGATCGACACGGTGCCCGACGGCAGCAGGCTCGCGATGATGACGTCGACCGCGAGGTTGAGCTGCGTCACCCCCGCTCCGAGAAGTCCCGGCGCCATGCGGCGCATCAGCACCCGGATTTGCGGCGTAAGCCGCGGCCAGGGCAGCCGGATGCCCATGCCCGCGCGCCGGACCGCGATCATCAGCACGGCGAGCTGGGCGACGCCCGAGGCGGTGACGCCCCAGGCAAGCGCATGCCCGACCGTCGGCACGTAGGGCGTGAGCCAGATCATCGCCGCGATGGTGACCACGTTGAACAGCACATAGGACGACGCGGCGGCGGTGAAGCGGTCGAGCCCATTCAGCACACCGGAGATCAGCGCGGCGAGGCAGATCAGGATCAGATAGGGGAAGGTGATCCGCGACAGCTCGACCGCGAGCGCGAACTTCGCCGGGATCGCCTCGAACCCGGGGGCGAGGACGCGCATCAGCTGCGGCATGAAGATCTCGCCCAGGATGGTCAGCAGGCCGAGCCAGAAGAGCATGACCGCGAACGCCTCCTCGGCGAAGCGGCGCGCGGTCGCCGGCCCCTCGGCGGCGAGCATCCCGGCGAAGGCTGGCACGAAGGCTGCATTGAACGCGCCCTCGCCGAACAGGCGGCGAAACAGGTTGGGCAGCTTGAGCGCCACGAAGAACGCATCCGCGACCGGCCCCACGCCGAGCAGCGCCGCGATCAGCATGTCGCGCGCGAAGCCGAGCAGCCGGCTCAGCAAGGTCCAGAAGCCGACGGAGACGATGGAGCGGATCATGCCCGCCTAGCGAATCAGGCGCACGTCAAGAGCGCGGGCCACGTTCATTCGCGGCGTTCTCCCACGCCTTGTGCTCGGCTTCTTCCATCGCGACCTCGCGACGGCGCTCCCGCAGCAGCCACTCAACCGCGCTGCCCTCCGTCTGTCCGGCACCTTCGCGCACAAGAGCCTGTAGCCTCTCGATGACATCCTCGATGGAGCGTATGCGAAGCTCGCCATCCTCCATCCGCAGAACAACCGTTCTGCCACCCTCGACGCCAAGCAATGCGCGCTGAGCGGCCGGAATGGTCATCCGGCCGCTGCGGGAGACTTTGACGACAACCACTTTGCGTTCCATGTGCCAATATGGCTGGCGTGGCGAAGTCACCACAACCAAACATTCGTTCTTTATATTGCTCACTCATCCCGAAACGGGCGCGATAGAAGCCGGGTCATAGCCTCGGGCAGGGACACGCTGCCCGCCAGCAAGTCCGCCACCACCCGGCAGATCGGCATGTCGAGATCGCCGGCGCGGGCCACCAGGGCAGGGGCGGTCGCGACCCCCTCGGTGACCGCGCTGCGAGCGGCGAGCACGTCGGCCAGCGCCTCGCCCTGGCCAAGCGCGAGGCCCAGGCTGAAATTCCGGCTCGAAGGGCCGGTGCAGGTGAGCAGCAGATCGCCTAGCCCGGACAGGCCCATCACCGTCTCCGGCCGCCCTCCCAGCGCGACCGCGAGGCGCGCCAGTTCCGCCAGTCCTCGCGTGATCAGCCCGGCGCGGGCACTCTCCCCGAGCCCCGCCCCGATCACCGCCCCGGCGCCGATGGCGATCACGTTCTTGGCCGCTCCGCCCACCTGCGCGCCGATCGGATCGTCGTTGCCGTAGACCCGGAACGTGGCGGTCCCCAGCATCGCAGCGAGCCGGGCACGCAATGCGGCGTCACCCGACGCGATCACGGTCGCCGCGGGCTGGCCGGCGGCGACCTCGTGGGCGAAGTTGGGGCCGGTGAGGATCGCGGCGGCGCGGCCGGGCCGCACCTCGGCGAGCACTTCTAGCGGCAAGCGCAGCGTCCCCTGCTCCACTCCCTTGCAGCAGGCGATCAGCGGCGCCTCGGCCGGCGGAAGGCGGCCGGCGATCGCCCGGAGATGCTGCATCGGCACCGTGAGAAGGAATGCATCCGCCGCCTCCGGCAGCGCCGTCGTCAGGCGCACCGTGTCCGGCAGGTCCAATTTGCGGGGCGTGCGGGCCCAGAGAGCGACCGCGTTGCCCGCGCGAGCGGCCTGGACCGCGAGCGCCCTCCCCCAGGCGCCGGCGCCGATGACCGCGACGCTACTCATCGGCGAGCCGCAGCAGGGACATGCCCTCCCCGCTCTCCCGCTCGCCCAGGTGTTCGAGCAGGGCGGAGAGGATCGGCGGCACGGCCTCTGCGAAACGGAACGGCGGATTGACGACCAGCAGCCCGCACCCGTTTAGCCGGCCGGGGTCGACCGGCTCGCGCAGCAAGAGCTCGGCCGCCACCACGTCCCGGATGCCGCTCTCGCGCATCGCCGCATGGAAGGCGCGCACCGGCGCGCGGTGCTTGATCGGATACCAAGCCGCAAACACCCCCCCGCGGAACCGCGCATGCCCGGCGCACAATCCGGCGGCAAGGCGGGCGAACTCATCCGGCGCCTCGAACGGCGGGTCGATCAGCACCAGCCCCCGCCGCTCGGGGGGCGGCAAGAGCGCGCCCAGCGCCTCCCACGCATCGCGTCGGTGGACGCCGACCATGGGATCACGCGCGAAGCGCTGGCGCAGGGCGGCGTGCTCCTCCGGGTGGAGTTCGCAACAGGCTAGGCGATCGCCCGGACGCAGCAGCGCGCGGATCAGCGTGGGCGAGCCGGGGTAGAGCCCGAGCCGCCGCACCAGATCAATGTAGGGCGCGAGCGGGTCGGGCGTGTTCGCGAGCAGCCGCCCGATGCCACACCGCCACTCCCCGGTGCGCTCGGCGGGACCGGCGTCGAGATCGTAGGCACCGGCGCCGGCATGTGTATCGAGGACGAAGAACGGCGCGGGCTTGGTGCCCAGCGGCCCCATTAGCCACACCAGCAGCGCGTGCTTGACGCAATCGGCGAAATTGCCGGCGTGGAACGCGTGGCGATAGTTCAACCCGGCTGGCGGTCCTTTCCCTGATCGAGCGGCAGCGGCACCCAGCTCAGCCCGTCGGCGCGCTGGATTAGGACCAGCACGGATTTGCGATCCTCCTTGCGCACCGTGTCGACGCGGCGGCGCACGTCCTCGGGCGTATTCACCTCGCCCTGCTGGACCTCCACGATCACGTCGCCCGGGCGCACACCGCGCTTGGCCGCTGCGCCGTCCTGATCGACATCGGTGACCACCACGCCCTTCTGATCGGCGCTCAGGTGATAGCGGTCGCGCGCTTCCTGGTTGATCGGCGCCAAGGTCACGCCGAGGCTCGCGATACCCGATGGCTTGGGAGCGGGCGGCGTGGCGGGCGCGGGCACGGCGGCCTTCTCGATGTCGTCCGGCTTCTCGGCCAGCGTCGCCTGCAGCGTGATGTCCTTGCCGTCGCGCCAGACCTCCAGCGGCACCTGCTTGCCCACATCGGTATCGGCGACGATGCGCGGTAGCGTGCGCATATCCTTCACCGTCGAACCATTGAAGCTCAGGATGATGTCGCCGTTGCGAAGATGCGCCCCGTCCGCCGGGCCGCCCGGATTGACGCCCGCCACCAGCGCGCCGCGCGCGCTGCCATGCAGGTTCAGGCTGTCGGCGATATCGGGCGTCACCTCCTGGATGCGCACGCCCAGCCAGCCGCGGCGCGGGTGGCCGTACTGGCGGATCTGCGCGACATCCATCCTCGCCATGTTAGCCGGGATCGCGAAGCCGATGCCGATCGAGCCGCCGGACGGCGAGTAGATCGCCGTGTTGATGCCGATCACCTGCCCGTCCATGTTGAACAGCGGCCCGCCCGAGTTGCCCCGATTGATCGGTGCGTCGGTCTGAATGAAATCGTCGTAGGGGCCTTCGTGGATGTCGCGCCCGCGGGCCGAGACGATCCCGGCCGTCACCGTCCCGCCCAGGCCGAACGGGTTGCCGATCGCGAGAACCCAGTCTCCGACCCGGAGTGTCGATGAATCGCCGAAACTGAGGGCCGGCAGCGGCTTGCCCGCATCGATCTTGAGAACGGCGATATCGCCGGAGGTGTCGCGGCCCAGGATCTTGGCTTTGTAGGAGCTATTGTCCTGGAGCGTGACCGTGACCTCGTCGGCACCCTCGATGACGTGGTTGTTGGTCACGACGATACCGGACGGGTCAATGATGAACCCGGATCCGAGGCTTTGCATCCGCCGGTCGGGTTCGGGCTTCGGGGTGCCGCCCTGCGGGCGATGGCGGTCCATGAAATCCTTGAAGAACTGCTCGAACGGCGAGCCCGGCGGGAACACCGGCGGCAACGACCGGCTCGTTATCGCCCACCTGCACGTCCGCCGAGGAGGAGACGTTGACCACCGCCGGCAGCAGGCGGGCGGCGAGATCGGCGAAACTGTCGGGCGCGCCGCGCGCGAGGGCGGGTGCCGGCGGCAGCACGCCGCCAAGAGGCAGGGCGAGCGCAAGCGCCGCCGAGGCCGTCAGGACGGCACGAAAGGAACGAAGGCGTGGGCGCATGGCGGTCTTTCCGACAAGAGAGGACCCGTTTTGGACGCTACTATAGCTCGGATGCAACAGGCGTTTGCCAAGCCGTCTGGTGGGCGGCTCGATTGACGAGCGGCCCGCCGCCTCGCACCTTGGGTCGCGACGATAGCACGCCGGCGGGAGGGAGGAATGGACCTGAACTTCACGGAGGCGGAACTGGCGTTCCGGGCGGAGGCGCGGCGCTTCTTCCGCACCGAGGTTCCCGAACGCATCCGCAACAAGCTGCGCGACGGCGAGCACCTCGGCAAGGATGACATGGTGAGCAGCCAGCGCATCCTGAACGCACGCGGCTGGGCGACGGTCAACTGGCCGGTCGAATGGGGCGGGCAGCCCTGGTCTCCGGTCGAGGTCTACATGTACCAGGACGAGATGCAGCTGGCGCATGTTCCGCCGCCGATCGCCTTCAACGTCTCGATGGTCGGCGCGGTGATCGCGCAATTCGGCAGCGACGAGCAGAAGCGCCGCTTCCTGCCGCGAGCGGCGAATGCGGACGATTTCTGGTGTCAGGGCTTCTCCGAGCCCGGCTCGGGCTCCGACCTCGCTTCCTTGCGCACGCGCGCCGAGCGCAAGGGCGACAAATACATCATCAACGGCCAGAAGATCTGGACCACACTCGCGCAATACGCCGACTGGATCTTCTGTCTGGTGCGTACCGATCCGTCGGCGAAGAAGCAGGAGGGCATCTCCTTCATCCTGGTCGACATGAAGACTCCCGGCATCACCGTCCGCCCGATCGTCACCATCGACGGCGGGCGCGAGGTGAACGAGGTGTTCTTCGACAATGTCGAGGTGCCGGCCGAGAACCTGGTCGGGCAGGAGAACAAGGGCTGGGACTATGCGAAGTTCCTGCTGGGGAATGAGCGCACCGGGATCGCCCGGGTAGGCGCCTCGAAGGCGAAGATCGCGCGCATCAAGCAGCTCGCTGCGCTGGAGCGCGAGGGCGACCGGCCACTGATCGAGGACCTGAAATTCCGCGAGAAGCTGGCCGCCGTGGAGGTGGAGCTGAAGGCGCTGGAGATGACGCAGCTCCGTGTCGTCTCCGATGAGCGCAAGATGGAGAAGGGACGCCAAAATCCGGCGTCCTCGATCCTCAAGCTCAAGGGCTCGGTGATCCAGCAGCAGCTGACCGAGCTGGTGATGGAGGTCGTCGGCCCGTACGTGATGCCGTACGAACCGCCGGAGGAAGGTCAGAACGAGCCGCCGATCGGCGCTGACTACGCCGCCGCGGCGGGTCCAGCCTATTTCAACACCCGCAAGGTGTCGATCTATGGCGGCTCGAATGAGATCCAGCGCAACATCATCGCCAAGGCGATACTGGGGCTTTAGCGACGCGAGTTCCCTCTCCCCCTGGGAGAGGGCTAGGGTGAGGGTGAGACGCGCATGGACTTCGACCTCAGCGACGAGCAGCGGCTTCTGAAGGACAGCGTCGATCGGCTGATCGCCGACCAGTACGGCTTCGAGCAGCGCAAGAAATACCTGGCCGAACCGGGCGGCTGGAGCGCCGCGCTATGGAACCAGTACGCGGAGCTCGGCCTGCTTGGCCTGCCGTTCGAGGAATCGCTCGGCGGCTTCGGCGGCGGCGCGAGCGAGATGATGCTGGTGATGGAGGCGTTCGGGCGCGGCCTGATCCTGGAGCCGTTCTTCGCGACCGTCGTGCTGGGCGGCGGCCTGATCGACCGCGCCGGCAGCGCCGAGCAGCGCAAGGCGCTGATCCCCGCGATCACGCAGGGCAAGCTGAGGCTCGCCCTCGCGCATCTGGAGCGCCACTCACGCTGGAATCTCGCCGATGTCGCGACCACCGCGCGCAAGCAAGGCGGAGGCTGGGTGCTCGACGGCACCAAGGGCGTGGTGGTGCACGGCGACTGCGCGGACAAGCTGCTGGTGAGCGCGCGCGTCTCGGGCGCACAGCGCGATCGCGACGGGATCGGCCTGTTCCTGGTGGACGCCGCGGCGCCCGAGGTCACGCGGCGCGGCTATCCCACGCAGGACGGATTGCGCGCGGCGGAGGTGACGCTCGCGGCAGCTCCCGCCGAGGCAGTCGGCGAGCCCGGCAAGTCGCTCGCGATGATCGAACACGTCGTCGATGCGGCGACGGCAGCGCTCTGCGCCGAGGCGGTGGGTGTCATGGCGCGCATGCAGGAAATCACGCTCGAATACCTCAAGACACGCCAGCAATTCGGCCGCCCGATCGGCAGCTTCCAGGCGCTGCAGTTCCGCGCCGTTGACATGCTCACCGCGCTCGAACAGGCGCGGAGCATGGCGATGTTCGCCACCGTGATGGCGAACGAGGCGGACGCGACCGAGCGCCGCCGCTCGATCTCGGCCGCCAAGGTGCAGATCGGCCGCTCCGGCAAGCTGATCGGTCAGGAATCGGTCCAGCTGCACGGCGGGATCGGCATGACAATGGAGTACCAGGTCGGGCACTATTTCAAGCGGATGACGATGATCGAGCAGATGTTCGGCGATGCCGACCACCATCTGGCGCTGCTCGCCCGACTTGGCGGGCTGTTCGGCCAGGCCGCGTGAGGCGCTAGCGGATTTCCGTCTCCCCGACCCCACGTCCGAACCGCGCGGCGAGAACGAGCGCCACCGCGATCATCAGGATCTGCAGCACGGAGACGGCGGCGATCGTCGGGTCGATCTCCATCCGGATGTTGTCGAACATCTTCTTGGGCAGCGTCATCTGGCTCCCGGCGAGGAACAGCGCGACCACCAGCTCGTCGAACGAGGTGATGAACGCGAGCAGCGCCGCCGAGATCAGGCTGGGACCGATCTGCGGCAGCACGATGCGCCGGATCGTCGTCAGCCGGCCGGCGCCCAGCCCCTGCGCGGCCGCTTCCAGATTGCGATCGAGCCCGCTCAGTCCCGCCTTCACGACGATCAGCACGAAGGGCAGCGCGAGGATCGTGTGAGCGATCGCCAGCCCGTACCAGGTACCGACGAGCCGGAGGCGTGAAAACAACCCGTAGATCGCAACCGAGAAGATGATCGCGGGAACGATCATCGGCGTGGCCATCAGCCGATCCAGCGCCGCTCGTCCCCAAAACCTGCCGCGCACCAGCGCGTAGGCGAGGGGCAGCCCGGTCGCGAGCGACAGCACGACCGTCGCCGTGGCGATCTCCAGGCTCCGGATCGTCGCGTCGATCCAGTCCGGGTCACCGAAATAGCGCTCGAACCACTGCCACGAGAATCCCGGGGGCGGAAACTCCAGATACGGCGCAGAGCTGACCGAGAGCGGAAAGACGATCGCGATCGGCAGGAACAAGAACAGGAACACGACGCCGGCAAACGCGCGCAGCGCGATCCGTCCGGCGCCGGCGCGCCTCATGCGCCGGTTCCCTCCCGGCGCTCCATGAGGCTCTGCACCAGCGCATAAGCCGCCACCGTCACGACCAGCAGCAGCCCCGAGAGAGCGGCGGCGAAGTTCCAGTCGAGCACCTCGCCGACCTGCTGCTGGATCAGCACCGCGATCATCATCACCTTGCCGCCGCCCAGCAGCGCCGGCGTGATGAAGAAACCGAGCGAAAGGACGAAGACCAGGATGGTTCCCGCCGCGATCCCGTTCAGCGTCAGCGGCAAATAGATGCGCCAGAACACGCGCCAACGCGGCGCGCCCAGCCCCTCGGCCGCCTGCACGAGATGCGGATCGACGCGGCGCAACGCCCCATAGAGCGGCAGGATCATGTACGGCAGCAGCACATGCACCATGCCGATCAAGACGCCGGCCATGTTGTACATCAGCGCCAGCGGATGCTCGACCAGGCCGGTGGCGAGCAGCACCTTGTTGATGACGCCGTTGCGACCAAGCAGCACCATCCACGCATAGGTGCGGACCAGCACGCTGGTCCAGAACGGAAACAGGATGAACAGGAAGCCGATCAGCCGCCAGATGCGCGTGGTCGTGGCCAGCAGATACGCAATCGGATAGCCGAGCAGCAGGCAAGCGAGCGTCGTCGCCGCGGCGATCCTGACGGTGAGCAGGAACACGTCGATATAGAGCGGCTTGGTCAGCGCCTTGGCGTACCAGGCGAAGGAGCCCCCGGCGAAGCCAAGGCCGAGCAGGCGTGCCACCGGAAAGGCGAAGAAGACCACGAACAGCGCGAGCGCCGGCAGGATCGCGATCAGGACGAGGCCGTGGCCTCCCTTGCGTCGAAGCACAGGCGCGGCGGCGGATGCACCGGCCATCAGTCCAGCCGGAACACGTGAATATCCTCGGCTGCCAGATGGACCGAGAAATCCTCGCCGGTGCCGGGAAGCGCCGCGGCGCGGCCGGCGGGAAGGCGGACCAGCATCTCGGCGCCGTCGGCCAGGCGCAGCGTATATTTCCAGGCGCTGCCGATGAACGCCGTCTCCACCACCCGGCCATGGAAGACATTCGCCCCGGCGCGTTCCGCCTGCCGCAGGCGCTCCGGGCGGATCATCGCGCCGACGCGGGCTCCCTCCGGCCATGATCCCGCACACTCGAGCGCCAGCCCGTTGTCGAGCGCGATCAGGCTCGCTGTCGCGCCGGAGCGGGTGATTCGGCCCGGGAAGATGTTCGATTCGCCCACGAAATCGGCGACGAACGCGCTGCCCGGCTGGTCGTAGATGTCGGTCGGCCGCCCGATCTGCTCGATCCGGCCGCGGTTCATGACCGCGATCCGATCCGACAGGATCAGCGCCTCTTCCTGATCGTGGGTGATGAAGACGGTGGTGATGCCAAGCCGGCGCTGCACCCGGCGCACTTCGAGCTGCATGGCTTCGCGCAGCTTCCGATCGAGCGCCCCGAACGGCTCGTCCAGAAGCAGGAGAAGCGGCTCAAAGACGATCGCCCTCGCGAGTGCGACCCGCTGCTGCTGCCCGCCCGAAAGCTGGCGGGGCAGCCGGTCCTGATAGCCGCTCAGATCGACGAGACGGAGTGCCGCCTGCACCCGCTCGGCGATCTCCGCTTTCGGCCGGCGGCGCATCTCCAGCGGGAACGCGATGTTGCGCCCGACCGTCATGTGCGGAAACAGGGCATAGTTCTGGAACACCATCCCGATGTTCCGCCGGGCCGCGGGCAGGCCGGTGATATCCGACCCCTGCAGCCGGACGCTTCCCCGATCAGGCCATTCGTAGCCCGCGACCACACGCAGCAGGGTCGTCTTGCCCGATCCGCTCGGCCCGAGGATCGTCAGCAACTCGCCCGGCTCCACCGAGAGATTGACGGAGTCGAGCGCGGTCACCGCGCCGAATGACTTGCCGACCGATTCGACGGCGAGTTGCGCGGGGCTCGCGGCACCCGCCACGCTAGCTCTTCAGCATCCAGCCGTTCCAGCGCTCGATCGCGGCGCCCCCGTTCTTCGCCCACCACTCATCGTTGGTCCAGAATTGCTTGGGAAGGTTTTCCGGAGACGTCGGCAGAGCGGGGAGAATCTTCGGATCGACGTATTTGTTCTGCTCCGGGTTGAGTCCCGGATAGCCGAGCGCGTTGGCGTAGATCGCCTCCAGTTTCGGCTCCGTCATCAACGCCAGGAACTTCTGCCCCCAATACGCGTCGGGGGCGCCCTTCGGAATGACGAACGAGCCCTGCTTCAGCGCGCCCTGGGTCCACTCGATCCCGATCGGCGCATCCTTCTTGATCAGATCGAAGAAGCGCCCGTTCCAGCCGGTCGCCAGAACCACCTCCTTGTCGAGCAGCAGCTGCGCCGGCTGTGCGCCCGTTGTCCACCAGACCGTGATGTGCGGCTTGATCTGGTCAAGCTTGTGGAACGCCCGATCCATGTCGAGCGGATAGAGCTTGTCCATCGGCACGCCGTCCGCGATCAGCGCGAACTCCAGATTGTCGACCGGATGGTTGCGCATGGACCGCGCGCCGGGGAACTTCGCCACGTCCCAGTACTCCGCCCATCCCTTGGGCTGGGATCCCGCCTTGAATACGTCGCTCCGATAGGCGAGCACCGTCGAGTAGACGGAGGCGGCGAACACCTCCGGCCGGCGCGCCTCCTCGGGGAAGGAGGAGCGATCGACGATCTTGGGATCGATCGGCTCGACCAGATGAAGATCAATGGCGCGCACCGCGTCCTGGCCGCCGATCTCCGTCACCGTCCATTCGACATTGCCGGATTGGACCATCGCCCGCAGCTTGCCGAAATCGGCCGGCGTCGTCTCGACGACGCGGATGCCGTAGCGCTTCTCGAACTCGTCGTAGAACGCCTTCTTCATCCAAGTGCCCATCGCGCCGCCGGATTCGTTGACCACGATCTTCGATGGCTTGGCGGGTTCGGCGGCGCGGGCGCGCACCGCGGCGAGGCTGCCCGCGGCGGCCAGAAGAGAGCGGCGGGAAAGTGCCATGACGCGACGTCCTCCATGTTCTTGTTTCGATCGGCCACACCATGCCCCCGACCGGCGAAAAGGGCCAGCGCGTTGACCCGCCCGGCCGCACTCTTCATGCTTGCGTTCGCTGCGATCGAGGGTTCCGGGATGGCGCGATCCGACATCTTCCATACCGATTTCAAGCCCATGCCGTATTGGTGGGAAGCCTACCGTCCCACCGCGCAAGACCCCGTCGAGCTGCCGCCGCGCGTGCAGGTGGCGATCGTGGGCGGCGGCTATGGCGGGCTGTCGACCGCGCTCGAGCTCGCCAAGCACGGGATCGACAGCGTGGTGCTGGAAGCGAACGAGCTTGGCTTCGGCGCCAGCACGCGCAATGGCGGCGCGGTCAGCGGCGGGGTGAATGTCGGCAAGAGCTTCACCGGCAGGACGCTCGGCTCCACCCGCGCGGAGGAAATCCTGGCAGACTCGGCTGACGCGTTCAGCGTGATCGAGAACCTGATCGCCGAAGAAGGCATAAAGTGCTTCTGGAACAAGACCGGCCGCTTCGTCGGGGCCTGGACGCCGGCACACTACGCGAGCCTCGCCAAGCGGGTGGACCAGCTCAACCGCGCCGCCCAGTCGGGCGCCTACATGGTGCCGCGCGAACGCCAGCGCGAGGAGATGGCGAGCGACTTCTATTATGGCGGCATGGTCGTCGAGCGTTCCGCGAACTTGCATCCGGCGCTCTACTACAAGGGCCTGCTCGATGCGGCGCGGCGGCGCGGGGTTCCAGTCTGCGCTCAGGCGCCGGTCACCCGGATCACGCAATCAGGCGAGGGCTGGCGCGTGCAGACCGCACGCGGCGAGGTAGCCGCGAGGGAAGTCGTGATCGCGACCAACGGCTATACCGGCGACATCACGCCCCAGCTCAAGCGCAGAGTCGTCCCAATCGCGAGCCACATCATCGCCACCGAGGAGCTCGACCCCGCGCTCGCCGATTCGCTCATCCCGAAGAAGCGCACGCTCGGCGATACGCCGCGCATCCTTTGCTACTACCGGATGTCTCCCGACGGAAGGCGCGTGATCTTCGGCGGCCGCGCGCGCTTCACCCAGGTCGACGCGACGACCAGCGCGCCGGTCCTGCACGGCTTCATGACCGACCGCTTTCCACAGTTGAAGGGAGCGAAGGTCACCCACGCCTGGACCGGCAACACCGCCTTCACGCTGGATGCGCTGCCACATATGGGCGAACAGGATGGCATGCATTACCTGCTCGGCTGCAACGGCAGCGGCGTGGCGATGATGACCTATCTGGGCCACCAGACCGCGCGAAAGATTGCCGGGCAGGCGAACTATGCCTGCGCGTTCGACACGCCGGATTTCCCCGACCATGCGATGTATTCCGGCAATCCCTGGTTCCTGCCGGCGATGGGCGGCTGGTTCCGCCTGCGCGACAAGGTCGACCGGATGCGGGCCACGTGGGCCTGAGCTAATCCCCTCGACTTCTGAGGGAATCACAACCACGGAGAAGAACGATGCCGGATGATGCGGCCGCGATCAGGGAAGTAGTCAACACCTACCTCGACGGTCTCTACGAAGGAGACGCCGACAAGCTGGCCAGCGTCTTTCATCCAACCAGCGCCCTGACATGGGAGCAGGACGGCGTGTTGACGCCGCTGCCGCGTGATCAGTGGCTGCAGGCGGTGCGCGACCGGCCGTCGGCGAAATCACGCAGTCTGCAGCGGCGTGACGAGGTTCTGCAGATCGACCAGTCCTCTCCCACCACGGCCTTCGTAAAGCTGAAGTGCCAGATTCCGCCGCGCTTCTTCACCGACTATCTCTGTTTCCTGAAGGTCGATGGCCGCTGGCAGGTCGCGCAAAAGGTGTTCGCAACCGAAATCCGCGACTGACACGCCCGCGGCGGATCAGGCCGCCGCCAGCTCCACGTCGCGCGCGCTCTCGCGCCATGCGGCCTTGTCGGCGAACAGCGCACGCAGCAGCCGGTTATGCAGCGCATGACCCGCACGGTGGCTCGCGAAGCGGGCCCGCAACGGCCGCCCGGCGAGTCCAAGGTCGCCGATCGCGTCGAGCATCTTGTGACAGACGAACTCATCGTCCATCCGCAATCCACCCGGGTTCAGCACGCGTCCGTCATCCACGACGAGCGCATTCTCCAGACTGCCGCCCTGCGCCAGACCGGCTTCCTGCAAGGAGTCGATATCCTCGGCGAGGGCGAAGGTACGTGCACGGGCGACCTGGTGACGGAACGTGTCCGGCGCGAGCCGCAGGGAGAGAGATTTGCAGCCGATCGCCGCGGCGGCGAAGTCGATCGAAACGTCGAGCTCCAGCCCGTCATAGCCGGAAGCCGGCGCGAGCTCGGCCCAGCTGGCGCCATCCTGCACGCGGACGCGGCGCAGCACCTCGATCACCCGGCGGGGCGCGTCCGGCTGGACGGCGACGCCGGCACAGTCGATCAGGAACAGCCAAGGTGCGGCGGAGCCGTCCAGGATCGGCAGCTCCGGCCCGTCCAGCTCCACGAGCGCATTATCGACCGATGACGCGGAGAACGCGGCCATCAAGTGCTCGACGGTCCCGACTCGCGCGCCGCCCAGGCCTACTGTCGTCGCGAGCCGGATGTCGGAAACATGATCGAATCGGGCGGGGATCGTCGCCCTCAGATCGGCGCGGCGGAACGCGATCCCGTGATCAGGCGCGGCCGGATGCAGCATCGCGCTGACGCGCCGGCCGGAGTGCAAGCCCACGCCAACGCAAGAGATCGGTGATTTGAGTGTCCGCTGCAGATGCATGCCCGGACCATCCATGCGCTCGGTCCCGCTCCATTGCCAAAGCGGCCTCGATGAACAGCGGGCCACCCCGGAAGGTATGAGGTGGCCCGCTGGATTCGCCAGACACAGATTGTGTCTGAGTGTTACCCGATAATCCTCTGATTACTATGAGGATTGCCGCCTCAGGAAGGTCGGAATTTCGATCCCCATCTCGTCCCCCGCGACGGCCCGGACCGTTGCCGCGGGCGGTTCCGCACGCTGCTCCTGAACCACCGGCTCGACGCGGGCGACGCCCGGCTCCGGCGGCTGGGCGAAGCCGGCACGACGGCGCAGGAGTACCCCGGTCACCGTCCCGAACAGGCTGGGCCGCATCGGTTCGGCGCCCTGGGGCATCGCAGGCGCCGCCTCGGCAGCTGCTTGCGCCGGAGGCTCGGCGAACAGGCCGCTCGACCGCGTTGCCGGGCGGCCAAGAGGCGCCGGACGAGATGCCACTGACCCGGGCTCGGCTGCCGCGTCTTGGATCGAGTCGACCGCCATCGGCTGAGACGGCCGCAGCGCGGTGGCGGCGACCGGCGCGTAGGATGGCGCGTGCAGCGGAGCCTGGACCGCCGATTGCATCGAGCCGTGCGCTTGTGGCATGGCCAGCGGCGTCGCCGTCTGCCCCGCGACTGCCGCTTGCGGGCCGCCGCCGCCGACCGCGACCAGGCGCGGACGCGCCTGCTCGACTGGCTTCGGCGTGTCGATGCCGGTCGCAACGACCGATACACGCACCTTTCCCGCCAGGCCGTCATCGATCGAGGAGCCGAAGATGATGTTGGCGTCCTCGTCGACTTCCTCGCGGATACGGTTCGCCGCCTGATCGACTTCGAACAGCGTCATGTCGTCGCCGCCGGTGATGTTGATCAGCAGGCCCCGCGCGCCGGCCATGGAGGTGTCCTCAAGCAGCGGGTTGCTGATCGCCGCCTCGGCGGCGCGGATCGCCCGGTTCTCGCCGTCGGCCTCGCCGGTGCCCATCATCGCCTTGCCCATCTCCGCCATCACCGTGCGGATGTCGGCGAAGTCGAGGTTGACGAGGCCGGGCGCCATCATCAGGTCGGTGACGCCCCGCACGCCCATGTAGAGCACCTGGTCGGCCATCTTGAACGCCTCGCGCCAGGTGGTGCGCTCATTGGCCATCCTGAACAGGTTCTGGTTGGGGATGACGATCAGCGTGTCGACGAATTCCTGCAATTCCTCGATGCCCTGATCGGCGGCGCGCGCGCGCCGCGTGCCCTCGAAGGAGAACGGCTTGGTCACCACGCCGACGGTGAGGATGTTGCGCTCGCGCGCCATGCGCGCGATCACCGGGGCGGCGCCGGTGCCGGTGCCGCCGCCCATGCCGGCGGTGACGAACACCATGTGGCAGCCATCGAGATGGCGGTAGAGCTCGTCGGCCGCCTCCTCGGCAGCGGCGCGCCCGATCTCCGGCTTCGCGCCGGCCCCCAGACCTTGCGTGATATGCGGGCCGAGCTGGATGCGCCGCGTCGCGCGGCTGTGCATCAGCTGCTGGGCGTCGGTGTTGGCGACGACGAAGTCCACGCCTTGCAGATTGGCCGCGATCATGTTGTCGACGGCGTTGGTCCCGCCGCCGCCCACGCCGATCACGGTGATCCGCGGCGTGAAGTCCGTATGCGTCTGCTGCGGGATGGTCAGATTGAGCACCATGGCAACTCGGGTCCCCTCAGACGTTGGCATGAACAGGAGCGATGTCGCGCGAGTTCAACCGCGCGTTCGCGAGTCGGGCAAAGCCCATCAGACACGCTCCTTCAAAAAGTTGACGATGCGCCGGATCAGTCCGGCAGGCGGCGCGGGGTCGAGGTCGATATCGGTCATCGTGCGCCCCTGCCCGGCGGCCCAGGCGAGCAGTCCGGCGGCAGTGGCAAAGGCGGGGCCGGCGGCGGCATCCGGAAGGCCCCGCAACGCCGCCGGACGGCCGAGCCGCACCTGCTTGCCCAGCATGCGCGCCGCCATCTCCCGCACGCCGGCGAGCTGGCACGCGCCGCCGGTTAGTACGACACGGTTGCCTGCCGCGCGCGACAGGCCGGAACTGTCAAGGCGTCCGCGCACCATCTCGAACGTTTCTTCCAGTCGCGGACGGATGATGTTGATCACCATGCTGCGCGGCACCTTGGCGATCTGATGCTCCTCCTCGCCCACCAGCGGCACCGGCAGCAGCTCGCGCTCGTCGTCGGGACAGGAGTGGACATTGCCGTAGAGCGTCTTCAGCCGCTCGGCATGCGCGACGGGCGTGGAGAGCAGGCGCGCGAGGTCGTTGGTGACGTGCAGGCCGCCGACGGGAAGCTGCGCCGTGTGCAGCAACTGGCCCTCGGCGAACACCGCCATGCCCGTCGTGCCGCCGCCCATGTCGATGACGGTGCAGCCTAGCTCGCGCTCGTCCTCGACGAGCGCCGAAAGGCCAGAGGCCATCGGGGCGGATACCAGTTCGGCGATGTCGAGGTCGCAGCGCGCGACGCAGGCGCCCAGCGTGCGCAACGCGGTGACGGCGGCATCGACGATGTGCAGCCGCGCCGCCAAGGTCGTGCAGAACAGGCCGCGCGGGTCGGCGACGCGCTCGGTTTCATCAGCGGCGAAGGCGAGCGGCAGGGCGTGGATGATCTCCCGCCCGTCCACCTCGGCGCGCAGACGGCCCTCGGCAACGACGCGGCGGATGTCGGATTCCTCGACAGCGCGCCCGCCCACCGGCCATTGCACGTTGAATAGCCGGCTCTCCGGATGGCCGCAGGTGAGATTGACGGTGACGCCGCGCAGGCGCGTGTCTGCCATGTCCTCAGCCTGGCCGACGGCGGCGCGGATCGCCTTCTCCGCCTCGTCAAGATCGACGATGCCGCCGCCACGCACGCCCTTGCCGCGATGCCAGCCAAAACCCAGCACTCGCAGGCTGCCGTCGCCTTCGACCCGGCCGATCAGGCAGACGATCTTGGTCGAGCCGATGTCGAGCACGCCGAATGGGCCGGGTCTATGGCGCAGGCGCGGCGGCTCCTCGGGTCCGGCGGATTGCGGCGGCAGGATGCGGTGCGACATGTCGTTCATGGTGCGTGTCGCCCTATGCCGGGTTGCGCGCCGGCGCGCCGCGCAAGTCTTTGGCCGGGAGAGAGGCGTCGGCCTTCGCGCGTATGACAAGACGGTCGGGCAGACGCAGGTCGACGAACTGCAACGGGCGCTCCAGCAGCTTGTGCTGCTGATCGAGCGCGATCAGGCGCTCCAGCGCCGCATCCTCGTGCCCCTCGGGGAGCATCACCGTGATGCCGGATTTCAGCACGAGGTTCCAACGCCGTTCCGCCACGCGCACCGCCGCGACCATGCGCGCCTGGAGCGGGGGATGCTCGGTCAGCGCGTCGATCAGCGGCGCTGCCGCCTCCGGCGCGCCAGGCCCGACGACGAGGGGAAGCTGGTGGAAATCCGCGACGTTGCTGTTGGTGACGATCTGACCCGTGCGGTCGATCAGCACGAATTTGCCCTGATTCTGCCAGATGGCGAATGGGCGGCGTTCCTGCACCACCACGACTATCGTGCCCGGTAGACGGCGCTCCACGGTCGCGTGATCGACCCAGGAGAGCTTCTCGATCCGCTCGCGCGCCTGCTCGACGGAAAACCCCAGGATCGGATCGCCCGGACGCACACCGATCGCGGCACGCAGCAACGGCTCCGGCGTGTTGGCACGGCCCTCGATCCTGATATCGGCGACACGCAGGCCGAAGCCCGCAGTCGCATGGCCGAAGCGCGCGCGCAGCGCCTCCAGCGCGCCGCCTGGCGCGGCACGGTGCGCCGCCGCCATCCCGATCAGCACGACGCAAAGACCCAGCACGCCCCACCCTGCCGGGCGCAGCAGTCGCGACTGACGGCGCAGCAGCAGCTTGAGCCGGTTCGGCCGGTCGATGACGGAGTTGCGCTGCGCACGTCCCTTCACACGCGGCATGCGGCGTTCTCCACCATCCAGGCGCACAGCGCGGCAAAGCCGATGCCGTGATGCGCGGCTTGCTCCGGCAGCAGCGAGGTCGGCGTGAGCCCGGGCTGCGTGTTCACCTCCAGCAGCACGAGGCGGCCCGGCTCGCCGTCCGTGTCGTCGTAGCGGAAGTCGGCGCGCGTCGCGCCCCGGCAGCCGAGCGCGCGATGCGCAGCGGCCGCGAGGTCGAGCGCGCGCCCGTACGTGTCCGGATGCACGGTCGCCGGAATGACATGGCGGGAACCGCGATCGGCGTATTTCAACTCGTAATCGTAGAACGTCCCCGCCTGGGCGATGATCTCGGTCACCGCAAGCGGACGGTCGCCCATCACGCCGACGGTTAGCTCGCGCCCTGGCACGAACTCCTCGACGAGTGCCGTGCGCCCGAAGCGCCAGGAGCGGGCGATCTCGCCACGGCGGTTGTCGCCACTCTTGAGTATCTCCACGCCGACGGAGGAGCCTTCGTTGACCGGCTTCACGACATAGGGGAGCGGCAGCGGATCGCTCGCTTCTAACGTCGCGAGATCGACCATCCGGCCATGCGCGACCGGCAATCCGGCGGCGGCAAAGGCTGCCTTGGCAGCGACCTTGTCCATCGCCAGCGATGAGGCACGCACGCCCGAATGCGTGTACGGGATGCCGAGCCAGTCGAGCACGCCTTGGATCGTACCGTCTTCGCCGAAACGCCCGTGCAGCGCGTTGAACACCACATCGGGCGCTGGGTCGCGCAGCGCGGCGATTACGGCGCCCAGATCTTCCGTTACCTCGATCGGGTTCACCTCGAAGCCCGCGTGGCGAAGAGCGACGATGACCTGCCTGCCGCTGGACAGGCTGACCTCGCGCTCAGCGGAGATCCCGCCGTAAAGGATGGCGACGCGCGCGCTCATGCCGGCTGCCCGGGCACGCCGATGCGGTGAATCTCCCATTCGAGGGTGACGCCGGAGGCGGCGAGAACGCGGCGGCGTACCTCCTCACCCAGCTCCTCGAGATCGGCGGCGGTGGCGCCCCCCTCGTTGATCAGGAAGTTGCAGTGCTTGTCGGAGACTTTCGCCCCGCCAAGGGTCAAGCCGCGACAGCCGGCGGCGTCGATCAGCTCCCACGCTTTCATGTCGGGGGGGTTGCGGAACGTCGATCCGCCGGTCCGCGCGCGAATTGGCTGCGTCGCCTCCCGGCTCGCGCGGATCTCAGTCATGCGCGCGGCGATCGCCGCCGGTGCCGCCGGGGTAGCGCGCAAGCGCACGCGGGTGACAACGGCGCCGGGCGGCAGGCGGGCGTGGCGGTAGGCGAAGGCGAGGTCGGCGGCGGACAGATGCACCATCTCGCCCGAGCGCGTCACGGCGTCGGCCCAGTCGAGCACGGACGCGATGTCCCCGCCATACGCGCCGGCGTTCATCGCCACCGCACCGCCGATCGTGCCGGGAACGCCGCATAGAAACTCCAGCCCCGCAAGGCCAGAGGCGGCGGCATGCTCCGACACGGTGACATCGAGGGCGCCGGCGCCGGCGATGACACCGTCCCGCTCCGTGACGATGCCCGTGAAGCCGCGCGCGAGACGCAGCGTGACCCCAGGCAGCCCGCCGTCGCGGATAATCACGTTCGAGCACGCCCCCAGCACGCGCACCGGGATCTCCGGCGGCAGCGCCCGCAGGAACGCGGCGAGGTCGTCGGCATCGGCCGGCCGCGCCAGCGTCTCGGCGGTCCCGCCCGCGCGGAACCACGTCGTTGGCGCAAGCGGCGCGTCATGCGCGATACGCCCGCGAAGGGAGGCGGGTGAGGGTGTCACGCCGCGCTCCCTCGGCGCTCGGCCTGCAGCTCGGACAATTCGGCCGGCAACGCGTTCGCCCACTGCGTGATGTTTCCCGCTCCCAGGCACACGACGAAGTCGCCGTGGCGGGCGATCGCGGAGACCATCTCGGCTAGGCGATTGGGGCTCGGCAGCGGCACGACGGAGCGGTGCCCGCGTGCGCGCAGCCCTTCGACCAGCGCATCGCGGTTCACGCCCGGGATCGGCGCCTCCCCCGCCGGGTAGACGTCGGCGACGATGACCGTGCCGGCGTCGTTCATGCAGGTACAGAACTCGTTGAACAGCGAATTGAGCCGGGTGAAGCGGTGCGGCTGCACGACCGCGATCACCTCGCGCGCGCCCGCCTGGCGCGCTGCCTTCAGCACCGCGGCGATTTCCACCGGATGGTGCGCGTAGTCGTCGATGATCGAGATGCCGCCGATCTCGCCGGTCTTGGTGAAGCGCCGCTTGACGCCGCGGAAGCCCGCGAAGGCGCTGCGCAGCGTCGTGTCGTCGATCTCCATCTCGATGCCGATCGCCACTGCGGCGAGCGCGTTTTGCACGTTGTGTTGCCCCAGCATCGGCAGCCGGAACGGACCAAGCCGGCGCGTGCGGTTGCGCACGCGATCGGTGACCGTCACCTCGAATGTCGAGCCGAGCCGGTCGGCCATCACCTTGTCGGCGCGCACGTCGGCCTGCGGGGAGAAGCCGTAGGTGATGATCCGCCGGTCAGACAGCCGGGGAATCATCTGCTGCACCTCCGGATGATCAATGCAGAGCACGGCGAAGCCGTAGAACGGGATGTTGGAGACGAACTGGTCGTAGCCGGCGACCATCGCCTCCCCCGTGCCCCAATGATCGAGGTGCTCGATATCCATGTTGGTGACGACAGCGATGACCGCCGGCAGGCGCAGGAAGCTGCCGTCGCTCTCGTCCGCTTCGACCACCATCCATTCGCCCGCGCCGAGACGCGTGTTGGTGCCGTAGGCATTGACGATGCCGCCATTGATGACGGTGGGATCGAGCCGCGCGGCCTCCAGCACCGCGGCAATCAGGCTGGTGGTGGTGGTCTTGCCATGCGTGCCGCCGATCGCGATCGACCAGCGCAGCCGCATCAGCTCGGCCAGCATCTCGGCGCGGCGCACCACCGGGATGAAGCGCGCGCGCGCGGCGAGCACCTCCGGATTTTCGTGCTTCACCGCGGTCGAGACGACGACGACGCGCGCCTGGCCGAGATGCGCCGCGTCATGGCCGATCGCGACCGGAATGCCCGCCTCGCGCAGCCGGCGCACGTTGGCCGAATCGGCGATGTCGCTGCCCTGCACGCTGTAGCCCAGCGTGTGCAGCACCTCGGCGATGCCCGACATGCCGATGCCGCCGATGCCGACGAAATGGATGGTTCCGATGGACAACGGCAGGGCCCTCATGCCGGGGCCTCCTGTGGGGCAAGGGTGTCGATCAGCTCGGCCAGCTTGTCGGCGGCGTCCGGCTGGCCCCAGGCGCGCGTGGCCTCCGCCATGCGGGCGAAACGGTGCGGCAGGGAGAACAGGGTCGCGAGTTCCGAGGCGAGAAGTGCCGGCGTCAGCCTGTCTTGCGCGAGGGAGATCGCGCCGCCGGCGGCGGCGAGCGCGTGGGCATTGGCGCTCTGATGGTCGTCGATCGCACCGGGCAGCGGCACCAGGATCGCCGGCCGACCGGCTACGCCGAGCTCGGCCACGGTGGAGGCGCCGGCGCGTGCGATCACGAGATGCGCGGCGGCGAGTCGCTCGGCCACATCGGGAAAGAACGAGGCGAGCTCCGCCGCCACGCCCGCACGCGCGTACGCCTCGCGCACGCGCGCGATATCCTCGGGCCGACACTGCTGCACGACGGAGAGGCGGGCGCGCGCATCCCCGGGCAGCGCCGCGACGGCGGCGGGCACGACATCGCTCAGCACGCGCGCCCCGAGCGAGCCGCCGAGCACGAGGAGAGAGCGCCCGTCGGTCGGCTCCTCATAGGGCGGAACCGATCTGATGGAAGGACGCACCGGGTTGCCGGTGACGAAGGTGGCGGTGCGGTCCGGCACGCGCGCGGTATCAGGAATGCTGAGGGCAAGCGCGTCGGCACGACGCGAGAGGAAGCGGTTGGCGCGCCCGAGCACGGCGTTCTGCTCGTGCAGCACGATTCGCGGGCGCCGGCGCAGAGCGCGCGCGCCGAGTACTGGCGGGATGGCCGGATAGCCGCCGAACGCGACCACGACACGCGCATCGAGATGGGCGAGCGCGCGCCGTGCCTGCGCGACGCCGCCGAGCAAGGCGAATCCCGCCCGCATCGCCTTGACAGCACTTCGCCCGGCGATCCCGGCCCCACTCAGCACGAACCGCTCTCGCCCGGCGAAGACCGGGCTATCGAGTGCACCGGAGCGGGCATCCGTCATCAGCACGATCCGCTCGCCGCGCGCAATGAGCGCGGCGGCGAGCGCCTCGGCGGGGAACAGATGGCCGCCCGTTCCGCCCGCGGCGATCACGATGGGGCGCAGGGCGGGGCCTCTCACGACGTGTCCTCCCGCGGGCGCTGGCGCGTCAGCGCAAGCAGCATCCCGATGCCGAGCGCCTCTGACATCACCGAGGAGCCGCCATAAGAGATGAACGGCAACGTCATTCCCTTGGTCGGGATGAGCTGCAGGGTGGAGGCCATGTTGACGAAGGCCTGCAGGCCGAATCCGACCAGAAGTCCGGCGCATGCGAGCACGCTGAACAAATCCTGCTGGCGCAGCAGGCGCAGCAGGCCGCGCATGACGATGAAGGCGAAAACGCCCAGGATCACCAGGCAGACCACCATCCCGAACTCCTCGCCCGCGACGGCGAAGACGAAATCGGCGTGCGCGTCCGGCAGCACGTCCTTGACCCTGCCCTCGCCCGGGCCGCGACCCAGCAGACCGCCATTGCCGAACGCCTCGAGCGCGGTCGTCACCTGATAGGTGGTGGCCCCCGTCGGATGCAGGAACTCATGCACTCGGGTCTGCACGTGCGGGAACAGCGCGTATGCGCCCAGCGCCCCCGTCACGACGCCGGCGACACCGATGCCGACGAAGAACAGGTTCAACCCATCGATGAAGAGCTGGGCGAAATAGACCGCGGTGATCACCGCCGTCATGCCGATATCCGGCTGCTCCTTCAGCAGCAGCACGATGAACACGAAGACCGCCGCCGCGGCGAGCTGGCCGGGGAAGCCGCGCGTGCGCTTGCCCTCGCTGATCAGCCAGGCGGCGACGACGGCAAAGCAGGGCTTCAGAAACTCGCTGGGCTGCAGCGACATGCCAGGAAGCGAGATCCAGCGACGCGCGCCCTTGATCTCGACCCCGATGACGAGGGTCGCCGCGGTCAGCGCCAGCGCGATGATGCAGCCGAAAATCGCGAGACGGCGGATGCCGCGCGGCGAGAGCAACGACACGCCGCAGACGATCCCGCCGGCGATCGCGAGGAACAGCACCTGCTTGACGATGAGCGCGTTGCGCGGGTCGCCGATGCGCACGGCGACCGCTGGGCTCGCCGCCAGGATCAGGATGTAGCCGAAGCCGATCAGCAGGCCGACCGCGCCTAGGATCCAGCGGTCGATGCTCCACCACCAGCGCCCCAGAGTAGAGGTGTCGGCACGCGAGAGCGTCGGCATCAGGCCGCCCTCTCGCCGGGTAGCGCGGCCACCAGTTCGGCGAAGCGCCGACCCCGGGCCTCGAACCCGCTGAACTGGTCGAAGCTCGCGCAGGCAGGGGAGAGCAGCACGACCGCGCCCGCCGCGCCCGCTGCGGCGGCGGCGCGCGGCACCGCGACATCGAGCGTGCCGACGATCTCGTGCGGAACGCGGTGCTCGGCGAGAGTCGCGGCGAGGAGCGGCGCGTCACGCCCGATCAGCAGCACGCGCGCGACGCGTGGGAAATAAGGCGCGAGCGGCGCGATGCCGTTCGTCTTCGCCTGGCCGCCGGCGATCCAGACGATGCGGTCGTAGCAGCCGAGGGCGCGCGCCGCCGCATCGGCATTGGTTGCCTTGCTGTCGTCGATGAAGGCCACGCCGCCAACGCGCCCCACGACCCGCTGGCGGTGCGGCAAGCCGGGAAAGCTCGCGGTCCCCCGCACGACATCGGCTTCCGCCGCGCCGAGCCCCAGCGCCATCACGCGCGCCGCGCCGGCGTTCTGCGCGTTGTGCGCGCCGGGGAGCGCGGGGGCGTCGAGCACGGCCCCCGCACCGCTGACCGTAACGACGCGCGCGGGGCATGTACGCAGCCAAGCCGCCGTCAGCACGCTGTCCGGATCGTCGATGCCGACGACCGCGAGGTCGCGCGATGCCTGGCGGGCGAAAATCGCCCGCTTGACGGCGATGTAGCCCGCCATGCCGCCGTGCCGATCGAGATGGTCGGGACTGAGGTTGAGCATCGCCGCCGCATCGAAACGGAGGGTGGCGATTCGCTCCAACATGTAGCTCGACATTTCGAGGACGTAGACGCCGTCATCGCCGAGCAACGGCAGGGCCAGCGAGGGCGTGCCGAGATTGCCGCCGGCGGCGTTCGGAATACCCGCCGTGCTCAGGATGTGGGCGAGCAACGCGGTCGTGGTCGACTTGCCGTTGGTCCCGGTGATGCCGGCAAACCGCGCGGCCGAACCCGCCGCACGGACCGCGCGGTAGAGCAGCTCGGCGTCCGAGAGTATCGGCCAGCCTCTCTCCATGGCGAGCGCCGCGATCGGGTGCGGGCACGGTAGCCGGTGCGGAATGCCGGGCGATAGCACGAGCGCGTCAAGGCGATCGGCGGCGGTTGGAGAGCGGGAGGTGATCGTGTCCTCGCCCGGCGCGCCACGTGCGCCGGCTTCAGCCAATCCGGGTGAGGGCAGCGCCCCACGCGCCGCCGCGTCGTCATCCCACGCCAGCACCTCCGCACCCAGCGCGGCCAGCGCCTGCGCGACCGGCAGTCCGTTGCGGCCCAGGCCGAGAACCGCGTAGCGCCGACCAGCAAAGACGGGCGGGAATCCGCTCATCTGATCTTCAGCGTCGCGAGGCCAACCAGGGCCAGGATGAAGGAGATGATCCAGAAGCGGATCACGATCGTCGCCTCGGCCCAGCCCTTCTTCTCGAAATGATGGTGCAGCGGCGCCATCAGGAAGACGCGCGTGCCCGTGCGCTTGAACCAGAACACCTGGATGATGACCGAGACCGTCTCCACCACGAACAGCCCGCCGACGATCATCAGGACGATCTCGTGCTTGGTCGCAACCGCCACCGCGCCCAGCGCGCCGCCCAGCGCGAGGCTGCCGGTGTCGCCCATGAACACCGCCGCCGGCGGAGCGTTGAACCAGAGGAAGCCAAGGCCGGCGCCGATCAGCGCCGAGCAGAACACCGCGAGTTCTCCCGACCCTGGCACCGAGTGGAGCTGCAGATAATCGGCGAAGATCCGATTGCCGACAAGATAGGCGATCAACGCGAAGACGCCCGCCGTGATCATCGTCGGGACGATGGCGAGGCCGTCGAGCCCATCGGTGAGGTTCACCGCATTGGACGAGCCCATCATCACGAGCATCCCCCAGATCGGAAAGAACCAGCCGAGCCGGGGAAGCACGTCCTTGAACACCGGCACGGCAAGCGCATCGCCAAGCGCGTTGTCGGTTGCGTGCATCAGCCAGAACGCCACGCCCACGCCGATCACCGCCTGTACGGCGAGCTTCACGCGCGCCGGAACGCCTCGATGGTTGCGCTTGGAAAGCTTGAGGTAGTCGTCGGCGAAGCCGAGCAATCCGTAGCCCAGCGTCACGACGATCGCCGCCCACACGTACTGGTTGCGCAGGTCGCCCCACAGCAGGGTCGAGACCAGCCAGGCGATCAGGATCAGCACGCCGCCCATCGTTGGCGTGCCCTGCTTTTCGAGGATGTGGCGCTCGGGTCCGTCGGCGCGGATCGGCTGGCCCTGGCGCTGCTTCACGCGCAGCCAGCGGATCAGCCCGGGGCCGATGACGAAGCTGACGATCAGCGCCGTCAGGCAGGCCGCGCCCGAGCGGAAGGTGATGTAGCGGAACAGGTTGAACAGGAAGAAGTGGCTCGCGAACGGGCTGGCGAGATCGTAGAGCATCAGACCGTCTCCGCGATCAGGCCGAGCGCGGAGGCAACCAGCTTCATGCGGCTGCCCAGGCTACCCTTGACCAGAATGACGTCGCCGGGCCGCACGGCGTCGGCGACCAGCGCGACGAGCGCCGCCGAATTTGGCGCGTGCCCGCCGCGGCGAGCCGCCGGGAGAGCGTCGTGCAGGCGGTGCATCAGCGGCCCGCAGGTGAAAACGAGATCGGCCGCTGCGGTGTCGGGCACGAGCGCCGCGTGCTCGGAAGGGCCGTGCTCGCCCAATTCCAGCATGTCGCCCAGAACGGCGATGCGCCGCCCGCCGGGCTGGATCGCGAGCACCGCGAGCGCCGCACGCACCGACGCAGCGTTGGCGTTGTAGCTCTCGTCGATCAGCGTCGCCGTCCCGCCGCGCACCGCGATCCGCCGCTTCGCGCCGCGGCCGGCAACCGGCGCGAAGCCGTCGAGCGAGGCCGCGGCGCGAGCCGGGTCGATCCCGAGCGCGCATGCTGCGGCAAGAGCGGCGAGCGCGTTCATCGCCATATGCCGGCCGGGTGCGTTGAGTTGCAGGCGGAGAGGAGTGCCATGTGCGCACGCCTCGATATCGGTGGCGTCCGGCTCGACCGCGGCGGAGACCAGGCGGAGATCGGCATCGGGAGAGGCACCGAAGGTTACAACGCGCCTCGCGCCGGCGCGCGCACGCAGCAACGGGAGATGGGGCGAGTTGGCGGGCAGGACCGCGACCCCGCCTGGTTCCAGCCCGCCCAGGATCGCGGCCTTCTCGCGCGCTATCGCCTCGACGCTGCCGAGATGGCCGACATGCGCGGCCCCGATCGTGGTGATGACGGCGACATGCGGACGGGTCAGCACGGCGAGCGGGGCGATCTCGCCGGGCTGGTTCATGCCGATCTCGGCGACGCAGGAACTCCGCCTCCGGCGGCAAGCGAGCGAGCGTCAGCGGCACGCCCCAATGGTTGTTGTAGGAGGCGACGGCGGCGTGCGTCGGACCCTCGGCAGTGAGGATCGCGCGCAGCATCTCCTTGGTCGTGGTCTTGCCGACGCTGCCGGTGATCGCGGCGACCCGTCCGGCGAAGCGGGCGCGCCCGGCGGCGCCGAGCCGGGTGAGGCCGGCCAGCGTGTCATCCACGCGCAGCGTCGGGCCGACAGCGGGGACGTCGCGATGCACCATCGCCCCCGCAGCGCCGCGCGCATTGGCCTGAGCGACGTGGTCGTGACCATCGCCGTTCTCTCCGCGCAGCGCGATGAAGAGATCGCCGGGCGCGAGCGTCCGGGTATCGATAGAGACACCCGTCGCGTCGAAGGGGATCGAGAGGGTTCCGGCGGTCGCCTGCACGAGCGCAGCGGCAGTCCAGAGGGCGCTCATGCGCGACCCTCGCCCGGCTCACGTCGTTCGCCGACCTCTCCCGCCCTGCGGGAGAGGTCGTCGCGCGCAGCGCGGCGGGTGAGGGTCTCACCCACCAGCGCGCGCACCACGCCCACATCGTCGAACGGGATGACCCGCCCCCCGATCGTCTGGCCCTGCTCATGGCCCTTGCCGGCGACGACCAGCACGTCGCCAGGGCCGAGTTCATTCAGGGCGGCGGCGATCGCCTCGGCGCGGTCGCCGATCTCCCGCCCGCCCGGACAGGCCGCGAGCACGGCGGCGCGGATCGCGGCGGGGTTCTCGCCGCGGGGGTTGTCGTCGGTGACGATCGCTACGTCGGCGTGGCGCGCGGCCGCCACCCCCATCATCGGACGCTTGCCCGGATCGCGGTCGCCGCCGGCCCCGAACACGACATGCAGCAGCCCCGCCGTATGCGGACGCAACGCGCGCAGCAGCCGGTCCAACGCGTCGGGCGTGTGCGCATAGTCGACATAGGCGGCGGCCCCGTTCGGCAACCGCGCCGCCAGCTCCATCCGCCCGCGCACGCCGCGCAGCCCCTCGAGGCGTTCGATCGCATCGGCCTGTCCGAGCGCCATCGCGAGCGCGGCGGCGAGCAGCGCGTTGTCGGCCTGAAAGCGTCCCGGCAGGGGGAGATGGACCGACCGGCGGCGTCCCTCCGCCTCGATCTCCAGCGCCTGACCGTCCGGCAGCGGACGCGCTTCCAGCAGGCGGATCGCCTCGCCGGCCTCACCGACGGTGCGCAGATCGAGGCGCCGGCGCGCGGCGAGCGCGCGGATCGCCGCGATCGTCTCCGGCTCCATGTCGGCGCTGACGGCGGCGGGCGATCCGTCGGGCAACAATTCGGAGAACAGGCGCAGCTTGGCGGCGCGGTACGCGTCGAGTGTCACGTGATAGTCGAGATGGTCGCGTGTCAGGTTGGTGAACCCGGCGGCGGCGAGGCGCACGCCGTCGAGGCGGAACTGATCCAGCCCGTGCGAGGAGGCCTCCATCGCCGCGTGGTCCACGCCGGCTCGGGCGAGGGCGGCGAGCGTCGCCGCGAGCGTCACCGGATCGGGCGTGGTGAGACCGGGACCGGGCGGGAAGCACGGCGCGATCACGCCGAGCGTCCCGAGGCTGGCCGCCCTGTGACCACCGCCCCGCCAGATCTGGCGCAGGAACTCGACCGTGCTCGTCTTGCCATTGGTGCCGGTCACGGCAACCACGATCTCGGGCTGCGGTCCCGCGAAGATCCGGGCGAGCTCGGCGAGGCGCCGGCGCGGCTCGGGATCGGCAAGCAGCGGCCGTGCGGGCACGTTTGCCGGCCATTCGGTCCCGACCGGGGCGAGGATGGCGGGCGCGCCGCGCGCCACCGCCTCGGCAATAAACTCACAGCCGTCCGCGCGGCTGCCGGGAAGCGCCGCGAACAGCACGCCCGGCGCGACCTGGCGGCTGTCCGCCGTCACGGCGGTGACCTCCAGTTCGCCCGCACCGCGCCAATTGGGTGGCGGCGAGAGCCGGGCGATGACCTCAGCGAGGCGCATGGTCGGGCTCTCTCGCAGCGGCGCGAATGACATGCGGCTCGGGCAGCGCAGTCTCGCGCCGCGGCTCGCGCGAGCGCTCTTCCATGAGGCTCGCGGCAGGACGCACATGGCCAGGCTTGCGCGAGGCCTCGTCGGCGACCACGGCGCCGCGCGGCGCAAGCGGGCCGCCCGGCGGACGCCCGGGCGCCAGAGGCAGATAGAGCTGCGCCTCGAGCGCCGGGAGCTGCTGCGGGGCGAACGGCATGACGCCGAGCATCGGGCCGATGCGCGAGATGATGCGCTTCACCGCCGGGCCAGCCGTCCAGCCGCCGGTGGTGAAGCCGAACGTCGTCTTGTCGGCGTGCGGCGTATCGAGCATCGCGTACACGATGTAGCGCGGTCCGGTCATCGGGAAGGCCGCGATCATTGAGCTGAGATTGGCGTGCAGCTTGTAGCCCCCCTTGCCGACCTTCTGCGAGGTGCCGGTCTTGGCACCGACCAGGTAGCCGGGAATCTCCGCCGGCTTGCCGGTGCCCTGGGTGACGACGAGGCGCATCAGCTTGCGCATCAGGACCGAGGTCTCCGGCTGCTCGACACGCACGCCCTCGGGCGGTGCGTCCGGCGAGGCGGCGAGCAGGGTCGCGGGACGCCAGATTCCACCATCGATGAGCGCTGCCGTGCCGGCGATAAGCTGGGTCGGCGTGACCGCTATGCCATTGCCGAAGGAGACGGTCATGGTGGTTGCCGTCTTCCACTGCGAGGCCGATTGCACGATGGGCGGTGCCGACTCCGGCAGCTGGATCGGCGAGCGGGCGAAATAGCCCAGCTTCTTGAGCCAGGCGCGCTGGCGCTCCGCGCCGACATCGAGCGCGATGTGCGAGGCACCGATATTGGACGACACCGCGATCAGCTCCGGCACCGCCATGTTGTGATGCTCGGGCTCGAAATCAGTGATGGTGAAGCGGCCGATATGGATGGGGTGGACGGTGTCGAACGTATCCCAGATGTGGATCACGTTGTCGTCGAGCGCCATGGCGGCGGTCTGCAGCTTGAACGTGCTGCCTGGCTCGTAGGCGCCGCTGACCGCACGGTCGAACCGTTGGTCGGGCGTCGCCTGGCCGAGATCGGCGGTGTCGTAGTCGGGCAGCGACACCAGCGCGAGCACCTCGCCGGTGTTCACGTCCATCACGATCCCGGCGGCGCCGAGCGCCTTGAACTGCTCCATCGCGGCGGCCAGCTCCTCGCGCACCACCGCCTGGACCCGCACGTCGAGCGACAGGCGCAGCGGCGAGGGGTCGGTCATCAGGCGCTTGTCGAACCACCGCTCGACGCCGGCGATGCCGTGCTCGTCGATGTCGACCCCGCCCAGGACATGCGCCGCCACCCGGCCCATTGGATAGTGGCGCTCCTCGCCGGGCTGAAAGTCGAGTCCCGGAATGCCGAGATTGTTCACCGCGAGCTGCTGGGCTGGCGTGATGCGCCGGGCGAGGAAGACGAACTGCTTGGTGCTCTCCGACAGCCGCCGCGCGACCAGGTTCTCGTCGAGGTCGGACAGCACGGTCTTGAGCTTGGCGGCATCCGCGGCTGGGTCGATGACCTGACGCGGATCGGCGAACAGGTCGACGGTCGGCAGCGAGATCGCCAGGATCTGCCCGTTGCGGTCGGTGATCATCGCCCGTCCGGCGGGCGTGGCGGCGGCGAGATTCTTCTGATCTTGCAGAAGCGCGATCTTGTGCTCCGGCCGATGTGGGGCAAGCGGGCTGATGATCGTCGCATCGGCGAGCTTCAGGACGACGGCGAGAAACAGCACGGCAAAGCCGCCCGCGGTCAGGACGAGGCGCGAGCGTGTCTTCTCCATCGCGGCGCGCCGACGCAGGTCGGGGGCGGTGACGCGCACCGTCTCCATCCGGGGTACGGTATCGCCGACGCGCGGCGCACCCGCGCGCGGCGCGGGCGGCGCGTTCGGCGGGGGTGCATTGGGCGAGCGCTGCGGGCGGTCTGACATCGCCGCCTCAACGGTTCCAGTTGATCCATTGCGTCGGCGCGGGTGGCGTCGGCGCAGGCGGCGCAGCGGTACGTGCCATGCCGAGCATGGAGCCGCCATAGGCGGGAGCGGCGACCGGGATGGCGGCGGGCGGGCGGGCATAGGCGGGGCGATAAGCCGGCTCCGACCGGGCCAACTGCTCGGCGGCGTAGCGGGGCATCGGACGCGGCGCCGGCGGGATCACCACGGGCGTGCGAATGGCGCTGGCCACTGGGCGAGCCGGCTCCACGATGCGGGCGGCGGCGCGGATCACCGGACGCTCCACACGCGGCGGGGGCGCCTCGGCGACCATCGCCGCCTCGCGGCGCGCCGGCGCAGGCGTGAGGGCCGACGCCTGTGACGGGGGCGGCGCGGCGGGCGCGGCGGGCTGGGCGCTCGCGACCAGCGCCGGGGCCTCGGGCTGGGCGACGGGCTCGGCAGACGCCGGGGCATCGACATGCGGCGGAACCGGCGCCGGAAGACGCGAGTCGAGGTCGGCCATCGCGACGAACTGCGCGGGCTTGGTCGGCTGCAGCGTCAGGAACTGGGCGGCGAGCTGCTGGAGCCGATCCGGCTGATCGAGCAGCGTCCACTCCGCACGTAGGATGCGGGTCTGCTCGCGCACATGCTCCGTCTGGTGCACGACACGTTCGATCTCGTTGTCGAGCACGCGCACCTTGTGCTTCGTCTGATAGAGATAGAGGCCCGATCCGCAGGCGATCAGGCATGTCACAGCGGTGATCGGGCGGATCATGGGACGGCCGTCTCCGCTTGCGCTACGAGAGGGGACAGACGCTGCAGCACGCGCAGCCGGGCGCTGCGGGCACGCGGATTGGTGCGGATCTCGGCCTCGCCCGGACGCACTGCCCGCGGCGTCAGGAGGCGAAACCCCGGAGTGGCGCGGCGCGTGAGGCCACGCGGATCGTAACGCGACGGCGCCGGCGCCCGCCCCGCCGCCTCCGCCATGAACCGCTTCACGATGCGGTCCTCGAGCGAGTGGAAGGAGATGATGACCAGCCGGCCGCCGCCTGCAAGCAGGCGCGATGCCGCGTCGAGTCCTCGCGCGATCTCGCCCAGCTCGTCGTTCACCCGGATGCGCAGCGCCTGGAAGCTACGGGTCGCGGGGTTGATCCCCGAGCGGTCGGGCGGCACGACCGCACGAATGATGGCGGCCAGCGCACCCGTCGTTTCGATCGGTGCCTCTGCGCGGGCACGCACGACCGCCCGCGCGATGCGGCGAGCCGCCCGTTCCTCGCCGAGTTCGTGCAGGAGGTCGGCAAGCTCGCGCTCCGCCAGCCGGTTCACGAGGTCGGCGGCGGAGGGGCCGGTGCGGTCCATGCGCATGTCGAGCGGTCCGTCGGCGCGGAAGGAGAAGCCGCGCGCCGGCTGATCGAGCTGAAACGAGGAGACGCCGAGATCGAACACCACGGCATCGAGAGTCGTCACGCCCTGTGCCGCGAGCAGCTCCAGCATGTCCCCGAACGCGCCGTGAATGAGGTGCAGCCGGCCGGGAAAGCGCGCCGCGAGCGATGCGCCGCGAGCGATCGCGTCGGGGTCGCGGTCGATCGCCCAGACGGTGCAGCACGCGGCGCGCAGGATCGCCTCCGCGTAGCCGCCGCCGCCGAAGGTCGCGTCGAGATAGACGCCGCCGTCGACCGGCGCGAGCCAGTGCAGCATCTCGCCGGCGAGGACGGGAATGTGGGCGGAATCGCTCATGCCGCAACCGTGCCCGGCAGGGTCAGCTTGCGCGCGCGGGCGCGCTCGCGCGCCTCCGCGCGGCGGCGCTCGGCGGCCTCGGGCTCCCAGATCTGGAAGATACGGCCGAGCCCCATGAAGACGACGGTATCGGTCAGGCCGGCATGGGCGATCAGGCTGTCAGGCAGGACGATCCGACCCTCCTTGTCGATATCGGCGGGAAACGCCTCCGCATACAGCGTGCTCGCCAGGTCGTCATGGTCCTCGCCGAAGAGGTCCAGCCGGTCGAGAGGCGCGGCAAGGGCCTGGAACACCGCCTCGGGCCAGGCTTCCACGCACGGATGCTTGAAGGAAGGGCGCAGCACGATCGCGCCAGGGGAGGCTTCGGTGCCGTTGCGCAACGCCGCGCGGAACGGCGCCGGCACGGAGACGCGGCCCTTGGCGTCCAGCCTGTTCTGGTGGGTGCCCAGGAATTGGGTCATCCGACCGGCGCTCCCGCTCCCATGTCCCGATCAGCCGTCGTGGGATGTCATGGGATATCATGGGCACCTATGGGCGTCAAAGATTTCGCGCGGAGCCGTCTCGATTTGCAGCGTTTTTCCCGGAAGCGCAGACAGGTGTAGGAGCGTGGCGCGTGATCGGGTCAAGCGCCGTGTCGGAACCCGATGGCGGACTCGGGGAAAAGCGCCAGACGGCCTGTAAGCCGGGTTCTGTTCGCGCCCTTGCGGACGCTCGACGGCCATTCCTCTGGGACGCGCCTCGCGGCGCGCCTCGCGCGACCAACCCGGGCGACTGGGCGGGAATGCCCTTGCGTCCGCCGCCTTGCGACGGCCCCGCCGGCCGCCCCTATTCGGTCTTGCTCCCGGTGGGGTTTACCGTGCCGTCCCTGTCGCCAGGGACGCGGTGCGCTCTTGCCGCACCCTTTCACCCTTGCCCGCGGGGCTGAGGGCCTTGCGCGGGCGGTCTGCTCTCTGTGGCACTTTCCCTGGGGTCGCCCCCGCCGGCCGTTAGCCGGCACCGTCATTCCCGTGGAGCCCGGACTTTCCTCCAACGCCCGTGAGCGAGCGTCAGCGGCCATCCGGCCGTCTGGCGCCGGAAGGGATCGGCATTGTTCGCCGCGCCGTCAAGGGATGCACGGCGCTCTCGCCGCGCTCGGTCGTTAGGTTGGCCGCCCGAGCGGAGCCCGGACCGAAATATCCTCGTCCACCTCCGGCCAATGAATCCCGTAGCCGCGCCCGATCAGGCGCCAGTGCTTGCGCTGCGCCGGGGTCGCGTCGCGAAGCCGAGGAAACCAGGCGAGCGGAGCCGCCAATTCCTTTCCGTCCGACAATACGAGTTGAAGCGCGGTATCGGAGACGTCGACCTCGATGACGGTGGGGTCCGGGTCAACGCGAACCGGCGCTGAAGTGCTCATCCCATTTCCTCCGAAACGCGGCACAATGCGCGAGGACCAAGGACCGCACGCGATTGGGTTCGTGCGCGCGGAAGCCGTCGGAACTAGGTCGCGTGGACAAAGCGCACGAGAGGGATTCCCCCGACGCGGGGCGGTGTGATTCGACGCTGATCTTCATGTGGGAGATCAGCGGTGATCCGAGGGCGGTTGACCGACGACGAGTGGGCGTTCTTCGAGCCGTTCGTAACCGAGAGCGGACCGCTGCGGGGCCGGCCGCCGCGAGACCATCGGCGCACGTTGGATGCGATCTTCTGGATCACCCGCACCGGCGCGCCCTGGCGTGATCTACCCGAGGAGCTGGGCAACTGGAACTCGGTGCACCGCCAGTTCCGCCGCTGGACCACGAGCGGGCTCTGGGACCTGATGCTGAGCGCTCTCGCCGCGGGCGGCGGCGGCGATGCCCTGCAGATGATCGACAGCACCATCGTCCGGGCACACCACTGTGCCGCGGGTGGAAAAGGGGGACTCAAAATCAGGCTCTCGGCCGTTCACGCGGCGGCTTCTCGACCAAGATCCACCTTCGGACCAACGCCGAGGGTCTTCCGATCGGTCTCCTTCTGACCCCGGGGGAAGCCCACGACAGCACCGCCTATCTCGAGCTGATGGCCGAGCATGACGTCGACCCCGAAGTGCTGCTCGCCGATCGCGGCGACGACAGCGACGCGATCCGCGAGGATGCCCGTGCACGGGGCGCAACGCCCGAGATCCCGACCAAAAAGAACCGCCGCGTCCAGCACTCGGTCGACCGCGCCCTTTACGCCCTGCGAAACCGCATCGAGCGATGCATCAACTGCCTCAAAAACAGCCGCCGCGTCGCTACCCGCTACGATCATACCGCCAGTAGCTTTCTTGGCTTCGCCATGCTGGCTTCCATTCGGCACTGGATCAGCTTTGTCCACGCGACCTAGCCAATTCCACCGGGTCCAACCAGTATTTCGCGGCCTTATTCCCGTGTTCAACGTGGACGTGCGGCGGCTCACCCCGCTCCAGGTTGAAGAAGAAGAAGAACCGGAAGCCCCCGGCGCGCAAGATTGTCGGCACGCTCTTATTCGTCGTTCAAGAACCACGCGCGGCCTCGGTTCCCAGGATCACGGTCGCCTGCGCCGAGAGCACGCCGCCGTTGCCGTGCACGATCGCGGTCTCAGCATCCTTGACCTGGCGCTCGCCGCACTCGCCGCGCAACTGGCGCACCGCCTCGATCAGGATCAGCAGGCCGTACATGCCGGGATGGCAGTAGGAGAGCCCGCCGCCGTTGGTGTTGACGGGAAGCCTCCCGCCAGGCGCGATCGCGCCGCCCGAAACGAAGCGGCCGCCCTCGCCCTTCGGGCAGAAGCCGAGATCCTCGAGGAACAGGATCACGTTGATCGTGAAGGCGTCGTAGAGCGCCAGCACGTCGATGTCGGACGCCTTCATGCCCGCCATTCGATAGGCCGCCTGGCCCGAGCGGACCGCCCCCGTCACCGTGAGGTCCGGCATCGAGGAGATGCTGGCGTGCGTGATGCACTGTCCGACGCCCAGCACGTAGGCGGGCTTGTGGCGCATATCGCGCGCCCGCTCCGCCGAGGTCAGGACGATCGCCCCGCCCCCGTCGGTCACCAGGCAGCAATCGCGCACGGTCAGCGGCTCGCTGATAAAGCGGCTGTTGAGCACATCCTCGATCGTCAGCGGCCCGCGATCCCAGGCCGCCGGGTTCATCCGCGCCCAGGCGCGCGCGGCGACCGCGACCTCGGCCAGCTGTTCGCGGGTGGTGCCGAACTGGTGCATGTGGCGGGAGGCGGCTAGCGCGTAGGCGCTGGCGGGCAGGAAGGGACGGAACGGCGTCTCGTACGGGTTGGACTCGCGCTGGGAAGCCTGGGCACGCCCGACCGTGCGCTGCGTGCTGCCATAGGCAATCACGGCGACATCGCAGAGACCCAGCTGGATCGCCGCCATCGCGTGCGCGACATGAATCTCGAACGACGAGCCGCCGACGATGGTGGAATCGGTGTACGCGTCGGGCAAGCCAAGATATTCGGCGAGCGCCATCACCGAGAAGCGCGACTGCGTCGTGGCGCAGAACAGCCCGTCCACATCCTTGAGCGTCAGGCCGCAATCGTCGAGCGCGCGCGTGACGCCCTGCGCCATCAGGTCGATCGGGCTCATCTGCGCGGCGACGGCGCCGAGATCGGACTCCGCCGCGCCTACGATCGCGGTACTGCCGCGAGTGAGCCCGCCCATCATGCACCCTCCGCCAGGGTGAACACGGGGATGGGCGGCTCCTTGCCGTCGCCCGGGCGAATGCGCACGCGCACGCGGGCGCCGATCCGGACCGAATTGGGCTCGATGTCCTCGACGCGGCTCATGAGGCGGAAGCCCTCGTCCATGTCGATCAGCGCGACACTGTAGGGGGCTCCCTCGCGCGGATGCACGACGGTGGTGGCGTAGACCGTGCCGAGCCCGGCGCTGACGCGCCATTCGAGGTCGGTCGCCCCGGTACCGGGTGCCGCGACTCGCGGATAGAAGACGGGAGCGCCGGTGGAGCGGCTGACCTGGTACGCCAGCTCGCCGCGTTCGAGATGCTGGGTGTAGGCGGTGAAAGGGGAGGTTTCCATGTGGGGGACAGTAAGCCCAGGGAATGCGATCGCCTACCCGCCCAGCAGCTCCCGGCGCAGCATCCCGTGCACGCCCTTCTCGCGGTTGACCGTCTGCGTCACGTGGAAATCCGCGGCAAGCGAGCAGAGCTGGTAGGCCTGCTGGCGCGAGAGGTTGGTGCGTGAAGTGATGAAGGCGATCATCTCGCGCAGCGCCGTCTTCATCGCGACGTCGAGATCCTCGTGCATTCCCATGCTGATGAAATGCGAGCGGGTTTCCGCCCGCGGATAGCGCAGCATCGGCTCGCGCCCGTTTGCCTTGTGCAGGATCAAGGTGAACGTCCCGGTCAGGCACGTCTCCAGCGCGTTGATGCAGACCTCGCCATCACCCTGCACGCCGTGCCCGTCGCCAGTGGAGAAATTGGCGCCGGGAACGAAGACCGGCAGGAACAGCGTCGCCCCGGCCCCCAGCTCCTTGTTGTCGAGGTTGCCGCCATGCGCGCGCGGCTCGACGGTGGAGATCACCCCCCAATCAGGCGGCGGCGCCACGCCCATGACGCCGAAGAACGGCGCGAGGGGAAGCTCGGTCCCCCACGGCAGCGTGCACACGCCCCGCGCCTGGTCGATTGGAATGTGGCTCAGATATCGCTCGGGAAAGTCCTCGGGCAGCGTGCCGGCGAGCGGGACGAAACCCGCAGTAGCCCCAGTCGGCGCCGAACCGGATCGCCTCGATCCGGACTTCCAGCATGTCGCCCGGATCAGCGCCACGCGATCGCGATCGGCCCGGTAAGTATATGGCCGGGCGCACGCGGGATGTCGGCGGCCTGGATCGCGGCGAGAGCGGGCGGCACGATGAAGCCGGGTCCGGCCGGGCGGCATCACGTCACGCGCGCCGGAGACGCACTCGACCTCCACGGTGTCGCCGGAAGCGATGGTGACGGCCGGCCGATAGTCAGCGCTAAACGTGCCCCAGCGAACCGTCTCGGGCGTGGCGGAAAGCCGGTGCGTCGGCATGCAGGAACTCCGTCAGCGTGGCTGACGGAGTTGTCGCTTCGGCGGGCGGCAGGTCAAGCCCGCGGCGGCGTCAGCCCTGGCTGACGGTCTCCCGCTCGGCGCTGGCCTTGGTCGCGGGCGACGCGGCGATCGGGGTGCTCGGCCGTTCCAAATTGGCGGGCGTCATCGGAACGTCGTCCTCCTCCGCCATGTTCTTCTTGAAAGACTTGATGCCCTTGGCGAAGTCGCCCATCAGGGTGCTGACCTTGCCGCTGCCGAACAGCAGCAGCACGACCAGCAGCACGATCATCCAGTGCCAGATGCTGAAGCTACCCATGATTCCTCCGATCCGCGGCGCCCGGACGCCCCGGCGCGCGGCCACTGAGCATAGCGCCCGATCCTTCCCTTGTCATGGCGCGCCGCCCGGCCCGACGCAAGCGATGTTTCGGACCCGGCGACTTAATCCCGCTCCATCCGGGGCTCAGGGCCGCGGCAACCCCAACAGCGTGTGCAGGACGTAGTCGGTGTGCGCCCCCGCCGCGGGGCCGGTCCAGCCGACGACGCCCTCCGGGCGCTCGCCGTCCAGGCGGATGGCGGGGCCGGGATGCAGGGTGCGGCCGATCAGCGGGTCCTCGACCTCCTGCACCGAGCCGCGAGCCCGGAAATGCGGGTCGGCCACGCAATCGGCGATGTCGTAGAGGCGCGAGCACGGCACGTCCGCCGCCTCCAGTCGCTCCTGCGCCTCGCGCGCGGGCAGGGTCCGGGTCCAGGCGGCGATCGCCGTGTCGAGCGCCTCACGGTGCGCACACCGCTCGCCATTGGTCGCGTAAGCAGGGTCGGAACCGAGCTCGGGCCGGCCGATCGCCGCCATCAGCCGCTGGAAGATCAGGTCGGAATTGCCGGCGATGCACAGCCACCTGCCGTCCGCGCACGGGTAGGTGTTGGTCGGCGCGGCGGTGGCGATGGCAGCGCCGGCCGGCTGGCGGATGCGCCCGTCCAGCGCGTATTCCGGCAGCATTCCCTCCATCAGGCTAAACACGCTATCGACCAGGTTCACGTCGACGATCCGGCCCCGCGCCGTTCCGCCCGTATCGCGCTGCCAGATCGCCGCGAGCAGGCCGATCGCCGCGTACAACCCCGCCAGGTCGTCGCTGATCGAGATGCCGCAGCGTGGTGGCGGGATTTCGTTTTGTCCCGGAACAGCCGTGAGGTGGCGGATGCCGCCGATCGCTTCGCCGATCGCCCCGAACGCCGGCTTGTCGCGATATGGCCCTTCCTGCCCGTAGCCGGAGATGCGCGCGACCACGAGGCGCGGGTTCGCCTCGTGCAGCACGTCGGGGCCAAGCCGCAGGCGCTCGAGCTGGCCAGCGCGCAGATTCTCCACCAGCGCATCGGCGCGCGCGGCAAGCTTGAGCGCGACGTCGCGCTGGCGCTTGAGGTCGAGCGTGACCGACAGCTTGTTGCGCCCGTGGATGCTGAACCAGACCGAGTGCCCGTCCTTCGCGGCGCCCCAGCCGCGGAACGGATCGCCGCCGGGCGGCTCGACCTTGATCACCTCGGCGCCAAGATCGGCGAGGATGCGGGTGCAGAACGGCGCCGCGATGTAGTGGCCGATCTCCAGGACCTTCAGCCCGGCGAGCGGACCGCCGCGGATGGGCGGAGACATTTTCTCGGCTCCGTTAACCCTTTGTAAACCTCTCCAAGCCTATAAGGAACCACGGCGGCTGGCACCCCCCGGCCGCCTGTTTTCCTCCCCGCAGTCGCCTCAGGCGACGACTTCCGGGCGGTGCGTTCCCCACGCACCGCCCGATTTTTCTGCGACCGCGGCCCCTCCGCGCGCATGCCTCCACGCTCTGCGCGCGTTGCACGGCGACTGGCTCGCGGCGAATGCCCTGACGGAGAGGAGTCGTCCGAACAGATCACGGCGCAGTCCTGTCGCTGCCGGCGGGCACGCCGCCGGACCGCTTCCCCACGGCGCGGCCAGGACAGCTAGAGCGCAATCGGCATGAGAGCCGCGGATTGGAGCCGTAGGGCTAGCCGTTTTGTATCGGGGGTTTGCTTTGACCCCCAAGCTGGGCAGTGCTCGTTTCTGGCGACGAGTGGGAGAACTGACGTGAGCCGGCGCAATATGTTCGAGAATCTTCCTAGCAAACATGGCCGCGTCGTTATCGCCAGCAAAAAGGGGGTTGCGTGATGGCCACCTTCTCTTCCGAGGCCCTGAAGGGCAAGGTCGCGGTGGTGACGGGCGCGGCCCGCGGGATCGGCCGCTGCGCCGCGATCGCGCTTGCCAACGCGGGCGCCGACGTCGTCGGCATCGACCTGTGCGCGGCTGCTTCGTCCATCGACACCTTTCCGCCTGCGACCAGGAGCGATCTCGACCGCACCGGCACGTTCGTCGAGCAAGCCGGCCGCAAGTGGTTCGCCATCGTTGCCGACCAGCGCGACATTAGCGCGCTGCGAGCCGCAGTCGAGCAGATCAAAGCCGAGTGCGGCGGCATCGATGTCCTGTTCGCCAACGCCGGCATCCAGGCATTCAAGCCGCTGCTCGAGATGGAGGATGCCGACTGGCGCGACCAGATAGAGAACAATCTCACCGGCACCGCCAACGCGATCCGCGCTTTTGCCCCCGCAATGGTCGAGCGCGGGGGTGGCAGGATCATCGTCACTTCCTCGACGCAAGGCCAGCACGGAACACTGGACGGGTCGAGCTACTCGGCGTCGAAATGGGGCATCATCGGCCTCATGAAGTCTGCCGCGCTCGAACTCGGCAAATACAAGATCACCGTCAACGCGCTCGTTCCCGGCCTGATCGACACTGCGCTCACTCGTCACGAGGACCGCTACGCACAGGCTATCGAGACAGGCGGCAAGCAGCCCTCTGGCGATGAGGCCAAAGACGAGCGTACCGCCGCCCAAGTGCTCGCCGCCAAACTGCCGTTAGGCGTGCCCTGGCTCGAGCCGGATACGATCGCGCCCGCCGTGGTGTTTCTGGCCTCCGATGCCGCCGCGATGGTGTCAGGCACCAGTCTCGCCGTTACCGGCGGCGACAGCGCCAACCTCACGGCTTGAGAAGGCCGCGCGGTGCACAACGAGCCCAACCCCATTCTCCCCCGTGGACGGCTTGCGCGTATGATTCAATATGTTGGCGTGTCCCGAAAGATATGACCGAAACGATGATGCGGCTCAATTCGTCTTCCGGAAAACGCATGACGCCGATGTCTATCCAACGTCACTTCGCGGTCGTCGCCAATTGCTTGTTCAGCGCCTCTTCGACACGTCCAGCCGCCGCTGTCAGGTTATGGTCGGTCAGCACTTGGGCCACTTGACGCAGTTGCGCGGCGGTCAGCCCCACGTTCACGCTGATCCGGATATGAGCCTGCAATTGCGATTCCACTCCCGACATGGCAGCCAGCGCCCCCACTGTCGCCAGCTCGCGGCTTTGCCAGTCGAGGTTGTCGCGCGCGAAGATATCGCCGAACAGGTGGATTTTCAGGAACTCGTCAATGGCGAGGGCGAACTCGAACAGCGGCCCCTTCACCGAGCACCCGAAAGTTGCGTCTGGTTGGCCGTCCCCACCTCAAGCAGCTTTTCGCCTGTGGGGATCGGCTTACTCGGGCCGCGACCAGCCGGGTCCTCAATGCCACGCTGCTTGCGCGAGTCCAGCACCTTCATCAGCTCGCCCAGTGCGTTGAGACTTCGGGGAAAGCCTGCGTAGGCATAGAGCTGCACCAGGATTTCCTTTTCATCGCTGACGGTGAGGCCAGCGTCCAGCCCCTGATGCAGGGCGGCATTGAGTTGCGCCATGTCGCCGACGGCCGTGAACGCCGCGATCGGCGCGATCGCCTGTAGCTGCCACCGGCCGCTGCGACATTGATCGCGGCGGCGCACCCCGCGATTCTCAAGAGAGCTGCATTCATCGAGAGTGATCCTCTGTTGTTATATTTGGAGAGAGGGCCGAGACCCGGCACGTTTAGGTCAAACCGTTTGCCCACCGCCGATGACCATGGCATGGCCAACGACGAAGGCGGCCGCGTCCGAGCACCGCCAGACGACGGCCGCGGCGATCTCCTCAGGCTTACCCATCCGACCGATCGGCTCCTGCGCGGTCGCGCGTCGGGACGAGAATCGGTTGGTGCAATCCTCGCAGGCTCCGACGCTTCCCACGCCTAACTACGGCTGGCAGCGGTGCTTGCCTTGGGCCTGCATACGAACCTGCACATGCGCCGTCGTGGCGGAGAACCTGTCGAGCACGCCTTCAGTGCGCGGTGTACCCGCCGTCCACCGGCAGAGCCACGCCAAGCACAAAGCTGGCGCCGGGGCTGCACAGCCACAGCACGGACGCGGCGATCTCCTCCGCACGCCCCAGCCGGCCGATCGGCTGGTCGCGCATGATCTCCTTCATCGCTTCCGCCTGGCCTTCAAGCATGTCCGACACCATCGGCGTGTCGATGACGCCCGGACAGATCGCGTTGATGCGGATGCCCCGCGGCGCATAATCCATCGCGGCACTCTTGGTCATGCCGATCACGCCGTGCTTGGAGGCGTGATACGCGGCGCGGTTCGGCAGCCCCACCAGCCCGCCCAGCGAGGAGCAGTTGACGATCGCGCCGCTGCCCTGCGTTCGCATGTGCCGCAACTCGTGCTTCATGCAGGTCCACACGCCACGCATGTTGATGTCGTTCACGCGGTCGAAGTCCCCGGCCGTCTCGTCTGCCGGGTCGCTGGGCGGAACCTGAATGCCTGCATTGTTGAACGCCATATCCAGCCGGCCAAACTCGCCGATGGCACGCGCCACCATCGCCGCGGCCTGCGCTTCATCCGCCACGTCGCAAGTCACGGCGATCGTCCGGTGGCCCGCAGCGTTCAGCGTCTCGCTCGCTTGCCGCACCGCCCGCTCGTTGATGTCGGCCAGCACGACCGCGGCACCCGCCTCGGCGAAAGCCTTCGCCGTCGCCTGTCCCATGCCGGAACTGGCGCCGGTGACAAGGGCGACCTGGCCCCGGAAGTCATAGCTCGGGTTCATCGCTTTCCTCCTTATCGGCCCGACAGGGCTTCCACGGCTGCGGGGTAGCGGTCGCCCTGGATGGTGATCCCCGAGGCCGCGTCCTTGATGTGGCGGAGATCATCGGGCGTGAGTTCGACGGAGGCGGCGCCGATGTTCTCCGCCAGGCGGTTCAGCTTCGTGGTGCCGGGGATCGGCACGATCCAGGGCTTCTGCGCCAGCAGCCAGGCGAGCGCGACCTGCGCCGCCGTCGCGCCCTTGCGGCGCCCGACCTCCTCCAGCAGGGTGACGAGCGGCCGGTTCGCCTTGCGCGCCTCTGGCGCGAACCGCGGCAGGCTGCCGCGGTTGTCGCTGCCGATGAACTGGGTCGTCTCGTCGATGCTCCCGGTGAGGAAGCCCCGGCCGAGCGGGCTGTAGGGAACGAAGCCGATCCCCAGTTCCTCGCAGGCCGGCAGCACCGCCTCCTCGGGCTGACGCCACCAGAGGGAGTATTCGCTCTGGATTGCCGTGATCGGCTGAACGGCGTGCGCGCGCCGGATGGTCTGGACGCCGGGCTCGGAGAGGCCGAAGTGCCGGACCTTGCCCACCGCGATCAGGTCGCGCACGGCGCCTGCCACATCCTCGATCGGCACGCTGGGATCGACCCTGTGCTGGTAGAACAGATCAATGGCGTCGACCCGCAGGCGCTTCAGCGAGGCCTCGGCGACCTCGCGGATGCGTTCGGGGCGGCTGTCGAGCCCGTTGGACGATCCAAGGCCACCAAGATCGTGGCCGAACTTCGTGGCGATGACGACCTGCCCCTTGAAGGGTTCGAGCGCCTCGCCGACCAGGCTCTCGTTGGTGAAGGGGCCATAGGCCTCGGCCGTGTCGAAGAAGGTGACGCCGCGCTCGACCGCCATGCGGACGAGCTTGATCATCTCGTTTCGGTCCGGCGCCACGCCCCGGTGATAGTTCAATCCCATGCAGCCGAACCCGATGGCCGAGACCTCCAGGCCGCTTCCGAGCGTGCGCGTCTGCATCGCTGCTATCCTTCGCTGTGCTGGCTGACGACGTAGAGGGTTTGGAAGCGGCCGATTAGGCGCTAAAGTCCGAATGGACCTAGAAGCTGGCCTTCTGAATGCCCCGCACGGACCTCAACATTGCCTATCAGCAGACCGTCCCGCCGGTGATCATCGCGGTTTTCTGGAAACAGGCGGAATCGACCGGTGCTACCCTGAAATGTCGTAGCGGAAAGAAATCACCGTTCGAGACGGCACGGAGTTGCCCGTGCCGCTCGCGCGGCGCAAACAAGCTTCATGTCCGCCGAGAAACCGCGCGTCGCCCTGTTCGTCACCTGCCTGGTCGATCTCTGGCGCCCGACGATCGGCCTCGCCGCGATCCGGCTGCTGGAGCAGGCGGGCTGCCGGGTGGAGGTGCCGCGCGCGCAGACCTGCTGCGGCCAGCCCGCTTATAACACTGGCGATCGCGCCACCGCCCGCGAGCTCGCGTGCGGCATCATCGATGCGTTCATCGGCTACGACTATGTCGTCGCGCCCTCGGGCTCCTGCGCCGGGATGCTGCGGCACCACCTGCCGCATCTCTTCGACGACGACCCCAACCTGCGCGCCCGCGCCGATGCGCTCGGCGCCAAGGCGCACGAGCTGACCAGCTTCCTCGTCGACGTCATAGGCGTGACGGCGCTCCCCGCGCAGCCCGCGGCGGGTCCCGTCACCTACCACGATTCCTGCTCCGGGTTGCGGGAGCTGGGAGTGAAAGAGCAGCCGCGCTGTTTGCTCGCCTCGGTCGGCGCGACCGTGACCGAGATGGCGGAGCCCGAGATCTGCTGCGGCTTCGGCGGCACGTTCTGCGTGAAGTATCCCGCGATCTCGGTGCGCATGGTCTCCGACAAAACGCGCGACATAGCGGCAACCGGGGCACCGATGGTGCTCGCGGGTGATCTCGGCTGCCTGCTCAACATCGCCGGGCGCCTAACCCGGGAGAACCGGCCCGTGGCCGCGCGCCACGTCGCCGAGGTGCTGGCCGGCATGACGGCCGACGTGCCTCCCATCGGACAGGCGGGACCCGCACGCGGGCGCTGAGCAGTGAGCCTCGGCCGGCGTCTCTCGCTGGTCCTTGGCGTCACGCAGCTGCTCGCCTGGGCCACCGCGTACTACACGCCCGCCGTCGTCACCGCCTCCGCCTCCTCTGCCATGGGCGCAAGCCCGACCGCCTTGCTCGGCGGCTTCTCCTGGGCACTGCTCATCACGGGCTTCGCCTCGCCCCGCGTGGGGCGGCGGATCGAGCGCGTCGGCGGCCGGGGCGTGATGGCGGGCGGCACCGCGATCATGGCCGCCGGCATGGCGCTGCTGGGCGCCTGGCCCACCTTGCCCGGCTGGTATCTGGGCTGGACGGTGTGCGGGTTCGGCATGGCGCTCGGACTCTACGATGCGACCTTCGCTACAATTGGTCGCCTGCTTGGTGCCGCGGCGCGTCCCACGATCATCGGCGTCACGCTGTTCGGCGGATTCGCCTCTTCGCTCGGTTGGTCGATGGGCGTGGCGCTGGTCCGCGCGCTCGGATGGCGCGGCACCGTGTTCGCCTACGCGCTGATCGATCTGCTTGTGGTCCTGCCGCTGATCCTGCTGTTCGTGCCGCGGGCGCCCCCACAAGCGGCGCCCGCCGGGCCGGTCGCGACCGAATCGACATCCGCGCCATCGCGGAGCCACGCGGGATTCCTCTTTCTCGCGACGTTCTTCTCCGTTCGCTCGGCGATCAGCTCGCTTGTCTCGGTCTTCGCGCTGGTGCTGCTGCAGGGCACCGGCCTCAGCGCCACGGCGGCGGTCGGGGTCGCCGCGCTGATCGGCCCGGTGCAAGTCGCCGGGCGCGTATTGGAGTTGCTATTTGGCCGCTGGCTCGATCCGCTCGTGACCTCCGTCCTCGGCGCGGCGCTGCTGCCCGCCGGCATCGCCCTCTTCCTCGGCGGCGCGCCGGCAATCGTGTTCGCCCTTGCCTACGGCTTGAGCAATGGCGTCCTGACCATCAGCCGCGGAACCCTGCCGCTCCACCTGTACGGCCCACGCGGCTACGCGACGCTCATCGGAAGGCTCGCGATGTCGGTGATGCTGGCGCAGGCGGTCGCACCCACGGCGCTGGCGCCGCTCGTGCAGCATTGGCCTGCCTGGTCGGTCTTCGCCCTCATCGGCGTCGCGGCGACGGCGGCGCTGCTCTGCCTTCTGCCGCTCGGCCGGTTCAGGACGGTGTGACCTACACGGGCTCCAGCCGCGGGAACGGCGCGACCGGATACTCCACCCGGATCACATCGCCAGGGCGAACCTCCCCGCCCGCGCGCACGATCGCCATGACGCCGCTCTTGCGGATCAGGCCACCCTCGGCGTCGCGATCGAGCACCGCCGCCATCAGCCCCTGCTGATAGGTGTCGAGCTGAGCGCACGGATTGCGCAGGCCCGTCACCTCGACCACCGCCGCCGAGCCGAGGTGCAGCACGGTCCCGCACGGCAGGCCAAGCAGGTCCAAGCCCCGCGTCGTCACGTTCTCGCCCATTCGCCCCGGCGCGACGTCGAACCCCGCCGCGCGTAGTTCCTCGATCAGCTCCACATGCATCAGGTGCACCTGGCGCAGGTTAGGCTGGGTCGGGTCGCGGCGTACCCGGGAGCGGTGCTTGACCGTCGCGCCCATATGGGCGTCGCCCTCGACGCCGAGGCCGGTCAGCAGGCGGATGCTCTCGCGGACGGGCTTGCTGAAGCGGTGCGCCGGGTCGCTCGCAACCGCGATGACCGTCGGCTTCATCGGGCTCAGCGGCCGATGGTCAGCTCGAAGCGGGTGGTCGTCTCCAGATCGTCGTCAAACCACGCGGCTATCGCTGCCTCCCTGATCCCGACGAAGATTGGATGGCCCTCGGGGTCGAGGATCATCGGCAGGTCGTGGCCCGGCACCAGCAGCGTGCCGGGCCGGCGGCGCCAGATCTCCCACATGCGCTCGATGCTCGCCCGCGTGATCGCGGCGTCGTAGGTCATATCGGCCGTGCGGGTCAGCAGCTCGGCGCGGTTCTTGGCTGCGTCGCCCGTAAAGATCACGTCGCGGTCCTCGCCTGCGAGTACCGAACATCATGTGCCCGGGGGTGTGGCCCGGTGCGGCATGCGCGACAAGCCCCGGCAGCACCTCCTGCCCGTCGCTTACACGCTGGACCGCGGCATGGCCGTTGAGCTCCCGGACGTAGAGTTCCGGGACCGGGGTGCGTCCCCACGGCTCGGCGAGCGCCCAGTCGAGCTCGGCATCCCCGATCCAGATTCGCGCACGGTCGAACAACACCCAGTTGATCGCGTGGTCATGGTGCGCGTGGGTCAGGACGACGTCGGTGACTCGCTCGGGCGTCAGTCCGTGGCGCGCGAGCGCCGCGATCAGCAATGTGCGGTGGCTGAACGTGCCGACGTCGATCAGCGCGACGTGCTCACCGCCCCGCAACAGCGCGACGGTGCTCCAGCCCAGCCCGCCGTGACACACCGATTTGCCGGGGTAACCCTGCACCAGTATGTCCAGGCTGTATTCCATGCCGACTATTCAACGGTCACCGATTTCGCGAGGTTGCGCGGCTGGTCGATATCGGTGCCTTTCAGCACGGCGACGTGATAGGCCAGGAGCTGGACCGGGATCGCATACAGGATCGGCGCGACGAACGGATCGACGCTCGGCAGCACGATCGTCTCGACGGCGATGCCGCGCAGCCTCGCGGCGCCCGCCTCGTCGCTGAACACGATCACTTGCCCGCCGCGCGCCGCCGCCTCCTGCAAATTCGACGCTGTCTTCTCGAACAGCGGGCCTGATGGCGCGATGGCGACCACCGGCACGGCGGGGTCGATCAGCGCGATCGGCCCGTGCTTCATTTCCCCGGCGGCGTAGCCCTCGGCGTGGATGTAGCTGATCTCCTTGAGCTTCAGCGCGCCCTCAAGCGCGATGGGGAAGCAGTTGCCGCGCCCGAGATAGAGCACGTCACGCGCCCGCGCGATGCGCACGGCGAGCGCCGCGATCGCCTCGTCCTTGTCCAGCACCTCGGCCGCTCGCCCCGGCACCTCCAGCAGCGCAGCGGTCATCGTCGCCTCCTGCTCGGCGCTGATGGCACCGCGCGCCCGCCCGGCGGCGAGAGCGAGACAGGCGAGCACCGAAAGCTGGGCGGTGAACGCCTTGGTGCTGGCGACCCCGACCTCGGGTCCGGCGATCGTCTCCAGCACGCAGTCCAATTCCCGCGCCATGCTGCTTTCCGGCACGTTGACGATCGAGAGCACGTGCTGGCCCTGGCTGCGCATGTAGCGCAGCGCCGCCATCGTATCGGCCGTCTCGCCCGACTGGCTGACCAGTAGGCCTAGCCCGCCCTTGCGCATCGGCGGCGTGCGGTAGCGGAACTCGCTTGCCACATCCCCGTCCGCCGGGATGCGGGCCATCGCCTCGAACCACCAGCGTCCGACCAGGCCGGCGTAGAAAGCGCTGCCGCAGGCGCTGATCGTGATGCCGTCGATGGTGGCGAAGTCGAACGGCAGCGCCGGCAGGGTGACCGCGCGGGTCGCGGGATCGACCATCTGGTGCAGCGTGTCGCCGATCACCTGCGGGTGCTCGTGCAGCTCCTTCTCCATGAAGTGACGGCAGTTGCCCTTTCCGACCGCGGCGCCGGTCAGCCGGGTGAGCTTCACCTCCCGGGAGACCTCATCGCCGCCAGCGTCGAAGAAGCGGGCGCCCTTGCGGTTGACCACCGTCCAGTCGCCGTCCCTGAGATAGGCGATCCGCTGCGTCAGCGGAGCGAGCGCGAGGGCGTCGGAGCCGACATACATCTCCTCCTCGCCGAACCCGACCGCGAGCGGAGCGCCCGATTGGGCGCCGACGATCAGCTCGGGGTGGCCGGCGAAGATCATGGCCAGGGCATAGGCGCCGTGGAGGCGCCGGAACGCCGCCCCCGCCGCTTGCACCGGCTCCATGCCGCGCTTCAGATGGAGGTCGACAAGCTGGGCGACGGTCTCGGTGTCGGTCTCGGTGGAGAATTCCTGCCCCTCGTCTTCGAGCTCGGCGCGCAGCTCGGCGTGGTTCTCTATAATGCCGTTGTGTACGACGGAGACGCGGGCCGTGCCGTGCGGATGGGCATTGCCCTCGGTGGGCGCGCCGTGCGTCGCCCAGCGCGTATGGCCGATCCCGGTCGTGCCAGGCAGCGGGGCGCGGTCGAGCGCGGTCTGAAGGTTGCAGAGCTTCCCCTCGGCGCGCCGGCGCTCGATGTGGCCGTTCACCAGGGTCGCGATGCCGGCGCTGTCGTAACCGCGGTATCCAGCCGGCGCAGCGCGTCGAACACGAGCGGCGCCGCCGGCCGGGTGCCGATCACGCCTATGATGCCGCACATCAGCGGGACTCCTTCTTGCTGGCGCGAAAGGCAGCGGCGCCTTGCGGCTTGTCATATTGTCGGGCGCGCCCGAACGCCATCGCATCGGGCGCAACATCGCGTGTGACGACGCTGCCGGCGGCGACGAAGGCGCCGTCGCCCAGGGAGACGGGCGCCACCAGCACCGCGTCGGAGCCGACGAACACGTCAGTCCCGATGCTGGTTCGATGCTTGGTGTAGCCGTCATAATTGCAGGTGATAGTGCCGGCGCCGATGTTGCTGCGCGCGCCCACCTCGGAATCGCCGAGATAGGTCAGGTGGTTGGCCTTGGCGCCCTCGCCCAGGCGGGTCGCCTTCAGCTCGACAAAATTGCCGATATGCGCCGCGTTGCCGACCACGGTGCCGCGGCGCAGCCGGGCGAACGGGCCGATCAAACAATCCTCGCCCACCACGCACCCTTCCAAATGGCTGAAGGCTCGAATCTCCGTGCCGCGCCCGACCCGTACGCCGGGGCCGAAGACGACGTTCGGGCCGATGGTCACATCCGGGGCAAGCTTGGTGTCCGCGGCAAGGAACACCGACGCGGGATCGGTCATCGTCACCCCCGCTTCCATCGCCGCCGCGCGCAGCCAGGACTGCACCGTCGCCTCGGCGGCGGCAAGCTCGGCGCGCGAGTTGATCCCGGCGAGTTCTGTCTCCGGCGCCTCCACGGCGCCGACCAAGGCTCCCTCCGCGCGGGCCAGGGCGACGACGTCGGTCAGGTAGTATTCCCCCTTGGCGTTGTCCGCGCGCACGTCGGCGAGCCAGCGGCGCATGTCGAACGCGGCGGCGCATAGAACGCCGGCGTTGCACAATCGGACCGCCCGTTCCTCCGGCGTGGCGTCGGCGGCCTCGACGATGCGCGCCACATAGGCGCCATCGGTGACGACGCGTCCGTAGCCGCCGGGCTCCGCCGGGCGCATCGCCAACAACGCGAGGGCGACATCGCCCGTGGCGCGGCGATCGAGCAGCGCGCGCAGCGTGGCCGGCCGGATCAGCGGGTTGTCGGCATAGAGAACGGCCACGTCGCCCTCGCCGAACAGCGTCTCCGCCTGACAGGCGGCATGGGCGGTGCCAAGCCGCTCTTGCTGCACGACAGAGGAATGCGGCGCCGCTTCCCTCGCCACCGCCTCCATGCCCGGGCCGGTCACCACCACGATGCGGTCGAACACGGCCTCGCAGCTGCTGATGAGGTGGGAGAGCATGGACCGAGATGCGATCTTGTGCAGAACCTTCGGCGTGGCCGACTTCATCCGGGTACCCAGGCCGGCGGCCAGAAGGACGGCGGTAGCTGGCATCAGGCTTCCATGGTTCGCACTACTTCCGGTAGCGGGCTCGACATACACGTGTCAAAGGTCGACGCATGACAATACGATCACCTAACGGTCCCGCCGTGTGAGCCACCCCACGCTCCTGCTCGATCTGGACGGAACACTCGCCAATTCCGCGCCCGATCTCACGGCCGCCCTCAACCGGATCATGGCGGGACGACATCTCGCTCCATTTTCACTCCTTGAGACCATCGCCATGGTGGGCGACGGCGTGGCCAGGCTTCTCGAACGGGCGTTCGCGGCGCGGGGGCGGCAGATGGACGCGGCGGCGCTCGCCGAATTCGTCGCCGATTACGGGGCGCACTGCACCGATGCGACGCGGCTTTATCCCGGTGTCACGCCAACGCTGCGGGATCTGCGGGCGCGCGGTTGGCGCCTCGCCGTCTGCACCAATAAGCTCGAAGCTCCCGCCCGGGAGCTGCTTGGCGCTCTCGGGATCGGCGGGCTCTTCGCGGTGGTCGGCGGCGGCGACAGCTTCCCGATGCGCAAGCCCGACCCGGCCCACCTGCTCGCGACCCTCCATGCCGCCGGGGGGAGCGCCGACCGCGCCGTGATGGCGGGAGATCATCGCAACGATGTGCGCGCCGCCCACAGCGCCGGGCTCCCCTGCGTATTCGCCGGCTGGGGCTACGGCACGCCGGCGATGGCAGCCGAGGCGGACGCGGTCGCCGACCGCTTCGCCGACCTGCCGGGGATCGTCGAGCGGCTGCTCGCGCGCGGCCCCGGCAGCGTCACTCCGCCTTGGGATCGCAGACCGGCGTGATCGGCTCGCCGGCGAACACCTTGCGCACGAAGGGCAGCGAGTCCTTCAGCGAGGCGTTGACCGTCTGGCCGTGGTTGAGCCCGGCATAGAGGTGGGCCTCGACAGTCGAGCCGGCGGCGCAGGCCTTCTCCACCAGCGCGAGCTGTCCCTTCGGCGGCACGTCGTGATCCTCCGTGCCGGTGCCGATGAAGACGGGCTGGCGCAGCTTGAATGTCGTATATTCGAGCTCCGGCAGGATCAGCTCAAACGCGCTGGCATAGGTCGAGGCCAATCCCTCCGCCCGGTTCATCCGTGCCGCGCTCACGTCGCTGAATAGCCGCGTGACGCAAGAGGTGCGGGCAAGATCGAGCAGAGGCGCCGCCGCCTTGGTGACGAGCTGCGACGTCGTCAGCCCAGGATCGTGCTGCTCCATCAGCAGCGCGATGTAGAGATTGTATGCAAAGGTCGGCTGCGGATGGCCGATCTCGGCCAACCGCACCTCGGCAGGCGGCGGGTGCAGCACGGCGGGCGTGATGAAGGGAATGCCGGTCGCGACGGTGCCGCGTATGTCAAGATCGGGCGCATAATCGGGGGCCAAGCCGGCCGTCGCGAACGCCGCCCCGGCGCCTTGGGACTGGCCGACGATGACGACCCGCTTGGCTAGCTCAGGAAGGCGCGACTGCACCGCCCGGATGCTGTCGAGGACGCTGTACGCCTCCGGCCGCACCGCGAGGTACGGGTGCGGGCCGGGCGTGCCGAGACCCTGGTAATCGGTCGCCACGATCGCATAGCCCTGCCGCAACCAGGTGGTCAGGTACTCCATATCGCGATAGGACATCGCCGCCCAGGAGGGCGCGCAGATATCGGCGATGCCGGTGGTGCCATGCGCCCAGGCGATCAGTGGCCAGCCGCCGGCGGGTGGCGTTCCGCCGGGGATGAACACCATGCCCGACACCACGGTCGGCGTCTTGCCGTCGATCCCGTCGGTCGAGCTGTAGAGGATGCGAAACTGCTGCCCCGCTTCCGGCAGCCCGAACGTGCGATCCAAAGGCTCGGTCCGCAGCATCTCGCCGGGCTTCGCCGGTATCTCGTCGGTCCACGTATAGAAGGCGGAGACGCGGCCATCGCCCTGGCGCGGGTCGGGCGCCGGCACGCGAACGGCCCAGGCGGCGGTGGAAACCCACAATACCAGCAAGCCGGCGAGCAGGATACGAAGCATCGGCATTTCCCTCGATCCGCGGTTGGCACGGCGCGACGCCATGCGCTAGACGCCGGACCCCTATCGCAACGGGAGCGGCGCCATCAAGCACCATGCCAGCGGAGGACAGCCCAGCGGGGGGTAGCATGGACGCGGTCGCGGTAAGCCTGATCGTCGCCGCCTGCATCTTCGCGGGTGGCCTCGCCGGCCTGCTCCTGCACCGGGTGCTGCCCGACCGGCACCTGACGCGGGAGACGCTTGACGTGGTGCGGCTCGCGATCGGGATGATCTCGGTGCTCGCCTCGCTCGTGCTGGGGCTGCTGATCGCCACCGCCAAGAGTTCGTTCGACAACACAAACACCGCCCTGCAGAACTACGGCGCCGACCTAATCGTGCTGCACGAGACGCTGCGCGACTACGGCGCCGCCGCCGGCACGTCCCAGGCCATCCTGCGCGCCTACACAAGGCGAGTCATCGACGACAACTGGCCGGCCTCCGGTCGTCCCCGGTTCCTCCGCCGGGAGGACCGGGCGGCCGGCGACATGGTCGAGCGCCTGCGCGAGTCGATCCGCGCCCTGATGCCGATCGATGCCGGACAGGCCGGGCTGAAGAGCGAAGCGCTGACGCTCACCACCTCGCTGCTGCGCCAGCGCTCACTGCTGATCGATCAGCGCGCGCCCAATGTGCGCCCGGCGGTGCTCGTCGTCCTCGCGGTCTGGATCACGCTCATATTCGTGGGTTTCGGGCTGAACGTGCCGCGCAACCCGATCGTGGTCGTCACCTTCGCCATATGCTCGCTCGCGATCGGCGGGGCGATATTCCTCGTGATGGAGATGGACACGCCGTTCAGCGGTATCATGCGGATTTCGAACCACTCGATCGCGACCGCCCTCGATCACATGCGGCCGTGACCAGCGCCAGAAGCTCGTGCAGATCGACAGCGACGTGTACACAAAGGGTGCGGATGTCCTCCGTCGGCACCAGGAGGTCGGGCACCATCACCGGCATCATGCCGGCGGCATGCGCGGCACGGATGCCGTTGAACGAGTCCTCGACGGCCAGGCACTCCCGTGGCGCCACTTCCAACAGCTCGGCGGCGCGTAGGAATACGTCGGGATGGGGCTTGCCGCGCGCCACATCAGTGCGGGTCACCATCACGGGCAGCCGCGGGCCGAGGCCGGAGCGGGCGAGATGGCGTTCGGCCCATGGCCGGCTCGCCGAGGTGGCGATCGCGGTTTTCAGGCCAACCTGTTCCAGCGCATCCAGCAGTTCGCCTGCCCCGGCCTTCAGCGGGACCCGATCGGCAAGCGCACGCTCGCAATGCGCAGCATAGGCCCGGTCGTACTCGGCGAAGGGAAACCCTGGCCCGAGATGCTCGCACAGCATGGCGTCCAACTCGGCGCCGGGAATGCCGATCAGCGAATGGCAGAACGCGTCACTGACCGCGAAGCCCACCGCCTGCACGGCGTGCTTAAGCGCGGCGTGATAGACCGCTTCGGTGTCATGCAGGGTGCCGTCCATGTCGAAGATGACGGCACGCGGGCGGCGCGGGATGGGCATGGCGCGGGCCCCTATCATTGACTGGTGAGGGAGAGAAAGCCTCAAGTTAAGGTTAGGGGTACGCAGGGGGGACCATCCAATGCCGAGCTCTGACGCGTGCGCGCGCCGCGATTGACGTGGATTATTCCCTTCTCGGCAACGCGCTCGTCTCCGGTCTCCTGCTCGGAGGATTCTACGCCGCGGTGACGATCGGGGTGTCGATCTCCTTCGGAATGCTCGATGTCGTCAATATCGCGCATCCGGCCTTCATCGTGCTGGGCTCCTATATCGCTTACATCGCCAACACGCGGCTCGGCATCGATCCGATCCTCGCCAGCGTGGTTGCGATACCGGCCTTTTACCTGCTCGGCGTGGCCATCTACTGGGTCTACGATGTCGCCTTCGAACGGCGCGGCGACCAGTCGCTGCAAGGGCTCGCGTTCTTCTTCGGCCTGCTGTTCATCACCGAGGTCGGCCTCGTGTTGGTGTTCGGCGTCGACTACCGGCTGGTCAATGCGCTCCTATATCGGACCGAGCATCCATCTTGGCGGGCTCGAGCTGCCGTTGCGCCTGTTGGTGCCGTTCGTTGTCTCGCTGGCGATGATGGGTCTGCTGCAACTGTTCCTGTCCGGCACCTTTGTTGGCCGTGCCATCGTGGCGGTGGCGCAGGACCAGCTCGCGCTGCGGCTGATGGCGGCGGATCCGCGCCGCATCAAGCGCATCGCCTTTGGCCTCTCCATCGCGACGGCATCCGTCGCGGGCGCCATCCTCATCGTGATCCAACCGGTAGAGCCCTCGATCAGCCGCGACTATATCGGCCGCGTGTTCGCCATTTGCGTGCTCGGCGGGATGGGGAGCTTCCCCGGCACTCTGCTCGCGGCAATGACGCTCGGCGTGGTCGAGAGCCTGACCGCGACCTTTTACGGCCCGTCCTGGGCTCCGGCGGTCGCGTTCGGGTTCCTGCTGCTGGCCCTGGCGGTGCGTCCCGCCGGCCTGTTCGGGCGATAGGGGGTGGGAAACGGGCTGTTTCTCGTGTTGCTGGCCTGCGCCGCCGCTTGCGTGTTCGGCGCGGCACACGCCGTGGGCAACGCGTACGTGTACTTCGCGGGCTACGTCGTGGTGCAGTACATCGTGCTGGGGTCCGCCTGGAACATCCTGGGCGGCTACACCGGCTATGTGAATTTCGGCACGGCGGCGTTCTTCGCTCTCGGCGCCTACAGCTCGGTGGCCCTGCACAAGCTGATCCCATTGCCGATCCCGGTGCTGATGCTGGCCGGCGGCGCGCTGTCCGGCGTGGTCGGCCTCGGCACGGGCTATCTGTCGCTCCGATTGCGCGGCGTCTACTTCGCTATTGCGACGCTGGCTCTCGCGGTGGTGGTGCAGACCATCATCACCAACTGGGAGTTCGTCGGAGGCTCGCGGGGCGCCTACGTCATCCGTCCACGCCTGGCTCCATTCTTTGGCGGCAGCTACATCGAGTATCTGTTCCTGCTGATGCTGGCGCTCGCCGTGCTGGTGCTGCTGGTCGCACGCGTCATCGAGCGGTCACGGCTCGGCTACGGCTTCGCCGCGATCCGCGACGACGAACAGGCAGCCGAGGCGTCCGGCGTCCCGACGCTCCGCCTCAAGCTGCTGGCGACGGTGCTGTCCGGTGCCTTCATGGGGATGGCGGGCGCGCCATTTCCGTACTACGTCACCTATCTCGATCCGTCCTCCGCGTTCAGCCTCACCTACGCGGTGAACAGCATCGCCATGCCGCTGATCGGCGGGACGGCGAGCTGGCTCGGCCCGGTGATCGGCGCGGTGCTGCTCGGCACCCTACAGCAGGTCGCCACCGTCACGATCTCTTCGGCGCTGAACCTGCTGCTGGTCGGGTGTGCTGCTGGTGGTGTTCGTCGCCCTTGCGCCAAATGGCATCATCGGCCTCGCGCGCTCTCTCCGGCGCGGCCGACGATGAGCCCGCTGCTGGAGATCGCCGGCCTGGGCAAGCGGTTCGGCGGCTTCGTCGCCCTCAACGGTATCGAGATCACCGTGCCGTCCGGCGAGCGGCTCGGGCTGATCGGCCCGAACGGGTCCGGCAAAAGCACGCTGGTCAACTGCGTCGGCGGCACGTTGCGCCATGAACAGGGCACGATCCGCTTCGACGGCCGTAGTCTGCGCGGCCTTTCCGCGCATCGGCGCACCCGCCTGGGGCTGGCGCGCAGCTTTCAGCTGCCGCGTCCGTTCGCCAGCCTGTCGGTCGCCGACAATCTCCGCATTCCGATCGAGTACACCGTCAATGCCCGCGGCGGCGCGCGAAGCACGCCTGTTTCCGAGCAGTGCCGCGAGGTGCTGCGTGCGGTGGGGCTGGAGGCGAAAGCCGATCGGCTGCCGCGCGACCTGACGCAGATCGAGATGCGCAAGCTGGAACTGGCGCGCGCGATGGCGACGCAGCCACGGCTGCTGATCGCCGACGAGCCGATGGCCGGGCTGTCGCACGCCGAGGTCGACGAGATTCTTGCCCTGCTGATCCGGCTCAACGAGCAGGGCATGACCGTGATCCTCATCGAGCACATCATGCGCGCGGTGATGCGGTTCTCCCAGCGACTCGTGGTGCTGGTCGCCGGCCGCAAGATCGCCGACGGCCGGCCCGAGGACGTGGTCCACAACCCCGAGGTGGAGCGCGCCTATCTTGGGGAATAGCCTGCACCTTATCGGGGTCGATGCCGGCTACGGCGCGGTGCGCGTGCTGAACGCCGTGTCGCTCGCGGTCGGCTCCGGCGAGACGGTTGCCTTGCTCGGCACCAACGGCAACGGCAAGAGCACGCTGATGAAATGCGTGATGGGCATCGTGCGCCCCAGCGCCGGGAGCATCGTCGCCGAGATCGACGGCGCACGGCACGAGCTGGTCGGGCGCGCCACGGAAGAGATCGTCGAGCTCGGGATAGCCTTCGTCCCCGAGGGGCGCCGCCTGTTTCCCAAGCTGTCCGTCATCGAGAATCTTCTCCTCGGCGCCTTCCGCCGCGCGGCGCGCGCCTCGATCGGGCGGAACCTGGAGTTCTGCTTCGAGACCTTCCCGCGCCTCAAGGAGCGCCGCCGCCAGCTCGCGGGAAGCATGAGCGGCGGCGAGCAGCAGATGCTGGCCCTCGCCCGCGCGCTGATGACGGCGCCCCGCATATTGCTGGTCGACGAGCCCTCCGTCGGTCTCGCGCCGCTGCTGGTGCGCCGCACGATCGACAAGATCAAGGAACTGAAGGACGGCTTCGCGCTCACCGTGCTGATGGCCGAGCAGAACTTCACCCAGGCCATCCGCATCGCCGACCGTGGCTACGTGATCGTGCACGGCAGGATCGAGTTCGAGGGCGGCTCGGCCGACGAGCTCAACAACAACGAGCTGATCCGGCAGTTCTATCTCGGGCTGTGATCCCGACACCGTGTCATTGCGAGGAGCGGAGCGACGAAGCAATCCCCTGCGAGTAGGGGATTGCTTCGCTGCGCTCGCAATGACGCGGTTGCAGATTCAGCGCTTCACGTCGGTATAGGGATAGACCACGCTCCCGGTTTTATACTGCTCCGGCCAAAGAATGACCTCGTTCTCCGGATTCTTGAACTGATCCACATCGTGGTTCTTGATATTCCGGAACTGGACCTCGAGAACCTGCTCGCTCGTCCACTCGCCGTTGGGGCCGAACTTCACGTCTCCGACCAGCGTCTTGAAGTCGTGGGCCGCGGATATAGTCCGCGAGCTTGTCGTTATCGAGGGTCTTGGTCGCGGTGATCGCCTGGCCCAGCACCTGCATCATCGAATAGGCGAAGGGCGGCAGGTAGTAGCCCAGCAGATCGACGCCGGCGGCGGCGGACTTCGCCTGGTACTGCTTGAGGAAGTCGAGCGCCTCCGGACTTGCGAATCCGGCCCAGGGCAGCCAGAAATCGTAGTCGACGATGCCGTTCAGCAACGGCCCGAGCTGCGTCTTGATCGCGGTCGCTTGCAGCCCGACCATGCCGCCGCCGAACAGCTTGGTCTTGAGCCCGACCTCGCTCGCCGCCCTGATCATCCCCACGGTGTCCGGCGGGTAGGAGGCGACGAACACGAGATCGGGGTTGGTCGCCTGGATGGCGCGCACGATCGGGGTGAAATCGGCGGTGCTCGGCGGGTAGGTGCGGTCGTAGACGATCTTGAGGCCGGCCTGCTTGACGATGCTGCGCACGCCATCGGTCGCGTTGCGAGGAAACTCGGCGTCGGCACCGACGATCGCCACCGTTTGCGGCTTCGGGTTCTGCTGCATCGCGACCGCGAAGAAGCCGCGCCCGAACGCCTCCTTCGGATGCTCGCCGCCGGTCGGCGCCATCGAGAAATACTTCGGGTATTTGAACTCGGTGTTCGCGGCGAGCGCGAGCAGGCCGAGGAACAGGCTGTCATGCTGCATCACCACCGGGATCGCCGGCGCCACCATATTGGTGGCGTAGCCGCTGACCACGAGGTCCACTTTGTCGACGTCGAGCAGCTTGGTGTAGATGCCGGGCACGGTCGCGGGGTTGCTCTGGTCGTCGTAGTAGACGAGCCTCACCGGGCGGCCGAGCAGCCCGCCCTTGGCGTTGACGTCGCTCTCCCAGATCTGCATCGCGAGCAGCGCCGCCTTGCCGTTCGGCGCTAGCCCTCCGGTGAGCGCCATGCCGAAGCCGATGGTGATCGGAGTCGGCGGCCCTGACCGAGGTGGCGGCCAGCAGCGAACCAGCGAGCGCGCAACCGATCGCCCGGCGCGTAAGCGGCATCGTCGCTCCTCCCATGGTTGTCCGATCCTACCGCGTGATCGCGTGGTGTCGAGGCGGCGCTCGCTTCCGCCCGAACAAGAACGCCCGCCCATCCCAGAGCCGGAGCGGCTGCTCGCCGTCGCAAACCAGCTGTAACCCGTACCGCCCCGCCCACTCGCGCGCGTCGGTGCGATCTGCCTCCAGCCCGCGATAGGATAGGTTGAACACGGCCAGCGCTCCACCAGGACGTAGCATGCGCGCCGCGTCGGCGACGTGGCGCTCGGCGACGCCCGCTGCTACGAGGTAGGGGAAGCTGTCGACCGCGAGGATCAAGTCAAAAGGACCGGCCTCGCCGATCCCCACTCCATCCGTTACCTCAAACCGCAGCCGCTGGTCCCCGCCATAACGGCGCCGCGCCTCCGCGATCATGGCCGGCGCCACGTCCAGACCCAGCACGGAGCGGGCGCGGGTCAGCCCCGCTGCCACCCGGCCGATTCCGCAGCCAAGGTCGAGCACGTCGCTCCGCGCCAGCCCGCGCGCATCCAGCCAACCCACCAGCTCGGCCGTCGCCGCCGCCAGCAGTGCCGGGTCGCCAAGCGAGTACGCGGCGACGCTGGCCTCCGGCGAGATCGCGACGGCCCGCTCGAAGCCGGCGCGGAAGGCGGCGACGCTGTCCGCCCGGTGATCCACCGCGCTCGCGACGCCAGCGAGCCGATCGAGCCCGCCGGCCGCGAGCCGGCGCAACTCCTCCGCGCCACGCACGTCGACGAGCCGCGCCGCGATCGCCTCACCGGACTCGCCCGCCAGCACCAGACGAGCGAGCGCCACCGGCGCGGAGATCCGCCCGGCGAGGCACAGCGCCACCGGATCGTCGCTCACCGCCGCACCAGCACCCGCGTCGCATTCAACCGCGCCACGCCGCCCCACGCGCGTTTGTACGCCTCGGCGCCGCGCAGGAAATGGACCGCGCGCCCCTCGGCGCCCAGCCCGCTCATCGAACCAGCCGAGCAACAGCGTCCCCGGGCTCTCATAGGCAAAGCGCGGATCGAAGCCGCTGACGTAGAGCAGCAGTTGGCCCGGCGCGAGTAGCGCATAACAGCCAGCGGCAACCTCGCCGCCGATGCGCAGCAGCGCGAGAAGCAGCGCCCCTTCAGCCAGCAGTCCCGGCGCCGCTAGCCGGCGCAGCATGCCGACACGCGGGTCCTCGTCCGGCCAGCGCAGCGCATGCAGACGCCCGAACGCATCAAACCCGGCGTCCAGCGTGTCGGCATTCGCGATCTCGACACGCCAGCCGCCCCGCCGCTCGGCGCGGTGCCGCGCCTGGCGCGTATCGCGCAAGCGGCCGGGCGGGGCGGGCCCAACCAGCACGGGGCAAGGATCAGACTCGCGCACGGAATCGCACCAGCCGGACGGAGCCGCCGCGCCCCGCAGCCGGGCACCGGGCGGCAGGTCCGTCAGATGGCATGACGCCGGCCCACCCGCCGCGAGCACGGCGGCGAGCAGCGCGTCGGCCTCCCCGCCCAGCACGTCCTGATAGTCCGTCAGCCCGGCGCCGATCGGCAGCAGCACGCCATCCAGCCCGTAGCAGCCGAGCAGGCCGACAAGGTCCCCGCCCTCCCACGCGACCGCCACCACGGGGCGCCGGTTACCGAAGCGGCGCCACCAGGCAAGCATCCAGGCGGGCGACTGGAACGGACAGCGTCCGGCCCGCCGCCACAGCGCCCACCACGCTGTCTCCAGGTCGCGCAGCCCCGCCTCGTCGGTGACGGTCTCGATCCTCACGACGCGAGCCGCCGGTAGAGCCGCAGATAGGCCTCCGCCATCCGGTCCGCCGAGAACCGGTCGCGGGCGACGCGGCGGCACATCGCGGGATCGATCGAGCCGACACCGCCGATCGCCGCCGCCATCGCGGCTGCATCCCGCACGATGAATCCGGTGACCCCGTGCTCCACGATCTCCGGCAGCGCGCCGGAGGCGAAGGCGACGACCGGGGTGCCGCAGGCGGCGGCCTCCATCGCGACCAGGCTGCTGGTCTCCGCCGCGAGGCTCGGGATCAGGACGCAGCGCGCGGCAGCCAGCAGGCGGCGCTTGCGCGCGAACCCGACCGCGCCCAGCAGCCGTGCCCCACCGCCGAGGCGCGGCACGATCTCGTCGCGGACGTAGTCCTGATGGGCCGGATAAGGGAACGCCTCGCCCCCGATCAGCAACGGCACGTCGGCCATGCGCGCGGCATCCAGCGCGAGGTGCTGCCCCTTCTCCGGGCACAGCCGCCCGAGCGTCAGCGCGAAGTTTCGCCGCGCATGCCGCGCCATTCCCAGCGCCACTACCGGCGCACCATTCGGGATCGGCGCGACCACGCGCGAGGGCTCGGCGAGCGCACGAAGCATCCGGTCCTGCGTCCCCGAGACCGCGTTGAGGAACACGCCGGAGCGCAGCGCCGCACGCGCATACCACTCGGGCGGCAGATGCACTGTCGCCAAGACCGGCGGCCCGGATCGGGGCACGTAGGCGGCGAAATCCACGCCGTGCACGTGCACGAGATTCGCCCGGACCCGGGGGATCGCCGCGCGGATCGCGGCGTACACGCGCTTTCGCGCCGCCCCGTCGATCACCGTCGGCACGGGCGGCAGCGCGATCAGCTCGCCCGCCACACTCGAACTCGGCGCAGGCGAACACAATCGAACGATGCCCCGCCCGCACCAGCGCGGCATCGAGCGCCGCCAGCACCTGCTCGGCCCCGCCGATCGCATCCGGGGACACCGGGGCGAAGGGGTAGGCGACGCTGAGGATGGTCAGCCGAGACACGCCGCCAACGCCTCGACGGCGAGGGTGCGCCACGTCTCGCCGGTGATGCCCCAGTCGTAGCGCTCGTACCAGAGCGTCCCCGGATTCGGTGCCGCGCTGAAATCGTAGGGCGGAGAGAGGCGGAAGCACTCCGCCTCCATCCCGCGGAACGGGGCGAGTGTCGCGCGCTGGGAGACGAAGCAGTCGAGCATCGCCTCTCGCCTCGCACGCTCCTCCGGATTGAGCGTCGCGACCAGCGCGGCGGGTTCGCCGAGGAAGCCGCCGACGATCATCTCGCCCGTGGGATTGGCGAAGTAGCCGGTCATCTCCAACAGCCCTGGGGGTTCCTCCTGCGCATGGCAGGCGAGACGCGCGACCAGGCAGGCGGTGTCGTGATCCGGGTGGCCGCCCTCATAGGCGTGGGTGACGATGCAGGCCGGGCGCAGGCGACGCAGCAGGGTGGCTAGCCCCTCGGCCAGCCGGCGCATCTCGAACGCGGCACGCTGATCCGGGACGCCCAGCTCCGTGAGCCGCGCCTGCACCCCGCCCGCGCGCAGCGCCGCCGCGAGCTCTGCCCGTCGCGCGGCGGCGTAATCCTGGGTGGTCACGAATCCGGCGGCGCGCGCGTCCGCGCCATCGCGAGGCGCGCCGTCAGTGAGGTGCGCGATCGTGAGATCGCGGCATAGGCCGAGCGAGGCGCCCATCCCGATCGCCTCGTCGTCGGGATGCGCCGCGACCACCAGGATCGGCATCTCCACGGGAGCGCGCGCGTCAAGCGCGCGCAGCACCTCCCGCGCTGCGCTCATGCGTAACGGCGCAGCATGGCCGCGCAGAACTCGGCGAACTCGGCGGGCTCCTGGGGCGACGCCGTGTAATGCGCCCAAGTGCCCCGATGCTCCGGCGTGAAACAGAAGGTCACGGTCACGTCGAACGCTTCGAGCGCCCGCATCTGTCGGTCGAACCAGGCGAGCGCGTCGGGGCGGAACACATCGGCCCAGGAGAGGCCGGTGCGCAGATAGGTGACGCCCAGCTCGCGCATCCAGCGCACCGCGTCCTCCAGCCGGTGGTCCTCGTAGTGGAACCATTGGCAGATGCCGATCTCCGGGGTGACGTCGTGAAACGCACGGGCGGCCTGCTTTGGGCGGCCATGCTCGTCGAGCAGGCCCATGTGGAAGTGCCGGTAGTACGAGGAGCCCTCCGCCTCCTTGTGGCGTGTCGTCGCCGGCCACGCGGCGGGCAGGTCATAGAGGCTGTACCAATGGACGCGCGGAGAACGGCCACGCAGCAGCTCGGCCGTGCGGCGCAGGCCCCATTCCTGCACCTCCTCGGCGCCGAAGGTGGAGACGCCGACCTCGGAGACCCAGACGGGCAGATTGGTCGCATCCCGGACGGAGGCGATCTTGTCCGGCCATTCGTCGAGCATCCAGTGGTTCCAGTCGAGTGGGAACCCGTGCACCGCGATCGCATCCACGTCCTCCAGCACGCCATGGGATGCCATCAGCGCGACGAAGTCGGGGTCGATGGGGGATATCCCGCCGAGCACACGGGTGAGCCCCGGCTTCTCCGCCGCCATCGCCTGCCCCGCGAGCCGCGCCATACGCGCGAACGCCTTCCAATCCGGATCGGCTTCGAGGTCCCAGTGCGACTTGTTGTTCGGCTCGTTCCAGATCATCGCCGCTTCGATCATTGGCGGCGACCCTAATCCCGCGCCTCATGCCCGGGCTCGTCCCGGGCACCCACGTCTTGGTGTGCGCAAAGTAAGACGTGGATGGGCGGAACAAGTCCGGCCATGACGGAGGAAGAGAGGTGCATCAAATCCCCCGCGCCGGGTACACCGCGCCCTCACCCTTCCGCGCCACCTGGCGGCAGACGTACACCTCCGACTCCGGATGGCTTTCGATCACGAAGCCGGCGTCACGCAGCATCGCTTCCGCGCAGGCACGGTTCGGTGTCCACCAGTTGGTCGGGTCATGCGCATAGGCGCGCTCGATGAAGTGCAGCTTCGGGTAGCCGGGATCGTCGAAGATCGCCGTCTCGTCGAACTCGTAGTCAGGTTCGAGCGATGTCACCCTTTCGCTGCCGCGCTGCATCGACTGGAAGACGAACAGGTCCCGCGCGACATGCGCGTGGATCAGGTCGAGCGCCAGCAGCGGGTGGCGCAGATGATACAGCACGCCGAAAAACAGCACGACGTCGAAGCGCTCGCCCAAAGCGCCCACGTCGTAGACCGAGAGGTTGCGGAACTCGATGTCCAGACCTTCGACGTCGGCGGCGAAGCGGGCTTGCGCGAGATAATCCTCGTCATAATCGATGCCGAGCACGCGCGCCGCCCCACGCCGCTTCATCGCCATGCTGTAGAAACCCGCATTGCAGCCGATGTCGAGGACGGTCCGCCCGCCGAGGTCGGCGGGGATGGCGTCGGCGAAATTGCGCCATTTCACCGTCGGATAGTCGCCCAGGAAATGCTCCGGCGCGGTCGCCACGCCCTTCAGGCGGAGATTGTGAAACCATGGTCCGAGCTCGCGCGCGCGCTCGCGCACCATGGTCTCGGTCCATTCGGTCACGCCGGCGCCTCCGTCAGCGCGAGCAGGCGCATCGCTTCGCGATAGCCGTGCAGAGTCCCGACATCGACGTAGCTCTCGCCTGCCCGGACGCCCCAGGCCTGGCCGCCATCGGCGAGCCAGGCATTGACCAGTGTGCCGACATATTCGTCGCGCCGCTCGCGCGCGCGCCATAGCGCGTGCAGCTCTGCGAGCGTCGCCCCGGGCAGCTTGAATGCGCCCCAGACCCAGTTGGTGGACGGGCTCGCCGTCTTCACCTCGATCGCCCGCACCCGGCCATCCACCTGGGTCATAACCGCGTCGAACAGCTCCGGCCGCTCGACCGGAAACAGCAGGAAGGACAGCCGGCCATCGGGCAGCGCGCGCAAGGCGTCGTCGGGGAACCAGATTGTGTCGGGCAGGCCGACGATCACCGCCTCGTCCCCACTGATCAGCGGCAGCGCCCGGAAAATCGCGTCGCACAACCCGCGCGGCTCGCTCTGCACCGCGTAGGCGAGGCACGCCCGGCCATACTGGCCGCCGTAATAGCGGATGATGTCGGACTTCCAGGGCGAGATCACGAGGCACACTTTCTCCGCCCCGGCGATGACCATCCGCTCCAGCAGGTATTCGCTGACCGCGCGGGGGCGCAGCGCGGTGCCGTCGTGGCGGGCGCCGACGGGCAGCAGTTCCTTCGAGAAGGCGAGCGGCTGGATGCGCGTGCCGCTGCCGGCGGCCGGGATGATGCCCCACATGCTCAGACCCTCTCCACAGCCGCCGATTCCAGCAGCCCGACCAGTTCCGCCGCCCGGTGCGCCCCGGTGTGCTCGCCAAGCACGCGGGCGCGGGCCCGGCGGGCGATCCCGGCCAATATCGCGTTCGGCAGGTCGATGGCGGCGAGCGCGTCCTGCGTCGAGCGGGTGATCAGGATCTCCCGCCCAGGCTCGAAGAACCCGTCGAGACCCTCCCACCAGTCCGACAGGATCGGCGTGCCGCAGGCGGCCGCCTCGAACAGCCGACCGGACGGGCAGAACCCCATCCGCGCCATTGGCGCGCGCGTGACGTTCAAGGTGAGCCGGCTGGAGCTGTAGAAGGCCGGGTGCTCGGCGGGCGGCAGGTGGCGCACGAAGAAGATGTTGGGGGTCCAGGGAAATTCCGCCGGGTATTGCGCGCCGGCGATCAGGAAGCGCCGCTTCGGGCGGCGCCGCGCCGGCTCAATCAGCAGCGTCTCGAGCGCCACCTGCCGATCGGCGGCGAACGTCCCGAGATAGGAGAGATCGCTCCGATAGCGCGGCGCCGGGGCCGCCGGGCGGTGCAGGGCGGGATCGACCGAGCCATAGAGCGCGGCGACTCGGCGCGCGCCCAGCTGCTGGCGCAGCCGGGTCAGCGCCTGCCCGCCGGTGAAGCTCAGCACCAAGTCGAACCCGCCGAGCCCGTCCACCGGCACGTAGTCGACATCCTCGCCGTCGGCGAGCCGGGCGAGGGTGATCGGCGTATCGAGATCATAGAAGCAGCGCACCGCGACGCGGCTGTCGAGCACAAGCGCCGAGGCCGCCTGCCCGTCCGGGCAGTAGGAAGTGACGATCGCGGCATCAGCCGCATCCAGCGCGCGTTGCGCTTCCGCGAGCACCGCGCTCCAGTCCGGATAGACGAGGAGCCGTGCCCCATCCGGCAGCGCGGCGAGGTCGCGGTGCGCCGCGTACCATTCGGCGTCGCGCTCGAAGAACGTCACCCGATGGCCGGCCTCCACGAGGCCGCCGATCAGCGCCCGCCACAGTGCGGCGTGACCGTTGCCCCAGGAGGAGCTGACCGAAAGCCCGAAGACGACGAGGTTCATGCGGCCCGTTGAACGTTGCGGGAAACGGGCCCGTTCCGACGTTCTCGCCCGCGTGACCTCACGCTTCGATGCGCTCGCCGAGGCGCCGGCTCAGGAAGGCGGTAACCGCGGCTTCCTCGGCCGTCAGCCCCGCGCCCGGCTCGGCAAGCCGGTCGTCCGCCCGCCGCTTCAGCGCCTCCAGCAGCGAGCCGTCGAGATAGCCGTCGAAGATCGCCGGGTGGATGTAGCACTTGCGGCAGATCGCCGGGGTGTTGCCCAACAGCTTGGCGACTGACTCCACGGCCTGGACCACGTTCTTCTTGGCCGCCGCGTTGCTGTCGAACGCCTCCAGCTCATCGAGCGCGAGGGCGGCGAGGTTGGTCGCCGCCCAGGTGCGGAAATCCTTCGCCGTGATGTCCTCGCCCGAGGCCTCGCGCAGGTAGTCATTGACGTCCTGCGAATCGACCGGATGCGGCGCGCCGTCCTCGTCGAGGTAGTTGAACAGCTCCTGGCCCGGCAGGTCCTGCAACCGGCGCACGATCGCGGCGAGCCGACGGTCCTTGAGGTCGATATGGTGATCGAGCCCGCTCTTGCCGCGGAAGTCGAAATGCACCCTGCCGCCCTCGACCCTTACATGGCGCTTCTTGCGCAGGGTGGTCAGCCCGAAGCTCTTGTTGGTCTTGGCGTATTCCTCGTTGCCGACCCGCATCAGCGTGAGCTCGAGAAGACGCACGATCGCGGCCAGCACCTTCTCGCGCGCCAAGCCGGCCCGAGCGAGGTCGCGCTCCACCGTCTTGCGGATCTCGGGCAGCACACGCCCGAAGATCAGCATCTTGGTGTACTTCGCCTCGTCGCGGACGGATCGCCAGCGCGGATGATAGCGATACTGCTTGCGCCCACGCCCGTCCCGCCCCACCGCTTGCAGATGCCCTGCCGGATTGGGGCAGATCCAGACATCCTCGTATGCGGGCGGAATAGCGAGCCTCTGGATGCGCGCGATCGTCTCCTCGTCGGTGATCGTCGCCCCGTCCGGCGCGAGATAGCGGAATCCCTTGGGGGTGCGGACCCGCCTTATCCCCGGGCGGTCGCTGCTGACGTAGCGCAGATGCGCCGCCCTGGCGGCGGCCTTGAGGTCTTCGGTCCCAGTGCCGCTCTTGGGCACCTCCAATAGGTTTGTGTCGGACATGGCGCAGCAGGCAGAACGCGGCGTGTGCCGGCAGGCTGCATCACGCTCGCGCGGCCTCGCGCACTCCCTCCATCCCGCGGTCGAGCGCCTCGGTCAGCTCGGCGACCTCGGTGTCCGCCGTCTGCGGTACGACGAACCACAATGACCCGGCGAACCGGGCAACGCCGTCGGCGAGGCGGTCGGCGGTCGTGCGGCGGCTTAGGTACTCGCTTTCCGGCCGCAGAACCGCCTCGATGTTTTCTTGCACCGCGTGGGGCGCACCCTCCGCCCCCGTCGCCGGCGTCCGCGGGGTCAGCCAGCGGACTGCGCCTCCTTGGCCATCTTCAGGTGCTTTTGCAGCACGGGAAGGCTCGCCTCCACCATCTGGCGCAATGCCGGATCCCGGGTGTTCTTGGCCTCCTTCTGGAACATCGCGATGGTCTTCTTGTGGTCCGCCACCTCGTCGCGGGCGAAGCTGCGGTCGAAGCTCGTTCCCTGTAGCTTCTCCAGCGACGACATCTGCCGCTGGTCGGCGGGCGCGGGGCTCGCGGGCAGCCTCACGCCGTTCTGCTGCGCGAACTGGGAGAGCTGATCGTTCAGCTGCTGGTGATCGGTCGCCATGGTCTGGCCGAGCTGCTTCACCGCGTCCGACGTGCCGCGCTCCTGGGCGACCTTGCCGCTCGCGATCTCCGCGAGATTGCCTTGCGCGGCTTCCTTCACGAAGGTCTGGTCCTGGTGCGACAGCTGGGCCGCGCCGGCGGCGGAGGCGCCGCAGCCGATGAGGCCGGCGGCGGCGAACGCGAGGACGAATTTGCTCATAAGGGGCTCCCAAGGTCGATTGGCCCCGAACGTAGGCGCGTGTTGGCGGTTTCAGGCGGCAAGGAGACGAGAATGGCGACCGACATCGAGCAGCTCACGCCGACCGGTGTGCTGAACGGCGAGTCTCCCATCTGGGACCCGCGCAATAACCGGCTGGTCTGGATCGACGTGCGCGGCGAGGCGCTGCACGAATTCGACCCGGCGACACACACCGACCGGAGCTGGGCGATGCCCGCCTGGCTCGGCGCCTGCTATCTCGCCGCGAAGGGGATCGTGATCACCCTGCGCACCGGCCTGTTCGAATTCGACCCCAAGGCCGGCACGCTGGCGTTCCGTGCCGGGGCGCCCTTCGATGTGCGCCGCTTTACCTTCAACGACGGGCGATGCGACCGCCAAGGCCGGCTGTTCGCCGGGCCCATGCTGAACCCGCTGCCTCCCGAGGCCGAGGATGGGCCCGGCGGGGCGCCGCTCTGGCGCTACGACGCCCCGGGCCACTGGACCCCAATGACCCAGCCGGTGCGTACCTCCAACGGCCTCGCCTGGAGTCCGGACGGGGGGATCATGTATCACGCCGACACAAGGACGAAGACGATCTGGGCCTACGACTACGACCCGACGAGCGGTGAGGCCGTCAATCGCCGGGTGTTCGCGACCGTGGACATTAGGGATGCCAGCGGCCCGGACGGCGCCACGGTGGATCGCGACGGGTTCTACTGGAGCGCGATCTTCGGCGGCGGCTGCCTGCTCCGCTATGACCCTGCCGGCAAGCTGGAGCGCCGCGTCGACCTGCCCTGCCGCTGCCCCACCATGCCCGCCTTCGGCGGCGCCAATTTCGACGAGCTTTACGTCACCTCGGCCAACCACCCGTTCACCGAAGCCGAACGCGCCGCCCGCCCGCAGGAGGGCGCGCTGTTCCGCATGCCCGCGCCGGTCCCAGGCCTGGCGGAGGCGGTATTCCGGCCAAGTGAGCCGTGATGCCACCTTGAAGTGTATCTACGGAAGGTATAGCTGATCACCCATTGGGATGATGCCTAGCCCCCTTCGCTATAGGGTGCCGCTTGGATTTGTGAGAACTGCGATTTCATCACAACTTCATCGGAGATTTGAGTGCCCATGGGGTTCGGCGGAGGTTTCGAATGGGACGAGTTCAAACGCTTGCGCAACATCAAGGAGCGCGGGCTGGATTTCGAGGATGCGGCCCTGATCTGGGGGCGACCATTGCTGGAACGGCGGTCGGATCGCGGAAACGAGGTGCGCTTCCATGCACTTGGTCAGATGGAGGGGCACGTCGTCGCCGTCGTCTGGACGCCCAGAGGCGACAAGCGGCGAATTATCTCAGCGCGGGTGGCGAGTCGTGGTGAGCGGGAAGATTACGCAGCGTTCTTTGCAGGATCTCAGACAGGGAAAGACTGATTGGGAGCGGATCGATCGTATGACGGATGCGGACATTGATGCGCAGATCGCCGCCGATCCCGACGTCGCGCCTATCGCGGACGCCGAGTGGTTCAGGACGGCCACTCTCGTCATGCCCGAGCGGAAGCAAGCGGTCTCGCTGCGGGTCGATCCCGATGTCTTGCGCTGGTACAAGAAAAGCGGCCCCGGTTATCAGTCCCGCATGAATGCGGTCTTGCGCGCGTACGCGAAGGCGCATGCGGCGCCGCTCGCGGATCGGCCGGCACGGGTGAGCGAACAGAAGAGAAGCAAGACCCCCAGCCGATAAGGCTGCGCGCCGACAGCAACCAGAGAGCGCCCGTATGGCCGAAGCCGCGAATCTGCTCCGCCACGAATCCTCCCCCTACCTCCTCCAGCACGCCGCCAATCCGGTGCACTGGCGGCCTTGGGGGGCGGCGGCGCTCGCCGAGGCGCAGGAAACGAATAAGCCGATCCTGCTCTCGATCGGCTACGCGGCCTGCCACTGGTGCCACGTCATGGCGCACGAATCCTTCGAGGATCCCGAGACGGCGGCGCTGATGAACCGGCTGTTCGTCAACATCAAGGTCGACCGCGAGGAGCGGCCCGACATCGACCACCTCTACATGACCGCGCTGCACGCGACCGGGGAGCAGGGCGGCTGGCCGCTCACCATGTTCCTGGCCCCCGACGGCTCGCCCTTCTGGGGCGGCACCTATTTCCCGCCCGAGGCGCGCTGGGGTCGCCCGTCCTTCCGCCAGGTCCTGCAGGCGGTGGCGGACGCCTATGCCGCCGACGCCGAGATGGTCCGCCACAACACCGTCGCCCTGCGCCAGGCGGTGGCAAGGTCGGGACAGACGCAATCCGGCGACGTACCCGGCCCGGTGCAGCTTGACGCCGCGGCAGGCACTCTTCTCGGCATGACCGACCCCGAGCAGGGCGGGCTGCGCGGCGCGCCCAAATTCCCCAATCCGCCGATCTTCCGCTTCCTCTGGCAGGATTCGTTTCGCACCGGCACCGCCACCGGACGCGACGCGGTGCATCTAATGCTGCAACGCATGTCGCAGGGCGGGATCTACGACCATCTCGGCGGCGGCTACGCCCGCTACGCCACCGACGCGGTCTGGCTGGTGCCGCATTTCGAGAAGATGCTCTACGACAACGCCCAGCTTCTCGAGCTGCTTGCCCTCGCCTATGCCGACCGGCCCGAACCGCTGTACGCGGCGCGGGCGGAGGAGACGGTTGGCTGGATGATCCGCGACATGAGCGCGGGCGCCGCCTTCGCCGCCTCCGAGGACGCCGACAGCGAGGGCGAGGAGGGCCGCTTCTACGTCTGGGATGAGGCGGAGATCGACCGCCTGCTCGGCGCCGACGCCACCGCGTTCAAGCTCGCCTACGATGTCACCCCCGACGGCAACTGGGAGGGGCATACGATCCTGCGCCGCACGGTCCCGCTCAGGGACGCGGCAACCGAGGCGTGGCTCGCCCGCGCCCGCGCGGTGCTGTTCGAGGCGCGCGCGAAGCGCGTCCGCCCCGGCCGCGACGACAAGGTGCTCGCCGACTGGAACGGCCTCGCGATCGCCGCGCTGGCCCGCGCCGCCGCCGTGCTCGGCCAACCGGACTGGCTCGCCCGTGCCGGGGCGGCCTTCGACGAGGTTATGGCGAAGCTGGGTGGCCCGGACGGCCGCGTCGGCCACGCCTGGCGGCTTGGGCGCGTCACCGCCGCCGGCCTAGTGGAGGACCAGGCCGCGATGGCGCGCGCCGCGCTCGCGCTGCATGAGGCGACCGGCTCGCCCGACCGGCTCGCCCAGGCAATTCGCCTCGCCGACGCCGTGCTCGTGCATTTCGCCGACGGGCAGGGCGGCTTCTTCACCAGCGCCGACGACGCCGCCGACGTCCCGCTGGCCCGGCCGCGCAGCGGGGCGGACAACGCGACGCCCTCCGGCAACGGCCAGATCGCCGAGATCTTCGCCCGCCTCTACCACCTTACCGGCGCGCCGGTATGGCGGGAGCGTGCCGAGTGCGTGCTGCGCGCCTTCGCGGGTCAGCCCGGGGCGCTCGCCGCCATGCCGACCCTGCTCGCCGCCGCCGACCTGTTGGAGGAGGTGGCCACGGTGGTTGTCGCCGGCGATGGCCCGCTCGCGACACGCCTCGCCGACGCCGCGCTGCGCGCGCCCGATCCGGCGGTCGTCGTCCTGCGCCTCGGCGCGACCGGCTCACTCCCGGCGGAGCACCCGGCGCACGGCAAGTCGGGCGGCGCGGCGGGGGCGGCGGCCTATGTCTGCCGGCGCAACGTCTGCGGCCTGCCGATCGACGATCCGGTGCACCTCGCCGAGGCGCTGCGCGTCCGTTGACGTTGGCCGCCGGATAGGCACAGATCGGCGCCGAACATGCCGGTTGCACTGCCCCATCACGACCCCAATGCCATGAGCATCGAGGCGCTTTGCGCGATGCATGGGCTGAAGATGACCGGGCAGCGGCGCACCATCGCGCGCGTGCTGTCCGAGGCGAGCGACCATCCGGATGTGGAGGAGCTCTACCGCCGCGCCGTCCGCCTCGACTCCCGCATCTCCATCGCCACGGTTTATCGCACCGTCCGCCTGTTCGAGGAAAAGGGCATCATCCAGCGCCGCGACTTCGGCAGCGGACGCTCCCGCTACGAGCCGACCGATCACGGCCACCATCACCACCTGATCGATATCGAGACCGGCAAGGTGCTGGAATTCCAGAGCGCCGAGCACGAGCAGCTGATCCGCTCGATCGCCGAGCAGCTCGGCTTCGAGCTGGTCTCGCTCCGCCTCGAGCTGTTCGGCCGCCGCAAGTCAGTCCCCCACCTCCCACGCGGCGGGGGCAGAGGCGGGCCGCAGGGGATGAAACCATGACACCCACTCATCCGCGAGGACGCCGCACCCTCCCCCCTTCCCCCTCCCGTAAAGGGAGGGGGTGCTGCCCAGAGCCTCGCACGAACACCCCCTCCCCTTGCGGGAGGGGGACAGGGGGAGGGGTAGCCCGAACTGAGCGTATCCAGGCCTAGCCGCATGGTCCCCCGCTATACCCGCCCCCAGATGGAAGCGATCTGGGCGCCCGAGAACCGGTTCGGCATCTGGTTCGAGATCGAGGCGCTCGCCGCCGAGGGCATGGCGCGCGTGGGCGCGATCCCGGCCGACGCCGCCCGGGTCATCCGCGAGAAGGGCGCCCCGATGCTCGCCGCGATCGCGCCCGCCGACATCGAGCGCATCGACGCGATCGAGCGCGAGACGCGCCACGACGTCATCGCCTTCCTGACATGGCTCGCCGAGGGGATCGGGCCGGAGAGCCGGTTCGTCCATCAGGGAATGACGTCGTCCGATGTGCTGGACACCGCGCTCTCGGTGCAGCTGACGCAGGCGACCGACCTCCTGATGGCCGACCTCGACGCCCTGCTCGCCGCGCTGATGGCGCGCGCGATCGAGCACAAGCATACGCTGACCATCGGGCGCAGCCACGGCATTCACGCCGAGCCGACCAGCTTCGGCCTCAAGCTCGCCGGCCACTACGCCGAGTTCGCCCGCGACCGCACCCGCCTCGAGACCGCCCGGCGCGAGGTCGCCGTCTGCGCCATCAGCGGCGCCGTCGGCACTTACGCCCATCTCGACCCGGCGGTGGAGGCGTTCGTCGCCGAACGGCTCGGCCTCGCCGTCGAGCCGGTCTCGACCCAAATCATCCCGCGCGACCGCCACGCCGCCTATTTCTGCACCCTCGCGGTGATCGCGAGCGGCATCGAGCGCCTCGCGACCGAGGTGCGTCACCTGCAGCGCAGCGAGGTACGCGAGGCCGAGGAGTTCTTCCATCCGGGCCAGAAGGGCAGCTCGGCGATGCCGCACAAGCGCAACCCGGTCCTGTCCGAGAACCTGACCGGCCTCGCCCGTGTCATCCGCGCCGCCGCCATCCCGGCGCTCGAGGACGTCGCCCTCTGGCACGAGCGCGACATCAGCCATTCCTCGGTCGAGCGGGTGATCGCGCCGGACGCCACGATCGCGCTCGACTTCGCGCTGGCCCGCGCCGCCGGAATGATGGAGCGGCTGACCGTCTATCCGGAGCGGATGGCGGAGAACCTCGAATCGCTCGGCGGTGTGGTGCATAGCGGCGAGGTGCTGCTCGCGCTGACCCGCGCCGGGATCTCGCGGGAGGATGCCTACCGGATCGTCCAGCGCAACGCGATGGCGACCTGGGAGGGGCTCGGCAAGCCCGGTGCGCGTGATTTCCGCGCGAATCTGGAGGCGGACCCCGAGGTCGCCGGCCGCGTTCCCCGCGAGGCGCTTGACCGCGCCATGGACCCTGCGGCGCATCTGCGCGCGGTCGACGCCGTGTTCGCCCGCGTGTTCGCGGCCTGATCCGGGGGTGTGCACCGTCGTCGCGCTGATCCGCCCGGGGCACGCGTTCCCGGTGATGCTGGCGGCCAACCGCGACGAGATGCTGGCCCGCGCCTGGGATCCGCCCGGCCCGTGGTGGCCCGACCTGCCGGGCGTCGTGGGCGGGCGGGACCGCGAGGGCGGCGGCACCTGGCTGGGGATCAACCGCGCACGGGCGTCGTCGCCGCCGTCCTGAACCGCCCGGGCAGCCTGGGGCGGGCCGAGGGCAAGCGCAGCCGCGGGGAGCTGCCGCTGATCGCGCTCGCCGCGCCCAGCGTGCCCGCCGCCGTCGTCGCACTCGCGGGGCTGGATGCGGGCGATTGGCGCGCCTTCAACATGGTGCTGGCGGACCGGAACGGGGCGGTCTTCGTGCGCGGCCTCGGCGAGGGTCACCCGGAGCCGGTCGATCTGCCTCCAGGGCTCACCATGGTAACGGCGCACGACCCGAACGACCTCGACGAGTCCCCGCGTCGCCCGTCACCTGCCGCGCTTCCGTGCCGCGACGCCGCCCGATCAGGACGAGTGGCGCGATTGGCGCGCGCTGCTCGCCGACCGCGAAGGGGCGGCGGGCGAGCAGCTCAACGTCACCTCACGCGCCGGTTTCGGCACCGGCAGCTCCTCTCTCATCGCCCTGCCGCACGACGGCGCCCCCGCCTGGCTGTTCGCCCCCGGCCCGCCGCACCTGGCCGACTACGCGCCCGTACCGCTTGCTTTTCCCCTCTCCCCCCGCGACGCGGGGGGAGAGGCAGGGTGAGGGGGGCAAGCGCCGGCGTGTGACTCCCGCCATCCCCATCCGCCACGACATCGTCTTGCTCGGCGCCGGCCACGCGCATGTGGAGGTGCTGCGCCGGTTCGCGCTCCGCCCGGCGCCCGGCGTCCGCCTCACCCTGGTCGGCCGCGAGCCGCATACCCCCTATTCCGGCATGCTCCCCGGCCTCATCCGCGGCGACTACGGCTTCGACCAGGCCCATATCGACCTCGCGCCGCTGGCCGGCGCCGCCCGCGCGCGCCTCATCCTCGCTGAATCCCGCGGCATCGACCTCACCGCACGCACCGTCGCGCTCACGGGCCGTCCGGCGCTCCCCTTCGACACGCTCTCGATCGACGTGGGCGGCGAGCCCGCCGTGCCGCCCGGCGGCGGCACGCCCGTCAAGCCGATCGGCCAGTTCCTTCATCGGCTCGAGCAGCTGGAAGGCACCCTGCCCCCTGGCGCGCGGCTCGCGATCATTGGCGCCGGCCCCGCCGGGACCGAACTAGCGCTCGCGCTCGCCCGCCGCTTCGGCGCGCGGATGCGCCTGGTGCTGATCGGCGAGGGGCCGGAACCACTCGCCGATGCCCCCGCCGCCGCCCGCCGCGTCGCCCGCGCCGCCCTGGTCGAGGCGGGCGTGGAGCTGGTGAACGGCGTGCGCGCCGGCGCCCTCGCGGATGGCCGCCTCACCCTCTCGGACGGCAGCTTCATCGATGCCGAGGCCGCGCTATGGGCGACCGGCGTCATCGGGCCCGGGTTCCTCGCTGCCTCCGGCCTCGCCTGCGACGAGGCGGGCTGCGTGCGGGTCGACGCCGGCCTGCGCAGCGTCAGCCACCCCTTCGTGTTCGCCGCCGGCGATTGCGCCGCGATCGAGGGCGCGCCGCGCCCCAAGGCCGGCGTCTGGGCGGTCCGCGCCGGCGTGCCGCTCGCCGCCAATCTCCGCCGCGCCGCCGCCGGACGCCCGCCGTTGCCCTGGCGCCCGCAATCCCAGGCGCTGACCATCCTGGGCCTCGGCGGGGACCGGGCGGTCGCCTGGCGCAACGGCATCGCCGTCTCCGGCGCGCTGATCTGGCGCTGGAAGGATTGGATCGACCGGCGCTGGATGCGCATGTACGCGATGCGCATGGCGCCCGACCCCAGCGATCCGATGCGCTGCGGCGGCTGCGGGGCGAAGGTCGGCGCGGCGGCGCTCGCCGACATGCTCGCCCGCGTCGCACCCGCCACGCGGCCCGACATCCCGCTCGGGCTCGAAGGCGCCGGACGACGCCGCGATCACCGTCCCGCCGCCCGGCCAGGCGGTGGTGCAGAGCGTGGATCAGTTCCGCGCCTTTCTCGACGACCCGTTCGTGTTCGGCCAGATCGCCGCCGCGCACGCGCTCTCCGACATCCACGCCATGGGCGCGCGGCCCTGGACGGCGCTCGCCGTCGCCGCTATCCCCTACGCGCCGGGCGGGCGGATGGCGGCCGATCTCGGCGCCATGATGCAGGGTGCGGCCGAGGTGCTGGAGGCGGAGGGCTGCGCATTGATCGGCGGCCATTCCGGCGAAGGTGCCGAGGCCGCGCTCGGCTTCGCCGTCACCGGGCTGATCGAGCCGCGCCGGGCCTGGCGCAAGTCCGGCCTGCGCGCGGGCGACGCGCTGGTGCTGACCAAGCCGATCGGCACCGGGGTCGTGCTCGCCGGGCACATGCGCGGGCTCGCCAAGGCGCGCTGGCTCGCAGGCGGCCGTCGACTCGATGCGCCGCACCAACGCCGACGCCGCCGCGATCCTGCGCGCGCACGGCGCCACCGCCGCGACCGACGTGACCGGGTTCGGGCTGCTGGGGCACCTGGCCGAGATGCTGGCCGCCTCCGGCATGGCGGCGCGCGTCGATCCCGACGCCGTGCCGCTGCTGCCCGGTGCGCTGGAGCTCGCCCGCGCCGGCGTCGAGAGCACGCTCGCCCCAGAGAACCGCCGCGCCCTGCCGGTCGACGCCGAGCGCTCGCCCGCTTGCCGACCTGCTGATCGACCCGCAGACCTCGGGCGGGCTGCTCGCCGGCATCCCGGTCGCCTGCGCAGCCGCCTGCCTCGCCGCGCTGCACGCCGAAGGGCTCGAGGCGGCCATCATCGGCGCCGTCGAAACCGGCTGCCCCGGACCGTCCGGCACTGCGCATTGGCGCCCGAATCGGTGTACACCTTGGCTTCGGCGGGGTCCGGTTCGTGACCACATGCCCTCGCGGGCTCGCGCGAGGTGACCACAACGCCCTCGCGCGGCCCCGCGAGGTGACCACAATGCCGTTTTCGACCCGCCCGTGGTGACCACCTGCGCCCCGAAGGCGCCCAAGGTGCACACAAAGGAGAGCCCCCGCATGCGCGAGCACCGCGTCGCCGCCATCCCCGCCGACGGCATCGGGCCGGAGGTCATCGACGCCGGGCTCGAGGTGCTCGACGCCGTCGCCGCGCGCGACGGCGGCTTTCGCCTGGCGATCGACCGCTACGACTGGGGGTCGGATTGGTACCGCAAGCACGGCGTGCTGATGCCGCCCGACGGGCTTGCCTGGCTGCGAACGGCGGACGCGATCTACTTCGGCGCGGTCGGCGATCCGGACATTCCGGACCACGTCACGCTATGGGGCCTGCGCCTGCCGATCTGCCAGGGGCTCGACCAGTACGCCAACGTGCGCCCGACACGCATCCTGCCCGGCATCACCTCGCCGCTGCGCGACGTCGGGCCCGGGCGACCTCGACTGGGTCATCATCCGCGAGAACAGCGAGGGCGAGTACGCGGGCCAAGGCGGGCGCACCCATCGCGGCCTTCCGGAGGAGGTTGCGACCGAAACCGCCATCTTCACTCGCCGCGGCGTCGAGCGCATCATGCGCTACGCGTTCGAGGTCGCGCGCTCGCGCCCGCGCAAGAAGCTGACGGTCGTCACCAAGTCCAACGCGCAGCGCCACGGCATGGTGTTCTGGGACGAGATCGCCGCGCTGGTCTCGCACGACTATCCGGACGTGACCTGGGACAAGGAGCTGGTGGACGCGATGACCATGCGCATGGTCAAGCGTCCGCGTTCCATCGACACCGTCGTCGCGACCAATCTGCACGCCGACATCCTGTCCGACCTCGCCGCCGCGCTCGCCGGCTCATTCGGCATCGCGCCCACCGGCAACATCGACCCCGAGCGCCGCGGCCCGTCGATGTTCGAGCCGATCCACGGCTCCGCCTTCGACATCACCGGCAAGGGCGTCGCCAATCCCGTCGCGAGCTTCTGGACGGCGGCGATGATGCTGGAGCACCTGGGCGAGAAGCCTGCCGCCGACCTGCTGATGCGCGCCGTGGAGCAAGTCTGCGCCGCCGGCATCATGACGCCGGACATCGGCGGCACGGCGACCACGAAGGAGGTGACTCGCGCGGTGTGCGATGCGGTGCGCGGGGACGAACGAGGCAGGGGCTTGAGGCAGGCCCTTGCCTCCAGGCTAGCTATCCGATGTTCTTACCTCGGTTACTTGTATTTTGTCAATTGCACTGTGTACCTGCATGTGCCCACCCCGTGTCCCAAGTCGTGGCCGACTGGCCCCTGTGCGGTCGCTTCTGCAATGAATGTAGTGGGCTGCGTGATGTGGGAACCTGGGATGACCTCAACAAAGTTGCTCCATCTGTAGGAGCAGTCATCGATGCTTCCCGTTGCCACTTACCTCTCCGCCTTGCACCGAATTCTGTATGAACACGAAGTCTGGCGGAGCGTTCAGGTTCCCTTGGTCCGCTGTTGCAGTTATGTGTGACGCCGTCTATTCCTGTCGGTGCAGTGCTGCACTGCGCTTGTATTGTTTGGTTTGTCGGCGTCTGAGCCGGTTGGGCTTGCGCCCTTAAATTCCCCCCCCCCCCACAGCGATCACGGTGATGCCTGCGACGAGTAAGCGATTTGCGAACATGGCAGACTTTACCTCCCCTTTTATAGATTGACTATAGACAAGAACGAACTCCCTCGCTCACGTCTGAGTAGAACGTATCGAACTAGGTGAATATGTGCCACCCATTTTTAAGAGGGACATTCATGGCGTCATTGCCCCGGGTTGGCGGGAGAGTGCGGGCATGAAGAAGGGGTGACGCAATCGCGAACGGCAAGGCCCTTGAAGCTCAATTCTCCCTGCCCAATTCGCCCACATCGGAAAACCCAAGGCGGGCACGGCGAGTTTCGTGCGCATCCGTCGCCCGCCTCCTGCGACGGAGGTATCCCATGCCCGAACTGATTCCCTGGAATCGCGCCACTCGGCCCTCGAGCGCCGCTTCGGCGGGGACGGCGATCCGATCCGCTCGCTCTATCGTGAGATGAACCGCATGTTCGACGATTTCACTCGCGGCTTCGGGATCGAGCGCGACGGCATGTCCGGCAACTGGCCGCATGTCGAGGTCAGCGAGACCGACAACGAGTTCAAGATCGTCACCGAGATGCCCGGGATGGAGGAGAAGGACGTCGACATCTCCCTGCACGACGGCATCCTGACCCTGAAGGGCGAGAAGAAGTCGGAAAGCACCAATCCGAACTACAGCGAGCGCTGGCAGGGCCAGTTCGAGCGCTCCTTCCAGTTCGGCAATGACGTCGACCCCGACAAGTGCAACGCGGTGTTCAAGAATGGCGAACTGACCGTCACGCTCGGCAAGCGCGCCGAGGCACAGCGGCAGGTGAAGCACATCCCGATCGGCAACGGGGGATCGAGTTCACGGGCGGCGGCCCATACGCGGGCCGCCCCCACAACACTTCGTTGTACTCGGCCACGATTTCGCCGCCGGTCGCGCCCATTCCAGCCGTCGGCACTTCCCACGCTCTCTACGCAACAGACGGGAGCGCCGGATGCAGACGAACTACGCCATCGCCCGCGACCAGTTCCGCATTTTCGACCGCATTGGCGACCGCATCGCGCTCAGCGAGGACGACCGGCGGCGCGTTCTCCTGCTCTCCGAACAGGAATGGTCCGCCTGGAACCGCGTGCCGCGCGGCGGCGAGGTACGCCCGAGCCGCCCCTGCCGGTGATGCTCCGCCGCCTCGGCGCCGCCTCCACCGGCTCGCCGTGATGGCGGAGCGGGGGACACCGTCGGAGAACCCATTGCGGGCCACCCGCCGCTACGCGTCCACCTCTCCTTCTGGGAGAGGTCGCCCGCGCGCAAGCGCGGCGGGTGAGGGTCGCGCCACGCCGACCCGCGCCTACTCCGGATGATCCAAGAACGGGAACGGTCCCGGGTAATCCTCCACATAAGCCGTATGCGTGACGAAGCCGTGCTCGGCCGACCAGTGGTGCAGCTGGTAGGCCGGCGGCTCCAGCACGAAGGCCGACGGCGCATTGGGGCGCAGATCGAGCTCGACCTGATGCGCGACCGAGGGCGCCATCGAGGCGATCGCGTGGGCGACCTGCGCCGTCACCGGCCGGTGGTCGTGCCCGCAGGATGATTCGCCTCACCTGCGGATGACGCGCGATCAGCGCGGCGAACGCCTCGCGGCCACTCAGCGCCATGCGGTCCATATGCGCGATGCCGCACAGGAAAGGCGGATGGTGCATCGCGATCAAGGTCGGCTTGTCGGGCACCGCCGACAGCGTGCGATCGAGCCACGCCATCCGCCGCTCGCACAGCTCGCCGTGCGGCGAGCCCGGCACATGCGTATCCAGCATGACGATGCGTACCGGATAGTCCTCCAGCGCGTACTGGATGAACCCGTCCTCCTGCCGCTGATGCGGGAAATGCGCCGCCATCGCCTCGCGCCGGTCGTGATTGCCGGGCACGGCGAACACCGGCACCGCAGATGGCGCGCCGAGATGCCGAGCAGCAGCTTGTCCTCGTCGGGATGCCCACGCTCGGTCAAATCCCCGGTCAGCAGCACGACATCGGGCAGCGGCCGGCGCGTTGCTACCGCGCGCACCGCGCGCTCGGTCAGCATGTTGGTCTCGACCACGCGGCTCGACGGCTTGCCGCGCGGACGGACGTGCAGATCGGTGAGCTGGGCGATCAGCATCGCGCGCCTCCACGTGTGCGGCAGCACGCTAGGTCAGCCCGACAGAGGAGCTTGCCGCTGCGCGCAAGGTCGTGCGGCAAATCATTCGGGGCGTGGATCGTCTCGGATAGGTGCTGGAGCATTGTACAGTCTCGGTCCAGTCAATTCTGTGTACCGGATGGGGCTCTCCATAGGGTCTGAAGGGCGCCGGGGACGCGCAGTCGCCACTAAAACGATACAAGTCGCGAGGGCCGCACAGCTCGTCCTTGAGTTCGCGGAATTCGCCCTCGAGTCGCCGCAATTCCTGCTCCTTCTTGTAGGCCTCCACGAAGTCGCCGGCATGGTCGGCTCGCTCCCGCCATTTCTCGACCCGTGCCTCCTGCCCCAACTCGGTTGCCTGTTGTTGCGCCGCCGCGAACGGCTCGTTGAGTGCGGCCAGTCTCGACCTGGCTTGCGCAAGCGCCTCTTCCTTGACCGCACCACCCATGACCCGAAGCTCGGCCGCGGAGCCTTTCAACTCGTTTCCGAGCGGGACAGAAACGTGACAATCTCTTCGAAGGCTTCAAGGTTTGCGGCGGCCGCTGATACCGTCGAGAACGTGATGACGACCAATAAGGCGAGCGCGAGCTTTCGCATGTCGAAGCGCTACCTAAGTCGTCGACCCGAACACGCCGCCATTTGGGACCCGCCGC
>CAWFTP010000004.1:0-197500 GCA_963818885.1 uncultured Pseudomonadota bacterium
ATATCGGCGGCACGGCGACCACGAAGGAGGTGACTCGCGCGGTGTGCGATGCGGTGCGGGGACGAACAGGCGGCACGATCGGAGCCATCGGGAAGCTCTTGAACCCCGATTTCGCGCACCCTACCTCGCCCGCAGCCAGGCGTCCGCCGAGGCGCCTGACGCACACGACGGGCGGGCGCCAACCGCCGGGCGCGGCTCTGCGCCCGCCTCCTTGCATGGAGGTGTCATCATGGCTCTGTCCGACATGGTTCCCGGAATCGCGGCCGCTCCCTGTCCACCCAGCGGTACGGCGATGACAACGATCCGTTCCTTGCCCTAAATCGCGAGATGAACCGCATGCTCGACGACTTCACCCGCGGCTTCGGGACGGGCATGCAGGCGCGCTCCGGCTTGTCCGGCAACTGGCCGCATGTCGAGATCAGCGAGACCGACAAGGAGTTCAAGGTCGTCGCCGAGCTGCCCGGCATGGAGCAGAAGGACATCGACATTTCGCTCCACGATGGCGTGCTGACGCTCAAGGGCGAGAAGAAATCGGAGAGCACCAACGCGAGCTACAGCGAACGCTGGCACGGCCAGTTCCAGCGCGCCTTCCAGCTTGGACCCGACGTCGATGCCGAGAACGTCACCGCCGGCTTCAAGGACGGCATCCTGACCATCACGCTGGCCAAGCGCCCCGAGGTGCAGAGCCAGGTGAAGCGCATCCCGATCAGCAACGGCTGACGCGTCGCGAAGAGCACGGCGGCCCCTCCCGAAGGCCGCCGTGATGCCGGCCCCACAACACTGCGTTGCACTGCGCCACGAAAACGCCGCCGATGGCGCCCATTCCCGCCGCCCGCGCTCCCGACGCTCCCCCGCACGCAACCGACGGGAACGCGCCATGCTCACAAGCCACGCTATCGCGCGCGAGCAGCTCCGGCTGTTCGATCGCATCGGTGATCGAGCCGCTCTCAGCGAAGATGAACGCAGGCGTGTGCTGTTGCTCTCCGAGCAAGAATGGTCGGCGTGGCTATGCCTGCTGCATGGCGGAGAAGTCCCGCGGCAGCCGACGCTCCCGGTGATGCTGCGCCGCCTGGGCGCCGCGTCATATCGCCTCGCCGTCATCGCCGAGCGGCGCCGCGTGATGTCACGAAAGGTTACGCTCGGCGGCTTCCTGTAACCATGCGTCCGAATAGGGTTGATGCCGCCAAGTTCTGGTCCTTATAGGCATTCGCCATGACCGGTCCCGCCTCGCATGGATGAGCGCGTCGCCCCAACTCCCGATGTCGTCGCTCCGCCCCCGATAACCCACGCTCCGCGACAACGCTCGCGCCGGGCATGGCTCATCGTGCTGGTGATCCTCGCCCTCGTCGCGCTCGGCCTCTGGCTCTTCGTCGGCCACCATCCGACACCGTCCGCGAGCCGCAGCGCCGCGAACGCCCCCCAGCCGGTCGGCGCCGCCACCATCGCGACCGGCGATATTCGCATCATCCTCAACGAGCTGGGTACCGTCACCCCACTCAACTCCGTCACCGTCCGCACGCAGATCGGCGGCCAGCTCCTGCAGGTCGCCTTCCAGGAAGGCCAAATGGTCAAGAAGGGCGACTTCCTCGCCCAGATCGACGACCGGCCGTACCAGGCGGCGCTCAAGCAGGCGCAGGGCCAGCTTGCCCATGACGAGGGGTTGCTCGCTCAGGCAAAAGCCGATCTGCAGCGCTACGCGACGCTGGGCCGGCAGGATTCGATCTCCAAGCAGCAGGTCTCGGACCAGAAATATCTCGTGCAGCAATACGAGGGCACGGTACAGGCCGATCAGGGCACAGTCGCAACGGATCAGCTTAACATCACCTATGCCCACATCGTCTCCCCGATCGACGGGCGGGTTGGGTTGCGCCAGGTCGATGCCGGCAACTACGTGACGCCATCCGACACGAACGGCATCGTTGTCATCACCCAGATCGAGCCGATCTCCGTTGTGTTCTCGGTCCCCGAGGACAACCTGCCCGCGATCACCCAGCGCGTGGCCGCCGGCGCGCAGCTTCCGGTGCAGGCGTACGATCGCGCCAACACGACTTTGATCGACACCGGCGCGCTCTCCACCATCGACAACCAGGTCGACACCACGACCGGCACCGTGAAGATGCGCGCGCTGCTTCCCAACGCGAAGACGGAGCTGTTTCCCAACCAGTTCGTCAACGCGCATCTGCTGGTGAACACGCTGACGGACGTCGTGCGCGTGCCGGTGCCGGCGGTGCAGCTCGGCGCACCGGGCAGCTACGTGTACGTCATCGGCGCCGACAACAAGGTCAGCGTGCGCCCGGTGAAGCTCGGCCCGGTGGACGGGCAGTTCCAGCAGGTCATCTCCGGTCTCAACCCGGGGGAGAAAGTCGTGACCGACGGGCTCGATCGACTGCGCGACGGCATGACGGTCAGCGTCGTCTCGCCCGCCCAGGCCGAAGCGGCGGCCTCCGGTCAGGCGCCGGCTCAGCCCAGCGGCGGCCGCAACCAGCGTAACGGCCAACGCAGCGCCGCACCCACGCCGCCGCCCACCAACGGTCCGGCGACCCCGGCGCCGCCGCCACCCGCACCCACAGCCGCACCGGCGCCCGCCGGTGGTTCACCGCCCGCGTCCGGCCAGCCCACGCCGTGAGCCCATCGCGCATCTTCATCCTCCGCCCAATCGGCACCGCGCTGCTGATGGCGGCGATCCTGCTTGTCGGCGCCGCCGCGTACCTGTTCCTGCCGATCTCCGCGCTGCCGGAGGTCGATTATCCGACGATCCAGATCTCCACATTTTATCCGGGCGCGAGCCCGGAGGTCGTCACCTCCTCCGTCACCTCGCCGCTCGAGGTGCAGCTCGGCCAGATGCCCGGCCTCGCGCAGATGTTCTCGCAAAGCTCCGCCGGCGCCTCGGTCATCACCCTGCAATTCGACCTCAGCCTTAGCCTCGACGTCGCCGAGCAGGAGGTGCAGGCGGCGATCAACGCCGCGAGCAACCTCTTGCCCGCTGGCCTGCCGGCGCCGCCGGTCTACGCCAAGGTCAATCCCGCCGACGCGCCCATCCTCACCCTGGCGCTCACCTCCAAGACCCTGCCGCTCACCCAGATCGAGGATCTCGCGGAGACGCGCCTCGCCCAGAAGCTCTCCCAGCAGCCGGGTGTCGGGCTCGTCAGCATCAGCGGCGGGGAGCGTCCGGCGGTGCGCATCCAGGTCAACCCACGCGCGCTCGCCGCCTACGGCATCAACATCGACGATCTGCGAACCACGCTGGGCAACGCCAACGTCAACAATCCCAAGGGCAATTTTGACGGCCCGGCGCAGGATTCCACGATCAACGACAACGACCAGATCAATAGCGCGCAAGGCTATGCCGATCTCGTCGTCGCCTACAAGAACGGCGCGCCGGTGCGCCTCAAGGACGTCGCCTCGGTGATCGAGGGGGCGGAGAACGACAGGCTCGCCGCCTGGGCGAACCGCACGCCCGCCGTCATCCTCAACATCCAGCGCCAGCCGGGCGCCAACGTCATCGCGGTGGTGAACAACATCAAGAAGCTGCTGCCGCAGCTCACCGCGAGCCTGCCGCCTGCCGTCACCGTGGGCGTGCTCACCGACCGCACCACCACGATCCGCGCCTCGGTGTCGGACGTGGAGTTCGAGCTGCTGCTGGCCGTCGCGCTGGTCGTGATGGTGATCTTCGTCTTCCTGCGCAACATCCCGGCGACGATCATCCCCAGCCTGTCGGTGCCGCTCTCCCTCGTCGGCACGCTCGCGCTGATGTACCTGCTCGGCTTCAGCCTCGACAATCTTTCGCTGATGGCGCTGACCATCTCGACCGGCTTCGTGGTCGACGACGCCATCGTCATGATCGAGAACATCTCGCGCTACGTGGAGGCAGGCGAGACCCCGCTCGCCGCCGCGCTGACGGGCTCCCAGCAGATCGGCTTCACCATCATCTCGCTGACCGTCTCGCTGATCGCGGTGCTGATCCCGCTGCTGTTCATGGGCGACGTGGTCGGCCGGCTGTTCCACGAATTCGCCATCACGCTCTCCATCACCATCATCATTTCCGCGATCGTCTCGCTGACCTTGGTGCCGATGATGTGCGCGCGCCTGCTGCGCCATCGCCCTGAGGAATCGCGCAGCCGCTTCGATCTTGCCGCGGAGCGCGGCTTCAACTGGATCATCGCCCGCTACGACCGTGCGCTGGAGGTCGTGCTCGACCACCAGCCGATCACGCTCGCGGTCGCCCTGGTCACTCTGGGGCTGACCGGCTGGCTCTACATGATCGTGCCCAAGGGCTTCTTCCCGGTGCAGGACACCGGCGTCATCCAGGGCATCTCCGTCGCGTCCCAGACGACATCATTCGCCTCAATGGCACAAAGCCAGCAGACGCTCGCCGACATCATCCTCAAGAACCCCGACGTCGTCAGCCTCAGCTCGTTCATTGGGGTAGACGGGCAGAACATGACGCTGAACACCGGCCGCTTCCTCATCAACCTCAAGCCGAAGGACGACCGTAGCGACAACGCAACCGAGATCGCCCGCCGCTTGCAGCACGACGCGGCGAAGGTCGCCGGCATAAGCCTGACGCTGCAACCCGTACAGGACCTCACCCTCGAGTCGGCGGTCAGCCCGACACAGTACCAGTTCGTGCTGGAGGACCCGAACAGCGCGGAGTTTCAGACCTGGGTGCCCAAGCTGCTCGATCGCTTGCGCCAGTCCCCCGACCTCGCCGACGTGTCGAGCGACCTTGCCGCCCAGGGCCTCACGATCAATCTCGTGATCGACCGCGCTAGCGCCGCACGCTTCGGCATCACGCCGGCGACCGTGGACAACGCGCTCTATGACCTGTTTGGCCAGCGCATCATCTCGACGATCTACACGCAATCCAACCAGTACCGCGTCATCATGGAGGCGGCGCCCGATCTGCAGAAATCGCTCGCCAGCCTGAACGCGGTGTACTTGCCCTCTTCCTCCGCTGCCGGCGGGCAGGTGCCGCTTTCGGCCATCGTCACCGTGGAGCAGAAGCCGGGGCCGCTGATGATCTCCCATCTTGGTCAGTTCCCGGCGACGACGATCTCCTTCAACACGGCGCCCGACGCCTCGCTCGGCGCCGCCGTCGCGGACATCCGGAAGGCCGAGAAGGACATCGGCCTGCCGCAGAGCTTCATCACCGCGTTCCAGGGCTCCGCGGCGGCGCTGGAATCGTCGCTGTCGAACGAGCTCATGCTCGTGCTCGCAGCGATCGTCACCGTCTACATCGTGCTGGGCGTGCTCTATGAGAGCTTCATCCACCCAATCACGATCCTCTCCACCTTGCCCTCGGCGGGGCTCGGCGCGCTGATCGCGCTGTTCATCGCCGGCGATCAGATCGACATCATCTCCATCATCGGCATCATCCTGCTGATCGGCATCGTGAAGAAGAACGCGATCATGATGATCGACTTCGCCCTCGAGGCGGAGCGGGTGGAGGGCAAGCCGCCACGCGCGGCGATCCATCAGGCCGCCTTGCTGCGCTTCCGCCCGATCCTGATGACGACAATGGCCGCGCTCCTGGGCGCGCTGCCGCTGATGCTGGGCTCGGGCACCGGATCGGAGCTGCGCCGACCGCTCGGTGTGGCGATCGTCGGCGGGCTGCTGCTCAGCCAGCTCCTCACGCTGTTCACCACGCCGGTCATCTATCTCTATTTCGACCGCCTCGCCGTGCGTCTTGCCGGGCACGGGCCGAACAAGATTGCGGGCGACCAGGCGCCGTTGTGAACATCTCCGCTCTCTTCATCACCCGCCCGATCGCGACCACGCTGCTCACCATCGGCATCGCGCTCGCGGGCGTCTTCGCCTACATGGAGCTGCCGGTCTCGCCGTTGCCGCAGGTCGATTTTCCGACGATCTCTGTGCAGGCGTCGCTTCCCGGCGCGAGCCCCGAGACGGTCGCCACCAGCGTCGCGAGTCCGCTCGAACGCCATCTCGGCCAGATCGCCGACGTGACGGAGATGACCTCGACCAGCTCGGTCGGCCAGGCGCGCATCGTCCTGCAATTCGGCCTCGACCGCGACATCAACGGCGCGGCGCGTGATGTGGAGGCGGCGATCAACGCCGCGCGCGCCGATCTGCCGACCGCGCTGCGCAGCAATCCCACCTACCGCAAGGTCAACCCGGCGGACGCGCCGGTGCTGATCCTGGGGCTCACCTCGAAGACTCTGACGCGCGGGCAGATCTACGACGCGGCGACCAATGTTCTCGAACAGCGCCTGTCGCAGATCAGCGGGATCGGCCAGGTCATCATCGGCGGGGCGGCGCTTCCCGCCGTGCGCGTCGATCTCAACCCCCAGGCGCTGTTCAAATACGGGATCGGGCTGGAGGATGTGCGCGCCGCCCTCGCCTCGGCCAACGCCAACAGCCCGAAGGGCGCGATCGAGCAGGGCGACAGGCACTACCAGCTATACACCAACGACCAGGCGACCAAGGCCGCCGACTACATGCCGCTGATCGTCGCCTACCGCAACAACAACGCGGTGCGCCTGTCAGACATCGCGAGCGTGACGGATTCGGTGGAGAATTTGCGCAACGCCGGCCTCGCCAACGGCAATCCCGCGGTGCTGGTGATCCTGTTCCGCCAGCCGGGCGCCAACATCATCAGCACGGTCAATTCGGTGAAGGCGGCGCTGCCGGAGCTGCTGGCCGCGATGCCGCGCGACATCGACCTCATGGTCGCGTCGGACCGCACGCCGACGATCCGCGCCTCGCTCTACGACACCCAGCGCACGCTGCTGATCGCCGTGGGCCTCGTCACGCTCGTCGTGTTCCTGTTCCTGCGCAGCCTGCGGGCGACGGTCATCCCGGCGATCGCGGTGCCGGTCTCCATCCTGGGCACTTTCGGGGCGATGTTCCTGCTGGGCTACAGCCTCGACAACCTGTCGCTGATGGCGCTCACGGTTTCCACCGGCTTCGTCGTGGATGACGCGATCGTCGTGCTGGAGAACATCGCCCGCCATATCGAAGCTGGGATGCCGCGGCGACAGGCCGCGCTGCTGGGCGCGAAGGAGGTCGGCTTCACCGTCGTGACGATCAGCCTCTCGCTGATCGCGGTGTTCATTCCGATTCTGCTGATGGGGGGCATCGTCGGGCGGCTGTTCCGCGAATTCGCGGTCACGCTGTCCATGGCGATCCTGATCTCGATGGTGATCTCGCTGACCACCGTGCCGATGATGGCGGCCCTGCTGCTCCGCCCCAACCAAGGCAACGCATCCGCGAAGCCCGGATTGTTCGACCGCGTGCTCGGCTTCTATCGGCGCACGCTCGCCTGGGCGCTCGGCAACGCCGCCCTTGTGATGGTGATCCTCGCCGCGACGCTCGCGATCAACGTCTTCCTTTTCGTCGTGATCCCGAAGGGCTTCTTCCCGACCGAGGACACCGGCCGATTGATCGGCCGGATGCAGGCCGACCAGGACATCTCCTTCCAGGCGATGGAGACGAAGCTCTCGCAGATGTCGGCGATCGTGCAGCACGACCCAGCCGTGCAGAGCGTCGTCGGCTTCACCGGCCAAGGCAGCGGCGGCGCCGGCGGGCAGGCCAACACCGCCTCGGTCTTCATCGCGCTCAAGCCACTGGGACAACGCCCGGGAGTGGAGCAGGTGATGGGGCGCCTGCGCCGCGCGCTCGCGCACGTTCCCGGGGCCCAGCTCTATCTGACGCCCGTGCAGGATATCCGGGTCGGCGGCCGCCAGAGCAACGCGACCTACCAGTACACGCTGCAATCGGACGACACCGCGACGCTCTACCAATGGACGCCGAAGCTGGTCGCGGCGATGCAGAAAAGCCCGGTGCTGCGCGACGTGAGCTCCGACCTTCAGCAAAAGGGGCTGGAAACCGACCTCACCGTGGACCGCGACACGGCGACCCGTCTCGGCCTGAACATGGCGCAGGTCGACAACACGCTCTACGACGCATTCGGCCAGCGCCAGGTCTCCACCATCTACAGCGCGCAGAACCAGTACCACGTCATCATGGAGATCGAGCCGCGCTACTGGCAAAGCCCCGACACGCTGAAGGACATCTATGTCAGCACCGCCGGCGGCAGCGCGAGCGGCACGCAGAGCACCAACACCGCCGCCGCCGCGCCTGCTGCCCGTCCTGCAACCACTACTCCTGCAATCGCGACTCCCGCAACCACGACTCCCGCAACCACGACTGCCGCCCACCAATCAACCGCCGCAGCCAGCGCAAGTGCCGCGGCCGCGGCCGGTGCGGCCGCCGTGCGGAACGCGGCGACGAACGCGATCGCCGCCACCGGCAAGACCTCGGCCTCCGCCGGCGCCGCGGTCAGCACCGGGGTGGAGACGATGATTCCGCTCTCGGCCTTCACGCATTATGCGCCCGGCAACACGCCGCTCGCGGTCAATCACCAGGGCGACTTTGTCGCCGGGACGATCTCCTTCAATCTCGCGCCGGGCAAGTCGCTCAGCGACGCGGTGACGGCGATCGAGCAGGCCTCCGCCTCGATTCGGATACCCACGAGCGTGCGCGGCAGCTTCGCCGGCACCGCGGCGACGTTCCAGGCGTCGCTGGCGACGGAGCCGTTGCTGATCGCCGCCGCCCTTATCGCCGTCTACGTCGTGCTCGGCATCCTCTATGAAAGCCTGATCCACCCGATCACGATTCTCTCCACGCTCCCGTCCGCCGGCGTCGGCGCCGTGCTCGCGCTCATGCTGTTTGGCCAGGAGTTCAGCATCATCGCGCTGATCGGCCTCATCCTGCTGATCGGCATCGTCAAGAAGAACGCCATCATGATGATCGACTTCGCGCTCCAGGCGCAGCGCGAGCGTGGGCTTTCGCCGCACGATGCGATCTTCGACGCCTGCCTGCGCCGTTTCCGCCCGATCACGATGACGACCGCCGCGGCGATGCTCGGCGCGCTGCCGCTCGCCCTCAGCTTCGGCGACGGTGGGGAGCTGCGCCGTCCGCTCGGCATCGCGATCGTCGGCGGCCTGATGGTGAGCCAGGTGCTGACGCTCTACACAACGCCCGTTCTCTATCTCTACATGGATCGCTTCCGCGGCTTCGCTCTGCGCCTGCGCCACACGGTCCTGCCGCCGCGCGCCGCGCCGGAGCCGGCGGAATGATGCGTCGCCTCGCCGTCCTCGCTTTTGCGCTCGGCTGCGCGGCCTGCACGGTCGGGCCAGACTACCAGCGCGCCAGCGCGCCGATGCCGGCGACCTACAAGGAGCTGAAAGGCGGGGAGCTGAAGGGCTGGCAGCTCGCGACGCCGCAGGACGCGGTCGATCGCGGACCGTGGTGGTCGATCTACCACGACCCGCTGCTCGACTGGCTCGAGCGGCAGGTCAACGTCAGCAACCAGGCGATCAAGGAGTTCGAGGCCGAGTACCGCAACGCCGTCGCGCTCACGGCGGAGGCACGCGCGGGCCTCTTTCCCACCGTCGGGGTCAACGCCGGCGTCACCCGCCTCGGTGCCAATGGCAGCGCCAGCGGCAGCGGGCTGGGCAGCTCCGGCATCGGCAGCAAACACGGTTCGACGACAGGATCACTTGAGGGCACAGTCGATTGGACGCTCGACGTCTGGGGCCGCATCCGCCGCGAGGTGGAGAGCCAAGCCGCGGGGGCGCAGCTCAGCGCGGCCGACATCGCCAATGCCCGGCTGTCGGCACAGGCGACGCTCGCGATCGACTATTTCGACCTGCGCGCCGAGGATTCCTTGCAGGCATTGCTGCAGCAGACCGAGGCCGCCTTCCGGCGCGCCTTGCAGATCACCGTCAACCAGTACAACGCCGGCACCATCTCGCGCGGTGACGTGGTCACCGCGCAGGCCCAGCTGCAGGCGGTGGTCGCCCAGCTCGCCGGCGTCGGCGTGCTGCGCGCGCAGTTCGAGCATGCGATCGCCATGCTCATCGGCCGCCCGCCCGCCGAGCTCAGCATCCCGTTCTCGCCGCTGCCGCGGGACGTGCCGGTCATTCCGCCCTCGCTGCCCGCGACCTTGCTGCAGCGCCGTCCGGATATCGCCGCCGCCGAGCGCGCGATGCAGCAGGAAAACGCGCAGATCGGCGTCGCCGTCGCCGCCTACTATCCGACGATCTCGCTCTCCGCCCTCGGCGGCTTTGTCGGCAACCCGTTCGGCCAGTTCCTCGGTGCAGCCGACCGCATCTGGTCACTCGGCGCGGCGGCAAGCGAGCCTATCTTCGAGGGAGGTGCGCGCACGGCGGCGGTGTCGGCGGCGCGCGCCACCTACGACCAGTCGGTCGCGACCTATCGCCAGACCGTGCTCTCGGCGTTCCAGCAAGTGGAGGACGAGCTTGCCGCCCAACGCATCCTCGCCCAGCAGGCGGTCGGCCAGGCGGCCGCCGTCGCCGACGCACAGCGCGCGGTGGACGTAACGCTCAACGAATACCGCGCCGGCACCGTCGCCTACACCAGCGTCATCACCGAGCAGGAGCAGCTGCTCACGGTGCAACAGGCGGCGCTCACGGTCCTGCAGAACCGCTTCGTCGCCAGCGCAACATTGATCGAGGCGCTGGGCGGCGGCTGGACAGCCGCGCAGCTGCCGCCGCTGTCGAGGATCGAGCACGTGCCGATCGGGGGGTAGCGCCGCCCCCTATTCCGGATGATCGAGGAACGGGAACGGGCCCGGATAATCCTCCACATACGCGGTATGCGTGACGAAGCCGTGCTCTTTCGACCAGTGATGCAGCTGATAGGCCGGCGGCTCCAGCACAAAGGCTGACGGTGCATCGGGGCGCAGATCGAGCTCCACCTGATGCGCGACCGAGGGCGCCATCGAGGCGATCGCGTGCGCGACCTGCGCCGTCACCGGCCGATGGTCGTGACCGCAGATGATGCGCTTCACCTGCTTGTGGCGCGCGATCAGCGCGGCGAACGCCTCGCGCCCCGAAAGCGCCATGCGGTCCATGTGCACGATGCCGCAAAGGAACGGCGGGTGGTGCATCGCGATCAGTGTCGGCTTGTCGGGCACCGCCGATAGCGTGCGATCCAGCCAGCCCATCCGCCGCTCGCACAACTCCCCATGCGGCGCGCCGGGCACATGGGTATCGAGCATGACGATGCGCACCGGGTAGTCCTCCAGGGCGTACTGGATGAACCCGTCCTCCTGGCGCAGATGCGGGAAATGCGCCGCCATCGTCTCGCGCCGGTCGTGATTGCCCGGCACCGCGAACACCGGCACCCGCAGATGGCGTCCCAGGATGCCGAGCAGCACCTTGTATTCGTCGGGATGCCCGCGCTCCGTCAGGTCCCCCGTCAGCAGCACGACATCGGGCAGCGGCCGGCGCGTCGCCACCGCGCGCACCGCGCGCTCGGTCAGCATGTTGGTCTCGACGACGCGGCTCGAGGCCGTGCCGCGCGGACGCACATGCAAATCGGTGAGCTGGGCGATCAGCATGGCGCGCTCGCGCGGGCGCTGCGGCGCACAAGGCCGTGCAGCGAGATTATTCGCGGCGCGGGCCTTCTCGGACAGATCGTTGTACATTGGGCGTCTCGATCCAGCCAATCCTATCTGTCGGGTATGGGCTCCCCATAGGGTCTGACAGGCGCCGGGGATACACAGCCGCCACTGAAACGATACAGGTCGCGAGGACCACACAGCTCGTCCTTGAGTTCGCCGAATTCGATCTCGAGTCTCTGCAACTCCTGCTCCTTCTTGTAGGCCTCCACAACGTCGCTGGCGCGGTCGGCTCTTTCCCGCCATTTCTCGATTGATGACCTCCCGCTCCAACTCGGTCGCCTGTTGTCGCGCCGCCGCGAACGTCTCATTGAGGGCGAACAGCCTGGACCTGGCTTGCGCAAGTGCCTCTTCTTTGGCGGCACCACCCATCACACGAAGCTCGGCGGCGGAATCATACAACTTGTTCAGCGACCGGGACAGGAATGCAATAGTCTCCTCGAAAATTTGAAGGTTTGCGGCGGCCGCTGAAACCGCCGGGAACGCGACAACGATAAAGAAGGCGAGCGCGAGCTTTCGCATGATGAAAGGCTTCCTAAATCGCCGACTCAAACCAGCCGTCAGATTTGGAAGGCGAGGCGATCAGCATCGCGCGTTCACGCCGGCAGCTTGAGCGCTGTGCGCTCCAGGTACGGGCGCATCAGCGCGTCGGCATCCTTCTGCGCCTGCGCCGCGCCCGCCTCCGGCTTGGTCCGCCCGTTCAGCACCGCCTGCACCTGATCCTCCATCGCCTTGCGCACCGCCACCGTCTTGTAAGTGGCAAACCAGCCGCGCCCCGCCTCATTCAGTTGCGCAAGCGCGACCGCGGCGGCCGGAGTCTTCGCTGAGGTATTCCTTCATCGCCGGCAAATCGTAGGCGGCGCGATTCGGCGCGAAATAGCCGGTGAAGCGCGCCCAGCTCCCGGCGATCTCCGGGCTCGTCAGCCACTTGATCAAGGTCCACGCCGCGTGCTGGCGCTCGGGCGAATTGCCGGTCGGGATGATCAGGCTGCCACCGCCGACGGGTGCCGCGTTCAGCACGTTGCGCGGCACGTAGGCGACCTTGAAGGGCTGCTTCATCCCCTCCTGAACGTAGCTGAGCGCGCCGGTCGAGAGCAGCATCATTCCCGCCCGGCCGGAGAAGAGCGCCGAGGTGCAGCCGTTCGCATCCAGCACGCCCGGCGGCATCACCTTGTGCTTGTGCACGAGGTCGTCGATGAATTGCAGCGCGGCCACGGTAGATGGCTCGGTGTAGTAGACCTCGCCGCCATAGTCGGTGTTGTAGTACTGCCCGCCGTTCGACATCGCGAGCGTCGAGAACAGCCAGGCGCAATAGTCGTAGCTGTTCGGCCAGACGATCCCGGTGCGGCTGCCGTCGGGCTTTGCGATCTTGCGCGCCGCGTCGACCCATTCCGGCCAGGTCGCCGGCGGACGCGCGGGATCGAGTCCGGCCTGCTCGAACGCCTTCACGCTGTAGTAGAGCAGCGGGGTCGAGTTCTGGAACGGCACGCCATAGACGTGTCCCTGGTCGGTCGCGTTCAGCGCCAACGCCGGCCAGAATTGGTTCATGAAGGTCGTGGGCGTCTGCTTGTCGCGCGCGATCAGCGCATCGAGCGGGATCGCCGCCCCGTCGATCACATATTCACGGACGAAATTGGCCGACATGATCGCGCAGCCGGGCGGCTTGCCGGCGGCGATCGCGGCGCGCGTCTTCACGTTGGTGTCGTCATAGCTGCCGGTATAGACGGGGGTGACCGTCACGTCCTGCTGCTGGCCGTTGAACTGCTTGATCAGCCGCTGCATCTCGACCGCGAGCTTCCCTTGCACCGGGACGGGGAAGAACATCTCGATCGCAACCGGTGCGGCGGCGGCGCGCCGGGCGAGCCCGACGGCGGAGGCTGCGGCGGCGGCGCCCAATGCCGCGCGGCGGGTGATCTGCATGTCCGTCTCCCTATTCTTCAGTGTCATTGCGAACCCCGCGCAGCGGGGTGAAGCAATCCCCCGCACACGTAGGCGGGAGATTGCTTCGTCGCTCCGCTCCTCGCAATGACAACGGACAGGCCTACCCCTTAATTCCCGAGAACACGAAGGAGGAAGCGAAACGGCGCTGGAAGGCAAGGAAGGCGATCAGCAGCGGCGCCGCAACAAGGACCGTGCCTGCCGCGACCACGCCCCACTCGCCGCCCGCCTCGGTGCCTGACGCGAAAGAGGCGAGACCAACCGTCAGCACCTGCTTGTCGGGCGAGGAGACCGCCATCAGCGGCCAGAGGAACTCGTTCCAGTGAAACGTCACGGACACGATGGCGAACGCGGTCAGGCTCGGGCGCGCGAGCGGCACCAGCACGTGGCGGATCAGCGCGAGCGGCCCGGCGCCGTCGAGCATCGCCGCTTCCTCGTAGTCGCGCGGAATGGCACGGAAAGCCTGGCGCATCAGGAACGTGCCAAAGGCGGAGGCGAAATAGGGCGCCATGATTCCGGGCAGCCGGTCATACAGGCCGAGCCCGACGATGGTGCGCAGATTGGGCGCGATCAGCAATGTCGGGACCAGCAGGAGCTGGAGGAGGAAGGCGGCGAACAGTGCCTCCCGCCCCGGGAAACGCAGGCGCGCGAAGGCGTAGCCCGCCATCGTCGCCCCGACGACCTGCACCGCGAGGATGCCGCCGCAGACCAACGCGGTATTGATGTACCAGGTCGCGAAGTCGCCGCTGCTCCATGCCTCGGCGTAGTTGGCGAGCCCGAGCGGCGGGCGCAGCCAGAGCGTCGCGACATCCGTGGGCAGGCCGGGGCGAAAGGAGGCGACGGCCATCCACAGGAACGGCACCGCCCAGAGCAGCGCCGCCGCGCCGACCAGGATAAGCCCGAGCACGCGCGGGCCGCGCTCATGACGCATGGTGCAGCCCCCGGTCCGTCGCCCGCAGCGAGCCCGCGGCCAGGATCATCAGCACCGCCACGCTCAGCACCGTCGCGGCGGCGGCGAGGCCGCGATCATGATTCTGCTCGGCCTGCTGGTAGATGTAGTAGAGCACGAGGTTGGTCGCGTCCGACGGACCGCCCTGCGTCATCGTCACCACGTGGTCGATCTGCGTCAGCGCGTTCACCATCGCGATCGGCAGCACGAAGCCGAACGTCGGGCCGAGCATCGGCACCGTGACATGGCGAAATCGCGCCCATGTGCGCGCGCCGTCGATCCGCGCCGCGTCCATCAAATCCGCCGGCACGGCGGCGAGACCGGCGAGGAAGAACAGCATGTAGTAGCCGGTGTCCTTCCACACCGTGATCGCGATGACCGACGGCAGGGTGAGCGACGGATTGCCCAGCCAGTTGGTCATGCCGAGCCCGAGCGGGGCGAGATAGGTGTCGAGCAGCCCCTCGCCCGGCAGCAGGACGAAGCTGAAAAGCGCCGCCGCGCCGACCAGCGGGATCATCAGCGGCAGCACGAACAGCGCGCGCAAGGCGAGCGTGACGCGGGTCGTCTCGCTCAGCACCACGGCGAAGAGCAGCGCCAGTACCACGGACGGCACGATCGTGCCGACCGCGTAGACGACGTTGTTGACGACCGCCTGGGTGAAATGCGCATCGGCGAACAGCCGCGCATAGTTACCCCCCGTTCCGAGCGAGCCTTCCAGCACGTCGAGCAGCGGCCAGTAGGTGAACGCCAGCAGGAACAGAAGCGACGGCGCCAACAGGCCGGCGGCGAGGAGGAGCAGCCGGCGCCTCTTCTTCCCCTCTCCCCCCGCATCGCGGGGGAGAGGCAGGGTGAGGGGGAATCGCGACCAGCGCGACCCTCACCCGGCTCGCTGCGCGAGGCCGACCTCTCCCGCGATGCGGGAGAGGTGATCGCGGACGCTTCCGACGCCCGCCTCAGTTGCGCGACTTGTCGACCAGCGCGTTCTTGGAGATCCACGGCATCATCGCGCGCAGCTTCTCGCCGACCTGTTCGATCGGATGCTCGGATAGCCGCCGGCGCATCGCCTTGAAGCTCGACTGGTTGACCTTGTTCTCCAGCATCCAGTCGCGCGCGAAGCGGCCGGACTGGATGTCGGCCAGCACCCGCCTCATCTCCGCCTTCACGTCCGCGCTCACGATCCGCGGGCCGGAGACATACTCGCCGTATTCGGCGGTGTTGCTGATCGAGTAGTTCATGTTGGCGATGCCGCCCTCGTAGATCAGGTCGACGATCAGCTTCACCTCGTGCAGGCACTCGAAATATGCCATCTCCGGCGCGTAGCCGGCCTCTACTAAGGTCTCGTAGCCGCCCTTGATCAGCTCCACGAGGCCGCCGCACAGCACCACCTGCTCGCCGAACAGATCGGTCTCGCACTCCTCCTTGAAGGTGGTCTCGATGATGCCGGCGCGCCCGCCGCCGATCGCCGAGGCATAGGATAGCGCGATCTCCAGCGCGTTGCCCGACGCGTCCTGCGCCACCGCGACCAGGCACGGCACGCCGCCGCCGCGCTGATACTCGCTGCGCACGGTATGGCCGGGACCCTTGGGCGCGATCATGAACACGTCGATGTCGGGGCGCGGATCGAGCAGGTTGAAGTGCACGTTCAGCCCATGCGCGAAAGCGAGCGCGGCACCCTCCTTCATGTTGGGGCCAAGCTTCTCGCGATAGAGGTCGCCCTGCCCCTCGTCGGGCGTCAGCACCATGACGACGTCGGCCCACTTGGCGCACTCGGCCGGGTCCATCACCTTGAGCCCCGCCGCCTCCGCCTTGGCGACACCCGCGGAGCCCGGCCGCAACCCGACCGCGAGTTCCTTCACGCCGCTGTCCTTGAGGTTGTTGGCGTGGGCGTGCCCCTGGCTGCCATAGCCGATGATCGCCACGCGCTTGCCCTTGATCAGGTTCACGTCGGCATCGCGATCGTAATAGACGCGCATGGTCGGTTCCTCCCCTCAGATCGTCCGCGTGCCGCGCGCTATAGCAGCAACGCCGGTGCGCGACACCTCGGCGAGCCCGAGCGGGCGCATCAGGTCGAGGAAGGCGTCGAGCTTGTCGGTGGCGCCGGTCATCTCGAAGACGAAGCTCCCGGTGGTGGCGTCGACCACGCGGGCGCGGAAGGCGTCGGCGAGGCGCAGCGCCTCGGCGCGGTGCTCGCCGCTGGCGATGACCTTGATCAGCGCCATCTCGCGCGCGACGTGCGGGCCCTCGCGCGTCAGGTCGGCGACGCGGTGCACCGGCACCAGCCGGTCGAGCTGCGCCTTGATCTGCTCGATCACCATCTCGGTGCCCGACGTGACGACATTGATGCGCGAGCGCCCGCGCGCGTCATCCACCAACGCCACCGTCAGGCTGTCGATGTTGTAGCCGCGCCCGGAGAACAGGCCGATCACGCGCGCGAGCACACCTGACTCGTTGTCGACCAGTACGGAGATGATGGCGGTGCGCTGGGTGGTGTCGGGCATCGACCCTCACCCGCCCGCGCTTGCGCGCGTGCGACCTCTCCCGGAGGGAGAGGTCGACGCGTGTGTCACCTCTCCCTCCGGGAGAGGTCGCCGCGAAGCGGCGGGTGAGGGTCGTGCCATCACACCAGCACCAGCCCCTCGTCGGTAATGCCCTTCGCCTCCGCCTCGTGCTCGGCGCTCAGGATCATCTCGTTATGCGCGGCGCCCGAGGGGATCATCGGGAAGCAGTTCTCCTTGGGGTCCACCGCGATGTCGGCGATCACCGCGTGCGGGCTCGCCAGCATCGCGCGGATCACGTCGTCCAGCTGATCGACCGTCTCGGCGCGCATTCCCTCGGCGTGGAACGCCTGGGCGAGCTTGACGAAATCGGGCAGCGCGGCGGAGTAGCTCTCGGAATAGCGCCCGCCATGCAGCAGCTCCTGCCACTGGCGCACCATCCCCATGTACTGGTTGTTGAGGATGAACACCTTCACCGGCAGCTTGTACTGTGCGAGCGTGCCCATCTCCTGGATGTTCATCAGGATCGACGCCTCGCCGGCGATGTCGATCACCAGCGCGTCGGGATGCGCGACCTGCACCCCCATCGCCGCCGGCAGCCCGTAGCCCATCGTGCCGAGCCCGCCCGAGGTCATCCAATGGTTCGGCTGCTCGAAGCCGAAATGCTGCGCGGCCCACATCTGGTGCTGGCCGACCTCGGTGGTGATGAACACCTCCCGCCCGCTCTCGCGCACGAGCTCATACAGACGGCGGATCGCGTGCTGCGGCTTGATGATCGCCCCGCGCGACATGTCCTGGGTGAAGCGCAGCGACTGCTTGCCGCGCCACGCGTCGATCTGGCGCCACCATTCGGCGAGAGCGCGCCGGTCGTTCTCCGGCTTCCACGCCGCGAGCAGCGCGTTCAGCACGAGGCCGGCATCGCCGACGATCGGCACGTCGACAGCGACGTTCTTGTTGATCGAGGACGGGTCGATGTCGGCGTGGATAATCTTGGCGTCCGGGCAGAACGCGTTGAGCCGCCCGGTCACCCGGTCGTCGAACCGCGCCCCGATCGCGAGCAGCACGTCGCTTCCATGCATCGCGAGGTTCGCCTCGTACGTCCCGTGCATCCCGAGCATGCCCAGGAAACGCGGGTCGGAGGCGGGCAGCGCGCCGAGGCCCATCAATGTGCTGGTGCACGGATAGCCGGTCTCGGCGACGAGGCGCGTCAGCGCGGCGGAGGCTTCCGGCCCCGCGTTGATGACGCCGCCGCCGGTGTAGATCACCGGCCGCTTCGCCGCCATCAGCAGCGCGATGGCGTGCTCGATCGCCGAGGGGTCGGGATCGCGCCGCGGCGCATAGCTCGGGTGCCCCGAATTGGGCGGCGTGTAGGGCGCCTGATTGATCAGGATGTCCTTCGGCAGGTCGACGACGACCGGACCGGGCCGGCCGGCGCGGGCGACATAGAACGCCTCGTGCACCACTCGGGCGAGGTCCTCGGAGCGCTTCACGAGGTAATTGTGCTTGGTCGCCGGGCGGGTGATGCCCGTGGTGTCGGCCTCCTGGAACGCATCGTTGCCGATCAGATGGGTCGGCACCTGGCCGGTCAGGCAGACCACCGGGATGGAGTCCATCAGCGCATCGACGAGGCCGGTGACGGCGTTGGTCGCGCCGGGGCCCGAGGTCACCAACACGCAGCCGGTCTGGCCGGTGGAGCGCGCATAGCCCTCGGCGGCGTGCACCGCGCCCTGCTCGTGGCGCACCAGGATGTGGCGGATAGCGTTCTGCGAGAACAATGCGTCGTAGATCGGCAGCACCGCGCCGCCGGGGTAGCCGAAGACGACGTCGACGCCCTGATCCTTCAGGCAACGGAGCAAGACCTCCGCACCCGACTGCGATGCCGGTTCCATGTTCGCCCGCCTCAAGAGCCGAAGCCGCTACGATTAAGCGGCATGCTGCACCGCGTCAACCCAGCGCGCGAAGAAAACCTCCGATTTCGTCCGCCAGACTTTCCGGAAGTTGCGTAGCCTGTGCCGATTGCATTCCAATCGTGACCGCACGTGCCGCCGATACAGGGCGGCCACGCATCCAGGTGGCCTGCCGCTTGGCATATTGGCCGGTGGCCAGGATCGTGCGGCGCGCTGCCTCCTCCAGCGGGATCTCCCCGCGCAGGAACGCCGCCATCTCCCGCACGCCATGCGCCCGCATCGCCGGCAGGACGGGATCGAGGTCGAGCGCGAGCAGCGCCCGCACCTCCTCGATCGCACCATGGGCGAGCATGCGCTCGAACCGTGCCGCTATCGCCGCGCGCAGTTCGGCGCGCGGCGGGTCGAGGATCACGGCCGCGAAGGACCAGCCAGAGGCGGGGAGAGCGGGGCCGGACTGCCAAGCTACGAGCCCCCGCCCCGTACCGCGCCACACCTCCCAGGCACGGGCGATCCGCTGCGCGTCGGACGGATGCAGCCGCGCGGCCGTTTCCGGATCGGCCTCGGCGAGCCGCGCGTGCAACGCCTGCGGCCCCACTTCGCGCAGCAGCGCGCGTGCTTCGCCACGCGCCGCCGCACCCGGGTCGGCCACGTCCGAGAGCCCCTCGGTCAGCGCCGAGAGATAGAGCCCGGTCCCGCCGCATAGGATCGGAACCCGCCCGGCCTCCCGCGCCTGCTGCATCGCGGCGAGCGCCGCCTCTCGCCACCACGCAACGCTCGCCGCCTCGGCCGCCGGGCGCACGCCATAGAGCCGATGCGACACGACCGCTTCGTCCTCCGCCGTGGGGCGCGCGGTCAGCACGCGCAGCTCGCGGTAGACCTGCATCGAGTCCGCGTTGATGACGTCCCCGCCGAACTCCCGCGCGAGCCGCAGCGCCAGCGCCGATTTGCCGCTCGCGGTCGGACCGAAGACGATCAGGGCGCGCTTGTCCGCTCCCATACCCCCTGCCAGTTTGCCGCCATGTCGTACGTCCTCACCCTGGTCGCCGCCCAGCCGCCGTTTGCCGGCGGGCTGATCGAGCGCATCCGCGACGTCGTGGGCGGACGGACGCCCGACACGCTTTCCGCCGGAGAAGCGGTCGACATCCCGATGCCCGGCCCCGTGGACATGCAGGCCGTGGCCGCCCTCCTGACCGGCACCCGCACCGACGCCATTGCCACACCGCTCGCGAGCAGGCGCAAGCGCCTCCTCGTCGCCGACATGGATTCCACCATCGTCACCGGCGAGACGCTCGACGAGCTCGCCGACTTCGCCGGCGTCAAGGAGCGGATCGCCGCGATCACGCGGCGCAGCATGAACGGGGAGATCGACTTCGCCGATGCGCTGCGCGAGCGGGTCGGGATGCTGCGCGGCCTTTCGCTCGAGGCGCTGGACAAGACCTGGCATCGCGTGCAGCTCACCCGCGGTGCTCGCGAGCTGGTGCAAACGATGCACGCGCACGGGGCGATGACGGTGCTGGTCTCGGGCGGCTTCACCTTCTTCACCAACCGCGTAGCCGCGCTCGCGGGATTTGACGCGCATTACGCGAACACACTCCTCGACGACGGAACGGCGCTGACCGGGCATGTCGCCGAGCCGATCCTCGATCGCGACGCCAAGCTCACGACGCTGCGCGCGCTCGCCGCCGAGCGCAGGTTGGCGATGAGCGAGACACTCGCGATCGGCGACGGCGCGAATGACCTCGCGATGCTGCGCGCCGCCGGGCTCGGGGTCGCCTTCCACGCCAAGCCCGTGCTGGCGGAACAGGCGCAGGCGCGGGTCGATCACGGCAGCCTGCGCGCGGTGTTGTTCGCGCAAGGCTACCGCGCGGAGCAGATCGTCACGTGAGCCCTACGACCACGACCTACCCGTGGGCGGATGCGCGCGCACCACGTCCTCGTTGACCTCCGCGCCCCAGCCGGCACCGGTCGGGATCAGCAATTCGCCCGCCTCGATCAACGGGCGGATGGGTGACCAGCGAGTCCTTCCACGGCACGTCAGCGACATCGATCTCCATCACCTGGAAGTTGGGCACCGCGGCGCAGAAATGCGCGCTCATCAGCGAGCCGAGATGGCCGTTGAAATTGTGCGGCGCGACGTTCACCTCGTAGGTTTCCGCCATCGCCGCGATCTTCATCGATTCCAGGATGCCGTTCCACGGCACGTCGATGATCGCGACATCGACCGACTGGTGCTCGAGGAACGGACGGTACTGCAGCCGGCCGAACAATGATTCGCAGGAGGCGATGCGGGTGCGCGAGCTGCCCCGGATCGTCGCCAGCGCCGCCGGGTCGTAGAGGTCGATCTCCAGCCAGTCGAGGTCGAACTGCTCCATCGCCTGCGCGATGCGGATATAGCCCTCGGTGCGGTAGTTGAAGTTGAGATCGAGGTGCAGCCCGACCCCCGGCCCCGCCCCATCCCGGAACGCCGCCATCTGCGCGACCAGGTCCTCGGTCACTTGCCGGTCCGGTCCGCGCCCCGGCAGGAACGGCGCGTTGAAGCCGGGCATGTGCAGGCCCGGCGCCTCCCCACCCAGGCGCATGATGTTCGTTTTGAGCCCCTTGAAGCCGCGCCGCGCCACCTCCGCGCCCTGCGCCGTTACGTCCGCCAGTGTGCGGATGGGGGCGCTCCCGGTCCATCCGCGGAAGCGCTCTCCGTACATCGCCTGGTACGAGCCGCAATGCGACCAGTAGAGGCGCAGCGTCTCGCGGATCGGCCCGCCCAGCAGCTCGTAGACGGGCACGCCCAGCGCCTTCGCCTTCAGATCGACCAGCGCGTTTTCGATCGCGGCGATCACCTGTTGGTTGATTCCGCCGGGTGCCGCGCGGGTGACACCGTGGAAGAACGCGCTGTGGCGCTCGACGGGGCGCGGATCCTCGCCGATCAGCCGCGCCGAGAGGCGCCGGATCACCTCGCCCAGACCCTGCGAGCCGTAGGACTCCATGAACTCCGACCAGCCGACGATGCCCGAATCGGTGCTGATCTTCAGGAAGCAGAAGTCGCGCCAGCCGGCGTTGCAGCTCAGCGTGTCGATCCTGGTGATGCGCATGGGAGGCTCCGGAGCGGGTTGGCGGGATCGTAGTGCAATTCAGAGCGGTTGCAGGCCCCACCCCTGGTATCTCTCTCCCGAAGTTTTCCACAACATTTTGTGGGTCTGGGGCTATTGTTCCATTGCTTCTCCCGGTCAAGGACGCATACCGTATCTAGCGTACGGACCGAGGGAGGAACCCCAATATGGAGTGGACGGACGAGACGATCGTACGGTTGCGGGCGTTGTGGGCCGAGGGTCTCTCGACGGCGGAGATCGGCCGCCGCCTCGGCGTGTCGAAGAACGCGGTGGTCGGCAAGGCGCACCGACTCGACCTCGACGCGCGGCCATCGCCGATCCGGCCCTCTCCCGACGGTCCGCGTCCGCGCCCGCCGGCCCGGCGCGGCCGGGCGCCGACGTTGCCGCCGCTCGCCAGCACCTCGCGTCCGGCGCCGTACGCGGCGGCGCCCCGGTTCGCCGGATCGCTCGCGCCAAGGCCGCAGGCGATGCGCCAACCGACGGCCGCCGCGCCGCGCCTGCAGGCCGTCGCGCCGCGCCCCTATGGGCGGGTCATCACCTGCTGCTGGCCGCTGGGCGAGCCAGGCACCAAGTCATTCCGTTTCTGCGACGGCAATTCCGTGCCCGGCAAGCCCTATTGCGAGGAACACGCGAGGCTGGCCTACGTGCCAATCCGCGACCGGCGCGAGGACGCGGCCTAACCTGCCCTCCCGCTCGGGAGAGCGGGAGACGCCAGGTGAGGGGTGAGGGCCACCTCGACAGCCCGCGTCGAGCCAACAACGATCCGTGAGGCCGCTTGCATCATGCAAGCGAGCGTCATAGATGCTTGCATCACGATAGTGACCGTGAGTGGCACCCCATGCGACGCAAGAGCTTCGGCAACCTGCAATGCCCCATCGCCCGCAGCCTGGAGCGGGTCGGCGAGTGGTGGAGCATCCTGATCCTGCGCGACGCCTTCCAGGGCTCGACGCGGTTCGAGCAGTTCCAGAAGAACCTCGACATCGCGCCCAACATGCTGACCCGGCGCCTCAACGCGCTGGTCGAGTCCGGCCTGTTGGAGCGCCGCCGCTACAGCGAGCGTCCGCCGCGCGACGAGTATGTACTAACCAAGCGCGGGCGCGACTTCCGCCCCGTGCTGTGGGCGCTGCTCGCCTGGGGCAACAAGCATTTCGCGCCCGAGGGGCCGAGCGTGGTGATCGTCGACGCCGAGACCGGCGCGCTGGCCGACCCGGTGCTCGTCGACCGCAACAGCGGACGGGTCCTCGCGACCCCCGCCTTCCGATCCGCCCCCGGCCCGGCGGCGGACGAGGTCACCCGCGGGCGCTACAAGCCCCGGCCCGGGCAGCAGGTGCGGTCGTGAGCGCTTCCGTCCTCGCCCGCGATACGCTGACTGCTCCCACCCGGCCGCGGTTGCGCCGCGCGCGCAAGAGCATCGCGGCGGCTGCCCTCGCCACACTGCTGATCGCCGGCATCTTCTGGTACGGGCAGCGCTGGTGGGAGGTCGGGCGCTTCATCGAGAGCACCGACGACGCCTATGTCGGCGGCAACGTCACCACGATCTCCCCCCATATTGGCGGTTTCGTCGCCGAGATCCTGGTCACCGACAACCAGCACGTGAAGGCGGGTCAACCACTGGTGCGGCTCGATAAGCGTGACGTGCAGGCGGCCTATGACCACGCCGAGGCAACCGTCGCGGCGCGTACCGCGAGCCTCGCCAGCCTGCGCGCCCAGGTCGCGTTGCAGCAGGCGATGATCAGCCAGTCCGCCGCCGAGCTGAGCGCGAAGACGGCGCAGGCGGCGTTCACCGCCGAGGACGCGCGGCGCTACGCGACGCTCGCGCTCACCGCCGCCGGCTCCCGTCAGGAGGCACAGAGGACATTGGCCGCCGACCAGGCGGCGCACGCCGCGGTGGCAGCGTCGGAAGCAGGCCTCGACGCCGCCCGCCGCCAGCTCGCCGTGCTCGACACCAGGATGGAGGAGGACCGCGCCGCGATCGCCCAGGCGATATCGGATTTGCAGACCGCGCGGCTCAACCTCGGCTACACCGAGATCGACTCGCCGATCGACGGTTACGTCGGCAACCGCTCGGCGCAAATCGGCGCCTATGTCTCGCCGGGTTCCTACTTGCTGTCGGTCATCCCGTCGCACGGGCTGTGGGTGGATGCGAACTTCAAGGAGAACCAGCTCGCCGCGATGCGCGTCGGCCAGCCCACGACCGTCGCGGTGGACGCGATGCCCGACCGCGTGCTCCACGGGCACGTGCTGAGCATGGCGCCGGGCACCGGCGCGGTGTTCAGCGTCATTCCGGCGGAGAACGCCACCGGCAACTTCACCAAGATCGTCCAGCGCGTGCCGGTACGCATCGCGCTCGACGGGGCCGCGACACTCGGTGCGCTGCGCCCGGGCCTGTCCACCACGGTGAGCGTGGATACGCGAAGCGCCAAATGAGCACGGCAGAGGCCGACCCGACGCGGCCCAGCCTGCTGCCGTTCGTCGTGATGTGCGTCGGCATGTTCATCGCGCTCCTCGACATCCAGATCGTCGCCTCCTCCTTGCAGGATATCGGCGGCGGGCTGTCGGCGGCGCAGGACGAAATCAGCTGGGTGCAGACCGCCTACCTGATCGCCGAGATCATCATGATCCCGCTATCCGGCTGGCTCACCCGCGTGTTCTCGACGCGCTGGCTGTTCACCGCCTCGGCGGCCGGATTCACGCTATCCTCCATGCTGTGCGGGATCGCCTGGAACATCCAGAGCATGATCCTGTTCCGCGCCATGCAGGGCCTGCTCGGCGCATCGATGATCCCGACCGTGTTCACCTCGAGCTTCCACTATTTCCAAGGTTCGCGCCGCGTGTACTCGGCCGCGGTGGTCGGCACGATCGCCTCGATGGCGCCGACCTTGGGGCCGGTGATCGGCGGCTACATCACCGATGCGCTCGACTGGCGCTGGCTGTTCTACATCAACATCGTCCCCGGCCTCCTGATCACCATCCTGGTGCCGATCCTGGTGCGGATGGACAAGCCCGATCTCTCGCTACTGAAGGGCGCGGATTATCCAGGCATCGCGCTGATGGCTCTGGGGCTCGGCACTCTCGAATACGTGCTGGAGGAGGGCACGCGCTGGAACTGGTTCAGCGATTCCACCATCCGCGCCTGCTCCTGGATCGCCGGCGTCTCGCTGGTGCTGTTCGTCCTCCGCAGCCTGACCTACCGCAATCCGGTCGTCGATCTGCGCGCGCTTGGACACCGCAACTTCGCGCTCGGCTGCCTGCTGTCCTTCATCACCGGCATCGGGATGTTCACGACGATCTACCTGACGCCGCTGTTCCTCGGTTATGTCCGCGGCTTCAGCGCCTGGCAGATCGGCACCGCGATCTTCGCGACCGGCGTCGCCTCGCTGCTCGGCACGCCAGCCTATATCGTGCTCGCGCGCAAGTTCGACCTGCGCTGGCTGATGATGTTCGGCCTCGCCTCCTTCGGCCTCGCGATGTACAGCTTCAGCTTCATCACCCATGACTGGGGCGCGGGCGAGCTGTTCGTGCCGCAAATCCTGCGCGGCTTTCCGCAGGTCTTCGCGGTCGCGCCCGCGGTCAATCTGGGCCTTGGCAGCCTGCCGCCGGAGCGGCTGAAATACGCGAGCGGCCTGTTCAACATGATGCGCAATTTGGGCGGCGCGGTTGGCATCGCGGTCAGCGCCGCGATCATCAACGATCAGACCAATTTCCATTTCCAGATGATCGCCGCGCATCTCACGCCGGCGAACGGCGCGATGGACCGCTTCGTCGGGACCATGACGCAACGCTACGCGGCGCTGCCGACAGGCCCGGATGTCGGGCACCAGGCGGCGTTGCAGCAGCTCTGGCACCTCGCCTACCGGGAGGCCTCGACGCTCGCTTTCGCCGATGCGTTCCGCGCAATCATGCTGGCCTTCATCGTCGCGACGCTGCTCGTTCCGCTACTGCGCAAGGTCGCCGCCCCGAAGGCGGCTCCGGCCGACGCGCACTGATTTCGAGGCGTTCGATATGAACTAGCACGTGCGCTAGGCTACGGAGCGAGCCCTCGAGATCACCTTTAAGGTCAGTCGTAATCTTTCCCATGACCTTAACGCCGTCACCCATAATGGTTGACAGCGAAAGTAGCTCAGATTACGGTGATTGTTAAGGGCCGATTAGGGCGACAACTACGCTCAAGAGCATGGAAGGAGTTCGACATGGGAGGCACCTTCGTTGCTGATCAGCACGGACAACCACTTCGGTACTCAAACAGCACTACCCTGCCGAGCAGATGAAGATGTATTCACCCGGCAAAGCCGTGTAACTGTCTTAATGATTGTGGCTGCCAGCCTTAGTACATTGACCTTTGCGAACAAATCCTATGGTGGAGAGATCAATCTAGGTAATCTTGCGCTTGAAACGATGATGGAGGTGCAGCTACAGGATCAGATCTTGATCCAAGCCGTAATTCCTTGGAATCCAAACGACATTGTGCGGTACAATTACTCCTACAATACGTCCACCGGGGCATTTAGTTTTTCGACGATCCCGGGTCAATCTATTGCTGGGTTTCCATTTAGCTTCTCCACAGCGGCTCAGCTGGATGCGTTGCATAGCGTCTGGAATTGGTTAGGAACAGGAGTGGTGGGAGGCACGCCCTTCGAGATCACGGGGGATGCAAGCGTAACAGGCGACCCCAAGGAAGACATCAAGGGCAAGTATCACGACGACAATGGGAAGGAATTTGATGCTACTGCTTCCGTAGATATCGAAAAGACTGAGACCGGAGAAAAGAGTTCCGGGACAGGGACGGCAACAGACAAAGATGGAAAAGTGATCAAGACGGGCAAGGTCACGGATTTTGTCAGCTTGCAAAATCCCAAGAAGACGCCCTGGGAGATCAATTTCTTGGAAGCCCCACCGCCCTTACCCGGCATCAAGCAGGCGTTCGACTTCGGTTTCGATACTCCGATTGGCCCGACTGAATTCCAAGGCTCCTTCACCCAGACCATTTCCGAGCCGTCCACTTTGACCCTTGTGAGTTTCGGTATCGTCGGCTTGATCGGCTTTTGCGTCCGGAGACACAACGCTGCGGCGAACGCCGCGAGATCGACTTGTCCCATCTAGCCGCTGGGCTCGACGGTGCCGGTGAACGATCCAGAGATGTTGTCCGAGGGGTTGGGGCACCTGCGACAGTCTGGTCGGAGGCTTGCAGGGCGGCGAATGTCAGATTTGCTTCGGTAGAGTTGTCGATGGTCGCGGCCCGGAGGCGGCGGCAACGCCGACCGCGCCGATCACGCCGAGAAGCGCGATGCGGAGCCATCTGCACTGAAGCGGGTCGCGATCCTCCCTTCTGCCCTTTGCCGAACCGGACGTAATCCCGGTCGACCGAACCGATAAAGCATGAAACTCTTGGTATTCGTCTCGCGTGATCGCGCTGTCTGACCGGTATGTGCCTGCTCGGTATTTGATCACGTCAATCGAAAACAGCGGCAGCCCCGTGACCTCCGCCAACCGGACACCTCGAAAAACCGGTAGCGCCGACGCGTGCTGATCTGATTCGCTGACTGCCGCAGAAGCGGGGGCGAGGGATGGGGCGTCAGGCGGGTTTTTTCGACACCGATGAGCGGCTGCGAGCGTTGTCGGCGGCGGGCGACCCGCTCGAACGGCTGGCGGGGGTCATCAACTTCGAGCTGTTCCGGGCCGAGCTGGAGGCGGCATTGCCGCGCGCCGATCGCAGCCGAGGCGGCAGGCCGCCCTATGATGCGGTGCTGATGTTCCGCCTCCTGGTGCTGCAGACGCTCTACACGCTGTCCGACGAGCAGACCGAATACCAGTTGCGTGACCGGCTCTCGTTCATGCGCTTCGCCGGCCTCGCGCTACATGATCCAGTACCCGACGCGAAAACCATCTGGCTCTACCGCGAGCAGCTCACCCGCGTCGGTGCGCTCGGTCGTGCGTTCGAGCGGTTCGACGCCATGCTGTGCGAGCGCGGCTATCTGGCGATGGCAGGCCAGATTGTGGATGCCACGGTGATCGAGGCACGCCGGCCGCGGCTGACCCGCGACGAGAAGCAGCTCGTGGGCGACGGCGGCACACCGGACGGTGGTCGAAGGCGCGGACCCGGCAGATCGATCGCGACGGGCGCTGGACCATCAAGCGCCGTCGAAGAGGGGCCGCCCGAGGGTGCGCCGCGCCAGGCGGCGGAGATGCGGTGCCGGTGTTGGCTGCCAGAATATGTCGGTATCGACCGCGCGCAAGGCTTCATCCGCCGATTCACCGCACCCGGCCGCGCGGCACGACGGGAGCAGCTGGGCGCTGTGCTCGATCCAGATAACGCTGCCAGCGAGTGGGGCTGATAGCGCGCACGCAGCAATGCGAACCGGCGCTGATCGCGCGATGCGGGCCACGCCGCTGTTCCAGCGTGAAGGCGCTGGAGCGGCCGATGCCGCCGCACACGCTCGCGGCAACGTCATCCGCGTCCGGGCGCGCAGCCGCATCGAGCACGTCTGCGCCGCCAGAACGCTACATGGGCCGCGGGTGCGCCCCATGGGCCTGCTGCGCGCCACCGCCAAGATCACGCTGGCCAATCTCGCCTACAACAGCGCAGGCTGGTCTGGATCACGGGACAGCCGGCGCCCGTGATCGCGGCGAGGAGACGACAACCCAACCCGCCGAGCAGATAACCAGCCAGACCGTCCGGACCGGAAAGTCATCCGCAACACACCTCAACGCGACCGATCAGCCGGTTATTCGAGGTGTCCAACCGTCATGCCAAGGTGGACTTGCCACCCCCCGCATTGCCGAACAGCGCGACCTCTCATGGCGGGCAGCGCGCTACCGATGAGGGCCGCCGCCTATTCATCTGCCTCGTCAGACGGTGCGGGATACGCCGAGGCCGCTCCACCCGTGAGCGCCCGCGGATCTATGCCACAACACCTTCGAATACCCCGTACGGGTCGGACGCCGAAACGATGCGTGCCAGACGGAGACCGGCGTCCGAGAAGAGGCGGGCGTACTCGTCATCAGTCCTTTCCTGCCCGCCCGTCACAATCAGCATGTTGATGTCGCTCAGCAGCGTCGGCAGGGAGTGCTCCCGGTCGGCGAAAATCCTCCTCTCGACGACCGCAACCCTGCCGCCGTCACGCATCGCACGGCGACAGTTCCGCAGGACGGTGACCGAGCGCGCGTCGTCCCAATCGTGCAGCACGTTTGCCAGCATGTAGCAGTCTGCCGCCCTTGGGACGGACGCAAAGAAGTTGCCGCCGATTACCTCGCACCGATCGGCGACCCCTCTCGCTCGGAGCACCGTCGCGGCGCCCCCACGACCTCCGGTGCGTCGAACAGGATCCCGCGTAAATCACGGCGCGCCGTGAGGATCGAAGCCAGCAGGATGCCGTGCCCGCCTCCTATGTCGGCAACGGTGCCCGTATCTGGGAAGTCGTATTGGGCTGACACGCTTGCCGCCAATGCCGTTGTACGCTCCGACATCGCAGCCTGAAACGCCGCTAGAGGATGTAGCCAAAGGATGCTAGGCCGCCCAAAGGGTCGGTCAGTAACGTCCAGCTGCGGACCGATGCGGGAACGCTGGTTCGCAGCTGCTGTCCGAGCGGGGTCAAGCCGAAGCTGCCTAACCGGACCCCATCGAATACGCGCAGCGCCGCCAGCAGGCGAAGAATGCGATAGAGGGACGGTGGATGCGTCTGCGTCAGCTCGGCCAACTCGTCGGACGTACGCGGACCGTCCGCGAGCAGATCGGGAATCGCGAGCTTGGCCGCGACGTAGACGGCGCGGGAGACGTGCAGGCCCTGAAACATTCGTAGGACCGCCGCCGCCGCATTCTCGGGGTGGTCTGACAGGCGCGACGCGCTCATGACGACCTCCATACCGTCGACGGCCCCATCGCGTCGGAGCGGTGTCGGCATTCAGGAACTGCGAACCCGATGATAAACTAGGCGTGCTCCGATCGTTTGATTAAAGTTAAGCCAATGCGCCCTCTCCTTCTCGCCCTTCTCGCCTTCATGCTCGCCGCAGGCAGCGCCGCCGCCTCCCAGGTCGGGGAGCGCGACTTCACCGCAACCGGGCCGTCCGCCGCCCTCCGAGACGCGACGCACAGCGCGGCGCTGCGCATCACCGTCTGGTATCCCGCCGCCGCAAGCGCCGTGGAGGAACCGCTCGATATCGGCCCGCCCGGCCATCCGCTGTTCACGCCGGGCAGCGCGGCGCCGTCGGCACCTTTCGCCGACGAGGCGCGCCATCCGGTCATCCTGTTCTCGCACGGCTTCGGCGGGACCGCGCGCGTCATGGCATGGTTCGGCACGGCGCTCGCGCGCGCGGGCTACGTCGTGATCGCGGTCGATCATCCCGGCAACAACGGACGGGACAAAATGACCGTCCCCGGGGCGATCTTGTTCTGGGAGCGTCCGGGCGACCTGGCCGCCGCACTCGCGCGCGTCAGCACGGACCCGGCGACGGCGCCGCATCTCGACCTCTCCCGGCTGGGCGTATCCGGGTTCTCGGCGGGCGGTTTTGCCAGCCTGGCGGCGGCCGGTGCGCGCGTCGAGATCGACCGCTTCCGCGCCTTCTGCGCCGCGCACCCGAGGGACGGCATCTGCGCCCCGCAGAAGGAGTTTACCGTAACGCCGGCGCAAGCCGAGCAATTCCTCGCCACGTCCGAGGGCGCGGCGGAGATCGCACGCTCGCATCAGGACCTCGCCATCCCGGACGTGCGCGCGGTGTTCGTCATGGCGCCCGCGATCATCCAGAGCCTTGATCCCGACAGCCTGCACCGTATCGGCGTGCCGGTCCGCATCATCGTGGGCGATCAGGATACCGTCGCCTCGCCGGCGACGAATGGAGATGTCGCGGCGGCGGCGATCCCCGGCGCGACGATCCGCGTTCTGCCGCATGTCGGCCACTACGACTTCCTCGCCGACTGCACGCAAGCCGGCGATGCCGCTGTCCCGGTCTGTCCCACCAAGGTGCCGCGCGATCCGACGCATCAGGTGGCGATCGAGGACGCGCTTGCCTTCTTCGGCCGCACGCTCGGCGCTCCATGACCGTGCCGGGCTGCGATGTCGCGATCATCGGCGCCGGCTCAGTCGGCGTCGCGGTCGCCTACTACCTCGCGACGCATCGGAACATGAGCCGCATCGTCCTGATCGATGCGGGCGACCCGATGGCGCTCACCTCCGCGCAATCGGGGGAGAACTACCGCAACTGGTGGCCGCATCCGGTCATGACCGCGTTCACCGATCATTCGATCGACCTGATGGAGGAAATCGCGCGCGCCAGCGACAATCGCATCCACATGACGCGCCGGGGCTACGCGCTCGCCACCCGCGAGAGCGATCCGGCGAAGCTGATCGAGGCCCTGAATTGCGGCTACGGCGAGGGCGCCGTCAGCATTCGCCTGAACGGCGCCTACGCGCCGGCCAATTCCGACGATTGGCGAAGCGCGCAGGATGGCGTCGACATTCTCACCGACCGCACGCTACTCCGCCGCCACTTCCCGAGCTTCGCGCCTGACGTCGCGAGCATCGTGCACATCCGCCGCGCCGGCGATATCAGCGCCCAGCAGCTCGGCCAATTCATGCTGGAGCGAATCCGCGAGCAGGGCGGATGCCTGCAGCGCGGGCGCGTCATCGCGATCGAGTCGGATGCCGGTTTCACCCTCACTATCCAAGGCGCGGACGACACGACCCAACTGCGCGCGGATCGCCTCGTCAACGCCGCCGGCCCGTTCGCCGCCGACATCGCCGCGATGCTGGGCGAGGATCTGCCGGTTGCCACCATCTTCCAGCAGAAGGTCGCGCTCGAGGATCGCGCGGCGGCAGTCCCGCGCTCGATGCCCTTCGCGATCGACCTCGATCCCCAGACGCTCACCTGGACCGAGGAAGAGCACGCGATCCTCGCCGCCGATCCCGCCACCGCCGCGCTGCTCGCGCCCATGCCGGGCGGCGTGCATTGCCGGCCGGATGGCGCCACGTGGATCAAGCTCGGCTGGGCGATCAACCGCACCCCGAGCGACCCGGCCGCCGATCCGCCGCTCGACCCGAACTTTCCCGATCTGGTGCTGCGCGCTGCGAGCCGCCTCAATCCCTCGCTCGGTGTCTATCTCGGCCGCCTACCGCGCGGCGCGCGCCACTATGGCGGCTACTACACGATGACGGCGGAGAACTGGCCGCTGATCGGCCCGATGCGCACGCAAGGCGCCTTCGCCGCGGCAGCCCTGTCCGGCTACGGCACGATGGGTGCCTGCGCCGCCGGCGCGATCTGCGCGGCTTGGATCGCCGGCACCTCGGTGCCAACCTACGCGCACCCGCTCAGCGCCGCGCGCCACGCCGACGCCGCGCTGATGCGCGGGCTGCTCGCCGCCGACCGCGGCGTCCTCTGACCATGCGGCGCGCGATCTGCTACGCTTGGCTGCGAGGTTGGGGAGGACCGTCATGGTGCGACGCTTTGACCATCTGACGATCGCGGTCCGCGACCTCGACCGGGCGCACTGCCTCCTCTGACTGAGGGAGCACCAGGCAAGGGGGCGTACAGATGCCCGATGCGATTCCGCTCATCGACGTGGCCGACTTCCTCGCCGGCCGGCCGGGCGCGCTCGACGCGCTTGCCGCGCGGGTCGGCGACGCCCTGACCTCGGTCGGCTTCTTTCTTCTCACCGGTCACGATGTTCCGCCTGGGCTGATCGCGCGCACCTTCGCCGAGGCGCGGCGGTTCCATGACCAGCCGATGCCACGCAAGCTCGCGCTCAAACTCAACGAGCACAACAACGGCTACATGGTGATGGGCCGCTACGCGGTGCGCACGTCGGCGCTCAACAACAACGACAAGGGCGATCTGAACGAAGCCTTCTTCATCAAGCGCGAGCGCCCGCCCGACGATCCCTTGCTGCGATCGGGACGGCGCTTCGTCGGCCCCAATGTGTGGCCGGAGGAGAGCGAGCTGCCAGGCTTTCGCGCCAACGTCCTCGAATACGCCGATGCGATGGACCACTTCAGCCGTCGCTTCCTTCCAGCGGTGGCGCGGGCGCTCGACCTGCCGGCGGACTCCTTCGACGCCGTGTTCGAGGACAGCCAGTTCACTCTCCGCCTCTCCCACTACCCGCCCGTCCGCGCCGAGGCCAACCAGTTCGGCATCGCGCCGCACACCGACAGCAGCTTCATGACCTTCCTCGCGCAGAGCGAGGTTCCCGGATTGCAGGTCCGTGTGCCGGGCGACGCCTGGGTCGATGTGCCCGAGATCGCCGGGTCTTTCGCGGTCAACTCCGGCGACATGCTGCACCGCTGGAGCAATGGCCGCCTGAAGTCGACCCCCCACCGCGCCCTGCCGCCGGTCGGCCGCGACCGCTACGCCATCCCGTTCTTCCTCGGGCCGCGCTTCTATCAGCGCATCGAATGCCTGCCGACCTGCACCGGCCCCGGCAATCCGCCGCGCTGGGAGCCGATCACCTACGCCCAATGGCAGGAATACTGGTACGACGCGAACTACCACCCGAAGGATCAGCGCGACGTGGCGTAGGGGTGGGCTTGCGCGCGTCGACGGCGATCCTCGGTGAGCGGCATGGCGGAGCCGCCGCTTCTGCGACACCGAGAAACAGCCCTACGTCGCGGTCGAGCAGCTGAGGCGCTGGGCTGCTGAAGGCGTCAAGTTCCCCGTGCGCGACGCCGAGACGGGCGGATGTCACGCGCGTCCCGTTGGCCTCCGCCAGGGCTCCCGCCGCGGCGCCGTCATCCGGCCTTCCGCCCCCAGAAGATCGCCGGCGCCGATGCAAGCGCCATCAGCACGACCGCCGCCCCATAGACATCGGCGGCCATCGTCAGCCCCACCACCGGCACCAGCGCCCGGTCAGCATCGCGGGCAGGCTGAACGAAAGATAGCCCGCGACAAAGAACGCCGATAGCAGTCCCCCTCGCTCGTCGGCCTTCGCGAGCGAGATCACCGTCCGCATCGTTGCCGACAGCGCGGCGCCAAACCCGCCGCCAGACACGACCGCACCGACCACATCAGCCAGACCCCTTGCGCGTGAACCCCGCCAGCGTCACCGCCACACCCGATACCAGCGCGGCGATGCTGCCGGCGAACAGGCGATTCGACGCGGCGGCGCGAAACGTCAGCGCGCCAGCACCGCGCTCAACGTCAGCGCACTGACGACGGTGCCACCGACGGTCGGCGTGGTCAGGCCCGTCGCGACGCGCACCAGCGAGGGCATCAGCGAGAAATAGAACCCGCCCAGCGCCCAGGACGCGATCGTCAGCGGCGTGACGCGCGCGAGCGGACCGCGCGCCTGGGGTGGCACCGCACATGCGGGCGCAAGGACGCGAGCGCTCCCGGCTTGGGCTGCGCGGTCTCGGGCATGTGCCAAAGCACCATCGCCGCGGCCGCCGACAGCATCAGCAGGACAAGATACACGAGCTGATGCGGATCGGGCGCGTAGGTGACGAGAACGCCGGCCCCGAGACTGCCCGCCGTCAGCCCGCTGAAGGCGGTGATGCTGTTCAGGGTCGGCGCGCGCGTCCGCTCGGTATCCAGGATCGTCACGCCGAGCGTCGCGTTCGCGAGCCCGGTCGCGAATCCCTGCACCGAGCGGGCGGCGATCAAGGCGAGCGCGGAGCCCGCCGTCATGAACATCAGCATCGCGGCGGCGTTCAGTACCAGCGCCGCCAGGATAGCCGACCGCCGGCCGACATGATCGGAAAGCGAGCTGACGGTGAGCAGCGCAGTCAGCATGCTCAGCACGTAGGCCGCGAAAACCAGGGTCAGCGTGAAGGCCGTTAGCCTGAAGCTCTCCTGGTACTGCGGGTAGAGCGGTGTCGGCGCGGCGCCGCAGGCGGAGAACGTCATGGCTGCCAGTCCGCCGCGACTGTCGTCCCGGTGGGCGGCAGGCGCAGTCGGTCGGGCCGAACAGGACAGGCGATGCGCCGCTCATCGGTTCCGCCTCCGCTCAGAGCCTGGAGCCGCCGTCTACCGCGACGGTGGTGCCGGTGATCCAGCGCGCCTCGTCGGAAGCGAGGAAGGCGATGACGGAGGCGACGTCGTCCGGCGCGCCGATGCGCTTGATGCGCCTGCATCCCCATCACCGTCGCGCGGCCGGCCTCGGTCTTGGTGACGTTCGACATGTCGGTGTCGATCACGCCGGGCGCCACGGCGTTGACGCGGATGCCGCGCGCGCCGAGCGCGGCGGCGAAATACTTCACCAGCGTGTCGATGGCGCCCTTCGTGCTCGCATAGGCCGACAGCGTGCCAACCGCGACGTGCGCGCCCAGCGAGGAGACCAACACGACACTGCCGCCCTCGCCCAGGACCGGCAGCAATTGCTGCAGCAGAAAATAGGGCGCGCGGACATTGACCGCGAACAGGTTGTCGAAATCCTCGACCGTGATCTCCTCGATCGGCGCCGCCTTGGAGATGCCGGCGTTGGACACCAGGATGTCGAGATGGCCGCCGCCGATCAGGTCGCGCACCTGAGCGGCGAGCCTGTGGGCGCCGTCGCGCGCACCCAGGTCGGCGGCGGCCGCGTCGGCGCGCCTGCCGGCGGCGCGGATCTGGTCGACGACCGATCTCGCTTCGTCGGCATTGCGTCCATAATGGACGATGACGCGTGCGCCGGCGGCGGCGAGCGCGAGCGCGGTGGCGCGGCCCATCCCGCGCGATGCGCCGGTGACGAGAGCGGTCTTGCTGGCGAGTCCGGTCATGGCGGCAAGCTCCTCAACCATTGTCTGTGGGCATGACAATGGCCTCGACTTGCCCTTTTGGCCAAGACTTCCCATGCTCAGGTCATACTCTTGAGGCATGACCATGGAGCTTCGCCACCTCCGCTATTTCGTCGCGGTCGCCGAGGAGGGCAGCCTCACCAACGCCGCCGAGCGGCGCCTGCACACCGCCCAGCCTTCCCTGAGCCGCCAGATCCGCGACCTCGAGCTGGAGCTTGGGGTAACGCTGCTGGAGCGTAGCGCGCGCGGCATCGCGCTGACGGCGGCGGGGCGCGTGTTCCTCGATCATGCGCGCCTCGCGCTGTTGCAAGTGGAGGCGGCGGGCGAGGCCGCGCGCCGCGCCGCGCGGCCCGACAAGGCGGGCTTCGTCATCGGCTTCCTGACGGGGCATGAGGTGATGTGGCTGCCCGAGGCGCTGCGCATCCTCCGCGAGGACGCGCCGGGCGTGGAGATCACGCTCATGAGCCAGTCCTCGCCCGATCTCGCCGGCGCGCTCATGCGCGGCAAGGCGGACGTCGCGTTCCTCCGGCGAGAGGCCCAGGCGCCCGGCCTCGCGTTCCGCCATCTGATCAAGGAGGAGCTGGTCGTGATCCTGCCGGTCGGCCACCGACTCGCCGCGCGCACGACGATCCGGCCGCGCGACCTGAGAGGAGAGACCTACATCTCTCCCACGCGCGTCGCTCCCGTCCTGAAGGCGGCGATCGACGCCTATACCGTGCGATCCGGCATCATCCTGACGCCCGCTTTCGACGCGGAGAACCTCTCATCGGCAATGTCGCTGGTGGCCTCGACCGGCGGCGTCACGCTGCTGCCGCTCTACTCGAAGAACCTGCTCTCGCCCTCCGTAGTCATCCGCCCCTTGCAGGGCGAGGCGCCGACGATCGACCTGGCGCTGGGCTACAGCCGCTCGAACACCTCCCCGCTCGTGAAGCGGTTCCTCGCGCGCGCCGACGAACTCGTCGCCTGCGTGACAAGAGTGATTGCTCCCCCCTCGGTTCCCTGATTAGCTGCCCGGAACGTTCGGCCGGGGCGCCCGGGCCGGCGGCACATCACGGATAGAAGGGCGCCGGGGGAAGCAGACATGGCACGCAGCACACGACTAGCGGCCCTCGCGGGTGCCGCCGTACTCGCCGTCGTATCCGGCGCCGCCGCGCAGGAGGTTCGCAGCGCCGTAAAATACGGCGACATGAGCGAGGTCACGCAGGACATGCTGAACCGCGCCGGCAGCGACGGCAGTAACTACCTGCTGACCAACGGCGACTACGCGCAGACCCGCTACTATCCGAACCGCCAGATCAATACCGGCAACGTCGCGCGCCTGCATCCGGCGTGGATCTTCCAGACCGATGTCACCGAATCGCTCGAGACCACGCCGATCGTGGTGGATGGGACGATGTTCGTGACCACCGCTTTCAACCACCTCTATGCGCTCGATGCGCGCACCGGGAAGGAGATCTGGCATTACAAGCAGAAGCTCGGGCCGATCACCACGTATTGCTGCGGCTCCAACAACCGCGGCGTCGCGGTCTATGGCGGCAAGGTCTACATGGCGACGCTCGATTCGAAGCTGGTGGCGCTCGACGCCAAGACCGGCAAGCTCATCTGGTCCACCGACGTCGCTGACCCCGAGCTCGGCTACAGCGAGACGATGGCGCCGACCGCGGTGAACGGGAAGATCCTGCTTGGCACCAATGGCGGCGAATACGGCATCCGCGGCTTCGTGAAGGCGTATGACGCCGACACCGGCAAGCTGCTCTGGACCTTCGACACCATCCCGGAGAACTCGCAGGGCGTGTGGGCAACCACCGACGCGACGGGAAAGGACGAGCATCGCGACATCGCCGCCGAGAAGGCGGCCTACGCCAAGGACGGCGATCCATACAAAAGGCTGGGCGGCGGCGTGTGGCAGAACCCCTCGGTCGACCTCAAGCGCAACCGCATCTACTTCGTGGTCGGCAATCCCTCGCCCGATCTCGACGGGGCGGTGCGGCCGGGCGACAACCTCTACACCGACAGCCTGGTCTCGGTGGACCTCGACACCGGCAAATACATCTGCCACTTCCAGTACGTGCCGCACGACGTCTGGGACCTCGACGCGGTCAGCCCGACGGTGCTGACGCCGGTCGCCGACAAGGACGGCCACATCGTCGACGGCGTGCTGCACGCCGGCAAGACCGGGTATCTCTACGTCAACAAGGCCGACGATTGCAGCCTGATCCGCTACTCCGAGGCGATGGTTCCGCAGGAGAACATGTGGACCTTGCCCACGCCGCAGGGCGCGCGGATGCTGCCGGGCGCCAATGGCGGCGTCGAATGGTCGCCGATCGCGACGGTGCCACGCCGGCACATGGCCTATGCGATCAACCTGCATCAGCCGATGACCTACACGCTGACCAGTGCACCCTATCCGTCCGGCAAGCTGTGGCTGGGCGGCGCCTTCGCGGTGATCCCGAGCGAAGCGCAATGGGGCAATATCACCGCCGTCGACTACAACACCGGGAAGATCGTCTGGCAGGTGAAGACGCCGGAGCCGATGATCGGGGGCATCCTCGCGACCGCCGGGGGCTTGCTGTTCACCGGCGAGGGCAACGGCGAGTTCCGTGCCTATGACGCCGCGACCGGATCGACGCTGTGGTCCTTCCAGGCGGGCGCGGGCGTGAACGCACCGCCCTCGTCGTATTCCGTGGAAGGCAAGCAGTACATCGTGGTCGGCGCCGGCGGGAACGCGCAGCTCAACTACAAGCGGGGCAATGCGATCATCGCGTTCACCCTGGACTGAGCGCGCATTTGTCGTGATCGTGGGGGCAGCGTGGCTCGCCGCGCTGCTCCCGCCGTGCGCGGGTGCGCAGCCCGCACCCGACAAGCTCGCCGTCTGCACCGCGTGTCACGGCGCGAACGGCGTGCCGACCGATCCGTCGATTCCGGTGATCGCCGGCCAGCAGGAGGGCTACCTCTACGTGGAGCTGCGCGACTTCAAGCTCGGCAACCGGCGTAGCGAAATCATGCAGCCGGTCGCGGCCGGGCTGGAGAAGGCCGGCATGCAGGCACTCGCCGCCTGGTTCGCCGCCCAGCCCTGGCCCGACCTGAAGCAGCCCTCCGCCTCGGTGGTGCAGACACACCAGGCAGAGGTGCTCATCGGTTCGGTCGTGTGCGAGAGCTGCCACGCTGCGGGCTTCAAGGGTAGCGGGATGATCCCGCGGATCGCCGGGCAGAGCGCCGCGTACCTGCGTGCCACGATGGCGGCCTTCCGCGGCGGCGCGCGCGCCAATAATCCAGGGATGACCGCAGTCCTGAAGAACGCGACCAATTCCGACATCGAAGCGCTCGCCGCGTTACTCGCGGCTTATTAATCGCGACGCTACCCCGCCCCGCGCGACAGTGGCACTGGATAGAGGTGGAACGGCTTCGGTGGCCCGGCTTTCGGGTCGAGCAGGTGGTCGAGCTGACCCTCCGACACCCACGCCGTGTGGCCGATCTGGACGACGGAGGTCGGGACGTCGTATCCGCTCTTCAGCACGTCGATCTTCGCTTCGTCGTGGTCGATGGTGACCTCGTCGAGCCGCCCGCCTCCTTCGATCATCAGCAGCGTGTTCGGCCCGAGGCGGCGAAGCGCGTCGGGCCGGTCGAGCGCACGGGAGGGCCGTAGTTCGTCGACCGTTCCCGCACTGCCATCCTTGTTCACGTTGATCCGGAACAGCTTGTTGCCGTTGTAGAGATCGACATAGACATTACCGTCCGATCCGAACGCGATGCCGTCGAGCCCGGCACCCTTCGCCACCGTGAAGCGCGAGTCCGTCGCCCACGCCTCGAAGCTGCCGGAGCCGGGTGCCAGGCGCAGCACGTGGGGGTTGAACGAGTCGGTGACATAGGCGGCACCATCCGGACCAATGGCGATGTCGTTGCACAGGGTGCGTTCACCGGGAAGGCCCACGCTTCCCTTCGGCGCTCCCGTCGTCAGGTCGAACATCTTGAGCGCGACGGGCTTCTGTCCGCCTGGGATCGTCACGCCGGCGGCGCTGAGATCGCTCGAGCACGCGTAGAGGGTATGGGAACGGGTATCGGCAAGCACGCCAAGGACCGACATCATCCCCGCGGTCCCCGGCTTGATCCAAAGCCGCGCCTGCTGCTCCCCGGGTGCGGTACGATAGATCGCGCCATCGCCGAAACCGCCGTCGATCAGAGCGCCACCGTCGGCGGTGACGCTCTCGGGATAGGCGCGGCTTCCGGGTATGGTGATCTCCGCCGGTGCGGTTGCCACGAAAGCCGCGGGGACGATGAGGATGAACGCGGCGACCACGCCCGCTTCGGGCATCCAACGCATCGCACTCTCCCTGTTTTCCGGTTCCCTCGCTCGTGAATGAACCGATCCGGTCCGCAGTCACGCGGCCCGGATCGGTTCGCCTCGATCTCCTACCGCCGGGGCAGCGCGAAGATCGCCACGGCGTCGCCGTACTGCTTGCCAAGCCGCGTCATGATGTCGGGGTTGCCGTTCGCGGCGTTGCCGCCCGCGGCGACCGCAACATATTGCACGCCATCCACCGAGTAGGTGATCGGCGGCGCCTGCACGCCGGCGCCGAGATTGAACGACCACAGCTTGCGCCCGCTTTGCGCGTCGAAGGCATCGAAGTCGCCGTTCATCTCGCCCCCGAACACCAGATTGCCCGCGGTCGCCAGCACGCCGCCCACCATCGGAAGACCCGACTGGTCCTGCCAGGCGATCTTGCCGTTATCGACATCGACCGCGGACAACGTGCCGGTGGGCGGGATGGTGCCGCTCGGATGCGGGTCCGTCACCGGCTGCAGCACGCTGCCGAGGGTCAGGCCCAGTCCCAGCAGCTTGGCATTGTCCGCCGTCTTCACGCCTGGCGGGTGCGCCTCGTATTTCCAGGCCTGGTTGGTGCCCATCACATACAGGTAGCGAGTTCGCGGCGAGAACGCCTCGGGCGACCACTCATTGCCGCCCTGCGCGCCGGGATAGATCAGCACCGGCTTCTCGCCCGGTATGGTCCACATCGTGCTGCTCTGCATGACGAACGGTTCGGACTTGCGGATCAGCTGGCCGTTCTGCCGGTTGACGATGAAGACCTGACCCTCCTTGCCGCCCTCTGCCGCCGCCTGCACCATCTTGCCGTTGCTGTCCTTGGCGTTCAGCAGCACGACGGGGCCGGTCGCGTCATAGTCCCACAAATCGTGCGGCACCTCCTGGTACCACCAAGCGAGTGTGCCATCCTTGGCGTGCAGCGCGACGATCGAGTCCGTGTACGCGTTGGCGCCCTTGCGCGACTCGCCCCAATTGTCCGGGTTGGGATTGCCCTCCGCGAAGATGACAAGCCCGTTCGCCGGGTCGATCGCCGGCGTGTTCCAGACCGAGCCGCCACCGACCTTCCACGAATCCCCTTCCCACGTATCGCCGCCCGGCTGGCTGGGGGCCGCCGTGGTATGGAACAGCCAGACCTGCTTGCCGGTGTTGGCATCCAGGCCGACGACGAAGCCGCGCGTCGGATACTCGGCGCCCGAGCTGCCCACGATCACCACGCCGTCATAGATCTGCGGCGCCATGGTGAAGGAATATTGCGTCGGGTTCGGCAGTTCCGCCGCCGGTTGTGTCGTCCACAGAACCTTGCCGGTGGCGGCGTCGAGCGCCATGACGCGCGCATCCAGCGTCGCCATGAACACCTTGCCGTAAGCGACGGCGACGCCGCGCAACTCATGGCCGCAGCACAGGCTGGAGAAGTTCAGCTCCGGCGTATAGGCCCAAAGCTCCTTTCCGGTGGTCGCGTCGTAGGCCTGCACGTGATTGTCGGCCGTCGAGATATACAGGATCCCGTTCACCTCGGTCGGGCTGTCCTCGAAGCTGTTCGCCACGCCTGTCTGGATGACGGCGACCGGCGCCAGCTGCCTGACGTTGGACGTCTTGATGTCGGTCAGCGGCGAGAACCGCTGATTGTCGTAGGTCCGTCCGTATAGCAGCCAGTCGTCCGTGTTCTGCGCGGCGCCCAGAAGGTCGAGGTCGGTGACGTCGACGTTGACGCCGACGGGACGTGTCGCGCCTTGCGTGATCGGCACGGTCTCGCTGCTCGGGGCCGGCGTCGCCGGCGCCTGCACCCTGGGCATAGATCCGCCGCCGCCTTGCGTATCGGCGCCGGCGGGAGCGGATTGCTGCGCCATCGCCGGCGCGGCCAGCAGTCCTCCCGCGCACAACGCGAGCAAGGCGACCCGCGAGCGATACCAGGTTTTCGTCCGTGTGCTCTCTGTCATGGCGTTCCTCCATCAAACCCGAACGCAACGTGCCGCCGCTTCGGTCATTCGCGATCATCCGCCGCCCGAGGCGGCGCCGAGATCGATGTCCTTGAGTTTCGGATCGTCCGTCGAAAGTGGCCTGTCGCCCGCCGGATAGCCGTTCTCTTTCAGGATGAAGGCCATGATGTCGGAGCACTGCGTCGGCGTGAGCGATCCGGGTTTGGTCTGCGGCATCTGCGTCGCGATGAACTGCAGCAGCATCGGCGCGGTCATGTGCTGCGCCGCGACCATCTGATGGAACTGCCGCCCGGTTAGCGCCGGCCCGACCTTGCCGGTGAGGTCCTCGCCATGGCAGACGGCGCAGGTGTGATAATAGATGTCGCGACCATTCATGGCCTGCGCGTCGGTATAGACCGCCGCGGTGCCGGCTGCGGCAGGAGTGGCCATGCCGAGCAGTCCGGCAAGGCACACACCCGCACCGATCGGATGTCGACGCATTCGCATTGCAACGTGCAAGCGCTCTGCCGCAAGGATCGGCGAAATTGGGCGCGCGCGCATGCGACACGTCAACCAAGTCTCGAATAACAATGGCGCGATTCGTGCAGTGCGCGATCGCTGGCGCTGAAATAACGTCGTGATGACGATGCCGCGGGGCGGCTTGCTGGCGATCGTATTGGCGGGCTAGAGCGGGATGATATCAGACTGAATCGAAGAGAGGGCTTCCCCGACGCGAGGCGGATCTGATTCAAGCTGCTGGCTGGATCGGAGGCCAGCATGGATGGCCGGACCTTATTCGATGGACCTGCGTGAGCGCATGGTGATGGCGGTCGAGCGTGACGGGATGTCGTGTCACGCGGCGGCGCGGCGCCTGGGGGTGGCGGTAAGCACGGCGGTGAAGTGGATGCAGAGATACCGCCGAACCGGCAGCGTGGCGCCGGGACAGATGGGCGGGCACAAACCCAAGGCGATCGCTGGGGCGCACCGGGACTGGCTGATCGCCCGTTGTCGGAGCGCCGCCTTCACGCTGCGCGGGCTGGTCGGCGAGCTGGCGGAACGCGGGCTGAAGGTGGACTACCGCTCGGTGTGGGCATTCGTCCACGCCGAGGGGCTCAGCTTCAAAAAAAACCGTGCTCGCCCGCGAGCAGGATCGTCCCGATATCGCCCGGCGGCGGGCGCAATGGCGGATCTACCAGCAACGGATTGATCCCGCCCGCCTGGTCTTCATCGACGAGACTTGGACCAAGACCAACATGGCCCCGTTGCGCGGATGGTCGCCACGCGGCCAGCGGTTATCGGCGAAGGTTCCATACGGTCATTGGAACACGATGACCTTCGTCGCCGCCCTACGGCACGATCGCATCGAGGCGCCCTGGCTGCTCGACCGGCCGATCAATGGCGATCGATTCGTCGCCTATGTGGAGAACGTGCTCGTGCCCACCTTACAGGCCGGCGATCTGGTGATCGTCGACAACCTCGCCAGCCACAAACGTCACGCCGTTCGCCAGGCGTTACGCCAGGTCGGCGCCAAGCTGCTGTTCCTGCCGAAATACTCCCCCGACCTCAATCCAATCGAGCAGGTCTTCGCCAAGCTCAAGCACCTCCTCCGCAAAGCCGCCGCACGAACCCAGGACGCCGTCTGCCAAACCATCGGCACCCTCCTCAACAGCTTCACCGCCGAGGAGTGCGCCAATTACTTCAAACACTCAGGCTACGCTTCCACCTAATGTCATCCCGCTCTAGGGGACACTCGACAGGCTGCGGTCCCGGGAGGGAGTTCTTGCCGACACAAGATCTGGGACGCCGCGCCCTGCTCTGCCGTTCGGCGGCCGGCGCCGCTCCTCCCGCCGCGGCGAAACCCGCGCCGTACGGCGCGGGCGAAGCTGGAGGGGTGATCGCGACGGTGAATGCGATCAACGCGGGTGGGGCTGACTACGACGCCTCGCCTCGCGCAGCCGCCAATTCTGCACGGCAAGCCTCTTCCAACGCAGGAAGATCGTACAGATGCTCGAACTCCGAGCCGCCTCGGCTCGGCTTCGTGCGCCTTGAGGGTTGCGATGGCCGCATCGCGATCCATGATGGCGACACCATTCACAGTTCCCGCCGCTTCAGGGCCGGCCCGCCTCGCTGTCCAGCATCGCCATCTGCGCCGCGGCGTAGCGTTCGCCCGACGCCGCGCCCTTTGGCACGGCGCGTTCGATCGCCGCCATGTCCTCCGCCGTGAGGACCACGTCGACGCTCCCCAACGCCTCGGCCAGCCGCTCGCGCGTGCGCGCGCCCACCAGCGGCACGATGTCGTCGCCTCGCGCGGCCACCCAGGTGATCGCGATCTGCGCCACCGACACGCCCTTGGCCGAGGCGATCGCGCGCAGCGCGTCGGCCAGCGCCAGGTTGCGCTCCACATTGCCCGCCTCGAAGCGCGGATTCTGGGCGCGGAAATCGCCGGGTGCGGACTGGCCGGCCTGCCAATGCCCGCTGATCAGCCCGCGCGAGAGAACGCCGTACGCGGTGACGCCGATGCCAAGCTCGCGGCAGGTGCCGAGAATCCCGTCCTCGATCCCGCGCGAGATCAGCGAATACTCGATCTGCAAGTCGCAGATTGGGTGCACGGCGGCGGCGCGGCGGATCGTCGCGGAGCCAACCTCCGACAGTCCGATGTGGCGAACGTAGCCCGCCTTCACCATGTCGGCGATCGCGCCGACCGTCTCCTCGATCGGCACCGCGGGATCAAGCCGCGCCGGGCGGTAGATGTCGATGTGGTCGACCCCGAGCCGCCGGAGGCTGTAGGCGAGGAAGTTCTTCACCGCCGCCGGCCTCCCGTCGAAGCCGCCCCAGCCGTCCGCCGGATCGCGCAGCGCGCCGAACTTGACGCTGATCAGCGGCCGCTCGCGCCGACCGCGCAGCGCCTCGCCGATGAGCATCTCGTTATGGCCCGTGCCGTAGAAATCGCCGGTGTCGAGCAGCGTAATCCCTGCATCCAGCGCGGCATGGATGGTCGCGATGCTCTCCGCCCGATCCGACGGCCCGTACATCCCCGACATGCCCATGCAGCCGAGGCCGATCGCCGAAACGCGGGGCCCGTTGCTGCCCAGTTGCCGGGTCTGCATCACGCTACTCCGCCGCCACCGAGGGGCGCGCGTTCAGCCGCCGCAGCGCGCGGTCGATCCACTGCGCCGTCAGCTTCTCCTGCACGCCGTTCTGCGTCAGCCGCTCGCGCAGCGCCGGGAAGTCAACCTTGTCCAGCATCTGGTCCTGGTTAAAGCATGAGAACACGACGCTGCGCTCCCCGCTCACCGGGTCGATGTGCGGCTGCAGGCATTGGGCGCAAACTTCCTTCATCATGCACTGCATCGGGCTGTTGATCGACCCGACCGCGCTGTGCCCCGGCTTCAGGAACGGCGCCAGCACGCCGTGCCGCGCCGCGCCGACCGCTTGCATCATCCGGTCCGACCCGATGACGATCATGTGGTCGGCCTCGTGCAGCGGGATCGCCGCCTCGCCAAGCCGTCCGGCGCCGTACGCCGCCATCGCCTGCACGATATTGCCGACAAAGGCGCGGTCCCCCGGACGCGAGGGCGTGAAGCCCGGCGCCTCGTCGCAGCACCACACGATCACATCCGCCGCGCGTTCGATCTCGGCCACCTTGTAGCGGTCCCGCATCTGCTTGTAGCCGGCGAAATACAGCACCCGCGATCCGGCCGCGCGCAGCGCCGCGCCGATCGAGAACAGCACCGCGTTGCCGAGCCCGCCGCCCACGAGGGCGACGGTCTTGCCCTCGGCGATCTCGGTCGGCGTGCCGGTCGGCCCCATCAGCACGACCGGCTCGCCCGGGCGCAGCAGGGCGCATACGTCGGAGCTGCCGCCCATCTCCAGCACGATCACCGACACCAGCCCGGAATCCGGGTCGGTCCACGCGCCGGTCATCGCCAGCCCCTCCATCGCAAGCACGGTGCGGCCCGCGGGCTCCTCCAGCCGTGGCGCCAGCATCTCGTAGTTCTGCAGCCGGTAGAACTGGCCCGGCCTGAACGCACGCGCGGCGGCGGGCGCGCGCACCACCACCTCCACGATCGTCGGCGTCAGCCGGTTGACCGCGCGCACCGTCGCGGTCAACTCGTCGCGGCAGCGCGCGATCAGCGCGGCGCCCGACACGCCGCTAGGCTCGTGCGCATGCAGCGCGCGGGTGACGATCGGATAGCCGCGCTTCGCCCCGCCCATCGCCTTCACGACATTGCCGAAGAAGCTCGGATGCAGGTCGCCGAAGAAGCTGATGAAGCGACCGTCCGCCGCGCGGTGCATCAGCACCCGCGTCACATCGGGCTTGGCGAGGCCGCGCACCGGCGTGACCGGCTTGCCGACCTCGTCCAGCGCCTGGAAATACTTGCCGTCGACGACGATCCGCCCGTCCTCGCGGGCAAGCACCGTGTTGGGCTGGGTTCCCGCCGCGACCAGGATCGCGCGCGCGGGCAGGCTCACGTCGCCGCCGCCGGAGTGCCGCGCATGCAGCGCCGCGGCGTGGCCGAAGCGGTCCACCTCCACCTCGCGCGGGGTCAGACCCTCGGCGAAGCGCACGCCCTCCTCGAGCGCCTTCGCCACCTCCTCGTGGTTCAGCGTGTAGGAGGGAGCATCGATCAGCCGGCGCCGGTAGGCGATCGTCGCGCCGCCCCAGGAATCCAGCAGCTTCGCCAGTGCGGGCTTGCGTTCCTCGCGCGCGGCGGCGTCGCGCTCCGCGCGGATCGCCGCGGCGTGGGTCAGGAACTCTTGGGCGATCTCGGTCTCCTCGGCCGACCAGCCCGCGCGCACCGCCGCCTCGCCGCGCTCGGCGATCAGCGCGCGATAGCGCTGGGCGAATTTCTCCACCTGACGGACGTAGTAAGCGAGGCTCTCCGTCGCGGTGTCGATCGCCGTCAGCCCGCCGCCGATCACCACCACCGGTAGCCGAAGCTGCAGATTGGCGACCGAGGACAACTTGGCGGCACCGGTCAGTTGCAGCGCCATCAGGAAGTCCGACGCCGCGCGCACGCCGCGCGCAAGCCCGTTCGGGATGTCGAGCACGGTCGGCTTGCCCGCGCCCATGCACAGCGCGATGTGGTCGAATCCCATCGCCCAGGCATCGTCGATCGAGAGCGTGCCGCCGAAGCGCACGCCGCCGAAATGCGCGAAGGCGGCGCGCCGCTCCAGCAGCACCCGCACCAGCTTCAAATAGTTCTTGTTCCAGCGTACGGTGATGCCGTACTCGGCGACGCCGCCGAACCCGGCCATCACGCGGTCGTCGAGATTCTCGTAGAGGGTTGTCACGTCCCGGATCGGCGCGCTCGCGTCGAACCCCAACGGCTCGATCTTCAGCCCGTCGATCGCGACGACGGTGTGCCCGTCGTTCATCAGGTGGTGCGCGAGCGTGAAGCCCGCCGGCCCAAGCCCGACCACCAGCACGGACCGCCCGCTATCGGGGAGTGGCAATGGCCGGCGGATGTCGAGCGGGTTCCAGCGCGTCAGCAGGCTGTAGATCTCCACCCCCCAGGGCAGCCCGAGCACGTCCTTCAGGATGGAGGTCTCCGCCTGGGGAATGTCGACCGGATCCTGCTTCTGGAAGATGCAGGCCTTCATGCAGTCGTTACAAATGCGATGGCCGGTCGCCGCCATCATCGGGTTGTCCACCGCGACGGTCGCGAACGCGCCGATCACGCTGCCCTGGGCGCGCAGCGTGTGCATCTCGCTGATCCGCTCGTCGAGCGGACAGCCGGCGAGCAGCACGCCGAACGGCGATTTCTGGAACTCGCCCGTCTTGCGGTCCTTGAGGCCCTTGCTGCAGGAATCCTTGCCTTGGGTGTGACACCAGATGCAGTAGTTCATCTGATCGAGCGCCTGGCGCTGCGTCATGCCGGGGTCGGTCAGCGCGAAACCGTCGCGCTGGCGCCAGTCATGCTCCGGGAGGCGCAGCATGGTGACGCCGTCACGCTCGATCGTCTCGACCGGAACCAGATGCAGCGGGTCGACCTTGTGCGGCACGCGAAACAGGATGTTCCCGGGATGGGCCGCGCGTCCCGCCTCGGTCAGGGTTGCCCAGGCGGCGTAGCGTGCTGCCTCATCGAGCGCCTCGGCATCGGCTGACTTCTCGAAATGGGCGACATGGCGCGCGAAGCTCGCCTCGGTCAGGGGTTCGCCGAAGCGCGCCTCCAGCGCGGCGCCCAGCGCGGGTCCGTCGAAGCCAGCGGGATCGGGGTATTTCTTCACCGCCTGGCGCTGCACGAACAGGCGCTTGCAGGCGTGCACCGGATCGAGCGCCAGGGTCGCCTCGTTCAGCGCGCCGAGTTCCGCCTCGATCCCGAACAGCGCGGCGACGAAATCGTCCAGCACGGGACCGAGCGCGACCAGAAGTTCCGCCTCCTCCTTGGCGGCCAGCGAGTCAGGCGCCGCCCGTGCCGCCAGCAGGCGCGCGTGCAGCGCCGGATCGGCGGCCGCGAGCCGGCCGAGGAACGCGCGATCCAGTCGGATCAGCCCATCGCGCTCGGCGAGGTCCGCGAAGGTGAAGCCGAGACCGAGGCTCTCGGTCGGCAGGACGTCGTACATGAGCAATCCGGGTCAGCGATGTGCGCGCCATGCCATGTGGGGAGTGCTGAGACAAGCGTCGCCCCACTCCGCGCGCATAACTCCCTTTCCGCCCGGGCGGAAAGGGCGTAGCGACGGACTGCGCCCTACGTCGCCAGCTGGTTCCCGATCGGCAGGCGGCGGATTCGCTTGCCGGTCGCGGCGAAGATAGCGTTGCACAGCGCAGGCGCGAACGGCGGCAGCGGCGGCTCTCCGACGCCGCTCGACGGGATGTCCTCGGTCGCGGGCACGATATGGACATGCGTCGCGATCGGCGCCTCGTCAATCCGCGCCACCTGGAAGCCGTCGAAGTTGCTCTGTTGAGCCCTGCCGTTCTTGAACGTGATCTCGCCGTATTTGGCGAGGCTGAGGCCCATGACCGCCGCCCCCTCGGTCTGCGAGCGGATGCGCTCCGGATTGACCCAGAAGCCGCAGTCGATCGCGGTATGCACGTTAGGCACCGACAGGTTCCCCTTGCCGTCGACCGCGACCTCCACCACGGTCGAGACATAGGTGAGGAAGCTGCGGTGGGTCGCGATGCCCATGCCACTTCCCTTCGGCATCACCTTGCCCCAGCCGGCCTCCTTCGCCGCGATCTCGGTCACTCGGGCGAGGCGCGCGGTCTCGATCGGGTAGGTGCTCACCGGATCGCCATAGTTCCAGAAATCCTTCACCGACTTGCTGAGATCGATCACGCGCGGCGGCCCGATCAGCTCGAGCAGCACATCTTTCGGATCGCGCCCGGTCGCGTGCGCGATCTCGGCGACCATCGATTGCACCGCGAAACCGTGCGGGATGTTGGAGACCGAGCGGAACCAGCCGATCCGCGTGTGCGCCGAACAGGCGCCATTCTCGCAACGCAAATTGGGGATCGCGAACGGCACATCGACGAATCCCATGCCCAGCTCGAACGGCGCCTCGTGATCGGCGCCGGCCTTGAAGGTGGAGGCGATCGTCGGCGCGACGCTGCGATGCCGCCACGCCACCACCTTCTTGTTCGCATCGAGCCCCGCCTCGATCCGCTCGGCCGAGACGGTATGGTAGAAATCATGCTGGACATCGTCCTCGCGCGTCCAGGTCAGCTTCACCGGGGCGCCGATCGCCTGCGACACCAGCGCCGCTTCCAGCACGTAGTCCCATTTCGACTTGCGCCCGAACCCGCCGCCCAGCAGCGGCACGTTCACCGTCACGTTGGCGACCGGGATGCCGAGCACGTCCGCGAGGTCGTCGCGGCAGCCGCCCGGGCTCTGCGTCGCCGCGAAGGCTTCGCACTTGCCGTCCTTGACCGACACGGTCGCCGATGGAGGTTCCATGGTCGCGTGTGCGAGATGCGGGATGTAGTACTCCGCGGTGACGACGGTGGCGGCCGATTTCAGCGCGGCGTCGGCATCGCCTTCGTTGCGCACCACCTCGCCGGGATTGCGCGCCGTCTCCTCCATCTGCGTCTTGAACGCGGCCGAGTCATAGCTCGCGTTCGGGCCGTCCTCCCATTTGATGACCAGCGCGTCGCGGCCCTTGATGGCGGAGCCGGTGTTGCGCGCGACCACGGCGACGCCGCCCACCGGATGGAATTTGTGCGGCCAGGGCCAGCCCTTGACCTCGACCACCTTCTCCACCCCCGGCACCTTCAGCGCCGCCGTCGCGTCGTAGGAGACGAGCTTGCCGCCGACCACGGGCGGCCGCGCCACCACGGCGAACTTCATGCCGGGAATTTTGGCGTCGATCCCATAGGTCGCCTGGCCGGTGACGATGCCGGGCAGATCGACGATGGAAACTGTGCCCTTCCCCAGGTAGCGGAAGTCCTTCGGGTCCTTAAGTTTGACGTCGCTCGCCGCGGGAACGGGCAGGGCGCTCGCCGCCGCCGCGAGCTCGCCGTAGCCGAGCGTCTTTCCATTGGCGGTATTCACCACTTTGTGGTTGTCCGCCTTCACCTGGGACGGATCGACGCCCCACTGTTTGGCGGCCGCCTGCTCCAGCATCGTGCGCATCGAGGCGCCGCACAGGCGCATCGGCTGGAGGAAATGGCGCAGACTGCGCGAGCCGTCGGTGTCCTGGTTGCCGTATGTCTTCTCGTCGCCCGGCGCCTGCACGACGTGCACGCGCGACCAGTCGGCTTCCAGCTCCTCGGCGACCACCAGCGGCAGGCTGGTGCGGACGCCGGTCCCCATCTCGGCGCGGGTCGCGACGATGCTCACCTCGCCGGAGGGATCGATCGCGATGAAGACGTGCGGATCGCTCACCACGCCGCCCGGCATCGCGCCGGCGCCGGTCGCCCAGCTCGCCATCGCGCGCCCGGGCAGCGCACCCACGCCCAGCACCAGCGCGCCGGACGCCACCATGCCGCGCAACACGAAGCGGCGGCTGACATTCTCGACCGTCATGGTCCTGCCGATATGTGTCATGGCTACGCTCCCGTCGCCGCCAGCCGCACCGCGTCGGCGATCCGCTGATAGCACCCGCAACGGCAGATATTGCCCGCCATGGCGGTGCGAATGTCGTCATCTGACGGTTTCGGATTCTGCGCGAGCAAAGCGGCAGCCTGCATGATCTGCCCGGCCTGGCAGTAGCCGCATTGCGGCACGTTCGCTTGCTCCCACGCTTTCTGCACCGGGTGGGTGCCGTGCGAGTCGAGTCCCTCTATCGTGACGATGCTCTTGCCCGCCGCGTCGCTGACGACAATCCCGCAGGAGCGGACCGCGGCGCCATCCAGATGCACGGTGCAGGCACCGCAGAGCGCCGCGCCGCAGCCGAATTTGGTGCCGGTCAGCCCAAGCTCGTCGCGCAGCACCCACAGCAGCGGTACCGCCGGATCGCCGTCATAGGAATATTGCTGCCCGTTCACCCGCAACGTAAGCATCGCGGCTTCCCCCCGTGTCCGTGCAAACGCCACTCTCGGCGCATCTTGGGCGGGTATGCAAGGCGTTTGTTGTCGCGGAATCAGAACATAGAGGCGATGTCGGACGCCACGGTCGGGTAGGCGAACACGGTGTCAGCGACCTGCCGGCTGGTCAGGTCGTGGCGGGTCGCGAGCGCGAACACGTTGATGACCTCGTCGGCCTGGGGTCCGACAAGGTGCGCGCCCAGGATGCGGTCGGTGCCTTCTTCGACCAACGTCTTGTAGCCGTACACCCGTTCTCCCATTCGCATGGCGGAGAACCAGTCGGATGTCCGCTCCGACCTCACCCGTGTGCGTAAGCCCTGCTTCTTTGCCGCCGCCTCGCTCAACCCGACGGCGGCGATCGGCGGCAGGGTGAAGCAGACGCTTGGGACGGCGCGATAGTCGGGCCGATGCCGATTGCCTTCCAGCAAATTGCGCGCCGCAACTTCCCCATCGCGCCCGGCGATCGGCGTCAGCGGCGGTCCGGCACTGGCCGCATCGCCCGCCGCATAGACGCGCGGGTTGGAAACGCTCTGCAGGAACTCGTTCAGTACGAGCCGTCCGTGCTCCACCCGCACGTCCCCCGTTGCGGCGTCAAGCACGGCGAACTCGGGCGCCCGGCCCGCCGCGTGCACCACCATGTCGGCATCCCAGGCACAATGGCCGGCGGTCACGCGCAGTCCGCCCGCCGTCCTGTCCACCCGGTTCACAGTCGCATTGGTCGCGACCTCGATGTCCAGCGCGGCGAAGCTCTCCATCAGCCAGCCGACCAGGTCCGCATCGAACTGGGGCAGCAGCGCCGGGCCGCGCTGCACCACCGTCACCTTGGCCCCGGCGCGCGCGGCGAGGTGGGACAGCTCGGCAGCGATGTAGCCGCCGCCGATGAAGGCGATCCGCGCCGGCAGCGCGTCGAGGTTCAGGAAGTCGTCGCTATGCGCAACCAGCTCCTCGCCCGGGATGCCGAGCGGCACGGGCGCCGCACCGTTCGCGAGCAGCACGTGGCATGCGGTCAACGTGCGCCCGGCGACGCTGATCCGGTCCGGCGCGGTGAAGCGGGCGAGGCCGGCAATCGCCTCGATCCCCTGCTCGGCGTAGCCCGTGCGTTGGCGCTCCGGAATCGGATCGGTGAAGGAGCGCTTGAACGCCATCAGCGCCGGCCAGTCGATCCTGAGGTCGCCGACGACCCCGTGCGGCGCCATCCGCCGCGCGGCGTCGATCGCCTCCTCGCCGGCGACGAGCATCTTCTTGGGATCGCAGCCGCGCAACTGGCAGGTGCCGCCGAACGGGCGATGGTCGATCACGGCGACCGACCAGCCGGCCTTCCGCACGATCGCGCTCGCCGACTGAGCGGCGACACCGGAGCCGATCACTACGAGGTCGAAATCGTCCGTCATGCACCCCTCGCCCTACCCCCTCCCCCAAGGGGGGGAATTATCACCTTGACTGAACGCGCTGGATCAGGCATTATGCTGCCTGTTGATGGAGTTGTTCATGTCTCGCGCTGTCGACCTGGCGAACCCGATCTTCACGGACCCGGAAGCGGCTCGCGCCCACTTTGAAGCGATCCGCTGGCCGAAGGGTCCGTACTGCCCCTTCTGCGGCGGGTTTGACCGCGTGACCGTGCTGGGCGGCAAGTCGATGGGGCCGGGCTGGTATCACTGCAAAGACTGCCGGAAGAAGTTCACTGCGGCGGTCGGGACGCTCTATGAGCGGTCGCACATCCCGCTTACCAAGTGGCTCCTCGCCACGCATCTTCTGTGTAGCAGCAAGAAGGGCATGAGTGCGCACCAGCTCGGGCGTATGCTCGGGCTCCCCTACAAGACCGCGTGGTTCATGGCGCACCGGATCAGGGAAGCCATGCGCGAGTTGAACCCGACCACTATGGGAGGCGCGGGCAAGATTGCCGAGGCCGATGAGACTTTCGTTGGTGGCAAGGAGAAGAACAAGCGCCTGAGCAAGCGAAACCCTCTGAATGTCGGCGGCGTCGGCAAGGAAGCGGTGTTCTCGCTCGTCGAGCGCGGGGGCAAAGTGAGGTCGCGCCACGTCTCTTCCGTCAACGCGAAGACCCTCAAGCCCATCCTTGAGGCGCAGCTCGATCCACTGTCTACATTGATGACGGACGGCGAGGGCCAGTACCGTCTCATTGGCCCCTTCTTTGCCCGGCATGAGACTGTCAATCACGGTATTGAGGAGTACGTGCGCGGCGACGCACACACGAACACGATCGAAGGCTATTTCTCGATTCTCAAGCGCGGGATCAACGGCGTGTATCACCACGTGAGTGCCGAGCACTTGAAGCGATACCTTGGCGAATTTGATTTCCGCTACAATGAGCGGGCCGCTCTTGGCGTTGAGGACAGTGAACGCGCCACCAAGGCGATCAAGGGCGCCGTTGGTAAGCGCCTGACCTATAAACAACCTCGTCGCGGGCAAGACGCAGAACTTCCGTTCTAACCCACGGCGTGGCGCTTGGCGGAAACGCCGCGCCCGCGACGATGCCGGGGTGGTTCACGACCCTCGGCAGCTCCTTTTGCCGCTTTGGCCTTCGGGCTGACGCGCGGTTGCGGCGGGGTATTCGCCATCCGGCGGATTACCTCGTCGCGGCGGCGAGCCGTTTCTTCGGGGGTATATTGGCCTAATTCCGGATCGCTCATGGGTAGGGAGGATAGCATGTCGTCAAGGGGAAGAAAAAGCTCGCGTGATCTCGCTATCGACGCACTCACGCGCATCTCGCGCCATAGGCCGAGCCCAAGCGATTTGTGGGGAAATATCCTTGATGCCCACGATAGTCTCCTCGTGGAGTATGAGAGCACCATAGGCGCCTTGACGGCCTTTCATATCCAGGAAGCCAAAATTCGGCCAATTCCCAATTCGACGTTCGCCGTCATCATCTCGACGGCGGTTGAGCAAGCTCTGGAATTGGCGATAATGACTCACTTTGTCGTCGATGACGATGCTGGCCACCGCATGTTTGATGATACGGTTAACGGGCCACTTGGAACGTTCGCAGCAAAGATCAAAATGGGACATGTGCTCGGCATCTATCCAAAGATAGCACAAGATGAGCTAGACATGATCCGGCTCATCCGGAATGCGTTCTCCCATTCATGGGAGCAAATAGACTTTAGCACCCAAGCCATCATTGATGGTTGTCAAGAACTCCAAATTCCAAAGCGGAATTCGACCGCCCTCGCCGCCGACGCCAGCACGTCAAAGGCGAAGTACATTGTGAGTGCGCGCGGCCTTTATATCTATCTCGAATGGGACAGCATCGCGGCCGGTAAAGGACCTATGCTTTATAAGTCTCATCCTGGGCGCGGGGTGTTTGAGGATTCGGAGGCGACTTCCAAAGAGCCCGCACCTTAGCGTCGTATCTCCGCGATGAAGTCGCTCAGAAGCTGTCCACGCTTAAGTCCCAATCCAGTTGGATCAACCCACTCATCATCACGCCGGCCTGTCTCGACCTTCGTGAACTCGTCGCTCTGTGCAGTCAAGTATATAACTCCCCCCAAGGGGAGGGGGGACGAAACTGGTAATCCCCCCTCCCCTTGGGGGAGAGGGTAGGGGGAGGGGTCAGCCCAACCCCTGCCGCGCCGCGGTCGCCAGGACGTCCACCCGCTCGTTCATCGGGTCGCCCGAGTGGCCGCGCACCCAGCGCCACTCGATCTGGTGCGTCGCGGCCGCCGCCAGCAGACGCTGCCACAAATCCATGTTGGCGACCGCGCCGCCCGTGCTGCTGCGCCAGTTCCGCCGCACCCAGCTGATATGCCAGCGCGTCACTCCCAAACGCACGTATTCGCTGTCGGTGTGCAGGATCACGCGGCACGGACGCGTTAGTGCCTCCAGCGCCATCGCCGCGGCGGTCAGCTCCATGCGGTTGTTGGTGGTCGCGGGCTCGGCACCCGATAGCTCCCGCTCGGTGCCCTTGTAGCGCAGGATCGCCGCCCAGCCGCCCGGCCCCGGGTTGGGCTTGCAGCCGCCATCGGTCCAAATCTCGACCGTCTCAGAGTCCATACGCGCCCGCATCGGGAGCGGACAGATGGAAGCGCAGCCGGCGCAGATATTCGAGCGGGTCCTTGCGCGTCACCAGCGCGCCCGGCGGCGTGTTCAGCCAGTCGAAGAGCCGGGTCAGCAGGAAGCGGATCGCCGCGCCCTGGCACAGCACCGGCAGCGCCGCCTGCTCGTCGGCGCTCAGCTTCCGTGTGCCTGCGTAGGCACGCAGCATGGCGCGTGACTTGGTGACGTTGAAGGAGAAGTCGCTCTCGAAGCACCAGGCATTCAGGCACACCGCGATGTCGTAGGCGAGCAGGTCGGTCGCGGCGAAATAGAAATCGATCAGGCCGGAGAGCCGCCCCTCCAGGAAGAATACGTTGTCGGGGAACAGATCGGCATGGATGTGCCCGCCCGGCAGCGCGCCCGGACCCGGCCACGCCGCCAGGATCGCGGCGAGCGCCCGGTCGAGCTCGGCGCCGAGGCCGGGATGGACCTCGTCGGCGCGAGCGCGCGAGCGTTCCAGCAGCGGGCCCCAGCCCGCCGGACCCAGCGCGTTCGCTCGGCGCGAGGCATAATCTCGACCGGCGAGGTGCAGCCGCGCGAGCGCATCGCCCACCGGTCCGCAATGCGCCACCTGCACGCGGCGCGGCCAGATGCCGGGAAGGAAGGTGGTGATCGCGGCGGGCCGCCCGCACAACTCACGCAGCGCGCGCCCATCGCGCGCGGCGACCGGCAGCGGGCAGTCGATCCCGCGCCGCGCCAGATGCTCCATCAGCCCGAGGAACCAGGGCAGCTCCTCCGGATCGACCCGCTTCTCGTAGAGCGTGAGGATGAAGTCGGCCTGCGTCGTCTTCAGCGTGTAGTTGCTGTTCTCCACGCCTTCGGCAATGCCGCGGAAGGCGACCGGTCCGCCGATGTCGTAATCGGTCAGGAACGCGGCCAGGGCCTCGTCCGGGACCTCGGTGTAGACCGCCATCAGACGGCGAGGGCGTCGGGCAGCTTGAAGACCACGCTCTCGCGGGCGACCCGGCGCTCCTCGATGGCGAGCTCGAAGCGCGCGCACAGCGCCTCGATCAGCTCGGAAACGAGCCGCTCGGGTGCCGAGGCGCCGGCGGTCAACCCCAGCGTGCGGACGCCGTCCAGCGCGCCCCAGTCGAGCGCTGCGGCGCGCGCCACCAGCACGGCGCGCTTGGCGCCCGCCCGCTCGGCCACCTCGCGCAGGCGTTGGGAATTGGATGAATTGGCGCTGCCGATCACCACCACCAGGTCGCATTCGCCGGCGATCGCGCGCACCGCCGCCTGACGGTTGGTGGTGGCGTAGCAGATATCCTCCTTGCGCGGCCCCTCGATCGCGGGAAAGCGGTCGCGCAGGATCCCGACGATCTCGGCGGTATCCTCGACCGAGAGCGTCGTCTGGGTGATGAAGGCGAGCCGGTCGGTTCGCGGCGGCGCGACGGCGCGCGCCTCCGCGACGCTCTGCACAAGGGTGATGGCGCCGGGCGGGAGCTGGCCCATCGTGCCCTCGACCTCCGGATGCCCGGCATGGCCGATCATCAGGATGTGGCGCGCCTCCGACCCGCCGCCGGCGAAATGGCGCTCCGCCTCCCGGTGCACCTTGCTGACCAGCGGGCAAGTGGCGTCGAAATAGGCGAGGCCGCGCCGCGCCGCATCGCGCGGCACGGATTTCGGCACCCCGTGGGCGGAGAAGACCACCGGGGCCCCCGCCGGGACCTCGGCCAAATCCTCCACGAAGACGGCGCCCTGACTTTGCAGATCCTCCACCACGCTGCGGTTGTGGACGATCTCGTGGCGCACGTAGACGGCGCGGCCCTTCTCGCGGCTCAGGGCCTCCTGCACGACGCGGATCGCCCGGTCCACCCCGGCGCAGAAGCCGCGCGGGCTCGCGAGCAGCAGGCGGAGATGGCGGCGGGTGGGGGATGGAGTGGGCATCAATGCAAGCCAGCCACCCGAGGGCGGATTCTCCGTGCTTTCCGACACATCGGGCATAAAGGGGCACGCGGGGGGTTCGGTTGCCCCCGGCGCCAGCCTCGCGCACTATGCGCGCGCGCCGAGTTGCCGGCAACGGTTCTGGCGTTCCGTTCCCCGGCCGTTCCGGAGCCCCCCATGCGACTGCACCTTCTCTGGGCGCTGCCCGCCTTGCTCGCGGTCTCCGCCTGCTCGGGCTTGGAGCGCAACCAGTTCCCGCCGGTCTGCCCGCAGGCGCAGGCGCTGCCGACGGCGGGCGATCTCGCGCTCTACAAGCCGGGCGGCGGGCGCGACCTGATGGACGTGCAGATCGAGGGCACCATCCTGAGCGCCGCCGGCACCTGCGAGGATGGCGACAAGAGGGGCACGGTGGACGCGACGCTGGCCATCCAGATGCGCTTCCGGCGCGGCCCCGCGGCACCGACGCGGCGCGCCAACATCCCCTATTTCGTCGCCGTCGCCCGGGGCGAGCAAATCTTCACCAAGCAGATCTTCGTCCAGCAGGTGACGTTCCCGGTGAATGTCAATTCCGTGGTGGTGAAGACCAAACCCGCCCACCTGACCTTCCCCGTCGGCCCTGACCGCTCGGCGGCGGCGTACCAGGTGTGGGTGGGGTTTCAGAAGCAGGGTTAATCCAGCTCCATCGGCGCCAGATCGCCCGCCGCCAGGAACGACGCCGTTTCGCGATAGAGGGCGAACCGTCCGGACTCCAGGTGCATCAGGTGCGTCGCGCGGCTGATCTTCACGTCGCGCCGTACGGGTGATGCGGTAAGCGCGCTGAACAGCCAGGCGGCGTCGGCGTCCGTGCACAGGCTGTCCCATTCGCCGCGGATGATCGCGACCGGGGCGCGAACCCGCGCCGGGTCATAGCCGAAGCGCCCGGCCCAGGCGTCGGCGATCCCCTGCGCCGGCCCCGCCGGCACCCGTACGGAGGCGGGTGCGCGCTCAGCGCTCTCGGGGTCGGAGGCAAGGTAGAGCGGGCCCCACTCCTCGAAATGCCGGCGCGACAGGACCGGCGGCTCTCCCGGCGGTACCTCGGCGATGAAGCGAGTCCATTGCGCCTCAAGCGTCACAAGGCTCCACGCGCCCAGCGCGGGCCTGACCTCGCCGTCTCGCCGTGTGATCGGGCCGAAGAACACCAGCCGGTCCACCAACTCCGGGCACCGCGTCGCGAACAGGCCGGTCGCGATCGTGCCCCAAGAATGGGCAACGATGGATAGACGCGAAACGCCGGTCTTCGCGAGGGCATGGCGGACGGCGGTCTCAATCTGCCTCGCCGCGTCCGGTGTGGCGCCGAGCGGCTCGTGCGCCTCCGCGGGCTCCGCCATCTCCGCGAACCGGTCGGAGCGGCCGAAGCCCAGGAAGTCGAAGCTCCACGGATCGAACCCGGAGTCGACAAGGTCATCCTCCCAGGACCGCCCGTCGAAGCGGTGCCCGACCGACAACGCCGCGGGGAAGGTCGCGCCGTGCACATAGAGCACGGGTTTCCCTTGGTGCTCGCGTCCCGCCGGCGCCAGATGGCGCACGGCGAGGCGCAAGCCGGGATGGTGGCTCGGGACCATCGTATAGTCGGCTTGCATGTCGGGCTTCCTTCAGGCACGCCAGAACGGCTTGCACATCTCGGCCTGTACGTCGGCGCGCGTGAGGCGCGCGTCGCGCAAATCGCGTTCGGTCAGCGTCGCCATCGCGTCGCGCTCGCGGATGCGCTGGCGCCAGGTGCGCAGCAGGCCGGCGACACCGCCGCGCCGCCTCGTTGCATTCGCTTCCATCTGCTCGGTGAGCCATTCGGTACGAGCAAGCATCACACTCTCCTTTGCCTGGACGCACCGAAGATGGCGCGCCTTGATGGTGGATGCGCGTGTAACCGCTTCGGCGCGGGCCGAACCATCCGGGCTTTGCTTCGGGTCTCGGAAGTCTATGTTCTGGGCATGATCCGCGACGGGAGCACGCGATGACCGAAATCGTCCGCATGGCCGCGACCGCGCAGCTGCTCGGCGATCCGGCGCGCGCGCACATGTTGTCGGCGCTGATGGATGGCGGTGCGCTGACCGCGAAGGAGCTCGCCTTCGCCGCCCACGTCTCTGCGCAGACCGCGAGCGGGCATCTCGGCAAGCTGACTGAGGCGGGCCTGCTCGCGGTCACGCGCCAGGGACGGCACCGCTACTACCGGCTCGCCTCGCCGCTGGTCGGGCAGATGCTGGAGGGCATCCTCGCGGTCGCCGGCGCTGATCCGCCGACGGCGCGGCCCTGGCGCGGCGGCGAGGCGATGCGGACGGCACGTACCTGCTACGACCACCTCGCCGGCCGGCTGGGCGTCGCCATCGCCAACTCGCTGGTCGGCGATGGCCGCGTGGTGCTGACCGCCGACGGCGGCGAGGTCACGGAGTCGGGCCGTGCCTTCCTGCGCGACCTGGGCGCCGACCCGGCGGCCGGCGGGCGACCCGCGCGGGTGTTCTGCCGCCCGTGCCTGGATTGGAGCGAGCGGCGTCCGCACATCGCCGGGCGCCTCGGCGCCGTTCTCTGCGCGCGCTGCCTCGAGCTCGGCTGGATCACCCGCCAACGCGACACGCGGGCGGTGGCGATCACCGACGCCGGGCGTGATGGGTTCGGGCGGGTGTTCGGCGTGGTGGAGAGCGCGCTCTCCATAAGCGATTCACACGGAGGGCCACCGAGGTGACACGGAGGGCCACGGAGTTCGGCTCCGTGGTCCTCCCTGCAGTTCTCCGCGCCTCTCCGTGTGAACCGCGGTCAGTCTCCCGCCGCCCCCGTCGCCGGCCCCGCCGGTGCCCGCTCGCCCTCCGGCGGGCCGTAGATCTGGCGCGCGCGCTTGCGGAACGCGTTGACCATGCGGCGCACCGCCTCGTTGAACACCACGCCGATCGCGGCCTGCAGCAACCGAGAGCGGAACTCGAAATCGACGAAGAAGGCGACCTCGGTGCCGTTCGGATGCGGGATGAACTCCCATTGGTTATTGAGGTATTTGAACGGCCCGCGCTCATAGCGCACGGTCACGCGGCGCGGGCGGTCCAACGTCACCCGGCTGGTGAAGCTCTCGCGAAAGGGGCCGAAGCCGATCGTCAGGTCGGCGACGATCTGCTCCGGCGTGCGGCTGCGCACGCGGGCGGCGACGCACCAGGGCAGGAACTCGGGATAGCGGCCGACATCGGCGACCAGATCGAAGAGCTGCTCGGGCGAGTAGGGGACGAGCTGATGCTCGGCGTGCGTTGGCATCGCTCAGCGCGCCGGAGCGCGCGCGGCGCGCAACGCGGCGAAGTCGGAATCCGCGTGATAGGAGCTGCGGGTGAGCGGGCTCGCCGCGACCAGCAGGAACCCCTTGGCGCGCGCCATCGCGGCGTATTCCTCGAATTCCGCCGGCGTGACGAAGCGATCCACAGCGGCGTGCTTCACCGTCGGCTGCAGGTACTGGCCGAGGGTGAGGAAATCCACGTCGGCGATGCGCAGGTCGTCCATCACCTGGGCGACCTCGGCGCGATCCTCGCCCAGTCCCACCATCATCCCCGACTTGGTGAAGATGGAAGGATCGAGCAGCTTCACCCGGTCGAGCAGCCGCAGCGACTGGTAATAGCGCGCGCCCGGGCGGATCGAGGGATACAGGCGCGGCACCGTCTCCAGATTGTGGTTGAACACGTCCGGGCGTGCCGCCGCGACGATCTCGGCGCCGCCGGGCTTGCGCAGGAAGTCGGGCGTCAGCACCTCGACCGTGGTACCGGGCGCCGCGGCGCGGATCGCCGCGATCACGCGCGCGAAGTGGCCGGCGCCGCCGTCCGGCAGATCGTCGCGATCCACCGAGGTGATGACGACGTGGCGCAGCCCGAGCGTCGCCACCGCATCGGCGACGCGGGAAGGCTCGTCGGCGTCGAGCGCGCGCGGCTGGCCGGTGGCGACGTTGCAGAAGGCGCAGGCGCGCGTGCAGACGTCGCCCATGATCATCATGGTGGCGTGGCGCTGGCTCCAGCACTCCCCGATGTTCGGGCAGGCGGCCTCCTCGCACACCGTGACCAGCCGGTTCTCCCGCATCAGCCGGCGGGTCTCGTGGTACACCGGATGCGTCGGCGCCTTCACCCGGATCCAGTCGGGCTTGCGCTGGATCGGATTATCCGGCCGGTGCGCCTTCTCCGGGTGGCGCGCAACCCGATGGTCGATCAGGACGCGGGTCGACATGACCGGCCAGAAGTGGCGGGACGGGCGCGGGGCGTCAAGCGCGGCGGCGGGCTCGACGACCGCCACCGGCTCTGCCCTCGCTAGCCTAGTAGTGGATCGCCCGCCCGTAAGCGTCGAGCACCGCCTCGTGCATGGTCTCCGAGATCGTCGGGTGGGGGAAGACGGTGTGCGTCAGCTCGGCCTCGGTGCTCTCGAGCGTACGGGCGATCGCGTAGCCCTGGATCATCTCGGTGACCTCGGGGCCGATCATGTGGGCGCCGAGCAGCTCTCCGGTCGTGGCGTCGAACACCGTCTTCACCATCCCCTCCGGCTCGCCCATCGCGATTGCCTTGCCATTGGCGATCAGCGGGAAGCGGCCGACCTTGATCTCCCGCCCGTCGGCCTTCGCCCGCGCCTCCGTCAGGCCGATCGAGGCGATCTGGGGGCGGCAATAGGTGCAGCCGGGGATGTTGGCGGGATCGATCGGATGCACGTCGTTCAGCCCGGCGATCGCCTCGACGCAGATCACCCCCTCGTGGCTTGCCTTGTGGGCGAGCCAGGGCGGCCCGACCAAGTCGCCGATCGCGTAGATCCCCGGCTCTCCGGTACGGCCGAACCCGTCGGCGACGACGTGGGTCCGATCGACGTTCACCTTGGTCCCTTCGATGCCGATGCCCTCGACGTTGCCGACGATGCCGACGGCGGAGATGATGCGCTCGACCGTGATCTCCTGCGCCTTGCCGTTGCCCTCGATGGTCGCGGTCACGCTGTCCGTGGTCTTGCGGACGTTCTTCACGGTGGCGCCGGTGACCAGCTTCATCCCCTGGCGCTCGAAAGCCTTGCGGGCGAAGGCGCTGATCTCCTCGTCCTCCACCGGCAGGATGCGCTCGAGCATCTCCACCACAGTCACCTCCGCGCCCATGTTGAGGAAGAAGCTCGCGAACTCGATGCCGATCGCCCCGGAGCCGACGACGAGCAGGCGCTTCGGCATCGCCGGCGGCACCATTGCCTCGCGGTAGGACCAGATCAGCTTGCCGTCGGCCTCCATGCCGGGGATCTGCCGCGCCCGCGCGCCGGTCGCGAGGATGATGTGCGGCGATGTCAGCGTCGCGACGGACTTGCCGTCCTTGGCCACGGCGACGGTCTGCTTGCCCGCGAGCTTTCCCTCGCCGTCGAACACGGTGATCTTGTTCTTGCGCATCAGGTGCGCGACGCCGGAAGAGAGCTGCTTTGCGACCGCGCGCGAACGCTTCACCACTTTGCCGAGATCGAAGCGCGGATTGTCGGCGGCGAAGCCGTACTCGCCCAGGTGATGCAGCAGGTGGTTGATCTCGGAGGTGCGCAGCAGCGCCTTGGTCGGAATGCAGCCCCAGTTAAGGCAGATGCCGCCGAGGTTCTCGCGCTCCACCACCGCGGTCTTCATGCCGAGCTGGGCGGCGCGGATCGCGGCGACATAGCCCCCAGGGCCGCCGCCGAGGATCAGGACGTCGAAATTCTGGTCGGTCATGAAGGGTCCTTATGATGAGCATCTCTCCCTTCGGGAGAGGTCGCCGCGCTCTTGCGCGGCGGGTGAGGGCGACGCGGGCCGAACCCTCACCCGGCGCTATGCGCCGATCTCTCCCAGAGGGAGAGGCGAAGATGGTTACAGCATCAGCCCGAGCGGGTCCTCGACGATCCCCTTGAACACGCTCAGCCACTCGGAGCCCAGCGCGCCGTCGACGGCGCGGTGGTCGACCGAGAGGGTGCAGGTCATCATCGTCGCGGCGACGATCTGGCCTTTCTTCACCACCGGGCGCTGCTGGCCGGCGGCGACCGCGAGGATCGCCGCTTGCGGCGGGTTGATCACGGCGGCGAACTCGGAGACGCCGTACATGCCCATGTTGGAGATCGAGAAGCCGCCGCCTTGGAACTCCTCGGGCTTCAGCTTGCCCGCTTTCGCCCGCTCGATCAGCCCCTTCATCTCGTTCGATAGCGCGGCGAGGCCCTTCTGGTCGGCCTTGCGGATGATCGGCGTGATCAGCCCATCCGGGATCGACACCGCGACGCTGATATCGACATCGTCGTAGAGCACGATCGCATCGTCGGTGAAGCTCGCGTTTACCGTCGGCACCCGGCGCAGGGTGATCGCGGCGGCCTTGATGATGAGGTCGTTGACCGACAAGCGGAACGCCCCCGGCCCCTCTTTCGGCGAGCGCGCATTGAGGTCGGCGCGCAGCTTGAGCAGCGCGTCGATCTCGATGTCCATCGAGACGTAGAAATGCGGGATGTCGCGCTTCGCCTCGGCGAGCCGGCGGGCGATCACCTTGCGCATGGTGCTATTGGGCACGAGGCGGTGCGGCGCGGTGATCGGGACGATCGATGCGGCGGGAGCGGGCGCGGGCGCCGAAACCGGGGCCGGCGCGGGCGCCCTGCCCTGCAGCGCCGACTCCACGTCCGCCTTGACGATGCGTCCGTTCGGCCCGCTGCCCTTCAAACCGCTGAGGTCGATCCCACCCTGCAGGGCCATGCGCCGGGCGAGCGGGGAGACGAATTGGCGCTCCGCATCATGGCCATTGCCGCGTGTCTGCGGCAGCGGCGTCGGCTGCTTCGGGGCGGGCGCCGGGGCGGCGGCCGGCCGTGGCGCGGGAGGCTTCGGGGCCTCCGCAGGTTTCGGGACGGCGGCGGGAGCGGCCGGCGCGGCGGCGGTGACTTGCTCGCCCGACTCGACCAGCACGCCGATCGGGGCGTTCACCTTCACGCCCTCGGTGCCGTCCTTGACCAGGATCTTGCCGAGCACGCCCTCGTCGACCGCCTCCACCTCCATCGTCGCCTTGTCGGTCTCGATCTCGGCGATCACGTCGCCCGAGCGGATCTGATCGCCCTCCTTCTTGAGCCAGCGCGCAACGTGCCCTCGGTCATGGTCGGGCTCAGCGCCGGCATCAGGATGTTGGTCGCCATCGCGCGGTTTTTCCCCTCAGAGCAGTTTCTTCACCGCGTCGACCACCCATTCGGGCTGCGGCAGGGCCAGGCGTTCGAGATTGGCGGCGTAGGGCAGCGGCACGTCGAGACCGTGCACGCGCACCGGCGGCGCGTCGAGCCAGTCGAAGGCGTGCTCGATCACCTGCATCGCGATCTCGGCGCCGATGCCGGCGAACGGCCAGCCTTCCTCGACGGAGACGATGCGGTTGGTCTTCTTGACGCTCTCGATGACCGTCGCGGTGTCGAACGGGCGCAGGCTGCGCAAGTTGATGACCTCCGCCTCGATTCCCTCGGCGGCGAGCGCCTCGGCGGCCTTCATCGCCACGCCGACCATGATGCTGAAGGCGATGATGGTGACGCGGTCGCCCGCGCGCTCGATCTTCGCCTTGCCGAGCGGCAGGATGAAATCGGGATCGGTCGGGCACTCGAAGCTGTGCCCGTAGAGGATCTCGTTCTCCAGCACGACCACCGGATTCGGATCGCGGATCGCCGCGCGCAGCAGCCCCTTCGCATCGGCCGACGACCAGGGCGCCACCACCTTCAGGCCGGGGACATGCGCGTACCAGCTCGCATAGCATTGCGAGTGCTGGGCGGCGACGCGCGAGGCGGCGCCGTTGGGGCCGCGAAAGACGATCGGGCAGCCCATCTGGCCGCCCGACATATACAATGTCTTCGCCGCCGAGTTGATGATCTGGTCGATCGCCTGCATGGCGAAGTTGAAGGTCATGAACTCGACGATCGGGCGCAGCCCGTTGAGCGCGGCGCCGACAGCCATACCGGTGAAGCCGTGCTCGGTGATCGGCGTGTCGATGACCCGCTTCTCGCCGAACTCCTCCAGCATGCCCTGGCTGACCTTGTAGGCGCCCTGGTACTGCGCGACCTCCTCGCCCAGCAGGAACACGTTCCCGTCGCGCCGCATCTCGGCGCTCATGGCATCGCGCAGCGCCTCGCGCACGCTGATCGACTGGGTCGGCCCCCAATCCTTCTCCAGGCCCGGCTCGGGCAGCGCGGTTGGTTCCGGGGTACGCGCCTGCTGCGCGCCGCGTGCGGCGATCGCCGTCTGATCCTCGCCGTTGCCGCCGCGCGGCGCGACGGGTGGCGGCGGCTGCGCGGGCTTCGCCGCCGGCACGGCGCTCAAATCCTCGCCGTTGGCGGCGAGCACCGCGATGGGCGTGTTGACCGCGACGCCCTCGGTGCCTTCGTCGACCAGGATGCGGGCGAGCTTGCCCTCGTCGACCGCCTCCACCTCCATCGTCGCCTTGTCGGTCTCGATCTCGGCGATCACGTCGCCCGCCCTCACGTCCTCGCCGACCTTCTTGACCCAGCGGGCGAGCTTGCCCTCGGTCATCGTCGGGCTGAGGGCCGGCATCAACACCTCGGTCGCCATGCTCAGGCCTCCAGCAGCACGTCGGTCCACAATTCGGACGGATCGGGCTCGGGACTCTCCTGGGCGAATGTCGCCGCCTCCTGGATCGTCGCGCGTGCCTTGTCCTCGATCTCCTTCAGCGCGGCTTCCTCGACCCCGAGCGCGAGCAGCTTGCGGCGCGCCGCCTCGATGCAGTCGCGTTGCTCGCGCATCGTGTTGATCTCCTCGCGCGTACGGTATTTGGCCGGATCGGACATCGAATGGCCGCGATAGCGGTAGGTCTGCATCTCCAGCAGGAACGGCCCCTTCCCGGCCCGGCAATGCGCGACCGCGGCGTCGCCCGCCGCCTTCACCGCGAGCACGTCCATCCCGTCCGCCTTGACGCCCGGAATGCCCCACGGGGCGCCATTCTGCGACAGGTCGCGCGAGGCGGAGGAACGCTCGACGCTGGTGCCCATGCCGTATCGGTTGTTCTCGATGACGAAGACGGCCGGCAGCTTCATCAGCGCGGCGAGATTGAAGGTCTCGTAGACCTGGCCCTGGCTGGAGGCGCCCTCGCCGAAATAGGTGAGGCAGACCCGGTCGTTGCCACGATACCAATTGCTGAAGGCGAGGCCGTTGCCGAGGCTCACCTGCGCGCCGACGATGCCGTGTCCGCCGAAGAAGTTCTTCTCCTTGCTGAACATGTGCATCGAGCCGCCCTTGCCGCGCGAGTAGCCGCTCGCCCGGCCAGTCAGCTCGGCCATGACTCCCTTCGGGTCCATGCCGCAGGCCAGCATGTGGCCGTGATCGCGATAGGAGGTGATGACCTCGTCGCCCGGCTCGAGCGCGAGCTGCATGCCGACCACGACCGCTTCCTGGCCGATATAGAGGTGGCAGAATCCGCCGATCAGCCCCATGCCGTAGAGCTGGCCCGCGCGTTCCTCGAAGCGGCGGATCAGCACCATGTCGTGGAACGCCTTGAGCAGCAGCTCCTTTTCGGCGGCTTTGCCGGACGCCTTCGCGGCGCGCGGCGGCGTCGGCGCCTTGCCGCGCTTCGCCTTCTCGGCCGCCTGGGCCATTTCTTGCCTCCCCCGCCGTGTTCGCTCACACGTACGCTGGCGGGGAAGATGCGACAAGCCTCTGCCGGCCGCACACGGTGTCTTTTGGTGGCACCCCTGACGCCAGGAGTTAGATTACGCGACCCTCTAGCGCCTCCCGCGCGACCGAGGTGTCGACGAGCGCGTCGAACGGGATGTCGCGGGCAAGCGCGCCCGCTGCGCGCATCGCGCGCATGAGCCAGGCGACCCCCTCCGGCCGGATGACCGGGTCAGCGGCATAGAGCCCGAGCGAGCGGTAGCGCAGCACCGCCGGTCCGATCAGTGTCGGGTCCACATCGGGAAACAGCGGGGCGAGGAGGCGGGTGATCTCCGCCTCGTCCGCCGCCGCGATCCAGCGCAGGGCACGATGTAGCGCGCGCGTGATGCGCACGAGTTCGTCGCGGTGGCGCGCGAGCGTCGGGCGGCGGGTCACGAGTGTCGTGTAGGCGGTTAGCCCGCGGGTCGCGGCGGCGTACCAGAGATGGCCATCGCCCGATAGCAGGAGCGCCTCGGCGTGCGGCTGAAACAGCTGCACCGCGTCGAAGCGGCCGTCGCGCAGCGCCTGCGCGTTCTCCGCCATGCCTGGGCCGCTGGTACGCGTGAGCGACGCGGGGTCGATCCCCTGCTCGCGCAGGTCCTGCTGCAGGCATATCCAGGGCGTCGGCACCTCCGCCACCGTCGCGAGGTGCACGCCCTGCAGGTCGGCGAGCGTGAAGCCGGGGCGGGGCTCGCGCCCGATGACGAAGAACGGATCGCGCACCACGGCGTCGGCAAAGCAGACCATGCCGGAGGCCGGATCGCGCTCGAGCGTGCGCATCGCCCGCAGCGGCCCGCCCCACATCACGTCCGCACCGCTCTCGGCGAGTGCCTTCGCGGTGTGCTCAGGGTCGGGCGAGGCGAGGCGCCGCACCGTCACGCCCTCCGCCTCGTACCCGCCGATCAGGTCGGCGGCGTAGAACGGGGCGTAGAAGAGGGCGCGGAAATTCTCGATCAGTCGGATCGCCATAGGCGGAGGTCCCCGCGGGAGGGCACGAGGCACGCAGCATCCGACGACGAGAGTGGGAAGAAAAGCGGGCGGACCCGAGTTAGGCCGCACCTCAGCCGCCCGAAAAGGGGGCTCGGGCGGATGAGGTGCAGCGTGTCCCCCGTGGAGGGCGGGGGACATTCGCCGCTTCTGTCGGTCCAGGAAGGGGAAACCGGAACCGACGCACGCGGCGAACCGGAAACGCGAATTGCCTTTCTTCAAAAAGTTGTGACGCGCCACTATTAAATGCACATTCCAGAAACGAGTCAACGAATTTTGATCACGTCAGGGTTTCAGAAGGGACGAACCGACGCCACCGCCCCGGCATCTCCTCCTGTACGCCGTAGCCGGCCAGCGCATCGGCGGCCCGGCCGATCAGCGACCCGAACCGCAGGTCGCGCGCGGTGAGCAGGGCATCGAGCTCGGCGATCGTGCGCGCGAGCGCGCCGAACCCCTCGTGCATGACCACGGAGAGCATTTCGGTCGCCGCGGCACCGGCGAGCGCCATTCGGGCGACATCGGCGCCGCCGCGCGCCCCATTGGTGCCGAGCAGCGGCACGCGCCCTGCCGTCGCGCGACGCGACAGGGCGAGGAAGCGGCAGACGATCGGCAGCGCCCAGCCGCCGCCATACGCGCCCGAGGTGCCGAGCACCGGGGCGAGCGTGTCGAGGTCGGGGACCATCGCCATGAAGCGGCCCATCATCACCACCGCGTCCGCTCCGCCGTTGGCTGCGGCGACTGCCAGCGCCGGCAGATTGGCCGACAGGCCGGTGAGCTTCACCCAGAGCTGCATCCCCGCCGTCGCCGCGCGCACGCGGGCGACCAGGACGCGCAGCGCGTCCGGATCGGTCTCCTGCGCGATCGCGCCGGGGCTGGCCTCAGAGGCGTGCGGCGCGCCGACATTCAGCTCGAACACGCGCAGCCCGGCGGCGCGCGCGAGTGCGCCAAGCTGCTCGGCGCCGTCCGCGCCGCCCAGCACGATGGAGGCGGCTACGAATTGCCCCGTGCGTGCCGCCTCGCGGTCGATCGCGGCGATCGCGGCGAACCACTCGCGCGCGTCACGCTGCGCGAGGCCGGAGCGGTTGAAGAGCGAATCCCCCTGTGGCGCGGGCGCGTTGGCGTGCAGGAAGGCATAGTCGGCGTGGTCGAGCTGGCGCGCCGCCGCCGCCTGCTCGTTCACCGATTTCGCGATCACCCCCGCCGCGCCGGCGGCGATCGCGGCGCGGATGCCACTCTCCGTCATCACCGGCTCGCCCGAGCCGCAGATCACGGGATTGGGCAGCGCGAAGCCGCCGACGGCGGTGGCGAGACGGGAAATGGCGGCCAATGTCAGTACCGGCCGGCGCACCACCACGGCTCCGTTCGGTCCGGCGCATCCCGCCCGGTACACGCCGGCGGCGCAGCCACCCGCGTGCACCGGCGGTGGCGGCGGGCGGTACGGGTAGTAGCGGCCATGCGCGTAATAGCCCTTGTGCACGCCGACCGCCCCGTTGGGGCCGACGCAGCCGGCGCGATAGACGCCGTTGGCGCAGGCCGCCGCGCTGGCAGTCGGCGCATGGGCCAGCAGGCCCAAGGCGGACACGGCGATAACGGCGAGATACTTCATGTTCGGTCCTGTGCGCGATGTCCCGATATCATGCCGCCGTCATCGCCAGTTGGCGAGGAATACCGGCAGCAAGCGCCGAATACTGGCCAGACCAGTAAGCGGCGGCTGCCGCGGGTCGGAAGGCCGCTCGCTTCCTTGGCTGCGGACTCACGGGCGCCGCACGATGCGGCGGTTGCGCGGCCAAGCGTCGCCGGTTCCTCGAAAGCGCCGAATACCGGTGCCTCTCCGGGCGCCTGCAATACGGCGGCCTCCATCGGCCTCTCCGATTTCCAGTTGGATCCAACGGTGCCAGCCTAGGCTGCCGGACGGCGAAGCGGGAACGGGAGGACCCTCATGAATCGCGTTTTTTGCATTCTCTCGCTCGCGGCGACGTTGCTTGGCGCTGGGCTGACGGCTCCGGTCGCGGCGCAGACCGCCGCGCCGCCCGCGCTTCGTGTCATAGTCTTTCCTGGCGGGTTCAACTGGCCAATCTGGGTCGCCGAGGAGCAGGGTTTCTTCGCGGCGAACAAAGTCGCGGTGGGCGTTACGCCCACCCCCAGTTCGGTGTTCCAGCTCACCGGGCTGATCGACGGCAGGTTCGACATCGCCGAGACTGCCATCGACAACATCATCGCCTATGACGAGGGCCAGGGCGAGGCGGCGGTGGAGGGCACGCCCGACCTGGTCGCCATCATGGGCGGGGACAACGGGTTCCTGCACCTGGTCGCCGTGCCGGATGTGAAGACCTATGCCGAGCTGAAGGGGCGGCAGCTCACTGTCGATGCCCTCACCACCGGATATGCTTTCGTGCTGGAGGACATGCTGCGGCGCGCCGGGCTCGGGCCGACCGACTACAGCCTCGTGAAGGCCGGCGGAGTGCTCGAACGGTTCGACGATCTGATGTCCCGGAAGCACGCCGGCACACTGCTGCTGTCGCCCTTCGAGGTGCTGGCCGAGGCGAAGGGCTTTCACGACCTGGGCGCCGCGATCGACCAGTTCGGACACTACCAGGGCCTCGTCGCCGCGGTCCGGCGATCCTGGGCCAAGGACCACGGCCCCGAGCTCGTCGGCTATATCCGAGCCTATCGGCAGGCGCTCGACTGGCTGTTCGATCCCGCCAACAAGGAAGCCGCCATCGCCATTCTGCGCGCGCACATACCCACCATGTCGGCTCCGCTGGCCGAGGCGTCCTACGGGATATTGCTGAACCCGACGCGCGGGTTCGCACGCGACGCAGGTATCGACCTCGCCGGCGTGCAGACGGTGCTGCGGCTGCGCAGCGAATACGGCCGGCCACAAAAGACGCTCGATGATCCGGGCAAGTATCTGGATCTTTCGTACTACGAGGCCGCGTCGAAGCGGGCGGACTGACCCTTGCATCTGGCGCGCCGGCCGAGGAGGAACTACGTCTTCGAACTGGCGGGCACGAGGAACGGGAGGACGTCGTGACACAGATCGGCCATTTCATTCCACCATCGCGGCGGCCCGGCGTGCTGGGCGCCCATTCGCTCGATCATTTCGCGCTCGCGGTGCCGGACCTAGACGACGCAAGGCGCTACTATACCGGCTTCGGGCTTGAGGTGCGCGAGCACGGCGCCACCCTGCACCTTCATACTCATGGCCATCCGCATCGCTGGGGCGTGCTCACCGAGGGGCCGCGCAAGGCCTTGCAGCACCTCTCCTTCGGCATCTTCGCCGACGACGTGGAACGCTTTCAGGAACATCTGCGGCAATGCGCGGTCGAGCGGCTGGACCCGCCGCCAGGTGTGGACAGCAACGGATTCTGGTTCCGCGATCCGGCCGGCACGCTGGTAGAGCTGAAAGTGGCGGAGAAATCCTCGCCGAACGCGAAATCGGTCGTGCGCATGGACAGCGCGCCGCCCAACACGCGCGGCGCGTCCGTGCGGGGCAAGGCCGCCCCGGTGCAGCCCCGCCGCCTGGCGCATGTCCTGGTGTTCGTGCGCGACGTGCCGCGCACGATCGCTTTCTACACGCACGCGCTCGGTCTGCGCCTCTCCGACGAGGCGGGCGGCGTGATCGCGTTCCTGCACGGCGTGCACGGCAGCGACCATCATATGATCGCGTTCGCGAAGTCGGACGGGCCAGGGTTCCACCATTGCAGCTGGGACGTCGGGTCGGTGAACGATATAGGGCTGGGCGCCGCGCAGATGGCGGACAAGGGGTTCACCGCCGGTTGGGGGCTTGGACGCCACGTGCTCGGCTCGAACTACTTCCACTACGTGCGCGATCCGTGGGGCAGCTACGCCGAGTACTCCTGCGATATCGATTACATGTCGGCCGACACCGACTGGAAAGGCGAGTCGCATAGTGTGGAGAACAGCCTCTCTCTTTGGGGGCCGGAGCCGCCGCCGGATTTCACCTTCAACTACGAGGCCTCGCCCGAGGCACAGCTGGTCGCGCGCCGGCACTGACGCGGCGCGACCGCATCTTCTCAATTGGCGGGCCGGCGCGCCTGTGGCACGTTCTGTGGGCGCACAGTCCAACTCGCGCGGGAGGAAGGGAATGCAGATCGGTGTCGTCGGGCTTGGGCGGATGGGCGCCAACATCGCGCGCCGGCTGATGAAGGCGGGGCATTCCTGCGTCGTCTACGACGTCAACGCCGCCACGGTGAAGGAGCTGGGCGGAGAGGGCGCGGGCGGCGCTAGCTCTCTTGCAGATGTGGTGAGCAAGCTCGGCGCCGCCCCGCCGCGCGCGGTCTGGGTGATGCTGCCGTCCGGCAAGATCACCGAGGACGCGGTCACCGAGCTCGGCAGTCACATGGGCAGGGGCGACATCGTCATCGACGGCGGCAACACTTTCTACAAGGACGACGTCCGCCGCGGGCGCGCCCTCGCGCAGAAGGGCATACGCTACGTCGACTGCGGCACCTCTGGCGGCGTCTGGGGATTGGAGCGCGGCTATTGCATGATGATCGGCGGCGAGGACGCAGCGGTGCGCCACCTCGATCCGATCTTCTCCGCGCTCGCTCCTGGCCTCGGCGACATTCCCCGCACGCCCGGGCGCGAGAAGCGCGACCCGCGCGCCGAGCGCGGCTACCTCCATTGCGGCCCGGTCGGCGCCGGGCATTTCGTCAAGATGGTCCACAACGGCATCGAGTACGGGATGATGCAGGCCTATGCCGAGGGCTTCGACATCCTGAAGAACAAGTCGCGCGACGATCTGCCGGAGGGCGAGCGCTACACGCTCAACATGGGCGACATCGCCGAGGTGTGGCGGCGCGGCAGCGTCATCTCGTCGTGGCTGCTCGACCTGACGGCAAGCGCGATGGCGACCGATGAGCAGCTCGAGCACTTCTCCGGCTTTGTCGAGGATTCCGGCGAGGGCCGCTGGACGATCGAGGCGGCGATCGAGGAGGCGGTGCCGGCGAACGTGCTCGCCGCCGCGCTGTTCGCCCGCTTCCGCTCCCGCCGAGAGCACACGTACGGCGAGAAGGTGCTGTCGGCGATGCGCTTCGGCTTCGGCGGTCACCTGGAGCACATGCTGAAAGAGACCTGAGATGGCTCTCGTCGTCGTCATGATGGGCGTGTCGGGCAGCGGGAAGACCACGATCGCGCAGGGCGTGGCGAAGCGTCTCGGCTGGGACGTGCTGGAGGGCGACAGCTACCATCCGCCCGCCAACGTCGAGAAGATGAGCCACGGCGTTCCGCTCGACGACGCGGACCGTTTGCCGTGGCTGCACGCCATCGCCGATGCGATCGACGCCGAGCTCGCGGCGGGACGTTCCTCGATCGTCGCCTGCTCGGCGCTGAAGCGGAGCTATCGCGACATCATCATCGGGGGGCGGCGCGACGTCGTGCTGGTGTATCTCAAGGGCTCGCACGACCTGCTCTATGAGCGCATCAAGCACCGAACCGGGCACTTCATGCCGGCGAGCCTGCTCGACAGCCAGTTCGCGACTTTGGAGGAGCCGACCGACGAAGAGAGGCCAATCGTCGTCTCGGTGGACGGAACTCCCGAGGAGATCGTCGATTCCGTGCTGGTCGCCATGCAGGCACGGGGGCTGATCCCATGAACGCGACGTATCCGAGCCTGCGCGACCGCGTGGTCTTCGTCACCGGCGGGGCGAGCGGGATCGGCGCCGCCGAGGTCGAGCATTTCGCGGCCCAAGGAGCACGCGTCGCCTTCGTCGACATCGCCGAGGAACACGCCGCGACACTGACCACGCGGCTGAAGGATGCCGGCCATCCCGAGCCATTCTTCCAGAAATGCGACATCACCGACACGGCCGCGCTGCGGGCGGCGATCGCCGCGGCGGCATCGCGCCTCGGACCGATCACCGTGCTGGTCAACAACGCCGCGCACGATCAGCGCCACCGCTGGCAGGACATGACTCCCGAGTATTGGGACGACCGGATGGCGGTGAACCTCAAGCACCAGTTCTTCGCCATCCAGGCCGTCGCGCCGATGATGGCGAAGGCGGGCGGCGGCTCGATCATCAATTTCGGCTCGATCTCCTGGCACATGGCGCAAGGCGGAATGCCCGCCTACACGACGGCAAAAGCGGCCGTCGAGGGGCTGACGCGCGGCATGGCGCGCGACCTGGGCGCGGACAATATCCGGGTGAACTGCGTCATTCCCGGCTGGATCATGACCGAGCGGCAGATCGCGCTGTGGCTGACGCCGGAGGCGGAGGCCGATCTGATGCGCGCGCAGTTCCTCAAGCGCCGCGTGATGCCCGAGGATGTCGCGCGCCTCGTGCTCTGGCTCGCCGCCGACGACAGCGCGATGTGCTCGGGGCACCTTTGGTACGCTGACGGCGGCCGATAGAGAAAAGGAAGACGCCATGTGGGAGCCGAACCAGCGTTATCCCGACCCGGCCGTGCGCGTGCTGCACGCCGACTTCAACAAGGTCCGCCTGCCGCTCGCGAGCGTCGAGCAGCTCTTCACCGGCTGCCGCTGGTCGGAGGGGCCGGTCTATTTCGGCGATGCGCGCTGCGTGCTGTGGTCCGACATTCCGAACGACCGCATCCTGCGTTGGGATGAGGAGACCGGCGCGGTCAGCACCTATCGCAAGCCGTCCAACAACGCGAACGGCAACACGCGCGATCGCGAGGGACGGCTGGTCACCTGCGAGCATCGCGGCCGGCGCGTCGTGCGCACCGAGTACGACGGCGCGCTGACCGTGCTGATGGATGGAGTCGAGGGCAAGCGGCTCAATTCGCCCAATGACGTGGTCGTGGCTGCCGATGGCGCCGTGTGGTTCACCGATCCGGTGTTCGGGCTGCTCGGCTACTACGAGGGGGAGAGGGCGGAATCGGAGCTGCCCGCCGCAGTCTGGCGCGTCGATCCGCGCAGCGGGCGGGCGCACATGGTGACCGACGAGATCGCCGGGCCGAACGGGCTCGCCTTCTCGCCCGACGGGCGCACGCTTTATGTCGTGGCCTCGCGCGAGACGCCGCGCAAGATCCTGGCCTTCGACGTGCAGGACGAGGGGCGCGTCGCCAACCGCCGCGTCTTCATCGACGCCGGCCCCGGCTCGCCGGACGGGTTCCGCGTCGATGTCGAGGGCAATCTCTGGTGCGGCTGGGGGATGGGGGAGGCGGAACTCGACGGCGTGCGCGTGTTCGACAAGAGCGGCACGCCGCTCGGCCACATCTCGCTGCCCGAACGCTGCGCGAATCTGTGTTTCGGCGGGCGCTGGCGGAACCGCCTGTTCATGGCCGCGAGCCATGGGCTGTATGCGCTGTACGTGAACACGCAGGGGGCGCTGGGGGGGTAGGATTGGGCTTCCTAGCTCAGGTGTGCACGGCGTTCCCCAGGCGTACACTGAACAGATGCAGGATCAGGGTAGTGTCTCAGTTTGAATTCCGGGCCAGCTAGGCCCCCACGTCGCTCGCATCTCGACGGGGGTTCCTATATGCTTGGCGGTAAGCAAGCGAGCAGTGCGATGGCAAGCACCGTGCGGACCGACGTGAACATTCCTGTGTGGTATGACGACCAGCAAGACGTCATCAAATTGCGCATCAAGGGCAAACTGACGAGCGTCTGGCCCGACCCGACCAAGAAGCGCGGCAACCCAAGTCTCTTCAAAACGTTGGGCGCTGTTCTCCGTGATGACGGCAAGAAGCATCCTGCGGGGGTTCTCTAAAGGCTAGCTGGTCGGGATCGACCGAATGCGGATCCGGGTATCCTCGACAATGACGATCGCGCCGGCCGTGAGTGCGGCATCCGATTGGGTCAGCGCCACCTTCAGCAGACGAATCGGTTGACCGATTCATTGTCATTGCGAGGAGCGAAGCGACGAAGCAATCTCCTGCCAGCGTGTAGGGGATTGCTTCGCTTCGCTCGCAATGACATCCACCGGGCGATGAGTTCAGTATACTTGTCCGTTGGTACCAACGATTTCCCCGAAGTCGAGGTCGAACGTGACCATGACACGGGATTCGCGCGTCGCAACAGCGAAGACTTCGCGATTGGTCATACGGGTACCGCCACGCTCGCGTATATGGACGGTGTCGTGGCCGTCGCGTCGCAGCCATTCGGCAACCGACACCGGAATATTCATGTCAAGCAGGAAGCGCATGCGGGCCTCCTACGCCGAGACGACATCCTCCCGAGCTAGCCACGCCGCATAGGAGAGCGCTTGGCGTATATCGTCTGCTTCGAGCTCAGGATACTCGTTGAGAATCTCCGGCACCGATGCGCCTTCAGCGATTAGAGCGACAATGGTTCCGACGGTGATACGGAGCGCACGCACGCACGCACGCCCACCCATTTTTTCAGGGTCGAACGTGATCCGATCAAGACCGGGCAGGGGTGTTACGGGAGTCATGCTGTGGGTCCCTTCCAGCGCTTTGTATATCAGGTCGTGGTTTCGGACGCACAAGGGACTTCGGGCAGCCAAGCGTCCGCCAAGACATCACCCGGATGCCGACTTGCCCGTCGTCGGCAGCATGAAGCCGGCGAAGAAGTCGGCGAGCGCGTCGTGGGCGTCGAGCGGGAGGATGTGGGCGACGTACTGGTCGGGGCGGACCACAACCATGCAGCCTTGCGCACGGTCGATGCCGCGCATGTCGAAGATGTCCTGCCCGGGCCTGGGGTCGGCGCAGAACATCTTCTCGTAATCATGCAGGCCGTAGCGGCCCTTGGCGGGCAGGAGGATGGAGGGCATCGCCGTTAGATCCAACTCGCGGTGGCCCTGCTGGAAGATGGCGCGCAGGTCGATGACCGCATCGATGTCGATACCCGCCGGCGTGAAGCAGCGGATCGGCGAGCAGGGGGAGTCGGTGAGAAAGGCGCAGAGCGTCCGCAGCCGGGAGTCCTCGGCGGCGGCGAACGCGTACAGGCGCCAGCGTCCGTCCGCCCCGGCGACGTGGCCGAGCTGCATCCGACGTGCGTCGGCGAGACGAATGACAGGAGCCGAATGAAAGCGCCGCCCGATGGTCAGGCCCGTCGCGAGGTGCTGCCACGTCGGAACGCCGGTGACCATCGAGCCGCGATAGTGGGTTTCGACGCCCGCGGTGTAGCGGAGCTGCCGCGCAAGATAGGCCTGCAGCTCGGCGGGATCGACGCCCTCGCTGTCGGCTTTCGCGGGATCCTTCGGCGGCGCGCTAAACATCGTCGCGAGCTTGCGATCGAAGTCGATCAGCTCCTGGGCAACCGCGTGCCGCTCCTCGGAGTAGGTGCGCAGGAGCTTGGGCGTGGCGAGGTTGCGCAGCACGGCGGCGAGCTTCCAGCCGAGGTTGAAGCCGTCCTGCATGGAGACGTTCATGCCCTGGCCGGCCTTGGGGCTGTGGGTGTGGCAGGCATCGCCGGCGATGAAGACCCGGGGCATGCCGCCGCCATCGTCGAAGCGGTCGCACAGGCGCTGGCCGATCTCGTAGACCGACCACCAGGCGATCTCCTTCACGTCGAAACTATACGGGTGGAGGATGCGGCGCGCGGCGGCGACGAGGCGATCGGCGGTGATGTTGAGGCTGCCGACGCGCTCGTCCCCGGCGAGCTCGTCGAGCTCGATGTAGATGCGAAACAGATAGCCGCCCTCGCGCGGGATGATCAGCGCGCTGCCGTCGTGCGCCGACTGGATCGCCGCCTTGAGGCGGACATCCGGGAAATCGGTCACTGCGAGGACGTCCATCACCCCCCATGCCTGGTTGGCGGAGTCGCCGCGCAGCGCCAGCCCAAGCGCACGGCGCACCGTGCTGCGCGCGCCATCGCAGCCGACGACGAAGCGGGCGTTGACGGTTTCGATCTCGCCCTCATGCCCAGGATCGAGGCGTTCGAGTCGGGCGGTGACGGGCGCGTCCCGGTCGGCGGGGATGGCGAGCTCGAGCAGGCGGCGGGCGTAGTCGGGCTCAAGGCGCGTCGGCGCGTTGCGCATCACGTCGAGATAGAAGTCGTGCACGCGCGCCTGGTTGATGACGACGTGCGGAAACTCCGAGAGGCCGTCCTCGGTATCCTGGATGCGGGAACCGCGGACGATGGTCTCGCGGTGCGTCTCGTCCGGTCTCCAGAAGGCGAACTCGTTGACCCAGTAGGCCTCCTTCATGAGGCGGTCGGCAAAGCCGAACGCCTCGAACATCTCCATCGTGCGGCAGGCGATACCGTCGGCCTGGCCGAGGAGGAGGCGCTCGGATTTCTGCTCGACGATGCGGGTGGTGATGTCCGGGAAGGCGGCGAGCTGCGCGGCGAGGGTGAGGCCGGCGGGGCCGCAGCCGACGATCAGGACGTCGACCTGCTCGGGCAGCCGGTCCACGGCGCGGGCAGCCTGGTGGCACGCGTCAGCCTCGGAGACATCCGGATCGCCGGGCCGGAACCCGTTGAGGTGAAATTGCATCGTTCCTCGGCCGTCTGCGCCCGAGCAGTCTGCCATGTGCGGCCATGGCGCGCATCCGGCGCAAGTCCAGGGCGCCCCCCCTCACCCTGCTTCTCCCCCCGCGCCGCGGGGGAAGAGGGAAAGAGGCGGCGCGAGCGCGGCGTGGTTGAGCGGGCCGTGGCCGGAGCCGAGGCCTGGGGCCGTCTGGATCGCGGCGCGGACGTAGGCGCGGGCGCGCTCGATCGCGGCGGGCAGGGCCATGCCTTGCGCGAGGCCGGCGGCGATCGCGCTCGCGAGCGTGCAACCGGTACCATGCGTGTGGCGCGAGGCGATGCGGGGGGCAGCAAACTCGATCACCCCGTCGCCGGTCGCGAGGATATCGACGACCCTCTCGCCCGGCATATGCCCGCCTTTCAGCAGCACGGCCTTCGGCCCCAGCGTGAGCAAGGACACGGCAGCGACGTGCATCGCGGCATGATCGGTGATCGCCATGCCGGTCAGCGCCTCGGCCTCCGGCACGTTCGGCGTCAGGACCGTCGCCATCGGCAGCAGCCGGCGCTTCGTCACCTCGAGCGCTGCCTCCTCCAGCAGCCGCGCGCCGCTGGTCGCGCGCATCACCGGATCGACCACGATCGGCACATCCGGAACGCGCGTAGCGAGCACGTCGCAGACGCGCTCGATAGAAGCGGCCTCGCCCAGCATGCCGGTCTTGATCGCGTCGGCGCCGATGTCGCCGAGCACCACCTCGATCTGGCGCGCGATGAAATCCCGCGGGACCGGCAGGATCGCGTGCACCGCCCTGGTGTCCTGCGCGGTCAGCGCGGTGATCGCGCTGGTCGCATAGGCGCCCATCGCAGTGATCGTCTTGATGTCGGCCTGGATGCCCGCCCCGCCGCCGGAATCGGATCCGGCGATCGCCAGCACGCGCCCGGTCAGTCGCACGGGCTCAGGCGCATGCGCTCAGGCGGCGTCGGCGTGCGGGACGGCCCGCGCGCGAATGATCGCGCACAGCTCGCCGACGATCTCGGCGACCAACCCCTCGTCCTCGGCCTCCGCCATCACGCGGACCATCGACTGCGTCCCGCTCTCGCGGATCAGCACGCGGCCGATGCCGGACAGCCGCTGCTCGGCCGCTGCGATCGAGGCCCTGACCTCGGGCAGACGCAGCGGCGACGCGCCTGAGAAGGGGACGTTGTCGAGCAGCTGCGGCAGCGGCGTGAAGACGCGGCAGACCTCGCTCGCGGGCCGGCGCTGCTCGACCAGCACGGCGAGGATCTGCAGCGCCGCCACCAGCCCGTCCCCGGTGGTGCCGAAATCGGACAGGATCAGGTGTCCCGACTGCTCCCCGCCCACGTTCAGGCCCTGCGCGCGCATCCGCTCGACCACATAGCGGTCGCCGACCGAGGTGCGCTCGAGCCCCAGGTTCAGCCCGCCGAGGAACCGCTCGAGCCCGAGATTGGACATGACGGTGGCGACGATGCTCTGCCCGCGCAGCCGCCCCGCGGCATGCCAGGAGCGGCTGATCAGCCCGAGCAACTGGTCGCCGTCGATCAGGTGCCCTTGCTCGTCGGAGATGAGGACGCGGTCGGCGTCGCCATCGAGCGCGATGCCGAGATGGGCGCCATGCTTCACGACCTCCTGGCAGAAATGCTCGGGCACGGTCGACCCGCAGCCCTTGTTGATATTGAAGCCGTCCGGGCCGACGCCCACCGGGATCACTGTCGCCCCCAGCTCCCACAGCACGGTGGGGGCGACGCGGTACGCCGCGCCGTTCGCGCAATCGACCAGGATGCGTAGCCCGTCGAGCGTCAGCCCACGCGGGAAGGTTGCCTTCGCGGCCTCAATATAGCGGCCCGGCGCGTCCTCCAGCCGGGCCGCACGGCCGAGCTTGGGCGGCGGGGCCAGCCTTGCGCCGCCGTCGGATGCCATCAGCGCCTCGATCCGCCGCTCCGTCTCGTCGGAGAGCTTGAAGCCGTCCGGGCCGAACAGCTTGATCCCGTTATCCTCGTACGGATTGTGGGAGGCCGAGATCATCACTCCGAGATCGGCGCGCAGGCTGCGGGCCAGCATGGCGATGGCGGGCGTCGGCAGCGGGCCGACCAGGGTCACGTCCATGCCGGCCGAGACGAACCCCGCAGTGAGCGCCGGCTCCAGCATGTAGCCGGAGAGGCGGGTGTCCTTGCCGATCACGACGCGGTGGCGGTGCTCCCCCCGCTTGAACAGTAGTCCGGCTGACTGGCCGAGCCGGAGCGCCATATCGGCCGTCATCGGGTGGAGGTTCGCCGTCCCGCGTATCCCATCGGTTCCGAACAGGCGGCGGGCGTCGGCCATGTGCACTCCACATCGATCCAAGGGGGTCGGGTTTACCCCCTTCCGTTCTCCGGATGGAAGCAAAACCAAGCTAAGTTTTCGTGAGCGCGTCCCAAATTTTAAGCGCGTCTAGCATTCCGGCAACGTTGTGCACGCGCAAGATTGCCGCCCCCTGGGTCAGCGCGAACAGGCCGGCGACGGCGGAGGCGATGTCGCGGTCTGCTGCCTCGGTCTGTCCCGTCAGCTTGCCCAGGAAGCCCTTGCGCGACAGGCCGATGACGATCGGCAGGCCGAGCGTGCGCAACGCGCCGACCCCGCGCAGCATGGCGAGCGAATGGGCGGTGCGCTTGGCGAAGCCGAAGCCGGGGTCGATCGCGAGACGCGCCCGCGCGATACCGGCCGCCTCGGCAGCGGCGACCCGCGCGGCGAGTTCGCGCGTGACCTCGGCGGGGACGTCGCCATACTGGGCGAGGCTCGCCATGGTCGCGGGCTCGCCCCGCATATGCATCAGGATCACCGGGCAGTCGCCGCTTGCGAGCAGCGGCGCCGCTTCGGGGTCGTGGGCAAGGGCGGAAACGTCGTTGACGATCCGCGCCCCGGCGTCCAGCGCCGCGCGCATCGTCGCGGCGTGGCGGGTGTCGGCGGAGACCAGCACGCCCGCGCGGGCGAGCGCGCGGATGATCGGCAGGACCCGGCGCTGCTCCTCCCGCGGCGGGACGGGGGCGGCGCCCGGGCGCGTGCTCTCCCCGCCCACGTCGACGATGTCCGCCCCGGCCTCGCGCATGGCGAGCCCGGCGGCGATCGCCGCGCCGGCGTCCGGGTAGGAGCCGCCGTCGCTGAAGCTGTCCGGGGTTAGGTTCAGGATGCCCATGATGCGCGGGCGGTCTAGGGAGAGGCCGGCCCATTGTGCGTGCCCCCTCCCCTTAGCCCCTCCCGCAAGGGGAGGGGGGATTCCCAATTTCGTCTGCCCTCCCCTTGAGGGAGGGGGGAGGGGGAGGGCGCTCAGCTGGCGGCGATCCGGTCTAGCAGCGCGATGAGCTGGCGGGTCACCTCGTCGATGTCGGCCATGCCGTCGACCGTGTAGAACCGCCCCAGCGCCTGATAATGCGGCAGGATCGGCGCGGTCTGGCGATGGTAGACCTCGAGCCGGGCCGCCACGGCCTCCCGCCGGTCGTCGGCCCGATGGACGAACTCGGTGGCCCCGCAATTGTCGCAGACGCCCGGCTCGCGTGGCGGCTTGAACCGCTCATGGTAGCCCTCGCCGCATATGGCGCAGGTGAAGCGGCCGCTGATGCGCTCGACCAGGGCCTGATCGTCGACCTTGAGCTCGATCACCGCGTCGATACGCAGGTTGCGGCTGGCGAGCAGGTGATCGAGCGCCTCGGCCTGCGGGATGGTGCGGGGAAACCCGTCGAGGATGAAGCCGCCCGCGTAGTCCGGGCCGGCGATCCGTTCGCCCAGCATGCGGATGATGATGTCGTCGGAGACGAGCTTGCCCAATTCCATCACCGCCTTCGCCTCGAGGCCGATCGGGCTCGCGGTGGCGACCTCGGCACGCAGCATGTCGCCGGTGCTGATCTGCGCGAGGCCGTAGCGCTCTTCCAGCCGCTTGGCCTGGGTTCCCTTTCCCGCGCCGGGCGGGCCGAGCAGCAGCAGGATCATCGTCGTGTCCGGACCCTCGATTTTCGGATCAGGCCTTCATACTGGTGGGCCAGCAGATGCGACTGGATCTGGGTCACGGTGTCCATCGTCACCGACACGACGATCAGGATCGAGGTGCCGCCGAAATAGAACGGCAGCCCGTAGTTGGTGATCAGCAGCTCGGGCAGCAAGCAGACGGCGGCGAGGTAGATGCCGCCCACGGTGGTCAGCCGCGTCAGCACATAGTCGAAATACTCCGCGGTCGCGGTGCCCGGGCGGATGCCGGGCACGAAGCCGCCGTATTTCTTGAGGTTGTCGGCGGTCTCCTCCGGATTGAAGACGACGGCGGTGTAGAAATAGGAGAAGAAGATGATGAGAGCGGCGTAGAGGATGATGTAGGCCGGCGTGCCGTGCCCGAGCTGGGAGGCGATGAAGCCGAGCCAGCCCGAGCCCCCCGCGCCCGAGAAGCCGACCACGGTCGCCGGGATCAGCAGCAAAGAGCTCGCGAAGATCGGCGGGATCACGCCCGAGGTGTTGATCTTGAGCGGCATATGGGTCGAATCGCCGCCGAACATGCGATTGCCGACCTGCCGCTTCGGATACTGCACCGGCACCCGCCGATAGGCGCGCTCGACGAAGACGATGATGCCGATCACCGCGAAGGCGAGCACGAAGAAGCCGACGATGAAGGTGGGCGACAGCGCGCCGGTCGAGCCCAGCTGCAGCAGCGAGGCGAGCGCGTTCGGCAGGTTGGCGACGATGCCCGCCATGATGATCAGGCTGGTGCCGTTGCCGACGCCGCGGGCGGTGATCTGCTCGCCTACCCACATCAGGAACATGGTGCCGCCGACCAGGGTGACGACGCAGGTGAACAGGAACATCGGCCCGGGCGAGATGACCGCCGGGCCGAAGCTGCCGCGCATCAATTCGAGCCCCACCGCGATGCCATAGGACTGGAACAGCGCGATCACGACGGTGAGATAGCGGGAGTACTGGTTGAGCTTGATGCGCCCCTGCTCGCCCTCCTTCTTCAGCGCCTCGAGCGAGGGCATCGCCGCGGTCATCAGCTGCATGATGATGCTGGCGCTGATGTACGGCATGATGTTGAGCGCGAACACCGTCATCCGGCCGAGCGCGCCGCCGGTGAACATGTTGAACATGCCGAGGATGCCGCCGCCGTGCTGCTGCAGCATCTCGGTCATCACCGAGGCGTCGACACCGGGGACCGGGATATAGGAGCCGACCCGGTAGACGATCAGCGCGCCCAGGGTGAACCAGATGCGCTTCTTGAGCTCGGTCGCCTTGGAAAGGACGCCGAGGCTGAGATTGGAGGCGAGCTGTTCGGCCGCGGAGGCCATGCAGGGTGTCCTTGGAAACGCGGGCGCCGTTCTAGGCGAGGGGACGCTCCCCGGGCAAGCGAGGCGCGGGTGCGGCCCATATGGGGACGGAACGGAGCCACGGCAGGCAGGTGTGATATGATGCCCAGCAATGAGCCAGGCGGTGGAACAGCTTGAGGATTTCGCCGCGCTCTATGCGCGCGCCTTTCGGGACTTCGGAGCGAGCGCGCTCTGGAGCAGCCGTCCCGTGGCCAACCCGACCCAGGCGGACGCGCTGGCGATCACCCGCACCTTGCGGGTCGAGGGTGACCTGCGGGCGCGCCTCCTGGCGGAGCAGATCGAGCGGGCGTGCCGTGCCGCTGGCTAAGATTCAGACTGATATCCTGCGCCTGCTCGCCGCGCATCGCGATCCCGAAAGCTACGTGGCCGGCAGCACGCCGCTGAATGCGAACGCAGCCCGCTTTTCCGATGATATCGACGTCTTCCACGATCGCGAGGAGCGGGTGGCGCGGGCGGCGGTCGAGGATGGCGCGGTGCTGGAGGCCAACGGCTACGATCTGCAGTGGCTGCGCCGCGAGCCTGCGCTCTATGCCGTGCTCGCAGGAACGGACGGCGAGACGACGCGCCTGGAATGGGCGGTCGATGCGGACTTCCGGTTCTTTCCGACGGTGCGGGATCAGACGTTCGGCTATGTGCTGCATCCGGTTGACCTCGCCGCCAACAAGGTCATGGCGGCAGCAGGCCGGCACGAGGCGCGCGACATCGTCGACCTGCTCACAGTCCATGACCGTTTCCTGCCGCTCGGCGCCGTGGTCTGGGCCGCCGTCGGCAAGGCGCTCGGCTTCACGCCGGAAGGATTGATCAACGAGAATTCGCCGGCTGAGCTGCTACACGGAGGCAGACTTCCGACGCCTCGCGAGCGATCCGCCGATCGATCCCCGAGCGACGATGGTGCGCTGGCGCAGAGCCCTCGATGAGGCGGAGGCGTTCATCGCACACATGCCGAGCGAGGCTGCGGGATTGCTGTTCCTGGAGTCGGGGACGGCGGTACAGCCCGACCCCACGCGGCTTGAGGCCTATCGGACACACGCTGGAGCGCGGCGCGGTCAATGGCCCAGCAGTCCGGAGATCACCGCCGCGATGTTCGAGCGCTACAGCTGGACGCCGCGCGCGGGCTGACGGGCAGCTCGCCGGCCTTCAGCGCGCCGGCACCACTCCGGTCTTGAAGCCGAGCGCGCCGAGGGTCGCCGGGTTAAGCTGGCTGTTCGCCTCCAGCCCCCGGCTTTGCTGGAAGCGGGCGATCGCTTCTTGCGTGGAGGGTCCCCAGACGCCGTCGAGCGCGCCGCGGTAGAAGCCGAGCTCGCGCAGCCGCGCCTGGACGGTGCGCACCTGCTCAGGGGCGACGGTGGCGGGTGGGGCGGCGGCGGGCGCAGTGGCGGGCGGCGCGCCGAGCAGCGCGTCGACGCTGAGCCCCATCGTGGCGGCGGTCGCTTGATTGAGCTGCCCGGTCACCTGCAAGCCGTGCGTCTGCTGGAACCGCTGCAGGGCGACGACGCTGTCCGGTCCCCAAACGCCATCGACATGCCCCGCGTAGTCGCCGGCCTGGTGCAGGTGCTCCTGCACGGTCTGCACAGCGGATCTGGAGAGCGGCTGCACGTAGGTCAGCTGCGGCGGCAGCGGCTGGGCCTGCGCCTGGGCGGCGAGGCCGATGCCGGCGGCGAGGGCGACGAGCGGGTAGGAGGCGGGGCTGCATGGGTGCGTATCCGGCGGTTTCGTTGCGATAACGCTGGCGGAGGGCGGCGGTTCGCGGCCGTCAAGCAACCGCAGTAAGGCGAGGGATGGGACGCGGCGGTCGGCGACGAGGGATGATCGTGGTCGAACTCCTCGGCTGTCGTGGCGATCCTGTTTGGCGAGTCCGCGGCACCCGCACTGCTGGCCCGATTGGCCGCCGATCCGGACCGGGTCATGTCGGTTGCTTCCTATGTCGAGACCGGGACCATGCTGGCCGGCCGGCGACGCGCCAATCGGTTGCAGGCAATCGATGATCTGGACGCGTTCCTGGCCGAGGCTGGGATTGCCCTGGCCGATGTTGATGCGTTCCAGGCGCGACTGGCGCTCCGGGCGCGCATCCAGTTCGGACGCGGCATGGGGCATGGCGGCGTGCTCAATTTCGGCGACGCGTTCTCCTATGCGCTGGCCCGTCCGCACGAGGCGCCGCTGCTGTTCATTGGCGATGATTCTGGCTCGGCGGATGTGATCCCGGCAGTTCAAGCGGACGGCCTCTGACTCGCTTCACGTCCCCGCATCTTGCCTGGCCGCGCCGGCAGGTCATCTCCCGGGTCCGGTCCATGCGGCAAGCGTGAAAATCTGGCGTCGCGTGCGCATGCATCGCTCGGCCTATTACTCGGCGAAGCTCTCCCGGCACATCACGTCCGGGAGAAACGTGGCCCCGGCCCTTATGCGGCGATCTGGGTGAGGTCGTTGTGCGACCAGTGGTCGGTATAGACCAGCTCATGCAGGTCCCCGTCTTGCCCGAGGCAGATCACGTGCTGCTGGCCATTGAACTCAGTCGCATAGCCGACCAGCGGACTGGTGGTATCCCGGCGGAACGTTCTGGCGCATCGGCGGCATCGGTCAGGTCGGTATGGGACCAATCGTCTTTATAGACCAGCTCATGCACGTCCCCGTCCTGCCCCGAAATAGATCACATGATGCTGATTGTTGAACTCGGTCGCATATGCGGCGATCAGACCACCTTCTTTCGGCGGAAAATTCTGGGCATTGGCGGCAACGGTCAGGTCGTTATGGACCCAATGGTCGGTATAGACCAGCTCATGCACGTCGCAAATCCTGCCAAGATAGATTACGTGATGCTGGTTGTTGAACTCGGTCGCGTATGCGGCGATCGGACCGGCCTTTATCGGCGGAAAGTACTGGGCGTTGGCGGCAACCGATCAGGTCGGTATGGTACCAATCGTCTTTATAGACCAGCTCATGCACATCCCCGTCCTGCCCGAGATAGATCACATGATGCTGGTTGTTGAACTCGGTCGCGTAGCCGACCAGCGGACTTGCGGTGCTCGGCAGGTATAAACCAAGGGCACCGGCGGCTTCGCTCAGGTCGAAATGCTCCCAATGGTCGGTATAGACCATCTCATTCACGTGCAAGTCGGTGCTGAGGTAGTTGACGTGCTGCTGCTTGTTGAACTCGGTCGCATAGCCATCCAGCGGACGTCGGCTTTCCGGCGGAATAGCCATGGGCATTGGCGGCTTCAGTCAGGTCGTAATGCGCCCAATGGTCGGTATAGACCAGCTCCTGCACGTGCAAATGTCGCTGAGGTAGCGAAGTAGTTGACGTGCTGCTGGCTTGTTGAATTCGGTCGCATATGCGGCGATCCGACTGCCCTCTCCCGGCCTGAAATATCCGGGAAATTCGCGGGATCGGCGGCCTGGCTGAGGTCATTGTCCACCCAGTGGTCGGTATAGACCAGCTCATGCACATCCCCGTCGTCCCCGATGAAATTTACGTGCTGCTGCCCGTTGAACTCGGTCGCGTAGCCGTCGAGCCCTGTGCCTGGGCCGGGACTGGCGGCCATCATCGGCTTGGGATCGCGTGTCATACGGTCGCCTCCTTCTCGCTGGGCCCGACTGTGTTCGGATCAGCGATGAGATGGGCCCGACAAGGAGAACCGCCCTGTGATCGCCATCACGTTGGCAGATGAAATGTCTGATGACGCATCCACTCTCCACGCCGCCATCAGATTAGGCGGCGCTTGCTTGCAGAGACCTGACGAAAGCTTTGCGGCGAGATAGTCTCACGACGCGGCTGCTCATTGACGATCACTTCGGGTCAACGAGCGCGACCTGAGCCCTCGTGGCTGGCTTGCGCCTGCCGCGTTCGTGGCCCGCGGGTCTTGCGTCGGCGCCCCGCCGGGTCATGCTCAGCACTGCATCACGGCTGGAGCGCGGCATGACAGCGGATAGACGGCCCATCGCCATCATCGTCGAGTACCAGGTGGACGCCGCGCGCAGGGCGCTGTTCCTGCGCCGCCTCATGGAGAATTGCCGCGCGACGATGACCGATGACGGCTGCGAGCGCATGGAGATCAACGAGCCGATCGAGGGCGACGGACGCACCGTCATCCTGACCGAGCGCTGGCGCGACCAGGCGGCGATCGACGCACACCGGGCCAAGCCCGGGCACGAGCTGCAGCACCGGAGGGTCGACGAGCTGGTCGCCTCGAAGCGGGTCGCCAAGTGCTACATCGTCGAGGAGTGACCCTCGCGCAAAGCGCGGCTTTCGTCGTGCTGCTGCTGGCTGGCGCGCGTCCCGCGCAGGCGGCGATGACCTGGAGCTGGCGCTACGGCGCCCCCGACATCGTTGCGAGCGGGACGTTCACCACGACGGACCACCCCGATGTCGCCGGATACTACCGGATCACCGCGATCGCCGGCGCGCGGAACGGCGTCGCGATCACCGCGCTGCAGCAGACCGGAACGCCGATACCCGGCAACGCACCATACGCGGTCGACAATTTGGTCCGCGCGCGCGACCCGCAACTCACCAAGCACGGATTCGGCTTCGCGCTCGCCGACGGGGACTACGCCAATCCGTTCCATGCCGACTTCGCCAAGCCGCCCACCGACATGGAGTTCCTCTCGAAGCCGCCATTCACCCGCGCCAGCAACACCGAGCTCCCGGTGCGTTTCGCCGCGCATCCGCGAGCGGCGCTGAGCATGCGCTTCGGCCTGTTCGGCGGCGCGCGCGCCAAGTCCGGCACCGATGTCGGGACCGGCGACAGCCACTCCTATGGCGGCTTCATCGACTATGTCGTGGAAGCCGAGCGGCTCGGGCTCGATTCCGTGTTCCTGGTCGAGCACCATTTCACCGGGCAGGGGCAGGTGTCGGCCTCGCTTACCTTGCTCGCCTATCTCGCCGCGCGCACGCAGCGCATCCGGCTCGGCACCGCGGTCGTCGTGCTGCCCTGGCACAACCCGGTGCTGATCGCCGAGCAGGCGGCGACGCTCGACCTGCTGTCGAATGGGCGGCTCGATCTTGGCGTCGGCAAGGGCTATCGCGGGGCGGAATTCGACGGGTTCTGCATTCCGCAGGATCAAGCGGGCGAGCGGTTCGACGAGGCGGTCGCGGTGATCCGCAAGGCGTGGACCAGCGACGGCCGCTTCTCGCACGAAGGCGCACGCTGGCGGTTCCACGACGTCGTGGTCGAGCCCGCGCCGGTGCAGCGCCCGCACCCGCCGCTTTGGCTCGCCGCCGGGAGTCCGGACTCGATCCGCCGCGCCGCGCGGGACGGCTTCAACCTGCTGCTCGACCAGCTCGGCTCGGTGCGGCTCAGCCTCGAGCGGGTGGCGCTGTTCCGCGAGGAGTGCGCGCGGATCGGGCGGCCGTACGAGGCCGGGATGGTCGCGCTTGCCCGCGCCCTGCAGATCGCGCGGACCGAGGCCGAGCGCGACGCCGCGTACGCGACCCGGCAGCGAGTGCTCGTCCGGATCGGCGACCTCGCGCGCGGCGAGCGCCCGCCCGAGGACGTGCGCGCCGATGATGCCGCGCTGCTCGGCACGCCCGAGGAGATCGTGGCGCGCCTGAAGGTGCTGCGCGCGGGCGGGGTGGAGCGCGTGCTGCTGGTCGACCCGCACGCCTCGGTCGAGCGGCTGCGCGACTTCGCGGCGAGCGTGATGCCGGCGTTCATGGGCTGAATGTGGTCACCAAGTCGCCGGGACGCGCCGAGGTGGTCACCACGGCGGCGATTCCTGACGGCTTGTGGTCACCTCGCGAGGGGCGAAAAGCCCGAGGTGGTCACCACGACAGGGCCGCGATGGGCTATGTGTGCACCTCGGCCGAGCTGGAGAGCACCGCGATGGACGACCTGACCCCGACCACCGTCACCGACGCCGCGCTGGCGCAGATGGCGGACACATCCGATCCCAGACTGCGGGAGGTGATGGCGAGCCTGGTGCGCCATCTGCACGACTTCGCCCGCGAAGTGCGGCTGACGCCCGAGGAGTGGCTGGCGGCGATCGGCTTCCTGACCCGGGTCGGCCAGGCCTGCTCGGCGACCCGCCAGGAGTTCATCCTGCTGTCGGACGTGCTCGGCCTATCGGCGGTGGTCCAGCTGATGCACGACGAGGCGGCCGGGGAGCACGGCACCCAGAGCAGCCTGCTCGGTCCGTTCTACCGCGACGACGCGCCGGAGGTACCGCTCGGCAGCAGCCTCGCGCAGCGGGCGAAAGGGCCGGAGCTGCTGCTCTACGGGCGGGTCACCGACAATGACGGCGCGCCGGTGCCGGGCGCGCTGGTGCAGCTCTGGCAGACCGACGCCGAGGGCGAGTACGACCTGCAGGCGAAGGACGCCGCGATGGACATGCGGGGCAACGTCCGCTGCGACGCGCAGGGGCGCTTTCACGTCCGCACGCTGGTCCCGGTCGGCTACTCGGTGCCGATGGACGGACCGGTCGGGGGACTGGTGCGGATGCAGGGCCGGCACGGCTGCCGCCCCGCCCACATCCACGTCATGATCGGCGCGCCGGGCTACCGGGAGCTGGTGACCGCGCTCTACCTGGGCGACGATCCGCACATCGGCAGCGACACGGTGTTCGGCGTGTCCCAGGCGCTGGTGGTGCGCCCACGCGCGGGCGATCCCGACGCGCCGGTCCAGGGCATGCCGGCGATCCGCTACGACTTCCGCCTCGCCCGCGCCATGGGCGACGGCGCGGGGCGGGTCGGGGCGGATCCGAAACAGTTGGCCGCCGAGTAGCAGCCTACCGGCTGGCGCTGGCCGTGGCGGCTTCCATGGGGGGGAGCAGTGCGGCGGCGTAGGCGGCGGGGTGGGCGATCAGGCGCTCGGCAGTGCGCAGGTCGAGCGGGCCGCCTTCCGCCGCCGGACAGGCGTCGCGGACCGCGAGCGTCTCGGTTGGGGAAACCGGCGCGCGCAGGTCGCGCTCGCGGGCAAGGGCGGCGGCCATCGGCTGCGTGCCGGCATCGAGTGCGACGAACTGGCGCTCGAGCGCGCCCTCCCCGCGACTGGTGCAGACCTGCGGCAGCACGCCGAGGCCCTGGATCGGCCAGCCGCGCGCGGCGAGCACCCGGCTCCAGCTCAGCACCAGCTCGGCTCCCCCGGGCAGGCGGGTAATCGTCTGCACCAGCCCCTTTCCCAAGCGTCGAGCTGCCGACCACGACGCCGCGGCCGCGATCGGCGAGCGCGGCGGAGACAATCTCGGCGGCGCTTGCCGTGTAGCCGTCGACCAGCACGACGACGGGCATGCCGGGATCAAGCTCGCCATCGGTCGAGCGCCACACCCGATTGGCGGCGGGATCGCGCCCGGCGGTCACCGCGACGAGGCCGGCGGGGAGCAGCACGTCCGCGGAACCCACCGCCTCGCGCAGCAAGCCGCCGCGGTTGCCGCGCAGATCGAGCACGATGCCGTCCGGCAGGCGGCGCTCGGCATTCGCCGCTTGCAACGCCGTGGCGAGCCGCGTGGCGGTGTGCGCGGTGAAACCGCTGATCCGCACCACCAGCACGCCGCCGTCGCGGCGGGCGAACACGTTCTCCTCCGGCACGTCGGCGCGCGTCAACGTCAGGTGCTGACGGCCGTGCGGAGTCTGGACGTCGAGCGTCACCGGCGTGCCCTCGGATCCGGCGAGCCAGGCGTCGACATCGGTGGCGCCGACGCCGCGCGTGGTGGTGCCGTCAACCGCGAGGATGCGGTCGCCCTCGCGGATGCCGCCGAGCGCGGCAGGGCCATCGGCGACGGCATGCGCGACGACGATCGTGCGCCCGCGGCGGGCGAGCGTCACGCCGATCCCGGCCTCGCCCGCGCGCTCCTCCTCGTCGGAGGCCGCCTGCACCGGCGCGAGGTAGCGCGAATAGGGGTCGAGATGGTCGAGCAGCTCGTCGAAGAAGGCGGCGATCATCGCCTCGGTGCCGTGATGGCGCAGGGTCGGCGACGCGGCCCACGCGGCGGTGCCGAGCTGGGTAGCGACGCCGGCCCACGCCGAAGGCGACTCATTCGCGGGGAGCGGTAGCTCGGCCAAGAGATGCCCCCCGACACGCAGGCGCACCGTTCCCGTCGTGTGTTCCACCGCGAGGTCGGGATCGAGCGCGGTCAGACCGTGCAGGCCCCAGAGGGTCAGCATCGACACCGTCACCGGATCGAGCGCGCGCGGCGCGATGAAGCCAAGGCCGGCGGTGTAGACGCTGCCGGCGAGGTTCGCATCGAAGCTCGGAGCCCTGGCGGGCTGGGCCCGCGCGGGAACGGCGAGGAGGATCAGCAGCAGCAGCCCCAGGCGGCTCACGTCACAACTCACGTCAATCGGATCGCTTCCGACGCTTGCCGCCTCCGGATGGGCGAGGCGGCACCCCCTGCATGACGTGGAACACCAGCCCGCCGGTGATCGGCGCCGCCTCCTTCAGTCGCACTTCCACCCGCTGCCCGAGGCGGAAGACGATGCGTGTACGGCGGCCGGTCAGCGTCTGCTCGCGCTCATCGTGCCGCCAATAATCATCGGGTAGCGACGAACGCGGCACAATGCCGTTCGCGCCATTTTCCTCGACCGTGACGAAAATGCCGTAGCGCGTGACACCGGAAATCCGCGCCGTGAAAATCGCGTCAATTCGGTCCTGCATGAAGGCGGCGAGATAGCGGTCGGTGGCGTCGCGCTCGCCGGCAACGGAGCGGCGTTCGGTGGCGCTGATGTGCTCGCAGGTCGCTTCCAGATCGGCCGCCTCCTGCGTTGTCAGGCCGCCTGCGCCGAGCTTCAGCGCGTGGATCAGGCTGCGATGCACCAGCAGGTCGGCATAGCGACGGATCGGGCTGGTGAAATGCGCGTAGCGCGGCAGCGCGAGGCCGAAATGGCCGGTGTTGTCGGGCGCGTAGGCGGCCTGACTCTGGCTGCGCAGCACGACCTCGTTCACCAGCGGCGCCTGCTCGGTCCCGGCGACCTTGCGCAGCACCCGGTCGAGGTCGCGCGGTTGCACGCGATTTCCGGGCGGGAGGGAGATGTCGAGGCCGCGCAGGAAGCCGCGCAGGCTGTCGAGCTTCTCGGCCGAGGGCGGCGCGTGGACGCGATAGACGCAGGGCGCATGATGACGCTCCAGCGTTTCGGCGGCGGCGACGTTGGCGGCGATCATGAACTCCTCGATCAGCCGGTGGCTGTCGAGACGCGGTCGCGGGCGGACGGAGACGACCTTGCCGGCCGGGTCGAGCACGATCGCCCGCTCCGGCAGGTCGAGATCGAGCGTGCCGCGGCGGGTGCGCGCATCGAGCAGCGCGCGGAAGGAGGCGAAGAGCGGCGCAAGCGGTACGCGGGACTCGCCGCGATCCGTCGCCTCTTGCGCCTGCTCATAGGTCAGACGCGCAGCGCTCCTCATCAGGCCGCGCCCGAAGCGATGGCCACGCGCAGTGCCATCGGGCCCGATGCGAAGCTCCGCGAACAGGCAGCCGCGCTCCTCGTCCGGACGCAGGCTGCACCAGCCGTTCGACAGCGCCTCCGGCAGCATCGGCACGACGCGGTCCGGGAAATAGGTGCTGTTGCCGCGCTCGCGGGCAACACCGTCGAGCGCGCTGCCGGGGCGGACGTAATGGGCGACATCGGCGATCGCGACGAGCAGGCGCCAGCCGGTCCCGTCTGGCTCGGCGAACACCGCGTCGTCGAAGTCGCGCGCATCCGCCCCATCGATGGTGAGCAGCGGAACGCCGCGCAGATCCTCCCGTTCGCCGAGCGGCACTGAGCGGGCGCGGGAAGCGGCGCGTATGGCGGCGGGCGCGAAGACATGCGGAATGGCATGGGAGGCGATGGCGATCAGGCTGATGGCGCTGGCATCGCCCATGCGCCCGAGCCGCTCGACGATCCGCGCCGGCGCCGGACCATAGGCGCGCCCGCGCCGGGGCAGCGGCTGGGCAAGCACGATGTCACCCTCGGCGGCGCCGTTCTCCTCGCCGGGCGGCACGAACCACGCGGATTTGGCGCGCCGGTCGGTCGGCTCGATCCGCCGCTCGCGCCCGCCCTCGAACACGCCCAGCACCGGCGCGGATCGTTCCGGCAGGCGGCGCAGGATGGCGCCCTCGTAGCGTCCCGGACCGGCGGGCCGCAGCCGGGCGAGAACCCGCTCGCCCGGCGCCAGCGCCGGGTGGCCACGCCCGACCGGAGCCATTAGCACCGCAGGCGGCGGGCCGGCGTCCTCCCAGGCCAACGGGTGGGCGAGCACATCGCCGTCCGGGTCGGTGCCGACGACGACCACGACCACGACGCCGGGCAGGTCGCCGCCGCGGGCGCGTCGGCCCTCGACTCTCGGTTGCCTCATCCGCGCCGCGAGGTCACTCCAGCAGGTCCACCGCCGCGCGCGAGAGCGCCTCGACGCCGAACCGGATGCAGCGCTCGTCGGGCTGGTAGGCCGAATTGTGCAGCCGGTCCCTGCGCCCTGGCTGGGAGGAGCCGACGCGGAGCTGGAAGCCCGGGACCAGCTCGCTCATCAGGGCGAAATCCTCCCCGCCCAGGCTCGGCTCGCCCTCGGCGACCACGTCGCCGAACTGCCGGCGCACGGAAGCGACCGCAGGATCGAGCACACGATCGTCATTGACCAGCGGCGGCGTGCCACGCCGATAGGTGAGAGCGCAATCGACGCGCATGCCCTCGGCGATGCCGGCGCAGTGTCGCCGAATCGCCGCCTCGGCGAGGTCGCGCACGCGAGCATGGAGCGTACGGACGGTGCCCTTGATCTCCACGGTGTCGGGAATGATGTTCGCCGCCGTCCCGCCGGCGAGCACGCCGATCGTCACCACCGCCGGACAGAGCGGCGGCACCTCGCGGGAGACCACGGTCTGCAACTGGCTCACCAAGGTCGCCGCAGCGACGATCGGATCGATCGCCGTGTGCGGATAAGCTGCGTGCCCGGACCGGCCGGTGACGGTGATCTCGAACCGGTCGGCGGCGGCGAGGCAGGCGCCGCGCACAAAGCCGAACGTGCCCGCCGGCATGTCCGGATGGTTATGAAAGCCCAGCGCCATGTCGACATGCGGGGCGTCCATCACCCCGTCCTGGATCATCGCCGCCATGCCGCCCAGCCCTTCCTCGGCGGGCTGGAACACCAGCTTGACGGTGCCGGCCAGGCGCGGCGCGAGATCCTTGAGCACGGCGGCGACCCCGATCAGTGTCGTCGTGTGGATGTCGTGCCCGCAGGCGTGCATCTTGCCCGCCTCCTTGCTCTCCCACGGCAGGCCGGTGCGCTCCTGCATCGGCAGCGCGTCCATGTCGGCGCGGATCGCGAGCACCGGACCGGGCCTGCCGCCCTCGATCAGCCCGACGACGCCGGTCTTGCCTACCTGGGTCTGGTGCGGGATGCCGAGCCGCGTGAGCTCGCGTGCGACGATCCCGGCGGTGCGTACCTCCTCGAAGCCGAGCTCGGGGTGGGCATGGATGTCGCGCCTGATCTCGATCAGCGCGGGCTCGATCCGCCCGGCAGCATCGCGGATGGCCGTTTCGGGGTCGTTCGGAATGGTCGCGGGGGAGGACATGGTTCTCTCGTGCAAGGACACGGCAAGATGCCGGCCGCGCCCGCGCCCGGCAAGCCGGATCAGCGCCCCCGGCAGACATGCCAGCCATGGGCGAGGTCGAGCGCGGCGAGCTGGATGCGCGGCTCGGCGTTCAGCCGCCAGCCATGGAACAGCACGACGACGCCGAGCACGACCGCGAGCAGCCAGGACAGGCGCGTGCGCGGCGGCGGATCGCCCGCGAGGCGCGCCAGGATCAGCGCCCCGGCAATCCCGATCGCGCCGCCCACCAGGACCTCCGGCACAGTGTGCACCCCGAGCAGCACGCGGGAGGCCCCGATCAGGGCGCCCCCGACCATTGCCGCGGCCAGCACCGCCCGCCAGCCCGAGGCGCGCCCGAGCGCGGCGGCGAGGCCACCCGTCACGATCGCGGCGGCGGCGGTATGACCGCTCGGGCTGCGCAGGAGGGACGGACCGCAGGCGAAGGCCAGGAGCTTGAGGGCCAGGATCAGCCCGAAGGCGGCCCCGATTGTCACGGTCCAGGCGAGCGCGCCGCGTCGCCAGCCCAACACGGCGAGAACGACGCCAATCGCGAGGATCAGCGGCAGCACCACCGCCTGGTCGGCGAAGTTGGTCAGGAAGTCGGTCACCGGCTCTCTTAACCCGTCCGCGCGCGCGCCGGGTTAACGCGTTTATGCTCTGCGCCATGGCACGCAGTCCCCTGCCCTCGCTCGACGCCGTACTGCGCCTGCCGGCCGCGGCGGTGCTGACCGAGCGGTTCGGGCGCGCTGGCACCGTTGCCGCCCTGCGCGCCGAGCTCGCCGCGCGCCGCGCGAACGGCCGGCCGGCGCCGGCCCCTCCCGCGGTCATCCTTGACGCCGTCGCCGACGTGCTCGCGGCCCGCTTCGCTGCATCGCAGCGTCTCGTCTTCAATCTCACCGGCACGGTGCTGCACACCAATCTCGGCCGCGCCCCGCTTCCCAGGGAGGCGGCCGAGGCGGCGGCCGCGGCGATGGCGAACCCGACCAACCTCGAATTCGACCTCGAGACCGGCCGGCGCGGCGAGCGCGACGACCATGTCCGCTTTCTGCTCCGCGAGCTGACGGGCGCCGAGGATGCGACCGTCGTGAACAACAACGCCGCCGCCGTCTTGCTCGCGCTCAACACGCTCGCGCTCGACAAGGAGGTCGTGGTATCCCGCGGCGAGCTGGTCGAGATCGGCGGGTCCTTCCGCATCCCCGACATCATGGCGCGCGCCGGGGTCCTGCTGCGCGAGGTCGGGACCACCAACCGGACCCACCCTGGGGACTTCGAGGCGGCGATCGGCCCGCGCACGGCGGCGCTGATGCGGGTGCACCCGTCGAACTACCGCATCCAGGGCTTCACCTCCGCGGTGGCCCCGGCCCACCTCGCCGCCATCGCGCACGCCGCCAGGCTGCCGCTGATCGACGACCTGGGCAGCGGCACCCTGGTCGACCTGACCCGGTTCGGCCTCGCGCCCGAACCGACGGTGCGGGAGGCGCTGGCGACCGCCGATCTCGTCACGTTCTCGGGAGACAAGCTGCTGGGCGGCCCGCAGGCCGGCCTGATTGTCGGCCGCGCCGACCTGATCGCGCGGCTGAACGGCAATTCGATCAAGCGGACGGTGCGGCTCGACAAAGGCCGCCTCGCCGCTCTCGAGCACGTGCTGCGACTCTATCTCGACCCGGACCGGCTCGCCGAGCGGCTGCCCGCCTTGCGGCTGCTGGCGCGACCCGCGGCCGACGTGCGCGTCGCCGCCGAGCGCCTTGCCGCGCTGCTGCGCGCGCGCTGGCCCGATCGGCCGGTCGCGGTGGAGAAATGCCAGGGTCAGGTCGGGTCCGGCGCCCTGCCGCTCGCGACCCTGCCGTCCTTCGCCGCGACCCTCGGCGGCGGCGGGCTCGGTGCGCTGGCGGCGTCGTTGCGGGCGCTGCCGCGCCCCGTGATCGGGCGCATCGCCGATGGCCGAATCTGGTTCGATTGCCGTTGTTTGGAGGCGGATGACGAGGCGACCCTGGTGGCGCAGCTTCAATCCTGAGAGAACGTCGGGCGGAGGAGGAGCGGTCCCGGTGGGCCGGCCGGACTTCAAACCCGGTTGGGGCCGCCGCGCGGTCCCGGGCAGGTTCGAACTCCTGCCCTCTTCCGCCGCTCCTCACGAGCCTGTGGCCGGCTTGCCTAGCCCTGTGGCTCCGCCGCAACAGCGTCCTCCAAACCTTTGCGGGCCCCCTCGTTTTATTTCGCGCACGCCGTTATGGTCGTAATCAGCAAGCGGGCGGTGCCTGTTGCGCCATACAGAGACCCGTGCCCGCCGGCGCGGAACAACGAGGAGAGAACGGATATGAAGCTTCGGAGTACGCTCCTGGCTGCCACCGTGCTGGCATTGCCGATGGCTGCCCACGCTCAGTTTGCCATGCCGAACCTCAGCGGGTTCTATGTCGGCGCGGGTGTGGGCGCGAACCTGCTGCAGGACCAGAACGTCCAGTCCGCCGCGGGCAATAACCAGGACACCGGAACGAGTTTGCGGGCATCGGTCGGCCCTGTTGCCCTCGGCTACCTCGGTTATGAACTCGGCAACGGGCTTAGCCTCCAGCTCGAAGGCGACTACCGCAACAACAAGTTCACCTCGGTGCGTGGCGGCCCGCCACTGGCGGCTGGCGGGCACGAAGTGAAATACGGCCCGATGGTCAACGTCTTGTTTGACCTCTCGCCGTACATCCAAGCCCCCGTCGCTCCCTATATCGGCGTCGGCGCCGGCTATCAGTGGGACCACCTGCAAAACCTCAGGGTCTACTCCGACGCGGGCGGACCGGTCCTGAACTCGAACTCCACCCAGGGCGCCTTCGCCTATCAGGCGATCCTCGGTGCGGCGGTGCCTATCACCACCACCGGCCTCGCGCTCACCGTGGAATACCGCTTCATGGGTCAGCTGGCGCGCAACTTTAACGCGGCCGTGACTCCCGCCGGCGGCGGTCAGCCGATCGTTGGCAAGTTCAGGCTCGGGAACGAGTTCAACCACGCGGTGCTGGTCGGCTTCCGCTACACCTTCGGCGTCGCCCCGCCGCCGCCGCCGGCCCCGGTCGCCGCCCCGGCTCCCGCTCCGGCCCGGTCCTATCTCGTGTTCTTCGATTGGGACAAGGCGACGCTCACCGACCGCGCGCGGCAGATCATCCGCGAGGCGGCGCAGAACTCGACCCGCGTGCAGTACACGCAGATCGAGGTCAACGGCTACACCGACACGTCGGGCACGCCGAAATACAACATGGGGCTGTCGATCCGCCGCGCCGAGAACGTCGCCGCCGAGCTGGTGCGCGACGGCGTGCCTCGGAACGTCATCGCGATCCGCGGCTTCGGCGAGACGCATCTGCTCGTGCCCACTGGCCCGGGCGTGCGCGAGCCGCAGAACCGTCGCGTCGAAATCATCATCCGCTGATTATCGACACCACGGCGACAACGAGGGGACGGGGCGCCGCAAGGCGCCCCGTTTCCATTTGACCGCCCGGAGACCGACCATGATGCGCCTCACTGCCGCCGCTCTCTTCGTCCTCCTTCTAGCGGCGCCACGCCTTGCCTCGGCCCAGCCGATCGAGGGGATCTATGCCGCCGCCGGCGCTGGGCTCAATATCCCGCAGCGGGTGCACGCGACGGTAGTTGCGCCGGGTTTCAGCAGTGGCGATCTGAAGCTTGAGCAGAACATCGGCTTCGACCTCAACGGCAGCGTCGGCTACGCGCTCGGCAACGGCATGCGCTTCGAGGTCGAGGGCGACTACCTGCGCAACGGGGTCAACGCGCCCGAGGGCCCGGGCAACGGGCACGTCCGCACCTACGGCGTGATGGCGAACGCGCTTTACGACTTCGACATCCGCAGCCGCTACGTCTTCCCCTATCTCGGCGTCGGTGCCGGCTACATGTGGACCCGGCTCGACAATGCCGGCCTCGTCCTGCCGGGCTACGGCACCCAAGCGGTGTTCGACGATGTCGGCTCCGGCAAGTTCGCCTGGCAGGTCATCGCCGGCCTCGCCTTCCCGGTCCCCGGCATGCCCGGCCTGTCGTTGACCGCGCAGTACCGGCTGCTCGACGTGACCGCGGGGCAGAAATTTACGGCCGGCGCCGCTTCGCTCGAGCTCGGCCCGCAATTCGTGCACACGATCTCGTTCGGCGTACGCTATGCGTTCAACGTCGCGCCCCCGTCGTCGCCGGCGCCCGCGCCGGTCGCAGCACCCGCGCCGGCACCGGCGCGCTCCTATCTGGTGTTCTTCGACTGGGACAAGGCGACGCTGACCGATCGGGCGCGGCAGATCATCCGCGAGGCGGCGCAGGCATCGACCCATGTCACCTACACGCAGATTCGCGTCAACGGCTACACCGATACCTCAGGCGGCGCCGCCTATAACCAAGGTCTGTCGCTGCGCCGGGCGCAGAACGTCGCCGCCGAGCTGGTGCGCGACGGCGTGCCGCGCGCTGCGATCGCGATCCGCGGCTACGGCGAGACGCACCTGCTGGTGCCGACCGGCCCGGGCGTGCGGGAGCCGCAGAACCGCCGGGTCGAGATCATCATCGGGTAGTCATCGGGGTCTGGCTGTCGTCGATCATGGGATTCGCCCGCACCGAAGGCCGCGCGTCGAACCCCTCGTGCCACGCGGCTAGCCGAGGATGGCCGTCCCGCCACGCCAGCTCGGCGAAACGGAAGTCGAGATAGCCGAGCGCGACACCGATCGCGATATGGCCGATGCTGAACGGATTCGTAGCCAGCGTGTCGGCCTCGCGCTCCAGCGCGTCCACGCAGGCGACCAGCTTGCCGCGCCAGAGCGCGACATGCGGCGCCGACTGCATCGCTTCCGGCCGCCGCCGCTCGCCGAGCCAGGGCAGCGCCACATCCAGCATCCCGTCGCCGAGGGCGAGGCGGCGCAGCGCGGTGAACCGAGCCGCGCCCTCGGGGTACAGCCGCCGGCCGCCGAGCTCGGTGTCCAGGGTACTCGCAGATCACCCGCGAATCGTACAGCACCGTGTCGTCGGGCAGCTCGAGCGTCGGGATCTTGCCGAGCGGGTTGCGGGTCATCAGCTCGAGATGCGGCGTCGTGCCGCCCGCCACCGTGCGGACAAGCCGCAGGCGCGACTCGAGGCCGAGTTCATGCGCCACGATCATCACCTTGCGCACGTAGGGTGAGCGGGGCGACCAGTGCAGCGTCATCGTCTCGGCCATGCTCTCTTCCTCCGGTGTCGCCTGATGCTACGCTGGCCCGCCGAGGGATGGGAGGGAGCATGGCGATCGACAAGCGCGTGGAGAGCGCCGCGGCGGCGCTGGCCGACGTGAGGGACGGCGCCTCCATCCTGATCTCGGGCTTCGGCGGCGCGGGCTTTCCCAACGTGCTGATCCGCGCGCTGCGCGACGCCGGGCCGCGCGATCTCACGCTGATCGTCAACTCGGCGACGCATCGCTACTCGGTGACGCATGAGCTGATCGACGCGGGCCAGGTGCGCAAGGTGATCTGCAGCGCCGCGCGTGGCCGCGATGCCGAGCTTTCGCCGTTCGAGCGGCTGCTCAAGCAGGGCCGGATCGAGCTCGAATGCATCCCGCAGGGCACGTTCAGCGAGCGCATCCGCGCCGGCGGCGCCGGCATCCCCGCGTTCTACACGCCGGTCGGCGTCGGCACCGTCCTAGCCGAGGGGCGGGAAACACGCGAATTCGATGGCCGGCCGCATCTGCTGGAGCGTGCGATCCACGCCGATATCTCGCTGATCCGCGCCGACCGCGCCGATCGCTATGGCAACCTGACCTTCCGCTACGCGCAGGCGAATTTCAGCCCGGCGATGGCGACCGCCGCCGACACGACCATCGCCGAGGTGCGCGCCTTCGAGGACACGCCGCTGCCCTACACCGACATCCAGCTCTCGGGCGCCTTCGTGCGGCGTGTCGTGGCGGTGGGAGACGCACGATGAGCAAGCTCACCCGCCAACAGATCGCCTGGCGTGCCGCCCAGGACATCGAGGACGGCTGGCTGGTCAATCTCGGCATTGGCCTGCCGGTGATGGTGGCCGACTACCTGCCGGCGGACCGCGACGTGTTCATCCAGGCCGAGAACGGGGTGATCGGCTGCGGCCCGCTAGCGACCGAGGCCAATGCCGATCCCGACCTGGTGGACGCCGCGAGCCGGCGGATCACCCTACGCCCGGGCGCCTCCATCATCGATTCCGCCGCGTCGTTCGCGATGATCCGCGGCGGGCATATCGATGTGACGTTGCTCGGCTCCTTCGAGGTCGCGGCGAACGGCGACATGGCGAACTGGGATTCCGGCGTGCCCGACAAGGGACCGCTGGTCGGCGGGGCAATGGACCTCGCCGCTTGCGCCCGCGCCGTCTGGGCGGTGATGGAGCACACCACGCGCGCCGGCGCGCCACGGCTTTTGCGCTCTTGCCGCCTGAAGCTGACCGCGCCGCGCTGCGTGAAGCGGGTGTTCACCGACCTCGCGGTGATCGACGTGACGCCCGACGGCTTCCTGGTGCGCGAGATCGTCCCCAGCCTGTCGCGCAAGGAACTCGCCGCACGCACGGAGGCACCGCTCGCCTTCGCTCCCGACTGCCGCGACCTGATCGCGCCGGCGCTGAAGGCGTAGTGCTCAGCCGTTCAGCACCTCCGCCGCGTGCCGCGCGACCACCAATTCCTCGTTGGTCGGGATCACCCACGCCTGCACGGGGCTCCCCTCCGCGCTGATCCGCCCGGCGCCGCGCCGGTTCGCCGCCTGATCCACTCGCAGGCCGAGCCACTCCAGCCGCGCGCACGCCGCCTCGCGGATCGGGACGGCGTGCTCGCCGATGCCGGCGGTGAACACGAGGCCATCCAAACCGCCCAGCGCGGCGGCCATCGCCCCTGTCTCGCGGGCCAGCCCGGCGACGAACAACGCTACCGCCTGCTTCGCGTGCGGATCGGCGGACGCCAGCAGCGTCCGCATGTCGCCGGACACACCGGAGACGCCGAGCAGCCCGGAGCGGTGGTACAGCACGTCCTCCACCTGCTCCGCGCTCATCCCGCGCTCGCGGATCAGGTAGGTCACCACGCCAGGATCGAGCGCGCCGGGCCGGGTTCCCATCACCAGCCCGTCGAGGGCCGTGAAGCTCATCGTGGTATCGACGCTGTGTCCGGCGCGCATCGCACACAGGCTCGCGCCGTTGCCGAGATGCGCGACCACCACCCGCCCAGCCGCCAAATCCGCCGGCAGCGCGCCCGCGATGTATTCGTAGGAGATCCCGTGGAACCCGTAGCGGCGAATGCCGGCCTCCGACAACGCGCGCGGCAGCGCGAGCCGCGCCGCCTCGTCCGGCATGGCGGCGTGGAACGCGGTGTCGAAGCTCGCGACCTGCGCGAGGCCGGGCCGCATCGCCCGCAGCGTGCGGATCGGCGCGAGATTGTGCGGCTGGTGCAGCGGGGCTAGTGGGGTCAGCGCATCCATCGCCCGCAGCACCTCGTCATCGACACGCGCCGGCGCAGTAAAGCGCGTCCCGCCATGCACGATGCGATGCCCCGCCGCCCGCAACCGATCCGCCCCGAGATGACGGTCCGCGAGGTCCAACACCGCACGCAGCATCGTCTCCTGCGGCGTGGCGCGGTCCCAGTCTTGCTCGGCGATCACCGCACCATCCGCGCCGGTCGCACGCAGATGCGGCGCGGTGCCGATGCTCTCGATCTGGCCCCGTAGCACGGCGGCAAGGCCCGACCCGCGCATCTCGAACAGCGCGAATTTCAGGCTGGACGAGCCGGCATTGAGGGAAAGGATGGCGTCAGCACTCATCGCTGCTTCTCCGGGATGCCGGCCCGCAATATCGCATCCATCGCCGCCGCCTGCCGCTCCCAGCTGAACGAAGCGGCGACATGGGCACGCGCAGCGGCACCGAGCGTGCTCGCACGGGCGGGATCGCGCAGCAGAGCGACCGCCGCCCCGGCCAGCGCGGCCGCACCGTCCCGAACTAGCGATTCGTGGCCGGGCGGCAGCGTCAGCCCGTTCGCCGCGACGCGGCTCATGACAACGGGACGCGTGGAGGCCCAGGCCTCCAGCACCTTGTTCTTGATCCCCGATCCCGCCCGCATCGGCGCCAGCCCGACGCGAGTGCGGGCAAGCACGTCGTCCATGGCGGTCACATCCGCCAGCACCTCCACGCCCTGCAACGCCACGAGCGCGCGCACCGCCTGGACCGGCCGGCGCCCGGCGATCAGCAGGCGCGCCTCGGGCATCGCGGCGCGCACAAGCGGGAAGACCGCGTGCGCGGCGAACACGGCCGCGTCGACGTTGGGGTGGAAGTTCAACGACCCGGTGAAGCTCAGCACCGGGTCGGCCGCCGGGGCGGGTGCCCCGTCCGGCAGCGTGACGCCGTTCGGAACCACATGCACGCGCCGCCCGCCCATGCGGCGCAGCCACGCCGCATCGGTGTCTCCGACGCACACAACATCCCTGAAGGCACGAAAGCAGCGTCTGGCATGGCGGACGGAGATCGCCGCCTGGCGCAGCCAATAGAGCCGCCGGCGCAATCCACGCGTCGTGCGCGCCGCGCGCCAGAACTCCAGCGCGTTGCAATCGATCAGGTCGGCGACCGCGGGCGGCGCCCTGTGAAGGCCCGGCCATACCCCCTCGGCGCCCGCGAAGACCAGCCCGCGATCGAAGCGCCGCCCCGCCAGCAGCGCCTGAAGAGCGGCGCGCAGAGGCGTCGCGTCATAGTGCCACGGGACGGTCGCGGCACCCGGCAGCGCGACCGCCAGCGCCTCGACTCCATCCGGCACCGGCCCCTCCGGTGCCAGCAGGGTGAGACTCCAATCGCGCGCCAGATGCTCCACCAGATTGGCGACGCGTAGCGTGTGCCCGTCGCGGATCGGCCAGGGCGCGAGCGGGGTGACGACCAGCAGCGATAGCTGGTTCAGTAGAGCTTGTCCTTGGCGGGATACATCACCACCACATCCGCCGGGTCCGACAGGTTCAGCATCGCGCGCGCCTGCTCATCGAGCGTGTCGGCCTCGACGTGATCGGATTGGAGTCCGCTCACCCTCTGCATCCATGATTGCCGCGTCACTTCGGCATCGGTGAGGTCGGCGCGCGCCTGGGCGAGCAGCTTGGTGCGCGCCCCGAATGCCACCAGCCCGTGGTCGCCTCGGACCACGTTCCAGCCGAAATAGCCAATCAGCGCGATGAAGAAGAGCGGCGCGGCGGAGGCCCTGAGACGCCGCTTGACGGCACGTGCGATCGACATCGAGCCCTCCGAATCCGGCGCCATGTTAGCGCAGGATCGTGCGCCCGGCGTAGCGGGAAGCGGGGCCGAGCGCCGCTTCGATGCGCATGAGCTGATTATATTTAGAAGTGCGATCGCTGCGCGACAGGCTGCCGGTCTTGATCTGCCCGCAATTGGTGGCGACCGCGAGGTCGGCGATGCTGGAATCCTCGGTCTCGCCCGAACGGTGGCTCATGACTACGCGATAGGCCGCCCTCTGGGCGACCTCCACCGCATCCAGCGTCTCCGACAGCGTGCCGATCTGGTTCACCTTCACCAGGATGGCGTTGGCGGCACCCGCCTTGATCCCCCGGCGCAGCCGCTCCGTGCTGGTCACGAACAGATCGTCGCCCACCAGCTGCACGCGCCCGCCCAGCGCCTGGGTCAGCGCGCGCCAGCCCTCCCAATCGTCCTCGGCGCAGCCGTCCTCGATCGAGACGATCGGGAAGCGCGCGATGAGATCCTCCAGGTACCGCACCATCCCGCCGGCATCGAACGTCTTGCCCTCGCCCGCGAGCACATACTTGCCGTCGCGGAAGAACTCGGTCGCCGCGCAGTCGAGCGCGAACGCCACGTCCTCGCCAGGGCGGTAGCCGGCCTGCTCACAAGCCTTGGCGATGAACCCCAGCGCTTCGTCCGCCGATTTCAACCCGGGCGCGAACCCGCCCTCGTCGCCGACATTGGTGTTGAGGCCAGCGTCGTGCAGCCCCCTTTTCAGCGCGGCGAAGATTTCCGAGCCCATGCGCACGGCATCGGCGATCGTGCCGGCGCCGACCGGCATGATCATGAATTCCTGGATGTCGATCGGGTTGTCGGCATGCACGCCGCCGTTGACGATGTTCATCATCGGCACCGGCAAGGTCCGCGCGTACACCCCGCCGACATAGCGCCACAGCGGCTGGCCCAGATCCTCCGCCGACGCCTTGGCGATCGCGAGCGACACGGCAAGCATCGCGTTCGCCCCCAGCCGCGACTTGTTCGGCGTGCCGTCGAGGTCGATCAGCAGGTCGTCGATCCGTACCTGTTCGGCCGCATCCATGCCGCCGATCGCGTCGAAAATCTCGCCCTCCACGTTGGCGATCGCCTGGCGAACCCCCTTGCCGCCGTAGCGCGCCGGGTCCTTGTCACGCAGCTCCACCGCCTCGTGCGCGCCGGTGGAGGCGCCCGACGGCACCGCAGCACGCCCCATCGCGCCGCTGTCGAGCACGGCGTCGACCTCGACCGTCGGATTGCCGCGGCTGTCGAGGATCTCGCGGGCGATGATATCGGCGATGGCGCTCATGGGTACGTCCGTTCCGTTGCCGGGCGGCTGCGTAACACCTCCGCCGGCCCTCGTCAGTACGTCGGATAGCTCCGCGGATAGGTGACCTTGCTTGGCGGGCCGGGCGGCTCCGGTGGTCCCTTCTTCCCGCAGGCCGTTAGCAGCGGGGCGAACAGGATCGCGAGGACGAGCGCGATCCTCACAGCGCGGCGAGCCAGCGTGCCGCCTGCTCGGCGACGTTCGCGGGCGCCGTGCCGCCATAGCTTGTGCGCGAGGCGACCGAGGCATCGACGCTCAGCACGTCGAATACCGATGCGGTGATGCCCGGCTCCACGCTGCGCATGTCGGCAAGCGACAGACCCGCGAGCTCGAGGCCCTTGGACTCCGCGAGCGCCACGAGCTGCCCGGTCGCGTGGTGCGCGGCGCGGAACGGCAGCTTCAGCACCCGCACCAGCCAGTCCGCGAGGTCGGTCGCGGTGGCGAACCCGCTGCTCGCGAGCGCCCGCATCCGCGCAGTGTCGGGCACCATGTCGCGTATCATCCCGGCGCTCGCGGCAAGCGACAGCGCCCAGGCGGCGGCGGCGTCGAACACCGGCTCCTTGTCCTCCTGCATGTCCTTCGCGTAGGCGAGCGGCAGACCCTTCATCACCGTGAGCAGCCCGACGAGCGCCCCCGTGATCCGCCCGGTCTTCGCGCGAACCAGCTCGGCGGCGTCGGGATTACGCTTCTGCGGCATGATGGAGCTGCCGGTGGTGAACGCATCCGACAATCGCACGAACCCGAACGGCGCGCTCGACCAGATCACGATCTCCTCGGCGAGGCGGGAGAGGTGCATCGCCGAGATCGCAGCCGCGCTCAGGAACTCCAGCGCGAAGTCGCGGTCGGAGACCGCATCGAGCGAGTTCGCCGCCGGGCGGTCGAAGCCGAGCACGTGCGCCGTCATCTCCCGGTCGATCGGAAACGACGTGCCGGCGAGCGCCGCGGCACCCAGCGGGCACTCGTTGAGCCGGCGCCGACAATCGGCGAGGCGCCCGCGGTCGCGCGCCAGCATCTCGACATAGGCGAGCAAATGATGCCCGAACGTCACCGGCTGCGCCGTCTGCAGATGCGTGAAGCCGGGCATCGGATCGGCCGCGTGCTCTGCCGCCCGCTCGGCGAGCGCGCGCATCGTGTCGGTGATCTGCTCGGCGAGTCCGTCGATCGCGTCGCGCACCCACAGGCGGAAATCGGTCGCGACCTGGTCGTTGCGGCTGCGCGCGGTGTGCAGCCGCTTACCGGCCTCGCCGATCCGCTCCGTCAGGCGCGCCTCGATATTCATGTGGATGTCTTCGAGCGCATCGGAGAACGGGAACGCGCCGGTCTCGATCTCCTGGGCGATCATCGCCAATCCTTCACGGATCAGCCTCTCGTCCGCGGCGTCGATCACGCCTACCTTGGCGAGCATCGCGGCGTGCGCGAGGGATCCCCTGATGTCCTGGCGCCACAGCTTGCGGTCGAAGCCGATCGAGGCGTTGATCTCGTTCATGACGGCGGAGGGTCCGGCGGCGAACCGGCCGCCCCATTGCGCATTCGCCGCCACGTTCCGCCGCTGGTGCGTGTCGCTCAAGAAAGGATGTCCATGTTGCGATTGACCCGTCGGGGCCTGCTGGTGGCCGGGACCGTAGCGGCGGGGCTGGCGGGGCGCAAACCGCGCGCCGCGAAGCTGGCGAGCCTGCGACCCATCACGCCCCCGCGCCCGGCTCCCGACGCTCCCTTCAAGACGGCGGACGGCGCCACACGCCACCTCGCCGACTATGCCGGCAAGCCGGTGCTGGTGAATCTCTGGGCGACCTGGTGCGCGCCTTGCGTCGCCGAGATCCCCTCGCTCGCCGCCTTCGCGCGGACGCTCGCGCCGGAGGGCATCGACGTGCTGCCGATCTCGGCCGATCGCGGCGGGGCGCAAACCGTCGAGGCGTTCTACGCCGCTCACGCCATCACCGGCTTACCGGTGCTTGTCGATCCCGACATGGCGCTGATGCACGCGTTCGGCGCGCGCGGCCTTCCGACGACCTACGTGATCGACGCCTCCGGCCGGATCGTCGGGATGGAGGAAGGCGGGATGGATTGGAGCACACCCGAAGCAGCCGACGCGCTGCACGCGCTGCTCCACACGCCGCCACCGCTCCAGCAGGCGCGCGGCGGCTAACCCGCGCCGATCGTCGCCAGCACCGTTCCCGCCGTCAGCACCTGCGGCAGGGTCACGGGGGAGACCGCGTGCGTGGGGTAGAAGAGATAGAGCGGCACACCGTCGCGGCCGTGCTCGCGCAGGAAGTCGGTCAGCGCCGGGTCCTGGCGCGTCCAATCGCCCTTGAGATACGCGACGTCGCGTGCCGCGAAGGCGCGTCGCACCGCGCCGGTGTCGAGCGCCACTCGCTCATTCACCAGGCAGGTCACACACCAAGCCGCCGTCACGTCGACGAAGACCGGCCGGCCCTCGGCGCGCAGCGCGGCAAGGCGGCCCGGCGTGAAAGCCTCGGTCCCATCCGCGACCGGCACCGGTGCGGGGGGCGCCCCCTGCACCCGCGGCAGAAGCGCCAGCGCCCCCGCCGTCGCAACAACGGCGAGTCCCGCGCCGATCCGGCGCACCCGTACCCGCCCGTCCTGCGTCGCGCCCAACACCCAGGCGGCGGCGCCTACCAGCACCACCCCCGCGAGCCCCGCCAGCATGCCGCCCGCCCCCGCCTCCTGGCTCAACACCCAGATCAGCCAGGCCGCCGTCGCATACATCGGGAAGGCAAGTACATTGCGCAGCCATTCCATCCACCGCCCTGGCCGCGGCAGACGCCGGGCTAGTCCCGGAACCGACGCGAGCACCAGGAATGGCGCGGCCAGCCCGAGCCCCATGGCGAGGAAGATCGCCATGCCCATCGCGACCGAGGCGGCAAGCGCGCCCGCGACAGCGCCCGCCATGAATGGCGCCGTGCAGGGGGTGGCCACCAGCACCGCGAGCAGCCCGGTGGCGAAGCTCCCTAGGTGGCCGCCGCGTTCGGCTACCGCCTGCCCGACACCCGCAAACGCGCCGGCGCCGACCCGGAACACCCCGGATAGGTTGAGCCCGATCGCCAGCATCACCCAGGCCGTCGCGGCGACGAAGGCGGGGGAGGCGAATTGGAAACCCCATCCGCCGCGCGCCAGCATCAGCGCCCCGCCAAGGGCGGCGAACGCGAGCAGGATGCCCGCCGCGTAGCTCCAGGCATGCGCCCGCACGCCCCGCGCAAGCCCGATCGCCTTCAGCGCCAGCACCGGGAACACGCACGGCATCAGGTTGAGGATCAGCCCGCCGAGGAACGCGAACCCGATCAGCCGCCATGGCGCCTCGATCGGCGCGAAGGCGGACGGCACCGCACTCGGACCCGCGTCGATCACGACGTTGCTCGCTACTCCTGCGCGGTCGCGCACCGCCAGGACGCCGCTGAGCCGCCCGTTGGGCTTGAACCCCTTGGCGAGCGTCAACCGCAAGGCCAGTGCGCCCGGCACCACGCGCAAGGGCTGCGGCGCCGCGTCATCGATCTCGCCTGCTGCGTCGGGCAGGAACACCGCCTCGGCTATCGTCCCGGGGCCGAGCTCCGGTCCTTCGACCGACAGCGTGCCGTCAGGCGCGAGCCGCGCCGTCCAGGGCGATGCCCGCGGGATGCGCGCTGCCGCCGCGGCGAACAACGGCGCCTGGGCCGACGGCGCCGGATGGCCCTCCGCCAAGCTGAGGCGGAAATCTGCCTGCTGCGGGATGCAGATATCCTTGCACACCAGCCAGTCGGCGACGGCATCAACCGCAAGGCCGGCCCCGGGCGTCACCGTGACCGGCAGCAACACTTCGCCCGTATAGGCATAGGTCAGCAGTGACCCCTCACGCAGTGGCTGCGGCGTCGGCCATTGCAGCGCTCCGGCCCTCGCCCCCGTCGGCAAGCCCAGGCGCAGCGACACCGGCGCACCGGCGGCGCCCGGGTTCTTCCAGTACGTGTGCCAGCCAGACGCGAGGCGGATCAGCAGCCCGAGTCGCATCGGGACGCCGGCCGCCACGGCGTCCGTGTCGGAGACCAGCGACACCGTCGCGTGCGGCAGCACCGCGGGCGCGCTCTCCGCCGCCAAGGCCGGCGCGGTGCCAATCAGCGACAGCAGCACAGCGAGGAGCCTGATCATCGGCACGCTTCATGCCACATCAGCAGAGGAACGCACAGGAACGCATGGTGACGAAAGGCTAATGGAGCGATTCTTGTTGTGCCTGGTTCGCCATGCCATGTCATGACATCGCCGTCAGGCAAACCACGCGCGGAGCATATTCCGGGATGCCGCCGACCTGTTCCTCTCGGTTCCTCCCCAGGGGACTGGTGCTGGCCTTCGTCCTGGGCGCGTCCGCCTGCACAACGAACCCGGCTCAGAGGTCAGCATTTCGCGGCGCGCCGGACAGCTTCGCGCCGCTCGTCAAGAAGGTGCTGCCCTCGGTCGTCAACATCGCGGTCACCGAGACAGTCTCCGGCGGCAACGTGCTGCAGCAGCTGCCGCCCGAGTTGCGCGACACTCCGCTTGGCCGCGAGTTCCGGCGTCGCTTCGGTGGCCGGCGGGAGGACGTGCAGGGTGCCGGCTCCGGGTTCATCGTCGACCCATCAGGAATCATCGTCACCAACAACCATGTCGTCGGCCAGGCAAGCCGGATCATGGTCTCGCTCTCGGACGGCACGCAGCTTCCCGCCCGCGTCCTCGGCGCCGACGAGCTGACCGATGTCGCGGTGATCAAGGTAGACCCGCCGCACCCATTGCCCGCGATCATCTGGGGCGATTCCCGCAAGATCGACGTCGGCGACTGGATCCTCGCGGCGGGAAATCCGTTCGGCCTGGGCGGTTCGGTCAGCGCCGGCATCATCTCGGCGCGCGGCCGCGACCTCGGCGCCGGCCCGTTCGACAATTTCCTCCAGCTCGACGCGCCGATCAACCCGGGCAATTCAGGCGGTCCCGCCTTCGACATGGCGGGGGAGGTCGTGGGGATGACGACCGCGATCGTCTCGCCCTCGGGCGGATCGGTCGGCATCGGCTTTGCCATCCCGTCCGATCTCGTCCGCCACACCGTGGCCGAGCTCAGCGCGCATGGCCATATTGACCGCGGTTGGCTCGGGGTTTCGGTTCAGACGGTGGAGGCGGGCGGCGGCGGATCGGATGTCGCCATCGCCGGCGTGGAACGCGGGGGCCCCGCCGCTCGCGCGGGATTGCGGGCGGGCGACATCGTCACGGCGGTGAACGGCGAGCACATCAACTCATCTCTGAGCCTGGTGCGCAGCATCGCAGAAGAGCCGCCGGGCAAGACGGTGACGCTGCAGGTTCGCCGCGGCGACCGCAGCGTGACGATCCCGGTTACCGTCGGGCAGCGGCCCGCCGAGCAGACCGAGTAGAAACGCGGCCCGGAAGGAGGGATGAATGCGGATATTGGTGGTGGAAGACGACAAGGAGGTCGCGGGCTTCGTCGTTCGCGGCCTGAAGGAGGCGGGGCACGTCGTGGAGCATGCCGACAACGGCCGCGACGGGCTCTTCCTCGCCGCGAGCGAGCCGTTCGATGCGATCATCCTGGACCGCATGCTGCCCGGCGGCATCGACGGACTGCGGGTGTTGGAGACGTTGCGCAGCCAGAAGAATACCGTTCCGGTGTTGATCCTGTCGGCGCTCGCCGAGGTCGACGAGCGGGTGAAGGGACTCAAGGCGGGGGGCGATGACTACATGACGAAGCCCTTCGCCTTCTCCGAACTGCTGGCTCGGGTGGAGGCGCTGGTACGGCGCGGCAAGCCCGAGGGTCCGGTGACCAAGCTCGAGGTCGCCGACCTCACGCTTGACCTCCTCTCGCGCCAGGTGAAGCGCGCCGGCCAAAAGATCGACCTGCAGCCCCGGGAGTTCCGGCTGCTCGAATACCTTATGCGCTACGCTGGACAGGTGGTGACACGGACGATGCTGCTCGAAGGCGTATGGGACTACCACTTTGACCCGCAGACCAACGTCATCGACGTGCATGTCTCGCGGCTGCGCCAGAAGGTGGACAAGCCGTTCGCGACGCCGCTGATCCACACCGTGCGCAACGCCGGCTACATGCTGCGCGCCGAGACGGGCTGAGGCGCTCCGCTTGCCGCCATCCTGGCGCCGGCCGGCCCCGTTGCCTTCCGGCGCCGCAGTCGCCGCGGCGCGCCGCCCTCGGCGCCCCCGCCCCAGCCTGCTCCGCTCGGCGGCTCTGCGCTTCGCCGTCGTCTATGCAATTCTGCTGGCCATTAGTGCGACGGCGCTCGCCATGTTCCTGTGGTGGGCGACCGCCGGACTGATTGACCGCCAGACGGAGGCGGCGGTACGCGCCGACGCCCAGGCGCTATCGGAACGCTACCACCAGGGCGGCATCGCCGCGCTTATACTGACCATTGAGGACCGGCTCGCGCAGGATGTCGACGATAACGCGATTTACCTGCTGACCGGCTCCGACATGCGCCGGATCGCCGGCAATCTCGCCTCCTGGCCGGCGATCGTTCAACGAACCGACGGCTGGTACGAGCTGCCGGTGCAGCGCGCCGGGATCCGCTCGCTCGCGCATGTCCATCGCTACGATCTACCCGGCGACTACCATCTGCTGGTTGGTCGGGATGTCCAGAATCGTGCCCAGCTACGCCATCTCCTGACCAATGCGCTGCTCTGGGCGATGGTCGTGGTGATCGCGATGGCGACGCTCGGTGGCTTCATCGTCCGCAGTCTGTTTCGACGTGCATTAGCCAACGTCTCCGCGACCGCATCCGCTATCGCGGCGGGCGACTTCGCCCGGCGCGTGCGCCTGTCGGGCCGCGGAGACGAATTCGACCAGCTCGCGGCGACGATCAACGACATGCTCGACCGGATCGCCCGGCTGATGGATGGGGTGCGGCAGGTCTCGAACGCGATCGCCCACGATCTGCGGACCCCGATCACTCGCGCGCGCAGCCGGCTCGAGGAAGCGGCGGCGCATGCGCGCGCCCCCGACGAGCTGCACGCCGCGATCGAGCGCGCGATCGCGGATCTCGACGGCATCGTCGGAATTTTCAAGGGGCTGCTTCGCATCTCCGAGATCGAGGCGGGGTCGCGCCGCTCGGCCTTCGCCCCGATCGACCTCGCGCCTATGCTCGCTGATGTGGGGGAGCTCTACGAGGCGGTCGCCGAGGATAAGGGCGTGCGCCTGGCCATGCAGGTGCCCGAGCGGCTGCCCGCATACGGCGATCGTGAGATGATCCAGCAGGCAGTCGCCAACCTACTCGACAACGCGGTGAAGTTCTCCCCTCCGGGCAGCACTGTCCGCCTGACCGCCGAGCCAGTCGGCAAGGGCGCAAGGATCACCGTCGCGGACCAGGGCCCCGGCATTCCGCCTGAGGATCGAGCACGGGCGACGGAGCGGTTCTTCCGAGGGGAGAGCGCGCGCAGCACGCCCGGCTCGGGCCTTGGCCTCGCCCTGGTGGCGGCGGTTGCTCAACTACACGGTGGCGGCCTCACGTTAGAGGACGCCGGTCCCGGCCTGATCGCTCGACTACAAATCGCTGCCGCGCTGCAGCCGCCGGCGAAGGCGGCATCCGCCGCTACCTGACAAGTTTGTCATACCGCGACCACACAGCACGAACCGGCACCGCGCTATCTACGCGTATGTCGCCGCTCGTCCGCGCCACGGGGGTTGCCGGCCTGGCAGCGGGCGTCGGCCTCGCGATCGTCGCAAGCGTCCCCGGAATCGGTCAGCCGCCCCCGGCGGTGATCACGACCGACACGGTCGCGTACTGCAATGAACTCTCTGACAAGCTCGCCGAGTTGATCAAGATCGCGCCCCGGCCGCCCGAGGACGAAGTGCTCGGCATGGGCACCGAGGGCCGCCATCTATGCGCGGAGGGGCAGGTTCGCGGTGGCATCCTGCGCCTGCGCCGCGCCGTCCTGGTGATGCTCCAGGATCTCGACGAGCGCGGAGAGCCGTAAGGGGTTCCTTAACGTCCTTGCCGTGAAATGACGGGATGGACGCAAAAAGGCGCCCACGTGCTCGCGCGTCAGGCAAGACATTCGCCCTCGCCGGGGCGCTGCTCGGCGTCGCCCCGGCCGGCGCGCGCGCGCAACTCCTGCCCAACGTGCTGCCCGCTTCAATTCCGGGCTACGGCGTCGACCCCGGCGTCACCGTGCAGACGCGGCTGCGTCCCGCGTTCGATGCTCTCGGCATTCGGCTCGGCGGGGCGCTCGTCCATCCGCGGCTCGAGGAGTCCCTCGGGTACGACAGCAACGTGCTGGCCCGCTCCCCCGCGAGCGGAAGTTGGTATGTCCGGACCTCGCCCTCCGCCACGGTCAGCGGAGGAGGCGAGCGTGCCAGCTACAGCGTCTACGCCGATCTCGACGACCTGCGCTATGTCGGCCTGCCCGCCCAGGATCAGACGAACTGGACCATTGCCGGCGGGACGACGCTCGCGGTCGGGCAAGACCATCTCACTCTCGGGGCGGCCTCGCTCGGCCAGCATCAGTCGCTCGGCGACATCGACGCGCTGCCGACCGACCGGCCGGTTGCCTATCGCGTCAACGACCTGCGCGCCGCCTACGCCGCCTCGCTCGGCCGCCTCTCCTTGGAACCGAACATCGACGTGGCGACATGGCGGTTCGGCAGCTCCTCGATCGGGGGCATGCCCGCACCACAATCCTATCGCAACCGCGACACCGTGCAGGGCGGCCTCACGCTGCGCTACGCGATGGCGCCGCTGCGCGATGTCGCCCTCGCGTTGCGCGGCGCCGAGCAGACCTATGTGGCGACGCCGCCGGGCGCCACATCGCCGACCTCGACATCCTTCGCCGCGCTGGCCGGATTCGATGATTCGAGCGACGGGCTGTGGCGCTACCGTCTGCTCGCCGGCTATGAGCGGCGCGGCTTCGCTTCCGCCGCCTATCACGGCTACGGCACGTTCATCGCGGAGGCGGACGCGGTCTTCTCGCCCGGCGGGATGACGACGGTGACGGCGACGCTCTCGCGCAGCATCCAGGACGCGGCGCAGGAGGGCGTGGCTGGGTTCGTCTACAACGGCGCCAAGCTGACGATCGACTACGAGTGGCGACGCAACGTGCTGCTGCAGGCCTCCGCCGGCGCGCAGCGCGCCGACCCGCTGGGCGGCGGCGGGGGACAGACGATCCTGCGGGCGGGCGTCGGCGCGACCTGGCTGGTGAACCGACGCGTCCGCGTCTCGGCGACCTATGACGCCGCCGACAGCCGCGGGAACGGCACGGCGCCCTCCGGCATCGGCGCCACGTTCACCCGCTCGATCGGGCAGGTGACGATACGGCTCGCTTTGTGAGCACCCGCCTGCTCGGCCTCGATATGGCGGACCTCACGCTGGAGGAGGCGGTGCGTCTGATCGACCGCCGTCCCGCCAAGGCGCCTTTCGGCTACGTCGTCACGCCGAACGCCGACCATTTCGCCCGCCTGCTTCGCGACCCCGCGCTGGCCGCGATCTATCGCGCCGCGCTGCTGTGCCTGCTCGATTCCCGCGTGATAGCGAACACTGCCCGGCTGGCCGGGCTCCCGACTCCGCCCGTCGTCACCGGCAGCGATCTCACCGCCCGCCTGCTCGCCGCAACGCCAGCCGGAGAGCGCGTGACCATCGTCGGGCTTCGTGCGGAGCATATCGCGGCCCTGCGCACCCGCTACCGCCTCGCTGCCCCAGCGCACCACGATCCGCCGCTCGGCCTCGACCGCGATCCGGCAGCGTTTCGCGCGGCGGTGCGCTTCGTATGCGACAACCCGGCCCGCCTGGTCTTCCTCGCTGTCGGCTCGCCCCGGCAGGAGCGGCTGGCGGCGGCGATCCAGGCGACCGGCGCGGCCATGGGCACCGGCCTCTGCATCGGCGCCGCTCTCGACTTCCTGGCTGGCGCCGCCCGCCGCGCCCCTGGTTGGATGCAGCGCGGGCGCCTCGAATGGCTGCACCGGCTCGGCTCCGACCCGCGCCGCCTCGCCCGGCGCTACCTGCGCGACGATCCCCCGGTGCTTGCCATGCTACTGCGCGAGAGGTGGCGTTCCGGGCTATAAAGGGGGTTCGCATCGGAACCCCTTGATGGCATCGACCCGCCTGCCCAGCGCCGACGGCGCCTCTCCCGCCATGGCCCAATGGTTTGCGGTGAAAGCGGCGCATCCGGACGCGCTCGTGTTTTTCCGGATGGGCGATTTCTACGAGCTGTTCTTTGCCGACGCCGAGGCCGCCGCCGCCGCCCTCGACATCGCGCTCACCAGCCGGGGCGAGCATGCCGGGGCACCGATTGCGATGTGCGGTGTGCCGGTCCATGCGGGCGAGGCCTATCTCGCCCAACTCATCCGCCGCGGCTTTCGCGTTGCCATCGCCGAGCAGACCGAGAACCCTAAGGTGCGAACCGGCAAGGGCCCGCTCCGGCGCGAGGTGGTCCGCCTCGTCACCCCGGGCACTTTGACGGAGGACGCGCTGCTGGAGGCGCGCCAGCCCAACATTCTGGTGGCGCTCACGGCCGATCGGTCGCAAATCGGCGCCGCCTGGCTCGACGTCTCGACCGGCCTGTTCGAGACCGAGCTGGTTCCCGCCGCCGAACTTCAGGCGCTGCTCGGCCGCCTCGAACCCGCCGAGATCGTCGCTCCGGAGACAGTTTCGCTCAGCGAATACGCCGCCCGTCGCGCGCCCACCTGCACGCCGTCCGCCCCGCTCGCCGCTCGTAGGCTCGTCGCTGCCGCGTTCGGCGTCGCGAGCCTCGATGCGCTCGGCACTTTCTCTGACGCCGAAGCCATCGCGGCGGCACTAGCGCTCGATTACGTGCGTGCCTCCGGGTCGGGATCGCTCCCTCGCTTTACCAAGCCGATGCCGCGCGGCCAGTCCGGCACGCTCGCGATGGACGCGGCGACGCGCGCGAGCCTCGAGGTTCTGCGCGCGCGCGACGGCGGGACAGCCCATAGCCTGCTCGGCATGATGGACCGCACGCTCACCGCGGCCGGCGCGCGCCTTCTCGCCGCTTTCCTTGCCTCCCCGCTGACCGATCCCGCGCCGATCGCCGCGCGCCAGGATTCGTGGGAGTGGCTGATCGGCCTGCCGGAAGTCATCGCCTCGCTCCGCACGATCCTGCGCACCGCGCCCGACATGGCACGTGCCCTCGGCCGGCTGTCGCTCGGTCGCGGCATGCCGCGCGACCTCGCCGCCCTGCGCAGCGGGCTCGCCGCCGCGCGCGCCGCTGCCGCGCTCATCACGGCAGACGCGCCGATGCTGCTCGCATCCGCCCGCGACGCCCTGATCACGGACCCCGCCCTGGAGCAGCGCCTGCGCGCCGCACTCGCCGATCCCGCGCCCGCACGCATCGAGGATGGCGGGACGATCCGCGCCGGGTTCGACGGCGAGCTCGACGCAATCCGCGTGCTGCGCGACGATAGCCGCCGCGTGCTGGGGACGCTGCAGCTCAACTACGCGCAACGCTACGGCGTCGCCAGCATCAAGATCCGTCACCATGCCCAGCTTGGCTACGTGATGGAGGCGCCAGCCGCCGCGGTGGAGAAGCTGCGTGCGTTCGACGATCTCACCCTGCGCCAGAGCATGGCGAACGGGGCGCGCTTCACAACGCAAGAACTAGCCGATCTCGACCGGCGCATCGCCGAGGCGGCGGAGAACGTCGCGACGCGCGAGCGGGTCATCTTCACCGAACTCGTCCGCGAAGCGATGGAGCAAGCCGACGCGATCGGCGCGGCGGCGGATGCCCTCGCCCTGCTCGACGTCACCCAATGCGCCGCTTCCTTCGCCGCGCCCGGCGACTGGTGCCGCCCCAAGATCACCGCCGACGAGGCGTTCGAGATCGTGGCGGGCCGCCATCCAGTGGTGGAGCGCGCGCTCACGGGGCAGGCGGCATTCGTTCCCAATGATTGCGACCTCTCGCCCGAGAGGCGGCTGCTGCTGCTCACCGGGCCGAACATGGCCGGCAAGTCGACCTTCCTGCGGCAGAACGCGCTGATCGTGGTCCTCGCGCAGGCAGGTCTGCCGGTGCCGGCGGCGAGCGCGCGGATCGGCATCGTTGACCGCCTGTTCTCGCGTGTCGGCGCCTCGGACGATCTCGCGCGCGGGCGCTCCACTTTCATGGTGGAGATGACCGAGACGGCTGCCATCCTCAACCAGGCCGGCCCTCGCTCTCTCGTCGTGGTGGACGAGATCGGGCGCGGCACCGCGACCCTGGATGGGCTCGCGATCGCCTGGGCTGTGCTGGAGGCGTTGCACGCAACGATCCGCTGCCGCACCATCTTTGCGACGCATTTCCACGAGCTGGCGGAACTCGCGGACCGGATGCCCCGGCTGCGCCCGCACACGATGCGCGTGAAGGAGTGGAAGAAGTCGGTGGTGTTCCTGCACGAGGTCGCCGCGGGCGCTGCCGGACGCTCATGGGGTGTGCACGTCGCGGAGCTCGCCGGCGTGCCCCAGTCCGTGGTGCGCCGGGCCACGATGCTACTTGCCGCGCTGGAGCGCGAAGGCGGACCGCTGGGCGCCGCCCGGCTTTCAGCATTGCCGCTATTCGCGGCGCGGGACGCCGGACCATCTGGCGCCTCTGCGGGGGAGCCGCCACCTCACACGGACGGCGCGCTGGCCGCAGCCATCGCCGCTCTCGAGCCGGATCGGATGTCTCCGCGTGAGGCGCTTGACGCGCTCTATCGCCTTCAGGAGATGCTGGCGGTTCCTTCCACTGCACGGAGCTAGTACGCTAACCCCATGCTGACCCACCCGCCCTTGCCAGCGAAGCCGGAGGACGTCGCCGCCCAGCTCGCCGAGGCGCTGGCGGAGGTCGCCGATGAGCGCGGCGCCATCTCGCGTGCCGCGGCGCTCGGCGCGTTCCGTCGCCACCTCGCGCGGATTCAGAGCCACACCCAGCACGCCTTCGAGCACGAGCAGATCACCGGCCTGCAGGCCGCCCGCTTGCTCGGCTCGCTGATAGACGGGCTGATCCGGGCGCTGCACGAGCACGTCCTTCGGGTGCATGGCGAACCCGAGGCGCTGAGCGTCGCGGCCACCGGCGGCTATGGACGCGGCGTGCTCGCGCCGTTCAGCGACATCGACCTGCTGTTCCTCACCGCCCATCAGCCGTCGGAGCACACGCGCGAGGTGGTGGAGTACATGCTCTACTTCCTCTGGGACCTCGGGCTGAAGGTCGGCCACGCGACGCGCTCGATCGCGGAGTGCCTCAGCGAGGGCGCCAAGGACGCGACCATTCGAACCTCCCTTCTCGACACGCGCCATCTGGCGGGAGAGGCGTCGCTGTTCGAGGAGTTTCATCGGGCCTTCGTCGCGAGCTGCAGGGAAGCAGGCGCGGCCGAATACATCCTCGCCAAGCAAGCCGAGCGCGCCGCGCGGCACCGCCGCTTCGGCGAGAGCCCGTTCGTCGTCGAGCCGAATATCAAGGAAGGCAGGGGCGGCCTGCGCGATCTGCAAACGCTCTACTGGATCGCCCGCTACGTGTACGGCACCAACACGATGGCCGAGCTCGCGGATGTCGGCGGGATCCTGACCCAGAGCGAGGCGCGGCACGGCCGCCGCGCCTGGGAGTTCCTGTGGACCTTGCGCTTTCATCTCCACTACGTCGCCGGACGGGCGGAGGAGCGGCTGACCTTCGACCTGCAGCCCGTCGTCGGCGCGCGCATGGGCTACACCCGCCATGGCCGCCAGGACGGCGTCGAGCGTTTCATGCGCCACTACTTCCTGACCGCGCGCGAGGTCGTGCGGATCACCCGCATCCTGGAACCCGCCATCCTGCGCGAGGCGCTCGGCTCGCCCGCCGTCGCGGCGGAAACCGACAAGGCGCTGCTCAAGGCGGGCTTCATGCTTGCCGAAGGGCAGTTGCTGCCTCTCTCAGGACGCGACTTCGACTCCGAGCCGATCCAGATGCTGCGCATTCTGAAAGTGGCGCGCGATCGTGGCCTTGCGCTGCATCCCCTCGCCATGCGCGCGCTGATCCGCGGCGAGCGCTACGCGGCACGGCTGCGCGACGATCCGGAGGCGGCTCGGCTGTTCATGGAGCTGCTGTGCGGCCGCACCAACGATCCGCGCGAGGCGGACGGCGCGCATTGGCTTGCGATCCTGAACGAGACGGGATTCCTCGGCCGCTACCTTCCCGACTGGGCACGGGTCGTCGGGCAGATGCAGTTCGACACCTACCACGTCTTCACCGTCGACGAGCACACGATCGAAGCGATCCGCGTGCTGAACGCGCTCGAACGCGGTGAACTTTCGGAGATCGCGCCGATCGCCTCGGGCGTGATCGATCACATGCAGTCGCGCCGTGCCTTGCACGTCGCCATGCTCCTGCACGACGTCGCCAAGGGCCGCGGCGGCGACCATTCCCAACTCGGCGCCGAGATCGCGTTGCAGGTCGGCCCGCAGCTCGGTCTGTCGGCGGAGGAGACGGAGACGGCCTCGTGGCTCGTCCTGCATCACCTGCTGCTGAGCGAGACCGCCTTCAAGCGCGACATCGACGATCCCAAGACCATCCTCGACATCGCCGATATCGTCCAGTCGCCGGAGCGGCTGAAGCTCCTGCTGGTGCTGACGGTCGCCGACATGCGCGCCGTCTCGCCCAAGGTGTGGAACAACTGGAAGGCGACGCTGCTGCGCGAACTGTACAGCCGCGTGGCGGAGGTGCTCGCCGGAGGCCTCGCCACCACCGAGCGCGACGTCCGGGTCGCCCGCGCGAAGCAGGCCGCCGCTTTTCTCCTCACCGACTTGACGCAGGCGGACATCGACGCCTTCACCGCGCTCGGCTACCCGAGCTACTGGCTCGCCTTCGATCCCGAGACGCACGCGCGTCACGCCCGTCTTGTCCGCGACGCCGAGGCACGCCATGCCCCGCTGACCGTAAAAACAGAACCGCTCCCGGCCCGCGGCGTGACGGAGGTGACGGTCTATTGCGCCGACCACGCCGGCCTGTTCAGCCGGATTTCCGGCGCGCTCGCGGTGGCCGGCGCGTCGATCGTCGATGCGCGCATCCACACCCTCACCAATGGCATGGCGCTCGACACGTTCTGGATCCAGGACGCGGCAGGCGGGGCGTTCGATGCGCCGCACCGCCTCGCCCGCTTGTCGGTGCTGATCGAGCAGGCGCTCTCGGGCCAGCTCCGACTGGACGCCGAGATCAGGAAAGTCTCCGCCGCACTGCTGGGCCGGCGAATGCGCGCGATTCACGTGCCCCCACGAGTCGTGATCGACAACCACGCGTCGAACACCTTCACGGTGATCGAGGTGAACGGCCGCGACCGACCGGGGCTGCTGCACGACGTCACCGCCGCGATCAGCGAGCAGGGGCTGCAAATCGGCTCGGCGCACGTCACCACGTACGGCGTGCGTGCCGTCGACGTGTTCTATGTCAAGGACATATTCGGCCTGAAGGTGGAGAACGAGCGGCGCTTGCAGCAAATCCGCGCCGCCCTGCTCGATTCCCTGCGCAGCAACGATGATGTGGCGGTCGCAACGCCGGCGCCCACGCCCGTGCGGCGCCGGCGGGCCGCCGTTGGCTGATCAGATCAGCGAGTCGTCGCTTCCCCCGCCGCCGTCACCGCCCCCGCCCCAGTCGCTCCCGCCGCCGCTGTCCTGATCCCACCCGCCGCCGCTGCTCCCGTCGTCCGGCGCGGCTTGTCCGGGATCGTTCCAGTTCCCCGGGTCCGCCGTCCCCTGGTCGGGCGTCCCCTGATCCCACGTGCCCTGGTCGACATAGCCCTGATCGGGCAGGGCGCCGGCATTCGGATCCGACGACACGCCCGGCGTGCCGCCGAAGCCGCCCAGGCCAGACCCGAGCGCCTGGTGAGGAGAGAACATACTACGCAGCGCGTCCGCAGCCAGCACGCCGCCCGCCACGCCCGCCGCCGTAGTCAGCGCGGAGCCCAGGAATCCCGACCCACCGGGACGGGCGAAGGCGCCCGGCTGATAGCCGGGCGGATATTGCGGAGGCGGCGGCGCCGCGTACTGCGGGCCGCCTTGCTGGCCCCACGGTCCGGGCGGCGCGGCACCGGGTGCCGGACGGGCGGGCGCGGCACCCCCGCCGAACAGGTTGCTGAAGAAGCCGCCCTGGCGTTGGCCTCCGCCCGCTTGCTGGGCCCCTTGCTGGGCCTGCTGCAGCTCCCATTCCAGGCGGCGGAGGCGATTCTGCGCCTCGACCAGCGCGTGCTCCTGCACGAAGGCGAGCTGGGTGAGGCGATAGCGCGCCTCCGGATAAGCCTGGAACTGCTGGGCGATAAAGCGGTCCGCCTCCGGGTCGACGGGCGGCAGCGCCGGGGCTGCCGACTGGGTCGCCGGCACCGAGCCGCCCCCCCAGGGACTCGCCCCTTGGGCCTGCGGCGAGCCGCCCACCCGCGCGACGAAAGCGGCGATGATGTCGCGTTCCTCGTTGGTCATTGCAGCCTCCCTGCCGCCCCGGACAACCCGAGCCGGCGCCATTCGATCACCGGGCAGCGGTCCATCACAACGGTAAGTCCCGCCGCCCGTCCGCGCTCGGCCGCCGCCTCGTCGATCACGCCGAGCTGCAGCCAGACGACACGCGCGCCGAGCCCGATCGCCTCATCAACCACGCCGCCCGCGACGCGCGCGTTGCGGAACACGTCGACCATCTCGACCGGCGCGGTATCGGCGAGGCGCGCGACGACCGGCCGGCCATGGATCGACTGGCCCGCGATACCGGGGTTGACCGGCGCCACATCATAGCCCTTCCCGACCAGGAAACCGAGCACGCCGTTCGAGGGCCGCCACGGTTTAGCCGAGGCACCGACCACCGCGATCCGCCGCGTGCCAGTCAGCACCCGCTCGATGGTTGCATCGTCAAGCCCGTCTATGCTCATGCGCTCCTCGCTTGGCCGACGTGGCGACGCGGGCCCGCCGCGTCAACTCACGCCAGCTTGCCGCCGGTTGGCCCGCTGCCCTACGTTGCACTGCACCAATATTGGTCCGCGAATGGATTGCCCGCACCGAAGCTTCCAGGACCTGATCCTCGCCCTGAACCATTTCTGGGCGCGGCAGGGCTGCGTCATCCTGCAGCCCTATGACCTAGAGATGGGCGCCGGCACATTTCATCCAGCGACCACGCTGCGCGCGCTCGGCCCCCGCCCCTGGCGTGCCGCCTACGTGCAGCCGAGCCGGAGACCGGCCGACGGCCGCTACGGGGAGAACCCAAACCGGCTGGCCCAGCACTACCAATACCAGGTCATCATCAAGCCGAGCCCGGAGGACGCGCAGGACCTGCTGCTCGCGAGCTACCAAGCCATCGGCCTCGACCCGCTGCGTCACGACTTCCGCTTCGTCGAGGATGACTGGGAGAGCCCGACACTCGGCGCCTGGGGCCTGGGCTGGGAGGTCTGGTGCGATGGGATGGAGGTCGGCCAGTTCACCTATTTCCAACAGGTTGGAGGCATCCCGGTCGAGCTGCCGAGCTTCGAGATGACTTACGGGCTGGAACGGCTCGCGATGTACGTCCAGGACGTCGGGAACGTCTTCGACCTCGACTTCAACGGCGCGGGCGTCACCTATGGCGACGTGTTCCTGCGCGCTGAGCGCGAATACAGCGCCTACAATTTCGAGCGCGCCGACACGGATATGCTGATCCGCCACTTCAAGGACGCCGAGCACGAGTGTGCCGCGCTGTTGACGGGCGAGCCCTTGGCGCTGCCCGCCTACGACCAGTGCATCAAGGCGAGCCATCTCTTCAACCTGCTCGACGCCCGCGGCGTGATCAGCGTGACCGAGCGGGCGAGCTACATCGGCCGGGTGCGGGCGCTCGCGAAGGCGTGCTGCGAGGCTTGGGTCGCCGGCGATGATGGACTGCCGCGCTGATGCCGGAGCTGTTCATCGAACTGTTCAGCGAGGAGATTCCCGCCCGGATGCAGGTCGGGGCGGCTGCCGATCTGGAACGGCTCATCAGTGCATCCGCTGGCGCCGCTATCTCCCAATCTCATTAAAGCCTTCTACGGTCCCCGCCGGATCGCGCTGCGCGCCGAAATCGCCTCCGAGGTCGCCGCAGCATCAACTACCGAGCGCGGTCCGCGTCTCTCCGCACCGGAGCAGGCGCTCGCCGGCTTCCTGCGCAAGCACGGCGCGAGCCGCGATCAGATCCGCGAGGAGGGCGACTACTGGGTTCTGGAGAAGCGTGCCGCTGCCATTTCTGCCGCAGACCTCATCAGCGCCGCGATGCCGCCCCTGCTGCGCCGCTTCCCCTGGCCGAAATCCATGCGCTGGGGCACCAGTGCGTTCACCTGGGTTCGCCCGCTGCGACGCATCGTCTGCCTGCTCGAAGGTGCCGTGGTCCCGTTCGATCTGCGCGACGGCGCCGATGACGGGCACGGCCTTGCCGCCTCCAATCTGACCGAGGGCCATCGCTTCCATGCGCCCGGCCCGGTCGCTGTGGTCTCCTGCGCGGATTGGCAGGCGAAGCTGGCCGAGCGCCGCGTCCTGGTCGACGCCGCAGAACGCCGCGAGCGCATCGCCAACGGCATCGTCGCTGAAGCAGCGGCGCAGCGGGTTGAGCCTAGTCGACGACCCCGGCCTGCTCGACGAGGTCGCCGGGCTGGTGGAATGGCCGGTGCCGCTGCTGGGCCGCATCGACCCCATCTACATGGACTTGCCCGCCGAGGTCAGGCAGGTCTCGATGCGCGTCAACCAGCGCTACTTCGCGCTGCGCACGCAGAATGGCGAGCCGGCACCCTGGTTCGGCTTCGTCGCCAATATCGAGGCCGAGGACGGCGGCGCGGCGATCATCGCCGGCAACGAGCGCGTGCTGCGCGCCCGCTTTGCCGACGCCCGCCACTTCTGGGACTTGGACCGACGCACGAAGCTCGCTGATCGCGTGCCTGCGCTGGACGGAATCATCTTTCATGCCAAGCTCGGCTCACAAGGCGCCCGCGTGCGTCGGCTCCAACGCTTGGTCGAGAGGGTCGGCCAAATCATTGTCTCCGAATCCGCTGGGGCAGAACATTCTGGGCAGCTGGCCGCTGGTCTCACATCGAAACTGATGGAGGCTGGCGATTCTGGCCTCACACGGCGCGCGGCTCTTCTTTGCAAAGCAGACCTATCGTCCGGGATGGTGGCGGAGTTCCCCGAGCTGCAAGGTACAATGGGACGCTACTACGCAATTCACGATGGCGAGGCTGCTTCCGTTGCAAACGCAATTCGCGATCACTACCTCCCGAAAGGCCCGTCTGACGACATTCCGCGAGCTGCGGTTTCTATTGCTCTCGCGCTGGCCGACAAGTTTGATCTCTCGGTCGGATTCTTTTCCATTGATGAACGCCCGAGTGGGTCAGGAGATCAGTATGGCCTTCGTAGAGCCGCTCTGGGCGCTATAAGGATAATCCGAGAGAATGGCTTACGCTTACGGCTCTCACAGCTTATCGGTGCCGCTTGGGATGAGTATGGAGAGCCGCGCCAAGTCCCCTTGAATTCGTGATTTCATGCTCGACCGCCTCCGGGTGCAACTCCGATCGGAAGGTGCTCGGCACGACGTGCTACAAGCCGTATTCGCTGCCGCACAAGACGACGACGTGAACCGACTTTTGTCGCTTACAGAGGCAATAACTGAATTGCTCAGCTCCCCCGAAGGAAGCGATCTTCTAGTTGCGTACCAAAAGAGCATCTAACATCGTGCGGATCGAAGATTTGAAAGACGGGCCGCATTCGGGTCGTGTGGATTCCAGCTTGCTCCAGGAACGTGAGGAGCTGCAGTTGCAAACCGCGCTCAATGTGCTTGATCGCGAGTTGGACCCCCGTTTCCGTATAGAAGATTACCAGGGAGCTATGGCTGAGATGGCTACACTCCGCGCGCCCCTCGACGCCTTCTTCGATCGCGTCACGGTGAATGCGCCGGAACCGGAATTGCGCCGCAATCGTTTGTGTCTTCTCAACCGCGTGCGCGCGACGATGGACCGCGTCGCCGACTTCTCGAAGATCGAGGGCTGATGCTCAAGAATCACGACGCCACCCCCACCGTCATGGCCGGTGTTCCGACCATCCACGTCTTTCCCGCCGCCCATCAAGACGTGGATGCCCGGGACAAGCCACGGCATGACGAATGTTATCGTCGATCCGGAGGCCTCCTCTAATGCCGAAATGGGTGTACAGCTTCGGTGCCGGGCGCAATGACGGCAGCGCGGACATGCGCGACCTGCTCGGCGGCAAGGGCGCGAACCTCGCGGAGATGGCTTCCATCGACCTGCCCGTGCCGCCCGGCTTCACCATCACCACCGAGGTCTGCACCGCGTTCTACAAGAACGACCGCCAGTACCCGCCGGAGCTGCGCGACCAGGTGCGCGAGGCCATGGCTCGCGTCGAGGCCGCGGTTGGCCGCCGCTTCGGCGATGCGCGCCAGCCGCTGCTCGTCTCCGTCCGCTCCGGCGCACGCGTCTCCATGCCGGGCATGATGGACACCGTGCTCAATCTCGGCCTCAACGACGAGACCGTGGAAGGCCTGGCCCGCGACGCCGAGGATGAACGCTTCGCCTGGGACAGCTACCGCCGCTTCATCCAAATGTATGGCTCAGTCGTGCTCGGCGTCGATCACCATCGCTTCGAGGAGATCATCGAGTCCGCCAAGCTCGACGCCGCCGTGACCGAGGACACCGCGCTCAGTCCCGACGATTGGCGCCAGGTGGTCGAGGCCTACAAGGACATGGTTGCGCAGGAGACCGGCAAGCCCTTCCCGCAGGACCCCGAGGAGCAGCTCTGGGGGGCGATCGGCGCCGTGTTCGGAAGCTGGATGAACCCACGCGCCATCACCTACCGGCGCCTGCACGACATCTCGGCGGACTGGGGCACCGCGGTGAACGTCCAAGCCATGGTGTTCGGCAACATGGGCGAAGATTGCGCGACCGGCGTGTGCTTCACCCGCGATCCCTCCACCGGCGAGAACGCGTTTTACGGCGAGTACCTGGTGAACGCGCAGGGCGAGGACGTCGTCGCCGGCATCCGCACGCCGCAGCCCCTCTCCGCCGCCCGCGCCAAGCCAGGCGAGGTGCCGATGGAAGCGGCGATGCCGCGCGCCTACGCCGAGCTGATGGATGTGCGCGCGCGGCTCGAGCAGCACTACCGCGACATGCAGGACATCGAGTTCACGGTTCAAAAGGGCCGGCTCTACATGCTGCAGACGCGCAACGGCAAGCGCACCACCGCGGCCAGCCTGCGCATCGCGGTCGAGATGGCGAACGACGGGCTGATCGACCGCGCCGAGGCGGTTCGCCGCGTCAACCCCGCCGCGCTCGACCAGCTGCTGCATCCAATGCTCGATCCCGACGCGCCGCGTACCCTGCTCGGCAAGGGCCTCCCGGCGAGCCCCGGAGCGGCGAGCGGCGCCGTGGTGTTCAGCGCCGACGAAGCCGAATCCCGCGCTGCCAAGGGCGAATCGGTGATCCTCGTGCGCATCGAGACGAGCCCCGAGGACATCCACGGGATGCACGCCGCCGCCGGCATCCTTACCACGCGTGGCGGCATGACCAGCCACGCCGCCGTCGTCGCGCGCGGCATGGGGCGTCCCTGCGTCGCCGGGGCCGGCGCGATCGCCGTCGACTACAACGCGCAGACGCTGACCGCCGGTGGGCGTGCCGTGCGGGCAGGTGAGACAGTGACGCTCGACGGCAGCACGGGCGAGGTCTTCGCCGGCGTCGTCGCGATGATCGAGCCCGCGATGTCTGGCGATTTCTCGACGCTCATGGAGTGGGCGGACAGCGCGCGCACGATGAAGGTGCGAGCCAACGCCGAGACGCCGCTCGACGCCGAGACGGCGCGCAAGTTCGGCGCCGAGGGCATCGGGCTATGCCGCACCGAGCACATGTTCTTCGACCCCGAGCGAATCGGTGCCGTGCGGCAGATGATCATGGCGAGCGACGAATCTGGCCGGCGCGCCGCGCTCGCGCGCCTGCTGCCGTTCCAGCGCGAGGATTTCCGCGCCCTGTTCCGCATCATGGCCGGGCTGCCCGTGACGATCCGCCTGCTCGATCCGCCGCTGCACGAATTTCTGCCGCATGCGGAGTCCGAGCTCGCCGAAGTGGCGCAGGCGCTGGGCACGGACGTTGAGGCGATGCGCCGGCGCGCCGCCGAGCTCGCCGAGGCCAACCCGATGCTCGGCCATCGCGGCTGCCGGCTCGGGATATCCTTTCCCGAAATCTACGAGATGCAGGCGCGTGCCATCTTCGAGGGTGCGCTTGCGATCGCCGAGGAAGGCGGCGTCGCCCCAGTGCCGGAAATCATGATCCCGCTGGTCGGCACCCGCCCGGAGCTCGAGATCACCCGCGCCCAGGTGGAGAAGGTCGCCGCCGACGTCTTCAAGTCGGCCGGCCGGACGCTCGAGTACAGCGTCGGCACGATGATCGAGCTGCCGCGCGCCTGCGTCATCGCCGACAAGATCGCTGAGGTCGCCGACTTCTTCAGCTTCGGCACGAACGACCTGACGCAGACCACGTTCGGCTTGTCGCGCGACGACGCCGGCAAGTTCCTGCCCCTCTATGTGGAGAAGGGCATCCTCCCGAAGGACCCGTTCGTCTCGCTCGACGTCGAAGGGGTTGGCGCGATGGTCCGACTCGCCGTCGAGAGGGGACGGAGGGCGAAGAACGCGCTGAAGCTCGGCATCTGCGGGGAGCATGGCGGCGATCCCGCCTCGATCGCGTTCTGCCAGGAGGTCGGACTCGACTACGTCTCCTGCAGCCCCTACCGCGTCCCCGTTGCCCGCCTCGCCGCCGCTCAGGCCGCCCTTGGGGCGGGCAGAGACCGGATGCCTGAGAGATGATCGACCTACGCGGCCACCGCTGACGCCGCGCGCCGGCGCGCGCGCCAGTCGCCAGCGAGCGCGAGCAGCACCGTAAGACCCATGAACACGACCGAGCTGTAGAACACCCAGCGCGGCGCATTCTGGTCCATGATCCAGCCGGCCAGCATCGGGCCGATCGTGCCGCCGATGTTGAACCCAGTCGTGACGATCCCGAACACGCGTCCCGCCGCACCCGGCGGCGCGGCGGCGCGGACCATCATGTCCCGCGACGGCATGATCATCCCGGCGAGGAAGCCGATCGCCGCCATGATGCAGACCAGCAGGACGGCGCCAGGGAAGATCGTGCCGACCAGGAAGGTGAGGATCGCGGCCCCGCCGAACCCGGCCGCGGCTACCTCGGCGTGGCGCTTGGTCATGTCGGCGACGAAGCCGCCGGCCAGCACGCCGGCGGCGGTCGCGAACAGGAACGCGCTCAGCGCGCCGTTCGCGAGCGGCAGGCCGATGCCGTACAGCGCCTTGAACGCGACGACCGAGAAATACTGGATCCCGCCGCTCGACAGGCTCAGCAAAGTGAAGAACACGGTCAAACCCAGGATCGTGGGCGTGAGCAGGGCCGAGACCGGCAGTGCGCTCGCCTCCCGCGCCGCGAACCCGCGCTGGGAGCCCGCCTGGTCGAGCCCCTTCGCCAGGAACAACGGCAGCGCTGCGAGCGGACCGAGGGCGGCCGCGACGCCAAGCGCCCCATGCAGCCCGGCGACACTGCTGACCGCGAGCATCACCGGCGGCGCGATCGCGCTGCCCATATATCCGGCGAAGGTATGGAAGGAGAACGCCCGCCCGACCCGTGCCGGGTCGATCAATGCCGACAGGATCGCATAATCGCACGGGTGGTAGACCGCGTTGCCCACGCCGGCGAGCGTCGCAGCCGCCAGCAGGACTGGATAGGTCGGCACCAGAGCCACCGAACCGAACGCGACGCACGATGTCAGCAGCCCGCCGATCAGTACGCGGCGCGGCCCATAACGGTCGGCGACCCAGCCCATCGGCGCCTGCGTCAGCGCCGAGGCGACATTGAACAGCGTGAGCGCGAGACCGAGCTCGACGAAGCCCACTCCCATCCGCGCCCGCAGCAGCGGGAACAGCGGCACCAGGACGAGGTAGTGGAAGTGGCTGACCAGATGGGCGGCGCAGATCAGCGCGAGCGCCTTGACCTCGCTCGTCCGGTCCCCTGCGCGCTGCTTCATGACCTCGCCCGTCTAGCCCCATCACCCATCGGTCGAGAATCGGAAGATGGTGGTGGAGTGGAAAGTCTCGCCGGGCTTAAGCTCGGTCGACGGGAAGCTCGGCTGGTTGGGGGAATCCGGGAAGTGCTGCGTCTCCATGGTGAAGGCGTCGGTTTGCCGATAGATCGTGTTCGCCGAACCCACGATCGCACCGGTGAAGTAATTGCCCGTGTATACCTGCAGGCCCGGTTCGGTGGTCTCGACCTCCAGGATGCGTCCCGACTTCGGATCGTAGGCCCGCGCGGCTGGAGCGAGTGCGCCCGGCCGCGGCTTGTTCAGCACCCAGTTATGGTCATAGCCGTGCGCCAGGACCAGCTGAGGGAACGGATCCCTGAGCCGCGCGCCGATCGGCGTCAGCGTGCGAAAATCCATCGGCGTGCCCGCGACCGGCTCGATCGCGCCGGTCGGGATCTGGGTCGCGTCCGTGGGCGTGTAGCGATCGGCGTCGATCTGTAGCAATTGGTCCTCGACGGAGCCGGAGCCGTTGCCCGCAAGGTTGAAGAAGGTGTGATTGGTGAAGTTCACCACCGTGTCCTTGTCGGTGGTCGCCTCGTAGTCGATGCGGAGCGAGTTGTCGTTGCCGAGCGTGTATGTCACCGACACGCGCAGCGTGCCCGGATAGCCGTCCTCGCCGTCTGGGCTGGTGTAGGTGAGAACCGCGCCGACACTGCCGGGGCCGGTTTGGGTTTTCACGTTCCACATCTGCTTGTTGAAGCCGCTCGTGCCACCGTGGAGGGAATTCGGCCCGTTGTTAACCGGCAGGTGATGGGTCTGCCCATCGAGGGTGAACTGACCTTTGGCGATGCGATTCGCATAACGGCCGACCGTAGCGCCGAGATATTGGCACGCAGCCTCATAGTCGGCCGGGGTTTTGCACCCCAACGCGACATCGTCGAAATGCCCCCTGCGGTCCGGGGCGCCGATCCCTATAATGTGGCCGCCGTAGTCCAGGAACTTGACGGTGAAGCCGTTGTCGTTGCCCAGCGTGTAGACGGTGACGTCCCGGCCGTCGGTGGTCTTCCCGAAGGAGGCGCCGTGGACAGACGCTGCCGCCGCCTTACCGCTCCCCGTGACAAGCACGCCGCAAACCGACGCCGTTACCAGAATACTCGACCCGAACCCGCGCGCCATGCCCGATGTCTCCCGAGGACCGTGTTCCGTTTCAGCTATGCACCAGTGGACACCCGCCCTCGTCCAGTGGGCGGAACGCCTGGGCGGCGGGGATGGTGCGCAGCAGCTTGAGATAATCCCACGGCTCCTTCAACTCGGCGGGCGTCTTCACCTCGAACAGGTACATGTTGTGCACCACCTGCCCGTCGATGCGGACCGTGATCTCGCCGAACAGCGGATCATCGAATGGCTTCTCGCGCATGTGCGCGAAGACCGCGCGTCCGCTCGCCTTGGCTTTGTCGACACCAATCGCCGCCACTGCCTTCAGGTAGTTCGTGATCGCCGAGTACTGGCCCGCCTGATCGGAGCTCGGCATCGCGCCGCCGAAGCGCTTGGCGAAACGATGGCCGAAGGCGCGCGTCTTGTCGTTCATGTTCCAGTAGAACGCATCGGTCAACAAAACACCCTGCGCATCCTCCAGCCCGACGCCGTGCACATCGGGCAGCAGGAAGATCAGGGCCGCGATCTTCTGGCCTCCCTTGATGATGCCGAACTCGTGCGACTGCTTGATGCAATTCACCGTGTCAGTGCCCCCATTGGCGAGGCCGATGACATTGGCGCCGCTGGCGCGCGCCTGCACCAGTGCGGCGGAGAAATCGGTCGTCCCCGGGAACGGCATCAGCGATTGGCCGAGCACCTTGCCACCTGCCGCGTCAACGAATTGCCCGGAGTCATGCTGCAGCGCGTGGCCAAAGGCGTAGTCGGCGGTGATGAAGTACCAGGTTTTGCCGCCCTCCGCGACGGTCGCGTCCACCACCGCATGCGGCATCGACCAGGTATCGAGCACCCAGTGCAGATGGTTGAGGCCGCAGCCCTTCCCGGTGATCTCCGCCGACGCTGCGCCGGTCCAGATCGCCGCTTTGTCGCGCTGCTCCACCATCGGACCGATGGCGAGCGCACCGGAGGACAGCGGCAGATCGGTGATGAGGTCGACGCCCTCGTTGTCGAGCCAGTTGGTCGCGATCGACACCGCGACATTTGGCTTGTCCTGCATGTCCGCCGAGACGAGCTCGACCTTGATGTCGGGATGCGCCTGTGTGAAGTCTTCTACCGCCATCTTCGAGGCGAGGACCGAGCCGGGCCCCGTGTTAGCAGCGTACGGCCCGCTCATGTCGGTCAGCACGCCGATGCGGATCGGCTTCTGCTGCGCCCGCGCCCGGCGCGGCAGCGCCACGGTCGCGCCGGCGGCAAGTCCGGTGCCGATCAGCCCGCGGCGGGTAATCATTCCTGTCGTGTCTTGCATGATGTCCCTCCCTTATCGTCTCTCATGAACGATTGCGCTTTACGCGGCGGCCAGCGTGGGCCAGAGCGCATCGCCGCCACGCGCGCAGACGATGGCGCCGACCCGCGCGCCCCACTCCGCCTCACCGCCGAACTCGTCGCGCCAGGACCATAGACGGCGCGTGCTGAGCTGCAACGAATATTCCTGGGTGAAGCCGATCGCGCCATGCACCTGATGGGCGATCTCGGAGGCGAGCGTCGCCGCGTCGCCCACTCTTGTCTTAGCGATCGCGATCAGCAGCTCGCGCATCTCGGGATCAGGATGGGCGAGTCCCTCTGCACCGCCTTCGGCGGCAGCAACGGCGGCGGCGACCTGGCCCCCGAGCACCGCCATGTTCTGCTGCACCGCTTGGAACTTGGAGATCGGGCGGCCGAACTGCTGGCGCTCCTGCACGTAGGTCAGCGCCGTCTCGAACGCGCGTTCCATTGCGCCCGCCATCAGCATCGCGCGGGCGAGCGCGCCGCGCCGGTACACCTCCCCGCGGTCAACTCCGCCCTTCGCCGGGGCGACGGCATCTGCGGAAATTGGAACGCCATTGAACGCGATGGTGTCGCGCGGCTCGCCCGCGATGTTGCGGCCCCGCGTGACTTCGGCGCTGTTGGTGCCGTCGAGCGCGACCACCATCTCCCCGCCCGGCCCGTCTGCGAGCAACACCAGCCGCGAGACCTGCGAGCCCCACGGCACGCGCGTCGCCCGCCCGCTCAGGCGCCAGCCTGTGCCGTCGCGTTCCAGGCTCAGCCGGTCCTCGCGCCGGACCGGGGCGATGCTCATCGGCCCGTCGCTCGGCTCGAGGCCGGCCGAGGCGGCGACCCAGGCGGCGATGATGGTCTCGCCGAGCGGGATCGGCGCCGCGAAACGCCCCGCGACGCGCAGCGCCGCCATCCCGTCGGCCCATTCGACGCCCGAACCGCCCGCCTCCTCCGGCAACACCGCCAGCGGCACGCCGGTCTCCGCCACCGCCTGCCAAAGTTCGCTGGGGAAGCCGCCACGTTCGGCGCGGTCGACGACCTCCTTGGTGCTGCGATCCTCGAACAGCTTCGTCATGCTGTCGAGCAGCAGGCGGGTTTCCTCGCGCATCGCCATCAGCGTAACCCCAGTCCGCGCGCGATGATGCCGCGCAAGATCTCGCGCGTGCCACCCTGGATCGACAGGCGCGGCGCGTTCATGATCGCCGACGCCAGCAGCGCGACGAACGCATCCGCGGATTCGATGTCGGGCTCGTTCGGGAACAGCGTGCGCGCGACGTTGGGCAGGTCCTGCTCGTACCGGGTGCCGAGATCCTTCACCACCGCTGCTTCGTTCAGCGGCTGCTCGCCCGCCTGCAGCATCCCGGCGATGGACAGCGACATGCGCCGCAAGGTCGCGAGCTGTGCGACCATCCGCCCGATCCCCGTTGCGGTCGCCTTATCCGGATTGGGCCCGGCGACATGCACCATCTCCTTCAGCAGCTTGAACAGCACGAGGAAACGGTCGGGCGCGCTGCGCTCGAAACCGAGCTCGCTCGTCACCTGCTTCCAGCCGCTGCCCTCCTCGCCCAGAACGCAGTCGGCGGGCACGAACAGGTCGGTGAGAAACACCTCGTTGAAGTGATGCTCGCCCAGCAGGTTCAGCACCGGGCGGATGTCGATCCCAGGTGATTTCAAATCCACCAGGAATTGCGTCGCGCCGGCGTGACGATCCGCCTCCTCGCCCTCGCGTGCCATCTTGCAGAACAGGATCATCCAATCCGACTGATGCGCGTTGGAGGTCCAGAGCTTGCTGCCGTTCACCCGGTAGCCGCCATCGACCTTCACCGCGCGAGTTTTCGTGCCGGCGAGATCGGAGCCCGAGCCCGGCTCGCTCATGCCGATGCAGAAGCTGATCTCGGCCCGCGTGATGGCCGGGAGAAACCGCTCGCGCTGCGCCTCGGTGCCGAAGCGCAGGATATTGGGCCCGCTCTGGCGATCGGCAGTGTAGTGAAAGCCGAGCGGAGCGCCGGCGGCCAGCATCTCCTCGATCAGCACGAAGCGATCGAGCGCGCTGCGCTCCTGCCCGCCGTACTTCTTCGGCCACGTCATCCCGATCCAGCCGCGCTCCGCCATGTCGCGGCTGAACGCCTGGTCCCGTCCATCCCGGTCCGGCCGCGGCCGATCGCGTCGCTCGTCGAGGAAGGCGCGGACCTGATGCCGCAGGCGCTTGGCCGAGTCCGGCAGCTCGACGGGATCGAAACGGAACGCCTGGAACGTCATCGCGGCCCCCTACCTCCGGTGCCGCCATCGTAGCGTTGGTCGGAGGGGTGGCAAACTCACGATCCGCAATCCTTTTGCCGCTACACCGGCTTGAACCCTCGATCCATCTGAACATCGATCAGCATCGGCCCCTCCACGCGCAGCGCGCTCGCCAGCAGGTCGCGGAACTCGGCGATGCTGCGTGCTCGCTCGGCCTGCAATCCGAGCCCGCGCGCGACCGTGACGAAGTCGACGCGCGGGTCGTCCAGCTCCATTCCGACATAGCGATCCGTCTGCGCGGCGAATTGCTGCATCGCATTGGTGCGCTGCTTCAGGATACGGTATGAGCTGTTGTTGATGATGACGAACACCACCGGCAGCTTTTCGTGCGCTGCGGTCCACAATCCCTGGATCGTGTACATCGCGCTTCCGTCGCCGATCAGCGCGACCACCGGGCGGTGCGGCAGCGCGAGCTTGACGCCGATCGCAGCCGGCAGCCCCCAGCCGATGCCGCCGCCGCGCAGCCCGAAGAAGCTCTGCGCGTCATTGCTTTGCAGAAGGCGGCGCAGGCCGGCGCCCGATGACACCGTCTCATCGACCACCACCGCGTCGGCGGGAAGCGCCGCCGCGATCGCTCCCATGAGCGCGAGTGGCTGGATCGGTGTCTGCCTGGCCATCGCATCGGCACGGGCGCGAAGTTTGGCAAGCTCCGCCTCTCCCTCCGCCTTTGCCGCGGCGAGCCGCGCTGCCGCCCGCCCGCACGCCGCCTCCGACATCGCGTCGCCCACTGCCTTGGTGAGCTCCGGCAGCGTCGCCTTCGGATCGGCCAGGATGCCGACCTCGACCGCATAATTCTTGCCGATCTCCCACGGATCGGTATCGAGGTGGACGATCTTCACGCCCTCCGGCACCGACTCCGCCTGACCCGGAAGCGACAACGTGAACAGGTCGGCACCGATCGACACCAGCAGGTCGTGGCCTTGCAGGATGCCGCGGATCACCGCCGGCAAGCGGGCGAAATTGCCGCGATAGAGAGCATGGTTGGACGGGAACATGGTCCGGCTCGCCATGCCTTCGTCATAGACGGGAGCGCCCAGCGTCTCGGCCAGCGCCACGAGTTCCGCGAGTGCGTCGCTCTGCGGCACGGCATCGCCCGCCAGAATGACGGGGCGCTCGGCACGCGCGAGCAATGTCGCTGCCCGCGCGATGGCATCGGCGTCCCCACGCGTGCGCGGCGCGATACGCGTCGGCGCGCCCAGGTCGATGTCCGCGCTCGCGTTCAGCACGTCACCGGGTAACGAAAGGAACACCGGCCCCGTGGGGGGCGCGAGCGCCGTCTTGGCGGCGCGATGGATCGCGCGCGGCAGATCCTCTATCCGGCGCACCTCGTGCGACCACTTCACCAACGGCTGGGCGATGCGCGGCAGGTCCGCCCACAGCAACGGCTCGGTGAAGTTGAAGGTCTGCTCATGCTGGCCCGCAGTCACCAGCACCGGCGATCCGGCCTTCTGGGCGTCGTACAGCATCCCCATCGCGTTCCCGAGGCCCGGCGCGACGTGCAGGTTCACCACGGAAAGCCCCTCGGAGGCGAGCGCATAGCCGTCGGCCATCGCCATCGCCGGCGCTTCCTGCAGCGCGAGCACGTAACGAATGTCGGTCTCGACGGCGAGCGCATCCATCAATGGCAGCTCCGTGGTGCCCGGATTGCCGAACATCACCCGCACGCCTTCCTGCTTCAGAAGCTCCAGAAGGGCCGTCTTGCCGAACATCGACGCCATGCGTTTCCTCGCGTTCCAGTGATGAACAAGCCTGCGCCCGGGGCGGTCGCGGCACAACGCAGCCTCGCCGGATTGCCAGTCGGCACGCGGCTGTGCATGCTCCCCTTGCCCGCGCGCCCCGCGCCGGCAAGGGAGTGGAGCAAGGAATACGATGTCTACAACCTGGACCATGACCCGCCGCGCGGCGCTCAAGGCCGCCACAGCGGCGGCAGCCCTGCCGCTCGTTCATCTCCGCGGCGCGGGCGCTGCCACGACGCTCAAGGTCGGGTTCTGGGATCACTGGGTGCCGGGCGCGGACGCGGTGATGAAGAAACAGGTTGATGACTGGGCGGCGAAGAACAACGTCACCGTGCAGCTCGACTTCATCACCAGCAGCAGCAACAAGATCCAGCTCACGGCGGCGGCGGAGGCGCAAGGCGGCGCCGGCCACGACCTGATGACGTTCACGACGTGGGACGCGCACAACTACGCCGAGAAGCTCGAGCCGATGGACGACGTGGTGAAGGCGCTCGAGGCAAAGAGCGGTCCCTTCAACGACGTCTCGAAGTATCTGGCCGCCAGCAAGAGCGGGAACTGGGCCGCCGTGCCGACCAGCTGGGGCGCGCAGACCAAGCCGTCCTGCGCCCGCATCAGCATGATCAAGCAGTATATCGACGTCGATGTGACGAAGATGTACCCGGCGCACGAAGCGAAGGAAGCGGTCGGCAAGGAATGGACCTGGGAAAGTGATTTCATCAAGGCCGCTCAGGCGGCGATGAAGGACAACCACACATTCGCCTTGGGACTGAGCCAGACCACCGACAGCGTCGATTGGGTGGGGGCTCTGTTCGCCTCCTACGGTGCGATCCTCGTCGACAAGGAGGGCAAGTCGCAGCTCCATTCCGACGCGGTGATGCAGGTCCTCGAATACGCGCAGAAGCTGGTGCCGCTGCTGCCGGCCGATGCCGTCAGCTATGACGACGCCTCCAACAACAGGGCGTTGATCTCAGGCAAGAGCGCGTTGATTTTCAACCCGCCGTCTGCCTGGGCGGTCGCGAAACGCGACGCGCCCCAGGTGGCTGCCGATTGCTGGACTTTCCCGAATCCCGCCGGTCCCAAAGGACGTTTCATCCCCTATCTCGGCTGGTTCTGGGGCGTCTGGAAGTTCAGCCAGCAGAAACAGCCGGCAAAGGAGCTCATCGAGTATCTTATGCAGCGCGAGATTGTGCAGGCGCGTGAGCCCGCCACCGTCGGCTACGATTTGCCGCCGCAGAACTCGATGATGGACTTCAAGATCTGGTCGGAGGTCGAGCCGCCGCTGGGCACGGTGTACAACTATCCGCTGCGCCCCTGGCACGACGCCAGCTTCAGCATCGCCTATGCACCCGCGCCAGCCGACATCGCCGTGCAGATGTACAATGCCGGCGTGGGCTCGACCATGCTGGCCAAGCTCAAGAGCGGCTCCTCGATCAAGGACGTGATCGCCTGGGCGGACAACCAGATTCAGGGCTTCTTGCAGCCCTGAACGGCTACGGGGCGGGTGGCGAGCCCGCCCCGCGTCGCGAACGGGGAGGAAAAATCAATGCATCATCTGACACGTCGTGCGACCCTCGCGGGCCTCGCGGCGGCGCCGCTGGCACGACCGGGAATCATCCGCGCGCAAAGTAGTTCGCAGCCGGTCCGCATCGTCATGATCAGCGACCTTAACGGACCATACCGCGACGTGGGCGGACCAGGCCAGAAGGTGGGCTGCGACCTCGCGGTGGAGGATTTCGGCGGCTCCGTGCTCGACCGCAAGATCGAGGTCGTCCAACTCGACGGGCAGAACAAGCCCAACATCGCCGGCGCGCTCGCTCGCGAGTGGATCGACGCGCACGGCGCCAACGTGCTCACTGACGGGGCGGCCACCTCCTCGGGACTCGCGATGCAGACCGTCTCCAAGGAGAAGAAGGTGATCTATCTGATCACTGGGCCGGCATCGACGGACTTCACGCAGAAGCTGTGCACTCCCTATGGATTTCACTGGACCTACGACACTTACGCGATGGCGAAGGGGACCGGCGGGAAGCTCACGCAAGAGGGCGGGAACACCTGGTTCTTCATCACCGCCGACTACGAGTTCGGCTATTCCTTGCAGGCCAACACCGAGAAGTTCGTCAAGGCGGCCGGCGGCAAAGTCATCGGCAGCGTGCGCGCGCCGCTCGGGACTGCGGACTTCTCCAGCTACCTCATTCAGGCCAAGGCGTCGGGCGCCAAGGTGATCGGCTTCGCCAACGCGGGCACCGATCTGGTGAACTGCCTCAAGCAGGCGGCCGAGTTCGGCATTGCCAAGGGCGGCCAGCGGATGGCGACGCTGCTCATGTTCATCACCAATGTCGTCGCCGTGGGCCAGGACGTCTGCGAGGGGCTGGTGCTGACCAACTCCTTCTACTGGAACCTCAACGACAAGACCCGCGCCTGGACCAAGCGCTACGTCGCCAAGATGAACTCGCCGCCGACCATGCTGCATGCCGGCCAGTATTCGGCGACGCTGCACTGGCTGAAGGCGGTGAAGGCCGCCGGCACGCTCGACGGCACCGCGGTCGCGGCGAAAATGCGCGAGATGAAAGTCAACGACTTCTACGACCATGACGTGGTGATCCAGCCGAACGGCCGCGTGGCCGAGAAGATGTACGTCTGGCAAGTCAAGCCGAGCTCCGAGTCAAAGGAGAAGTGGGACTTCTACAAGCCGGTCGGCAGCATGTCGGGTGAGGAATCCACTCAGCCGATGGACGAAACGGGCTGCCCGCTGGTTAAGGCATAAGGCCCTCCGGGGCTTCGCAACCAGCTCATTCGGGCTATAGGGGCGCGATGGCCGGTCGCCCCCTGTCCCGAATCGCGGTCAACGTCACGGTCGACGGTGCCCTCGCCGCCGCCGCGCTGCCCATCGCCGGGTGGATCTCCCATCCGGCGGGGGCACTCGCCTTGCCTGCTTGGCTCATTCCCGCCTGCGCGGCCGTCGTGCTCCTGGTGGGCGTGCCGTTCGGCCTGTCGCGCCAGTATTGGCGCTTCATCGGCACGGGCGAGCTCCTCGCCGTGGCGGGAAGCTCCATCCTGGGCGCCGCCATCCTCTGCCTCGGCATGGCCGCCGCCGAGATTAGGTTTCCCAGCCACGCCTTCCCGCTGATCCTGGCACTCACGCTTCTGGTCCTGCTCGGCGCGCCGCGGGTCGTCTATGAGCGGCTGCGTGCGCGCAAGCTTGTGCGGCGGACCGCGGACGACGCCCAAGGCTCGGCGCTGCTGGTCGGCGCGGGGGAGGACGCGGACCTGTTCCTGCGCGCCCTCGCGCAGGATCGCCGCCAGTCGCTACGCGTTAGCGGCCTGCTCGGGCTCGGCTCGCGACAGACAGGACGACGCATCCAGGGCCGCCCGATCCTAGGCTCGATCGACGACGCGCCCGCCGTCCTCGCCCGCCTGCACGGTGATGGCCGCCTGCCGCACTGCCTGGTGGTCGCGACGCCCGACGTCTCGGGCCCCCGACTCGCGGCATTGCTGGAGGAGGCGGACCGCTACGGCATGGTCGTGCGCCGCGCCCCGCGCCCGACCGCGCTCGACCCGGCGACCCGACCGACGACCAGCGGCGATCACGCGCTCGACCTGCGCCCGATCGCGATCGAGGACCTGCTGAACCGCCCACAGGTGCCGCTCGACCGCGAGGGCATGGCGCGGCTGGTCCAGGGGCGGCGCGTTCTCGTCACCGGCGCCGGCGGGACGATCGGTTCGGAACTCGCTCGCCAGCTCGCTACGCTCGGGCCGGACCGGCTGATCCTGATCGATAATGGCGAATACGCGCTGTGGCAGATCGACGTGGAGCTGGGCGAGACCGCGCCACACGTGCCGCGCGAGGCGCTGCTCGCCGATGTGCGCGACGAGGCGCGCATTCGCGACCTGTTCGAGACCTGCCGACCGGAGCTCGTGTTCCACGCCGCCGCGCTCAAGCACGTTCCGATGGTGGAGGCGAACCCGCTCGAGGGGCTGCTGACCAACGTCGCCGGCACCCGCCACGTCGCCGACGCCGCCCGCGCCGCCGGCGCGCTCGCGATGGTGCTGATCTCCACCGACAAGGCGGTCAACCCCACGAGCCTAATGGGGGCGACGAAGCGCCTCGCCGAGATGTACTGCCAGGCGCTCGACAATGCCGCGCGTGGCATCAGCTGCATCACCGTGCGCTTCGGCAACGTGCTCGGCAGCACCGGATCCGTGGTGCCGCTGTTTCAGCGCCAGCTCGCGCGCGGCGGGCCGCTCACCGTCACCCATCCGGACATGAGCCGCTACTTCATGACGGTGCGCGAGGCGGTCGGGCTGGTGCTGCAGGCGACCGTGGTGGGGACGCGCGAACGGTCGCAGGGCGGCATCTTCGTGCTCGACATGGGCGAGCCGGTGAAGATCGTCGATCTCGCCCGGCAGATGATCCGCCTCGCCGGGCTGCGGGTCGACGAGGACGTGCAGATCCGCTTCACCGGCCTGCGGCCGGGCGAGAAGCTGTTCGAGGAGCTGTTCCACGGCAAGGAGCCGCCCTCGCCGACCGGCTATCCCGGCCTCCTGATGGCGACGCCGCGGACCGCCGACCCGGCGATCGTCGGCCGCGCCATCGACGAGATCGCCGCCGCGTCGCGCGGCGGGCAGGCCCGGCTTGCCTTGACCCTTTTGTCCCGGCTGGTGCCGGAGTTCGAGCACAACGCCGATGGAACCGTGCCCATGGTGATCCGCACATGACCGACGCCGCCACCGCGATCCCGTTCATCGACCTGAAGGGTCAGCAGGCACGGATCGCCACCGAGCTGCGCCGGCGCATCGACGGAGTGCTCGCGCATTGCCAGTTCATCCTCGGCCCCGAGGTCGTCGAGTTGGAGGAGAAGCTCGCCGCGCTGTGCGGCGCGCGTCATTGCGTCGCCGTCAGCTCCGGCACCGACGCCATCCAGATCGCGCTGATGGCGGAGGGGATCGGGCCGGGCGATGCGGTGTTCCTGCCCGCCTTTACCTACACCGCGACCGCCGAGGTGCCGCTCGTGCTCGGCGCCACGCCGGTCTTCGTGGATGTCGACCCGCGTACCTTCCAGATCGACCCGGCGCATCTCGCGCAACGGATCGCCGCGGTGCGGGGGGCCGGCAAGCTGCGTCCGCGGGCGCTGATCGGCGTCGATCTGTTCGGCCAGCCCGCCGACTGGCCGGTGCTCATCCGCATCGCGCGCGAGCACGACCTGTTCACGCTCGACGACCTCGCGCAGAGCTTCGGCTGCAGCCAAAACGGACGGCGCCTCGGTGACAGCGCCGACGCCACGGCAACCAGTTTCTTCCCATCCAAGCCGCTCGGCGGCTACGGCGACGGCGGGGCGCTGTTCACAGAAGACGTCAACCGCGCCGCGCTTTATCGCAGCCTGCGCACCCACGGCGAGGGCACGACTCGCTACGAGGTGCTGCGCACCGGCATGAATGGACGTCTCGACTCGCTGCAAGCCGCGGTTCTGCTCGCGAAACTCACGGTGTTCGAGGCAGAGCTGCTAGTGCGCGACGAGGTCGCCCGGACGTACGACCGCCGCCTCGCGAACGCCGTGGTGACGCCCGCGCGCGTGCCCGACAGCGTCGCCGCGTGGGCAATCTACAGCGTTCTGCTGCCCGACGCCGTGACGCGCGAGCAGGTGCAAGCGAGATTGCGCGCGCGCGGAATCCCGACGGCGATCTACTACCCGCGCCCGCTGCATCGCCAGCCGGCCTATCGCGCGCACCACGACGGCACGCCGCTGCCGGTGTCGGAAGAACTGGCCGAACGCATCCTCGCCCTGCCGATCCACGCCGACCTGTCCGAGGCGGCGATCGCGCACATCTGCGATGGCGTGCTGTCGGCAGTGGGGAATGGGTGAACGCTACCCTGCGTGACGCCGACGCGCTGCTCGCCGCCGGCCTGATCGCGCCCGCGGAACGCGCCGCGACCGCCGCCGTGGGCGACCGCTACGCGATCGCGATCCCGCCCGCGGTGCGCGCGCTGATCGGCCATCCCGACGACCCGCTCGGCCGGCAGTTCGTCCCGCATCCCGACGAGCTGCTCACGGCACCACATGAGCGCGCCGACCCGATCGGCGACGACGCGCTTTCCCCGGTGAAGGGGATCGTCCATCGCTATCCTGACCGCGCGCTGCTCAAGCCGCTGCTCGTCTGCCCGGTCTATTGCCGCTTCTGCTTCCGCCGCGAGCACGTCGGCCCCGACGGCGGGCTGCTAAGCGAGGCGGAACTCGGCGCCGCCTACGCCTGGCTAGCCGCGCGGCCCGCGATCACCGAGGTGATCCTGACCGGCGGCGACCCGCTGATGCTCTCGCCGCGCCGCCTCGGCCTTATCATCGCGGCGCTGTCGGCGATCCCGCACATAACGACACTGCGCGTGCACACACGCGTCCCCATCGCCGATCCGGGGAGCGTCACCCGGGCACTGGTGGACGCGCTCGCGACGGATAAGGCGATGTGGGTCGTCTTGCACACCAATCACGCGCGCGAGCTGACGGCGGACGTGCGCGCCGCCTTGCGTCGAGTGCAATCGGCTGCGATCCCGGTCCTGGGCCAGTCGGTGCTGCTGCGCGGCGTGAACGACGGTACCGAGGCGCTGGAGGCGCTGTTCCGGGCCATGATCGAAGCGAGAGTGAAGCCCTACTACCTCCATCACCTCGATCCCGCGCCCGGCACCGCGCGCTTCCATGTGCCGATCGAGGAAGGGCGAAGGCTTCTCGCCACCCTCCGCGGCCGCGTCAGCGGCCTTGCCTGGCCGACCTACGTGCTCGATACCCCGGGGGGGCACGGCAAGGTGCCGATCGGGCCGGACTACCGCGAACCGGACGGCGCCGTGCGCGACCCATCGGGCGGGCGTCACATCCTTGCCGAACCCCTGGGCTGCGCGTAGAAGCCCGGGTTCCCCCGCCTTTTCGAGACGAGTGACATGAAGCAGCAGGCGAACCTGATCCGCGCCGGGCAGGTGATCGAGCATGAAGGCCGGCGCTGGACGGTGCTGAAGCAGCAGATCATCACTCCCGGTAAGGGCGGCGCATTCATCCAGGTGGAGATGCGCGACCTCAAGAGCGGCAACAAGACCAACGAGCGTTGGCGCACCGCCGACACAGTCGAGCGCCTGATGACCGACAACAAGGAATATGCCTACTCCTATACCGAGGGCACCAACATGGTACTAATGGACCAGGAGAGCTTCGAGCAGGTCCATATCCCGCTCGAACTCCTCGGCGATGCAGCGCCGTTCCTGCAGGACAACATGGTCGTGACGGTCGACCTGGTAGAGGGCGACCCGGTGGCCGCGCATTTGCCGCCCACGGTCGTGCTGCAGGTGGTCGAGGCTGACCCCGTCGTGAAAGGGCAGACGGCGGCGTCCTCCTACAAGCCTGCCAAGCTGTCGAACGGGGTGAAGACCTCCGTGCCGCCCTTCATCGAGACCGGGGAACGCGTCGTCGTGCGCACCGAGGACGCAAGCTACGTCGAGCGCGCGAAGGGCTGATCCGTCTTGGCCTTCCGTCTCTCCCCACATCTGACCGTGATGACGAATGCCGCGCACAAGGCGGCCAAGCGCCTGCTCCGCGACTTCGCCGAGGTCGAGCAGCTGCAGGTCAGCATCAAGGGACCGTCCGACTTTGTCTCCCAGGCCGATATGCGGGCCGAGGCCACGCTTCGCGAGGAACTCGACCGCGCCCGTCCGGGCTATGCGTTCCTGATGGAAGAGGGCGGCGCGTCCGGGTCAGAGAATTGGGCGTGGCGCTGGGTGGTCGATCCGCTCGACGGCACGACCAACTTCCTGCACGGCGTGCCGCACTGGGCGATCAGCATCGGGCTGGAGCGCCGGCTAGCGGACGGTGGTAGCGAAATAGCCGCTGGGCTGATCTACGCACCCGCAGTCGATGAGATGTATTGGGCGGAGAAGGGCGGTGGCGCCTTCGCCAACGAACGCCGGTTGCGGGTCTCCGCCCGGCGCGATCTCAGCGAGGCGCTGTTCGCGACCGGCATACCATTCGCGGCGGTGAGCCCGCCCCGCCGGGCAGCGTTCTCGCGCACGCTCAGCAGCCTGATGCCCGATATCGCGGGAATCCGCCGCTTCGGTGCCGCCGCGCTCGATCTCGCATGGGTCGCGGCGGGCCGCTACGATGGCTATTGGGAGTTGGGGCTGAAGCCGTGGGATATGTCGGCGGGGCTGTTGCTGGTGCGGGAGGCGGGCGGCTACGTGACCGATCCGCGTGGCAAGGACCCGCGCGACTCAGGGAACGTCGTGGCCGCCAATCCGCATCTGCACCCGAAGCTGTGCGAAGCAGTCCTCGAGGGCATCGGCACAGCGGCGCCGGCGCCCCCACCGATGGTGACATGAAGCTCGGCGTGCGCGCCCCTCACTGGACGGTGCGCGGCGTCGCTTTGCCACTCCTCGTCCTTGCCGGATTGAGCGCGCCTGCGGCCGCGCAGGTCACGCTGAACCTGAACGCGCTCGACGCGCTCCCGGAAGCTGCTTCGCGGCCGCCGGCGAGGCATGCGTACCGACGCACCGAACGGCCGCCGCCGCATCGGACGTCCAAGGCTCGCGCGGGGCCCCCTGTCCTCGCCGCCGCGAAGCCCGCGACGAAGGCCACCCCGCCCGCCGTCGCGACGGTGCTGCCGACCGTACCCGCCACGCCGCCGCCGGCTCCCCCGCCGAGCGTCGCAAATGTCGCTCCCTCGGCCGCGCCCGCGCCGATTCCGCCCCCGTCGCCTCCACCTTCCGCCGTGGCGACGGCGATTCCGGCGAAACCCGTGCCCGCCGCGCCGGCTTCAGCTCCTCCGGCCGCCGCACCTCCGGCCCAGGTCGCCGTCGCGCCTCCCGCACACGCCATCTCGGCGCTCGATCGCACGCTGCATGTCGGCTTCGCCGCCGGCCAGTCCGACCTCAGCGCCGCTGATGCGCATGCGATCGCAGCACTCGCCCACGACACGCCGCGCAGCGACACGGCCAGCTTCGACGTCGCGGCCTACGCGCCAGCACCCGATGGAGACGCTTCCACCGCGCGCCGCCTCTCCCTCGCCCGCGCGCTCGCTGTCCGCGCGGCGCTGGTCAGCGCGGGTATACCCGCCGCTAGCATCTATGTCCGCGCCGTCGGTGCGCCGCGTCCGGGCCAGAGCGGCAGTCCTGACCGCGCCGTGGTGACGGTTATGGGAGTGAATGGCACGGAATCGAAGCAGGCGAGCCAAAAATGACGCGCCCGACCCAGTACCTCGTGCGGATGCTGGTCTTCCTGGTGATCGTCGCCGGGATCGCCGCATGGCTGTGGCCGACGCTGCAGACAATTTTTCTCGCCAACCCGGACCTCAACGGCCTGATCCTCGTGATCTTGCTGATCGGGATCATCTGGACGCTGCGCCAGGTGGTCCGGCTCGGCCCGGAGGTCGCGTGGGTCGAAGCCTACCAGACCCCACGCAAGCGTGCGATCGCACTGCACCGCCCGCACCTGCTGGCCCCAATGGCAAGCATGCTCGCCGCCCGCGACAACACGCGCGGCGGCCAAGCTAGGGTGACGCTATCGACGATGGCGACGCGGAGCCTCCTCAACTCCATCGGCTCTCGCCTCGACGAGAGCCGCGAGCTTGCCCGCTACATGACCGGGCTGCTGATCTTCCTCGGCCTGCTTGGCACGTTCTGGGGCTTGCTGCGCACCATCGGCGCCGTCTCGGCCGTCATCCAGCACATGACGATCGGCTCGAATGACATCGCTCAGCTCTTCGAGCAGCTCAAATCAGGACTTGCCTTGCCGCTCAACGGCATGGGGATCGCGTTCTCGGCCAGCATGTTCGGCCTCTCCAGCGCCCTCGTGCTCGGCTTCCTCGACCTCACCGCCGCGCAGGCGCAGAACCGCTTCTTCAACGAGTTGGAGGAATGGCTCGCCGGCCTCACGCGCCTGTCCTCCGGCGTGCTGTCCGACGCCGAGGGCTCCGTCCCCATATACGTCCAGGCGCTGCTCGAGCAGACGGCGGAGAACATGGAGGGGCTGCAGCATATTCTTTCCCGGGGCGAGGACAGCCGCGCTCAGGCAAGCCAGGCCGTCCAGGTTTTGACCGAGCGAATGGCGGCACTGACCGACATGATGCGGTCGAGCCAGCAATTGATGCTGCGGATCGGCGAGACGCAGGCGACTCTCGCACCGGCGCTGCAGCGTCTACAGGAATTCCGTGGCGAGAGCGGAATGGACGAGGTATCGCGCGCGCATCTGCGCAATATCGAGCTCTACCTGCAGCGATTGCTGGCTGAGAGCGAGCAGGGCCGCGCCCAGAGCACGGCGGAGCTGCGCAGCGATCTGCGGGTCTTGACCCGCACGATCGCGGCCCTGTCGGAGGAGCCTCGCTAAATGGCACTCGGTTCGCGACGCCGCGCCTCGGGCGCACCCGGGATGGAGGCATGGCCCGGCTACGTGGATGCGCTGTCCACGCTGCTTATGGTCATCATCTTCGTGTTGCTGGTCTTCGTGCTCGCGCAGGGGTTTCTCTCCTTCGCGCTGACCGGACGCAGCCGCGAACTCGACACGGTCAGCGAGAAGCTCGCCGAGGTCGGCAAGATGCTCTCGCTCGAGCAATCCCATACCGCGACACTTCAAGGCACCATCACCCGCCTGACTAGCGCGCTCGCCGCGGCCAACACCGAGCACGACTCGCTCAGCGCCCAGATCGCCGGGCTGACGAGCCAGCTCAGTTCTGCGCAGCAGGCCGCGCAGGCCAGCAGTGCGCGGGCGACCGACCTCGGCAGCAAGCTCGCTGACGCCCAGCAGCGCCTCGCCGACATGCAGAAGGCCGCCCAGGAACTGGATCGCACGGTGCAAGTCGACAAGGAGACGATCGCGACAAAGATAAGCGACGTTGCCAAGCTCAATGAGCAGGTGCGCGCTCTGGCCGCGCTGCGCGACCAGCTCGAGAAGCAGGCGCAGGACGCGGCGGCGCGGGCGATGACAGAGCAGGATCGCCGCCTTGCCGTCGCCGCCCAGCTCGCCAACGAGCAAAAGCTGGGCGACAGCGCCAAGGCGCAGATCGCGCTCTTGAACCAGCAGCTCGATCAGCTCAAGGCGCAGCTGTCCTCGGTGGCGAGTGCGCTCGACATCGCGCAGAAGAGCGGCAAGGAAAAGGACGTCAAGATCGCCAATCTCGGCCAGCAGCTTAACATCGCGCTCGCCGCCAAGGTGCAGGAGCTGCAGCAGTACCGCAGCGACTTCTTCGGCACGCTGCGCAAGGTTCTCGCCAACGAGCCCGGGATCGACATTGTCGGCGACCGTTTCGTGATGCAGAGCGACGTGCTGTTCCCGGTTAACAGCGCCGATCTATCAGCCGACGGCGCCGTGCAGATCAGCAAGCTCGCGGATACGATCAAGCACATCGCTGCCAAGATCCCGCCGAATATCCCTTGGATACTCGACGTCGATGGCTACGCCGACCGTCAACCCATAACCGGCGGACGCTTCGCCTCAAACTGGGAGCTGTCGGCGGCACGCGCGATCAGCGTCGTCAATCTGCTGATCAAGGAAGGCGTACCGGCGGATCATCTCTCCGCCACCGGGTTCGGTGACAACCATCCGCTCGAGCCCGGCGGTACTACCGCCGCTTATGCGAGGAACCGGCGCATCGAACTGCGACTGACCGACTATAACCGGAGCCGCACATAGCGGGGTCGCGCGATCTCCTCGGCATGACGCTCACGCCCAGGCTCCGTCAGCTCGTAACGGCCGTCAGGGCGCTGGCGGGCAAGACCCATCGTCGCGATTCGCTTAAGGCAAGGCCCGTCTTTCGTGCCGGCGGGGCGCCCGGCCGTCCCGCACAGTGTCAACCGATGCAGGGCGGCCCGGCAGCACGTCTCCAGATAGGGCTCGGTCCACACACGCAGTGCCTATCGCCGCGCTCGCGAGACGGCAAGGGAGCCCTCCCGTGAGCCTCGTGTCCCTTGGCATGCCGCTCTTGCACCGGATGGAAGCGGAGACGGCGCATCGGGCGGCTCTGTATGCGCTGCGCCTCGGGCTCGCCGGCCGCGACGGCGCGCCCGACGATCCGCTCCTCGCGACAATGGCGTTCGGGTTGCACTTTCGCAATCCGGTGGGCCTCGCCGCCGGGTTCGATAAGAATGCCGTAGCAATCGATCCGCTTGCGCGCCTCGGCTTCGGCTTTGTAGAAGCCGGGACCGTCACGCCTCAACCGCAGAGAGGCAATCCGCGCCCGCGCCTGTTCCGCCTGCCGGAGGACGGCGCTTTGGTGAATCGGATGGGGTTCAACAATTCCGGGCTCGATGCCTATACGCGCGGCCTTCGGGCGCGGTCGATTCGCGGCGTGCCGGTTGGCGCTAGTATCGGGATCAACAAGGAGGGTGCCGACCCCGAGCGGGACTATCCCATGCTCCTCGCCGCCGTCGCGCCGTTCGCCGACTACGTCGTGATCAACGTGTCGTCGCCGAACACGCCGGGGCTGCGCGACCTGCAGGCGAGAGAGCGGCTAAGCGCCATCCTGGACGCGATGGATGCGCACGCCCCGTACTGGCCGCCGCTGCTCCTCAAGATCGCGCCCGACGTGACGCCTGCTACCCTCGCCGACATCATCGAGACGGCTGTCGCCCATGGCGTGCGCGGCGTGATCGTCGGCAACACGACGGTGGGCCGGCCTGGTGCGCTGCGCTCGGCGCACGCGCAGGAAGCGGGCGGGCTGTCGGGCCGCCCGCTCCTCGCCCTCTCCACCACTGTGCTTGCCCGTGCCTTCCTCCTGGCGGCAAGGCGGCTGACCCTGGTGGGTGTGGGCGGCGTGGCGTCGGGCCACGACGCACTCATTAAGCTGAAAGCAGGAGCGGATCTGGTGCAGCTCTACACGGCGATGGTCTACGAGGGTCCGAAAATCGTCGGGCGCATCAAGCGCGAACTGGCAGCGGCGCTGCGCGAGGAGGGGTTCGCCCGCCTGTCCGACGCGGTCGGCATCGAGGCGGCACGGCTGGCGAAGAGCGCGTGATGGAGCACCTCTCCGGTTTCGAGCCGCTCGCCCGACGCTTCGACGGCTTCATCCTCGACTTGTGGGGAGTGATCCATGACGGCGTGACCGCTTTCCCTTGGGCCGTCGACTGCCTCCGCCGGCTGCGCGCGACCGGCAAGCCGGTGCTGCTGTTGTCGAACGTTCCCCGCCCCAACGCACCGGTCGAGGCGATGATGCGCCGCATGGGAATCGAGGACTCCCTCTACACCTCCCTGCTGACCAGCGGGCAGGCGGTTCGCGACGCGCTTCGCGATCCGCCGGACGTCTGGTGGGCAGAGCTCGGCCCGCGCGTCTTCCATCTGGGGCCGGAGCGCGACCGCCCGGTCCTCGACGGCCTGCCGCTCGAGATTGTGACGAGCCCTGCTCAGGCGAGCTTCGTGCTGAACACCGGGCCGGACGATCACCGCAATCCGACCGATGTGGGCGCGTTCGAGGCGGTGCTGCGGGACGCCGCGCGGCATCGCCTGCCGATGATCAGTGCCAATCCGGACCTCGCGGTGATCCGGGGCGGCGTACGCGTTCTGTGCGCCGGCTCCCTCGCGCTGCGCTACCGCGAGCTGGGCGGAGACGTGCGCTCGCTCGGCAAGCCCGATCCGGCGATCTACGACATGGTGCTGGAACAGCTGGACCTTCCGCCCGAGCGCGTGCTTGCGGTCGGCGACTCCCTCGACACCGATATCGCTGGGGCGGAAGCGGTCAGGCTTCCCTCGTGCTGGGTCTTGGGCGGATTGCACGCCGCCAGCCTGACGGGTCGGGACGGGGAACTCGATCCGCTTCGGTCGGAGCAGCAGGCGGACGCCGCCGGGCTATCGCCGCTCGCGACGTTGCCGCTTTTTGCTTGGTAAGGAACTTCAGCGGGACCGGGGCACGATCAGTGAGATCTCGGGCACCGAGCCTTCTCGCTCGCGACCGTCGCGCCGGCCGAGGTTGAGGGCGGCACCGGCCGCCAGCGCCGCGCTGCGGACATCAGAGAGGTCGAGTTCGGCCATTTCCACCGAGGCGCCCTCGATGCTCACTATGATCGAAAGGCCGGTCAGCGTGACCGATGGCATGTCGGCACCCTGGCGTGTTGCGAGCGCGACCTGGCCGCCTTCGGCGATGGCGGCGCGCGCGGCGAGGCAGATGCCGAGCAGTGCGGCCTCCAGCCCCGCCGCGTCGGCTTGGGCATGGCAAAGATCAGCTTCGAGCTCGGTCAGCAGGTGGATGCGCTTCCCGAGAGCGCTCGCGATCAGGGGCTGCAAGTCGGCGACGAGAGCGTTGACGTCTGTCGGCCGAGGCGGAAGCTGCTCGCGACGGGCGAAGCGGGCGAGGCTCGCCGTCAGTCGCGCCGCTTTCTCCACCGCCTCGATCGAACGCTGCGCCAGCACCAGCACGCGTTCCGGATCGTCGGCCCGTCGCTCCATCAGCTCGAGACCGCCGAGCGCGGTCGCCAGCATGTTGTTCAGGTCATGCGCAACGCCGTTGATGATCTGGCCGACGAGTCGATGGCGGTTGAGGGGCTCGCCAGCAGAAGGGCGGTCGTCTCTCCGCGATCCGGTGCGGCGGGACGGCGCCAGAAGGCGGGATGCCGCGCCGGCGATGACGAGGGCGAGGGCGAGGCCACCCAGAATTGCCGCCGGAGCGGACAGAATATTGGCAGCGAGGAGTGCCTGCCCCGCAATCATCGGCGCAAGGCATAGTGCGAAAACGCCCCAGAAGTCCCGCGAACTCAATGCAGCGGCAGTTTGAGGCTGATCCCAGGCGCGATTTCGACATGCCCGGTAGGGCGGGACTGGACCTGGGATCCAGGAATGAACCCTTGGCTCTGCGTGACCGGGCGGTTGGCCATCCAGGAAGGAGCCAAAGTCGCGCCGTCAGAATCATAAGTCGTGGGGGGAATTGCGAGAAACACGTTGGGGGTCGGCGCGGCGACTCCGGGGGGACCGCCAGGAGGCGGGGTCGGCGGCAACGGCAATGGGGTGTGGCGACCGGCGGCGGCGAGCGACAGCAACCCCACTGCCGCCGTCAGGCGCAGCCGCTTTGTCATGGCGGGCAGGCGGCGGGCAAGGGTGAGCCCGCGCGGCGGACGCCCCGTGGATCCTCTGGAGGGTTGCCGCCCGGCTGGTGCAACACCGCGTGCCGGCCGGCGTACCACGATTGAAGCGCCCAGCGGACGGTCGGAAAGGCGATTTGGTCCCACGGGATGTTCTCCCAGGCGAATAGCCCAACATCCAGGCTCTCCGGTCCCGCCGCGAAGGCGGGCTCACCGGACTCTCTGCCGTCGGCGAAGCCGGCGCGAAACATGATCTGCACCTGCCCGATTCGGCTGACGCTGTAGACAGCGAGGATTCCGTCGATGGCGATTCGCGCGCAGGCCTCCTCCAGGGCTTCGCGCTTGGCGCCCTCTTCGATGGTCTCGCCGTGTTCGAGGTAGCCGGCTGGTAGGGTCCAGAATCCGTGCCGCGGCTCGATGGCGCGCCGGCAGAGCAGGACGCGGTCCCCGGCGGTGACGACGGAGCCCACGACGATCTTCGGGTTGTCGTAGGCGATATGGCCGCAATCGGGGCAGACCAGCCTCTCGCGGTTGTCGCCTTCCGGAATCCGCCGAACAAATTCCGCCATGACACGAAAGTGACGCGTTCAACCGCGTCGATCAAGCCTCTGGAATCATTTGGCCCGATTGGTGTGGCGGATCGATCTGCTAGCGCACGAGCATGCCTTGCCCGGTGGGCAGGTTCAATACGCCGGTGCCGTGGGCCCGGGCGAAGGCATCGAAGGCAGCCCGCTGGTCGGCGTGGGACGCCCAGCCGTAGTCGTCAAGAAGCACGATCCCGCCCGGGACAAGAAGGTCCCAAAAGAAGTCGAGCGCGGCAATCTCCGGCAGCATGATGTTCATGTCGATCGACAGGAACGCGACCCGGCGGTTTTCCGGGAACGCGGAAAGGCTGTCCGGTACCTCGCCTCTGACAAGCCGGCACCGCGGCCAGGGGGCGAAATTCGCGCGCGCCGCAGCGAAGCACTCCTCATAGCACTCGCGGTTGTGCCAACCGGCCATGCCGGCCAGCTCGGCCTCGCTCATCTGCGATTCTGGGATGCCGTCGAACGTGTCGAACAGCCAGAAGTCGCGGTCCCTCCGGTTGAAGTCGAGCCACTCGCAGATCGCAACCGACAGCATGCCGGTGTCGACCCCGCACTCGACGAAATCCCCTGGCAGCCGGACCGCCTGCGAGGCCGCCCACAGCGCAACGTGCATGATCCAGCGTACGTCGTCGATATGGGCGCGCTTGCGCCCTGCCGACGCCCAGCCTTTCGCATGGGCACGGACGAAGCGCTCGTCGCGCAGGAAGTCGGTCGACTTGCCGAAGGCCCGCAGCCCCATCCCGTCGAAGCTGTAGTCCAGCCAGCGCGGCGCGCCGACCGCTGGAAACATTAGCTCCCCCTCGGGGTACTGCACCGCGACGGCACGCGGCAGAGGCCGCCCCGCCATCACATCAGGCGCTCCGTCCAGGTGCGCGGCGTACGCTCGTTGCGGATTTCGAGATCGAGGTGGTAGCGAAACTTGCGCGGTCCTACTGTGCGTATGTGGGCGACGATGTCGCGCAGCCCGTCATCTAGCAGCCTGGTCGTGCGATAGCCGAGGACCTCGCGCGCCTTGGTGCTGGAGCACCAGGCATCGCGCACCTCCTGCGGACGGTCGCGCAAATGGATCGCCTGACCCTCGAACCCAGTCAGATCCTTCAGCCGGCGAAAGAGACTGTTGATCGATACGAACTCTTCGTCCGGCCCGATATTGATCGTCTCGCTCAACCCGCGCTCGGTCAGGCCCAGCGCCAGCAGGCAGGAAAGGCAATCTTCCACATGACTGAAGCAGCGGGTCTGCTCGCCATCGCCATAGATGAAAGGCGAGCGCTGCTGCAGCATCATGTTCGCCAAGATGCTGGCAACGTTGCGATACGGGTCGTCGAACTTCTGGCGCGCGCCGATGATGTTATGCGGCACCGCGATGGCGTGCTCGATTCCGTGCACCTTGGCGAGGTTGGCGAGCGCCTGCTCGGCAGCAACTTTGGCGATGCCATACGGATCCTGCGGACGCGGCTTGTAGTCCTCGAGGAACGGCACGACATTGGTGCCGTAGCGCGCCATCGAACTCAGAAACACGATCCGTCGCGCCCCGCCCGCGATCGCCGCCGAGAACACCGCGACGGAGCCGGTCACGATGTTGTCCATCACCATCGCCGGCGAGAAGACCGACAGACCTTCGTACGCCGTGGCGGCGCAATGGTACACCAGCTCGCAGCCACGCATGACCCGCGCCATCGCGTTGAAGTCGCGACAATCGTATTGGTAGAACTCGGCCTCCGGCGGCACGTTGATCAGCTCGCCGCCGATCAGCGAATCGCAGCCGACCACGTCGTGGCCGAGCTCTAGCAGGCGTTCGGCGAGATGGCTGCCCAGGAAGCCAGCGATGCCGGTGACGAAGACGTGCATCGGCCGCTCCTATCGTGTCAGCTCGGCGCGCAGCGCCTGCCCGCCCTTGGCAAAGCGGCGCTCGACCCTGATCTCGGCGAACCCGGTCCGCACCGCGACCGCACGCAACTTGCCCTCGGTGTAGGCAGAGCAATGGAACTGCCCGTCCCCGTGTTGGTTCCCGAAGAACATCGTCTGCAAAATGCCCCAGCGCTGATCGAGCGCGGTCCCGCACCCGCCGTAGTGATCGGCATGGCCGACGATGTAGAAGTCACGCCATTCGTCACGCGCGGCGAGGAAGCGTTCGCACATCCACTCAAAGTCCGGAACCTCGAGCGTCAGCCGTCCACCCGGACGCAGCACGCGCGCCATCTCCGGCCACGCCAACGCCTCCTCGGCAAACGAGAGGTGCTCCAGGACGTGCTCGGCGAGGATCTCCTCGACCGAGGCGTCGTCATACGGAAGCTCGATCAGGCTCACCTCGGTCACGACACCGGGGACACGCGCGACGCGATCGATATTAACCCAGCCCGGCAGCACGTGCGGACCGCAGCCGATATGCAGGCGTACCCGGCGTGGGCGGACGGGGTCGAGAAGAGCGGCGTCCATAGCACGATCCTTCAGGCCGCGAGGGCGGCGTTGGCGCCGAGCGCAGCGAGCTCGACGCGCGGGGCCGTCATGTCGATCTCCGGCACCATCGTCTCGCTCGCGTGCATCACGCGCACCAGGCCGGACGCGACCAGATGGGCCTCGGCGGGTTCGACGTCTTCCACTCCGGCGATCAGCGCGGGGAGTGCCGCGCGCAGCGCCGCCGCCTCTTGCCGCATCGCGGGCAGCCATCGCGTGCGAAAGATCGGAACGAGTTCCGCGAGAAGTGCCCGCCGGTCCGCAAGGTCCAGCGGGGTGGCGGCGAATGTCTCGGCATGGCCAAAGGCCGTCGTGATGAGCGGCGTGCGCCAGCTCGGATTTCCCAGCGGATCGTCCGCCGGCAAGCCGGCGCGCGCCTGGGTGGTCGAGGCGCGGGCGAGACGGCCGATCGGCTTGCCGCCGTCGCGGCGGCGGTACAGCGGCTGCGGGACGTGCCTGATCTCGCCGAACAGCGCGAGCTCCGCCAACAGGCAATGGTCCCAGCCCGCGTGATAGCGGATCGGGGCGAGACCGTCGGTCGCGGCGCGCCGATAGACACCCCAGAAGCTCGGCGACGACGTGTAGCGGCGCATCACGTGGCAGGCGCGCGCGATCGGGTCGGCCCCGGTCGCCTCCAGCCGGTGCTCCGGCGGATAGATGCCGAGCAGCGAGTCGTCGGCGCCGACGATCACGCCCCCCGCGTGGCACATCGCGCACTCCGGCGCGTCGAGCAGCACGCCCATCGCATGCTCGATGAAATCGGGCGCGATGGTGTCATCACCGGACTTCGGCATCACGAAGTCGGAGTCGCCGTGCCGGAATGCGTGCTGGAACGCCGCGATGGCGCCGCCGTTGCGCCGGTTGCGCTTAACGCGCACACGCGGGTAGCGCGCCGCGTACTCCGCGATGATGTCGCCGGTGCCGTCGGTCGATCCGTCGTCGATCAGCGTGAGCAACACCGCGCCCCAGCTCTGGCTCAGCACACTCTCGATCGCGGCGCCCACGGTCTCGGCGTTGTTGTAGGCGAACAGATTCACGTCGACGGTGGGCTGTGCGGGCATCGTCATCGCAGGCTAGCCGGGCCTGATTGATCCGCGGTTAACGGTGCCCGCACCATTCGCGCCAGGCGTGCCGCAGCGCATCGCCCAGATGCCCGCCGAAGCGGGGCCCATTGCACAGCGGGCTCGCCTTGACACGCGCTCGCAGGCTGTCGCGCAGGGCCGACAACGCCTCGAGTTCGCCCGCTTTCGCCACCGCGAGGTCGACATAGGAGTCGATGTCGTGTGCGACCCAGTCGTCCAGCCCCACATTGCTGAGATGGCTGAAGGAGTGCCGGCTCGCGAACGTCTCGCCCGGCAGGGCGATGGTCGGCACGCCCATCCACAGCGCCTCGCACGTCGTGAGCCCGCCGGAGTACGGAAATGGATCGAGCGCGATGTCGATACCGCCGTATTCTCCGAGGAAGGTCCGATGCGGCGACGGTCCGCGCAGCTCCAGCCGGTCGGCGCCGATGCCGTGTCCGGCGAACGCCTCCTGGATCCGAGCCACCGTCTCGGGATCATCGAGTGCGTGGCTCTTGATGACGAGCCGCGCGCCCGGAATGCGCCGCAGGATCGCCGCCCAGGCACCGATCACGCGCGGCGTCACCTTGGCAAGGTTGGTGAAGCAGCCGAACGTCAGGTCGCCCGACTGCTTGGCGGGCAGCGCGGTCACGTCCGGCGCGTAGGGTGGTGTGCTGTAGCAGACATACCCGTCCGGCAGGGTAAGCAAACGTTCGCTGTAGGTGTGCGCGAGGGAGGCCGGCGTCTCCCACCGATCGGTGATGAACCAATCCATCTCCGGCACCCCGGTCGAGTGGTTCTGCATTCCCACCCATTTCACCTGCACCGGCGCGAGTAGCCGTGCGCAGGCAGACAGCCGCCCGAGGTCACCATAGCCGCCGAGATCGATCAGAACGTCGATCCGGAGCATGCGCGCCGCCTCGGCCACTGCCTGATCCTCGAGTCCGGCGATCGAGCACCACTCCTTCGCGACAGCGCGAAAGCGGCGCGATAACGCATCGTTGGGAACGGTGTCGGCGAGCCCGACCAAGGTGAACTGCATTGGGTCGAGATTCTCGAATCCGGCGATGGTGAGCCAGCCGACCGGATGCGTCTTCAGCATTCCCGACAGCAGCCCGACTCGAAGCGGGCGCTCGGGATCGGGCGAATTCGCGAAGCGATGCGGCAGGGGATCGTGCGGCAAGGTCGCGGCGCAGCCGCGCAGCGCGTCGAGCAGGCCGGAAGCGGTGACGTCAGGCACATAGGGCAGCGTGTTGACCACCGCGCGGTGCGCGAGCGTGCTGTCAGGAGCGAGCGCGGTTGCCTCCCGGGCGATCTTGAGCGCCTCCTCCTGCCGGCCCAGGCACAGCGTCGCGCTGCCGAGGTTGCAGAGCAGGGTCGGGTTTGGACCTCGCGTGTCGCGGACGATGGCGAGCTCGGTCCGGGCGGCGCCAAACCGGTGCATGCGCATGAGTACGACACCCAGATCGTGACGCACGTCCGCTTGCGCTGGATCGATCGCGAGCGCACGGCGCATCGCCTCGGCGGCGCGGGTGAACTGATGGAAGCGGGCCAGCACCCCCCCGAGCAGGGCGGCGATCCGCGCCTCTTCCGGGGCAAGCGCGCTTGCCGCCTCCAGAGCCTCCGCCGCCGGAGCGTGCCGACACAGCCTGTGGAGCAGGAGGCCGATGGCGGCGAGCGGGGTGGGGTTCAGCGGATCAGCCTCGGCATCCTCGGCGAACCGGCACAGCTCGGCATCACCAGCGCCAGCACGATGGGCAAGCTCGGCACGATGGAAGGCGTAATCGAGCGAATACGGGGCGAGCCGATGCGCGCGACCGAGCGCGCTCAGCCCCCGCAGCAAGGCGCCGCTCTGCGCGAGCGCAATTCCGAGGGCGTGCCACGCCTCGGGGCGTCCGGGCGCCAGCGCCGCGTACCGCAGCAGGATGTCGACCGCCTCGCCGGGGCGCCTCTGGCCGATCAGCGCGTTGCCGCGCGCGAGCAGCTCGGCGGCGGCATTCGCGGAAGGTTCGGCGAGGGCCGCGCTCATGGAGCGGACAGTACTACCAGCAAACCCGGCACTGGCGCGCCGGCCTCGTATCGCTGGGTCGCCGCCGTCATCTCGCGCACGACGAAGTCCGCCGCCTCGGAGCAACGGCGAATATAGGCGGGCGCGTGCGCGTAGCGGCCCAGGAGGTCGAGATGCCAGCCGCACGCGGCCGTCTCCGCCGCCTCCGACGTCTCGACGCTGAAGACGAACAACCCGCCCGGGGCAAGCCGAGCGCGCACGCCGCGCATCAGCTCCTCGAGTGCCCCGTGATAGCAGAGTACGTCGGCGGCGAGGATCAGGCGCCACGCGGTCGCGTCCGCAGCCAGCACATCCAGCATGTCCTCCTCGCGCAACTCGGCGTACACGCCCTTGACCGCCGCCGCGGCGAGCATCTTCACCGACAGGTCGACGCCGGTCATCGGCCCCATGGGCAGGCCATGCAGCGCGACACCGACGAGGCCGGTGCCACAGCCGAGGTCGAGCACCGGGCCGACTCGACCGTTCTCCGGCATCGCCAAGTGGCGCAGCAGGGCGGCACGCATCAGCCCGGGAATCCGGTAGCCGAGCGAGATCAGGTGCGCCTCGAAGCGCTCCGCATAGCCGTCGAAGACGGCGCGGACGTAGTCCGCCGGCGCGCGATCGGCCTGGCTCATGGCACCCGACGCGGCGACCAGATGGCGGACATAGGGATCGTCTGGGCCGAGCTTCAGCGCCTCGGCGTACGCATCGGCGGCCTCGGCATGGCGTCCGAGGCTCGACAGCGCGTGACCCTTCAAGCCGAAGAGGCAGGCGTCGACCACGCCCGCCTGCCGTGCCGCCTCCGCCAGCTCGACCGCGTTGGCAAAGCGCTGCCGCCGCACCGCGAGCAGTAGGGCGGCATTTCGCAGGCCGGTATGGCTAGGAGCGAGCACGATCCCGTCGGCGAGCGCCGTGGCGGCCGCATCCTCGTCGCCGCAGCCCAGCAGGGCATCGGATAACGCCATGCGAAACAGAGGGTTCGCGGGCTGCGCGGCGGTTGCTTCCGCGAGACAGGAGCGGGCGTCCTCCACCTGGTCCAGCCCAAGCAGCACCACGCCGAGGATCGCCTTCGCGTCTGGATCGTGCGGCGCCAGCAGCACCGCCTCAGCGGCATCCTCCGCGGCGGCGATCAGCTCCCCGAGCTGGCGGCGAACATCGGCGCGGCACTTGCGAAGGCCGGCATCGTCCGGCCAGCGACCAATAGCGTCGTCCAGATCGGACAGCGCCGTCTCCAACTGGCCCTGCTTGATCGCGAGCACGGCGGCCAGTTCGGCGAGGCGCGCCGTGGGCGGAGACAATCGGGTGACGGCGGCGAGAAGCGGACGGGCAGCGCCGAACCGTCCCGCGTTGATGAACTCCGCCGTGCGGGCGAACAGGCGGTCAAGGTCGGGATTGGCGATCATGCCATCCATGGCATGGCTCCTTTTGAGCCGCGGCGTCGCGCGATCAGACCACCAGGCCCTGCGCCTGCACCGCGAGCGATGTGAGGTCCGTCGTCGTCCCGGCTCCGGAAGCGGCTTGCTGGGCGTTGATCAGGTATTGCTGCGTGAACGTCTCGACGAAATTCGGATCCTTGAAGCGCGACAGGTCGAGCCGGCTGCTGATGGCCTTCTCCTGTGCTTCCAGCGGCTGGAAGGCGATCTGCTCGGGAATGTTGAGCGCCGTCGTGACGACCGTGCGCATGATCGGATCACCGAGAATCTGATCGACCGAGGTGATCGTCGAGGCCTCCTGGCGGAATGTCAGCGCGTTCGACAGACCTGGCGTCGCGGCGTCGAGCGAGTTGCGCCAGGTCACCTCGGCATAGGCATTGGCGATCGTCGTAATGGTCGAGGGGTTTTGGATGATCTTCAGCCCCTCGGTCGCGAACTGGTAAGTATCCACCACCGGCTGCCAGCGGGTGTCGGAGAGCTGGTTCACCAGCGAGTTGGGATCGTTCGGGTTCGACAGCAACGCCTTTTGTGCCAATGCCGTGAACTGCGTCTGATCGCCAAGCCCGTTCGCGGTTAGCAGCACTTGCAGGACAGCCGGGTTTGCCAGGAGCTGCTGCGCGCTGGTCGCGCTCTCGACCGCGGCGGTGAACTGGCCGATGGCACGGGCGACGTCCGGCTGCTGCGCCGTCATCGCGATGTCGGACGCCTGGTTCGCCTCTGCCTGGTTGAGCGCCTGCAGCGGATCGATGCCCGCCGCGGCTCCTGACGCGCCCCCCTGATAGAGAGTCTGCAGGAGTTCGCTCGCCACCGAGGTTGCGTCAGACCCCGGAAACAGCGTGGTGATGGCACTCAGGCTGAGGCTCATCGGCGCCTCCTTTAGCTCGCGAGGCCCGCAGCCATGTGCTCGTTGATCGCGATCAGAAATTCGAAATCGGGGTTGGCGCGATCCATCTCGCGGCGCACCGAATGGGCGACGGAAACGATCGAGGCGCGCAGCTCAAGCGGCAGCGCATTCTCGGGATCGCTCATCAGGTCGTCGACCGTAAGCCAGAGCCGGCGATTGTCGGCGATCGCGCGGGCGCGCTGCATCTCGTCGGCGCCGCGGGCCGCGCGCAGCGCGCCGATCGCCTGGCGGAAGATGTCGGCCTCCTGCTCGCGAATGCTGCGGTGGCTCGACGCCTGCTGATAGGCACTGGTCGCGTGCGTCATTGTCTGCATGATGAGAACTCGCTCCTGTTGAGGGTGTTTGCGGGGGCCGTCCGGCCGAGCACCGCATCCTCGTGCTGGATGATGCGCCGGGCGAGCTTGAGGGCCTGATAGCAGTCGTCCATCTCCGCCGCCGCGAGCGCTTTGCCCAGCATGTCGCGGGCGAGCGCCGACGTGGTGGCGGCATCGAACTCGCCGATCAGGGCACGGGCGGATTCGAGCCCGCCGACGCGCTCCTCCTCGTTGCCGATATAGGCCGACTGCAGAGCGAAGTAGATGCGCCGTGCCGGACTGTTTGCCTGGTCGGGCGGCATGATCTGCTTGCCGAACAGAAACCTCGCCTTGGCGGTCAGCTCGATGCGTGACTTCGTGCGGAAGCGGATCGGCGCACCATTGACGATCATGACCTCGCCCTGACGCAGCTCGAGAACGAGAGTGGACATGCGCATTTCCTGGCCGCCCAGCGGCTGCGGTGGGAATGGAGCAGCGAGACGGGGCGAGCCTTCTGCCCGCCCCGCATCGCCTATCGGAACAGGCTCAGCAGGGTCTGCGGCGCCTGGTTGGCGAGGCTGAGCGCCTGGGTACCGAGCTGCTGCCGAATTTGCAGTGCCTGCAGCTGCGCCGATTCCTGCGCCAGATCGGCGTCGATCAGAGACCCGAGGCCGGTATTCAGGGCATCGATCTTGTCGCTGTTGTAGCTGGTCTGGGCAGAGACGTAGTTGGAAGCCTCACCGTAGTTGTTGAGCTGGTTGCCGATCGTGTTCAGCGCATTGGCGAAGGTGCCCGTCAGGAATGCCTGCGCGTGGGTAGAGGTAAAGCTGGTAACGTTTAGCGAGGTGTAGAGCGAGTTGCCGCTGAATGTCGCGATGCCGTACGTGGTGCCAATCTGGTCTTGCACCACGGCGGTACGAGCGAACGCCACGCCCGCCGGTGGTCCGCCCACGTTGCCGATCAGCGTCTTGCCGTTGTAGTTTGCGCCGTTCAGGTCGTTTTTGATCTGCGCGACGATGGTGTTGTACTGGGTCTGATACTGGGTTCGCTGGCTGCCTTGCGTGTCGCCATCGGCGAGCTTGACCACAACCGCGTTCAACGAGTTGATGTCGTTGGATGTGGCGTTGAGGCCGGTCAGTGTCGTTGTCAGCAGCCCATTGACGTTGCCGAGCTGCTGGTTGGCGCTGGTGAGGGCGGCAACGCTGGCGCGCACCTTCTGCGCCACCGCGTAGGCCGCCCCGTCGTCGGTCGCGTCGGCGACGCGATAGCCGGTGGAGATCTGCTTCTCGGTGGTGGAGAGTTGCGAGCTGGTGATGTTGAGCGACTGGAGTGCGATCTGCGCACCCACATTCGTGTTGACAGAGTTCAAGGACATGGTGGTCTCTTACCTTTCGCCCACATGGTTGCGGTTAGCCCCGCCTTTTGCGGGCAGGAACCCATTCTGGAGTCCCCGGGTTAACAGGCCGTGAAGCATCACGCGCCCGTAAGAAGAAGCTTTGCGAGCGACATTCCGTTCAGGCTCGCAATCATCTGATATGACGCCTGCAGCTGAGTCTGCGTCAGCGTGATGGCAGACAGGGTCTGCGCCATGTCGGCGTTCTGCACCGTGCCGATCTGCGCCGCCAGCGCCGTCTGTGTCGCCGCAAGGTTGGTCTGTGTCGTGCTCAGCGCGGCCTGGCGGTCGCCCAACACGCCGGTGTCGGCAGCCATGGTGCCGATCGCGCCTTGCAGGCTCTGCTGGGTGTCCTGCACCAACCCGGCGAAGCCCGGCAGGTTGACCTGCGCGCTCGACAGCGAGCCCAGGGTCGCCAGCGAGCGCATCAGGTCGCGCATGTACGACCCCGTCGTGGAGCCGCCGCCCGAGGCGATCACGGCGTTGGCGCTCGCAAGCAGGCCGATCGGCGTGCTCTGGCCCTCGCCGGTCTGCACGATCGGGATTTGCGCTTGCAGCGTGCCCGCCGGCTGCGACAGATAGGCGGAGAAGGGCGAGGTTCCGGCGACGTTGGAGCTCGCGATCGCCAGCGTAGCCGCCGCCGTCGCGCCGGCGCCGGCAACGCCGAGATTGCCGACCGCTGCGGCGATTTGGGTATAGAAGCCCGAGGAGAGGATGTCGCCCGGGTCGGGCACCGGTGGATCGGCTGTATCGGCGCCGCCGAACACGTATCTGCTGCCGTCTTGCGTATCCAGCAATCCGGCGAGCTGCTTCAGCGCATCGCGCGCGGAACTCGCGATGCTGTCCACCTCCGACGTGTTGATGCCGTTGAGGTTGTTGGTCTGCGCATAGAAATTTGAGGCGATCTGCTGGATCTGGGTCATCGTCGCCTGGGTGACGCCCATCGAGCCGGTCGCGGCGTCGATATTCTTCTGCCAGGTCTGCAAATTGGCGATCTGCGGGGCGAGGTTGAGCGACGCCGATGCGTTGCCGCCAAGGCCGGCATAGCTCGGCGACTGCATCCCCGTGCTCGCTTGCTGGGCAAGCTGATCCAGGCGCGCGCGTATGCCCGCACTATCGGCAACCAGGCTCGACAGCAGCCCGTAATCGCTCGGCGTGCCGGCACCCAGGACCGCGCTCATGGATTGACCATCCCAAGTAGCGCCGCGAACATGCTCTGCACCGCGCCGACCACTTTCGCATTGGCGCTGTACGCGTTCTGCAGCGCGATCAGGTTCGTCATCTCGGTATCCATATTCACCCCGGTCTCCGAGCTCAGCCGGCTCTGGAGGCTCGTCTGCACCGACTGCTCGGTCGTGAGCTGGCTCGAGGCCGCGCTGCTGTCCGCGGCCTGGGACGCGACGAGGTCGGTCGCGAATCCGGCGAGGGTCGCGGGCGTGCTGAAGGGTGCGTTCAGCGTTCCCCCCGAACCGAGCCCCGTGGTGTGCCCGCCGGCCACCGGGGCGTTGCCGAGCACGTTGTCGAGCACCGCCTCGATCACGTTGGGAAATCCCGCGAGAGCATCCACATTGACTGACGGCAGGCCGTCGCGCACCGCGCTCGGGTTGGTGGCGACGGTGGGATTGACTTGTACCTGCGCGGCAAAGCCGACGTAACCCGACTGCACCGGCGCGCCGCCGCCTCCCGGCACCGTGCTCGATGCATCGGTGAACAGCGGCAGGCCTTGCGTGGCGAATCCGGCCGCAAGGTTCTGGGAGAACTCGTCGAGCTCCGCCTGGTAGGTCGGCAGGGTAGCGTCGCGCAGCGTGATATTGGCGCCGATCTGCCCCCCCTGCAGACCCGCCGTCACGTCGACTCCACCCAGCGTAATTGCCGGGATGCCGCCGCCCGGGTAGGACGCTCCTGCTGAAACGGTCACGCCGGAGGTCGACAGCGGGCTCGCCGGTCCATGGATCGGCAGGGTGACGCCGTTCGTGGTCGTCAGCAGCACGTCGCCGTTCGCCTGCTGCAGCACATTCACGCCCACGATCTGCGAGAGCGAGGCGATGGTGCCGTCACGCTGGTTCTCCAGATCGGCGGTACTCTGCCCTTGCGCCCTGCCGGCGATGATCTTGTCGGACAGCGAGCCGATGGTCGCGAGAGCGGCATTGATCGTGCCCACCTCGGTGACAATCGCGTTCTGCGCGTTCTGCCGTTGCGCTACGTAGGTATTACTCAGCGCGTTGATCCCGGACGCCAGGGTGGTCGCGGCGGAAACGACCGCGGATTGCTGGGTGGCGTCGCCGGGATCGTTCAGCAACGTGGAGAACGCATCCTCCACGTTGCCGAGCAGGCTTGCGAGATCCTGGCCTTGCCCGGGCGTACCCTGCACCGCGTCGATTGCGCTCATGGCGGCGGACGTGGTGCTCAGCCCGGACGTCGTCGCGTTCTGGCGCAGAAGCTCGCCTTGCAGCGCCTGGTCGACGGCACGCGTCGCCGGCGCGGTGCGGACGCCCATCCCGACGCCGCCGACCGAGACGCTCTCGGTGCCGGCGCTCTCGGTAGCGTAGCTCGGCGTGCTCGCATTGGCGACGTTGTGCGAAGCGAGGCCGAGCTGAACGTTGATCGCGGCGAGGCCGCTGTCGGCGATCGAAAGGGCAGCGTTCAGGCTCATGGGATCAGGTCTTCATGTTGATGGTGACCTGGAGCATGGTGTCTCCGGTCGTGATCATCTTGGCGTTGGCGCTGTAGGCCTCCTGAGCGACGATCAGCTTGCTGAACTCGTTCGCGATATCGACATTGGAGCTCTCTACCGAGCCGGTAACGAGGCTGCCGGCGCCGTTCGCGCCCTGCGACTGGGCGAGAGCGGTTCCAGACTGCGTCGTCGCGCTGAACGCCTGTCCGTTCTGGCGCTGCAGCGCGTTGGGGTTGGCGAAGGTGATGACCGGGACTTGCGCAACGATCTGCGTCTGGCCGTTGTCGTAATCGGCAACCACGTTGCCGGTGCTCGTCATGCTGATCCCGGTGAAGTTGCCGGCGGCGACCCCGTTCTGGCTGACGTTGCTGACCGTGTAGGCGCCACTGCCGAACTGCGTGACGCCGCTCGAGGAGCCGTAGTCGCCCAGGCTGAACTTCACGGTCTGCGGTCCACCACCGAAATCGGCGGTGAAGGTCAGGTCCGCGGGGCCGCCGGCGCTAAAGGCCGACGGGGTCAGCCCGCTCGGGCCGGTAAAGGATCCGATCGTGCCCGCGGGCATTCCGTTGGTGCCGAAATTCACCGTCGCGCTGCCGATCGTGTTGGGCGCGGTATCGGGCGAGCTGAGCGCGACCGTCCACGCATTCGCCCCGCTCGGCGTCCAGGTAACCGTAAGCGCATGCTGGTTGCCGGTGGCATCGTAGATATCGACCTGCGACGATGCGGGCGTCACGCCGCCGTTCGGCAGGTTGGCTGACAAGTCGATCTCGCTCGACGCGATCGGGTTGAAGCGGCCACGGTTGATCTGGATCGGCGACAGGCCCGACTGGTTGACGATGCCGGTCGCGGGATCGACGGTCCAGCCTTGCAGGTAATTGCCCGCGCTGTTCACCAGGTAGCCGTTCTGGTCGAGCTGGAAGTCGCCCGCGCGCGTATAAAGCGACTGCGGGGCGAATGTCGGTGCGCCGCCCCCGCTGACCGTGCCGTTGACCTGGGAGACGGCGAAGAAACCCTGGCCGGAGATCGCGAGCGCGGTCGGATCATCGCTCTGCGATACCGTCCCCTGCACGCTATTCGTGTAATCGGGGCGCGTGGCGACGGAGCCTGGCTCGTTCTGCTCCGCGTTGCTTGTCGTCAGATAGTCGAGGAAGCTGGTATCGACCGCCTTGTAGCCAACGGTCTGGCTGTTGGCAACGTTGTCGCTGATGTTGCCGAACGCTGCGGACTGCGCGGTCAGTCCGCTGACGGCGGTGTTGAGGGCGCTGAAAAGTGACATGCTCTGCTCCGTCGCGGCCCTAGACCACCGCGCAACGGGCATACGCAGGAACCGTGCCAAGCAGCGTATCGACGGGGCGCAAGGCTTTGGCCGACCCATCGAGGCCCGGTTCGGCATGAACGACCCGGCAGATTTTGCCCGGATCATGCCGATCGCCTCAGGGGCAGACTGGTCCGCGGGTTGCATTCACACCGGACGTGAACACCACGCCTCCCATCGGATCCGACACCGCCGCGCCAAGCGCACAAGCCGATGCACGACCCGTGCCGGCTGGGCCGGCGCGGCCCCAGGGCGGCGACTTTCCCGACGCGCTCGCGACCCTGCTCGCGAGCACTTCCTCGCCCAGCGTTCCAGCGGCGGTGATGCCGGCGGCCAGCAACGCAACGCCAGCTGGCAACGCCCTGCCATCAGCGAAGGCGCCAAGTCTGCGGGCGACGCTCGCACGGGAACCGAAGGCGACCGTCTGCCCGCCTTCAGGAAGCCCCACTCCAAGCGGCCCGCAGGAACCGGCTGACCCGCCCGCCGCTCCCGACAACTCGCCACCGCCAGATGACGAGGCGGTGGCGACGCAGCCGGATCCGCGGTCGGCGCAAACACCGGACAATATGCTCCCCGCGGCACTGCTCTTCGCTGAGCCGACGACGCCGCTCTCCAGCAGCCCCATCGCACCACGCTACCCAGCCAATCCTGCACATCCGGCCAAGAAGGGTGAGGTCTCCCACGCGACGCGTGACACCACGTCCTCCGTATCGACACCGATACCGCCCACCGCGGTCCCTGGGCCGGCCGCCGCGCCAGCGCCGGCCCCGATGTCGCCGGTCGCTTCGACGTTCCCGGCAACTCCGCCGACCCAGGCTGCCAGCCCCTCCGGTGGAGATCGCGCCCTCGCATCATCTGAGGCGACCGCGCGGGGCCAGAAATCGGTTGTCGCGCCGCTTCTCCCACTATTGCCAGCGGCTCAGCCGGTCACGCCAGCGACCCCTTCATCGGCGATGCCGACGCCCGGACCGGAGGCAGCCACGGCGCTGACCGGGCCGGTCGTGACCGCGCCACCCGCCACCCCGACGGTGCTGCCCGCACCCGTCGTGCCGGCGAGCGCGCCCGCCCACGCCCCTTCCACACCGGCGACGCCTGCGGCGCAGGCCGCGCCGGTCGTGGTCTCGCTCGCGACCGGGCCGACGGGCAGCCATCAGCTCGTGCTGCATCTCGAGCCGCCCGATCTCGGGCAGCTCGAGATCCATGTCGTCCGCGCCCCGGACGCGAGCACGCATGTAGAGATCACCGCCGAGCGCCCCGCTACGCTCGCCCTTCTCCATCAGGACGAGTCGGCGCTGCACACGGCGCTGAACAATGCCGGAGTACCGGCGGACGGGCGCAGCCTGAGCATGCATCTGGGCCAGCCCGGGGGGCAGCAGGCCAGCCCACAGGGCGACGGGCAGCGTGGCCCGTACATGCGTCCATTCGGCCCGCGCGGCCCCGATGCCGGGTCCAGCGGGTTTGACGGCATTCTTCGCGCCCTCCCCGTCGCCGCGCGAATCGCGCGCACGGCCCTCGACATCACCGCATGACCTAACGGAGACACAGCATGAGCCTCGCATCCGTCGCTGCCCAGCAGACCGCGCTCGCCGCCGCCGCGCAGGCAGCGAAAGCATCCGCGACCGCCGCCAACACAGCCTCGGCGACGAGCACCGCCACATCCGCCCAGACCAGCCAGAATGCGCTGACGGGGCTGTCCAGCAATTTCGGCGACTTCCTGAACATGCTGATGACGCAGCTCCAGAACCAGGATCCGTCGAGCCCTATGGACGGCAACCAGTTCACCCAGGAGCTGGTCGCTTTCTCCGGCGTCGAGCAGCAGATCAACACCAACAGCAGCCTGACCAGCCTGATCCAGCTCACCCAGGCTGGCCAGGTCATGCAGGGCGCGTCGCTCACCGGCAAACAGGTCCAGGTGCAGTCCAATCAGATTCCGCTGCAGAACGGCAGCGGCTCCGTGCGGTACACGACGACCACATCGCAGCCGGTCGCCATCGCGATCGCCGATTCGAGCGGCAACATCATACGTACGGCGAGCCTGACATCGCAGCCGGGCTCGAACAGCTGGACTTGGGATGGCACCAGCAACTCGGGGGCCAAGCTGCCCGACGGCGCCTACAACATCGCGGTCGAGGGCGCGTCGAGCACCGGCGGCTCCGCCGCGGCGATCCCCTTCACCGTCGGCGGCACCGTGACCGGCACGCAGAACACGACGGCGAACGGCATGCAGCTCCAGCTCGGCGCGCTCAACGTGGGATTCGGCGCGCTGCAGTCGATGAACGATTGAGGCTGCGCTAACCCCGCGCCCTCGCCGCCACCACGCGCACCAGGTCGCCGACGTTGCGCAGGCTGTCGAGCTCGCGCGTCGTCATCTTGATGCGGAAGCGCTCCTCGGTCGCGATAATGATCTCGATCTGCTTGAACGAATCCCATCCCTCCACGTCATGGGCGCACAGCAACGGGGTCAGCTCCATGTCGTCGCGGCTGAACACGTCGCGAAAGATTTCGGTGAGCGCGGTCGTGATCTCGGCCTCTGTCGGCACCTGTCAGCCCTCCGTGACGTGGATGAATGTGCGCGCCGGGCTGAAACCGGCGAGGTCGAGAATGGCGCGGGTGGCCACGTCCTTGGTCGTCTCGACGACGGTGAAGCCGAGCTTCGCGTAGTGATCCTTCACCATCGCGTTCTTCTTGGTCGGAATGTACTCGCCGATCAGGCGACACGCACCCAACCGCGTCGCCTCGGCGACGATCAGGTTCAGCGTCGTCGGCTCGACCTGCCGGCCCAGCACGCGGCAGCTCATCAGCCAGGTGTCGATAAGAAGATCGCCATCCGCCTGCCGGCGGCCGATGACGATCGCGATCACGCCGTTGTCGCCGAACCGGTCGGCGAGGCGTAGCTGCAACCCGAACGCCGCCGGGTCCTCCATCACCGCGATGACGTCCTCGTCGGTGTAGCGCCGCGTCGTCAGGTTGAACTGGTTCGACTTGTTAATGAGCTGGACGATTCGCTTCAGCCCCATCCGATCGAAGCGCCGCGCGATCAGCGTCATCTCCAGCCCGCGCAGGTAGGAATCGAGGTCGGTCGAGGAGCCCTTCAGCGCCTTCCGCGCGCGGTTCCCCTGATACTGCGCGGTGCGGTCGCGGTCCTCCTCGGTAACCGACAGCGCCTCGAAATAGCCGGCATCGGCGAGAGTGCGCGCGTAGCCTGCCGGGTCCTCGCCCACCTCCGGCACCGCGACCATCGGTAGCTCCTGTCGCACGAGGTTGCGCTCGAACGGGCTGTCGTCGACGAACACCAACAAATCGAGGCCGATGTTCAGCTCGTGCGCGATCTGGCGGATATTGGCCGCCTTGTCGGTCCAGTTGGCGACGAAGCAGGCGATGTCCGGCCGCTTCAGCACCATTTCCGGATGGTGGTCGAACGGCTCGAGCGCGTTCGCTTCATCGTTCTTGGAGCAGACGGCAAGGATCACGCCGCGGCGCGCTAGTTCCCGGCAATATTCCTGGAACGCGACGTACGCCTCGCCGAGCGGGGAGCCCTGGCCGACCACGATTCCCTCCAGCCCGTCATCGCCGATCACGCCGCCCCACAACGTGTTGTCGAGATCGAGCACGAGGCACTTCGCCGACCGCCCCTGCTTCGCGCCGAGCAGGCGGGCGACGAGGTCGCCATACATCGGCGCAGCGAGCGGCGTGACCTCCTGCTTCGAGCGATGCCACAGGCCGGGATCGTGCCACGCAGCGATGCCGTCGAGCGCGGCGCGAGTGTCGAGCGCAAGCAGGTCGACGCCCTCCTGCTCCGCCATCGCGCGCAGCGCCTCGTTCAGCCGGGCGACGAAGCGGGCGCGCGAGCCGGGGAGCCGCTGCTCGTTCGAGCCGAGCACCGGCAGATGCACCGGCAGCGCGGTCTGCTGGATCAGCGGGCATGCGAAGGATCGGCGCGCGAGCCACCACGTGTCCCGGATGGTGCCGGCGACCTCCGCGAGCGCGGCTTCGGCGTCTGCCTCGTTCATCGCGGCGGTGACGCCGGCGGCGAGATAATGCGCATCCAAGGCGAGCAGGATCGCGGTGGGTGCGAAAGCGTGCAGCCCCGACTCGGGCTCCGCCAGTTCCTGGCGGTACTGCCCGTATTCGTTCTCGTAGGTCTCGATCCACAGGCCGCGCCGCAGTCCGCCGACGCGGATTCCCGCGTGCAGATGCGCCATGGTCGCGGAACCGAGCAGGGCGAGGCGGACCGGTTCCCCGGTAATCTCGGCGGGTGACGCGGGGAAGCGGCGCCGAACCGCCTCGTCGAGTGCGTTGGTCAGGACGAAGTCGAGCCGGGCGTTGGCGAGCCGCACCGCATGACCCCACGCGGAGGCGGGGTCGGCGCGAAACGCGCGCAGCCGGGGGCGGAAATCGGGGTCGGGCGGGAGCCAGATGAGGGTTGTCATCGCAGAGTCAATGCCGGAAGTGACGCATCCCGGTAAACACCATCGCTACACCCGCGGCGTCGGCAGCGGCGATGACGTCGGCATCGCGAATGGAGCCACCCGGCTGGATCACCGCCGTCGCACCCGCCGCGACCACAGCCTCCAGCCCGTCGGCGAAGGGGAAGAAGGCGTCGGAGGCGACGACGCTGCCACAGGCCAGCGTCTCTGCGATCCCGGCGGCCTTCGCCGCCTCCTCGCTCTTGAACGCGGCGATGCGCGCCGAATCAACCCGGCTCATCTGTCCGGCGCCGATGCCGACCGTCGCGCCGTCTTTGGCGTACACGATCGCGTTCGACTTCACGTGCTTGCAGACACGGAAGGCGAACATGAGATCGGCCAGCTCGCGGTCGGTGGGCGAACGCCTCGTCACCACCTTGAGCGCCTCCGCCGTGATCCGCCCCGCATCGCGGGTCTGCACGAGGAACCCGCCGGCGACGCTGCGCACCATCTTGCCGGGCGCCGCCGGATCGGGAAGTCCCCCGGTCAATAGCAGGCGCAGATTCTTCTTCCGGGCAAGCACGGCGCGCGCGTCGGCATTCGCGTCGGGCGCGACGATCACCTCGGTGAAGATCGAAGCGATCCGCTCCGCCGCCGCCCCGTCGACCGGGCGGTTGAGCGCGACGATGCCGCCATAGGCGGAGACCGGATCGCAGCGCAGCGCCTTCTCCCATGCCTCGCCGAGCGTAGCGCCCAGCGCCACGCCGCAGGGGTTGGCGTGCTTGACGATCGCCACCGCCGGCTCGTTGAACTCGGCGACACACTCGAACGCAGCGTCGGTGTCGTTGAGATTGTTGTAGGACAGCTCCTTGCCCTGAGCCTGTGTCGCGGTGGCGACGCCCGGCCGCGTGCCAGTTACATAGAAGGCCGCCACCTGATGGGGATTTTCTCCATAGCGGAGCGTCTGCCGCAACGTGCCGGAGAGCGTCAGGCGCGGCGGAAATTCCTCCTGCTCACGCTCGGCGAACCATGCCGCCACGGCCGCATCGTACGCGGCGGTACGCGCGTAGGCCGCGCCCGCAAAGCGGCGACGCAGGTCGAGCGTCGTGCCCCCATGCTTCTCTAGTTCGTCCAGCACGGACTGGTACTGGCCGGGCTCAACCACCACCACGACGAAGTCGTGGTTCTTGGCGGCTGCACGGATCAGCGCAGGGCCACCGATGTCAATGTTCTCGACGCAGTCTTCCGCGGGTGCGCCGGCGGCGACTGTCGCCTCGAACGGGTAGAGATTGACTGCGACGAGGTCGATCGGCGCAATCGCGTGCGCCTCCATCTGCGCCACATGCTCGGGAAGGTCCCGCCGGCCGAGGATGCCCCCGTGGATCTGCGGCACCAGCGTCTTCACCCGCCCGTCCAGGATCTCCGGAAAGCCGGTGTGCTCGGAAACCTCGGTCACCGCAATTCCAGCCCCGCGCAGCGTGCGCGCCGAACCTCCGGTGGAGAGAATTTGCACACCAAGCGCGGCCAGGGCCTGGGCGAAGGGGACAAGGCCGGCCTTGTCGGAAACGGAGATCAGTGCGCGGCGGATGGAGGCAATGTCGGGCATGGCGGCCACGTAACGCTACAGCCCCAGAAGGTCCAGCGTCCGCGCAAGCACCTTCGAATTCGTCATAGAGTTCGAGGGCCCTGGCACGTCCCGCCGTGCCCATGCGCCCGCGCAGCGCCGGATCGCCGGCAAGGCGCCGCAGCGCGTCGCTGAGCGGAGCGACTTCGCGCGGTCGGACCAGCAGGCCAGTCTTGCCCTCCAGGACCTGCTCGCGCGGACCCGGGATGTCGCTTGCGATCACCGGGAGGCCGGCCAGCATCCCCTCGATCACCGTCATCGGAAGTGCCTCGGTGTAGCTCGGCAGCACGAAAATGTCCGATGCAGCGAGCAGCGCCGGGACGTCCTCGCGATAGCCCAGCATCCGGAGACGGTCGCCGAGACCGCTGCCGGCGAGCAGCGCGGCCATGTCGTCACCGCGATCACTCTCGAGCCGCTCTCCGGCGACCCAGAGTTCCACATCCTCCGCATCGCGCATCGCCTCGGCCAGTTCGGGATAGCCCTTGGGGCGCACGAGGCGCGAAACGGCGAGCGCGACCACCTGTTCGTCGGCGACGCCGAGTTCTGCGCGAACGCGCGCCCGCGCTGCGGGATCCGGGCGGAAGATCGTGGGATCGCGCCCGTTGCCGACCCCGACCGCCCGTGCGTTGATCCCGAGCCGGCGGGCATCCGCTGCCTCCTTGGCCGAGACAGTCATGTACACATCGGTCACCCGGCCGCCGAGCCACTCCATGGCGAGCCCGGCAGCCCGCCGCGGCACGGCGCCAGGGACGTTGAACCAGAAGCCGTGCCCGGTATAGGCGATGCACGGCACGCCGGCGGTGCGCGCGGCGATGCGGGCAAGGAAGCCGCTGATCGGCATGTGCGCGTGCACGAGATCGGGCTTCTCGGCGCGGAACAGCGCGACCATGGCTTGAAACGCCCGCCAATGGGCGGTCACCGACATGGTCCGCTCCAACGGTAATCCGATGACACGAAACCCCTCCTCGCGCACCCCGTCGAGCAGCGCACCCTCGGCGCAGGCGCCGATGACCTGGTGGCCACGCGCGCGGATGGCGCGCATCAGCGGCAGCAGGAAGTGCCGCAGCGAGAAGTCGACATTGGTGACCTCGATGACCTTCACGCGGGCAGCGTCGCGACCGCGCGCAGCCCGCCGGTCGGGCGATTCGCTAGCGTCACGTCCCCGCCATGCGCGCGCAGGATGTTGCGCGCGATCGGCAGGCCGAGCCCGACGCCACCCGTCTCGCGGCTGCGGCTCGGCTCGCCGCGATGGAACGGCTCGAAGACACGCTTCAGCTCGCCAGCCGGGATGCCGGGACCATCATCCTCCACCTCCACCGTCAGCATCCCGTCCATCACCGGATTGAGCCGCACGCGCGCGCCGCCGGCGTAGTTCACCGCATTGGCGACGAGATTGGCGAAGGCGCGCTTAAGGCCGAGCGGGCGGGCCCGCACGACGAGATGCGACGGCCCCTCATAAGCGAGGCTGTCGGCCGCCTCCGGACGCGCATCACCTGCTTCGTCGAGCACCGTGCGCAGCAGTTCCGGCAGGTCGAGCGCGGTGACCGGCTCGCTCCCCTTGGCGTCGCGGCCGAACGCCAAGGTCGCCGAGACCATCGCCTCCAGCTCCTCAAGATCGGCAAGCATCTTGCGGCGCTGCTCGTCGTCCTCGATGAACTCGGTGCGCAGTTTCAGGCGGGTGATCGGCGTGCGCAGATCGTGGCCGATCGCGGTCAGCAGCTCGGTGCGGTCGGCGACGAAACGGCGGATGCGCGCGGCCATTGTGTTGAACGCCGCCGAGGCGGTCGCGACCTCCGAGGGGCCGTCCTCCGGGAGCGGCGCAGCGTTCACGTCGCGGCCCAGCGCCTCGGCGGCGGCGGCGAGCGTGCGGACGGGCGCGGTCAGCCGGCGCACCGCCCACAAGGTCAGGATCGCGGCGACCACCGTCATCAAAAGGAACGCAATCAGGAAGGTGGGCGAATGCCACGGCCGCGGCGGCGGCATCGGGGCAGTGATGTTCAGCCACTCCCCGTCGGGCAGCCGCAGCCCGATGACGACCGTGGGCGCCGGCGGCCCGCCGCGGATCTCGATCTGCCGCGGGCGAAACCGGGGCGGCATCGGCACTAGGTTCATGCTGACACGCAGCAACCGGTGCTCGGCGAAGTTGGTGTCCGGCAGCTGCGTGATGGGCGGCCCGTCGGAGAGTTCGCCGTCAAGGCCGCGGGGCACCGGGAGGTCGTGCAGCAATGCTGCCCGCTGTTCCGGGGCGGTCAGGACCACCGCCCGATAAAGGCCCATCACCCGCTCCGCCGCAGTGCGCGCTTGTGCAAGGCGCTGCACGTCCAGTCGATCGAACGCATGGATCGTAAGACCGAGGGCCTGCACCACGGCGAGGCCGAGCAACAACACGACCGCCGTGCGCGCCGCCAGGCTGCGCGGCCATAGGCGCAGCCGCATATCAGAGACGTTCGACGGTGGTCGCCAGCACGTAGCCGCCGCCCCGCACGGTCTTGATGAGCTGGGAGTTGCGCCCGTCATCCTCGAGCTTGCGGCGCAGCCGGCTGATGGCGACGTCGATCGCCCGGTCGAACGGCCCGGCCTGGCGCCCACGCAGCAGGTCGAGCAGCATGTCGCGCGTCAGCACCCGGTTGGGCCGGTCAAGCAACGCCACCAGCAGGTCGTATTCGCCGCCGGTCAGCGCGACCTCCGCCCCGTCCGGATTGAGCAGGCGGCGCCTCCCGGGATCGAGCGTCCAGCCCGCGAAGCGCAGACTGCGTCCAGGCAACTCCGTCCGGCGCTCGGCTTGGTCGCCGGCCCGGCGGAGCACCGCACGGATGCGCGCCAGCAGCTCGCGAGGGTTGAACGGCTTCGGCAGGTAGTCGTCCGCCCCGAGCTCCAGCCCGATGATGCGGTCGGTTTCCTCGGCCATTGCGGTCAGCATGACGATCGGCACGTCCGACTGTGCGCGCATCCAGCGCGCGAGGTCGAGCCCGCTTTCGCCGGGAAGCATGAGGTCGAGCACGACGAGATGGTAGTGTCCGGCCGTCCAGGCGCGCCGCGCCTCCCGCCCATCGCGCGCCGCCGTGACCCGGAGCTGGTGGCGCTCGAGGAACTTGCCGAGCAGGTCGCGGATCTCCCGGTCGTCATCGACGATGAGGATGTGCGGAGTCTGCTCCATAAGCAGAGAATAGGCGGACCGATGCGCGAGCGTGAGGGTGTGTTGCACTCCGTCGCAATTCGTCGCGCCGGCGACAAACCGCGGAGAATCGGGCGGGCCATGTGGAGTGCGTCCAACTTGGCCCCAAGGAGACAGCACCCAATGCGCAAGCCCCTGATGTTCGCCGCCGCCGGCTTGACCCTCGCCGCCGGCGGGGTCGCCTTTGCCCAGTCGGGGGTCCGGTCGGCACCTCCGCCACCAGCGCGCCCGGCCATGACCGACGCGACGCCGCCCGCGCCCCCGCCCCCGCCGCATCCCGAATGGGAATGGGTACATGGGAATGGGCTGGTGGCACCATCGCGGCGGTCACGGCCCAGAGCGCGCCGACTGGCACCGCCGCGCGATGCCGTTCGAACCGGGTACATTCGCCCTGTTCGCTCACCAGGCCGACAAGCACCTCACCACGGCCGACGTGCAGACGATCGCGCAGGGCATCCTGCTGATGAATGGCCAGCATGACTGGAAGGTGGGCCAGGTCGAGGCCGGGGCGAACCATCAGGTGACCTTCGCCTACACGGCGCCGGATGGCACTGTGATCGCGAAATTCTCGATCGACCAGCAGACCGGACGCATAAGCCGCGTCGGATAACTCGGCAGTAAAGGGCCGTGCCGCGGTCGTAAGCCTTCCTTCACCAACCGGCCCGACACTGGCGCGATGCCAGCCGAGGCCGCTGCCCTCCCCGCCGCGCCGCCCTCGCTCCCGGTGGTGCAGGCCTACCACCCAGCAACCTTCCGGGAGCGTGGGGTGGCGGCGCCGTTCACGACCCCGGCCTTGTTGGGGGCGCGACTGCGCCTGACGGCTCGCGGCCAGCTCGAGATCGTCGCCGCGAACCCGGCCGGTGGACGCGGCGTCTACGTGCTCCCCTGGGCCGGGGTTTCCGAGCTTTGCCGGCCGACCGTGCACGATATTTTGCTCGGTCAACGGATTGGCGCCCTGCCTGCCCTCTCCCCCGGTGCGGTCCGCGCGGTCGCGCGCGACGTGGCAGCGGAGGGGATGGCGGGGCGCGAGGCCACGGCTGCAGCGCACATGGCCGCCCTGACGGACCAGCGGGATCGCATCGTCACGAACTTCCATCTGCTGCTCGCGCTGATCGCGCAGGTCGAGCCGGCGGAACTCGCCGACTTGGGAACCGAGCGAAGCCGTTCCGCCGAACTCGAGCTCCGCGCCAGACGCGCGCTCGCGCGGATCGGGCCAAAGCTCGGCCGGTCTCCGGTCGCGGTTGCGACGACACTGGAGGACCTTGCGGTTTGCTTCGCCGCGATCGGGATGCCCGATCAGACACCCGCGCCGCGCATCCCTCGGGGGATCGACGCGCTCGCGCGGCTCCGCGTCGAGACGAGCGCGTGGGGTGCGGAGCATAGGGGCGAAAGCGCCACACACGCCGAAACGATCGCCGCCCTCGCCGACATGACCCTGAGCTGCGCCGGACGCATGCTGGCCGATGCGCGTGGGATCACCGAGGACATGGCCCGGCTCATGCGCGGCCGGACCGGCGCCTCGGCGGCGCTCAACAGCAGGCTCGCGCGTCCTGACTGGCTCCTCGACGGCTGGGACCGACTCTGCGGCATCTGGAACTACGCCGAGGGCAACTCCGCCCGACATGCCGCGCTCGCCGAGATCGTCCAGTTGCTGCCGGTGCTGCCGCGGGAGACCGCAGAGTGGATCGGCGCGCCCGTGGCGGTCGACGCCCCTTGGCGACCCCGTGAGCCGGGTCGGCAACACGAAGACGCGCGGATCGGCTCCCTGTTCGAGCGCATCGAGCGCAACGAGGCTCTGCGTGCCATGGAAGTCTAGTCGGATGACGGGGCAGGAAGCGCGTGCGTGATCCGGTCCGGCAAATCGTCGAGCAGCTCGCCCACGCCCCTGACGAACAAGTGGCGCGGATCGTCGCGCTGGTCGACGCGATGGCGATCCGGGGCGACGCGGACGCCCTAGTCGCGCCTCTCCGTTCTCGCCTGAGTGTCCTTCGCCCCGCTCGCAAGCCGCGCTTCGGTCGCGTGCTGTTCACTCCGCTCGACCCGGTGATCGTGCCGGCCGAGGCATGGCGCGGGCAGACTTGCACCGTCCCGCGCAGCGCGCTGCCATCGATCGAGGCATTGGTCCGCGCCGGTCTTGGAACCGCCGTCGCCTCCATCGAGATCGCCATCGCGCGCCTGCCGGGCGGGAATCCGGCGCGGGTACACGAGTTGGGTGCGCGGCTGTGGAAGCCGGCAGCCTCGATTGTTCGCGACGCCAGGATGCCGCCCGGCTGGATCGAAGCGGGGCTGCCGGAGCGGGCTTTCGCGCCGATGCGCCGCGCCGTCGCAGCTGTATTAGTGACCGCCGCCGAGATCGGCGCCTGGCTGTGCCGTCCTCCGCACGAGCCGCCCCCAACCGGGGCGGCGTTGCAGGGCGTGCTGGGTGTCGCGCTGCCGCTGGGCAGCGGCGCCTGCGGGATGCTCGGCGCCGTGCTGCTCGCCCGCTTCCCGTCGATGAGCGGCGCGATCCTCGCAGCGCTGACCGCGCTGCACCGTCAGGACTCGGTCTCGGCCCGCATCGCGACCGATCTGGCGCTGGGCGCCGTGGTCGGCAACCTGGAGAGCACGACCGCAGCCGACGTCGCCACCGCGCCGCTCGCAGACGCGGCCCGCTCCATCCAGGCGGCTGCGGGATTGTTGAAGGCACTGATCCGCGAGGCGGGGCCGGGCCGGCGAGAGCGGCTAACCGACAATCGCGCTGATCTCGACGAACGCTGCCGCGCTCGCTTCTCGGACGCGCTGAAGAGCGGCCTGCTCGCGCCGCTCCGCATCCTGGCGAATGGCCGGGCAGGCACGCCGACCGCCGCGCAAGCAATCGAGCTCGAACGCGCGGCCCGCGATCTTCGCCACTTCGAGCACGCGGCGCGGCAATTGGGCGGCGGATCAGCATACGACGACGCCCTTCGCTCCGCCGCCGGACAGGTGGAGGCACTCTCACGCGACACCGGTCAGACGCTCGCCGACCGCGTGCGGCTGGTGGAGATCCTGGCCGAACTCGGAGCAGGCGATGGCGGTACTGGAAGCGGGCTGACGCCGTCACGCCGGCAGGTTCACCCCCTCGATCCGCAGGAAGTCCTCGCCGAGGACGAGGATGCTGCGCGAACCCGGCGCGATCACGAGGCGTTGAAACAGGTCCAACGGCATGCCGAGCGCATGAGCGAGCACCGCCTTGATTACATCGGCATGGGTGACCGCCGCCACCTCGGCGTTCGGAAAGCGGTCGCGCAACGCCATCAAGGTGGCGAGCACGCGTACCTGGACCGTGAGCATCGTCTCCCCGCCGGGAGGCGCGGCGACACTGCGGAACCTGTTGAAGGCCTGCCAGGCAAAGTCCTGGTGCATCTCCGCGAAGCTGCAGCCGGTCCATCCCCCGAAGTCGACCTCGTCCAGGCCGGGCTCGGTCTGGACCTCCAGATGGTGCGGAGCAGCGATGGCCCGTGCCGTCTCCTGCGCACGTTCGAGCGGACTCGCCACGACCGCAGCCAACGTTCGGCAAGCAAGCGCCCGTCCAAGGGCCAAGGATTGCGCCCGGCCGTGCTCGTTCAAACCCCAGCCTGACATACGGCCGGCCAGAATACCCTGCTCGAGCAGATCGTAATCGGCATGGCGGACCAGCAGGATCCGCGTCGCCGCCGCCATTACGCCGACCCGGCGGTACCGGCGATGAACGCCTCCGTCATCGCGCTCGCATCGTAGTCGTGGAACTGCTCGGGCGGGCTCTTCATCAGGGCGGCACACGGACCCATAAGCGCCCCGCCAATCCCGCGATCGAGCGCCAGCTTCGCGAGCCGCACCGCATCGATCACCACGCCCGCCGAGTTCGGGCTGTCCCATACTTCAAGCTTCAGCTCACAGGAGAGCGGCACCCCGCCGAACGTGGTCCCTTCCATCCTTATGTAGCACCACTTCCGGTCGCTGAGCCATTCGACGTAATCGCTTGGGCCGACATGCACCGCATCGGCTGGCAACGGCACACCCAGCTCACTTGTCACAGCACGTGTCTTCGACAGCTTTTTCGATTCCAGGCGTTCGCGCTCCAACATGTTCTGGAAGTCGGTGTTGCCGCCGAAATTGAGCTGATAGGTGCGATCGACCCGCACCCCGCGCTCACGGAAAAGGCCGGTCAGCATCCGGTGAACGATGGTCGCGCCGACCTGGCTTTTGACATCATCGCCGATGATCGGCAGGCCCCGTGCACCGAAGCGCTCCCGCCATTCGGGATCGGAGGCAATAAAGACCGGAATACAGTTCACGAAGGCGCAGCCCGCTTGCAGCGCCGCCTCGGCATAGAATTGTACTCCTTGCTCGGAGCCCACGGGCAGGTAGCACACCAGTACATCCGTCTCGCTCCGCCGCAACACGTCGGCGGCGTTCACCGGCTTCGCGGCGGATTCGACCAGCCGCTGTTCCAGGTAGCGGCCGATGCCGTCGTGAGTCGGACCCCGTTGCACAGTTACCCCCATGGGCGGCACGCGGGTAAAGACGTGCGTGTTGTTCGGCTCCGCGCCGATCGCATCCGCCAAATCCTGGCCGACCTTTGGCTGAGTCACGTCGAAAGCGGCCGAGAAGTGAATGTCGCGGACATGGTAGCCCCCGAGTTCCACATGCATCAGCCCTGGAACCGTCTCGGCCGGATCGGCGTCGGCGTAGAAATGCACCCCCTGCACGAGGGAGGAGGCGCAGTTGCCCACCCCGGCGATCGCCACCCGCAGCTTCGGCATCCTTTTCTCCGTCTCGGCGCCGGGCGGGGAACGCTCCCGGATCGGAGGGGTTGCCGCAATGAAGGTAAGTTGCTCAGACCTTCCAGGGGATGCTGGCCGGGGCCGGGCCGGTCGGGTCGTAGCGCATCCATGTGCCGTTCTGCACCGACAGGCCGGTCATCGCCATGATGAACCCCCAATGGGTCACCACCAGCGTGTTCGCCCAGTCAGGGAGGGCGGCCATCTCGGCCCGGAAGCGGGCCGCCCGCGCCTCGACATCGGCGGCGGGTTCCGGCCGTGGCTCCCACCAGACCTCATCGAGATGGGCAAAGTCGAGGTCCGGCCAGACGAAGCCGAGCTCGGTGCGCGGGGTTCCGATATCACACACGAAGGCGCAGCGCTCGCGCACGAGGGGATTGACGATGACGGGCAGACGCAGCGCCGTCGCGATCGGGGCGGCGGTCTCCAGCGCTCGGGTGAAGGGCGAGACGATAATGCGCCTAATGCCTTCGTCGGCGAGGGCGAGAGCCGCGGCCCCCGCCTGGGCATGCCCCAGCTCGGTGAGCCTGGCATCGGTGATCCCGGGGTCCTTCCGGGTCGCGGTGAAGTGGAGGTTGAACTCGCTCTGGCCGTGACGGAGCAGGATCATGGACCGCCGCTTACAATACCAACGGTCGCCCGGAAAGATTGTGCCGTCGCCAGGACCACGCTTATCTGTAGGCGAAGGAGGCTTATGATGGATTTCGGCTCCGGGTTCCCGATCGACCTGATTCTGTTTGGGATGATCGCCGTTTTCCTGGTCCTGCGCCTGCGCAGCATCCTGGGCCGGCGGACAGGGCTCGAGAGCCAGCCGCTGCCGCCCGCCGTCGCCGCTCAACCGGGTCGGTCCGATCATCGAAGGACGCGCCGAGCCCCCCGCAGCCGCCGCCCGCCCGCTGCCAGACGCGGGAACGCCGCTCGGGTCAGACGCTCGCGCGAATGCGCAGCATCGACCGCAATTTCGACCCTACGCGCTTCCTCGACGGCGCCGAGAGCGCCTTCCGGATGATCGTCGCCGCCTTCGCCGCAGGCGACCGGGTGCGGCTGCGCGATCTGCTCTCCGACGAGGTTTACCGTTCCTTCGAACTCGCGATCGCCGCGCGCGAGCAGGCGGGCCACGTCCAGGTCAGCGAGATCAAGTCCGATCCAGTCCGCCACGATCGAGGAAGCGGCGCTCACCGGCAGCCGCGCCGACATCACCGTGCGCTTCGTCTCCGACCAGGTCAGCCTGGTCAAGGATTTGGCCGGCCAGATCGTGTCCGGCACGGAGGCGACGACGGAGCTGACCGACATTTGGACGTTCGAGCGCGATCTGACGGCGCGCGACCCTGCCTGGCACCTCAACAGCGTTCGCGGCGGCTGACCCGCCTCCGTGGATGCGGTCGCATCGCCAAGACCGGAGATCATCGCCGGCCAGCAGCTGATCCTGGGCGACTGCCTCGACGTGCTGCCGACCCTGCCGGCGGCCTCGGTGGACGTGATCGTCACCTCGCCGCCCTACAATCTCGGGGTCGCCTATCGCGACTACCACGACCGCCGGCCGGAGCAGGACTATCTCGGCTGGATCGTGCGGGTCGGCGAGGCGCTGCGGCGCGTCATGCGGCCCGACGCCTCCTTCTTCCTCAACATCGCGGGCTCGTCCAAGGCGCCGTGGCTGCCCGTTCGAGCTGATCGTCCGCCTGCGCCCTCTGTTCACGCTGCAGAACCACATCGCCTGGGTGAAATCGATCGCGATCGGCAAGGACTTTGTCGGCCACTACAAGCCGATCCAGGGTGCGCGCTTCCTGCACCGCAATCACGAGCATCTGTTCCATCTGACACTCGACGGCGGCGTGCGGCTCGACCGGCTCGGCATCGGCGTGCCGTTCAAGGACAAGTCGAACATCGCTCGGCGCGGCCATCCGACAGGACCTGCGCTGCCGCGGCGATACCTGGTTCATTCCCTACGAGACGGTGCAGACCCGGGCCGCCAAGTTCCATCATCCGAGCACCTTCCCGCTCGCGCTGCCGCGCTGGTGCATCCGCCTGCATGGCCGGCGCGATCCGGTCGTGCTCGACCCGTTCATGGGCACCGGCACGACGTTGCTCGCCGCCGCGGCCGAGGGCGGGCGAGGGATCGGCGATCGAGCTCGATCCCGTGTATCTCGACGTGGCGCGAGCGCGATTGAGCGAGGCACTGTTTCCGGGCCGCTGATCCCGCTTGCGCATCGCCCCCAACCGGGCGAAGGATCGGCGAGCCGGGTGGCGGGCCGCAATGGTCCGCCCCTGGCGGGGAGCGTTCAATCAACGGGAGAACAAAGCATGATCACGCGTAGAGCGGCGATGGCCGCTGGGCTTGGCGCTATCGCGTCAGGCGGGCTGCGTGCCGCCCGGGCGGAGGACCTGCCGGGCGTCACCGCGACGACCCTGAAGATCGGCAACACCATGCCGTACAGCGGCCCCGCCTCGTCCTACAGCAACATCGGCAAGACCGAGACGGCCTATTTCAAGATGGTCAATGGGGCCGGCGGGGTCGGCGGGCCGACAGATCGACTTCATCTCGCTCGACGACGCCTACAGCCCACCGCGCACGGTCGAGGACGTCCGCCGGCTGGTCGAGCAGGAGCATGTCGCCTTCCTGTTCCAGAACCTCGGGACGCCCTGCAACAGCGCAATCGTCGAGTACTGCACGAGCCGCAAGGTCCCGCAGCTCTTCGTCGGCTCCGGCGCATCGAAATGGAGCGACTACAAGAAATACCCGTGGGCGATGGGTTGGCAGCCGAGCTACCGGACTGAGGCGCAGATTTACACGAAGTACATGCTGGCCGAATTCAAGTCGCCGCGGCTTGGTATTCTGTATCAAAATGATGATTTCGGAAAGGACTACCCGGCGGGCGTGCGCGATATCCTGGGCGACAAGTGGGACAGCGTCGTCGTGAAGACGGCGAGCTACGAGACGACGGATCCAACGATCGACTCGCAGATCGCCAGCCTTCAGGGCGCGGGAGCCGAACACGCTACTCGTCGCCGCCATCCCGAAATTCGCCGCACAGGCGATCCGTAAGGTGCACGACCTCGACTGGAAGCCGCACTTCTTCCTCACCAACGTGTCGGTGTCCGTGGCCGGCGTCATGCGTCCTGCGGGGGTGGAGAACGGGGTCGGCATCATCACCACGGGCTATCTCAAGGACCCGACCGATCCGGGCTGGGACAAGGACGCCGCGATGAAGGAGTTTCGCGACTTCATGAAGAAACAGATGCCGGGATTCGACCCGAGCGACGCCCAGCACGTCTTCGGCTACGGCATCACGCAAGACGATGGTGCAGGTGCTGAAGCAGTGCGACGGCAATTTCTCGCGGCCGAACGTGATGGCGCAGGCGGAGAATCTGCACGACCTCGACATCGGCGTGCTGCTACCCGGCATCACCATCTCGACCTCCAAGGCCGACCACCGCCCGATCAAATCGATGCAGCTCGAGCGTTGGAACGGCACGACATGGGAGCGTTTCGGCGGCCTGATCGCCGGGGTTTAGGACCAGCGGCAAACGAAAAGCCGCGCCCCGAGGGGCGCGGCTCTTCGTCTATAGTCCATCAGCTCAGCCGTGCCGCGAACGCCGCCGCACGAAGCCGAGACCGAGCAGGCCCGAACCAAGGACCGCGAGCGCCATCGGCTCCGGGACCGGGGTGAAAGTCACATCAGCATTAAAGTCCAACCGAGCCTGGACGGTGTGGCGATCGGCGAAGAACACGTCGATCGTGTGGGTGCCGGCCGAGAGCGGGGCCGTCGTGGTCGGCGCGACGATGTCGGCGTGCACGCCGCCGTTGGCGATGACCAGGTTGTTATCGATGAACATCCAGGCGTCATCGTCGGAGCCGAGATTGATCGTCACACTGCCAGGGGTCGGGATCGAGAAGGATCCCTCCAAGGTCGCGGACATATAGCCAAAGGGGGGACCGTTGTTGGGCGCCGTGACCCCCGGCGGGATGATCGGGAAGAAGCCGGGCCGGAGTAAGGAGTGACGCCGACACGGAGGTCGGGCCGGAGGTGAACGCCCCCGGCGTCCACCATTGGAGCTGGCCGGCCCCATTAACGTCGGTGATCGGGCCTGACGGTCCGCTGTAGCTCGCGCCGAATGCAGAGACGGTCGGCAATCCACCGGTCAGGGTCGGGTTCACGAGCCCAGGTACCACCGACCCGTCGATCCCGTGCTCCACGTCCGGATTGCTTACGGCGAAGTGTAGGTCGTCAGGGTGAGGCTCGAAACCGCGTGGGCTGAAGCCATTCCCAAAAGAGCAATGGCCGCGACAGCAGCCACGCTGGAGAGAAGAACGGTCTTCATAACGATCACCGCCGCTATGGTTAACGCTGGATTAACGCATAAACGATCGGAAAAGGTTCACGCAATGGATCCTTCGCCGCCGATTGTTAAACCGCAAATGGGGCCGTGCCCTCCGTCGCGTGGCCGCATGTCGGCGGGGAAAGGAACCGTCGCGGCCGCAAAACTCCTGCTTGATCAAACGCCGTTGCGGGCGGATATCCCGGCTCCATGGCGGATGACGCTAAGCATCCTGGCGCCGGGCCCGCGCTTGCCGCCTCGGAGGCACTGTACCGCGCAACGTTCGATCAGGCGGCGCTCGGCATCGCCCATCTCGACTTCGACGGGCGCTGGCTGCGGGTCAACGACCGGCTCTGCGCGATCACCGGCTACACGCGGGAGGAGCTGCTCGGGCGGCGCTACGTCGATATCACCCATCCCGACGATCTGCCTGGGAACGTCGCCCTGGTCGCGATGCTGCGCGAGGGCAAGGTGCCCCGCATCGTGATCGAGAAGCGCTACATCCGCCGCGACGGCTCCATCGTCTGGGTCAAGGTCACCGCCGCCGTGCTGCGCGATGCAGATGGCGCCCCTCTGCATTTCATCAGCACGCTCGACGACATCTCCGACCGCAAGCAGGCGGAGGCGGAGGCACGCGACAATGAGCGTCGGCTGCGGCAGGCGCTCGACGGCCTGCCGCAGATCGCCTGGATGACGACGCGCGACGGCAATGCCGTGTACTACAACCGCCGTTTCACCGAATACGTGGGCCGGGAGGTCGGCCGCACGTTCGAGGAGCGCATGGCACTTGTGCACCCCGACGACGCCGAGCGGGTGCGTGCCGCTTCCTCGCGCGCGCGGGCAGGGGACACAGTGTTCGGCGTGGAGGCGCGCCTGTGCCGACACGATGGCGCCTGGCGCTGGCACCGGCTGCACGGCGTCGCGCTCGACACGCCAGACCAGCCGGGGCGCAGCACGCTGTCAGTCGCCACCGCCGTCGACATCCATGACATGCGCGAGATCCAGCAGGCGCTCGCCGCGGCCAACGCCGACCTGGAGCGCCGGGTCGCCGACCGCACGCAGGAGCTGACGGAGGCTGCAAGCGACCTTGCCGCCGAAATGGAACGGCGGGAGGCGGCGCAGGCGGCGCTGCTGCAGTCGCAGAAGCTAGAAGCACTGGGCCAGCTAACCGGGGGAGTCGCGCACGACCTCAACAATGTCCTCGCTGCCGTCTCCGGCAGTTATGAACTGCTTCGTCGGAGAACCGACGACCCAGCGTTGCTCCGTCTCGTAGCCCTCGGCGAGAAGGGCGCCGAGCGGGCAGCGGCGCTCGTGCGCCAGTTGCTCGCCTTCGCCAGGCGCGAAGCGCTGCAGCCGATCCTGGTCGATCCCGCCGCGCTCCTCGGCCAAGTCGAAGCGCTGGCGCATCACGCAGTCGGCCCGACCGTCACCTGCGTTCTCGAGGCGGAGCCCGGTGTTTGGCCCGTCCTGGCCGATCCGCAGCGCCTCGAGATGGCGCTGCTCAACTTGGCGGTGAATGCGCGGGATGCCATGCCCGATGGCGGCACGCTGACCATCGCGGCGCGCAACACGGCCGCACATGGCGATTACGTCTCGATCAGCGTGGCCGACACGGGCGTCGGCATGTCCGCCGAGGTGCTGGCTCGCGCGACTGAGCCGTTCTTCACCACTAAGCCGCCCGGCAAGGGAACCGGGCTTGGCCTTCCCTCGATCCGCGGTTTCGTCGAGCAATCCGGTGGCGAAATGCTGATTGCCAGTAGGCCTGGCGCCGGGACCATCGTGACGCTCCGCCTTCCGCGCGCCGAGGCAGGGCCACGAGACGCGGGCATGCCCGATCAAGCCGCGCTAGGCCGGGCGATCCACGCCGGCCGTACCGTCCTGCTTGCTGACGATGACGAGCAAGGCCGCCCGGTTACCGCGGCGCTGCTGCGCGAGCTGGGCTTTACTGTGATTGAGGCGCCGGATGCGGAAGCGGCGCTCGGCCTCGCGCGGGTGAGCCCGCGCTTCGACGTGCTGGTGACCGACGTGGTCATGCCGGGCGGAGACGGACCGAGCCTCGCCGCGACCCTGCGCGCCGAGCGCCCCGGCCTACCCGTGCTGTTCATCACCGGCCACTCAGGTGCCTACCGGCTGGATGGCGAAGCGGTCCTCGCGAAGCCGTTCACAAGCCGCGATCTGGAGGTCCGCCTTCAGGCCGCTCTCGGACAAAATGTCGCGGCTTAGGCTTTCGGCTGCGGCGGATACGCGACGACAGCGCCTTCGACTACGAGTCCGACATCGATGCCGGGTCGAGGCGCTTCATAGCCGGAGACGCGTGCCAATAGTGTCCGATCTTCGCCGGCAAGACCCAGGCTGACGCTCGCATCATGGCCATAGTAAGTGACGTCAAGCACGTGGGCGCGCACGCCGTCCGGCGCCGGCTCATCACACAGCCTGATCTGTTCAGGGCGCAAGAGCACCTCGGCCTTACCGTCCGGAGCGGCAACCCCGAGCGCAAGAGTGCCGAGGGCGCAGCGAACGAACCGCCCACAGACCACGCCATCGAGCAGCACCGCTTCGCCGACGAACCGAGCCAGCTCGGCGTCGGCCGGATAGCGGTAGAGGATTTCGGGCGTCGCGACCTGGACCAGCGCGCCACCCCGCAGGACCGCGACCCGTTGGCCAGTCGAAAGCGCCTCGGACTGGTCATGCGTCACCAGCAGCGCGGTCGCCCCGGCGGCCGAAAGCGCGGTCACGACGGCCAGGCGAGTCTCCGCCCGCGCCCCGGCGTCGAGCGCTGAAAATGGCTCGTCAAGGAGGACGACGCGCGGGTTTGGGGCCAGCGCGCGAGCAAGCGCCACGCGCTGCTGCTCGCCGCCCGACAGCTCATGCGGCGGCCGGGATGCGTAGGATGCTGGCAAGCCGACCCGTTCAAGCAAGGCCCCCGCCCTGGCGCGGTCCCGGCGCGTCGCTGCGGGCAGCCCGAACAGCACGTTGGCCGCGACCGTGAGGTGCGGAAACAACGCGCCCTCCTGGGCGACGTAGCCGACCCGACGCTGCTCGGGCGGCACGTGCACGCCGGCGCCGGCAACCAGCTTGCCATCGATCTCGATCGTGCCGGCATCCGCCAGCTCGAATCCGCCCAACAAGCGCAGCAGCGTCGTCTTGCCGCTGCCCGAGGTGCCAAGGATCGCCAGCAGCTCGCCCTGCGGCACGTCGAGCTCCAGCCCGCTCAGCACGTGCCGGGTGCCGAAGGATTTCGCCAAGCCGGCGATGCGGAGCTCGGCCACCTCAGGCGACGCGCGGCAAGGCGGCGGCCCCGAAGCGTCGGGCAAGCAGCCAGGTGGAGGCAAGCGAGATCGCAAGCATCAGCGCAGCAAACGGCGCGGCGGCCGCGAATGCCAGCGAAGATGTATTGGCCCAGACCTGCGTTGCGAGCGTCCGTGTGCCGATCGGGGCAAGCAGCAGCGTGCTGGTCAGCTCCGTGACGATGGCGACGAACACCAGAGCGGCGGCGGCTCCCATGCCCGGTCCCGCAAGCGGCAGCAGAACCCGACGAGTCACCGCGAACCAGCCGAGGCCGAGCGACCGCCCTGTCTCCTCGAGCCGGCGCTGCACTTGCGCGACTGCCGCCTGCACGCTGACCAGCGCAAGGGGCAGGAACAGAATCGCGTAGGTGATGATCAGCAGGAAGGCGCTCTGATAGAGCGGCCGCAGCGCCTCGACCGTCAGCGAGATGAGCGCGAGCGCGATGACGATGCCCGGAACGCCCTGCGCCAGATAGGCGATGCGTTCGATGAGCGTCACCCAGCCGCCGCGATAGCGCGACGCGAGATAGGCGAGAGGCAGCGCGAGGACGATGGCGGTCGCCGATCCCGCCGCCCCGAACCCCACCGAGGCTAGGGTTGCGCTTAACAGAAGGGCCGGCGCGGGCATGACGGGCGAGGTTGCCGCCTGGGCGTGCTGCAGCAGCCAGAAGCCGACCATGCCGATCGGCACACCCAGCGTCGCCGCCACTAGAGCCGCGAAGGCCGCCATGACGGGCCAGCGTGCCCAGTGCAGGCGGTGCGGCGCCACCACGCGACGCGTGCCGCCGCCAAGGCGCGCGTAGCGCGCCCGGCCGCGCACCCACACCTCGGCTGCCAGGCACAAGAGGCAAAGCCCGATCAGCACCACGGCCAGCAGCGACGCGTCGGGTCCGTCGGCAAGACCGATGCGGTATTGCGCATAGAGCTCGGTCGTGAAGGTCCGGAAGCGAAGCAGGGCAAAGGCACCGAACTCGGTCAGCGTGTTCAAGGCGACCAGGAGCATGCCGCCCAGGAGCGCGGGGCGAAGCTGCGGCAGCACGACCCGGCCAAAGCACGCAAACGGGCCGAGGCCCAGAGAACGGGCCGTCTCCTCCAGCGCCGGATCGAGCCCCCTCAGCGCTGCCGCGACCGGCAGGTAGACCAGCGGATAGTAGGCGAAGGTCACTACGAGCACGGCACCGGCAAAGTCCTGGAAGGCGTTGCTTATCGATACCCAAGCATAAGAAGAGATGAAGGGGGGGACCGCGAGCGGCACCGCCGCGAGCACCGCCCAGGCCCGCCGCCCAGGCAGCGCTGTCCGCTCCACGCACCAGGCGGCGGCGGTCCCGATCAGGGCCGCAGCCGCGGTCGTGGCGGCGATCAGGCACAGCGTGTTGAGCAGGAGCTCGCCGACCAGAGGGCGCAGCAGAAGCTCGGCGGCGTCCGCGGGTGCAATCCGAACGGCCTCCGACACGGTGAAGGCGATCGGCAGCAGCACGAGCGCGGCGACGAGCGTGGCGCCGAGGACAAGCAGAGTAGGGGGCCGCGTGCCAGCGCGCCTCCTCCCGCGGAGCCGCGCAAGTCCGGCGGCCGCCGCCGCCGCCATCACACGAGGCCTGCCTCGCGCAGCAGCGTGGCGGACTCGCGATCGTCGCTCAGTTGCTGGATGCTCAGCTTGGGCGGGTCAAGCTTGTCGAACGGCTTGAGCACGGGGTTGGCCGGGATGCCAGGCACCAGAGGGTACTCGAATGACACGCCCCCCTCCGCGACCATCTTCTGAATCGGCGTGCTGACCAGGAAGGCGAGAAACTTCTGGGCCTCCGCCTGGTGCCGGGACGACTTCAGAACCCCCGCACCGGAGATGTTCACTAGAGCGCCGATATCGGCGTTCCCGAAATAGGTACATCGCGCTGTGCATGTTCGCCGGGCCTTTCTCGACCGCGAGGCGCGGGAGGTAATAGTTGTTGACGATGCCCACCTCGGCCGCGCCGCGCTCGACCGCGGCGGCCACTCCCTCGTTGTCGTCGAACACGATCGCGTTCCGCTTCAGGCCCTTGAGCCAGTCGAGCGCGGCTGTCCGGCCCTTCTCCGCTGCCACGGCCGCGACCAGAGGCAGGAAGTCCGCATCAGTCGGCGCGATCGCGAGCCTGCCCTTCCATTTCGGGTCGGCAAGATCCATTAGGGAGGACGGCAACGCAGCCGGCTGGATCTTGCCGGTATTGTAGACGAGCACATCGACCCGCGCGAACACGCCGACCCAGTCGCCCGCGGGCGAGCTATACTGCCTTGGGACACGCGCGAGGGTCGCGGGGTCGACCTGCGCGAGCAGGTGTTTCTCCGAAAGCAGCGTGAGCTCGGGCGAATTGGCAGTGAAGAACACGTCGGCGGGCGAGGCTGCGCCCTCTCTCAGCAACTCACTCGCGAGTTCCGGCGGCTCGCCCGATCGCACCCTGACCGCGACTCCGGTTTCCTTGGTGAACGCCTTGGTGATCTGGTCCACGGTCTGCTCATGCTGGGCCGCGTACAAGGTCAGCATCTCCGCCGCCTTGGTCGAGCGGATTGCGCCCGCCGCCCCGAAGGCGGCTGCCATGGTTAGCACGCGGCGGCGGCCGAGGCGTCCGGGCGCGCGGGACGCCTCGGCGGGGACTATACGCGGCATGAGCGAGGTTCCTCGTCGCTGGAAGTAAATGCGAGCGCGTCGCAATTGCAGCGAGCGGTAGACCGTGTGGCGCGGCGGGTCAATGCCCTGCGCACAAGGACAGTCTACCGGCCATCGGCAAGAAGTCGGATTTTCTCCACCCTGCATTGCGAAAAGAAGGCTTCCCCCGCCTGGCTCACTCCGCTATGCAATTGCGAACCAGTCGCAAGGAAACCGGACCGCGTGTATCTCTGCCTGTGCAATGCGCTGACCGACCGGCAGCTCACGGACGCGCTCGCCGACCCGGCGATGCGTCGGCCGAGCGACGTCTATGCGGCCTGCGGCTGCCGCGCCCAATGCGGCGGCTGCGTCAAGGCGGTGCTTGGCCTGCTGCGTGACAAGCTTGGCATGGCCGATAGTATGCTTGCAGGCGCCGACTAATTGGTGCCGCCGGGCCTCGCCCGGCCATCGCACCAGGAGAGCCGGATGCTGCGGGATGCCAAGGTCATCGAATATCTGAATACGCAGCTCACGAACGAGCTGACCGCGATCAACCAGTATTTCCTTCATGCGAGGACGCTGGAGCATTGGGGCGTCACCAGGCTCGGCACCTTCGAATACAAGGAGTTTATCGACGAAATGCGCCACGCCGATGGGCTGATCCAGCGCATTCTGTTTCTCGACGGGCTCCCGAACATGCAGCGTCTTGATCCGATCCGGGTTGGCCAGACCGTGGAAGAGATCCTGCGCGCCGACCTCTCTCTCGAGGAGAAGGCGCTCGGCGACCTGCGCGAAGGCATCGCCCATTGCGAGAACGTGCGCGACTACGTCTCCCGCGATCTGCTGCGTCGAATCCTGGATAGCGAGGAGGAGCATGTCGACTTCCTCGAGCGACAATTCGACCTGATCAAGCAGATCGGGATCGAGCGCTACATCCTCCTCAACTCCGCTCCCGCGCCGGAGCAGTCGCAAGCCGGCGGCGAATAGGGCGTCACCCGCTCTCGATCAGCGCGCGAAGGCTTGCGAGCACACGGGCGAGGTTCTTGCCGACCTTTCCTAGCGCCTCATCCCATCCGAACAGTCCGAAGCGGTCGAGCTCCGGCAGCGCTCCACCCTCGGGCAACCGGACCGTGGACCGGCAATGCAGGGTCTCGGACGCCGGCATCCTCGCCTGTTCCCACACGAAGAGCGCCAAGTCCTTGCCGTGCAGATAGGGATGGGTGCCGAGCGGGCGCAGCATGGCGGGAGCGACGCGCAGCCCAGTCTCTTCTTCCAGTTCCCGCGCCGCCGCCGCCGCGTGATCCTCGCCAGCATCGGCAACTCCTTTGGGAATGTCCCAGCGCGGCGAGCGCGTCGCATGACCCAGCAGCACCGAGCGTCCGTCGGTCACGATCACGCCGCAGGAGACGAGCTTGGCCATCGCCGCGGTTCAGGCAGGCCGGCTTAAGCCTTTGTCAACCGAAATCGTCTCTGATCGCATGCGGCGAGCGCCCCCGTGCTGTTCAGTTCCTACATCTTCGTCGCCTGCTTTCTTCCCGCCGCGCTCGCCGGCTTCTTCATGTTCGCTCGGTTCGGCGGCCGGCCGGCCGCAGCGTGGTGGCTTGTCGGCGCGTCGTTCTTTTTCTACGGCTGGTGGAACCCGGCCTTCGTGCCGGTGCTGATCGCTTCGATCGCCTTCAACGCAACGATCGGCTGGCTGATCGGCCGCACGGCGCCGGCCCGGCGCCTTCGCCTTGGGTTGCTGATCCTGGGCGTCGGCGGCGATCTGGGCGCGCTGATCTACTACAAATACCTCGCCGATCTGCTGGGAGCCGTCGGCATCCACGGCATCGGCGGAGCGGCCCTTCCGCTCGGCATCAGCTTCTTCACCTTCACGCAGATCGGCTTTCTGATCGATACGTACCAGGAGACGGCACAGGAGCGCGGCCTAGTGGACTACCTCCTGTTCGTCACCTTCTTCCCCCACCTGATCGCCGGCCCGCTGCTGCATCATCGCGAGATGATGCCGCAATTCGCCGCGCGAACGACCTACCGGCTCTCTGGCGAGAACCTCGCCGTCGGTCTCGCGATATTCTCGATCGGGCTCGTCAAGAAAGCGGTGTTCGCCGACAGCCTGTCCCCGATCGCCGTCGCCGGTTTTTCCCGCCCCGACCAGCTCGCTCTGTTTCCGGCGTGGGAAGCGGCGCTCGCCTATTCACTGCAGCTCTACTTCGACTTCTCCGGCTATTCCGACATGGCGATCGGCATCGCCCGCATGTTCAACGTGCGCTTTCCGGCCAATTTCAACTCGCCCTACAAGGCGCAGAGCGTGATCGAGTACCTGGCAGCGTTGGCACATCACGCTGACGCGCTATCTGATGACGTACCTCTACAACCCGATCGCGCTCCGTCTTGCCCGGCGGCGGGTCGCGCGCGGTGGGAAGCTGGGCCGCCAGCTCGGCGCCACGGGTTTCGCGACCACTCTCGCGTTCCCAACCGTGCTGGCCATGACGCTCGCGGGGGTGTGGCATGGCAGCGGCCTCACATTCCTCGCCTTCGGCGTCCTGCATGCCACCTATCTCTGTATCAATCATGCGTGGCGCATGTTTCGGCCAACCCGATGCAGGCCCGCAGCGGGACGCGCCGCGACGTTCCGGCGAGTCGTGCTCACCTATCTCTGTGTCCTCATCGGTGCAGTCGTGTTTCGTGCGGAGTTGCTGGGGGCGGCGGGGTCGATGCTGGCCGGGATGGTCGGGCTGCACGGCCTGACGTCGGTCGGCGAGGTCGCCGAACGCACGCTGACAGTGGGACGCGACTGGGCGATGGTCGTGCTGCTGGGCGTTGTCGTGTTCTTCGCCCCTAACTCGCAATCCATCATGCGTGATTATGCGCCGGTGCTCGGCGGCCTGGGCGGAACCGGGTTCGCATGGCGGCCGAGCTTCGGCTGGGCCGTCGCGCTGGGCGGGATCGGCGCGCTGGGCGTGCTTGCGGTCGGGGGCTCGGGCGAGTTCCTCTATTTCCAGTTCTGAGCGTGTCGCGTCCCCTCTCCGCACCGGCCTATCTCGCGGCCTGCGTCCTGTCGGCGATTTGCGTGCTCGCCGCGGCTTGGCTCTGGGTCGCGCTGATGCCGCTCGCCTTCCTCGATCCCGAATATCCGGCATGGGCGGCGAAGGAACAGATGCTCGCGCGTTGCGATCTTGGCGAGATGATCGTCATCGGCGATTCCCGCGCCGCCGCCGACATCCTGCCCGCCCTGATGGCGCGCAGCACCACCAATCTCGCGGTCGGCGGTGGCGGGCCGATCGAGGCACTCGCCGCTCTGCGCCGCGCCCTCGCCTGCCCTGGCCGGCCGCCACACGTCCTGATCTCGATCAACCCCGGCGAGTTCGTCCGGCCAGATCTGTTCTGGGAGAGGACGGTCCGGTTTGGCTTCCTCTCTCACGCGGACATCGCCGCGCTCGCCGATGCCTCGGCCGCGACGGGAGATTGGTCGGTGTACGAGAACGGTCACGGCGATGGCCTGACCGGGCGGGTACGCGCGGCACTCTACGCGATCCGCTTCCCTTCGCTCTATTTCGGTAGCCTGATTAAAGGCGGGATTTTCCTGCGCTTGTGGGACAACCGCCGCGCGCTCGCCGCGCATCTGCGCTCGCGCGGCCAATACTATTTCGGCACCGCGTCCGGCTGCGCAGATGTGGCGCTGGAGGGCCATCTCGCGGCGTTCCGTCCGCTGCCCGTCCTCGACCGTTATTTCGACGACCTGCTCAGGCTGCTTGCGCGGGACGGCGTCGCGGTCGACTTCGCTGTCATGCCGGTCAACCAGGAGACTGCCCTGGCGACGCAACCGTCCGTGCGGGCGGGGTTCGCGGCTTATCTGCGCGAGTACCAGGCGCGGTATCCCAATTTCCACGTCGTCACGCCGACCATGCTCGCCTGGCCCGATCGCTTCTTCGGCGACGATTTCTCCCATCTCAACCCTGCCGGGGCGCGCCGGCTGACCCGCCTTCTGGCGGTGTGCCTCGACGCGCGCGACACTGCGTGCCGCCTCGACGGAGACGATGCCGTCGCGCAAGATGCGATTCTCACGCGGGAGGATGGCGCATGGTCGAGATTCCCGCCCGGCAAATCCCGGGCGTCTATCACCGCCGCATCGGCGATATCGTCGTCACCGCCCTAAGCGACGGCTATCTCGACGGCACCGTCGAGGTGCTGCAGAACATTACGCCCGATCAGGCGCGACAGATGCTTGCCGAAGCGTTCCGGCCGGGCCGGCGGACGTCGGTGAACTGTTACGCCATCCATTCCGCCGGCCGGCTCGCGCTGATCGAAACCGGATCGGGGAACTACCTCGCGCCCACCGCCGGCCAGCTGCAGCAGAATCTGACGGCGGCGGGCATTGACCCGGCGGCGGTCGAGCTCGTGATGCTGACGCACATGCATCCCGACCATTCGGCGGGGCTGACCGATCGGGCCACGGGACGGCGGCTGTTTCCGAATGCCGAGGTGGTCGTGCACGAGAATGAGCCGCGCCATTGGGACGACGACGCGGCGATGGCCAGGGCGAGCGAGCGGGCGCGCAAACTCTATTTCGAGTGCGCGCGAGAGCAGATCGCGCCCTATCGCGACCGGCTGCGCCCGTTCAGCGGGCCGAAGGAAGTGTTCCCGGGTGTGACGACGGTCCCCTTGCACGGCCATACGCCGGGCCATAGCGGGTATCGGATCGCTTCGGGCGATCAGTCGCTGCTGATCTGGGGCGATATCGTCCATGTGCCGGAGATCCAGGTGCCGCGCCCGGAGGTGACGATCGAGTTCGACACCGATCCCGCCGCCGCGGCGGCAACGCGACGGCGGACGTTCGACGTGGTCACGAGCGAGAAGCAGCTGATCGCCGGGATGCACGTCCACTTCCCCGGCTTCGCCCACGTCGTCCGTTCCGGCGGTGGCTACACGCTGCTTCCGGAGCCCTGGGTGCAAACGTTCTGAGAGCGGCTAGTCCTCCAGCAGCCGGATCGAATCGCCGACCGCGAACCGGCCGCCCTCGATGACCTCGGCGTAGACACCGAAATCGCCGTGCCCGTAATGCGCGCGCAGCTCCGCCACCGGATCGGCGTCGCGCTCGGCGGTCACTGGGTTCACCTCCGTCGCCGGGCAGCGCGGGATGCGCTTGAGAACGCGCAGCGTCGCCCCGCCGAGCTGGATTTGTCGTCCGACCCACTCGAGTTCCGCGAGAGGCGGCGCGCCGCTGAACCAAACATTGGCGCGGAATCTCCGTCGATGGCGGCGCGCGCCCACCCGCGCCTCGAGATCGCGCAGGCTGGAGAGGCCGATCAGGCTGACCACCTTTGATCGACTGTCGCTGAACATATGGCCGGGCACATGATAAAAGCGCGGCGTCCCGCGCGCCTCTTCGCCGAGAAGCGCGGTGAGATAGAAGCCGACCCGCTCCCTGTCCCCGGCACTGAACACGTTTGCGGTGAGCCCCCCGCCGTCCGGCGCTGTCAGTCGAAGCGAGCCAGTGCGCGGATCGAAAAACGCCCGCAGCTTGGCGATGCGCGCGTTCGCCTTCAGGCACATGAAGTTATGCTTCGGAAGCCATGTCGGATTGCCAGGGTCGAAGCTCGCGTCACCCTGCGCGAGGGCGAAGGCGCGGTCCCACGGGATCGTGCCGCCAGCCTCGACCTCCGCGGTCTCCAGCGCTTCGGCTGACAGACCCTTGACTGGGAAGCGATACAGATAGTCGATGCGCATTCGGCACAACCACTTGTGAGCGAGACTGTTATTTCCCAATTCCACGGGCAAAGGTCTACCTTCCCGCTGCCTCCTGGAGGGGCGGGTGAGGGGCCGGTCGCCTGTTTGGAAGGGACATGCCTATGGATATCGAGAAATTCACGGAGCGGACCAGAGGGTTTCTGCAGGCGGCGTCGACCATTGCCTTGCGCGAATACCATCAGCGGATCACGCCCGAGCACCTGCTGAAGGCTCTGCTCGATGATGAGGAGGGTGCCGCCGCCGGGCTGATCCGGGCGGCGGGCGGCGATCCGAAAGCCGCGCTCGCCAGCGTGGAGGCGGCGCTCACCAAGCTCCCCAAGGTGCAGGGAGCGGGCGCGGGGCAGCCGCAGCTCACCCCCGAGATCGTGCGGATCCTCGACGCCGCCCAACAGGCCGCAACGAAGGCCGGGGACGACTATGTCGCCCAGGACCGGCTGCTGGTCGCGATCGCCGCCTCGGATACGCCGGCGGGGCGCGCGCTGAGGAGCGCGGGCGCCTCGCCGCAAGCGCTGGAAAAGGCGGTCGCCGATATCCGCAAGGGCCGCAAGGTCACGAGCGAGAACGCCGAATCGAGCTTCGACGCGCTGAAGAAATACACCCGCGACATCACCGCGCTCGCCCGTGACGGCAAGCTCGATCCGGTGATCGGGCGAGACGAGGAGATCCGGCGCACCATCCAGGTGCTCGCGCGGCGCACCAAGAACAACCCGGTGCTGATCGGCGAACCCGGCGTCGGCAAGACGGCGATCGTCGAGGGTTTGGCTCTGCGCATCGTCAACGGCGACGTGCCGGAGGCGCTGAAGGGCAAGCAGCTCCTGGCGCTCGACCTCGGGGCGCTGGTCGCCGGATCGAAATACCGCGGCGAGTTCGAGGAGCGGCTGAAGGCCGTCCTGAAAGAGATCGAGGGCTCCGCGGGCAAGGTCATCCTCTTCATCGACGAGATGCACACGCTGGTGGGCGCGGGGCGCACGGATGGCGCGATGGACGCGTCGAACCTGCTGAAGCCGGAGCTTGCCCGCGGCACGCTGCATTGCGTCGGCGCGACGACGCTCGACGAGTATCGCAAGTATATCGAAAAGGATGCCGCGCTAGCGCGGCGCTTCCAGCCGGTCTTTGTCGGCGAGCCGTCCGTCGAGGATACGATCAGCATCCTGCGCGGCCTGAAGGAGAGGTACGAAACCCATCACGGCGTGCGCATCACCGATGGCGCCCTGGTGTCGGCGGCCACGCTGTCCAACCGCTACATCACCGACCGCTTCCTGCCCGACAAGGCCATCGATCTGATGGACGAGGCGTCAAGCCGGCTGAGGATGCAGGTGGACAGCAAGCCCGAGGAGCTCGATGAGCTCGACCGGCGTGTCATCCAGCTCAAGATCGAGCGGGAGGCGCTGCGTAAGGAGAGCGACACGGCCTCGCGCGACCGGCTCAGCCGGCTCGACAAGGAACTCGCCGAGCTGGAAGAGAAGGCGAATGCCATGACCGCCGCCTGGCAGGCGGACAAGGAAAAGCTCGCCGATACCCAGAAGCTGAAAGAGCGGCTGGAGCAGGCGCGCGCCGAGGTAGAGATCGCGCAGCGTCGCGGCGACCTCGCTCGCGCCTCGGAGCTGCTGTATGGGGTGATCCCGGAAATCGAGCGCAGCCTCGCCGCGTCCGCCGACGGCCGGCTGGTTAACGAGGCGGTGGATGAGCAGCAGATTGCCGCCGTGGTCTCCCGCTGGACCGGCATACCGGTCGACAAGATGCTGGAGGGCGAACGGGAAAAACTGTTGCACATGGAACAGCAGCTCGAGCACCGCGTGGTCGGCCAGGTCGAGGCGTTGCGGGCGGTCGCCAACGCGGTGCGCCGGGCGCGCGCCGGGTTGCAGGACCCCAACCGTCCGATCGGCAGCTTTCTGTTCCTTGGCCCGACAGGGGTTGGCAAGACCGAGACCTGCAAGGCACTCGCCGAGTTCCTGTTCGACGACGAGCGGGCGATGGTGCGCATCGACATGAGCGAGTTCATGGAAAAGCACGCCGTCTCGCGCCTGATCGGCGCCCCTCCCGGCTATGTCGGCTACGATGAGGGCGGCGTGCTGACCGAGGCGGTGCGCCGGCGCCCGTACCAGGTGGTCCTGTTCGACGAGGTCGAGAAGGCGCACGAAGACGTCTTCAACATCCTCCTGCAGGTGCTAGACGACGGTCGGCTGACCGACGGGCAGGGGCGGACCGTGGACTTCCGCAACACCATCATCGTGCTGACCTCCAATCTGGGCAGCGACATTCTCGCCGCGCAGCCGGACGGAGAGCCGGCATCGCTGGTGCTGGGCCAGGTGATGCGCATCGTGCGCGCCCACTTCCGCCCGGAGTTCCTCAACCGGCTGGACGAGATCATCCTGTTCCGTCGC
>CAWFTP010000004.1:202500-640737 GCA_963818885.1 uncultured Pseudomonadota bacterium
CCCTGAGCCCTTTTGCTGTCTAACCGCGACCGGTCAGCCCGGTCCGGGACCCTGCATGGCGGGCAGTTTGACTGGGGCGGTCGCCTCCCAAAAGGTAACGGAGGCGCGCGATGGTGGGCTCAGGCCGGTCGGACATCGGTCGTCGAGTGCAATGGCACAAGCCCGCCTGACTGCGAGAGCGACAGCTCGAGCAGAGACGAAAGTCGGCCATAGTGATCCGGTGGTCCCGCGTGGAAGGGCCATCGCTCAACGGATAAAAGGTACTCTAGGGATAACAGGCTGATCTCCCCCAAGAGTCCACATCGACGGGGAGGTTTGGCACCTCGATGTCGGCTCATCACATCCTGGGGCTGGAGCAGGTCCCAAGGGTTCGGCTGTTCGCCGATTAAAGTGGTACGTGAGCTGGGTTTAGAACGTCGTGAGACAGTTCGGTCCCTATCTGCCGTGGGTGAAAGAGACTTGCGAGGCGCTGTCCCTAGTACGAGAGGACCGGGATGGACGCACCTCTGGTGCACCGGTTGTCGCGCCAGCGGCACCGCCGGGTAGCTATGTGCGGACGGGATAACCGCTGAAAGCATCTAAGCGGGAAACCCTCCTCAAAACCAGGTCTCCCCATCAGGGCCGTGATAGACCATCACGTCGATAGGCCGGGTGTATACGCGCGGCAACGCGCTCAGCTGACCGGTCCTAATCGCCCGATAGGCTCCCACACCCCCCATGCACAGAAATCATCCCGATCCCACACACACACACGCACCAAGCCAGAGCCACCCATCCAGTCACGGATGGGCTGGACGACCTGGTGGCCTTGGCGGGGGGCCCGCACCCGATCCCATCCCGAACTCGGCCGTGAAAACCCCCAGCGCCCATGGTACTGCGGCCCAAGCCGCGGGAGAGTAGGTCGCCGCCAGGTCCTCCAACCCATCCCTCGGGTCAACCCCGAGGGCTGGCCCCAATCACCACGCGGGGTGGAGCAGCCCGGTAGCTCGTCAGGCTCATAACCTGAAGGCCGCAGGTTCAAATCCTGCCCCCGCAACCAATGCCCTCGGATGTGCTTCTTCGCGGGCATCAGACGACGCGCCTGCAGTCTTTTCCGACAACGGGAGAGGCACGATGGACCGAGGCATCCTGATCGCCGCATTCGACTTCACCGGCGCGCATGAGGATGAGTTCCACGACTGGTACGATCTGGAGCACGTGCCCGAGCGCGCGCGTGTTCCAGGCTTTCGCTCCTGCACGCGCTGGATCGGCGCCACGGAACCGAAGCAGGCGATCGCGACCTACGAGCTCGACAACCTCGATGTGATGCGCAGCGTACCCTACCTGGCGATCGCCCACGACAACCTGTCGGTCTGGTCGAAGCGGATCGCCCGCGTGACCACGCGCATGATACGCTTCGAGGGCGAGCAGATCTTCCCCGGGAACCAGGACCCTCCGCCAAACGCCGGCGGACTTTTGCTCAACGCTATGAACGTTGCTCCGGAGCATGAGGCAGAATTCAACGAGTGGTACGACAAGGAGCACATTCCCGCCCTGTCGGCGGTTCCCGGCACGCTGTGCGCGCGCCGCTTCCGGGCGAGTGAAGGCTCCCCGCACTATGTCGCGCTCTATCATCTCGCCTCGCCGGCGGTCCAGGAGTTGAAGGCATGGCAGGACGCGGCCAACACCCCCTGGACGAACAAGCTGCGCCCGTTCTTCCGTGACCGCCTGCGCCTGGTGGCCCGTCGCTATACCCGAGGGGCGTGAATCTATTTCGCCCAGCAACGGGCCAGCGGCCCGTTGGCGCCGGCGACCGGGTCGGGAAGGGCAAGCGGCACCCGAGCGACGTTCGCGCGCGCCTCGGTCACCTCCTCCGCTCGGCCTCGCCTCGTATCGAGGCCGCCTTGCATGCCGCGCGGATAGGCGCCGACGATCAGCAGATCGGACGAAGCGTCCTGGCGGCAATGGCCGACGCCCGCCGGGAGCACGACGACGTCTCCAGCCGCGAGATCCAGCACCTGCCCATGCGGCCCACCGAACAGCACCCGCGCGTGCCCGCGCGCGACGCCCAGCGCCTCATGCGCGGTGCTGTGGAAATGATGGAACGGATGGATGCCGTCGCGCCAGGCAGGCGGCCAGCCGTTGCGGGCAAAGATCGCCTCGATGGCGTCGGCGTCGGCGGGGACGGCGGCGCGATAGACCAGCATCGGTACCGCCGCGTTCGGAATGGCGCCGTCATCGGCAAAGGTGAACGTCTCCGGATCGCTCATCGCTTCCTCCTCAGCACGAGTCCCTTCTAGTCGCCGGCGCAGGCGCGGTTGAGCGCGGCCAGATGCTTGCGCGCCGCCGCCGCCGTGTCCTGCTCGATCGCGCGATAATGCTCGACCACGGCGCGCCCGGCACGGGTCAACGCGGCGCCGCCGCCGCCGCTGCCGCCAGCCGCGGCTTGCACGACAGGCGTTCCCAGGCTGCGGTTCAAATCTTCCACCAGCTCCCAGGTGCGGCGATAGGAGATGTGGAGCGCCCGCCCCGCAGCCGAGATGGATCCAGACCGCGCGATCTCCTCCAGCACCGCGACTTTTCCGGGGCCGATCCTGGCGCCCGAGGCGAGGTCGAGCCGGATGCTCAGGCTATCGATCGCCGAGCTGACGCGAGCCGGCTTGGATGGGGGCTTCGGCATGGGCGCCAATTCCCGTCCTCCGGGGGGCGGTGTCAATGCGGCGCTTGGCGTCAGCTTGGCCGCGACGCACAAAGGCGCACACCGCATGAGAAGGGATCGCCATGCCGTTCTACCAGAAAGGCGACGTTCGCATCCGTTATGAGGAGGTGGGGACGGGCTTCCCCCTGCTTGTCACTCCCGGCGGCGGGCTGAATTCCCGCATCAGCAACTGGCCAACCGCCGTGTTCAACGCCATGGAGGCATTCAAGGACGACTTCCGCTGCATCACCATGGACCAGCGGAATGCGAATGGCGGCGAATCCACCGGGCCGGTCCCGGTCGAGAATCCTTGGGATGCATTCGCCGACGACCAACTCGGGCTGATGGACCACCTTGGTATCCGGCAGTTCTTCTACATGGGTTACTGCATCGGCGGCTGCTTCGCCTTTAAGCTGATGCAGCGTGCGCCGGAGCGCGTCGTTGCCGCCGTCCTCTGCCAGACCGTCGGCCATCGACCGGAGAATCCGGACGTGATGTACAATTCGGGCCGCGATGTCTGGGCGCCGGAACTGCTGGCGCGCCGTCCCGACCTGACGATGACGCCGATCGAGTCCTATCTGCACAACCTGTACCGTGCCCATCCGGACTTCGTTTACAGCGTGTCGCGCGACTTCGCGCGATCCTGCCGGACGCCGGTGCTGGTCATGCCGGACGACACGCCCGCGCATCCCTATCAGACCTCGGTGGACGCGGCGGCGCTGCTGCCGAACTCACAGGTTACGGCCTATCCGTGGCGCGAGCCGCCGGAGTTGCTCGCCAAGGCGATCCAGCAGGTGCGCGACTTCTTGCACGCGCACGAGCCACGGGCGCGGTAGCTCAGCGCAGCGTCGCGCGCGCGCTCGCGTTGCGGCGCGCTTCCGCGGCGCGGACGGTATCGAGCAGGAATTGCGGACCGAGCGCTTCCAGATTGGGCGCGCCGAGCTGTCCCATCACTAAGTCGATTTCTCGCTGAAGGATGGACACGGCCTTCTTGGCGCCTTCCAGCCCGGCGGCCGTGGCGCCATACAGCGTGGCACGGCCGGTCATCACGAAATCGGCGCCCATGCAGAGCGCGGCGACGATGTCGGAACCGCGGCGGACCCCACTATCGAGCAGGAGAGCCACGTCGGGCCCGACGGCGGCACGGATCATCGGCAGCATCTCAAGCGGGGACGGCATCATGTCGAGCTGCCGCGCCCCGTGGTTCGAGACGATCAGCCCATCAATTCCGATCTCCACGGCCATACGCGCGTCCTCCGGATGCATCACGCCTTTCAGCAGCAGCTTACCGGGCCAAGCGTTTCGAATGTCCTCCAGGTCACCCCATGTCTGGCTTGGGTCCGGTGTCTGGCTCGCGAACAGGTCGGCGACCTGGTCCGCCGTCGCGCGGTTTGCCGCGTAAGGCTGCCAGTTGCCCATCATCGGCAGGCCGCCGCTGCGGTAATAATTCAGCACCCAGGCCGGGTGCAGCATCGCTTCAAGGATCGTCGGCAGTGTCATCCGAAGCGGGCGCACGAAGCCATTGCGCCGATTGCGCTCGCGGTTGGAGGAGACCGGCACGTCGCAGGTCACGGCGATCGTCGTCAGCCCGCAGTCGATCGCACGCTTGACCAGATCGGTGGCGACGTCGCGGTTGCGCGCGCCGTAGATTTGGAACCACAGATTCTTGCCCGCGAGCTTCGCCGCCTCCTCGATGGAGGCATTGGATGCACCCGACATCAGGTACGGAACGCCCGCCGCTTTCGCCATCTCTGCCAGGTACAGCTCAGCGCCGCGGCGAAAGGCGCCCGCCATGCCGGTGGGCGCGATCCCAAACGGGCTCGCATAGGTGCGACCTAACAGCGTGGCCCTCTGGTCCCGCTTGGAGGTATCGACATAGTAGCGGGGCACCAGGCGCAGCTCTCGGAAGGCATTCGCATTGGTGCGCAGGCCGACCTCGTCGTCTGCGCCGCCCTCGATGAAGTCGAACATGATCTTGGGCAGACGCCGCCGCGCCATGCGCTTGAGGTCGTCGATATTGATCGCGCGATCCACGCGGTTCACGCTTCACTCCTCCTCACATAGCCATCCGCGAGATCCTCGGAAACCTGGGCCGTATCGCGCTCCTCGGGCGGCCCGTAGCCGCCCGACCCGGGTGCCTGCACAACGACGAGCGAGCCTGCCGGTGCGATGAAGGCGCCCTTGCTGTTCAGCCGGCGCGTCGCGCTGTCCGGCAAGGCCAGCTCGATCAGCGCTGGCGCACTAGCCGATCCGCCGGCGAGGCCGAACGGCGGCGTTATGCTGCGCTCGCAGCAGACCGCGGCATGGGCGTCGCGCTCCAGGACTCGCCAGCTTCGACGCACGCCGAGCCCGCCGCGATATCGCCCGGCGCCCCCGCTGCCGGGGACCAGCGAATACTCCTCGACCCGCAGGGGGAAGCTCGCCTCCAGGATCTCGATCGGCGTGTTCATCATGTTGCTGACCGTCGCCGCCACGGCGTTGATGCCGTCCTTGATCGGGCGCGCGCCGAACCCGCCCTTGACCGATTCGTAGCTCACGTAGCGCAGCCCTGTGCGGTAATCGACGCCCCCGAAGGTGATGACCGCGGACGTGCCTTGCGACCCGGCCATAACGTTCCGCGGCGCGATCCCGAACATCGCGCCCATCACCATGTCGGCGACCCGATGCGACATCTCGTGATTGGCGTACACCACCGGCGAGGGGTGCTGCGCGTTCACGACCGACCCCGTCGGCGCGCTGACCGTCACCGGCCGCCAGCAGCCGGAATTTGGCGGAATGAGGCTCTTGGGATCGGCGATCATCTTCAGTGCACAGAACACGCCCGACGCGGTCACGGTCAGCGGCGCGTTCATCGGCCCCGCTACCGCCAGATCGGAACCCGCGAAGTCGACGAGCACAGTGTCGCTCTGCTTGTGGATCCGCAGCTTGACCGTGAACGTGGCGTCCCGCGTCTCGCCCTCTTCGATCACGCCGTCGCCGTCGAATATGTCGACGAACGTCGCCTCGCCATCCGGCAACGCGGCCAAGGCGGAGCGCATCATGGCCTCCGAATAGTCGAGCACCTCCGCCATGATCGCGATCAGCGTGTCGGCCCCGTATTTCCCCGCGAGCGCAGCGAGGCGGGCGGCGGCGCGGCGATTGGCGGCGACCTGGGCGCGCAGATCGCCCATGCGCTCGGCGGGCGTGCGGACATTGGCAAATATGATCGCCTCGATGTTCGGATCAGGCTTGCCGTCGCGATAGAGCCGCACCGGCGGCAGGCGCAGGCCCTCCCCGTAAATCTCCGTCACTGCGCCGTAGCTGCCAGGGGTGGCGCTGCCGACATCGGGCCAATGGGCGCGCACGCAGCCGAAGCCGAGCAGGCGATCGCCAAAGAACGCCGGCGCGATCACGTTGACGTCGGGCAGGTGCGAGCCGCCCTGGTACGGGTCGTTGTGGATGAACACGTCGCCGGGCGCCGCATCGCGAAACGCCGCCACCACCGCCCGCACTGCGTCAGGCATGGAGCCCAGATGGATCGGCAGGTCCGGCCCCTGCGCGACCATGTTGCCGGTGGCGTCGAATATGCCGCACGAGTAGTCGCCGGCTACCTTCAACAGCGGTGAATAGGCAGTCCTGGCGAGGACGATCTTCATCTCCTCCGCCGCCGCGATCAGCGCGTTCTTGACGATCTCGAATCGGGCGGGATCGGTCTTTCTCATGGCCGCATCATCCGGATGAAGCCGCGTTCGTCGATACGCGCCTGCCAGTTTGGGGGCACCAGAACCGTGCAGTCCGGCGCCTCGATCACGGCGGGCCCGGCGAGCAGCAAGCCGCCTAGCAGCCCCTCGCGCGCATGCACTTCCGCCGTGACCGTTCCGAGGCCGGGGAACACCATCTCGCGGCGGCGCACGCGCGCCGCATCCGGACGGCCGTGTTGGGCCAGCGGCACCGCGGCCAAGCGTCCGACCGCGGTCAGGCGCAGGTTGACCAGCTGCACCGCCTCCTGCGGGTTGGCATGGCCGTAGGTCTGCTCGTGACGCGCATGAAAATCGGCGGCCAGCCGTTCCAGCGTTGCCGCCGTCACCGCTCCAGCGGCGACCGGCACGGTCAACTCGTAGGCTTGGCGCACATAGCGGACGTCGGCCTGCCGCAGCAGGTCGCGCCGCTCCGACGGAATGCCAGCGTCGTCAAGGAACGCTGCACCGGCCGCCTCCATCGCCGCGACCGCGTCGGCAAGCCGGCTAGGCGCGAGGCTGCAGAGGTCGGCATAGAGCGTCCGCGACCAGTCGCGCCGCACATCGGTCGCGACCAGCCCGAGCGCGGAGAAGGCGCCCGAGGCCGGCGGCACGATCACTTCGGGGATCGCCAGTTCTTCGGCCAAGAACGCGGCATGCACAGGCCCTGCCCCGCCGAACGCCATCAGGCTGAACTCGGCCGGATCACGGCCCCGCTCGATGGAGACGATGCGCAGCGCCTGCGCCATGTTGGCGTTGACCACCTCGACGATGCGCGCGGCGGCCCCGCGCACATCGAGACGCAGATTGTCACCGACATGCGTGGCGACCGCCTCCCGCGCCTTACCAATGTCGATTGGCAGCCTGCCGCCGAGCAGCGCCTCCGGATCGAGATAGCCCAGCACCAGATCAGCATCAGTCACGGTCGGCTGCGTGCCGCCGTTCGCGTAGGCGGCCGGACCGGGAACCGCTCCCGCGCTGTGCGGCCCGACCTTCAGCGCCCCGCCCGGGTCCACCCACGCGATCGAGCCGCCGCCGGCGCTGACCTCGGCGAGGTCGACCACCGGCACCCGGATCGGATGGCCCGTGCCGTGCATCCAGCGATTGGCGTGACCCGCCCCGCCGACCTCGTATTCCGCGGTGACCGCGACCTCGTTCTCCACGATCAGGCTCGCCTTCGCCGTCGTGCCGCCCATGTCGAAGCTGATGAGGTTCGGCCGCCCGAGCTGCCGCCCTGCCAGGGAAGCCGCGATCACGCCGGCGGCGGGGCCGGATTCGACAATCATCGCTGGCATCCGCAGCGCCTCCGCCACGTCGAGCACGCCGCCTCCCGAGGCCATGATATGCAGCCTCGGTAGCCCGAGCCGGGTCGTCGTGGTCTCCAGCCGGCGCAGGTAGCTAGCGAGCAGCGGGGCGACGGCGGCACAAACAGCGGTGGTGCTGGCGCGCTCGAACTCGCGGATTTCCGGCAGCACCTCACAGGAGAGGAACACGTCGACGTCCGGCAGCGCCGCGCGCAGGAGTTCGCCAACTCGGCGCTCGTGGGTATCGTTCAGGAAGGAGAACAGGAACGAGACGGCGACGGTTTGCAGCCCGGCGTCCCGGATCGCGGCGATCACGCCGGCGAACTCGTCCTCGGCGAGCGGCGTCACGACCTGCCCCTGCGCGTCGATGCGTTCGGTTACCTCGAAGCGGTAGCGGCGCGGGATCAGGACGGCGGGCGGGTCCTGCAGAAGATCGTAGAGATCGGCGCGGGAGGAGCGGCGCAGCTCCAGCAGGTCGCGAAAGCCGCGCGTGGCGATGAACCCCGCTTTGGCTCCCTTCTTCTCCAGCAGCGTGTTGGTGACCACGGTGGTCGCGTGCGCGAGGAGGGCGACGTCGGAGGGGCTTATGCGATGGCGCTCCAGGCCGTGGCGGATGCCCGCGGTGACGGCGTCGGCGAAATCACCCGGCGTGCTCGGGACCTTGAGGACGGCGATCCGCCCGCTCGCTTCCTCAACCATCGCCACGTCGGTGAACGTGCCGCCGATATCGACCCCGATCCGCCAGCCCATGTCCTCTCCCGCACAGCGCCGGCGGGCATCCTTCTACTGGGACAGGCCAGGGGCAAGGACCTCCTGATGTCCGCCGCCCTCAAGCCACTCCTCCTCGCGGTACAGGGCGAGGGCGCGCATCACCGGGAGGTCGTTGAAGCAGAACAGGCAGGCATCGTCGGTCTCGGAGAGGTTGGCGTGCTCATGCAGCGTCCAGGACGGCAGCGCGAAGATGTCACGTTCACCCCATTCGTAGCGACGGCCGTTCATGATCGAGTATCCGCGCCCCTTCGCCACCTGATAGACGAAGCTGCCGGTATGGCGATGCGCTTTGGTCCGCTCCCCCGGCCGGAGCAATTGCATCGAGGCGCCGATGGTCGGCATGACCGGCCCGCCGGTCAGGGGATTGACGTAGTCCATCAGGACGCCGTCGTACGGTGATCCAGCATCAACGCTCGCTGCGCGCCGCAGGGCTTGGTAGGTCTGGTCCCAGGGGAATTTCAGCAGCGGCGAATAGGGCTTGGTCCAGGCGCTGCGTGCCGCGGCCGGCTGCAGGAACCCGGCGCCGTAGAGTGCGATGCGATGCCTCCACCGGTCGCGCGACCTTCTGGCGCAAATCGGGATGCACGGCGTACGCGTTCGCGTCCAGCGCGTTAACCAGCGGAATATCCAGCCCGTCCTGCCAGATGCAGGTGGTGCCGGCGGCATCCACACCGTGCTCGTGCCAGCATCCATTCGGCGTGAGCACGAAATCGCGTGCCTCCAGCGACAATCTCTCGCCGTCGACGATCGTGTAGGCGCCCTGCCCCTCCATGATGAAGCGCAGCGCCGACGCCGCATGCCGGTGCGCCGACGCCGATTCACCAGGAGCCATCGCCTGCACGCCGGAATAGAGGAGGCCGGCTGCCGCGCTGATCGCCCGCCCGCCCGGATTGACCAGCATGACCACGCGCCGTCCGGCCTTGTCCGGCGTCACCAAGTCGATCGCCTTGAGCGCCGCCGGGCGCGTATCGGCGTAGCGCCAGAGCACTGGAACGGTGCTCGGGATCGGATGCCAAGGTTCGATCGCGTTGGCGACCGTCCACAAAGCGCCGAGTTCCTGCCGCTCCAGCTCCTGGTAGTAGCGGTCCAGCTCCGGCGTCTCGTCCACCTGGGCGCGGCCAGCGATGTATTCCTTCATCGGTCCACTCCCTTGCTTTCAGCTTTCGAGCATCGTTTATGCGACTGCCACCGTCCAGCGATCCGGCGCTGGGCGCCTCAGCCAGGCCCATGGAGGGAGACCGATGTCATTCTACCGAGGCATGACCTGCGAGAACGTGACCATCAAAGGCGACAAGGGAACGCCGATAACGGCTTATGTGGCGAGGCCCTCGGGTCCCGGCCCGTTTCCGGGCGTCGTGCTGATCCACCATCTGCCGGGCTGGGATGAATACTATATCGAGACGACGCGCCGGTTCGCCCATCACGGCTATCTCGCGATCTGCGCCAACCTCTACGAGCGCGAGGGTCGCGGCAGCGACGCCAACCCCGATGACGTCGCCGCCAAGGTGCGCGCCGAGGGCGGCATCGCCAACTCCCAGATGGTGGGCGACACCGAAGCCGCCGTGAGGTGGATGCGCGCGCAGCCCGGTCACAACGGCAAGGTCGGCCTGATCGGCTCCTGCTCGGGCGGCCGGCACGCCTTCCTCTATGCCTGCCAGAAGCACGACATCGATGCCTGCGTCGAGCAGTGGGGCGGCCGGGTGGTGATGGGCAAGGAGGAGCTCAACGCCAAGACCCCCGTCGCGCCGATCGACATGACGAAGGATTTGAGCTGCCCGCTCCTCGGCATCTTCGGCAACGACGACCGCGCGCCCAGCCCCGAGCAGGTGAACCAGCACGAAGCCGAGCTCAAGAAGCACGGCAAGAACTATGAGTTCCACCGCTACGACGGCGCCGGCCATGGCTTCTTCTACTGGCATCGCCCGCTTTACCGTCCGGAACAGGCGATGGATGCCTGGGACAAGATCTGGGCTTTCTTCCGCAAGCATCTGGCGAAGTAGGAGGGGCCGGGATATGTGCACCTCGATCATCGAGATCTCCCGCGCGGCCGGCATGGCGAAACGCGGGGACCAATGGTTCCCGCTGACCCAAGCGGTGATTGCCTACGACCACGCGCGCCATGCGCCGCTCGGCGATGTCATCACCCTCGACTTCATCAACACCGACCTCGACCCTGGGGCTCGGGCGGGAATCGAGCTGACGCTGCAGACGGCCAAGGAACTGCGCGCCGCCCTTGGCCGGGCGATCGCCGCCGCCGAGTTCGAGGAGGCGGAAGTGCGGGGCAAGGGGGGCCTGCTTAGACTCTCGCCGGCGGCGTGATGGACAACTGCGGGCTCGGCGTTGCGACCGAGCCCGCGCCGCGCCGACCCGATTGACGCACCCGCGCCCGAACGCCACGCTGCGTCTGGAGCCGGGGAGGGCAAAGGCCGCATGCAGCCGCTGCTCGCGATTCGCGGTCTGGTCAAAGCATTCGGCCCGGTCGAGGTGCTGCGCGGCGTCGACCTTTCCCTGTACGCGGGCGAGGTCCTGGCGGTGGTCGGCGATAACGGCGCCGGCAAATCCACGCTCATCAAGCACATCTCGGGCGTGTACCAGCCCGACGCCGGAGAGATCGTGCTGGAAGGCCGCCCCGTGCGGCCCGATAGCCCGGCCGCCGGACGGATGCTCGGGATCGAGACGGTGTACCAGGACCTCGCGCTCGCCGAGGACCTGTCCGTCGGCGCCAACATCTTTCTCGGCCGCGAGCCGGTGCGCCGCCTGTTCGGCTTCCTGCCGGTGGTGGACGACCGCAAGATCCAGGCGGAGACCCAGGCCCTGCTGGACCGGATCGAGACCCGCATTCCCCGGCAGGCGCGGACCGTCTCACGCCTGTCGGGCGGCCAACGCCAGGCGGTGTCGATCGCGCGTGCGCTGTACTGGAAGGCACGGGTGGTGATCCTTGACGAGCCGACCGCCGCGCTCGCGGTCATGGAGCGCGAGCACGTGGTGGCGCTCGCCCGCCGTCTCGCCCAGGAGGGGGTGGGTGTCATCTATATCGGCCACAACCTGATCGAGATCCTGGAGGTCGCGGACCGGATCGCGGTGATGTACCGCGGCCGGATCGTCCATGTCACCCGCGCCCAGGACACCGATCAGCAGGAGCTGGTCGCGTACATGACCGGATATTCCGACAAGGCGCAGGCCCAAGCGGCGATCGCCGAAAACAGGGAGGAGAGGACATGATGTTGAGGAATGCTCTGCTGACAGCAACCGCAGCGGTGGCGCTCTGCATGGGCGGCGCGCACGCGCAGCAAGCGGCATCATTCCAGAACGTGCGCATCCCGGTCATCGTCAAGGCGACCACCTCGCAATACTGGGCGACGGTATTCGACGGCGCGACCGAGGCCGCCCGGATGCTGCATATCCGCATCGAAAAGCAGGGCGCGACCGCCGAGACCGATGTCGCCGGCGAGGTGAACATCATGGAGAACGCCATCGCCGCCAAGCCCACCGCGATCGTCGTCGCCGCGACCAATGCCGTGGCCCTCGCCGCGCCGATCGCCAAGGCGACCGAGGCCGGCATCCCGGTGATCATGATCGACAGCGCTGCCAGCACCGACAAATACGTGACCTTCCTCGCCACCAACAACGAGACAGGCGGGCAAAAGGCGGCCGACGCGATGGCTTCCTGCATCAAGGCGCGCACCGGCAAGGCGGCGGGGAAGGTCGCCTACCTGACGGCGCTCGCCGGCGCGCAGTCGCTGAACGATCGCGACAAGGGCTTCGTGGAGGAGCTGAAGAAGTATCCGGGCCTGCAGATCGTCGATCACCGCGTGGGCAATAACGACGCCAGCAAGGCGCTGTCCGACTCCGAGGATCTCCTGACCAAGACCCCGGATATCGCCGGTATCTTCGCCGACAACGAGCTGGAAGGCGACGGCGCGGGCCAGGCGGTCAGCGACAAGAAGCTGGGCTCGAAGCTGTGCCTGATGGCGTTCGACACCTCCGACCAGGAGGTTCGCTTCCTGCGCGACGGCACGATCTACGGGCTGATCGTGCAGAACCCATACATGATGGGCTACGCCGGGGTATGGGACGCTCTCGCCGCTTCGCAGGGCGTGGTGTTTCCGAAGTTCATCGACAGCGGCGTGCACGTCGTCACCAAGGAGAACGTCGACAGCCCGGCGATGGCCGGGCTTCTCGACCCGAAGAAGTACAAGCTCACAGCGTTCACTGGTGATTGACTCGGCTCTGACGCGAACAGGCGGACCGCGGCTTGCCGATCTGCGCCACCGGCTGCCGGTGGAGACGTGGGTTGCCGCCCTAACCGCGCTACTGTGGATCGTGCTTGGCTTCGCCACCCCGGTGTTCTGGAGCTCAGGCAACATCACTAACATCCTGCGCCAGGTCTCGATCCTGGCGGTCATCGCATTCGGCGAGCTGTTTTCGATCGTCCTCGCGGGAATTGACCTGTCGGTCGGCTCCGTCGCCGGGCTCGCGGGGATCGTGTTCGCCATGCTGCTGGCGAGCGGGGTGCCGATCATCCTCGGCGCCGCCGCCGCGCTTGGCGTCGGGCTGCTGATCGGCATCGTGAACGGGCTCGCCAATGTTCGGCTTGGCATACCGGCGTTCATCGTGACGCTGGCCGGGCTGCAAGGCTTTCGCGGCCTCGCGCTGCTGCTGTCGGGGGGCATGACGATATCGGGCATGCCGGCGGCGCTGCGGATCGTGTCCGACACCACGATCGTCTACGTGCCGACGCTGTTCGTCGTGATGGCGGTGATCGGGTTCGCGTCCCACTTCGTGCTGAGCCGCACGCGGATCGGACGCTACATGTACGCGTTCGGCAGCAGCCCGGAGGCGGCCTCCCGCGTCGGGATCAACGTGACCTTGGTTGTGGTGGTGGCCTATGCCGTCTCGGCCGCGTACGCTGCGATCGGCGGGATGCTGCTGGTGGCGCGCCTATCGATGGGCACGCCGACTGCCGCCGGCGGCTATGAGCTGCAGGCGATCGCCGCCGCCGTGGTGGGCGGGGCCAGCCTGTTCGGCGGTCGCGGCACGATCGCCGGCTGCTTCATCGGGGCGCTGCTGTTCACCACGCTGGGCAACGGCGCCAACCTGCTGGGCGTCGATCCGTTCTGGGAGATGGTGATCGAGGGGTTGCTGATCGCGGCCGTGGTGTATCTGGATAATCTTCAGAAGCAGCGGCAGGCGGGACTGCGGTAGCAACCGGGTCTACTTGATGCGGCGGCGGCTGCTTCAGCACGGCGTGGACCCGGCCACCACCCACGAGCACGAGACAGGCGCGGCGCGAAGCAGCGGGCCGCCGCCCTCGAGGCATTCGCCAAGCGCCGCTATCCTGTCGCGGCGGCTACATCATACCGTCGCACTGGCGGACCCGACACGATTCGAACGTGCGACCTTCGCCTTCGGAGGGCGACGCTCTATCCAGCTGAGCTACGGGTCCCTCCGCCCCCTATACCCGCCCGCCGCCCTGAGCGAAAGAGCGAAGCCATGCCGGAACCGCCCCGCCCGACCGTCGCCGCCTTGTTCCTCGGCTTCCTCGCGACCGGCATCTGCGGCTTCGGCGGCGTGCTGCCCTGGGCGCGGCGCAGCCTGGTGGAGCGGCGGCGCTGGCTCACCGCGAGCGAGTTCACCGACATGCTCTCGCTCTGCCAGTTCCTGCCGGGCGGCAACGTCGTGAACCTCTCGGTCGCGGTCGGGGCGCATTTCCGCGGGCTTCCCGGCGCGGTCGCGGCGTTCGCCGGGCTGATGGGGGCGCCCATGGTCGTGGTCATCGCACTCGGGCTCGTCTATGCCCGCGTCGACCAGATCCCGTCGGTGCAGCACGCCTTCGTCGGCCTCTCGGCGGCAGCGGCCGCGCTGGTCCTCGCCACCGCCTGCCGCATCGCCGCCCCGCTGCACGCGCGCCCGGTGGGGGTCGGCGTGGCGGTCGCGACCTTCGTGGGCGTCGCCGTCCTGCGCTTCCCGCTGGTCCTGGTGATCGCGGTGCTGGCGCCGGTTTCCGTGCTGCTCGCCTGGCAGGTGGAGGCGCGGCTCGCGGCTCGCCCTCGGTGACCGGTTCGCTCACCGGCCTCGTCCAGGTCTTCGGCCAGCTCTCGCTCCTCGCCTTCGGCGGCGGCAACTCGATCCTGCCGGAGATGCAGCGCCAGGTGGTCTCGGTGCACCCCTGGATGAGCGCGCGCGACTTCGCCGCCCTCTATGCGCTCGCGCAGTCGTCGCCCGGGCCGAACATGCTCGTCTCGACCCTGATCGGGCTGCGCGTCGCCGGGATCGGGGGCGCGATCGTCGCCACGATGGCGCTGACCCTGCCCGCCTCCGCGCTGACCTTCGTCTGCGCCCATGCCTGGAACCGGATGCGCGAGAAGCCATGGCGGGCCGTCATCCAGGCGGGCGTCATGCCGGTCACCGCGGGTCTGGTGATGGCGAGCGCGGCGCTACTGGTCCACACCACGGCGCACAACTGGCGTGCGGGCGCGCTGGTCGCGGTCGCGACATCGCTGTTCCTGGGGACGCGAATCAACCCGCTGTGGGTGCTGGCGGCGGCCGCCGGGCTCGGCGTCTCTGGGCTGCTTTCCTAGCAGCGCGCGGGCAAGGCAGCCCGCACCGTCCCGGCCAACGCGGCCATGGAGAAGGGCTTGGCCAGGAAGGGGCGGCCGCCGGTGCTCAGGGCTTCGATCTGGTCCATGTCGCCCGACATCAGCACGACAGGGACGCCCAGCCGGTCGGCCAGCTCGATCACCTCGGCCGCGTGCCCGCCCGGCAGCAGGCAGTCGAGCAACACGAGATCGGGCGCGTCGGCCCCGATGATCCGCATTGCCTCGGGTGCGCTCGCCCCGCACGTCACCGTATAGTCGTCGCCGAGGGCCGCAACGATCGTCTCCGCCACAAGTGGCTGATCTTCAACGACCAAGATGCGACATTGCGCCGCCATCCGCCTCAACCTGCTGGTATTCAAACGTGAAATGAGCACTTTAGTGCGGCCGATGCAAACGCAATCGCGCCGCCCACCAGCCCGTCCGGCTCCCCTTTCGCAGCCCGGCCGATCTTGCCAGGATCGCGGCATGGACCAGATCACCGTCGCCGTGCTGCAGAACCGGCTCAACGCCATCGCCGAGGAGATGGGGGAGGCGATGCTGCGCACCGCCTATTCCCAAATCCTGAACTCGTCGCGCGATTTCTCGGTCGCGCTGATCGATGCGCGGTGCCGCCTCGTCGCACAGGCCGACCACATCCCGGTCCATGTCGGCGCCATGCCCTGGGCGGCGCGCGCGCTCGCCGAGGTCTTCCCCAATCCCGCCCCCAATGACGTGTTCCTGCTGAACGACCCCGCCCATGGCGGCAGCCACCTGCCAGACCTGACCGCCTTCGTCCCCGTCTTCGGCGACGGGCGGCTGATGTTCTGGTCGGTGCTGCGGGCGCATCATTCCGACATCGGCGGGGCCACGCATGGCGCCTACAACCCCGCCGCCACCGAGATATTCCAGGAGGGCCTGCGCATCCCGCCGATGCGGCTGACCGAGAACGGCGCACTGCGCGAGGACCTGCTCGCGATGCTCGCGCTCAACGTCCGCCATCCCCGCGACTTCCGCGGCGACCTCGCCGCCCAGATCGGCGCCGCGCGGCTGGGCGAGCAGCGCCTCGCTGCGCTGATCGCCGAGCACGGCGCCGCACCGCTCGCCGAGGCTGTCGAGGCGATGCTGGATGGCGCCGAGCGGCACGCCCGCTCGATCGTCGCGACTTGGAAGGAGGGGGTGTACCAGGGCGAGGCGCTGCTCGACGATGACGGGTTCGGCCGCACCGACATCCGCATCCACGCCCGCTGCACGGTGAAGGCCGGCGGGGTGACGGTGGACCTGACCGGCTCCGACCCGCAGGCGACCGGGTTCGTCAATTCGTCGCACGCCAACATGCAATCGGCCGTCGCCATGGCCTTCGCCTTCCTGCTCGACCCCGACATCGCCCGCAACGACGGCGCGTTCCGGCCGCTCACGGTGATCGCCCGCGAGGGCACGATCGTCTGGGCCCGCGAGGGCGCGCCGGTCACCATGTGCACCAGCCACTGCTCCAACGAGATCGTCGAGGCCGTCGTCGTCGCCCTCTCGGGCGCCTGCCCCGAGCGGGCGATGGGCGGCTGGGGGCGGCGGCTGCGCATCGCCATCGCCGGGCGCGACCCGCGCACCGACCGCCGCTTCATCTGGCACATGTTCCAGGCCCGCCCCGGCGGCGGCGCCTCGATCGCCGGGGACGGGTATTCCACGATCGGGGAGTGGCACTCGGTCGGCGGCATCAAGTTCGGCAGCCTGGAGGTCGCCGAGGCCCGCTTCCCGCTATTCTTCGAGACCCACGAGTTCCGCCCCGGCTCCGGCGGCGCGGGGCGCTTCACCGGCGGCATGGGCGCCGACATGCGCCTGCGCATCGAGACCGCCGAGCCCGCCATCGCCAACACGGCGGGCGAGGGCACCGTGCACGGCGCCCGCGGCATGCTGGGTGGGCAGGACGGCGCCCCGCACGACTACACGCTGCTCGCCCCCGGCGCGCCGCCCCGCAAGCTGCGCAGCAAGGAGGTCGGCATCCCGGTCCCGCCGGGCTCCGTGTTCCACATCCTCTCCGGCGGCGGCGGCGGCTGGGGGCCGCCGTAAGTGTGTACAAAATGGGCGCATCGGGCGCCCTGTTGCGTACATCCGCGCGTCGGGCCATGCCGGCGATGCGTACATCTGGCGATGCCGGGCGGCGGGATTGCGTACATCTATCGCCGACGGGCGCCGCCGTTGCGTACACGACGCAGCTTGACCTGCTTGACCAAGACGTGCCCCCAGCCTATTTGGTCAAGCAGGTCAAGGACACACGGCCATGCCGCCCATCGTCAGCCTCTATGAAGCGAAGACCGGCCTCTCCGCCCTGGTGGACCGCGCGGCGGCGGGCGAGGAGGTGGTGATCGCCAAGAACGGCGTGCCGCGCGCGAAGCTGGTACCCGTCCGTTTCGCCGGCAAGCCGCGCGAGCCCGCCGGTGCCATTCGCGTCCGCCACCTGGCGCCCGACTTCGACGCGCCGGATGACGCGATCGAGGACCTGTTCGCGGGCGATGGTTCCGTTTGAACCTTCTGCTCGACACGCATGTCCTGCTCTGGTGGGATCAGCGCGATAGCCGTCTGGGCGCGCGGTCGCGCACGTTGATCGCCGACCCCGCGCATCAGGTGTTCGTCAGCGCCGCCTCGATCTGGGAGATCGCGATCAAGCGCCGGCGCGGCAAGCTGGTTTTCGACGGCTCCGCGCTCGCGCTGATCGACGCGAACGGCTTTCACGAGCTGCCGATCCTGCCCGCCGATGCCGATGTGGCCGGCGGGCTTGAGTGGGACCACCACGATCCGTTCGACCGCATGCTCGTCGCCCAGGCGCGCCGCCTGTCGCTCACTCTGCTCACCGCCGATGCGATCATCCGCAACTATGCCGGCGTCGTCCAGTTCTGGGCCGGCTCGTAGCCGCACCGCAACACTACTGACCGCCGTTCGCATCAACCCATTCCGTCATCCCCGCGAAAGCGGGGACCCCGGCCCACGCCTCCCGGGTTTGGCGCGGCTGGCCTGGGTTCCCGCTTGCGCGGGAATGACGATGAGGGGCGCGCGGATCAGGCCGCTGCCCGTCGCTTCACGTCATCGAGGATCGAGACGACCTCATCGACGGCGGCGCTGTCCGGAAGACGCCCTCGACGCCGGACGGGCTGAGATCGGTGTACGGCGTCTCGTAGAGCCGTGACGGATCCATGACCCCGTTCTCGGTCAGGTGGTCGACGATCATGTTCAGCAGCTCGATCTGATTTGCCGCGAGCGACCGGCCCGACAGGAAGCCGGCAAGCGCCGCCTTCGCGGCGGCACGGTCGAGCCCAACCAGGGAGCGCACGAACAGGCCGAGACCATGCGCGTCGGACTTGGCGCGCTCGATATCGTCGCGCGTGCCGATGCCGCTATCGCGCAGGATGCGCTCGAGCTCCTCCAGGTCGGTTTCCGTGAGCTGTCGGTTGGTGCGCAGCTTGTGGATCGCAACATGGTCCTGGTGCTGGCGCAGGAAGTGCCGCGCCTTGGCGCGGAACTTCTCGAATTCGCCGGGCGGCGCGAACGCCGCGAAGGCGACACCGGTAGCCGCGCCGATCTCGTCCTCGACATCGAGGTAGATGGGCTTGCGCCGGCGCCACTCGATCAGATGCACGAGGCCGCGCAGACGCTTGCGCGCGTTCTCCAGGATGCCGGCCGTCACGTCCTGCCACCACTGGTCGGTCTGGATTTCCTCGATCAGCACCAGTTGCTCGCGAATGACCGGGATGTTCGGCTGTTCCGCCAGTGCCGCCGCGATCTCCGTCACCCGGTCCTTGAGCTTGTCGAAGCCGGGCAGATGCCCGAGCACGCAAAGCTGAAGGTTCAGCATCAGCAGGTCGAACTGCTTGGCTTCGAGCTTTTCGGGATCGCGTTCGGAGGGCAGCCGGCGATCTCCTCGGCCAGAACATGCCTTGTGTCATTGCTCAGTTCCGCCCAGGCCTCCGGTTGCGCGTAGGTCTCCACCAGCTTGCGCTTGGGGCGGACGATGAAGTTGTCGACGTTCATCGCCGCGACCTCCTCGCGGAGCAACGCGACGATGTCGGCGCGCAGCTTCGGCTCCAATTCGTGCGCCGTCCCGGCACGGTGCCTACCGTCGATCGCGCCGACCAGATCCAGCCGGGTCTTGAACAGCCGCGCGGAGAGGCTGTCGCCCACGGCGCCCTCGACCGGCGGCACGTCCTGGCTGAAAAATTCAAGGTTCTGGCAGAAATCGAAGACATAGAAAAACCGCTTGTCCTGGCCCGGCCCGAACAGATCGGGACATAGCCGGGTGCCGCGGCCGATCATCTGCCAGAACTTCGTTTCCGAGCGCACCAGCTTCCCCTTCGCCATTGACCTTCGGGTCAAGCAGCGGGATGAGAAAGGAGGCGTCGAACACAACCGGCATCTAGTGCTATTTGCCTTCCTCCCGGCGCAGCCTGAGAACGTGACCGAGCGCCGCGTCCTTGCTCCACTCGCCGCCCTCGACAGCCCGCAATTTCGCCACCACGTCCGGAAGCGGGCTGTCATCCAAGACCTCGAAGCGGTCTATGTCGAACTCTTGCAGAGTCCAGTTGCCATCTTCCTCGCGCACCCATTTACTGCTGCCATGAACGCGCACCGTTGCGCCGCGATAATGCGCCGCAAGCTGCTTCGACATTTCGACAGTGGTCTGACAGGGGAACTCCGCGCCCTCGGTGTCCCTAATCAACACGGGAATCGTATCGCCGCGCCCGCCGACGCGGATCACAGTGCCATCGAGCGAACCATATTCGCGGAATGGGCCATAACGCATGGGTTTGGGCCGCGTCCTGCCGGGGAAGGCGATGATTTCAACGCCTCCCTCATTGGTAAGCGTGGCGACGGCGTTGTCTTTCGCCAGCAGCGTATCAAGCGCGGCGAAAGCCTGCATAGCGTCCTTGGGGCCGCGCCCTTCCCGGACTTTCTGCAAGCGTTCGCCCACTTCGGCGCGGCAGGCTCCTCGACGCTGGACACCAGCACGGCGCTACCCCGCTCAAGGCTCGCGAAATGCACCCGCTCCGGCTCACCGAGCAGGCGCGCGAGGTCGGCCATGTACTCGGCAAGCCGAGCCATGGGGAGGGATTCGACGCTGAAAACGTCGATCCGAAGCCGATACTCGTATCGCCCCGGCATGACACCCTCGCTTTCCTCTGTCGCGCTTCGTTTCAGCTAACCCCAAGCCTTCTTAACGGAGGCCTAAGGGCCTTCCGCCCACTGAATCACCGCTCACTCCGAGTGCAACTGTTCCAGATGTGGTTGCCCGTCCGCGATCCAACCCGGGCTAGCCAGCCCACCCCGCGTCGGCCACTCTGCCCGCATGATCCTCTCCATCGGCATCGACGTCGGCGGCACCTTCACCGACGTGGTGGTCAGCGACGACGACCGGCGCGCTCACCATCGCCAAGGCGCCGACCACGCCCGCCGACCAGGCGGACGGCGTGCTCGACGGGATCGCGCGCGCCGCCGCCGCGCTCGGCATCGCACCGACCGCCCTGCTCGCGCGCGCCGACCGCGATCGTGCACGGCACCACCGTCGCCACCAACGCGCTGCTCGAGCACAAGCACGCCCGCGTGGGCATGCTGACCACCGAAGGCCACCGCGACGTGATCGAGATGCGCGAGGGGCTGAAGCCCGAGCGCTACAACCTCCGCATGGCGCCGCCCGAGCCGCTGGTGCCGCGCGAGCGCCGCCTCGGCGTCACCGAGCGCGTGCGCGCCGACGCCGGCATCGAGACGCCGCTCGATCGCGCCTCGCTCGACGCCGCGCTCGCCCGCCTCGCCGAGGATCGCGTCGACGCCGTCGCGATCTGCTTCTTCCATTCCTGGGCCAATCCCGCGCACGAGCAGCAAGCCGCCGATGCCGCGCGCGCCCGGCTGCAAAGCGCATATGTGACCACGTCGTCGGACGTGCTGCCGCAGATCAAGGAGTTCGAGCGCTTCTCCACCACCGTCGCCAACGCCGCCGTCGGCCCGGTGATCGCCGACTACCTGCGCCGGCTCGACGCGCGGCTGCGCGAGGCGGGATTCGCCGGCGCCTTCTACGTCATCCTCTCGCATGGCGGCGTCGCCTCGGCGGAAGAAGCGGCGCGGCTCGCGATCGGCACCGCGCTCTCCGGTCCGGCGGGCGGCGTCGCCGCCGCCGTCGCGCTCGCCCGCCAGGGCGTGGCGCGCGACCTCATCACCTTCGACATGGGCGGCACCAGCACCGATATCGCGCTGCTCGCCGACGCCCGCCCGTCGCTGTCCGCCGGCCGCACCGTTGCGTCGGCAATGATCGGCCTGCCGGCGCTCGACATCGTCACCCTCGGCGCCGGCGGCGGCAGCATCGCGCATCTCGACCGCGCCGGGCTGCTGCAGGTCGGGCCGGAGAGCGCGGGCGCGGTGCCCGGCCCCGCCTGCTACGGCATGGGCGGCGAGCAGCCGACCGTCACCGACGCGAATCTCGCGCTCGGCCTGCTCGATCCGGCGCGCTTCCTGGGCGGGCAGCGCCGCCTCGACACGGACGCCGCGCGCATCGCGATCGGCCGCCTCGCCGGGGCGCTCGGCCTCGGCGTGGAGGCGACGGCCGCCGGCATCGTGCGGGTCGTGAACGCGCGCATGGCGGACGGCGTGCGCATCGCGACGGTGCGGCGCGGCACCGATCCGCGCAGGCACGCGATCCTCGCCTTCGGCGGCGCCGCCGGCTTGCACATCGCCGCCGTCGCCGCCGAGCTCGGCATCGCGCGCGCGATCGTCCCGCTGACCGCCTCCGTGCTGTCCGCCTGGGGGATGCTGAACACCGATCTGCGCGTGGAGCTCGCGCGCAGCCAGAAGCAGACATCGGGCCTCGACGTCGCCGCGCTGCGCGACGCCTTCGCCGCGATGGAGCAGGAAGGCCGCGCCCGCCTGCCGCGCTTCGACGGCCCGATCGCGCTGCGCCGCGCCGCCGACATGCGCTACGGCGAGCAGGTGTTCGAGGTCGGCGTCGACCTCGACGGCATCGACCTCGACGCGCCCGACGCCGCCGCACGCATCGCCGATGCGTTCCACGACCGCCACCAGACGCTCTACACCTACGCGATGCGCGAGCAGGAGCCGGTGCTGGTCAACGCCCGCCTGTCGGTGATCGGCGAGCTGGGCAGCTCGCCCGTGCCGGCACCCGCGCCAGCGCGAGCCGAGCCCCGCGCACCACCGCCGCGCCTGGCTCGCGGACGGCTGGACCGAGCTTCCCGTCTACGACTTCGCCGCGCTGGCGCCGGGGCAAACGATCGACGGGCCGGCGATCGTGGAATCGGAGACCACCACCGTGCTGCTGCGCACGGGCGATAACGGGTGTTTCGACGGGCGCGGATGGTTGGAGATCGAGGTGGGGTAAGCACCCCGCCCGCTGCACCTCGATTACGCCAAACTGCGTATTCGGCGGGTGCCGGCTCACCGCCTAGCGTCGTGACGTAGCCACAACCAACCCTAGGCAGGGAGCAAGCCATGGCCCAGCTGGCAGTCGCGACGAACGCCGAACTCGGGAGCTTCCGGACGCCGGACGAGGTGCGTGAATTCCCCAAAGGCCGCCTGGAGCTGGTCAAGATCGGCGGCGCCACCATAGGTCGCGCGGTATTCGAGCCCGGCTGGCATTGGGCGACGTCGGTGCAGCCGATAGCCCAGACCCGGAGTTGCGAGGCCCCGCACTTCCAATACCACGTCGCCGGCGTGCTTCGGATCAGGATGGACGATGGGGCGGAATTCGACTGCCGGCCCGGCGACGTCTCGCTCCTGCCGAGCGGCCACGACGCCTGGGTGGTCGGGGAGGAGACCGTCATCGTGGTCGATTTTCAAGGCATGCTCGACTACGCGACAACCCACCCGCACACCGCCTGATACGCCGCCCTCAACTCCCCGTTTGCTTGCCAACAGAAGCAGAGGCGCACTATCCTTGCCGCGCTCACGGACTGTCTAGCCCCGCGGTTGGATCATCTCATGGGTGCGGCGCTTCCCAAGCTGCCCGAGCGCGACCTGCGCGCAGCCCTGCGAGCCCTCGATAGCCTTGCCGAGCAGAGCGCGGCGAGTGCGTTCCTTCATTGATGCCGCGCTTAAGCAGTTGACCGCGGATCGTCGCCTCCGACCTCACGACGCTGAGCATATGCGACCTGGCGCGGGGAAGCCGTCAGGTGGTCGGGCGCAAAGGCGAGTCCTTGTCGGAAAGCGACCGCGCGGCGTTCGACCGGCACTTTCGCGAGCATCCCTTGGTGCGCTTTCACAGCTCGCATCCTGGCGGGCCGACCCAACGCATTTCCGATTGCCTGAACGTGGCTGCCTTTCGCAACTCGGCGCTCCATGCGGACTACTATCGCCGGATCGGCATCAACTACGTCATGGCGCTCCCGCTTTGCATCGACGATGTCAACGTCATCAGCGTCGTCTTCAATCGCAGCCATTCCGATTTCAGGGATAATGAGCGCGCCGTGCTGGACGCCATTCGCCAGCCGCTGGCCGCGATCTATCGCACCCTCGTCGTGTGCGAGGAGGCCGGGATCGCACTCCGCTGCGTCGGCGAGCTCGCCGCCAAGAGCGGGTGGCAGATGGCGCGGATCACGCTAAGCGGTCGAATTCTGGACGCCTCGCCGATGGCGTTGCGCCTTTTGCACCGGTTCTTCCCTGAGCATCCCTCCAGTTCGGAGATGCCGGCGGTGCTGTTCGCGTGGTTCGCGCGCAGTCGCAACTGGGGCCTGGAGCGGCCGGCAATCAACCGTGGCCAGCACTTCGTGCTGTCGCGCCTGGGCAGCCGGCTGACCGTTCACTTCGTTCCCGATCCGGACGACGGCGCCAGCGGATTCCTGCTCCTGAACAGCGAGCGCCTCGACGTGCAGGCAACCCATCTCGCGCACCTGCCCCTAACCGAGCGCGAGCGTGAGATCCTGGCACTGGTCGCCGTCGGCAAGACCAATGGCGAGATCGCCACGATCCTGGGGATCAGCGCCCGCACCGTTCAGAAGCACCTTGAGCATGTCTTTCAAAAGCTTGGCGTCGAAACCCGCACGGCCGCGGCGGTACGCGCCTTGGCCGCCGCCGACGATTCCGGCGCGATATAGACGACGGGGTACGCCAAGTTGCGTATTCGGTCCTCCCGACGCGGCGTCCATTGTCAGCCGCCAGCATGGGGAGAAGCGCCGTGACGACACTCAGCCCAACCGCCTGCATCGCCGCGCTCACGCGCGCCATCGAGGGCCGCGACGCGAAGGGCCTGACCGCGCTGTATGCCGACGACGCGCTGCTGCGCATCGTCGATCACGATAATCCGCCGAGCAGGCCTCGTGACCTTCAAGGCAAGCAGGCCATCGCGTCGTATTACGACGACATGTGCGGCCGCGCGATGTCCCATCACGTCGGGTTCCGCCCATGGCAGTGACGAGCTGCTCTCTTTCACCCAGACGTGCACCTATCCGGACGGCGTCAAGGTGATCTGCGCAACGACGCTGGAAATCAGGAAAGGCAAGATCATTCGCCAGACCGCGGTTCAGGCATGGGATTCGTAGCCAGGAGGGCTAGAGTCCACGAACATTACCATGAGGCCGGCCACGCTGCATCGCGCGGCTCGACGAAGACACTGAGCAGGGTGCTGCGGACGGATCGACCGGGTTGGTCGTGGAGGCCGGGTGTCAAAGGGTGTGAATCCTCACTCGAGTTGGAGCGGGATGCATTCAGTCCTGTCATAACACACCGTCATCGCGAACCCCGCGAAGCGGGGTGAAGCAATCCAGTCCCGCGGAACCTGGATCGCCACGCCGCCTGACGGCGGCTCGCGATGACGGGGCCGCCTTAGCTCAGTTCCCGGTCGGGAGTGGAAGGCTGATTCCCTCCTTCGCGAGTTCGTCGCGGACGAACTTGAAGCGCTGATAGTCCGTCAACGTGATCGGCCCGCTATAGCCCTCGCTCTGCAGCTTGCGCGGCGGGTACTTCACGTAGGTCGCCATCAGATCCTTGATCGCCTGGTTGATCGTGACCAGGATCCAGGTGTGCTCGGTGTAGTTGTTCATGAAAATATCATAGCGTTCCTGGGGGTCCTGCCAGAGATCAAACACCTGCGGCACGGTCGCGACATATTCCTCCGGCCCCTTCCAGCCGAGATTTGAGTCGACGGCCAGGCCGCCGGTCTTCTCGCCATCGGCGCCGCGGAGATTGAACAGCGCCTTGAAGTTGCCGACGCGGGCGGCGCCGGGAGTCAGCTCGTTCTCGGTGAAGTAGAACCACGAATTGCGCGGGTGATTTCCCGGTGCCGAACAGCACCGGCGTGATATCGTAGCTATCGAAGATGATCGGTTTGCCTTCGCGATCGTTTTCCGGAAGCTTCGCCCCGCCGAGCGCGGCGAATGTCGCCATGTAGTCGAGGCCGCCGACGATCTCCGCGTTCCTGCTTCCGGCCTTGATGCCCGGCCCCCAGGCGATGGACGGAACCCGCGACCCGCCCTCGCGATCCGTTCCCTTGGTGCCGCGGAACGGCGTGTATCCGGCGTCCGGATAGACGTCCTGCCAGGCGCCGTTGTCGCTGGTCCAGAAAACATAGGTGTTCTTGTCGAGGCCAAGCGCGCGCACCTTGTCCATGATGCGGCCGATACGCGTGTCGTTCTCGACGATCGAGTCCGCGTATTTGGACTTCGACATCGACTTATGGATGAATTCGGGGGCAGGCAGATTGGGCTGGTGGACCTTCATGAAGTTGATGCTCATGAAGAACGGCTGGCCCGACTTGCCGTTCTGGTCGAGATAATCGAGCGCCGCCTTCTCGACATACTCGTCGAAGAACGGGATCCCGACGACGCCCTTCTCCGGCGTGTTGACGTATTCGCCGTTGATCTTGAACACCTCGCGCGGCGGCTCGCCGGCGTTGCCCTCCAGCGCGCCCTTGGTCACCTTCTGGAACATCGCCCGCAGCTTCGGGTCCATGTCCGGGAACCAGTTGGGGTCGCCATAGGTGTAGGCGTTGAGGTGATAGAGCCCGCAATACTTCATCTCGTCATAGCCCTGCGCGTTGGGCAGCGCGTAATCGGCTTCGCCGAGATGCCATTTGCCGACGAAGAAAGTCTTGTAGCCCGCCGTCTTCAGTACGGACGCGGGCGTCCATTCGGCGGCCGGCAAGCCGCCGCCCTGGCCCTGGAAGGCGACCGTCGTCATGCCGCTGCGGTTCGGGATGCGGCCCGTCTGCATCGCGGCGCGACCGGGCGTGCAGCTTGGCTGCGCGTAGAACGACGTGAACATCATGCCCTCGTTGGCCAGGCGGTCGATGCTCGGCGTCGGCATGCCGCGGGCCTCGCCGCCCAGATAGACGCCGGCGTCGCCATAGCCGAAGTCATCGGACACGATCATGATAATGTTGGGCTTGTTGCCGCTCGCCGCCGTCACCGGCCCAGTGGGCTGAGCGGACGTGGTCTGCGCATCGGCCGAGGAACCCAGGACCGTGGCCGCCACCGCCGTCGTCGTGCCCAGCAGCATCCCGCGGCGGCCGACACCGCCCCTGCTACCGTTGCTCCTATTGTCGCTCATGATGCGCTCTCCTTCTCCCGTATGATGCAACGAAATCCGAGATGGCTGGTCGACGTGTCGACCGGCTCGGCGTGGCGCGCGGCCGGGCGGTAGCGGCGACAGTAGTTGGGCGCGCACAGATGCGAACCGCCCTTGATGACCTTGCGCGGAATCCTGATGTCGGGCAGCTGCGGATCGTAGCTCGCGGCCTCCGGTCCGCCGCGCGGATTGGCGGGAATGCAGCACGCCTTGGCCGCGTCGGCCGCGTGCTTCGCGGTCCACCAATCCGTGGTCCACTCCCACACATTGCCGATCATGTCGTGGATGCCGTAGCCGTTCGGCGGGAACGCCTTGACCGGGGAGGTGCGTCGGTGCCCCGGCCGCCTGTAGTGCGGGAACTCGCCATGCCACGTATTGGCCATCGCGCGGCCGCCGGGCATGAACTCGTCGCCCCAGGCGAACTCGGCGCCCTCAAGCCCGCCGCGCGAGGCGAATTCCCATTCGGCTTCCGTCGGCAGCTCCTTTCCGGCCCAGCTGGCGTAGGCCAGCGCATCGGCAAAGCTCACATGCACGACCGGATGATGGCCGAGTCCCTTGATGCTGCTGCCGGGACCATAGGGCTGGTGCCAGTTCGCGCCCTTCAGCAGGGTCCACCACTGGCTCCAGTCGCGCAGATCCACCCGCTGCTTCGGCGGCGTGAACACCAGCGAGCCGGCGAAGATCAGATGCGGCAGCGCACCGGGATAGTCCTTCGGATCGGGCACGGTCTCGGCGAAGGTGACGTGGCCGGTGGCGCGCACGAACTCGGCGAACTGCCGGTTGGTCACCGGCGTCGCGTCGATCCAGAATCCGTCGACCGTCACGCGGTGCGACGGGGCTTCCTCCGGATAGTGGTGGTCGGAGCCCATGCTGGAATGTCCCGCCGGGCACGCGGATCATCCCGGCAGGCGCGACATCGCTGTTCAAGGCGGGCAACGACATCGTATCAGCCATTCAAGCTTCCTCAGAATACGAAGGCGGCCTGCAAACGCAGGCTCCAGGTCGCGCCATACTGCGGCCGTATGGCATTGTAATAGGCGCCGACGAGCAAATTGACCGGAAGCTTGTTCTCGATCTTGATCAGCCGTCCTCCCTGCAGCCCGACCGGCAACGTCCACTTCGCCCCCGGCGCGTCGAAGTTGGCGGTGATGATGGGAACGGTGCCGACGAACCACCCGCCCTTGAAATTGTAGTTCAAGAACGGATTGAGGGTGAACAGGCTGTAGCGGGTCCCGGTCGGCCCGGACGGAGCCGCCCAGCGAGAAGGCGGTGTTGACAAGCGCACCCGCCACGATTGGCCCCGCGGTTTTGACGATAACGGCAGCAGGTCCGACGCCCCAGACATTCGACCCCAGGGACGGGTCTGTCGCGGTCGGCAACTCGACGATCGGCCCAAGGCCCCAGACCCAGCCGTTCGACGGGGTGCGCGGCGACAGGAACGCGGTGAAGGATGTCGGCCCGAGTCCGAACGGCACACTCCGGCCGGGTTCGTTGGAGGGGCTCCATACCAGCGGCATGATCGTCCGCGTGATCAGGTTCCAGTCGTCGTTAAGGTGAAACGGGACGACAGGCTGGATGTTGAGTATGTTTTGCGTTCCCTTATGCGGCCCGACGTTCAGATTGATGTTGTTCTGGAACGGGACGCTGATCAGATCGCCGACCGGGTTTTGCAGCTTCTTCGCGAGATCGGAATCGCTGGACTGCGCGGATGGTGGGCGGACGCACCGGTCGTTGCTTCCTGCCCATTCGCCGCGACCGAAATGCAGATGATGCTCAGAACCAGCAGCACCATCCTTAGTCGATCGCGATGTAGGCCCGCGCGAAATGTCACTCCCGGGTTCCCGACCCGTCGCTGGATTTGCCAACTATACAGGGCGCAGGCGATGCCGATTGCACTCGGGTGTGCAATCTGGACCAGCTGCGGTAACGTTCCCGCGAGCAGCTCGTTGCAATGCCGATGGTAGCTGATAGGTCTTCGGCGCGTATGGCTAAGCCGAAACCGTCTTACGGAAGGGAAGCCACGGGTGACATCGCTTGCGGCGATCGCTGACAAAAGCATCCTGGCGTTCGGACTCATCTTGCTGGTTGCCCAGCTGCTCGCGCACGCGGCGGGCTATTGGCTGGGCAGGCGGCGCAGGGACTCGGCGGCGAGCAGCGAGAACGTGGGCATCGTCGTCGGCGCCATGCTGGGGCTGCTCGCCTTTGTTCTGGCGCTGACGCTTTCCTTCGCCAATGCGAGATTTGCCGAACGCCGTGCCGGAGCGCTGGCCGAGGCCAACGCGATAGGCACGGCGTGGCTGCGCGCCGAAGCGATCGATCACCCGCGCGGCAAGGAGATCGCTCGCTTGCTCGAACAGTACACGCAGGTCCGCCGCGATTTTATCGCCGCGGGGCGGGACCGTGATCGGCGACCGAGCTCAATCAGAAGACGAGCAGATTTGCAATCGACGATATGGGGTAACATGACGGCCATCGTGCATGACCGGCAGGACCCCGTCTCGACGTCGCTCATGGCAGCGCTCAACGAGGTGTTCGACCAAGGCTGCTGCGGAGCGTTTCGCGTTCGACCTGCGGCTGCCGGCTCAGGTCTTCTGGTTGCTGTCGGCATTACCCTCTTCAGCATGGCCGCGCTCGGTTATCAGTTCGGTCTCAAAGGCAATCCGTCAGGAGTACTCATCTTGTTGCTCGCCGTGATGTGGACTGCCGTGATGGTGGACATTCTCGACCTTGCGTCTCCCCGCCTCGGTCGGTTCCGGACCGACATCGCGCCGTACGACTGGACGCTGCAAGGGTTCAAAAGCGGTGTATCGATTCCGCCGATGCCGAAATAGGGGCTGCGATCCCGCGGTGTGTCATGACACAAGCCGAGGCGCACCGGACCATGACCTCGGTCGGATGGCTGGCGCAGCAACCGGCGGCGTTTCAGGAGCGTCTGCTCGCGGCAAGCGAACTGCGCACGATCGCCGCCCGAGAGGTGATCTATGCGATCGACGATCCGCCAGGCGGTCTCTACGGCGTGGCTGACGGTTATATCAATGTCCTGATCGCTTCTGGTCCGTTTCCGCCCAGGCTCGTCCATATCGGCGGACCGGGTTGGTGGGTCGGCGAAGCGGCGGTCGCGAGCTTGACGCCGCGCCGAGCGGAACTGAATGCCCGTACCCGTCTCGAGATCTTATACGTCTCGGCGATCGCATTGGATCAAATCGCCGCCGACGAGCCCGCGTTCTGGCGGCGTCTGGCAACCCTGACCGTTCAGCATCTCGACCTGGCTCTTGAATTGATGATCTGCCGTGCATCCACGGACCTCGGACTTCGGCTAGCGACGACCCTGAATCGTCTTGCCAATCCCCGAATGAAGCACGAGCGGGTGGTCGAACTTCCGATCAATCAGGAAGAACTGGGCGAGATCGCCGGGCTGTCGCGCAATACGGTCGGCCGCGAGCTGACCGTCTTGCTGAAGAGCGGTTGCATCGAAAAGCGCTACGGCCGCATCGCCGTACATCGTGCCCGCCTGGCTGCCTGGATCCGCCGGGCTCACTGAGCGATCAGGCCCGGTCCGGAGTGACAACGCCGGGCATTTCGCTCTACGATACGCCGTTTCACAACGGCCCACCCATGCCCCCACAGGCCCCCTATCGCCTCAACTCCCTTCGCAAGGGCCTCGATGTCCTCGCTTGCTTCACCCGCCGCGACACCTGGACGCTGGCCGAGCTCGCCGTGGCGCTCGATCTCAGCAAGCCCACTATCTTCCGCATCCTGCACACGCTCGAGGGAGCCGGCTTCCTCAGCAAGATGCAGGGCGCCCGCTATGCGGCGGGCCTACGCCTGCATGCCGCCTCTCCCAAGGGTGAGCGCCTGTCCTGGCAGTCGCTGCCGCATCTGCAGGACCTCGCCCAATCCACCGGCGAGTCCGTGCATATCGGCATCCTGCACGGGGCAGAGGCGATCTGCGTGCAGGCAGTGGAGGGCACCCGCCTCGTGCGCATGCGCGCCTTCGTCGGCAAGCGCACCCCCGCCCATGCGAGCGCACTCGGCAAGATCCTGCTCGCCCACCTGCCCGCGCCCGAGCTCGACGCGCTGCTCGCCGGCCGCCCACTGACCGCGTTCACCCGCCGCACGCTCACCGATCCCGGCGCGCTAAGGGCTGCGCTCAAGCGCATCCGCACCCAAGGCTGGGCGCTCGATGAGGAGGAGATGGAACCCGGCCTGCGCTGCCTCGGCGTCCCCCTCGCCGATCACACCGGCCGCGCCATCGCCGCGATCGCGCTGTCCGCGCCGGCCAGCCGCATGAACCGCGAGCGCGTCGCATCTCTGATCCCGCAACTCCAGGACACCGCCGCGCGCATCGCGCGAACCCTCGGTGGCGCCATCCGCGACGCCGCATGAACGGAGGGCCGCATGAACGGCGCCGACATCATCCTCGATTTCCTCACTCGCCAGAATGTGCCCTACCTGTTCGGCCTCTGCGGGCACCGCAATGTCGGCTTCCTCGACGCCGCGTTCAAAGCGCAGAACCGCATCCGCACGATCTCCGTCCATCACGAGCAGGCCGCGGGCCACATAGCGGATGCGTATTTCTAGGTGCGCCACGAACCCGTCGCGACGTTCACCTCCTGCGGCCCGGGCTCGGCCAATCTCGCCGTGGCGCTCGCCGCGGCGATGATGGACAGCTCGGCCTTCCTCGCGATCACCGGCAACGCCCCCACCAGCCAGTTCAACCGCCAGCCCTTCCAGGAGACGGGGCGCTTCTTCAAGGCCGACTTCCCCTCCGTCATTCGCCCCTACGTGAAGCGCAGCTATCAGCCGACGCGCGCCGACATGGTGGGACTCGCGGTGCGCCAGGCGTGGGAGACGCTGACCGCCGGCCGCCCCGACCCGGTCAATCTCGACGTGCCGCTCAACGTCTTCGTCGAGGACGCGTCCTACACGGCGCCCCCGCCCGCGACCCGCACGCAGCGCGGCACGCCCGGCGCTCCGCAGGCGCTGTCGGACGCACTCGACCTGCTGCTGAAAGCCGAGCACCCCGCCCGATCGGCACCTGCAGCTGGGAGCTGCCGCCCTTGCCCGCCGCCGGAGCCCAACTTCCTCGCCGCCTCGCCGCGCGCGGCCTCGCCGTCTGAATCAGGGAGGACACAGAATGAAACGCCGCACCCTTCTCGCCGCCGCCGCGTCCCTGCCCTTCTCGGCAGCGCACGCTAACGCCGCGCCCACGATCTCCGACGGTGTCGTCAAGCTCGGCGTGCTCGACGACATGTCCGGTGTGTTCTCCGACCAGCAGGGAATGGGCGATTACGTCGCCGCCCAGATGGCGGCGGAGGATTTCGGCGGCCATGTGCTCGGCGCGCCGATCGTCGTGACCCAGGCCGATCTGCAGAACAAGCCCGACGTGGGCCTCTCGATCGCGCGCCGCTGGTTCGACCAGGAGCAGGTCGACGCGATCTTTGGTCTAGGCAACTCCGCCGTCGCGCTCGCGGTGCAGGAGCTGTGCCATCAGCGCCAGAAGATCGACGTCGTGATCGCCGCCGGCACCACCGACCTCACCGGCAAGGAGTGCTCGCCCTACGGCATCGCCTGGACCTACGACAATTATTCCGCCGCCAAGGCGCCGGCGGACGCCCTGGTGAAGCAGGGCAAGGACAAGTGGTTCTTCATCGTCTCCGACTACGCCTTCGGCCATTCGCTGGAGGACAACGCCTCGGCCATCCTGCGCGGCCTGGGCGGCAAGGTGCTAGGCCACGCGCTGGTGCCGCTCGGCACGACGGACTACTCGGCGCCGCTCACGCAGGCGGCGGCGACGCACGCCGACGTGGTTGGCATATGCTGCGGCGGGGCGGACTTCATCAACTGCGCCAAGCAGATGGGCGAGTTCGGGTTGATCCGCAGCGGCATCACGCCGGCGGCACTGAACTGCTCGCTCACCAATATCCACTCGCTCGGCCTGCCGGTCGCGCAGGGGATGCTGTTCAGCCAGCCCTATTACTGGGACCGCGACGAGCCGAGCCGAGCCTTCGCCGCCCGCTTCGCCAAGCGCATGGGCCGCCCGCCGACGGCGTTCCAGGCCAGCACCTGGGGCGCCGTCACGCACTACCTCAAGGGCGTGCAGGCCGCCGGCACCGATGCCGGCCCCGCGGTGATGGAGAAGATGCGGGCGATTCCGATCAACGACTTCATGACCAAGAACGGCTCGATCCGCATCGACGGCAGGGTGATCCGCGACGAGTTGCTGCTGCGCGCCAAGGCCCCCGCGCAGTCGCACGGACCGTGGGACCTGCTCGACGTGGTGCAGGTCATCCCCGGCAAGGATGCGTTCCGCCCGCTGAACGAGGGAGGCTGTCCGCTGGCGAGCTGACGGGGGAAGCACTACGCATCGGTGAGAATCCTCGGTGCGTGCTCAGCCCAGACCGCGCAACAGATCGGTCAATGCCGCGGGCGCCGTCACCATCGCGTCGTGTCCGGTCGCTATCTCCAGATACTCCCAATCCCGCCGGGACCTGGCGTAGGCTCCGCCGGCGTCCACCCCGGAGTAGACTGGCTGCGTGCAACGGATATACGTGCAGGGCAGGCCGTTGCCGACCGGATGATCGAGATGGATCGGCATCGTGTAGGTGGAGACCGGATGCGGCGTCATCCGCCGCTTCAGCCACGCGATGTCGTCCGTCGATCTCACGCCCAAGCTTTCCGCCGATGGCACCGGAAAGGCCAACCCGGCACTGAACTCCTGTGCCGAGCGCAGGCGCTCATTGCGGATAGCTGGGCAGATCTGTCCGATCCTGGCCTCGTCGGCGAACCAGATTTCTATGTCACTGCGATCGAGGCCGCGCTCGCCCGCGATCGCCGCCACCGTCGCGGGCCAGTTTTTTTGAAAGCCTCGACGGCACCCGCCGTCTGCGCGTGGTGACGCGGGCGCGCCGAGAGCTTGCGGTATCCCATCGCACGCAGCTCCCGGCTCAGCGTCTGCTTCGACACGCTGATCGCATATCGCTCCCAGAGGCATTGACAGAGATCGATGATCCGCCACCGCACCACACCGTGCACGGTCGGGATCGGGCCGTCCGCGATCATCGCCGCCAGAGCGGCCCGATGCATGGCGTTCAGCCTTGGTCGCTGGCCGGGAGCCTTGCGGTCAATCAGTCCTGCGGGGCCAATGCCGTTGAACCGTAGCACCCAGTCACGCACCACTTGCAAGCCCACGCCGCCGACCGCCGCCGCCTCGGTCCGGCTGCCGCCGTCATAGATTGCGGCCAGTGCAAGCAGGCGCCGCACCTGCCTGGCATCCCCGCTCTCCCGCGCAATTCGGCGCAGTCGCGCGGCGTCATAATCCGGCCTCAGCGGAATCGGCTTCCCCATGCGAACCTCATGCATCCGCCAGGTTTGAATCAGATCACTTCCGCGTCGGGAAACCCCTGAAGTGAGTCTCGGTCAGCAAGTCTTGGTATAAGCCCGTCGAGCGCCGAGCGCCCCGCAACGATCACGTTGGTGTCCAGGAACACGAGCCTGGCGATCCGCTGGGGAACCCGGTCGGCGACGCCCGCAACCGTGTGCCCGCCGAAACTGTGACCCACCAGGGTGATGGATTCCAGCTCCTCGGCCTCGATCACGTTCAGCACATCGTCAATGAACGTCTCGAGCGTGATCTCCTTGCTGAGCAAGTGCTTGCGCTCGCCAAGGCCGGTGTTGGTGGGGGCATACACGCGATGCCCGCCGGCCACCAACCGATCCGCGACCCGCCGCCAGCACCAACCGCCGTGGAAGCCACCATGCACGAGGACGAAGGTCCTGGCCGCCATCGTCAACCTCCGCGCTACCGGGATTCGGCTAGTGACGAACGAGGCGCGAGAGGACCAGGCCTGTGCGGAGCAGCAGGAGCACGCACGACGGTCAGGACACCGAGGGCTCCGACGCAGGCGACCGCTCCCGCGAGAACGAAGGCCCCGGCGAAGCTGCCCGTCGATTGCACCATGAAGCCGGTGATCGACGGAGCGACGATGCCAGCGCAGGCGGCGCTTAAATGGACGAATCCGCTCGCCGCTCCAACCCGGGAACCCTCGACGAGGTCAATGAGGATCGCGAAGTACGTAGGCCCAGTGATATAGAGGAAGAACAGCGACGCCGCCATGAGCGCCACCGCGCTATCGAGCCCGTGCACAAGACCGGCGAGCGCGACGAACACCGCGGCGAGCATCAAGCAGACCACCAGGATATTCTTGCGGGCTTGGAGCGTTCGGCCGGTGCGACGGAACGACATATCAAGGAACCAGCCACCGGCCAGGTTGCCGACGACCCCGAGCACCCAAGGGATCGCCGCAACCACGCTCATGCTCTTGATGCTCAGATGCTGTTCGCTCGTCAGATAGCTCGGAAACCACGAGAGAAAGAAGAAGAGCAGGTAGGCATAACCGAAGAAGGCGAAGGCGGTGGCGAGCACTTCGGGACGAGCGATCGTGCCGATCAGGGGCGCCGGGGGAAAAGACGGAGCCTCGGCGATCGCGCCTGCGCCGAGCTCCGCTTGCTCGAGGGCGCTGAGGCGGGGGTGATCATAGGGGCGGTCCGTCGTGACGAGCAGCCAGGTTACCGCCACGACCAGCCCGATCAGCCCGGCGACGGCGAGCATCGGCGTCGCCGCGATGACGACCGATCGCTGCCGTCGGTCCGGGTCGGAACAGAACTCCTCGATGACCGCGTGAAGGTCGCGGATGATCGGCTCAACGCGGGTTCGTAGCCGTTCACCATCCGCAGTCAGGATCACGGCCCGGTTCGTCCGCTCGAAGAGCCGGGTGCGGAGCGTCCGTTCCAGTCGCTGCACGCGGTTGCTGATCGATGGCTGCGCCAACGAGAGTTGTTCCGCCGCCTTGCTGAAGCTGCCGTGCTCGGCGATGGTCAGGAACGTCTCCAGCTCGTCAGGGCCGATGCTGATGCGGGACCTGTGCCTCGGCCGCCTCGCCCCCGGACCGCGCATCGCAGCTTAGGGTCGGACGCTACCCTTGTGGGACGCTCGCATGGGGCAAGGGTTAGCGGAAGGGTCTGCGGCGACCCGTTCTCACGAGCGCGGCCGGCGCCGACATTTGGGCGTCGTGCCCGCTTGCGTTAGCCTTTGCCCGACGAATGAAGGAGACGCGCTGATGGACGTGGGCATGATGATGCTGTGCGCGAGCTATGGGTGGGAGAACTGCCCGGACGGGCGCGTCTGGGATGAGGAGATCCGGCTCGCCCGCCTCGCCGCCGATCTCGGCTTCGACTGCCTCTGGTCGGCCGAGCATCATTTCAACGACTACTCCTTCGTGCCCGACAACCTCCAGCTCATGACCTATCTCGCGGCCGCCTGCCCGGACATCGGCCTCGGCACCGCCGCCGTCATCCTGCCCTGGCACAATCCGCTGCGCGTCGCCGAGAACGCCGCCGTGCTCGACCTGCTGAGCAAGGGGCGGCTCCGTCTCGGCCTCGGCCGCGGCCTCGCCCGGCGGGAATTCGCCGCCTTCAACCTGAGCATGGATGAATTGCGCGGCCGCTTCGACGAGGCGGCGCCGATGATCGTCGACGCGCTGCGCACCGGCTTCATCGAAGGGGACGGCAAATACTACAAGCAGCCGCGCGTCGAGCTGCGCCCGCGCCCGCAATATTCCTTCGAGGGCCGCATCTACGCCGTCGCCTCCTCCGAGGACTCCGTCGACTCAGCCGCCAAGCTCGGCGCCCATATCGTGATGTTCGCCGACCGACCGTGGGAGATGCGCGCCCCGGTCATCAACCGCGGCCGCGAGCTGCATCGCCAGTACCACGGCACCGAGCCGCCGGGCCTTATGCTGACCGAGTTCTGCGTCTGCGGCACCGATCTCGCCGCGACCGAGGAGGAAGCCCGCAAATACCAGGGCAAGTTCGTGGAGAGCAATTTCCACCACTACGAGTTCCTGGGCGAGCACTTCAAGACGGTGAAGGGCTACGACGCCTATCAGCAAAAAGCGGAGATCGCGCGCAAAGGCGGCCTCGAGGGCGCCGTCGCCGGCTTCATGAAGGCCGCGAGCTGGGGCACGCCGGACAAAATCCTGCGCGGCCTGGAGGAGCGCCGCAAGGCGATCGGCGATTTCGAGCTCAACGTCGCCTTCCGCTTCGGCGGCACGCCCATGGAAGTCTGCGAGCGCGGCATCCGCCTGTTCGCCAAGGAGGTGCTGCCGGTCCTCAAATCCTGGCACCCCGCACCCTCGCGCGCGGCGGCGGAGTAGGACCCTACGGCCGGCGCCGAACTCTTCGCGCCTCGGCAGGAGGGCCGCGCGGGATTAGGATCACCGCATGTTCTCCGTGATCTTCGAGGTCCATCCCAGGCCCGAGCAATGGGACGCGTATCTCGGCATCGCCAAGGCGCTCCGCCCCGAGCTCGAACGGATCGACGGGTTCGTCGACAACATCCGCTACCGCAGCCTCACGCGCGAGGGCTGGCTGCTCTCGCTCTCCAACTGGCGCGACGAGAAGTCGGTGGTGCGCTGGCGCACGCAGGCGCGCCATCACGCGGCGCAGGAGAAGGGCCGGAGTGCGGTGTTCAGCGACTATCATCTGCGCGTCGGCCAGGTCACAAAAGACACGCGACTGCCCGAGGGCCACGTGCTGCGCGAGCAGCGCCTCGACGAGACCGAGGCGGGAGAGGGAACGACGGTCATGCTGATCGACGCGCAGCGCCCCGCCGAATGGGTCAAAGACACAAGCGCCGCAGGATGTCGCCTCCGGGCTCGGCCTCGCGCCGTCAGGCACCCGGCCTGCTCGCCTGGGACGTATTCGACGCCGTGCTCACGCCGGGCGACATCATCGTGCTGCAGTCCTGGCGCGACGACGTCGCCGCCGAGGCGTTCGAGCGTACCCTCGCCCTGCCCGAACGGCGCCCGCCTGCGCCGGGTCCGCGTGGTGCGCGACTACGGCATGTTCGACCGGCGCGAGGCGCCGCAATACTACCCGGACGCGCCGAACGGCACGACGCGCCACGCTTGAGCGGGGGGCGCGGCGCGCCGCCGCTATCCTGCCCGCCATGCCGGACGCACGCGACCAGCGCCGCATCATCCATATCGACATGGACGCGTTCTACGCGTCGGTCGAGCAGCGCGACGATCCGGCGCTGCGCGGCCTGCCGGTCGCCGTCGGCGGGTCGGGGGAACGCGGCGTCGTCATGGCGGCGAGCTATGAGGCGCGCCGCTTCGGCGTCCGCTCCGCGATGGCCTCGGTCACCGCGCGCCGCAAATGCCCGGACCTGGTGTTCGTCCGCCCGCGCTTTGACGTCTACAAATCGGTGTCGCGGCAGGTGCACGCGATCCTTGCCGACTACACCGCGCTGATCCAGCCGCTCTCGCTCGACGAGGCCTATCTCGACGTAACCGTGCCGCTGCGCGATTGCGGCTCGGCGACCGCGATCGCGCGGGAGATCCGCGCGCGCATCCGCGCCGAGATCGGCCTCACCGCCTCGGCCGGCGTCTCGTTCAACAAGTTCCTGGCGAAGCTTGCCTCCGACCATCGCAAGCCGGACGGGCTGTTCGTCATCCCGCCGGACCGTGCCGAGGCGTTCGTCGCCAGCCTTTCGGTCGCGCGCTTCCACGGCGTCGGCCCGAAGACGGCGGCGAGGATGGCCGCGCTCGGCATCCGCACCGGGCTTCGATCTGCGCGCCTGCACGCTCGCGTTTCCTGACGACGCATTTCGGCAAGGCCGGCGCGCACTACCATGGCCTCGCCCGCGCCGAGGACGATCGCCCGGTCGTCGCCGACGGCATCCGCAAGTCGCTCGGCTCGGAAAACACCTTCGCGCGCGACCTCACGCAATGGGAGGAGGTCGCGCCCGCCATCGCGCCCGCTCGTCGAAAGCGTCTGGCGCCACTACAGCCGGGGCAGCACGCCGGCCCGCACGGTGACGGTGAAGATCAAGTTCGCCGACTTCCGCATCGTCACCCGCGCCCGCTCCTGCCCCGAGCCGATCGCATCGGCGGAAACCATCGAGCGCATCGCGCTCGAGCTGCTCGGCCCCTTCTTCCCGCCCCCGCGCGGCATCCGCCTGCTCGGCGTCACGCTGTCCCATTTCGACGACAGCGACGCGCGGGACAGCCCGCCAGCTCGCGCTCTCACTCGCCGCCACGCGACATCCTTGAGCGCCTGCAAGTGTCTCGTTCTCAGCTACGCACCATCGGACAGTTGCCGTCGTTGAGAGGCCGGAACGCCTGGTCCGCGGGGATAGTCCGCAGCAGCTTGAGCAAGTCCCATTTCTCCGTCGATTCGGCCGGCTTCTTGGCCTCGAACAGATACATCGGATGAATGACCCGACCGTCGGCGCGGATGGTGCTCGTGCCGAAGATCTGGTCCTGCACGGGAATTTCCTTCATCTCGGCGATCGCACCGCGGCCGCTGGCCTTCGCTTTGGCGACTCCCATCGCGGCAACCGCCTTGAGGTAATGGGTGACCGCGGAATACTCGCCGGCCTGCGCCGAATCGGGCATCGCACCGCCGGTCATGCGGGCGGCGAAGCGCCGGCCGAATTCCCGGGTGCCTTCGTTGAGGTTCCAATAGTACGGCTCGGAGAGCAGCACGCCCTGGGCCGACTGCAGTCCGATGCTGGCGATGTCGATCACCAGCAGGCCAAGGCCGACAACTCGCTGCCCGCCTCTGACGATGCCGAACTCGGCACCCTGCTTGATGCAGTTCACCAAATCCTGGCCACCGTTGGCGAGGCCGATCACCTTCGCGCCGCTCGCCTTGGCGCGGACGATATAAGCGGAGAAGTCCGTCGTGCCGGGGAACGGGTATGCCGCCTGGCCCACGACCGTGCCGCCGGCCGCCTTCACGAACCCGCCGCTGTCATCGGCGAGCGAGTGGCCGAACGTGTAGTCCGCCGTGATGAAGAACCAGCTGGTGCCGCCTTCCTGCACGGTCGCCTGCACCACGGCATGCGGCGTCCCCCAGGTGTCGTAGACCCAGTGCAGGTGGTTGGGGCCGCAATGCGGGCCGGTGAGCTGCGCCGAGGCGGCGCCGGTGAAGATCGCCAGCTTGTCCTTCGCCTTGGCCATCTCGCCGATCGCGATGGCGGCCGAGGAGAGCGGCACGTCCGTCAGCAGGTCGACGCCCTTGCTGTCGAACCAATCCGCGGCGATCCCGACCGCGACGTCCGGCTTGAGCTGCAGGTCGGCTTGCAGAAGCTCGACCTTGATGTCGGGATGCGTCTTGGCGAAATCCTCGATCGCCATCCGCGCGGCGAGCACGGTGCCGGGGCCGGTAAGGGCGGCGTAGGTGCCGGCCATGTCGGTCAGCACGCCGATGCGAATGACATCATCCGATTGCGCGCGGGCGCGCGGAGCGATGAGCGTGCCGGCGGTGGCGGCTGCGCCAGCCAGAACGGTGCGGCGGGTCGGCTGATGATGCATCGCGCTTCTCCCCATGAGCGCTCGCCGGTTATTCCGGCGGTACCACGAAGTGTGATGCGAGCGGGGCCGAAGCGCAATCACGCCTGACCGAGCACCTCCAGGACCCCGGTGCTGGCGATCTGCACGCCGATGCACAGCAGGAGGAAGGCGACCAGCCGGCTCACGATCCGCGCGCCGGTCGGCCCCAGCACCGACGTGAACTGGTCGGCGAAGCGATAGGCGACCCAGATCGTCAGCGTCACGGCGATCGCGGCCAGGCTCAGCCCGATGAAGAACTGCAGCGGCCCCTCCCGTGTTGGCCGTTCGGAAGCCAGCGCGATCGCGACCGCGATCGTTCCCGGCCCGGTGGTGAACGGGATTGTCAGCGGAAAGAACGAGGGATCGTCGGCGCTGATGCTGGGCGCTGCCTGCTCGGCGCGGTGGGCGTGATCCTGCTCGGCCTGGAACAGCAGTCCCCAGGCGGCGGAGGCGACCACGATGCCGCCGCCGATCCGGAGCGCGCCGAGCGAGACGCCGAAGAAGTGCAGCACATAGCTGCCCGCCCATAGCGAGCACAGCAGCACCATCAGAGAGTAGAAGCCGACCCGCCGGGCGATCCGCACCCGCTCCGCCCGGCTGCGCTCGGCGGTCACTTGGGCAAAGATCAGCGCCATGCCAGGCGGGTTCACGATCGAGAACAGCGCCGGGAACGCCAGCAGGAACGCACCCGGAATCCCCGCCGGTCCGAACAGGCCGCTATGCATCTCCGCCCCATACACCGGCCTTCCGGTCCCGCCTACGCGGGTGCCCCGGCCGCTCGCTTTCCACTTGCAATGACACGTCCGCCTTCGTGATACTAACGCGGGAGGTCGGCGTGAACTTGCGACACACCCTTGCAGCCCTCGTGCTCACATTCGTCACCAGCGCCGGGGCGCTCGCCGCCCAGGTGGATGAGCTCGGAATGGTCGACTTCGCCAATTCCTGCGCACCGGCGGTCCAGCCGCAACTACAGCGCGCCGTCGCCCTGCTGCACTCGTTCTGGTGGGACAAAGGAGAGGCCGCCTTTCGCGAGGTGCTGCGTCAGGACCCGTCCTGCACCATCGCCGATTGGGGCATCGCGACGCTCAGGATCGGCAATCCGTTCGGCGCCGGCCCGGCCCCGGAGGATGCGAAGATCGCCGAGGCCGCGCTCGCGCAGGCCAACGCCGCCCCGCCGAAGACCGAGCGGGAGCGCGGCTACGTCGCGGCGATCGGCACCTATTACGCGCTCTACCCGGCCAAGCCGCACGGCGTGCGGATGCGCGCGCTCGCCGATGCGTTCGAGGCGCTGGCCGCGAAATACCCCGACGATGACGAGACGCAGATCTTCTTCGGCCTCTATCTCGCGAACACGCAGTCGCCGTTCGACAAGAGCCTCGCGCGCGCCAACCGGGCGATCGTCATTCTCAACCAGCAATTCGCCAAGCACCCCGACCATCCTGGCGTCGCGCACTACCTGATCCACGCGAACGACTTCCCGCCGATCGCCGCGAAGGGCCTCTACGCCGCCATCTGCTACTCCGGCATCGCGCCAGCGGCGCCGCACGCGCTGCACATGCCCTCGCACATCTTCACGCGCGTCGGCCTCTGGCAGCAATCGGCCGATGCCAACCGCCGCTCGCGCGACGCGGCGAAGCAGGCGGGCGCGATCACCGACCAGCTCCACGCCTACGACTATTGGGAATACGCCGACCTGCAGCTCGGCCGCGACGGCGAGGCGAAGGAGATCGTCGCCTGGATCCAGCCGCTGACCGCTGCGAACCGCGCCGCCGACTATGCGCGCGCCGCGATCCCGGCGCGTTTCGCCGTGGAGCGCGGGGAATGGAAGGACGCGGCGCAGCTGCCCGATCCCGACAAGAGCAAGTTCCCCTACACCAGCGCCATCCGCTACTTTGCCCGCGCGCTCGGCGCGGCGCGCAGCGGCGACCCGGATGCCGCCGCGCGCGACCTGCCGCGCTTGCAGGAAGACGAAGCGGCGATGGCCGCCGTCCATGACACCTACTGGGTGTCGGAGATCCAGGTGCAGGAGCTCGCCGCGCAGGCCTGGATCGCCCAGGCGCGCGGCGATCGCGACCATGCGCTCGAACTGATGCGCGCGGCGGCCGACAAGGAAGACTTGAGCGAGAAGTCGGCCGTCAGCCCCGGCCGGCTGCTCCCGGCGCGCGAGTTGCTGGGCGACATGCTGCTCGCCGACGGCGAGGCCGCGCAGGCGCTCGCCGCCTATCAGGCCTCCGACAAGCGCGACCCCAAGCGCTTCCGCACGGAGTGGGGAGAGGCGCAGGCGGCGCGGGCCGCCGGCAATGCCGATCAGGCGCGGACCTACTACGCGCAGCTTGTCGAGCTGGCCGGCGCAGGCGACCCGCGCCCCGAACTGATCGCTGCCCGCAGCTGGCTCGCCGGACACTGACCGCGCCTTCACTTCCCTGCGCCCCGCGTCCTTGACCGCGGCGGGACCAGCTCCCCAGTCTCCGCGCATGGCCCTCCTCCGCGACACCGCGCACGTGATCCGCAGCAAGAACGCGGGGCCGCTCGCGATCACCATCGACCTTTTGTTCCCCACGCCGGCCGCGTACGAGGAAGCGAGGGCGTCGCACTCTCTGTCGGCTGCGTCGATCGGCGCGCTCTACGGGGTCGCCGAGAGCCTCATGCAGCGGACCCTGGTGCCCGGCGCGCTCGCCATCAAGTTCACCATGCCGCGCACCTGCGTCGCCGGCAGCCCGGGTGATCGCGACGTGTACGGCGCGCAGCAGCACCGCCCGCTGCTCGACGTGGCGCTGTGAGCGCGTTCGGCCGGCTCGTGGACCGCCACGCGCGCGCCCGCGGGATGCTCGCGATGTCGGCCTCCGGGCAGCTCGGCTTCGGCATCCAGGCCGATGCGTTCCGGGCGGGAATCGCGCGCGGACCCGACTTCATCGGCTGCGACATGGGCTCGATCGATCCCGGCCCATACTATCTCGGCTCGGGCCGCATGGCCGCCGATGCCGCCATCGCCAAGCGCGATCTGCGCCTGGTCCTCACCGGCGCACGCCAACTCGACATCCCCCTGCTCATCGGCTCGGCCGGCACGGCGGGCGCCGCGCCGCATCTCGCGGCGACGCTCGACCTCGTGCGGGAGATCGCCCGCGAAGACGGGCTGCACTTCACGCTGGCGAGCATTGCCGCCGATATCGCGCCCGCGCTCGTCATCGAGGCGCGGCGCGCCGGCTGCTTGCACAGCCTGGGGCCGATGCCGCCGCCATCCGAGTACGACATCGCGAACAGCCGGATCGTGGCGCAGATGGGAATGGCGGCGTTCGAGCGCGCGCTCGCCGCCGAGCCCGACGTCGTCATCGCCGGGCGCGCCTGCGACACCGCGATCTACGCCACCATCCCGCACCTGCTCGGCTATCCCATCGCCGAAGCAATGCACATGGCGAAGATCATCGAGTGCACCTCGCTCTGCTGCGTGCCCGGCGGTCGCGATTCGATCCTCGCGCATCTCGGCATGAACGGCTTCGTGCTTGAAAGCCTCAACCCCGCGCGTCACGCCACTCCGCTTTCAGTCGCCGCTCACGGCCTCTATGAGCAGGCCGAGCCCTTCTCGGTCGCCGAGCCGATGGGGCGGTTGCATCTCGAAGAAGCGCGCTACGCGGCGGTCGATGCGCATCGAACGCGCGTCTCGGGCGCGCGCTTCGAGCCTGCCGCCAGCCTCCGCGTGAAAATCGAAGGCGCGCTGCTCGAAGGCGCGCGCGGAGTCCTGCTCGCCGCCAGCACCGATCCCGGCTTCATCCGCGAGCTCGACACGATCCTGGCAGCCGTGGAGCGCCACGTTCGCGACATCGTCGCCGCGCCGTTCCGCCTGTTCCCGCGCGTCTACGGTACGGGTGCGGTCTCGCTATGGAGCCGCGAGCGCGCGGCGGCCGACGAGATCTTCCTCATGATCGAGTGCGTTGCCGACACGCAGACCGAAGTGCAGGGCGTGCTGACCTCGTTCCGCCAGGCGCTGCTGCATTTCGGCTTCCCCGGCCGCCTCTGTACTGGCGGCAATCTCGCCTTCCCGATAACCCCGCCCGAGCTCACCGCCGGCGAAGCCTATCGTTTCAGCCTCTATCACCTGATGGACGCGGCCGACGAGGCGGCGTTGTTTCCGGTCCGGGTAGAGGTGGTCTGAACCCAGTCGGAGGAGAATCATGCGCAAGGTCACGTTTCGCGGCTTCGCCCTCGCCGCAACCCTCTGCGGCACCAGCCTGATGCTGGCCCCGCCCGTTGCGCGCGCCGCGGACGGTCATGTTCAGACGGTGTTCTCGACCAAGCTCCCCAACGTGCCCGGCAAGAGCCTGACCGCCGTCGTCGTGACCTACGGGCCGGGCGGCGCAACGCCTGCCCACCGCCATCCCGGCAGCGTGTTCGCCTATGTGCTGAGCGGGGCAATCCGCTCCGAGAATTCCGCGACGGGCCCGGCGCAGGTCTACCACGCGGGTCAGTCGTTCTTCGAGCCGCCGGGCAGCACGCATCTCATCAGCGAGAACGCGAGCAAGACCGAGCCAGCGAGCCTGCTCGCGATCATCATCGCCAACACCGGCGCGCCGCTCGTGATGCCAGCGGTGAAGTGAAGACTGCCCGGATCGAGCTGACCGCGGACTGAGCATCGGCTTGCGCCGTTGCCCCCACCCGCCTATGTGGGGCCGCCAAGGTTGGGTCGCCGGCGCCGGGGACGCAGGACACCGGGGGCGCCCACAGCGCGAAAGGCTCGCCCGCCATGGCCCTCGACATCACCGCTCCGCTCGACCCGCGCATCGCGGAGGCGCTGGCGTTCGATGACGTCCTCCTGATCCCCTCCTACTCGCAGGTCGTCCCGACCGAGACCGACACACGCACGCGGCTCACCCGGGAGATCAGCCTCAACATCCCGCTGGTCTCCGCCGCGATGGACACGGTGACCGAGAGCGAGATGGCGATCGCCATGGCCCAGCTCGGCGGCATCGGCGTCATCCACAAGAACATGGAGCCCGAAATCCAGGCGCAGCAGGTCCGCCAGGTCAAGAAGTTCGAGTCCGGCATGGTGGTCAATCCGCTCACCATCCATCCCGACCAGACGCTCGCCGACGCCCGCGCGCTGATGAGCGCGCACCACATCAGCGGCATTCCGGTGGTGGAGCGCGAGACCGGCCGTCTCGTCGGCATCCTCACCAACCGCGACGTGCGCTTCGCCAACGACCCTGCCGTGCGGGTCTACGAGCTGATGACGCGGGAGAACTTGGTCACCGTCGAATCCGACGTGGGGCCGGAGGAGGCGCGGCGCCTGCTGCACCGCCACCGGATCGAGAAGCTGCTGGTGGTGGACGAGGCGTATCGCTGCGTCGGCCTGATCACTGTCAAGGACATGGACAAGGCGCAGGCGCACCCGCTCGCCAACAAGGATGCGCTCGGCCGCCTCCGCGTCGCCGCCGCGACCGGCGTCGGCGCCGCCGGTGCCGTGCGCGCCCGCGCGCTGGTTGATGCCGGGGTCGACGTGATCGTGGTCGACACCGCGCACGGCCACTCGCAGGGCGTGCTGCACGCGGTGGAGGCGATCAAGAGCTTCTCCAACCAGGTGCAGATCGTCGCCGGCAATGTCGCGACGCCAGAGGGCGCGCTCGCGCTGATCGAGGCGGGGGCGGATGCGGTGAAGATCGGAATCGGTCCAGGCAGCATCTGCACGACGCGCGTCGTCGCCGGTGTCGGCGTGCCGCAATTCACCGCCGTGCTGGAGAGCGCCGCCGCCTGCCGCGAGCGGGGCGTGCCGGCGATCGCTGACGGCGGGATGCGCAACTCGGGTGACATCGTGAAGGCGATCGCCGCCGGCGCCGATTGCGTGATGATGGGCAGCCTGCTCGCCGGCACCGACGAGGCGCCGGGCGAGGTGTTCCTCTACCAGGGCCGCTCCTACAAATCCTATCGCGGCATGGGCAGCCTGGGCGCGATGGCGCGTGGCTCGGCCGACCGCTACTTCCAGCAGGACATCAAGGACCAGCTCAAGCTGGTGCCGGAGGGCGTGGAGGGCCGCGTCGGCTACAAGGGGCCCGTCTCGCAGGTGGTGCATCAGCTGGTCGGCGGCCTGCGCGCCGGGATGGGCTACACGGGTGCGACGGATATCGCCGCGCTGCAGCGCACCGCGCGTTTCCGCCGCCTGACCGGCGCCGGGCTGCGCGAGAGCCATGTCCATGACGTGGCGATCACCCGCGAGGCGCCGAACTACCGGCAGGAGTGAGACCATGATCCGTGCCGCGGTGTTCGACGCCTATGGCACCCTGCTCGATGTCAACGCGGCGATGCGCGCGCATGCCGCCCGGCTCGGCCCGGATTGGGAGCGGGTCAGCCAGGAATGGCGCGCCAAGCACATCGAATACACCTGGGTCCGCAGCCTCGCGGGCCCGGCGCAGCACCGGGATTTCTGGACGCTGGCGCAGGAGTCGCTCGCGGTGGTCGCCGCGCGCCATTCGATCACGGACAAGGCGCTGCTCGCCGACGTGCTCGCGGCCTATCGGCGCCTCGAAGCCTATCCGGAGGTCGCCGGCACGCTGCGCACGTTGCGCGACCAGGGTGTCGGGCGAGCGATCCTGTCGAACGGGGAACCGGGAATGCTCGCCGACGCCGTGCGGGCCGCCGGCATCGCCGACCTGTTGGACGCCGTGCTCAGCGTCGAATCCGTCGGCGTCTTCAAGCCCGACCCGCGCGTCTACCGCCTCGCGACCGAGCGGTTCGGCGTCGCGGCGTCCGAGATCGCCTTCGTCTCCTCCAACCCATGGGACGCATTCGGCGCCCGCACCTTCGGCTTCCGCGTTTTCTGGGTGAACCGCGCCCGACAGCCGGACGAATACGGGTTGCGCGGCACGGCGACCGAGCTGCGCGACCTGCGCGACCTTCCCCTGGAAAGCCCCGGGGCGGCACGCTAGGTCTACCCGATGAGCGCCGCCGTCCAGACCACGGTCGAGGAGGCCGACACGAAGCTTGGGGAGCTGCTCGACCGCGTCGAGCGCGGCGAGGAGATCACCATCGCCCGCGCCGGCCGCCCCGTCGCCCGCCTCGTCGCCGCGCCCCCCGCCCATGATGTGGCCAAGGCGCGGGCCGCGGTGGAGGCATTGTGTCGCTTTGCGCGAGGAGTTGCGGAAGGCGGGGCTCGGCCCCTTGACGATGGACGAGATTCATCGGGCTCGGCACGCGGGCCATAAATATTGAACGATGCCGACTTCGTGCTGGACGCGTCGGTCGCAGCTCGCGGCGGTGCTCCCGGGCGAGGTTGGCGGCGGCTGACGCTGAAGCGATGTCCTGTCGCGCATCGCGACGATGCGTGCTTTCGTGCCAGCGCATATGGCCCTCGAGGTCGGCAATACGGTCCTCGGCAGCACGCGTCGCGGAGCGTCTGCCTGAAGCCGAGGCGCTCCGAGACGATCATGGACGCGGCTGCGATCCCTACCCGTGACCTGGATGACGAAACGTCGGACCGCGCGCTCGACCGAATAGCTACCAAGTTCGCTCGATCAGTACCGGCCTCACGCTCTACGATGCGGCTGCTACCTCGAACTCGCCCTGCGCCGCGCCCTGCCGCTCGCCACCTTCGACAAGGTCTTCCGCTGCGCCGCACAGGCCGCCGGTGTCGCCCTGGTGAACCCGCCGCGTGACCCCTGCTGCCCGCATCGAGGCGGCGATCGCGCTCCTCGAAGCGATCGCCGCGGCGCCGCATCGGCCCGCCGATGCCATCGCCAACGACTTCTTCCGCGCCCGCCGCTTCATCGGCTCGGGCGACCGCCGTGCCGTCTCGGAACGCGCCTGGCGCGTGCTGCGGAGCCTATCGGCGCCTCGAATGGTGGCTCGCTCGCGCTAGACGTCGCCCTCACCGCACGCCTGCTGGTCGGCGCCTCGCTGCTGACCGAGGGATGGACGCTCTCAGGCGTCATTCACGCCTTCTCTGGCGGTCGTTATGCGCCCGCGCCGCTCGCGGCGACGGAGCGCACCGCGCTCGCCGCGATCGAGGGCCACACGCTCGACCATCCCGCCATGAGCGAGGCCGTGCGGCTGGAGCTGCCCGACTGGATCGCCCCGCGCCTCGCCGCCCGCTTCGGCCCGTCGCTCGCCGCCGAGGCGGCGGCGTTGACCGCGCCCGCCCCGCTCGACCTGCGCGTCAACCTGCTCAAGACGACGCGGGAGGAGGCGCGCGCCGCCCTCGCCGCCGAGGGGATCGACGCGACACCGACCGCGCTCTCTCCCTGGGGCTTGCGGGTCGCCGATCGCCGCCCGGTCACCACCGGCCCCGCCTTTCGTGCCGGTCTGATCGACATCCAGGACGAAGGGAGCCAAATCGTCGCCGCGCTCGCCGATGCACGCCCCGGCTTGCGCGTCGCCGATCTCTGCGCCGGCGCCGGCGGCAAGACGCTCGCGATGGCGATGACGATGCAGAACCGCGGCGCCCTGCTCGCTTGCGACGTCTCCGCCAAGCGGCTCGAGGCGGCCGTCCTGCGGTTGCGTCGCGCCGGCGTCTCCAATGTCGAGCGCCACTTGCTCACACCGGGCGATAAGCTCGTGAAGCGCCGCGCCGGCGGGTTCGATCGGGTGCTGATCGACGCGCCCTGCACCGGGACCGGCACCTGGCGGCGCAATCCCGACGCGCGCCTGCGCCTCACCGAGCAAGACCTCGCCGAGCTCGTCGCCAAGCAGGCCGCGATCCTCGACACCGGGGCGAAGCTGGTCAGGGCTGGCGGAAACCTGCTCTACGCCACATGTTCCCTTCTGCCCGAGGAGAACGAGGAGCAGGTGTCCGCCTTCCTCACCCGCCATCCGGACTTCGCGCCGCTCCCGCCGGAGCAAGCCTGGACGCTGCCGGGCCCCGCCCCGACGCTCGGCGGGTTTCTCGCGCTCACCCCGGCGCGGCACGGCACGGACGGGTTCTTCGCCGCTGTACTGACGCGGGCGGTGCCGTGACCATCGTGCGCCGCGCCATGGTGGAGGATGCACGCGGGATCGGCGCGGTGCATGTGGAGGCGTGGCGCAGCGCCTATCCCGGCATCCTGCCCGATGACTACCTCGCCAGCCTCTCTCCCGCCCGGCAGGCCGCCTATTATCGCCGCACGATCCTGCTGAATGGGCTGGTCTATGTCGCCGCGGAAGGCAGGCAGATCGTCGGCTTCGCCACCGCCGGCCGCGGGCGCTGGATCGATGGACGTGGCCAGCGCCCGGGCGAAGGCGAGATCGAGACGCTCTATGTCGCGGATGACTGGCGCGAGCGCGGCCTTGGCCGCGAACTGCTGCGCGCCGCCGCGACGGGCCTCGCCGACTCCGGCTGCCGCACGGCCTATCTCTGGGTGCTCCGCGACAACCCGAGCCGCTGGTTCTACGAGCACCTCGGCGGACGTTTGGTTGCTGAGGCAACGACCCGCGTTGGCGGACGCCCGGTCAAGCAGGTCGCGGTGGCCTGGGACCCGATCGCGCGCCTGCTGCAGACGGGCGCCGCGGCCACGTAGGCGCGGCCGACCATGCGCGCGCTCGCCCTCATCATCGCCGTCGCCGCCTGCGCGCCCGCCTTGCCGCCGCCCGCGCCCAGTCCGTACGACGCGACGTATGCCGGCACGATCGCTCTGTTGGCCGGTAGCGCGCCCGGCTATTGCTATTGGGACGCGCCGCCGCCGATCACCGTCCGCGACGGCCGGTTCACCGCCGAGCTGGACGGCGCTCGCATGACGGTGCTGATCCGCCCGGACGGCACGTTCGAGCAGTACGGCAGCCGGCCGGTTTATTCGTATACGAAATACCAATCGGTCGTGCACGTCGTCGGCCGGATCGACGGCAACCGACTCGACGCCACGGTGCGCGATCCACGCTGCAATTTCCTGCTCGCGTTCGAGCGCCGCTAGGCTAGAACCGCCGCTCGAACACCGTCACGACATCGCCAGGCGCCAGCGGGGCCTGGCGGGCGGCGCGGCCCTCGACCGGCGGGCCGCCGTCGGTGCGCACCACGCCGGTATAGTCCTCGACCGCGCGATAGGTGAAGCCGCCGGCGAGCGCCACGGCGGCGAGCACCGTCATCCCCGGCTGGTAGGCGAACTCGCCCGGCTTGTTGACCTCGCCAAGCACGAAGATCGGACGGTAGCCCGTGACCTCGACCGAGACCGACGGATCGCGCTCCAGCCCCGCCCGCACGAGGCTCCGGGCGATGGTCTTCTCGAGCGCCGACGGCGGCAGCCCGGCCGCCGGCACGGAGCCCAGCATGGGCAGCGCGATCCGCCCGCTGTCGCCGACGCGGAACTCCCCGGTCAGGGACTCGTCGCCCACGGTGATGATCCGAACCTGATCGCCGGGGCCGAGCCGATACCCGGCGTGCGAGGCCGGCCGCAGCGGCGGCAGGTCGCCGCCCGGCGCGCAGGCGGCGAGAGCAAGCGGAAGGACCAGCGCGGCGATCGCGGTGCGGGCATGTTGCATACGCCGATCCTCGCGCGGATTCGTCGCCGTTCGGTTAACGCCGTGCCGACGGCCTGTCTGCTTTAAGCAAATGTCAATTAGCCAAGCGTTAGCGTTCGCGGCGGATGATGCGAGCGCACGCCGGGCCAAGACGGCCGGCGTCCTGTTGGGGGCATGATGCTGGAGACTTCCGCTGGACCAGCGGCGCCCCCGGTGCCGCGGTATCGCGATACCCAGCCGGAACGCCCGGCCATGGCGTCGGCGCGTGCCCTGCTCGCGATCGCGCGCCGGCGGATCGGCACCGTGCTGGTCTGCGCGCTCGCCATCCCCGCGCTCGCCGCGATCGCCCTCCATCAGACAGTGCCGCGCTACACGGCGACCGGGACCGTGCTCTATCAGGCCAACGAGTACCGTCCGCCCGAGCTGCAGAGCATTCTGCGCATCGACCCGACCACGGCGGCGACAATGGCGAGCCAGGCCGAGGTGCTCGGCAACATGCAGAGCATCGAGCTGGTCGCGATCCAGCTCCATCTGTTCGACAAGCCGGCATTCAACCCCGCGCTGCGCCCGCCCTCGCGCCTCGCCCGCGTCGCCGCCTGGTTTCGCGAGGGGTTCGGCTTCGACGACCCGCCGCCGCCCGATCCCGCCGCGGAGCCGGCACGCAACGCCGTGCTCGCCGCCGTGCAGCGCTCCCTCGACATCCACCCCGTCGGGACCTCCTGGGTGCTGGACGCCTCGTTCACGGACGCGGACCCGGTGCTCGCCGCCTCGGTGGTGAACCGGCTGATCGACGTCTACGTGCGCGATCAGCTCGCGTCGAAGTTCCGCGCCGTCGATCGTGCCCGCGAGTGGCTGGAGGGGCGTGCGGCGGAGCTGCGCATCGAGGTGCGCAAGGGGGAGGACAAGGTCGCCGCCTACCGGGCGCACCAGGGCCTGATCCAGGGCATGCACGCCGGCATCGACGCCGAGCGCATGAGCACGCAGATAGAGGACCTGGCGCACGCGCGCGCCGACCTCGCGATCGCCGAGGGGAGGCTGGACGCCGCCCGCAATGGCGCCGGCGCCGCCGCCCAGGCTGCCGTCGCCCCGAGCGTCGTGGACGCGCAGCAGCAGGTCGACATGCTGACCGCGCAATTGCAGACCCTGCTCGCCCGGCTGGGGCCGAACCATCCCGACGTGCGGGCCGCACAGCGGCAGATCGAGGCGGCGCGGCGGGCGGTCGCGGCAGCGCGCGCGCGCGTGGTGCAGGCGGGCGAGGCCGAGGTGCACGCGGCACAGGCGCGGGTGGCGACCTTGGAGCAGGCGCTCGGACAGGCGCGGACCCAGTCCGAGACCCAGGGCGAGGCGCAAGTCCCGCTCCGGGAGATGGAGCGTGACCTTGACGCCTCCCGCGGCCAGCTCCAGTCGGTGCTCGACCGGCTCCAGTCGATCCGCCAGCAGGCTGCGGTGGAGAGCGCCGATGCGCGCGCCCTCTCGCTCGCGATGCCCCCCGCCGAGCCGAGCTTCCCGCGCACCCGTCCGATCCTGGGTGCGGCGGCGCTGTTCGGGCTGCTGCTGGGTGCGCTCGCCGCCTACCTGATGGAATTGACCGACACCTCGCTCAAGAGCGGCGATGAGGTGCGCGCGCTGCTCGGCGTGCCCTCCCTCGCGCTGATCCCGCACCTTGCCAAGCGTGAGCTGCGCTGGATGCGGATCGGCGAATATGTCGCGCATCGGCCGATGTCCGCGTTCGCCGAGCAGATCCGCGCGCTGCGTGCCGGCCTCTGGCTGGGGCGGGAGCGGCCGCGCACCGTCGCGATCGCCGCCGCGCGCCCCGCCGAGGGCAAGACCACGGTGACGCTGGCGCTCGGCCGCTCCGCCGCCCTGAGCGGGGAGCGGGTGGTGGCGCTCGACTGCGACCTGCGCCGGCCCTCCTTCGCCCGGCTGATGGGCGGCAGCGAGACCGAGCCGGGGCTCGCCGACATCCTCGGCGGCAACGCGCGATTGGAGGACGTGATCCTCAAGGATCACGCCACCGACATGGCCTACGTCCCGGCGGGCCGAGCCGGCCCGGAGACCCTGGGCCTGTTCATGTCGGAGGCGATGGGAAAGCTGCTGCAGCAGCTGCGCGGCGAGTTCGACCTCGTGCTGATGGACGCGCCCCCGGCGCACGCGATGACCGACACCCGCATCATCGCGCAGATCGCCGACGCGACCGTGCTCTGCGTGCGATGGCGAGCCACGCCGCGGGGAATCGTGCGCAACACGATCGAGCTGCTGGAGGCGGCGGGAGCGGCGGTCGTCGGCGTCGCGCTGACCCGTGTCGACGCCCGGGCGCATCGCCGCTCGGGCGCGGCGGATGCCGAGGCCTGCCATCCGCGCTACCGGCGCTACTACCAGCATTGACGATGGTGCTGACCGGCCCCTGGCAGGCCCGCCCCCAGCCGTGCGAACGGGCCAACTGGCTGCTCGCCATGCCGCGGATCGCGGGGGCGCTGTTTCCGGTCGTGGGCGTGCTGCTGCTGGCCTGGCCGGCGCTGCTGAACGGCTATCCACTGGTGTTCTCCGACACCGGCACGTACCTGTCGCAGGCGCTGAACCGGCATCTCGGCTGGGACCGGCCGGTCTTCTACAGCTTCTTCCTGCTGCCGCTGCACATGGGGCTGACCACCTGGCCGGTGGTCCTGGCGCAGAGCCTGATCGCGCTCTGGGTGCTGCGCGTCGCGTGGCGCGTGCTGGTTCCGACGCGCCCGGCATGGTGGCTGCTCGGCCCGCTCGCGGGGCTGGCGGCCGCGACCTCGCTCCCGTGGCTCGCCGCCCAGCTCATGCCGGATCTGTTTACCGGCTTGCTCGTGCTCGCCCTCGCGCTGCTGGTGCTGTTGCCGCAGCGGCTCGGGCGCGATGCGCTTCCCCTCGCCGCCCTATGCGCCTTCGCGATCGCGGCGCATCTGTCGCACCTCCCGCTCGCGCTCGCCGAGCTCGCCGTGCTGCTGGCGCTGCGCCGACGCCTGGGCGCGGCACGTCCGCTCGACGGGGTCGGGGTCGGGCGTGTGCTGGGCGCGCCGCTTCTGGCCGTGGTGGCGCTGATCGGCGCCAACCTAGTGGGATTCGGCGTGCCGGGGATCGCGCCGTACGGCAATGTCTTCCTGCTGGCCCGGGTGATCTATGACGGGCCGGGCCGGGACGTGCTCGCGCGCGACTGTCCGCGGGCCGGCTGGCGTCTCTGCGACGGCCTCGACCGGTTGCCGGGAAGCGCGGACGAGTTCCTGTGGCGCGCCGACAGCCCGCTGAACGTAGCGGGCGGGGCGAAGCGTGTGAGCCCGGAGGCAAGCCACATCATCGCCGCGGCGATCCGCGCCGAGCCCGGCGCGGAGCTGGGCGCCGCGCTCGGCAACACGTTCCACCAGCTCGTCCTGTTCGGCAGTGGCGATGGGCTGCACGCTTGGCCGGAGACGGTGTCGCCCTGGATCCGCCGCGACTTCCCGCGCTTCGAGCAGAACGCCTATGCCGCCTCCCGCCAGAGCGCCGGACAAGACCTGATGCCGCCCTGGCTCGGCACCTTGCATGTCGCAGCGGCGCTCGTGGGGGTCGTCGGCTCGCTGGTCATGCTGCCCGGCTTGGTGCGCCGGCGCCATCCGCTGGCGGGCGTGATCGTCGCCGCCCTCCTCGCGCTGCTGGTCAACGCCGCCGTCACCGGCGCGCTGTCCGGCCCGCACGCCCGCTACCAGAGCCGGGTGATGTGGCTGCCGGTGTTCGCGCTGCTGCTCGCCGCCGCGGCGGACCACGAAAAACAGCCGGATTGGATGTCGGCGGACCGCGGCGGCGCGCTGATCCCGCACCGGGGTCGAGTGACGTGACACGCGGCCAGGGCTTCATCTGGTCGGGGGTGGAGGCCGTCACGTCAGGCGCCTTGTCGCTCGTCTCCGTCTTCCTGGTCGCACGCCTCGTGGGCCCCGCCGAGATGGGGGTGGGCGCCGGTGCGGCTTCGGTGCACGTCCTGCTCTGGGTGGGCGTCAGCGCTCTGTTCGCCGATGCGATGGTCCAGCGCGCGACACTAAGTGAGTTGGATGCGTCGAGCGCGCTCTGGGCCTCCACGCTGGTCGGCGTGGCCGCGGCCGGTGTGCAGTTCGCCGCCGGCTGGCCGCTGCACGCAGCGCTCGGCGATCCGCGGCTCCCGACGATGGCGCTGGTGCTTGCGCTCCCCTTGCCGCTGGTGGGCGCCGCCGGGGCGGTTCAGGGCAAGCTCACGCGGGCGCGCGACTATCGGCTGCTCGCCTTCCGCGCCGTCACGGGCCAGGGCGCCGGCACGCTGGTCGGCATCGGCGTGGCCGCGTGCGGCGGCGGCGCCTGGGCCGTGGTCGGCCAGCAGGGGATGACCTCCGCCGTCGGTGCAATCGCGCTGCTGTTGGCGGCGCGCTGGCGGCCGCGACTCGTGTGCCGCTGGCAGCCAATCCGCGACCTGCTGCGCCTCGGCGTGCCGCTGACCGCGAGCACGCTCGTGCTGCACGGGCGTTATCGTGTCTTCGCCCTGCTGATCGGCGGCACCGCCGGACCGACCGCACTGGGCGAGGTGCATATGGCGTTCCGGCTGGTGGACACGATCCGCGAACTCGCGTCCACCGCCATGTGGCGGCTGATGCTGCCGCCGATGGCGGAGCACCAGCACGACCTCCCGGGCCTGCTGCGCACGGTGGACCAGGAGCTGCGGTTGGTCGGACTGACCCTCTTCCCGCTCTGTGCCGCGATGCTGCTTTCCATCGCGCCGTTGACGCGGTTGCTGCTGGGCCCCGCCTGGGGCCTGTCGGGCATCGCGGCGCTGCCGCTCATCGGGCTCGCGGCTTGGCTCTTCCTCATGTTCCCCGCGAGCGTCGCGATCGTCGCGCGCGGCGCGCCGCAGTTCGGTCTGCGCGCCAACGTCGCGAGCTGCGCGGCGATGATCGTGGGTGTGCTGCTACTACGCCCGGCAAGCCCAGTCGCGGCGGTCTGGATCTGGGTCGCGGCGCAGGCGCTGGTCGCGCCCTACGTGCTCGCGAGCGCGGCGCGCGTGCTGGGCGCGAATCTGCTACGCCCCATCCAGGCGGGGCTCCCGCCGCTGGCGGCGGCCGCGCTCGCGACCGCGCTTGCGATGCTGCTAGCGGTGATAGCGACGGTGCCAATCATGGTCGGGCTGCGATTGGCGGTAGCGGCTGGGGTGTTGGGGGCGTGGTATGCCATACGCCGCGATATCGAGATGCCGAGTTCGCGGCGCATGGCCACTCGATCCAGAGCTATCGAACGCCGAGTTATTCCGGCGCAGCCGCTCGCACGAGGGACGCCGCGATATCCGCGATCGAGCGATACAGGATGAAAAGATCATCCTTCGACGGAAGGAAACCGCGTCGGCGCCAAAAGCCTGCCGCCTCTTCATCGACGGCATTGACCATGAGCGCGCGCCCGCCAACAAGTCCGGCCGCCGCGACGCACCGCTCAAGCGCATGCTTGAGGAGGCCCGTGCCGATCCCCTTGCCGGCCCAATCGAGATCGGTCGCGAGCTGTCCAAGCAGAAGGCACGGCACGGGGTCGGGCGGCTGTCCCGTCCGGATCGAGCGGGGAAGTGTGCTGGGTATTACCGCGGTCGGCGCCAGGCCGTAGTAGCCGACCACCCGGCCTTCGTCATGCACGACGAGAACCGCGGTAAAGCCCTTCTGCTGGTTCGACAGCGCGCGTCGCTTGAGCCACTGGTCCAATGCCGGCTTGCCGCATGAAAACGCCGAGACGTCGTGCGCGGCCGTTAGCGGCTCCGGCGCGGACAGTGCCAGGGTTCAGCGCTCGCCTTTGCGCTTGCTCGTTTCCCAAGGCGCACGCCGGCGTGCCAGCTCGACCATCTCCGGCACGGGCTTCGGCGGCCCAGCAAGAATCTGAAGGAATCCGCCGAATCCTTCCGGACTCATGCGCATCGGCATGCCCTCCATCAGGGCATCCTCCGCCGCCCGCACGGCCGCCTCGCGAACGAAGTCCGTGCGCGAGCGTCCGCGCCGACCCGCCGCACGGTCGATGATCGCGATATCCGCTGCCGGCAGGCGCATCGACAGCGGGTATTCCTTGCGTTCCGAGATACGGGGCATGAGCAATCTCCTGGGCTAGAGGCATATAATCTCTGTAGCGCGTCCTGCAATACAAATGTTCCAGCGCATGGAGGCGGCGCACTGCCCCGTTTATCGCCATAGCCGGGCGCCCTGGACGACCAGCTATAATCACCTCCTGGATTTGCGAGAGACACCGCAAGTTATTAGTCGCGCTTAACCATAACGCGGGACGGAGCCCTTACAATGAGCAACGATTGATGGGTTTGATGTAGTCGGATGGAGTTCGAACCAAAAGATAACCGGGGGCGTCCGGTCAGGTCTTGACCACCGGACCGAACGCCAAGGCGAGAGCCCCAACCCGGCGCGCCGGTAGCTCAGCTGGATAGAGCAGGTCCCTCGTAAGGCCACAGTCGGGAGTTCGAGTCTCCCCCGGCGCACCATCCTCCTGAGCCTGCCGACGCGACTACCACCCTAGTGGTTGATCAATTATCGAGCAAATCTTCTTAACGACTCGCTTATCGGCGCACGGATCGCGGCTTGCCGCCCGACACACCCCTCTACGGTGGCGGCTCACTTGCTTCACCCCGCGCCGCCTGGATCGCCTGCCAGATCCTGAGCGGGGTCGCCGGCATGTCGATGTGGGTCACACCGTATTCCGAGAGCGCGTCGACCAGCGCGTTCATCACCGACGGCAGCGCGCCGGCGCAGCCGGCTTCCCCACACCCCTTCGCGCCCAGGACATTGGTCTTGCATGGCACCGGATGGCTGCCGAACGACATCATCGGCACGTCCGAGGCGCGCGCCAGGGCGTAGTCCATGAACGACCCGCTCAGCGGCTGGCCCTGCTCGTCGTAGACCACCCGCTCGTAGAGCGCCTGACCGATCCCCTGCACCACGCCGCCATGCGCCTGACCCTCGACCAGCAGCGGATTCACGATAGTGCCGAAATCGTTGACCATCGTGTAGCGCACCACGTTGGTGACTCCGGTCTCCGGGTCGACCTCCACCTCGGCGATGTGGCAGCCGTTCGGGTAGGCGAAGGGCGGGCTCTTGGCGACGTGGCTCACCGAAAGGGTGCGCGGCGCTCCCTCCGGCAACCCCGCACCGGTGCGCAGCCGCTCCTCGAGCGCCATGATGTCGATCGCCCGGTCGGTGCCGGCGATGCGGAACCGCCCGCCGGCCGGCGTTAGCTCGAACTCGATGTCCTCTTCGGCCGCCTCCAGCACATGCGCGGCGGCCTTGCGGCCATTCTCGATCACCAGGTCCGCGGCCTCGACGATCGCGGTGCCGCTCGCCATCAGCGACTTCGACCCGCCGGTGCCACCGCCCGCCAACAGCTCGTCGCTGTCGCCCTGCAGCAGGCGGATGCGCTCGAACGGCACGCCGAGGCGCGAGGCCAGCACCTGGGCGAAGGGTGTTGCGTGCCCCTGCCCGTAGTCGAGCGTGCCGGTGATGATGGTGATCGCGCCGTCCGGCTCGAACCGGATGCCGCCCATTTCCTGGCTAGGCGGGCCGGTGACCTCCAGATACTGGCCAATGCCGATGCCGCGCAGCAATCCGCGGGCGCGGCTCTCCTCCGTCCGGGCGGCGAACCCGTCCCAGTCGGCGGCGGCGAGCGCCTTGTCGAGCACAGTGGTGAAGTCGCCACTGTCGTACACCGTCCCCGCCGGGGTGGTGTAGGGAAAGACGTCGGGCCGGATGTGGTTGCGCCTGCGGATCTCCGCGCGGTCGATCCCCATCTCGCGCGCGGCGGTGTCGAGCAGGCGCTCGATGTAAAAATTGCCCTCCGGCCGCCCGGCGCCGCGATAGGCACCCACCGGACTGGTGTTGGTGAACATCACCTTGGTGGAGACTTCCTGCAGCGGCGTCGCGTAGACGCCGATCGTGTTCTTCACCGCGTTCGCGGTCGGCGGCAGCAGGGTGCCGTTCGACAGGTATGACCCGATATTGCCGTAGCCAGTGACGCGTAGCGCGAGGATACGTCCGTCCGCATCAAGCGCGATCTCCTGCTCCATGTCGTGGTCGCGCCCGTGGCTGTCCGACAGGAAGCTTTCGGAGCGATCGTCGCGCCACTTCACCGGACGGCCGAGCACGCGGGCAGCGTGCAGGATCGCGATGTATTCCGGATAGCACGACGCCTTCATGCCGAAGCTGCCGCCCACATTGCCGGTCAGCACATGCACCTTCTCGACCGGCGCTTTCAGCACGGAGGAGAGCAGGTTGCGCATCGGGAACGTGCCCTGGCAGCCGAGGCGCAGGGTCCAGCGCTCGGTCGCCTTGTCGTATTCGCCGATCGCCGAGCGCGGCTCCATCGGGCAGACCACGATCCGGCTGTTGCGCACCCGCAGGCGCGTGACGTGTGCGGCATTGGCGAAGGCGGCGGCCACCGCGTCGGCGTCGCCGTGATGGAAGTCGAGCACGACGTTGCCCGGCGTCGCCTCGTGGATGAGAGGCGCATCCGGCGCGGCCGAGGCGGCGGCGGTCGTCACCGCCGCCAGCGGGTCGACATCGACGAACACCGCCTCCGCGCCATCGCGCGCCGCCTTTGCCGTCTCGGCGACCACGACGGCGACCGGATCGCCCACGAAGCGGACCTTGTCGGTGGACAGCGGTGGCTGCACCGGCTTCTTCATGTCCGAGCCGTCGCGGTTCTTGAACGCTGCGCCGGACGGCATGCGGTCGAACCCGACGGCGACTAGGTCGGCCCCGGTGAAGACGCCAAGCACGCCGGGAACCGCTTTCGCCTCGGCGACATCGATCGCCCGGATGCGACCATGCGCGTGGCTGCTGCGCACCATGACGGCGTAGGCCTGGCCGGGCTGGTTGAGGTCGTCGGTATAGCGGCCCTCGCCGCGCAGCAGCGTCGGGTCCTCCTTGCGGGGGACCGGCTGGCCGATCGCGAATTTCGTTTCAGAAAGCACAGACATGTCGAATGGCGCGTTCATCGCCCTATCCCGCCCCGCTTGTCCTGATGTGATGGCTCGCAAGATGGGCCCGGCGCGCGGGATGGGCAAGCAAGCCGGCCCGACGGGCCTAACTCTCCCCCAGGAACGCCGCGATGTGCGCGGCGACGAACTCGGCAGCGCCGGCGGTCTGGGTCGACACCGGCATCGGCGCGGCGCCGATCCGGCGTGTGTGCAGGGCGTGATCCGCGCCCGCGGTCGGAAGCTGGGCTGCCGCGGCGCCGAGGGCCCGCTGCATGTCGTTCGGCAACAGTGCCTTGGTTGCCGCAAGAGCGAGCCCGCTCGGCTGCACCGACGGGGCGTCGATGCGCTCGGGTCCAAGATTGGCGGGCGTCGGCGTCAGCGCGCCGAGCAGATCCGGCGCGGCGGCATCTCGCGCGGTCAGCGCACCGAGGCCGAACAGACCGCGAAGCGTCGCGACGATGGAGGTGTGGTCGAACGGGGTCGCGCCGGGCGGGCGGACCACGCTGCCCGGCGCGACATAAGGGGAGACGAGCACGGCGGGGACGCGCGGGCCGAAGCGGTCGAAGGAGAAGCCGTCCGGGTAGGGCGGCCCCGGTGGGAGTGCTTGCGGCGGCGGCACGTGGTCGTAGCAGCCTCCGTGCTCGTCATAGACGATCAGGAGCAGCGTCGCGGTCCAGAGCGGGCTTGCCCGCAGCGCGTTGTAGATGGCGGCGATGAGCGCCTCGCCCAGGCGGATGTCATGTGGCGGATGCTCGTCGTTCGGCATGTCGCCCAGGATCGTGTCGGTGAAATAGCGTGGCTCGATGAAGCTGTAGGCGGGCAACGCTCCTTTGGCCGCGTCGTCGAGGAAGACATCAACCCGGCGGAAGCCCCCCGGATGCGGCCACAGCCGGGCGAGCGTCGCCGCTTGCGGGAAGTCGTGGAAATAGATCCGCCAGTCCTTGCCCGCCTCCTCCAGCAGGTCGAACACGGTTTTCATCGTGTAGGGAAACCGCGTCGGGCCGTTGTTGACCCAGCCGCCGGCGGTGCCGCAATGGGCGAAGAAGCGGTTGGGCCAGGTCTGACACGGGGCGGAGGCGAACCAGCGGTCGCTTACTCCGAAGGCGTTCGCCAGCCCGCCGATAACGGGCAACTGGGCTGGAGTAAAATAGTGCATGACTGCTTGCTGGTCGCGCGGGGCGTTGCCCGGCTGGCGCATATAGCTGTCGACGAACCCGCCCATCGGGCTCGCGCCATCTAGCCCGTTGATTTGCACGGCGATGTCGCCGAACAACTCGCCGGGATCGGGGTTGGGAATGGCCGCGGCCATCGCGTCCATTCCTGGCGCGTTCCACACCGGGATCGGCTGTGTGACACCGTCCGCGCGGTGCCAGATGTTGGTCTCGGTCCCCGTCAGCCCATCGAAGCCAGGCCCGCTCGGTCGGAGCATGCCGAGCATGCAGTCGAAGGATCGGTTCTCCAGCATCAGCACGACGAGGTGCTGAATGCCGGGCAGGCTCTCTGCTGCGCCAAAAGGCCGGGCGCGGCGCTCGGCCGCGCCCTTTCTCCGTGGATTCAGGTGGCGACACCCATGATGACCTCGCCGAAGCGCACCCAGGTCTTGCCGTCCCACTTGGCAGGCTGCAGGCCGAGGACCGGATGGTAGTTCGTCGGAGTGGTATTGAGCTTGAGGCCGGGCAGCAGGGCCGGGTTCTCCTCATCGTGGATGTTGGTCGCCTGCTTCATTACGTTCGGGCGTGAAAAGTCGCCGTTACAGGCCTGCAGCACTTTCCACATCGTATAGCTGGCGCCGTAGCCGGCGATGTAGCCGCCGTCCGTGACGTCGCCTCCCGGCACGTATTTCGCCATGAAGGCCTTGAACCCCTTCATGCCCTCGTCGTTGTCCCAGGCCGGGTCCGCGGGGTCCTTCAGGTAGAGCGTGCTGATGATGCCGACGCCGTTCTCGGGCCCGGCGGGACGCATGACGGCGCCGACCGAGATCGAGACGTTGGTCAGGAAGAACATCGGCTTCCAGTTGAGGTCGTGCACCTTGCGGATCGCCTGGGCAGCGAATTTGGGGATCGCGGCGATCAGGATCGTGTCGGCGCCGGCGCTCTTGAGCGAGGTGATCTGGCTGTCGACCGTCGCGTCGGTGGTCTCGTAGGAGAGCGAGGAGACGACCGTCTTATCCCAGTCCTTGCCGAGGATGTCGCGCACGCCGATCGGGTAGTCCTTGCCGAAATCGTCGTTCTGATAGAGGAGCCCGAGCTTCGCCTTCGGATTCTCCTTCAGCATGTATTTGGTGTAGATTTGCGCTTCCGTGCGGTAGCTCGGCTGCCAGCCGATCGTCCACGGGTATTTCTTATAGTTTCCCCATTTGTCGGCGCCAGTGGCGACAAAGAGCTGCGGGATCTTGCGCTGGTTGCAGTACGGCTCGATCGCCGTGTTGCAGGGTGTGCCCAGCGTGTGGAAGAGGAAGTCGACCTTGTCCTGCTCCACCAGGCGCCTAACCTGCTCTACGGTCTTGGGTGGGCTGTAGGAATCGTCGAGCGAGATGAAGTCGATCTGCCGGCCGCTTACACCTCCCTGATCGTTGACCATCTTGAAGAAGCCGCTATCGGCCTTGCCGACCGAGCTGTAGCTCGAGGCGGGGCCGCTATACGGCATCGTGTTGCCGATCTTGATCGGCCCTTCGGCGGCGTGCGCGCGTCGAATCGCGGGCGCCGCGAGCAATGCCGCGCCGCTGACTAGTGTAGCTCTCCTGGTAAGCACCATTATCCTCCGTTTCGTTCCCTGCCCCGGTGCGCCGCATCGGGCCGGCGCAAGTCTGACCGCGCCCGGCTTGTCGGCGCAAGCCTCGCGCCTGGCGTCAGGTGGCGACGCCCATGATCACCTCGCCGAAGCGCGCCCAGCTCTTGCCGTCCCACTTGGCGGGCTGCAGGCCGAGGATTGGGTGGTAGTTCGATGGTGTCGTGTTGACCTTCAGCCCGGGCAGGAGCGCGGGAAGCTCGAGGTCATGAATGCTGGTCGCCTGCTTCAGCACATTGGCGCGCGAGAAGTCGCCGTTGCAGGCCTTCAGCACGGCCAGCATGGTGTTGCTGACCCCCCAGCCGAAGAAATAACCCGCATCGGTGATGTCCGCGCCGGGCAGGTACTTCGCCATGAAGGCCTTGAACTCCTTCATGCCCGCGTCGTTGTCCCAGGCAGGGTCGGCGGGGTCCTTCAGGTACTGCGTGGTGATGATGCCGACTGCGTTCTCGAGCCCGGCGGGCTGCAGGACGGCGCCGACCGAGATCGAGACATTGGTCAGGAAGAACATCGGCTTCCAGTCGAGATTGTGCACCTTGCGGATTGACTGGGCGGCGAATTTCGGCGTCGCCGCGATCAGGATCGCGTCGGCGCCGGCGCTCTTGAGCGAGGTGATCTGGCTATCCACGGTCGCATCCGTCACTTCGTAGGATAACGACTTTACTACCGTCTTATCCCAGTCTTTCCCAAGGATATCACGCACGCCGGCAGGGTAGTCCTTGCCGAAATCGTCGTTCTGATAGAGGATTCCGAGTTTCGCCTTCGGATTCTCCTTCAGCATGTATTTGGTATAGATTTGCGCCTCGACGCGATAGCTTGGCTGCCAACCGATGGTCCACGGGAATTTCTTGTAATTGCCCCATTTGTCGGCGCCAGAGGCAACGAAGAGCTGCGGGATCTTGCGGCTGTTGCAGTACGGCTCGATCGCCGAATTCGAGGGCGTCCCCAGGGTGTTAAACAGGAAGTCGACCTTGTCGCTCTCCACCAGGCGCCTGACCTGCTCCACGGTCTTGGGCGGACTGTAGGCATCGTCGAGCGACATGAAGTCGATCTGCCGCCCGCCAACCCCGCCCTGCTCGTTCACCTGCTTGAAGACGGCGGTATCGGCCTTGCCGATCGAGCTGTAGGCCGAGGCAGGGCCGCTGTACGGCATCGTGTTGCCGATCTTGAGGGCGTCGGCCGCACGGGCACGCCGAATCGCCGGCGCGGCAAGCAAAGCCGCGCCGCTGACGAGAGCGGTTCTCCTGGTAAGCACTGCGTTCTCCTTGATGTCTGCCCTGTGCGGCGCATCCGGGCCGCGGGGCACCAGAGCGCGCCCGCGCCGTTTGGCGCGGGACGCGGCCCGGATCAAGTTAGGTCGTGTGGGCTTCGCAGGCGGCGGCGTTCTGCGCCGTCACGCCGGCAACGGCCAGGACGGAGCCGCCAAGTCCACCGAGAATCAGCAAAGCGAAGTACGACACGCTTCATCATGCGATCCTCCTCTCGGGTCAGCGGCCGACCATACGACGGCCGCCGCGTTGATATAGCTCAACTCGGCTTGAGCGTCAGGTCGCCGCGCCCTCGATCACCTCGCCGAAGCGCACCCAGCGGGCACCGTCCCATTTCTGCAGCTGCATGGCGCGAATCGGGTGGAAGTTGGTCGGGCTGGTCGCGACCTTGATGCCCGGCAGCAGCACCGGCACGTCCAGGCTGGCGATCGAGGTCGCCTGCTTCATTACGTTTGGCCGCGAATAGTCGCCCTTGCAGGCTTTCAGGACGTGCTCCAGCACGTAGGAGAACAGGTAGCCGTAGACGTGGTTGTTGTCGTTGAGGTCGGCGCCCGGCATCTGCTTCTTCATGAAGTCGCGCCATTGGTTCATCCCCGGATCGTCCTTCCAGGACGGGTCGGTCGAATCCTTCATGAAGCCGCTGGTGATGATGCCCTTGCCCGCCTCCACCCCGGCCGGCTGCATCACCGAGCCCACCGAGATCGAGACATTAGTCATGAAGAACAGCGGGTGCCAGTTCAGGTCGTGCGCCTTGCGGATCGCCTGTGCCGCCTGCTTGGGCGCGGTCGCCGCGACGAACGTGTCGCATCCGGCGGCCTGCAGGCTGGCAACCTGGGAGTCGACTGTCGGATCGGTGATTTCATAGGAGACCGCCTTGGTGACCAGCTTGTCCCAGTTCTTGCCGAAGACGTCCCTTACGCCATCTACGTAATCTTTACCGAAATCGTCGTTCTGGTACAGGATTCCCACCTTCGCGTCGGGCTTCGTCTGCAAGACGTATTTGGCGTAGATTTGCGCCTCCGTGCGGTAGCTCGGCTGCATCCCGATGGTCCACGGATACTGCTTGTAGTCGCCCCATTTGTCGGCGCCGCTGGCGATGAAGAGCTGGGGCGTCTTGTGATCGTTGAGGTATCGCCGGATCGCCGAGCTGGTCGGCGTGCCGAGCGTGCTGAACATGAAATCGACCTTGTCCTGTTCGACCAGGCGCCGCGTCATCTCCACCGTGCGCGGCGGGCTGTAGCCGTCGTCGAGCGAGAGGAAGTTGATCTTGTGGCCGTCGATCCCGCCTTGGGTGTTCAGGCCGGCCAAATAAGCCGATTCCGTCTTGCCGATGACGCCATAGGAGGAGGCCGGGCCGCTATAGGGCATGGTGTTGCCGATCTTGATCTCGGCTCCCTGGGCGCGGCCCCGCCCGCCGATGGCGAAGGTGGTGGCGGCGACGCCGCCCGCGAGAAGGCCTCTTCTGCCGATCATCTGGACATTTCTCCCTGTGCGGCCGTTCGAAGGCGGGCCGCGGCGGCGGACTGTCGCGCGGGAGGCAAGCCGGGCGCAACAGGCGCTTGCAAAAAAAGCAATCCTGACAGGACCTGTTTTTATGCCCCTTTCCGCGGGAGGCTTCAATGGGCACCAAACTGGCCGCACTTGTCGGGGCCACGTGCATGATGGCGCTTCACGCCCAGGCTCAGGCGACGCGGACCTACATCGCCGAACTCCATCCGATGAATTCCAACGTGACGGGCATGCAGGCGACGGGCGAGGCCCGGTTCGCCGTCACGGGCGACACGCTGACGATCCGCGTCGACATGAAGGGCGTGCCGCCGAACATCGAGCACTGGCAACACTTCCACGGCTTCAAGGACAATCACGCCGCGACCTGCCCGACCCAATCGGCCGACAAGAACCACGACGGAATCGTCGACCTGATCGAGACCGAGCCCACCTCCGGCACCACTATGGTGCCGTTCAACGCCGACCCGGCCGCCATGAACATCCCGTCCGACACCTACCCGAAGGCGTCGGCCGATGGCTCCTATCACTATGAGCAGAAGGTCTCGCTGAAGGCGTTGCAAGCTGGGTTCGCAAAGGCGTTCGGTGACAAGGACCTCGATCTCGACCGTCGCGTGGTGTTCATCCACGGCGTGCCCGCCAGCACCAAGCTGCCGAGTACCGTCGCCTCGCTCGGACCCGTTCCCGCCCAGGTCACATTGCCGATCGCCTGCGGCAAGATCGAGCCGGCGGCGCGATAGTCGGAAACGGCATGCGCGGGAGCGCCGTCTGGCCCAGAACCCAGCCTTCCCAACGGAGGATCCAGGGATCGTCGGGCGCAGTATCCGGGCGTCGCCCGGCCAGCACGTTGAGCACGCAGAGCGCGCCGAGGACGCAGTCGAAGCGGTCCTCGCCCGCGGCATCAGCGCCGAATCCGTCGCGCAGCGCGGCGGCGAGGGCCGGCGACGCGGCCACCCCGAGGCCCGCCATCGCCGCCTCGAGCATCGGCCCGGCGGCGGCCCGATCGCACTGACGGCGCTTGCTGCCGGCAAGCCGCACCCCGAGATGGCGCATCGCTTCGGCCGGGTAAGTCTCGGCAAGCACGATGGCCCCCGGCGCGAGCAGGGAACGGAACGCGCCCGCAAACGGCCAGAGCCGCACCGCCGGCCCGGCTCCGGCCAGCATGTCGCGCCAGGCGATGATCGCCGCCTTGCCGGTCTGGTTCGCGCCCAGCGTCCAGAACAGCGGCGCGCCGGCCGGGCGCTCGGCAGTGGCGCGGTCGCAGGCGCGGCTCAGCCCCGTCGCATCGCCCAGCCCCAACGCGGTGGCGTGTGCCGCGCGCGTCATCCCGCGCGCACCCCGGGCCGGATAGAACGGGCGGTCGGTTCCCACGTCAGCGAGGCACGCGGCGACCTCGAAGAAGCCGGGGACGGTGCCGATGCGGCGCAGAAAGGCGGGGAAGTCAGTGTCGGACAGCGGCGCGGCATAGGCGCGCGGCAGGCCGAGCGGGAAGTCCACGCCCAGCGCGACCGGCGCCCCGTCCGCTTCCTCGACCAGCCGGGAGAGCAATGTGCCGACCTCGCCCACCAGGCACGGCGCCTCAACGCGCCAGCCGCCCCCCTCCGGAACGGCGCGCGCGATCCACCGCTTGCGCGGATCGACGCTCCAATCGGCGTGCGCGACGAGCAGGTCACCCATTCACCTCTCCCTTCTTCGGGAGAGGTCGGCGCGGAGCGCCGGGTGAGGGTGTCGCCCGGCATGCATCGCCCTCACCCGCGCAATATGCGCGGCGTCCTCTCCCGGAGGAAGAAGTGATCAAAGCGGCTTGCGCGCGCGATCCAGCAGCCGGCTGAACAGGCCCGGCTTGCGCGGCGGCTTCGCCGGCTCGGCGACCTTCTGGCGCGCCCGCTCGGCCTCACGCTCGCGCTTGTCCTTCTCGGCGAGCCAGCGGTCTAGGTTCATCCCCGCCTTCGCCGCCCGTTTCGCCTCGTAATTTCGCTGTCCTTCGGTGAGTTTGCGCTCCGCCTTCGCCATGTCGCCTCCGCACTGCGGCCGGTTTTGGCAGTCCGCCCGGGCGGGTTCAAGCCGGCGCTCGGGTGGACCTCGCACCGATTCCGCCTAGAGTGCACCCCTGGTCAACGCAGGAGCCCGTGCATGAGCCCGCCGCCCTTTGGCGCCAATTCCGCCGCCGCCCGCGACATCGCCAACGTGCTGCATCCGTACACCGACCTGAAGATGCACCAGGAGGTCGGGCCCCTCGTCGTGACCAAGGGCAAGGGCGTGCGGGTGTGGGACGATAGCGGCAAGGAGTACATCGAAGGCGTCGCCGGGCTGTGGTGCGCCGCACTTGGCTTCGACAACGAGCGGCTGGTGCAGGCGGCGGCCGCGCAGATGCGCAAGCTGCCGTTCTATCACGCGTTCAGTGCCAAGTCGCACGAGCCCTGCATCGACCTCGCCGAGATGCTGATCCAGCGCGCACCGGTGCCGATGAGCAAGGTGTTCTTCGCCAACTCGGGGTCGGAGGCGAACGACAGCGCGATCAAGATGGTCTGGTACTACAACAACGCGCTCGGCCGCCCGCAAAAGAAGAAGCTGATCGGGCGCAACAAGGGCTATCACGGCATCACCCTCGCCGCCGCCTCGCTGACCGGGCTCGCCGCCAATCACCGCGCTTTCGACGTGCCGCTGCCCGGCTTCTTCCACACCATGACGCCGCACTATTACGGCCTCGGCCAGCCGGGCGAGAGCGAAGAGGCGTTCGCGACGCGCTGCGCGGACGAGCTCGAGAAGCTTATCCTGGCCGAGGGGCCGGACACGGTGGCGGCGATGTGGGCCGAGCCGATCATGGGCGCGGGCGGCGTCATCGTGCCGCCCAAGGGCTATTTCCCCAAGATCCAGGCGGTGCTGCGCAAATACGACGTGCTGCTGGTCGCCGACGAGGTGATCTGCGGCTTCTGGCGCACCGGCAACTACTGGGGCAGCCAGACGCTCGACATCGAGCCCGACATCGTCACCTGCGCCAAGGCGCTGTCGTCCTCCTACCTGCCGATCAGCGCGGTCATGGTGAACGACAAGGTGTTCCAGGGCCTGGCGACGCAGAGCCACGAGATCGGCACGTTCGGCCACGGGTTCACCTATTCCGGCCATCCGGTGGCCGCAGCGGTGGCGGTCGAGACGCTGAAGATCTACGACGACACCGACATCGGCAGCCATGTCCGCGAGGTCGGCGCGCACTTTCAGAAGGAGCTGCGCCGGCGCTTCGCCGATCATCCGCTGGTCGGCGAGGTGCGCGGCGTCGGGCTCATCGCCGCCGTCGAGCTCGTCGCCGACAAGGCAACCAAGGCGAAGTTCCCGCCGGAGGCCGGGCTCAGCGCGCGTTGGATCAAGATGAACGAGGCGCACGGTGTCATCACCCGTGTCGTCGCCGGCGAGAGCCTCTGCCTCAGCCCGCCGCTGATCCTTACCAAGGCGGAGGCCGACGAGATGCTCGATAAGCTCGGCAAGGCGCTCGACGAGCTGACGGTGCAGATCCGGCGGGAACAGATCGCCGTCGTCGCCTAGGCGATGGAGCGTTTCAGCATCCAGGACTTCCGCCTGCGCAAGGGCGGGGTCCTGGCGCGCGCGGAGATCGCCTACCTGACCCTCGGCCGGCTCGCGCCGGACGGGCGGAACGCGATCCTGATGACGCACGGCTACACGTCGAGCCCGGAATACGTCGTGGGCGGCGCGGGCTCGTCGGAAGGATCGTGGGCCACCCTGGTCGGACCAGGCAAGCCGATCGACACCGACCGCTACTTCGTCGTCTCGTCAAACATGCTGGGTTCGTCCTTCGGGTCCACCAACGCGGCCAGCATCGAGCCGGCGACCGGAAAGCCGTACGGGTCGCGCTTCCCTGACTTGACGGTCATGGACATCGTCGAGGCGCAGCATCGTCTTCTCGACCATCTCGGCGTTCGGCATCTGCGCGCGGTGATCGGCCCCTCGGTACGGCGGCTTCCAGGCATTCACCTGGGCGGTCGAGCACCCCGACTTCATGCACGGAATTGTCGCCGCGGTGACCGCGCCTTCGACTCCACCCGGGCGGCTCGAGAAGCTGGTCGCGCAGCTTGCGCAGGATCCCAACTGGAACGGCGGGGACTACTACGATCGCGGCGGCGTGCTGGCGACCACGACGAAGATGCGCATGGAGACGCTGCGCGGCTACGGGATCGAGGCGCAGCTCGCCGACCGCATCGCCGACCCGGCGGAGCGCGAGGCGGAGCTGCATCGTATTGCGCGCGCCTGGGCAGAGGCGTTCGACGCGAACTCGCTGGTGATTCTGCGCAAGGCGTTGCTCGACTACGACATAGAGCCGGACTTCGTCCGCATCCGCGCCCGGGTGCTCTATGTGCTGTCGACAACCGACACGCTCTTCCCACCGAGCCTTGGGGAAGCGGTCGTGCGCAAGCTGCGCGCCGCTGGGGTCACTGCCGAGTACGTGGAACTCGAAAGCCCCTACGGCCACCTCGCCTCCGGCCGCGACGCCGCCAAATGGGCCCCGGCGCTGCGCCGCTTCCTCGATGCGCTGCCGGCGGATGAGTAAGTGCAACCACCCTCCAGCGGCATCACCCATTCTTGACTCCCCCGCACCCCGCTTGTAGCAAGCGCCCGCTTTCTGGCGGGGGGACTTGCCTGGGGCGGGCATGAACGAGGAACAGGGCAGCGGGTCTTTCGAGGAGCGGCTGCGCGCGGCACGCGAGAAGCAGGGGCTGGAGCCCCGGCTCCCGAAGCGGCGCGGCACCTCCGATGACGATGAACCGAGTCCGCTGGGCATCGGCTTCCGGGTCGCGGTGGAGCTGCTCTCCGCGTTGCTGGTGGCCTGCGCCATAGGCTGGGGCATCGACCGGCTCGCCGGAACGAAGCCCTGGTTCCTGATCGCCTTCGTCCCGCTGGGCGGGGCGGCCGGGATCCTCAACGTCTGGCGCGCCTTCGGGCCGGGCCGGGGGACGGGGAAGAAACGTGACTGAACCGGGGCCGGCCGCCTAGCGGCGCGCCCCGCAACGGGGGTTGGGCCTTGGCTTCTGGAAACATCGACGCGCTGAGCCAGTTCGAGCTGCACCCCGCGCTCGGCGAGGCGGGCGCGTCCGTACATTTCAGCCAGTCCAACCTGATGATGCTCGTCGTCTCGGTGCTGACGCTTGCACTGCTGGTGGTCGGGATGCGCCGGCGCGCGATGGTTCCCGGCCGGCTGCAAGCGGCGGCCGAGATGATGTACGAGTTCGTCTATTCGATGTGCGTCGACACGATCGGTCCGGAAGGGAAGCGGTTCTTCCCCTTCATCTTCGCGCTCTTCCTGTTCATCCTGTTCGGCAACCTGATTGGCGTCTTCCCCTACTTCTACACCTTCACCAGCCAGATAGCGGTGACGCTCGCGCTGACCCTGGTCGTGGTCATCATGGTCACGCTGGTCGGCCTCGCAATCCACGGTTTCCACTGGTTCAGCTATTTCGTCCCGCAGGGCGTGCCCAAGCTCCTGCTGCCGTTGCTGGTACCGATCGAGGTGCTGTCCTACATCTCACGGATCATTTCCCTCTCGGTCCGACTGTTCGCCAACATGATGGCGGGCCACGTCATGCTGGAGGTGTTCGGCGCCTTCGTGGTGATGCTGGGCGCCGCGGGCCTGCTCGGCATCATCCCCGCGATCTTCGCTTTCGGCGTGAACGTGCTGCTGATCGGCTTCGAGATCCTGGTCGCGGTCCTGCAGGCGTACGTCTTCGCCGTGCTGAGCTGCATCTACCTGCACGACGCGGTGCACCTCCACTGAGGATCAGCTTCTTCCCCTGGGCGGGCGGCGTCAGCAGCCCGGTCCGCCACGAACGCACAGAAAGGAACCCGACATGGATCTCGCTTCCGCCAAGAACATCGGTGCCGGCCTCGCGGTCATTGCGCTTGCCGGCGTTGGTGTCGGTATCGGAAACATCTTCGCCGCGCTGGTGAACTCGGTCGCCCGCAATCCCGCCGCGCGCGATCGCGTCTTCGGCCTGGCGATCCTGGGCTTTGCGCTCACCGAGGCGGTCGCGCTCTACGCCCTCGTCATCGCCTTCATCATCCTGTTCGTCTGATGGCGCTCCGCCTCGCTCCGCTCGCCACGACCGCTGTGCTGGCGTTCCCGGCGGCGGCGATGGCGGAAGGCATGCCACAGCTCGACTTCAAGAACCCGCTGACGATCGACCAGGTCGGCTGGGGTGCGGTGATCTTCATCATCCTGCTCCTGCTGTGCTGGAAGTGGGCGCTGCCGAAGGTGAGCAGCGTGCTCGAGGAGCGGGCGGCGACGATCGCGGCGGACCTCGACGCCGCGCGGGCCAGCAAGACGGAATCGGATGCCGCGGTGGCGCAGATGACCGAAGCGTCAGCGCGGGCGCGGGCCGAGGCGCAGGCGGCAATCGCCGCCGCGATCGAGAAGTCAAAGCAGGAGGCGATGGTGCGTTCCGCGGCGCTCGACAGCCAGCTGGAGGCGCGTCTCGCCGAGTCCGAGCAGCGCATCGCTGCCGCGCAGGGCGCGGCGATGGCGGCGCTTCGTTCGGTCGCGGCCGATGCCGCGCACACCTTGATCGCCCGCCTGACCGCGAGCACGCCCGATCCGGCGCGGGTGGATCAAGCGGTGGGCGCGGCGCTAGCGGCGCGCGGCCAGGGCTGAGCCGAGGAGACCGGCGATGGACTGGGAATTCCTGAGCGATTCGAAAGTCTGGGTCGCGATCGCCTTCGTCGTGTTCTTCATCGTGTTCGGCAAGAAGCTGTGGGTACCGCTGGCCGCGCTCCTGGACAGCCGCGCCGACCTCGTCCGCAACGAGCTCGAGGAAGCCGCCCGGCTCAGACGAGAGGCCGAGAACATGCTGCGGGAGGCGCGGCTGCAACGTGACCAGGCGGCCGAGGAATCGCAGCGCCTGATCGCTGGCGCTCAATCGGAGGCCCAGCGCCTCGCCGCCGCCGCCGCACAGGAGGCCGAGGTTTCGGCGCGCCGGCGCGAGCAGATGGCGCTCGACCGGATCGCCGCCGCCGAGAAAGCCGCCGTCGACCAAGTCCGCCTGACGGCCGCCGACGTCGCGACGACAGCCGCACGCCAAGTCATCGCCGAGGGTCTCTCCCCCGAGGCCGACTCCACCCTGATCGACACCGCGATCCGCCAACTCCCGGCTGCCCTGCGGGCGGCCTAGCGATCCTCCACCGCCTCGCTAGCGCTCGGCGACCTCTCCTGAGGTGAGAGATTGAAGACCGCCTCTCCCCCGCGGGAGAGGCAGACGCGCAACCCGGGTTGAGGGCCTCGCCCCTCAGAACCCTACCTTGGTCGCCAGCTCGTCGCGCCATCGTTTGCTCGACGCCGGCTCCACGGCGCGCTTCGTCACCGGATCGAGGATTTCAACCTCGGCATCGGCGCAGCTTATCAGCACGCTGCGCACATGCGTCTGCGCTTCCTCCAGCGTAGCGCACGTCACGATCAGGCTCTTTTCCACGTAAACCTCGAACGGCATTAGCTCCCCCCTTTGCTTTGGTTCAACCACCGGCTTGGGTGGCGGTTCCCGCCAGCCGGACCAGTTCGCGCCGGACGTCGACGGCGGAGACGGCGGGCACCGTCCAGGCAACCCGGATGACGCGTTCCCCCAGGGCCAGGTCGCACCCGTCCGCGTCGACCGCCACCATCCGCCACGTGCCCGGCTCTCCCGCGATCCGGGCAAGCGCCGCCGGATGGTCGGCGTTGCAGTGCGCGATGATAGCATCCTCGGCCGCCATAAGCGCAGTGACGCTTGCGGGAGCGGGCGCGAGATCGCTGCCACGCAGATGGCTCGCCCGTGCGAAGCCCTCGACCAGCCGCCCCTCCCCCGGTCGCAGCCGCCAGATGCGAAAGTCGGTGAACCCTGCGTAGAGCGCGGCGTAGGGGTGGATCGCCATATAGCGGGCCTTGAGCGCGCTGTCGGGATCGGGCGCCGCCGTCCCGGACAGGGTCAGCCGAGGCGTGGTCTGCGGGTTCACCTCGGCGGGGGCACCGGTCAGCAGCAGCGCGCAGCCAGGGTCGGCGAGGAGATGGTGGGTGTGCTCGGCGAGGTCGGAGAGGAGCAGCAGGATCGAGCCGTCCGGCGCTGTCGCCGGCGTGACGAGGGAGACAAAAGGCCGCCCGTCTTGCAGGGTCGCGAGGCTACCCACCCGCGCGGAGCGCATCAGGCACCGCGCCGCCCACCGCCGCGCCTCGCCGCCGTCCTCTGACGCCATATTGCGTTCACCTCGTGTGCGCACGGGTCCTATATCCCCCTCAAGCAGGGGATAGGGACCGACATGAAGCAGACCATCGCCCTGGTCGACGATGACCGCAACATCCTCACCAGCGTCACGATGACGCTGGAGCAGGAGGGCTTTCAGGTACGCACCTTCACCGATGGGGAGAGCGCGCTCCAGGGCCTGACCCAGCGGCCGGTCGATCTCGCGGTGCTCGATATCAAGATGCCCCGCATGGATGGGATGGAGTTGCTCCAGCGCCTCCGCCAGCGCAGTTCCATGCCGGTGATCTTCCTCACCTCCAAGGACGAGGAGGTCGATGAGCTGATGGGCCTGCGCCTGGGAGCGGACGACTACATCACCAAGCCGTTCAGCCAGCGCCTGCTGCTCGAGCGCATCCGCGCCCTGCTCCGGCGCAACGAGGCCTCCCGCGCCGAGGGGTCAGGCGCCGCGCCGGGCGGGGTGATGGTCCGCGGCGACCTGATCCTGGATGAGACCAAGCACCAGTGCATCTGGAAGGGCACCGACATCCAGCTCACGGTGACCGAGTTCCTGTTGGTCAAGGCGCTCGCCGCCCGGCCCGGCATGGTGAAGAGCCGTGACCAGCTCATCGACGCCGCCTATGGCGAGAACATCTACGTCGACGACCGCACCATCGACAGCCACGTCAAGCGCATCCGCAAGAAGTTCCGCGTCGCCGAGGACGGCTTCAACCAGATCGAGACGCTGTACGGGATCGGCTATCGTTACAAGGAGCACTGAGGTGCTCCAGCGCCTTGCCGGGCGGCCCCCGCCCGAGCCGGTCACAGGCGCGCCCGTCCCTCGCCTGCGCTGGGTGTCCCCGCTGCTGCGGCGCATCCTCCTGGTCAACGTGCTGCCGCTTGTGCTTCTGGTGGTAGCGCTGCTGTATCTCGACCAGTACCAGAACGGCCTGCTGGAGGCCGAGGCCTCGGCGCTGCGGGAGCAGGCGCGTGTCTTCGCGGGCGCGCTTGCCGAGAGCGCGGTCAGCGTCGCCGACCCGAAGGAGCCGCGCCTCGTCGCCGATATCGCCCGCCCGCTGCTCTATCGGCTGACCGAGCCGAGCCCCGATGCCGAGGCCAAGCTCTACGGTCCGGACGGTACGCTGATCGCCGACTCCCGCGTCCACGGCGCCGAGCGCGAGCCGCTGCCGCCCGCCGTCGCGCGCGGTCCCGTCATGGGCGCGATCGGCTGGATCTATGACGAGATGCTGGGGCTGCTGCCGCAGAAGACGCCGACCCGTTTCGATCTGTCGCCCGGCGGCGCGGGCCCTGACTGGCAGCCCGATGTGAAGGAGGAGTTCCGCCTGTCGAGCTCCGAGAAGAGCCGGGAGATGCCGCCCTATATCCGCCGCACGCTCGACAACCGCCTGCTCGTCAGCGTGGCGGTGCCGGTGATGCGCGACAAGCACACGGTCGGCATCATCCTGCTGACCCGCGAGGCGCGTGAGGTGGATAGCAGTCTGTTCGCCATCCGCACCTCTATCCTCGCGCTGTTCGGGGTGGCGATCGCCTTGACCGTGCTGCTGTCCTGGTATCTCTCGCGCACCATCGCCCGCCCGATCCTGCGACTCGCGACCGCGGCCGCCGAGATGCGGGAAGGCCAGGGCCGCACCGGCAGTGTGCCGCGCGCCCTGCTCGCCCGCGGCGACGAGGTCGGCGTGCTCGCCGTCGCGCTAGCCGATTCGGCCGCCGCGCTGTGGCACAGGATGGATGCGATCGAGCGCTTCGCCGCCGATGTCGCGCACGAGATCAAGAACCCGCTGAGCTCGATCCGCAGCGCCATCGAGACGTTGCGCCGAATCGACGACCCGAACCGGCAGAAGCAGCTTCTCGGCATCATCACCGATGACGTGACCCGGCTCGACCGCCTGATCACCGATGTCGCCGACGCGTCGCGCGTGGATGCGGAGCTGTCGCGCATCGCCACCGAGCGCGTTGATGTCGCTCCGATCCTTCGCACGCTCCAGGAACTGCAGGACGCGACACGCGGCGAGGATGATCCGTGGATCGCACTCGACATTCCGCCGAACGGCCTCGTGGTGCGCGGGGTGGAGGACCGGATGGTGCAGGTGTTCCGCAACATCATCGCCAACGCCGAATCGTTCAGCCCGCCGCGCGGACGCATCGCGGTCGCCGCGCATACAGCGGGAAGCAATGTGGTGATCACGGTGGAGGACGAGGGCCCCGGCATTCCCGAGGGCAAGCTCGACCAGGTGTTCGACCGCTTCTACAGCGAGCGTCCCCGCGAGGAGCGGTTCGGCCAGCACTCCGGCCTCGGCCTGTCGATCAGCCGCCAGATCGTCGAGGCGCTGCGCGGCCGCATCACCGCCGACAACCGCCGCGGCCCCGGCGGCGCGGTCCTGGGGGCGCGGTTCACCGTGGCTTTGCCGGCGGCGTGACGCAGCTATGATCCCCACGATCATCGACTGCGATCCCGGCACCGACGACGCGCTCGCGCTGCTGCTCGCCTTCGCCTCGCCCGAGCTCGAGGTGCGCGCCGTGACCGTCGTCGCCGGCAATGTCGGGCTCGCCCGCACGCTCGCCAACGCCCGCGCGATCGTGGGGCTCGCGGGGTCCGCCGCCCCCGTCTTCGCCGGCGCCGACCGCCCGTTCCTCGGCCGCTATCCGACGGCGGCGCATGTGCACGGCGAGGACGGGCTGGGCGGCGTCGTGCTTCCCCCCGGCCCCCCAGCCGCGCCCGGCATCGCCGCCGACGCGATCCGCCGCCTGCTGCGGGAGGCCGCCGAGCCGGTCACGCTTGGTCGGCATCGGCCCGGCCACCAACCTGGCGCTCGCCCTGCACACCGAGCCCGCGCTCGCCGATAAGGTCGCCTGCATCGCGCTCATGAGCGGCGCCTGGGGCGGCGGCAACGTCAGCCCGGCGGCCGAGTTCAACGCCCATTGCGACCCCGAGGCGCTGGCCTCCGTCCTCGCCCTCGGCCGCCCCGTCGTGCTGACCCCGCTCGAGCTCACCGCCCAGGCCCTGCTCACCGAGCCGCGCCTCGCCGCCCTGCGCGCCGCCGGCACCGGCGCGGCGCTGGCGGCGGCCTGCGCGATCCAGGCGAGCGTGCCGGTCTCGCGCCCGGCTCGGCGGCGTTGCCCTGCACGACCCCTGCACGGTCGCCTGGCTGATCCGGCCCGGCCTGTTCGGCACCTGCCCCGCACGGGTCAGCGTCGACCTCGGGCCGGCGAGCCGAGGCCGCACCAACATCGCCCGCTGCGCGCCGGGGCAGGCCAATGCGATGGTGCTGGAGACGCTGGACGCCGACGGCTTCTTCGCCCTGCTCGCCGAACGCCTTGCCCGCCTGTCCTGAGCCACCGGCTGAGCCAGGGACAACCAGGGGCAAATTGTACGTTTCGGCCCATTCGGCAGCCTTCGAGGGTCGCCAGAACGTACAATTCGTCCCCGCCCGAGGCCCGCCGGCGGCCAAGTTGTACAATCGCGGTTTCGCAGGGCGCAATTGTACGGCAACGATGCCTCGAACCCGCCAGAAGGCCCGCTTGCCCTGGAGTCCACAGCAACAACAGCATAAGTAGCAGCGGATCAGGCTGACTGTCATCGTGCCGGTTACCAGAGCACGTCGGTTTCTAGTGAAACCTACGTCGGAAATAACCGCCGTCATCGCGAGCCGCCGGCGGGCGGCGATTGTGTGTGGGAATTGGCAACCGCTCCAAACGTCATTCCCGCGAAAGAGCGTGTGAAGAAATCGGGCGATCCGCTCAAAACGTCATCCCCGCGCAAGCGGGGACCCAGGCGGACGGTCTGGAATTTTCTCCGGTTTGCCTGGGTTCCCGCTTGCGCGGGAATGACGAGACGTGCGCCGTGCTCATTTCCTGAAGGCCCGGCGTGGCGATCCAGGCAGGTATCCGAGAGTGTGTCTGGATCGCGTCATTCCGCTGCGCGGGGTTCGCGATGACGATGCAGGCGACCCCCCTCCTAATCCCGCTCCGCGCGGAGACGATCGGCCGTTCCCGGCGGCCTCACCGGGTCATGCCAACGGTCCAGTGCTCTGACCTATTCGTCGTCATTGCGAGGAGCGGAGCGACGAAGCAATCTCCGGCCCGTGTGTAGGAGATTGCTTCGCTTCGCTCGCAATGACGCGCTGGGGAAGGAGTCATGGCTGTTGCGCTATTGATAGCATCCCTCGCGCGACGAATAGGAAAGCGAGGGCGCGATCAACGGCAGCAGGGTCGAGATGCGCGAGCACGACGAGTGTCAACAGCATCAGAATTTTCATGGTGGGCGTGTGCTCCGTAAGCTCCTCTCGCGAGGGGCTGTCGTGTCCGGGAGCGCCCACCCGACAATCGGCCGGCGGCTTCCCCGCATAGGACTATCTGCGAGGCTCGGCGGGTAAGTAGGCGCGCCACCTCGCGCGTGCAAGGGCGTCTTCACTCGACCCGTCTGGCTTCCCCCGCCTCGGCTTTGCTGCGAGCATTGTGGCCTGCCCGATCAGGAGACCACCTTGGACTGGAACGCGCTGCCCTTCGATTCCGACGCCATGCTCGCCGGCCTCGCGACCTGGGTCACCTGCGAGAGCCCGACCTTCGACGCCGCCGCGGTGAACCGCATGATGGACGTCGCCTCGCGCGACCTGGTGCTCGCCGGCGCGCGCATCGAGCGGATCGCCGGGCGCATGGGGCTCGGCGACTGCGTGCGCGCGAGCTTCCCGCATGCGACGCCGAACGTGCCCGGCATCGTCGTCATGGGCCATCTCGACACCGTGCATCCGACTCGGCACGCTCGTCGCAGCTCGCGTTCCGCCGCGAGAGGGACCGCGCCTACGGTCCGGGCATCCTCGACATGAAGGGCGGCGACTACATGGCGATCGAGGCGATCCGCCAGCTCGCGCGCGCCGGCATCGCCACCCGCCTGCCGATCACCGTGCTGCTGACGTGCGACGAGGAGATCGGCAGCCCCTCCACCCGCGACCTCATCGAGGCGGAGGCGGCGCGCCACCGCTACGTGCTGGTGCCCGAGCCCGCCCGCCCCGACGGCGGCGTGGTGACCGGGCGTTACGCGATCGCCCGCTTCAACCTCGAAGCCACCGGCCGGCCCAGCCACGCCGGCGCGCGCCTCGCCGAGGGCCGCTCGGCGATCAAGGAGATGGCCCGCAAGATCGTCGAGATCGAGGATATGACGACCGAGGACTGCACGTTCAGCGTCGGCGTCATCCACGGCGGGCAATGGGTCAACTGCGTCTCCACCACCTGCACCGGCGAGGCGCTGTCGATGGCGAAGCGCCAGGAGGACCTCGATCGCGGCGTCGAGCGCATGTTGAGCCTGCACGCGTCCTCGAATGACGTGCAGTTCCGGGTGACGCGCGGCGTGACCCGCCCGGTGTGGGAGCCGGACGCGAAGGGCAGGGCGCTCTACGAACGCGCGCGGGGAATCGCGCGCTCGCTCGGCTTCGACATCCCCGCGCAGAGCTCGGGCGGCGGTTCCGACGGCAACTTCACCGGCGCGATGGGGATCGCGACGCTCGACGGCCTCGGCGTGCAGGGCGCCGGCGCGCATACGCTGGAGGAGCACATCGTCGTCGACAGCCTGGCCCAGCGAGGCAAGCTGTTCGCCGGATTGCTCGCGACGCTTGATTAGGCATCCGCCGCTCGTCTGGCGTGTCCTCGCCAGCCGCCCGCGCCTCTGGACCGGCGTGTTCTGCGGCATTCTCGCCTGGGTCTTTCTGGGTAACGCGCTGCCGCCGCGCACCCATGCCGTCCTCTCCTGGGACGTCGGCGTGCTGGTCTATCTCGGCGGCGCGGCGCTGCTGTTCGGCACCGAGCGGCGAAGCCGCATGGCGATCGACGCCGCGGCCCAGCAAGAGGGCGAGTGGACGATCTTCTCGCTCACCATCGCCGCCGCGGTGTTCAGCCTGGTCGCGACCTTGGGCGAGTTCGCCGCGATCAAGGACGTCCATGGTCCCGATCGCGACCTGCACGTCCTCCTCGTCGTCGTCACCCTGTTCGCCTCCTGGCTGATGGTGCACACCACCTTCGCCTTCCGCTACGCGCACGAGTTCTATACCCAAAGCGACGGCGAGGCTCCTGATGGCGGCTTGCAGTTTCCCGGCAAGGACGATCCGGACTATCTCGACTTCGTCTATTTCGCGCTGGTGCTCGGCATGACCTTCCAGGTCTCCGACGTGCAGATCACCTCGCGCAAGCTGCGCCGCCTCGCGACGATCCAGGGCCTGCTCAGCTTCCTCTTCAACACGGTAATCTTCGCGCTGAGCGTCAACCTCGCGGCGGGGCTGGTGTAGAGCGGATTATACACACGCCCCGATGCTCTGACCCATTCGTTGTCATTGCGAGGAGCGGAGTGACGAAGCAATCTCCGGCCCGTGTGCAGGAGATTGCTTCGCACCGCTTTCGCGGTGCTCGCAATGACACCGCTGGGGAATGCCCGCCGTCAGCTTCCCGCCACGCGACGCGTGTGGCCCGCCCAGAACGGATCGCGCAGCTCCTTGCGCTTGATCTTGCCGACCGGCGTCTTGGGCAGCGAATCGGTGCACAGCACGATCTTGCCCGGGCGCTTGTAGTTCCCCAGCTGCTCCTCGCAGAGCCGGATCAGCTCGGCGTCGGTGACCGCGGCACCCGGCTTCACGGTGCACACGGCGCACGGGGTCTCGCCCCAGCGTTCGTGCGGGATGCCGAACACCGCCACCTCGATGACGTCCGGATGGCCGGCGATCACGTTCTCCAGCTCGGCCGGGTAGATGTTGAAGCCGCCCGATATGATCATGTCGCCTGCGCGGTCAATCATATAGAGATAGCCGTTGGCATCGATGTAGCCGATGTCGCCGGTCTTCACCCAGCCGTCGACGATACGCTGGGCGGTCGCCTCGGGATCGTTCCAGAAGCCGGTCATCTGGCCGTCGGTCCTGGCCACGATCTCGCCCGTCGTGCCGGGCGGCACGGGCTTGTTGCCGTCATCCCAGATCTGCACCTGCGCAAATGGCAGCGGCAGCCCGCACGCGCGCAACGGCGTCGAGCCGGGCATGTCTTTCGCGAACCACTGGGCCGGGCCCATCATCGACACCGGCAGCACTTCGGTCTGGCCATAGAGCTGATACATGGCGTTGCCGAAGATCTCGTGCGCCTTGAGCGCCGTGTCGTCGGCGATCGGCGCGGCGGCTATCATCATGCATTTCAGGTGCGGAAATTTGCGCTGCTTGATGCCGGGAACACGCGTGAGCGCGTTGACCATGGTCGGCACCGCGAACAGGTATGCGATGCGTTCGCTCTCGAAGGTGTCGATCGTAGCTATCGGATCGAATCGATCCATCATAACGTTGCAGCCGCCGGACAGCCATATCGGCACAAACAGGTAGCCGGCGCCGTGGCTGATGGGACCGACATGCAGGCAGGCATCGCCCGGTTCCACCGGCGGAGCGAGGTAGAACCAGTCCCGGCCGGCGGCGAGCCAGGCGCGGTGCGAGTAGGCGACGCCCTTGCTCCTGCCCGTCGTGCCGCCGGTATGACGCACGATGAAATTGTCCTCCGGCGCAATCGTGGGATCGGGATCGACGGCGGACTGCCGGGCTAGCCAGGCCTCGTAGCCCGCGTCCCGCACGACCACGTGCCTGAGCTCGGGCAGCTCGGCCTGGAGGCCCTCGATCTCGGGCAGATGCTTCTCATCGACGATCAGCGCACGGCAGCCGGTATGTCCCACCATGTGGAGATGGCTGACGCGGGCATTGCGCGGATAGAGCGGCACGCGCACCAAATTGGCGACGGCGGCTCCCACGAAGAGGTCGGCCGCTTCGAGCCGGTTGTCCTCGAGGACCGCGATCCTGTCCTGCGGCTGCAGGCCCGACGCCAGCAGCCCATTGGCGAGGCGCACGCCGCGCTCCCAGGCCTCCGCGAACGTCAGCCGCCGGCCGCCGGCGACGATCGCCTCGCGTCTTGCGTAGTAGCCCGCGGCGCTGCGCATCTGGGTGCGGACGTCCATGGCGTTGCCTCCTCATCCCGGCTGCGTGTCGAAGACCCGATCGCCCGCGGGCAGCACGATCCAGGGCTGTTTGCTCCTGGTCCAGAAATGCTCGGTAGGCCGCAGCCACGACGTGTCATCCAGCGTCCCGGCCCGCACCCGGCGCCCGCCTTCACGCGCAACCGCCCCGCATATCCAGGAGCCGCAGTCCGGACAGACCCATCGCGGGTTGGTCCGCCCGCTCCCCGCCGTGCGCAGGAGCGAACGCGGCTCGCCCCGTGTCAGGCGAAACGCCCCCTCGTCGGCGATGAAGGCGATGGAGAACGCGCTGCCGGTCAGCTTCTGGCAGTCCGTGCAGTGGCATGTATAGACCAGGCGCGGGGCCGCGGTGATCTCATAGCGGATGTTCCCGCATTGGCAGCCGCCGGTCAGTGGCAGTTTCATCGTGCGCCTCCAACTGTGCAGCATATCACATCTCGGCGCTTTCAAACGCGACGATCCGCCGCGATCCTGCTAGGCTCCGCCGGGAGCCGCGGAGGGAACCGCCGCCGTGACCGGAGTGAAGCAGACTCGACTGGAGACGCTCGCCCGCGAGCTCGCCGCGATCCGCGCCGAACAACGACCGATCAGCAGCGAGGCCGAGCTGCACGCGCGCGCCCATGAGCTCAACCTGTCGGCCCTCTGCCTATCGGGCGGCGGTATCCGCAGCGCGGCCTTCTGTCTCGGCGTGCTGCAAGCACTCGCTGGGGCGAAGGTCCTCGCGAGGTTCGACTATCTCTCGACGGTATCGGGAGGCGGCTATATCGGCTCCTGGCTGCAGGGGATGATCCATCGCCGGGGCTCGGCAGACGCGGTACAGGCGGCCCTCACCGACCCGGTCGCACCGCCGCCCGAACTCCTGGGCTTGCGCAACTACACGAGCTACCTGGCGCCGCAGCGGGGACCATTCTCCGCCGATAGCTGGACGGACCTCGTGCTCTATGTGCGCAATGTGCTGCTCAACTGGGCCGTCTATCTGCCGCTGCTCGCGCTGCCGCTGCTTCTGGCGATCTTCTACCGCACCGCCATCGCGGTGATCGGCTACGACGCGCGCCTCCAATCCGGCCTGATCGGGGCAAGCGCGGCCGCGCTCGCCGTCAGCATCTTCTGTGTGGCGCGGGAGCTCCCCGATCACCGCCCTCCGCCGATCGCCGCCAACTATGCCACGCCCCGGGCGATAGTCGCGCTCGTCTACTGGCCCGCTCTCATTTGGGCGATGCTGGCCGCGCTCTCGCAGGGTAGCGGCGCCGGGTTGACGGGATATCCAGCGCAGTTGCTGCTGATCAGCTATGGCGCCGCGATGTCGCTCGGCTACGCCGCCGCCTGGCTCGCGTCCCTATGGCGTGACCCGCACGGACAGCTGTTCCATCTCAATGCGATCGCGTTCGGCGTCGCGACCGTCGTCTCGGCGGCGGTCATCGCCATCGGCCTGCACCTTCTCCGAAGCGTCGGCATGAGCGGACAGCGCGCCCAGGTGGTCGCCGTGCTCGGACCCGTCTGGCTGCTCGGTGCCCTCGGCCTCCACTCGGCGGTCTTCGTCGGCTTGCGCCGCGACAGCCCGCTCTTCGATCTCGACCGTGAGTGGCTGGCGCGGCTCAGCGCCCTCAAGCTGCGCGCCGGCGCCCTGTGGGGCGTGCTCGCCTTCGCGAGCCTCTCGCTCACCTGGCTGCTGAGCCAGCAGCACACGCCGCCGACCAAGGTGACGGCGCCCGTCACCTTGGCGCTCGGCTCCCTCGCTGCGTGGATCGGCAAGCAGGCCAGCACGAACGCGGGGGCAATCGTCGGTGTGGTCCGCTCTTCCCAGCGCTGGCGGGTGCTGGCCCTGAACCTTTTGTGCGGCGTTTTCATCCTTGGGTTGATCGCTGTCCTGGGAATGATCGCCGACCGGATTCTCGGCTGGGCGCAGCAGGAATTGGGAGCGCAGTTCCCAAGCCTCGTGGCGGGACGACCGAACTGGCGGCTGCTGATCATCGACGCCGCCGCGATCGCCTTGCTCCTCTGCGTGATCGTCTGGGTGACGCAGCGAGTCAACGTCAACCGCTACTCGATGCACGCGGTCTATCGCAACCGGCTGACGCGCGCCTTCCTGGGTCCCGCGCGCGGGCCGGCGCGGCAGCCCGATCCGTTCACTAGCCTCGATCCGGAAGACAATTTCCCGCTCGCCTGGCTTGCCGACGCGACGGGCCGGCGCACGCTGTTCCCGGTCATCAACCTGACGCTGAACATGACCGCGGGCGCTCCGACCGGGTGGAGCGAGCGCAAGGCGATGGCATTCACTGCCACGCCGGTCGCCTGCGGCGCGCCTCTGCTGCGGCCCGACACGCAACCGTCCTCGCGCGACGTCGACCCGCCCGGTGCCTACGTGTCCACCCGTGCCTATTCGGGGCTGGAGAACCGGGACGCGGATCCGAGGACGGCGCACGGTCTTTCGCTCGCCACCGCGATGACCATCTCCGGCGCTGCCGTCAGTCCGAACTGGGGTTATCATTCCTCGCGGCTGACCGCGTTCGTCATGACGCTCTTCAACATGCGCCTCGGCGCCTGGCTGCCGAACCCGGCAGCCGTGACGCGCCCGGAGGATCTGAACCTCGCCCGGCCGCCCCGAAGCCTGCGCACGCTCCTCGGCGATCTGTTCGGCAGCGCGGGGGACCAGTCGCCGGCGATCTATCTTTCGGATGGCGGGCATTTCGACAATCTCGGCCTCTACGAGATGGTGCGCCGGCGTTGCCGGAGGATCCTGCTCGTCGACGCCAGCGAGGATGCCGCCTGCGGCTTCGAATCGCTCGGCGACACGTTGCGCAAGGCGGCGATCGACATGCAGGTGCGAATCGAATTCGACAGCCCGCTCCGCATCGTGGCGCGCACCGACACGGCAGGATTGGAGAGCGCCATCGGCTTCGCGATCGCCACCGTGCTCTATCCCGAATGTCCCGGTGACCGCGCGAGCAAGCTGATCTACCTCAAGCCATGCCTGCTGGCGAACGTGCCGACCGACGTGCGCGCCTACGCCAATCTGCACGAGCTGTTTCCGCACGAATCGACGCTGGAGCAATCCTTCACCGAGAGCCAGTTCGAGAGCTATCGCGCGCTCGGCGAATATCAGGCGAGGCAGTTGATCGGCGATCCGCTCCTCGACGACCTCGAGGAGCTTTTCTCACGCGCGGTCGGGGCGTATGCCACGCCGGCCGCCGAGCTGACGTGATCGCCAAGTCGGGAGACCCTGCATGGACAAGGACACGATCGCCGCCCTCGCCCGCGCCGCTGGGCTCGACAAGGCGCTCGCCGAGTTCCCCGATGATGTCGCGGCTGCAGTCGCGCAGGCGCTCGCGACGGCGGCCGCGATCCACGTCCCCGACGATCCGGCGGTCGAGCCCTGGCCGCCGATGCGCGCGGGAACCGCGCTGTGAGCGCGCTGCATTATCTCTCCGCGACCGACGCCGCCGAGGCGATCGCGCGGCGCGACCTCTCGCCCGTCGCGCTGACCCGCGCGTTGCTCGACCGGATCGGACGGCTCGATCCGGTGCTGCACGCCTTCATCCGCCTTGATGCGGAGGCGGCGATGGAGGCGGCCCGCGTGGCCGAGGCCGAAGCGAAGGCAGGGCGCCTGCGCGGTCCGCTGCACGGCGTGCCGGTCGGGATCAAGGACATCATCAACGTCGCCGGCCTGCCGACGACGTGCCACTCCAAGATCCTGGTGGGCAACATCGCGCGCGCCGATGCGGTGGTCATCACCCGGCTGCGCGCGGCCGGCGCGATCATCCTCGGCAAGCTGTCCACGCATGAATTCGCGATCGGCGGGCCGAGCCTCGATCTGCCCTTCCCGCCGGCGCGCAACCCGTGGAACCCGGCGCATCACCCGGGCGGCTCCTCCTCCGGCTCGGGCGCCGGCGTCGCCGCCGGGCTGTTCCCGCTCGCGCTCGGCACCGACACCGGCGGGTCGGTGCGCAACCCGGCGAGCTGCTGCGGCATCGTCGGGATGAAGCCCACCTACGGGCTGGTCTCCCGTCGTGGCGTCTTCCCGCTCTCCTACACGCTCGACCATGTCGGCCCGCTCACGCGCACGGTCGCCGACAACGCGCTCGCGCTCGGCGTGATTGCCGGCCACGACCCCGCCGATCCCGGCAGCGCGCCGGCTCCCGCGCATGATTTCGGCCGGGAGATCGGGCGCGGCGTCCGCGACCTGCGCATCGGCTTCGTCCGCCACTTCCACGAGACCGATATGCCCGCCCATCCGGAGATGACGGCGGCGCTGGAAGACGCCGCGCGCGTGCTCGAGGCCGAGGGCGCGACCGTCCGCACCATCTCGCTGCCGTCGCTCACCGAGATGTCCGCCATCAACCGCGTCATCCTCACCGCCGAGGCGTTCTCGATCCATGCCGGATGGCTGCGCGAGCGGCCCGGCGATTACGGCCAGCTCGCGCGGCGCCGGCTTATGCCGGGCGCGTTCATCCCGTCGTCGGCCTATGTCGGCGCGCAGCGGCGGCGCGCGCAGTTGATCGCCGCCGTGAACGACGCGCTGCGCGGGGTCGATGTGCTGCTGTGCGCGAGCTCGATGGACCCGCCCAGCCGCATCGACGAACCAGAGGAGACCGCGCGCACCTACGCCCGCCAGGCGCGCAGCCCGTTCAACGTCACCGGCCACCCGGCGCTCGCGATGGGCGCCGGCCTGTCACGCGAGGGGCTGCCGCTCTCGCTCCAACTCGTCGGCCGCTATTTCGCCGAGGCTACCGTCTACCGGGTCGCCGCCGCCTATGAGCGGGCGACCGGCGCGGCGACCCGCCACCCGCCGCTCGATTAAGGCCTACCCGCCCGATGATACGGGTGCCCGGCACGGATCGCCTGCGCCCGATAGAGCTGCTCGGCGAGCATCACCCGCGCCAGCAGATGCGGCCAGGTCATCGGGCCGAGCGACAGCACGAAATCGGCACGTCGCAGCACCGTTGCATCCAGCCCCTCGGCCCCGCCGATCAGGAAGCAGACCGGCCGGCCCAGCGCCAGCCAGCGCTCCAGCAACGCCGCCAGCCCGGCGCTGTCCGGCGCCTGCCCGCCGAGGTCGAGCGCGACGGCGAAGGCACGCTCCGGCAGCGCCGCGAGCAACGCCCCGCCCTCCCTCCGACGGATCTCGGCGGGGCTGCCGCGCGCCTCTGCCATCTCGGCCAACACGAGCGCCGGGCGAATGCGCGCGGCGTAGCGCGCGAACAGTGCCGCTTCCGGCCCGTCGCGCGCTTTCCCGACCGCGATTAGATTGGGCATGTGCAATAGTGCCACGTCGCATCCCGGGCTATAGACGCCCGCCCGAAAAAGAAGGAGGCGCCGATGCCCGTCCTGACCCAAAGCAACCCGCCCACTGTGCGCGCGCCGGGCGGCCGTTACACGCACGCCATCCTGGTCGAGCCCGGCGCGCGCCGCCTCGTCATCTCCGGCCAGGTCGGCGTCGCGCCGGACGGCTCGGTCTCCGGCACCGTCGAGGGCCAGGTCGCGCAGGCCTTCTCCAACCTCCGCGCGATCCTCACCGCGCATGGAATGGGCTTCTCCGACGTTGTGAAGACCACCGCCTTCCTGACCGAGCGCGGCCATATCGGCGCCTACCGCGCCGCCCGTGACGTGATCTTCGCCGAAACCGCGCCCGCCTCGACCCTGCTGGTCGTCGCCGGGCTTGCCGATCCGCGCTGGCTGGTGGAGATCGAGGCCGAGGCCGTGCAGGAAGCATAGCGGATGTTCGGCCACCCGATCATAGCCAAAATCGTCTCCACCGTGCGTGGCGCGGCGTTCGATTTCGGCGGCATCATCGTCTTCTACGTCCTGCTCTGGACCGCCGGGCTGAAGCCCGCGATCGCCGGCACACTCGTTTTCCTCGCGATCGACTTCGTCCGCCGGCGGCGCAAGCACCTCGGCTTCCCGCGCATCTACGTGCTTTCGAGCGCGCTGGTGATTGTCTTTGGCTTCATCGACCTCGCCTCCTCAAGCCCGTTCATGATCAAGTTCGAGGCGCCGATCTCCTCGTTCGCCGTCGGGCTGATGTTCGCGCTCGGCGCGCGCGGCAAGTCGATCATCGAGGAAATCCTCGAGCAGCAGGCGCCCGACGCGGTGGACGGCAGCCCGGAGATGCGCCGCTTCTTCCAGCTGATGACCGCGATGTGGGCGGCCTATTTCTTCCTCAAGGCGGCCGTCTATCTGTGGATCGGCCAGATCATGACGATCGAGCGCGCGCTGGAGGTCCGCCCGATCATCAGCTTCGCGAGTCTCGGCGTCATGGTCCTGATCTGCGCCCAAGGCCGCCTGCTGTTCGCCCTCTGCGAACGCCTGCATCTGCTGCCGCTGCATGAACCCCTCTCCCCCCGCGGCGCGGGGGGAGAGGCAGGGTGAGGGGGGCGCCGCGCGCTATCCCCCCCTCATCTCCCCCACCGCCTCATGCAGCCGCTGCGGATCCACGTCGATCGTGACCCCCGCGCGCTCCACCTGCAGCAGCATCGCCGAGCGCGAATCCCGCTCGGCCCAGCCGCGGTTCATCGCCTCCGTCATCTCCGCCATGACCATGTTCGACAGCCGCATCGGCACGCCCATCTCGCGTCCGAGCGCGCAGGCGAGCGACACGTCCTTGTGCGCGAGGCGCAGCGCGAAGGCGGGCGGCTCGTAGCTGCTGGACAGAAACTGGTCGGGCATCGCGTCGAACGCGCCGCGCCGGCCGATCGCGCCCTGGCGCACCGCCTCCCAGATCGCGAGCGGCGCGATCCCCGCCTTCACCCCCATCGTGAAGACCTCGGCGAGCCCGGTCGTCATGATGTAGCCGAACATGTTGTGCACCAGCTTGGCGACCGAGCCGGCGCCGATCGGCCCGACATAGGCGGCGCGGTCGGCGAAGTCGTCGAGCACCTTCTTATGATGATCGAACACCGCCTCCTCGCCGCCGACCCAGATCGCGAGCTTGCCAGTCTGCGCACCACGCGGTCCGCCGCTCACCGGCGCATCCAGCACATGCGCGCCCTTCTCGGCGAAGGCCGCGTGCACCTGGCGAACCAGGGTGGGCGAGTTGGTCGATAGGTCGAAATAAGCCGCGTCCTTGCGGATCGCGCCGAGCAGCCCGTCCGCCCCGAGCGCCACCTTCTCCATCTCCGGCGGGCCGGGCAGCGAGGTGAAGATCAGCTCCGTCTGGTCGGCGACGGCACGCGGCGAGGCGGCCCACACCGCGCCCGCCTTGACGAAACGCTCCGCCGCAGCCCGCCGCACATCATGCACAACCAGCTCATGCCCGGCCTTCTGCAGGTTCGCCGCCATCCCGGCGCCCATTGTGCCCAGGCCGATGAAGCCGACGCGCATAGCGCCTACTCTTCCTCGAACACGTCGCGCGCGACATTCGCGGCGGTCATCGCCGCCGGCCAGCCGGCATAGAAGGCGACATGGGTGATGAGCTCGGAGAGTTCTTCCTTGGTGACGCCGTTATGCAGCGCGCGCCCGAGATGCCCTTTGAGCTGCTCCGGCCGGTAGGTCGCGACCAGCACCGCGCAGGTGATCAGGCTACGGTCGCGCTTCGACAGCTCCTTGCGCTCCCAGATATCGCCAAACAGCCATTTCTCGGTCGCGTCGATCAGCTTGGGAACAGTGTTGCGAACCCGGTCGCGCGCGGCGGTGGACGGCGGTTTGGCCATTTCGGATCTCCTCTCCCGGTGTATGCGCGGGCATTGCACACCCGGGCGGGGGTGGAGTTGAATCGGCGGGATGTACTGGAGACTGTGTGTGCTGAGCGGGTAATTACCCGCCCGCCTCCGCCGCCCACGCCATCAGCACCGCCAGGATGAGCGCGGCATATGGGAACCGGTGGTCGAAGCCGTCGCAACGGCGCGGCGGGAGTGTCTGGCTACGCGCTGAGCCAATCCCGGATCGCACTGGCATCGGCGGGCAGTTGCGTCGCGTCAGGAGCGATGGCCCGCCATGCCTCGCGGTGCAAGTCGGAGACCGTGGTGAGAAGCGGCTTGCCGGCGGCGATCGCCGCCTGGAACGCCGGCGCGAGACCGCCACCCGCGGCCTCCAACTTGCCGAACTTGCTGAGCACGACCACGTCGCTGCCGCCGACCTGGTCAAGGACCGCGGTACAGGCGCCCTCCACCCCGGTCGCGTCGAGGTGGCACGAGGTCTCGGCAGGCGGCGTTTCGAGGAACATCGAGTAGGGCTTGCCGGAGCCGACGTCGCGCAGGTAGCCGGCGCTGCATGTCCGGTCCGGCAGATTGTGCGCCTCGGCGACAACGCCTGCGACGCGCAGACCGGCGTTCTTCCACTCGGTGGCGGCCGCGGCCAGGAGCGCCTGGAGCGTCGGCCCGTCCGCGCCGCCAAGTACAGCGATCCTGTCCTTCCCTGCTGTCATCTATGAACATCCCACGCTGTTTGTAAGCAGCAGGTCATGACCATCCGGATCGCGGACGAGCCACGCGCCAGCCGCCGCGCCCTGCTGCGACACGATGCTTCCGCCCAATCCGGTGAGCGTGCGCGCGACCGCCGCAGCGTCGCTCACCGCCACGATCAGGCGGGTCGCCACCAGGTCGTTGCTGCGCTTACCGGGTGCCATCCTAGTGCCGGTTCGCGGCGCACGATAGCACAGCAGTTCGATATGCGGCGCTGCCGAGCCTGCCGGCGTAAGTGGCGTCACCTCCACCACCGGGTCGTGCAAATCGTCCAGCGCGGCCTGCTCGCGTCCCACGTTAAGGGAATGCCCGCCCACCGTGAAGCCGAGGCCGCGCGTATAGAAGGCGATGCTTATTGCGCTGTCTGCGACCGCGATCGCCGAGTGATCGATCCCGAGGCAGACATCGCCCGCGGCATTCCGCCAGTAGGGCGGGGTCGCCTCGGGTGGGAAGGCCAGCAACTCGAGTGGATGCCCTTCCGGGTCGCGGAACTTGAACGCCGTCACGCCGCCGGATCGCGGCGGCAAAAGCTGCGGCCCGTCGCGCGAGATCGCACGCCATCCGGGCTGCGCCTGCAGGCCCGCGAACGCTGCGGGCATATCCGCGACCACGATCGCGAAGTGCTGGAACGCGAGATCGTTGCTCCCAGCCGTAGTCGGGATGGGCACGCCTACCGATGCGAAGCGGACCAGTTCCAGTTCCTGCTGCCCGAGCCGCAGCACGACCACCTCCGCCCGCGCACCCTCGTCCAGACCCATGAGCATCGCGAAGTCAGAGCCCACGCGCTCCTCTTCGCGCCGCCCACTTGAAGCCGAGCGCCCGCTGATAGAACTCCGCGAGCCGGCCCGCGTCGGCCACGGTCAGGCTGATGCGAGCGATGCGGCTTGTCATGGCCACTGCGCGCCGCGGCGGTTGAGGAAGATCGCGTAGAGCGTATGTGAGCCGCCGATGAAAAGCCGGTTCTTTCGCGCGCCGCCGAAGGCCAGGTTGGACACACGGTGGGGCACCAGAACCTTGCCGAGCAGCTTGCCGCCTGAATCGATGCAATGCACCCCGTCGGCGGCGCTGCTCCAGAGGTTGCCGTCCTCATCGATGCGCAGCCCGTCGCAATATCCCGGCTCGACCTTATGGAAGACATCGCCCCCGGTCAGTCTTCGCCCGTCCGGCGAGACCTCGAACATGCGGATATACTGGCGTGGTTCGGGTTGGGTCTGATCGCCCGTCTCGGCGACATAGAGGCGCCGCTCGTCGGGTGAAAACGCGAGCCCGTTCGGCCCGTCGAAATCGCCCGCCATCACCGCGATCTCGCCGCTGTCCGGGTCGAAGCGATACAGCGCCGGCGGCTGCTCGGAGTGCTGCCGGCCGCCCTCGTAATCGGTGGAGATGCCGTACAGCGGGTCGGAGAACCAGATCGTGCCGTCCGATTTCACCACCACGTCGTTCGGCGCATTGAGCCGCTTGCCGGCGTGATGTGCCACCAATCGCGTCACGCTGCCGTCGAGTTCGGTGCGATAGAGGCAGCGGCCATGATGGGAGCAGGCGATCAATCGGCCCTGGCGGTCGCGGGTCTGGCCGTTGGCGAAGTCCGAAGGCGCGCGCCAGACCGAGACGCCGGTCGCCTCGTCCCAGCGCATCGTGCGGTTGCGCGGCAGGTCCTGGAACAGCAGGCAGTTGGCATCGCCGAACCACACCGGTCCCTCGATCCAGCGAAACCCGCCAGCGAGTTCCTCCAGCGGGGCGTTGGCGAGGATGTAGTTGGCGAAGCGGCGGTCGTGGATCTCGAACCCGTCCATCGCGGCGCTAAGTGAACCGGCAGGGCGTCGCGAGCGGTCCCGGGGTGTCGAACTGGACCAGCATCAGCACCGCGGGCGCGTCGCCGACAGTGCCGGAGCTATGGCCCTTCCTGCCGTCGCTGGCCCGCGTGTTCTGGTCCTCGCCGAAGGAGATCTCGCCCGGTCCCATCTCCACCCGCTGCCCGTCCATCGATTCGACGAACCAGCGGCCGGACAGCGGGATGATCCATTGCGGCTTGGGGTTTTCGTGCCATCCGCCGACCCAGCCCGCTGGCAGCACCGTCACCATCACGCTCGCCTGGCCCGTGGTCTTCCGCCCTTGCCATTGCGGCTTCGGCGCCACCGCCGATCGACTTGAGATCGAAGCCCACCAGCTCGCAGCGCCGCTGGTGGCTGATGCCCTCCTCGTCGGTCCAGAGGTGCCAGTACGGCGACGACCGGCGGATCGGGATCATCGGTGCTCATCGGCGGCGGGCCCTCCTGTGAAGCCTGTGACGGGTGCGAGGAAATCTGCTTCCCGGTGAGCACCGCCTCGGCGCTTGCCGCGGAGGTGCCGACCGCCAGCAGGAGGAACCCGCCGGCGAGCGAGAAGTTCTTGAGGAAGTCCCAGAACAGGTCGCGCCCCTTGCTCTGGCCCTCGGCCCAGAAATCGTCCTCGCTTCCAGAACTGCTTCCACAGCAGCGCGGTGACGGCGCAATAGCCGGCCATGATCGCGGCGGCGAGCCGGTCGCAGCGGCCGGTCAGGATGGCGAGCGGCATCGATGATCTCGACGCGCGAGGCCGGCCAGGATGAGCGCCTCGGCCGAACGCTCCTCCGGCACGACCTGTTGCGCCTGCTCCACCGCGCCACTGAAAGTTGAGGGTCTTGTCGAGCGCGCTGAACGGGAAGAACAGGATCACCAGCAGGTAACGCACCAAGCCGATCAGCAACTGGCTTGCGGCCATGCCGGCTTCTCCTTCTAGTCCGGCGATATGTTCGCACAGTGATAACAGGGCGCATCATGGCCAGCGATCACTACGACGTCATCATCATCGGCTCCGGGCCGGGCGGCGGCACGATGGCGTGGAAGCTGGCGCAGACCGGCAAGCGCATCCTGCTGCTCGAGCGCGGCGACTATCTGCGGCGCGAGCAGGAGAACTGGGACAGCCAGGCGGTGTTCGTCGATGCCCGCTACCAGGCGAAGGAGACCTGGTACAGCAGCTCGACGGCGACACGCTTCCATCCCGGCCTGCACTATTACGTCGGCGGCAACAGCAAGGTCTACGGCGCCGCGCTGTTCCGGCTGCGCGAGCGAGGATTTCGGCGAAGTCCGCCACCCGGACGGCATCGCGCCCGCCTGGCCGGTCGGCTACGACGAGTTCGAGCCGTACTATCAGGCCGCCGAGGAACTCTATCACGTGCACGGCCTGCGCGGCGAGGATCCGACCGAGCCGCCCAGCACGAAGCCCTATGCCTATCCGCCGATCACGCACGAGCCGCGCATCCAGCAACTGTTCGACGAGCTCAAGCGCGATCGGCCATCATCCGTTCCATCTGCCGGTGGGCGCGCTGATCCAGGAGAAGGACGGCGAGCCGCTGCCGCATTCGCCCTGCATGCGCTGCGACGCGTTCGACGGCTATCCCTGCCCGACCAACGGCAAGGCGGATGCGCAGGTCATGTGCGTCGACCCGGCGCTGCGCGCGCACCACAACCTGACCCTGCTGACGCGCAGCCTATGTCGAGAAGCTGCTCACCGATCCGGCCGGACACGCGGTCACCGGCGTCGAGGTCGTCGACCGAGCCGGCGAGCGCAGCGACGTTCTCCGCCGACATCGTGGTCGTGGCGTGCGGCGCGCTGTCCTCGGCGCTGCTGATGCTGCGCTCCGCCAACGACGCGCATCCGAGCGGGCCTCGCCAACGCGTCGGGGCAGGTCGGGCGCAACTACATGCGCCACAACAACTCCACCGTCCTGGCGATCTCCAAGGTGCCGAACCCGACCCGGTTCCAGAAGACCCTCGGCCTGAACGATTTCTATTTCGGTTCCGACGACTGGGAGTATCCGCTCGGCCATATCCAGATGGTCGGCAAGTCGGACGGCGCGCAGGTGCATGGCGAGGGTCTGCCGAGATTCCTGCAATGGCTGCCCGGAGAAGCCGTTCGACTGGCATGGCGCAGCACTCGATCGATTTCTGGCTGACCTCCGAGGACCTGCCGCTGCCGCAGAACCGCGATCTTCTACAAGGACGGCGGCGTTCACTCGATCTGACGCAGACGAACATGGAGGGGAACCGGCGGCTGCGGCAGAAGCTGCGCGCAGATCGTGCGACGAGCTCGACGATCCATCCGCACCTGTTCGACGCGCAACCTCTATCTCGGCAAGGATGTCCCGATCGGCGGCACCGCGCACCAGGCCGGCACGATGCGCTTCGGCCCCGATCCCGCGACCTCGGTGCTCGACCTGGACTGCAAGGCGCACGGGATCGACAATCTCTACGTCACCGACGCGAGCTTCTTCCCCTCGATCGGCGCGGTGAACCCGACCCTGACCATCATCGCCAACGCGCTGCGGGTCGCGGACCGGATTGAGGAGCGGCTGCGGTGAAGCGCGCTTGGCGTCGCGTGGTCGCCTTGTGTGTTACTGTGCAAGGGGGGAAGCAGAGAAGCTTTGATGCATAGAAGCCGTTCCCCACTGTCCCGCACCGCGAGAGCGCGCCTTCTGGCCTTCAGGCGGGAGCTGGTGGAGGCACTGCCAGGCTTCGTCGAGGATGTCATCCTCTTCGGAAGCCGGGCACGTGGCGAAGCACGAGTCGATTCGGACTATGACGTGGCCGTCGTCATGAGCGGTGGGCTGGCCAACGATAGGGATGTACATCGTCGCATCTCAGACATCGCCTGGAACCACCATGCCGACGGCTGCATCATCCAAGCCGTTCCGCTGAATGCGGAGATGCTCCATCCCGCGCGGACGGAACTTGCGATGAGGATCGCGGGAGAGGGCATGCCCATCCGATGACGGAAGCGTCTATCGCTGCACAAGCTTGGAGCATAGCGCTAGAATTCCTCAACGAAGCGGAGCGTATCTCGGCAAGCGCTACACCTCGCATGGCGATTCACGCCGCCTATTATGCCATGTTTCATGCGGCGCGCGCGGTGCTGCTAAAAGTCGAAGGACTGAATGCGCCGACAAAGCACAACGCCGTCGTCAGCCGGTTCGGCTATCACGCCAAGAGCGCGCATGACTCTGGCTTGATGGACGCCGGCCGGGCATTGAACATTGCCCAACAGGAGCGGCTACGATCCGACTACAGCGCCCAGAGCCGACCCCAACCTGCCCAGGCGACAGCTGCTGTTGCAGCGGCCCGGAACTTTCTCGAGGCCTGTGCCCGAGCGCACGGATTTCCGACTCCCTGAGCGACCTGTAAAGCCGCGCGGCTTCATCACTAGTGCCTGCCTCACTCACCCGCCTCCGCCGCCCACCCCATCAGCACCGCGCACCCGGCGGCGAAGTCCTCCATGCGCATCGCCTCGTGCGGGTTGTGGCTGCCGTTCTGGTTGCGCACGAACAGCATGCCCGCCGGCACGCCGGCCTGGGCGAAGGCGGCGGCGTCGTGGCCGCCGCCTGAGGGCATCTCCTGGAACGCCACGCCGGCCGCGCTCGCGGCGCGCGCGAGGCCAGCGCGGATGCCGGAATCCATCAGGCTCGGCAGGCTGCCGCTGCCTGCCCCCAGCTCGAAGCGCACGCCGCGGCGCGCCTCGATCAGCGGGACCAGGCGCGCCAGCTCGGCGAAGATCGCGTCCACGCTCGCCGGCTCGACGCTGCGCACGTCGAGCTGAAAGCGCGCCTCACCGGGCACCTTGGTAAAGCCGGCCTCCTCGGTCGTCGCCAGCACGCAGAACGTGCAGACCAGCGTGTGTCCCTGCGAATTCCAGCAGCGACCAATGGTCGTCCAGCCGCGATGCCAGCTCGGCGAGCGCGATCGCGGCGTCCCGCCGATAGCGGCGCGGCGTCGCGCCGGAGTGGTTGTATTCGCCCAGCACGCGCGCCGCCCGCAAGCGGCGTGAGCCGGGGATACCGGTGACGATGCCGACCGGAACCTCCTCGGCATCGAGTACCGGCCCCTGCTCGATATGCAGCTCGACATAGGCGGCCGTGTTGTGCGGTCCGAGCCTGCCCGCCCCGGCACGCACCGCGTCGGGATCGAAGCCCGATTCGCGCATGTGATCCGCGAGTGTCCGCCCGGTATCCAGCCGCCGCACCTCCAGCGCCTCGGGCGGCAATTGGCCCAGCGCGGCGTGGCTGCCGGGATAGGAGGTCGGGAACCACGCCCCCGCCTCCTCCGCCCGGATGGCGAGCACGGTCACGTCGCGCGCCGGCACGAAGCCCGCCGCCTGCATCCCCCCCACCACCGCGAGCCCGGCGAGCACGCCCGCCGCGCCGTCGTAGTTGCCGCCGCGCGCGACCGAGTCGAGATGGCTGCCCAGCACGATCCGCTTCGCCGCCCGGTCGCGGCCCGGCAGTGTCATATAGAGATTGCCGGCGGCATCGGTCTCGGTTTCGAGCCGCAGCCCCTCGGCGGCGGCGCGGACCAGGTCGTGCGCGGCCTGCTCGCCCGCCCCGTAGGCGTCGCGGGTCACGCCGATGCCGTCGAAGGTGCGTTCGCGCAGGCCCTCGAACAGGCGCGCGGCGAGGTCGATGTCGGGGGTCAGGTTCGGGCGCATGGCGCAAGCCTAGCACCCGCCGGCACAATCGGGGACACTGGGGCGATGAACCCCGGACGAGGAGACACGATGCCCCAGCCGACCCAGCCGCTCGACGCCCTGATCGTGGGCGCCGGGTTCGCCGGCCTCTACATGCTGCACCGGCTGCGCGGCCTCGGCATGCGCGCCCGCATCGTCGAGGCGGCGGACGGCGTCGGCGGCACCTGGTACTGGAACCGCTATCCCGGCGCGCGCTGCGACGTCGAGAGCATGCAGTATTCCTTCGCCTTCGACGAAGCGTTGCAGCAGGAGTGGAAATGGAGCGAGCGCTTCGCCTCCCAGCCCGAGATCCTGCGCTACGCCAACCACGTCGCCGACCGGCTGGGCCTGCGCCGCGACATCAGCTTCCGCACGCGCGTCACCCGCGCGACGTTCGACGAGACGGCCGATCGCTGGGAGGTGGACACCGATACGGGCGGGCGGATCGAGGCCCGGTTCGTGGTGATGGCGACCGGCTGCCTGTCGGCGGCGAGGCTGCCCGAGATCGAGGGGCGCGAGAGCTTCCGGGGCGAGACGTACCACACCGGCTGGTGGCCGCACGAGGGCGTCGATTTCACCGGCAAGCGGGTCGCGGTGATCGGCACCGGGTCCTCGGCGATCCAGGCGATCCCGGTGATCGCCGAGCAGGCGCGCCAGCTCACGGTGTTCCAGCGCACGGCGAATTTCAGCATTCCCGTCGCGCAACAAGAAGATGGACGCCGAATACGAGCAGCTGTGGAAATCCGACTACCGCGCCCGCCGCCTGACCGCGCGCCAGCAGCGCACCGGCATCCTCTACGCGATCAACGACAAGTCGGCGCTGGAGGTCTCCGAGGAAGAGCGCCGGCGCGAATACGAGCAACGCTGGGCCGCCGGCGGCACCGCCTTCATGGGTGCGTTCTGCGATCTGATCACCAACAAGGAGTCGAACGACACCGCGTCGGAGTTCGTGCGCGACCAGATTCGTGCCACCGTGCGCGATCCGAAGGTGGCCGAATGGCTGGCGCCGAAGGACCACCCGATCGGCACCAAGCGCATCTGCGTCGATACGCACTACTACGAGACGTACAACCGCCCGAACGTCCGGCTGGTCAATCTGCGCGAGACCCCGATCGAGGCGATCACGCGGACAGGCCTCGTTACCTCGGACGGCGCGCGAGTACGAGGCGGACGCAATCGTCTTCGCGACCGGCTTCGACGCGATGACCGGCGCGCTCACCGGCGTCGATATCGTCGGCACCGCGGGCCAGGCGCTCGCCGAGAAATGGCACGCGGGGCCGCGCACCCATCTCGGCCTGATGACGGCGGACTTCCCGAACCTGTTCATGATCACCGGGCCGGGCAGCCCGTCGGTGCTCAGCAACATGATGGTGTCGATCGAGCAGCACGTGGACTGGATCACCGACTGCCTGGCCGCGATGGCCGCGCGCGGCATGACGCGGATCGAACCGACGCAGGAAGCTGAGGACGGCTGGGTCGCGCACAACCAGGAGGTCGCGCACCGCACGCTCTATCCTTTGGCGGCGTCCTGGTACATGGGCGCCAACGTGCCCGGCAAGCCGCGCGTGTTCATGCCCTATATCGGCGGCGTCGGCGCCTACCGGATTCTCTGCGACGAGAACGCCGCGAAGGGCTACGAGGGGTTCCGCATCAGCGGGCCGCGCGCGGACGCGTTGGCAGCGGAATGAAGCACCGCCTGCTGTTCGCCGCTCTGCACACGACCGATGTCGTCGCGCGCGCTCGCGAGGAGTTCGAAGCACTGGTGCATGAGGGTGCCGCTGACATGACGGGCGCGGAGGTCGCCCGCGCCGCAGCCGAGCACCGCGCCGAGGCAATCCTGTTCGTCAACACGCTTCCCTTCGACGCGGCGCTGATCGCACGCCTGCCCGACACGGTGCGCGTGGGTTCAACCAGCAGCGTCGGCTACGACCATATCGATGTCGCGGCGGCGAAGGCACGCGGGATGATGGTCACCAACACGCCCGGCGTGCTGACCGAGTGCACCGCCGACTTCGCCTTCATGCTGCTGCTCGCCGCGGCGCGGCGGGCGCACGAATACGACTCGATCATGCGCGCCGGCTGGCGGCGGCGGATCGGTCAGGGCGAGCTGCTCGGCATCAGCGCCAACGGCAAGACTCTCGGCATTCTCGGCATGGGACGGATCGGCCAGGCGATGGCCAGGCGCGCGCGCGGTTTCGACATGCGGGTGCTCTACCATGCCCGCCACCGCCTGCCCCCCGAACAGGAGCAAGGGGCGACCTACGTCCCCGACCTGCGTGCCATGCTGCCGTCCTGCGACTTCCTCTCGCTGCACGCGCCGGCGACGCCGGAGACCGACCGCATCATCAATGCCGACACCCTCGCGCTGCTGCCGCGCGGCGCCGTGCTGGTGAACACCGCGCGCGGCGCGCTGGTGGATGAGGACGCGCTGCTCGCCGCGCTCACCTCGGGGCACCTGTTCGCCGCCGGCCTGGACGTGTTCCGCGCCGAGCCCGACTACGACATGCGTTTTGCCGCGCTGCCGAACGTGATCCTGTCGCCGCACGTCGCGAGCGGCTCGGTGGAGACGCGTAACGCGATGGGATTCCGCGCGCTCGACAACATCGCCGCCGTGCTCGCGGGACGCGGCGCGACCGACCCGCTCTGGGCCTGAACGGAGACATACGAATGAGCCTGCGGATCGCCGTCGGCGGCTTCCTGCACGAGACCCACTCCTTCGCGCCGCGCCCGACGACCTACCAGGACTTCCGCCAGCCGGGCGGTTTCTCGCCGTTCCAGGACGGTCCGGGCCTGATCGAGGCGCTGCGCGGCCGCTCAGTGCCGATCGCCGGCGCGATCAAGGTGCTGGAGGAGGCGGGCGCCGATCTGGTCCCGCTCTCCTGGGGCTTCGCTAGTCCCGCGGGGCCGATCCAGGACGAGGCGTTCGAGCGCATCGCCGCGATGATCGGCGCGCGCCTGTCCACCGCGCTCGACGAGGCGCCGCTCGACGGCGTGTATCTTGACCTGCACGGCGCGGCGCTGACCGAGACCTATCCGGACGCGGAAGGCGAGCTGTTGCGCCGGGTGCGCGCGGTCGTGGGCGACATCCCGTTGACGATCAGTCTCGACCCGCATGCCAACCTGACGCGCGCCATGGTCGCGCGAGCGGACGCGGTGGTGCCGTTCCGCACCTACCCGCACATCGACATGACCGCGGCGGGCGGACAGGCGGCGCGGCTGCTGCTCGCGCGCATCGAGCGCGGAAACCCGTGGGCGCGGGCGATCCGCCCGCTCGACTTCTGGATGCCGATCGGCTCGCAGTGCACGCTGATGGAGCCGATGCAAGGCCTGCTCGCGCGGCGGGCGGAGATGGCGACGGACGTCGCCGAGCTCGCCTTCTGCTTCGGCTTTCCCTACGCCGACTTCGCCGAGTGCGGCCCCGCCGTCGCCGCCTTCGCGCAGACGCAAGAGGCAGCGGATTCCACGGCCGATGCGTTCGCCGCACTGGTCGCTGCCCACGAGGGCGACTTCGTGCAGGAGACGCTGCCGTCGGCCGAGGCGGTGGCGGAGGCGATGCGCCTCGCCGGCAATGGCGGCCCGGTGGTGCTCGCCGATACGCAGGACAACCCGGGCGGTGGCGGACACGGCGACACGACGGAACTGCTATCGGAGCTCGTGCGCCAGGGTGCCCGCGGGGCGGTGGTGTGCCTGATCAACGACGCGGAGAGCGCGGCGGCCTGCCACGCGGCGGGCGAGGGCGCGACCCTGCGCCTGTCGCTCGGCGGGAAGTCCGACGGCATGCCGTTCCCCTGCGAGGCGCGCGTGCTGAAGCTGACCGAGGGCCGTTTCACGATGACCGGACCGATGAGCGCAGGCAATCCGGCCAATCTCGGCAGCAGCGCGCTGATCGACATCGACGGCGTGCGGGTGATCGTCGCAAGCCGCAAGGTGCAGGCGCTCGATCAGGCGATCATCCGCCATTTCGGCATCGAGCCCTCGGACGTGCTCAATCCTCGCGCTGAAATCCTCGGTGCATTTCCGCGCCGACTTCACCCCGATCGCGAGCCGCATCCTGGTCGCCATCGCCCCCGGCCCGGTGGTCGCCGATCCCGCCACCCTGAACTTCCGCCATGTGCGGGCGGACGTGCGCCGGCGCCCGGCGAGGTGATCGTTCTCAGTCGCCACGCCGCGGAGCGGATCGAGGAGCAGGCAATCGATCCGGCAAGGGTCGCCGAAACGGTGCACCGACCTGATTGGACGGAGCCCGATCCGGTCGATCCGAACCTTGCGCGATCCTATAAAGCCATTCCGGAATTCGGAGGCCGAGTGCTCCGGGTTGTGCATCGGCCAGAGGGCACCGATGTGCTAGTTGTCACCGTACACCCCGATCGCGGGGCGAGGAGGCGGCGATGATCACCACGACGTACGATCCGGCAGCGGACGCCATGTATGTGCGACTCGCCCCGAAGGGCACCCCGATTGCCGAGACGCGGGAGGTCGCGCCCGACGTCATGCTCGACTTTGATCCGAAAGGCGCCCTGGTGGGGATTGAGGTGCTGGCGGTCCGTGCCCGTTGGCCGGAGAACCTTCCCGTCGTGGCCGATGAAGCGATTTCCTCCTAGCCCACCTTCCTCAAAGCGACGCTCCGCCGAACGTGGGCCGGGTACCATGCCGTGAACGCCAGGGCGACGAACACCGGCGCGATCGTGCCTACGTAGTCGGCGAGAGCCGGCATGCCGGGCATGGTGACGATCGCGAGCTGGAAGAACAACATCACCGCGAATGCCGCCGCCCAGACGGCGGTGATACGGTCGTTCACCGCGAGGAACACCGGGGAGTTCCACAGTTCCGGCCCGACCTGCTCGCGCGCGTATTGCAGCGTGAACGGGCGGCGGATCGCGAGCGATACCAGGGAGATCGCCAGCAGCCCGGCATTGGTCGCGACCCAGACCCAGCTCGGCTGCAGTTCCGGGCGCAGGTACGCGGCGATCAGCGCGACGATGACGAAGATCGCGATGGTGCCGCCGTCGAGCAGCTTGAGCGATCGTCCGCGCACTCGATTGTCGCCGAGCGCGATTGCCAGAGCGATCGCGGCGGCGATCAGGCAGGCCAGGGCAACGGAGACGTGGCCGACGATGAAGCCGAACACGAAATACGGCACGAAGCTGAGCAGGATTCTCACGGCCGCCGCCCTCCAATTGCCGTGAAACCCGAACGGGACGCGTTGCGGCAGGCGGACGGTAGCGGCCGGCGGATCGGTGATCGCGTCGGCGCGCAGGATCAGCAGCTCGCTCCGCCGCTCGGCGGCGCGCCAGATGACCGCGAGGATCCAGCCGTCGCCCTCCGGAGCATCGGGCGTGCGGGGCACGAAGACCGGCTCGGACGTGGCATCGCCCCGCGGCAGATCCAGCACCGTGCGTCTGCCGCTCGCGTGATCGATATGGGCGAGCGAACCGAGCGCCCTCGCCGCGGCTCGCCGCGAACCAGCCGTGCCGGTATGGCAATCCGGCGCGGCGGTCGTCGATGCGCGGGAACTCGCCCGGCAGGTCGTTGATCATCTCGCTCCGGAACGCGTCGGTGCCGCCCGCGGGGTCGATCGTCCAGCGCACCAGGATCGCGCGCGACTTCGCGGGGTCGGTGGGCGAGCCGTCGGCGCGAGGAAACAGCGGCGGCTCCTCGTAGCGCATCACGTCGGCATACAGGCGCCCATCCGCCTCCCAGGCGTTCATGACGTGAAAGACGTAGCAGGTCTCGGCGCGGAACCAGCGCAGGCTGCTGGCGCCGGCCCCGATGCGCAAGATACCGACATGCCCGCCAAGTTCCGGCTGCCAGGTGAACGGAAGGCCTCTCTGAGCGGAGGTAAGGCTGCCGGCGAGCGGCAGGATCGGGAACATGACGTGGCGCTCGGTCGCCATGAAGTCGTGCACCATGCTGCAATAGGGCGCCTCGAACATCTCAACGCGGCCGACGGCACCTGCCCGTCCGCCGAGCCGAAGCGGATCGCGGGCGAGAACGGCCCGGTCGCCGAGTAGCCGAAGAAGTGCATCGCGCCGCTAACGGGATCGATCTTCGGATGCGCGGTGACCGGCCCCTCCCCGCCCAGCGCGTGCGGCGCCCGGGTTCCTAGCGTGGCGGGGTCGATCTCGATCGGCGCATGCGCCTCCTCCAGCGCCAGCAGCCGACCGGCATGCTCGACGATGTTGGTGTTGGCGACGCCGTCGTCGCGGATATGCGGGTCATCGAAGGGCAACGCATGCCCGGCCTTTCGCTCGGCGAGGAATTTGCCGGTGCGGACCCAGCGGTTGCGGTAGGAGGCACGGCCGTCCTGGAGGATGATGGCGTGCAGCATCCCATCCCCCAGGAACCAATGCTGCGCCGGGGAGGGGAATTGCGGGTTCGGTCCGTTGCGAAACAGCGTGCCGTTCAGCTCGCGCGGGATTTCGCCCAGGATCGGGCAGGTCGGTCGACCTCGACTCTCGGTGTCGATCGGGGCGAAATTGTCGTCCGGTTCGGTCATGGCATCAGTCCAGCTCGACCACGACGGGTACATGATCGGATGGTTGGGGTTCCCCGCGTTCCGCGCGGTCCGGCGCCGCGGCGTGCAGCCGCTCGGCGAGTGTCGGGGACAATAGCGACGTGGTCGATCCGCAATCCCCGATCGCGCTGCCACGCCCCGGCCTGGTAGTCCCAGAACGTGTAGACGGGCCCGTGCGGGTGGATGGCGCGGATCGCGTCGGTCAGCCCCATCCATAGCAGGCGGCGGAAGCGCGCCCGCGTCTCCGGACGCACCAGCGCGTCGGTCGGCGGCAGCGTGCCGGGCGCGGCGTCCACCTCCTGCGGGCAGACGTTGAAGTCGCCCGCGATGACCAGCGGCACGTCGCGGGCGAGGAGCGACCGCGCCCGCTCGGCGAGGCAATCCATCCAGGCGAGCTTGTAGGCATAGCCGCCGTCCCCGCCGGAATTGCCGTTCGGGAGATAGATGCCGATGGCGGTCACGCCCTCGGCTTCGATCTCGATATAGCGAGCCTGGGCATCGTCCTCGGGCAGCCCGGGCAGGTGGCGATGCGTGACCGCCAACGGAACCCGCGCGAGGACCGCGACGCCGTTATACGCCTTCTGCCCCACCGCATCGGCCTTGTAGCCGAGCCCGGCGTAGTCGAGGGCGGGAAAGGCGGCGGCCTCGCACTTGATCTCCTGCAGCAGCAGGATGTCCGGACAACACCGCTCCAGCCAGCGATAGACGTGCTGGCCACGCTGGCGGATCGAGTTGACGTTCCAGGTGGCAAGCTTCATCCGTGACCCTCACCCGGTCCGGCTGCGCCGTCCCGGTCTCTCCCAGAGGGAGAGGCGAAATGAAAAGCCACCTCTCTCTTAGGGAGAGGTCGGCACGGAGCGCCGGGTGAGGGGGTGCGGCATCGCCTTAATCCACCGAGAAGCTCGTCCCGCAGCCGCAGGAGGAGGTGGCGTTGGGGTTGCGGATGGCGAAATGGCTGCCCATCAGGGCGTCGGTGAAGTCGAGCTCGGCGCCCGCGAGCAGGTCGAGGCTCGCCGGGTCCACGAGGACGCAGGCGCCGTCGCGCTCGATCACCGTGTCATCCGGTTGGGCGGCCTCATCCAGCTCGAACCGGTACTGAAAGCCGCTGCACCCGCCGGCCAGCACCTCGACCCGCAGGGCGGGGCGTGCCTCGGCGGCGGCGATCTCGGCGATACGCTGGGCGGCGCGCGCCGTCAGCGCGAAGGTGGGCTGGGTATCCATGCCGGCAACATAGGAACAAGCCGCGCCGAATTGAAGCGCCGGGATACGGGGTGTAAGGCCGCGCCCATGCCGGCAGACGCCTCGCACCTTGCGCCCTACGCCGTTCGGGAGAGCCGGGGCCGCTTCCACCCGGAGCCGGAGAGCCCGACGCGCTCCCCCTATCAGCGCGACCGCGACCGTGTCATCCACAGCACCGCCTTCCGCCGCCTGCAGTACAAGACCCAGGTCTTCGTCAACCACGAGGGCGATTTCTATCGCACCCGCCTGACCCATTCGATCGAGGTCGCGCAGATCGCCCGCTCGATCGCCCGCGCGCTGCGGCTCGACGAGGAGCTGACCGAGGCGCTGGCGCTCGCCCATGATTTCGGCCATCCGCCCTTCGGCCATGCGGGCGAGGAGGCGCTGAACGCGGCGATGAAGCCGTTCGGCGGGTTCGATCACAATGCCCAATCCCTGCGCGTCGTCACCGTGCTGGAAAGCCGCTACGCCGGTTTCGACGGGCTGAACCTGAGCTGGGAGACGCTGGAGGGGCTGGTGAAGCACAACGGCCCGCTGTCCCGCCCGCCCGCCTTCATCGCCGAATACAACGCCCGCTTCCCGCTCGACCTGCAAACGCATGCCAGCGCCGAGGCGCAGGTCGCCTCGCTCTCCGACGACATCGCCTATCACAGCCACGACCTCGACGACGGAATGCAGGCGCAGCTGTTCGGGCCGGAGGAGATCGCGCATCTGCCGGTGGTGCATGACGCGCTGCGTGCCGCGCGGCACGCGAGCCTCGACGTGCCGCCGGCTCGGCTGCGTCACGAGACGATACGGCGGATCGTGGACGCATTGGTCTCCGACGTCACCGAGGAGACGCAGCGCCGGCTTGCCAAGATCGCGCCCAGGAACGCCGACGCGATCCGGCGCGCCAAGTCCGGCGTGGTGGCGTTCAGCCCGCCGATGGCGGAGGCTAACCGGGCGATCAAGGACTTCCTCTCGACCCGCATGTATCGGCACTGGCGGGTCAATCGCATGACCACCAAGGCGCGGGCGCTGACGGAGGAGCTGTTCCGCATCCTGCACACCGACCCCTCGCTGCTGCCCGATGACTGGCGGGCGCGGGCGGGCGGGGGCGGGACCGCCGGGCGGCGGGAGTGGTGGGCGACTATATCGCCGGCATGACCGACCGCTTCGCCGCCGACGAACACCGCCGGCTGACCGACATCGCCTTCTCGGGATAGGACGCCAGAGCATGACCGATCTTTTCGCCCGGATGCGCGGGCGCGTGCTGGATGCGGTGCACGCGGCGTTGCCTGATCTCAGTGACGATGTCGCCGCCCGCATCGAGGTGACGCCGGCGCGCGAGGCCGCGCATGGCGACATGGCGACCAACGCGGCCCTGATCGCGGCGAAGCCGGCGCGCCAGCCGCCGCCGAAGCTCGCCGCGTCGCTGGCCGAGCGTCTGCGCGCGGTCCCGGAGGTGGAGAGCGCCGAGGTGGCCGGCCCCGGCTTCATCAATCTGCGCCTGCGGCCCGCGGCGCTGCTCGACATCCTGCCGGCGATCCTGCGGGCGGGCGAGGCATACGGCGACAGCACCGCGGGCGACGAGCTTGCCGGTCAACGTTGAGTACGTCTCCGCCAACCCGACCGGGCCGCTGCATATCGGGCATTGCCGGGGCGCGGTGGTTGGCGACGCGCTCGCCAATCTGCTTGGCAAGGCGGGCTACGCCGTCACCAAGGAGTACTACACCAACGACGCGGGGGCGCAGGTCGCCGCGCTCGCCTGGGCGGCCTACTGGCGATACCTGCAGGCGATCGGCTCGGACGTTGCCGCCGAATCATTCGATACGCTGGTCCCGAGTGGCCTGCAGTACCGCGGCGAGTACCTGATCCCGGTCGGCGCCGCGCTCGCCGCGACGCACGGCACGTCGCTGGCCGCCCCGGATGGCGGGCCCGCCGATCCCGCGCTGTGGTTCGACACGGTGCGCGAGGCGGCGGTCGCGGCGATGATGGACGCGATCCGCGCCGATCTCGACTCGCTCGGCGTGCATCCGGACGTGTTCAGTTCCGAACGCGCGCTGGTCGACGCGGGTGCGGTGGACAAGGTGATTGCCCGGCTGTCGGCCGACGGGCTGATCTACGAGGGCGTGCTCGAGCCGCCCAAAGGCAAGACGCCGGAAGATTGGGAACCACGTCCGCAGACGCTGTTCCGCGCCACCGATTTCGGCGACGACATCGACCGGCCGCTGCGCAAATCCGATGGCTCCAACACCTATTTCGCCAACGACATCGCCTACCACGCCGACAAGGTCGACCGCGGCGCGCGGCTGCTGATCGACGTGCTGGGCGCCGATCACGGCGGCTACGTGTCGCGCATCCGCGCCGCGGTGAAGGCGGTTTCGCACGATCAGGCGCGGCTGGAAGCGGTGCTGTGCCAGATCGTGCATGTCGTGCGCGGCGGCGTCGCCGTGCGCATGTCCAAGCGTGCCGGCACCTTCGTCACCCTCGCCGACCTGATCGAGGAGGTCGGGCGCGACGTCGTGCGCTTCACCATGCTGACCCGCAAGGCGGACGCGCAGATGGAGTTCGACCTCGACGCCGTGGTGGCGCAGACGCGCGAGAACCCGGTGTTCTACGTCCAGTACGCGCATGCCCGCGCCCGCTCCGTCCTGCGCGCCGCCGCAGAGATGTTCGGCGCCGAGGTGACGACCGACGCAGCGCTGGCCGGGGTTCCGCTCGATGGGCTGGGGGCGGAGCCCGAATTCGCGCTGATCCGCCGGCTGGCGCAGTGGCCGCGGGTCGTGGCCGCCGCCGCACAGGCGCGTGAGCCACACCGAATCGCGTTCTTTCTCTATGATTTAGCGTCGGACTTTCATACACTGTGGAACCGGGGCAAGGACGATTCGACGCTGCGGTTCCTGCGGGCGGACCAGCCTGGCGACAGCCTCTCCCGGCTCGCCCTGGTCGCCGCCACCGCCGTGGTCATCCGCTCCGGGCTCCAGGTGATGGGCGTCGCGCCCGTCGAGGAGATGCGCTGACCGACCGCGGAGGGTGATTTGTCCGACAACCTGGCGAATGGGGCGACCAACCGGGGACCGACCTATCGCGTGCCCCGATCGGGGATGGACCCCGCCACCAAGCGGCTCGCGCTGATTGCCGCCGGCCTGGGCGGAGTGCTGTTTGTTGTCGTCGGCGTCTGGTCCACGGTCGGGGGACGCTCCGATATGGTTCCGGTGATCGCGGCGCCATCGACGCCGATCCGGGTGAAGCCGGAAAATCCTGGTGGGATGAAAGTGGCGAATGACTTGATCCTGTCCGGCAAGTCGGCCGATTCGGGGACCGACACGCTTGCGCCGGGGCCGGAGGCGCCGGACCCGCAGGCGCTGAAGACCCGCCGCCCACCGCCCGCCGCGTCCGCGCCTGCTACAGCGGCGCCGAAACCTGCGGTTGTGGCGGCCCAGCCCGCGCCGGTCCCGGCTCCCGCTTCGGCGATCGCGACACCGGGGGCGAAGCCCGAAATCGCCAAGACCGAGCCGCTCAAGCCAGCTGCGGCGCCGGCGCCGCGGCCGGCGCGTGCCGGCGGCCACGGCGCGGAGGTTCAACTCGGGGCGCTCCCGACGCGGGAGGCCGCCGAGGCCGAGTGGCAGCGCCTCGCCCGCCGCGACGCCAATCTGCTCACGGGCCGCGCGCCGATCATCTCGGAGAGCACGGTGAACGGCCGCACCTGGTGGCGCGTGCGCACCGGCGGCTTCGCCGACGAGGCGCAGGCGAAGGAGTTCTGCGGCAAATTCCGCGACAGCGGGGAGACGTGCGCGGTCGCGCGGTTCTAGGCACCATTACGGCATCACCTCGATCGTGCCGGTCATGGTCGGGTGGAAGCGGCAGTAGAACGCAACCTTGCCCGCGTTGGAGAGGACCGTGCGTCCGGTCTTGCCGGGCAGGATCATCACATCGAAGCTCCCGTCGCGCGCGGTCACGGTATGGACGACGAAATCGTCGTTGGTCCACTCGATCACATCGCCAACGTGAACGACGGCCTCGGGCGCTCCGAGGCTCATGTCATGGATCGAGCGCTGCAGGGTCGCGGCCAGCGCGGGTGCGGTGATCATCGTGCTCGCCTCGAGGACGAGCGCGGCCCATGGCCGTCGGCGGGTCACGAAGACCTCCGTTACTTGAGGGATGCGACGACTTCTTCGGCGTGCGCCTCATGGCCCTGGAAGATTTTCAGCCCGGTTTGCAGCAGGCTCTTCAATTCGGGATTCTGTGCATCCGGGATCAAGGTCGTTTGCAGGGCGTTGTCGACCTCCTTGTGGTAGGCGACCTCATTCGCCGCATAGGCCTTGTTGAAGGCGGCGCCGTTCAGCTTGGCCAGCTTCGCGCGTTCGGCGTCGCGCCTGCTTCACCAGCGCCTGGCTGGTCGGGTTGTTCTCGGGGGTGACACCAAGCTTCTTCACCAGCGCAAGCGCCTTGTCGTTCACCGCCGTGTGGTCGCGCACCATGTCCTCGGCGAAGGCGCGCACTTGCTGGTTCTTCGACTTCTTCAGGGCAAGCTGCGCGTTCGCGATGTCGATCTCGCCCGCCGTGTAGGCGATGTGCGCGATTTGCGCATCGGTCGGCTTCGCCGATTGTGCCCACGAAGGGGCGCTGCCAACCGTGAGAAGAACGAGGGCAGTGGCGCCGAGGATTGCATGTCGCAACATGGTGGTCTCCCTAGTGTGTGGAGGAGGAAGCGCCCGCAAGCGCCGCCATCCTGTCGAGGACGGACTGGGTGAAGCGCTCGCAGCGCGCCCCGTCGAAGGGGAAGGCGTCGTCGAACATCGCCGCGAATTCCGCGCCGAGCGTCGCGCGCAGTTGCTGATTGGCGCGATGCAGCCGCGTCTTCGCGGTGCTGATGGGAATGTTCAGCGCGGCGGCGGTCTCCTCGATGCTCATCTGCTCGACGATGCGCATCATGAAGACGACGCGGAACGAATCCGGCAGCGCGTCGACCGCGCGCTCCACGAATCGCCGAATCTGCTGCCTCGCGGCGGCGACTTCCGGGCTGGCGGGCGGCGGCATGGTCGCCGAGCCGGGATGATCCGGCGGCAGAGTGTCGACAACTTCGTCGAGGTCGAGCGGATCGCGTCGCGCCGCCCGGCGGCGCAGCGCCTCATTGACGACGATGCGCGCCATCCAGGTGACAAGGCTCGACTGACCCCGAAACCCGTCGATGGAGGTCAGCGCACGAACATAGGCATTCTGCAACGCCTCCTCGGCGTCGGCGTCGTCATCGACGATCCCCCGCGCGAGGCGCCAGAGCTTGCGGTTGTGGCGCTGGATGATGATTCGCGTGGCCGCGGGGTCGCCAAGGCGGAAGCGCTCGACCAGCGCGCGCTCCTCCGTCGCCATCGCATCCATCGCCAATCATCCCCTTGTTTCCCGGCCACACGATAGACCCAGCGTGCGGCCGAAAGGTTCCCGAACGAACGAGAGAATTGACGCCCCGGATCGTTCCGGCCTAAGGGGGCGCCCGAAGCGGCGCCGGCTGCTTTCGAGGGGGACACCGCATATGAAACGGATGCTGATCCTGGCCGCCGCCACGGCGCTTCTGAGCGGCTGCGCGGTCACCGACTTCGCCGCCCGTCAGCAGGAGTGGAACCAGTCGCACGGGCTGGGCAGCATGAACCAGACGCCGAACGTCGCCGGGCCGAGCGCGAGTGAGCGCGAGGACGTGGAGACGCAGGCCCGGATCAAGCGCGGCGAGGACCTAGAGAACGAGGAAGCGCGCAAGGCCGGCCCCGGCCCCTCGTCGACCGAGGGCATGAAGTGCACGACGACGAGCAGCTTCGTGGGTTCGGCGAATGCCGGCACCTCCACCTCCCACGCGAGTTGCCACAATTGAGCGCGCGGGCGATCGTGCCGGCGTTGCTACTGGCGGCGCTTGTGCTCGCGGGATGCGAGACGCCGGAGCAGCAGGCCGCGCGGGACGCGGCGCAGCGCGCGGCCGACCAGAACCGCTGTGCCGGGTTCGGCTTCGTCATGGGAACCGACCAGTTCGCCCATTGCATGATGGGGACCGCTTCGCAGCGCGACGCCGAGGCGGCGGCCGACCGGCGCGCCGCCGCTGACCGTGACGCCGCCGACCAGCGCGCGCAAGCGGCGGCCCAGGCGGCGAAAGACCGGGCCGACCAGGATGCCTGGGACCGCAAGACGGGCCAGGGGAAATACGCCGGGAGTTCGTCGGCGTCGTCGGGTAGTTCCTCGCCGTTCGGACAGAACCCGGTCGACAAAATTCACGACCAGATCATGGAGCAGATGCGCAAGGCCGAGGGGTCGGACTAAAGAATCGACGACGGCCGGTTCCGATTGGAACGGCCGTCGCCCTTGGCTTTGCTGCGAACTAGTGCCGGCGCAGCGCGAATACCCAGATCACCCCGCCCTGCGGCACGGCGTTGGGGTCGGTCTTGACCGGCGTGGTGGACAGCCCCTGCTGGATACGCTGCGCGTCCACACCCCAGCCGGACTGCACGGCAATGTATTCGGTATCACCGACCTGATAGGCCACGGGCATGCCGATGATCCCGGAGTTGGTCCGTTGCTGCCACAGCAGTTCGCCCGTCTTCGCGTCGAACGCGCGGAACATGCGGTCATTGGTGCCGCCGACGAACACCAGGTCGCCAGCCGTGGAGAGCACCGAGGCGAAGAGCTGGTTCGGGAAGGGATACATCCAGACCTGCTTGCCGGTGGCTGGATCCCATGCCTGCAGCTCGCCGATGTGCTGACCGCGCGGCAGCAGGTTGTTGGTGTTGGGATCGACGCCGAGCCAGAGCTGACCGGCAACAAGCTTCTTGTTCACCCCCTCGTTTTCGCCGCACATGTTGTTGTTGGCGGGAACGTACACGAGGTGGGTCTGGTCGCTGTAGCTTTCAGAGACCCAGTCGGTGCCGCCCCAGAGCGACGGACAGAAGCTGACGTTCTTGCCGACGACCGGCTTATGGTCGAGGTCATAGGTCGGGCGGCCGGTCTGCGGATCGAGGCTCTTGAAGGCATTCTGGTAAACGAACGGCCAGGCATTGATGTATTTGATGCCGCTGTCGGTCTGCTGGAGGACCCAGAAGTAGCCGTCGCGACCCGGATGGACGAGGGCGTCGATCGTCTGCCCGTTATGCTGCATGTTGATGAGCATGGGCGCGCGAACCTCATCCCAGTCCCATGAGTTATTGTAGTGGTATTGATGGAAGGTCTTGATCTGCCCGGTGTCGGGATCGAGGGCGATGGTGGAGCTGGTGTAGAGATTATCGCCTGGATGGAGGTCGCCGGGCCAGGGTGCTGCGTTGCCGACACCCCAGTAGGCAAGGTGGCGCTTCGGATCATAGTTGCCGGTGATCCAGACGGAGCCGCCGCCGGTCTTCCACGCGTCACTGTCCCAGGTATCGCCGCCCGGTTCGTTCGGCGAGGGGACGGTGAAGGTCTTCCAAAGCTGCTTCCCGGTTTCGGAGTCGAACGCGGCGATGAAGGCGCGGACCCCGAACTCCCCGCCCGAGGTTCCGACCATGACCTTGCCGTTCACGACCAGCGGTTCGAGAGTTGAATACTCGCCCCGATGATAGTCGCCGATCTTGCTTTCCCAGACCGGCTTGCCTGTCTTGGCGTCGAGCGCGATGAGCCGGGAATCGACGGTGGCGAGATAGAGCTTGTCGCCATACAGCGCGACGCCGCGATTGGTGGGATGGAGCTGGAACAGGTCCTCGGGCAATTTCGGCTGATAGCGCCAGATCAGGTCTCCGGTTACTGCATCGAGCGCGAGCACCTGGTCCTGCGGCGTGGTGACGAACATCACGCCATTGTTGACCATGGGCGGCGCTTCATGCCCCTCGATCACGCCAGTGGAGAAGGTCCAGGCCGGGGCCAGATCGCGGACGTTATCGGTGTTGATCTGACGCAGCGGGCTGAACCCGTGCCCGTCGTAGGTGCGGCGATAGAGCAGCCAGTTGCCGACTTCGGGGTTTTCCAGCCGCTGCTGGGTGACGGGAGAGTAAGACGGGACTTCCCCGGCGAGCGCGCCGGTCGCGCCGATGCCGCACAGCATCGTCGCCGCGCACAGGACCTGGACGATTTTCTGTTTCATCTGATTCCTCCGTTTTTGGTTATCCGCTTTACGCCTGTCTTTGCGGTTCTCCTCCGACGCGGTCGGTGAATCCGGACGCGACGACCAGCACGCCCTGGCTCAGCTTAAGCGGCAGCGCCGGAAGCGGGCGCGGGGCTGGACCGGCGACGACGGGGGCGCCGTGTCTTGGGTCGTAGTGGGATTGATGGCAGGGGCATTGCAGAACCTGCGGTCCGGTCAGCCAGTCGGTAACGGTGCAACCCTGATGGGTGCAAATGGCGGAATAGGCGACGACGCCATCGGCGGCCCGGGTCTTCTCCGTGCTGCCAAGCGAAGCCGCGTCGAAGCGCATCAGCAAGATCTGGTTCAGCCGGCTTCCATCGCGCGCGGTCTTGGTCGCCGGGTCCGCGGCCCAGGCCAGGGTGAGATCGTCGCCCAGCTTCAGGTCAGCCGGCTTGATCGGGATCGCGTCCCCGCCCATTGGAACCAGGATGTCGCCAGGTTGCGGCGGCAAATTGCGCGGTCCCGATGATTCCTGCGCATGCAGCTCTGGCGCTGCCGCGAAAAGGAGCGAACCGCAGATCACCGCCCGGCGCGAAACCTGGATCACTGTGTTCACCAGCCGTTGACCAGCATCACGGTTGCACAGCCACGAAGGGAGGGGCAGCCCCACAACATCAATCTTCACGTGATCTTGAAGTCGACTTGTGGTGTGGCGTGGTGTGCTCCGGTCAGCCTGACATCCGCGCGCGCAGCGCCGCGGTCAGCTCCTGCCGCCGCTCCCAGAGCGAACGATACCAGGCGATGCGGTCGGCAACCTGGTAGGCGAGCATCCGCTCCGCCGCGACATAGCTCCGCGCGGCATCGCCGAGATCGCGGGCGAGTTCCGGCATGACGACAAGGCGAAGCAGCCGGTCGTGCAATTCCCGTGCGTCGGCGAACAGAAGGCCGGTGCGTCCGTCTTCGACGGTCTCGCCATAGACGATGTGGCTGGCGAGCGCAGCGACGCGGCAGGCGCCCGCCTCGATGAATTTCAGGTCGGACTTGGCGCGGTTGAACTCGGTATCGACGAGCGGCATGAACGAAAGCTCCGCTTCCCCCAGCAGCCGTAGATAGGTCTCGTGATCGCAGGTCGGGGTGAACTGCTTATGTGGCGTGGCCAGCGCTTCGAAGAAGGCGCGGTCGTGCACCACGCTGAAGCGCAGCCGATCCCCGCTGGTGGCGGCAACGGCGTTGAGAGCTGGCGTCAGCGCCTGCCAGTCGAGCTCGCGGTTGAGCGCGCCGAAGAACAGCGTCAGGAACGAGTCTTGAAAGTTCCGCGGCTCCGGCAGCTCGGCGACCGCGTTGGGAAACACCCGGAGCTCCGCGTTGCGCCCACGCAGCACGTCGGCGAGCGTAGCCGTGCTCGTCTGCACGGCATGCACGCCGCGGAACGAGAGCTGGGCGCCGTCCTGCATCGCGGCGAAGAAATCGGGATGATCGTCGAACTCGGTCACCACGACCCAGCCGGCATCGATCAGGTGGCGTAGCAGCTCCTGGCCGCGCGTGCCGCTCAGCACGGGGCGATGCAGCACCAGGATGCGCGGCATCTCCGCGGGTACATTGGGCACCGTGTCCAATTCCTCGAGAACGATGGTGCCGATCGCGGGATCCGTGCCGATCGCCCGCAGCGGGTAGATGACCCGGGCGTGCGAGACGCCGCCCACCGGTTCCAGCATGGTCGCCGCGACCAACATTCGTGACGGCGCGCTGCGGCGAACGCGCCAGACATATTGCAGCGGCGCCGCGCGGCTCGCATAGGCGTTCGGGTCGATCCCCAGGGTCCGCAACGACGGCGCCAACGCGTTGGCGAAGGCCTGCACGCGCTCGGGCTCGAAGATGCGCGGATGCACATCGCACGGAACGAGCCGCAGCGCTTCCAGCCCGCGCCGCATGCTCTCCAGGCTGAACCAGCGCAGATGCGCGCGGTCGAACAGCCCGGTCTCCTCATAATCCCAGTCACCCCCCAGCAGCCGGGCGGCGAAGCTCCAATGCTCCACGTTGGGAATGCAGATCAGCATGGTTCCGTTCGCGCTCAGCGCCTGGGCGTGCTGAGCAAGCAGTGCGAACGGGTCCTTCAGGTGCTCGAGCACGTCGCCGTAGACGATGCAGTCGATGCCGCCGCTGAAGCTGAACGGGAGCGGGTTGCGCTCGACGTCGGTATGGGCGACGGCGTCGTAGCGCGGCGCGGCGCGATGCGCGGCGTCGCGGTCCTGCTCGATCGCCAGCAACCGGCAGCGTGGGTTGCGCCGCCGGTACGCCGCGCCCAGCGCGCCGCTCCCGCACCCCACGTCGAGCACCACGCGGGCATCGAGGGGAATGCGGGTCAGCAGATCGATGTTGGGGAGGTCGGGATACTCGGTCACACCACCCCGAGCGCCTGGTCGAGGTCGCGGATCAGATCCTCCGCGGTCTCCAGCCCGATCGACAGACGGATCGTGTCGGGATTGGCGCCGGCGGCGGCCCGCTGCTCGTCGGTGAGCTGGCGATGCGTGGTCGAGGCCGGATGCAGGATCAGGCTCCGGGTGTCGCCGATATTGGCCAGATGGGAGAACAGCCGCACGCTCTCGACCAGCCGCACGCCGGCGTCGTAGCCGCCGCGCACGCCGAAGGTGAACACCGCGCCGGCGCCGAGCGGCATGTATTTGCGGGCGAGCGCGTGATGCTGGCTCAACTCCAGCCCGGCGTAGGAAACCCAGGAGACGGCGGGATGGCGGGCGAGGAATTCCGCCACGCGCTGGGCGTTCTCCACATGGCGCTGCATGCGCACATGCAGCGTCTCGATCCCGGTAATCGTGAGGAAGGCATTCAGCGGCGCGAGAGTCGGTCCGAAGTCGCGCAGGGCGACCGCACGGGCCTTGGTGGTGAAGGCGAAGTCGCCGAAATTCTCATAGAAGCGCAGCCCGTGATAGGCGGGCTCGGGCTCGGTCAGCGACGGGAAGCGGTTGCCTTCCGCCCAGTCAAAGCGCCCCGATTCTACGATGACGCCGCCAATCGCGTTGCCGTGGCCGTTGAGGAACTTGGTGGTGGAGTGCGTGACGATATCGGCACCCCACTCGATCGGGCGGCACAGATAGGGCGAGGCGAGCGTGTTGTCGACGATCAGCGGAATGCCGGAATCGTGCGCGATACGCGCGATCGCCTCGAGGTCGACCACGACACCGCCCGGATTGGCAAGGCTCTCGACGAAGATCGCCTTGCAGCGCGGCGTCAGCGCGCGGCGGAAATTCTCCGGATCGTGCGGATCGACGAAGTGGCAGGTCCAGCCGAGCTTCGGAAACGACAGGCCGAACTGCGTGAGCGAGCCGCCGTAGAGGTTGCGCGAGGCGACGAACTCGTCACCCGGTTCGAGCAACGTCGCGAAAACGAGGAACTGCGCGGCATGGCCCGACGCGCAGGCGAGTGCCGCGCGCCCGCCCTCAAGGCTGGCGACCCGCTCCTCGAGCACCGACACGGTAGGGTTGGTGATGCGGCCGTAGATGTAGCCAAAATCGTGCAGGTTGAAGAGCCGCGCGGCGTGGTCGGGATCGTCGAACACATAGGCCGCGGTCTGGAAGATCGGCGTGGTGCGCGCCCCGGTGGTGGCGTCCGGCGCGGCGCCGGCATGGATCGCGCGGGTATCAAAGCCGTAGGCGATGTTGCCGCCGGCGGCGGGTGCGGACTTCGCGGCGGCGGCGTCGGTCGGCGCACGAGCGGCCTGGTTGCGGATGATGCCGGAATCGACGCCGCTCCAGGACAGCTCCCCGCCCAGCCGCCCATATTCGATCTTCGGGCAGCGGTTCATCACCACGTCGAGCCCGGCGGCCTCGGCCCGCGCTCCCGCCTCGTCGTTGCGCACGCCGAGCTGCATCCACACCACGCGCGCGCCGATCGCGATAGCATCGTCCACGATCGGATCGACCTGGTCGGAGGCGCGGAAGATGTCGACCATGTCGACATGCTCCGGGATGTCACGCACCGAGCCATGGACCCGCTCCCCCAGCAGCGTCTGGCCGGCGAGGCGCGGATTGACCGGAATGACCCGGTAGCCCTTCGACTGCAGATACTTCATCACGAAGTAGCTCGGCCGGTTCCAGTTCGACGACGCGCCGACCAGCGCGATCACGCGCACGCGGCCGAGAACGCCGCGGAGCTTGGCGTCGGAATAGGGAATAGGCGCAATCACGGTCATGTGGCGTATCCCGGGCGGGGCCGCACTCTGCGTCGGTGACTTGGCGGTCGCAAGCCCCGACCTCGCCGCAACCGAAGCCGCTGACCGATCGTCGTTTCCAACCAAAGTCTTGTCAGGCCGCTAGCAAAAAGGCCAAGATCGGGAGAGGATAGCGACTGCAGGTAGGTGGCATGACACGCCGCATCGGCGACATTCTGGCGCAGCGTCCGGCGAAGGCGATGGCGGGCCGCGCGCGCGAGCTGGCGGCGCTGATGGAACTCGTCCGCAACGAGCACCCGATCGTCGCCCACGTGCACGGCCTTCCTGGAATCGGCAAATCAACGTTGTCGCAAAGCTTTGCCACCCACGCGCGCGGCGCAGGGGCGAGCGTGGTCACGCTAGACTGCCGCGGCATCGAACCGACGGAGCGCGGCTTCCTGCACGCGCTTGGCGCGGTGGCCAGAATCGAGATCGCCGATGTCGGCGAGGCGGCCGAGCGTCTCGGCTCCCTGGGATCGCGAGTGATCCTGCTCCTCGACGAATTTCAGCAGCTGCGGCTGATCGACACGTGGCTGTGCCGCATCTTCATTCCCGCCTTATCCGAGAACGTCCGCCTCGCCCTGTTCGGCCGCCTGCCACCCGCGCCGCACTGGTTGACCGTCCCCGCATGGCAGGGACTCTTCGCGACCTTGCATCTGGACACACTTTCCGATGCGGATGCGCGGACATTGCTGCGGGATGCCGGGGTGCGGGAGGAGGACGTTGCGCGCATCAGCGCTTTCGGCCACGGCCATCCGCTGGCGCTGCATCTCGCCGCCATGGCGATGCGCGAACGGCCCGGGCTCGATGTCGCCGATATCGCCATGCCGGCCGTCATCGCCCGCTTGGCCGACCTGACCCTTGCCGATATCGCAGACGCGGCGCTGCGTCGCGCGGTCGAGGCATCCTCCCTCCTGCGCCGCGTCACCGAGCCGCTGCTGGCGGCGATCTTCCCGCAGGAGGACGCGGTGAGCCTCCATGCGCGGCTGCGCGAGCTGCCCTTCATCGAGCAGCTGCATGATGGCTTGAGCCTGCACGACGCGGTGCGCGGCGCGATCGCGCTTTCCTTCAAGGCAGCCGATCCGGAAGGCACCCGCCGCTGTCGCGCGGCCGCACGGGGGCACTTGCGCGGGCAGGCCCGCGGCGCAGCCGTGGCCGATCTTTGGCGCAACACCGCGGATACCATCTACCTGCTCGAAAATCCGGTGATCCGAGATGCGTTCTTTCCCAGGGATCGGCAGGCACTCACGGTCGCGCCGGCGCAAACGGGTGACGCCCAGGGCATCCTGGCGCTCACCGCACGCCACGACGGTCCGCAAGCCGTCAGCCAGATAGCGTCATGGTGGAAGCGCCAGCGCGATGCGTTCCACGTAGTGCACGACGAGCACCAGGGGATCGTCGGGTTCTACTGCCTGACTACGCTGGAACGGGCCGATCCGCTGCTGCTCGTCGAGGATCCGGTGGCCGCCGCCTGGTGGCGTCACGTGCGCGACGAGCCCGTGCCGCGCGGACAGAAGGTGATGCTGCTGCGCCGCTGGCTCGCCGCCGATGCCGGGGAGGCGCAGGGTCCCGTGCAGGCGGCGTGCTGGCTCGACATCAAGCGGACCTATCTGGAGCTGCGCCCGGCCTTGCGGCGCGTCTATCTCACCCTGCGCGATCTGATACCGTACGCCCCTGTAGCCGGCACCCTGGGCTTCCGCGTGCTCGACGTGCCCGCGCCGGCGTTCGACGGCGCTGCTTATCACAGCGCGATGCTGGATTTCGGCCCTGCCTCGGTCGACGGTTGGATCGCCGGGCTACTCGGGGCGGAGCTCGGCGCGGAGGAAGCCGGGCTGCTCGACGTGGGCGCGAGGGAGCTGGTGCTGGATCGGAGGCGTATCGCGCTGACCCACAAGGAATTCTCGCTGTTACAGTACCTCTACACGAACGGGGATCGGGCGGTGTCGCGCGATGAGCTGCTGAATGACGTGTGGGGCTGGAGGGTCGACGGCGGGAGCAACGTTGTCGACGCGCTGGTGCTTGCGGTGCGCCGCAAGCTGGGGCCGCGAGCGGCGATGATCGAGACGGTGCGGGGTGTCGGCTACAGGTTCCGCGGGACCGATCGCCGTCCAGTGGCCTGAGGTCATGAATTTCTCATCCGCGCCTCATCCCAGTGGGGAGCCGAACGGCTAGCCTGCTGCCCGGCGCACCAATTCAGGTGCCCGCGACAACCAGGAGAGTACCATGCCGTTCGTGAACATGAAAGTGATCGAGGGAGTCTTCACCCCAGCGCAGAAGTCACAGCTGGTCCACAACCTGACCGAGGCGGTCGTCTCGGTGGAGGGCGAGGCGATGCGCGGCGTGACCTGGGTCGTGCTCGAAGAGGTCAAGAGCAACGATTGGGCGATCGGCGGCCAGGCGCTGAGCACGGAGGCCGTGCTGAAGATGGGCCAGAAGTAGCGTTCGCCTCATAACAATTCCCTCTCCACCTTCGGGCGGAGGGGGAACTATTTTCGGGTCGTGGATTTGTTCAACGTCACGGCGGCACGAAAGAAGTCTTCAACGCCTTCTCGTTGATCTTGTCCCCCTCGTGAAAATCGATGGCACGCCGCGTGTTTCCTTCAAGGCTTGCGTTGAAGACGCCCGAAGGATCCTGCAGTGCCGCCCCTTTGGCGAAGGTCACCTTCACGATGTTCTTGTAGGTCTCGCCGGTGCAGATCAATCCGTCGTGCGACCACACTGGAACTCCTCGCCACTTCCACTCCTCGATGATTTCAGGATCGGCTTCCTTGATCAGCGTACGGAGCCGGCTGAGCATCTCGCCCCGCCAGTCACCCAGCTCGTTGATTCGCGCGTCAATCATCCGAGGGGCGGATATGGTTCCCTCCGACCCATTCTTCTTCGTGCCCATCCCTAAGCCACCACCACCGGGCGCAGCGGGTGCGGCAGGAAGCTCGATTCCTCCCGAAACGGCTTGCCGCGCGGCACGGTGCAGCCTGCATACTCGCCGGCCTCGTCGTGGTACAGCGTGCGATGCGCCTCGAGCGACGTCCACTCCAACCCGAGCTGGTGATAATGGAACTGCAAAGCGCGCCGGCGCAGCCCGGAGCGGTTCGCCGCGGTATAGTGATGCGTCAGGCTGTGAAACACCAACGCGTCACCAGGATCGAGTGGCACCGCGACGCGCCGTTCGGCGCGCACGAAGCGTGGATCGATGGTGCAGAGGTTGATGTCCTGATGCGGTATGTGCGGCGCCGGCCCCGCGCGATGCGAGCCGGGGATCAGCTCCATGCAGCCGTTGTCGGCCGTCGCGGGGTCAAGCGCGATCCACACGCCGAACATCAGGCCGGGATCGCTGCCGCGGAAATAGGCGGCGTCCTGATGCCACGGCTTTTCGCCGCCGATCCGGGGCGGCTTCACCAGCGCCATCTCCTGCAGCATCACCCGGCCGCGACCCATCAGCTCATCGAGGGCCTGGTGCAGAACTGGATTCATCGCGGCCCGCATCAGTGCCGGATCGGTCGCCGTGAAATTGCCGAACTTGCGCACCCGGTCCACCGGGTCCGCCTGGGTCTCGGCATCGGCTTCCAGCGCGACGTACGTCCCGCCATGCCGGGGCTCCTCCGCCAAGCGCCCGAGCGCGGCGAGGCAGGCGGCCACGTGCTCCGCCGTCATGATGGCGCGCAGGACCACGAACCCGTCCCGGCGATAGCGCGCGAGATCACTGTCCGGCAGCATGGCTCCCTCCTTATAGCACCTCGCTCGCACGGATCGCGACGCGGCAGCCGGCCTTGATCGTGGCGTAGAGCAACCGATAGGCGGGTGCCTGCTCGGCGCCGTGGGCAAGGCCGATGTCGCGGTGCTCCAACTCCTCGGCGCGGAACGCCTCGATCGTGTCGCGCAGCGGCGCCTCCTCGGCGCCCAGGCGCTTTGCCTGGCGTTCGTAATGCGCGTCGATCGCCTCCTCCACCGCGACGGTGCAAGCCATTGCGGCCCGCTCCCCCAACGCCGCCGTGACGGCGCCGAGCGCGAAGCCGGCGAGATGCCAGAGCGGCAGCAGTGCGGTCGGGCGCACGCGGCGGGCGGCGATCAGCTCCTCGAAGGCGCGCAGGTGCCGCTGCTCCTGCTCCTGCATGTGGCGGAGCACGTCGCCCGCCTCGGTCTGCCGGAGCATGGCAAGCTGGCCAGCATAGATGCGCGCCGCGCCATATTCACCGGCGTGATCGACGCGGATCATCCGCTCGATCTCGGCTCGCTCCGGCCGGTCGCCGGGAAGCCGCATCTCCGTCATCGCCGTCTCCCCTCGCCGCGCGCGAGATAAGCGCCGATCATGCCGGCGAGAACCAGGGAGGCGATGAGGTTCATCGCCGCCATGGAAACCGGAACGTCGGGAAGGAGGTAGGTCGGTGCATCGCAGGGCTTGGCCGGGCGGGCGGGCATCGAGGCGAGGCGCTCGGCCAAGGTCGTGCCGCTGACCTGCGGGGCGGCGCATTCGGGCAGCGGACTCTTCCACGCCCCCTGCTCCACCCCGACGTGCAACGCGCCCAGACCCGCGCCGACCAGAAGCGCGACGACGCACAGGCCGAGCATCCAGCTCGTGAGCTTCCGCGGCACCACCAAGCCGATCAGGCCGAGCACGACCACCGCGCGCCAGGGCCAGCGTTCCAGCAGGCAGAGCGCGCACGGCACGACGCCGCCCCAGTGCTGGGTCGCCTCCGCGGCCCCCAGCACCGCGCCCGCCAGGACGGCGACGATCAGCGCAACGGCATGCGGGGCGGGCAGCCTCATCGGCGCTCCATGCCCGGCTTCCGTCGCGCCCGCAACCCGCCTAGGGTCGCGCCGCATCCGCGAGGGAGAACGAGACATGCGACGCATCCTGTGGGGCCGGTCGACATCGAGCAACGTGATGAAGGTGATCTGGCTGCTCGAGGAGCTGAAGCTGCCGTATGAGCGCATGGATGTCGGCGGACCGTTCGGCAAGACCGACACCAAGGAATACCGGGCGATGAACCCGACGGGCCTGGTGCCGACCCTGCAGGAGGACGATTTCACGCTGTGGGAGAGCAACGCGATCTTGCGCTACATCTGCTCGGCGCACGCGGGCAATACCCCGCTGCTGCCATGGGATCAGCACCAGCGTGCCAATATCGATCGCTGGATGGACGCACAGCAGACGGTGATGAACCGCCCGCAGGGCGTCATCTTCATCAACCTGATCCGCACCCCGCCGGAAAAACGCGACCAGGCGGCAATCAACACGGCGATCAAGGAGGCGGCGACCGCCTGGGGCTATATCGGCACCGAGCTCGGCAAGCATTCGTATATCTGCGGCGATGCGCTGACGCTCGCTGATATCTGCTGGGGCGTGCACGTGCACCGCTGGTTCAACATGAAATTCGACCGGCCCGACGTGCCGAACCTGCGGGCCTGGTACGACCGGCTGCTCGAACGCCCGGTGTACAAGACGCACATCGCGCGGGAGATCGTGTGATCCAAGTCCTGAAGGGCGGGATTTCGGCGGCGGAGGCGACCGAGGCCGATCGGCGCGTGCGTGCGACGGTGGAGGGCATCCTCGCCGACGTCGCCGCGCGCGGCGAGACGGCGGTGCGGGAGCTGTCGGCGCGGTTCGACCAATGGTCGCCCGAGTCCTTCCGCCTCTCGCGGGCGGAGATCGACGCGCTGATCGCCTCCCTGCCCGATCAGGTCGTGGACGACATACGCTTCGCCCAGACCCAGGTGCGCCGCTTCGCCGAGGCGCAGCGCGCCGCCCTGCGCGACATCGAGGTGGAGACGCTGCCCGGCGTGCGGCTCGGGCACAGGAACATCCCGGTGAACAGCGTCGGCTGCTACGTGCCCGGCGGGCGCTACCCGATGGTGGCGTCCGCGCATATGAGCGTGCTGACCGCGAAGGTCGCCGGCGTGAAGCGGATCGTCGCCTGCACCCCGCCGCTGAACGGCGCGCCGCCCGCCGCGACGGTGGCGGCAATGGCGTTGGGCGGGGCCGACGAGGTCCACATCCTGGGCGGTGTGCAGGCGATCGCGGCGATGGGACTCGGCACCGCCTCGATTCCGGCCGTCGACATGCTGGTGGGGCCGGGCAATGCGTACGTGGCGGAGGCAAAGCGGCAGCTCTTCGGGCGGGTGGGCATCGATTTGCTGGCGGGGCCGACCGAGACCTTGATCATCGCCGACGACACGGCGGATGTGGAGATGTGCGCGACCGACCTGCTGGGCCAGGCCGAGCACGGCCCAACCTCGCCCGCAATCCTGCTCACCACCTCGCGGCGGCTCGCGGACGGAATCGAGGCAGAGATCGCCCGCCAGCTCCGCGTCCTGCCGACCGCGGATGTCGCTTCGGTCGCGTGGCGCGACTGCGGCCAGGTGATCCTGTGCGACACCGATGCCGAGATGCTGAGCGAGGCGGACCGCATCGCGTCGGAGCACGTGCAGGTGCTGACGCGAGAGCCGCGCCGGTTCCTGGAGCGGATGACCAATTACGGCGCGCTGTTCCTGGGGAAGGAGACGAATGTCGCGTACGGCGACAAGGTGATCGGCACCAACCACACGCTGCCGACCAAACGCGCGGCGCGCTACACCGGCGGGCTGTGGGTGGGCAAGTTCCTCAAGACCGTCACCTACCAGGAGGTCAGCCCGGAGGCGTCGGGAATGATCGGCGAGTACCTGCTCGCGCTTGTGCGCGATCGAGAACTTCGCCGCGCACAAGGAGCAGGCCGATCTGCGCGTGCGCCGCTACGGCGGACGCAACGCGAGCTAGCGACGCAACATTACGCGCGCCGCGCCGATCAAAGCGAGCGCGAACACGATGTTGGCCACGGCCACGGTCGCGAACAGCACCGGGACACCGAATCCGGCGTGGACGGCGATGCCTCCAGCCACGCCCAGCACGCCGAGGCGGACAAGGCTCGCCGTCGCTGGGATGTTCGCCTTCCCCGCTCCCATCAGGGCGAAGGCGAGGCCATAGGCGATGCCTGCCAGCGCGAGGGTGATCGCGACGCTGCGCAGATACAGCACCCCGGCGCTCGCGACGGACGGATCGCGCGTGAACAGCCCCATCCACCAGTCGGGCGCGGCCAGCGCGATCAGCGCGAAGGCGATGCCGATCAGGCCGCAGATCGCCGCGCTGAGGCGGGTGACCATGCGCGCCCGATCCGGCTGGCCGGCACCCAAGTTGGCGGCGACCATGGCGACCGACGCCGAGCCGAGCGCGTAGCTGATGGGGGTCTGCACCAGTTCCAGCCGCTGCGCGACGCCATACCCCGCGAGCGACGCGGCGCCGTAGCGGGCGACCAGCATGGCGGCGGCGATCGCCGTCGCCTGGAACAGGACGTTGGTCGCGGTCGCCGGCACGCCGACTGTCATGATGCGGTGGATCAGCGCACGCGTTGGCGCGAGCCGGCCCACGCGCAACCCGGCGCTCGCGCGGCGCGAGCAGAGATACGCGAACACGATTGCAGCGCCGGTGCCGTAGCTCGCGAGCACCGCGATCGCGGCACCTTCGACACCGAGGCGCGGAAATGGGCCGAGCCCAAGGATCAGCGTGGGCGACAGGGCGAGGTGCACCGCCTCGCCCGCGACGATGGCGCTGGCCGAAACCGCCATCGCGCCGGTGCCACGCACCGCGTTCGCAAGCAGGTTCATCAGCCAGACGAGGACCACCCCGCCGAACACCACGGCGGAGTAGGCGCAGGCGGCGTCGAGCACCGGCCCGCTGGCGCCGAGCACGCGGTAGAGCGGCGGCCCGCCGAGCACCATCGCGAGCCCAACCAGGGCGCCGAGACCGAGCGCCAACCAGAGCGCCTGCGCGGCGGTGTGGTCGGCCTCGGCCGGAGCGCCGGCGCCGAGCGCGCGGGCGACGGCGGCGGAGACGCCGATGCCAACGCCGCCCGCGGAGACCATCTGGCACACGAGGAACAGCGGGAACACGAGCGAGACACCGGCCAGCGCATCCCTGCCGAGCCAGCTCACGAAGGCGGCGTCCGCGGCGATGAAGCCGACGCGGGCCACGGCCTCGCCAACATTTGGCGCAGCGAGCCGCAGCAATGATGGGAGGACCCGCCCGTCCAGCATCAGCCGCGTGCCCGGCGGGGCGGGCGATTTCATCAGGATCGTTCCGTCCGGCATGGTCGCCTCCGTCTTGACGCGGGGAAGATGTCGGCGGCGGTGCGGCCGGGCGATTACCTGCAAGGTAAGCGCGGCAGGGGAGCCGGTATGGTAATAGGCCCATCATGCAGACACAGACACAAAGCGACAGGATCAACGGCGGTCCGGCGATCGGCGGGCTGCTCGCGAGCACTCGCAAGGCGCGGCGGATCAGTCAGCTCGATCTCGCGGTCGACACCGGCATCTCGACGCGGCATCTGAGCTTCGTCGAGACCGGACGGGCGCGGCCGTCACGCGAGCTGGTGCTGCGGCTATGTGAGACGCTGGGCGTGTCGCCGCGCGAGGCTGACGCGTTTCTGCTCGCCGCCGGCTTCGCGCCGGCACATCGCGAGACCGAGCTCGAATCGCCCGCGATGGCGGAAATCCTGGAAGCGCTCCGGCTGATGCTGGGCCGCCATGATCCCCTGCCCGCCGCTGCGTTCGATGCGCGCTACGACTACGTGATGGTGAACGGCGCGTACGCCGAGTACGTGAACGCCTGCCTCGCGGCAGGCGCGGATCCGCGGGTCGGCTCCGGCCCGGTCACCCCGCTGTCGCTGCTGCCGGGGCCGCGACCGAACATGCTGCGCCTGCTTTGCCATCCGCGGGGCGCGCGACGGATGCTCGGCAATTGGGGCGAGGTGACGCGCGAGGTCATCGGCCGCGCGGCGCGGGAGACGCGGATGCTCGCGATCGACTCCTCCCGCGCGCCACCGCTCGACGAGGTGCGGGCGCATCCTGGCGTCGCCGGCGTGATGCGAACGGAAGCGGGCAACGGCCTGCTGGTCCCGGTGGAGATCCTGCAGCCGGACGGAACCAAGGCACGATTCATGACGACGCTCGCCACCGTCGGCACCGCGCAGGACCTGACGTTGCGGGACCTGCGGATCGAGACGTTCCACCCGATCCCTGGATAGCTTACGGCTCGGTGGTCCCGTCGTGCCCCGTCTTGCGGGATTGCGGCCCGAACACCACCACGTGGTCGCCCTCCCCCGCCGTCACCTCCACTCCCTCGGGGGAGACGATCTGCAGTGCTCCGCTCGGCCGCGCGATCAGCAGCAGAACCGCGCCCTCGGGCACGGATTGCGTCTCTCCTTCCCGCTGGACCAGCGCGGCAAACCGCCACCCCTCCCGATAACGGCGCTGAAAACCGGCGAACGTCAGCGTGGGGATTCCGGCGACCTGCCCCCGCCACTCCCGGCTCAGCCCGACCCACTCGTCGTGCTCGCTGCCGGCGAGGCCGAGCTGGAACACGCGCGTGCGCCCCAGCTCCGGGGCGAAGCGCGTGCAGATCAGGCTGTTGTAGACATCGTCCTGCGTCGCCGCGAGCACGTAGTCGACGCGCCGCCCCTCCAGTACGTGTTGGCCGTGCTCGGACAGCAGCTCCGCCTGCAACACCTGGAGGCTCCGTCGGCGGGCTTCCTCGAGCGCACCTGGGAACGTGTCGACCAGCAGCACCGCGGCATCCGCGCGCGCCAGCGTCTCGGCGAGATCGAGCGTCCAGTCGCTCACACCGACGATCGCCAGCGCCGGCGTGTCGCCGAGCGTCAGCGCGAGCCGCCGGGCGATCGGCCCGAGCGAGAACCCATGCAGCACCATGGTCGCGGCGATCAGCGCGAACACCGCCGGCATCACCAGCTCCGCACCCTGATAGCCGCTCGCGGAGAGCTGCGTGCTCGCCACGCCCGCGACCGCGGCGGCGACGATGCCGCGCGGGGCGATCCAGCCGCTCAGCGCGCGCTCCCGCCAGGTCATCCCGCCGCCCGCCGTCGCCAGCAGGATCGCGGCAGGCCGCACCAGCAGCATCATCGCCGCCGTCAGCAGCAACACCGGCCAGGACACCTGGGCGAGCAGGGCGCGATCGAGGCTCGCGGTCAGCACGATGAACAGCGCCGAGACCAGCAGCACAACCAGCGCCTCCTTGAACCGGGCGAGCTCGGCGAGGCCCGGAATGCGCAGGTTGGCGAGCGTGATGCCGAAGATGGTCGCTGCCGCGAGCCCGGCCTCGTCCATCACCAGGTTCGATAGCGCGTACACGCCGAGCGCGGCGGCGAGCAGGATCGGCGTCTTCAGCACCTCCGGCGCCTGATCATGCATGAAGAGCCAGCGCACGCCGAACGCCGCGCCGACCCCGAGACCGACCGAGACCACGAGTCCGGCCGCGAGCTCCAGCGCCAACGGGCCATGGCTCTCGCCCGTGGTCAGCAGCACCGACAGCACCGTCGCGGCGAGCAGCGCCCCCACCGGGTCGTTGACGATCGCCTCCCATTTCAGGAACGAGGCGATGCGCCGCTCGAGCCGCGTGTGGCGCAGCAGCGGCAGCACCACCGTCGGGCCGGTGACCACGGTGATCGCGCCGAACAGCACCGCCGGCCCCCAGTTCATGCCGGCGATCCAGTGCGCAGCGGCCGAGGACAGGACGAAGCTGATCGGCAGCGCGAGCGCGGTCAGCCGCAGCACGCCCTCGCCCGCCGCGCGCAGCTCGCGCACATTCAGCGCGAGCCCACCCTCGAACACCACGATCGCGACCGCGAGTCCGACCAGCGGGCGCATCGCCGCGCCGAAATCCTGCGCCGGGCGCAGAATTTGCAGCCCCGGCCCGATGACCAGTCCGACCGCGAACAGCAGCACGATCGGGGGCAGCCGCCAGCGCCAGGCGGCCCACTGCGCGGCGATGCCGGCGACCGCGATGCACAGCACGGCGACCGCGATACTATACGCCAACGTTCATCCTCGTCTCTCTTGCCCGCCTTGCCGTTGCGCCGCCCCGCCGCCATGCTCGCCCATCCGCGCGGCAAAGGGGACCGTCATGGACCTTCGTCTCACGCCAGAGGACACCGCCTTCCGCCAGGAGATACGCGGTTTCATCCGCGCGAACCTGCCCGCCGATCTGCGAGAACGCATGCGGCTCGGCCATGTCGCGCGCAAGCAGGATATCGTCGACTGGCAGCGCATCCTGAACAAGAAAGGGTGGGCCGCCTATTCCTGGCCGAGGGAGTACGGCGGGCCGGGCTGGACGCCGGTCCAGCGCATGGTGTTCCTCGACGAGAATGCGCTCGGCCCGGCGCCCGACCTCTCGCCCTTCAACATCACCATGATCGGCCCGGTGCTGATCCAGTTCGGCACCGAGGAGCAGAAGCGGCGCTTTCTGCCGCGCGCGCGCAACCTCGACGATTGGTGGTGCCAGGGCTTCTCCGAGCCCGGCGCGGGCTCGGACCTCGCCGCGCTCAAGACCGCGGCGCGGCGCGAGGGCGACAACTACATCGTCAACGGCTCGAAGATCTGGACCTCGACCGCGCAGCACGCCGATTGGTGCTTCCTGCTCGCGCGCACCAACCCGAACGCGGCGAAGAAGCAGGAGGGAATCTCCTTCCTGCTCCTCGACATGAAGAGCCCCGGCATCACCATCCGCCCGATCATCTCGATCAATTCCGAGCACCATCTGAACGAGGTGTTCTTCGACGACGTGAAGGTGCCCGTCGCGATGCGCGTGCACGAGGAGAATCGCGGCTGGGACGTGGCGAAATTCCTGCTGGGGAATGAGCGCGTCGGCATCGCGCAGCTCGGCAAGAGCAAGGAACGAATCGGCGCCGCTCGCACACTTGCGCGGCACACGCGGGCAATGGACGAGAGCTTCCGCATGCGCACCGCGCAGCTCGAGGTCGACGCCCAGGCCCTCGAGATCACCCAGAACCGCATGGTCTCCGCCGCCCGTCAGCAGGACGGCCGCCCCGATCCGCTGTCATCCGTGCTCAAGGTGCGCGGCACCGAGCTCTTGCAGGCCACGACCGAGCTCGCGATGGACGCCGGCGGCCCGCTCGCGCTGCCGCTCTGGGCCAACGAGCTGACCGCGCTGGCCAACACCACGGACGAACCGGCCGAGATGGCGGAATGCGCGACCCGCGAGTACCTGTTCCTGCGCGCCTGCACGATCTACGGCGGGACCAACGAGATTCAGAAGAACATACTGACCAAAGCCGTACTTCGGCTCTAGTCCCTTCCGTCATGGTCGGCGAAGGCCGGCTATCCACAGCCTTGCACGGAAATGCGCGCCCTCCGAACCGCCTGCCTCACCTGCGTGGCGCTGACCCTCGGCCTCAGCTTCGCCCATGTCCTAGAGATTCCGGGCAAGCTGCAGCTCGATGGCCCGCAATGGCTGATGGTGCAGCACCACCTCTATGTCGGGTTCGGGACCGTCGGCGCGGCGATCGAAGTCGCGGCGATCGTGCTCGCCTGGGTTCTCGCGATCCGCCTGCGCCGTACGCCAGAGGGGCGCGACACCTTGGCCGCCGCGATCCTGGTGACGATTGGCCTCATCGAGTGGGCGCTTGTCGTGGCGCCGATGAACGCGCGCCTGAACGGCTGGACCGCAACGACCCTCCCCGCGACCTGGCAGACGACGCGCGACCGTTGGGAAGCCGGCCACGCTATCCAGGCGGCGCTGTTCTTCGCCGCCTTCCTGCTGCTGCAACGCCGGCGGGAGGCTTGAAGCGCTGCCTCTTGCAATCCGACAAAGCGGGCTGATATCGTGCTATCATAGGTAAAGAGCACATGGCACAACTCCTGGTCCGCAACCTCGACGAGGACGTGAAGCGCCGGCTCCGTGCGCGCGCCGACCGGCAGGGCCGCAGCATGGCGGATCTGGTGCGGGAGATTTTGCGTGCAGCGTCTCGGGACGAAGCGTCACCTGAGCCGCTGGGCACCCGGATCGCAAGGCGCTTCGCTGGCTTGGGACTGAAAGAGGAGATTCCCGAACTGCGTGGCCAGCCGGCTCGACCCGCCGATCTGTAACGAGTGATCCTCCTCGACACCAACGTATTGGCCGCGTTGATGCACGACCCACCCGATCCGGCTGTCATCCGCTGGCTCGACCGTCAGCCGGCCGCGCAAGTGTGGACCACCAGCATCTCGGTTTTCGAAACCCGGTTCGGTCTGGCACGATTGCCCGAAAGCCGTCGCCGTCGTCGGCTGGAGGGCGCGTTCGATGCATTGCTGCGCGCCGACCTTACCGGGCGCATCGCGATGCTGGACCGCGAGGCGGCGGAAGCGGCGGCTGATTTGGCGGCGCGCCGCGCAGCGCTGGGGCGCGGGACGGATGTGCGTGACACGCTGATTGCCGGTATCGCCCTTGCTCAGCGCGCGACGATCGCGACGCGCAACATTCGCCACTTCGACGATCTGGAATTCGGTGTCGTCGATCCCTGGGCGGCCCTCACCTGACCATCCACCCTTATTGCCCCCTCCCACCACCCCTGCCAAACTCGCGCGCGATGATCGAAGCACAGGGGGACACCGATGGACCTCAGGTTCACGCCTGAAGAGGCCGCGTTCCGCGAGGAGGTGCGCGGCTTCATCCGCGGCAACCTGCCCGCCGACATCCGCGACCGCATGCGGCTCGGCCATCGGCCGCGCAAGCAGGACACGGTGGACTGGCTGCGCATTCTCAACAAGAAGGGCTGGGCGGCACCCAACTGGGCGAAGGAATACGGCGGCACCGGCTGGAGCCCCGTGCAGCGCATGATCTTCACCGAGGAGAACCAGGCCGCCCCGGCGCCCGAGCCGCTGTCGTTCAACATCACCATGATCGGCCCCGTGCTGATCCAGTTCGGCACCGACGAGCAGAAGTCCCGCTTCCTCGACCGCGCCAAGAACCTCGACGATTGGTGGTGCCAGGGCTTCTCCGAGCCGGGCGCCGGATCGGACCTCGCCTCGCTCAAGACCTCGGCGCGCCGCGAAGGCGATCATTACATCGTCAACGGCTCCAAGATCTGGACCTCGACGGCGCACAACGCCGACTGGATCTTCCTGCTGGTGCGTACAAATCCGAACGCGGCGAAGCGCCAGGAGGGCATCTCCTTCCTCCTGCTGCCCGTGAAGCAGCCCGGCATCACCATCCGCCCGATCATCTCGATCGACGGCGCGCATCACCTGAATGAGGTGTTCTTCGACGACGTGAAGGTGCCCGTCTCGATGCGCGTCTACGAGGAGAACAAGGGCTGGGACGTGGCGAAGTTCCTGCTCGGAAACGAGCGCACCGGCATCGCCCGCCTCGGCAAGTCGCGCGAGCGTATCGCCGCCGCCAAGCACATGGCGCGCGAGGTCAAGGCGAACAGCCGGCCGCTGATCGAGGACGAGGATTTCCGCCGCCGCGTCGCCCAGTTCGAGGTCGACATGAAGGCGCTGCAGATCACCCAGTTCCGCGTGGTCTCCGCCGGCGCCAAGAAACGCGACGGCCGGCCCGATCCGCTCTCCTCCGTGCTCAAGGTCAAGGGCACCGAACTGCTGCAGGGCACGTCGGAGCTCGCGATGGATGTCGGCGGCCCGCTCGCGATGCCGATCTGGCTTGACGAGCTGTCGGCGATGGCGAACGAGCCGGATGAGCTGACCGAGGGGCTGCAGGAATCGACCGGCGAGTACCTGATGCTGCGCGCCGCCTCGATCTACGGCGGCACCAACGAGATTCAGAAGAATATCGTCTCCAAGGCCGTGCTGAGGCTCTGATGGATTTCGAACTGAACGAGGAGCAGCGGCTCCTCAAGGACAGCGTCGACCGTCTGATGGCGGACCGCTACGCTTTCGAGAACCGCAAGGCCTTCGCCAAGGAATCGGCGGGCTGGAGTGCCGACCTCTGGGGCCGCTACGCCGAGCTCGGTCTGCTCGGCCTGCCGTTCGCCGAGGAGCATGGCGGTTTCGGCGGCGGCGCCGTGGAGGTCATGCTGGTGATGGAGGCGATGGGCCGCTCACTCGCGCTCGAGCCGTACCTTTCGACCGTCGTGCTCGGCGGCACCGCGGTGCGCATCGCCGGCAACGGGGCGCAGCAGGGCGCGATCCTGCCCGCCGTCGCGGAGGGCGCGATGAAGCTCGCCTTCGCCCATTCCGAGCGGCAGGCGCGCTACGACCTGACCGATGTCGCGACCACCGCGAAGCGCAACGGCAGGGGCTGGGTGCTCGATGGGGCGAAGAGCGTCGTGTTTCACGGCAATTCGGCCGACAAGCTGATCGTCAGCGCCCGCACCTCCGGCGCGCAGGACGCGGCGGAAGGCATCACGCTGTTCCTGGTCGACGGTTCGGCGCCGGGGCTCGCGAAACGCGGCTACACACTGCGGGACGAGACGCGCGCGGCTGAACTGTCGCTCTCCAATGTCAGCGTCGACAATGCCGATGTGCTTGGCGAGGTCGGCCAGGGGTTCCCCGTCATCCAGCGCGTGGTGGAGGCGGGCATCGCCGCGATGGGCGCAGAGGCGGTCGGCGCGATGGAGGCGATGCACGCGATGACGCTCGAATACTCGCGCACGCGCGAGCAGTTCGGCCGTCCGATCGGGCAGAACCAGGTCGTGCAGCACCGCCTCGCCGAGATGCTGATGTCGATGGAGCAGGGCCGCAGCATGGCGATGCTCGCCTCGATCAGCCTGGAGGAGCCGGACGAGGCGGAGCGTTCGCGCAGCATGTCAATGGCCAAGGTCGGCTACGGCCAGGCGGCGCGCTTCGTCTCCCAGCAGTCGATCCAGCTGCACGGCGGGATCGGCATGACGGAGGAATACGCCGTCGGCCATTTCTTCCGCCGCTGCATGGTGATTGAGCACACGTTCGGCGACACCGCGCACCATCTCGCGCGCCTCGCGGCGCAAGTCGAATGAGCGCATCGCTCCACGCGCTCGCACAGAGCGACGAGATCACGATCCGCATCGGGAAGCGCTCGGCGGTGATCTGGATCGTGGAGGACGGAGGGGATGTGTTCATCCGTTCCGTCCGTGGGGCGACGGCGAAGTGGTACACCGCGGCCGTCGCGGCCGGACAGGCCACGATCGAGGTCGGCCAGCAGCCCCTCGCCGTGCGCCTGCTGCCAGCCACTGACCCCGCCTCGATCGCCCGCGCGAGCCAAGCCTACCTCGCCAAATACAAGGGCAGCCCGTACGCGGCGCAGATGGTGCGTTCGGAGGTCCTGCCGACCACTCTTCGCGTGGTGCCGGCGTAGCGCCCGACCGACCCTCACCCGCCGCGCTGTAGCGCGGCGACCTCTCCCGAAGAAGGGAGAGGCGTGCGTTCACCTCTCCCGCTTGCGGGAGAGGTCGGACTCGCGCAGCGAGCCGGGTGAGGGCGCCATCCCCTCCAACCGTTCGGCCAGCCGGTTCAGCTCCCACTCCCGCGCCAGTGCCGTCGCCTTGTCCCAAGTCGGCACCTGATCCGGCAGCTTCGGGATCGGCGCGGCGCGATCCATCGTTGCGATCCGCTTGTAGATCAGCAACTGCTCGCCCTGCTCCGGAAAACGCCCCTTCGCCACCATCGCCTCGAGAGACCCATACGCCCGCAGCAGGTTCGCCGCTCCCTTCGGCCCGACGCCACGCGCTCCCGGCAGCTTGTCTGACGGATCGCCGCGCAGGGCGATGAAATCGGGCACTTGCGCGGGATCGACGCCGTAGCGTTCGCGTACCTCCTCGGGGCCGATGCGCGCCATCTCGCCCGCGCGGATGGGAAACAGCACTGTGATCGAGGCCGACACCAGCTGGAAGGAATCCCGATCCCCGCTCGCCACCAGCGCAATGTCGCCGCGCGCTTCCTCCGCCGATGCGGCCGCTGCAAGAAAATCGTCCGCCTCGTAGCCCGCCGCCTTCGCGACCGCGAACCCACACGCGGCGACGAACTGCGGAATCACCTCCAGCTGTTCGACCAGATCATCATCGAACTCGCGCCCGCCCTGGTAGGCGGGAAACAGCTCCTGGCGATATGTCGGGCTCCCGAGCGTGTCCCAGCCGACCAGCACGGCACGGGGCCGCTCTTGTTCGACAAGGCGCAATAGAATATTCGCGAAGCCCACGATCGCGCCGCCGGCGCGATTTCCGGCACGGCGAATGGACGCCGGCATCGCGTGATAGGCTCTGTGCGCGAACGAGTCGCCATCGACGACGAGAAGCGGCCTCTCACCAGCCATGTCGGGATTCCCTCACGCACGGAGTTTGGCCTGCGCCCGCGCCGCGGCCTAGTCGCGCGGCCGGCGGTGCGGCGCCGCCGGTTCGGGCCGTCCTTCGCCCTCTCCGCGCTGGCGCACGCGTTGCTGCTCGCGCTCGCGATCTGGTGGGCGCGCCAGCGGGTGGAGCAGCAGGAATGGCTTCCGCAACCCTCGTTCGACATGGTGTTCGAGGGTGGCAAACCGGAAAAGCCCACGGTCACGGCGCCGGAGAAGCAGCCGAACGCCAAGCCGCCGGAATCCGCACCCGCCGCGCCCCCCGCTCCAACCCCAGCCGCACCGGCACGACAGGCCGCGCCGGCTCCCGCGCCCTCAGCTCTCCCCGAGGAGCAGGCGCCCCCGCCGACACCGGCGCCCCCCACTGTCCAGCCGCCATCCGCGGCGGCCCCCTCGCCGCGGGTCTCGATCCCGCTCGCGCCGCTGCCGGCGCCCGAGACCGGTGTCGAGCTCATCCCCGCGCCGTCCCCTGTCACGCCCGCACCGGCGCCGCAGCCAGCCCCGCGCCCGCGCCCGCGCGCTCCCGCGTTCCCCGCACCGATGACGTTCTCGTTCGGCGGCCCCGCCGCGCCCCCCGCCATTCGCCGTCCGCCCGGACGCGGCATCGACCTCTCCTTCGGACGCGGCTTCATGGGAGCGGAGGACACCCGAATTTTTGGCCGCAGCGACAGCAAGGAGGTCGGACCCGACTGGTTCAATCGCTTCGCCGCCTGGTGGGACCGGCACCGCTATTACCCGCCGCAGGCGGGGGAGAATGGCGAGCAAGGCGACGTCGCCCTCGATCTCGTCGTAGCGCGCAGCGGCAAGGTGCAGCACGTGGTGCTCGCCTCCGGCTCGGGCTCGCAATGGCTCGACCTCGCCGCCCTCGGCATCTTCCGCGACGCCACCCTGCCGCCGCTCCCATCAGACGCCGCCGCGACCGTGCCGATCCACCTCACGATCCACTACCAGATCATCCGGCGGTAGTTCGTCATGGCCGGGCTTGGCCCCGGCCACCCACGTCTTTTAGCGGCGGCGAGCAAAGACGTGGGTCCCCGGGCGAAGCCCGGGGATGACGACAATGGGAGCACACGCTCACCCCAGCTTCACCTCCCGCAGCTGGCGCACGTCGCGCCGCCCCGCGCTCAATATGTATCCCGTGTCCGATCCGCCGGTCAGATAGCGCATCCCCAGGGAGAGCAGCCAGGACTGGAACGGCAGATTCTCCCGCACCCCGCCGACGCCGAAGCTCTTGGCGTGCGCCTTCGCCGCCGCGGCGACCGCCTGATAGGCGGCGCGCATCCGCTCGTGCTCGTACTCGCCGGCGATGCCCATCTCGGTGCTGAGATCGGTCGAGCCGATATGCAGCATGTCGATCCCCTCGACGGCCGCGATCTCGTCCGCCCGCGCCACCGCCTCCGGAGTCTCGATCATCGCGATCAGCAGCGTTTCTTCGTTCAGGCGCGTATTGATCTCCGCCTGTTTCAGCGCCGCATAACCCACCGCCGGCACGCTCCCGGCCGCCGAACGATGCCCGAGCGCGGCGAAGCGGCAGGCGGCGACGATTGTCCGCGCTTCCTCGGCATCCGCGACATGCGGCACCATGAGCCCCTGCGCCCCGCAATCGAGCACGCGGGCCGCCAGCGCCGGATCGTGCGAGCCGATGCGCACGATGGGCGTGACTCCCAGGCCCAGCGCCGCCACGCAGATGCCGGCGGTGGTCTCGAGCGAGGTCGGATTGTGCTCAAGGTCGATATAGATCGCATCAAAGCCGCACGCCGCCGCCAGCATGGCGACGTTGGGCGTGCGCATCTGGTTCACCCCCATGCACAGCACAAGCTCGCCCGCGGCGAGCTTGCGCTTGGCGCGATTGACCCCGATAGGGCTCGTCATTCTCCGCTCCTCCGGCTGTTCGATACGTGAACGGCAATTCTCAGCAGCGGGAGCATATTAGTCGCGTGCGACCATCGCGTCGCCCGAGCGAGGGATCGTCCATGTCCGCTTCCGCCCCCAAGTCCCGCATCCGCGAGGGCGCGCCCTTTCCGCTCGGCGCGACCTGGGATGGGCTCGGGGTGAATTTCGCGTTGTTCTCCTCGCACGCCACGAAAGTCGAGCTCTGCCTGTTCGACAATGCCGGGGAGACCGAGCTCGAACGTGTCGAGCTGCCCGAATACACCAGCGAGATCTTCCACGGCTACCTGCCCGATACTCGCCCGGGTACGATCTACGCCTACCGCGTTCACGGCCCGTACGAACCGGCGGCCGGGCATCGCTTCAACCCCAACAAGCTGCTGCTCGACCCCTACGCGAAGGCGCATGTGGGGGAGCTGCGCTGGGATGATGCCTGCTTCGGCTACACGATCGGCTCACCCGACGAGGACTTCTCGTTCGACGAGCGCGACAGCGCCGCCTTCGTGCCGAAGTGCCGCGTGATTGACCCCGCCTTCACCTGGGGCCGCGTGCGAACACCGGCGATTCCGTGGGAGCGCACCATCCTCTACGAGACGCATGTGCGCGGCTATACCAAGCTGCACCCGGCGGTGCCGCCCGAGTTGCGCGGCACTTACGCGGGTCTTGGCCAGAAGGATGTGGTCGACTACATCCGTTCGCTCGGTGTCACCTCGGTGGAGCTGCTGCCGATCCACACCTTCGTCAACGACAGCTATCTGCTCGACAAGGGCCTGACCAACTACTGGGGCTACAACTCAATCGGCTTCTTCGCCCCCGATCCGCGCTATGCCGCCATTCCGGCCTTTGTCTTCTCCGAGTTCAAGGAGATGGTCGCGCGCCTGCACGATGCCGGGCTCGAGGTCATCCTCGATGTCGTCTACAACCACACCGCCGAAGGCAGCGAACGCGGACCCACGCTGTCGTTCCGCGGCATCGACAATCTCTCCTACTACCGGCTGCAGGCCGACAATCCGCGCTACTACGTCAACGACACCGGCACCGGCAACACGCTCAACCTCGATCATCCGCGCGCCTTGCAGATGGTCACCGACTCGCTGCGCTACTGGGTGACCGAGATGCGGGTGGACGGGTTCCGCTTCGATCTCGGCACCATCCTCGGGCGCGAGGCGACCGGGTTCGACCAGAGCAACGGCTTCCTCGTCTCCTGCCTGCAGGACCCTGTGCTCTCGCAGGTCAAGCTGATCGCCGAACCATGGGACATCGGCCCGGGCGGCTATCAGGTCGGCGGCTTCCCGCCCGGCTGGGCGGAATGGAACGACAAGTTCCGCGACACGGTGCGCGAATTCTGGAAGGGCGACGCCGGCATGCTGCCCGACCTCGCCAAGCGCATCACCGCCTCGGGCGATGCGTTCGACCATCGCGGCCGCAAGCCGTGGGCGAGCGTGAACTTCATCACCGCCCATGACGGCTTCACCTTGCAGGACCTCGTCTCCTACGACGAGAAGCACAATGAGGCGAACGGCGAGGACAACCGCGACGGCACCGACAACAACCACTCCTGGAACCACGGCGCGGAGGGGCCGACCGATGATGACGAGGTCCTCGACCTGCGCGACCGCCAGAAGCGCAACCTGCTGGCGACGTTGCTGCTGGCGCAGGGCACGCCGATGCTCCTCGCCGGCGATGAGTTCGGGCGCACGCAGCAAGGCAACAACAACGCCTACTGCCAGGACAATGAGATCAGCTGGGTCAACTGGGGGATCGACGAATATAACCGCCTGCTGATCGACTTCGTGCGTCGGCTGACCAGCCTGCGCAACTCCTTTCCCATTCTGCGGCGCAACCGCTTCCTGACCGGCGAGTACAACGCCGATCTCGACGTCAGCGACGTGCGTTGGCTGACCCCCGCCGCGACCGACATGACGGACGAGCAGTGGCAGGACGAGAATGCGCGCTGCTTCGGCATCCTGCTCGACGGGCGCTCGCAATCCAGCGGCATTAAGCGCGCCTCGCTCGACGCGACGGCGCTGCTGGTGCTGAACGCGCATCATGACGTGGTGCTGTTCAAGATGCCGGAGGTCGCCGGCGGCTCGCGCTGGCGCCGGCTGATCGACACCAACATGCCGGAGGCGACGGGCGCACAGGCGGTGCGCGTCGGCGAGGAATATGAGGTGACCGGCCGCTCCCTCCTGCTGCTCGCCCTCGAACCCGACGAGCCCGGCTCCGCCGCCTTGCGCCGGGTCCGCCAGGCCTTGCGCACGGTCGCCGAGACTCCGGTTTCAGTTCCGGAACCGGTCGCCGAGACGGCAGAACCGGGCGGGGAGTAGTGCGGGGGTGCGGACCAACTCCGACCATGACGGTGATGGGCAGCCACCGTGATCCGGAGCACCATCATTTTTCGCACAGGAAAGCTCGAGGCAGCACGGTGGGGACCGCCGCCTGATGCCGCACCGACGCTCGTGCTGCTGCACGAGGGATTGGGTTCGGCGGACCTCTGGCGCGACTTCCCCGCCCGGCTCGCCGAGGCGACCGGATGGGGCGTGTTCGCCTACTCGCGCTTCGGCTACGGCCGCTCCGATACGATCACCCGGCCGCGCCCGCTCGACTACATGCAGCGCGAGGCGACAGAGGTATTGCCCCTCGTGCTCGAAGCCGCCGGCATCGGGCGCTGCGTGCTGGTCGGCCAGTCCGACGGCGCCTCGATCGCCGCGATCCACGCGGCGCGCGTTGCCGATCCGCGCGTGCGCGGCCTCGCGCTGATGGCGCCGCATTTCTTCGTCGAGGCCATCTGCATCGAGAGTATCGCCGCGATAAGGCGCGATTATCGCGGCGGCTTGCGCGATCGCCTCGCCCGCTACCACGACGACGTCGAGGCAGCGTTCCTCGGCTGGGCGGACGCGTGGCTCGACCCAGGGTTCCCCGCCGCATTCGAGCTGTCCGCCGACCTCGCCCGCATCCGCGTTCCCATGCTGATCCTGCAAGGCGAGCAGGACCCGTACGGCACCGTCGCGCATGCCCGCCTCGCCGAACGCCTCGTGCCCACCCCGGTCCGCACCGTGCTGCTGCCCGCGCGGCACGCGCCCCATCGCGAGGCGACGGAGGCGAGCGTCGCCGCGATCGCGCAACTGGTGGCGGAGGTGTAAACACACACCATGCTCGCCAACCCGATGCACGGCCCCAACCGCCTGAAGCTCGGCATCTTCTCGGCCAACGCCGATAGCGGCCTGGCGCTCACCCGTGTGCCCGAGCGCTGGCCCGCGCTGTGGCCGGAGATCGTCGAGGTCACGCGAATGGCCGACACCGCCGGGCTCGAGTTCTATCTGCCGATCGCCCGCTGGAAAGGCTATGGCGGCCTGACGAACGCGCGCGAGACCTCCTTCGAGACACTGACCTCAGCGGCTGCCTTGGCTGGTGTGACGGAGCGCATCGCCCTGTTCGCCACCGTGCACGTCCCGATGGTGCATCCGGTGTTCGCCGCCAAGGCGCTGGCGACCGTCGATCACGCCAGCAACGGGCGCGCCGGCCTCAACATCGTCTGCGGCTGGAACCCCGACGAGTTCGCCGCCTTCGGCCAGAAGATGATCGAGGATCGCTACGGTCAGGGACTCGAATGGTTCGACATCCTCTCGCGCGTCTACACCGCCGACGAGCCCTTCGATTTCAAAGGCAAGTACTACGACTTGCACGCGGTCTCGGGCAAGCCGCGCCCAGTCCAGCAGCCGCGACCGGTGACGCTCAACGCGGGCTTCTCCGCGCCCGGGCGCGACTTCGCCGCGCGCGCCGCCGACTTCCTGTTCACCACCTTCATCGAGATCGACGCCGGCCGCGCCCAGGTCGAGGACATGCGCACCCGCGCCGCCGCGACCGGGCGTGAGGTCGGTGTCTACAGTACCTGCCACGTCGTCTGCCGTCCGAGCCAGGCGGAAGCCGAGGACTACTACGAGCACTACGCGGTGCGGATGGAGGACACCGCGGGCGCGGATCACTACATGCACAACAAGCAGACATTCTCGCTGTCGCACGACCCGGAGGCGTACCGCCTGCATCGCAAGCGCTTCGTCGGCGGCGCGGGCACCTATCCGCTGATCGGCACGCCCGCGCATATCGCCGACGAGCTTCGCCGCATTAGCGAGGCGGGCTTCGCCGGCGTCGGCCTGTCCTTCGTGAACTACAAGAACGAGCTGCCGTATTTCATCGAGACGGTGCTGCCGCTGCTGGTCCGGATGGGGCTGCGCGAACGCTGAACGTGCAGCACGGCGAGCCCATGGCGGCGCACGCCGTCTCCGTCACCGCGACCTCGCCCAGCAGCATCTCGCCGACCGCGCTCAGCATGCCGCGGATCGGCGCGCAGACCGGATGCGCGCTGCGTCCGGCGCCCGCCGCGAACGGGCTGTTCCGCACCGAAAGCGCGAGGCCGTCCGCCGTGCGTGTGAGCGTCCAAACGCCCCAGCCGAGCTGCGGCGCGGTCTCCTGCGATGGTGCGCAGCAGATCGTCCGAGCCGGCGTCGCGATAGGTGCGCGCGGAGTGCCCGCCTGCGCGGCGGATCGCCCGCCCGAACGCCTCCATCGCATGGACACGAGCCTCCTCTGGCATCTCCGCGATCATGCCCATCAGCGCGTCCGGGCGGATCATCATGTAGCGGATCGCCCCATCCCGATACTCGCCGCGCGCGGGATCGTAGGTGAGGCGGTCGCGAAACTGCCCCTCCGTCATGCCCGGCCTTGTCCCGGGAATCCACGTCTATTCTGGATGTTCCGAAAGTCGTGGATGGCCGGAACAAGTCCGGCCATGACGCGCGATGTATAGACTCATCACTCTGCCTCCAGCACGGTCACGTCCGCTTCATCCACCCGCGCCCGCACGCTCACCGCCTCTCCCGGCCCGCGCTCGCCCACGAAGCACACCGCCACCGGCCCGGCGTCCAGCCGCACCAGCCCCAGTGCGAGCGGCAGCGCCGCACGGAACCGCGCCTCGTTGCTGTGATGAAGCACGCGCGCGCGCGAGCACGCGTACCCGGCAGCGCCTCCGCTTCCTCCCACGCCAGCGCATCCGACAGGCAGGCGACGCACACCGCGCGCGCCGGATACTGCGCCGTCCCGCATTCGGTGCAGCGCTGAAGCCGGATCATGCCGCCCCCAGCACGCAGGCGGCGGAGCACAGGCCGCGATCGTAGTTGATCATGCCGAATCCGCTGACCAGCGCATGGCGCGCCGGCGCGACCTGCCGCCCCTCTGCCACGCCCGGCAACTGCCGCATCGCCTCCACTAGCCCGAGATAGCCGCCCGCCGCGCCCGCTTGCCCCATTGAGAGCTGCCCGCCGCCGGTATTGTGCGGCACGCTGCCCTCGATCCCGAACGTGTTGGCGCGCACGAACGCCGGCCCCGCTCCTTCGGCGCAAAAACCCAGGCCCTCGAACTGCAGCATCGAGATCACCGGGTAGTCGTCATACGTCTCAACCAGATCGACCTCCGCCGGCCCGATCCCCGCCTGCGCCCACAGCGCATCCCGATCCATCGCCCAGCCGCCGCGCAGCTGCACCGGATCATCCGGAAACGCATTGTGCCGCTCGATCGCGCCCAGGATGCACACAAATCTCAGTCCGAGCGCTCTCGCCCGATCCACCGGCATCACCAGAAACCCGTCCGCCCCCGCGCACGGCATCACGCAATCGAACAGATGCAGCGGCGTCGCGATCGGTCGCGCGGCGAGATACTGATCCAGCGTCAGCTCGCCTCGCAGCAGCGCGAGCGGATTGCGCTGGGCGTTCTCCCGCTGCGCAACGCAGAGGTTGCCGAAATCCTCCCGTGTCGCGCCCGTCGCGCGCATATAGGCGTCGGTGATCAGGGCGAAGCTCGCATTCGGCCCGCCCGCCCCGTACGGATAGACCGCATCGCGCGCGAACACGCTGAAGCTCGCCACCAGGTCGCGAAAGCTTGTCTCGTTGGCGGTGTCCCCGGCGATGCAGGCGACGATCTCGGCGTCCCCCGCCTGCACCGCGCGCGCCGCCCGGCGCAGCGCGATGATCCCGCACGCGCCGCCCATCGGCAGCGACTCCAGATATCGCGGCGAGAGGCCGACATGCTGGGTGAAGCCGACCGCCGTGTCCGGCGCCAAGGTGAAGCTCGACACGCACAGCCCGTCGATCGCGCCCTTCGGGACGCCGCTCTCGTCGATCAGCCGGCGCAGCGCGCGGCCCAGGAACCAATGCGCCGGTTGGTCGGAGCGGCGGACATAGGGCTCGGTCACCGGCACGCAGAGCGCGACGCCCGCGTAGTCCCTCATCGCCGCTTCAGCGCTCTTGTATCGACGCACGCGGCGCTGCCCGGCAGGCTCTCCGCCATGGCGCGCAACTCACCACGGGCGATCTTCTGGCTCGCCGTCGTCGGCAGCGCATCGACGAAGGCGACCCAGCCCGGCACCTTGTGGTACGACAGCTGCTCCAGCGCGGCACGCACGATCGCCTCCGCCGTCTCCCGCATCGAGGTGGGTGCGACGGGCTCGCGCGGAATGACGCAGGCGAGCACCTCCTGCTCGCGCACCGGATCGGGCGTCGCTGCGACCGCGACCTCGGCGACCAGGGGATGACGGCGCAGCACGCTCTCCACCTCGACCGCGGCGATGTTCTCGCCGCTGCGGCGGATCACGTTCTTCTTGCGATCGACGAAATAGAGGTGGCCATCCTCGTCCGCACGCACGATGTCGCCGGTATGGAACCAGCCGTCCTCCCATGCCTCGCGCGTCGCCGCCGCGTCCTTCAGGTATTCGGTGAAGAATCCGGCGCGCGGGTCGGGTCCGGCGGCGCGCACCAGCAGTTCGCCCGGCGTCGCCGCCGCGCAGTCGGCACCGGAATCGTCGACGATGCGGGTTGCGACCGCCGGCTCCGGGCGGCCGAAGCAGCTCATGCCGACGTGACGCGGCTCGCGGTTGGCGATGACCACGGCGCCGGCACCTGTCTCGGTCATCGCCCACGCCTCCAGCAGCGGGAAGCCGAAACGCGCCTCGAACGGCGCGTGCAGCCGCCGGTCCACGCCGGCGCCGAATCCGAAGCGCACCGCGTGGTCGCGATCCTCGGGCGATTCCGGCGCGCGCCATCAGCATCGACGGCATCACGCCCAGATAGTGCACTATGCTCGCGTTGCTCTCGCGTACCGACCGCCACCATGTCTTGGGATGGAACCGGTCGAGCTGGATCAGGCAGCCGCCGGTCATGACCATGGCCATCGCCGAGCAGGCCATCGCGTTCATGTGCACGAGCGGCAGCGGGGTCAGCAGCCGCTCGGCGCCCTCGCGCAGCGCGCACAGTCCGCCGACATTGGCGTACCATTCGCCGGCGCGCAGAAAGTACGCGTTCGACAGCACGCACCCCTTGGGCCGGCCGGTGGTGCCCGACGTGTAGAGCAGCGCGCACTCGTCCGGCGCCGTCGTGCCGGCCGGCGGGGCAGGCGGCGGCACCGCGTCGTCCGCCATCGCAGGGATCCCGTTCAGCAGCGGCAAGTGCCGCTCCGCCGCGACGCACAGCACGATCTCGCTATGCGCGATCAGGTACGCGAGCTCCGCCGGGCGAAGCTCGGGGTTCAGCGGCACGACGCCGACGCCGAGCCCGTTCAGCGCGAACCAGTGCAGGAAGAAGGTTGGCCGGTTCTCCAGCATCAGGCCAACCCGGTGCCCCGTTCCATAGCCGGCCGCCGCGTACGCCGCGCGCAGCCGGGCGATCTTCTTTGCTGCCTCTCCATAGGTGATCGTGCCCGGGGCAATACCGTACATGTCGGCCGTCTCTTGGAGCACATGCAGGAACGGCCGCTCGGCGAATCGCGCGGCGGTGCCGTCGAAGGCGGCGGCGACGCTTATCATGGTCCTGGCGTTCTCATGCCTCGACGGTCTTGAGCATGCCAATTGCCGCCCGCCGCCGCGCGTCCACACGCGCGAGCCATCCGTTTCCGAACTCACCGAACGTCGGCAGCGAGCGATAGAACTCCGTCTGCCGATTCGCGAGATTCACGATCAGCCCCGCCGGGTCCGCCTTGCGGGTCGCCCGGAGCGTCTGCGGTCCGACGCAGCCGTCGACATCGGCCGGCGAGAAGCCAAGCGCCTGCTGCAGCAGGCGCACCGAGCGCCATGGGCCCGCGTTCACGCCCATGTCGAACACCATCAGGTCGATGCCCGCCGGCATCGACCCGCATTGCATCTTGTTCCAATAGTCAGCGCCATAGATGGCCTGCACCGTGGCGGGGGAGATGTCGCGAACCGCCGCCACGTCCAGGCTGTCGTCCCCGGTCCAGTTCCGCAGTGTCGCGAGCGTGATCCCCTGGCACGTCGCCCCGCCCGGATCATCCGGATTGTCGCAGAACCCGCCCTCCTCCTTCAACGTGAAGGCAAGGCAGATCGCGAACTGGTTAGCCATCCCGCTCCTCCGGCGTTCCGCCGCAGGATAGCCGGATGAGTGCGATCCCGGTAAGGTATCTCGCCAATCGCGAGAAAACAAAGGGAGGAAGCCATGCCGTCACGCGCCCTGCGCGCATCCGTCGCACTGTCCGCGCTGCTCGCGGCCCTGCCGCTCGCCCGGGCCTATGCGGCGCCGTTCATGATCGTCGGCGACGACGAGAAGCTGCTTTGGGACGAGCATGGCAACGCCGTCGTCAAGCCGACCGGCCACGACAACGTCGTCATCGTCGATCTTGCTGACCCGGAGAACCCGAAGATCGTCGCCAACGTTTCGGTTGAGAACTCCGTCGTCGGGCCGCCCACCAACGTCGCCATCACGCCGGACGGCAATCTCGGCCTGGTTGCCGATTCACTGACCGTCGTGCAGGACGGTGACAAGCTCAAATCGGTGCCGACCGATAAGCTCTTCGTCATCGACCTCAAGGCCAGCCCGCCGGCGGTCGCGCAGACCGTCACGGTCGGCAAGCAGCCTTCCGGCATCGCGGTCAGCGCGGACGGCACGCATGCGCTGATCGCCAATCGTGCCGGCAACTCGGTCAGTCTCCTGAAGATCGAGAACGACAAGGTCAGTCAGGTCGCCGAGCTGCCGATGGGCACCAGCATCACTGCCGTGGAGTTCACCCCGGACGGCAAGCACGCGCTCGCCGTGAAGTCCCTGGTGAACCAGATCGAGCTGCTGGACATCGACGGCGACACGATCAGCGACACCAAGACCGCGTTTCCGACCTACACGTTCCCCTACAACGTGGTGGTCTCTCCGGATGGCAAGCTCGCGCTGACTGCGGATAACGGCTTCAGCGGCAATGCCGACGGCAACGTGGACCTGGTCAGCGTGATCGACCTCACCGGCGAGCATCCGCATGTCATCAACCGCATCGCCGTCGCGGATGCGCCGGAGGGACTCGCCATGAGCCCGCGCGGCGATGTCGCCGTAGTCGCGAGCGTGCAGGGCTCTAACCTGCAAGGGAAGTGGTTCCATCACCCCGATGGCGTCATCACAGTGCTGAAGATCGATGGCAGCTCGGTTACGCCGATCAAGGTGATCGGTGTTGGCAACACGCCGGAGGCCGCCGCCTTCACGCCCGATGGCAAGTATCTCTATGTCGGAAACTATCTTGATCAGGACTTCAACATCCTGAAGGTGGACGGTTCGGTGGTGACCGATACCGGCAAGCGCTTCAAGGTTCCCGGCCACCCGGCCTCGGCGCGGATGAGCCCGCATTGAGCGAAGCGGGTGAGGCCGCTCCGACCGGCCCCACCTATCCGCCCCTCGATACGCCCAAGCGCGTCGCCGAGGATGTGTTTATTGTCGATGCCGCGTTCCCCGGCGTGCTCGGCCGGGTGTTCGCCATCCGCATGAGCATCCTGCGCCTGCCGGACTCGACGCTTCTGCTGCACTCGCCCACCCCACTCACGGACGCGCTGCGCCGCGACATCGATGCGCTCGGCAGCGTGCGTCATCTCGTCGCGCCGAGCTTCGCCCATTGGATGTTCCTCGGCGCCTGGCAGCGCGCCTATCCCGACGCGACGAGCTGGGCCGCTCCAGGCTTGCGGGAAAGAAGGCCGGTGCATCGCGCTGGCCTGCGGCTCGATCACGATCTGTCCGACACCGCCCCCGCTTCCTGGGGCGGCGCGATCGAGATGGTCGTCATCCCGGGCGGCCGCGGCTTTCACGAGGCCGCGCTGTTCCATCGCGCGACGCGCACCCTGTTGCTTGCCGACCTGGTGCAGAATCTGGAGCCATCGAAACTACCGGCGGCGATGCGCCCGCTCGCGCGGCTGCTCGGGGTCCTTGCGCCAGACGGCATGGTGCCGGTCTACCTGCGCAGGGTCATCAATCGCCGCCGCGCCGATGCCGCCGCGGCTGCCGCCCGCCTGCTCGCGCTACAGCCGGAGCGCGTCATCTTCGCGCACGGACGCTGGTTCGACCGTGACGGCACGGCGGCGCTGCGCCGGTCTCTGCGCTGGCTGGTGGCCTGACCGGCGGGCTATCGGTGCCGCCGACGCCAGCGCGCAAACCCCACGCCGAGGAGGCCAACCAGAAGAGGAAGTAGGGCGGCAGGCTCCGCGATCGCCTCGAACCGCGTGTCGGGCGACGCAGGATCGAAGGTGAACAAACCGGCAATCGGCGGCCCGTTGATCTGCGACAGCTCCGCCAGACTAGGCGTCCACGGGTCGCGCGCCTCCCAGCCTGACGAGAGCGCCGCAGGCCCCGGTTGCTGGAACAACTCGCCCGCTTCCCCCGGCGCGGGGTGGAAATTGGCGCTACCGAAGCCCAGGGCCTGAACCACTTCCGTGCCATCGTCGTCGCGCGACGTCCTCCCGTTTGGGTGAAACGTGCCTCCGAACGAGGATTCGTAGCGATACAGCGAGCTACCCGGCTCCGGCGTGGCCGCGTCCGAGCCGACAGCCGCCGCGCCACCGGGTCCGAGGGCAAGGGCCGCAGCGATCAAGGCTCCGCGAATGGTGCTGGCCGCCAACATGGCCGCCGCGCATCTCCTTTCTGATCTCTTACGGGGATGCGAGTATCCTTTAGAAATGTCAACGCGATAGCCACGCCTGTTGCCGGGGGGCGCCGAGGGTTCGGACTGACAAGACCGTGAGCCGACGCGAGATCCCTGGCTCTGGTACTCACGCTTAAATTATCGTTGCGGCGTTGAGCCGACGCACTTTCCCACCATCTCCGAAGGCCGACCTATACAGGATTGCGCCGATGCTGACCCTTCTGATCATTATCCTGATCTTGCTCTTCCTATTCGGTGGCGGCGGCTACTACGGCTATCGCCGGGAATATTACGGCGGCGGCGGCTTCGGCCTCATCGGACTGATCCTGATCATCCTTCTGATCGTGGTGATCTTCGGCGGGCCCGGCTGGGGCTGGTACCACTACTAGGCGCGCGGCTCCATCGCCGGCGGGTCGGTGCTTTCGAACACCGATCCGCCGTAGCCCGCCGCCTCCGGGATACGCATGATCCGCCCGGTCGGCGTCCGCGTCGTCTCCGGCATGACCGTCACAATCGGGTTCGTCCGCGCGGCCTCGATCGCCGCGGCGGTGACGCGCCATTGCGCGAGCTTGCGCAGGTTGAGCCGCGTGGGAAACACGAGCTTCCATCTGCCCTGCACGGCTTCGGCCAGCGCGCGCGCGGGATTGATCCACACGCTGTCGACTGACTCCGCGCCGTCGTGCACCGCGAGGTGATCGGCCGGCGCGACCGCCAGGAAGAAATGCGTATCGAAGCGCTTCGGCATCGTCGTGGGCGTAATCCAATGCGCGAACGGCGTCATCAGCTCGGTCGCTAGTTCCAAATCCTCGCGCTCCAGGAGTTCCGCAAACGTGAGCCCCGTGGCCATCGCAGCGAGGCGGCCCGCGTCGATCAGTCCATTGTCACCGCGTGGACGTGCGAGCAGCACGCCGCATTCCTCGTGCACTTCCCGGATGCCCGCGACCCGCAGCGCGAGGTCGTCGCCCACAACACCCGGCACATGCCCGCCGCGCGGACCGTCGGCAATCGCGCGATCCGGCGGATCAACTCGCCCGCCGGGAAACACGAGCGCACCGGAGGCGAAGTCGATCTCATGGTGGCGCACCACCATGAAGACCTCCATCCCGTCAGGCGCATCGCGCAGCAGCAGGACGGTGGCGGCGGGTCGCGCCGGAGCGGGGTCGGTCATGCGCCGAGTGGACCATCCGCCGCCTGCGCCGGCAAGCGACGCTGGCCGAGGTACGTGGCAAGAATGCGAGGGTCGTCGGCCAGCACCGCGCTCGGCCCCTCGGCGGACACCGCGCCCATCTCCAGCACGTAGCCGTAATCGGCGACCTGCAGCGCCGCCCTTGCGTTCTGCTCCACCAGGAGGATCGACAGGCCGCGCCCGCGCAGCGCCGCCAGCACATGGAAGATCTCGCGCACGATGCGCGGCGCGAGCCCGAGGCTCGGCTCGTCGAGCAGCAGCAGCCGTGGCCGCCCCATCAGCGCGCGGCCCAGCGCCAGCATCTGTCGCTCCCCACCGGACAGCGTGCTGGCGAGCTGCGTGCGCCGCTCCTGCAAGCGCGGGAAGACGGCGAACACGTCGCGCATCGCTTCGTCCGCATCGCGCACGCCCGCGCGCCTTCGCGCATATCCCCCGAGCAGCAAATTGTCGGCGACGCTCATGTCGGCGAACAGCGCCCGCGTCTCCGGCACCAGGATCACGCCGGCGCCGACCAGCACCTCGACACCTGGCGCCGGCTCCCCCCGGTAGAGCACACTACCGCCCCGGCGCGGCAGCAGGCCCATGACCGCGCCCATCAGCGTCGTCTTGCCGGCGCCGTTCGGTCCGACAATGGCCACGATCTGCCCCTCGCCGACACCGAGACTCACGCCATGCAGCACCTCGACATGGCCGTAGCCCGCGCGCAGCCCCTCGATCGCCAGCAACGGCGTCACGCGACGCCGCCGAGATAGGCTTCCAGGACCGCGGGATCGGCCTGCACGCGCTCGGGCGGGCCGTCGGCGATCTTCTGGCCGAAATCCATCACCACGACGCGGCCGGCGAGCTGCATCACAAAGTCCATGTCGTGCTCGACCAGCAGCACGCCCATCCCCTCGTCGCGCAGCTGACGCAGCAGGGTCGCGAGATGCTCCTTCTCGGCGTAGCGCAGCCCGGCGGCAGGCTCGTCGAGCAGCAGCAGGCGCGGGCGCAGGCACAGCGCGCGCGCGATCTCCACCAACCGCTGCCGCCCGAGCGGCAGGTCGCCGGCCGGCGTGTCGAGCACATCTCCCAATCCGACGCGACGTGCCGCGCGCATCGCCTCGGCGATCAGCCGGCGCTCCTCGCCTCGTTCCAGGCGCAGCATGGCGCGCACCACACCAGCGTGGCCGCCCAGATGCGCGCCGATGGCGACGTTCTCCAGCACGCTGCGTCCGCCCAGCAGCCTGGTGTGCTGGAAGGTGCGCGCGAGTCCGGCGGCCGCGGCGGAGCGCGGCTTCATTCGCGCGGGCCCGCCGCCGAACACGCGGACGTGCCCCGCGCTCGGCGCCAGGATGCCGCTGATGACGTTGAATAGCGTCGTCTTGCCGGCGCCGTTCGGCCCGATCAGCGCGACGATCTCGCCGGCATGGACCGAGAAGCTGATGTCCTGGTTCGCCGCGAGGCCGCCGAACAGCCGGGTTACGGATTCGACGCGCAGCAGTTCCGCGCCATCCTGGCGATGCGCGGGAGCGCGCCTCCGCGGCCTCAATCACCGGCGGGTGCCGACGCGGTACTGGCCGTGGGAGGAACCGATCGAAGAACGGCAGCAGCCCGGCTGGCGCGCGCTGCAGCAGCAGGATGACAATGACGCTGAACACCAGCAGCTCGAAATCACCGGCCCGCCCGGTCAGGCGGGGGATCCAGTCGTTGAACTGATCGCGCAGCACCACGACCAGCGCCGCGCCCACCACCGCGCCGCCCAGGCGGTCGATGCCGCCGATGATCGCCATGAACAAGTAGTCGATGCTGGCGTCCAGGCTGAACGGCGTCGGGTTGATGAAGCGCTGGAAATGGGCGAACAGCCAGCCGGCGATTCCCGCGTAGAGTGCCGCGAGCACGAACACCGCCCGGCTCAGCGCGACGGTGTCGATCCCGACGCTTTCGGCCATCGTCCGCGCGCCGTTCAACGCGCGGATGGCGCGCCCGGCGCGACTGTCGAGCAGGTTCGCAGAGGCGACCGTCAGCGCCACCAGCAGTATCCAAATCAGCGCGAGATTCGCCCGCCGGTCGGCGAGGAACGGGATTGCCGGGATATTGCCGATACCGTTGAAGCCGTGCAGGAACGGCAAGGTGCCGAACAGCGAGAAGAAGCTGATCCCCCAGGCGACCGAGATCAGCGCGAGGAAGTGCCCCGACAGCCGCGCGGTGATCAAGCCGAGCAACCAGGCGACGACGCCGACCAGCACGAGCCCGGCGAGCAGCCCAAGGAAGGGCGAATGCCCGCCGATGCTCAGCAGCGCCGTCGCGTACGCGCCAAGGCCGACGAAGCTCGCCTGCCCGAACGAGGTCTGGCCGCTGATCCCGGTCAGCAGCACGAGGCCGAGCGCCACCATCCCCGCCATGCCGACATAGCCCATCAGCGTGACCCAGAACGGCGGGAGCAGCGCGGGAACCACGATGCAGGCGAGCAGGGCCGCGGCGGTGCCCCACGCCGCGCGCCTGCCAAGCCACGCGGGGGATGGTGCGATGTCGCTCGCCGTCTGCCTCTCCCCCGTGCTGGCCGTGGTTCGGCGAAGCTTCTACGGTACCGGGCGGATAGCTCAAGACGGATGGGATCGGGACGGGGCGCTGGCATGATCGAAACGGCCGTCGATCTGGCCCCCGAGATCCGCGTGGAGCATATCGGCCTCACCTACGACACCCGCGCAGGCGCGCTCGAGGCGCTCGCCGATTGCAGCCTGGTAGTGCCCGGCGGCGCCTTCGCCTGCCTGGTCGGCCCATCGGGCTGTGGCAAGAGCACGCTTCTCGACGTGGTGGCCGGGCTCGCGTCGGCGACATCCGGCACGATCCGGATCGCGCCCCATGCAGACCGCACCAAGGCGCGCATCGCCGTCGTCTTTCAGCGCCCCGCGCTGTTTCCGTGGAAGACGGTGCTGGCCAACGTCAGCTTCGGCCTGGAGGCGCAGGGCCTAGCGCGGCGGGAGGCACGGCGGCGCGCGGAAGGCTTCGTTGAACGTGTCGGGCTCGCGGGCTTCGCCCAGGCGCTGCCGCACGAGCTCTCGGGCGGCATGGCGCAGCGCGTCGGGATCGCCCGCGCGCTGGCGCTCGACCCCGACGTGCTGCTGATGGACGAGCCGTTCGCCGCGGTGGATGCGCAGACCCGCGTGCTGCTTCAGAAGGAGCTCCGCGCCATCACGATCCGCAGCGCGATGACGGTGCTGTTCGTCACCCACGACGTGCCGGAGGCGGTGTATCTCGGGGATCTGGTGTTCGTGATGAGCAGCCGGCCGGGCCGCATCATCCGCACGATCGAGGTCGGGCCGGAGATGCACGACCGGGCGAGCGGAGAGTTCGCCCGCACGACCGCCTAGCATCTTCGAGCTGCTGGGCCTGCCAGCATCGTCCGCTGAAGGGAGCCGCACATGAGCCAGCACGCGCTCGCGGGCATCCGCGTCCTCGATCTCTCCTCGATCATCGCCGCCCCCGTCTGCGCGACGATGCTCGGCGATTTCGGTGCCGAGGTGGTGAAGGTGGAGGAGCCTGGGCGGGGCGACTTCATGCGCCGTGGCGCGGCGGCTCCGGGTGGGCGCTCGCTGCAATGGGTGCAGGACGGGCGGAACAAGAAATCCGATTACCCTGAACCTGCGTGACGAGCGCGGACGCGCGGTGCTGCACCGGCTGCTGCCGCATTTCGATATCGTGGTGACGAATTTCCGCCCGCCGACGTTGGATCGCTGGGGCTTGGGTCCGGAGGCGCTGCATGCGCGCTATCCGCGCCTGGTGATCCTCTACATCTCGGGCTACGGCCAGACCGGGCCCTATCGGGGGCGCGGCGCATTCGACCGGGTGGCGAGCGCGTTCGCCGGCCTTACCTACGTGAGCGGCGAGGCGGACGGGCCATCCGTGCGCTCCGGCTACGCCGTGATCGACTACATGACCGCCTATATGGGCGCGTTCAGCGTCATGACCGCGCTCTATCATCGCGACCTGCATGGCGGGAGCGGGCAGGTAATCGACCTCGCGCTGTACGAGCCGGGATTCCGCGCCTCGGAGGACGCGCTGCTGACCTACGCGGCGCACGGGCGCGTTCGCGAGCGGAGCGGTAACATTAATCGCAACGTGGTTCCGGCGAGCAATTTCACGACGGCGGACGGCCGCGAGGTCGCGATCCACGCCGGCACCGGACTCGCTCCTGCGCCGGCTCGCCGGGGTGATGCAGCGTCCCGATCTCGCCGAAGACCCGCGCTTCGCCACCCACGCCGAGCGGGTGCGCAACCAGGATGCGCTGTATGAGATCATTCGCGCATGGGCAGCGACGCACACGGCGGAGCGGCTGATCGAGATGCTCGCCGCCGCCGACATACCGGCCTCACCGGTCATGAACATCGCCGACATCGCGACCGATCCGCACTACCGCGACCGCAGCACTGTGGTTGAGGTACGCGACGAGGAGTTCGGCGATCTGCTGATGGCCGGCGCGATGCCTAAGCTGAGCGAGACGCCCGGCAGCATCCGCTCCCTCGGCCCCGCGCTCGGGTCGCACAACCAGGAGATCTACCGCGGCTTGTTGGAAATGGATGATATGGAGCTGGACGCATTGCGCAGCGCTGGGGTGATTTGAGCAATAGCGCAATCAAGGGAGAAAGCGTCGATGAGACTTGCCAGTATCGCAGTGGCGGCAGCGTTCGCCCTATGCCTCGGGTCGAGCGTGCGAGCGGCCGATGCGCCGAGCATAAAGACGCTCAGCATCGGCGTGTTCCCCGCTCTGCGCCCGCTCGAGCTGATCCGCGCCGAGCACTGGCTGGAAGACGCCGGCTACGCCGTCGCCTGGCACGACTTCCTCCAGGGCATCCCGCCTGAAGTCGGCAGCGATGGCGGCGGGCTCGATCGATTTCGGCGAGGCCGACACGTCGGGCATTGAGCAGGTTGCGGCGAAGAGCCCCGGCGTCATGTGGTACATTGCCGACGGTTCGGCCAATTATGTGGCGCTGGTGGCTGCGCAGGACAGCGGCATCAACAGCGTCGCCGACCTCAAGGGCCGCAAGGTCGGTGGCGTCGCGCCGAACACCGCGCCCACCGCCGTGCTGCAGATGGCGCTCGCCAAGGCCGGCATGACGCTCGCCGACATCCAGGGTTTCAACATTGTCGGGCCGAGTCAGCCGGCGGCGCTGGAGCGGGGCGCGGTGGCCGCGGCGATCTCCTACGTTCCCTATTCGGCCGAGACGATCACCGCCGGAACCAGCAAGCTGATCACCACCGCATCAGACGTGTACGGCAAGACGTGGCCGGGCGGCGGTGTCATCGTGCGGCCGGCCTTCGCGAAGGCGCATCCCGACGTCGTCGTGGACGTGCTGAAGCTTGTCGCGCGGGCGGAGCAGCTAATCCGGGAGAAGCCTGACGACGCGTACAAGGCACTCGCCACCATCTCCAAAACCAGCCTCAAGAACGTGGAGTATTCCTACCAGCACGGGCTGGTCGCGCCGACGGCGGTGGTGCCTGACAAGCAGGCGATGGTCGAGCAGGCGAGCGTCCTGCAGCGATACCACGTCATCAACGTCCCGAGCATTCCCGCCTTCATCGACGAGCTGGTGCACCCGGAATTCGCCAAGCAGGCACTGGGGAAGTGACCGCCCTCGCGCGCCGCTCCCCTCGGCTGCTTGCCGCCGGCGGGCGCGTCGTCGCGCTGATCGGCGTGTTGTGCGGCTGGACCCTGCTCTCCTGGATCTTCCGCTCGCCCCGCCTGGAGCTGTTCCCGCCGCCATGGGAGGTCGCCGCCCGGCTCGTGCAGCTGATGCGCACCGAACTGCCGCACGATATCGGCGCCAGCGTGCAGGAGGCGGCCGGCGGCTGGGTCGCCGGCTCGCTCGCCGGCATCGCCGTCGGAACCCTGATCGGCCGTGTGGTCCTCGCCCGCCTGTTCCTGCGTCCGCCGATCGACTTCCTGCGCTTCATCTCGCCGCTCGTCTGGGTGCCACTGATGATCCTGTGGTTCGGCATCGGCTATTGGAGCAAGGTGGCGATCATCTTCCTGATCAGCTTCTTCACCGTGGTCGTGAACACCGCGCAGGGCGTCGCCTCGATCGATCGCGACGCAGGCAGGGTCGCAAGCTCGCTGCGCCTGCGGCCCTGGCAGCGGGCGGAGGTTGTGCTGATGTCGGCCACGCCCGACATCCTGGTCGGACTGCGCTACGCGCTCGGCGCGGCCTGGGGCGGCGTCGTGGTGTCCGAGCTGGTGGCTGGCGATGTGGGCCTCGGGGCGCTCGAAATCTATGGCGGGCAGGCCTTCGACGTGGCGCAGATCATGGTGGGGATGCTGGTTCTCGCCGTCCTCGGCTACACCGCGAACTGGGCGTTCGTGCGCGTCGAGCGCCGCCTCTTTCCCTGGGCCGTCGCGGTCCGGGCGGGATGAGATGACCCGTGCCGGTGCCGGTGTCGTGAGCTTCGCCGTGCTGCTCCTGTTATGGTGGCTGGTCAGCAACGTGTTCGGGATCCGTCCCGTCATCCTCGCGAGCCCCGCGGCGGTCTGGCAGGAGCTTCTCGGCATGGGGCGTTCGGGCGAGCTGGCACGTGACCTGTTCGCCAGCCTGCGCGAGCTGGGCATCGGCTTCGGCATCGGCGCCGCCCTCGGCATCGCGAGCGGCGTCGCGCTCGCGCGCAGCCGTTCGCTGCACGCCGTGCTGGAGCCGCTGATCGAGTCCTTCCGCTTCGTGATCCCCTTCTCGCTGGTGCCGCTGGTCGTCGTGTGGTTCGGGGTGTCGCTGTGGGGCAAGATCTTCGTCGTCGCTTATGCCTGCTATTTCGTGGTGGCGATCAACACGGCGAACGCGGTCCGCAACATCGACCCGCTGCTGCTCAAATCCGCGCGGATGCTCGGCGTCTCCGGACCGCGGCTGCTCGGGCACGTGATCCTGCCGGCGGCGCTGCCGCGCATCCTGACCGGGCTGCAATTGGCGCTCGCCTATGGCTGGGTCTCGGTGATCGCCGCCGAGTATGTCGGCGCCAACGCCGGGATCGGCTATTTCATCACCAACGCGCAGTCGGGGCTAGAGACCGGCAAGGTCATGGCGGGCATGGTCGTGATCGGCGCCATCGGCTTCGCGCTCAGCGTAGCGATGGCCGTGCTCCGCCGCAGCCTGGTCGCGCACGAGCCGAGCGCCGGGTGGTGAGCCTCACGCCCGGTCCTCCTCCGTGCCCGCGCGCAGCGAGAGCCAGACCAGCACCGGGATCAGCAGGGTGAACACGATCACCTCGCGATACGCGCTCGCCCAGAAGCTACCGAGCGATTCGAGCACGCCGACCAGGATCGCGCCCGCCGCCGCGGCCGGGTACGACACCAGCCCGCCGATGATCGCGGCGACGAATCCCTTGAGCCCGATGTCGAACCCGGCATCGTAAGAGAGCGGCGTGACGGCGCCGATCAGCACGCCAGCGACAGCCGCGATGAACGCCGCGAGACCGAAGGCGAGCGCGCCGGCCTCGCCGCCGTCGATCCCGCACAATCGCGCGCCCAGCCGGTCCGATGCGGTGGCGCGCAAGGCCTTGCCGTGCACCGTCGCACCGAAGAACCAGCGCAGCCCGACCACGAGGGCGGCGGCGGCGGCCAGCACGCACAGCGACTGGCCCGGCACGTTCAGTGAGCCGAGATCGAAGCTCGCATTCGTCAGGCTCGGCACGCTCGCCTCTTCCGGGCCGAAGAACACCAGGCCGATCCCGATCAGGACGAAGTGCAGCGCCATCGCGACGATCAGCAGCGCGAGCACCGAGGCCTGGGCGACCGGGCGGAACGCGAAGCGCCAGATCAGCGGGCCGAACGGAGTGATGATCGCGATGCCGAGCAGGAGCGAGACCGCCGGTATGCGATGTGGTCCGAGCTTGACGGCGGCGAGCGTCACCAGCGCCGGATAGAAGCCCCACAGCACGAGCCCCCGCAGCGGGGCCCGCCGCAGCTCCATCAGCAGCGCGACACCCGATAACGCATCCAGCAGCCACAGCGTCCCCGGCACCGTTCCCGCCTGCAGCGCGGCGGCGGTCAGCGTGCCGAAGGCGAGCAGGTCGCCTTGCGGCACGAAGATGACGCGGGTGACGGAGAACACGATCAGCAGCCCGATCGCGAGCAGCAGATAGATCGCCCCGGTGGTCAGCCCGTCCTGGAGAAGCGCCAGGAAGACGAAGGAGTCCATGGAGACTCCCCTCCCCCTACCCCCTCCCGCAAGGGGAGGGGGGACTGCACAATGAAGTCCCCCCTCCCCTTGCGGGAGGGGGTTAGGGGGAGGGGCACGCCCGGAGACCTCGTGCTCGGGATCCTCAGTGGATCGCCCGCCACTCGCCGTCCTTCACCTCGACCAGCACGGCGGCACGGGAATCCTGGCCGTTATGGTTGGTGGGCGACATGTTGTAGACGCCGCTCACGCCGATCAGCTCGTGCGTCTTCTCGAGCGCGTCGCGCAGCGCGACGCGGAATTCCTCGGTGCCGGGCTTGCCTGCCTTCAGCGCCTCCGGGATCGCGTTCTTCAGCAGCAGCATCGCGTCGTAGCTGTAGCCGGCGAACGGGTTGACGGTCTGCGGGCCGAACTTCTTGGTGTATTCGTCCATGAAGGCGGTGGCGACCGGCTTGACCGGGTTGTCGGCGGGAAGCTGGGTGTAGACGACAACGGGGCTGGTGTCGGCGATCACGCCTTCCACCGCGGCGCCGCCGACGCGGATGAACGCCGGCGTGACGATGCCGTGATTGCCGTAGATGCCGCCCTTGTAGCCGCGATGGCGCAGCGCGACGACCGGCAGCGCGGCGGGTGTCGCCGAGTTACCCATCATCACTGCCTGCGGATGCCGGCTCATGAGTTTGAGCGCCTGCGCCTCGACCGAGGTATCGGTGCGCGCGTAGCGCTCGTCGGCGACAATGGTCATGCCGTCCGCCTTCGCCGCCTTCTGGGTCGCCGTCAGCACCTGATCGCCCCAGCCGTCGGAGAAGCCGATATAGCCGATCGTGCTGATTTCCTTCGCCTTCATGTAGTTGAACACCTCGCCGACCATTAGCGACAGCGGCTGGGCGTCGTTGAACGTGTAGGGCTGCTTCTGCGGATCGTATTCATAGGGCGCCATCGCGATCATCGGGACATGCGCCTTGTTGGCGAGCGGCGCGACCGCCGGCGTCGGTGGCGGTCAGCGAGGGGCCGATGAACGCATCGACGTGATCCTCGGAGATCATCTTCTGCGCGATGGTGAAGCCGGTATTCGCGTCGGTCGCGTCGTCGCGGACGATGTACTCGACCTTCTGCCCGGCGATCTCCTTCGGGAAGAAGTCGAACGCGGCCTTGTAGCCAACCCCCATGCCGGCCGCCGGCCCGCTGATCGACAGGATCGCCCCGATCTTGATCTGCGCCTGCGCGGTGCCGGCCGCGAGGCAGATTCCCAGTGCGGCCACCGCCGCCAGACGAGGCGCGTTCATGACATTCTCCCAGCGCGCTGATTTGGCCCGTTTCGCGGGCGCGTAAGTGTCCGTCCCGGCGGTTTCGGGGTCAAGTATCCGCCGGCACCACCGCGATCGCCTCGATCTCCACCAGCGCCTCCGGCTCCACGAGCTGGGAGACGCCGATCACCGACATTGTCGGGAAGTGCTTGCCCATCGCCTCGCGATAGGCGGCGCCGATTGCCGGCTGCTGCTCGCGCCAGGCGCGCATGTCCGTGACGTACCAGGTTAGGCGCAGCAGATGCTCCGGGCCGGCGCCTGCCTCCTTAAGCAGAGTCACGATATTGGCCAGCGCCTGGCCGATTTGGGCTGGTAGGCTCTCGGCCGCACGCCCCTGCGCATCCCAGCCGATCTGCCCTGCAAGCACCACCATCCGACCCTCGGCGGCGATGCCATTGGCGTAGCCGCGCGGGCGCGGCCAGCCCGCCGGTTGCAGCACCTGATGCGTCATCTCACACCTCCCCACATGCGACGGCGATTGCCTGGCCGGTAATCGCGGCCGCCTCCCGCCGGCACAGGAAGGCGACGGCATCGGCCACCTCCTCCGGCGCGATCAACCGGCCGGCCGGGTTGCTGCGCGCGAGCAAACCCCTCGCCTCCTCCGCCGAGCGTCCGCTCGCCGCCGTGATCGTGGCGACGGAGCGCGCGGTCATCTCGGTGTCGGCGAAGCCGGGACAGACGGCGTTGACGGTGATGCCGTCCTTCACCGTCTCCAGCGCGAGCGCGCGCGTCAGCCCGATCAGCGCGTGCTTCGCAACTACATATGCGGCGACATAGGGATAGCCCTTCAGTCCCGCCGTGCTGGCGACGTTGACGATGCGCCCGAAGCCGCGCTCGCGCATGCCCGGCAGCACCGCCTGACAGGCGGTGACGGCGCCCAGCAGGTTCACCGCCAGCGTCGCCTGGAAGTCGCGCGGCTTGTGCTTGAGGAAGGGCTTGGACAGCGCGGCGCCGGCGTTGTTGACCAGGATATCGCACGGCCCCAATGCCGCCATCGCGTCGCGCAGCGCGTCGCGGTCGGTGACGTCGGCGATGGCGTGACGCCCGCCGATCTCGCCCGCCGCCCGCTCCAGCGCCGCCCCGTCGCGGCCGATGATGGCGACCGCGCACCCATCGGCGGCCAGCCGGCGCGCGATCGCGAGGCCGATGCCCTTGCCGCCGCCGGTGATGATGGCGCGCAGGCCCTCACCCGCCTCGCTGTGCTCGGCACCCTCTCCCGCGCTGCGGGAGAGGGTGGGACCCGCGCCATCGGCGTGGGAGGGTGAGGGTTTCATATCACCGCAGAGTAGTCAGCATCCCCCCGCCGCGCCAACCGTTCCACCTGCGCCTTGCCGGCCAGGTACTGCAGCGGCCACCACTGCGCGGCAAAGCCCAGCCCCGCCGCCGCGCGTAGGGCGAAATGGGGGTCACTGAGGTGCGGACGGGCGAGCGCGCAGAGGTCGGCGCGGCCAGCGGCGATGATCGCGTTCAGATGGTCGGGCTCGGTGATGTTGCCCACCGCCATCGTCGGCACGCCAGCCTCGTTGCGGATACGGTCGGCGAACGGCGTCTGGAACATCCGCCCATAGACCGGTCGCGCCTCGATCGAGGTCTGGCCCGCTGACACGTCCACCAGATCGACGCCCGCGGTTTGGAACGCGCGCGCGATCAGCACCGCGTCCTCGGCGTCTATGCCGCCCTCGACCCAGTCAGTCGCGGAGATGCGCACCGACATCGGCTTGCCCGCCGGCCACACCGCGCGCATCGCCCGGAACACCTCGAGCGGATAGCGCAGCCGGTTCTCGAGCGCGCCGCCGTACTCGTCCTCGCGCCGGTTGGTCAGCGGCGAGATGAAGGCCGACAGCAGGTAGCCGTGCGCGGCGTGCAGCTCCAGCATGTCGAACCCGGCCTGCTCGCCGAACCTCGTCGCCGCCACGAACGCCTCGCACACCGCGTCCATGTCGGCTCGATTCATCGGCCGCGGCACCTGGTTGCGCTTGCTCCACGGCACCGGCGATGGCGCGATGACCTCCCAGTTCCCTTCGGGCAGCGGCGCGTCCATCTCCTCCCAGCCGAGCTGCGTCGATCCCTTCGGTCCCGAATGGCCGAGCTGCAAGCAGAACCGCGCCTCGGACTGCTTGTGCACGAATTCGACGATGCGCCGCCATGCGCGCATCTGCGCCTCGTCCCATATGCCGGCGCAGCCGGGAGTGATGCGGCCTTGCGGGGTCACGCACACCATCTCGGTGAACACCAGACCCGCCCCGCCCAGCGCGCGGGCGCCGAGATGCACGAGGTGGAAATCGTTCGGCATCCCGTCCACCGCGCTGTAGGTCGCCATCGGCGAGACCACGATCCGATTATTCAGCCGCATCTGCCGCAGCCGGAACGGCAGGAACATCGGCGGGACCCGCTGATTACTGTCCACGCCGGCGCGCTCGGCCAGCCAGCCTTCCATCCCCTCCAGCCACGGCCGGTCGCGCAGGCGCAAATTCTCGTGGCTGATGCGCTGGCTGCGGGTCAACAGCGAATAGGCGAACTGCTCCGGCTCCAGCTTCGTGTAGCGGGCGACGTTCTCGAACCATTCGGTGGAGTTGCGCGCCGCGCTCTGGATGCGCAGCACGTCGATCTTGCGCTCCGCCTCGTAGGCGGCCAGCGCGGCCGGCACGTCGGCGGGATACGCGTCGAAAGCACGCGCCAGCGCGATCGCGTCCTCCAGCGCGAGCTTGGTACCGGAGCCGATGGAGAAATGCGCCGAGTGCGCGGCGTCGCCCATCAGCACGACATTGCCCATCACCCAGGTCTCGTTGGCGACGCGCGGAAAGCTGATCCAGGGCGAGTGGCTGAGATGCGCCAGGTTGGCGAGCAGCGGATGCCCGTCGAGCCACGGCGCGAACAGCCGCTCGCAGAATGCGATCGTTCCCGCCGCGTCCAGCGTGTCGAGTCCCGCCGCCCGCCATACCTGCTCGGTGGTCTCGACGATGAAGGTCGAGGTGTCCGCGTTGAACCGATAGGCGTGCGCCTGAAACCAGCCGAACTCGGTCTCGACGAAGATGAAGGTGAAGGCGGCGAAGATGCGGTGCGTGCCGAGCCAGACGAACTTGTTGCGCCGGATGTCGATCTGCGGCTTGAAATGGTCGGCATAGCGGGTGCGGATGCGGCTGTTCACGCCGTCGGCGGCGACGATCAGCCCGGCGTCACTGAACTCCGTGATGTCGGCGACCTCGCGCTCGAACACCAGCTCAACGCCGAGTTGCTCGGCGCGGTGCTGCAGGATGTTCAGCAGGTGCTTGCGCTCGATGCCGCTGAATCCGTGTCCGCCGGAAGTGATGACGCGGCCCCTGAAGTGGATGTCGATGTCGTCCCAATGGGCGAAGCTGTCGATGATCTCGTCTTTGGACGGCGGATCGGCGCCCTCCAGGTTGCGCAGCGTCTCGTCGGAGAACACGACGCCCCAGCCGAACGTGTCGTAGGGCCGGTTGCGCTCGATCACCGTGATCCGATGCGAGGGGTCGCGCCGCTTCATCTGGATGGCGAAATAGAGCCCGGCCGGGCCGCCGCCGATGCAGACGATCCTCACGCCAGGAACTCCTTCAACAACGCATAGGCGCGCGTCGCGCGTGCACACGGCGCCGCCATGAAGCGCCGCACGTCTTGGGGATTGTCGATGTCGAGCGAGATCCCCTCGGCATAGACGATCCGCGGGCACATTCCGTGCGCACGCGCGGTGTCGAGATGCGGCAGGAAGCTGTCATCGCCGAAGCTGAGCGGCATTGCCTGTGGGGGGGAGATCAGGATCGCGTTCGAGCCTCGCTCGTCATGCGCGGGCACGATGGTGAACGCCGGCGTCTCGCCATGCGTGCGAAGCACTGAACAGATTTCGGCCCCGGTAATCGCTGGGATGTCGCCCGGACACGTCAGCATGCCCTCCGCGCCCTCCCGCTCAAGGATCGCCGCCATCGCCGCCACCGCACCGGTGTGCCCGCCGCGCGCATCGTCGGTCACAACCCGTGCACCGTAGCGGCGGGCGAGCGTCTGCGCGACAGGCTCGAGTGTGTTCACCATCACACCGGCCAACGGCGCGGCGGTCAGCGCCGCCAGCACGTCCTCCAGCATCGCGGGCGCCAGCGCGAGGCGCTGCGCTTGCGTCAGCAGCGGCGACAGGCGCTGCTTGGCGCCGGCGAACTCCTTGACCGGCACCGCGGCCCACACCCCATCCTTCATTGGAAATCAGCGGCGGCGCGCAGCACGATCCGCGCCAGCGCCTCCTTGTCGGCGAGCGTGCGCATCAGCGTGGGTGCCAGCACGACCCGGCAGGGCAGCCCGTCCAGCGTGCCGGCGTCCGCTTCGTCAGCGACATAGGCGTCGAGCAGCGTGCCATAGCGTTTCGCCACCGCGCGCGCGCTGGGCGGCGTGCCCAACTCGCGCATCATCTTCGCCGTCGGCCCCTTCACCGCCTGCCCGCCGATGATCGGCGCCACCGCGACCACCGGTGCGCGGGCCGCGCGCAATGCATCGGTGAACCCGGGCACCGCGAGCATCGGCTCGATGCTGATGAACGGGTTGGACGGGCAGATCACGATCGCCTCCGCTTCGGCAATCGCCGCCATCACCTCGGGAAGCGGCCGCGCCGCCGCTGCACCCGCGAACGCCACCTCGCGCACTGCGGGCTCGGCGCGCCGTCCGACGAACCAGGGCTGGAAGTCCATCCACCCCTCCGGCGTGTCGACGCGCGTACGCACCGGATCGTCAGTCACGGGCAGGATGCGCGCCGCGATACCGAGCTGCGCACAGACGTCGCGCGTGATCGCCGACAGCGCTTCCCCGTTCGCCTTGCGCCGCGTCCGCTCGATGTGCAACGCGAGGTCGCGATCACCAAGCCGGAACCACGTCGCCCCGCCAACTTCGGCGAGCGTCTCCATGAAGGACCACGTCTCGTCGCGCCGTCCCCAGCCCAGCTCCTGATTGTCGAGCCCGGCCAGCACATAGGTGAGCGTGTCGATATCGGGCGAGATCGACAGGCCCAGATGCTCGAAATCGTCGCCCACATTGGCGATGACCGTCAGCTCGCCCGGCCGCAGCACGCGCGACAGGCCGAGCGCGAGCTTCGCACCGCCGATCCCGCCGGAGAGTGCCACGATCACCGGAACAGGTCCTCCGAGGCCGGGCGCACCAACTCGGCCGCCGGCACATGCGGCGCGGCCGTGCGCAGGCCGCGCACCAGCACGACCGGGGTGCCCTCGCCCGCCTGGCCCTGCACCAGCCCGGCGGCGGCGGCGATCTCGTCGGCGTGGCCGACGACGGTCACCTCCAGCGTGCGGCCGAACAGGTCGGGCTTGCCGCGGAGGTCGATGAGCGAGGCGATGCCCGCCGCGCCGAGCGCGACACCGCACGTACCGCGCCGCCATGCCCGGCCGAAGCTGTCGGTGATCAGCACGCCAGGCGCGGCGCCGCAGCGCGCTGCCAGCCCCTCGCGCAGCCGCGCCGCGCTCGCGTCCGGGTCGAGCGGCAGCAGCAGCAGACGCTCAGGCTCCCCGGGTGCCGCAATGTTGGAGTGATCGACGCCGGCATTCGCCATCACGAGGCCGAGCCGGTGCTCCATGATCATCAGGTTCGGGCGATGGCGCACGACGCGCACCGATTCGGACAAGATCACCTCGACGATCCGCGGGTCCTTGCCCACCTCAGCGGCAAGCGCGCGGGCCTCGGCGGACGGCGTGACGTCGGCGAGCGCCACGAACCGGTTCTCCGCTTTGGACACGATCTTCTGCGCGACCGCGACGCTGTCGGATTGACGCAGGGAAATCCCCGCGCGCCGTAGCCCATCCGCGATCAGCGCTGCGAGGTCGTCACCCGGGCGGACCAGCGGGAAGTCGGAGAGCGCGTAAAGTTCGACCCCTCCCCTAGCCCCTCCCGCAAGGGGAGGGGGAGTCGTTCGGGAGGTGTGGGCGACCACCCCCTCCCCTTGCGGGCGGGGGGCGGGGGGAGGGGGCCGCCGCAAGCTCACCCGAACCGCTGCCGCAGCTTGGGCAGGATCTGCGCCGCATAGAGTCGCAGGAAGCGCTCCTGATCGGGTCCCGGCGCGTGGAACACGAGATGGCTGAAGCCCAGCTCGACATAGGGTCGGATCTTCTCGATATGCTCATCGGGATCGGATGACACGATCCACCGGCTCGCCGCGCGCTCGACCGGCAGTTCGGCGGCGAGGCGTTCCATCTCGACCGGGTTGTGCACCGACACCTTCTCCTCCGGCGTCAGCGCGAGCGCCGCCCAGTGGCGCGTATCCTCCAGCGCGCGCGCCTTGTCGTTGTCGAAGGAGACCTTCATCTCGATCATCCGGTCATAGCCCTCGTCGGATTTCCCGGCCGCCTTCAGGCCCTCGGCGACATTCGGCAGCAGCGTTTCGGTATAGAGCGACCACGACTTGCCGCTGGTGCAGATGAAGCCGTCGCCCTGCCGCCCGGCATATTTCGCGACCAGCGCCCCGGCGGCGGCGACGTAGATCGGCAGGGGCTTGCCGGGCCGGTCGTAGATCGTCGCATCACGCGTCTTGTAGTAGGTGCCCTCGAAGCTCAGGTGCTCCTCGGACCACAGCTTGCGGATGAGCTGCACCGCCTCGCGCAAACGGGCGAAGCGTTCCTTGAAATCGGGCCACTCCATGCCGGTCGCCGGCACCTCGTTGAGCGACTCTCCCGTTCCGACCCCCAGGCACCAGCCGCCCGGGAAACATCGCGCCCAGCGTGCCGAACATCTGTGCCACGACCGACGGGTGATAGCGGAAGGTCGGCGTCAGCACGCTCGTGCCCATGATGATGCCGCCCGTGCGCGCGCCCAGCGCGGCGAGCCAGGCGGGGGCGAATGGCGCGTGCCCGTCGGTGTGCTTCCAGGGCTGGAAATGGTCGCTGACGAAGACGCTGTCGAACCCGCACGACTCGGCAAGTTCGGCGAAGCCCAGGAGCTGGGTCGGGGCGAACTGCTCCGCCGACGCCTTGTAGCCAAGCTTCAGCATGCTGCACTCCTCTCGTGCCGGAAGACCTACCGCCGGGGGTGCTGCAGGTCCATCCGGGCGAAGTCGGAAGGCGGCGTGAACAGGGACGCCGGCTGCGGGCCGTAGGCGACAGAGATCGCCTCCAGCTCACCCGCGCCGTGCTCGGCGCTGCCCGCCGCGCGCAGCACCACGCCGTCCGCCGTGACGCAGGCGGTTCCTTTCCCGTGCGGCCCACTCAGGCGCCAGACGTCGCAGGTCAGCCCTGTGACCGTGTCGGTGCCGTCGCGCACCGCCTTGGCGTCGGCGGGCAGCACGAAGCCAGGCACCATCCTGGGATCGAGCTTGGTTTCCACCATGATCTTGCGCGGCTCGATCAGCATCGCCATCCGGCCGTGCTTGAAATCGACGAGGGCGACCATCGGCTGTCCCTCGACCTCCACGCGCAGCGCCTGGCCGTTCTCCCCCCAATAGAGACGGACCATACGTGCCTGAGGGACGCCGTCCTTCTCCGTGGCGCCCGCGGCTCGATAGACAACCGCGACATCGCGCGACGGGTGCAACGGGGGCAAATCGGCGAAGGCGGACGAGCAGCAAGCCACCATCGCGCCGGCCAGCAACCATGTTTTCACGCAGCCTCTCCCTTTTGCGCGCCCAGGGCGCGTATCTCGTGCTCCACCATCCCCGTGTCGGGCTCGGCGATCCATCGCGCCGGGACGTCCAGCGCCGCGCCAAGCCGCGCGCGATACTCCTCGCGCGGGATGTCATGCGCGCCGAATTGAATTAGGTGCGCGGTGACAAATTGCGTGTCGAGTAGCATGAAGCCCCCGGCGCGCAGCCGCGCGATCAGGTGCACCAGCGCCACCTTGGAGGCGTCGCGCACCAGGCTGAACATGCTCTCGCCGAAGAAGGCGCCGCCAAGCACCACGCCATAGAGCCCGCCGACCAACTCGCCATCTCGCCGGCACTCGATCGAGTGCGCCGCGCCCATTCGGTGCAGCTCGATGAACAGTGCCTCGATCTGCGGGTTGATCCAGGTATCGGCCCTGCCCGGCCCAGCGGCGGCGCAGCCAGCGATCACGCCGGCAAAGTCATAATCGGCCGTGACCGAGAAACCGCCCCCCATCACCGTGCGCAGCAAGCGGCGCGGGACGTGGAACGCATCGAGCGGCAAGACGCCGCGCCGCTCGGGATCGAGCCAGTAGAGCCGGTCGCCCTGGCGTGTCTCCGCCATCGGGAACAGCCCGGCGCGGTAGGCCCGCAGCATCAGATCGGGCGTGACCTCGATGAGGCGGCGCGACATGGCGCTATTCTGGCCGTCCCGGGAATCGTTGAAAAGTCAGGCTCGCAGCGTCTCCGCGACATCCTCGAGGCTCGGCACCCGCTCTCCCGGGCCGAGCACGGCCAGCGTCGGCGCGGCGCGGAAATGCCGCGCGGCGGCGCGCTGGATCGCCTCGCGGTCCACCGCGTTGATCTTCGCGACCGTCTCGGCGACCGGCACCACGCGGCCGAACACCTGGATCTGGCGCGCCAGCTGTTCGCAGCGGCTGCCGGTGCTCTCGAGCGACATCAGCAGCCCCGCCTTGGCCTGGGCGCGTGCGCGCGAGAGTTCCGGCGTCGGTCACCTCGCTCTGCACCTTGCGCAGCTCATCGAGCGTGACCGGGATCAGCTCCTGCGCCTCGCTCTCGCCGGTGCCGGCGTAGACGCCGAACAGGCCGCCGTCCTTGAACGGGGCGCTGAAGGAATAGATCGAGTAGACCAGCCCGCGCTTCTCGCGCACTTCCTGGAACAGCCGCGAGGACATGCCGCCGCCCAGCAGCGTGGACAGCAGCAGGGTCGGGTGGAAGTCCGGGTCCTGGAAGGCGACGGACGGGAATCCCAGGACGATATGGACCTGGTCGAGGTCGCGGTCCTCGCGGAACTCGCCGCCCGCGTAGTGTCCCGCCCCCGAAGCGGGCGCGGGTTCGGTCGCGAGGTCGCCGAAATGGGCCTGCACGAGATCGACGATCCGGTCGTGCTCGATCGCGCCAGCCGCCGCGACGACGACGTTGGACGCCGGGTAATGGCGGCGCATGTAGCCCATCAGCGAGGCGCGGGAGATCGCCCGCACCGTGTCCTCGCTGCCGAGAACCGGGCGGCCGAGCGACTGGCCGGGATAGGCCTGCTCCTGGAAGTGATCGAAGATGATGTCGTCGGGCGTGTCGTTGGCCTGGCCGATCTCCTGCAGGATCACGCCACGCTCGCGCTCCAGCTCCTCGGGATCGAAGGTCGAATGGGTCAGGATGTCGCCGATGATGTCGGCGGCGAGCGCGGTGTCCTCCTTCAGCACCTTGGCGTAGTAGGCGGTCTGCTCGCGCGCCGTGTAGGCGTTCAGGTGGCCGCCGACGGCGTCCATCTCCTCGGCGATCTCCGCCGCGCTGCGCCGCTCGGTGCCCTTGAAGGCCATGTGCTCGAGGAAATGCGACACCCCATTCTCCGCCTCTGACTCGTTGCGCGAGCCAGTGGCGACATAGGCGCCAAAGGAGACGCTCTCGACCCGCTCCATGCGCTCGGTGACGATCGTGAGGCCGGAAGGCAGGCGGGTGAGGCGGATGGCGTCTGGCTGGATGGTGTCGGGCACGGAGGGTCCTTTCGCGGGTGCTCCCTATATGGCGCGGCCGGTCGCCGCGCGCGAGGGCGCTTGCGTCTCCCGGCGGGCGTGAGACGATGCGGGCGCGCCCGACCCGGAGAGCACCCGAGCATGAGCCGAATCGCCTATGTCAACGGCCAGTACGTCCCGCAGCGCGAGGCGGCGGTGAACGTGGAGGACCGGGGCTACCAGTTCGCCGACGGCATCTACGAGGTGATCTACCTCCACGGCGGGCGGATGATCGATGCCGACCTGCATCTCGATCGGCTGGAGCGCTCGCTGCGGGAGCTGCGGCTGACCCCGCCGATGAGCCGGGCGGCGCTGGTCCGGGTGCTCGCCGAGACCGCCCGGCGCAACCGGGTGACGGACGGCATCGTCTACATGCAGATCACCCGCGGCGTCATGCGGCGCGACCATGCGTTCCCCGCCAAGCCGATCCCGCCCTCCATCGTCATCACCTCCCGCCGCACGCCGCCCTATCCGCGCGATCCCGAGGCATGGGCGGCGAGCGCCATCACCCATCCCGACCAGCGTTGGGAGCGCTGCGACATCAAGACGGTCAGCCTGACCGCCAACGTGCTCGCCAAGCAGGCGGCGCGGGAGAAGGGCGCGGCGGAGGCGTTCATGATCCGCGACGGCATGCTGACCGAGGGCGCCTCGACCACGATCTGGGTCGTCGATGCCGAGGGGCGGCTGCGCACCCGCCACCTGGATCACGCGGTGCTGCCCGGCTGCACCCGCGGCGCGCTGATCGCCGAGCTACAGGCGGAAGGGATCGAATTCGAGGAGCGCGCGGTCTCCGAGCCGGAGCTGCGCCGCGCGCGGGAGGCGTTCCTGACCAGCGCCACCAGCTTCGTGCGCCCGATCGTGAAGCTCGACGGCGAGCCGGTGGGTGACGGCAAGGTGGGGCCGGTGACGCGCCGACTGTTCGAGATCTTCGCCCGTCACGTCATGGGCGGGCTGCGCAACGCCGCCTGAGGATCGGCTCGACGAAGGCGTCGAGGTCGCCGCCGGGGAACAGGTGGCCCTCCATCCCGGCGGCGGCGGCGGCCTGCATGTCGGTCTGGTTGTCGCCCACCATCACGCAGCGCGCCGGATCGAGCGACCAGGCGCGCAGCAAGGTCGAGCAGCATTCCCGGACCGGGCTTGCGCCAGTCGCTGGCGCGCCGGTACGCGGGCAAGGGCGCCTCGGGGTGGAACGGGCAGAAGCGGGCGTCGTCGATCGTGCCGCCGCCCGCGCGGATTTCGTCCGCCATCCAGCCCAGCAGTCCATGCACCGCGTCCTCGTCGTAGAAGCCGCGCGCCACGCCCGACTGGTTGGTGACGACGAAGACGTGCCACCCCGCCTCGGTCGCGCGCCGCACCGCTTCCCGGGCGCCAGCGGTCCAGATGAAGCGCTCGCGCGTGCCGACATGGCCGAGCTCGTGGTTCAGCACGCCGTCGCGGTCGAGGAACAGGGCGGGCCGGGCGAGCCGGGCGGGGAGCTCGGCGCGTGCGCGGGCGAGGTCGTCGGGAATGCCGATGTCGATGAACCAGCCCTCCGCGACGGTCCCTCGCAGCACGCCCTCGGCGGCGAGCGTGGGGAGGATGTCGCGTTCGAGCGAGCATGTATCGCGCAGCCGGGCGAGGATGCGCCGATCCATGGCGTAGATGCCGGCGTTCACGAGGGCCGAGCCGGGGGCGTCGGGGCGTTCGCGGAAGGCGGTGACGTGGTCGTCACGAACTACCCCGCCCAAGTAACCCCACCTCACCCCGTCCCTCTCCGCGCCAAGGGGCGGAGAGGGTGATGAGTTCTTCCCCTCTCCCCCCGCAGCGCGGGGGAGAGGCCGGGTGAGGGGGGAAGCTGCCCAGTTCCAAGCACCACCACGCCATACCGCCCCGCATCTTCCACGCGCCGCAGCAACACCCGGGCCAGCACCCCCGGCTCCTCCACGCCCAACAGCGCCGCCAGGTTCGCATCGAGCAACGAATCCCCGTTGCACAGCAGGAAGCGCTCCTCCAATTGCGACGCGGCACCAAACAGCGCTCCGCCCGTGCCGGCCGGCGCCGGCTCGACCAGCACCTCCACTTCAGCGGGCTTCGGCAGCATCGGCACGAGCCGCTCCATCTCCCGCCGCAGCGCGGGTGCGAGATGCCCCCCGAGGATCAGGAACCGCTCGATCCCGAAGCGCTGCATCTCGCGCATCGGCCAGAACAGGAACGGGACGCCGCCGACCGCCAGCACCGGCTTCGGCACCTCACCCGCGAGCGCCCCGAGCCGCGTTCCCCGCCCGCCGGCGAGGATCACGCACTGGCGGATCAGGGCGGCGGGCAGAGCGCGCGCTCCACCAGGCCGCAGAACACATGCGCGGCGGTGATGTGGAGCTGCTGGATGATCGCCGTCTCGTCTGCCGGCACGCGCAGCACCGGCTCGCACAACGCCGCCATCTGCCCGCCGGTGCGTCCGGTGAATCCAAGGCGGTACAAGCCACGCTCCTTCGCCGTTTCCAGCGCGCGCAGCACGTTGGCCGAGCGGCCCGAGGTGGAGATCGCCAGCAGCACGTCGCCGGGCCGGCCGAGCGCCGCGACCTGACGGGCAAAGACATGCTCGTAGCCGTAGTCGTTGGCCGACGCCGTCATCACCGCCGCGTCCGGCGTCAGCGCGATCGCCGGTAGCGGCACGCGATCGTACATCAGGCGGGAGACGAACTCGCCCGCGATATGCTGCGCATCCGCGGCGCTGCCGCCGTTCCCCGCGATCATCAGCTTGCCGCCGGTCTGCATCGCCGCGATGGTGATCCGCGCCATGTCGGCGATGACCGTCCGGACGGTCGCATCCTCGGCGAGCGCCGTCGCCGCGGCGACGGAGCGTGCGAAGTAGCCGCCGGCCCAGTCGGCGTCGCTTGTCCTCATGCCCGCCTGATAGCGGTTTGTTCATCCTTGGCAAGCTATCCGTGCAGGCGATGCCGCGCCCCGTTTCCGCGCCTCACGCCGACACCCGCCTCGCGCGGGCACGCGCACCGCTGCGGCTGGGCCTCGCGGGCGGGGGGACCGACCTGCCGGCCTATGCCGGGCGGTTCGGCGGCGCTGTCCTCAACGCCACCATCGACCGCTATGCCTTCGCCTCCGTCGCGGCGCGCACCGACGGGCTTCTGGTGTTCGACGCCGGCGACCTTGATCGCCGCGAGACGCTGGCGCCCGCCGCGCGGCTGCCGGGGTCGCGCCTTGCGCTCCACCGCGGCGTCTATGAGCGGATGATGCGCGACTTCAACGGCGGCACGCCGCTCGCGCTGAGCGTCGCAACCGCCGTGGACGCGCCGCTCGGCTCCGGCCTCGGCTCTTCCTCCGCCCTGGTGGTCGCGCTGATCCAGGCCTATGCGGCGTTTCTCGGCCGCACCCTGGCGCCCGGGAGAGACGGCACGCCTCGCGTGGGCGATCGAACGGCAGGATCTCGGCCTTATCGGCGGCCAGCAGGACCAGTACGCGGCTGCCTACGGAGGCCTGAACATGATCCGCTTTCCCCCGCGCGGGGACGCCATCGTGGACCGGCTCCGCGTGGCCCCCGTCGTGCTGCGGGAACTCGAAGCCTCCCTCGTTGTCTGCTTCTCCGGACAGGCGCGCGAGTCCGCGCGGATCGTCGCCGAGCAGGCAAGCAACGTCGCGACGGATGCAGCGGCGCTCGCGGCGATGCATTGGCTGAAGGAGCGGGTGTTCGCGATGCGCGACGCACTGCTCGACGGCGACCTCGCTGCCTTCGCGGCCGGTCTCGACCGGTCGTGGCAGGCGAAGAAGGCGACCGCGTCGGGTATCGTGACGCCGGCGACGGAGGCGCTCGAGGGGCTCGCCCGCACCGCCGGGGCGAGCGGCGTGAAGATTTCCGGCGCCGGGGGCGGCGGCTTCATGATGTGCGTCGTGCAGCCGGAGCGCCGAGCCCGTCTGATCGCCACCTTGCAGGCCGCCGGCAATCCGACCTATCCAGTCCGCCTCACCGATGCCGGGGCCGAGGCATGGACGCTGCACCGCCCGGCCCAGATGTTCCCCGGTCCCGCCGATGAATTCGCGATTACCCCGGCTGCTTTTTCTCGCCCATCGCATCCCATACCCGCCCAACAAGGGCGAGAAGCTGCGCGCGTATAACGTCATCGCCCATCTCGCCGAGCGGTTCGACATCCGCCTCGGCTGCATCGTCGACAATCCGGCGGACTGGGACGGTGTCGAGGCGCTGCGCCGCCTGTGCAGCGATGTCGGAGCATTTGGCATCAGGCCGATGCCGCAACGGCTGAAGGCGCTGCTGCGCGCCCGGCCCGGCCGGTCGATGATGCTCGACTACTTCCGCCATCCCGGGCTGCGGCGGTGGACGAGCGACCAGATTGGTCAGGGAATGGATGTGGCGTTGGTCTACACCGCGGCGATGATGCCCTATGTGCTGCACGCGCCGGTTCCGATCGTCCTCGACATGGTGGACGTCGACTTGCAGAAATGGGCCATGTACGCGCCACGCGCCCGCTTTCCTATGCGCGCGGTCTGGGCGCGAGAGGCGCGCAACCTGCTCGCCTTCGAGCGGCGGGCGGCAGCGGCGAGTCGCGTGGCAGCATTGGTCACCCAGCAGGAGGCCGCGTGCTTCGCGGATCTCGCACCCGAGTTGGCGGGCAAGATCGACTATTACGAGATCGGCATCGATCTGGACGCCTTCTCGCCCGAGGCGAAGTGGCCCGACCCGTTCCCCGATGGCGGACCGCCTCTCGTTTTCACCGGCCACATGGACTACTGGCCAAACATCGACGCGGTGACGTGGTTCGCCGACGAAGTGATGCCGCTGTTCGCAGACCACTCACCGGCGCCGCAGTTCTGGATCGTCGGCGCCAACCCGTCCACCGCCGTCTCCCGTCTCGCCGAGCGCCCAAACATCCATGTCACCGGCCGCGTGCCCGAGGTGCAGCCATATCTGGCGCACGCCGCGGTCAGCGTGAGCCCCTTGCGCATGGCCCGCGGCATCCAGACGAAGGTAATGGAGGCGATGGCGATGGGCCGCCCCGTCGTCGCCTCGCCGCAGGCCTTCGAGGGCGTTCGAGCCGCGCCCGGCACCGACCTCCTGGTCGCTGATGGTGCCACGGCGACGGCGCAGGCGATCGCGGCCATCCTGGACGGCGGCTATCCCGATCTCGGTCCATCCGCCCGTGCGGCGATGGAGCGCAGCTACGCCTGGTCAGCCACCCTCGCCCGCCTGGACGCCCACCTCGCCCGCGCGATGGGGTGATCCGCCCTTGGAGGGCACGGCAGCGGTTGCATCGCGGCATCGCATCCACTATACGATACTTATGGATAATTTAGTGGACAAGACGGCCACGAGGATCGCCCGGCGGGTGCGATTGGAGCGGGACGCGCGCGGTTGGTCGCTCGCCGATCTCGCCGAGCGCGCCGGGGTCGCCAAGGCGACGATCAGCAAGATCGAGCGCGAGGAGATGAGCCCGACGGCGACGATCCTGGTGCGCCTCGCGCACGCCTTCGAGCTGACGCTAGCGGGGCTGCTGCTGCGCGCCGAGGGCGGCGGGCTGGTGTCGCGCGCGGCGGAGCAGCCGGCCTGGCGCGACCCGGAGACCGGCTACATCCGCAAGCAGGTGTTCAGCCGGCCGGACCATCCCGTGGAGCTCGTGCGCGTCGAGCTGCCGGCGCGGCGCAGCGTCACGTTCCCCGCCTCGTCCTATGCGCGTATCCGCCAGATCGTCTGGGTGCTGACGGGCACGCTGGCCGTAAGCGAGGCGGGTGAGCGGCACCTCCTGCGGACCGGCGACTGCATGGGCTTCGGCCCGCCTGCGGACACGACGCTCGCCAACGAAAGCAGCGCACCCTGCACCTATGTCGTTGCCCTTGCCCGGAGCTGATGCGCCATGAACATCAAGGAACTGCGTGCATCGCCCGAGTTGTCGGGAATGCTCGCCGATATGCTGATCGAGGTGGTGGCGGGCGGCGGCTCGGTCAGCTTCATGCACCCGTTGGCACCGGACGCGGCGCGCGGCTTCTGGGACCGTTCGCTCGCCGCGGCGGAGCGGGGGAGCGGATCGTGCTCGGCGCGTGGGAGGACGAGACGCTTGCCGGCACGGTGACGCTGCTGCTGGATTGCCCGCCCAACCAGCCGCACCGGGCCGAGATCGCCAAGCTGATGACGCGGCCGGCGCATCGCGGACGCGGTGTCGCGGCGGCGTTGATGCGGCGGGCCGAGACATTGGCGGCGCAGCATGGGCGATGGCTGCTGGTGCTCGACACCGCGAGCGAGGGCGGGGCGTCGGGGCTGTATGAGGGACTGGGCTTCGTGTTCGCGGGCGAAATCCCGGATTACGCGCTGACGCCGCATGGGCGGTTGTCGGGGACACGCATCTATTGGAAGCGGGTCGGGGCCGCGGGATAGGCGGCGCGATCAGGCGGCCGGGTCGGGCTCGGACGGCGCCGCCACCTGTGCCTGCTCGATCAGAGGTCCGAGGGAGGCGACCTTGCCTTGCTCGAGCTCCTCGAGCGCATCCTCGAGCGCGTCAGCGAGCGTGGCGAGACGGGCGCCTTCCGCCGTGTCGGCGGGCTCGGCGGCGGCGTCGATCGCCTCGATCGCGGCCTCGACGGTTTCCGCAAGCTCCCCTTCCTTGCGGTCGGTCACTGCCTCCCGCACGCGCCCCAGCGCCTCCGAGATTGCGGCCTCGGCGGGAGGGGTGGTCAATTCCTGACTGGCTTGCATGTCACACCAGCACTTTCCTGAGTGAGTGGACAAATATGGTGTGGCGGACAGGACGAGTGGTAGACATTTTTTCGTCAGGACGTGGCGCTGCGGGACTCGTCCACGCGTCCAGCGGAGCGGACCGCCTGTTGGGGTGAACGACCTCCGCGCGGCACCTGTGTGCCAGGCGTGCCGGGCGGGGCATCACTGGGGCCGCGAACTGACTCCAGCCGTGCAACCAGTCAGCCGAACACCTCTGCCTCGGCTTCGACCTTATCGGCGTCGAGAACCATGCCCATCCCCGGCTCCTCGTTCGCGCGGATCACACCGCCATCAGGCACGATCGGATCAGCCAGGAAGTGCTGGTTGATCGCGTTCCACTTAACCAGATACTCCTGATAGGGCGTATGGATAGGAGATTGCGCGAGGGAGTAGTGGATGCCCGCAGGTGACGAGTGACCGTGCGGGATCACGATCAGGTCGGCCGTCGTCGCAAGCGCCGTGATTTTCAGGACTTCCGAAAGGCCGCCGGCCCAATAGATGTCCGGCTGCAACACATCGAGCGCGCCGGCATCGATGAACCGCTTGAATCCCCAGCGCGTATATTCGTGCTCGGCCCCGGCGAGCGGTATCCGGATTCGTTCACGCAAGCGCGCATAGCTTTCGATCCGGTCCGGCATAACCGCTTCCTCCAGCCAGCGCGGCCGGAATTCCTCGATGCGCTCCGCGAGCGCCTCGGCATAGGCCTGATCGAACGACTGCCAACAATCCAGCATGATGTCGTAGTCCTCGCCCAGGCTCTCGCGCAGCGTGCGCACCATGGCGACGTTCGCGCGCAATCCGTCCGCGCCGCTCATCGGGCCATGCCGGAAGAACCATTTCTGCGCGGCGTATCCCTTCTCCTTGTATTCCTGCGCGCGGGCCTGCACGCGTCCAAGATCACGCACCGCAAATCCGAGCATCGAGGCATAGGCCGGCACGTCGTGTCGTGTCGGGCCGCCCAGCAGCCGATAGACCGGTTGGCCCAGCCATCTGCCCTTCAGGTCCCACAACGCGCAATCGACTGCGCTGATGGCAAGCATCGTCGAGCCCTGGCGGCCATGCACCATCAATCGATGCATCTGGTCCCACAAAAGTTCATGCGCGATCGGGTCCCGGCCCATCAGGATCGGGCGCAGCTGCCGGGCGACGGAGGCGGCGACCACGTCCCAGAGCGGGCCGGCCGATGCCGTGCACGCCCTGATCGGTCTCGATGCGCAGGAAGTGCTGCTCGATGCGAAACCTATTTTGCCCTTCCTGGACGCCGCCCTCGAAGTCGTCGCGATCGCGGTACTCGGGATAGATGTCGATCGGACGGACCAGCCGCTCCTCCCAGAGCGGCCCGTTCGTGGGTATCGTGCCCGCGATCCGCAGCAGCCGGACGGCCGTGATCTTCATCGCCACTCCTGCCGAAGGACCGCGCCGGCTGGCGGGCCGCCTACCCCTTCACCCCACCCATCGTCAGCCCGGCGCTCATGTAGCGGCGGAAGGCGTAATAGATGATGATGGGTGGCAGTGCGTAGATGATCGCTGTCGCCATCATCAAGTTCCACGGCGCCTCGTCGCTGTTGAGGAACTGCCCGAGCGCGACCGGCACCGTCGTATTCTTCGGGCTGGAGAGCAGCAGGAACATGTAGAGATACTCGTTCCACGCCAGCAGCAGCGCATAGGTGCCGACCGCGACCATCGACGGGGCCATCAGCGGCAGGTAGATGCGCCAGTAGATCTGCGGTGGCGACGCGCCGTCGATCCGCGCCGCCTCGTCGAGCTCGAGCGGGATGCTCGATCCGTACTGGGTGAAGATGAAGATGGCGTACGGGGTAGCGAAGGTGACCTCGACGGCGATCACCGCCCAGACGTTGTCGCCCAGCCCGTAGCTCTGCATGACGCGATAGAACGGGATCGCCAGGAACGACATCGGGATCACGTAGGTCAGCAGCGCCGCGTTGCTGATCACCCAGCCATGCTTGATCCGCATCCGCCCGACCACGAAGCTGGTCAGCGTGCCGATCAGCAGGGTCAGCGCCGAGGTTGCGACACCGATATAGAGGCTGTTGCCCATCTGGTGCCAGAAATGCGCGAGGTACCAGTAGTCCTGCGTCAGCACGGTCCAGAACCCGGCGAGCGTCACGTTGACCGGCCAGACGAAGTTGTTGAACACGTTCTCCTTCGGCTCAAGCGAGACCTGGACCATCGCGTAGAGCGGAATCAGGGTCCAGATCAGTATGACGAGCCCGATCAGCACCCGGCCGGCGGTGGACAGGCTCCGGTGGCGGCGCGCGCGCGTGCCCGCGGTACCGGCGGCCAGGGTCGCGCTCACAGCTGCACCTGCGTCGTTGCGAGCTTGCGCATCAGGATGATCACCAGCGGGATCAGCAGCGGGAGCGCGGACATCACCGCCGCCATGCCGAGTTGCGGGTTGGCGACGATGAACGCATCGCGGATGCCGAGCGTCGCCAGGACGTGAGTCTGCAGCGCCGGGCCCGCCTCCCGAGACGAAATACACCGTGTTGAAGTCGCCTAGCGTCCAGATCGTCGAGAGCAAGGTGCAGACCAGATAGAGATTCGCAAGCAGCGGGAAGGTGACGTGGACGAACCGGCGGATGCCGGTCGCACCGTCGACCTCGGCCGCCTCATAGAGTTCCTGCGGGATCGCCATGCGCCCGGCTATCAGGATCACCGTCCAGAACGGCGTCCACTTCCAGACATAGGAGACGATGACGGCCCCCATCGCGAGCAGCGGCGAATTCAGCCAGGACGGCCCATCGATTCCAAAGAAGAAGTAGAGCGCGTTGTTGATGAACCCCCACTCGCCGTTCAGCATCCAGTGGATCGCGATGAATGTGGGGATCGCCGGCACCGCCCAGGGCAGAATGAACACCAGCAGGAGCGAGCGCACCCACCAGTTGCGGTTCATGAAATAGCCCGACAGCAGCAGGGCGAGAAACAGATGCAGGTTCACGCCGACGGCGAGAAAGACCACGGTGTTGATGAGCGTGCGCACGTAGATCGGGTCGGCGAAAAGCGCCTGATAGCTCGACGGGTTATGCCCCAGCCAGAGCCCGTAGGCGACCGGCAGGATCACGAAGGCGATGAACACGCCGACATAGGGCACCAGGAACGCGAGTGCCCAGTTGAGGTCCGAGCCGTGCAGTCCGGCGCGCCGAATGCCAAAGCGGCGCCTCGGAACCGGACGCGCATCGCCGATGACCGAGGTGCCGTCCATGGGCTCAGCCTCTCACGAGATGATCTGATATTTCTGGAAGATCTGTGCGATCCTCGCGAGGGCCTTGTCGGTCGCCTTGTCCGGCGCCATGCCGTTGATGATGTCGGCCTCCGCGACCTCCCACACATGCTCGGCATCGACCTGCGCAAAGGCTGGGTTGAACACGTAGGGCCAGGTCACCGTCGGCCCGAGCACGCCCTGCCTGATCGCCGGGGGGCGATGCGGGTCGGACTCGTCGAGCCAGAAGGGATCGTTTTTGACGATGCTCGGCATCACCGGCAGCCAGCGGGCGCGCGCCTCCTTCAGGTAGGTGTTGAGGTGTGCCGGCTGGATTAGGTAGCGGAGGAAGTCCTTCGCCGCGTCGACGTTGTTCGAGCCCTTGGGGATGAAGCCGAGCAAGACGCCAAGCAGCACCGGGATCGGCTTGCCGTCATTGCCGAGCGGCATCTGGCTCGTCATGATGTCCTTGAAATACCACTGCTTGTTGTCCGCGACCGCCGCCGAGATCGAGATCGTGTCGTTCGGCGTCATTACGACTTCCTGGGAGTGGAAAGCGTTGTTGTTGTCCGGATCGCCCCAGTTGATCGCGCCGGGCGGGACGTAGCCTTCCTTGTATGGCGTGGTCAGCTTGGTCAACGCCTTGATCATCGCGTCCCGCACCTTGGGATCGTCGAGATGCGGTTTGCCGTCCGGCGTCACCATCCCGCCGCCGCCATAGGCGATCAGGAACTGGGCGAACAGGTTGTTGGGGTCGTCGCCCACGGTCGACAGCGTGTAGCCGAGCCCGTAGGTGTGGCGCATGCCCTTCTCGCGCAGCTTCTTCTGCACCGTCTCGAAGAAGTCGAAATAGGCGTCCCATGTCTTCGGAATGTCGGAGACCTGGTAGCCGGCTTTCTCGACCAGCGACTTCCAGACCGGGATGTTGAGCGTGGCGCCCTTGAACGGCACGCCGTAATAGGTCCGCTTCTTCTCGATATCGTTCCAGAACCGCGCGGACCTCGAGCGCCGTCGCGCTGTATTCAGATTTCTGCGTCTCCACCACGTCGGTCACGTCGAGCAGCTTGCCCGCCCACGCCATCTGCGGAACGATCTGTGCGGGCGCGTTGTCGGCATACATCAGGTCGGGCACGTGGCCGCTGGTGAAGGCGGAGACGATCTTCTCGTTCAGCGGCTGGCCAGGGAGCAGGGTGAGATCGACCTTGTTGCCGCTCTCCTTCTCCCAGGCGGCGACAAGGTTGTGGAATGCCTGGTCCTCGGCGGCATAGAAGCCCTGGTTCCACCATACGGTCAGCGTCGTCGCGGCGGCGCGCGCGATATGCGGGCGCGCGAGCGCGGCGCCGGCCGCCAGTCCGAGAGAGCCGCCAATGACCGAGCGACGACTAAGCTGCCCCATGGGCGCATTCCTTCCCTGTTGATGTTTCACAAGCCGCTCGCCACGGCTGACGCTCTTTGTTGCTTGATTACTATAGCCCGCCCCGCGCGCCGGCCGTCAATCCGGCGCCACCGGCGCGCGTGGCGTTTCCCACGGAATTATGCTGGACTTCGCCGAGCGAAAAAGAGGGGAGGCGGACATGGCGGGATCAGGATCAGTGCAGCATCGTGCGCTCGGTCGCGGCGGGCTCTCGGTCTCCGCGATCGGGCTCGGCTGCATGTCGCTCTCCGGCGTCTATGGCGATGCCGATGACCGGGCGTCGGAGGATCTGATCCGCCGCGCGATCGACATGGGCGTGGACCATCTCGACTCCTCGGACATGTACGGCTGGGGCCATAACGAGGAACTGGTCGGCCGCGCGATCAAGGGCCGCCGCGATCGCGTGGTGCTGGTGACCAAGTTCGGACAGGTCCGTGTCGAGGGCGGGCAGAATACCGTCGATGGCCGCCCCGAATACGTGGCGCAGGCTTGCGAGGCGAGCCTCAAGCGGCTGGGCGAGGAGACGATCGACCTGTACTACCAGCACCGCATCGATCCGAAAGTGCCGATCGAGGACACGGTCGGCGCGATGGCACGCCTCGTGGAGCAGGGAAAGGTGCGCTTCATCGGCTTGTCCGAAGCGCGGCCGGAGACCATCCGCCGCGCCCACAAAGTGCATCCGCTCGCTGCCGTTCAGACGGAATACTCGTTGCTCTATCGCGAAGAGGCGGAGGAGACACGAGAAACGACGCGCAAGCTTGGGCATCGGCTTCGTCGCCTACTCCCCGCTCGGACGCGGGTTCCTGACCGGGACCATCCGCGAGCTGTCGCAAGTGGACGGACGGCGCGCCGCGCATCCGCGCTTCCAGGGCGACAATTTCGCGCGCAACCGCGCACTGATCGAGCGAATCGAGGCGATCGCGGCGGAGAAGAAATGCACACCCGCGCAACTCGTGCTCGCCTGGCTGCTCGCCCAAGGCGATGACGTGGTGGCGATCCCCGGCACGCGTCATCTCGCGCGGCTGGAGGAGAATCTGGGCGCGTTGCGCGTATCGCTCAGCGCCGAGGATGTCGGCCGCATCGGCGCGGCGATCCCGCGCGGCGCGGCGGCCGGCACGCGCTACCCGGCCGGCGGCATGGCGGCGGTCTACGTCTGAGGGACCCCCGAGGGAGAACGACCCCATGATCGACAAGACCGTCCGCTCGATGGCCGAGGCGATGGACGGCATCAAGGACGGCTCGACCATACTGATCGGCGGCTTCGGCGCGGTCGGCCAGCCGAACGCGCTGATCGACGGGCTGATCGAGCAGGGCGCGAAGGAGCTTGTCGTCGCCTGCAACAACGCCGGCGTCGGGCGGATCGGCCTCGCCCGGCTGATGGACCTGGAGCGCGTGCGCAAGATCATCTGCTCCTTCCCGCGCTCCTCCGACCCGGTCGTGTTCGAGACACTGTACCGCGCCGGCAAGATCGAGCTCGAGATCGTGCCGCAGGGCACGCTCGCCGAGCGGATGCACGCCGCCGGCGCCGGCATTCCGGCGTTCTTCACCGCGACCGGCGTCGGCACCAAGATGGCGATGGGCAAGGAGACACGCGAGATCAACGGCCGCACCTACGTCCTGGAAGAGGCGCTGCCGGGCGACGTCGCGCTGGTGGAGGCGTGGGAGGCGGATCGCTGGGGCAACCTGACCTATCGGCGCGCTGGGCGGAACTTCAATCCGGTGATGGCGATGGCCGCCGCGCTCACGATCGTGCAGACCCAGCACATGAAGGAGCTGGGCGAGATCGACCCCGATCACGTGCACACGCCCGGCATCTTCGTGAACTCGCGTGCTGCACGTGCCGTACGGCGACCCGTCCGGCTTCTGAGGAGGAGATGATGCCCGATACCGCGCAAGCCGCCTTCAAGCCGCTCACCCGCGCCGAGATGGCCGATCGCGCTCGCCCGCGACATTCCGGAGGGCTGGTACGTCAATCTCGGCATCGGCATCCCGACTGGCGTCGCCGATCACGTGCCGCCCGAGCGTGAGGTGGTGTTCCATTCCGAGAACGGCATCCTCGGCATGGGCCCGCAGCCGCCGAAGGAGCAAGATCGATCGCTGGCTGATCAACGCCGGCAAGCAGTACGTGACCCTGCGCGCAGGGCGCGAGCTTCTGCCACCATGCCGACAGCTTCGCGATGATCCGCGGCGGGCATCTCGATCTCTGCGTGCTGGGCGCGTTCCAGGTGGCGGAGAACGGCGACATCGCCAACTGGGCGACCAGCGAGAACGATACCGCGCCGGCGGTCGGCGGTGCGATGGACCTCGCGGCCGGCGCGAAGCGGCTGTGGGTGACGATGGAGCACACCACCAAGGACGGCCAGCCTAAGCTCGTGCAGAAATGCTCCTATCCGCTGACGGCAGTCGGTGCGGTGAAGCGGGTGTACACCAACCTCGCGGTCATCGACGTGACCGAACGAGGGTTCGTGCTGCGCGACATGGTCGAGGGGCTGGACTTCGACGTCGTTGCAGACGCGGACCGGCGCGAAGCTGCATCAGGGACGGATAAGCTCGGTCACGCTTGCAGCGCCGCCCATCCACGCCTTCGAATCGGTCTGGTCCAAGTGGCGCAGGATCGTCGGCGCGATATCGACGATCCGTGCGTCGGACAGTGTCGCGACCGGGGACGAAACCAGGTCCCTCGATCAGCAGGAACGGCATTTGCTCCCACGATGACAATCCGCCGTGCTGGCCGTGGCCGAGGCGGTCGGGCTTGCCGGCATAGGGGCGCGCTGCTGGGCCGCCCCGGGCACGCCGAACTCGTTCGGCGCGTCGTCGCTGCGCATCGATATCGCGCCAGCAAGGCAGCCGGTGGCCGCGTGGCCGACGGATGTGAGTGCCTCCCCGCTCAGCACCTCGCCGGCCCAAGGCTGTTCCCGCAGCCACGCAGCGACGCGCTCCCGCATCGCTCCGCTCGAGACGGATGCAGATAGATCAGCGCGGCGGTGCCGCTGCTAACCGCGATCAGGTCCATGTCCTCCGGCCGGTCTTTCAGCCCGGCCGCGGCAAACTCCGCGTCCATGTCGACGACTTCGGTCACCGTGCGGTGCCCGTGATCTGACATGGCGATCAGCAGCACCTCCTCGCCCTGCCGGCGCCGTCGCTCTACCGCGTCCCGCACGGCGGCGAAATTCGCATCGGCAGCGGCGATGGCGGCGCGGCACTCGGGCGAACCGAGCGGGTTCTCATGCTGGGAGTGGTCGGGCTCACCCAGCCAGAGCAGCGCGAACGCGGGGCGGCGAAGGTCAGGGGCCTCGTCGATGAACCGCGCGGTCATGGCGCTATCGCCTACTATGTCGAGCTCCACCGGCAACGGATCGATGGCGCGCCGCCCCGGCGCTAAGGAGCCGGCGCGGTGGTGCACGAAGCCGAACCCGTCCGGATCATGCGCATACGCCGCGCCGGGTGAGACGTTGCTGAACACCTCCGCTCCGCCCCCGCCTGCAAGCCGCTCGGCGAGCGTCGGGCGATCGAGCGCCCGCCCCGTGACCCTGCGCCGATGCTGCAGGAACCCCGGCTCGCCCGCGTCGTGACGCACCAGCGCACCGTCTTCCAGCAAGGCCATGCTGTTGCCCGCGAGGCCGTGGCGCGCCGGATAGCATCCGGTCGCGAAGCTCGCCGACACGACGCGCGTCGCGGAGGGGAACATCGAGCGTAACGCCGGCGCCCGCGCGGCGCGATCCGCGAACGCGATAAGGTTCGGCGTCAGCTCGGGAGTAAGGTGGTCGCGCCGCAGCCCGTCGAGCACGACGGCGACGACGCGGCGGGTCACGGGCCTACTGCCCGACCAGCACCGCCTCGGCCGTCACGGTGGCGCTGACCTCGATCGGCCCCTGCTCCGCGCTCGGAGCGGGCATCGACGCGGCAGCGGCGCGCATCATCATCATCGGCATGGGGCGCAGCTCGGGGGTCAGGCGCACCATGCGGAAGGAGGCGAAGCGCAGCCCGAGCAATCCCGCCATCTCCTCGGCGCGCGCCCGCAAGCCGGATACCGCCTGGCGCAGCGCCAACTCCTGTGTCGCACGCATCAGTTCCGCCGACAGTTGCCAGGAAAGCGACTGCACCGCGAGGCCGTCGTCTTGCAGCGTGCCGACCAGGGCGAGCATGGCGGTGCCGTCCTTTCCGGTGAGATCGAGGCCCTGGCTGGCGTGCCATTGCGGCGGGCCGGCCTGCGCTGTGCCGGGGTGGACGGGCGGCGTCTCAACGTTCCAAACCGAATACTGACCCGTGCTGATCGTGATTCCCCGCGTCCCGTGCGCCGTCTGCAGCGCATGCGCTATCGCCTGGTTCACCGCTGCCTGCGCTTCCTGCGGGGTCGCTGCGGTCGCCTCGGCGCGCAGCGACGCGGCGATCTCGTCCGGCTTGGCACTGACATGCGCGGTCTCCGACAAGTCAAGAATCGTGTCGGCATGCGCGCAAGGCGCGGTTGCCAGAACGGCGAGGAGCGGGAGCGCGGCGGCGGCGATGCGAATGGACATGCCCGCCAGCCTGACGCGCGCGGCATTGACGGGCAACCCCCTCGCCCTAGGCTGCCCGACGTATGCCGATCTGGATCGCCGCCACCTTGCTCGCCGCACTGTTTCAGTGCTGGCGCACCGCCAAGCAGCAGAAGCTGCGTTCGGTGCTCTCGGTCAATGGCGCGACCTTCATCCGCTTCTTCTATGGCGTGCCATCCGCCCTGGTGCTCCTGCTGATCGCCATAGCAGGGAGCGGCGGCGCACTGCCGGCGCCGACCCCGCGGATGTTCGCCTACGCGGCGGCGGGCGGCCTGAGCCAGATCCTCGCCACCGCGCTGATGATCATGGCCTTCGGCTTCCGCAATTTCGCGGTCGGCACCGCCTACGCGAAGACCGAGGCCGCGCAAGTCGCGATCATCGCCTTGATCGTGCTGCACGAGACACTGCATCCGCTCGCTTGGGTCGGGATCGCGGTCGGGGTGAGCGGCGTGCTGACCCTCTCGCTCGCCGGGCGCGGCCTGCGTCCGCGCCAGCTGCTCGCCGGGACACTCCAGCCCGCCGCGCTCAGCGGGCTCGCCGCCGGGTTCTTCTTCGCGATCACCGCCGTCTTCATCAAGCTCGCGAGCCAGGCGGAGACGGGCGCGAACGTCTTCGTCCGCGCGCTGTTCCTGGTGTTCGTCACCACCAGCTTGCAGACGCTGATGCACGGCTCGTTCCTGGCGCTGCGCCATCGCGAGGAGCTGCGCAAGTCGGTGCGAGCGTGGCGTGACGCGGGCTGGGTCGGCGTGCTGTCCTCGGCTGGTTCGGCCTGCTGGTTCACCGGATTCGCGCTGACCGACGTCGCGCTGGTCCGCGCGGTTGGCCAGATCGAGGTCGTGTTCACCCTGCTGTTCGGGCGTTTCTACCTGAAGGAGCGGCTCAAGCCCGGCGATGCGCCGGGCCTGCTGCTTGTCGTCGCCGGCGTGGTGCTGATCGTGCTGGGCGGACGGTAGCCCGCCCGTTCAGCCGCTACCGGACAGCGATGCACCCAGCCGATCCAGCAGGAAACCGGTGCCCTTCTCGCGCGAGCCGGCATCGTCGTAGCCGTCGAGGAAGGCGCCCTGTTCGGTCACGACGAGCCGTGTCCCGGCCTCCGCCGCCGCAATCTCGATAGTCGCTAGCGAGACCGAGATCTTGCGGTCGTCGAGGTGCATCTCGTACGTGTAGACGAGCCGCGTGTCCGGCACGACGTCGAAATAGATCGCATCGAAGGTCGAGACCATGCCACTGTGCCAGCGGCCCCTCGCACGCTCGCGCCCGCCGGGGCGAACGTCCATGCGCCGCTCCAGCGTCTCGTAGCGTTCATCGCTGGCGAACCAGCGCGCCTTGGCCGTCTCGTCGGTGAAGGCTCGGAACACCGCGGCGGGCGAGGCCGGGTAGGTCCGTTCCAGGCGAAACGTGCCGTGCACGACGGAGCGACCGCCCGCGGCCTCCTGCATGCGCGCGATCTCCTTCTCCAGCTTGTCGAGGGTGGTGCACCAGCCTTCGGAAGCGCCCTCGATGGCGCCCATGAAAGCCTCGTCGAACACCTCGTATTCCTGCCGGACGGTTATCCGCGTACCGCGCATGTCGTCCTCGAACGTCACCGTCGTATGGGCGGTGAATTTCGGCGCGTCGGCCTCGCCGAGCCCGGTGGTGAACACCAGCCGGTCGGGCGGTGCGATCTCCAGGTACCGGCCGCGCGACCAGAAGTCGTGGCCGTCGGGGGAGCGCATGCAGATGTTGCAGGCGCCGCCAGGGCGGAAGTCGACCTCGGCCTCCGGCACGGTGAAGCCCTCCGGGCAGAACCAGCGCTTCATGTGCTCCGCCGTGCTCCAAGCCTCGAACACCAGCGCGCGCGGCGCGGCGAAGGTGCGGGTGATCACCAGCGGCTTCGGCCGCATCGGGGGCCTTATGTCATTGGTCGCGGCCATCGCCGTCTCCTTTGGCTTGCAGTTGATCGAGATAGGCGCCCAGCCGGTCGAGCCTGCGCTCCCATTCCGTCCGGCGGGCGTTGATCCATTGCTCCGCGAGGCTCAGCGCCCGCGGGTCGACGCGGCAGGTGCGTACGCGGCCGACCTTCTCCGACCGCACCAGGCCGCTCGTCTCCAGCACCGCCAGATGCTGCATCACCGCGGGCAGTGACATCGCGAACGGACGGGCGAGCTCGCTGACCGAGACCGGCCCCCGCGCCAGCCGCTCCACCATCGCCCGCCTGGTCGGGTCGGCGAGGGCCTGGAACGTCAGGTCGAGCGCGGAGGATTGGTTAAGCACACGCTTTAGTGTCGCACCACCCGCAAGGACGCAAGCCCTTTATCCGCGCGGCGGCGCCTCGGTTTGGGGTTGTGCCACGCTGCCTTCTGGGAAGTGCTCGACGGCGCCGCCAATTTGCAGCCAATGATGTTTCGAGCGCTCAAAGACCGATCTGACGGGGGCCGGGTATTTGGGGTCCGCGAGCGCGCCGACTGCAACGCCGATCAGCGACGGTACGCGGTCGGACTTCCAATAGACCGTAGAGCCGCAGCTCGGACAAAAGTAGGTGTGAACCTTCCCGCCGCTTGCGCCGTCACGGGTGAACTCCTTCGCATTTCCGAAAATGGCGACAGCGTCGACCGGATAGAAGGCGCCTATGCCAAATGGCGCGCCGGTTCTCCGCTGGCAGTCAAGACAATGACAGGCGACAACCAACGTTGACGGCCCTGAAACCGTCACTGTGAGCGCACCGCAACTGCATCGGGCCTCGGCCATTGAACAATCCTCCGTCTTCCAAAACGAGATCGCGTCGAGGTTTCAAACCGGGATGCTACCGTCCGGGCGGCTGCGCGTCCGAGCGTACCGGCTCCTCGGGAATCAGGCGGGCGCCGCGCCGGAATGTGAACCACTCCCACGCCCAGGCCAGGAACACCGCGAGCCGGTTGCGGAACCCGATCAGGAAGAAGATGTGCGCGAACACCCAGACCAGCCAGCCGGCAAGGCCCGTCAGGCGAAGCCGGCCCATCTGCACGACGGCCGCCGCACGCCCGATGATCGCGAGTGCTCCGGGGTCGCGATACTGGAAGGGCGGCGGCGGCGTGCGCCCAGCCAGACGCGCGGCGATCACTCCCGCGACATAGGCCCCCTCCTGCTTCGCGACCGTGGCCACCTGAGGCAGCGGGCAGCCGTCCGGCACGGGCAGGTGGGCGAGATCGCCGATCACGAAGACCTCGGGATGGCCCGGAACCGACAGGTCCGGCATCACGGTCACGGTCCCCTGCCGGGTACGCGGCACGCCGAGCCACTCGGCGACCGGCGTGCCCCGCACACCGGCGCACCACACCACAAGCCCGGCCGCGATGTGGCCTGCCTTGGTCGCCGCGCCGGTCTCGTCGATCGAGTCGATGCTCGTCGAGAGCCGCACGTCGACACCAAGGCGCTGGAGCGTGCGCAGCGCATAATTCGACAAGCGATCCGCGAATCCCGCCAGCAGCTTCGGCCCTGCCTCGACCAGCACGACATGCGCCGAGGCCGGGTCGATGCGACGGAAGTCGCGGCTCAGCTCGTAACGGGCCAATTCCGCGATCGAGCCGGCAAGCTCCACGCCGGTCGGCCCGCCGCCCACCAGAACAAATGTCATCAGCCGCCGCCGCCGTTCGGCATCCGGCGTGTTCTCCGCCTCCTCGAAGGCGAGCAGGATGCGGCGGCGGATCTCGCTTGCATCGGAAAGGGACTTGAGGCTCGGGGCCCAGGCGGCCCATTCGGGATGGCCGAAGTAGTTGTATTGCACGCCGGTCGCAAGCACCAGCGTGTCGTATTCTATGGCGCCCGCGTCGCGCAGCTTCAGCGTGCGGTTCGCGAGATCGAGGCCGACCGCCTCGTCGAGCAGAACCGAGACGTCGCGGTCGTGGCGTAGCAGGGAGCGCAGAGGTTCCGCGATATCCTCGGCCGGCAGCGCCGCGGTGGCGACCTGGTACAGCAGGGGCTGGAAAAGGTGATAGTTGCGCTTGTCAACGAGGATGATCTTGGCGCCGCACCCATGCAGCTTTCGCGTGAGCGTCAGCCCGCCGAAGCCGCCCCCGACGATGACGACGGTTGGTTTCGGAGTCATGCCACGGGTCAGTCCAGCTCGACGGGTGGACGGTTCACCGCGTCGATGTAGCGCCGCACAGAGCGATCCATCGCCGCCTTGCCGCCTTGCTTGATGACGCGCTCCCACCACGCGCCGTAGATCGGCTCGAACGGCCAGCGATCGAGCGTGTCGGCTATGTGCTGCACGCTCGAGGCGTCGAGCGGGATCAGGTCGGGGTAGCTGCGCATGAAGCTCACATTCTTGTCCGGTCCCACCTGCACGACGTCGCCCGACAGAAGCGCGCCGGCGCCGTTCGCGCCAGCCGCCCAGTGCAGCACCGTCGCGCCCGCGAAATGCCCGCCGCAGCGGATCAGGGTGACGTCAGACGCGAGCACCTGCGTCTCGCCGTCCCAGAACCGGATCGCCGGATCGGGGCGCACCACCCAGCGTTTGTCGGCCTCATGCAGATAGATCACCGCGCCGAACGCCTGCGCCCATTCAACCATCGAGGCGTAGTAGTGCGGATGCGAGATCGCGATCGCCTTGAGCCCGCCGAGCGCACGCACCAGCGCGACGGTCGCGGCATCGATCAGGCTGATGCAGTCCCAAAGCACATTGCCCTCGGGATGGCACAGCAGCAGGGCGCGCTGTCCGATCGCGAAATTGGGTGCCGTGCCGATCCCGTACAGCCCCGGCGCGACCTCGCCCCATGCATTGCGATAGGTGCGACGCATCGATTCCAAGGTGGTCCAGGACTGGCCGAGCGGGTTCACGTATTGCCGCTCCTCCTGGCAGATCGCGCAGCCCTGGGGTGGCGCGTCGGACGGTGGGTACTGGGTGCCGCAGGTGGCGCAGACGAAAGCGGGCATGGGCGCTAATCCTCCATTCGCGCGAACCGGGCGAGGAGCGGCTCGAGCGCCGGGGTATCGGGCAGGCGCAGCCTGAACGTCCGTTCCAGCGCGCGTCGGAGCGCCGCCGCGTCGCTCAGGCGATGCCGCTCAGTGAGCCCGTTCCGGTGGTGCACGGCGAGGAAATTGTTGCGCATCGTGTGTCGCCGGTCGGGATCATGGCGGGCGACCATCAGCCCATGCGTGAAGTGGGAGCTGGGTGCCTTGGAGAGATAGTAGTTGCTGACCTCGTAGTCGGGCAGGAATTGCGCCTGCTGGTCGAACCGGTAGAGCGCGGCCCAGGTCTCGCCAAGCCGCGCTTCCATGCGAAGATCATCGCCGGCGCGAACCAGGCGGAACGGTTCATGTGGCGTGGTCTGCTCGATGTTCGGGACCAGGCGCAGCGGGCCGGTGAGCGTCATCGCACCAAATCCGACATCGGCGACGTACGGCCCCTCGTCGAGATCGACGCGCAGCAGCATATGGCTGCGTGCGGTAACGCGATCGGTCGGCCCGCCCCACAGCACACGCGCACCCAGTTGCCGGACCCGAAAGCCGAGCGCGGTGAGCACCGCGCTCAGCAGCAGGTTCTGCTCGAAGCACCATCCGCCGCGACCGTCATGGACCAGCTTGCGCTGCAGCGACGCGATATCGAGCTCCGGCACGTGCCCGAGCAACGGATCGAGGTTCTCGAAGGGGATCGCCTCTGGATGAAGGTGATGAATGGCACGCAGCGTTGCGGGCGACGGCGTGCGTGCATCCGCATAGCTGATGCGACGAAAATACGCGTCCAGATCGACAGTCTCGCCCATTCCTCACCTTGACAGCTTTCAACCCCTCCCGTCAGCCTTCCGCCAAGAGATGTGAGGGGAAATACGGGGATGAAATCACTGACCCCTGCCGCCGTGCGGCACTATCAGGAACACGGCTACTACGCGCCGGTTCGCGCGCTCTCCGCGCAGGAAGCCGCCGATCTCCGTCGCCACCTCGAAGAGTACGAGCGCGCCAGCGGCGGCCTCTCCGGCCCGTTGCGCCACAAATCCCATCTCCTGTTCACCTGGCTGAACGACGTCATCCGCCACCCCGGCATCCTCGATGCCGTGGAAGACCTGATCGGGCCGAACATCCTGTGCTGGGGCACGAGCTTCTTCACCAAGGAGGCGCGCGATCCGAGCTACGTCTCCTGGCACCAGGACAGCACCTATTGGGGGCTGGAGCCGCCAGACATCGTGACCGCATGGCTCGCGATCTCGGAAAGCACGGTCGAGAACGGCGCGATGCGGGTCATCCCCGACAGCCATACGGGCGAGCAGTTCAAGCATCGCGACACGTTCGCGCCCGCGAATCTGCTGAGCCGCGGCCAGGAGATCGAGGTTGAGGTGGACGCATCGCAGGCGGTCGACCTCGTGCTGCAGCCGGGCGAGATGTCGCTGCACCATGTCCGCCTCATCCACGGCAGCGAGCCGAACCCGTCCGACCGTCGGCGCATCGGCTTCGCCATCCGCTACCTGCCGACCCATGTGCGCCAGACCGTGGGGGACCGCGACTTCGCGACCCTCGTGCGCGGCCTCGACACGCACCACAATTTCGAGCCGGAAGAGCGGCCGACGACCGATCTGTCTCCCGCCGCCCGGGCGTTCCACGCTCGCGTGACCGGCGCGCAGCAAGATGTGCTGATGCGCGACACCGGCCGGGCGATGCGGGCATAAGGACTTTCGGTACGGTCCGCTGGACAGTGGTCGCGCTGCTGTTCCTCGGCGGCATGATCAACTATCTCGACCGCTCCGCCATCGCGGTCGCCGCCCCTTTCCTGACCAAGCAGCTCTCGCTGTCTCCGTCTCAGCTCGGCTGGGTGTTCAGCGCGTTTTTCTTTGGCTACGCGGCGTTCTGCTTCGTCGGCGGCTATACGTCCGACCGGATCGGCGGGCGCAACGTGTTCGCCGTCGCCTCCATCGTCTGGTCGGTGTTCTGCGGCCTCACCGCCTTCGTGTTCAGCTACGCCTCGCTCATCCTGGTGCGCGTGATCTTCGGCATGGGCGAGGGGCCGTACGGCTCGGCGACCAACAAGCTGGTCAGCAACTGGTTCCCGCGCCGCCAGCACGCCAGCGCGGTGGGCTGGGCCAACGCGGGCACGCCGCTTGGCGGGGCGATCGCCGGCCCGATCGTCGGCTTCATCGCTCTGGCATACGGCTGGCGGGTGTCGTTCGTCGTCATCGCGATCCTGGGCTTGGGCTGGGCGGCGGCCTGGATCCTGCTGGTGACGGAGCGGCCGAATCAGAACCCGCGCACCAGCCCCGAGGAACTCGCCGAGATCGCCGCCGACCCGGAGGTGCCGAGCGTCGGCGCGCATGTGCCGCTCGGGCGCCTGCTTATCCGTCCGGCCGTGCTGTCCACCGCCTTCGCATTTTTCGGCTACGCCTACATCCTCTACTTCTTCCTGTCGTGGTTCCCGAGCTACCTGACGATGCAGCAGCATCTCAGCATCAAGTCCATGAGCTTCGTCAGCGCGATCCCCTGGCTGCTCGGCTTCATCGGGCTCGCGGGCGGCGGCATGGTGTGCGACGTGTTTCTGCGCATGACGGGGAACCCGATCCTGTCGCGCAAGATCGTGCTGGTTGGCGGGCTGTTGATCGCCGCCGCCTGCGTCGCGCTGGCGGGCGAGGTCGCCAGCGTCGGCTCCGCCGTCGCGCTGATGAGCGTGTCGGTGTTCTTCATGTACGCGACGGGGAACACCTACTGGGCGATCATCCTCGACACGATCGAGAAAGCCCGCGTCGGCGGCGTCAGCGGCTTCGTGCACCTGATCGCCAATCTCGCCGGCATCGTGGCGCCGGCGGCGACCGGCTACATGGTGCAAGCGAGTGGTTCGTTCACCAGCGCCTTCGTCCTGACAGGCGCGATCGCGGTGATCGGTGCGCTCGCGGTCGCGGTGTTCGTCCGCCCACCAGCTGATGTCGAGCCGGTGCTGCGCCCGGCTGTCTCGCGGGTGTGACCTGCTCAACTCCCTCTCCGCCTCTGGCGGAGAGGGGCGGGGTGAGGTGGTCGAGCCGCAGGCGGACGGGTGCCGGGTGGTCCCCACCTCCCCCAACCCCTCCGCCCCGAGGGCGGAGGGGAGTTGATTGCTCTACCTTCCAGGCGTCGGCATCGCGTATTCCGCGCCCTTTCGCGTGCCTCCCGGCCAGCGCTGGGTGATCGCCTTGTAGCGCGTGTAGAAACGCACGCCCTCCGGGCCGTAGATGTGGTGATCGCCGAACAGCGAGTTCTTCCAGCCGCCGAAGCTGTGGAAGGCCATCGGCACCGGGATCGGGATGTTCACGCCGACCATCCCGATCTGCACGCGCGAGGCGAACTCGCGCGCGGTCCCGCCGTCCGCCGTGTAGATCGACACGCCGTTGCCGAACGCATGCTCGTTCACCAGGCGCAGCGCGGTCTCCACGTCTGGCGCACGCACCACGTCTAGCACGGGGCCGAATATCTCCTCCTGATAGATGCGCATCTGCGGCTTCACGCTGTCGAACAGCGAGCCGCCCATGAAGAACCCACCCTCATAGCCTTGCAGCTTGAGGCTGCGACCGTCGACGACGAGCTTGCCCCCCTCCTTCACACCGGCGTCGATATAGCCCGCGACCTTGTCGCGATGCTCGGCGGTGACGAGCGGACCCATCTCGGCATCCGCATCGGTTCCCGGCCCGACCTTGAGCGCCCGGATGCGCGGCTCCAGCCGATCGATCAACTTGTCGGCGGCCGAGCCGATGCTGACCGCGACGGAGACCGCCATGCAGCGCTCGCCCGCCGCGCCGTACGCCGAGCCCATCAGCGCGTCGGCCGCGTCGTCGAGGTCCGCGTCCGGCATGATGACGAGGTGGTTCTTCGCCCCGCCGAGGGCCTGCACGCGCTTGCCCTGCGCCGATCCCTCGCGATGGATCAGCCTGGCGATCGGAGTCGAGCCGACGAAGCTGATCGCGCTGATGCCGGGATGGGCGATGATCGCCTCCACCGCCTCGCGCGCCCCCTGCACGACGCTGAACACGCCCTCCGGCAGGCCAGCTTCCGCCAGCAGCTCGGCGAGCAACAGAGAGACGGACGGGTCCTTCTCCGAGGGCTTCAGGATGAAGCAGTTCCCGGCGGCGAGCGCGACCGGGATCATCCAGAGCGGCACCATCAGAGGGAAGTTGAACGGCGTGATGCCGGCGACCACGCCGAGCGGCTGGCGGATCGACCAGGCGTCGATCCCGGTGCCGACCTGCTCGGTGTACTCGCCCTTCAGCAGATGCGGCATGCCGGCGGCGAACTCCACCACTTCGAGGCCGCGCTGCACCTCGCCGTCGGCGTCCGACAGCACCTTGCCGTGCTCGGCGGTGATGATCGCGGCGAGCTTGGCGCGGTCGCGCTCCAGCAGGTCACGCAGGCGGAACATGACGCGTGCCCGTCGCAGAGCCGGCATGGCGGCCCAGGCGGGGAACGCCTTCTGCGCGGCGGCGACCGCCCGGTCGACCTCGGCCGCCGAAGCGAGCGCCACCTTCCCCGCGACCTGCCCGAGCGCGGGATTGAACACATCCCCGAAGCGCCCGCCGCCGCCCGCCTGCATCTTGCCGGCGATGAAATGTCCGATCTCGCGCATGGCCGCCGCTCCGTTCTAGGGACGCGGGGTTGTAGCGCAGGGTAGGCGCCGGGTCATCCCGGGGCGGGCAAGCGCCTTCAGAACCGCCGGCGCGTGCTCCGTTGCGTGCGCTGGCGGGTCGAGAGGGACAGCGACAAGCCGCCGCACAGGATCCCGATGCAGGCCGGCAGCAGCCAGGCCGGCCGCACCAGCACCGGCAGGGCCACCGCATCCCACAGCCATCCGGCCACGTGCCGCTGCAGCGCGAGCAGGTCGTCGCGGTCGAGCACATAGAGCTCGGTTCCCAGCGGGACGTCGGGCGGCCCGATCAGGGCGATCGCCACGGCGCCCACCAGAAGCACGGCGGCGAGCACGGCCATGATGCGCTGGAGCAGGATCACATGAACAGTCTCTCGCCTTTTATCCCGGCATACAAGGACGATACGTAATCGCCATAGCCGTTGTAGATCTGCGTCGGCACTCGCTCGTTGCTGCCGAGCACCCGCTCGGTCGCCTGGCTCCAGCGCGGATGCGGCACGGCGGGGTTCACATTCGCCCAGAACCCGTACTCGTCGGGGGCGATCTGCGCCCACATCGTGGCCGGCCGCTTCTCGGTGAAGCTCACCTTGACGAACGCCTTGCCCGATTTGAAGCCGTATTTCCAGGGGATCGTCATGCGGATCGGCGCCCCGCTCACCTTCGGCAGCGCATGGCCGTACATCCCGACGGTGATGAAGGCGAGCTCGTTTGCCGCCTCCTGCACCGTCACCGCCTCCACATAGGGCCAGGGATAGATCGGGTCGGACAGGCCCGGCATTGTCTTGGGCTGCTCGACCGTGGTGAAGGCCATGTATTTGGCCGATCCCAGGGGCTCAGCGATGTCCATCAGCGCCTTCATCGGGAACCCTTCCCAGGGCACCACCATCGACCACGCCTCGACGCAGCGGTGCCGGTAGATCCGCTCCTCCATCTTGACCTGCTTCAGCAGATCATCGAGGGCGATCGCCTTCGGCGCCTTCACCAGGCCGTCGATCTGGATCATCCAGGGCTGGGTCAGCACCATTTTCTGGGCTAGCGGCCAGCAATCCTTGTCCTCGCTGAACTCGTAATAGTTGTTGTAGGTGGTGACGTCCTTCTCGGGCGTGACCGCGCGCCCGGGCTTGAACGTGGGATTGAGCGGCGCAGCGAAGCCCGCCGCCCGCGCCGCCGCCGGGACCGCCGCCAGGGCAAGGGCACCGCCCAGCACGGCACGCCGGTTAAGCACCAGCGCCTCCGGGGTCACGAACCGCGCCGGGATCTCCCACCCTCGCCGCTTGCTTATGTGCATCGTCGCCTCCTGTTGTGCGCAACCTATCGCTTCGCCGGCCCTTGTGCCATCCGCCGTTGCTCCGACCCGCCCGCGCCGCCACAGTGGCGAACACCCTGGGAGAGCGGACCGAGATGCTGCGCAGCGAGACGCGGATCCTGACCACCCATACCGGCAGCCTGCCCCGCCCTGCCCGGCTTACCGAGCTATACGCGCGGCGCATCCGGTCGGATGCGGTCGAGGAGGCGGAAATCGAAGCGGAAGGCCGCAAGGCGCTGCGCCAGGTGATCGCCAGGCAGATCGAGGCCGGGATCGACGTCGGCAACAACGGCGAGCAGCAGCGCGAGGCGTTCTTCCTCTACGTCCGCCGCCGCATGAGCGGCTTCGGTGGTGGCTGGACCCGCCGCATCTTCGCCGACGTTGCCCACTATCCGGACTTCGCCGCATGGAAACGCGCGCATGACGCGATCGGCAACGCGATCAGTAACGTCGCGAGCGTGCCGGAGGCGGTGGGCGAGGTGCGCTATCTCGACCCCGCCGCGATCGAGACGGAATGCGCCGACTTCCGCGCGGCGCTCGCTGAGACCAAGGGGTTCGCCGAGCCGTTCATGACCGCGCCCTCGCCCGGCATCGTCGCGACCGCCCTGCGCAACCGCTACTACGATACCGAGGATGCCTATCTCGCCGCGCTCGGGGAGGCGCTGCGGGTCGAATACGAGGCCATCGTGCGCGCGGGTTTCCTGCTGCAGATCGACGCCCCCGACCTCGCGATGGAGCGGCATCTCGCTTTTCAGGACGAGAAGCTGTCGACGTTCGTCGATTTCGTCCATCGCGTCGTCGCGACGATCAACGCGGCACTCGCGAACATTCCGCCCGACCGGGTACGCCTGCACGCCTGTTGGGGCAACTACGAGGGGCCGCACGACCACGACGTGGCTCTGTCGGAGATCCTTCCCGCGATCCGGCAGGCGCGGGTCGGCGGCTTCGTCCTGCCCTTCGCCAATCCGCGTCACGCGCACGAGCACCGCTGTCTGTCCGCCGTGCCGCTCGACACCGACCAGGTGATCGGCGCCGGCGTCATCGACGTGCTGACCAACTTCGTCGAGCACCCCGAGGTCGTAGCCGACCGTATCGAGGCGGTGGCGCGCGCCGTGGGCGACCCCACCCGCGTGCTGGCGGGCACCGATTGCGGCTTCGACACCTCCGCCGGGCGAGGCCGCGTGGCCGAAGACGTGGTGTGGGCCAAACTCGCGGCACTCTCCGAAGGAGCCCGGATCGCATCGCGGCACCTTTTTGGTTAGGAGGCAGGCGTGAACACCTCCGAGGTGAGCAGGACGCTGCGCTGGACCCGGCTCAAGACGGACAAGCCCTTCGCCCAGTTCGAGTACGCGGCCTATTTGGTGGTGGGGTTCCTGCTCGCGATCACGACGATCGTCGCGATCGCCGAGGCGGCGGCAATGCTATGGCATGCATTGTGGGACTGGAGCGGCTCGGACGTCTTCGAGATTATAGACCAGCTTTTCTTCGTGCTCCTGCTGATGGAGATCCTGCACACGATCCGCGCGTCCACGCGCCTCGGCGGGCTCAGCGGCGAATCGTTCCTGATCGTCGGGCTGATCGCCGCGATCCGCCGCGTGCTTGCCATCACGCTTCACGTCTCCCACGGCACCGCAGCGGGAAGCGTCGAGCCCGAGGCCCTGCAGCAATTCCGCGGCTCGATGATCGAGCTGGGCGTGCTGTGCGGCCTGATCCTGATCCTGGTAGGCTCGATCGTCCTGCTCCGCCGCAGCGGCGGTCGGCGCACCCCGATGCGCGAAGCGCAGCGCGGATCGCCGCTTGCACCGGAGTGACCACCCCTCACTCCACCACCAAATCGTCGCGATGGATCATCTCGTCGCGCCCGCGCCAGCCCAGAATTGCCTCGATCTCGTCCGACCGGTGGCCCGCGATCCGCTCGGCGTCCGCGCTTCCATACGCCGACAGGCCGCGCGCCAGGGGAGTGCCGTCCAGCCCCCGCACAACAACTGGGTCGCCGCGCTCGAACGCCCCCTCGACCCGGCGCACCCCCGCCGGAAGCAGCGAGCGGCCGGCGGCCAGCGCGCGCGCCGCGCCGGCATCCACCACCAGTGCGCCAAGCGGAGCCAACGCGCCGGCGATCCAACGCTTGCGCGCGGAGCGTCCCTCCGGCGCGGCGAGGAACCAGGTGCAGCGTGCGTCGCTCGCCAGCGCCGTTAGCGGGTTGGCGACATCGCCCTCTGCAATCGCCATCGCGCAGCCCGCCTGGGTCGCGATCCGCGCGGCGACCAGCTTGGTGCGCATGCCGCCCGAGGAGTAGCCGGGCGGCGGCTCGCCTCCCATCGCCTCGATTTCCGCCGTCAGCGCCTCCACCACCGGGATGTGCCGCGCCGCCGGATCGCGCCTCGGATCGGCGCTGTAGAGCCCGTCGATGTCGGAGAGCAGCACCAGTTGATCGGCCTGCACCATCTCGGCGACCCGCGCCGCCAGCCGGTCATTGTCGCCGAAACGGATTTCCGCGGTCGCGATCGTGTCGTTCTCGTTGATCACCGGCACGCACCCCAGCCCGAGCAGCGTGTTCAGCGTCGCGCGGGCATTCAGGTAGCGGCGGCGGTCCTCGGTATCCTCGGGCGTCAGCAGAAGCTGCGCGGCGGTCAATCCGCAGCCGGACAGCGCCTCGGTCCAGGCGCGGGCGAGCGCGATCTGTCCGACCGCCGCGGCGGCCTGCTGCTCCTCCAATCGAAGCCGTCTGCGCGGCAGGCGCAGGGTGCGCCGGGCCAGCGCGATGGCGCCGGAGGAGACGACGATCACGTCCGTGCCTTGCGCGCGCAGGGTGGCGATGTCGGCCGCGACCCCGGCGAGCCAGGCGGCGCGGGGCACCGCCTCCTCGGCGTCGACCAGTAGGGCGCTGCCGATCTTCACCACGAGCCGGCGAGCCTCCGAGAGCGTGGGAACGCTCACGCTGCCTCATCCCGTCTGGCCGCGCTGATCGCCGTCATCAGCGCGCGCAACACCTCCGCCACACCTTGGCCGGTAACGCCAGACATCAGTAGAACCGGCTGCCCCGCGACACGCCGCAACGCCGCGCGCCGCGACGCCGCCTCGCGCGGCGTCATCGCGTCGGCCTTGTTGAGCACGATGATTTCGGGCTTGCGGGCGAGCCCCGCGGCATAGGCCTCGAGCTCGGCACGCACGGTCCGCCAGGCGTTCACCACGTCGCCCGCCGCGCCGTCGATCACGTGCAGCAGCACCGCGCAACGCTCCACATGGCCCAGGAAACGGTCGCCCAGCCCGGCGCCCTGATGCGCGCCCTCGATCAGGCCGGGAATGTCGGCGAGCACGAACTCCTCCGTGTGTGAGAGACGAACGACGCCGAGCTGCGGATGCAGGGTCGTGAACGGATAATCGGCGATCTTCGGATGGGCCGCGGAGACGGCGGCGAGGAACGTCGACTTACCCGCATTGGGGAGTCCCACCAGCCCGGCATCGGCGATCAGCTTCAGGCGCAGCCACACCCAGCGCTCCTGCCCGGGCCAGCCCTTGTCGGCGCGGCGTGGCGCACGGTTGGTGGCGCTTTTATAATGGGCATTGCCGAATCCGCCGTCCCCGCCCCGAAGGAGTGTGATCCGTTGGCCCGGTACGGTGAGGTCGGCGAGCACCGTCTCGCGACCCTCGTCCATGACCTGGGTGCCGACAGGGACCTTGATGACGACGTCCGGCGCGGCCGCCCCGGTGCGATCGGCGCCGGAGCCGTTGCCTCCCTTCTTCGCGCGGAAGTGCTGCGTGTAGCGAAAGTCGATCAGCGTGTTGAGGTTGGCGACCGCCTCGAACACGATGTCGCCGCCCTTGCCGCCGTTCCCGCCGTCCGGGCCGCCAAACTCCATGAATTTTTCACGCCGGAATGCGACGACACCATCCCCGCCGTCGCCGGAACGAAGAAAGATCTTCGCCTGATCGAGAAATTTCATCGCCAAGTGCCTGAACAAAAAGGGGCCGGCTCGCGCCGACCCCTACACCACACTCCGAAGGCCCGCGTCCGCTATTCGGCGGGAGCCGGCGGTCGGACCGAAACATGCACGCGCCCCTCGGCGCGGCGGCGGAATTCTACCGTGCCGTCGATCAGGGCGAAGATCGTGTGGTCCCGCCCAAGGCCGACGTTCTGACCCGGCTTCCACTTGGTGCCGCGCTGGCGGACCAGGATGTTGCCGGCCAGCACCACCTCGCCGCCGTATTTCTTGATGCCGAGCCGGCGCCCCGCCGTATCGCGCCCGTTGCGCGAAGACCCGCCCGCCTTCTTATGTGCCATGTCAGACCGTCCCCTCCGCCGAGGCGGCGCCCGATTCGTCGGCCGTCTCGCCCTCCGGCGCCGCCGCGGCTTCGCGCAACGCCGTGCCATTCGCGCCGACAATGCCGGTGACCCGCAATACCGTCACATGCTGACGATGCCCAGCCTTGCGCCGGCTGTTCTGCCGGCGCCGCTTCTTGAACACGATCACCTTGTCCAGCCGGTCCTGCGCCAGGACGGTCGCGGTCACGGCGGCACCCCCAACCACCGGGCCGCCGAGGGTCAGCCCGTCCGCATCCCCGACCGCAAGAACGTCGGTGAAGGTCACGGTGGACTCGGGGGCGGCCTCCAGCTTCTCGACCTTCAGCACCGCATTAGGCGTGACCCGATATTGCTTTCCGCCCGTGCGGATCACTGCAAACATGCGCTCTTCCCAAGGATCAGGGCGGCGGGGCGTTGCCGCCCGCCGTGGAGCGGCGGGTTATAGCGACGGCGGAAACGGTGTCAACGCGGCAGCGACCGCCGCCGTTAGGCGGCCGCCTCGAACGCGGCCGCCAGCCGGAGATAGGCCTTGTCGGGACGCATCCGGTAGCTCTCGATCATGCCATTCCGCCAACCGTGCCAATAGGACCGGGACCGGCTCGAATTGGGAGTGCCCGCGGCGTGAAAGCCGTCGAGATAGCCTTCCAGAACTTCACCGTCGTCGAGCGTCTTGAACTCGGCGACAGTTTTCACCGGGTGAAATTCCCCCATGCGCCTTCTCCGAAACGTCCCCGATCTCTCATTCCAAGACGCCTGTTTGCGCCTCTGTCCTCTTAAACGCAAGCACCTTTAGACTGTGGCTCACCTTCCCGCTACTTCTGCGTGACTGCGATGTTCATTGCCGGAAAAGGACGCGCCTATGACCCAGCTCACAATCGAATACGCTAAACCCACTCCCGCCATTCGCCTCCGCGCGAATGTCGCAAGCCGCAACACCGATAAAACATACGTGATCCGCCGGGCGTTGGATCCGCAGACCAAGCGGGAGGCCTATGCGCTGCGCCATGCGAGCTATCTCGCGTCTGGCTACATCGATTCCCATCCGGACGGCCTGTTCTCCGACCGTTACGACCGCCTCTCGACCGCGCATACCAGCGTTGTTTACGAGGACGGCAAGGCCGTGGCCGCCGTCCGGGTGTGCTTCCTCTCTTCCGACCACCTCGATGCGGCCCCGGCGGGGACGACCTTCCCGGAGGAGGTCGCGAACTTGCTTGCCAACCTGCCCCGACGCAGGGGAGAGCCGCAGGCGGCGGAGATCACGCGCCTCGTACGCAGCCCAGCGGCGGAGAACAACCAGGGTCTCGTATTCCTACTGCTTCGGGTCGCGGGGTATATCGCAATCCAGGAAGACGTGCCCCTGCTGATGTCCTGCGTCCGTCAGAACCACGTCCCCTTCTATAAGCGTATCGGCTGCCAAACCGCGAGCGGCCTCAGGCCTTACCCGGGCCTGAAATGCCCCATGCAGCTCCTGGCCTGTCCGCGGGAGAACTACGATGAGGCATGTGCTTCGTTCCCGATCATGGACCCGCTGGCGGGGCCGCCGGACAGTTTCGACGGGTTTATGGCGGGGAAGTCGGTTATGATGCCGCTGATCCAAGGCACCTGACTGAATGACCCCGTCGCCTCTCGCCGCAATCGTCCTGATCGTCGGGTATGCCTGCTTCGTTGCATTCATGTGGGCGACCAAGCGGCATTTTGTGATCGCCCGACCTCTGCCGGCGGGCATGCGGCTGGTGTTGGTCCTCAGCTTCGTCGGCGCGATCTGGTTCGCGGCACGGGTCCTCTTCCACGGCTTGGGGCCAGGGGCGCTCTACGCCATAGGCCTGATGATCATCGCTCTGGGGCTGTTCTGTTGGACCGTCGAGACCACGCGCGCGAAGCGCCTGCCAATCGCGTTCGCCGACGACCTGCCGACGCTGGTGTACCGGACCGGCCCGTACCGATGGCTCCGTCACCCATTCTACATGTCCTACATCCTGTGCTGGGCGGCGACGTCGCTCGCCACGCGCGGAATCTGGAGCTGGTCGGTCCCGCTCGTCCTCGGGACGCTCTACATCGCGCTTGCTGTCCGCGAGGAGCGTCGCCTTGCCGCGTCTCCGTTGGCGGGCGCCTACGCCACCTATCGGAAAAGCACCGGGATGTTCATCCCGCGTATCCGAATACCCCCGATACGGGCCGGATGGCGGAAGCAAGGGTCTGCCGTCGGGGGAAACGGCGTGGCGAAGGAGCTGCTCGATGCGGTGCGGCAACTGCGCCCCACGAGCGCGCTCAGATACGGTCACGACGTCGCCGCCGAGCAAGCGTGGCTGCTTGCACGCACCTGTTATGTCTACTCAATCTTCGGCACGACCAGTATCGCCCTGATTGCGATCGATTTCCGCCGCGAGCTCGGCTATGTCGGGATTGCCGCGATCGTGGCGCTGCCAATCCTCTACCTGCTGCTTCTTTCGCGAGTGGGAGAGCTGCGCCGGTCGGAGGACACGACCGCATTCCTCCCCTCCGCCCGCTTGCTGCTGGGCGCGATCGGGATCAACTGGGGACTCATCATCTATTTGCTGGCGATGGATTCCAGCCCCTCGCAGCGGCTGCTCCTCGCGGCGATCATGGTCGGCCTCGTCTCGACCCCCATCATCACCGTGCCGTTCTCGGCAGCGCTTGCCTTCCTGATCCCCTGCGCCCTCACGTCCTTGGTCACGCTAGTCTTCATCCTCAAGCCGTTCGATCCTTTCCTCCTGCTCTGCTTCCTTGGATATCTGTCGTTTACCTATGTCGGCACGGCGATGCTCAATCGCTCCTCGCTCGAACGCGCAGCCACCCGCATCCGGCTGCAGCACCAGAACGAGGTCATCAGCCTCTTCCTGCGCGATTATCAGGAGAACGCCACGGACTGGGTGTGGGAGACGGATACCGAGCTGCGGTTCCGCAACATCTCGCCGCGTTTCGCCGCCGCGCTGAAGGCGCTGCCGGCGCATCTGCGCGACGCTACGCTGCGCCAGCTCGCCGCCGACGAACGGCGAGTGCTCGGGCTTGGTCCGGTGCTGGAGATGTGCGACGGGAGACAGGCATTCCGCGACGCGGTGATCCGTTTCGAGCTTGGCCACGACACGCGCTGGTGGTCCATCACCGGCCAGCCCGTCTACGACGCGAGCGCGCGGTTCCGCGGCTACCGCGGGATCTGCTCCGATATCACCGAGATACGCCGCTCCGAGGACCAGATCACCTATCTCGCGAACCATGACAGCCTGACCGGCCTGCCGAACCGCGCACGCTTCCTTGCGGAACTCGCGGCGTTCTGCACGCGGACGACGTCGCTTCATCGCGACGCGGCGTCACTGCCCGCCGGCGCACCGTCTCCCTTCGGTCTGCTGCTGCTCGACCTCGACCGCTTTAAGGAGGTGAACGACACGTATGGGCATCCGACCGGCGATGCCCTGCTGGTCGCGGTGGCCGAACGGCTGCGCCGCGTGCTGCGCGATGACGGGTTCCCTGCCCGCCTGGGCGGCGACGAATTCGCGATCCTGATGCCAATCGTCAGCGCAGCGGAAGCCTCTGTGGTGGCCGAGCGTATCGTGCGCACGCTGCAGGAGCCGTACACCTTTGCCGGCGTGACGCTGCGTCCCGGCGCCAGCGTCGGGATCACCGTCGCACCCGAGGACGGCGTCGAGCCTGCCGCCCTGATGCGCAATGCCGACCTCGCGCTCTATGCCGTAAAGGCAGACGGACGAGGGGCGTGGCGCTACTACCAACAGGGAATGGATGCCGAGCAGGCTGACCGCGCCACGCTGCGGACCGCGCTGAAGAGCGCCGTCGAGGCGAAGGATTTCGACGTTGCGTACCAGCCGATCATCGATCTTGTGAGCATGGAGGTCACGGCGGTCGAGGCTTTGGTGCGATGGATGCACCCGGCTCGGGGCCCAGTGAGCCCGTCGGTCTTCATCCCCATTGCCGAGGAATCCGGCCTCGTCTCCGACATCGGCGCCTTTGTGCTCAATCACGCCTGCCGCACCGCCGCCGGCTGGCCCGGTTCGATCCGCCTGTCGGTCAACGTCTCGGCCCTACAGTTCCGCGACCCGGGTTTCCTCGTGGTGATCGACCGGGCGCTATTCGCGAGCGGGCTGGAACCCGGACGTCTGGAGGTGGAGCTGACCGAGCGAGTGCTGCTCGACGAGGATGAGACGTCGCTGCGGGTCATTGCTAGTCTCCATCAGCGCGGCGTACGCATCATCCTGGACGATTTCGGGACCGGCTATTCATCGCTTGGAATGCTCACCCGTTTCGCCTTCGACGGCTTCAAGATCGACGGCACCTTCACGGACGCGATCACCCGCGACGAGAAGGCTCGCGCCGTGGTGCGCTCGATCGCCGGCATCGCCGCGGACATGGCGCTGCCGGTCACGGCCGAGGGGATCGAGACCCGCGAGCAGCTCGAACTCGTGACCGAGCTCGGCATCTCGCGCGGCCAGGGGTTCTTCCTCGGCCGCCCCGACAGGGCCGAGTGCCTTCCGCTCTCTAGATCTCCGGTAGGTGCGGAGCCCGCGTAGCTATCTCCGGCTCGCCAGCCGAGCTTGTCGTGCTGCTCGCGGTCCACGCGCGACGGTCGCGCCGAGAGCGAGCTCCGCCAGCGCGCGATCGATCGGCGCATCCTCCCTCGGGCCGAACTCATCCCGATGCCGCCGGACGCGCTCGACGATCTCGGCCGCCAGGAGGCGCAGCCCGATCGCCTCGGCGGCATGCGCCGAGAGCTCGCCAGCATCCAGCGCCTCCGCGACGCGCGTGGCACCGGCCTCCAGCACCGCATTGAGCGCGATCAGCCCCCCAAGCGCGTGCGCCTCGCCCGCAAGTCGTCCGATCACGAAGCGCAGCGCGCCGCCAAGGCCCGACAGTCCGACCGCGTCCTCCACGTCGCGAAACGGCAGCGCGATGGTCTCATAAGCGACGCCGGGGAGGCCGAGCAGCGCGTCGTCCGCGACCGCGCAGTCCCGCAGCGACAGGCCGCAATGGCGCGTCTCGCTCGGCTCGAGCGTGAGCCCCGGCGTATCGCGGGGGACGAGGAAGGCGCCGTAACGCTTCCGCCCCTCTTCCACCGCTATCACCGCGAGCACGATGAAGACGGCGGCGAACGGGCCGTTGCTTGCCCAGGCTTTCTGGCCGTTCAGCCGCCATCCTCCGCCGGCCGGCTTCGCTGTGGTCGTCAGGTGCTTCGGGTGTGCCCCCACTCCAGGCTCGGAGATCGCCACCGCCGCGGTCCGGCCGATCCAGGCCGCCCGCTGCGCGGGTGAGCCGAAGCCCGCGATGAAGAAGCGGTTGACCACCTGCCGGCCGGCCAGCGCACCGCCGAGATCGACGCGGCCGGTCCGGGCGATCAGGCCGGCCTCCGCCCGGGCGATCGCGGCGTAGCCGTCCGTCCCCAGGCCGACCCGCAGCAGAGCGGGATCGAGCCCGGCGAACGGATCCTCCATCCGCTCAGGCAGCCTTTCGCGCGAGCATCCCCTGCGCGATCAGCGTCTCGGCGATCTGCACCGCGTTCAGCGCCGCGCCCTTGCGGAGGTTGTCGGAGACGCACCAGAAGGACAGCCCGTGCTCGACCGTCGGGTCCTTGCGGATGCGGCTGACATACACCGCGTCCTCGCCGGCGCATTCGATCGGCGTGATGTAGCCGCCGTCCTCGCGGTGATCGACCACCTCGACACCCGGCGCCTCGCGCAGGGCCGCGCGCGCGTCGGCGACCGAAACGGGGCGCTCGAAAGCGACGGTCACCGCCTCGCCATGGCCGATGAAGACCGGCACGCGCACGCAGGTCGCATGCACCTGGATATCGGGATCGAGGATCTTGCGGGTCTCGACCGCCATCTTCCACTCTTCCTTGGTCGACCCGTCCTCCATGAACTTGTCGATATGGGGGATGCAGTTGAAGGCGATCTCCTTGGTGAACTGTTCGGGCTTGTCCGTTTCGTGCACGAACACCGACTTGGTGTGCGCGAACAGCTCGTCCATGCCTTCCTTCCCGGCGCCCGAGACGGACTGATAGGTGGCGACGACCACGCGCCTGACCTTGAAGCGGTCATGCAGCGGCTTCAGCGCGACGACCATCTGGATCGTGCTGCAATTCGGGTTGGCGATGATGTTGCGGCGGGCGAACTTCGCCAGCGCCTGCGGATTGACCTCCGGAATCACCAGCGGGACGTCGGGCTCCATGCGGAAGTGGCTGGTGTTGTCGATCACCACGCAGCCCGCCGCCGCGGCCCGCGGGGCGTGGACGGCAGAGACCGCGGCGCCGGGGCTGAACAGGCCGATGTCCCAGCCGCGGAAATTGAAGCTGTCGAGGGCCTTGACCTTCAAAACCTGCTTGTCGCCGAAGGAGACCTCGGTGCCGGCCGACCGGCCGGAGGCAACGGCCGCCACCTCGTCGGCGGGAAACCGCCGCTCGGCGAGCGTCTTCAGCATCTCGCGACCGACCGCCCCGGTGGCGCCGACGACCGCGACCCTGTAGCCCATGACCCCCTGCTCCTATGCTGCGCGGCACAATGCCGCACCCGGAAGTAGCGGCTGCAGCGGCTCCGGGCAATGGGATTGTCTCCGCCATCCCGAGCCGCGCTCGGGCTGGGACCAACTACGCAAAGCGCCTCAGGTGCCCTCGCCACGCCTTCATGTAATAGACACCATCACGTCCGGTAGAAGCGACGGGCCATCTCCGGATCGGGGGTCCGCAACCGCGCGGGCGGAATATACAGTGTCATGGCGGCCGTGATGGGAAACGCGCTCAGCGAATACAGGGGAATGCGGGCGATCATCGGCTCGACCCCGGGGAACATAGGCGCCTCGTAAACCGTAATCATGTGGTGAATCGGAAAATAGGCGGAGAGCCGCTGTACGAGCAGGGGCATGCCGCTGGTGTCATACTTGGTCCGTCGGTAGGTCAAATCGCCTAATGTGCCGATCTGCCAGATCACCAATTGCGTCGAGTTATCTATGACGGGGCCGTTGATCAGAAAATCGGTAGCCTCATAGGTCTGCAGACCACCGACGGCCGGATCGATGCCGAGATCGGAAAACATGCAATCTTCTGAGGATATACCCGGAAGCATGCGCGCGCAGTAGCCCTCTGCACGGGCGCGGCGAATGGATTCGTGGGACGGGTATGCGAACACGCCAGGGTGGCCATAAAACGCGCCTACTGTGAGGGTCCCGGATCGCACCAGCCTGAGAATGTGGTCGATCATGCTTTCATAAGCGATAATTCTCTGCTGCCCCTCGCGGTAATATACGGAAAGGTCCTCCGCCTTCGCGTTGATGGAGGTTATCACGGACTCCGCGATGGGGTCGCCAACGACGTATACCAGCGCCTCCGCTTGCTGCATCCAGGCGAGCGACTCTATGGTCAGCTGTCCCGTGGTCTTGATGCCGGTCCCGACGACAACGAGCGAGCCTCGCCTCGTCACTGCGCTAGCCCAGGAGCATTTCGAAGCAGCCGCTTCCCGGACGCTGCGGAATGCTGGAGGGCGTCCCCTGGAGACACCGCATACGTCCACGCTCTCCTAATATTGGCGCCAGGACTGCGACGGCAGCGGCTGGAACTGCAAGGCCTGGAATATCGGCGGTAGCTGCTGGAACTGCGGCGGCAGCTGCTGGAACTGCGGCGGCAGCTGCTGGAACTGCGGCGGCAGCTGCTGGAACTGCGGCGGCAGCTGCTGGAACTGCGGCGGCAGCTGCTGGAACTGCGGCGGCAGCTGCTGGAACTGCGGCGGCAGCTGCTGGAACTGCGGCGGCAGCTGCTGGAACTGCGGCGGCAGCTGCTGGAACTGCGGCGGCAGCTGCTGGAACTGCGGCGGCAGCTGCTGGAACTGCGGCGGCAGCTGCTGGAACTGCGGCGAGCTGCTGGAACTGCGGCGGCAGCTGCTGGAACTGCGGCGGCAGCTGCTGGAACTGCGGCGGCAGCTGCTGGAACTGCGGCGGCAGCTGCTGGAACTGCACGGGCACCTGGGGTGGTATCTGGAAGGCATCACTGACGCTCACGCCGGAAAGCCGCGCGTAGATCATCCATGTGAAACCGCTCTTAAGCGCGCGTTTATCTTCGTCAGTAAGCTCCGCCGCCTCCATAACGGCATCCGGTTCGTACACGAAGTCACCGAGTTGTTTCGGATCTTGGGCCAGCTCGGTCAGGAACTCCTTGAGCGTCGGCATGTCGGCCCCCTTCGTCACGACAGCACTCTTCGAGATTACAGCTGGCCGGGACGGCAGTTTGATCTGATTCGTGACCTGTCCTATTTTTATGGTTCATTTTAAACCGTGCCCGGCGGTCACGTTCGCAATCCGTTAGACAATCCCAGCCTCGAAGCACATCGTCGGCTGCCCGGCGTCGCGTCGTTCGGCGACGCTACCGGCTCAAGAGTGTCTCCGCCTCCGCCAGCAACGTCTTGTCCCCCACAGCCAAGGCACGCCCGTCCCCCTCGCGACGGAGCTTCCGACCGCTCCAGTCGGTGAGGGATCCGCCGGCGCCCTCGATAACAGGAGCCAGCGCAGCCCAGTCCCATATCTTCAGGTCACCCTCTGCAATCACGTCGATCTGGCCGAGCGCGAGCAAGCCGTAGGCGTAGCAATCTCCGCCCCAGGACACGCGCCGCACCGCACTGGCAAGGCGCTGCCAGGCGCTGCGATGCGTCCCCAGCAACTCTGGGGACGTGCATGACAATTCTGCCTCGGCCAGGCGAGGGCACGGGCGGCAGCCGGCCACGCCGCCCAAAGCGCCGCGAAACACCGTCTGCCTCCCGGCAGCACCGATCCAGCGCTCGCCGGTGACGGGCTGGTCGATGATGCCGAGGATGGGCGTCTCGCCCTCGAGCAGCGCGATCAGCGTGCCGAAGACCGGGCGGCCGGTGATGAAGGCGCGGGTGCCATCGATCGGGTCGAGCACCCAGCGCAGCGCCGCATTCGGCCGGTCGATACCGTATTCCTCGCCCTCGATGCCGTGCTCGGGGAAGCGTTCGGCGATGACGGCGCGCATCGCCTGCTCGGCGCTGCGATCGGCGATGGTCACCGGGCTGCGGTCGGATTTGAGGTCGGCTTGCAGCCGGGCGCGGAAGAATGGGCGGATGACGGCGCCCGCGACATCTGCCGCCGCCTCCGCCGCCGCGATCAGCGCATCGAGATTCATCGCAGCGCCGCGGCGATACGGTCGGCGAGGCGCTCGGCCACCGCGTCCTTTGCCATGCGCGGCCAGTCCTCCGTCCCGTCGGCGGTGATCAGGTGCACCGTGTTCTCCTCCCCGCCCATAATGCCGGTCGCCTCCGATACGTCATTGGCGACGATCCAGTCGCAGCCCTTGCGCAGCCGCTTGGCCGCCGCGTTCTCCAGGAGGGCCTCAGTCTCCGCCGCGAACCCGACGACCAGCGTGGGCCGGCGCGGCCCGGCAGCAGACAGCGTAGCCAATATGTCGGGATTGGGAACCAGTTCCAGCACCGGCGGCGCCCTGCCGGCCACCTTCTTGATCTTGCCGCCGGAGACTCCGCGAACCCGCCAATCCGCGACGGCGGCGGCGCACACCGCGATATCGGCGGGAAGCGCGTCGAGGCAGGCAGCGAGCATCTCCTCGGCCGTCTCCACCTTGTGCAGCTCCACGCCAACCGGCGCCGGCAGGCTGACCGGCCCGCTGACCAGGCTGACCCGCGCGCCATGCGCGGCGAGCGCGGCGGCGATCGCGTGCCCCTGCCGCCCGCTGCTGCGATTGGCGAGATAGCGCACCGGGTCGATCGGCTCGTGCGTCGGCCCGCTGGTGACCAGCGCGTGCCGGCCACGCAGGCTCTGCGCGGGTCCTGGCGCCAGGATCGCCTCAATCGCGGCGAGGATCGCCTGCGGCTCGGCGAGGCGGCCAGGGCCGAACTCGTTGCACGCCATCGCTCCCTCGTCCGGCCCGACCGTGCGGACGCCCCGCGCGGCGAGCGTCGCCATGTTGGCCTGCGTCGCAACGTGCAGCCACATCCGCACGTTCATCGCGGGTGCCGCGAGCACCGGCTTGTCGGTCGCGAGCAGTAGCGTGGAGGCGAGGTCGTCGCCGATCCCCGCCGCCATCTTGGCGATTATGTTGGCGGTCGCCGGCGCGACCACCACGAGATCGGCGCTGCGGGAGAGCTGGATATGGCCCATCTCGCTCTCGTCGGTCAGCGAGAACAGCTCGATGAACACGCGCGACTCGCTCAGCGCCTGCAGCGACAGCGGGGTGACGAACTCGGCGGCGCTGCGCGTCAGCACGCAGGTCACGCCGCAGCCGTGCGTCGCGCAGCAGGCGGATCAGCTCGAGCGCCTTGTACGCGGCGATGCCGCCCGAGATGATCAGCAGGACGCGCTTGCCATTGAGCGTGCTCACAGCCGCCATCCCGAATGGATCGCGGCGATGCCGCCCGAGAGGTTGCGCCAGGCGACGCGGGCGAAACCGGCGGTGCGCATCATGGCGGCGAGCTGCTCCTGATTTCGGGAACGTACGGATGCTCTCGGCGAGATAACGGTAGCTCTCGACATCGCCCGCCACCGCGCCGCCGAGCCGGGGGAGCACCTGAAACGACCACGCCTCGTAGGCGGGCGCGAGCACCGCGACCTGCAAGCGGCTGAACTCCAGGCAGAAGAAGCGGCCGCCCGGCTTCAGCACGCGCCGCGCCTCGGCGAGCACCGCATCCTTGTCGGTGCAGTTGCGCAGTCCGAAGGCGATGGAGACGCGATCGACCACGCGATCCGGCAGCGGGATATGCTCCGCGTCGGCGGCGAGCAGCATCAGCCCGGCGACGATCCCGCGCCCGAGCGCGCGGTCGCGGGCGACGGCGAGCATTGTGGGATTGATGTCACTCAGCAGGACCTCGCCGCCGCCTTCGCGCAGCCAGCCGAAGCTCACGTCGCCCGTGCCGCCCGCGATGTCGAGCAACGTGTGCGCGGGCCGCGGATCGAGCGAGGTGACAAGGATGCGCTTCCATGCACGGTGGACGCCGAGCGACATCAGGTCGTTCATCAGGTCGTAGCGCGGCGCCACGCTGTCGAAGACCGCGCGCACCAGGCCCGCCTTCTCCGGTTCCGGCACGCGGCGGTAGCCGAAATCGGTGGTCCTGGCGCTCACCGGGTTGTCGCTCATGCCGGGCGACGTATAGCCTGCCTGCCGTCAATGCCGGAACTCCCCGAAGTCGAGACGGTGATGCGGGGCCTCAACGCCCGCCTGGAAGGCCGCGTCATCGCGCGGGCGGAGGCGCGCCGGCCCGACCTGCGCTGGGCGCTGCCCCCCGGTCTGGTGGCACGGCTAAACGGGGCGCGCGTGCTCGGGTTCCGCCGTCGCGGCAAATACATGCTGATGCGACTTGCCGGCGGAGACAGCGTGCTCCTGCATCTCGGCATGTCCGGGCGCATGAGCATCACGCCCGCCCGGCCCTCCGCGCCCGTCCTCCCGCACGAGCACATCGCGCTGGAGACGGATGACGGCTGGCGTATCGGCTTCGTCGATCCGCGCCGCTTCGGGATGGTCGATCTGGTGCGCACGGATGCGGAGGATGAGCATCGGCTGCTCGCCGGGCTGGGGCCGGAGCCGCTCGACCCCGCGTTCACCTCCGAGGTGCTGTCGGCGGCACTCGCCGGCAAGCGGACACCGATCAAGGCGGCGCTGCTCGATCAGGGGATCGTTGCCGGGCTCGGCAACATCTATGTCAGCGAGGCGCTGTTCCGTGCCGGCATCAGTCCCCGGAGGCTGGCGACGAGCGTCGTCGGCGAACGGGCCCGCCGGCTGGTTCCGGCGATCAAGGAGACGCTGACCGAGGCGATCGCCGCCGGCGGGTCGAGCCTGCGCGACTACGTCCAGCCCGACGGCGCTTTGGGCTACTTCCAGCACGCTTGGAAAGTGTACGGGCGCGAGGGAGAGAAATGCGAACGCTGTCCCGGGCCGCCCGGCTGTGCGGGCGTGCGGCGGATCGTGCAGTCCGGACGCGCCACGTTCTATTGCCCGCCTACCCAGCGCTAGCTAGGAAGGCCGCGACTTCAGCAGCGAGAGGGCGCGATGGCGGGCAGTTTCGAGATGATCCAGGTGGAGACACACGGCGCCGTCGGGCTGATCCGGCTGCACCGGCCGAATGCGCTGAACGCGCTGTGCGACCAGCTCATGACCGAGTTGGGCACGCAACTCCTCGCCTTCGACGCCGACAAGGCGATCGGTGCGATCGTGCTGACCGGCAACGAGAAGGCGTTCGCCGCCGGCGCCGACATCAAGGAGATGCGCTCGCGCACGCATCCCGAGGCGCTGATCGAGGACTTCATCGGCAAGCGCTGGGAGACAGTGCTGCAGGTGAAGAAGCCGGTCATCGCCGCGGTGGCGGGCTTCGCGCTCGGCGGCGGCTGCGAGCTGGCGATGATGTGCGACATGATCCTCGCCGCCGACACCGCGAAATTCGGCCAGCCAGAGATCAACCTCGGCGTCATTCCGGGTGCCGGCGGCACGCAGCGCCTGACCCGTGCGGTCGGCAAGTCGAAGGCGATGGAGATGGTGCTGACCGCGCGCTTCATGGATGCCGCGGAGGCCGAGCGCGCCAACCTCGTCTCCCGCGTCGTGCCGGCCGATCACCTTGTGCCCGAGGCGCTCAAGGTCGCCGAGAAGATCGCCAGCCTGTCGCCGGTCGCGATAGCGATCGCCAAGCAGGCAGTGAACCGCGCCTTCGAGACGACGCTGATCGAGGGCGTGCGCCACGAGCGGGCGCTGTTCCTCTCGCTGTTCGGCACCCCGGATCAGCGCGAGGGGATGGCGGCCTTCGTCGAGAAGCGCAAGCCGGCGTTCAGGCGAGGCTGAGTTCCTGGTAGCCGTTCGCCGCCGCCTCGTCGCAGCGGGCGCGGTAGGCGGGGGCGCTGCCGCTGTAGCGGGCGATGGTGCGCGTCTGCTTGCCCTCGACGTTGCGGTTCACGCCCGTCATCCACGAGTCGATCTGGTTCGACAGCAGGCCGGCGCCGATCGACTTCACATGGTCGGTCCAGGACTCGACGCCCGCCTCAGTCGCCTCCACGCGGGTCAGCCCATGCTCGCGCGCGTAGCGGATCAGATCGGTCACCCACTCCACATTGTATTCGATGCTGCGCGGGATGTTGCCCAGCGCGGTGTGCGGGCCCATCAGCATCATCATGTTGGGGAAGCCCTCCACCATCACGCCGAGATAGGTGCGCGGGCCGCCCGTCCAGGCGTCCTTCAGCCTTCGCCCCTCCGCGCCGCGAATGTCGATGCGATCGAAACTGCCGGTGATCGCGTCGAACCCGGTCGCGTAGATGATGATGTCAAACTCGTATTCGCGATCGCTGGTCTTGATACCCGCGGCCGTGATGCGCTCGATCGGCGTCTCGTTGATATCGACGAGTCGCACGTTCGGTTGGTTATAGACTTCATAGTAGCGGGTCTCCATCGGCACGCGGCGGGTGCCGAAGCCGTGATTCTTGGGGATCAGCTTCTCGGCGACCGCCTGGTCCTTCACCCGCTCGCGGATCTTGCGGGCGACGAAGTCGGTGATCGCCGCGTTGGCCTCCGGGTCGATCAGGATGTCACGAAAATTGCCCTGCCAGATGCCGAACCCCGGAGAGGCGTAGAGGTGCTCGAAGAACGCCTCGCGCTCCTCGTCCGTCACCTCGAACGTGCCGCGCGAGTCGGGCGTGTGCAGGAAGCAGGCAAAGCTTTCCTGGCAGCGGCGGAAGATGTTCGGGTAATCCGCCCTGATCTTCGCCATCGTCTCGGCGTCGATCGGACGGTTGTGCAGCGGCGCGCACCAGTTGGGCGTGCGCTGGAACACGGTCAAATGTCCGGCGGTCTTCGCCACCTCCTGGATGGTCTGCACGCCGGTCGCGCCGGTGCCGATGACGGCGACGCGCTTGCCCTCGAAGCGAACCGGCTCGTGCGGCCAGCGGGCGGTGTGGAAGGACTCGCCGTTGAATGTCTCCACGCCCTCGATCCGCGGCATCGTGGGGGCCGATAACGGGCCGATCGCGGTGACGAGGAAGCGGGCGCGATAGCGGCTGCCGTCCTCTACAACGACCGCCCAGCTACGTGTCTTGTCGCCGTAATGGGCGGCGGTGACGCGGCTACGGAAGCGGATGTCGCGGCGCAAGTCGAAGCGGTCGGCGACGTGGTTGAGGTAGCGCAGTGTCTCCGGCTGGGCGGCGAAGTGCTCCGACCAGTTCCACTCCGCCAGCAATTCATGCGAGAAGGAGTAACCGTAGGAATAGCTTTCGGAGTCGAAGCGCGCGCCCGGATAGCGGTTCCAGTACCAGGTCCCACCCACCCCGGTTCCCGCCTCCAGCACCAGCACCCGCATCCCGAGCTCGCGCAGCCGATAGAGCTGGTACATGCCGGAAATCCCGGCGCCGATGACGATGGCGTCGTAATCTGCGACGAGGGCGGTTTCGGAAGATAGGGCCATCTCTCTTGCTTACCGCTCGTCTCTGCCCTCCTGCAACCCAGCGGCGAGGTCGGCCCGGCAGCCCGCTTATATTGCCATCGCCTCCTCGAACCGCCGGCTCGCCTCCAGCGGGTCACCGTACTTGCGATGGACCGCGGTGTGCTGGGCCGCCGCGAGAAGCAGACGGTCGCGGTTGGTGTCGCCGTTGCGCGTCCAGTCATCGACCATGCACTGGGCGATCTCTTGGTTGTGCGGGTCGTTGCCCAGCCGCGTCGCCGTCAGCGCCAGCGTCTGCAACAACGGCTCCCGATCGGAGAAATTGTCGAGATAGGCCCGCGTCCAGGCCACGCTCTCCGGCCCGTTCAGCGCGGTGACCGAGGCCTCCAGCCGATCCAGCACCCGCCGGGCATCCATCCGCTCCGCGCCCGCTGGCGCGGTGACCGTCACCGGGTTCAGATCGCCGGTATGCTTCTGGTGGAAGGCAGCGCGGTTGAGGAACGAGGCGGCGACATAGAGCAACTTCAGCCGCAGCGGATGCTCGAAATTGTCGTAGAACCACCCCAGCGTGCTGCAATACTCGTAGCAATGCTGCGGCAGGGAAAAGTTGGTCGGGACCTGCGTCTCGATCACCACCTGCGCCGCCGCCGACTGTATGACGTCGAGGATCCGCCTCGGCGCCTTGCCGGCGAGCAGCAGCCTGGACAGGACCGCGGCATAAGCGGGCTCGGGCTCGCGGATGATCGCTTCGGTCAGCTCGGCTCCCTCCGGCTCGGTCACGGGAGCGGTGTTGACCAGCAACTCGGCCTCGCGCGCGCTCGCGCCGGCATAGGGAACAGCGTGCAAATCCTCGCCGTCGAGGTACGTCTTCACCACGTTGCAGGCCATCTCGTACGTGGAGTACCAGCGCGGACCGACGGCGATGTCGAGCGCGCCGGCATAGATCACGTCGTGCGCATTCTCCCAGCCGATCGCATTGCCGATCTCCACCGTCGAGCGCGCGCGGTACGCCTTGTGGCCGGTCGTATAGGAGCGGTTGAGGAAGGCGCGGTCCTGGACGTCGATCAGCCCGGCGAAGACGAGCTCCGCCAGCACCTCGCGCCGGTTCGCCGTATCCTCCATCAGCCCGAGAAACACCCGGTACGCTTCCAGCACCTGGCCGCGATGCACGAGGGTGAGCCACTGGCCCAGGCGCTCACGCAGCGGACCCTCGAGGCGCAGCGCCTCCTGGTCGGGCCAGTAGACGGCGGGCGCCGGGGGATTGCTGATCTCGCCCTTGAAGCCGCGCGTGTAGTGGCCGGGCGCCTTGCCGATCTTCTGGTTCCAGATGTCGAGGCCGGTCGGGATGTACCAGATGGTCTGCGCCATCGGCAGCCCGGCGAGCGAGGCGGGCAGCATCCGCGCCAGATTGACGCTGGCGCGGGCCGACAGCAGGCAATGGTCGTTGTTGACGAAATTGGGGAAGCCGTCGTCGATCCGCTCATGATAGGGGACATGGGTGTAGGGTGCATGGATGCGCACGCCCTCGGCCATGATCTCGGTGAGCGGTCGGCCGGCCCGCAGCAACTCGTAATAGGTGTCGCTGGCGCCGACCTGATCCCGGGCGAGAATCCGTTCCTCCAGGCGATGGTAGAGGGCGGTCACGTCGCGCGGGCGGGACTGCGTTGCTGCTTGCGGCATCGGCGTTTCCTCGCTTTGCCTCGATCGGCGTAAGGCTACCCACGCCCCGACGACATGCCAAGCGACGCTCGACGTGGCGGCCGGTCTGCGCGATAATTGCGGGCGGTACGCGAAGATACCGAACCGGGAGGCTGCCCCATGACAAGCATTACGCGCCGCGCCGCGCTTGGCGCGCTCGCTGCCGCTCCGCTCGCCCGTCCGGCCATCGTGCGGGCGCAAAGCTCCTCCAGGCCCGTCCGCATCGGCCTGCTGAGCGACATGAACGGCCCATACCGTGACGACGGCGGGCCGGGCGACATGGTCACGGCGAAGATGGCGGTCGACGATTTCGGCGGATCGGTGCTCGGCCGCCCGATCGAGATCCTGCAGGCGGACGATCAGAACAAGCCCGACATCGCCGCCGCCAAGGCGCGGGAGTGGATCGACGACCTGGACGTCGATGCGCTCGCCGATGGCGCCGCGAGCTCCGCCGGGCTCGCCATCCAGCAGATCAGCCGCGAGAAGAAGCGCATCTACATGGCGGCCGACCCGGCGGCGATGGATTTCATCGGCAAGCAGTGCTCGCCGTACGGCTTCCAGTTCGTCTATGACACCTACGCCCTGGCGAAAGGAACCGGCGGAGCGCTGACGAAGGCGGGCGGCGACACCTGGTTCTTCATCACCGTGGACTACGCGTTCGGCTACTCGCTCGAGGCGAGCACGAGCGGCTTCGTCAAGGCCGCCGGCGGCAAGGTCCTTGGCAGCGTGCGCGTGCCGCTCGGGACGGCGGATTTCTCGGCCTTTCTGGTGCAGGCCAAGGCGTCCGGCGCCAAGGTGATCGGCCTCGCCAATGCTGGCACTGATCTGCAGAACTGCATCAAGCAGTCCGCCGAGTTCGGCATTGTCAAGGGCGGGCAGCGGCTGGCGACCTTGTTGATGGCGATCGCCGACGTGGACGCCCTTGGCCAGGACGTCTGCCAGGGACTGGTGCTGACCAACTCCTTCTACTGGGACATGAACGACAAGACGCGGGCGTGGACGAAGCGCTTCAATCAATCGATCGACAAGCCGCCGACCATGCAGCGAGCCGGCTGCTACGCGGCCGTCCTGCACTATCTCAAGGGCGTCAAGGCTGCCGGCAGGCTGGATGCGGATGCCGTGGCGGCGCAGATGCACGCGATGCCGGTCAACGACTTCTACAACACAGACGTGCGAATTGACCCGAACGGTTGCGTGCGTCACACCATGTACGTGTGGCAGGTCAAGTCTTCGGAAGATGCCACACATCGATGGGATTTCTACAAGCCGGTCGCGACCATCCCCGGTACGGATGCCTTCCCCGACCCGGCATCGACGGGCTGCGCGTTGGTCCATGCCTGAGGCGCGGGTAGTGCCGTAGCAATCTTTTGTGGCGCGACGCGCCGTCTGCCGATAGAACCGCCCGGCCCCGACTGAGCAAGCTTTAAGGAATTGGGGCTGGACGCCGGAGAGGTGTCTCACGGATACTTGACCTAGCGCGCACACGATTGCAGGCACGCCGACACGTGCCCGAGGACGATCTTCTATGACCCCATCCCCCCGCCGCCTGCGCAACGCCTTGCTGTTCGGCACCGTCTTCCTGGCGGGTGCCGCCGCCGTGCCGGTCGTCGGCCTGGTGAGTCGTCACCTTGGACCGGACGCGGCCTATGCCCAGGGCACCGAGCGCTCCGACACCTACAAATGGCTTACCCTGTTCGGCGACGTGTTTGAGCGGGTGCGCGCCGACTATGTCGACAAGGTCAGCGACAAGGATCTGGTCGAGAATGCGCTGAACGGGATGCTGACGGGGCTCGACCCGCATTCGGCCTACATGACCTCCCGGCAGTTCCGCGACATGGAGGTGCAGACGCGGGGCCAGTTCGGCGGACTGGGCCTGGAGGTCTCGGCCGACAAGGATGGGCTGGTGAAGGTGGTCAGCCCAATCGACGATACCCCCGCCTCCCGCGCCGGCATAAAGGCGGGAGACCTGATCGTGCAGATCAACGGCAAGTCCATCGAGGGCATGACCCTTGCCGATACGGTCGACAAGATGCGCGGACCGCCCAACACCAAGATCGATCTAACCCTGAAGCGCGACGGCGTCGACCAGCCGATCAACGTCTCTCTGATCCGCGAGATCATCCAGATCCATGTGGTCAAGAGCCGCATGGAACCGAACGGCATCGGCTACATTCGCCTGGCCCAGTTCACCGAGGAAGCGGATTCGGGCATCCGCAAGGCGATCGCCCAGCTCAAGCAGCAGAGCGGCGGCAAGCTGCGGGGAATCGTGCTCGACCTGCGCAATGATCCGGGCGGCCTGCTCGACCAGGCCGTCGCGGTGGCGAGCGACTTCATCCCGCAGGGTGAGATCGTCTCCACCCGGGCGCGCCACTCCAACGAGGATCAGCGCTGGCACGCCAAGGGCGACGATATCACCGACGGCCTCCCGGTGGTCGCGCTGATCAACAACGGCTCCGCGTCCTCCAGCGAGATCGTCGCCGGTGCCCTGCAGGACCATCACCGGGCGATCCTCCTCGGCACCCGCAGCTTCGGCAAGGGCTCCGTGCAGACGGTGATTCCGCTGCCTGGCGGCGGCGCGATGCGGCTGACCACGGCACGCTACTACACGCCATCCGGCCGCTCCATCCAGGGCCTGGGAATCAGCCCCGACATCAAGGTGTCCGAGACGCATGACGCGGTGGAGCATTTCGGGCCAGAGCACGAGGCAAACCTGAACAACACGATCCGCAACGAGTATGGCACCGGCGAGAAGTCGATCGCGCCCCGCACCGACCTGCCGCCCATCGCTACCTCGATCCCCGACAAGCCGCCGGCGACTTTCCCGAAATATGATCCGACGAAGCCGGATCAGACCGACTTCCAGCTGCAGCAGGCTCTTGTGGTGCTGGGCGCGATGGCGGACCAGAAGCGCTCGGCGCTGAACCGGTAAACGGCATCGACGCGGGACGATGAGCGGGAGCGCGATCAGGCTCCTTGCAGCACGATTCCCAGCCATGCGCCGCCAAAGACCCGGCACGTGGCGGGCGCTCGGCGTGTTCTGGGCGGGCGTTCTCGGCTGCCTCGCCTGTCTCGTGCTCATCCTGCAGGTCCTTGGGCCGCCGCCAGCGAACAGGCCGGTAGTATCCGCTGCCAGGGGGCCGGGTCCAATTGCCGCGCCCGATCCCGCCTTGCTCGAACCCCTCCCGGACGGCCCCGGGCATGCGCTGCCCAGGGTCGACCCGGATGGGCGCACGCCGATGGCGGCCTACGCCGCCTGGTTTGCCGGCAGCACCGCGCCCAGGATCAGCCTGATCATCGCGGGCGTCGGCCTCGATCACGCGGCGAGCGAGGCAGCGATCCGCGACCTGCCGTCCGACGTCACCCTCGCGATCTCGCCTTACGCGCATGATGTCGCCCCGGTGGTCGCTGCGGCACGAGCGCGCGGCGACGAGACGCTGGTGTCGATCCCGATGGAGCCCGCCTCCGGCCTCGACGATCCGGGCGATCACGCGCTCCTCATCAGGCTCACTCAGGCGGAGAATGCGCGCCGGCTCGACTGGGCGCTGTCGCGGATCGAGGGGTATGTCGGCGCGATCGGCGCGCTGGGGCGGATGCGCGGCGAGCGGTTCGCCGGCGAGCCCGACCTTCTGGATCCGGTGCTGCGGACGGTCACCAGCCGCGGATTGCTCTACGTTGATCCGCGGCCCGGCGCGGCGCGCCCGCCGGGCGTTGCGGTGCGGAGCGTCGACCTGGTGATAAACGATTCCGGCGCGGCGCCGGCCATCGATACGCAGCTCGCGGAGCTGGTCGGGATCGCGCGGGCGCACGGCAGCGCCGTCGGGCTGATTGGCGCGGTGCGCCCGGTCGCGATGGCGCGGCTGCTCGCCTGGAGCCACACACTGGCCGAGCAGGGCGTTGTCCTTGCGCCGATCACCGCCGTCCTTGACAGTAGACAGTGAGCGACACGCGGCCCTACCGGCTGAACGTGGGCGCCGTGCTGTTCAACCCCGATGGGCTCGTCTTCGTCGCCCACCGCGCCGACCTGCCGAATGCCGCGGGGGGCTGGCAGCTTCCGCAGGGCGGAATCGACCCCGGTGAGGAGCCGCGCGCGGCGGTGCTGCGCGAGTTGGCCGAGGAGATCGGGACCGAGAAGGCAGAGATCATCGCCGAGCATCCGGACTGGCTGACCTACGATTTCCCGTCGCGGCTGACCCACGCGCTGGGCGGGCGGTTCCGCGGCCAGCGCCAGTGCTGGTTCGCGCTCCGCTTCACCGGCACTGACGCCGACATCCGCCTGGACGCCGAGCCGCATCCGGAGTTCGACGCTTGGCGCTGGGTGCGCCTCGCCGAGCTGCCAGGGCTCGCGGTGGATTTCAAACGGCCGATCTACAAGGTGCTGGCCCACTCCTTCGCCCGCTTCGCGGCGGGCTGACCGACCCTCACCCGCGCCGCTGCGCGTCTCGGCCTCTACCTTTGCGGAGGGAGAGGCGAAGTTAAAGGATTACCTCTCCCTCCGGAGGCGCGAAGCGCCGGGTGAGGGGCGAAGTCTGCTCCTTCAGTCGATAAACAGCATCGCCGGTGTTTCGAGCAGCCCCTTCAGCGCCTGCACGAAGCTCGCGGCGTCGAAGCCGTCGACCACGCGATGATCGAAGGAGCTCGACAGGTTCATCATCTTGCGCACGACGATATGGCCGTCCCGCACCACGGGGCGCTCGACAATACGGTTCACGCCGATGATCGCGACCTCGGGGATATTGATGACCGGCGTCGCCGCGATGCCGCCGAGCGCGCCCAGGCTGGTGATCGTGATCGTCGAGCCGGTCAGCTCCTCGCGCGTCGCCTTGCCGTCGCGCGCGGCGGCGGCGAGGCGGGCGATCTCGGCCGCACTCTCCCACAGGCCGAGGCTCTCCGCGTGGCGCAGCACCGGCACCAGCAGGCCGTTCGGGGTCTGGGTGGCGATGCCGACGTGCAGCGCGGCATGGCGGCGCAGGATGCCGGCCTCGTCGTCGAACAGCACATTGACCTGCGGAAAGTCGGGGACGGCGCGCACGAGGGCGGCGACCAGGAAGGGCAGCAGGGTCAGCCGCCCGCGCGCCGCGCCGTGGCGGGCGTTGAGCTGGGCGCGCAGCTCCTCCACCGTGGTGACGTCGAGCTCCTCGACATAAGCATAATGCGGGATGCGGCGCTTCAATTCCTGCATTCGCTCGGCGATGCGCCGGCGCAGGCCGATGATCTTGACCTCTTCGATCGCCTCGCGGTGCGGCGCGGCGCGAGCGGCGCCGGGTTGATAGGCGTCCAGATCGACATGCAGGACGCGCCCGCCGGGGCCGGTGCCGGCGACCGCCTGCAGTGGGATGCCGCGTTCGTAGGCGTGCTGGCGCACCGCGGGGGAAGCGAGGGGTTTGCCGGGTGTAGGCCTCGGCGGCTGGCTCGTAGCAACCGGCTCCCTCCCCCTACCCCCTCCCGCAAGGGGAGGGGGGATTTCTGAAACTGTGCCTCCCCCCGCGAGGGGAGGGACGGCTTGTGAAACAGTCCTCCCTCCCCCTGCGGGAGGGGGCAGGGGGAGAGGGCCCTCGGCCGCCTCACCACGCCCACCCTCAACCTCCAACACAACCAGGTCGCTGCCAACGCGGATCTTCTCCCCCGGCTCGCCATTCACGGTGACTACCCGGCCAGTGCGCGGCGAGGGGATCTCCACAGTCGCCTTGTCGGTCATCACCTCGACCAGCGCGTCGTCTTCGGCGACGATCGTCCCGGGCGCGACGTGCCAGGCGACGACCTCGACCTCGGCGATGCCCTCGCCGACATCGGGCAGCCTGAAAACGTAGCGCCCCATCTCAGCGCTCGATCACGCGGCGCATGCCTTCGGCGACACGCTTGGGGCCGGGGAAGTAGTTCCACTCGAGCGCGTGCGGATAGGGCGTGTCCCAGCCGGTGACGCGCACGATCGGCGCCTCCAGGCTGTAGAAGCAGTTCTCCTGCACCAGAGCAGCGAGCTCGGCGCCGTAGCCGCTGGTGCGCGTCGCCTCGTGAACGATGACGCAGCGCCCGGTCTTGCGCACCGATTCGGTGATCGCCTCGATATCGACCGGCACCAGCGTGCGCAGGTCGATCACCTCGGCATCGATCCCGCTCTCGGCGGCGGCGGCAAGCGCCACGTGCACCATGGTTGCGTACACAAGCACCGTTACCGCCGAGCCCTCGCGAATGATCGCCGCCTTGCCGAGCGGGACGGTGTAGTGCCCGTCCGGCACCTCGCCGGCCTCATGCTCCGACCACGGCGTCACTGGCCGGTCCGGATGGCCGTCGAATGGGCCGTTGTAGAGGCGCTTGGGCTCGAGGAAGATCACCGGATCGTCGTCCTCAATCGCGCTGATCAGCAGCCCTTTCGCGTCGTACGGGTTGGACGGCATCACGGTTTTCAGCCCGCATACATGGGTGAAGATCGCCTCCGGGCTCTGGCTGTGCGTCTGGCCGCCGAAAATCCCGCCGCCGCACGGCGCGCGCACGGTGATCGGAGCGGTGTATTCGCCGCCCGAGCGGTAGCGCAGCCGCGCCGCCGTCGAGACGAGCTGGTCGGTCGCCGGATAGATGTAGTCGGCGAACTGGATCTCGACGACCGGACGCAGCCCGTACGCGCCCATGCCGACGGCGGTGGCGAGGATTCCCAACTCGGCGATCGGCGTGTCGAAAACCCGCGTCGGCCCGTATTTGCGCTGCAGCCCGTCGGTGACGCGAAACACGCCGCCGAAATAACCGACATCCTCGCCGAACACGACGACGTCATCGTCGCGCGCCATCATCACGTCCATCGCGTTGTTCAGCGCCTGGACCATGTTCATCCGTGCCATGCTCAGATTCCCATTTCCTGGCGCTGCCGGCGCAGATGCCAGGGCATCTCCTTGAACACGTCCTCGAACATCGTCGCCGGGCTGTGGTGCTCTCCGCTCCCGAGGGTGCCGTGGCTTTCGGCCTCGCGCTGAGCGTCGCGAACCTCGGCGTCCACCTCGGCGGCGAGCTGGGACTGGCGCGCCTCGGACCATTCCCCGATCGCGGTCAGGTGTGTGGAGAGACGGACGATCGGATCGCCAAGCGGCCACCCACTCGGCTCGTCGGCGGAGCGGTACTTCGCTGGATCGTCGCTCGTGGAATGCGCGGTGGCGCGGTAAGTGAACAGCTCGATCAATGTCGCCCCGAGATTGGTGCGCGCCCGGTCCGCCGCCCACCGCGTCACGGCATACACCGCGAGGAAGTCATTGCCGTCCACCCGCAGCGCCGGAAGCCCATAGCCGATGGCGCGCGCGGCGAACGTCGTGTGCTCGCCGCCGGCGATGCGCTGGAAGGAGGAGATGGCGTACTGATTGTTGACCACGTTGAGGATGACAGGCGCCTGATAGACGCTCGCGAAGGTCAGCGCATGGTGGAAGTCGCCCTCGGCGGTCGAGCCCTCGCCAATCCAGGACGCGGCGATGCGATCGTCGCCCTTGATGGCGGATGCCATCGCCCAGCCGACCGCCTGCGGGAACTGGGTCGCGAGATTGCCGGCGAGCGAGAAGAACGAGGCCTGCCGGCTCGAATACAGGACCGGCATCTGCCGTCCCTTCAGCCGGTCGAGGGTGTTGGAGTAGATCTGGTTCATCATGTCGACGATTGGCCAGCCGCGGGTGATGAGGATCGCCTGCTGCCGGTATGTCGGGAACACCATGTCGCGATCGTCGAGCGCCATCGCCTGCGCGGTCCCGACCGCCTCCTCCCCGGTGCAGCGCATGTAGAACGAGGTCTTGCCCTGCCGCTGGGCACGGAACATGCGCTCGTCGAAGGCGCGGGTCAGAGTCATCGCCCGCAGTCCGCGGCGCAGTGTGTCGGGATCGAGGCGCGGGTTCCAGGGGCCGACCGCGTGGCCCTGTTCGTCGAGCACGCGGATCAATGTGTAGGCGAGGTCGCGCATACGATGTGACTCCTCGCCGATATCCGGCCGTGGGACGGTGCCTGCCTCCGGCACCTTGATCCAGCTGAAATCCGGCGTCTTCCCCGGGCGGGAGGGCGGCTCGGGGACGTGCAGGCGCAGGGGAACGGAGTTCTTCAACGACGGGCCTCCCGAAGAACGGCCGCTCAGTGCCGGCCGCCCAGGTACTCAAGCAGAATCGTAGCACCTGGCAATTGCGCGCGCCTCTCATCAAGCAGCTCGGTGCCGCCCACCGCATAAGTGGCCAGCGCCGCGAGCAGCTCGCGCAGCCGATCCGGCGCCGATGCGTCGAACGGCAGAACGCAGCCGCCGGTTCGCCGGGCGAGGTCGAGGAACACCTCGGCGTCGCGTCGCGCCGACCAGTCGCTCACGTCGTGCAGCACGAAGAGCTTGATTCCGCGCCGGCCAAGCTCGTCAGCAAGCTTGCGGCCGCGCCAGAGCAATTCCTCGTAGACATCCCCGATATAGGTGACGACGCGCACGCCCGGTCGAGCCAGGCTCGCGGACAGGATGGCGAGCAGGCGCGTCTGTCCCGCCGCGCAGCTTATGCCTGCGGCTCGGTCACGCAGGGTGCGCGCGTCGGAGGTGAACTCGGTGAAGGTGTGCAGCCGCGATCCACTATGCACCGCGAGCGCGACGTCAAGCTCACCCGGCAGGGTGCGGACCAGCGCGTCGGTCACGGTGCGCGCCGTTGCCCAGGCGGGCTCGCGCGACGCGGTGGCATCGAAGCCGAACACCAGGCGGGGACGGGAGGGCGGAGCCTCCGGCGCTGCCGGAGCGGGCAGCAGCCCGGTGCTCGTGGCCAGCGCGCGTAGCCGGCTGAGCATGCGGGTGCTGCCGCCTCCTTCCGGAGCATCGGGAATCATGACGAAGTTCGGCTTTCCGTCGCTCACTCTCGTCATGCCCGGCGCAGGCCGGGCACCCACGTCTTTGGGGTCGCATGATAAAGACGTGGGTGCCCGGGCCAACCCCCAGCTCAAAGGCGGGGTGGAACATGATGGGCAAACGAGAGCGGACTGACGGATGCGCGAAGGAACCCTTGGCCCGTGGCTACCGGTGCTGCTCCTGGCGGTGGGCGCGGTTGCGCTGATCGTTTGGATCGCCATGCATGGCGGGCTATCAGAGGCTAGCCTCGGGGCGCTGCTCGGCGCGCTGATCGGCGCGGCGGCCATACTGGGCGGCGTGTTGCTCGACCGCGGCCAGGGCCGTATGGAGGCCGCTCGCGCGGCGAAGCAGCGGCGCGAAAAACTCAGGAAACTCTATCACCGCCGAGTTGGTGAGCGTGGCCGCCGGATTGTTTGATGCAGATCGGATTGTAGGCGCTGCTGTTCGTGCTGCCGAGTACGGCCAGGCGGGAACGAGTGCTGATCTAGCCGATTATGTGACCCGTCCAATGCCTTTTACCACCAATCTCGGGGTAGAACTTCTAGTATTGAGCCAACGCGAAATTGACGTATTAGCAATGCTCCGCGCCACACTCTCCCAGACGGAAACCATCATGACGAAGAACCAGCCGCTCACTTCTATCGCATGCAGAGCGATTCAAGACGGCATACATCACGACATGGGGATTCTCGCCGAAGCGTTCGACGAATTTGCTCCCCAGCGACAACTCGCACTCGACGGCGGCTCGCCAGAGCTTGCGTCCACGCTTCTCCGCCGGCTCGCGGCTACAGCGCCCCGCCCCGCCTGCCCGCCATCGCCCCCAGCCGCAGGCGCAGCGCATTGAGCCGGATGAAGCCCTGCGCATCCACCTGGTCGTACGCGCCGGCGTCGTCCTCGAAAGTGACGTGCTTGAGCGAATACAGGCTGTGCGGGGACTCCCGGCCGATGACGGTCGCGCTGCCCTTGTAGAGCTTTACCCGCACTTCCCCAGTCACCGAGTGCTGGCTCGCGTCGATCGCCGCCTGCAGCATCCGCCGCTCCGGGCTGAACCACAGCCCGTTGTAGATCAGCGTCGCATAGCGCGGCATCAGCTCGTCCTTGAGATGCGCCGCCTCGCGGTCGAGCGTGATGCTCTCCATGCCGCGATGCGCAGCGAGCAGGATGGTGCCGCCCGGCGTCTGGTACACGCCGCGCGATTTCATGCCCACGAAGCGGTTCTCCACCATGTCGAGCCGGCCGATCCCGTTCGCCTTGCCGAGCGCGTTCAGCCGGGCGAGCAGGGTCGCGGGCGACAGCAACTCGCCGTCGATCGAGACGGCATCGCCGTTGACGAAGCCGATGCGAATCACCATCGGCTTGTCAGGCGCGTCCTCGGGACGGATCGTGCGCTGATACACGATCTCATCCGCCTCGAGCGCCGGGTCCTCTAGGATCTTCCCCTCCGAGGAGGAGTGCAGGAGGTTGGCGTCGACGGAGAACGGCGGCTCGCCGCGCTTGTCGCGGGTGATAGGGATCTGGTGCGCTTCGGCGAATTCCAGGAGTTTGGTGCGGCTGGTCAGCTCCCACTCCCGCCAGGGGGCGATGATCTTGATGTCGGGCTTGAGCGCGTAATAGCTCAGCTCGAAGCGCACCTGGTCGTTGCCCTTGCCGGTGGCGCCGTGGGCGACCGCGTCCGCTCCCGTCTGCTCGGCGATCTCGATCTGGCGCTGGGCGATCAGCGGGCGGGCGATGGAGGTGCCGAGGAGGTACTGCCCCTCGTACAGCGCGTTGGCGCGGAACATGGGAAAAACGAAGTCCCGCACAAACGGCTCGCGCAGGTCATCGACGAAGATCTCCTTGACGCCGGCCATTTCGGCCTTGCGCCGCGCGGGCTCCAGCTCCTCGCCTTGGCCAAGATCGGCGGTAAAGGTCACCACCTCGCAGCGATAGGTTTCCTGCAGCCAGCGCAAGATCACGCTCGTGTCGAGCCCGCCCGAATACGCGAGCACGACCTTCCTCACATTCCCGACCGGCATCCATCACCTCCGCGCTGCGGGCGTGGGTAAACCGGGTTCCGGCGGGGGCGCAAGCCGCCTCGCGCGGCTCGGCCCCGCGCGGCTTGGGCGCGGTTTCCGGCATCACGAAGGCGATCATGGCAACTCCGAGGAGGCCGATCCCGGCGAGCATCGCGAATGCTAGCCGGTCCCCCGCCGCATCGGCGACCCAGCCGGCGAGCGTGGTGGAGACTGTCGCGCCGATGCCGACGGCGAAGCCGAAGATGCCGATACACAGGTTGAATCGACCGCGCCGTTCCGTGAGGTCGGCGGCGATCAAGGGGAGCATGATGCCAAAGACGGCGGCGCTGACCCCGTCAAGGAGCTCCGCGGTGACGATCATCCCGGGGATCGGAAGCAGTGCGAACAGCACCCCGCGGACTGGCAGCGCCGACCAGCCGATCAGCAACACGGCCTTCCTTCCCCTTCTCTCCGCCTGCGACCCGACCCAGGGAGAGAACAGGGCGACAACGCCTTGCGGCACGACGATGCAGATGGCGATGATAAGACTGGCGTACGCGCCGGCATGAGCGGTGATGGAAGTAGCCGCGATCGGCAGCATCGCCGCGTTCGCCATGTGGAACAGGATGATGCAGGCGCCGAAGGCAAGCAGCCGCCGGTCCGACAGCAGGCGGACGATCTCGTGCCAGTCGAACGCGCTGCGCTCCACCGCGGGGACGGTGGCGATCCCCTCGGGCTTGCCGATGCGATGCAGCGCGAACAGCGCGGGCGCGGCGAGCGCCGCCGTGAGCAGGAACACGGATTGGATGGAGATGTAGGTGCCGATCGCACCCATCGCCGCCGCGGCCGTGCCGCTGCCGATCGCGGCGAAGCGGGCGTTGCGCCCCAGCCGATCGGCGAAGGCGGCGTGTCCGACCAGGCGCAGGCTGATAGCCGCCACGGCGGGCGTGATGATGCAGCTCGCGAAGCCGTGCAGCAGCTCCGCACCGGCGACCGGGAGCCGGTACGGAAGAAAGGCGAACATTAGCGCAGCCAGGGTGATGGCGATGATCCCGCTCGCCAGCGCCGCGCGCTTGTTGGTCAGCGCATCGACCAGCGCGCCGGCCGGAATCTGGCTCGCCAGCGCCGTGATGGTGCCGATGCTAAGGATCTCGCCGATCTCGAGCGCCGTCCACTTGTTCGCCGTCAGGTAGACCGCGATGAAGGCACCGAAGCCGGTCTGCACATCGGCGATGAAAAGGTTGAGAATGTCGAGCGCACGCTGGCCTCGCATGCGCGCGAGGAAGGAGACGGCACGCATTCAGTGCGCCGGCGTCGGCTTCACGTCCGAGCGCACTACAATAGGCGCCGGCTTGTTCTCGATACCCTTGTATTCGGGCATCGCCTTGATCTGATCGAGTGTCAGGGAAAGCGTGATCGGTGCTTTCTGATCCGACGGAGTGAAGTGCAGCAGATTCCAATGGACCGCGATGATACGCTGACCGAGCCCCATGAAACCTCCGATATCAAGGACCGCCGCCTGCGGCTGGCCGGTGCCGTCGACGAGGACATCGGCGAGCGTGCCGATCTGCTGCTTCTCCGCCCCGAATACCGGCCGGCCGAGGATGGCGACGACCTGGTTCTTGTCGATTGTCTCCACGACGGGTTTTGCCGGCGCTGGGGGTGGTGAAGGCTTTGCCGCCGGCCCGGCTGGTGCCGCGGGTGCCGCGGGTACGGCCGGAGAGGGGGCGGATGGGCTCGGCGCGGCCGCAGGCGTCCCCTCCCCTCGCGCGACACCGCCGAAGCCGAGCAGCGCCCCGAGTACGGCAGCTCCGATCGGCACCCTCACGCGCCGGCCACCCTGCGCCCTCGTACGCTAAGCCGATCCAAAGGAAGCGAGGCCAGCAGGATGCCGCCGCCGATCAGGGCGATACCTCCGGCGTGATAGGCGCGAAACCGCTCGTGCAGGAACAGCACAGCGAGCACGCTGCCGAACAGCGGCATCAGGTGCATCGAGTGCCCGGCGGCATTCGAGCCAATCAGCTCCACGCCGCGGTTAAACAACAAGTAGGCGATCAGGGAGGGGAAGATCGCCATATAGGCCATCGAAAGAACGGCGTCCCAGCCGCCTTCGATGTACGAACCACTGGTTCTTTCCCAGACATAGAACGGCAGCATCATCATCAACCCGAGGCCCATCACGGCGGAGAGGAAGCTCAGCGGGTGCACCAGCGGGCGGCGACGCAGCACGACGCAATAGATCGAGTAGATCGCAAGACCAACGATGACCAGGACATCGCCGGGATTGACCCGCAGCGCGACGAGGGCTGTGAGCGAGCCGTGTCCGACAATCACGGCGACCCCGCAGAGGGAGAGGAGAATGCCGCCGATCTGCCGCGCCGAGGGTCGCTCGGCGAAGATCACGAAGGCGAGCGCGACGATCATCAGCGGCGTCGCCGACTGCAGCAGCAGCACGTTGAGCGCCGTGGTGTGGTTGAGAGCAACGTAGGACAGCGTGTTGTAGGTGGCGATCCCGGTCGCCGCGAGCAGCAGCATCACCCGCCAATGACGCAGCAGTTCGGGAGCGTCCCGACGCAGCAGCTTCCAGGCGAACGGCAGTGAAAGCAGGAATGCGCCGGCCCAGCGCCAGTAGGCGAGGGCGACCGGCGGCACCACCCCCGCGACCCCACGGGCGAGCACGATATTGCCCGCCCACAGCAGATTGGTGAGGACAAGCAACGTCCAGGCAGACGACCAGGCGCCCCGAGCGAATCGGGGGACGGGTCCGGGGATGGACACGGCCATGGCTTTCAGCAGAAACACGAGACTTGCCTTGCTTTCAACACAATCTTCTCCGGGTGCTCTCTTTCGATGCGCTCTGTGGCTCTGGGCGGGGAGACGGATTTTGGCGGCTGGCGGACGCATGCAAGGGCGCTCGCCCTAGGCGGCGTGCCGCCGGAGGAGGTGCGCTGGCGAGTGGGTCCGGCGCACGCGCCGCCGCCAGAGCCCGCGGGGTCTAGGTTTGCGGTCCCCCGGGCCCTGGTGGGTCTGGCAGGGCTAGCGATTCAGGCGCGCGATCCCCAGCGCTTCGACCTGCTCTACCGGCTGGTATGGCGCGCGCACGCCGGGGAGCTGGTCCTGGACGACACGGCCGATCCGGAGGTCGCGCGGGCACGTTCGCTCGCGCTGGCGGTGCGCGCGGAGGGGCATCGGCTGCGCTCTCAGCTCCGGTATCTGCCTTTGGACGGGCGGTTTGTGGGCTGGTTCGACCCGTCTCATTTCGTAATGGAGGGCTCGGCGCCCCTGCTGGCCCGCCGCTTTCCCGATCTCGCGACATCGATGCTGACACCGGGCGGGAGCGCGCACTGGGACAGGGCCGGCCTGCGGTTCGGGCCGGGCGTAGACCCCGCGGCGATCCCTGATGATGCGGCGCTGGCCGGCTACTGGCGGGCATACGGCGCGGAGATGTTGGCGGCATCGCGCGAGGGCACCAGCGTGCCGGAGGCCGAGCCGCTGGTCGAGGACCCCTGGCCCCCCGACCGCGCGCCGATCGGGCCAGTCGTGCTGGGGCGCGGGGCCGATCCCGGCGTGAGCGGGGCCGCGCGCGAGGCACGCGGGTGCCGGCGCTGCCCGCTCTATGGGCCAGCGACGCAGGCGGTGTTCGGCGAGGGACCCGCCGGCGCGGCGGTGCTTTTCGTGGGCGAACAGCCGGGCGATCAGGAGGATGTGGTCGGCCGCCCCTTCGTAGGTCCCGCCGGGCAAATGCTGGATCGCGCGATGGCGGAGGCGGGCGTCGACCGGCGCACCGTCTACGTGACCAATGCTGTCAAGCACTTCAAGTTCACCCCGCGCGGCAAGCGGCGCATCCACCAGACGCCCGACGCGGAGGAGGTGCGCGCCTGCGCGTTCTGGCTGGACGTCGAGCGGGTGCGTCTGAGGCCCCGGCTGATCGTGCTGCTCGGCGGCACGGCGGCACGCGCCGTGCTGGGTCGCGCGGTGACGATCGGGCGTGAACGGGGCCGACCGATCCGCCTCTCGGACACCGAGACGGCATTCGTGACCGTGCACCCGTCCTTCCTGCTACGCGTTCCCGACGAGGACAAGAAGCAGCGGGAGTATCGAGCCTTCGTGGAGGATTTGCGGAAGCTCCCGACGCTGGCGGGGTAATCGCCGGTTCCGCTACAGCACGACCTGCGTCTGCGTGACCAATCCCACCAGCCTGCCGTCCTCCGTCTCCACCCTGATCTGCCACACCTGTGTCCGGCGGCCGCGATGGACCGGCGTCGCGATGGCGATGACGGTACTGCCTGCGGGGGCAGGTGCGATGAAGTTGGTCTTGCTTTCGATCGTCGCCGTTCCCTTGGCTCCCTCGGGCAGGTTGATGAAGGTGCCGGCGGCGCCGACGGTGTCGGCGAGCGCCATCACCGCGCCACCGTGGATCGCGTGGCCGGCGGTGCAGAGATCCTCCCGCACCGCCATGGTGGCGACCACGCGGTCCTGTGCCGCCTCGGTGAATACCACGCCCATGAGGGACGCGAACGGCAGCGGATTCGCGTTTAGCCTTTCGAGCAGGGTCACGCTGGGGCCAGCCCTAGCCGCCTTTGGTGACCTGGCCGCGGATTTCGCCCGCCGGATGTGCCTTGGTGTGGACGTTCACGTAGGTCTGGCCGTTATCCATCTCCTGGATTTGGGTATCGGTCAGGGTGGCTTTCCCTTGGATTGGGCTGGCGACCCCAGACGCTCCCTTAAGGGGCACCATCACGCCCGCGTTCTGACCGACGGGCGCCGGACCGTGGATATGGGCGGCTGTCGCCGGCCCCGTGAGGTCCTTGTAGCTCAGCGTGTAGGTCAGCATTTTCGTCCCGGTATCCAGGCTGCCCTCGAACGTGCCAGGTACCTTTCGAGTTCTCCGGCGGAACCTCGGACGCTCCATTCAGCGAGGCATGGTAGTCGACGGTCGCCGCCCAGCTTGGTGCGACGAAGGCGGTGGCGGCGAGGAGCGAGGCGGCGAGCGCGACGTGCTTCATGGCAAAGTCCTCCCACTAGTGACGACAGGGCAGCCTAGCGCCGGCGAATGCGGCTATTCTGCGACCGCGCGCTGTGAGCCGGCATGGTAGAGTGGCCTATGTTGGGCTGGTGGATCAATCGCCGGGATCACGGGGTCCGCGTGTGGACCCGCGAGGTGCGGTTGTTTCACTGGAGCCTCGCGGTCACCGTGACCGCTTCGCTGCTGACCGGGTTCCTGGCGCCAATCACCTGGCTGCGCCTGCACCTGATCGCCGGCGCGACGATCGCCGCGCTGCTCTATTTTCGCGTCGTATGGGGGGTGCTGGGCGGACGGTACGGCAGGTTTCGGAGCTTCATCTATCCGCCGGAAGCGGTGCTGCGTCACGTGCGCGCGATGTGTTCGGGGCGGACCGCGGGCCACGCCGGACACAACCCGCTCGGCGCGCTGATGGTGTTTGGCTTCCTCGTGGTGCTGACGGCGATGACGGCGAGCGGCGTCATCGCGCTGGGCGGAGTCGTCAAGCAGGGACCGTTGGCCGCCTTCATACCCTATGCCAGCGGCGCGACGGCGCTCGCGATCCACTATCCGTTGGCGATCGTGCTGGCGGTGATGGTCGGTCTGCACCTTTGCGGCGTGGCGCTGGAAAGCGTGCTGTCGCGCGAGAACCTGGTCCGCGCCATGATCACCGGGCGCAAAATGGTTGCGTTGGGAGGGTCGCACTCGGGCGTGAGCCCGAGGCGGCGGCTCGCATTCATCATCATTCTCGCGGGCCTGTGCGCCGGCGCGGCGGCGATTGACGGGCTTGCCCGGTTGCCGCCGCGCGGTGTGCCGCCCGCCGCGCTTGATCCTACCTGGGCCGAGCAGTGCGGCGCGTGTCATTTCGCCTACCCGCCGAGCCTCGCGCCGGCGTGGATCTGGAACGGGATTTTCGCCGACCTCAAGCACCATTACGGCAACGCCGATGCGAGTCTCAGCCCCGCGCTGGCGACGCAGCTGCGCGCCTATGCCGACGCCAACTCCGCCGAACACTGGGATACGCTGGCGGCGCATGTGTTCCGCATCCGCGACCCCGCCGATCCGGGGCGGGTCAGCGCGACGCCGTTCTGGCGGCAGATGCACGCGGGGATTGCCGTCACCGAGTTCAAGAAAGATACGGTCGGGTCGAAGGCCGCATGCGATGCCTGCCACAAGGACGCCGCGACCGGCCGGTTTGCGCCCCAGGCGATCGTGCTTCCCTGAAGGGGCAACTCTTTACGTCCTCGGGCCGCCTCTGGCATGCGTGCGCCAATGCTGCACATCCACACCTTCGATGCCCGCGCCGGGGGCAACGTCATCTACAAGGCGCTCTCGCACCCGCTCGCGGCGGAGGGGATCGCGCGGCTCTATGCGCGGCTCGATGCGCTCGCCGGTCCGACCGCGCTCTACGACCCGGATGGCATCGCCGAGGCGTTGCTCGCGCTGTATCCACGCCGGATCGGCCCCCTTTACGTCCACGACGTGCAGGCGGTCGGTCATAAGCGAGCCGGCATGGCGGCGCGGCCCCTGGTGGAGCTTGCATCGGCGGCTGCCGCCGGCGTGCTGATCGCATCCTTCGATGCCGCGCGCGTCGCCGAGCGGATCGCCCCATCCCTGCCACGCGGCGCGCAGGTCTTCACGCTGGACGAAGCACGCCTGCCGGACGCACTGCGTACCAACAAGACGCGCAGCCTGGACCGGCTCAACTACGCGACGAATTTCGCTTTCTTCCGCGACCACGACGGGCTGTCGACGCGGCTGGTCTCCGCCAATTACTGGGCGGGCTATGGCGCGCGCGAGGTGCGGCTGTGGCTGCGCCTGTTCGACGCGTCCGGCACCGTGCTCGCGACATGGGAGCAGGAGGTGCCGCGCGGCCCGGGCGGGTTCGCGATCGATAGCCGGGAGGTCCGCGCCCGATTCGGCCTTGGGCCGTTCGCCGGCCAACTCTTCCTCCATGTCATCGGCGTCGCCGGACACGATGTGGTGAAATACGCCCTTGATACGTTCGACTCCGACGGCGGACCGTCACTGTCCTGCACGCATGACGCCAATGCGTGGCCCTCCGATCGCTACGCCGGCCTGCCCGCGCCGCGTGCGGACGAGCGCGTGATCTTGTGGCTGCAGAACAGCCACGCCGTGCCGATCCCGTCGGGCGCGGTGGCGCTCGATCGGATGGGGGCGGAGCGGCCCGTCACGCTCGATCGCGCTGTCGGGCCGTTCGCGACGGTCGAACTCGACGTCGGCGCGATGCTGCCCGGCGTGCGCTGGCCCGAGCAGGTCGAGCTACGCGCCGGTCGCTATGTCGTGCGCCCGCGCTACGAGGTGGTGCGCGACGGGCGCGCTAGGATCGCGCATGTGAATGTCGAGCGGGGCGATCTCCGCCCTGATCCTACGATCCCCGTGCTGCCCGCGCAGTTTCTTGGGCGCGGCTATCTGCTGCCGTTCCCGGTTCCCGACCCGGCACGGTTCCGTACCATCGTCCAGCCCACGCCGATGGCGTTGTCACAGGCCGATTTGCCGGTTCGGCTCGACGTGTTCGATGCCTCGGGCCGCAAGACCGACGAGCGGTTCCTCGGGCGGCTTCCGCGTGATCATCATGTGGCGGTGGAGATCGAGGCCACGTCGGAAGGCCACGCCGAGCTGGTCTACGATTTCCGCGACGGCGGCGGGGCGGATGGCTGGCTGCACGCGCTGTTCCGCTACGAGGATCGCGTGAGCGGGCATGCCGCCGAGTCGAGCTTCGGTGCGCATATGTTCAACACGCTGATGACCTACCGCGACGAGCCGCAATCCTACAACGGCCCGCCTCCGGGGCTGACGACGCGGCTGTTCCTGCGCCTCGGTGACGCGCAGCGGCGCAGCTTCGCGGTGCTGATCTATCCGGCCTCCGCGCCATGGCGCGAAAGCTCGTCGACGCTTCTGGTGCTGCACGATGCCGAGGGGACGCCGATCGCCGAGGAGCGGATCGCGATCGCCTGCTCGGGCTCCGCGACGGTGTGGCCGCACGCGGTGTTCGGCGAGGGAAAGCTGAGCAAGGCGGGCCCGACCGGCTATGTGCTGGTGCGCGACACGACCTGCCGGCTGTTCGGCTATCACGGGCTGGCGGACGACGTGGGCGGCTTCTCGCTCGACCACATGTTCGGGTTCTGAAGGCTGCGACGGAGGAGGCGTCCCTCTCCGCCGGGGCGGGGAGGGTCGGGGTGAGGTGGCCCGTCCGGCTGGAAGCGATAGCTACTGGGCCTCCGCTTGCAGCGCGTTCATCAGATCCCCCATCGGCGGCTCGCCATGCGCCTTCAGCGAATTGTCGCGCCGCTTCAACCCGGTGAGCTCCGGCAGATCGAATCGTTCGGTGATGAAGCGCAGGATCGAGCCCGTGTCGTACTGGGTATGATCGACGAACCCGCGCTTCGCGAACGGCGAGATGATGATGGCGGGAATGCGCGTGCCCGGTCCCCAGCGATCCCCCTTCGGCGGCGCGACGTGATCCCACCAGCCGCCGTTCTCGTCATAGGTGACGACGACCAGCATATGCGCCCATTGCGGGCCGTGCTGCAGATGGTCGATGACGTCGGCGATATGGGTGTCGCCGTCGCGGATGTCGGTGTATCCAGCGTGCTGATTGAGGTTGCCTTGCGGCTTGTAGAACGCGACCTGCGGCAGCTTGCCCGCGTCTATGTCGGCGATGAACCTATCCCCGTTCATGCCTCCGTCGCGGATGTGCTTGGCACGCGCCTGGGTGCCGGGCGCGTAGCCGGCGAAGTAGTTGTAGGGCTGGTGGTGGTACTGGAAGTTCGGCACGGGAGGGCCGCCCTTGCCCGCGAGCACCGCGTCCCAGGCGCCGGCATACCACGCCCAGGTAATGCCCTTGACGGTGAGCAGGTCACCAATCGTCAGCGCGGTTTGCGGTGGCAGCACCGTCGGCTTGGACGGGTCGGCATAGGCGGGATCGCCGCCCGGCGCCGGCTTGACGTGGCTCGGCTGGTACGGCGGCTGCATGGTGTTCACCGCGTAGAAGTCAGGCGTGAGATTGCCGTCGGAGACGAATTTCGGCGGGCCGTCGAGCGCTGATGGCGGTGAGTTCGCGGCGAGCTTCAGCGTTGTCCCGTCGGCTTCGGCCACGCTGATCGTCGGCTTCGCCGGCGCGGTGTCGGCATTCGGATAGAACGGCGCACAGGCGCAGGCGAGATACATGTGATTGAAGAAGGAACCTCCGAACCCGCCCATGAAGAAATTGTCGGCGAGCGTGTATTCCTGCGCGATCTTCCAGAGCTTGAGCGTCGAGCCATCGTAGTGGCCCATCACCTCGCCGCCGGAATCGGCGTAGGCGACGAAGCGGTCGTTGCGGCCGCCATTGATCTGCATCTGGTTTTGATAGAAGCGATGCCAGAGGTCATGCGTCGTCTCATCAAGCTTGACGTCGAGCCCGTGCGGATCGTCGATCTCGAACGGGCGGCTTGGCATGTGCTCGGTCATCGCCTGGGTGACCACGGGCGTCACGCCTTTTGCGGTCAGACCATTCCATACCGGCGGCAGCTCGGTCAGTGGCTTGCCGCCGCGATCAAGCTGCGGGATGTCAGGCGCGTTGGCGAGGCCGTTGGCGCCGGGGAACTCCCCGAAAAGATTGTCGAAGCTCCGGTTCTCCGCATAGATGACGACAACAGTCTGGATCTGCTGCATTACCGGCGATGGCTGCGCCAGAGCGTGCGGCGCCCCGCCCCACAGAGCAAGGGCGATCGTGGCAGGGCCGAGAGCCGGCAACTTCTTCATGTCGTCTCCTCCGCGGATGACAACGATTAGAACGGAACCGCACGTTAGGGCCAGCGAGAGCAAGGGGGCGCATGTGACATTTCGGCGGTGGTTGCCGATGGCGACGCTGCTCCTGTCGCTCGCCTCCCCGGGGGTGCCACGGGCGAGCGGGCCGGTGTCCCGGGCCGAGCAATTCGCGCTGGTGCGCAAGCTGACCATGATCGGCCAGCAGGCCTTCAGCGATCCGGGCCTATCGGCCTCCGGCACGATGTCCTGCGCCTCCTGCCACAGTCCGCAGAACCATTTCGGGCCGCCCAACGCGCTTGCCGTGCAGTACGGCGGCGCGGATATGCGCCAGCCCGGGCTGCGGGCGGTGCCGTCGCTGACCTATATCGAGGCCTCGCCGCCGTTCACCGAGCACTATTTCGATTCCGACGATGAAGCCGATGAGAGTATCGACAATGGACCCACCGGTGGCCTGACCTGGGACGGGCGGGTGGATCGCGGGCGCGCGCAGGCGCGCATCCCGCTGTTCTCGCCCTTCGAGATGGCCAACCCTGATTCGGCGCGGATAGCCGCACACCTGCGCGCGGCACCCTACGCGGCGGCGTTGAGCGTCGCCCTGGGCCCGGACGTGCTGGACGATCCAGAGCGCGCGGTCAATGCGATCGCCCGGGCGCTCGAGGTGTACGAGCAGGATGCTGCGACGTTCTATCCCTACAGCAGCAAATATGACGCCTATCTCGCCGGGCGCGCCATACTGACGCCACAAGAGGCGCGCGGCCTCGCGCTGTTCAACGACCCCGCAAAAGGCAATTGCCCGCAGTGCCATCTGAGCGCGCGGGCCGACGACGGCACGCCGCCGCAATTCACCGATTTCGGCTTCATCGCGCTAGGCGTGCCGCGTAATGACGCGATCCCGGCCAACGCCGATCCATCCTATTTCGACCTGGGCCTATGCGGGCCGCTGCGCACGGAGTTCAGGGATCGCGCCGAGTATTGCGGCCTGTTCCGCACGCCGAGCCTGCGCAACGTCGCGACGCGCCACGTCTTCTTTCACAACGGCGTCTACCACAATCTGCGCGACGTGCTGCGGTTCTACGCCGCGCGCGACGTCACGCCGGAGAAATTCTATCCGCGTGGCGCCGACGGCAAGATTAAGATCTATGACGACCTGCCGCCGCAGTATCAGGCCAACATCAATACCGACCCGCCATTCGGCAAGCGCAACACGCCGACGCTGACGGACGCGGAGATCGACGATATCATCGCCTTCCTGGACACGCTGACGGATGGGTATCAGGCGCCAGCGCGCCAGCGGCGCCACCCGGAAGAGCGCAGCTCACAGGCCGGACAGACGCCGCAGCCATAGCCCCAGTCGTGGCGATGCGTGCGATCGCCGCGATAGCAGCTATGCGTCTGCTCGCGGATCAGCTCGACGAGCGCCGGGCCGCCGAGCTCATCGGCGAGCGCCCAGGCCGCCGCCTTGTCGCGCCACATCAGCGGGGTCTCAAGCACGAAGCGGCGCAGCATCCCCAGATTGAGCGCGAGCTGCATCGCCTTGATCGTATCGTCGCGACAATCGGGATAGCCGGAATAGTCCGTTTCGCACACGCCGGCGACGATGCGGCGAATGTCGCGCCGATAGGCGAGCGCGCCAGCATAGGCCAGGAAGATCAGGTTGCGCCCGGGAACGAATGTGGTCGGCAACCCATCCGCGCCCATCGCAATGGCGGCATCGCCGGTCAGCGCGGTGCTGCCCAGCGCCCCCATCGAGGCACCGAGATCGATCAGGTGGTCCGGGCCGAGGCGCACGCCCCAGCCGTGCATCGCGGCAAGCCCGTCGCGGATAGGTGCGCGGCATTCGAGCTCGACGCGGTGGCGTTGGCCGTAGGCGAAGCCCACCGTCTCCACGCGCCCGTAGCGCGCGAGCGCCCAGGCGAGACAGGTGGCGGAGTCCTGCCCTCCGGAGAACAGGACAAGGGCGTGGTCAGGCATCGTCGCCCCCTACTACGATATGCGCGAGCCCGAGAGGAGAGTGCCATGGCGGAGCCGATCACCGCGCTGAGCCAGTTGTGGCGGGCGATGGGGCTGCCCCTCGACTCCCTCGACGACGTTCGCCTGACCGGCGCGGATCCGGTCTTGCCCTCCTCGTTTGCGGTCGGAACCGCGGCGCAGGCGGCGATCGCGGCGGGGGGACTGGCGGCGGCAGCACTGGGACGGATACGCGGGCTGCCACGCCAGAGCGTAAGCGTCGACATGGCGCACGCGGCGACCGAGTTTCACTCCGAGGGATGGCTGCGCGTGGCCGGCCAACCGCCGCCCCCGACCTGGGACAAGATCGCCGGCACATACCAGTGCGGGGACGGACGCTATGTCCGGCTGCACACCAACTTTCCCCACCATCGCGACGGCGTGCTGCGCCTCCTGGGTTGCGCCTACGATCGCGATTCCGTGCAAGCGGCGCTGGCGGCACGCACGGCGTTCGACGTGGAGGACGCCGCGGCCGCGGCCGGGCTGTGCGTCACCGCCATGCGCAGCTTCGCCGAGTGGGACGCGCATCCCCAGGGCCGTGCGGTGCAGGCGGAGCCGCTGATCGGGCTCGAACGCATCGGCGACGCGCCTCCCGAACCTCTGGGCATGGCAGCGCGTCCGCTTGGCGGGATCCGCGTCCTCGATCTGACCCGTGTCATCGCCGGACCGGTCTGCGGACGCACCCTGGCGGCCCATGGCGCGGACGTGCTGCTGATCACCGGGCCGCATCTCTACAACATGCCGGGCCTCGTCATCGACACCGGGCGCGGCAAGCTCTCCGCCCAGCTCGACCTGCGCGAGGAGGCGGGACGCGAGCAGCTGCGCGGCCTTCTCGCCGAGGCCGACGTGATGGTGCAGGGCTACCGGCCCGGCGCGATCGCGGCCCGCGGCTTCGGGCCCGCGGAGTCCGCGGCGATCCGGCCCGGGATCGTCTATGTCTCGCTCTGCGCCTACGGGTTTTCCGGTCCATGGAAGGACCGGCGCGGGTTCGACAGCCTTACGCAGACCGCGAGCGGCTTCAATGCGGCCGAGGCCGAGGCGGCCGGGCAGGATGGGCCGAAGCCCTTGCCGGTGCAGGCGCTGGATCACGCCTCCGGCCACCTCCTGGCGGCGGGCGCGGTGGCGGGGCTCTATCGGCGCGCGACCGAGGGCGGGAGCTGGCACGTCCGCGTCTCCCTGGCGCGGACCGGTCACTGGCTGCGCGGCCTCGGGCGGGTAGCGGATGGGCTTGCGCGGGCGAAGCCGGCACACGCCGACATCGCCGGCTTCCTGGGGGAGAGCACGTCCGGATTCGGGACGCTGAGCGCGGTACGCCACGCGGCGGTGCTGTCCGCGACGCCGGCGCGCTGGCCGCGCCCAAGCGTGAAGCCGGGCACGCACCCGCCGCGATGGCCGATGCGGTGACTAGCGGCGAATAAAGAGCGATGCCCGCGGCATCAGCGCCATCCGAACCGGCATCGCCCGATACGCCGCGAGGGTTCGCCCGGTCGCACCTCCTCCGCCCGGCCCCGGGCCAGACGCGCCGATCGTACGATGGATGGAGAAAAGGCCGTTCGCGGCGCCGAACGGCATTCCAACCGGTCCGTCCAGGGTCGCCGACCAGGCCCGCGCGATCGCGCCGGGCGCCGTCATTCCGGCGCGGCGCTGCTCCTCCGGCAGGGCAGCCATCACCTTGCGCTGGTATTCCGCGCCGATCGCGGGCGTCGCCGAGTGGTACATGGCGGCAGCCTTGCCCCAGTTGCCGGTCTGCTCGTGCAGCTCATTGAGGAAGCGGGCGGCGTAGGTGGCATTCGCCGCCGGGTCGAACGCAACCTCCAGACTAGGGAAGGCGTGCGGATGCTGCTGGAGGTTGACCTGCATGCAGCCGACATCGATCGATTGGGCGCCCGCGGCCTGAAACTGGCGCACCGCCGCGATCGCCGCCGCCTTGGTGGGATAGAAATAGCCGGTCCCCTCCACGTCGGCGGTCCAGGGCCAGGGCTCCATCGCGCCGGTCGCGGCATCACGCCGTCCGCTCTCGACTTGGGCGATGGCGCCGAGCAAGCCTTGCGGAATATTGCCGGCACGTTCCGCCACCGCAACGGCAGCTCGGCATCCGGGACTGCCGAACATCTCCATCGGCATTGTCGCGACCGCCGGACGCGTGACGGGCAGCAAGCATAGCAGGCCGAGCAGGGCTGAGTGGCGCATGGCACAGGGTAGCGCGGCTGGGTGAACGGAAAGTTGAACGGGCCGCATTTGCGATGCTGCGATGCAAAAAAGTTCTTGCCGCTTTGCAGGCGTCTGCCTACATTGTGCGGCGCAGCAACACGGTTCGCCGTTTGCTGCTTTCTTGGACGTTTCCTCCCTAAACTTGGCGGTGCCTCCGGGCACCGCCATTTTTTTCCGGATCAGGCGGGCTCCCGGTACGGCTGCCCCCATCTCTCGGCGAACACGACATCCGACAGCGCCGTCCGCCGAACCGGACCGAAATGCCCCATCGGGTAGCCGATCGGCAGGATCGCGTAGGAATGCACGCTCGGCGGCAGGCCGAGCGCCGCCTCCGCCTCCTTTTCGTGCAGCAAGTGGCGCGTGGTCAGGGTCGAGCCCAGGCCCAGGGCGCGCGCGGCGAGCAGCATGTTCTGCACCGCGGGATAGATCGAGGCGCCGGCCCAGCGAGTTGGGTTGGGATCCTCGAGGCAGGCGACGATCCAAACGGGCGCCTCATGGAAATGCTCGGTCAGGTATTCAACCGCCGCGTGCTGACGATCGAACCGTGCCTGGCTCATGCCCGGTGGCGGTGCGCTGTTGCGGTAGCGTGGCCCGACCACCTCGTCGAACGCACGCTTGTAGAGGGCCTGGACGCCACGTTTCACGGCTTCGTCTTTGATCACCAGGAAGCGCCAGCGCTGCGCGTTGCCGCCGTTCGCGGCGCTGACGCCGGCTTCGAGGATCTTGTGGATCAGCGCATCCGGCACCGGGTCCGGCCGCAGCCGGCGCATCGCCCGCGTGGTGCGGATGATGTCGAACACGTCGGAGCTATCCGCCATGGTGTTCCCCAGGTTTGCCGGCCCGCACCGTAGGGCAGGGGTGGCTTCGGTCCTAGTGGACCTTCACGTCCAGCCGCATTCGCGGGTGGATGCCGCAAAGCACGCGGAAATGGCCCCGCTCGGTGAAGCGGATGTCGGAGTGCTCGCCAGGCGCCTGATCACCCGAGTCGAACTTGAAGCTCGGCAAGTCGACATAAGCGTGGTGGTGCACCTGCCCGTCATCGTTCACCACCCGGATCGCCTCGCCCGCGTTCAGCACCAGCGTGCCAGGGCTGAACTGCTCGTCGTGCTGGGACACGCGCAGCACGGGATCGCCATCCGCACGGGAGGGAGCGCGCCATAGCAGCACGCCGCCCGCGACGGCGAACAGGACGGCTAGCGTCGCGATCGCGATCGTCAGCCATGGCGTGGCCCCAGGCGCATAGGTGGCGGACATCACCGGACCCTTCTGTCCTGAGGGATAGCAAACGCACAGCTTGCTTAACGCGGCGTTAGTGCGCCGACCTTAGCTTCGCTCGACGAACATATCAGGCCGGCGATGGCTTCACCGATCCACTGGCGGGTTGCGAAGATCACTGCATGGATCCGGCGTGTGGCGGGGGCACCCGTTACGATACGCGGCAAGATCCTGCTCGCTCTGCTGGTGATGAGCGCGATCACCGCGGCCTTGGGCGTGTATGCGACCCTGTCGATCCGCCAGGCCGCCGGGCTGGTAGTGGAGACGTTCGACCGGTCGTTGATGTCGATCAGCTTCGCGCGCGCGGCCGCGGCCGACTTCGCTGCCATGCGCGCGGCTTTCGAGCGTGGCCGCGCCGATTGGGTGCCGATGCCGTCCGCCCGGCAGGAGAAACTGGCGCATCTGATTACCGAGGATCTGGGCATCGCGGCGGGGCGCGCCCGCTCAGCGCCGGCCGTCGCCGCCGCGCATGCCGCGCAGGCGGCCGTGGATCGATGGAAGCACGACGCGGCGCTGTTGGACGCCGATCCGGGATCGAGGGAGCGGCGCGCGGCGCTCGATCACGGAGCCGAGGCGGTGAACCGGCAGATCGAGCTGCTGATCAACCTCACGGCCGGAGACGGATTCCTGTATCGCCAGCGCGCGCTCTCCTCCATCGGAGAGCAGACGCGCCTCGCGGCTATCGGCACGCTGCTTGCGCTCGTGCTCTCGGGTGGCGTCGCCTGGTTGCTCGCGCGGCGCATCATCGGCCCGGTGGCGGCGGCATCGGCCGCGGCGGAGCGGATCGCGCGCGGCGAGCTCGACACCGTTGTGCCGTCGGGCGGCGGCGACGAATTGGGACTTCTGCTCGCCTCGATGGACAAGATGCGCGACAGCATTCGCAGCGCGATGGCGTGGGAGGTCGCGCAGCGCCAGTCGGCGCAGACGAGGCTGGTCGACGCAATCGAGCGGTCCCGCGAAGGCGTGGTGCTGCTGGACGCGGAGCGGCGCGTGGTCGCCGCCAACTCCCAGGCTATGTCGTACTTCGGCGGCTATGCCGCGCTCGAGACCGTAGCCGCGGAATCGCACGCGACCAGTGGCGAGGAGGAGGAGCGGCTCACCAATGGGCGCTGGCTGCGCATCAGCCGCAGCGCGACGCATGAGGGCGGGATTGTCGCCATTTGCAGCGACATCACCCCGATCAAGCAGCGCGAGGCCGAGCTCGAGCAGATCAACCTCTGCCTTGACGCCGCGCTGAGCAACATGTCGCAGGGATTGTGCCTGTATGATGCGGACGACCGCCTGCGGATAGCCAACCGCCGGTTCTGCGAGCTCTATCGCCTGTCGCTGGCGCTGATTCGGCCCGGATTGTCGTTGCGCGAGGTGCTGGAGCACAACATCGCGAACGGCAGCGGCTACGGCACGACGCTCGATGAGCTGCACGTGCAATACCTAACGGCGCTCGCCCGCGACGACGGGGAGCCGCGCATCGAGCAGCTGCGCGACGGGCGGATGATCGCAGTGGTGCACCGGCGCCTCAACGACGGAGGCTCGATCGTCACCTATGAGGATGTGACCGAGCGGCGGCGCACCGAGGCGCAGATCCTGTTCATGGCGCGCCATGATGCACTGACCGGACTCCCAAACCGGGCCCTGCTACGCGAGCGACTGGACCAGGCGCTGGGGCAGTTTGGCCGCGGCATCGGGTTTGCGGTGCTCTACCTCGACCTTGACCGATTCAAGAATGTCAACGACACGTTGGGCCACGCGCTGGGCGACGAGCTGTTGCGCGCGGTCGGCGACCGGCTGCGCGCGTGCGCGCGCGAGGTCGACACGGTGTCCCGCCTCGGCGGGGACGAGTTCGCGATCGTGCAGCTCGGCATTGGCGGGGCGGCGGACACGGCGGTGCTGGCCGAGCGAGTGATCGCCGTGGTGTCCGAGCCCTACGATCTGAAGGGCCATCGCGTTGTTATCGGAACCAGTTGCGGCATAGCCATTCCGCCCGAGGCCGGCACGAGCTGCGAGACGTTGCTGAAGAACGCCGACCTCGCGCTCTATCGGGCGAAGACCGACGGGCGCGGCATCTTCCGGATCTATGAGCGGGAGATGGAGGCACGGCTGCAGGGCCGGCTGACGATGGAGGCCGACCTCCGGCGCGCGATCGAGCGCGGCGAGCTCGAACTACATTATCAGCCCGAGATCGAGCTCGCGAGCGGGGAGATCAGCGCCTGCGAGGCGCTCCTGCGCTGGCCGCACCCGACGCGCGGCATGATACCACCGTCCGAGTTCGTGCCTATCGCTGAGGAAACGGGGCTGATCATCCCACTCGGTGAGTGGGCGGTGCGGCGGGCCTGCCGCGATGCGCGCCGCTGGCCGATCCCGGCGCGAGTCGCGGTCAACGTCTCCGCGCTGCAGTTCCGCCATTCGGGTCTGGTGCCAGCGATCCTCGATGCGCTCGCCGACGCCGGGCTCCCTGCGTCACGGCTCGAGATCGAGGTTACCGAGTTCGGTGCTCCTCGAGGCGAACGACGCAATCCTCGCCGCGCTCCGCGAGCTGCACGAGCACGGCGTGCAGATTGCGCTCGACGACTTCGGGACCGGGTTCTCCTCGCTCAGCTATCTCGGCAGCTTTCCCCTTGATCGGATAAAGATCGACCGCTCCTTCGTTCGCGACATGATCATCAAGCCAGAGGCGGCGTCGATTGTCCGCGCGATCGTGGGGCTTGCACGCAGCCTGGGAATGCGCACGACGGCGGAAGGCGTGGAGACGCCCGAGCAGCTCGCGCGCGTGCGCGCTGACGGATGCACCGAGGTGCAAGGGCACTATTTCAGCGAGGCACGGCCGGCCGGTGATTTGCCGGAGCTGATGCGCCGCTGGCGCAGCCAGGCGCTGGTGGCCTGAGCCGCCGTCTGAGCGGCGCGGGATGACGCGCCGTCACGCCGGTATGGCAGAGGCGCCGAACAGCAGAACGTGCATGCCGTAGTAGAAGGCGATCGTGCAGGCGAGGGCGGCGCAGTAGACGACCGGCGCAAGGGCGACGGGCTTGCGCGCCTCCCGCGGGCGGTCATCGACGGCGACCGCGAGCAGCACGACGATGATCGGCGCGTGGCCGATCGCGTCGATCTTGCCGAATGGCCCAATGGCGCCGATAAACATCGCGAGCAGCACCACTGCGGCCGAGCGGCGCACCAGCGGTGTCCACAGCATGGCGAAAGCCAGGCTGAACTCCACGAAGCCCGCGGCGCACATATAGAAGGGCGGGCTGAAGCCGAATCCCATGTCAGGGTGGGTGACAAACAGTGGGTAGCTCCATTGCGGATACGCCCATTTTTCGACCGACGCCCACATCAAGGTGATCGCGGCGCCCCAACGCAGCACGTCGAGCGGGCGCAGGTCGAACACCGTCCGTCGGGTGCCGATCATCGCCATATACGCTGCCGAAGTGAGGAAAATCGGGTAGTCGAGCATATGGAACAGCCCATACTCGCGGATCCCGAGCGCGTAGAGCGCGGTGATGCCGCAGGCTGAGAACGCCATCGTTGGCCGCCAGAGGATGCCGAACGCGATCGCGAGCTGCAGGCATGAGACGAAGGCTAGGTCGGTCTTCAGCTCCGGCGTCAGGATGATGTTGCCGATCGACCATAGGCAGACGAAAAACCCGCCGTAGACCGCGCGAAACAGCGTCTCGATCTGTCCTTCGATGACTCGCGAGATTTCGTTGATGCCGTCGATCAGCAGCCGGCCGAACCCTGTCCCCTCGACCAGGCAGGCGATGAGAAGAATGACGAGGCCAAGCAGCAGGACGTGGCGGAAGTCGCTCGACCAGACGAGGTCGAGCGCGCGCGGACGGGTGAAGACGTTATAGGCACAGAACCACTTGACGTGCGCCTGGGCAGAGCCCGCCTGGAGCAGGGTTGCGAGGCCGCCGAGCACGGCAAGAGGCGCGCTCCCTCGCCATGGCGGATGAGCAAATTTTAGGACGCGGCGTAAACGGTCCGTTAACCCTTTCGCCAAAAAATGCGACGCATCGAAACCAAACAAGAGGGACCGGATCATGCTGCTCGCCACTGGACTGGACGTTGTCGGACACGGGGCCGCTTCGGTGGGCTCGCTGGCAATGGCGCCGCGCGCGACCTCGCCGGCAACGCAGCGGCTGCTGCGCCGGCTTGTCGGCGCGGCATTCCTGCTCGCCCTCGTCGGGATCGGGCTGGCGTTTCCGATGGTGTAGGCATCACCGCGGTCGTCATTGCGCGGCTGCGTGCGCCAAGACTGCGGGTCGGTCACCGCTCAGCGTCGCAAGGAAGGCCAAAAGATCTGCCTTCTCCGCGTCGGTCAGATGCAGCGGACGAATCGCATCCGCCCGGCTCGGCCGGTCGATCCCGCCGCGATCGTAGATCTCGATCACCGAGGCCAGGGTCGGCTCCGAGCCGTCGTGCATGTAGGGCGCACGCCCAGCCACATCGCGAAGCGACGGCGTCTTGAAGGCGTAGCGGAGCTTCACCGAGCTCGGGAAGAACTTGCCGCGGCCGACGTCCGCGCCGGTGGCGCTGCCGATGTCGTGAAAAGACCCGTCGGTGAAAGCCCAACCCGAATGGCAGGAGGCGCAGTGCGCGCGGCCGTTGAACAGGTCGAAGCCGCGCTTCGCCGCCACGCTGATGGCAGACGGATCGCCCGCGATCCAGCGGTCGAACGGCGTCTCCCCGCCGACGATCGTGCGCTCGAACGTCGCGAGCGCACGCTCGACATGGCGGCGGGTGATGGCGCCATCCGGAAAAGCCTGCGCGAAGGCGGCCCGATAAGCCGCCGAGGCGGTCAGCCGACGGTCGAGCTCGGCTTCCGTCAGGCCCATATTGTCGGGCGCGGTGATCGGGGCGAAGGCAACGCTTTCGAGGTCGGGAAACTTGCCGTCCCAGCCCAGCACTGGCACCCAGGCGACATCGATCAGGGTGGGCGTGCGCAGGGGCAGTGTGGCCCCGTTGTCGCCCCTCGCACGTGCCTGCCTGCCCGCCCAGCCGAATGAGGGATCGTGGCATCCCGCACAGGAGAGTGTCCGGGACGCCGACAGAATCGGGTCGAAGAAGAGTTGCCGTCCGAGTGCCGCTTCCTCGGGCGAATAGGCGTCCTCGGCAGGGAACGGGATAGCGGCGGGACGCTGGTATTCCGCCTTCCAGCGTGCCGGTCGACCGGCGTGGGAGAGGCCTGCGGGACCTGGACGCAACACAACGATGAGTGCCACCGCACTGAGGGCCGCGGAAGCGATCAATACGAGGAAGCGGGTCCTTCCGTGCCCTTTCAAGACCTCGCCGCTCCGGCCGTTGCGGGGTTTCCCCTCGGTCCGGTTTATCCGCCGCGATTACTAACGTATGGTTAACGACTGGCGGACGGCTGGAGGACGGCAGCCGGCGTGGTAGGAGGAGCCTCCGAGACACCCGAACGGTCGAAGGGCAGACGCATGAGCGGCGAGCATTCGCACGATCACCCGGATTGGAAACATCACGGCGTACAGGTCATCCCGGCGAGCAAACTCGATCCCAACACCGCGCAGACCCCAGGAATGAACCGCGCGGCGGCGATCAACTTCGCCCGCGTCGGCGCGCAGAAGATCTGGGCTGGCACGGTGTCGATCCACGCCAACGCCAAGACGGGCGCGCATCATCACGGCCCGCTGGAGAGCGTGATCTACGTGCTGAAGGGCAAAGCGCGGATGCGCTGGGGTGAGCACTTGGAATACGTCGCCGAAGCGGGGCCGGGCGACTTCATCTTCGTGCCGCCCTACGTGCCGCACCAGGAGATCAACGCGTCGAGCGACGAGACGCTGGAATGCGTGCTGGTACGCAGCGACAACGAGGCGGTGGTGGTGAACCTCGACATCGAGCCCGTGGAGAAGCCCGAGAGCGTCGCGTGGATCGACCCGATCCATCGCGACGCGCCTCGGGGGTAGGTTACGGCGCCTCGGCGCGACGCTCGCGCTGCTCGCCGGGCAATGCCTGCTCGGCGAGACGGGCCGACAGCGGCGGCTCCTCCGGCCTGATGATCGCGAAGATGCCGGCGGCGAGCGCCCCGCCGATGAGTGGTGCGACGATGAACAGCCAGATCTGCGACAGCGCCGCCGGCCCCGCGAAGATCGCCGGGCCGATGCTGCGTGCCGGGTTGACCGAGGTGTTGGTGACCGGGATCGACACCAGGTGGATCAGCGTCAGCACGAGGCCGATGGCGATGCCCGCGAAGCCCACCGGCGCGCGCACATCGGTCGAGCCGATCACCACGAGCACGAGGAAGGCCGTCATCACAATCTCGCACAGGAAGGCTGCTCCGAGCGCGTAATGGTCGGGCGAGCGGGCGCCGAAGCCGTTGCTCGCGAAGCCGCTGGCGACCGGGTCGAAGTGGCCGGTGCCGTTGGCGATGACCAACAGGACGCCGGCGGCGATGATGCCGCCGATGATCTGGGCGACCCAGTAACCGGGCACGCGGCTCGCCGGGAACTTGCCGGCAAGCCACAGGCCAAACGTCACCGCCGGATTGATGTGGCAGCCGGAAATCGGGCCGATCGTGTAGACCATCACAAGAAGCGACAGGCCAAACGCGAACGCTATCCCCATGAATCCGATATGCGATCCGGCCAACACCGCCGCGCCGCAGCCGCCGAACACCAGCACGAATGTGCCGAATGCCTCCGCGAGGTAGGCCTTGGTGGGCATGAGCCCCTCCCCTTTTTCGTTGCCGATGAATGAGTGTCGCGCGTTGCCGCGTTGCACAATGACAATTCCGCTTGGCTTGGTGATTTGGCCTCGGGCGCGGCATAATCGGCACAGTTGGCGACGGGAGGACAGGATGGTCGAGGCATGCATCGTTGGCTGGGCGCATTCGCCGTTCGGCAAGCTCGACGAGCCTGACGTGGAGAGCCTGATCGGCCGGGTGGCGGGAGCCGCCATCGCCGATGCCGGCATCACGCCGCCGGAGATCGACGCGAGCTTCGTCAGCCTGTTCAACAACGGCTTCTCGGCGCAGGACTTCCCCGCCTCGCTCGTGCTGCAGCACGTCCCAGACCTGCGCTTCAAGCCGGCGACCCGCTATGAGAACGCGTGCGCCTCGGGCTCGGCCGCCGTGCATGGCGCGCGCGACTTTCTCGCCGCGGGACGCGGGCGCTTCGCGCTAGTGGTCGGGGTCGAGAAGATGACGGCGACTCCCGGGCCGGAGGTAGGCGAAAACCTGCTCAAGGCCTGCTACCAGAAGGAGGAAGGCGGCATTCCGGCCGGTTTCGCGGGTGTCTTCGGGCGTATCGCGGAGCGCTACTTCCAGCGCTACGGCGACCAGTCGGACGCGCTTGCGACGATCGCGGCGAAGAACCACAAGAACGGCGTTGCCAATCCCTATGCGCAGATGCGCCGCGACCTCGGCTACGAGTTCTGCCGCAACCGTGAGCGAAAGGAATCCGTACGTCGCCCCGCCGCTCAAGCGCACCGACTGCTCGCTGGTGTCGGACGGCGCCGCGGCGCTCGTGCTGACCGACGAGGAGACGGCGCGCACGATGGGCAAGGCGGTGCGCTTCCGCGCCGCAGTGCAGGTGAATGACTTCTTGCCGATCTCCAAGCGCGACATCACCGGTTTCGAGGGCGCGGCGCGCGCCTGGCACGACGCGCTGGAGCAGGCCGGCCTCAAGCTCGGCGACCTCTCCTTCGTCGAGAGCCATGACTGCTTCACCATCGCCGAGCTGCTGGAATACGAGGCGATGGGGCTGACGCCGCCGGGGCAGGGAGCGCGCGCAGTGCTGGAGGGCTGGACGCAGAAGGATGGCCGGCTGCCGGTCAACCCGTCGGGCGGGCTGAAGGCGAAGGGTCACCCGATCGGCGCGACCGGCGTGTCGATGCACGCATTGGTCGCGATGCAGCTCACCGGCCAGGCGCCGGAAGGGATACAACTGCCTAAGGCCGACATCGGCGGGGTGTTCAACATGGGCGGCGCAGCGGTCGCCAACTACGTCTCCATCCTGGAGCCGGCGCGCTGATCCCGACCACTAACCTCGCCAGCCTGTTGACCCAGACGGCGCGGCGACTGCCGGACCATCCGGCGGTGATCCGGGGCGAGCGCGTCCTGAGCTGGGGGACGCTCGAAGCCCGGGCGCGCGCCGCGGCGGGCGGGCTCGCCGCACGCGGCATACGCTCAGGCGATCGCATCCTGCTGCATTCGCGCAACTCGCCGGAGCTGCTGGAGACGATGTGGGCGGCCTGGATGATCGGCGCCGTCTGGGTGCCGACCAATTTCCGCCTGACGCCCGCCGAGGCCGCCTACCTCGCACAGTCTTCGGGGGCGGCGGCGCACATGGTCGACGCGGCGTTCCCCGACCACGTCGCCGCGACGCGGGAGGCCAATCCGGCGATGCGGCTGGAAGTGTCGCTCGGCGGCGAATCGGGTCTGACCTGGGCGGCGCTGACACAAGAGGCACCCATTCCGCGTCTCGCCGACGTCGATCGCGATCATCCAGCGTGGTTCTTCTACACCTCCGGTACCACCGGACGGCCCAAGGCGGGCGTGCTGACCCATGGGCAGATGCAGTTCGTGGTGAACAACCACTTGGCCGATCTGATGCCGGGGACGACGGAGCGCGACGTGTCGCTCGTCGTCGCGCCGCTGTCGCACGGCGCGGGTGTGCACGCGCTGGTGCAGGCGCCGCGTGGTGCCGCGAGCGTGCTGCTCTCGGGCGAGCGGCTGGACGTCGAGGAGGCATGGCGCCTCGTTGAGCGCCACCGCGTCACCAACATGTTCACCGTGCCGACGATCCTGACGATGCTGACGCGCCACGAGGCGGTGGACCACGTCGACCACTCCTCGCTCCGCTACGTCATCTATGCCGGCGCGCCGATGTACCGCGCCGACCAGCGCCATGCGCAGGAGAAGCTCGGCGACGTGCTGGTGCAGTATTACGGCATGGGCGAGGTCACCGGCGCCATCACCGTGCTGCCGCCGGCGCTGCACAGCCTCGACGACGTGGCGATGCCGGTCGGCAGCTGCGGATATCCGCGTACCGGGATGGATGTCGCTATCCTCGGGCCGGACGGGGCGCGTCTGGTGGACGGCGAGAGCGGAGAGATCTGCGTGCGCGGCCCCGGCGTGTTCGCCGGCTACTACGCGAACCCTGAGGCCGACGCCAAGGCGTTCGCCGACAACTGGTTCCACACTGGCGATCTCGGCCACATGGATTCGCGGGGCTTCGTGTTCATCACCGGGCGCGCATCCGACATGTACATCTCCGGCGGATCGAACATCTATCCGCGCGAGATCGAGGAAGCGCTGCTCACACATCCGGCGATCGCCGAGGCCTGCGTCGTCGGAATGCCCGATCCGAAATGGGGCGAGAGCGGCGTCGCCGTTCTGGTGACGCGCGCGCCAGTGACGCAGGAGGAGGTGCTTGCCCATGTCGAGGGCAAGCTTGCCCGCTACAAGTGGCCCGCCCGCGTCGTTGTCTGGCCGGAACTGCCGAAATCGGGCTATGGCAAGGTGACGAAGCGGGACGTGAAGCGGTTGCTGGAGGACAGGGCGTAGAGGCGACCCCTCCCCCAAGAGGAGGGGGGACAAGTTTGTAATACCCCTCCCCTTGGGGGAGGGGTAAGGGGAGGGAGCGCAAGCTATGGGCGAGCTGTTGCTGGTCGGCGACATTGGCGGCACCAACGCGCGCTTCGCCCTGGCGCGGGATGGCGTGCTCGACCACCAGGCCATCGCCGAAACCGCTGCGCATCCGACGCTGGAAGCAGCCGCGCTCGAATACCTCCGCGACAAGCCGGCGCCGAGTGCGGCGGCGCTCGCGGTCGCCGGGCCGGTGGGCGACGGGCTCATCAGCATGACCAACAGCCCCTGGTCGTTCTCCCGCGCCTCGCTTGAGGCGGCGTTGAAATGCCCGGTCGAGATCGTCAACGATTTCGCGGCGCAGGCGCGCGCAATCCCGTTCCTGCAACCCTCCGAGTATCTCGGCATCCCGCACGCGGTGCCGCGCGCGCCCCTGGAGGGACGTCAGGTGATCGCGGTGCTCGGCCCTGGGACGGGACTCGGTGTCGCGACGCTGCTGCATGTCGACGGCATCTGGATCGACCTGCCCGGAGAGGGCGGTCACGCCACCCTGGCGCCGGCGAACCCGGGAGAGGATCGCATCATCGCCGCGCTGCGCGAACGCTGGGAGCACGTCTCCGCCGAGCGTGCACTATCCGGCGAGGGGCTGGTCTCGCTTTACGAAGCGATTTGCGAGATCCGTGGCGTGCTCCCGGAGCGGCGAACGCCCGCCGAGATCACGATCGCGGCGACCGGACCCGAGCGCGACCCCCAGGCGTGGCTGTGCGCCCACGCCTTCGACGTGTTCTGCGCGATGCTGGGCACCGTCGCGGGCAACCTCGCGCTAACGGTCGGTGCGACCGGAGGCGTCTATATCGCGGGCGGCATAGTGCGCCGCTTCCCGGCGGCCCTCGCCGCGTCGCGCTTCCGCTACCGCTTCGAGGAGAAGGGACGGCTGGGCGTCTGGCTGCGCACCGTGCCAACCTACCTGATGCTGAGCGAGACGCCGGCCCTGACCGGGCTCGCAAATTGGGGCCGGGTGGGGGCGCGCGCAAGCGATCGACGGAGGCCATAGATGGAGAATGTGGTGGACACGGCACGCATTCACGACTGGCACGCGCATATCTACTACGACCCGGCGCGCAACAAGGAGCAGGCGAGCCGCATCCGCGACTGGCTGGGCACGCATTTCGCGGTACGGGTTGGGCGCATGCACGATGTGCCGGTCGGCCCGCATCCGATCGCGATGTTCCAGATCGTCTTCGCGCCGGACGTGTTTCCTGCGGTCGTACCGTGGCTCGCCCTGAATCGGCAGGGGCTGACCGTGCTTGTGCATCCCGAATCCGGGCGGCCGCGCGACGACCACCTGCTGAATGCGCTGTGGATGGGAGAGGTGTTGCCGCTGAAGGCGGACATCCTGCCGGAAACCGACTGACCGATAAGGGAAGGAACCGAGGATGGCCGCGCTCGACCGCTGCTACAACGTCAACGACCTCCGTCGCGCCGCGCAGCGGCGGCTGCCGCGCGGCGTGTTCGAGTTCATCGATCGCGGCACCGAGGACGAGGTCGCGCTGCGCAACAACCGCGCGGCGTTCGAGCGGCTCAAGCTGCGCCATCGCGCGCTGGTGGATGTATCGAAGCGCAGCATGGCGGCGACGCTGTTCGGCAAGCCGGTGTCGATGCCACTCGCGATCGCGCCAACCGGCGCTGCCGGCCTCTGCTGGCATGAAGGGGAGCTCGAGCTCGCCAAGGCCGCGGCTGCCGCGAAGGTGCCGTTCACGCTCGCGACCGGGGCGATGACCTCGATGGAGAAGATCGCGAGCGAGGCGGGCGGGCGGCTGTGGTTTCAGCTCTACGTCTGGAAGCAGCGCGAGCTGTCCTATCAGCTCATCGAGCGGGCGCAGCGCGCCGGGTTCGAGGCGCTGATCGTCACCACCGACACGATCGTGTCGCCGAACCGTGAGTATAACGCGCGCAATGGCTTCCTGCTGCCGTTCCACGCCACGCCGCGCTTCGTCGCCGATATCGCCCGCCATCCGATGTGGGCGAGCGCGGTGCTGATGAAGTATTTCACCACGATCGGCATGCCGCGCAACGAGAACTATCCCGAGCCATACCGGCGCCCGGTCACGGGCGATCAGAGCCACAAGGAGGTAATGCGCCAGGACACGCTGTGCTGGGACGACATCCGCATCTTCCGCGACAAGTGGCCCGGCATCCTGATGCTCAAGGGCATCAACCGGCCCGACGATGCGGTGCGAGCGGTCGAATACGGCGTCGATGGCATCATCGTCTCCAACCACGGCGGGCGAAACATGGACAGCGCGGTCGCCTCCATCGACGTGCTGCCAGAAATCGCCGAGGCGGTGGGCGAGCGGGCGACGGTGATCCTCAATTCCGGCATCCGGCGCGGATCGGACATCGTGAAGGCGCTGGCGCTCGGGGCCAAGGCAGTGCTGACCGGGCGCGCGACGCTATACGGCACCGCAGTGGCGGGCGAGGCGGGGGCGGCGCACGCGCTGTCAGTGTTGCGCAAGGAAATGGACAACACGATGGCTTACACCGGCTGTCGCAGCATCGACGACATCTCGACTGACATCTTCTTCATGGCGCGCGACGGCAGCAACCGCGTGCGCAGCATGGCGCTAACAGGAGACTAACGGCAATTCCGCGGAGGTCGGCAGGTGAGCATTTATTCGGGTCCGGTCTTCGAGATGGCGCGCACCCAATTCGGTGTCATCGCCGACTATCTCGAAATCCCGGAAGATGAGCGAGACCGCCTGCTGTATCCAAAACGAGCCATCACGGTGTCCTGTCCGATCCACATGGAGGACGGCCGGACCAGGGTCTTCGAGGGCTACCGGGTGCAGCATCACCTGACGCTCGGACCAACCAAAGGAGGCACGCGCTACGCCCCGCGCCTCGATCTCGGGGAGGTCGCAGCGCTCGCAATCTGGATGAGCTGGAAATGTGCTCTGGTGAACCTGCCATACGGCGGGGCCAAAGGCGGCGTCGCCGTCGACCCCTACGCGATCACCGGGCACGAGCTGGAGGCGATCTCCCGCCGCTACATGCAAGAGATGATCCCCTTCGTCGGCCCGCATATCGACGTGATGGCGCCCGACATGGGGACCAATGAGCAGGTCATGGCCTGGTTCATGGACACCTACTCAATGTACCAGGGCAAGACCGTCACCGAGATCGTCACCGGCAAGCCGGTCGCCTCGGGCGGCACTAAGGGGCGACGGGAGGCGACCGGACGCGGCGTTGCGCATCTGGTGGGCCGGACGCTGGAGCGCATTGGCCTCGCGCCGGTCGGTGCGACCGCGATTGTCCAAGGGTTCGGCAATGTCGGCAGCATCGCCGCACAATCGCTCGCCGAGCGCGGGGTCAAGGTGATCGGAGCGTCGGATCACACCGCCTGCTATCTCGACCCGAAGGGGCTCGACGTGGCGGCACTCGTGCGCCACGTGGCGGAGAGACGGGTGCTGGCCGGCTTCTCCAATGAACTCGCCTTCGACCCTGCCTCCCTGCTGACCCAGCGATGCGACATACTGGTCCCGGCGGCGATGGAGCGGGTGATCGACGGGCCGACCGCCGAGGCGCTGCGTTGCCGGGTGCTTGCGGAAGGCGCGAATGGACCGACCACGCCAGATGCGGACGTCGTGCTGAGCCGCCGCCCGGATGTCTTCGTGATCCCCGACATATTATGCAATGCGGGCGGCGTGGTCGTCAGCTATTTCGAATGGGTGCAGGACCTGCAGCAGTTCTTTTGGGATGAGCCCGAGGTGATGGGCAAGCTGTATCATGTCCTCGATAGCGCCTTCGATGAGGTGATGGCGCGGGCAGAGCGGGACGGGGTAGCGCATCGCACGGCGGCGATGGCGATCGGGGTCGGCAAGGTGCGTGCGGCCAAGCAGGTGCGCGGATTGTTCCCATAGAGGGCTGACTTGCCTCCCGCGCCGGGGGATGCCTAGAAACCGGCGTGTCCAGCGAGGAGAGCTCCGTGACCAAGATCATCCGCACCGAACCCAATAAGATCCTGTCCAAGGCCGTCGAATATCACGGGTTCGTCTACCTCCCTGGCGTCACCGCCAAGGACACATCGGGCGACATCAAGAAGCAGACTGCGGAGGTGCTGGCGCAGATCGATCAGGCGCTGGAGACGCACGGAACCGACAAGACCCGGCTGCTGCAGGCGCAGATCTGGGTGAAGGACATCCGCGACCGCGAGGCAATGAACGAAATCTGGACCGCTTGGCTGCCGGCCGGCGGGGCACCGGTGCGCGCCTGCGTCCAGGCCGACCTCGCCGATCCCCGCCTCCTGGTGGAGATAATGGTTACCGCCTGCAAATAGCATGAAAGCCGGCGCGGGGGGTGTGAGCCAGATCACAGCTGTGTCGAGTCGGGGAACCGAATCGGCTTAATGGATGCGTAACGATAGGACGATAGTCCGCTCTTCAGCGCTTATCCACACCCCCGAACGCGAAAACTTCGACTTCGCCACGAGTCGCGAACGGTTTGCGGGTTGTCAGGCCTGCAACGCTGCGCCTACCCAGACACAGAGCTTTTCTGGGTGGAAACAGCGGAGGCCGATCGGATGCGAGCACGGGCAACCGGCAGCAAGTGGTTGATTCTGTGTTCCATTCTAGCGATGGGCGCAGTAACAGGTCCGCACCGGGCCGAAGCGCGCGGGAAACATCACGCGACTGTGCATCGGGTGCATGCAAACCGCTGGTACGCGCACCGCATCTCAATTTCCTGTGTCCCGTTCGCCCGAAGCGATAGCGGAATCGAGGTGGCCGGCAACGCTTGGCAATGGTGGGACAATGCGGCTGGTGTCTATGCCCGCGGCCACGTGCCCGAGGTTGGCAGCGTACTCAATTTCGAGGCTAATCGCCACATGCGCCTGGGCCATGTCGCGGTGGTCAGCCGCGTGATCTCCCGCCGGGAGATCGAGGTCGATCAGGCCAACTGGCCGCATGGCGCCATCTCGCGCAGCGTGCCCGTGGTCGACGTCTCCGAGCGCAATGACTGGACCGCCGTGCGGGTTGGGATCGGCGGCAACTCGTTCGGCAGCATCTATCCGACGTACGGGTTCATCTATGCGCGCCGAGACAATGGCGTGGTGCTGACAGCGTCGACCCTGCCGTCGCCGCGGCCGGTTCTGACCCCAGCGCCCGCCGACCTGCGTGGCGTCGCCGACGATGAGGAAGTAGCGGAGGCCCCAGCAGCGCGGCACATCTATCGCCGTCCGCACGGGCACTCACGGGCGCTCCACGTGAGCACCCGTCGGCTGCGGAGGAGCTGACCCTCCCCCCGCGGTGCGCGGGGAGTGGAGAAGCAGTCAGCCGCCCGTGACGCTCATGTGGCGGGCGACGGCAGGGCGGTCGTGGCGGCGATCGATCACGAAGTCGTGCCCCTTGGGCTTGCGGCCGATCGCGGCGCGGATCGCCGTCTCGAGCTCCGCATCGGTGGCACCGGAGCGCAGGACGCTCCGGAAATCTGCCTGGTCGTCTTGGCCCAGGCACATGTAGAGTGTGCCGGTGCAGGTCAGGCGCACCCGGTTGCAGCTTTCGCAGAAATTATGGGTCATCGGCGTGATGAAGCCGATGCGCCGGCCAGTCTCCGCGATGTCGAAATACCGCGCGGGCCCGCCCGTCCGGTAGCCGGTCTCTGCCAGCGTCCAATAGCGGCGCAGCCGGCCGCGCACGATCGATAGCGGCAGGTACTGGTCGGTGCGATCCTCGCTGATTTCTCCCATCGGCATGGTCTCGATCAGGCAGAGGTCGAAGCCATGTTTTCCGCACCAGGCGATAAGGTCGTCGAACTCGTCCTCGTTCACGTCGCGCATGGCCACGGTGTTGATCTTGACCGCAAGCCCGGCCTGCTTGGCCGCGAAGATACCCTCCAGCACCTGCTCGATCCGGCCGCGCCTGGTGATTCGCGTGAACAACTCCGGGTTGAGCGTGTCGAGCGAGACGTTCACCCGCCGCAACCCAGCGACGTAGAGGGCGTCGGCCTGCTTCGCGAGCTGGGTGCCGTTGGTGGTGAGTGTCAGCTCGTCGAGGCCGCCGTCTCCCAGGCGCTGCCCCAGCCGTTGCACGAGGGTGAGCAGATCGCGCCTGACAAGCGGCTCTCCGCCCGTCAGCCTGATCTTGCGGGTGCCAAGGCGGATGAAAGCGGCGCTGATCCGTTCCAGCTCCTCCAGCGTAAGGAGATCCCGCTTCGGCAGGAAGGTCATCTCCTCCGCCATGCAATAGACGCATCGGAGGTCGCAGCGATCCGTCACCGAGACCCGCAGGTAGGTGATGGCCCGGCCGAACGGGTCGATCATCGCGCTCATTGCCTTCAGGTGCGCCTCTTGGCGCCTGCGATCAAGTGCCCGGGAACGACTGGTCCTCGTCGAGTGGTTCGAGGAGGATACGGGCGGCATTGATCAGCACCTTCCCCGCGTTCTCGAAATTGACCGTGACGCGGTCGCCGATGACGGACTGGACCTGCCCCACTCCCCACTCGGGGCGATCAGGGTGGCGCACCCAGCTTCCCGGCTCGAGCGCAAAATCCGGCAGCATTTCCTCGCTCATGCGCGATTCTCCTCGTCCCAGGAACGCCCTAGGGAACGCACAAGGGAACGCCACAGCTTAACGGTTTGTTCGCGCTTGCCGCCCAGAATCGGCGCGATAGCGAGGAGCGGGCGGAAAGCCGCGATGGACGACCTGCTGGCGGACTTCCTCACCGAGACCGCCGAGGGCCTGGCCGGCATGGACGCCGCGCTGTTGAAGCTGGAGCAGACGCCCGGCGATGCGGAGACGCTGTCGCTGATCTTCCGGCTGATGCACACGATCAAGGGCACCTGCGGCTTCCTCGGGCTAGGCAGGCTGGAGCGGCTGACCCATGCCGGGGAGAATGTGCTCGGCTGCCTGCGCGACGGCAAGCTCGCCGCAAGCGCGGAACTCGTGACGCTTATCCTCGCTCTGGTGGATGGCGTGCGCGTGATTCTCGCGCAACTTGCGGCGACCGGTGCCGAACCCGAGGGTGACGACGCGGCGTTGGTCGCGGCGCTGGGCCGCGCCGCGGCAGGCGAGGTCGAGCCTGCCGCGGCCGCCGCGCCCGCCGGGGTGCCCCAGCTCACCGAGGTCGCCGGAGCGCAGACGATCCGGGTGACGCTCGACGTGCTCGATCACCTGATGACGCTGGTGAGCGAGCTGGTGCTTGCCCGCAATCAGCTCCTGCAGATCGCGCGAGGGGGCGAGGACGGCGCCTTTACGGCGCCGCTGCAACGGCTGTCGCGCATCACCACCGAGCTGCAGGAAGGCGTGATGAAGACGCGCATGCAGCCGATCGGCACGGCCTGGGCCAAGCTGCCGCGCATGGTGCGCGACCTGGCGCTCGATCTCGGCAAGCGCATCGAGCTGGTGATGCAGGGGACGGACACGGAACTCGACCGCCAAGTGCTGGAGCTGATCAAGGATCCGCTAACGCACCTGGTGCGCAACTGCGCCGATCACGGGCTTGAGCCACCGGAGCAGCGGAGAACGTTGGGCAAGCCGGAAGCCGGACGCATCACGCTGAATGCGTTCCACGAAAGTGGGCATATCGTCATCGAGATTGGCGATGACGGGCGCGGCCTCGCCACCGAGCGGATCCGCGCCAAGGCACTGGCACTCGGGCTCAGGACCGAGGCGGAGCTTGCCGCGATGACCGAGACGCAGGTGCAGCGCTTCATCCTGCACGCCGGCTTCTCCACCGCCGCCAAGGTGACTTCTCTTTCCGGGCGCGGGGTCGGCATGGATGTCGTGAAGGCGAATGTCGAGCGGATCGGCGGCACGATCGACCTGCGCAGCATGGCAGGGCAAGGCAGCACCTTCGTCATCAAGATCCCGCTCACGCTCGCGATCGTCTCGGCACTCGTGGTCGAAGCTGGCGGTGAGCGTTTCGCCATCCCGCAGATCAGCGTCGTTGAGCTGGTGCGCGCCGGGCGGAACGGCGAGTCCGAGAATGTAATCGAATGGCTCGACAGCACGCCCGTCCTGCGGTTGCGCGACCGGCTGCTGCCACTGGTGGGCCTCGCGGTCCTGCTGGAGCTGGACGGGGCGGATGATGCCGCCATCGTTGTGGTCACACAGGTCGGATCGCACATGCTGGGCATTGTCGTGGAGCGCGTGTTCGACACCGAGGAGATCGTGGTCAAGCCCGTGGCGCCGATCCTGCGCCACATCACGGTGTTCAGCGGCACCACCATCCTGGGTGACGGGTCGGTGATTATGATCCTCGATCCAAACGGCATCGCACGCGCGAGCGGTATTCGGGTCGGCGGCGAGGTTCTGCGCGACGTCTCGGAGGAGGAGGAAGAGAAGGCGGATGCGCGCCCGCGCACCGCCATGCTGCTGTTCCGCGCCGGTGGGATGCCGATGGCCGTGCCCTTGGAGCGGGTGGCTCGGTTGGAGGAGATTCCGCGCGAGAGCATCGAGAACTCGGCTGGCGCGCTGGTGGTGCAGTATCGCAGCCGTCTGATGCCGCTCGTGGCGCTGTCGGCCACGCCCATGCCGTCAGCGCCGACGCAGTCGGTGCTGGTGTTTGCCGATGCCGAGCGCAGCACCGGGCTTATGGTGGACGAGATCGTCGATGTCGTGGAGGATTGCGCCGAGATCGATGTGCCGGCGGTGCGGCCCGGCCTCCTCGGCGCCGCGATCATCGGCGGGCGCGCGGTATACATGATCGACATCGCCTACTGGCTGGAAGCTCGCGCGTGAGCGGCCCGGCGGTGCAGCAGCAATTCGTGACACTGAGCGCGGCCGGGCAGCTCTTCGGCGTGCCGGTGCCAAGCGTGCGCGACGTGCTGATCGCACAGGCGCTTACGCGCATCCCGCTCGCGCCGGCTTCCGTCGCGGGCATCCTCAATTTGCGTGGGCGAATCGTCACCGCGATCGATCTGCGCCAACGCTTGCGCCTCGCGCCGGCCCCGGAAAACCTCGCGAGCATGTCCGTCGTTACCGAGCAGGATGGGGAGCTCTATGCGCTGATCGTCGATCGCGTCTCCGAGGTGATTGAGCTTCCCGCCGATGCAGTGGAGCCGAACCCGCCTACGTTGCCACCGCTCTGGGCGGCATTCAGTGCCGGCATCTGCCGCCTCAGCGAGACGCTACTGGTGATGCTCGATCTCGAGCGACTGCTCAACGTGCAGGCGGCCCTGCACTAGGTGCCCCACTGTATTCCCTTCCGCCAGGCCCCGGCGCCGGGCGACACCGCGATTCGCGTGTTGGTATGCGACGATTCGGCGGTGATGCGCACGCTGATCGCGCGCACGCTGGAAGATGACCCCGAGGTGCGTGTCGTCGCCCGGGCGCCCAACGGCGCGCGCGCCGTCGAGGAGGTAACGCGCCAACCGATCGATGTCGTTGTGCTCGATGTCGAGATGCCGGTGATGGACGGACTGGGGGCGCTGCCGCTCCTTTTGCGAGCGGCACCAGGATTGCGGGTGGTGATGGCCTCCACGCTGACCATTCGAGGGGCCGAGGTGACGTTGCGGGCACTGCGCCTGGGTGCGGCGGATTATGTCGGCAAGCCAAGTGGGATCGACGGACAGAGCCGGGAAGCGTTTCGCCGCGATCTGCTCGGCAAGGTGAAGGCGTTGGGAAGCCGGCGAAGCTCCACCTTGGCGCCGGCCGAGGCGGAACGGGTCAGCCTTGCATTGCTTCCCCGCCCGGCGGCATCGCCGCGCCTGCTCGCGGTCGGCAGCTCCACGGGTGGGCCGCAGGCGCTGATCGCGCTGATGGGCTCGCTCGGACGCACGTTCCCGGTGCCGGTCGTGCTGACGCAGCATATGCCGGCAGCGTTCACGCCGATTCTTGCCGAGCATCTGAACCGTGCCGGGGGGCTCCCCTGCGCCGAAGCACGCGATGGGGAAGTGCTGCAGGCCGGGCGTGTCTATATCGCGCCCGGCGACCAGCACCTGCTGGTGGAGCGCGGCAGGGAGGGATCACGGGCGCGGCTCACCGCGACCCCGCCGATCAATTACTGCCGCCCCTCGGTCGATCCGATGCTGGAGAGCGCGGCGAGAGCGTACGACGGACGGGTACTGGTGCTGATGCTGACGGGGATGGGGCGCGACGGGCTGAACGGAACCCGCGTGGTGATCGCCGGCGGTGGCACCGCGATCGCGCAGGATGAGGCAAGCAGCGTGGTGTGGGGCATGCCAGGCGCCATCGCGCATGCGGGTCTGTGTCACGCCATCCTGCCCTTGGCGGCGATCGCGCCATGCCTGATCGAGCTCCTGCGCGAGACCCGAGCATGAGTACCGCGCTGTCGGCTGACGCGTTTCAGGTGTTCGCAACTCTGCTGCGTGCGCGCTCGGGCCTCGCGATCGGGCCGGACAAGCAGTACCTGCTAGAGGCTCGGCTCGCGTCGATCGTCAAGCGCGAGCGGCTGCGCGACCTAGCCGCGCTCGCGCTGCGACTGCGTGCCGCTCATGCCGAAGGCCTGGCGCGCGAGGTGGTCGAAGCGATGACCACGAACGAGAGCTTCTTCTTCCGCGACAAAACATCGTTCGCGCACTTCCGCGACAAAGTGCTGCCCCACCTATTGGAGACACGACGGCCGGGCACGCCAATTCGTGTCTGGTCCGCCGCCGCGGCCGCCGGTCAGGAGGCCTATTCGCTGGCGATGATCGTCGCCGAACGCGTAATGCATGACCGCTTGGTAGAGATCCTGGGCACCGACATCGCCCGCGACCAGCTAGCCCGCGCGCGTGAGGGACTCTATAGCCAGTTCGAGGTGCAGCGCGGCCTGACCGACCGCATGCTGACGCGCCATTTCCGTCAGCAGGGCGGCGGCTGGCGGATCGTCCCTGCGGTGCGCCGGATGGTGCAGTTCCAGGAATGGAACTTGCTGAATGATCCCGCGCCGCTCGGCCGCTTCGACGTGGTTTTCTGTCGCAACGTTCTGATCTACTTCGACCGGCCCACCAAAGTCCGGGTATTGGACGCGATTGCACGGCAGATGAGCGATGACGGACTGCTATATCTGGGCGGCGCGGAGACAGCGGTCGGCATCAGCACGCGCTTCGTCCCGTTGTCGGAGGACCGGACAGTGTTTGCGCGCCGGACGGGATAAACCGGGCGGCGGGAGCGATCAGTGCGGCGAGGATGAGGCCGCTTTTCGACGCCGCTCGTGCCAGGCGTCCTTGAGCTGCAGCACCGTCGCGGCTGTCTCCTCGATCGAGCGCCTTGTGACGTCGATCACCGGCCAGCCACGGCGGTTGCATAGTCTGCGCGCCCAGAGCAGCTCGGCCTTCACCGTCTCCTCGTCCACATAGTCGGTATTGTTGTGGCGAACCACACCCTGTCCGCTTGGAGCGCTCGCGATGAGGCGCAGGCGATGGCGACGGATCTCGATCAGTGCCGACGCTTCCAACGTCAGGCCAATCACCGGCACGCCTATCGCTTCGAGCCCCTCGGGCTCCGGCAGATTCGGCACCAGCGGCACGTTCGCCGCTTTCACCCCACGATTGGCGAGATAGAAGCAGGTCGGCGTCTTGGAGCTACGGGAGACGCCAACCAGCACCACGTCGGCCTCCGCCAGCCCGGCCTGCGCCTGCCCGTCATCATGGGCCAGCACGTAGTGCATGGCGTCGATCCGCTGGAAATAATCGGCGTTCAGCACGTATTGCCGGCCCGGACGGGCGGTAGCCTGCTCGCCGATATAGTCCTGCAGCAGGTTCATCACAGGATCGAGCACGTTCACCACCGGCACCCCCAGCCGTTGGCACGTGCTGTCGAGATCAGTGCGCAAGGCTTTGTCCACCAGAGTGGACAGCACCGGACCCGGTTCCGCCTCGATGCCCTCCAACACGCGATGCAGTTGGAAGCGCGTCCGGATCAGGCTCCAGCGATGATAGACCATCTGGACATGGTCGAACTGCGCTGTCGTGGCACGCGCCATCGCATTGAGCGTCTCCCCGGTCGCGTCCGAGACGAGATGCAGGTTCACGCGGTCGCGGGCCATATCCGGAGAGTGCGCGCGCGATCCGGCCTCCCGCAAGGTCTCTGTGGAAAGCGGGGAAAGCGGGGAGATGTCGACGTGCGATCACGGGGCAGGGAGAAACACGTGCATATCACGGACCCGTGAGAGTCACGGGGAAGGAAGCTGCTCACATCGTTCCGACTTGTGGATCGGATGGCGTTGCGCACCCAGTCCAAGGTGTTGGCGGCCAGTTTTGCTGTGGAGAGATACGAACGAAACCGGCGGCGGTCCGGGTACCCCAAAATCCACATCCCCTACAGACTCCCTCTAATCTTCTCTTTATCTTCTTCTCTGTTAAGCAGGAGTAAATGACGAGTCTTTCCCTGCTGCGGATCCTGGACGGCGACGCAGTCTCACCGCCTCCCGTGTGGCTCATGCGGCAGGCCGGCCGCTACCTCCCTGAATACCGGGCGGTGCGGGCGAAAGCGCCCGACTTCATTGCCCTGGTGCGTACTCCCGAGCTTGCCGCCGAGGTCACCTTGCAGCCGCTTCGCCGGTTCGCGCTCGACGCCGCGATCCTGTTCAGTGACATCCTGATCGTTCCCTGGGCGCTCGGCCATCCGCTTGCCTTCAAGGAGGGAGAGGGTCCGCTCCTCGCGAAGCTCCGCGACGAGACGGGGGTCGCCGCGCTCGATCCGGCCCGGCTGATGGACGGCATTGCCCCGGTCCTCGAGACGGTGCGCCGCGTGAAGGCAGGCATCGCCGCCGAGGGACACGCGGCGGCCTTGATAGGTTTCGCGGGCGGTCCGTTCACCGTCGCCTGCTATATGGTGGAAGGTGGCGGGTCGAGGGACTTCCCCACCACCCGACTGATGGCGCATGCCAGGCCCGAGTTGTTCGATGCCCTCATCGAACGTCTGACGGACGCGACCATCGCCTATCTTGCCGCGCAGGTGAACGCGGGCGCGGATGTCGTGATGCTGTTCAATTCCTGGGCCGGCGTGCTGCCACCGCCGCTGTTTCGCCGCCACGTCATCGCGCCGACGCGCCGCATCGTCGCCGCCATGACGGACCAGGGGGTGCGGGTGATCGGATTCCCTCGCCTTGCCGGCTCGATGCTCACTCCCTACACGGCGGAGACGGGCGTACAAGTCGTCGGCATGGACACTGCAACCGATCCCGCTTGGGCGCGCCGGATGGCTCCGCCGGGCGTCGCCTTGCAAGGCAATCTCGATCCGATGGCACTGCTCGCTGGAGGAGCAGCCATGCGCGCGGAGGCGTCGTCGATCCTGACGGAGATGCGCGATCATCCATTCATCTTCAACCTCGGGCACGGCATCGTGCCTGAGACGCCGCCTGAACACGTCGCCGAGCTCGTGAGGATCGTGCGCGGTGGCTGAGCGCATCGCCGTCGTGCTGTTCAACCTCGGTGGTCCCGACGCCCCCGAGGCGATCGCGCCGTTCCTGCGTAACCTGTTTCGCGACCCGGCCATCCTGCGGCTGCCGTTCTTCCTGCGGCTGCCGCTCGCCCGGATCATCGCCGGGCGGCGGGTGACACCGGCGCGCGAGATCTATGCGCGCCTCGGCGGCCGCTCGCCGCTGCTCGATTTGACCCAGGCGCAGGCGCGGGCGCTGGAGGCGGCGCTCCCCGAGATCGACGTCCGCTGCTTCATCGCGATGCGCTACTGGCACCCGTTCAGCCAGGAGGTCGCGCGGGCCGTGAAGGAGTTCGGGCCCAGCCGCGTGCTGCTGCTGCCGCTCTATCCACAGTTCTCCACCACGACGACCGGCAGCTCCCTGACCGCATGGCGGGACGCCGCAGCGCGCGTCGGCCTGATCGCCGACGTGACGACGCTGTGCTGCTACCCGGATCATGCGGGCTATGTTGCGGCCGCCACTGCGCAGCTACGCGCCGCGTGGGAGGAGGCGCGGACGGTGCTCGGCGCCACGAAGCTGCGCCTGCTGTTCTCCGCCCACGGCCTGCCGGAGGCGATCGTGAAGGCGGGCGATCCGTACGCCTGGCAGGTCGCCCGCACCGCGGCGGCCATCCTCGCCGCGTGGGGGACGGAGGCACCGTCGGACTGGATCATCTGCTATCAATCGCGCGCCACACCGCAGAAATGGCTTGAGCCGAGCACCGAGGAGGAGATCGCCCGTGCCGCGCGCGACAAGGTCGGCGTGGTGGTCGTGCCGATCGCGTTCGTCTCCGATCATAGCGAGACGCTGGTGGAGCTCGACATCGAGTACCGCGCCCTGGCGGCACGACTCGGCGTTCCCGGCTATTTTCGCGTCCCGGCGCAGAACGACGATCCAGGCTTCATAGCGGCGCTCGCGGACATCGCCTGCCATATGCTGGCGTCAGGACCGGGCCTGTGCAGCCATAGAGGCGGGCGGTTATGTCCGCAGGGATGTGGTGCGTGCCCGTTCGGGGCGGGTTAACGCTGGCCCTGCCCTCTCAACCCCGTCGCCACGACGTAGAGTTCGCTTGACTCCTTCCGGCTCGCCTTGGGCTTGGCGTGGCGGACCTGTGCGAAGGCACGCTTCAGCGTCTCCAGCATCGCCCGCTCCGACCCGCCCTGGAATACCTTGCAGACGAATGCCCCGCCTGGAGCCAGAAGCTCGGTCGCAAGCGTGAGCGCGAGTTCGGCCACCGCCATGATCCGCAGGTGATCGGTCGCGGCATGGCCCGTCGTGTTGGGAGCCATGTCGGACAACACGAGGTCCGCCGCGCCGCCCAGCGCCGCGCGCAGTCGCGTCGGCATCGCGGGATCGGCGATATCGCCCTGCAGCACGGTTGCGGCAGGAAATGGCTCGATTGCCAGCAGGTCGATCGCAACCACGGTGCCGGCGCCGCGCCGCAGCGCCACCTGGGTCCAGCCACCGGGTGCGGCGCCGAGATCGAGCACGCGAGCGCCGCGGCAGATCAGGTGAAAACGGTCGTCGAGTTCGATCAGCTTGAAGGCGGCGCGCGATCGCCAGCCCTCCCGCTGCGCCGCCTGCACATACGGGTCGTTGAGCTGTCGGGTCAGCCAGCGCTGGCTCGCGGGCGAGCGTCCGCGCGCGGTGCGCAGCGCGACGCCGAGCGCGCGGGCGCCCTTCCCGGGCGCGCGGGTCACGAAGCGTGGGAGCGCTGGCGCGCGCGGTGGGCGCGCATCATCCGCAGCAGCATCCCCTCCCGCAGGCCGCGATCGGCGACCACGACCTCGGGCGCCGGCCATAGCCGGGTGATCGCGGCGAAGACGGCGCAGCCGGGCAACACGAACTCCACCCGCTCGGGCCCGACGCAGGGGTGACGTTCCAGCCCGTCGCGGCCCAGCTCGCGCAACTGCTCCAGCGCGTCGTTGGCGGCGGCGCGGGAGAGCACCGCGCCATCGACCAGCGGGCGCGAGTAGCGCGGCAGGTCGAGCGCGATGCCGGCGAGCGTCGTCACCGTGCCGCTGGTGCCGAGCAGGGTCACCCCGCCGTCGCGGATCTCGCGGCCGATGCAGTGCACCGAACTCGAAGCCTTCCAGCCGTGCGACGATGTCGTCCGCCATCGCGTCGAACCCGTCGCGGCTGAAGCCCGCGGCGCCGTAGCGCTCGGCGAGGCTCACCACGCCTACTGGAAGCGAGGCGTAGCCGATCAGAGCGGGCGGGCGGTGCGGATCGAGGCGGACCCAGGCGACCTCGGTCGAACCGCCACCGATGTCGAACACCAGCGCGCGGCGGGCACGCCCGGCGAGCAGCTGGGCGCAGCTTTCGAGCGCGAGCTCGGCCTCCTCGCGCGAGGAGATGACGTCGATGCCGAGCCCGGTCTCTCGCTTCACCCGTCGCAGGAACTCCGCCCCGTTGGCGGCCCGCCGGCAGGCTTCGGTCGCCACGGCGCGCAGGCCGCGCATGGGACGGCGCTCCAGCCGGGCGCGGCAGGCGGCAAGCGCGTCGAGCGCCCGCTCCATCGCCGCCTCGCTCAGCCGACCGGTATGGGCGAGGCCCTCGCCGAGACGGACGATGCGGCTGAAGCTGTCGAGAACGCGAAACCCGTCGCCGACGGGCGCGCCCACCAGGAGGCGACAGTTGTTGGTGCCGAGATCAAGGGCGGCGAACGCCTCCCCGGCGTGCCGCGACCCCTCGGCCCCACCGTACGGGGCCCTATGGGCCTTTCCCTGGAGCATTCCGCGATCATGCCCCCCGCCAGGGGCGGGGTTCAAGCCTACTCCGCCGCCAGCGGCAGGGCCGCCGCCTCGGCACGCATCCAGACCGCGGTGTCGTGGAACACCGCCCCGCCCAGCGGAGGCGCCGGGTCGTCGCTGGTCAGCGCGTTGATGCCGATGCCCCCCTCGAAGCATTCGGAGGGCCAGACGCTTTCGGCGACGATCACGCCCGGCTGCGCCCCCTCGGTGATCCGCACGTGCAGCACAACCTCCCCACGCGCATTGCCGAGCCGGGCCTTGCCGCCGTCGGTTAGGCCGAGGCGAGCGGCATCCTCCGGATGGACCCGGACGGTCGGCCGCCCGCCCTCCATGCGACGCGAGCTCGCCATCTCGGTGAAGCTCGTGTTGAGGAAGCGCCGCGAAGGCGACGTCATCATCCGGAACGGCGTCGCTGGCGAGGATTCGTCATGAATTCGGGAAGTGGTCCGGCAGATGCGGCATCCCGGCATGCAGCGGACCGAGCGCGGCCCAGTGGGGCGCGAAGCGGAACCGGCCGCCCTCGTGCGGAAAGCCGTTCAGCATGTGTGATTCGGCGAAGGAGGGCTGCGCGTCGACCCAGTGCCGCTCCAGCACCGTCTTGGCGTCCGGCCAGCCCGAGGCGCGCAGCGTCTCGTCGATGATCTCCCACGCCGTCATCTCGAAGCCGCGGTGCTTCGCGCCGAGCCGGCGCGCGAGCCCACACAGCACCTCGTGGTTGGAGCGGCAGTCGCCGGGCGGGTCGATCAGCTTGGGGCCGATTTGGATGTAGCTGTGCCCGCCCGCCTGATAGAGGTCGTCATGCTCCATGAACATCGTCGCAGGCAGCACGATGTCGGACCAGCGCGCGGTCTCGGTCATGAACTGCTCGTGCGTGCAGACGAACAGGTCCTCGCGCGCGAAGCCGCGACGGACGCGGTTGCTGTCGGGGCAGACCGTCACCGGGTTCTGGTTCTGGATGAACAGCGCATGTACCTGCGGCCCCTCGCCGAGCTCCGTGCGATCGCCAGTCAGCACGCTGCCGATCCGGCTCATGTCCATAGCGCGGATCGACAGGTCGCGTACGTCCAGCCCCTCGATCAGCGTCTTGTCCCAATGGTAGAAGCCGCGGTTGCTCCATAGCGCGCCGCCGCCCTCGTGCGGCCAGGCGCCGGCCACGGTAGGCAGGCACGTGACGGCGTGCATGTTGACCGCCCCGTTGCGCACGCGCGCGAAGCCGTAGCCCAGGCGGATGTAGCTTCGCTTGGTCGAGCCATACAGCCTGGCGAACGCCTCGATCTGCTCCACCGGCACGCCGGTGATCGCCGATGCCCACTCGGGGCCACGGGTCGCGAGATGCGCCTCCAGCGCGTCGGGGCAATCCGCGTGCGTCGCCATGTAGTCACGGTCAGCCCAGCCCTCGCGGAAGGCGATATGCATGATGGCGCAGGCGAGCGCGGCGTCGGTCGCGGGCCGTGGGGCGATATGCATGTCGGCCACCGCGGCGGTGCCGGAGCGATAGGGGTCGACCACCACCAGCTTGGCGCCGCGCTCCTTTCGCGCCCGCGCGACATGGGTCATCACATTGACCTGGGTCGCCACCGGATTGCCGCCCCAGATCACGATCAGATCCGACTTCGCCATCTCCCGCGTGTCCGGCCCGCGATAGCCGCCGACGCCGGCGAGCCAGCCCGATTCCGCGACCGAGGTGCAAATCGTCATATGCTGGCGCGAGTAGCGCATTGCATGGCGCAGCCGGTTGATCCCGTCGCGCTGCACGAGGCCCATTGTGCCCGCAAAGTAGAACGGCCAGACCGCCTCCGCTCCGTGCCGCGCGGTGGCCTTGGTAAGCGCGTCGGCGGTGCGATCGAGCGCCTCCTCGAAACCGATCTCGCGGAACTGGCCGGAGCCTTTCGGGCCGGTGCGCAACAGCGCGCGCGTCAGCCGGTCGGGGTGGTGGATGCGCTCCTGGTAGCGGGCGACCTTGGCGCAGACGACACCGGCGGTGTAGTCGTTCGCCGCCGCACCGCGCACCGCGCCGATGCGGGCTCCGTCGAACACTTCCACCTCCAGGGCGCAGGTGGAAGGGCAGTCATGCGGGCAGACGGAATGGCGGACTTCACGCATGCGGCAAGCTAATCCCTGACGGAAACCGCCCGCAACAGTCGGCCTGTCTTGCCCTGGCGGGTGCGGCGGCATAGAGGGCGTCATGCGCTCGCCTCAAAAGGGCAAGGTCGCGACGCTCGCCGGAATATTCGGCGCGCTCGCGGTGATGACGACCCTGGTCTGCTTTTCGGTTCCGCTCTACCGGCTGTTCTGCCAGGCGACCGGCTCTCTCGGCACCACCCAGCGGGTGAGCGCGGTGACCGGGCCGGTATCCGACCGCATGGTGACGGTGCGTTTCCTGACCAGCACCGAGCCTGGCCTGCCGTGGCGGTTTGCCCCGGTGCAGAACAAGGTGCGGGTGCAGCTCGGCAAGGATACGCTGGTGTTTTTCGAGGCGGAGAACCTGTCCGACCAGCCGATCGTCGGCCACGCCACTTTCAACGTGACGCCGGAGAAGGTCGGAATCTACTTCAAGAAGATCGAGTGCTTCTGCTTCACCGAGGAGCGGCTGGAGCCGCACCAGAAGGTGGAGATGCCGGTCGATTTCTTCGTTGACGCGCGGATGGGAACCGATCCCAGCACCAGCGACGTGACCGACATCGACCTCTCTTACGAGTTCTTCCGTTCGCTCCGCCCGAAGGGCGCGCCCGATCTGGCGCGCTTCCTCGCCGCGCTGCCCGACCCCGCCGCCGGGGAGAAGGTATTCGCGACCGCCTGTAGCACCTGTCACGGGCTCGATCAGAACCGCGTCGGCCCGGCGCTGCGCGGCGTTTTCGGGCGCAAGGCGGGAACGGAGCCTGGCTATCCATATTCGACGGCGCTTGCGCACTCCGACCTGACGTGGGACGCCGACACGTTGGACAAGTGGCTGTCGGGGCCGGAGCAGTACATCCACGGCGCTCAGATGCCGATGGCCCTGCCCGACCCGCTGCGCCGGCGCGACGTGATCGCCTATCTGAAGTCGCTGTCCCAGCAGGCGAAGCAGTAGGTTATCCGCGACACGCGTCCCTCTTGCGCCAAGCGCGTGCACCTTCTACAAGCGCCGCATGGCCAGCTTCGCCACATGCCGCCGTCGCATCTGCGCCCTTGCGCGCTGCGATGCGCGCGCCGGCGGCCGGCTCCTTCTTCCGCTCCTCCTTCGACTTAGCCGCCCCTGAGCGGCAGGTCGCGGCGGGTGCTGTCGGCCTCTTCTCAGGGGAATCCCTGACGGGCGGCGCATGCATCGCGAAGGAGCAGTTCCATGAGCATCGAGCATCCCAGCTTCGGCAAGCTGGACGACAAGCGGATCATCATCTTCGACACCACCTTGCGCGACGGCGAACAGTCGCCGGGCTTCTCGATGAACCTCAACGAGAAGATCCGCATGGCCGAAGCGCTGACGGAGTTGGGCGTCGATGTGCTGGAGGCGGGGTTCGCCATCAGCTCGCCCGGCGACTTCGAGAGTGTGAAGACCATCTCGGAGACAATCGGCCAGCGCGATGACACTCCGGTGATCGCGAGCCTTGCCCGTGCCGGCCGGATGGATGTGATGAGCGCCGCGGAAGCGCTGCGTCGGGCAAGGCGCAAGCGCATTCACATCGTGATCGCCACGTCCGACCTGCACATGCAATACAAGCTGCGCTTGTCGCCCGACGACGTTGTGGCGGCGACCGTGGAGTCCGTGACGCTGGCGCGGCAGCACGCGGATGACGTGGAATGGTCGGCCGAGGACGCAACCCGAAGCGATCCAGAATTTCTCGCCCGGGTCGTCGAAGCGGCGATCAAGGCCGGCGCCAACACGATCAACTTGCCCGACACCGTCGGCTACGCGCTGCCCGAGGACATGGAGCGCATGTTCACCAGCATTCGTGAGCGGGTGCCGGGAGTCGAGAAGGTGATCCTTTCGACACACAACCACAACGACCTGGGGCTCGCGGTGGCGAATACCCTTGCCTCGATCCGCGCCGGGGTGCGGCAGATCGAGACGACGATCAACGGCATCGGCGAGCGAGCGGGCAACGCCTCGCTGGAAGAGGCAGTGATGGCAATCCGCACCCGCAACGACGCGGTGCCCTATCAGAACAATATCAACACCAGGAATTTGCTGAAGGTGTCGAAGCTGCTGTCCACCGTGACCGGCTTCGACGTGCAGCCGAACAAGGCGATCGTCGGGCGCAACGCCTTCGCCCACGAGGCGGGCATCCACCAGGACGGCGTGTTGAAGCACGCCGGCACGTACGAGATCATGACGCCGGAGAGCGTCGGGTGGTCGAAGTCGAGCCTGGTGATGGGCAAGCACTCGGGCCGCGCGGCGTTCCGCGATAAGCTGCGCGCGCTTGGCTACACGATTGGCGACAACCAGCTCAACGTCGCGTTCCGCCGCTTCAAGGATATCGCCGACCGCAAGAAGGTCGTCTACGACGAGGACATCGTCGCCCTGGTCGATGACGAGGTGGTGCGTGATCACGAGCATATCCGCTTCGTCTCGCTGGATGTGCATGCCGGCTCGAAGGCGCCGGCCCGGGCCGAGCTGGAGCTGGAGATCGACGACACGGTGCGCTCCGCCGTCGCGACCGGCGACGGGCCGGTGGATGCCACGTTCCGCGCGATCCGCGCGATCTTCCCGCACGAGGCGAACTTGGTTCTGTTCTCGGTCGGCGCGGTCACGACGGGAACCGATGCGCAGGCGAAGACGACGGTTCGGCTCGAGGAGAACGGCAAGATGGTGGACGGCCAGGGCGCCGACCTCGACACTATCGTCTCGGCCGCGCGCGCCTACGTGCACGCTCTCAACAAGCTGCTGGTGAAACGGGAGCGGACCGAGCCGGAGGCGCTGTCGGCGTAGGGTCAGCGCCGGTCGATCACCCGCTTCGCCTTGCCGATCGAGCGTTCGATCGTGCCGGCGGGCGCGATCAGGACGCGGCAGGTCAAGCCCACCGTGTCTTTGATCCGCTTCACGGCCGCCAAGGCCTCGGCGTCGAGGTGCGAGGCGGCGGCGCCCTGGCGACCCTCGACATGGACTGTCACCTCGTCCATGCGCTCGGCGCGGGTCAGCTCGATCGCATAATGGCCGCTGAAGGCGGCGCAGCGCAGGAGCTGCTCCTCGATCTGGGTGGGAAACAGATTGACGCCGCGCACGATCAGCATGTCGTCGGTGCGACCGCCGATGCGGTCGATCCGGCGCATGGCGCGCGCGGTGCCTGGCAGCAGGCGCGTACGGTCGCGGGAGCGATAGCGCACGACCGGCATCGCCTCTTTGGTCAGCGAGGTGAAAACGAGTTCGCCCAATTCGCCCTCGGGTAGCGCCGCGCCGGTGTCCGGATCGATGATCTCCGGATAGAAATGGTCCTCCCACACGGTCGGGCCGTCCTTCGTCTCGATACACTCCTGTGCGACGCCCGGGCCGATCACCTCGGACAGGCCGTAGATGTCCAGAGCATCCATCGCGAACCCGTCCTCGATCTCCCGGCGCATCTCATTGGTCCAGGGCTCGGCGCCGAAGATGCCGATGCGCAGCGAGCTGGCGCGCGGATCGAGGCCCTGGCGGCGGAACTCGTCGAGGATCGCGAGCATGTAGCTCGGCGTGATGCTGATGAGGTCGGGGCGGAAGTCGGCGATGAGGCGAACCTGACGCTCCGTCATGCCGCCGGAGACGGGCACGACGGTGCAGCCCAGGCGTTGCGCGCCGTCGTGCAGGCCGAGCCCGCCGGTGAACAGCCCATAGCCGTACGCATTGTGCAGCATCATCCCCCGCCGCCCGCCGGCAGCGTAGATCGTCCGCGCGACGACGCTCGCCCAAACATCGAGATCGTGCTGCGTGTAGCCGACGACCGTCGGTTGGCCGGTGGTGCCGGAGGAGGCGTGAATGCGCAGCAGCCGCTCGCGAGGAACGGCGAACATGCCGAACGGATAGGTCGCGCGCAAATCTTCCTTAGTGGTGAAGGGGAAGCGCGCGAGGTCCTCCAGATGGCGGAAGTCGTCAGGGTGCACGCCCGCGGACTCGAAGGCGGCACGGGTGCGGGGGACGTTGGCGTAGGCATGGTGAAGGGTGGCGGCGATGCGCTCGCGCTGTAGCGAAGCGATCTCGTCGCGCGAGGCGGTCTCGATCGGATCGAGGCCGGGCTGCATCGGATTCACCCCTCCGCCGGGAAAAAACGCGTGCCGATGCCGCGCGTGTGACCGCGAAATTCGGCGACGACACCCTCGGGCCCAATCACGCGCACGTCGTACATCGCCGAACGCTTGGCACGGGCGCGCTCCTCGGCGTCCGCGCGCAGCGTCTCATGCAAGCGCGCGGGGCGGAGATAGGTTATCGCGGCGTGCTGACCGACGGCGTGCTCGCCGTGGCTGTTTGAAGCGAACGCCATTGCGCTGTCGGCGAGCGAGAAGATGTAGCCGCCGTGGCAGATGCCGAGCCCGTTCACCATACGCTCCGTGACGCGCAAGATGAGCGTCGCCCGGCCGGGCGCGACCGACTCGATCTGCATCCCCATCTCACGCGAGGCGCGGTCGTCTTGCCACATCGCCTCGGCGACCGCGCGGGCGAGCGCGTCGGGCGTCATCGCCCGCCCGTGAACGCGGGGCGGCGCTTGGCGAGGAAGGCGCGCACGCCTTCCGCATAATCCGGCGTGCGCCCGGATTCGCCCTGGGTGCGCGCCTCCAGATCAAGCTGGGAGTCGAGCGTCGCGGCCCCGGAGGCGGCGAACAGACGCTTCATCGCCGCGAGCGCCTCGGTCGGCATGGTGGCGACGCGGGCGGTCAGCGCCTCCGCCTCGAAGGTCAGCGCGTCGTCATCGACCGCCTGCCAGATCATGCCCCAGGCGGCGGCCTGCTCGGCGGTGAGGGGCTCGCCCAGCATGGCGAGCGCGCGGGCACGGGCGTCGCCGATCAGGCGCGGCAGGAAGTAACTGCCGCCGCAGTCCGGCACCAGCCCGATACGCACGAAGGCCTGCACGAAACTCGCGCCTCGCCCGGCGAGCACGATGTCGCAGGCGAGCGCGACATTGGCCCCGGCACCAGCGGCGACACCATTGACCGCGCAGACCACCGGCAGCGGCAGCGCCCGCAGCCGGCGGATCACGCCGTCATGGTACGATCCCGCGATGGCGCCAAGATCCGGGGCCGGCTTGCCTTCCGCCGGAATGATGGCGTCGCTGAGCTCCTGCCCGGCGCAGAATCCGCGGCCCGCACCGGTGAGCAGCAGCGCGCGGCAGGACCGGTCCGCCTCGGCGGCGTCCAAGGCCGCGGTAAGGGCGGCGAGCACGTCGACATTGAGCGCGTTCAGCTTGTCGGGACGGTTGAGGACCAGCTTATGCCAGCCCTGCCGGCGTTCGACGATGACCGGATCGTCCATGCTTGCCTCCCTTATCGTCAAGTCTCACTCGCAGCAGCGAACCAGTCCTCGGTTCGCAAGCCCTCCACTCGAGTGAACTCGCCGAGGTTACCCGTGACGACTACAAGGCCACGGCTTCGTGCCTGTCCCGCGATCAAGAGATCGTACGCGCCGATCGACTGGCCGCGCCGTTCCAGTGTCGCCCGGATCTCGGCCGAATGCGACGCCGCATTCGCATCGAACGGCAAGACCTCGAGTTCGAGCGGCAAATTGCTCTACCGCGCGGCGGTTCTCGATCGGCTTCGCCGACCTCTCCGCACCGTGCAGCAGCTCGGTCAGAACAACCGTCGAGATGCACAGCGCGTCAGCCTCCACGTTGAATTGCGTCCGGAGGCCCTTGGGACGGTCGCGAAGAACGCGGACACATAGATTTGTGTCGAGCAAGTAGCGCAGCACTACAGTGTCTCGCGCACCGGAAGCGCAGGCTGATCGCGCTCGGCGAGATCGACTCCCGGCGCGTCGAAGAAATCATCCCAAATGGAATGGGCCGGCACGATCACGCGCCGCGCGCCCTCACGCAGGATAGCTACCTCTCGTACCCCCTCGGGAAAGGCGACATCCTTGGGCAGACGGACGGCCTGGGAGCGATTGGTCTGGAACAACGAGGTCCGGGTCATGCTGACTTTTTGGATATACGTCGTGTATATCCCTGCTGTCGTCCAGTGTCAACGAGAGCTCCGCTTGAGGCCCATGACCCGTCGGTTCAGACTTTGCCGGCGCCGAGTGCGGACGAGGAGAGGCCCATGCGTGACGCCCTGCCGCTTGAGAACCTGATCGATGTTGATCGCGGGATGATCAGCCGCGAGATCTTCGTCGACCCCGCGGTCCATCGCGCTGAATTGGAGACGCTGTTCACCCGCGCCTGGCTGTTCGTCGGCCATGAAAGCCTGATCCCCAGGCCGGGCGATTTCTACACCGGCCGGATGGGTGACGGCAGCGTGCTCCTGTGCCGCGACGATCGCGGATCGGTGCATGTCTTCCTCAATTCCTGCCGCCATCGAGGCATGAAGGTGTGCCGCTACGAGCAGGGCAACACGTCGCTGTTCGTCTGCCCATATCATAGCTGGAGCTACACAACCGACGGCAAGCTGCAGGGCGTGCCGCTGTATCGCACCCTCTATGAGGGCACGCTGAAGCGCGAGGACTGGTCGCTGATCGAAGTGCCTCGGCTGGCGATCTACAAGGGCACGGTGTGGGCGTCGTGGGACGCGGCGGCGCCGGATTTCCTCGACTATCTGGGCGACGCAGTGGAGCACCTCGACCAGGCGCTTGATTGCCGCGACGGACGGCCCGGCGGGTCGGAGGTGATCGGCGTGCATAAATGGGTCCTGCCAGCCAACTGGAAATTCGCCGCGGAGAACTTCCTTGGCGATACCTACCACAATCCGAGCCACCGTTCCGTCGACATGATCGGCATCGGTCCCTCGGCGCAGCGCGGCGCGAAGGGGCGGCGCGACAACGACTACGGCAAGTCGCACCACGTCTGGGTGAACTTCCGGCAGGGACACGGCGTACACTCCTTCATGCAGGAGCCGGACGCCGAATACGTGCCGAGCTACCAGCAGAGCCCGGTGGTCGAGGAATACATGCGGCACTGCTATCACGAGCGGCGACGCCGGCTGGGCGAGATGGCACGGTTGCTGCCGTTCACCGGCACGATTTTCCCCAACGCCTCCTTCCACGGGCGCCAGCCGCGCGGCATCTGCGTATGGCACCCCCACAGCCCGACCGAGACCGAGGCGTGGCGGTTCTTCCTGGTGGACGCCGACGCGCCCGCGGAGGTGAAGGATCTGCTGCGGCGCTTCTACATGCGCTATTCCGGCCCCGCCGGGATGACCGAGCAGGACGACATGGAGAACTGGCTGTACGCGACGGCGTCCAGCACCAGTACGATCGCCAGGCGCTATCCGTTCAACTACCAGCAATCCCTCAGCGTGACCGCCGCATCGGAGCCGCTGCTGGGCGGCGAGGTGAACGTGCAGATCACCGAGCAGAACGCGCGCAACTACTACCGGCGCTACCGCACGTACTTGGAAGGGGCGAACTGGGATACCCTGATAGGGCGTGCGGACATGCGCGCCGCTGCCGAATGAGCGCCTGGCTTGCGCTGACCCAGGAGGTCGCCGAATTCCTCTACCGCGAGGCGGACCTGCTCGACGAGCGGCGGTTCAAGGAATGGCTCGCTCTCTTCGCCGACGATCTCGTCTATTTCATGCCGATTCGCCGCAATGTGAAGTTCGGCCAGCACGAGGAGCGGGAGAACACGCGTCCGGGGGAGGGCATCTCCTGGTTCGACGAGGACAAGTGGACGCTCGGAAAGCGGGTCGAGCAGGTTCTGACCGGCGTGCACTACGCCGAGGAGCCGCTGTCGCGCGTCTGCCACGTGGTGACCAATGTGCGCCTGCTGCGGGTTGAGCCGTCGGTGGAGGCGCCGCGCGAGGTGGTGGTCGGCTCGCGCTTTTTGGTGCAGCAGAATCGGGTCGAGTATGAGGCATACCAGTTTGTCGGCCGACGCACCGACACGCTGCGCCGCGAGGGCACGGATTGGCGGATCGCGCGGCGCGAGCTGGTGATCGGTCAGAATGTGCTGATGGCGAAGAACCTGAGCATTTTCTTCTGATGTTCGATGTCTCGGGCCTGACCGACGGCACCAGGCTGCGGATCGCCGGCGACATCGTCGCCGAAGTCATCGGCACGGTCGACGGTGAATGGGTGCGCGTGCGCATCCTCGAAGCGCCCGCTGGCACGGGCAGCGTTGGCCACGAGGAGCTTTGCCACGCGACCGACATCATCGAGGTATTGTGAGGCGATGCTGCGCTTCGGGTTCCTGCCGAGCGACTTCAACCCGATGGTGCTGATGCTGGGCGAGGCGGAGGATTTCCGTGCCCTCTCCGCCGTGCTGCGCGGCTTCGCGCGCGCACCCGCCGAGCTGGCGCTGCACGATCTCGGCTTCTGTCAGGCGGCGAGGGAGACGCGCATCACGCTGCTGCCAACCTCCAATGCGTCGAGTGGGCTGCATGTGCTTCCGGGAGTGGGGCACGCCTTCGCCTGGCGCCTCGATTCAGCACAAGCCGTTGTCTGCGCCGAGCGAGTCGAGACGCTCGCACGCGCCGACCGTCCCGCCGGGTCGGAAGCGTTCGAGGCGGGCGACGTGCCGCTGAAGTTGTCGCGCGGAGAATACACGGAGGATTATCTCGCCCCGGCGCGATAGACCTCGCAGAACGCATCCACCATCGTCTCACGCGTCGGCGGCTGCGGCAGGCCGGCCACTAGGCGGTCCCACAAACCCGGCTCGGTACAGGCGCGATGCATCGTAGCTGCGAGCGCGCGCTCGTCGCCCATCGGAAACAGGAGGCCGCCCGCCTCGCCCCGCACCCGCTCGGCCATGCCGCCCACGTCGGAGGCGATCACCGGGCGGCGGAACATCCATGCCTCGGAGATCACCAGCCCGAACACCTCCCACCAGACCGAAGGCACCACGCACCAGTCGATGCGCGACATCAGGCGCGGCAGGCGGTCGACCTGGTAGGGGCCGTTGAACACCACGTTGCGCTGCTCGATAGGCAGGCTCTGCTCGGCGGCACGGAACGCCTCGAACTCCGCGCGGCCCGCCTCCGACGCGTAGCGCAGATTGTCGCCATTCACCTCCACCGTGAAGTCGGTGAAGCCCTGCGCGCGCAGCAGCGCCGCCGCCCGCAGCAGCACCGCGACCCCCTTGCCATCCACGAGTTGGCCGAAGAAGCCAAAGCGGTTGCGCCGCTCGGGCGCGTCATCAGCCAGCGGGCCGTTGCTGTAGTTTCGCTGCCCGTTGGAGACATGGACGATCCGCTCCGCCGGCAAGCCCCAGTCAGCGTATTTGCCAATCATGAACCGGCTAGGCACGGTAAAGACGTCCACCACGCTCAGATGCTCCTGGAACCACTGCTTGCGCAGGAAGAAGGTTTCTGGCGCATGCTCGGGGAAGCACTGATGACAGCGGACAGCAGAGGCGTGGCTGCACAGCGATCGATCGACGGTGCGCACCATCTGTCCGTACGCGTTGCAGATCGACAGGAACTCGTGGAACGTGAAGACGATCCGGCAATCGGGCAGGAGCCGGCGCGCCAGTGTCAGCATGTCGACGCCGAGATTCAGGAAATGGTGGAAGTGCACGACGTCCGGGCGCGTCAGCGTCAGGAACTCGGCGAACGATTCGGTGAGCAGCGGATTGGTCGTCTTGTGCCAGAAATGGTCGTAGTCCCGTGACAGGTACAGGAACTCGTCCGCCCGGCCGTCGAACCCGGTTATACGCGCGCCCGTGCGGTAGAGCGCCGGGGTCGAGCTGTCCACCGCGGCGAGCAGAATTGGTCGGACATCCGGATGCGCCTTCAGTCCCTCGAAGAGCTCGTAGCAGACCTGTTGCGCGCCGCCGCGCACCAGTTCTGGATGGTGCACGCTAATCAGCAGGACGCGCATCACGGTTACGCAGCGTTCTCGGCGGGATGCAGCGCGGGCTCGCGCAGCTCTCGTGCGGGCTCGGGACCGCAAAGGTCGGCCGCGATGCGATCGACCCACCGGCGGGAGAACAGCCAGCGGTTGACGATCGTCGCGCCCTCATGCTCGGCCTGGCGCGTCGAGCCGCGGCCCTCCAGATGCCACATCGGAATGTCGCGCACCCAGGCGGGCACGCCCGCGTCCAGGCTGCGTAGGCAAAGGTCGGCGTCCTCGTAGTGACCGAACACGTAGTCCTCCGAGAAGCCGCCGAGATGCTCGAACCAGCCCCGGTCCACCGACAGGAACGCGCCGGAGGCAGCCGGCACCGGGCGGGCGCGCCGGAACGCGACGGTATCCGGCGGCGCGCCCTTGCCGTAGTGCTCGACCCGGGCGAAACGGCGAGCCTGCACCGCGGCGTGCCGGACGGCGAGGCCGACATCGAGCTCCAGATACATCCCGCCATGCATCAGCGATCCGTCGTCATAGAACAGCGTCGTGCCGAACAGGCGCGTTCCCCCGCCGCCCGCCTCTATCAGCTCGGTATGCCGTGCCGCCCAGGCCTGCTCGCGCGGCAGCACGTCCGGATTGACGCACAGGATGCGCCGGCTGCGCGCCGTCTCCACGCCCAAATTGTTCCCGGCACCGAACCCGGCATTGTCCGGTAGCCCGATAACCGTCTGCGTCAGTCCATAGGTGATCGTGCTCGCGCGTGCTTCCTTCAGCAGCCGCTCGAGCAACTCGGGGCTGTTGCAGACATAGATGAACTCGTAGCCCTCGATACCTGGTTTTCCAGCGAACAGGGCGTTCTGCAGAAACATGTATTCGGGTCTGCCGTACAGACAGACGACGATGGAGCCTTTGAGGGGCCCCCCTTGGGGGCCGAAGCGCTCGGTGAAGGGGGACGCAGTGATGGCGCGCGTGACATCGCGATTCAGCGCGACGATCTGCTCGCCCGCCATCGCATCCAGGGTAAGCATCGCAGGGATCTGTGAGCCGCCCGAGGCGGTACCCGCGACATAGGTCAGCACGGTTTCGCGCAACTCTCGCGCCGAGACAGCGCGCAACAGCGGCGTCTTGGTGGCCTGCTGCCCGTTCGACCACTCCAGCACGCAGCGGCACTCGGCCGAGCTCGGCAGCGCCATCCCACCGTTCAGCAGCACGTAGAAGCCCAGCGTCCCCCGCTCGGCACGGCCCAGGGCAGTCTGTACATCCCCGCGCGCCACTCGAGAAAGTGCGCTGCCCTGCACTCGGATCACCCAGCCGCGGCCTTCGATCCGCAACGCGGTGAGCGGCACCACGGAATCGTCGACCCACCCGATCAGGAACAGCCGGCCGTCTTCGCCCAGCAACACGGACTCGATGGCGTGGCGCGGCGCGGTCGGTAGGTCGGCACCGAAGCCCGCCGACGCGCCGACGCGGACCTCTGTCCATTGGTCGCGCCGTCCGACAAAGTGCCGCCCCTCGGCGCGGCCATAACGCAGATAGTGCTCCAATCCAGACTCGCGCTTCCCCGAAGAGACGGCCGCTGCGATGTCGGGATAGAGCTTCAGATAGGCCGCTTCGTCGAAAGTCGCATCCGGGTCCGGCAGCGCCTCGGCCTTATCGCCGCCGGCATTCGGCCCAACAGCTGCTGTTGGCTCCGGGTCGGAGTCGGGACCGGAATGCTCTGTCATTGCAGTCGCCACTTACCGGAACGCGATCGACGGAACAACCATAACGCGCGGTCGGTCAAATTGAGGGTCGGAAAGGCCGCCGCGAGCTTGCACGCACCCCGCCACCATCCGATACAGACGGGCATGAACGAGATCGTGACAGATGCGGTGCCGCGCTACGACTTCAGGACCGCCGAGCCTCGGTGGCAGGCCGCCTGGGCGGAGCGGCGGTGCTTCACCGTCGCCGATCGGCCGGAGGGCGACAGCCGGCCTAAATACTATGTCCTCGAAATGTTCCCCTACCCCAGCGGCAAGATCCATATGGGCCACGTGCGGAACTACACGCTCGGGGATGTCATCGCACGGTACAAGCGTGCGCGCGGGCACGCCGTCATGCACCCGATGGGCTGGGACGCGTTCGGCCTGCCGGCGGAAAACGCGGCGCGGGAGCGGGGCGTGCATCCGGCGAAATGGACCTGGGACAACATCGCGGCCATGCGCGCCGAGTTGCGGCGTATAGGCCTGTCGCTCGACTGGTCGCGCGAGATCGCGACCTGCGATCCGGCCTATTACGGGCATCAGCAGAAACTGTTCCTCGATTTCCTCCGCGCCGGCCTCGCCGAGCGGAAGGAGAGCTGGGTCAACTGGGACCCGGCGGATCAGACCGTGCTCGCCAACGAGCAGGTGATCGACGGGCGCGGCTGGCGGTCCGGGGCTCCGGTCGAGAAGAAGCAGCTCAGCCAGTGGTTCCTGCGGATCACCAAATACGCGCCCGAGTTGCTGGAGGCGCTCGAGACGCTCGATCGCTGGCCGGAGCGGGTGCGGGTGATGCAGGCGCGCTGGATCGGGCGCAGCGACGGCGCGCGCCTGCGCTTTCCGCTGACCGCGCCGGAAGCCGGGATCGCCGAGGTCGAAGTTTACACGACCCGCCCCGACACATTGTTCGGCATGTCCTTCCTGGCGCTCGCGCCCGAGCACCCGCTCGCCGCCGCCGTCGCGGCGCGTGATCCGAAGGCGGCTTCGTTCATCGCCGAGTGCCGCAGCATGGGCACCAGCGAGGCGGTGATCGAAACCGCCGAGAAGCAGGGCTACGACACCGGACTAAGGGTGCGCCACCCGTTCCTGAAGGACGCCAGCTTTCCGATCTGGATCGCTAATTTCGTGCTGATGGAATACGGCACCGGCGCGATCTTCGGCTGCCCGGCGCACGATCAGCGCGACATCGAGTTCGCCCGCAAATACGGCCTCGACGTGGTGCCCGTGGTGCTGCCGCCCGGCGCAGATCCGGCGACATTCGATGTCGGCGACGAGGCGTATGTCGGGCCCGGCGCGATCTATCACTCCGGCTTCATGGACGGTTTGGGGGTCGAGGAGGCGAAGCGGGCGGCGATCGACGCGGTCGAGCGCCTCGGCCTTGGCCAGGGCGAGGTGAACTGGCGCCTGCGCGACTGGGGCGTGAGCCGCCAGCGCTATTGGGGCTGCCCCATTCCGATCATCCATTGCCCAACCTGCGGCGTGGTGCCGGTTCCCGACGAGCAGCTTCCTGTGGTGCTGCCCGAGGACGTGAGTTTCGACCGGCCCGGCAATCCGCTCGACCATCACCCGACCTGGAAGCACGTCGACTGTCCTGTTTGCGGCAAGGCCGCGCAGCGGGAGACGGATACGTTCGACGTTTTCGTGGACAGTTCCTGGTACTTTGCCCGCTTCTGCAGCCCGACATCCGCCGCGCCGGTCGATCGCGCCGCCGCCGATCACTGGCTTCCGGTCGATCAGTATATCGGCGGCATCGAACACGCGATCCTTCACCTGCTGTACTCGCGCTTCTTCGTCCGCGCGATGAAGGACACTGGGCACCTGGCCCTGGAGGAACCTTTTGCCGGCCTGTTCACGCAGGGCATGGTGACGCACGAGAGCTACCGCAGCGGCACGGGAGCCAACGGTCGCTGGCTCTACCCAGAGGAGGTGACCAAGCGCGCGGACGGCGTCGTGGTCGCGCGCGAGACCAGCGAGCCGGTAGAGGTCGGCCGCGTCCAAGCGATGAGCAAGTCCAAGCGCAACACGATCGATCCCGGCGCCATCATCGACCGCTACGGCGCCGACACCGCGCGCTGGTTCATCCTGTCCGACAACCCGCCCGATCGCGACATGGAATGGACCGAAGCGGGGGTTGCCGGCGCCTACCGCTTCACCCAGCGGCTGTTCCGCCTCGCCGAGTCCGTGCAGGCGCTTCCGCCCGGCGCGATGCCCGGCGAGTTCGCGGGCCCCGCGCGCACGCTGCGCCGGGCGACGCATCACGCCATCGCGGCCGTCACCGAGGCGCTGGAGAGCTTCGCGCTGAACGTCGCCGTCGCCCGGCTCTACGAGTTCGCGAACGCGATCGGCGAGGCCGAGCGCGCCGAAGTGGACGTGGGCATGGACTGGGCGCGCCGCGAGGCGATGGGCGTGATGGCCCGGCTGGTCGCGCCAATGATGCCGCATCTGGCCGAGGAGATGCATACCCGGCTGAACCCGGATGCGGGCTTGGTTGCCGAGATGGCGTGGCCAGAACCCGATCCGGCGCTGCTCGCCACCGAGGAAGTCACGATCGCGGTGCAGGTCATGGGCAAGCTGCGGGCAACGCTTGCGATGCCGCCCGGCGCGTCCGCCGAGGCGGTCCTCGCGGCGGCCGAGGCAGAGCCCAATGTCGCGCGAGCGCTCGCCGGCAGGCGCGTGGTCAAACGCATCCACGTGCCCGACCGAATCGTGAATTTCGTGGTCGCATGAGGCCGGTGCTCCGCCGGCGCGACCTGCTCGGGCTCGCGACGCTCGGACTGGCTCCGCTCGCCGGCTGCGGCTTTCAGCCGGTCTATATGCGTACCGCCTCCGGCAATCCGGGCCCGGCGCAGCGAGAGCTACAAACCATCCACGTCAACCTGATCCCCGAGCGACCTGGTCAGCTCCTCCGCCAAGCGCTGCAGCAGCGGCTGCACGGCACCGACGAAGGGGGCACCTGGCACTACGACCTTGGCGTCCTGTTCTGGATCACGGGCGAGGGCATCGCCGTGCTGCCCGATACCACCGCCACCTCGACGCGGCTGACAGCGCATGCCAACTGGGTGCTGGTCGCGCGCGACCCCGGCCATACGCTTGTGACCAGCGGCTCGGCCCGCGCGCTTGAGAGCTACAACACGTTCGACACTCAGTACTTCAACAACGACCTCGAGAACCAGCAGGTTACCACGCAACTTGCCGACCAGGTCGCCGACCAGATCGCGCTGCACCTGGCGACGTTCTTCCGAGCACGGGCGGGCGGCCTCGCGTGAAGCTCGATGCCCGGCGGGTCGGCGCATTCCTCCAGAACCCTGCCGGAGCACGCGTCGTGCTGCTGCACGGTGACGATGTCGGCATGGTGCGGGAACGCGCCGAGGCGCTCACCCGCCTGATCGCCGGCGGCCTTGACGATCCGTTTCGCGTCGCCGAGCTGACACGCGAGGAGGCTGGCGGCCTCGACCTCGAGGCCGCCGTCCTGCCGATGACCGGCGGGCGGCGTGTCGTGCGCGTGCGCGAAGCGGGCGAGCCGACCCGCGACGCCATCGACAGGATGCTGAAGGGCAACGCCCCCGCGCTCGTCGTGCTCGAGGCGGGGGCGCTTCCCGCGACCTCACGGCTGCGCAAGCTGGTGGAGGCCGCGCCTGACGGCGTCGCCATCGCCTGCTATCCGGAAGAGGGTCGCGCGCTAGGCGACACGATCCGCGACACCCTCTCCGAGGCGGGCGTGAAGGCCGAGCCGGAGGCTCTGGTATGGCTGACCGCGCATCTCGGCGCTGACCGCGCCTCGACGCGCCAGGAGCTCCACAAGCTAATCCTCTATGTCGGTAGAGGCGGTACCGTGGATGCGGAAGCGGCTGCCGCGTGCGTCGGAGATTTTGCCGGCTTGTCGCTTGATGATGCGTTGTTCGCAGCGACGCGGGGCGACATCGCCACCGCTGACCGCGCGCTGGAGCTCTCGCTCGCCGACGGCGCCACCCCGGTCGGCGTGCTGCGGCTGTCGCTCCTGCACATGCAGCGCCTGCACCGCGCCCGTCGGGCTGTCGATCGCGGGCTGACGCCGGCCGAGGCGGCGAAAGCGGCCCGGCCGCCTGTCTTCTTCCGCCGGGTCGGCGATTTCACGCGGGCGCTGAGCCTCTGGCCGGAACCCGCCCTGATCGCCGCGATGGAGGCGGTGTCGGAGGCGGAGCGCAACTGCAAGCGAACCGGCACGCCGGACCAGGCGATCTGCCGCAACATGATCCTCGCGCTTGCGCGCCGCGCCGCCGCGCGCAACCGCACCTGAGGAGAGGGGGAAGAATGCTGGGTAGCGTGCTGATCGCCAATCGTGGAGAGATCGCGATCCGCGTCGCGCGCGCCTGCACCGAGCTCGGCATCCGCAGTGTCGGGGTGTTCTCGGCCGATGACGCGGCCTCGACGCATGTCTGCAAGACGGACGACGCGATCGCCCTGGCCGGCGCGGGCCCCGCCGCGTATCTCGACATCGCCGATATTCTCCGCGCGGCACGCAAGGGGGGTTGCGACGCGATCCATCCCGGCTACGGCTTCCTGAGCGAGAACGCGGCCTTCGCCCAGGCCTGCGCGGATGCATCGCTTGTGTTCGTCGGCCCCGCGCCGGCAACGCTCGCCGCCTTCGGCGACAAGACCAAAGCGCGCCGGCTCGCGCGCGACTGCGACATTCCCGTGCCCGCGGGCAGCGAGGGTCCGGTCGACCTCGACGCGGCACGCGCGTTCCTCGCCGCGCTCGGGCAAGGGGGCACGGTCATGGTGAAGGCGCTCGCGGGCGGCGGCGGGCGGGGCATGCGCGTTGCCAGGAGCGATGCCGCACTGATCGAGGCCTTCGCCCGCTGCGCGGCGGAAGCGCGCACCGCCTTCGGGCGCGACGAGCTCTACGTGGAGGAGCTGATCCCCCACGCCCGCCACATCGAGGTGCAGATCGTCGGCGACGGGCACGATGTTGCACACCTGTTCGAGCGCGACTGCAGCCTGCAGCGCCAGCGTCAGAAGCTGGTGGAGATGGCGCCCAGCCCGAGCCTTCCCGCCGCGCTCCGCTCCCGCATCCTGGATGCCGCCATTCGCCTCGCCGCGCGCGTCTCCTATCGCGGCCTCGGCACGATGGAGTTCCTAGTCGACACCGACGCGAACCGCATCGCGTTTATCGAGGCGAATGCGCGTTTGCAGGTCGAGCATACGGTCACCGAGGAAATCCTCGGCATCGACCTCGTGGCGGCGCAGCTACGCATCGCAGGCGGCGCGCGCCTTGCCGAGATCGGCCTCCGTCAGTCCGACATCCCGACCCCGCGCGGCCAGGCGATCCAGCTGCGCCTGAATTTGGAGACGATGGCGGGCGGCATCGCGCGTCCGACCGCCGGCACGATCGGCGCCTATGAACCGCCGTCAGGACCCGGCATTCGCGTGGACGGGTTCGGCGCGCCGGGCCTCGCGATCTCGCCGCGCTTTGACTCCTTGCTGGCGAAAGTAGTCGTCCACGCGACCGACTACCCCGCCGCGCTCGCCCGCGCGCGACGCGCCGTCGCGGAGTTCCGTCTCGATGGCGTGGCGAGCAATCTCGGCTTCCTCGGTACCCTCCTCCGCCATCCTGCCGTCGCCGCGAACGCCGTCAGCACCGAGTTCGTCGACACCCACGCGGCGGAGCTGGAGGTGGAGGCGGGCGACATCGCGCCCGTGACCGTCCGAGGCGAGGCACCGCCGGGCACAGAAGTGGTGGCGGCGCCGATGCAGGCGCTGGTCGTCTCGATCGAGGTCGGCGAGGGCGATGAGGTGCATGCGGGCCAGCAGATCGCGGTGCTGGAGGCGATGAAGATGCAGCACGTCATCGCCGCGCCGGTCGGCGGGATCGTGCGCCAGATCGCGACCCAGCCGGGTGAGGTGCTGGCCGAGGGCGCGCCCGTCGCCGTCATTGAGGCGGGAGAGGGTGCGGCCCGCGAGGCGGCGGCGGAGGCCGCAGTCGACCCCGATCACATCCGCCCCGACCTTGCCGAGGCGATCGCGCATCACGCGCGCACGCTCGACGCGAACCGCCCCGACGCGGTCGCGCGCCGGCGCAAGATAGGGGCGCGTACCGCGCGCGAGAACGTCGAGGACTTGGTGGACGCGGGCAGCTTCGTCGAGTACGGTGCGCTCGTCCTCGCCGCCCAGCGCACCCGCCGCTCCGTTGCGGAGTTGCGGCGCATGAAGTCCGGCTGATGGTCTGATTGCCGGACTCGGTACCGTCAACACCGCGTCCTTCGGCGAGGAGCGCGCGAGCACCGTCGTCATCGCCTACGACTATACCGTGCTTGCCGGCACGCAGGGCACGCTGAATCACAAGAAGCAGGACCGCGTGTTCCGCCTCGCCGAGGAGCTGCGCCGTCCGCTCGTGCTGTTTGCCGAAGGCGGCGGCGGGCGCCCCGGGGACACCGACAAGGAGCACCTGGCGGCCGGCTCACTCGATATCCTGACGTTTCGCCACTTCGCCCGGCTATCCGGCGGCATGCCGCTGATCGGCATCGTGCATGGGCGATGCTTCGCCGGGAACGCCGCCCTGCTCGGCTGCTGCGACGTCATCATCGCGACCGAGAACGCCGCGATTGGCATGGGCGGCCCGGCGATGATCGAGGGCGGCGGGCTCGGCGTGTACCAGCCGGAAGAGGTCGGCCCGACCAGCGTGCAGGTCCCCAACGGCGTCATCGATATATTGGTGAAGACCGAAGCCGAGGCGGTTGCCGTCGCCAAGCAGTATCTCGCCTATTTCCAGGGGCCGCTCACCGACTGGACCTGCGCCGATCAGCGCATTCTGCGCCGCCTGGTGCCGGAGAACCGGCTGCGCGTCTACGATATGCACACCATTGTCGAGGCGCTGGCGGACAGCGGCTCGGTGCTGGAACTGCGTCCGCGCTTCGGCCTCGGCATGGTGACGGCGCTGATCCGCATCGAGGGTCGGCCGGTCGGCGTGATCGCCAACAACCCGATGCACCTCGCCGGGGCGATCGACGCGGAGGCGGCGGACAAGGCGGCGCGGTTCATGCAGCTTTGCGACGCGCACGGGCTGCCGATCCTCTCGCTGTGCGACACGCCGGGCTTCATGGTCGGGCCACAGGCGGAGAAGTCAGCCCTGGTGCGCCGCGTCTGCCGCATGTTCGTCAACGGCGCCAATCTCCGCGTTCCCGTGTTCCTCGTGGTGACGCGCAAGGGCTACGGGCTGGGCGCGCAGGCAATGGCGGGCGGCAGCTACGCCGCGCCGGTGTTCACGGTGTCCTGGCCCACGGGCGAGTTCGGCGGGATGGGGCTCGAGGGCGCGGTCCGCCTCGCCTATCGCAACGAGCTCGCGGCGATCAACGATCCCGCCCAGCGCGACGCCGAGTTCCGCCGCCGCGTCGATTCGCTCTACGCGCGCGGCAAGGCGGTCGAGGTGGCGACCATCTTCGAGGTCGACGACGTGATCGACCCGGCGGACACGCGCAAATGGCTCATCCGCGGCCTCCTGGCGGTCCCGCCATTACCGGTGACGCGCGAAAAGCGGCGCCCGAATGTCGACACATGGTAGAGGGGTTCCACGTCATTCACTACGACAGCATCGGCTCCACTAACGACGAGGCCTTCCGCCTCGCGCGTGAGGGGGCGTCGCACGGAACGGTGGTGACAGCGCGCACGCAGACGGCGGGCCGCGGACGCACGGGGCGCGGCTGGCAGAGCCCGCCGGGCAATCTCTATCTCTCGGTGCTGCTACGCCTCAGCCTGCCGTCCGCCCGCGTCGCGGAAGTGTCGTTCGTCGCGGCGCTCGCGGTCGCCGAGACGGTCGATGCGTTCGTGCCGAGACGTGTGAGACTGAAGTGGCCGAACGACGTTCTGGTGGACGGGGCGAAGATCGCCGGCATCCTGATCGAGCAGGCCGACGGCGTCGCCGTCCTCGGGATCGGCGTCAACGTCGCGCACTTCCCAACTGGGTTGACGTACCCGGTTACCGCCCTCCTTCACGTCATGCTCGGCGAAGGCCGAGCATCCGCGCCTTCCTCCGCCTCCACACGCGTGGATGCTCGCGCCAAGCGCGAGCATGACGAGGGTGGCTGGGTCACCAGCATCCGCGACACCCTTCTCCAAATCCTTGCCCGCCGCCTCGCCTCCTGGCGCGCCGACGGCTTTGCCCCAATCCGCGCTGGCTGGCTCGCCCGCGCCCATCCGCCCGGAACGCCGCTCCGCGCCGGCGCGATCGAGGGCTCCTTCGCCGGCATCGACACCGATGGCGCGCTACTACTCGACACCCCGGCCGGGCGCATCCGGATCGTCGGGGGCGAGGTTCAGGTCAGGTAGCGGGCGGTCAGATGCGCCTCGAAATCGGCGGGGTCGAGCGGCTTGCCGGTAGCCTCTTTCAGCAGCTCGTTGAAGCCGAGCAAGCTCCCCTTCGCATGCACATTGGTTCGCAGCCAGCCGATCAGCGGTGACACGTCCCCCCGTCCAAGGCTCGCATCCAGGCTGGGCAGCGCCCGGCGCGCCGCCGCCATGAGCTGTGCCGCCGCCATCGCGCCCAGCGTGTAACTCGGGAAATAGCCGAAGGCGCCGTCATACCAATGGATGTCCTGCAGGCAGCCGCGTGCATCGTCCGGCGGGGTGATGCCGAGCAGGTCGCGCATGCCCTCGGTCCACGCGCCCGGCAGGTCGGCGACGACCAGGTCTCCGCCGATCAGAGCCTGTTCCAGCCGAGTGCGCAGGATGATGTGCGCCGGATAGGTGATCTCGTCGGCGTCGACCCGGATGAAGCCCGGCGCGATCCGCCGCCATAGGCTGCTGAGATTCGCCGCCGCATATGACGCGACATCCCCGCCGAACGTCGCGGCCAGTTCGGGTCCGAGCCACGACAGGAACGCATCAGACCGGCACGTCTGCATCTCGACGATCAGCGACTGGCTCTCATGCGCGGCCATCCCTGCAGCCTCGCCCACCGGCTGGCGGGCGTGCTCCGCTGGCAGCCCGCGTTCGTAGAGCGCGTGTCCGGTCTCGTGCACCACGGCGAGCACCGCTTGGGTGAAGTCCGCCTCGTCGTAGCGCGAGGTGATGCGCACGTCCGCCGCGGTCCCGCCGGAGAACGGGTGGGCGGAGCGGTCCAGCCTCGCATGGGCGAAATCGAGCCCGAGCGTCTCGGCTAGCCGGCGGCACAGCGCCTCCTGCGCGGCTACGGGAAAGGGGCCATGCAGACGCAGCGGCTCGGCGGCGCGCGCCTGCCGCTCCATCGCAGCGGGCAGCGCGCGGCGCAGGAAGCGCTCATAGGCGGTGAAGATCGGCGCCACGTCGGCACTGCCGATGCCGTGCTGGAACCCATCCATCAAAGCGTCGTACGGCGACAGGCCGAGGGCCGGTGCCAGGACGCGCGCCGCCTCCCGCGTGAGCCGCACGACCTCCCCAAGGTGCGGCGCGACCACCGCGAAATCGGAAGTCCGGCGCGCCTCCCGCCAGATCTTCTCGCAGGCGGAGTTGGCGCGCGCCTGCGCCTCCACCAGAGCGGCGGGCAACGCCGTCGCCCGCGTGTAGGCGTGGCGCATCAGGCGCAGGTTCGCCGCCCTCCAGATGTCGGGCGCCTCGTTGAGCTCCGCCGCATCAAGGTCGTCTCCGGTGGCAGGCTCGACCAGCATTCCGTGGGTTACGCCAGCGAGCACCGCGAGCTGATCGCCGCGTGAAGTGGCGCCCCCGGGCGGCATCATTACGCTCGCGTCCCAGCCGAGGATCGCCGACGCCTCGCGCACCGTGCCGATCCGCGCGAAGCGGTCGGCCAGACGCTCATACGGGGTCATGCGACAGCCTCTCGTGCGCCCAGGAGGTGAAGACGACGATCAGCCCGCCGGCGAGCGCGAACCAGGTCAGCGCATAGATCAGATGGTTGTTCGGTGGCCGTGGCAGGTGCTCGGCCGGGATCGGTCCGCCATCGGCGGGCGCGGGGCCGAGCACAATGAGGGTGAAAGGCGCGACCTGACCGATCCCCAGCGATGCGGCGATGTGCTCCGGGTCGAGCGTGAAGAACAGCCGGGCAGTAGGGTCGTCCGAGGCACTTATCCAGTTCGGGTGATCGGCGGGGCGGGCGTAGCCGGCCAGCGTGACGGGACCGGCAGGCGAAGGCACGTCCGGCGCGCTCATCCGCTTCGTCGTCGGCACCCAGCCCCGATCGACCATGATGACCCCCCCGTCCGCGGCGAACGGGGCAAGAAGCTGCCCGCCCATCATCGGTTCGCCCCGAACATCGCGCGCCTCTACCCCGTAGAGGGCGCTTGGGGCCGCCAGGAAATGGCCGGTTACGCTGACCTTCTGGAACGGGCTCGGCTCGGCGGGCAGCGGAACCGGAGGTTCCGACTCCGCCGCCGCAATTCGCGCCAGGATCGCGTCCTTCCAACCGAGGCGCTGCACCTGCCATGAGCCGAGGGCAAGCAGCAGCAGCAACATCACCAGGGCGGAGAGCGCCGGACCGGCGAGGGCTCGGAGATCGTCGCGACGGACCCTGGATGTGCCCGTTGAAGGCGGAGCGGATGACGTCGTGACGGCCTCAGGGTGACGCGACGATGGCGCTCGCGCCATACCAGTAGATGCAGACGAACAGGAACAGCCACACGACGTCGACGAAATGCCAGTACCATGCCGCCGCCTCGAAACCGAAATGGCGTTCAGTCGAGAACTGCCCGGCTCTGGCACGGAACCAGCAGACAATCAGGAACGAGGTCCCGACGATGACATGAAATCCATGGAAGCCGGTGGCCAGGAAGAACACGGACGGATAGACCCCGCCGCCCACAAATATGAAAGGCGAATGGGTGTATTCCCAGAGCTGGATCGCGGTGAACGCCGCGCCCAGCAGGACGGTGATGCCGAGCCCGGTGATAAGGCCCTTCCTGTCGCCCTCGATCAGGCTGTGATGCGCCCAAGTGATCGTAGTGCCCGATAGCAGCAGGACCATTGTCATCAGGATCGCGAGGTGGAACGGGTCCGGCGTATGGATGTTCGGCGGCGGCCACATCGGCGTCGCCAGGCCAGCAACGTTCTCTGGGAACAATGCGTAGTTGAAGAAGGCCCAGAAGAAGGCAACGAAGAACATCACCTCGCTGGTGATGAAGAACATCATGCCGTAGCGCAGGCCGAGCCGCACGACCGGGGAATGCAGCCCCGGCGCCCGGCTCTCATGGATGACGTCGCGCCACCAGAAGAACATCACGGTGAATGCGAGCAGCGCGCCGAGTATCAGCGGGATGTAGCCATTTCCGCCGTAATGGGCGGCGAGCACGATGCCGAGCACGATCAGGAACGCCGCGCATGAGCCGACGACTGGCCACGGACTTGGGTTGACGAGATGGTAGGGCTGCTTCAGTCCCGAGCTTTGCGGAACCGGCGCGCCACGCGCGTGATCGCTCATACTTCTATTCGCCGCTCCCGTGACGCAGGTGGACCGCCGGGAGACCCCGGCGCGACGGGCGCATCTTCACCGTTTCCGCTCATTGTTCAAGGGGCGGATCGCGCTTCTGATTGCTGCTGTGGCGCGCCTGCGGGTAGCCTGCCGCGAAATGCCGGGGGCCTGAATGACACCGAACAGCCGGTGCGTTTTCTACGTCAACGCCGTCGCCCACCCGATCTTCAACGAGATCATCGGCAGCCGGCCCGATGTCCAGCTTGATCGCCTGACCAACGACAGCGCGTCCACCGACGCGTCGCCTGTGCTCGAGCGGGCGCACGCCTATCAGATCGGCGCGACGCGCGACGAGCTGGCGCCGCAGTATCACGGCACGGCCGATCTGCTCGCGCGCACGCCGAATCTCCTGCTAGTCTCCTCGAACGGCGCTGGCTACGACACGGTCGACGTGCCCGCCTGCACGGCGGCAGGCATCGCCGTCGTCAACCAGACCGGAGGCAACAAGGAGGGCGTGGCCGAGCACGTGCTCGCTCTGATGCTCGCGCTGTCCAAGCGGATCGGCGAGACGGACCGCTTCATGCGAGCGCGAGCCAACATCCCGCGCACCGCCTTCATGGGCCACGACATCCTCGGCATGACGGTCGGCATCGTCGGATTCGGCAATGTCGGCAGCCGCGTCGCGGAGCTGTGCCGGGGCTTGTTCCGGATGCGGGTGCTTGCCTATGACCCCTATCTCTCCGCCGGGCATATCGCCGCACGTGGCGGCGAGAAGGTCGAGTTGGCAGAGCTTCTGGCGCAATCGGACTTCGTCTCTATCAACTGCCCGCGCACGCGGGAGACACTGGGTATGATAGGCGCGCGCGAATACGCGCAAATGAAGCCGTCCGCGTATTTCATCACCACCGCGCGGGGCGGGATCCATGATGAGGCGGCGCTCGCCGACGCGCTCGCGTCCAAGCGCCTCGCGGGCGCCGGACTCGACGTTTGGGCCAAGGAGCCACCCGAGCCCGACCATCCGCTGCTGCGCTTCGACAACGTGCTCGCGAGCCCGCACACGGCGGGTGTCACGCACGAATCCCGCCGGGAGATGGGGCGCTTCGCCGCCGAGCAGATCCTCGACGTGCTTGACGGCAGGCGTCCGCAGCGGCTGATCAACCCGGAGGTCTGGCCGCGCTATCGGGAGCGGTTCGAGGTGATTCTGGGGTTCACGACGGAGGAGTGACCGCTCACTTGAGCTGATCGCGCGCCCTGTCGACGCCGGCCTGAGCACAGGCCTCGTCGAGGTCGCCGCCCGGGGCGCCGGCAGCGCCCACAGCGCCGACGACCTCGTCCCCGACCTTGATGACGACACCTCCGCCCACAAGGATGAGGTGGGGTAGCTGCGTGAACAGGCCGGCAAAGCCGGGCGCCGTCTTGGCCCGCGCGACAAGAGCGCTGGTGTTCGACTTGAACGAGGCCGAGGTGTAGGCCTTGTCGTTGGCGCTATTGAGCGAGTGGGCGCCGGTCCGGTCACCGCGCAGCATCGCTTGCGGGACGCCGTCAGCATCCACCACCACGGCGGTCTCCGCGTAACCCTGCTGGGCGCAGTGCGCGACGGCCTCATGGGCGATCGTGGCGGCGAGATCGGCGGACAACCGGTGGGTGACCAGCAATCCGTCGGCAAACGCCGAGCTTCCGAGCATGCAGCCCGCTGCCGCGAGCGAACCGGTCAATATACGACGCATCGCCTACCCTCCCGCTTTGCCTCACCTCTAGCCGCGACGCTTCCGATTTGAAAGGATTGCCCGGACGCAGACGGGGAACCAGTCATGGCAGGCATGCTCGACGGCAAGGCGGCGCTGATCACCGGGGGCGGCGGCGGGATCGGGCGGGCGACCGCGCTGATCTTCGCCCGCGAGGGCGCGCGGGTGGCGGTGGCCGACGTGACCCGGGAAGCGGCGGCGGAGACCGTCGCGGCGGTGAACAAAGCGGGCGGGCAGGCGATCTCGCTGGCATGCGACGTCGCGGACAACACGCAGGTGGAGGCGATGCTGCGTGGCGTGGTCTCGGCATTCGGGCGGCTCGATTGCGCGTTCAACAACGCGGGCATCGCCGGTTATCAGGTCGACGCCTCCGGCAAGCACACCGACGAGTGGAGCGAGGCGGCGTTCGACCGCATGATCGCGGTCAACCTCAAAGGGGTCTGGCTCTGCATGAAGCACGAGATCGCGCTGTTCAGGCGCCAGAGCGGCGGTGGGGCGATCGTCAACACCGGCTCGATCGCCGGGCTGGTCGGGCTGCCCACCTCGTCCGCCTACGTCGCCGCCAAGCACGGCGTCCTCGGCCTCACCAAGACCGCCGCGATTGAATACGCGGCAGACAACATCCGGGTGAACGCCGTCTGTCCCGGCTACATTCGCACCCGGATGACCGAGGACACCATGCGCCGCCGCGGCGAGCATCTGATGGCGGTGACGCCGGCCCGTCGGATGGGCGAGCCGGAGGAGATCGGGGAGATGGTGGCCTGGCTGTGTTCGGAACGGGCGTCCTACGTCAACGGCGCCTGCTACAACGTCGACGGGGGCTACGTCGCAGCCTGAGCGGTGGCGCCCCGCGCGATTCGGTCCGCCGCGAGCGACGCCTGCCAGCCGATGGCGGCGCGGATGAAGCCCGCGGAGTAGGCCAGCCGCCAACGAGCGCCGATCAGCCGTGGACTTCGGCGCGGGATCAGCGCCGTCGGGGCGAATAGGGTCCCGACCAGAAGGCGGCGCGGTAAGTCGCGCCAGACCGTGCGGCCGTCGCCCAACAGGCGGCGCGTCGCCACCGCTGAGGCGCCCTGCCAGTAGAGGCGGCGCAGCAGCCAGGTAGGGTTGAGGCGGTTTGCATGGATCTGGTGATGGACGACCATTCGCGGCTCGTGGCGCGCGGAGTGGCCGGCGTCCTGCAGGCGCCAGGCGAGCTGGACTTCCTCATCCGACAGCAGCGCGCCGCCATAACGGCCGATTGCGGCGCGAAAGCCGCCCGCAGCGAGCAGGGCGGCGACATTGACGACCATGTTCGCGGCGTACGGCTCGACGCCGCGCGGCAGCTCGGCGCTTCGGGTACTCTCCCGGCTCTGCGTGCTCGATGATGGACAGCGAGCCGCGCAACCGCTCGGGCCACCAGCCAGGGAGCGGAGCCTCCCACAGCGGCAGGATGCGCCCGCCGATGACGGCCGGCGGGTTCGGCGCCTCGACAAGGCCGAGGATGGTCGCGACCCAGTCGGGCTCCGGGATGGCGTCGTCGTCGACATAGGCGATCCAGGCGGCGCGGGCGCAGCGCGCGCCAAGGTTGCGCGCGAGGCTGATCCCCGGCCGCTCGATGCGCAGGTAGGCGGCGTTCGACGCGGTCTCCGCCAATCGTACGGCCTGCTGCGCGGCTTCGGGAGCGGAAGCGCTGTCGACCACCAGCACCTCGAATTCGGCGGCCGCAACCGTCTGGCGGCGCAGTCCTTCGAGACACGCGCTCAGCGAGGTGGCACGATTGTGCGTGCACACGCAGACGGTGAGGCGCGGTGCATCCTCCATTGACATACTTTCGACAGACAGCCTTAAAGGAGTGTGAAAGGCCGGCCGATGCAGTGATAGCTGAAACCGGCGGCCCGCATCGCCGTCGGGTCGTACACATTGCGCAGGTCGACGATGACCCGGCCCGCCATCGCGTTTGCCAGCCGTTCGGGGGCGAGGGCGCGGAACTCGTTCCACTCGGTCAGCAACACCAGCGCGTCGGCTCCGGTCGCCGCTTCCACGGCGCTCTGACAGGTACTGAACGCCGGGCGGCAGCACCTTCACGGCCTGGTCCATGCCCTCGGGATCGAAGGCGCGGACATGCGCGCCGTCGCCAATCAGGCGGGCGACGACCGGCACCGCTGGCGCGTCGCGCATGTCGTCGGTCTCCGGCTTGAAGGTCAGGCCGAGCACGGCGATCGCCTTGCCCCGTACCGAGCCGCCGCACGCGGCGATGACGCGATTGGCCATGCCGGCCTTGCGGGACTCGTTCACGGCGACCACCGTCTCGACCAGCCGCGCCGGCGCGCCGAGATCCTGCGCGATCCGCGTCAGCGCCAAGGTGTCCTTGGGGAAGCACGATCCGCCGAAACCTGGACCCGCGTGCAGGAACTTGCGCCCGATCCGCCCGTCAAGCCCTATGCCGCGGGCGACATCATGCACGTCGGCGCCGGCCTTCTCGCAAAGATCGGCGATCTCGTTGATGAAGGTGACCTTCATCGCGAGGAAGGCGTTGGCGGCGTATTTCGTCAGTTCCGCCGTCTCCAGGCTGGTGAAGACGATAGGCGCCTCGATCAAATAGAGCGGGCGATAGAGCCGGCGCAGCACCTCGCGAGCACGCTCGCTCTCGGTGCCGATCACCACCCGGTCCGGCCGCATGAAGTCGGCGATCGCCGATCCCTCACGCAGGAATTCGGGATTGGAGGCGACATCAAAGTCGAGATCAGGACGCGTCTGGCGCACGATATCCGCGATACGCCTGCCGGTGCCGACCGGCACCGTCGACTTGGTCACGATGACCGCATACCCGCCGAGCGAGCGGGCGATTTGCTCGGCCGCGGAGTAGACATAGGTGAGGTCCGCATGCCCGTCGCCGCGCCGGGTGGGGGTGCCGACCGCGACGAACACCGCCTCGGCGCCATCGAGGGCGCGGGGCAGCTCGTCGGTGAAGGCGAGCCGCCCGGCGCGCGCATTCTCGGCCACGAGGTGCTCGAGCCCCGGCTCGTAGATCGGCATGGCGCCGGCGCGCAGCGCCGCGAGCCGCCCAGGGTCCGTCTCGACGATCGTCACCTCGGAGCCGAACTCGGCGAAGCATGCGCCGGAGACGAGGCCTACGTAGCCGCCGCCGATCATCGCGATGCGCAACGAATCCTCCTGAAGTCTGGCCGTGCGTTTGAGCATAGCGGCGGACCCGATGCCACGGGGGTCACGCCAGGCAAGAGACCTGAGGAGTCTACTCGCGCCGTCCGGCATGCTCGTCGATCGCGGCCTGTTCACGCTTGAGCGCGGCGGCCTGCGCCGCAGCGGCCCGGCGCTTTATCTCGCCCTCCACGGCCGCGAGGGCCGCCCGCGCCGCCCCGAGCACGGCGCGGGCGCGCACGGTCTCCGCCTCCGCCCGGTCCGATGCCGCCGAGGCGGCCGCATGCTCCAGCTTTGCTCGCTGCAACCAGCGGCCGAACGCTTCCACCGCGAGGTCGTCGGCCTCGATGCTGCTCGCGGCGGCGGTTTCGGTCGCGATCGACAGCTCGATGCGCTCCAATGCCGCCGCCGTGGCATCGCTGGCGGCGAGCGGCGCGGCGAGGTCGCGCGTCGCCTCCTCCTGCGCCAGGCGGCGCACCTGAAGCAACGCGTGCAGCGGATCACGCGCCATGCACAGCATCCTCGTTCATCGCCGCGGCGAGGCGTGCGAACGCTTCCTCGGCGCTCGAGGCCTCTCCCCGGTCCTGCCGCAGCACGGCCTCTATGCTTGGGGCGAGATGGATCGCCTCGTCGAGCGCGGGATCGGTGCCTTCCCGGTATGCCCCCAGCCGCACCAGATCGGCCATGTCGCCATGCAGGGCGAGGACGGCGCGGGCGCGGCGGATCAGCGCGGCCTCTGCGGCCGACTGCACCTGGTGGGCTGTCCGCGACAGGGAGCGGAGCACGTCGACCGCCGGATACCGTCCGCCTTCGGCGATCCGCCGGTCGAGCAGCACGTGCCCGTCGAGGATTCCGCGCACCGCATCCGCAACCGGCTCGTTGAAATCGTCTCCTTCGACCAGGACACTAAACAGGCCGGTGATCGACCCGCCGCCCTGCAATCCCGGGCCGGCGCGCTCCAGCAGCTTGGGCAGTTCCGCGAACACGCTGGGCGGATAACCGCGCGTCGCCGGGGGCTCCCCTGCCGACAGACCGATCTCGCGCAGGGCGAGGCAGAAGCGCGTGACGCTGTCCATCAGCAGCAGCACGGACGCGCCATGATCCCGGAAATGCTCGGCAACGGTCATCGCCGCGTAGGCGGCCTCGCGGCGCATCAGCGGCGGAGCGTCGGACGTCGCCACGACGACGACCGAGCGGGCGAGGCCGGCCGCTAGCTCGTCCTCCACGAACTCCCGTAGCTCGCGCCCGCGCTCACCTACCAGGGCGAGCACGACAACGTCGCAACGCGCTTCGCGGGCCAGCATGCCGAGGAGCGTCGACTTCCCCACACCGGAGCCGGAGAAGAGGCCAAGGCGCTGGCCGGTGCGGCAGGTCACGAACGCGTCGATCGCGCGAACCCCGAGATCGAGCCGGGGCCCGAGTCGGCCGCGATCGTTGGCAGGCAATGGCGGGGGGCGCACCAAGCGAGCCGCACCCCCGGGAAGCTTGCCGCGCCCATCGAGCGGATTGCCGAGCGGGTCTGCGATACGCCCAAGCCAGCCATCGGCAATATCGAGCGTCGCGCCGCGCACGGGCCGCGCCGGATCGGCTTGCACGCGGGCTGGACTGCCCGGCCCCAGCCCATCGAGCGGACCGAACGCCATCGCCTGCGCCATCCCGCCGTCGAAAGCGATGATCTCGGCGAGCAGCGGACGTTGTCCGCGCGATGAGAGTTCCAGTCGATCGCCGATCGAAAGATGTCTCCCAAGCCCCCCGACATTCACGAGCAGGCCGGAGAGCGCATGCACCCCGCCCTCTAGGTGCGACGATGGGATGCGCCTGATTGTACTCGTGGCGGCCGCAGCCATGTCTTTAAGGGAGGTCTGTCTCATTCATAGATCCCAAGTCTCCGAATCAGGGGCGCTTAGGCAGGCGCAAGGCCAACTGTCGGGCAAAGACGTCGGAAGATTCGGGTTTTGATACAAGCTACCGGTGAAAAAATCGTGGCCGAGCACACGCTATGGTGGTATAGCCACTCGCGGAAACCATTCCGGGTCAGGCCAATGCGTGTTTTGCTCGTCAATGACGATTTGACCACGGGGCGAGGGCTCACCCTCATCCTCAAGGCTACTGGCGCTATCACCGACGTGGCCCAGAGCGGGGAAGAGGGCCTCGAGCTTCTCCGTCACTATGATTACGACATTGTGCTGCTGGATCTCATGATCTCGGAGATGGACGGGCCGGAAGTGGTGCGCCGCATCCGGGCAAGCCGGAATCATACGCCTGTGATGGTCATCACCGGTCAATCGCGTCCACAAGAGAGAGTTCGCGCGCTCAGCGCCGGCGCCGATGACGTCGTGACCAAGCCGTTCGACAAGGCAGAGCTCCTGGCGCGGGTGCAGGCTGTGGTCCGGCGGAGCAAGGGGTTCAGCCAGCCGACGCTGCAAATCGGGCCACTCGAGCTCAATCTCGACAGCCGCGAGGTCATGGTCGCTAGCGCTCCCGTGCATCTCACCGGCAAGGAATACGCGATCCTGGAGCTGCTGGTCCTACGCAAAGGAATGGTGCTGACGAAGGAAGCCTTCCTCAACCACCTCTATGGCGGCATGGACGAGCCGGAGATGAAGATCATCGACGTCTTCGTCTGCAAGCTGCGCAAGAAACTTGCCCAGGCAGGCGCCAGCAATCTGATCGGCACCGTTTGGGGCCGCGGCTATATGATCCGCGAGCCATTGGCTGACACCCGACCGCTCGCCGTGGCGGAGCCGCGGGCACTGACAGCCGCTTGATGCCGGCGATCCAGGTCTGGCTCCCGCTGCACGCAAGCGTTGATTGGGCCCCCGCTTGACACCCGCGCATGCGCGGGCTGGCATCCGCGGCCCCATCGCGTGCGGTCCGCTTGTCCCAACTTTCCTTGCACACCCCGCTTGGTGACCTGACCGTCTCTGAAGAGGCAGGGCAGATTGTGTCGGTCGACTGGGGCTGGGGGTGCGAGCAGGCGGAGACGGCTTTACTGCGCGATGCGCGAGCGCAGCTCTTTGCCTATTTCGACGGCACTCTCACGGCGTTCGATCTGCCTCTCGCCCCGCCCGGCACAGCGTATCAGCGTCGGGTGTGGGAGGCGCTGACCCGAATCCCGTATGGGGCCACTCGCACGTACCGGCAGGTGGCGGCGGACGCCGGCGGGGCGCCCCGCTCGGTCGGGCAGGCAAACGGCAATAACCCAATTCCCATCGTCATTCCTTGTCACCGGGTCGTCGCTGCCGGAGGGATGGGCGGGTATTCCGGCGGATCCGGCCTCGATACTAAGCGCTGGCTGCTCGACCTGGAGCGCCGGACGCAGGCGACGGCGATCCGGCGCTCGGCATAGGCGGCCATTCGCGGAGAAAACGCATGAGCAAGGCGATCCGTATACACGGCTATGGCGGCCCGGATGTGATGAAATGGGAGGAGGTCCCGACACCCGAGCCGGGTCCGGGCGAGGCCTTGGTCAAGCAGGAAGCGGTGGGCCTCAATTACATCGACGTCTATTTCCGCAATGGCCTCTACAAAGCGCCCAGCCTGCCGACCTCGCTCGGGGTGGAGGGGGCGGGTACCGTCTCCGCGATCGGTGAGGGCGTGACGGAGGTCGCGGTCGGTGATCGCGTCGCCTATGCTGGCGGCCCGCTCGGCGCCTACGCGACGCAGCGCGTCATTGCCGCCGACCGGTTGCTGAAGCTCCCGTCCGGCATCGACTTCAAGACTGCGGCGGCGATGATGCTACAGGGTCTGACCGCGCAATACCTCCTGCGCCGAACCTACCGCGTGAAGGCGGGCGAGACGATCGTTGTTCATGCCGCGGCAGGCGGTGTGGGACTCCTGATGTGCCAGTGGGCGAAGCATCTGGGCGCGACTGTGATCGGCGTCGTATCGACATCGGAGAAGGCGGAGCTCGCGCGTGCCTTCGGCGCCGCCCACGCACTGGTCAACCCGGCCAATCTCGCGGCCGAGGTGAAGCGCATCACCGGCGGCGCGATGGTCCCCGTCGTGTACGACAGCGTCGGCAAGGACACGTTCCTCGCGAGTCTCGATTGCCTGGCGCCGCTCGGCCTGATGGTCAGCTTTGGCAACGCATCGGGCGCCGTACCGCCCTTCGACATCTCGGTGCTCTCGGCCAAGGGGAGCCTCTTCCTGACCCGGCCGAGCCTCGGCAGCTACACGACGAAGCGCGAAGATCTGGAGGCAGCCGCCAAGGACCTGTTCGCCGTCGTCGAATCAGGCGCCGTGAAGGTCCAGGTCAACCAGACTTTCCCATTGGCAGAGGCCGCCAAGGCCCACACCGCGTTGGAGGCACGACAGACGACCGGTAGCACGGTTCTGCTCCCCTGAGCGGGGCCACCCGCCCCGGCGTCTCGCGGCAGACGCGCATCACCGCGATGATCGTGGCCTGTGCGCTTTTCATGCAGAATCTGGATTCGACGGTGATCGCCACCGCCCTGCCTACGATGGCGCAGGCGTTCGGCTCCGATCCTGTCCGCATGAACGTCGCGCTTACCTCGTATCTGTTAAGCGTAGCCGTGTTCATTCCGGCGAGCGGCTGGGTCGCCGACCGCTTTGGCGCGCGTTCGGTGTTCTGCGCGGCGATCGTCGTGTTTACCATCGGGTCGATCTTGTGCGGCCAAGCCGACACGCTCGGTTCCCTGGTCGCCGCCCGCATCCTGCAGGGCGCGGGCGGGGCGATGATGGTTCCGGTGGGGCGGCTCGTTCTGCTGCGCACCGTCGCGCGGACCGAGCTGGTCGCGGCGATGGCGTGGCTGACCGTGCCTGCCCTGATCGGCCCCGTCGTCGGGCCGCCGCTCGGCGGCTTTATCGTCACGTATTTCAGCTGGCGGTGGATCTTCGACATCAACGTGCCCATCGGCATTCTCGGCGTCGGCCTCGTCTTCGCCTTCATCGAGGACACGGAAGAGCCGCGTCCCGGACCGTTCGACGCGTCGGGCCTTGTGCTCACCGGCATCGCGCTTTCCGGCCTGATGTTTGGCATGGAGAATATCGGCCGCGGCGTGCTACCTACGAATCTGACCGTCGGGATGGTGATGGTCGGTCTGACGGCCGGCCTCGTCTACATCTGGCACGCCCGGCACACGCGGGCGCCGATCGTCGATCTGTCGCTGCTGCGGCTACCCTGCTTCGGGGTGGCGGTCGGGGCCATGATGCCGTTCCGCGTCGGCATCGGGGCGATCCCGTTCCTGCTCCCCCTGATGCTCCAGGTCGGCTTCGGGCAATCGGCGGTGCAAAGTGGCATGATCACCTTCGCGAGCTCGGCCGGCGCCCTGGTTATGAAGCCTGTCGCGTTGCGTGTGCTGCGCATGTTCGGATTCCGCGGTACGCTGGTCTGGAACGCCATTCTCTCGGCGGTCCTCCTCGCGCTCTGCGCAGCATTCCGTCCCGCCTGGCCGGTGGCGGCGATCTATGCGGCGCTGCTGATCGGCGGATTTTTCCGCTCGCTGCAATTCACCGCATACAACTCGCTCGCCTATGGCGATGTCCCACGTAGCCGCATCAGCGCGGCAACAAGCCTCTATACCGCCGCGCAGCAGCTTGCGGCGACGATCGGAGTCTCGGCCGGTGCGGCCGCGCTGGAAATCGCGATGTCGTTCTCCGGCAATGCGGTCCCCGTCACGGCGGATTTCAGTATCGCGTTCGTTGCCGTCTCCGTCTTCACCCTTTCGGCCGCACCGATCGCACTGCTGATGCCGCCCAATGCAGGCGACGAGCTGGCGGGACGCGAGGTCGTGCGCAGGCCGGTGCGGGGCCCGTCCTGATAGCGGGCCTTGCCCCAGGCATGACACCCGCGCACGCTGTGCGCCTACCCCGGAGGTTCCATGATCGGCATCGATTGGGGCGAGACCAGCTTCCAGGCTTTTCGCATGGCGGAGGGCCGCGTCCGCGACAGAAAGAGCGTCCCGCGCGGAATACTCAGCGTACAAGCCGGACGATTCGGCGATACGCTGCGCGAGGAGATCGGTCCCTGGCTGGCCGCGGGGGAACATCACGTGCTGCTATCGGGCGCCATCGGGGGCCTGTCCGGCTGGACGGCGCCCGACCTGCCCTGTCCCGCTGGGCCTGCCCGGGTCGCCGCAGCGCTCGCAAATGTCGCCTTCGATTGGGCGGAGGTCAGGATCGTGCCAGCGCTCGCCTGCGCGGAATCAGGCGTTGTCGAGACCACACGGCAGTCACCGTTGATCTTCGGCGCGCTCGACCGGATTGGTGGCTCCGGATTGGCCTGCGTGCCCGGGCGGCGTTCCCTGTGGGCCCGGCTGGAGGCTGGCCGGATCGCCGGGTTCGCCACGCACCTCACCGGCGAGGTCTTCACCGCCTGGAGGAGTGCCGCAGTGCCCAGCCGGACGCTGCGCGACGGGCTCCCCACCGATCTTGCCAGGTTTGACGAGGGCGTGGCGCGCACCGCGTATCCGGAGGGATTGCTGAATCATCTCGCGCAGGCCCGCGCCCTCGCCGCGTCGGCGCTACTTACCGATGCCGCCGCCGCTTCACTTGTCTGGGGCGTCCTGATCGGGCATGAGGCGCGCGCCGCACTCGCGGGAAAAGAGCCCGGCACAATGGTCTACGTGATCGGCCATCCCGACCTTACCGCGCTCTATGCGCGCGCGATCGAGGCGGCGGGCGGAATGGCGGAGCGACTGAACGGCGAGGCGGTGGCGAACGGGCTGGCGCTGATCGGAGCCGCCGCGCGCTGGGAGTGAGTCAGTGGGCCAGGATCGCCCGCACGGTCGGCCCGACACTAGCGCGCCAATCGGGTAGTCGCGCCCCGAAGACCCGGGCGAGCTTCGCGCAATCCAGCCGCGAATCAGGCGGCCGGCGTGCCGGTGTCGGCCAGTCGGCGGTTGCGATGGCGTCCACTTCCGGGCGTGCCACACCGCACGCCTCAGCCTCCTCAAACACGGCGGAGGCCAAGCCGTGCCATGTCGTCCAGCCACTGCCGGCGGCATGGAAGATCCCGGCGAACCGATCATCCCATTGGAGGACGCGCTGCGCGACTGCGAGCACGGCGTTGGCCAGATCGGCGGCGTTCGTCGGGCAGCCTTTCTGATCTGCGACGACGCGCAGCCGGGGCATGCGCTGCGCCGCGTTCAGCATCGTGCGCACGAAATTCCTTCCCGTCGACGCGTAGACCCAGGAGGTCCGGAGCACCGTCACTCGCGCGCCGGAGTCGAGCACCGCGCGCTCTCCGGCCAGCTTGCTCGCGCCATAGATGCTCTGTGGCGCGGCGAGGTCCTCCTCGACATACGGCGCGCCCTTGAGCCCGTCGAAGACAAAATCCGTCGAGATGTGGACCAGCGGTATGCTGGCCCGGGCGCAAAGCCTGGCGAGGAGCGCCGGGCCGTCACGGTTGGTGCGGTACGCCGCCTCTGCATCGGACTCTGCAGCATCCACCGCGGTATAAGCCGCCGCGTTCACCACCAGCGCGGGCGCGGCGCTCTCAAGCGCCGCCCGGAGCGTCTCCGGCCGGTCAAAGTCGAATGCTGGCCGGCCAATACGCCGAACAGACGTACCGGCCGCCGTGGCGAGACCGGTCGCGAGCTGCCCGGTCCCGCCGGTCACCAGGATCGTCATTGCGGGAGGTCGCGTAGCCGCGGCAGCACCAAATCCTTGTCCGATAGCGCGGCGGAGTCCGGTGCGACGGGCCAGGGCAGCGCGAGGTCGGGGTCGTTCCAGATCACGCCGCGCTCGGCTGCTCGGTCGTAATCGGCGGTCACTTTGTAGATCACCGCGGTATCCGGCGTGAGCGTGCAGTAACCGTGCAGGAACCCGCCGGGAATCCATAGTTGCGCGCCGTTCGCTTCGGTCAGCTCGGCCGCCGCGTGCTGGCCATAGGTGGGCGAGCCCGGTCGCACATCCACCGCAACGTCCCAGATACCGCCGCGCGCGCAATGCACCAGCTTGCCCTGCACGCTGGGGGCGATCTGCATGTGCAGCCCCCGCACCGTCCCGGTCTTGATTGAGACGGCGAAATTGTCCTGCACGAACGGCCCGGGAATGCCGAGTTCGGCATACCGCCGTTGGTTCCATGTCTCGACGAAAAAGCCCCGCGGATCGGCGAAGCGACGCGGCGTCAGCAGCTTGACGCCCGCGACACCGAAGGTCTCGACATTCATTCGTGCTTTCCGTCCGCCAGGTCCCGCAGGGCGCGCCCGAGCTCCGTCTTGCCGAGCGCCGCCGCCTCTTTCCGTAGTGCCGCGGCGTCGATATAGCCCATGCGATAGGCGACCTCCTCCGGGCAGCCGACCAGCAATCCCGTGCGTGCCTGAATGGTCTGCACGTAGGTCGCCGCCTGCAGCAGGCTATCCGGCGTTCCGGCGTCGAGCCAGGCGCAGCCGCGCGTCAGCCGCTCGACATGTAGCCGCCCCGCCTCGAGGTAGCGGCGATTGAGATCGGTGATCTCCAGTTCCCCGCGCGCCGAGGGGTGGATCGACGCCGCCAGTTCCGTCACGTCGGAATCATAGAAGTAGAGCCCGGTCACGGCCCAGTCGGATTTTGGCTGCGTCGGCTTCTCCACGATCTCCACCGCCCGGCCCTCCGCGTTGAAGGAGACCACGCCGTAGCGCTCCGGATCGCGGACCTCGTATGCGAACACCGTGGCGCCGGCTTCGCGCGCCACGGCCTGACGGAGCGTGGCGGACAGGTGCTCGGCGTGGATCAGATTGTCGCCAAGCGCAAGCGCGCAGGCCTCTCCGCCGATCCAGTCGCGCCCGATCAGGAAGGCCTGCGCGAGCCCCTCCGGTCTTGGCTGCTCGGCATAAGCGAAGCGCACGCCGAGCCGCCCCCCGTTTCCCAGGAGGCGGCGAAACTGCGGCAGGTCCTCTGGCGTGGAGATCACCAAGATATCGCGGATACCCGCCAGCATCAGCGTGCTGAGCGGGTAATAGATCATCGGCTTGTCGTAGACCGGCAGCAGCTGCTTGGAGCTGGCGAGCGTCGCCGGATGTAGTCTGGTCCCCGACCCGCCCGCGAGGATGATGCCCTTCATGCGGCGACGCCGATCCCAAGGCGTTGGCCGGCATATCGGGCGGCGCGCACGCCCTCCCACCAGGGCCGGTTGTCGAGGTACCAGTCGATCGTGCGGGCGAGCCCGGTCTCGAAATCATGCGGCGCCCGCCAGTCGAGCGCGGCCTCGGTCCGGCTCGGGTCGATCTCGTAGCGAAAATCGTGGCCAGGCCGGTCGGTCACGAAGCGGATGAGCCGTGTCCGCGGACCGGCAGGGTCGGGCTGGCAGCGGTCGAGATGCGCGCAGATCGCGCAGACCACATCGAGATTGCCGCGCGGCTGGCGGGCGCCGATGGCGTAGGTCGCGCCGGGCGTGCCCTGCTCTACCACCCGGACCAGGGCGGCGGCGTGGTCGTCGACGAACAGCCAGTCCCGCCGGTTCGATCCGTCGCCATAGACCGGCAGCTCCTTGCCTTCCAGTGCGTTCAGCGTCACCAATGGGATCAGCTTCTCGGGAAACTGCCAGGGCCCGTAATTGTTGCAGGTGTTGCTGACGACCGCCGGCAGCCCGTAGGTGTGAAACCAGGCGCGCACAAGATGGTCTGACGCGGCCTTGGATGCCGAATAGGGGCTGTGCGGATCGTAGCGTGTGTCCTCGTTGAACGCCGGGTCGTCCGGCCCCAGCGCGCCGAAGACCTCATCGGTGGAGATGTGGTGGAAGCGGAATGCCTCCCGCCGCGCGGCCGGCAGGCGCTCCCAGTAGCGACGCGTCTCATCCAGCAGGACGTAAGTGCCGACGATGTTGGTCTGCACGAAGGCCCCGGGTCCGTCGATCGAGCGATCGACGTGGCTCTCGGCAGCAAGGTGCATCACCGCGTCGGGCTGATGGGTCGCGAACAGCGCCCGGATCGTGTCGGGATCGGCGATGTCGGCGCGTACCAGGACGTGGCGTCGGTGGCTGCTCGCCTCCTCCAGCGCCGCCTCCGAGGCGGCGTAGGTCATCTTGTCCACATTCACGACGACATGGTCGGTATGGCGCATCAGGTGGCGCACCACCGCCGAGCCGATAAATCCGCAGCCGCCGGTCAGGAGAAGCTTCATCGTCCGTCCACCAGTTCCGCGCGGGCGTAGCCGCAACGCCGCTGCCCGGTCAACGATTCCGGGTCACCGCCAAAGCGGAAGGGCCGTCCTGCGCTCCAAGCATGGCGATGATACTAGCAACGTAATCATAAGCTGCCTTATTATGAGGACCACTCACGAAGGTGGTTCGGTGACGGATTTCCAGAACGAGCTTCTGTTTCTCCTGCACGACGTCGCCCGCCTCCTGCGGGTGGATGCCGACAAGCGCGCCCGCTCGCACGGGATGACCCGGGCCCAATGGGCGATCCTGATCCGCCTCGAACGCCAGCCCGGCCTGTCGCAGAAGGAACTCGCGGAGTTGCTGGAGGTTGAGCCGATCACGGTCGCCCGGTTGATCGACCGGCTCGAGGGTGCCGGGATGGTGGAGCGCCGGCCCGACCCGCGTGACCGGCGCATTTGGCGCCTTCACCTCCGCCCGGCAGCCATCCCCATGCTAGGGGAGATCGCGCATCAGCGTGACGAGATCATCCGCATGCTCTCACCAGGAATCGATCGGGCGACCCTCGATGCGGTGACGGATGCGCTGGAGACCATGAAGGCCAATCTGCTGCGCTCCGCGCAGGTGGCGCGGGAGGCACGGCGAGAGGCCGCCGAGGCGGCGGAAGTCGCCTGATGTCGCAGGCGACGGCCCATCCGCGCGCTCCCGGCGTCGCCGCGCCGGAGATCGGGGCGCGGCGGGGCCGTCGCATCAGCCGGCACGCACTGGGTCCATTCCTTATGCTTGGCGGCGTCCTCGCGGTCGCCGTCGGGGTGCTGTTCTTCTGGTTGTATGGCGGCCGCTACGTCACGGTCGACGACGCCTATGTGCAGGCGGCAAAGGAGCCGCTGTCGACCGACGTGTCGGGGATCGTGGCCGAGATCGCGGTGAAGGAGGGACAGCTCGTCCGTAAGGGTGACGTGCTGCTGCGCCTCGACCCGCGCCCGTTCGAGATCGCGCTCGCCGGTGCGCGCGCCGACCTGGAGGCGACGAGGCTGCGGCTGCAGGCGATGCAGCGCGATTATGTGCGCATGCTGCAGGACGCCGACGCCAAGCAGGCAGCGCTGCTGTCCGATCAGGCCCGCTATGACCGCGCCGCCGCGCTGGTGAAGACGGGCGGGGCAACGCGCGCCGAATACGACACTGCCCGCTTCCTGCTCGCCGCCGATGAGCACGCGCTTGCCGCGCTGCGCAGCCAGGCGGACGTCCAGCTCGCCAGGCTCGGCGGCAAGGCGGATGGCGACGTGAGCACGATGCCCGACTTCATCTCGGCCCAGGCGAAGGTCGCCGAAGCCGCCCGCCGGCTGGCTGATTCTGTCATACACGCCCCGTTCGACGGCATCGTGACCCAGGTCGAGTCGATCCAGCCCGGCATGTCTCTCGCGGCCTCCTCCGCCGCGTTCGGCATCGTCTCGACCGAGCGGGTCTGGGTGGAGGCCGACCCGAAGGAGACCGAGCTCACCTGGGTGAAGCCGGGCGACAAGGTCACGGTCAGCGTGGACACCTATTCCAATCGGACTTGGGGGGGAGAGGTCGAGAGCATCGCGCCCAATAGCGGCGCCGAGTTCGCCATCCTGCCCGCGCAGAACACGTCGGGAAACTGGGTCAAGGTGGTGCAGCGCATTCCCGTGCGCATCCGGGTCGATCGCGAGCCGGGTGATCCGCCGTTGCGCGCGGGCATGAGCGCGGAGGTCAGCATCGACACCGGGCATACACGCACGCTGGCGGATTTGTTCTGACGAGGCGGGCGCGTCTCAGTGGAAGCTCTGCACCAGGCTTCCCGCGACCAGGCGCCAGCCGTCGATCAGCACGAAGAAGATCAGCTTGAACGGCAGCGACACGACGGACGGCGGTAGCATCATCATGCCGAGGCTCATCAGCACGCTGGCGACGACCATGTCGATCACCAGGAACGGCAGGAACAGAAGAAAGCCGATCTCGAACGCGCGGCGCAGTTCGCCGACCAGAAATGCCGGGATCAGCGCCCGCCACGGCACCGCGTCGGCATCCGTAGGAGTCGGCATGTTGCCCACGTCGAGAAACAGCTTGAGGTCGGCGGAGCGGACATTCGCGGTCATGAATTTGTGGAACGGAGCGGCGGCGAGGCGCAGACCCTCCATCTCCGGGACGTGGCCCTGACTCATCGGCAGCAGCCCCGCCGTCCAGGCCTGATCGAGCACCGGCTGCATGACGAAGTACGTCAGGAACAGCGCCAGCCCGATCAGCACCATGTTGGGCGGCGTGCTCTGCGTGCTGAGGGCGCTCCGCAGCAGCGACAGCACGATCACGATCCGGGTGAACGCGGTCACCATGACAAGCAGGCTGGGCGCGAGCGACAGCACCGCGATGAGCGCGGTGATCTGCACCAGCCGAACTCGTCGCCCCTGGCTGGCCGGCGCCGCCGAGGTCGAGATTAAGCGACTGCGCGTGCGCGACGAGCGGCAGCAGGATGAACGCAACCGCCCACAGGTATCGGCGGGCGTGCCTCACGCCGACGGCTCTCTTGGCACCCAGCCGAGCACGATGTCGGTCCCGCCGGTGATCACCAACACGCGCCGATCCTCACAGCGCAGCAGCAGCAGGCGCCGCCGCTGGTCAAGGGCGAGCAACTCCTCAACGGCGAGCAGACGGCCTTTCGTGCCTGAAGCACGCCGCAGGCCGATGCCGCTGATCCGCGCGAGTCGTGCCGCGAGCCAGATCAGGCCAAGCACCGCGATGAGCGCAGCGATCGCGGTGAGAATCGGTGTGACTTCTGTTGACATGCTCGGCGTTTTTGCCGGCTCCCAGAAGAGAAAGAGGGGTCTAGTCGGACCGCGGCGGCAGCCGCATTACCTCGGCCAGCGAATCGATTTCCGCGAGAAGTCGTTCGAGGTCGATACGCAACGCGCGACCTTCCTCGGGCGGGAGGTCGAGCGCGCCGGCGCAGATGAGGCCGACCTGACCGTCGAGGCCGGTCAGGTCGATCGGCCGACCGCTGACCGCTAATGCGCGCGCGAGCGCGGCCGACTTGCGCAGCGCCGCCGCCGCAACCCGGGCACGCGCGACAGGAGTGTCCGGAAACGCCGACATCTCCGCCAAGCCGTTGAAGTCCATGCGAAAGGGGGCGAACGGCACCTCATTCATGCGGACAGTGAAGCGCGCTTTTGGTTAACTAAGCGTTGCGGGCGGGCATTAACCCGATGTTCATGCCGCTCCGGCACCCTGTGCCCATGGATCCGATGGGAATTCCGCTGCTCGATCTTGCAGAACGCAAGCTCTCCTGGGCGGATGGGCGCCAGACTGTGCTGGCGGAGAACATCGCCAACAGTGACACGCCGGGCTGGCGGCCGCGCGATGTGGCGTCGTTCGCCGACACGATGAAGACCGCAATCCAATCCGCAGGTTCGGTCGCCCGCACGGACCCGAGGTCATATGGAGGGCACTGTGTCTCCCGACCTGCTCGCCGGCACGTCGAAGTCGACAGGACAGGCGCCGGACGGGAACGCGGTGTCGCTCGATCAGGAGCTGCGCAAGATCGCGGATACCGACACGGCGCAGTCCTTGGTGACCGCGATCTACAAGTCCTATCTCGGATTGTTTCGTACCGCACTCGGTCAGAACGGCTGATCACGCCAGGAGGCCCCATGGAGATCGAGAAATCCCTCGCCATCTCGGCAAGCGGCATGCAGGCGCAGACCGCCCGCCTGACCGTGATCGCGCAGAACCTCGCCAATCAGGACAGCACCGGTGCAACACCGGGTGCCGATCCCTATCGGCGCAAGACGATCAGCTTCGAGGACCGCATGGACACCGTGCTCGGCGCGGAGACGGTCAAGGTGCGGGAGATCGGCAAGGACAAAACCGCTTTCCCCACCCGCTATGATCCATCGAACCCCGCCGCCGACGCGCAGGGCTACGTCAAGCTGCCGAACGTGAATGCGCTGATCGAGATGGCCGACATGCGGGAGGCCGAGCGGTCATACCAAGCCAATCTCGCCGTCATGCAGACGACGCGCGGCATGCTCTCTCGCACGATCGGGATGTTGAAATGAACCCAGTCGAGGTCGACTCCACCCGAATCCCAACCATCACGGTGACGCCGCAAGCAGCGGCGGAGGCCTATCAGCGCACCGACAGCGCCACTTCCGCCCTGCAAGGTGGTGCCGACGGCAGTTTCGGGGCGGCGCTGCAGCAGATGATCGGCGACGCCGTCGCGCAGGGCCACGCGGCCGACCAGCAGGCGAGGGCGGCGATCATGGGGACCGGTGATGTGACACAGGCCGTCACGTCGCTCGCCCGCGCCGGGCTCGTGCTGCAATCAGCGACCGCGATCCGCGACCGCGTCGTCTCCGCCTACCAGCAAATCATGCAGATGCCGATCTGACTCGGCGATGGACGCCGCGGACGTCGCCGCGATTCTACGCGACGCGCTGATCGTCACGCTGAAAATGGCGGGACCGCCGCTCGCGGCCGGCCTCATTGTCGGCGGGCTGGTCTCGATTCTGCAGACCGTCACCCAGATCCAGGAGACGACGCTCGCCTTCATACCGAAAGCCGTGGCGCTGGGCGTCGCGCTCGCCATCACCGCGCCGTTCATGTTCTCCGCCCTGTCCAGCTACACCCTCCATCTCATGGATCGGATCATCGCGATCGGCGCATCCTGAGCGATGCCGGTCGACGCCTCGCCGCTCGCCGCACTTCCCGCCCTCGCCTTCGTCTTCATCCTCGTGCTCGCCCGCTGTGTCGGACTGGTGATCCTGCTGCCCGGCTTCGCCGAGTTGGGCGTACCCGCGATGGTGCGCGCGGGGATCGCGGGCGCGCTCGCCCTGTTGCTCACGCCGGTGATCGCGCCGCTGGTGCCTGCTGCTCCAGCCGCGCCGGCGACCGTGGCGGCGATGCTGCTCGCCGAGCTGTTGGTCGGGCTCTGGCTCGGCTTCCTTGCCCGGGTGCTGGTGCTCGCGCTGCCGATGGCCGGACAGGTCCTCGCCTATCTCCTCGGCCTGTCCAATGTGCTGCAAACAGATGCCGAGATGGGGCCGCAGGCGACCGCGCTCGGGCGTCTGTTCTCGCTCGCGGCGCCCGCGCTGGTGCTCGCCTCCGGCCTCTATGCGCTGCCGATCGAGGCGCTTGCCGGCAGCTACAGGCTGATCGCGCCGGGTAGTGTGCTGCCCTCGGGCGCCGGTGCGCAATCCGTCGCCCAGGCCATCTCGACGAGCTTCGGCCTCGCGCTGCGCCTCTGCGCGCCCACCCTGCTCGCCTCCATTGTGTGGACCGTCGCCGCTGGGCTGCTCGCGCGCGCCGCGCCGCGCGTGCACGTCTACTTTCTCGCGATGCCGGCGCAGATCCTGGGCGGCCTCGCGCTGCTCGCCGCGCTGTCGGGGGCGATGCTGCTCGCCTGGCAAGACGCGATGCGCGCCGAACTCGCGGGCCTTCCCGGATTGCACTGACTGCGCATGTCCGACACGCCGGAGAATGCCGAGGCCCGGACAGAAGCGCCGACCGCGCGGCGGCGCCAGCGTGCCCGCGAAGCCGGCCAGCTCGCCGTCTCGCGGGAGCTCACCATGCTCGCTTCCCTCGGTGGGGCGACGCTCGGCCTAGTGTGGCTCGCCCCCGTTTCCGGCCGTGCCATCCTCGGCCTGTTCCGTTCGCTGCTGGAGCACGGCGCCGCCGACAACGTGGCACCAGGTGCCGCTGTCTACCTGGCGATGCTGACCGCCCTGTGGGCGGCCGGTCCGGTCCTTCTGCTCATGCTGCTCGCTGCCGCCGCCGCGGTCCTCGGGCAGACCGGATTTGCCATCAGCGCCGAGCCGCTGCGCCCGCAACTCTCTCGCATCAGCCCGGTCGCCGGGCTCCACCGGCTGCTCGGTCCCGACAACCTCGTCGAAGCCGCGCGCTCGGTAGCCAAGCTCCTGATCATCGGCGTCGTTGTCTGGCGGGGATTGGCGGCCGACCTACCCCGCCTCCTCGTCATGCCATTCCAAGCCTTCGGCGACGTCCCCGGCGTGCTGGGCGCGATGGTGCTGCGGCTGCTGGTCGCGGTGCTTGCCGTGCAGGCGGCGATCGCCGTGTTCGACCTGCTGTGGGTACGTCTGCGCCTGACTCAGCGGCTGCGCATGAGCCGGCAAGACATCCGCGAGGAGACCAAGGAGACGGAAGGCGATCCGCGCACCAAGATGCGCCTGCGCCGGCTGCGCCTCGCGCGGGCCAGGCGGCGGATGCTGGCGGCGGTGCCGAAGGCGACGGTGGTCGTCACCAATCCGACGCACTACGCCATCGCCCTGTCCTACGACCGCGCCCGCGGCGGGGCGCCACGCGTCGTCGCCAAGGGGGTCGATTCTCTCGCCGAGCGTATCCGTGCGGTCGCCCGTGAGCACAACGTCCCGCTGGTTTCCAACCCGCCGCTCGCTCGCGCGCTGCACCGGTTGGAACTGGAGGCCGAAATACCCGCCGAGCACTACAAGGCCGTCGCCGAGATCATCTCCTTCGTCTGGCGCCTGCGCGAGCGCGTGGCGTAGGCCATCAGGGGGATTGATGAGAACTCGCCGAGCACGCATATGCCAGGAACACGTTGCGAACGGATGGTTAAGGACGTATGCAAATGCTTGTTCGCCAAGTGTTCGCTTGCTGATTTACCCCCAAGTTGTGCAATTATTGGGGGCAGATCTCGACCAGAATGTAACTCTGGATTGTATAGGAAGGGGCTCTCATGGAAAAGGTCAAGGCGCTCGATGCCGCGATGGCGCAGATCGAGCGGGCGTTCGGCAAGGGCTCCATCATGCGGATGGGCGCACGCACCGGCGCCGAAGGAGTGGAGACGATCCCATCCGGCTCGCTCGGCCTCGACCTCGCGCTCGGCATCGGCGGCCTGCCGCGTGGGCGCATCGTCGAAATCTACGGGCCGGAGAGTTCCGGCAAGACTACGCTCGCCCTGCACGCGATTGCGGAGGCGCAGAAGCGCGGCGGCACCTGCGCCTTCATCGACGCCGAGCACGCGCTCGATCCGATCTACGCGCGCAAGCTGGGCGTCGATGTCGACAACCTGCTGATCAGCCAGCCCGACGCAGGAGAGCAGGCGCTGGAGATCGCCGACACGCTTGTCCGCTCCGGCGCGATCGATGTGCTGGTCGTGGATTCGGTCGCCGCCCTCGTCCCCCGCGCCGAGCTCGAGGGCGAGATGGGCGACAGCCACATGGGGCTGCATGCGCGGCTCATGAGCCAGGCGCTGCGCAAGATCACCGGCAGCGTGTCGCGCTCCAACACGATGCTGGTCTTCCTGAACCAGATCCGCATGAAGATCGGCGTGATGTTCGGCAACCCGGAGACCACGACAGGCGGCAACGCACTGAAGTTCTACGCCTCCGTTCGCATGGAGATCCGCCGCATCGGGCAGATCAAGGACCGCGACGAGGTGGTCGGCAACCAGACCCGCGTCAAGGTGGTGAAGAACAAGCTCGCCCCGCCGTTCCGCCAGCTCGAGTTCGACATCATGTACGGCGAAGGCATCAGCAAGGTGGGCGAGCTGATCGACCTCGGCGTGAAGGCTGGCGTGGTCGAGAAATCCGGCGCATGGTTCAGCTACGACAGTCAGCGGATCGGCCAGGGCCGGGAGAACGCCAAGCAGTTCCTCCGCGACCATCCGGAAATCGCCGAGGCGATCGAGCGCAAGGTGCGCGAGCAGTCTGGCGTGGTCGCCAACGCGATGCTCGCGGAGATCGAGGAGGAGGCCGAGGCGGCTGAGTAGTAGTTTCCCACGTCACCTTCCACTCGTCCCTGACGACCACGCGCTGATCGCCGCCGCGACGGAGGTGCTGGCACGGCACTATCGGCCGTTCTGGCACATGGTCGCCGCGGCGGCACGTTCGCGCGACGGGCGCATTTGGACCGGCATCCATCTGGGCACAACTGTCGGGCGGATGTCGGTCTGCGCCGAGCCCATCGCGGTGGGGCGTGCCCTGCTGGAGGGTGACGGCACGGTCGAGACGATCGTGGCGGTGCGCCACCCGAAGCCCGAGGAGACCGACCGCGAAATGGCCGTCGTCGCGCCGTGCGGCGCCTGCCGGGAAATGCTGGTCGATCATTTTCCCGATGCCGCGGTAATCCTGCGCAACAACTCGGGACTGCTGAAGATCCCGGCGCGCCTGCTGCTGCCGACGCCCTATCGCCGCTGAGCGTCACGCTACCCGTTCACCACCTCGCCCCCGTTCGGATGCAGCACCTGGCCGGAGAAATACGCGGCATCACGTGAGGCCAGGAAGATGTAGCTTGGCGCCACCTCGTCAGGTTCGCCGGCGCGGCCCATCGGGGTTTGCTCTCCGTGCTTGGCCGTCTTCTCGGCCGGGTAGCTCGCCGGGATCAGCGGTGTCCAAATCGGGCCCGGCGCCACCGCGTTCACCCGGATCTTGCGCTTCTCAAGCTGCTTGGAGAGCGATCGTGTGAAGGCGACGATCGCGCCCTTGGTCGCCGCGTAGTCCAGTAGCTGCGGGTTGCCGTGATAGGCGGTCACCGAGGCGGTGTTGATGATCGCCGAGCCTTCCGCCATCTCTGGCAGCGCCGCTCGGGTGAGGAAGAACTGCCCGAAGATGTTGGTGCGGAACGTGCGCTCCAGCTGCTCGTCCGTCAGGTCCTCGAGCTTCTCCGTCATGTGCTGCTCGGCGGCGTTGTTCACCAGCACGTCGATCCGGCCGAATGCCTTCACCACTTGCCGCACCACCTCGCGGGCGAAATCGGAATTGCCGATGTCGCCGGCGACCGCGAGTGCCTGACGCCCCTCCGCTTCGATCAGGCGCAGCGTCTCGCGCGCATCCTCGTGCTCGTCAAGGTAGGTGATCGCGACGTCCGCACTTTCCTTCGCGAAGCCGATGGCGACGGCGCGGCCGATCCCCAAATCGCCGCCGGAAATCAAGGCAATCTTGCCCTCCAGCCGCGCCGCGCCCCGGTAGTTCGCCATCGTCGATTGCGGCCGGGGCTCCATTTCCGCCTCGATCCCGGGCTGGCGCTCCTGCCTTTGTGGCGGACGTGCTTCACTCATGGCGGTCCCCTGTTCGCGTAAACGTGCGCCGCGAACGGGTGCGCGGCCCCTCACGTTGCATCACATCGCGCTCATCCCGCACGGGACGCGGCGGTCGGCTCCTCGTCGGCCAAAAACGCGGCCGCCCCGTGCGGATCGAGCTGCCAGGGCACAGCGACGATAGCGAGCCCCGGGCCTCCGTGGCGCAGCAGCTTGGCGCGTAGCCGGCGCTCCCGGTGCGTGTGCAGCAGTGTTTCCCACCAACTCTTTTCGACGAGCTGCGGCAGTACCGACGGCGATCGGCCGGCCAGGGTTACGGTGCTTCAACTCCTCGATCGTCCGTAGGAGGGGGCCGAGCACGCTGCGATAAGGTGAAGCAACGATCAGCAGCCGAGGGACCGGCAGGCCCGCCTCTCGCGCCGGGTGCTCGACATCGTGCCGCCAGGCCTCGCGAATCCGATCGTCATCCTCCTCCTCCGTGTCTCCGCCCTCCAGTTCGACGCAATGAAGCGCCGTGATCTCGGACGATAATCGCATGGCATACGCCAGCGCGGTCCGGCTGATGCGATCCCATCGTCCGATCGGGATCACCAGAAGCGGCGCGCCATGATCGCGCAGATCAAGCCGGCGCCGGGCGCCACTCAGGAGCTGGCGGTCGAGATCGGCGTAGTAGCGGTGCACGACTTTGAGCAGCGCGACCGCGAGCGGGATGACCACCAACGTGAGCCACGCGCCCTCGGCGAACTTGGCGGCGAGAATGATGACCAGTGCGGTCCCCGTCGTCAGCGCGCCGACCCCGTTGAAGCCGAGCCGGAGGCGGTCGGCATGGGTCCGCCCCTCGCGCCGCCAATGCGTCGCCATGCCGGCCTGGGATAGCGTGAATGACAGGAAAGCGCCCACGGCGAACAGGGGGATCAGCCGCTCGGTAATCCCGTCAAATGCCAGCAGCAGCAGCCCCGCGCCGCCGGCGAGGAACAGGATACCCACCGTGTAGACCAGCCGCCGCCCTGGCAGCGCGAAGGCCTTCGGCAGGAACCCATCATGCGCCACCTGCCGGCATAGGCGGGGAAAGCCCACGAAACTGGTATTGGCCGATAGGCACAGGACGGCGAGTATGCTCGCGATCGCGACATAATAGAACCAGCCCCGTCCCGCCACCGCGCCGATCAGCTGCGACAGCACGCTCTGGTAGCCGCCTTTCGTCTGGTCCATCGCCATCACACCATAGGCGTGCGCGACATAGGCTATGCCGAGCAGCAGCAGCCCCAGCACGACAACGATCGCCGCCAGCGTGCGATGGGCGTGGTGCGCGCGCGGTTCGCGGAACGCGCCGACGCCGTTGCTCACCGCCTCCACCCCTGTCATTGCGGTGCAGCCGCTGGCAAAGGCGCGCAGCAGCAGCCACAGCGTGAGCGCCTGTGTCGCCTGCGGGATCGCCGGCGGGGCGACGAGGGGCGCGGGATGCCCGCCACCCGCCCAGGTCTTCCACGCCCCGAGCGCGAGGACGAAGCCCAGGCTCACTATGAACACGTATGTCGGGGCGGCAAAGGCGAGCCCGCTCTCACGCGTGCCGCGCAGGTTGATCAACGTGACGATCCCAAGCACGCCCAGGCAGAGGGGAAGCGTGTAGGCGTGCAGCATCGGCACCGCGGAGGTGAGCGCCCCGATCCCGGCGGAGATACCGATCGCGACATTCAGCATGTAGTCGACCATCAGCGCCGCGGCCGCGAGCAGCCCGGTGTTGATGCCGAGATTCTCCTTCGCGACCGTATAGGACCCGCCGCTGCTGGGATAGGCGGTGATCGTCTGCCAGTAGGAGAAGAACAGGATCGCCAGCAGGACCAGGATCGCCCAGGTGATCGGGCCGATGGCGTCCAGCCCGAGAGCGCCCAAGGGCACCACTACGGCAAGCGCAGCCTCCGGGCCGTAGGCCGCGGACCCAAGCCCGTCGAGACCCATCGCGGGTAGGCCCTCGAGCACGGTGATCTTCCCGCCCTCCGCCTCCTGGTTCGCGAGGGGGCGTCCGACGAGCAATCGCAGCAAAGACATGCGCCCGCAACGATCCCGGCCGGGGCGGAGTTCCTGTCAGCCGAAAGCAGCAGCAGCGGCGAATGCCGCCAGTCCCACGGTAATCCAGGCGACGTAGTCGCCCACGATCCCGCTGTGCAGCCGATCGACGGCCACGAACAGCGGCGCGGTGCCGCGCTCGACAGGGGTCGCCAGCCAGCGAGGCAAGCGTGACCGCCAGAGGTCAAAAGCCGCGATCAGCAGCGCCAGTGCGAGGGACAGCCAGGCGAGGTATGAATGGTGTCCTCCCGGCTCCTGCACCGTGATCTCCGCCTGCCCCGCGACTTGCAGAAACCCATGCGTGCCGGCGCGAGCAGCGGCGCTGATGCCCTCGCTCCAGATGAAGGCGACCGCCAACAAAAGGACGGCGGGCGCCAGCATCAGCCAGAGCGGACGGTCCTGCGGCTCCCGCTCGTCCTCGGTCGGCGCATTCGCTTCCGCGTCGGGCCGCTTGCCGAGCCCGGCGAAGACCCGCCCCGCGGCGCGCAGCACGGCGGCGCCCGTCAGTCCGGTGCCGAGCACCATCGGCGCGGCGATCCAGCCCTGGCCGGACGCGGTGGCGGCGGCGTCGATCAATTTGGCGCCCTCGTCCATCACCCCGACCGGCAAGCCGCCGAGCAGCAATCCGCCCAGCGCGCAGGCGATCCCCGCCGGCCACAGCTTGCGGCCCTTGCCGCGCAACGCGATCGCATCGATCCCGCCCAACCGGGCGAGCAGGATGCCTGCGATCATGAACAGCGCCGCCTTCACCAGCCCATGGCCGACCAGATAGGCGAGGAATCCCGCGATCCCCATCGGCGTCACCAATGCAAGCGCGATCAGCAGCACGCCCATGTGGGAGATGGTGGAGAAGGCGAGCAACCGCTTGATGTGGCGCTGCTCCAGTGCGGCGAGCCCGCCCAGGATGGCCGTCAACGCGCCCAGGGGCATCAGCAGCCCGTGCACCATTGCCTGTACCGCAGGGTCGGGCAGAAACACCGTCCAAACCAGCCGCATCAGCCCGAACAGTCCCAGCGGCACCATGATACCGGAAAAAATGACCGAGAGCGGGCTCGGCGCGACCGCGTGCGCATCCGACAGCCAGAAATGCAACGGCACCGTCGCGCCCTTGATCAGTAGCGCCGCGGCGACCATGCAGAACGCCGCGCCGATAACGGGGGAGTTCGGGGCCGACCGCACGAAGTTCTCCAGGGCGCCGAAATCAAGCGCGCCGGAGGGCGCGTAGAGCAGGCCAATGCCGCCCAGCATCAGGAAGCTGCCGATCCCATTGGTGACAGTGAAGGTCAGCGCTCCCTCCAACGCGGCGACGTTGAGCGCGTAGGCGGTGAGCGCAAAGGCCGCAACGCTCATCGCCTCGAACCAGACGAACATGTTGAACAGGTCGTGCGTCAGCACGAAGCCGATCATCGCCGCCATGAACACGAGCATTATGGCGTGGAACTGGGTGCCGACCTCGGCGAAGAAGCCCCAGGCGAATATCAGGGTGAGTGCGGTCAGGCCGGCGATGAAGACCGAGAGCAGCGCGCCGGCCTGACCGATGACGAAGCCGATTCCGATGACGCGGCCGTTCTGTGGCGCCCAGCCGCCGAACCAGTAAGTAATCGGTGCGGGGGCGGCCTCGTGCAGCAGAAGCGCGCTCGCCACGGCGGCGAACAACGCCGTCAGCAGGGCCACTACGTCCGGGATGCGGCCCGGCAGCAGCGGATTGCACAGCAGGAGCAAACCGGCGACGGCAAGCGGCACCGCGACCGGCAGCGGCGGCAACGATACGATCATGACCGCATCGCGCGCAGCTTGTCGGGGTCGAGCGTGCCCCGTCTCCTGTGCAATTGCAGGGCGAGCGCGAGCAGCAGCGCGGTGACGGCGGCGCCCACGACGATGTCGGTCAGCACCAGCGCCTGCACCACCGGATCGACAGCGACCGTGCCGGGCGGGTGGTCGTAGAAGATCGGTGCCGTCGCGTTCCAGCGGAACCCCGCGGCAAGGAGCAGCACGTAGGTGGAAGATTGCACCACGGCCATGCAACCGATCAGGTGCACGTAGTGCCGGCTGGTGACGATGCCGAACATGCCGATCGCGAACAGCCAGGCCGCAACGGCCCAGGGAAGGAGAGTCACGAATCCCCGCCCTTCTCGGCCCGCGTCTCCTCCAGGAACTCGATAAACAGGATGCCGAACGCACCCATAACCGCCAGGGCAACGCCCCAATTCAGGATCAGGATCAGCCCACCCGACAGCAGGGCCTTGAGGGTCCCGAGCGGAAGTGTGTTGGCAAGGTAAGCGGCGCCCATCGCGATCGGAATGAATCCGGCGACGGCATAAAGCGCAGCACCGCCGCCCTCCAGGGCATCGAACGCGCCGTTACGCATCAGCCGGCGCCACGACTTGTACCCGTCGCTTAAATAGAGCAGCAGCATGCCTGAGGCGACGATCACGCCGCCCTGGAAACCGCCGCCGGGTGTGAGCTGCGCGTGCAGGACGACGTAGAGGCCGAAGGCCATCACCAGCGGCCCGAACAGGCGTCCCACGAGCGTCACGGCGTCGCTGCGCGCGGGGATCGGGCGGGCGGGCGCCGTCGCGGGCAACGCGGTCGTCTGCTCGCCGCGCCCGCCGCGCAATAAGACCGCCGTTCCGGTCACGGCGGCGAACAGCATCATCTCCTCGCCCAGCGTGTCGAATGCGCGATAATCGAAGTTCACCGCAGTTACCATGTTGGTGACGTGGCGCTGTACCGGGGCGAGGCGATTGATGAGGTCGCCGTACGGCAGCGGGTGCGCGCCGAACGCCGGCATCGCACCGATCACGAAACCGGCCCCGACGGCGAGCCCGCCCATCGCGACCAGAAACACGATCAGGCGCAGCGTGCGCGGCATGCCTATTCGCGCGTCCGGTCGCCGCGGACCGCGGCCAGCACCGCGAGGAACAGGAACGGCGTGGCGACCGTGCCGACAGCGAGCTCGGAGAAGCCGACGTCCGGAGCCTGCAGTGCCATGAACAGCAGCGCGAGCACGAGCCCGTTCGCGGCGAGCGCGAAGACCTGCCGGCCCGGGTCACGGGTCAGTGCCACGCCGGTTCCCATCGCCGCAGTCAGCAGGAACAGCACGACCAGCAGGACGCTCATTCTTTGCTCTCCGCGCGCTGGCGCAAGACGATCGCCCGGCCCAGCGCGTGCGACAAGACGCCGCCCGAGATGATCCCGATCACCAGGAGAAACAGCACCTTCACCACACTCGCGGATGCGCCCTCGGTCGCGAACGCGGCGAGCAGCAGCGGCGGCCCGGCCGCGCAGCCGACGAAGCTCGCGCAGTGCAGCCGGTCAAGCGCGCCGGTCAGCCGCGCGAAGCCCAGGCAGCCGAGCCACGCCGTGGCGACCCCGATCGCCAGCAGGATGTTCGCCAGCATCGTCACAGCCAACGCTCCAGCACCAGCGCGAATAGCAGCGTCGCGGGAACCGACAGCAGGCCGAGGCTGAGGGCGAGATCAAGGAAGGAGGGCTGGCCGAACGCGAAGCTGAGCGCGACCAGCGCCCAGGCAGCGAGGATGGATGCCATCTGCACCGCGACGAGCCGGTGCGCGATCCCTCCTCGCAGCGCCGCGAGCACGGGTATCGTCAGCGCGAGGATCAGCGCGATCGCGGCGGCGAGCCACGCGGCATTCAGACCGGCCATTCCGGATCCTGTTCCGGTGCGGCCGGAACCAGACGGTGCAGCAGGAGCGAATCGCCTGTCTCCTCCAGGACGAAGCCGTTCGGGGCGATGGACAAGCCCAGTATCACCAAGGCGCGGCGCCCGACCTGCTCTGGGGAATCGTCGCGCGTGTCGAACGGCTGGCGCTGGATCACCCCTTTTACCGGCGCTCCGAGCGCGGCGCGAAAAAGCGCGCCGCCGGCTTTCACCGTATCACGCGCGAGCGCCAGTCCCACGCGCCAAAACAGGTACGGGAACGGCGCTCGTAGCCGCATCGGGCGATGTCCTTGCTGGTAGACGTAAACTGCGAACGCGCTGCTCGCGACCGCCACCAGCGCCGCAGCGCTCAGTTCGGCTCGGCTCGCCTTCCCAGCGAACAGCATGTAGAGCGCGAACAGTGTGAGCCAGGCTAGGGCCTTCGTCACCGCCTTTCCCATGTCGGGAGCGTGGCACATCGCTGGAGTCGCATCCAGGCAGCTCAGCGCCCGAACAGGCCGCGCAGGAAACCTGGCGTGAGCGCGCTCAACGGGTTCACCCGCACCGTGGGGTCATCCAGGCTGCCCTGCGCCGAATAGCGCGCGGCGAACACGCCGCCGCCCTTCTCGGGGCTGAACAACCGCCCGATCAACGGAATGCGGCCCAATGCGGTGTTCACGTAATAGGCCGGCACGATGGTGCCCTCGATTGCGATCCGGTTGCGGTCGAGGTCGATCTCGCCCTTGGCGGTCAGGCCGAGCGAAGGATTGAAGGCGCGCGCATTGTCGATCGCGAGCACGCCGCCCGCATAGGTGAACGGCATCGCCAGATGGTCGAACCGCATGCCAGGTCCCTGCACGGCCTGCACCAGCCCATAGAGGGTCAGCGCCTGAAGCACTTTCGCCAGAACCGGCGTTCCGCGCACCGTGAAGTTGTCCATCGTGGCTGTCCCGGTCAGCTTGTGTCCGGGTTGCCGGTCGAAGTAGCGGGCGGAGACGGCTAGGGCACCCCCCTGGGTCGAGTCGGCTATGCCGAGCGCCCGCAGCACAGCCCCGCCGTCGGCGGCCATCGCGCGCAGAATGCGCCCGCCCTTATCCGGATCAATCGCGATATCCACCGGTTTTCCAGGCGCGGTGTGCCCCGACAGATGCGCGGCCGCGATACGCTCGCCGTTGCCGTTGGCTTGCAGCCGCGCCGTGCCGATTGTTTGGCGCTTGGCGAGGATGACTGAGCCAAACTTGGCGTCGATCGTCCAGGATGGCCCGGGCGCGGTGCTTGGCCGTCCTGCCGCTTGCCCTCCGTTGCGATGGGACCCGAAGCGACCGGAAAGGTCGAGACGCGGCCCGCTAAGATTGGCGCGAATCTGTCTGCCGTCGTCAAGAAAGGCGATGATCCCCTCGGCATCTGTCTCGCCGAGCGCGATGCGATCGAGGTTCACGGTCACGCTCCCGCTCGGGCCGAAGACAGCGTCGCCCCTGGCCGCGATGCCTCGTCCGTTCACCTCGATAGCATCGATCCGGCGTAGCCGGTCGCCATTATCCAGCATCAGCCGGGCGCGCGCCGAAGCCGGCTCGCCTCGCGGCTTGTGCCAACCGACAAGGTCTAGCCGCAGTTCCGCATCCTTGAGCCCGGCGCTGGCAGCGACGTCGACTGTCCCGCTGCGCCGCCGTGTATAGGTCGCGCCTACGTCAACTGGGCCGGTTACGATTCCGTCCGTATCCAGTCCCGCACGCGCCAGCGCTTCGGCCTCTGCTCGCCCCGAAACGGTCAGCTTCGCTACCACCTGGTCAGGGGGCACCGCGCGGAAATCGAATGAGCCGTCGATCCGCGCCGGAATATCGGCGACCCGGGCGGTGCCGTTCAGCGCCAGCCCGTCGCCATCGGCCGACAGGGCGAAGGCGCCCTGATCCAGGTCGTGCCCGGCGACCACATCGGCGAGGTGGACGCCGCTGAGCTTCGCGGTGGTCTTGAGCGCGATCTGGTCCATGGTGACCGCATTGTCCAGCGGCAGCCGGATCGAGACCTCGGCCTCGACATGCCCGCGTGGGTTCTCCAGCGGAACCGGATGCTTCGACAGAAGATGCAGGCGCGGTTGAGCGAGCAGGGCGAGCGCGTCCGCGACATTCCCGCCTACGCTGACCTCAATGCTGGCGGTCTGCTCGGGTTGGGTGAGCCCGCTGATGGTGATTCCGCCACCCCGCACCGCTATGCCGCTATCCTGTCCGGCGATGAAATCGACCCGCAGCGAATCCGGGTTGGTGATGTGCAGGAGCGCCTTGCCACGCTCCACCGGTGGCACCGGGCGCAGCCAATGCACCGTGAGATTGCTGCCGGCGACGGCACCGGTCGCGCTCGTCAGCTGAAGGTCCGAGCCGTCTGGCTTCGCCGTGAACCCCACCGAGACATCGGCGTCGCGCGCGATGCCATCCGTGATGTTCTCGACCACCCACCGGCGCCCGTCATCATTGCCCGGCCACAACGCCCCGAGATCGTCGAAGCCGAGCCGGTCGAACGCGAGGGTCACCTCTCCTGCCATGCCGCTCTTCCCAAGCCGGACCGTGCTCCGCGCCTGCAGCCGCGTCGCCGGCCTGTCGGCACGGGGCCGCAGAACGAGATCGGCATCGCCGATTGTCAGCTCGCCGGGAACCCAGGTAACGCGCGCCTCTCCACCATCCACCGCGACGGGCGCATCCCCGGTGCGCAGTGTTCCCGCCCCGGCGCGAACCTCGATGCGTGCTTCCTTCGGCACGAGATTGGCATCCGCGGTAATATCGGCGGCGAGCCCGACCGATGCTGCGAACGCCGATGCCGCGCCTGTCGCGGCGGGCCAGGCCGCCGCGATGGCGCTCAATGGCAGCGGCGGCACCTCGACGTGCAACGAGGCATCCCCTGATCCGGGGACCGTCCCCCGCGCCGAAACACGTGCCGACGCGCCGCCCATCGATAGGTCGAACTCGGCCTGCCCCCTGACCCCGACGCGACCCCGGTAGATTTGCGCGTCCAGGTGACGCACCGACCAGTCCCGATGGCCGGCCAGTGTGAGCTCGGCCTCGGTGACGAGGATTTCGCGCAATCCGCTGAACACGTCGTCCTTGCCCGATCGGCGCGGCGTCATGGCGGACCAGGACGCGTCCTGGTCCACGATCACGCGCGCCCCATGCACGCCGACGAGGCTAGGCCTGATGCGGCCCGTGACCAGCGGGCCGAGGCTGAGCACCACCCGCACCTCGGGAGCGGTCGCGCTCACGCCGGGAGACGGCATGCGGACCGACATGTCGTTGAGCCTGATGTCGATGGGCGAGTTCAGACCGGCGTGAAAACCTTCCCAGGCAAGGGCAGCGCCGCCGAGCTGCATGCTACCGGGGGCTAGTGCGGATGACGCCTCCGCCTGAATGCGCGCGGCGAGCCAGGGCATCTCCACCGGCCCCTGCGCGAGCCACCACGCAAGCACCGCGAATCCCGCCCCGCCGACAACCAGGCAGCCGAGCATGAGCGCGAGAAGCAGCCGCAGAGCCGTCCAGCCGATCCGGCCCGCTACGCCGGCCGCTTGACCTGCGAAGCTCCTCATCGCCAGCCTAGGGCGAGATGGCCGACAACCGCTTCACCCTGCCGCCCTGCTGGCCGGCGCCGTACGACGAAGGCGCGGCCGAGCGCGTGCTGGAACGCATCGCGGAGACGAACGCCGCGCCGCTCGCCGATCTTCAGCCTGCCGCTGCCATGCTGCGGGCACTGGGCGGCAACAGCGTCTATCTTGGCGACCTCGCCGTGCGGGAGGCCGACGCCTTGGTCGCGTTGGCTGCCGAGGGGCCGGATGCGGTGCTCGCCGTTGCCCTTGGTGCCCTCCGGGCGACGCCCTTCCACGCCTCCCGCCTTGTCGTGTCGGCCGCGATGCGGCGAGCCAAACGTGTCATCGCCCTGCTTGCGGCGATCGCCGATATTGGTGGAATCTGGAACCTGGAGCGCGTGACCGGGGCACTCTCGGATCTCGCCGAGGCCACACTGGGACTCGCGGTCGACCACCTGCTGCGTGCAGCGCACGACCAGGGCGATCTCGTTCTCCCCGACCCGCACCACCCGCATCAGGGCAGCGGGTTCATCGTGCTCGGCATGGGCAAGCTCGGTGCCCGCGAGCTGAACTATTCAAGCGACATCGACCTGATCCTGATCCACGACCCGGATGCCGGGATACACACCGAGCGGACGGATGGCGATGCCTCCCGCGCCTTCATGTCGCGCCTGGGGCGCGGCCTGGTCGCGCTGATGGAGACGCGCGATGCGGAGGGCTACGTGTTCCGCACCGACCTGCGTCTCCGGCCCGACCCGGCGGTCACGCCGCCGGTCGTCAGCCTGCCCGCGGCGATCACCTATTACGAGAGCATGGGCCAGAACTGGGAGCGGGCGGCGATGATCAAGGCGCGCCCGGTCGCCGGCGACCGCGAGGCGGGTGCCGCCTTCCTGGAGGCAATTCGTCCGTTCGTTTGGCGCCATGGCCTCGACTTTGCCGCCGTGGCCGACATCGATGCGATGAAGCGCCGAATTGACCACTACAAGGGTGGCGCTTTGGGGGATGGAGTCGATCCCGTCGCCCGCATCGCTGGCCACGATGTGAAGCTTGGCGAAGGCGGGATCAGGGAAATCGAGTTCCTCGCCCAGACCCTCCAACTCGTCTGGGGCGGGCGCGCGCCGGCGCTGCGGGAGCCGACGACCCTCGGGGCGCTCGCGCTGCTTGCCAACGCCGGCCGCCTTTCGCCCGCGGCGGCCGACGATCTCTGCGCCGCCTACCGGTTTCTTCGCGCGGTCGAGCACCGGCTGCAGATGGTCGCCGACCGCCAAACCCATACCTTGCCCGAGCGGCCCCCCGAGCTCGACCGCATTGCCCGTTTTCTCGGCTTCTCCGATACTCGCGCGTTCGCGCACACGCTGCTCGAGCATTTCGGGCGCGTGCGCGCGCGATACGCCGAGATTTTCGAGACGGTGCCCGAGAGCGGCCGTGGGGAGGGGTTTGATTTCCGTGGCGACGGGCCCGCGCCGGCGGCGACGACGGAGGGCCTTGCGAGGCTGGGCTTTGCCGATGCGGGTCGGATCGTGTCGTCCGTGCGTGGCTGGCAGGCCGGCCGCTTTCGCGCGCTGCGCTCGGACCGGGCGCGCCACCTGCTCGACCGGCTGCTTCCCGACATTCTGGGCGCCCTTGTCCGCCAGCCGCAGCCCGATCTCGCCTTCAGCCGGTTCGACGAGCTGCTCTCCCGCTTGCCGGCCGGCGTGCAACTCCTGTCGCTGTTTCAGCGCAATCCCGGATTGCTGGACCGGATCGCCGCCGTGCTCGGCGCGGCGCCCACACTCGCCGATCACCTCGCGCGCCATCCCTCCGCGCTGGAAGGGCTGCTCGCCGAGACCGGTGAAGACAAACCCGCTTCGTTGTTGAATGGCCGCCTCGGCGACGCCCGCCTGTTGGAAGACGCGATCGCGATCACCCGTCGTCTCGTGCGGGAGGAGGACTTCGCAGTCTCCGTCGCCACCCTGGAGGGACGGATCGACACCGACGAAGCTGGCCTACGGCGCAGCGCCATCGCCGACGCCACGATCGAGGCCCTCCTGCCGGCGGTGCTCGGCGACTTCGCCGAGCGCAACGGCCGCATCAGAGGGGGCGAAATGGCCGTCGTGCTGCTCGGGAAGGCGGGCGGGCGGGAAATGATGGCGGGCTCGGATCTCGATCTGCTGCTGCTCTACGACCATCCGGAGGAGGCGACGGAGTCCGTCGGTGGGGTCCGTTCCATGGCACCCTCACAGTGGTTCGTTCGCGCCGCACACGCCTTCGTCGCCGCGATCACCGCCTCGGGCGCGGACGGGCCGCTCTATGCGGTAGACATGCGACTGCGTCCGTCCGGCAACAAGGGCCCGGTCGCGGTGTCGATGGCGGCATTTCGCCGCTACCATCGGAGTGATGCATGGACCTGGGAGCGCATGGCCCTGACACGCGCGCGCGTCGTCGCGGGACCGGCCGCTTTGCGTCAACGGGCGGAGGAAGCGATCGCCGAGGCTATCGAGGCGGCCGATGGAACACAGGTGCTGGCCGACGCCGCCGCGATGCGTGGCCGGATGCTGCGCGACCTGCCGGCCGATGGGCCTTGGGACGTGAAGCTGCGTGCCGGCGGGCTGGTGGAGGTGGAATTCGTCGCCCAGGCGCTGCAGTTGGTGCATGCACGGGCATTGGGAGCGGCGCGTAGCCCGACGACGCGGATCGCGCTCGCCTACCTGGCCGGCGCGGGTGTGCTCACGCCGGAAGACGCGATGGCGCTCACTGACGCCGGTCACCTGTTCCGTACCGTGCAAGGGCTGCTGCGCCTGACGCTCGGGCGCGCCCATCCCGACGCGCTGCCGCCGGCGTCCGCCCGCCCGCTGCTGCGCGCGACGGGCGCCGGCGACCTGCCCGACTTGCGCGCCCGGCTCGACGCCGCCGCGAGGAAGGTCCGCGCCACCTTCACCAAAACCATCGGAGAGGTCCCCGCATGAGCTTGCAGGAAGGCGACGCCGCCCCGGATTTCGCCATGGAAGCCACCGGCCAGCGCAAGGTCAGCCTGACGTCGGAGCGTGGGCGTCCGTTCGTGCTTTACTTCTACCCGAAGGCCGACACTCCCGGCTGCACGAAAGAGGCGTGCGCGTTCCAGGAGGCGCTCCCGCAACTGGGCAAGCTCGGCATCGACGTGATCGGCGTGTCGCGCGACAAGATGCCAGCGCTCGAGAAATTCTCGGCGAAATACAGCCTGACATTTCCGCTGGCGTCGGACATCGACGGCAAGACGTCGGAAGCGTTCGAGACCTGGGTCGAGAAATCGATGTACGGCCGCACGTACATGGGGATGGAGCGGAGCACGTTCCTGGTCGACAGGAACGGTCGCATCGCGAGAATCTGGCGCAAGGTCAGCGTCCCGAAGCACGCAGCCGAGGTGATGCAGGCCGTCGCCGCGTTGGGCTGATCGCTATCGGCCGACATAGGGCGCGAGCTTGCTCACCAGGAAGGGGAACTGCTCGGTTACATCCACCCGCACGAACCAGCGGCTCGCAACGTCGGTGGTCCGGTTGGTGTACGTGAACACCACCTCGACGATCCGGCGCGTGCTGCTCAGGCGCGAGGGTTGCGTGGTCACGCTGGTCAGCGTCGCGTCGCGGGCGAACTGCTCGGCGGCGCTGCCGTAGATCTGTGCGTAGCGCACCGCGAGGTAGTTGAGCGCGCGATCCTCATCCGTCGCCCCGGCATTGTCGGCGGCCTGCATGATGCGGGCAAGCAGCTCCTCAGCCGCCGGGGTGAAGCGGTCGGCCGGCACGTCGGCCGGTCGAGACAGCGCTCCGACCAGCTCGTCGAGGTCGAAGGAATAGAGCTGATCGAACAGGACGATCGGCACCAGCAGCCCGTTGCATATCTCGGGTGGCGCGAGGGGGCCACGCAGGCCAATCACCACGTCGATGTCTGTCGGGCGCGGGGCGGGGCGGATGGCTTCGATCAGCAGCTCGAAATCCGCCGGATCGCGCGGCTGGAGAATATAGGTCTCCATCCCCTCGATCGCGAACACGTAGCAGATATTGCGCGCGAGATAGCGGTTGCGCCGTTCCGCCAGCACCTTGTGCAGCGCACCCCGGTCGGTGAGTCCGGCGGTATCGCTGCGGCCCATGACCTGCAACAGCTCCTTCTCAACCCCGGGGCTCGGGAAGCGGGGAGTGACGCGGCCAATCGCGTAGACATAGGAAGGATCATGCGGCGCCACATCCCGATGTGGCGGCACAGTGTCGATGGGGCCGGCGTCTCTATCCGCGGGCGGGGCGGCGGTTTCGGACACGGCGGGCCTCCCTTAATCAATGCGGCCGCAGTCAGCGCAGGAAGACGACATTCGGGTTCCAGTTGCAGATATCGTAACAAGGCCCGAAGCACCCGCCAGGCTCCAATTCCCCGCAGCGGTCGTAGCAGTTCCGAAAGCAGGCCCAGAACAGGCCGGGATTGAGGGAGCCCCAGCCAATGCCCAATGCAGGACGCACACCGGTGGCGGAGAACGGCTGCGGCGCACCCTGATACGCCTGCGTGGGTCCGATTGCGTGATGGGCAGAAAATCCTGGAAGTCGCATCGCGTCCCTCCTGCCTCTACTTCCCCGTACGACGACCAACCGTCATCCAGCGATTCATCGCCGCGGCCCGGCGAGAACAGCCGCCGCACGGCCGCACGCCGATCGCCGAGGCGGTGCGGGAAACAAGATCGCCCAGACCGATCTCCTCCTCGCGTACGAAGCCCGGCAGCCGCAGACGCGCGGACTTCGGCGTTGCCGTCTTCTCCGGCTTCATGCCGCGCGAGCTCCTTTCCTGGTCAGCGCCTCATAAGTCGTCCAGGCGTCGAGCGATGCCGGAACCAGGTGGCTGCGCATTTGGCGTGTGCCAGCCAGCGCCCAGAGCAGGCGTCCTCGATCAAGGTTGGGCATCAGCGCGTACAGCAGCGCGATGGTACCGGTGACAAAGGGGGCGGCGGCGCTGGTGCCGCCGAAGACAGCGGGGGTTCCATCCGGGCGCAGGCCGGTGACGTACTCTCCCGGGGCGCTGACGCCGCGCAAGCCGATGGAGCGACTGAGATTGGTCTCCGGCGTCGGTCGGCCGCGCGGATCGCTCGCGGCGACCGGCAGGACGGCTGGGTGGCTCGTGATCAGCGAGTGGCCGATGCGCGCCTGGTTGCCCGCCGCCGCGACGACGATCGCGCCGTACCGTCCGGCCTCGTCGAGTGCGGCGCATAGCGCGTCGAGCTCCGCCGCAGTGCCGGGCAGCAGCGCCACGCTGAGATTGATCACGCGAGCGCCTGCCCGCACCGTCGCCTGGATCGCGCCGGCGAGCATCGCCGGGGTGGCGATCGGCGTCGCGCCGGGCGGAAAGATCGGGTGGAGGAGGAAGGTGCAGCCGGGGCAGATGCCGGACGGCTCGCCGTCGCGCCGCGCGGCGAGTAGGCTGGCGACCAGGGTTGCATGCAGGCAGGCCGGGTCGGTCGGGTCAGCCGCCGCAGCTGTCCCCTCCGGTATAAAGCGAGCACCGCTGAAACCCGGGAGGTCGGCTTGAACCGGCCCGTCGATCAGCCCGACAAGGACGCCAGGGTTGCCGGCGGTGAGTTGCATCAGCGCCGGCAACCCGGCGCGCTGGAGCGGCGAAGCGATCACACCGCCCCGCGCCGTCATGACGGCTCGCAGACGGTTACGTTGCCTCGCTGGGCGCATGGCACACCACCGGCCATGCAGGAGCATTGGCAGTCATCGTCCCCCTGGGGACATTCCGTGCATTGCACTCGGACAGGCCCGATATTGACCGCTCTTCCGGCGGTGGCGACCCGCACAGGTGACGCACTTGCCAGCGCTACGGTGATGCCGCCGGCGAACCATCCCCAGTTGAACTCAATGCAGCAGCAATTCCCCAAGCCGCCGCCGATCGGCCCGATGGGAAGCTGCGGGACGACACCGCTTACCGCGGCGCCGAGCGAGGCGCCGCGGTAAGCTCCCGTTCCAGCGCCCGCCGCGAAGTTTGCCGTGAATCCGGGAAGGGGCATACGCCATCCTTTCCAACGTTCCGGCCCAAGCGTGCACAATCATGACCCCCGCGTGTGTCACGTTCGCGTGATTATTTCCTGAACAGCGGTCGGGCCAGTCCGGCCCAAGCCGGGCCGGCCGCCTCAGACGTAGTGCTCCGCCAGCGGGGCGAAGCCGTTGAACCGCTGGCTGGCGTAGGTCGTGACATACGCACCAGTCCCCAGCAACTCGACCCGGTCGCCCGCTTCGAGGGCGAGAGGCATGCGGTAGTTCGACCGCTCGTACAGGATGTCGGCCCCGTCGCAAGTCGGGCCAGCGATCGCAACCGGCCCGGTGGGGCCGCCGTCGCGCGGTGTCGTGATCCGATACTTGATCGCCTCGCCCTCGGTCTCGGCCAAGCCGCCGAACCGGCCGATATCGAGATAGACCCAGCGCACCGAATCGGCGCCCCGCCGGCTGACCAGCACGACCTCGGAGCTGACCACCCCCGCGTCGCCCACGATGAACCGGCCGGGCTCGATCGCGATCTCGGGCAGCGCGTTGCCGTAATGGGCGACCATCGCGCCCATGATCGCGTTGCCGAATTCGTCAATTCCGGGCACGGCGTCGCGGTAGTGGATCGGAAAGCCGCCGCCCAGATTCATCATGCGCAAATTCACGCCTGCCTCGGTCAGGTCGGTGAACAGCATCGCGACCTTGCCGATCGCGACCTCGTACGCGGCGGTCCGTGTCTGCTGGCTGCCGACGTGGAAGGACAGGCCGTACGGATCGAGCCCGAGATCGCCGGCCCGCAGCATCAATTCCTTGGCTGCCTCGACCGTGGTGCCGAACTTGCGCGACAGCGGCCAGTCGGCGCCCTCGTTGCCGACCAGGATGCGGCAGTAGACGCGCGCGCCTGGCGCGTGACGGGCGATCTTCTCCAGCTCCTCGGCGGAGTCGAAGGCGTACAGATCCACCCCGGCCGCGTGGGCCGCCCGGATGGCGGAGGCCTTCTTGATCGTGTTGCCGAAATTGATCGTCGCCGCCGGCGCGCCCGCGTCGAGACACGCCGCGATCTCCTCGAAACTCGCCGCATCGAAGGAGCTGTCCAGACGCACCAGCCGTTCCAGCACCGGACGCGCCGGGTTGGCCTTCACGGCGTAGTAGATGCGCGCGAGCGGCAAGGCGCGGCGCAGCGCGCGGAAGTTCTCCTCCACGCGGTCGACATCGAGCACGAGGCACGGCGTCGCCGGCTGCGTGTCGGTTAGGAATCGGGCGACCTTGGGGGTCATGCCACGAGCCTCCCTCGGATGGACGCCCGCCTGGGTTAGGCGACGGACGGAGTTGCGAAACGGTCGAACGAACCAGCACTAAGCTGCCAGAACGCTTGACGTCGTTGCGTAACCCCAGGGGGCCAGAGGCACGTGCGTTGCTGCGTAGAAGGCCAGATAGGCGCCTTACCCCCTTGGTGCAAGCCAAAAAGTCCCGTCAGGGCAGCAGAGCGCCCTCGTCGTTGACGTAGAGTGCATAGACCGACGTGCTCGCACACATGAAGAGGCGGTCGCGCTTGACCCCGCCGAAGCAGAGGTTGGCGCAGGGTTCCGGCAGGTGGATCTTGCCGATCAGGGTGCCGTCTGGCGCGTAGCAGCGCACCCCATCCTCCGCCGGATCGCCCCAGCCCATGCTGGCCCAGACATTCCCGTGCACGTCCGCGCGCACCCCGTCCGTCATACCGGGCAGGAAGTCATCGGCCAACATCCGTCCGTCGCGCAGCCGCGCGCCGTCCACCGTGAACACCCGGATATGCGCAGGCCCGCCGTGCGAGACGCCGGAATCGACGATGTAGAGGCGAGTTTCGTCGGGAGAGAAGCAGAGCCCGTTCGGCCGCACGAAGTCGTCGGCGACCACGGCGGCGGCGCCGGTCGCTGGGTCGAGCCGGTAGACATGGCGCCCCAGCTCAGGCTCCGCCGCGTGGCCCTCGTACGGCCCGTCGATGCCGTAGCCGGGATCTGTGAACCACACGGCGCCGTCGCGCGCCACCACCACATCGTTCGGTGCGTTCAGCCGCTTACCCTCGAACCGGTCGAGCAGCACCGTGATCCGCCCGTCATGCTCGGTGCGGGTCACACGTCGGGTGTCGTGCTCGCAGGTGATCAGCCGCCCCTCGCGGTCGCGCGTGTTGCCGTTGCTGTAGTGCGACGGGGTGCGGAAAACGCCGACGTGCCCGTCCGCCTCCAGCCAGCGCATCATCCGGTTGTTCGGGATGTCGCTCCAGATCAGGCAGCCCTGGTCGCGGAAATAGACCGGCCCTTCAGCCCACCGAAAGCCGCTGGCGATCCGCTCAATTCCGGCATTGCCCTGCTTGAACCGGAACCGTTCATCGAGAGTCTCGATCCGCGGGTCGGGATAGCGGGTGTCTGGCAGGTGACCGAGGGGGAGCGAGGGGAGGGAATGCGGATGCATTATCAAGGATTCCTTGGGAGGCGCTTCCCGGGCTGCTAGCTTGTGCTAGCAATTCGAGGTGACGCCAGTGGCTAGCTCGTTGATCCGCGACGTCAATTCTGCTCTGCACGCACGATTGAAGGCTCGGGCTGCCCGCAACCGCTGTTCGCTGGAGGAGGAAGTGCGTGAGCTGCTCCGGGCGGCGGTCGCCCGATCAGACGAAGACGAAATCGGCCAGGTGATCGTTGGTTCCGCCCGACGGCTGTTCGGCAGAACAAGAGGGGTAAGCCTGAACCTCCCCGCGCGCGAGCGCAGCCTCGCGGGGCCTGACTTTTCGGGGCCGGAGTACAGCAGCTGATCCTGCTCGACACCAACATCATTTCCGAACTGATGCGGCCTGATATCGCTCCCGCCGTTGAGGCGTTCTTCCGAGCCCAGCGGAAGGCCGATCTCCGCGCTCTGCGTCGCGGAGATCGGCTACGGTATCGCGCGCCTTCGGCCGGGTCGGCGGCGGCGGGACCGACTGGCGGCGACATTCGATGAGCTGATGGCGACCCAGTTCAGGGCACGTCTCCTCGCCTTCAGCGAAGCGAGCGCTCGGGCTTATGGGGTCGCCAGATCTCAGCACGAAAGGATCGGCCGGACCGTCGCCGTCATTGACCTGCTGATTGCGGCAACCGCCCTCGCGCATGGCGCGGCGATCGCGACCCGGAACACCCGCGACTTTGAGCCTTTCGGGTTGCCCGTCATCAACCCTTGGGAAGTCAGATAGACACTCACCACGGCGCCAGCATCCGCCCCAGATCCCTGCCGCCGAAGATGTGCACGTGCAGATGCGGCACTTCCTGGTTCGAGTGCGGGCCCATGTTGGCCAGCAGCCGATATCCCGGCTCCTCGAGCCCAAGCTGCTTGGCGATCTTGCCCACCGCGCGCACGAAACCCGCGATCTCCTCCGCCGGTGCATTGGCGCTGAAATCCGCCCAGGAGACCCATTTTCCCTTGGGGATCACCAGGATGTGGACCGGCGCCTGCGGGTTGATGTCGTGGAAGGCGAGCGCCCACTCGTCCTCGTAGACGTTCTTCGACGGCAGCTCGCCCCGAAGTATGCGGGCGAAGACGTTGGCGTCGTCGTACGGTGGCAGGCCGCTGACCGGCATCGTTCTCTCCTGGCGGAGGCGAATCAGGGGATTTTCGTCGTCTCGAGCCCGAGCGCAACCGGCAGGGCACGGGCGCGCGCCGCCTTCTCGGCGATGCCGCTGACGCCCTCCCGGCGCTTGAGCTCCAGCCACACGTCCTCGGGACGCACGCCACTCGCCACCCACAGCACCAGGAGGTGATAGAGCACATCCGCGCTCTCGGCGATCACGGCATCGCGGTTGCCGGCGACCGCCTCGATCAAGCACTCGACCGACTCCTCGCCGAATTTCTGCGCGACCTTGGTGATGCCGCGCGATAGCAGGCGCGCCGAGTGACTGACCGCCGGATTGGCGGTGCGCCGCTGCATGACCACCGCGAACAGCCGGTCGAGCACCCCGGCGTCCGAACCGAGCCCCGCCTCCGCCACGACCGGCTCGACCACCTCAGCGTCAGGGGCCCGTCGCTTGGTCACGATCTTCTTCGGCTTGCGCTCCCTCGGCTTCTGGCGGGTCCGCTTCGTGGGCTTCTTCTTGACGGATTTCGCCATCGCGGCGTCCTAGGCCGCCACCCGCGGCAGCCGGACAGCCAGACCCGCGCGGGCAAGCGTCTGCTTCACCTGGGCCACCGTGAAGGTCCCGAAATGAAACACGCTCGCGGCGAGGAGGCCGGTCGCCCCGGCGCGGGCGCCCTCGATGAAATGACCGAGCGCGCCCACGCCCCCGGAGGCGATGACGGGCACGCGCACCGCCGCGCACACCGCGCCCAGCAGGTCAAGATCGAACCCCTCTCCCGTCCCGTCACGGTCCATGCTGGTCAACAGGATCTCCCCGGCGCCGAGGCTCGCGGCTTCGCGGCACCAGGTAACGGCGTCGCGTCCCGTGCCTTTGCGTCCGCCATGCGTGAACACCTCCCAGCCAGGTCCGGATCGCTTGGCATCCACCGCGACGACGACGCATTGGCTGCCGAATTTGTGCGCCGCCTCGGCGACCAGCTCAGGCCGGGCAACGGCGGCGGAGTTGATGCTGCACTTGTCGGCGCCCGCGAGCAGCAGACGCCGCATGTCCTCGGTCGTGCGCACACCGCCCCCGACGGTCAGCGGCAGGAAGACACGCGCGGCCGTGCGGGCGACCACATCGACGATGGTGTCGCGGTTCTCGTGACTCGCGGTGATGTCGAGAAAGCAAAGCTCATCGGCTCCAGCCGCGTCGTACACCGCGGCCTGCTCCACAGGATCCCCGGCATCACGCAAGGAGACGAAGTTCACGCCCTTGACGACGCGGCCGTCCTTTACGTCCAGGCATGGGATGACGCGCAGCTTGAGCATTCTGTCTTTGACCCGATGGACGCCGCGTCGCGCAAGTACAACGCGCCCGACGAGCAACGGCTTCCGCACCGCCAAGCGGCCGGGTCAACTCGCCAGCAGCGCCAGCGCCGCGGCAGGGTCGATCCGCCCGTCATAGAGCGCCCGTCCGACGATCACGCCTTCGATTCGGGTTCCGGCCGCGGCGTGCTTCAGGGCGCGCAGATCCTCGATCCCACCGACCCCGCCGGAGGCGATCATCGGCGTCGCTACCGCGTCCGCCAGCGCCACGGTCTGCGTGACATTCAGCCCTCTCAACATCCCGTCGCGCGCGATGTCCGTGTAGATGATCGCCGCCGCTCCCACATCCTCCACGCGCAGCGCCAGGTCGCGCGCCGGCATGGTGGAGGTCTCAGCCCAGCCCTCGGTCGCGACCATCCCGTCTCGCGCGTCGATCCCGACGGCGACACGGCCCGGCCAGGCGCGGCAGGCGCGGCGGACGAACTCGGGATCCTTGATTGCCGCGCTGCCCAGGATTACCCGGGTCACCCCTGCCGCGAGCCATGCCTCGACCGCCCCGAGGTCGCGGATGCCGCCGCCCAACTGCACCGGCACCGACACTGCCGCCAGAATGGCGTGCACCGCGTTCGCGTTCACCGGCCGCCCGGCGAAGGCGCCGTTGAGGTCGACGACATGCAGCCAGCCGAATCCGGCATCCTGCCAGGTACGCGCCTGGGCCGGCGGGTCGGAGGAGTAGACAGTCACCTGATCCATGGCGCCGCGGCGCAGCCGCACGCACTGCCCATCCTTGAGGTCGATCGCCGGATACAGCGTCAGCGCCATCAGCGCTTCGTGCCTGCCACGCGGAGCTGCTTATAGTAGTAGAAGCCGCGAACCGTCTTGCCGCCGACGCGGGCATAGGCCGGGTGCACGCCCCAGCGGGCGTAGCCCAGCGACTCATAAAGCCGGATCGCCGCGGTCTGGGTCTCCCGCACGTCAAGGTTCAGCACCTGGTAGCCCAACGATCGGGCGCCATCCTCCACCGAGACGGTCAGCAGGCGGGCGAGCCCGTGCCCGCGCGCATAGGGCGCGATGAAAGCGTGCATAAGAGTAGCCGCAAAGGCCTGCGCCTCGTTGTTGCGCGGGGGGCGCACGAGCTGGGCGGAGCCGACGACGCTGCCCTGATCGCGTGCGAGGAAGAGCGTGCGCTCCGGCACGAGCAGCACGCCGCGGTAGTAGGTCTCCAGGGACTGGCGGTCCGGCGGATTGACCCAACCGAAGCCGCCTCCCTCCAAGATCGCGGCATGGGTCGCCTCGCAGAGCGCGTGGAGGTCGTCGTCGGTGAACTCCTCCACCCGCTCGACGACCTGCAGCCCGCCCCCCGCAGCGGCCGAACCGCCCATCGCGCGGCCGTCCGTCTTTTCGTTCATGGCAACCAGCGCAGAAAATTGCCCAGGATACGCAGCCCGACCTCCTGGCTCTTCTCGACGTGGAACTGCGTCCCCGCGCGGTTGCCCGTGGCGACCAGAGCAACGACGCTGCCGCCGTAGTCGGTCGTGGCGAGCACCTGCGCGGTGTCGGCCCGGGTCAGCGCGTATCCATGCACAAAATAGACATGATCGCCCGGTGCCACGCCATCAAGCAGCGGGTGAACCCCGGGAACGAAATCGAGCTCATTCCAGCCCATCTGCGGCAGGCGCAGCCCAGGCGGGTCCATGGCGGCGATCTCACCCGTGATCCAGCCGTAGCCCGGGGTGGCGGCGTGCTCCAGCCCGCGCTCGGCCATCAGCTGCATCCCGACGCAGATGCCGAGGAAGGGCGCGCCGGCGTCGGTCGCTTCGGCGATCGCCTGCCACATGCCGGAGACGCCGCACAGGCCGTTCGCGCAATCGGCGAAGGCGCCCTGGCCCGGCAGCACGATTCTGTCGGCGCGCGCGACCCGATCGGGGTCAGCCGTCACCTCGACCTCGGCACTGAGTCCGGTCCTCTCGGCGGCGACGGCCAGCGCGCGCGAGGCGGATGCGAGATTGCCGCTTCCGTAATCGACGACAGCGACACGCATCTCAGGCACGGCCCGGAGGCATGTACTCACCGGCCAGATCGGGGTTCGCCGCGAGCAGCCGCGAGAGGGCGACGTCGTGATCGTGCGCCGCCAGAACATGCACCAGCCGGTAGCCACGCAGGCCGAGGTGCCAGCGGACCAGATCGCGCCCCGAGACTCCAATCAGGAAGGCAATGCCGAGCTCGAGCACGATGCGCGCCGCGCCCGTCGTCAGCACGCCCGCCAGCACCTCGGCGAGCAGGGCCAAAGCTGCCGCGATGAGGGCGCCCCGAAAAAGCAGCCAGAGCGAGCCGAACAGGAACCCGCCCCAGCTCCACCCTTCGCGGACCGTAACCGGGGGGCGTCCGTGCCGGACGTGCGCGGTCCAGATCCTCACAGCGATCCCTTGGTGGAAGGGACGGCGTCGCCCGCTCGCGGGTCCGCCTCGGCCGCCATGCGTAGCGCGCGGGCCGACGCCTTGAAGACGGACTCGGCGACATGATGCGCGTTACGCCCCACCCGTCTGGTGACGTGCAGCGTGATGAGCGCGTTGGTGGCGAAGGCGCGGAAGAATTCCTCGAACAACTCGGTGTCCATCTCGCCCAGGCGCTCGCGCTCGAAGACCACGCCCCATGCCAGCAGCCCCCGCCCGGAGATGTCCACCGCCGCCTCGGCCAGCGCCTCGTCCATTGGCACCAGCGCGTGGCCGAAGCGGCGTATGCCGCGCTTCTCGCCGATCGCCTGCGCGAAGGCGCGGCCTAGGGCGATGCCGACGTCCTCGGTGGTGTGGTGGCAGTCGATGTGCAGGTCGCCCGCAGCGCGCACGGTCAGGTCGAACAGGCCGTGGCGCGCGAAGGCGGTCAGCATGTGATCGAGGAAGCCGATCCCGCTATCCACCTCGGCGAGCCCCGTTCCGTCGAGGTTCAGCGTCAGCGTGATGTCGGTCTCGGCGGTCTTGCGGGAGAGCGTGGCGGTTCGGGCCATGCGCCCCACTACCCCAGCCTCCGAGCGCTTGCCAGCCCGCCGAGATCAACGGTTCAAGCCAGCAAGCTTCGCGGGCGCCATTCGCAGGATCAATCGGTCCCGCAGGATATAGTGGTGGAACAGCGCCGCGCAGGCGTGCAGGCCGGCCAGGATCAGCACCGCGTCGGCGAGGGTGCCATGCCAGTGCAGCAAAGCGCGGGCCAAGCCACGGTTGCCCGCGGCAAGTCCGTGTATTCGGCCGACGGTGTAGATCGGCACGCCCCATGCCAAGGCGAAGGTGATCCCCAGCCCCACGGTCGCGGCCAGCAGGGCGTAGAGCCCCCAGTGGGTGGCTTTGGCGAGTACGTGCACGGCGCCCCGATCCGCCGCCGGCAGCCGCCGTCCGGGTCCGGCGCGCCAGATCAGGCGGACCACCAGGGCGGCCCCGATGAGGAGGCCGATCGTCAGGTGAAGGCCGATGTAGTCGAGCTTCACGGCCCCCTTCGGCGCGTCGTCGATCGTCTGGCCGATCACCCACTGCGCGGCGACGAGCACCGCGACGAGCCAATGGAGGATAATAGTCGTCGTGTCGTACCTAAGGTGCGGCGGGTCGGCCGTCATACGGGATTTCCTCAACTGCTGCCTATCAGAACGCCGCAGCCGAACACTAGCGCGCCGCCCAGCGCCACCTGCAGACTCGCCCGGAGCGGCGGTGTGTCCATGAAGCGCCAGCGGATCCAGCTGATCGCGGCGAGTTCGAGCACCACGACCGCGACTGCCACGACCATGGCAGTCCGGAAATCAGGAATGAGGAACGGGATCGTGTGGCCGATGCCACCGAGCGTCGTCATCAACCCAGTGATCGCTCCGCGGACCAGTGGCTGCCCGCGCCCGGTCAGGCTGCCGTTGTCTGACAGTCCCTCGGCGAAGGCCATCGAGATGCCAGCCCCGATCGACGCCGCCAGTCCGACCAGCAGTGCGTCGCGGGAGCGGCCGGTGGCGAAGGCGGAGGCGAACACCGGGGCGAGGGTGGAGACGGAGCCGTCCATCAGCCCGGCGAGGCCCGGCTGGACGACGCGAAGCAAAAACAGCCGGCGCGCGGTCCTGTCCTCCGTCTGACGCACCGCTTCCGTCAGGCTGGCTGCCTTCAGGCGGTGGGCAAGCTGCTCATGGGCGATCTCCGCGTCGGCGAGGTCGCCGAATAGCTTGCGGATCGAGGCGTCGGTCGTGCGTCCCGCGGCACGCCGGTAGAAGCGCTGGGTCTCCTGCTCCATGCTCTCCGCGAGGTCGCGCACTGCATCCAGCCCGAGCGGGCGAATCTGCCAGACCGGCGTATGCTGCAGGAAGCCGCGCACGTCCTGGCGGCGGATCAGGGGGATGTGCTCGCCGAACTTCTGCCGGTAGAGCTCGATCAGCCGCCTTCGGTGCTCGCCCTCCTCGGCGGCCATGTCGGTGAACAAGCCGGCGGTGGCTGCGAAGTCGTCGCGCAGGCCCTCGGCGACATCGGCGTAGATGCGGCCGTCTTCTTCCTCGTTGGCGATGGCGAGGGCCAGGACTTCGCGCTCGGAGAGCTCGGAGAGGTCGCGCATGGCGGCCTATGGGGGCGGTGCCGGGCGAGCGTCAACCCGTCGCGGCGACAGGGGCGGCGCCAAGCAGCAACTCCCGGATGTCAGGGAGATTTTCGCGCCCCCAGAAGAGTTCGCCGTCGACGACGAAGCTCGGCACGCCGAATACCCCCATGGCTTCCGCCTCGCAGCTAATCCGCGCCACGCGGTCGCGTCCCTCTGGCGCCCATGAGTTCGAACCCGGAAGAAGCGCCGGTCTCGGTCAGAACGGCGGCGATCACCGCCGGATCCTCGATGTCCAGCGCGCGCTGCCAGAACCGCTCGAACACCGTGTCGTGGTAGCGGCGGAACACCGCCTCTCCCTGATCCTGAGCAAGCAGCATCCCGGCGGCGGCGAGGCTCGAATCCCAGATCTTGCGGGGGCCGCGGATCACCAGCCCGCGCCCGCGGGCGATCCGCCGGCAATCCATGTAGCTGTAGCGCACGCGCCGCCATTGGTGCGCGTTGCGGCTCTCCTCCAACACCCGGCCGTCGTCATCGACCCGGGCGGAGCCGAGATAGGCCGGGATGTCGAGCACATAGGGCCGCCAGTCGAGCCGCACGCCCGTCTCGCGCGCCAGATCGTAAGTGAGGTCCTTCGCGAGATAGGCATAGGGGCTTTTGTAGTCCGTGTAGCAGACCAGCGTGCGGGGCGCCGTCATGCGGCCCGCACGCCGGCGAGTGCGCGGTCGATCCCTCGCCCCACTTTGTCGACGATCTCATCGATGTCGGCGGCGGTCGCGATATAGGGCGGTGCGACGATCACATGGTCGCCCTGCCGCCCGTCGATCGTCCCGCCCATCGGGTAGATCGCCACGCCCTCGTCAAGCGCGGCCTGCTTGATCCGCTCGTTCAGCCGGAGCGCCGGGTCGAAGACGCGCCGGCTGGCGCGGTCGGCGACGAACTCCACAGCCCAGAACAGGCCGCGCCCCCTGATGTCGCCGACATGCGCATGGTTGCCGAGCCGTTCGATCAGGCCGCGCTCCAGCCGCTCGCCCATCGCGCGCACATTGGCGACCAGTCTTTCCTCTCTGATGACGCGCTGGACCTCGAGCGCGCCGGCGCACGCCACCGGATGCGCCTGATAGGTGTGGCCGTGCATGAAGGCGCCCGACCCGGCCCGCACCGCGTCCACGATCCGCCCGTCGATCAGGATGCCCCCGATCGGCTGATAGCCGCCGCCTAGGCCCTTGGCGATCACCTGGATGTCGGGCGTCACGCCCTCCTGCTCCCAGGCATGAGTCGTGCCCGTCCGCCCCATGCCGCACATCACCTCGTCGAGGATCAGCAGCGCGCCATGGCGATCGCAGATCGCGCGGACCCGCTCGAAATAGCCGGGCAGGGCGGCCACGCAGCCCGTGGTCGCGCCGACCATCGGCTCGGCGATGAAGGCGATGACATTCTCCGGCCCGAGGCGTTGGAACTCCGCCTCCAGCTCGGCGGCGAGGCGGTCGACATACTGCCCATCCGTCTCGCCCTCCTGCTGGAACCGGTAGGCGAAGCATGGGGAAACGTGACTGAATGCCGGGCTCAGGATCGGCTCGTAGAGTGCGCGGCGCATCATGTTACCGCCCGCGGCGAGCGCGCCCAGCGTGTTGCCGTGATAGCTCTGCCGGCGGGCGATGAAGCGGGTGCGCTGATTCTGGCCGATTTCCACGAAATATTGCCGCGCGAGCTTGAGCGCGGCCTCCGTGCCCTCGGAGCCCGACGAGCAGAAATAGGCGTGCGTCAGCCCGCCGGGCGAGCCATCGAGGATCATGTCGGCGAGCTGCTCGGCCGGCTCGCTGCTGAAGAAGCCGGTATGAGCGTAGGCCATCGTGCCGGCCTGGCGGTTGATCGCCTCGGCGACCCGGCGGTTGCCGTGGCCCGAGGCAGGCGACCGCGGCGCCGCCCGAGCCGTCGATGATCGTGCGGCCGTCCGCGAGGCGCAGGCGGATGCCCTCGCCGCCGACCGCGATGGGCGGCATCCCGCCCGCGCGATGCAGGACCCGGCTCATTCGGCGGCCATCGCCGAGGCACGCGGCTTCAGATGCGCGACGCGCGGCAGCACCTCGGTCGCGATCATGCCAAGCGAGGTGCGCCATGCCTCCGGGTTGTCGGCATAGTCGAAGCCGAACACCAGGATCTGACCGAACCCGCCGGCCTCGGCGTACACCTGCTGCAGCTTCTCGATGACGGTCTTGGGCGAGCCGATCAGCCAGTTGTGGCGGGCGCAGTATTCTGGCGTCACGTCGCTATCGGGCACGTCGGGCGCGTGCTTGAGGTAGTCGAGGAAGCCGAAATTGCCGAGCAGTGGCAGGAAGTATTCGCGCATCATGCGACCCATCATGCCGCCGACGGACAGGCGCCATGCCTCCTCGTCGGTCTCGGCGACGAAGACCTCGCGCACAAGGCGCCAGTCGGCACGGTTCGGCGTGCGACCGCTCCGTCGCGCGCCTTCCTCCACCGCCACCCAGTGGCTGCCGACATAGCCCGGGTTGAGGTTGAGGCTGAGCGGGAGGAACCCGCGCTCCCCGGCGATCTTCAGCGTGTCGGAGTTCTTCGACAGCCCGGCCACGCCGATCGGCGGATGCGGCTGCTGCAGCGGGCGCAGATGCGGGCGCAGGACGCCGAACATCTCGGGCGGGTTGGCGACGGTCCAGTACTTGCCCGTGTACTCGAACGGTCCTTCGGCGCTCCACAGGCGGAGGATGATATCGAGCGCCTCGCGGGTCATGTCGCGATTGGCGCCCGACATGCCGTCCACGTTGAACATCGCCCAGTCGCTCGGCAAGCCGGAGGCCGCGACGCCGAAATTGAGCCGCCCGCCGGAAAGGTGATCGAGCATGGCCACCCGGTTCGCGAGTTCCGCTGGGTGGTGGAACGGCAGGAGGAACCCGCCGGGGCCGATCCGCAAGCGGCTCGTCTGCATCAGCGCCTGGGCGACGAGGAGGTCAGGCGCGGGATGCGGCTCCCACGGCGCGGTGTGATGCTCGCCGATCCACGCCTCGGTGAAGCCTAGCTCGTCGAGCCAGCGAAGCGTCTGGAGGTCCCAGTCGTGCCCGTCCTTCTTGCCGCGCTCCGGTGGATGGGACGGCATCGAGAAGTAGCCGAATTCCATGACGATCCTCCACAACCGGCAGGACTGTCAGGCTACACCGACCCTCCTGGGTGCGCGAGGGGTCAGGCCACTCGGCGGATAGCGTCGTTGCTCTCGAGCGGGTAGTCGCCGCTGGCGTGCAGGTGAACCTCCACCATGCAGCCATTCTCGGCGCCCGTGACCGGCAGGACCGCGTCTCCATCCGTCCACCGCCATATCGCACCGTCGATCCGCTCGGCATCGTGCCAGCCACGGCAGAGTTCCGGGCTGTCCATCGCGATCTCCCGCCGCTCGGTGCCCACCTGCAGCACGAGTCGTCCGACCGCCATGCCGAGGCGGCGCCAGTCGCCGGCGAAGGGGCGCATATCGGCGGGCACGAAGCTGCGCGAGCGCAGCCGAAGCGACCGGACTCCCGCCGGGACAGCGAAGCGCCAGCCATCGTCGGTCGTATCGAGCGGCGACAAAACGGCGCCGTCCGCCACGATGCGGGGCTGGGGATCGCCGGTGGTTGTGTGCACCCGCGGGCTGAAGCCGAGCGCAAGGGCGCGTTGCTCGAGCATCTCCCAGATCGGTGCTACCTCCGGCTCGGTCCGCACGTGCGGCGCACAGGTGCCGACCGGCAAGCGGTCCGTCATCAGATCCGGATGTAGCGCGGCAACGCCGCCCGTATCGCTGAAGAACGCGCGATTGCCGGTGTCGAGATAGCTTTCGCTCGGAACGCCCTCGGCGAGCAGGATCGCGTGATTGTCGAGCTCAACGTGATGATACGTGACAGCCGGAAGATCGCGCTCCTGCACGATGGTCATCCCGTTGACCAGCAGCTTCGCCCGCACGAGCCTCCCATTGAGAAGAAGAGCGTGATCGGGGGACACCAGAAGGTCCCGACTCGGCAGGTTGTCTCCCAGGGCACCTGCTCGGAACCGGATCGGCGCGGCAAGCTCCGCGCGCGGATGGGACGCGAGATTCAAGCGACGCTGTCCGACCCAGCGTACGCGTGCCGGCTGAGTCCTTGCCCCATCGACGACGAGAACCGTGTCACCCGGCTGCAGGCTCTCGACACGGCGCTCACCGTCCGGCGTCGAGATCCGCGTACCGCGGGCGAAGCAGACGAACACCTCAATGGCCGCGACGTCCGGCGTGCCGGTCAGCGGGTCGGTGATCGTGGTCGCGACCGCCTGATAATCTAGCGCGGCGTTGCCGCGGAAGTTGCTGAATTGATAGATCGGGGTACCGCCGCTGCTGATCAGCAGCGTGCCGGTGACGCCGGCGCCCTGCGCATATGTCGCGGTCAGCGGACCGGCCGTCCCCTCTTCGACGTAAATCTGATCGTTGCCCGCGAAATACGAGATGACTTGCGAGTCGAATCCCGGTCGTCCGCCGCTGGGAGATTGCGGCGAATGGATGTAGAGGCTGCCCGAGATGCCCGGGGTGTTGCTGAACTGGATGTAGCCCTGCGGTACCCCCTGCTCGAGCAGGGCTCCCTGTCCCTCCAAGGTGACATAGGAAAGGCCGGTGCGCGGCTCCAGCAGCTCGGCGCCCGCGTCCAGGGTTATCGTACCGTTCGCGTTGTTGTCGACCCGGAGGATGGTCCCGGCGCCGATCCGCAGCCCGGACGCACCTGCCTTGAAATTGATCGAATGGACCTCGAGGAATCCCACGTTGTCGAAGGACCTGCCGCCGTGGTTGGGTCCTTGGATGACCACGTCGGAGGCGGCGTTTGGCAACGTGCCGGTCGACCAATTCGACAGGTTGCTCCAGTCGAAGAGCTTGGTTCCCCCAGCCGAGACCGACTGCGAGTACAGAAAGGTCACTGTTGCCATTACTCAATCCCTATCGACGGGGTCCGGCCGCGCGATCCATCTGACTCAGAAATGAGCCAACGGTCAACCATTTATTAATGGAGCGGTCACGGACCGCTGGCTCCCGGGCGTCAGGCGACGCCGTAGACGGACTGGGCATTCTCCAGAAACACGCCGCTGCGCTGCGCGTCGGTCAGCCGCACCGGCAGCGCTTGTGCCGGATCGTCAAAATCCCAATGCGGGTAGTCGGTCGCAAACAGGATGCGATCCCAGCCGATCCACTCGAAGGCCTCGGCCAGGTGCTGGCGTGGCTCGGGCTCCTCGATCGGCTGGGTCGTGTACCAGACATTACGCCGCATGTATTCCGACGGCGCCATCGTCAGGTCCGGCACCTCCCGGCGCAGCGTCTTCCAGATCTTGTCGAGCCGCCAGGCCAGTGCCGCCGCCCAGGCCGAGCCGCCCTCGATCATGACCAGCTTCAGCGACGGGATGCGGGCGAACACGCCTTCCATGACCATGGAGGTGACCACCGCCTCGGACGCCTGGGCATGGCCAACCATTTCTTCAACGTAATAAGATCCCCAGCCGCCGGCGGTGATCGGCCAGCCGCCGTAACCGAAGGCGTGCACCGCGACCGGCAGGCCGGCCGCCGCCGCCGCCTCGTAGATCGGCCAGTAGCGCCGGTGCCCCAGCGGCTCGGACGTGCGGCTCAGCAGCAGCACCTGCGCGAACCGCCGGTCACCGGCCCGCAGCTCGATTTCTCGCGCCGAAGCCGGCCCGTCCTCGTACGGCACCACCACGGAGGCGCGCAGCCGCTGCGTCGCGATCTACCCATTCGGCCAGCTGCCACTCGTTCGTCGCGCGGCACATCGCGACCGAGAGGTCGATGTTCTGCACCCCCTGCCCGGTCTGCAACGGGTTGAGGATGCCGAGCGCGACGTTATTCGGATCGAGATGCTGCGCCGCCATGAACCCCAGATCGCTGCCCGGCGGCCGCCCGTCCGGCAGCCAGGCGTCACGCCGGGACGCCGCCGGCTGCGCCTTCGGATAGGCCGGACCCCTCTCCCATGGCTGGCGGTTCACCGCGCCGAACGTCGCCAGGTGCTCCCGCCAGCGCCGCGGCAGCCAGGGGTCGAGCGCGTGCGGCGACGCGAGCCGGGGATGGATGTCGCAATCGGCGATCGCGGGCCGGGAGGCGGCCTGTGCCTCGCGGGACGGGCGGGCGGCGACGTGCACGTTCATGCCACTTGCTCCATAAGCCGAGAGAAGGTGCGCAGCGGGTTGTCGACCATGATCTTGCGCCCGAGCGCGGGATCAAGGCTAGCCGGCATCGCGACCGTGCCCTCGAACTGGTGATGCGGGTAGTCGGTCGCGAACAGCAGCATGTCATCCGAGCCGAGATGCTCCATCAGCCGGGCGAGCAGCGCCGGCTCGTCCGGCGCGTCGAAGGGCTGCACCGTCAGGCGCACCCGCTCGCGCACGATCGAGATCGGCGGGTCGCCGACCCAGGGGACCTCGCTGCGCAGGCCCTTCCAGAACTTCGTCAGCCGCCACAGATGCGCGGGCAGCCAGGAGACGCCCGATTCGGCGAGCACCACCGTCAGGTCGGGGAATTTGGCGAACACCCCCTCGGCGACCAGGCTGGTGAGGCAGGAGGCGAAGGCGGACGCCTGGCTCGCGTAATCTTCCGCATAGGTCGATGGCCAGCCGACCGGCGTCACCGGATGACGGTAGGTGCTCCCGGCATGCACGCACACCGGCAACCCGTGCCGCTCGGCCGCCGCGTAGATCGGCCAGTTCTGCCGGCGCCCGAGCGGCACCTCGCCCGAGACCAGCAGCAGCACGGCGACGAAGCGCGGATCGCCCGCGCGGCGCTCGATCTCGTCCACCGCCCGCTCGGCGCTGATCTGCGGTACCACGATCGAGGCGCGCAGCCGGGGGTCGGCGTCCAGCCATTCGGCGGCGATCCAGTCATTGACCGCGCGCGAGAAGGCGGCGGCGAGGTCCTCGCTGAACAGCACCGGCGCGCCGTAGAGGCAGTTGAGGATGGCGAGGCGCGAACCGAACGGATCAAGCGCCTCCCGTCCGAGCCGCGCCGCGTCCGACGCCCCCAGCCCGTCGGCGTCGCGCCAGTCCGGCCGCACGGTGAACGGGTTGCGCGCCGGGTAGGAGATCGGCACCAGCGGCTCGAACCCGCGCCTGACCGCGTTGTCGCGCCAGACGTCGTCGAGATACGGCAGCAGCGCGCCCAGGCTGGGGACGGTCGGATGGAGGTCGCAATCAATCGGGCCCGGCGGCGGCATGGAAACGATGTTACGCCGCCCAGTGGCGATAGGCTACACGCCGGCCGATGATCCCGATCACCGCCACCATCGCGCTCGACGAGGCCGAGCTCGAGGAGAGCTTCGTGCGCGCCTCCGGCGCCGGCGGGCAGAACGTGAACAAGGTCGCGACCGCGGTGCGGCTCCGCTTCGACGCCGCCGCCTCACCCAGCCTGCCGGAGGCCGTGCGCGCCCGCTTGATCCGCCTCGCCGGGAAGCGGGTGACGCAGGACGGGGTGCTCGTCATCACCGCCCAGCGCCACCGCACCCAGCAGCGCAACCGCGATGACGCGCGCGAGCGCCTCGTCGCGCTGATCCGCCGCGCCGCCGAACCGCCGCCGCCGCCGCGCCGGCCCACGCGACCCACTCGCGCCTCCCGGGAACGCCGCCTCGCCGACAAATCCCGCCGCGCCGCGACCAAGCGCAACCGCTCCGAGCCCGCCGATACGGGCTGATTCTGTGTACAAAAACCGGCGTGAGCCGGTTTCGCTGCGTACATCTGCGCCCGCCTGGACCGGGCGGACGCGTACTTCGCGGCACGTTCAACCCGCCCGCTTGCGTACATCGCCGCCCTCGGGTGGTCGGATTTGCGGTACTCGGCTTGAAACGCACCCGTCACGGAACAAATAGGGAACTATTCTCATCCAGGAGCATTCCATGTCCGGCCTTCTCACCCGCCCCGACCCGTTCGCCCGCGCCTCCAACGTCCCGGCCCCGAAGCCGCCGGCCGGCGCGGTCAACCGCGAGCGCCAACGCAATGCCGCAGCGCGGCTGTTCGCCGAGCTCGGCCCCGACATCTCGATGTGGCGCATCCGCACCGCCGCCGGCGTGAGCCATGGCAACGGTGCCGGCGCCTACCAAACGTGCGAGGAGGTGCTGACCGACATCCTGACCGAGCACCTGATCGCGCTCGGCCGCGCGGTCGGCGCCGCGCAGGACGACGGCGCGCAGCTCGCACCGCCGCACCTGCTGGAGCGGCTCATCCGCGCCTGGCTCGAGGCCGCGGCGCGCACGCCCGACGCGCACCGCACCCTGCTGTTCTGCGCCCATGCGCTTCCGGAGTCAGGCGCGGCGCGACCTCGATTTGCGGCTGCGCATCATCATCGAGCTGATGCAGGCCGCGATCATCGCCGCGGTGCCGGAGATCGGCGCCTGGTCGGACGCGGCGCTGCTGTTCTATCCGCTGATCCGCGGCCTGCTGTGCGACCCGTTCCACTGGATCGACCGTCCGGAGCCGGAGCGCCGGCGGGCCGATGCGCGCCGCCTCGCCGGCATGCTGATCGCCGCCGCCGAGGCCGAGGCCACCGGCTTCTGGCCGTGCTGCGGCGCCGTGGACGGCGCCGGCCTCGCCTTCGACCCGGTGACGATCGACTCGCGGCAGGCCCGCATCCGCCTGCGCGAGCTGCTCGACGCCGCCGCGCTGGGCGCCGACATCACCATCACCCGCCGCCGCAAGCCCGTCGCCCGCGTCGTCCGCGCCCGCTAACCCCCCGCCCCCTTCCCCTCTCCCCCCGCGAACCGCGGGGGGAGAGGCCGGGTGAGGGGGGTGCGCTACCCTCGCAGCGCCCGAATCGCCGACGAAGAAATATCGAAGCCGGAACCGCTGCTCCGGAATCTCCGCGAAGAGATCGGCATACCGCCGCGGCACGACGGATATCGCTTCAGCCCGCGCACCCGCCCCGTCGCATCAATGCGCACCGCCACCAGAAAGCTCGCCCCGGAATTGGCGATTTCATCGAGCGCGACACGCATCCGCAGCTCGTCATCGCCATAATATCTCGGCGCCACCAGCCGCTCCGCCGTATCCGCGCCGATGACGAACGTAGCGTTCGGAAACAAGCGCGACTTTTCGAGGAAGGTGGGCGCCCGCGTGAGTTCGACCGGCGACTTCCAGGCAAATTGCGCGAGCCGGCGCCGCACCGTTTCGCCCGACAGCGGCGGCTTGTCGACGTTGATGACCGAGATCTCGAACGCCGCTGGCTGCTGCCGCAGCTCTTCGGCGACCCGCGCCAGCGCGACGTGCCCTTCGTGCAGCGGGTTGAAGGAACCCGGCACCAACACGTGGGGCGACACCGCCGACAGCAGCATCCGGCCATCGGGCCGGACGGTGACGCGATCGAGCTCGCCCGCCAGCAGCCTGTCGACAGCATCCTCACTCGCGGCGGCTGTCTCCGCGAAAGTTTCATCGGCATCGAGCAGGCTGCGCGGCGACGGTGCGGGGACCCCGCATGCGCGGGCCAGCCACAGGATGATCGCACGCGAGACGACGTCTTCCTCGGCGGCCCGATCACGCCTTCCCTTTGCCATCACCCCTATGCAGTGCGCGACGCCTCCGGAGCTGGCGGATGCGATATGAAACCGATGCTCGCCCTTGCGGGGGCGATCGCTCACCAGCGCTGCCGTCGCGCCGACTCCGACCAGCTCGCCGCCCGCCGGCATCAGCCTGGCCGCGCGCGCCCGCACGGCTTGCGCCATCGCGACCGCGGTGTCCGCACTGCACGCCTGTGCCGGCGCGACGCCGAGGAAGTTCGCGAGCGCCAGCGCGTCATAAGGAACCTGCGCCTCGATCAGCAGCCGGGAGCCGCCAGGAACCCGCAGCAGCTCGCCGATCGCACCACTGCCACCCCCCGTTATCGCGAGCGCGGCCTTGCAGCCGGACGCGTGCAGCGCGGAGATCAGTTGTTGCCACGCAGCGTCCGATTGGCTCATGGTGCGTGCGGTCCGAAGCTGAACCCTGCAGCACGGAGGCTGAGAGACGGCCTGCGCGAAGTCAACGCCTCTCTCCTCTCCCTCCCCCGCAACCCCGACCTCCTTCCCCTCTCCCCCGCACCGCGGGGGAGAGGCAGGGTGAGGGGGCGCCGTGACGACGCGCATCTAGGACAACCGTCGCACACGGCCGGACGACACCCGGACCTTCAAAGTGAGCCATTAGCCGATGCCCTGGAATGACGGTCTTGAACCAAGTTCTCCAGCCTGCGGAATTGCAGCAGATCCATCGCAATTGTGGCCCCGCAGCGTCCGATCGGCTCATGGTGCGTGCGGTCCGAACCTGAAGCTTGCGGTGCGGAGGCTGAGGGGCGGCCCGGACGAAGTCCAGCGAGTGCATGGCACGCTGGCAAGGCTGCCGATAGCCGCCGCGTCCTCGGCCCAAGCCTTTCGTAAGATGTGAGCCAGCTCACCCACGCCAGTGAGGCGCGGGTCCAGGATGTCGGGAACACGCAGCAAGCAAATCAGATGGGCAATCCGGGCTTGTGACGGGGAAACAGTCCAAGCGGGAGGAGACAGCGATGAACGCCGCCGAAACCGCGTCCGTGCATGACGGGGCCCCACGGATCAGCCATTTCACTTGGGCGCCATAGCCACGCCGACGGCAATCTCGGCGTCCGAACCGTGGCCGTTCGAGATCAACTCGTATCGCAACTCGCGCTCGCCGAGCACGCCCGGGCCTGCGCTCTCTATGCGCCTTCGGTCTCGCTCGCCCTCTATGCCGAAGCCGGCGACGTATTTACCTCCACGCTTCAGCGCGTGCTCGATGTCGGCATCGGCCACGAGCATCCGTTTCCGCCTGCGATGCCGCCGCCACCGCTGGCCCGCGCCGAAGGCGATGGTCGAGACATCATCGTGGCGCGATTCACGCAGCTCACCCTCACCCCCGGCACGTACGGCGCCGTTACCCTTTTGTACGAGAGCGAGTTGTGGCTCGCCGCCGGCACCTATGTGTTCGCGAATCTGGCGATGCACGAACGGTCGAAGCTGCTTGGCACGCCGGGTGTGGTTCGCCTCGGCATTGCAGGCCGCGTGACGATTGCCCACGGCGCCCGCATCGCCCCATTGGCGCATTGTCCCGAGGCCCGGAATTTCCAGATCTTCGTCGCGGGCGACGACAGTCCGGCCGAACCGCCGGGACAAGAACAGCCGGCCGGAAATGGCGCCGCCCAGCGCGGGCTGGCGGTCCACGTCGACCGCGGCGCCTTCATCCACGCGCTGCTCGCTGCCCCCCACGGGACCTTGCGCGTCGCCGACGAGGCGCGCTGCAAGGGCGCCTTCGCCGCATTCGATATTCGGATAGGCGATCACGTCTGCATCGAATTTGACAGCGGCTTTCCGGACTCACCGCCCGACCAGCATGGGTCGCAACAGCTGCATGGCTACGCGGACGTGCCGGACCCGGCGGAGCACCCGCTCGTCGGTCCGGTTCCGAACGATACTCTCATCCAGCTCGAATTCGGCCTGCCGGTCCAGGACCCCGCCGGCCTTGCGAGCTTCATCGCCGCGGTCTCGGATCCGAAGAACCCCAAATTCCGCCAGTTTCTAACTCAGGCGGGCTTCAACACGACCTATGGCGCACCGCCGGCGGACTACCAGGCGTTGCAGCAATGGGCGCAAGACGACGCCGGCTTTACCGTCGCGGCCACCTATCCGAACAACCTGCTGCTGTCCGTGCGCGCCACCGCATACCTGATCGAGCAGGCGCTCTACACGAACCTGATCTATCGGCGTCGCAAGGACGGCTCAGCCTACGTCGCCGTGGACCGCGAGCCCTCCCTCGATCTTTCCGTTTCGGTCCTGGAGATCACCGGCCTCAATGACTACGTCCTTCCCTATCCGAGAGCCAGAAACGGCACCGGCGGCGGCCAGCTCTACCGGGCAGCCGATCTGCGCAACGCCTATCTTGGCGTTGGCGCCGCCAACCAGAGCCTCGACGGAACCGGCCAGGTCGTCGGCATCGTGGATTTCGACGTGTTCCAGATGCCGGATATCATCGGCTACATGGGCTTGCAGGTCCCTTGCGCCGGCCAGCCGGCATTCCCTCCCGCGCCGAATGTCACGATCGTCGCCCGCGAAGGCGGCAATCCGGCGGCCAATTCCAAACTCGAGTCCACGCTCGATGTCGAGATGGTCCTGGCGATGGCCCCGAACACACAGATTCTCGTCTTCCAGGGAAGCAGCGGCATCACCGGCCACCTCGACGACATCCTGCACGCGATGGCGACGTCGACCCCACCGCTCACCGTCGGCTCGTGCTCGCTCGGCTTCGGCTACTCGGACAATGCCAACCAGGCGGTCGGCAATATGGCGGCAACCGGCGTCACGTTCTTCGATGCGTCGGGCGATAATGGCGACATCGGCGACAAGGATCAGGGCAACAACAAGATCGTCAACCAGACCCTGGTCGGCGGTTCGGTGCTTGCGACGAATCCGCTCACCTCGCCGCCTCCCGGCGCGACATATCCCACCCCCTACTTCAATAGCGATGCCACATGGCCGAAAAGCGGCGGCGGCGTGATGAACGGTGTGCCGATCCCGGACTACCAGGTGGGCGTCGACATGTCGTCAAACGGCGGCTCGACCACCTCGCGCAACTACCCGGATGTGGCCTTCCCGGCGCAGGACGTCGAGGTCTTTTTTCAGGGCGCCGCGACGACGGCTAGCGGCACCAGCTTCGCGGCCCCGATCTGGGCTGGTTTCATGGCGCTTGTGAACCAATTCGGGGCGCAGAGCGGCGGCGGCGGCAAATCCGGCTTTATCAACCCCACGCTCTACGACATCGGCCTCACGCGCGGCTCGGCCAATGATCTCTACAAGATCTGCTTCAACGACATCGCAGATAGTGTCAGCAACGGCGTCGGTGGCGGCGGTGGCGGCCACACCTCGGTCGCCGGCTACGATCTCTGCACAGGTTGGGGCACGCCGAACGGGGCGCTCATCAATCAGCTCTCATCGACAACGCCGCTTGTCAACAACCAGCCGCTCTCGCTGATCCGCTTCATCGTCACCACCGGCAACGACAATCTCGGCGGCGGCCTGCACGGCAGCAGCGCCACCGCGACCGTCTTCCTGCCCAGCGGTGCCACTTTCACGCTGACGCTACGCAACTCCGGCGAGTCGAACTGGGACAACGGCTCCGTGCACGAGCTCGACTTCCCAATCCCGGCGACGGACGACGGCGGCAACCCCGTTCCGCCGCTGACAGAGGCGAATGGGCTCGCCGGCGTCGTCATCAATCTGGTTCAGCACAATCCTGATTGGAGCGCCGACAACTGGGACATCGCCGCGCTACAGGTGAGCCTGCTCAACCCCGGGAGTCCGGAAGTCTGCCAGCTGAATCTTGTTGGCACCTCTGTTTTGCAGGACGGCAGCATCGGCCTCGTCCGCCTGAGCAAAAATCCAGGCGGCAGTGGCAACGGACCCAGCTCACCGAAATTCCTGACCGGCCCCGGCTCAGGCTGCACCTGAGCCGCCCGCCATGCGAAGCAAGCGGAACGTGTCCGTTAGGCGATTTCTGTCGAGCCCGACTCCGCCAGCGGTCACGTCGTCCATCCTGGTAGTTCAGAACCGACCGGGGGGCACGGCAGGCTCGGAAATAATCGCGACTTAAATGACGTTTCCGGAGTAAGCGCGCTCGCCGCCATTTACACGACGCTTCCCCTCTCGCCCACATCCTGGGGGAGAGGCAAAGTCGGTGGCGCCGCCCGCGCGCCCGCTTAGCTACATCTTCCGGCGACTGACTGGGTGTCGGGCTCGGCCGCGACACCTACCGTCGTCGCACGGTGCGGGCGCGCTGGTGCCCGATGCCATGCGGTGATAGATTCTGTTCAGGAGATGCCCGGTGCCCGATACTGTCGAGATTCCCATTCCCGTCGATGTCGGCGCGGCTGCGGCGCTCGCTGACGAGCGCACCCGCGCCGCCATGGGTCGATTGGTTAGCCGCGTGCTGCGGCCGACCCCGGGTCCAAGCGAGCTGGCCCAGGCAATCGCCGCGGCGAAAGCTGAGGCGCGTGCCGCCGGATTGACCGACGCCGATATCGACGCGGAATTGCGGGCCTACAACGCCGAGCGCCGTGGCGGTTCGACGACTTGATCATTTTCGATGCTTCGGCGCTGGTCAGTGCCGCGCTACGCGTGGATAGCGTCCCCGAGCAGGCGCTGTTGCGCGCGGAAGAGATCGACGTCTTCGCATTGTCCGCAGAAGTCGACGAGGAGATTGCCGAGGTGCTGAACCGTCCGCGCTTTGCCGCCGCGGTGTCCACGGCACGGCGCACGCGCATCCTCGACATTGTGCGGGACCAGGCTGTATGGTTTCGGCCGTCAGGACACGTCGCGGATTGCCGAGACGCGAAGGACAACAAGTATCTGGAACTGGCTCTCGCCTCCGGCGCAGGGACGATCGTCAGCGGTGACGCTGATCTTTTGGGACTGCATCCGTGGCGCGGTGTGCGCATCCCGCGTCCGGCGGAGTATATTGCCGAGGCCGGTGCCCCGGGGTGACAAGTCGGATGAGCGCGCCGGCCTCATCTTCATGCCCGTCACCCTCGATTTCTCACCAAGCTCGCCCCCGTCTACGCGAACTCCTCGGCGCCGCAAGCGCAACCGCTCTGCCCCCTTTCTCCTCAACCCCGCCAACGCGGCGTCGAGCATCGGGGCGGTTGCGTTGAACACGAGCTGCCCCCTCGACCCTCACCCGCGGCGGCCAGCGCTGTATCGAGCGCCAAGCAGGTCTCCCGCGATCGCCTGCTTTCGAGCCACATCGCATGGAGCCGCTCCATGTGCCCGTCGGACTCGGCCCCACAGGAAGCCATCCTACGCCCCTAATCCGATCTGCGAGGCGGCCATATCGCCGGCAAGAGCCCGAGCGGCTTTGGGCTGAGGGCGCATGAGCAAGTAGAAAGCGGCGAAGTGCGTGATCATCAGCACGGGCACGTAGATGATCGGGATCATGTAGGTGGCGCCCAACTCCCCCGCGAGCGCGGGAAGATCGAGCTGGTAGCCGTGGTAATAGTCGATAAGGATGTCAGCTGCCCCCACGAGATTGAAGGCGACGACGAGCAGCCAAAAGACCGAACGTATTCGCGCGGTGAGAAGTGCTAGCATGGCCAGCAATCCGGTTGCGAAATCGCCGTACGCGGCGAACGTGGCGAAGCTGGCGGGCAGATTGGGGCCGACGACGCCGGGAACGATAAAGACGAGTCCGAAGAAGCGAAAGCTGTGCAGCGTGGCGATAGCGCGTTGCGCCTCGACCCGGTCCATCGACTTGAGCCTGGGCCAGACATACGCGCCGAAGCAGAGCAGCCACGGGACGTAACCAAGAACGAGATGTATATTGAAGATGGTTGCCGGGGACATTTGATCTCCGATCAGGTGTTGATTGTTCCTGAATTAGCTTTCGGACTGTTGTCCTCGCCTACAAGCTCCGAAGGAAGTCGATCATGGCAGTGCTGACCTCGGGCGCGCGTTCCTGCTCGGTCCAATGGCCGCAGCCCGGCAGCATGACCGCCGGACGGAGCTTGGGGACCATTGCCGACTGTCCGGCGATAAAGCGGGAATAGACGGTGGCGACAAAATCGCGGTCGCCCGCGATGTAGAGCGCGGGAACGGTTACCGCCATTCCGGCAAAGGGAGCCAGCAGCTCCCAGCTGCGATCGATGTTGCGCCACCAGTCGAGGGCACCACGGAATCCGCTCCGCGCTGAATTCCGCGCCGTAAACATCGATGTCGGCCTCCGTGATCCAAGCCGGCAAGGACGCCGGATCGGTCAGGGCGGCACCCTTCCGCGGCACCATCCCGGCGGCGGCAAACCCTCCGCCGCCCGCGGACGGTGGCCTATCGCCCGAGAGCGAGTAGAGCAGGGAACGGAACGTGCGACGCACGTCGCGCCCGAGGGCTGCCTCAGCCTCGGGGGTCTGCAGGAAGAGCTGGTAGAACACCGCATCCCCGTTCCGCGGCATCAGCGTCGTCGGCGGCCCCGAGTTGCCAAACCCACGCGGCCGGAACGGCGGGCTGAGCGCGATGACGGCACGGAAACGGTCGGGGCGCAGAAGTGCCGCCTGCCATGCGATCGTGGCGCCGATGTCGTGACCGGCGATCACCGCCTGCCGGGCACCCAAAGCGTCGGCGAGACCCACGACGTCGCCGATGTCATCGAGAATGGTGTATTTCTCGACATCCTCCGGACGGTCGCTTCGCCCGTATCCGCGCAGGTCTGGCGCCACCGCACGGAACCCAGCCTTCGCCAGCGCTGGGAGCTGATGCCGCCAGGAATACCAGCATTCGGGAAAGCCGTGGCAGAGGACGATGAGCGGACCTTCGCCCTGCTCGGCCACGTGCAAGCGGATGCCGTTCGTCTCGATCATGCGATGCGTCACCTCGGGCATCGCCGGATCCACCCAGGATGTTGGCTCCGGGCCGGCCCCGCGTGGGTCGGCGGCGGCGGCCTTGAGCGGCTCCGCGAAAGCGGCGCCGACGGTGAGCGCGCCCACCGCCGAGAGCATGTGGCGCCGGGAAAAAATCGTGTCTCGCATTGCGCTGCTCCGTTGATTGTTCCGCATCCGGGGCTTCGGCATCGGCGTGCCCGTTGATCCGCGAATCAGATATGCGGGCGCTTCCCGCGGGCGACTATCCGCGATAATGTTGGCAGGCTATGAAGCGGAACTTCACAGTCCGGCAAGGCGCGCTCGACGGCGTAGAGGCGTTCCTGAGCGTTGCTCAGCACCGCAGTTTTCGCAGAGCGGCTGCGGAACTCGGGGTGACTCCATCGGCGATCAGCCAGGCGGTGCGCGGGCTTGAGACACGCGTCGGCGCAGCGCTCTTCATCCGCACGACGCGCAGTGTCGGCCTGACCGAAGCCGGCGAGCGGTTCCTGTCGCGCGCAAAGCCCGCCTTCGAGGAGCTCGTCGCCGCCAGCGAGGTGGCGCGCGACCTGGGGCAACGGCCGGCCGGACGTTTGCGCCTCTCAGTGCCGCGCGCGGTGGTGCCGATCCTGCTGGAGCCCCTGATCGCCTCGTTCTGCCAGGCCTATCCCGAGGTTGAAGTGGAGATCGCCGCAAGCGAGGAGCTGGTCGACCTCGCGGCCGAAGGGTTTGATGCCGGTATCCGTCTGGGCCAGTTCATCGCGCCCGACATGACAGTCGTCCGGCTGACGCCGCCGTTCCCGTTCTTGGTCGTTGGCAGCCCCGATTATCTGCGCCCACGGAAGCGGCCGGAGCGCCTCGACGATCTGCGTGGCCACGCCTGCCTGCGCATGCGCCGCTCAAACGGATCGATCGCGCCCTGGTCCTTTGTCGACGGCAACAAGCCAATCGAGGCCATGGTCTCTGGGCCGCTCGTCGCGCACGACTACCTCACCCTCCTCGGAGCGGCGATCCAGGGGTTAGGACTTGCACAGGTGCCCGGCCCGCTCGCCAAAGCGGCGATTGCCGAGGGCCGATTGCAAGCGGTACTGACGCCTTTCGCCGTCACCACGCCAGGGGTCTTTCTCTGTCACCCAGGGAGACGTCAGGTCTTGCCCAAGCTGCGCGCGTTCATTGAGCACGTGAAACACCAAAGCGCCGATGCACGGCGCAAAGGAACGACGACGCGGGGATTGGGCAAGCTCAACCGTGCAAGCCCCGCCAACGCAGCGCATTGACCAGCAGGGCGAAGGCCGGGGTGGGTTGGCGGCGGCTCGGATAGTAGAGGTGGTACCCCGGATAGGGCGGGCACCAGTCGGCGAGTACCCGGATGAGGCGCCCGTCGGCGAGGTGCGCCCGCACGTCGTCCTCAGGCACATACGCCAGGCCGAATCCCGCCAACGCGGCGTCGAGCATCGGGGCGGTTGCGTTGAACACGAGCTGCCCCTCGACCCGCACCCTCAGCTCGCGGCCGCCCTTCTCGAACTCCCACGCATAGAGCCCGCCATGCGTCGGCAGGCGCAGATTGATGCAGGCGTGCGCGGTCAGGTCCTGCGGCGTCTTCGGCCGTGCCCGTTTGGCGAAGTAGGACGGCGCGCCGACGACCGCCGAGCGCATGTCCGGCCCGATGCGCACCGCGATCATGTCCTTCGCCACCATCTCGCCGGAGCGGACGCCGGCGTCGTAGCGCTCGGCAACGATGTCCGTCAGCCCGTAGTCGATGACGATCTCCACCTTGATGTCGGGGTAGTCCGGCAGAAGCTTTTCCAGGGCGGGCCAGAGGATCGCCTTCACCGCATGGTCGTGCGCCGTGATGCGGATGGTGCCGGCGGGCCTGTCGCGCAGCTCGCTCAGCGCGGCGAGCTCGGCGTCGATCTCATCGAGGCGCGGCCCCGCGGCCCGGAGCAGCCGCTCGCCCGCCTCGGTCGGCGCCACGCTGCGAGTGGTGCGAGTCAATAAGCGCAGGCCGAGCCGCGCCTCGAGCCCCCGCACGGTCTGGCTCAACGCCGATTGCGAGACGCCCAGCTGCGCGGCGGCATGGGTGAAGCTCCGCGCCCGTGCCACGGCGATGAAGGCCACGATGTCGCTGAGGTCGGTTCGGGGCATTCAGAAGGCCGGCTTATAGGTCCATTCGGATTTTAGCGCCTAATCCCTGGGAACCAAGCGCTTAGATTGTCCGCTGGAGCGTTGGGCTGCCCACCATCCCTGAGCAGCCGAGGCGGCAAGCGACGGAGACGCACAATGGAAATCAAGCGAATCGGTTTACAGCCTTCCGAGAAGGGGCCGGACGCCTATTTCACCGGCACGGTGCGTGTCGATCGGCTGTTCAGCGCGCCCGAGCCCGCCCGTGTTGCCGGCGCCAGCGTCACCTTCGAGCCGGGTGCGCGCACCGCGTGGCATACGCATCCGCTGGGTCAGACACTGGTCGTCACGGCCGGCTGCGGCCGGGTGCAGCGCGAGGGCGGACCGGTGGAGGAAATCCGGCCGGGTGACGTGGTCTGGTTCTCGCCGGGCGAGAAGCACTGGCACGGCGCCGCGCCAACAACGGCAATGACCCACATCGCCATCCAGGAATCGCTGAACGGCAAGGTCGTCGATTGGATGGAGAAGGTCAGCGACGCGCAATACGGCGGCTGAGTGGCCGCGCCCGCTTCAGTCTCTGGCTCGAAACAGGATGCAAACGATGCAAAAGCGCAAACTTGGAAATTCGGGCCTCGAGGTCTCCGCCATCGGCCTTGGCTGTATGGGAATGACCGGCGCCTATGGCCAGACGCCGGACCGGGACAAGATGATCCCGCTCATCCGTGCGGCGGTCGAGCGTGGCGTCACGTTCTTCGACACCGCGGAAAGCTACGGCCCGCTCAAGAACGAGGAGCTCGTGGGCGAAGCCCTGGCGCCGTTCCGCCGGGAGGTGGCGATCGCGACCAAGTTCGGCCACGACATCGACCCGATCACGGGAGAGCGGCTCGGCGGCCTCAATAGCCGTCCCGATCACATCAAGGCCGCGGCCGAGGCGATGCTGAAGCGCTTGAGGACGGACTATATCGACCTGCTCTACCAGCACCGCGTCGATCCCGACGTGCCGATGGAGGACGTCGCCGGCGCGGTCAAGGAGCTGATCCAGCAAGGCAAGGTCCAAGGGGGTGCTGTACGGCATCGCCGCCGCGCTGCCGTACATGCAGCAGCAGAAATCTGGCCATTTCATCAACGTCTCTTCCGTGGCCGGCCATAAGGTCGGGCCGGGTTTCGCCGTGTATGCGGCGACCAAGCATGCCGTGCGCGCCCTGTCCGAGGGCCTGCGCCAGGAAGTGACGCCCTACAACATCCGCACGACGGTGATCTCGCCGGGCGCGGTGGCGACGGAGCTGCCCAACAGCGTGACCGACCCGGACGCCGGCGCGAGAGTCCGCAAGTTCTACGCCGAAGCGGCGATCCCGGCGGACTCGTTCGCGCGTGCGGTCGCCTTCGCCATCAGCCAGCCGGAGGAGGTGGACATCAACGAAATCCTGTTCCGGCCCACGCGCCAGGAGATGTAAGCGAAAGGATGAAACAATGCCGCACGTGATCGTAAAGCTTCAGTCCGGAAGATCCGAGCAGCAGAAGGCGAAGATCGCCGACGAGGTGACGAAGGCCATCGTGGCGACCACGGGAAACAACGCGGACGCCGTCTCCGTCAGCATCGAGGATGTCGAGCCGAGCGACTGGGTCGAGAAGGTCTACAAGCCGGACATCATCGGCAAGCCCGCCACTCTCTACAAGAAGCCCGGATACGACCCTCTCCGACGAGCGTGAAGGAGCAATCCCATGACCCAGCAGTCACGCAACACCGCGCCCTTGCGCACATCGGTGGGGCTCGGTGACGAAGGAATGCGCCGGACCGCGGCGGCGCTGTCTCGTGTGTCGCCGTTCCCGGTCGATCCCGGATGGGCACGAGAGGTACTGGTACGGCGTCCGACCGCCGTCGAGATGGGGCATGTTGGTTGACACCGCGCGTCGGCTCTGCCGCGATGCGCCGCCGATCGGCTCGGGATGGCGCGCTATCGCGCGGGGTGAGCTTTCACACAGCCTGCTCGATCGCATCGCGCATGATATCGGCCGCTGAGCGGCGGTGACGGGAAGAGAGGCGCCCATGGACGGGATCCTGACCAGCGGTTCGGCAAAGGCGGCGGCCGAGGCTTGGCTCGGCGATCTCGGCGCGGCCCTGGCCTCCGGGGAAGTGGCGCGTATCGCGGCGCTCTTCGCCGAGGAATGCCATTGGCGCGACATCCTCGCCTTCACCTGGGACCTGCGCACGACCTCCGGCGGCGCCGCCATCGCGCTGCGCATGGCTGAGTCCTTGGCGCGGATGGCACCGCGCGGGTTCACTCTCGCCGCCGGCCGCACGCTGCCGCGGCGTGTCGTCCGTGCGGGCGTCGAAGCGATCGAGGCGATCTTTGCCTTCGAAACCTCCGTCGGTCCGTGCAACGGCGTCGTGCGCCTGGTCTCCGAAGGCGCGGAGAAGCGCGCCTGGACGCTGCTGACCACGCTGGACGAGATCCGCGGACACGAGGACCCGGCCAACGGCAGGCGTTGGCAGGACGTGGACTGGAAGCGCAATTTCGGCGGCGAGAACTGGCTCGACCGGCGCAAGCGGGCACGGGCCTACGCCGACCATGACCCCGCCGTGCTGGTGGTCGGCGCGGCGCAGGCGGGGCTGTCCATCGCGGCGCGGCTGACCTTGCTCGGCGTCGACACGCTCGTTGTCGATCGCGAGGCCCGGATCGGCGACAGCTGGCGCCGCCGCTATCACGCGCTGACCTTGCACAACGAGACGCGCGTCAACCACCTGCCCTACATGCCATTCCCCCGCTCCTGGCCGGTCTTCATCCCGAAGGACATGCTGGCCAACTGGTTCGAGATCTACGCCGAGGCGATGGAGCTCAACGTCTGGACGGAGACCGAGCTTGCCGGCGGCGGCTGGGACGAGGCCGCCGGCTGCTGGGATGTGCGGCTCATGCGCGGGGACGGGACCGAGCGACGCATGCGGCCGCGCCACATCGTCTTCGCCAACGGCGTCAGCACCACGCCGATCATGCCGGACCTGCCGGGCCTTTCGGCGTTTCGCGGCGTCGTGCGCCATTCCGGCGATTACGGCAGCGGGCTCGACTGGCAGGGCAAGCGCGCGCTGGTGCTGGGAACCGGCACCTCGGGGCACGACGTCGCGCAGGACCTCTGCGTCTCCGGCGCGGCGGAGGTGACGCTGATCCAGCGCAGCCCGACCCTCATCGTCAGCCTCAAGGAGGCGCAGGCGCCATACGCGCTCTACGACGAGGATATCCCCTTCGAGGATCTCGACCTGCTCGCCACGTCCTTCCCGTTCCCGGTCTACCGAGGCTCGCACCAGCGCATCACGGCGATGAACCGCGCGGCGGACCGGGAATTGCTGGAGGGGCTGGAGCGGCGCGGCTTCCGCCTGACCTTCGGGCCGGAGGATACCGGCTGGCAGATCATGTACCAGAACCGCGGCGGCGGGTACTATTTCGATGCCGGCTGTTCCCAGCTCATCGTCGACGGGCGTGTCGGGCTGATCCAGTACGCCGATATCGAGCGCTTCGGCCCGGACGGCGCGGTAATGAAGGACGGCGGCGTGAAGCCGGCGGACCTGATCGTGCTGGCCACCGGCTACGAAGGTCAGGCGGCGGCCGCGCGACGCATCCTTGGCGACGCGGTGGGCGAGCGCATCGGCCCGGTCTGGGGCTTCGACGCGGAAGGCGAGCTGCACGGCATGTGGCGTCCCACCGGACAGACGGGACTCTGGTTCCATGCCGGCGGCCTGGCGCAGTGCCGCATCTTCTCGAAGGTGCTCGCGTTGCAGATCAAGGCGCGGGAGCTGGGCATCACTGCATGATCGAGGCGGCGCGGAACTGACCGCTGCGAGGTGCGACCATCGGCTAGGGCTGCGGCGTTTCTACCCCACCTCGATCACCGCATCCGCCGCGAACGCGCCCTCGCCCTCCGGCATCGCGAAGACCGGGTTGAGGTCGATCGAGGCGAGCCTCGGCCCCGCCTGGCTTGCGAACACCGACAGGCGGGCCAGCATGTTTGCCAACGCGGCGACGTCCGCCTTCTTGCGTCCGCGCGCGCCGAGCAGCAGTGGCGCGCCCTTGATCGAGCGGATCATGCGCTCGGCCTCGTCCACGCCGAACGGACAGCGGCGGAACACCACGTCCTTGAGGATCTCGACGAAGATGCCGCCGAGTCCGAACATCGCGATCGGGCCGAACACCGGGTCGCGGTTGATGCCCATGATGCATTCGACGCCACCCTTGAGCTGCTTGGCGACCAGCACGCCCTCGATCCGCGCGGATGGCGCCGCTTCCTTCGCCCGGCGCATCAGCGTCGCGAAGCCGTCGCGCACCGCGCCGGCATCGGCGATGTCGAGCAGCACGCCGCCGATCTCCGACTTGTGGAGGATGTCGGGCGAGAGGATCTTCATCACGACCGGGAAGCCGAAGCGTTCGGCCGCGGCAACCGCTGTTGCCGCGTCGGCGCAGGCCTGCTCCGGCGCGGAGGCGATGTCGGCCGCAGCCAGCAGCCGCTTGGCCTCCGCCTCGGTTGGCGTCGCGTCGGGCAACGCGACCGGCGGCACGTTGGGTGGCGCGGCGGGCGGACGCGCGGCAAAGGCGGCACCGTAGCGGCCCATCGCGGCGATCGCGTTCACCGCACGGGTCGGGTCCTCGTGGCAGATCCAGCCATCCGCCTCCATCGCCGCGATACGCTCGTGCGGGGCGATCGCCGACATCACGTACAGCCGGTCCGGATGCTTCGCGCGCACCGCGTCCAGCCGCTCCTGCATGGCGGGCCAGCGGTCCGTGGACGCGACCATGGTGAAGAAGCACAAGATCGACGAGTAGCCGCCATCGCCGACAAGCGATTCCATGAACGGTGTCAGCAGGCTGAGGTCGTTTCCCACCTGCGCGGTCGCATCGACCGGGTTGCGCGGGGCGCAGAACGATACGAGCCCCTTCAACCGCGCCTGCGCGGCCTCCGGCATCGGCGGCATCTCCAGCCCGGCCTGCTCGGCGACGTCGCTCACCAGCACGCCGGCGCCGCCCGACAGCGTGATCATCCCGAGCGTGTTGCGTGCCGGATAGATGCGCCGGGTGGCGGTCTGGGCGATGTCGAGCATCTCCTCGCTCGTGCGCGCGCGCAGCACGCCGAACTCCGCCATCACCGCCTCGGTCACCGCGTCGTCGCCGGCGATCGAGGCGGTGTGCGACTTCGCCGCCTGGGTGCCGAGCGCGCTGCGACCGACCTTCATCATCACGATCGGCTTCTTCGCCGCGCGCGCCGCCTCGAACGCGGCGATCAGGCCAGGCGCCTCGCGAATGCCCTCGGCGTAGACGGCGATAACGTCGACGTCGGGGTTCTCGGCGAGCCAGCCGATGCACTCGCCCATCGTCACGTCGGACTCGTTTCCGGTCATGATGCAGAGCGAGGCGCCGATGCCGCGATTGCGGGCGAGCGTGTAGAGATGGGTGCCGTAGGCGCCTGACTGGCTGGCGATGCCGATGCGCCCGGGCACTGGCCAGCCGCTGTCGAAGGAGGAGGAGAAGGTCGCGTAGTAGCCAGTGCGGCCGTCGAATACGCCAAGGCAGTTCGGCCCCAGGATGCGCATCCCGGTCGCCCGAGCCGAGGCTACCATGCGGTCCTGCTCCGCCGCGCCGTTCGCGTCGACCTCGGCGAAGCCCGCCGTGAAAACGAGGGCGGCCTTGGTGCCGCGCCTGCCCAGGTCTTCGATTCCCTGCACCGCGATCGCGGCGGGCACCGCGACAATGGCGACATCCGGCGTCTCCGGCAGGTCGGCGACCGAGGAGTAGGCGCGCAGGCCCTGCACCTCCTTGCGGTTCGGATTGACCGGGTAGAGCGCGCCCTTGAAGCCGGAGGCCAGCATGTAGGCGATCGGCCGGCCGCCGATACGCGTCGCGTCGTTGGAGGCGCCCAGCACCGCGACGGAGCGCGGAGCGAGCAGCGGCGTCAGGCCGGAAAATCGCATGAGGTCCGTTCCCCCTTCTCTCTTTGGGGGGATCGTGATCGTCCCTGGGGGCGGGCGCAACCTCGACAAACCCAGCACTTGGAGGCAAGCGGAGGCGTATGACGCTGGCTGCCGTGCTGCGCCACCTGGCCCTCGCGGGCGGGCTGGCGTGCCTCTCCGCCCTGGTGGTGCGGCTGATGATCGCCGCGCGCGTCATGGACCACCCGGATGCGCGAAAGTCCCACGACCGGCCAATACCCAAGGGCGGGGGCGTTGGCATCGTCGTCGCGTTCATCGCCGGGCTGTTGACGCTGTACTGGTTCGCCGAATTTGCCCGCCTGGCCGAGCCCTACTTCCTCGGCGTGATCGCGGCCTCCGTGGCGATCGCTTTCGTGGCCTTCCTCGACGATATCGCCGACTGGCCCTTTGCGGTGAAGCTCGCGGCCCAGCTCTTCGCGGCACTGCTGGCGGTGGGGACAGGGGTGTTCGTGCGGGACTATCGCGTCCCCTACATGGGCCCGCTCTACGTCGGCTGGGTGGGCGGCCCGGCGACGCTCGCCTGGATCCTGTTCGTCACCAACGCGATGAACTTCATCGACGGGCTGAACGGGCTGGCCGGCGGCGTGGCATTGATCGCGTCCCTCTTTCTCGCCGGCCTCGCCGGCGCGCACGGCGCCTGGTTCGCGTATTTCGCCGCCTTGCTGCTGGCCGCGGGGCTGGTCGGGTTCCTGCCTTTCAACTTCCCCCGCGCCCGCATCTTCATGGGCGACGTGGGCAGCCAGTTCTGCGGCTTCGTGCTGGCGATGCTGGGCGTGATCGCAAGCCGCTTCGACGGCGTCGAGCTGTCACTGCTGCTGATGCCCATGCTGCTTTCGGGCGTGCTGTTCGACGTCGCCTTCACGCTCGCCCGCCGCGCCTGGATGCGGGAAAGGTTGACCAGCGCCCATCGGGGCCACCTCTACCAGGTGGCCCACCGCAGCGGCGTGCCCGCGCCGGCCGTCGCGATGATTCATTGGGGCTTCGCGCTGTTTGGCGGCGCCTGCTGCCTGCTGTTCATCAACGCGCCCTCGCCGCTCAAGCCATACGTCCTCGTCCTTTGCTACCTGCCGCAGTTCCCCTGGCTCGCCTACGTCATCACCCGCTCGCGGGCCGCGGGCCTTACCCGCTGGTAGCGGGAAGCCTTGTGCCGGCCAGCAGGACGGCGCCGGCGGCAAGCAGCACCAGGATCGCGGCCATGCCGGCGCGCTGGCTTGCGAACCACGCGGTCGCCATCCCCAACGCAAGCGGTCCGACGAACCCGGTGACCCGGCCGGAGAGCGCATAAAGCCCGAACCCGGCGCTGCGCGTCTCCGCCGGCACTAGCCGCGCCATCAGGCTTCGGCTCGCTGCTTGTGCCGGACCAACGAAGGCTCCGAGCGCGAGCGCGCAGATCCAGAACGCTCCCTGGTGGCGGACGAGCAGGGCACCGGCCCCCGATACGATCAAGGCGCTGAGGGCAATCAGGACCGTCGATTTGGCGCCGATCCGGTCTTCGATGAGCGCGAAGGCGGCGGCGCCGATCCCGGCGGTGACGTTGAGCGCGATGCCAAGCCGGAGCACGTCCCCTGCGTCCATTCCGAATGTGCCGGCGGCGTAGATGCCGCCGAAGGCGAACAGCGCGGTCAGCCCGTCGGTATAGAGCATCCGCGCGAGCAGGAAGCGGCGCATTCCGTGATCGGCGATCGCCTCGGTCACGGTGCGGCGCAGCGTGGCCGCCCCATGCGCCAGCGCCGCGCGCCAAGGGATCACGCGCCGATCACGCGGGCCAAAGACCAGCAGTGGCCAGGAGAACAGCGCGATCCAGCACGCGGCGAATGGCGCGGCGGCGCGCACCGGCTCGGCGGCGGCGGCCGAGAGGCCGAAAAGCGGCGGGGTCGGAGAGATCAGAACGACCAGGCAGACGGTCAGCGCGACGAGGCCCCCCGCGTATCCCGAGGCCCAGGCGAGGCCCGAGATGCGGCCGAGATGCATGCCGCCCCTCCCGGCCGCGATCTCGGGAAGCATGGCGTTGTAGAAGACCGTTGCCGTCTCGAACGCAACTGTTGCGGCGGCGGTCAGGCCTAGCGCGAGCGCGGCGTCGGCATGGCGCGGGTGAACGAACCACAGTCCGGCGGTCAGCCCTGCCATCATGGCCGTCGAGCAGGCGAGCAAGAGGCGCCGCCGGCCGCCGGCATCGGCGAGCGCGCCCAACGGCGCCGCGATCATGGCGATCACCAGCCCGGCAATCGTTTGGGCCAAGGCGAAGGAGGCGGTGCCGCTCACCGCGTCGGCGGCGACCGCACGGACAAAGTAGGTCGGGAAAACGAATGTGACGACGACCGTTGTGAAGGCGCTGTACGCCCAGTCGTACATGCACCACGCTACAACCGGTCCGCGCGGCCGCGCCGCCCGGCCGGACGGACAGAGAACCCTAGCGACTGCCGACAGTGGCCGGCCTTCGCGCGGCCGGTTCGCCATCGGGCGAGCCGTTTCCCTTGCGGGCCGTCGTAGCGGCCTCGCCCATGATCGCGCGCAGGTCGCGCAGGAATCCGGTCCCCTTCAACGTGCGTTGGACCAGCACGCTCCGCCGGTCCATCGGGTCGATCTTGCGGCGGGCGAGATCGAGTTCACCCAGTCGATCGAGAGCCCGTGTGATCGCCGGCTTGGACACGTGCAGTTCCGCCGCCAGTCCGCGCACCGTATGCGCTCCCTCCTGCAGGTAGCAGGTGAGGAAAACGCCCAGTTGGCGGGCCGAAAGATCGGGGCCGTCACGACGGACAAGAGCGACGATCGTGTCCCGCAGGATCGCGATCAGGTGGTCGGGGCTCGTTGTCGTTGCCATGTCACCAATCCTTTGCGTACCGCGACATGCGGCTCCCTCCAGATACTCATCAAAACGGTCGCCGTGCCGAACACTCACGATGATGTTACCCCGGTGTTCCGAATTGCACCGGAATCGGCCAGCCGTTCGGTCACGGCTGCAAAAAACGCACGTATGGTCTGCGCCTCTCCGCCTTCGGGATGGCCGGGGGTAGTCTGGTCGTTCCATGCGTAAAGATCAAGATGCGCCCAAGGAACGGATTTTTCGACAAAGCGTTCGAGGAACAGTGCAGCAACGATAGCGCCCGCCATCGGCCTGGTGGAGACATTGTTGAGGTCGGCACTCGGGCTGTTCAGCCAGCTCGCGTAGCCCGGCCAGAGCGGCAGACGCCACATCGGATCGTGCTGCGCGAGGCCGGCCCGCAGAACTGCCTCCGCCCAGCTATCGTCGTTGCAGAACAAGGCAGGCAGATCGGGACCGAGCGCGACCCGCGCCGCGCCGGTCAGGGTCGCGCAGTCCACAAGCAGCGCCGGGTGCTCCGCCGACGCTTCCGCGAGCAGGTCGCACAGCACGAGGCGCCCCTCGGCGTCGGTATTGCCGACTTCGACGTGGAGCCCCGCGCGGGTGCGGATGATGTCGAGCGGTCGCATCGCGGTGCCCGATACGGAATTCTCCACGCACCCGACCCGCACGGCGAGGCGAATGGGCAGGTCGGCCTCCATCACCATGCGCGCGAGGCCGAGCACGGTCGCCGCCCCGCCCATGTCCTTCTTCATCCGCAGCATGGCTGAGGACGGCTTCAGGTCGTAGCCGCCGGTGTCGAAACAGACGCCTTTGCCGCACAACGACAGCAGCGGCGCGCTAGCGTGAGCGCGGCTGCCCGACCAGCGAAACATCGCGACGCACGGGTCGCGGGCCGAACCGCGGCCCACCGCGGCGACCGTCGGATACTCGCGCTGCAGCTCGGCGCCCTCGACGATCGTCGCCTGCCCGCCAAATCGCTCTCCCAGCGACACGGCGAAGGCGCCGAGCTCGACCGGCCCGAGGGCGTTCGCGGGCGTGTTGATCAGGTCGCGCACCATCCACGCCGCGCGTGCCTGCGAGAGGGCCGTTTCGTGCCCCTCAGGGACGGCTAGTCGGGCGGGCCGGCGCGAGGAGGCCTTGTAGGTGGTGAACCGATACGCGCCGAGACAGAAGCCGAGCGTCGCCAGGGCGGCGCCGAAATCGCCCGGCTCGATACGCCAGTCCGTCTGTTCCGGCAGGCGAAAGGCGAGGTTGCCGAACGCAGCGGGCGAGCGGTCCTCTCCGAGCCCCAGGACCGCCCCCGCGATCCCGGCCTCGGCGGGCAGCAGCACCAACTCCTGCGCCGTTCCGGTGAAGCCCGCTGCGCGCAGATAGGACGACTGAGCCGGCGCCAGCCGATCGAGCAACTCGGCGAGCCCGGCGGGTCGGATAGCATGAAGCGGAAGGGCGAGCGCCGGCTCCGCGGCGATGCAGTCGAGCGGCTGGTCGAGCATGGGTTACTCCCTGCTGCGACCGCTTCTGTAGCGCCGCGCGCGCCGCTACCCAATGCTGGAGGCAAGCAGCTCCGTCATCCGGCGGGCGAAGCGGGCCGGATCGCGCGGCAGCTCGCCCTCCTGCACCCGGGCGAGATCGAGCAGCGTCGCCCCCGCCTCGGCGAGCAGTTCCTTGTCCGCCGCCCGCCGTCCCAGCGCCTCGATCAGCTTGTGGCGTGGGTTGACCTCCAGCACGGGCCGGGCCGGCATCGCACCGCGGCCGGAGCGGCGCAGCATGCGCTGCAACTGCAGATCCGGTCCGGCGCCCGCCGAGAGCACCACCGCGCTGTCGGTCAGTCGGCCGGTCGCCCGCACGTCGGAGACGTGATCCTCCAACGCCGCCTTGAGCGCCGCGGTCAGAACCGAGATGTCGGGCAGGTCGGCATCCTTGTCGAGCGCCGCCGCCTGGGTGATGCTGCGCAACGGCTTGCCCTCGAAAGTGGCGAGCCGATCGGGCCAGAACGCGTCGATCGGATCGGCGAGCAGCAGCACCTCGATGTTGCGGGCGCGGAACCCCTCGAGCTGCGCGGAGGCGGCGAGCGCCTCGGCGTCATCGCCGGCGAGGTAATAGATCGCCTCCTGGTTCGGCTGCATGCGTCCGACATAGTCAGCGAGCGACACCCAGCGTTCCTGGGCCGACGAGCGGAAACGGGCAAGGCCGGCGATTTCGGTGCGATATTCGGGATCGTCATAGATCCCCTCCTTCATCACCGCCCCGAACGTCTCCCAGAATTTGGCGTAATCGGCGGCGTCCTTTCCGCGCGATTTCAGCTCGCCCAGCACGCGGCTGATCAGCGCCTTGCGGATGCGCGCGAGCACCGGCGTCGTCTGCAGCATCTCGCGCGAGACGTTGAGCGGCAGGTCCTCGGTGTCGACAACACCCTCGACGAAGCGCAGCCAGGGGGGCAGCAGCTCGGCCTTATCGGTGATGAACATGCGCCTGACGTGCAGGCGCACGCGCAATTCGCGCTCGCGCTCCAGGAAGTCAAACGGGCGGGAGGAGGGGATGAACAGCAGCGCGAAGAACTCGAGCATGCCTTCGGCGCGCCAGTGCAGCGTCGCCCAGGGCTTGTCGAAGATGTGGCCCAGGCGCTGGAAAAACTCCTCGTACGCCTTCTCCGTCAAGTCGGCGCGCGGCTTGCGCCACAGCGCCGTGCCTTCGTTGGCCGGCACATCCTTGCCATCGCGGGCGATGGTAATCGGCACGGTGATGTTGTCCGACCACCGGCGGATGATCGCCTCGAGCCTGGTGGGGTCGAGGAATTCGTCGGCGTCGGCGCGCAGATGGAGCCGCACGTCGGTTCCTGGCCGCAGCCGGTTGGCAGGGGTGACGGTGAAGCCGCTGGTGCCGTCCGAGGCCCAGGTGAAGGCGTGGTCCGACCCCGCCTTGCGCGAGGTGACCTCCACTCGCTCGGCCACCATGAAGGCGGCATAGAAGCCGACGCCGAACTGGCCGATCAGGCTCGGCCGGTCCTCCGGCTTGGCTTCCGCGAGCTTCTCGCCGAACGCCCGCGTGCCCGAGCGCGCGATGGTGCCGAGATCGTCGACCAGCTCCTGCCGGGTCATGCCGATCCCGTCATCGGAGATCAGGAGGGTTCGCGCGCTCTTGTCGGCCACCAGGCGGATCGTCGCCTCGGCGGGCGGGGCGAGGGCGGGGTCGGTCAGCGCCTCGAACCGGCGCCGGTCGATCGCATCGGCGGCGTTGGCGACCAGCTCGCGCAGAAATATCTCGCGCTCGGAATAGAGTGAGTGCACGACCAGATCGAGCAGCCGCCCGACCTCGGCGCCGAAGGCGAGGGTTTCCTGTTGCGTGGCCGTGTCGCTCATCGTCGCTCCTATTGGTTCGGCGGCGATATGCGGGGGATGCGGCCACATTTCAACGCGGCCGCCCCCAGAACTCCACCGCTTGCAATCCTCGCCGCCGCCCCCAAACATCGACGCATGTCCGGCTTCGAGTCGCGTGTGAAGGCCGTTCTTGGGCCGACCAATACCGGGAAGACCCATCTCGCTCTCGAACGGATGCTGGCGCACAGCTCGGGGATCATCGGGTTCCCGCTCCGCCTCCTTGCCCGCGAGAACTACGACCGCATGGTGGCGCGCAAGGGCATCCGCAACGTCGCGCTGATCACCGGGGAGGAGAAGATCATTCCGCCCGGGGCGCGCTGGTTTTCCTGCACCGTCGAGGCGATGCCGCTCGACCGGGCCGCCGAGTTCGTCGCGGTCGACGAAATCCAGCTCTGCGCCGACCCCGACCGCGGCCACGTCTTCACCGACCGGCTGCTGCACGCGCGCGGGCTGGTGGAGACGATGTTCCTCGGCGCCGAGACGATCCGGCCCCTACTGCACCGCCTGGTTCCGAGCGCGCGGGTGGAGACAAGGCCGCGCCTGTCGCAGCTCGGCTTCACGGGAAGGACGAAACTCACCAAGCTGCCGCCGCGCACTGCCGTGGTCGCCTTCAGCGCGGCCGAGGTCTACGCGATCGCCGAGCTGATCCGGCGCCGACGCGGCGGCTGCGCGGTGGTCATGGGCAGGCTCAGCCCGCGCACGCGCAATGCCCAGGTCGCGCTCTATCAGGACAAAGAGGTCGACTTCCTGGTGGCGACGGACGCCATCGGCATGGGCCTCAACATGGACGTCGATCACGTCGCCTTCGCCGGCCTCACCAAGCACGACGGGCACCGCATCCGCCGCCTGAGTGCCGCCGAGATCGCCCAGATCGGCGGGCGCGCCGGGCGCGGCATGCGTGACGGCACGTTCGGCACCACCGCCGACTGCCCGGACCTTCCCGAGGAGATCGTCGCCCAGGTCGAATCTCATTCATTCGACGCGCTCGATCATCTGTGCTGGCGCAATTCCGACCTGCGCATGGGCTCGGTCGACGCCCTGCTCGCGAGCCTGCTCGCGCCGGTCCCGGGACCCGGCCTGCTGAAGGGTAACGATGCCTCCGACCTCGAGACGCTGATGGCGCTCGCGCGCGACCCGGACGTGCGGCGGCTCGCACAGGGCCGCGCCAGGGTCCGCCTGCTGTGGGAAGCCTGCCAGATACCGGACTTCCGCAAGCTCGCCGACGAGACGCACAACCGGCTCTGCGCGCGTGTGTTCACCCATATCGCGACCGAACGCACGCTGCCGACCGACTGGCTCGCGGGCCAGATCGCGGACCTCGCCCGGCCGGAGGGTGATATCGACACGCTGATGCAGCGCCTCGCCGGCATTCGGGTCTGGTCTTATATCGCCGCCCGCGCGGACTGGGTGCGCGACGCGGCCCACTGGCAGGACAAGGCCAGGGCCGTCGAGGACCTGCTGTCCGACGCGTTGCACGAGCAGCTGACCGCACGCTTCGTCGACCGCCGCTCCGCTCTGCTGATGCGCAGGCTGGAGGATGCTGCGGGTGCCGACCTGCTGTCGGCGGTAACGCGCAGGGGCGAGGTCGTGGTCGAAGGCCACCCCGTCGGCCATATCGGCGGCTTCACCTTCATTCCCGACCCGGCGGCCGAGGGCGAGGCGCGCCGCACCGTCCAGCGAGCCGCGCGGCGGGCGCTGCGCGAGGAGATGCCGCGCCGCGTCGCCGTGGCTGAGACGGCGCCGGACGCGGCGTTCCGCCTGACGCCCGAGCACCGCTTGCTGTGGGACGGCCATCCGATCGCGCGCTTGCGCCGCGGCCGAAGCGTGCTGCGCCCGCATGTCGAGGTGCTGGGCAGCGAATTCCTTGACGGCACGCAGCGGGAGCGTCTGCGGGTCCGCCTGCAGCGATGGATCGACGGGCTGGTGCGCGACGACCTCGCGCCGCTGTTCGTCGCCGTGGCGCGGGCGGCGGCCAACCCCGCTCTCCGCGGGATCCTGCATCGGCTGGAAGACGCGCTGGGGGTCATCCCGGGCGACGAGGGCGGAACCGATCTCGCGATGCGCCGGTCGCTCAAGCCGCTGGGCGTCACTATGGGCCGGTTCGCGCTGTTCCTGCCGGCAATGCTGAAGCCGGTCCCGATGGCGATGCGCGCGCGGCTTTGGACCCTCTGGCACGGCCTGGCTTTACCGGAACTGCCCGGCGGCGGGCCCGTGTCGCTCATTCCGCCAAGCGACTGGCCGCCCGGGCTCGCCGAGGCGATGGGGTGGCTTGATGCTGGCGCGGCCCTGATCCGGCTCGACATCGCCGAGCGCGTATCCGCCGAGATCGCCCGCGCGGCGCGGCACGGCGCGATCGCCTTGCCGCCCGGGCTCGCGTCCCGGTTCTCCTTGCCCGCGGCGACCCTGCCGATCGTGCTGCGCCGGCTGGGCTTCCGTCTGGTGCCGGGCAGCGGCCTCGAGCCCGGCGTTTATGGACCACCAGCTCCGCCGATGTTGCTCGCGCCGCGCCGCCGACGTACGCCCGTCGCCGGCACGGCCGCCCCGCCGCAAGCGCATGGCCCCTTCGCCGCGTTGGCAGCTCTGCGGCGATGATCGCCGGCGAGACAGGCTGGCAGCGGCTCGACCTCTGGCTCTGGTGCGCGCGCGTCGCGCGGGCGCGCACCGACTGCGCTCGGCTGGTGAATCTCGGCGGGGTCCGCATCAACCGCCAGCCGACCGAAAAGGCGCACGCACGCCTGCGCGTCGGCGACGTGCTGACCGTGGCGCATCATGGCTCCGTGCGGGTGCTGCGGGTGCTCGCACTGGCCTCGCGACGCGGGCCGGCAAGCGAGGCGCGGCTGCTCTACGAGGAGGTGGACGAGGGCGGAGGGATCATCCTGAGCCGGCCTTGCGCACCCCGAGAAACGCCGTCATATCCGCCCGCGCCAGGACCGGCTGGGGAGTCCGCATGACCTACGTGGTCAACGAAAGCTGCATTCGCTGCAAATACATGGATTGTGTCGAGGTCTGTCCGGTCGACTGCTTCTACGTGGGCGCCAACATGCTGGTGATCCATCCCGACGAGTGCATTGATTGCGGCGTCTGCGAGCCCGAATGTCCGGCGGAGGCGATCCTGCCGGACAGCGACGACCGCGCCACCGCGTGGATCGAGCAGAACCGCACCTACGCGCAGATGTGGCCCAATATCACCCGCAAGGGCGAGCCGCCGGCTGACGCCGACGAGTGGAAGGGCAAGCCGGACAAGGGTACGCTGTTCGATCCCGAGCCCGGAACGCCCTAGAACCCGTAGCCCCCGCCCCATGACGAAAGGGGCAAATCATGCTATATCTAAGGCCACAGAGCGTCCCGGCGTGCCCGAGGCGCCTTTTTGAACAGAGCCGATCCCAGGCGGCCGCGATACTTCGGCGTCCGCCGCGCGGTGATCCGGCATGGACATGAGGGCTCAACGATGAAGACACCCGTCGAGACCGCGGCCAGTCGGCGGCGCTCCAAGACGGCCAGGACCAGACGACCCGCAGCCAAGCCGGCCACCAAATCCGCACGCAAGCCCGCGGCAAAGCCAGCAGCGCGGACACGCGCGGCGCGCAAGCCGGCGAAGCCGACGACCAAGGCGCCTGCTCGCGCGGCGAGCAAGCCGGCCGCGAAAGCCTCTGTCGCGCGGTCCAAGGCACCGACTGTTCCGGCCCGGGCCAGGGCTGCCTCGGTCGCGCCCGCACGGCGCATCGAACCGGTCGCCGCGCCGGACATCGCCGCTCCCAGGAAGGTGGCAGAGGCGAATGCGAAGCCTGCGGCGGCGGTTCGGACCGAGCCCGCGCCGCCAAGGCCAATCGCGGCGGTCGCGCCGGTCGCGAAGAAGCAGGATAGTGCCACGCCCGCCGCGCCGACCGCGAAGCCTGCGCTGGCGCCGGCCCCTAGGCCACAGGGCTTCGCGGCGCCGGAACAGACGGCGGCGCCAAGCCCGCCCCGCCCCGCCCCGGCGATTCCTTACCAGACGGGTTCCGCCCCGCGCGTGATGCAGCGGCCCATGGCCGCGGCGGAGACGTTCGTGGCGGGCGACCATGTCGTCTACCCAACTCATGGCGTCGGCAAGGTGGAGCGGATCGCGGTGGAGGAGATCGCCGGGCACAAGCTCGAGCTGATCCATATCACCTTCGAGGAGAACCGCATGACGCTGCGCGTGCCGGTGGCGAAGGCACGCTCGGCGGGGCTGCGTAAGCTCGCCTCGCGCGAGATGTTCGACAAGGCGCTCGACGTGCTTCGAGGCCGGGCGCGCATCAAGCGCACCATGTGGTCGCGCCGGGCGCAGGAGTACGAGGCGAAGATCAATTCGGGCGATCCGCTGGCGATCGCCGAAGTGGTCCGCGATCTTCATCGCAACGCGGGGCAGCCCGACCAGAGTTTCAGCGAGCGGCAGATCTACGAGAACGCGATGGACCGCCTTGGCGCGGAACTCGCCGCGCTCGACCAGATCGACAAAGCGGCCGCCGCGCTCAAGCTCGCGGAGTTTCTGAAGACCGTGTGACGCGTCGTTCGCCGCCCGCTCTGGGCCGCGGGCGGCCCGTCAGGCCATCACTGGCTTTACCCCCTCCGGATCGAGGCGATAGCCGCCACCCTCGGTGACCAGAAGGCGGGCGTTGGCCGGGTCGGGCTCGATCTTCTGACGCAGGCGGTAGATATGCGTCTCCAGCGTGTGGGTGGTCACCGCGGCGTTGTAGCCCCAGACCTCGTTCAGCAGCACCTGGCGCGCCACCGCCCTGTCCCCCGCGCGATAGAGGAATTTGAGGATCGCCGCCTCCTTTTCAGTGAGGCGGATGCGGCGGTTCTTGCTCGGGTCGTGAAGCAGCTTCGCCGACGGGCGGAACGTGTAGGGGCCGATGGTGAAGACCGCGTCCTCGCTGTTCTCGAAGATGCGGAGCTGCGCCCGCACCCGCGCGAGCAGCTCGCCCAGGCGGAACGGCTTGGCCATGTAGTCGTTCGCCCCCGAATCGAGGCCGCGAATCACGTCCGTTTCGGCATCCGATCCCGTAAGCATGATCACGGGCATCTTGTGGCCTTGTCGGCGCAGCCTCACGCAGAAATCCCGGCCATCGCCGTCGGGCAGGCCCACGTCGAGGATAACGGCGTCAAACCGTGAATCGCGGCCGTTCAGCCGTTCCTCGGCTTCCGCAATGGTTGCCGCCTCGACCGGAACGAACTCCCGGTCGACGCCGAACTGCTCGGCGAGCGTCTTGCGGAGGTCGTCATCATCGTCGACGATCAGGATGGGTCGTTCATTCGACATTCGTTGCATTCCTTCGCCAAGCGGCACGGCAAGGTCCTCTCCGCCTCGTTATACGCTGGCGTGAACAGCACAGGCAGGGCGGCCGTTCCATAGAAACCTACGCAAAGCTCGCGTCCCATTGCATACTCCGAACGTGTGACGTGCGAAATCACGCGCTCACATGCTCGCGAGCCGCCAAGCTGATGGCTCCGCCGCGGCACACCATATGGACAGGCAAACGACGCCGAATAGGGCGGCGTGTCTGGCCAGTGCGCAAGGTCGCTGCCAATCTTGACCAAATTACGCCCCTCTCGATGGTTCCATCCATGAAGGCTCCAATGACCCTCTCCTCCGCGAGCGCCAGCGCCGGCGACCCGCCTTCTCCGGGCTGGATGCGCGCGGTCCATCGTGCCGCCGCCGATCTGCGCCGCGGGCTTCCCGTGCTGCTGAGCGGGTCCGCGCCGCTCGTCATTCTCGCCGCGGAAACCGCCGGGGAGCACGGGCTAAGGGAATTCAAGGAGTTGGCTGCTGGGCAAGCGGTTATGCTGCTGGCGCCGACGCGCGCGGCGGCCATACTGCACCGGCCGGTGCCGTCGGCCGATGCGGCGGTCGCGCTTCGGTTGACGCCCGCGCTTTTCTCTCCCGCGGCCCTGCAGGCGCTGGCCGACCCGATGCTTGAGCAGGCGCGGGCTGAAGCCCCCGTTGCGGTGGGCGCGCCGGAGGCGGCGAGCGGCGCGCTCGCGCTGGTCAAGCTCTCGCGCCTGCTGCCCGCCTGCATTGCCGCCGAGCCGATCCACAATGCGGCGGCCGAGGTCAGCCGACGCAGCCTGCTCAGCGTCCCCATCGCGGACGCCGCCGCTTACCCCACCGCCGGAATTGCCGGGTTGACGCGGGTCACCGAGGCCCGCGTGCCGCTGGAGGCGGCATCGGATACCACCATTATCGCCTTTCGCACGGACGATGGCGGCGTCGAGCATCTGGCGATCGTGGTGGGCGACCCTTCCTCGCTCGAAGCACCGCTCGTGCGCCTGCATTCGGAGTGCTTCACCGGCGACCTGCTCGGGAGCCTTCGCTGCGATTGCGGCCTGCAACTGCAAGGCGCGATCCGACGCATGGCGCAAGAGCACGCGGGCGTGCTGCTCTATCTCGCGCAGGAGGGCCGGGGGATCGGCTTGGTGAACAAGCTGCGGGCCTACGCGTTGCAGGATCGCGGGCTCGACACGCTGGACGCCAACCGGGCGCTCGGGTGGGGCGCCGATGAGCGCAACTTCCTGGTCGCGGCCACCATGCTGGAGGCGCTCGGGCTGCATCGCGTGCGCCTGCTGACCAACAACCCCGACAAGATCGCGGCCCTTTCGGCCTGCGGCATCGATGTCGCTGGACGGGTCCCGCATGCCTTCGCCCCGAACGGGGTGAATGACCGCTATCTCGCAACCAAGGCCCGGCGGTTCGGGCATCTGCTGGACTGACGATGCGGGCGATCATCCATCCCGAGGGCAGGCTGGCCCTGGGTGGTCACGTCTTCCGTGCCGCGCTTGGCCGGGGCGGGGTGAGCGCACACAAGAGGGAAGGCGACGGCGCGACACCCGCGGGCGTGCTGCCGCTTCGCCGGGTGTTCTATCGTGCCGATCGTCTGCGCCCGCCCGCCTGCGCGGTGCCTCTCGAGCCCATCGCGCCGAACGATGGCTGGTGCGACGATCCCGCCGATCCCTCGTACAACCGCCTGGTGCGGCTGCCCTGCCAAGCCAGCCATGAGGAGTTGTGGCGTGCGGATGGGCTCTACGACGTAATGGGCGTCCTCGGCTGGAACGATTCGCCGGTCCGCCGGGGCGAGGGCTCGGCGATCTTTCTGCACGTCGCCCGTGACGACTTCGGCCCGACCGACGGCTGCGTCGCGCTCCGCCTTCCCGACCTGATCGCCGTGCTGGCCGCCGGCCTGACGGAGTTGGAGGTTCGAGCCGGCTGAGCTACCCGCCGGCGCGCTGCAGCACCGGCCCGGACAGTCCCAGCGTGGTGTTGAGCACGGCGAGATGTGTCAGAGCCTGCGGGAAGTTGCCGCATAGCCGCTGGCGCCCGGTGTCGTATTCCTCCGACAGCAGGCCGAGGTCATTGGTGACGGAGAGTACCCGTTCCAGGAGATCGGCCGCTTCCGCCTCGCGGCCCTGCATCGCCCGCACATCGGCGAGCCAGCAGGTGCAGGGGAGGAACGCCCCCTCGTCCGGCGCTTGCTCACGCGACTTGCGCAGCACCAGACCGCATTCGGTCAGGTCGCGCGAGACTGCCGCGATCGTCGCGGCCATGCGCGGGTCGTCGACCGGCAGGAACCCCATCGGGGCGAGCAGCAGCAGGCTGGCGTCGAGATGCCGACCGCCATAGGTGGCGACGAAGTGCCCGCGTGTATGGTCGAACCCGAGTGTGCACACCTCCTCGTGGATCCGCTGGCGCAGCGTCCGAAGTCGGGTGAGCAAATCCGGATCGACCCGAATCGGTCCGCGTCATGCCGCGCAGGAAGCGATCCACTCCGGTCCACGCCATCGCCTTGGCGTAGGTGTGCCGATGCGGCTCACCACGATCCTCCCAGAACCCGTGCCCGCCTTGCGGCCAGGTCTCCTCCAGGCGTTCGAGAAGGGCGCGCTCGGTCAGCGGGCCATGCTCGCTTTCCGGAATGCCAGCCTGTCGCATCAGGTGGAGCGCGTCGATCAGCTCGCCGAAAATGTCGGTCTGCTCCTGCTCGGCGGCGCGGTTACCAACCCGGACGGGGCAGGAGCCCTCGTAGCCAGGGAGCCAGGGCACCTCGCGCTCCGCAACATGCCGTCCGCCGTCGACGCGGTACATGGTCTGGAGCTTGTCGGGCTGCCCGGCAATCGCGCGCAGCATCCAGTCCCGCCAGGCGATCGCCTCCTCGCGGTATCCAGCGTTCAGCAACGCACCCACGGTAAACGTCGCGTCCCGCAGCCAGCAGTAGCGGTAGTCCCAGTTCAGCGAACCCCCGATCGCCTCCGGCAAGGAGGTCGTCGGCGCGGCCAGCAGCCCGCCGCTCGGCTGGTGCACGAGCGCCTTCAGGGTGAGGAGAGAGCGACTCGTAGCCGCCGGCCAATGCGTGGGGCGGTCGAAGCGGCCGATCCACTCGCGCCAGAACCGCTCGGTGGCGGCGAGCGCCGCAGCGGGTTTCACGACAGCGGGAACGGCGTCGTTGGGGGCGCTGTGGGTCAGCGTGAAGGCGAACGTCTGCCCCGCCGAGGCGGTGAAATCGGCGCCGACACGGCCGGCGCTGACAGCTAGCGGCACCGGGGCGCGCAGCGTCACCATGTCCGGCCCCACGACCCCCTGAACACTGCCGTCCGGACACGCCCGCAGCCAGGGGGAGATCAGGCCGTAGTCAAAGCGCAGCCGCAGATCGAGGCGCAGGTCGACCTGACCGCCGAGTCCAGTCACGATTCGGATCAGCACGGGTGCACCCGAGCGCATCGGCATGAAGTCGGTCAGCCGGACGGCGTTGGGCCCGCGGGCGAACTCGGTTTCAAGGATCAGCGTGTCGGGACGGTAGCGCCGGGTGATGCGCCATCCCGCGGCCGCGGGGCCAATCCGCCAGGAACCGTGCTGCTCGTCACCGAGCAGGGCCGCGAGGCAAGCGTCGCTGTCGAAACGCGGCAGGCATAGCCAGTCGATCGCGCCCTGGCGTGACACAAGGGCCACGGTCTGGCCGTCGCCGATCAGGCCATAGTCTTCGAGAGGCATGCTCATGGTCGGAAACCTGTGTCGAACCCCTGGCTATCAGGCAGCGTGAGGACGAGAATATGTCGTGGCGATTCGCGAGAAGCGAAGCGGCCAAAAGAGAGGTTCGCGATGGACGGCAGTGCTCTCGGGCTGGCAACTGGCGGCCTGTTGACCGAGAACCCGGTCTACAAGCCGTTCCGCTATCCTTGGGCCTACGAGGCGTGGCTCACGCAGCAGCGAGTCCATTGGCTTCCCGAGGAGGTTCCCCTCGCGGACGACGTGAAGGACTGGCACCGCAATCTGACGGACGGCGAGCGCAACCTCCTTACCCAGATCTTTCGCTTTTTTACGCAGGCGGATGTGGAGGTGAATAATTGCTACATGAAGCACTACAGCCAGGTCTTCAAACCGACCGAGGTGCTCATGATGCTGTCGGCATTCTCGAATATCGAGACGGTCCATATCGCCGCCTACAGCCATCTGCTCGACACGATCGGGATGCCGGAGGCCGAGTACCAGGCGTTCCTCCGCTACAAGGAGATGAAGGACAAGTTCGACTATATGCAGGGCTTCTCGGTCGGCAGCAGGCACGATATCGCCAAGACGCTGGCTGCCTTCGGCGCGTTCACCGAAGGGCTGCAGCTCTTCGCCTCCTTCGCCATCCTCCTGAACTTCCCGCGCTTCGGGAAGATGAAGGGCATGGGACAAATCATCTCCTGGTCGGTGCGCGATGAGACGCTGCACTGCGTGTCGATGATCCGGCTGTTCCGGACCTTCGTGCAGGAGAATCCCGACATCTGGACCGAGCGGCTGCGCCACGAGATCGAGGAGGTCTGCGCGACCATCGTCGCCCACGAGGACGCTTTCATCGACCTTGCCTTCGAGCAGGGCGCGGTGGAGGGACTGACAGCTGAGGAGGTAAAGTTCTATATTCGCTACATTGCCGACCGTCGGCTGGTGCAACTCGGCCTCGATCCGCTGTTCCGGGTAGAACGAAATCCCCTGGCGTGGCTCGACGAGATGCTCAACGCGGTGGAGCATGCGAACTTCTTCGAGAACCGGTCCACGGAATACAGCAAGGCATCAACGGTTGGTTCCTGGGAAGAAGCATTCGCAGCGTAGGAAAAAGGCTTGAACTTTCGGGAAGACGGAGATAACGTTTCCGTGAGATCACTGACTGGTGTCTTCGCGTTCAGGATTGAACAGAAGAGCCGTGCAAGTCCCGTGATAAGACGCTACGGGGGGCAGCGTGAGCGAAATCGAGGTCGGCATTCTTGAGGCGCCCCCCGCGACCGTGACCGGTGCCCCGCGCTATAGCCGGCGGTTATCCGACAAGATCCTGATCGCCTTCCACCATGCCTGTGACCAAGGCGATCTGGAGGTCGCGGAGCAAATCCTCCACGTCTTGGAGATGATGCTGACGCGGCGTCCCCTGAACCCGGACAACAGCCGCCGGCGAAACATGGAAAGTCTGGTTGCCGCGCACGAGCGGCTCTGGCATTTGCGACACCCGGCGGCGGACGCCTGACAATGGATGCCCGGCTTCGCAGGCAGGACGGGAGTCCTGCTGCCTAAACGTGCCCTACGACCGCCCGTAGGTATCCTCGATCCGGACGATGTCGTCCTCGCCCAGATAGGCGCCTGACTGGACCTCGATCAGCGCCAGCGGAATCTTGCCCGGGTTCTCCAGCCTGTGGATCTCGCCCAGCGGGATGTAGACGCTCTCGTTCTCGTGGAGCAGCTCCCGCTTTTCCCCGCGTGTGACAATTGCGCTCCCGGTCACCACCACCCAGTGCTCCGCCCGGTGGAAGTGCTTCTGGAGGGAAAGCCGCGCGCCTGGCTTGACCACGATTCGCTTGACCTGGAACCGCTCGCCGCGGATCAGTGCCTCGTAGTGGCCCCAGGGGCGGTAGACGCGGTTATGCGTGCTCGCCTCCGCGCGCCCGTCGCGCTTGAGCCGGTCGACCAGCGCCTTCACGTCCTGCGCATGCTCTCGATGCGCTGCCAGCACCGCATCCTCGGTCACCACCAATACCGTGTCCTTGAGCCCGACCACGGCGGCGAGCATCCCGTCGCCACTGCGGACGTAGCAATTATCGGTATTCTCCAGGATCGCATCGCCGCTCGTCGCGTTGCCCCGCTCGTCCTTGGGCGCCCGTTCCCAGAGCGCATCCCAGCTCCCCACATCCGACCAGCCGATGTCGGCCGGAATGACCGCCGCCCGGCTGGTCCGCTCGGCGACCGCGTGGTCGAGGCTGATCGAGGGGCAGGCGCGGAACGCCTCCGGCTCGAGGCGGATGAAGTCGAGATCGACCATACGCGCGGCCACCGCCCGGCGTATTGCCTCGAGCACGTCCGGCGCATGGGCCGCCAGCTCCTGCTCCAGCGTGCGGGCGGTGAAGACGAACATGCCGGAGTTCCACAGGTGGCGGCCCGAGGCGGCGAATTCGGCCGCCGTCGCGGCGTCCGGCTTCTCGATGAAGCGGCGCACGTCGCGCACGCCGGTCGCATCCGCCGCCGCGTCGGCCTCGATATAGCCATAGCCGGTCTCCGGCGCCGTCGGCCGCATCCCGAACAGCACGACGCGCCCCTTGGCCGCTACCGCCGCCGCCTCCGCGAGATGCTGGTGCATCCCCGCGAGGTCGGCGATCGCGTGATCGGCGGGCATCATCCACAGGACCGTGTCTGGATCGGCCTCGGCCACCAGCAGCGCGGCCGCCGCGATCGCGGGGCCGCTGTTCCGTCCGACCGGCTCCAGTACGATGCGCGCGCCCTCCACGCCCGCCTCGCGGAGCTGCTCGGCGACCAGGAACCGGTGCTCCTGGTTGCAGACGACGATCGGGGGGGCAAACCCGGGACCGTGCGCGCGCAGCGAGGTCTCCTGGATCATGGTGCGGGCCGAGAGCAGCGGCCAGAGCTGTTTGGGGAAACTCTCGCGCGACACCGGCCAGAGCCGTGTGCCCGTGCCGCCGGAAAGGATCACCGGCTGAATCCGCGTGTCGGTCATGGGCGGCGCCTCGAACGTGGTCATGCCGCACGGGTGAGGCGCTTGACGACCGCGGACAGGCGGTGCCGACGCAGCTCACCCCGAGCCTTGGCGTCGGTCGTCATGTAGTTGAGCTGCACGGTGTAGCGGGGACCGATGAAGGTCTTGTGCCCGTGCCAGGCATTGGCGGCATTCGGGAAGACGAGCAGCGTGCCGTTCACCGGCGGCACCTCGACCGCGTAGTCATCGAGGTCGCGCGGCCCGCGAAGTAGCCGAAGACAGCCCTCATGCTGGCGAAACGCGTCGGTCTCCGGGTTCAGGTAGAGCAGCACCGTGACGCGCTTGGCGGTCGAATTCGGCGTGGATATGGCCGTCCCGTTCCGTGGTGCGTCCGCGCAACGTCGCCATCACCGGCGCATCGGACAGGTCAAGACCGAAGCGTGCGGCTATCGCATCTCGCAGCCGAGCCCCCTGCATCTCCTCCATCAGCGCGCGAGCCGCCGGGCCGAGGCGCAGCGCCTCGATCGGAAAGGAGCCGCGCTGCCCGATCGAGGGCAGGTCGGCCACCACCGCGCGCAGGTTGGCGGGCGGCACGAAGCCCGGCACCAGCACATGGGGAAAGGGGTCGGTCCCCAGCGGGACCTGTTGCAGCGCCGTGTAGTCGAGCTCGATCATCCTGCCTCCTGCCGCGGCGGCTTTAGCATAAGTCCGGACGCGTTGAAGCATTTCGCGATCCGCGCTAAGCGGCGCGCCGCATGGACACGCCCCTCGCGCCAACGGATGCCGGGCCCCTGCCGGCCTACCGAGCGATGGTGGCGCGGGGCGAGCTTGCCGCCGACCCCGCTCAGGCCAAGACCGCCGCGCGGCTGCAGGATTTGTGGTCGCGGCTGCGCGGCTACGACCCGCCGGCGCATCCCGCCGCCGGCGAGGGGTTCCTCGGGCGTCTGCGGCGCTGGCGTGGCGCCGAGGAAGGCTCGGATGCACCGCGCGGCCTCTATCTCGTGGGAGCGGTCGGGCGCGGCAAATCCATGCTGATGGACCTGTTCTTTGCCGCCGCCGCCGTGACGCGCAAGCGGCGCCTGCACTTCCATCAGTTCATGCAGCAGGCGCACGCGCGCTTCCATGAGTTCAAGCGCGCCCATCCGGAGATCGAGGATCCGATCCCGCCGCTCGCCGACTCCGTCGCCGCCGAGGCAGCGTTGCTGTGCCTCGACGAGTTCCAGGTCAACGACATCGCCGACGCGATGATCCTCGGCCGGCTGTTCGAGGCGCTGTTCGATCGCGGCGTGGTGCTGGTGACGACCTCAAACATACCCCCGGACGAGCTTTTCCGGGGCCAGCCGGGGCGCGATGCCTTCCTGCCGTTCATCGCCATTCTGAAGCAGCATGTCGATGTGTTGGAGATGGATGCGGCGCGGGATTTCCGGCGGGGCAAGCTGCGCGAGCTGAGGACGTGGCATGTCCCCGCCGATCAGCGCGCCCGGCGTGAGCTCGACCAGGCCTTCGCCGAGCTCACGGACGGCGCGGCGGGCGAGCCCGAGACGCTGATGGTGATGGGCCGCCCGCTGCTAGTGCCGCTCGCCGCGGAAGGGGTCGCCCGCTTCGAGTTCGACGCGCTGTGCGCCGCCGCGCTCGGGCCGGGCGATTATCTGGCGCTCGCGACGACCTATCACACGCTGATCGTCGACGACATTCCCCGCCTGTCCCCCGACAATTTCGACGAGGCGCGCCGCTTCATCACGCTGATCGACACGCTGTACGACCACCGCGTGAAGCTGCTTGCCTCGGCCGACGCGATGCCGGATCAGCTCTACGCCCGGGGGGAGAACGCGAGGATGTTCGAGCGCACCGCGTCACGGCTGACGGAGATGCAGGGGAAGGACTGGCTGGCGCTGCCGCATCTGGGGTGAGCGGCAGCATATGTCGGCTTAAGCTCGCCGCTTCTTCGCCTGCTGGACGAACGCTCGCAAGGCGGCGTTGATCCGGGTCTGGTACCCCGGTCCCTGTTGCTTGAACCACTCGACAATGTCGGTGTCGAGGCGAAGGGAAAGCAGCTTCTTCGGCGTCGGCATGACGGCCACGGCGGCTTTATACCAGTCCACTGCCTCATCGCGGAAATCCGGGTCGTCGGCGATCTCAAGCTCCAGCTCCGCTGCCGTCTTCAAGCGCAGTCGCTCGCGATCGGTCTGGCTTTCCCCGCGCGTACGGCGAACCGCCAGTTCAGCGCCGGAAAACCTCCTGATACTTCCTTCTCTCCGCATCTCGCGCCTTCCTTATTGAGATGATCCGAATGGCGTCACCTCGATGGGTGAACACGGCGGTGACATGGACATCCTCGATCATCCCCACCGCTAACCAGCGCTGCTCGTCATCCACCGTTCGCGCTTGTTCGAGCAGGTGCGGGCTTCCGAAGATGAGGTCGGCATCCAGGAAGTCGATGTCGTGCTTCTCCAAATTCCTGCGACGCTTGTTCTCATCCCATTCGAATTCCATCGCGTAGCGCCCGGCTCCCAAGATCGCGCTTTGGGTGCCCCACGCATCTACTGGATGTATTTACCATTCGTAAATATCAAGACTGCGGCCTCAGCGCAAGCGTGGCCAATCGTTTGCGGCTCGCGGAAGCTAGCATGGCGATATCCGCTCGCCTTGCCCGCCGGGAACCATTGGGCTAGCAAACGGGCGCGTCGCGGACGCCCCTCCCGTGGCACGCTCGCGAGCATTCTTCCGTCACGAGGATCCCCATGGCCCGCAACAAGATTGCCCTCATCGGCGCCGGCAATATTGGCGGCACGCTTGCCCATCTGGTCGGACTGAAGGAATTGGGGGACGTCGCGCTGTTCGACGTGTTCGGCGGGGTGGCGGCGGGCAAGGCGCTCGACCTGATGCAGTCCGGCCCCGTCGAGGGGTTCGACGCTATGATGACGGGCGGCTCGGACTACGCGGCGATCGCCGGCGCCGATGTGGTGATCGTCACCGCAGGCTTCCCGCGCACGCCCGGCATGTCGCGCGATGACCTGATCGGCAAGAACGCCGGGGTGATCGCGCAGGTCGCCGACGGCATCAAGACGCACTGCCCGAATGCGTTCGTCATCGTCATCACCAATCCGCTCGACGCGATGGTCTGGGTGATGAAGGAGAAGTCGGGGCTGCCGGCGAACCGGGTGGTCGGGATGGCGGGCGTGCTCGACAGCTCCCGCTTCCGCCTGTTCCTCGCCCGTGAGCTAAACGTGTCGGTCGAGGACGTGACCGCCTTCGTGCTGGGCGGGCATGGCGATTCCATGGTGCCGCTGACGCGCTACTCGACGGTAGCCGGCATTCCGATTCCCGACCTCATCAAGATGGGCTGGACGACGCAGGCGAAGATCGACGCGATCGTCACCCGGACGGCGAACGGCGGCGGGGAGATCGTCAAGCTGCTGGAGCGGGGCAGCGCCTTCTATGCGCCCGCGTCGGCGGCGATCGCCATGGCGGAGAGCTACCTCAAGGACAAGCGCCGGGTGCTGCCCTGCGCGGCGTACCTCAACGGCGAGTACGGCATCCGCGACCTCTATGTCGGCGTGCCGGTGGTGATCGGCGCCAACGGGGTGGAGCGGATCGTCGAGATCGAGCTCGACCCGCGGGAGAAGGCGGCGTTCGACAAATCCTGCGCCGCGGTAAGGGAGCTGATCGAGGCGTCCAAGCAGCTGGTCGGGTAGCGCGATGAACATCCACGAGTATCAGGCGAAGGAGCTGCTGCGCGGCTATGGCGTCGCCGTGGCGGAGGGTCATGTGGCCTGGACGCCAGATGAGGCGGTGGCGGCGGCAGGCAAGCTGCCCGGGCCGGTGTTCGTCGTGAAGGCGCAGATCCATGCGGGCGGGCGGGGTGCCGGGCGCTTCGCCAACGACTCGAACGGGAAGGGCGGCGTGCGGATCACCCGCTCGGCCGAGGAAGCGCGCGCCGCTGCCGAGGCGATGATCGGGCGCGTGCTGGTAACCAAGCAGACCGGCCCCGCCGGGCGGAAGGTACATCGGGTCTATGTCGAGGCCGGCAGCGACATCGCCCGCGAGCTCTATCTCTCGCTTCTGGTGGACCGGAACTCCGGACGCATCATGGTGATGGCGTCCTCAGAAGGCGGCATGGAGATCGAGGAGGTGGCGGCGCACAGCCCCGAGAAGATCCTGCGCGTGACCGTCGACCCGGCGACCGGCATCCAGGGCTTTCACGCCCGCCGCCTCGCGTTCGGCCTCGGGCTGACCGGCAAGCAGGTCGGCGCCTTCGCGCGCTTCGTCGACGCCATGTACCGAGCCTTCGTGGGTCTCGATTGCGGGATCGTCGAGATCAACCCGCTCGTCGTGACGGCCGCGGGCGAGGTGCTGGCGCTCGATGCCAAGATGAGCTTTGACGACAGCGCGCTGTTTCGCCATCCGGAGCTCGAGAAGCTGCGCGACGAATCCGAGGAGGACCCAAAGGAGCTGGAGGCGAGCCGGCACGGACTAAACTACATCGCGCTGGACGGCACGATCGGCTGCATGGTGAACGGCGCCGGGCTCGCGATGGCGACCATGGACATCATCAAGCTCTACGGCTCGGCGCCGGCGAACTTCCTCGACGTCGGCGGCGGCGCGACCAAGGAGCGGGTGACGGCGGCGTTCAAGATCATCCTGTCCGATCCGAACGTCGAGGGCATCCTGGTCAACATCTTCGGCGGCATCATGCGCTGCGACGTGATCGCGGAAGGCGTGGTCGCGGCGGCGCGGGAGGTGAAGCTCTCGGTCCCGCTTGTCGTGCGGCTGGAAGGGACCAACGTCGATCTGGGCAAGGAAATCCTGGCCAAGTCCGGCCTGCCGATCATCGCCGCCGACAATCTCGCCGACGCCGCCGAGAAGGTGGTCAAGGCGGTGGCGGAGGCAGCCTGATGGCGATCCTGGTCGACGCGAATACCCGTGTGATCACCCAGGGCTTCACCGGGGCCCAGGGCACGTTCCACTCCGAGCAGGCGATCGCCTACGGCACCAAGGTCGTGGGCGGGGTGACGCCCGGCAAGGGCGGCAGCCGGCATCTCGAATTGCCGGTGTTCGACACGGTGATGCAGGCGCGGGAGGCGACGGACGCGACGGCAACCGGCATCTATGTGCCGCCCCCCTTCGCGGCGGATGCGATCCTGGAGGCGATCGACGCCGAGATCCCGCTCATCGTCTGCATCACCGAGGGCATACCCGTCCTCGACATGGTGCGGGTGAAGCGGGCACTGAGCGGGTCTTCCTCTCGCCTGATCGGGCCGAACTGCCCGGGCGTCATCACGCCCGACGCATGCAAGATCGGGATCATGCCAGGCCATATCCATCGGCGCGGCTCGGTCGGCATCGTCTCGCGATCGGGGACGCTGACTTACGAGGCGGTGGCGCAGACCACGGCGGCCGGACTCGGGCAGAGCAGCTGCGTCGGCATCGGCGGCGACCCTGTGAAGGGCACCGACTTCATCGAAGTACTGGAGATGTTCCTCGCCGATCCCGAGACACAGCAGATCGTGCTGATCGGCGAGATCGGCGGCCAAAGCGAGATCGACGCCGCCGAGTTCCTCGCCCGCAGCAACGTCAAGAAGCCGACGGTCGGCTTTATCGCCGGCGCGACCGCGCCGCCGGGCCGGCGCATGGGCCACGCAGGCGCCGTCATCAGCGGCGGGCGGGACACCGCGGCGGCGAAGATGGACGCGTTGCGCGCGGCGGGCGTGCATGTCGCGGAGAGCCCGGCGGCGCTGGGGAGCACCATGGTGGAGGTTCTACGGGGATAGGTTTAGGGACCACCTCGGCCATCCGCTGCCCGCGCCGCTGCGGCGTGTACCTATGCAACGCCATCAACCCAGTGCGCTATCGGTCAGACTCTCGTAACCACGTGACCCGCATTATCTAGCAGCCGAACCCGCCCCTCCTCCCCGGATGCAGAGGCGGGTTTGCGCGTGGGCGGCAGACATGGGAAGGCACCCGCATGGCAGGGATCGATATCCTCGGCTCGGCGTTTAGCGGCGCGAATGCTGCGTTCCTGGGCAATCTCTATGCCCGCTGGGCCAGCGATCCCGGCTCTGTCGATCGGAGCTTCGCCGACCTGTTCGGCGCGCTGAACGAGGAGTCTCGCGCCGTCCTTGAGGATTCGACCGGCGCTTCCTGGGCGCCGCGTCACGACGATCTACCCGCCCGCATCCCGGCGGCGGACGCCGGCATCGCGTCCCGGGCGGCAATCGTCCACAGCCTGCGGGCGCTGATGCTGATCCGCAGCTATCGCGTGCGCGGCCATCTGGAGGCTCGCCTCGATCCGCTGGGCCTGGTCGTGCCGCCGCGCCATCCCGAACTCGACCCGGCGAGCTATGGTTTTACTGACGCCGACCTCGATCGGCCGATCTTCATCGACAACGTCCTTGGCCGCGAGACCGCGACCCTGCGCGAGATCGTCGCCATCCTGCGGGAAACCTATTGCGGGCATGTCGGCGTCGAGTTCATGCACATTCAGGATCCCGGGCAGAAGGCTTGGATCCAGCAGAAGGTCGAGGGCGCGCCGTGGAAGACCGGGTTCGACGCCGAGGCCAAGCGGACCATTTTGCGCGAGCTGACCGAGGCTGAGGGATTCGAGGCGTTCTGCCAGCGTCGCTACGTCACCACGAAGCGGTTTGGGCTGGAGGGTGCGGAGGTCACCATCCCGGCAGTGGACGCGATCATCGCGACGGCGGCCGCGAGCGGAGTGAACGAGATCGCGATCGGCATGCCGCATCGCGGGCGGCTGAACACGCTCGTGAACATCGTGCAGAAGCCGCTGACCGCCGTGTTCAGCGAATTCGGCGGCGAGAGCTACAAGCCCGACGACGTGCAGGGCTCGGGCGACGTGAAATACCATCTCGGCACGTCCACCGACATCGACGCCGCCGGCCGTCCGGTCCACCTGTCGCTGCAACCCAACCCCTCGCATCTGGAGGCGGTCGATCCCGTCGTCGAGGGCAAAGTGCGTGCGCGTCAGGATCAGGCAGGAGACACCCAGGCGCGCCGCTCCGTCATGGCGATCCTGATGCACGGGGACGCCGCCTTTGCCGGCCAGGGGCTGGTCTACGAGACGCTGGCGATGAGTCAGCTTATCGGCTACCGCACCGGCGGGACCGTGCATGTGATCGTGAACAACCAGATCGGGTTCACGACCGTCCCGGCGCACGCCTATTCCGGCCTTTATTGCACCGATGTCGCCAAGGCGATCCAGGCGCCGATCCTGCATGTGAATGGCGACGATCCGGAGGCGGTCGTCTTCTGCTCCCGGATGGTCGCCGAGTATCGGATGCGCTTCGGTGCCGACGTCGTGCTCGACATCGTCTGCTACCGTCGCCATGGCCACAACGAGACGGACGAGCCCGCCTTCACCCAGCCGGTGATGTACCGCGCCATCGCCGCGCAGAAGACGACGCGCACGCTGTACGCCGAGCGCCTGGCGGCGGAGAACGTCGTTACCACCGACGAATCCAAGGCGATGTGGGACGAGTACGCCGCGAAGCTGGAAGCCGCGAACCAGGCGGCGCAATCCTATAAGCCCAACAAGGCCGATTGGCTGGAAGGTCACTGGTCGGGACTGTCCCGCCCGGAGGGCGAGCCGGAACACGCTGAATGCGCGACCGGCGTCGAGCCGGCTGTGCTGCGCCGCGTCGGGCTGTCGCTCGCCCGCGTGCCGGAGGCATTCCACCTCAACCCCAAGATCGCGCGTCAGCTCGACGCCAAGCGAAAGATGATCGAGACCGGAGAGGGCATCGATTGGGCGACCGGCGAGGCGCTCGCCTTTGGCACGCTGTTGCTGGAAGGGCACCGCGTCCGGCTTTCGGGCGAGGACACGCAGCGCGGCACGTTCAGCCAGCGGCACGCGGTGCTGATCGACCAGGAGAGCCAGAACGAATACGTCCCGCTGAACAACATCGCGCCCGACCAGACGCGGATCGAGATCTACAACTCACTGCTATCGGAAGCCGGCGTGCTCGGCTTCGAATACGGCTACTCGCTCGCCGATCCGCGCACGCTGGTGCTATGGGAGGCGCAGTTCGGCGATTTCGCCAACGGCGCGCAGGTCATCATCGACCAGTTCCTGGCGAGCGGGGAGACCAAGTGGCTGCGCATGTCTGGCCTCACCCTGCTGCTGCCGCATGGCTACGAGGGGCAAGGGCCCGAGCACTCCTCGGCCCGCATGGAGCGATATCTGCAGCTCTGCGCCGAGCGCAACATGGCGGTCTGCAACCTGACCACGCCCGCGAACTATTTCCACGCGCTGCGCCGCCAGTTGCGGCGCAACTTCCGCAAGCCGCTGGTCGTGTTCACGCCGAAATCGCTGCTGCGCCACAAGCTCGCGGTCTCGCCGCTCCACGAGATGGCGACCGGCAGCGCATTCCAGTTCGTCATCCCGGAGGTCGATCGCATCGCGCCGGACGAGGCCGTGCGGCGCGTCGTGCTCTGCACGGGGAAGGTCTACTACGACCTGCTCGCCGCGCGACGGGAGAGCGAGATCAACGACGTGGCGATCCTGCGGCTCGAGCAGATCTATCCCTTCCCGGAAAAGTCGCTCGGGAAGGCACTCGCGCCGTACCGCGATGCCGAGCTGGTCTGGTGCCAGGAGGAGCCGGAGAACAACGGCGCCTGGACGTTCGTCGACCGGCGCCTCGAGGCGGTGCTCGGCAGGCTGGACGGCATCGCGAAGCGGCCCCGCTATGTGGGCCGCGCCGCGGCTGCCAGCCCGGCGACCGGCACGGCGCGCACGCACGCGTCGGAGCAGGCTGCGCTCGTGACCGACGCATTGCGCGCGTAAGGGGAGGAGGATGGCCACCGAGATCAAGGTGCCCGCCTTGGGCGAGAGCGTGACCAGCGCCACAGTAGCGCGCTGGCTGAAGCATGCGGGCGATTCGGTCGCCGCCGACGAGCCGCTGGTGGAACTGGAGACCGACAAGGTCACCGTCGAGGTGAACGCACCCAACGCCGGCGTGCTGTCGACGATTAGCGCCCAGGAGGGGGCTGAGGTGGAGGTGGGTACTGTGCTCGCGCTGCTGGACGGTGCCGGCGCCTCGGCGGCGGCGAAGCCCGCCGCGCCGCCGGCACCCGCGCCTGCCCCGGAACCAGCGCCGCGCGCGGCCGCCAATCCCCCGCCCGGCATCAACCCGCCGCCGCGTCCGCTCGGTCCCGTCGCGCGTCCTGCCGCGCTTCCTGCGTCGCCTCCGCCGATGCCCTCGGCCGCGAAGCTGATGGAGGAGCAGCACGTCGCGCCGGCCGAAGTCTCCGGCACCGGCAGGGACGGGCGGGTGACGAAGGGCGATGTGCTCGCCTTCATCAACCGCCCAGCTCCCCTGCCAGTGGCGCCGGTGGCGAAGGCCCCGCGCGAGGCGGACGCGCGCGAAGAGCGCGTCCGCATGACGCGCCTGAGGCGCACCATCGCGACGCGCCTGAAGGAGGCACAGAACACCGCGGCGATGCTGACCACCTTCAACGAGGTGGATATGAGCGCGGTGATGGCGCTGCGCCGCGAGTACCGGGAGGCGTTCGAGAAGCGCCACGACGGCACGCGGCTGGGCTTCATGGGCTTCTTCGTGCGCGCCTGCGTCGCCGCGCTTCGCGAGTTCCCGGCGGTGAACGCGGAGATCGACGGCGAGGACATCGTCTATCATCGCTACGTCAACATGGGCATTGCGGTGGGCGGGGCGAGCGGCCTCGTCGTGCCGGTGATCCGCGATGCCGACCAGATGGACCTCGCCGCGATCGAGCGCGCCGTCGCCGATTTCGGCCGCCGGGCGCGCGACGGCGCGCTGAAGCTTGATGAGCTGGCGGGCGGCACGTTCAGCATCACCAATGGCGGCGTGTATGGCTCGCTGATGTCGACCCCGATCCTCAACCCGCCGCAATCGGCGATCCTGGGAATGCACAAGATCCAGGAGAGGCCGGTGGCCATCGGCGGCAAGGTGGAGGTGCGACCGATGATGTACCTCGCCCTGGGCTACGACCACCGCATCATCGACGGCTCCGAGGCGGTGTCGTTCCTGGTGCGGGTGAAGGAGTGCGTCGAGGACCCGCGCCGGCTGCTGCTGGGGGTGTGATTGCAAAGGGAAACCAAATAAGCACGTGACGGATGCGAACGCTGGACAATTCGCATGAGTCGTGGTCCCCGGGCTGCCCGCGAACGACAGGATCCGCCGCTCTTCGAGGTCTGCGTTCATGGGCAGCCCGTCTCGGCCCAGACGGGGAATCGCCAGGCTTTGCAAGCATGGAAGAAGAGGATTCGCGAAGCTTGCCAAGCGGCTTGGCCCGGGCGAACCGCGATTGAGGAAAGGGCCATTATCCGTGTGACGCACTACTATGAATCGCGGATCGGGGACGTGGACAACCTGATCAAGCCGATTCAGGATGCCTTGCAAGGCATTGCTTACTTGAATGACCGGCAGATCGATGAGATGATCGGCAACCGCAGAAACATCAACGGATCGTTCAGGGTAAGGCATATGTCGCCATCGCTGGCGATGGCGTTCAGCGATGGGCGGCAATTCGTGCACATCCGCATATGGCAGAGCCGGAAGCATAAGGAGCTTGGCTGATGCCCAGTGCTCGCGACAGAGCGGTAGAACTTCAACGTCAGCGCGTTGCCGCCGATTACGCGCGGCACGGCTACAGCGTGATGCGCCCGAAATCTTCTGAGGGATTGCCTAGCTTCCTGCACGGTCACCGTCCGGACTTGATTGCAGAAAGCGCGGAAGAGCGTGTGATCATCGAGGTCAAAACCGCACATTCTTTGAAAGGGTCTAATGAACTGGCTGAACTTGCGTTGAGGATCGCAGGCGAACCGGGGTGGCGTTTCGAACTGGTTGCAGTGGCATCGGAGGGAGATGAGGCGGCAGCGGTACGCAACCCCCAATGGCTCGAATCCATGCTGTCGCGACAGTTCACGCAGGGTCAGGAAAAGCTCAAGGATCTCTACCTTGTTGGAGTGCTCAGCTTTCTGATTCGGGGACTGGCAGAGCTGAGCCGGGTGAAGGTGTCGGAAAAGTCCGATCCTCGGATCGCGCGTGAGCTGGCGTTTCGGGGCGTGATATCACAGGAGGTACTCGACCGGGTTGAAGCCGCGCTCACCTGGCGAAACATGCTTATGCATAGCCGCCTGGATGGGCTGCCCAGCGAGAATAGGGCTGCGGAAATTAGCCAGCTATGTCGCGAGGTGATGCGGGCGGCTCGCGAGCCTGCGTGAACTTGAACGAGGATTGAAAAATGGCCTTCGAGAAGCCGGCGTGAATGATTCTTTCGACGTCATCGTCATCGGCGCCGGCCCTGGTGGCTACGTCTGCGCGATACGGGCGGCGCAGCTGGGGATGAAGGTTGCGTGCGTGGAGAAGCGGGCGACACTTGGGGGGACGTGCCTCAACATCGGCTGCATCCCGTCCAAGGCGCTGCTGCAATCGTCGGAGAACTTCGCCGCCGCGTCGCATGACTTCGCCGCGCACGGCGTGACGATCGACGCGGTCGGCCTCGACCTGCCGCGCATGATGGCGCGCAAGGACGAGGTGGTGGCGGCGAATGTCAAGGGCGTGGAGTTCCTGTTCCGCAAGAACAGGGTGACCTGGCTAAAGGGCGCCGCCCGCATCAACGCGCCTGGCACGGTCGAGGTGGACGGCACCGCCTACGCGACGAAGAACATCGTGATCGCAACCGGCAGCGAATCAGTGCCGCTGTCGGGAGTCGACGTCGATGAGGAGCGGATCGTCACCTCCACCGGCGCGCTCGCGCTGTCCACTGTGCCGAAGCGTCTCGCAGTAATCGGCGGCGGATATATCGGGCTCGAGCTTGGCAGCGTGTGGCGCCGGCTCGGCTCCGAGGTAACCGTGATCGAGTTCCTGGACCGCATCGTGCCCGGCATGGACGGGGAGATCGCCAAGGCGTTCGAGCGCATCCTGGCGAAGCAGGGTTTCAAGTTCCTTCTGCGCACCAAGGTCACGGGCGCGCGTGTCGGCAATGACGGCATCACCCTGACGCTTGAGCCCGCCGAGGGCGGCGAGGCGCGGGAGATCGTGGCGGACGTGGTCCTGCTCTCGATCGGGCGGCGGGCGAACACCGGCGGGCTCGAATCTCGACGGCGTCGGCGTCGCGCTGGATGAGCGCGGGCGGGTGCGCGTCGATGCGCATTGGGAGACGAACGTCCTCGGCATCTACGCGATCGGCGATGCGATCGCCGGGCCGATGCTCGCGCACAAGGCGGAGGAGGAGGGTGTCGCCGTCGCCGAGCGGATCGCCGGGCAGGCTGGGCACGTCAACTACGGCGTCATCCCAGGGGTCGTGTACACATGGCCGGAAGTGGCGGCGGTCGGCAAGATCGAGGAGGAGCTGAAGGCGGAAGGTGTCGAATACCGCGTCGGCAAGTTCCCTTTCACCGCCAACGGCCGCGCCCGCGCGCTCGGATATACCGATGGCTTCGTGAAGATCCTCGCCGACAAGGCGACCGACCAAATACTGGGAGCACATATCATCGGCCCGGACGCCGGCACGCTGATCGCGGAGCTCGCGACCGCGATGGAATTCGGCGCCTCGGCCGAGGATGTCGGGCGCATCTGCCATGCGCATCCGACGCTCAGCGAGGCTGTGAAGGAGGCGGCGCTGGCGGTCGAGGGGCGGGCGATCCACATCTAGGACGATGAAACCGCTCGCGCTCACGATGGGCGATCCCGCCGGGATCGGGGGGGAGATCACGCTGAAGGCGTGGCAGGCACTACGCGCGACCGGGCCCTGCTTCGCGGTGCTGACCGATCCTTCCGTCGAGGGGGAGACGAGATGCGTTGCGAACATCGCAGAGGCATTCTCCGTTTTCCCGACCGCGCTTCCGATCCTTCCCGTGCCCCTTGCTTCGCCCGTCATGCTGGGACGGCCCGATAGCGCGAATGCGCCGGCTGTCATCGGCTCGATCGAACAGGCGACACGCCTCGCACTGTCGGGCGAGGCGGGCGGGGTCGTCACCAACCCGATCAGCAAGGCGGTCCTCTACGATGCAGGGTTCCGCTACCCGGGCCACACGGAGTTCCTCGCCGCGCTGACCGGCGTTCCGGGGCGGGAGGTGATGATGCTCGCGAGCCCAGTGCTGCGCGTCGTGCCGGTCACGGTGCACGTGTCCCTGCGCGACGCGCTGGCCGCGCTGAGCACGGAACGCATCGTCGCCGCGGCGCGGACCACGCACCAGGCGCTGCGCACGGATTTCGGCGTCGCCGCGCCGCGCCTCGCGGTCGCCGGGCTCAATCCCCATGCCGGCGAGGGCGGCGCCATGGGCGGCGAGGAGGCGGCCATCATCGTGCCCGCGATCGAGCGGCTGCGCGCCGAGGGAATCGACGTGTCCGGTCCCTGGCCGCCGGACACGATGTTCACCGAGGCCGCGCGCGCCCGCTACGACGCCGCGATCTGCATGTACCACGATCAGGCGCTGATTCCGCTCAAGACACTCGACATGCGCTCGGGCGTGAACGTCACGCTCGGCCTGCCGATCATCCGCACCTCACCCGACCACGGCACGGCATTCGACATCGCTGGAAAGGGCGTCGCGGAGCCGGATAGCCTGATCGCCGCGTTGCGCCTCGCGGCCCAGCTCGCCGCTACCCGGGCGCGGCACCCTGCACGTTGACGAGCAGCCCGTAGATCGACTGGCTTGCAGCCATGAACAGGAAGTCGCGCTTCGGGCCGCCGAATGTCAGGTTGGCGCACACCTCCGGCAAGCGGATGCGGCCGAGCAGCTTGCCGGCCGGAGTTCCATACCGTAACGCCAGCATAGCCGAGCGGCGCGTTCGAGCCGACCCACAAATTGCCGGCGCGGTCGGCGCGCATCCCGTCGGGGCCGCAGTGCACGCCGTCGACCATGCAATCCGTGAACAGGCGCATGTTGGCGAGCTTCGTGCCCTGCACGTCGAAGGCATAGATCACGCCCTTGCCGCCTTGGCCGTTATCACCTGGTCCCGGCCCCGTGCTGATGAGGTAGAGCGTCTTGTAGTCGGGCGAGAAGCAGATGCCGTTCGGATCGGTCACCTGATCGCCGGGCACGACCACATCGAGCGAACCGCTCGGGTCCCAGCGATAGGTGTTGCTTGGCAGCTCGCGGCGCAATCCGCCGATGATCCCGATGCCGTTGTTGCCGATGAACGGATCGTCGTGGCCGTCAGGGTTGGCCGGCCCGCCGGGCACGTCCGGATGGCCCTCGGTCAGCTGATCGCCATAAGGCGGATCGGTGAACCAGATGCTGCCGTCCGGATGCGGCGCCATGTCGTTGGGCGAGTTGAGCGGCTTGCCGTTGTAGTTGTTGGCAATGACCGTGAGTGTGCCGTCCGGCTCCCACCGCACGATGCGGCGGAAGAAGTCCTGCGCGGAGATCTGCCTGCCCTGGAAGTCGAACGTGTTGCCGTTGCTGTTGTACGACGGCACGCGGAAGGCGGAGACCCGCCCCGTCTCCCACAGGTAGCGGTACTGGACGTTGCCCTTCACGTCGCTGAAGACGAGGTACTGGCCCTCGCTGGACCAGGCCGGCCCCTCGGCCCATTTGGCGCCGGTCCACAGACGATGGATGGCGGCGAGGCCCACCAGGTACTGCTTGAACGACGGATCGACCACGATGATGTCCGGATCGGGATAGATCGAGGGCGGCGCGAAGCGACCCCATTGGCGGGGCGGGTTGCTGATGACGGTCGCCGGGTTGCCGAGCGCCGGCTTCTCCTGCCCCCAGGCCAGTGTCGGCACCAGCGGTGCCGCCGCCGCTCCGACCAGGAGGCCGCGGCGCGACAGTCCCGTTCGCGTGTGCATGCGCTTCCCCTTCCCCCGATGGTTGTCCGCCAAGCGAACGACCCGGGCGGGCGGGCGTCAACGCAAGAGAGGGTGACCGGGCGCTATTCCGCCGCCAGCTTGACCGGTTTGGGCCGCGGAATGTCGCGGCCGAGCAGGACCTCGTGTGCCAGCAGCGCCTGCGCGCCTTCCTCCAGCACGTCGCGGTTTTCATTCAGGATTCCGACCGCGCGGTGCAATGCCGCGTCGAGGTACGAGCGCACCGCGGCGTCGATCTCATGCGCCGTCTCCTCGCTGTAGGGCGCACGACCCCAGAGCGGCCCCTTCGGCTGGTTCAGGAACTGGCTGGCCGGCTCAGCCTCCCAGGCGACCGGGCCGAGCCCGTCATCCATCCCGTAGCGCATGACGATCGCCCGCGCGATGGAGGTCGCCTTGTTGAGGTCGTCCGCCGCGCCCGTGGAGATATCGGGACCGATCAGCATCTCGGCGGCGCGCCCACCCATCAGCACCGCCATCTTGTCGAGCAGCTCCTGCCGGCCCATCAGGAAGCGGTCCTCGGTCGGGTGCTGCATCGTATAGCCGAGCGCCCCGACCCCACGCGGGATGATCGAGATCTTCTCCACCGGATCGGTGCCGGGGATCGCGAGCGCGACCAGCGCGTGACCCATCTCGTGATAGGCGACGGTGCGCCGCTCTCGCGGGATCAGGATGCGCGACTTCTTCTCGAGCCCGGCGACGACACGCTCCACGGCCTCGGTGAAGTCCTCCATCCCGATGGACGAGGCGCCGCGGCGGGTCGCAAGCATCGCCGCCTCGTTGATGAGGTTGGCGATGTCCGCGCCGGTGAATCCCGGCGTGAGCGCGGCCAGGTCTTCGAGCCGCACGTCGGGGGAGAGCGGCTTCCCCTTAATGTGCAGGCGCAGGATCTCGACCCGGCCCTTGCGGTCGGCGCGGTCGACCAGCACTTGGCGGTCGAACCGGCCAGCGCGCAACAAGGCCTGATCCATGATCTCCGGCCGATTGGTGGCGGCGAGGACGACCACGGGAACCGTGTTGCGCTCGAACCCGTCCATCTCGGCGAGGAGCTGGTTCAGCGTCTGCTCCTTCTCGTCCCCGCCGGAGGTGGGGCCGGCGTTGCGGGCGCGGCCGAGCGCGTCGAGCTCGTCGATAAAGATGATGCAGGGAGCGGTCTTGCGCGCTTTCTCGAACAGGTCGCGCACGCGCGAGGCGCCGACGCCCACGAACATCTCCACGAACTCGGCGCCGTTGGTGGAGAAGAACGGCACGCCTGCTTCGCCCGCGACAGCGCGGGCAAGCAGGGTCTTTCCGGTCCCCGGCGGGCCGATCAGCAAGATGCCGCTCGGCACATGCGCGCCCAGGCGACCGAACTCCTTCGGGTGCTTGAGGAACTCGACGATCTCGCGCAGCTCTTCCTTGGCTTCGTCGACGCCGGCGACATCGGCGAAGGTGGTCTTGATCCCGGTCTCGGCCGCGAGCTTGGCGCGGCTGCGCCCGACCTGCATGAGCCCGCCCAGGCCGCCGCCCGCACCGCCGCCCATGAAGCGCGCGGCGAGGAACCAAAGGCCAACGAACAGCAGCGGCGGGATGATCCAGGACAGGAGTGCCGAGTCCGAGCTGGAGGGCGCGGCGGAGTAGGTCACGCCGTGCTTCTGCAGGTCGGCGGCGAGCGAGGCCGGGACCTGCCGGGTGACGAACTTGGCGTCCCCGTTCTTTTGCGGCTCGGTCAGCGTTCCGTGGATCTGCTCGCCGGAGACGACGACGTCCTTGACCTTGCCCTGGTCGAGAAGGGTCTGGAACTGACTGTAGGGAATGACATCGGTACCGGCTTTCGCCCCCTGCTGGCCACGGCTGGACAACAGCCCCGCGAACATGAGCCCGAACAGCAGGAGCCAGACCCACCACAGATTGAAGCGAGGGTTCGGTTGACCGGAACGTTGCGGCGAGCGAGGGACCGGCACGCGGCTCTCCTGGGTGGCCTGCGCCTCATGTCGGAGCCGAGGCCCCGGCGGGCAACCGGCGGGAGATCAAGAGTTCGCGGAAGGGGGGATCGAGCCCTATTGCCTGGCGAGTGCGATGCGAATCGCCTCCGCCGGCGAGACGAGATGATCGCTGCTCTCGGCGGCTTCGGCGATGGCGATCTCGACCCCCTTGACCGTGCCATTGAAGGCGTTGCCGCGCGGCCCGTAATCCTGTGACACGGGCGAGCCGCTATCGTGTCCGACATCGCAACCGTCGTCGGCGGAAAACACCATCGCCGCCGTGGCGGCGACCTTGCCGGTGCCGACCTCCTCGCCATTGACGTAGAGGGTCGCCGTCCCGCCTTTGCCGAGGCCGCCGCCGTCATAGGCGAACTCCATCCGCACCTGGCAATCGCCCGTCGGCAGGGGCTTCGCCGCCTCGACGTAGAAATACTGGATGCCCAGCAGGTTGTAACAGTATTTCAGCTTGCCGCCCTTGGCGTACAGGCTCCAGCCGCCGATGTTGCCGCCCTGGGCGATGATCACGCCTTCCGCCCCGGCGGCGGGAACCGTGATCTCGGCGGTCACCGAGTGGGATTTGTTCTTGACGCTGATGACCGAGTTCTCCGACAGCTGGCCCATGCCGCCGAACAGGATCTGCCGGTCTCCCCTGATCAGGACCGGGCGGCCGGCGGTGTCCGGATTCATCCGTCTGCCCGGGTCGTCGTCCATCGGTAGCACGTTGTAGCGCGTCGCCTCGATCAGCCAGAGCCGCTGCAACTCGTGCAGCTTCTCGGGCATCGCCTTGGCGAGATTGTTCGCCTGGCTCCAGTCCTTGCTGGTGTCGTAGAGTTCCCAGACATCGTCGTCGAAGGCCGGCGTCGCCTCGCCGATCAGCAGCCAGGGCGTCTTGTGACGGGTCACCGCCGTCCATCCCTTGTGGTAGATGCCGCGGTTGCCGAACATCTCGAAATACTGCGTCTCGTGGCGTTCGGCCGCCTTCGCATCGTTGAAGGTGTACAGCCATGCTGACGCCCTGGATCGGCATCTGCGCCACCCCATTCACGAAGTCCGGCTCGGGGATTCCCGCAGCCTCGAGAAGAGTGGGCGCGATGTCGATGACGTGGTGGAATTGCGTGCGGATCTCGCCCTTGCCCGGGAACCCGTTGGGCCAGTGCACGATGGTGCCGTTGCGGGTGCCGCCCCAGTGCGACGCGACCTGCTTGGTCCACTGATAGGGGGTGTTCATCGCGTGCGCCCAGCCGACGGCGTAGTGGTTGTATGAGTCCGGGCCGCCGAGGCGATCGATCCGGGCGTTCAGGAAGGCCGGCGTCTCGAGCGCGGCGGCACCGTTGAAGTTGATCATCTCGTTGAAGGTGCCGTTAAGGGTGCCTTCGGCCGAGGCGCCGTTGTCGCCGATGATGTAGAATATGAGGGTGTCGTCGAGCAGGTTCAGTTTCTCGATGCTGTCCAGCAGGCGGCCGATATGGTGGTCGGTGTATTCCAGGAACCCGGCATAGACCTCCATCTGCCGGCGCAAGACGGGTTTCAGATCCTCCGGCATCTCGTCCCAGGCCGGAATCTCCTTGTGGCGGGCGGTCAACTCGCAATCGGACGGAATGACACCGAGCGCCTTCTGCCGGGCGAACGTCGCTTCGCGCAACTTGTCCCAGCCGTCGTCGAACTTGCCCTTGTACTTGTCGGCCCATTCCGGTGGCACGTGGTGCGGCGCGTGCGTGGCGCCGGGCGCGAAATAGACGAAGAACGGCTTGTCCGCCGCCAGCGCCTTCTGCTGGCCGATCCACGCCATCGCCTTGTCGGTCATGTCGGCCATGAAGTGGTAGCCCTCTTCCGGCGTCTTCTTCACTTCGACCGGCGTGGTCCCTTCATAAAGCGTCGGATACCATTGGTGCGCCTCGCCGCCGATGAACCCGTAGAAATACTCGAAGCCGCCGCCTCCCGTGGGCCATGCATCGAACGGCCCGACCGGGCTCGTCTCCCAGACCGGGACCTCGTGGCACTTGCCGAACTGCGCCGTGCAATAGCCGTTCAGCTTGAGCGTGCGGGCGATCGGCGAGGCGGTGTTGGGAAGCACGGAGCTGTAGCCGGGCGAGCCGCTGGCGATCTCGGTGATGCCGCCCATGCCGACCGCGTGGTGGTTGCGTCCGGTCAGCAGCGCCTGGCGGGTTGGCGAGCACAGCGCGGTGGTGTGAAAGCGATTGTACTTCAGTCCGCCGGCGGCCAGTCGCTCGGCGGCGGGCGTCTGGCAGGGACCGCCGAAGGCGCTCGACGAACCGAAGCCCGCGTCGTCGAGCAGGATGACCAGAATGTTGGGTGCGCCCTTTGGCGGACGCAGTCGCTCGATGGCCGGGTATTTGGTGTCCGGATCCTTGGCGTCATAGGTGACCAGGCCGGTTCTCGGCCGGTCTGGCATCGGAAGCACATTGCGGTGCCGCTTGTTGTTCGAGTCGGTCATCGGTGTTTTCCCGCCCGGCGGTATTGATTTCGGGTGATTGGAGTGCCCGCGGGCCTTACCGTAACCAACGTCTGGCCGTGACGAAGGCGTAATAGCAAGTCGCCTGCCGGCCGGATGGTATTGGGCGAGTCATTCAGGTTCTACGGTCGTGCCTCCAGGATCATGTTGAACGGTGTGTCGGTCGCCCGGCGGAAGCGCGAGAAGCCGGCGCCCATCACCACCTCCCGCAGCCGCGCCTCCCCCGCTTGGGCACCCAGCGCCGGGCCGTCGTGTGCCAGGGATACCGGGACGCAGATCAGCGCGGAGGCGCCGAAATACACGCGGCCCACGGGATTGAGGTTCTGCTCCACCGTATCGCCGGCCGCGGGCTCCACGATCATGCAGCTGCCGTCTGGCTTGAGCGCTTGCCAGGCATGGCGGGCGGCGCCTCCGGGATCGGCCATGTCGTGCAGGCAGTCGAAGAAGGCGATGAAGTCGAGGTCGCGCTCCTTATAGCTGGTCGCGTTCGCCGCCTCGAATCGCGCGTTCGTCACGCCGGCTTCCTGCGCGCGCTGGCGCGCCACGACGATCGACGCGGGATGGTAGTCGTAGCCGACGAACTCCGACTTCGGGAACGCCTTCGCCATCAGGATGGTGCTGGCGCCGTGGCCGCAGCCGATGTCGGCGGCGCGCGCGCCGCGTTCGAGCTTCTCTACCACCCCGTCGAGCGCCGGCAGCCACGCGCCGATCAGGTTGGCGTTGTAGCCGGGGCGGAAGAAGCGTTCGCAGCCCTGGAAGAGGCACTGGTGGTGCTCGCCCCATTCCATGCCGCCCCCGGTCCGGAAGTTCTCGAGGGCGCGCCCGCGGACGTGGAACAGGTCCTCGACCAGCATGTAGGCGCCGGGCAGATCGACCGGCCCGTCGGGATCGGCGAGGCAGGCGGCCTGCTCGGCATTGAGCGAATAGGTGCCGGAGGCGGGGTCGTAATCTACATAGCCGCCGGCGGCCTGATTGCCGAGCCATTCGCGCACATAGCGTTCGTTGGTGTCGGTCCGCCGCGCCAGCTCGGCGGGCGTCGCCTTGCCCGTGGCGAGCTCGCGGTAAAGCCCCAGCTCGTCGCCGATAAGCATCAGCACCGCGCTCATGGCGGCGCCGAGATCGCCGACCGCCTTGCCCAGGAACGCGTGCAGCTTGTCCGTGTCGAATGCCATGCGGTGCCTCCACTCGGTTTCCATTGTTATCGGCTCAGGGTTTTTGAGCGACGCACTCTGCGTAACTGGCGGCGGCGTGGTCAACACAAAACGAAGAAGTGCAACGTTACTAACTTGGACGAACGTGACGTGGATCACAGCATACACGCGAAGGTTGCTAATGCTAGCGATCCCTTCCTACGCGGTCATGCTAAGGCCGAGATTGGGGAGTTTGGATAGAGTGGCTGGCGCGAGACGCAGCGTTGCTATCCTCGGCGGCGCGGACGGCCCGATGCCGCAGGCGTTGCGTGCCGCCGCCGTCTCGGAATGGAGGGCTGCCCGCCTGCGCGTCGCCGGGGTCATCGCCGCGGCGCACAACCTGCCGTACGTGCAGCGCGGGATTCCTGCGCGATAGCGGCTCCGGCGAGGCCCATTCGTGGCAGTCCATCGCTCCTAACGCGGCGCGGCTGCCCGCCGATGCCGGCGTGATCCGGGATTGGCTCAGCGTGTAGCCAGCCACTCCCGTAGGGCCGTTGCGACGGCCGCCACCACGGGCTCCCATGAGCCGCGCTGGTCCTGGCGGAACAGGCGCATGGTCGGATACCAGGGTGTGTCCCCACGTTCGCGCAGCCAGCGCCAGTCGGCGCTCCGGCGCAGCATCAGCCAGGTCGGCAGACCCATGGCGCCGGCGAGATGCGCGACCGCGGTGTCGATCGTGATCACCAGGTCCAGCTGCGCGAGGAGTGCCGCCGTCTCGGCGAAGTCCGTCAGCGGCTCGCTGTGGGCGACGATCCCACCATACGCCGCCAGCAAGGCGGCGTCAGCGTCGGGTATCTCCTTCTGGAGCGCGTGGAACGTGACGCCGGACATCGCCAGCAGCGGCATCAGCGTTGTCAGCGCGAGCGAGCGTTGCGGAATGTGCTGCGATCCATACCAGCACAGGCCGACGCGCGGCGTGCGCCGTTCGCCCAGGCGGGCCGCCCACGCCGCGCGCAAAGCGGCATCGGCGAAGAGGTACGGGACATTGGCGGGGACCGTCTGCGGCTCGGTGTCGAATGCGAACGGCAGGCTGAGCAGTGCCGCGTCCACTTCGCGCGCCGGCGGCGGGTCGTCGGCGCTTACCACCTCGACACCATCCAGGGTCCGCATCAGCCGCACCAGGTCAGGAAACACAGATAGCGCCACCGCCGCGCCGCACGCGGCGAGCCGCGGCGCATAGCGGGCGAACTGGATGATGTCGCCGCGTCCCTGCTCGGCGTGCAGCAGCACCCGCTTGCCGGCGATCGCATCGAGGCGCAGGACCGGCGGCACCGGCCGGTCCTCGGCGCCCTCGCGGAAGCCGGGCAGTTCCCAGCGTTGCTCGTATTTCGGCCAGGCCTCGCGCCAGCGTCCCATGCGCAGCAGAATCAGCGACTCGTTCCAGACCGCCCGCTTCTCTCCGGGGCCCGCACGTATCGTCGCCAGCGCCTCCTCGTCGCCCCCGCGTTCCACCAGCACCATTGACAGCGCATCGCGCACGTCGGCCCTCCGGTGCGCCTCGGCTGGTGGGACCGGGGCGCGCAGCGCCGCCCGCAGCGCCGTCTCGGCCTCGTGCAGCCGGTCAAGCTCGGTCAGCGACAGGCCCATATTGTAGAGCGCCCGAGGGTTCTCGGGCTCGCGCCCCAGCACGTCGCCATAGCAGGCGATCGCCTCCTCGTGCCGGCCCTGTCCGCGCAGACTGTTGCCGAGATTGTTGAGCGTCTCCGTATCGCCCGGCGCAAGCGCCAACGCTGCGCGATAGCTCGCCTCCGCCTCTTCGTGTCGCGACAACACCTGCAGCGCATTGCCCAAATGGTAGCGGGCGCGGGCGTGGCGCGGGCCAAGCGCCACCGCCTGCTCCAGTGCGGCGCGCGCTTCCTCGTGCCGCCCGAGGTCGAGCGACACCACGCCCAGCAGGTGATGCGCCTCGACATGGGCGGGCTCGTCGCGCAGCACGGCTTGACAGCATGAAGCGGCTTGCTCCAGCCGACGCTCGCTATAGAGCCGCGCGGCGTCGGCCATGCCGGCGGGCGGCAGGTGGCGGCCAAGCGCGTCGACGCGAAACCGGGTGCTCAGGCTATAGGCGCTCAACGCAAGACGTTCACCTCTCCCGCTTGCTCCCGGGCTTGCCGCGCCCGGCCGGCATGCGCTTGCGCTTCGGCGCCGCGGGCGCGGGCTTGCCCGCCCGCATCGCGGCGATCGTGGTGCGCGTGGTGATCTGCTCGGGGTTCATGCGCAGCTCGATCACCGCCGGCCGGCCGCTCGCCACGGCGCGCCTGAAGGCGGGGGCGAAGGCGTCGGTGTCGCTCACCACCTCGCCATGGCCGCCGAACGCCTCGATGAAGCGAGCGAAGTCGGGATTGGTCAGCCCGGTGCCGGAGACGCGGCCGGGGAAGCTGCGCTCCTGGTGCATGCGGATCGTGCCGTACATCTGGTTGTTGAACACCAGCACGATCGGCGCGACGCCGTGATGGAACGCGGTCGCGATCTCCTGGCCGGTCATCAGGAAGCCGCCGTCGCCCACGAGCGCGACGACCATCCGGTTCGGAAAGACGATCTTGGCGCCGACCGCGGCGGGCACGCTGTAGCCCATCGCCCCGCTGGTGGGGCCGATATAGCGCTGCTGGTCGCGGAAATTGATGAACCGGGTCGCCCAGCCGGCGAAATTGCCGGCGTCGGTGGTGACGATCGCATCGCGCGTCAGCAAGTCCTCCAGCGTGCGCATCGTCACACCAAGGTTGAGCGAGCCCTCGTAGTCCGGCGGCTCGCGCCCGGCCTCGCGGATGCCCCGCAATTCCGTCCGCCACGCATCCCAATGCACATGCACGGGCTCTGTCGCAGCGGCGGCAAGGGCAAAGGCGTTCAGATCGGCGACGATGCCGAGCGCCGGGCGGAAGACGCGGCCCATCTCCGTTCCGTCCGGATGGATTTGCACGATCGGCGTCCCGCCGGCGGCCTCGAACAGCGTGTAGCCTTGCGTCACCGCATCACCCAAGCGGGTGCCGATCGCCAGAATCAGGTCGGCTTCCTTCACTCTGGCGACGAGCGCCGGGTCGGCGCCGACGCCGAGATCGCCGACGAAGCTCTCCAGCGTGTTGTCGTAGGTCGCCTGCCGGCGGAAGCCGACCGCGACCGGCAACCCGCTGCCATGCAGGAAGTCGCGCAACGCGCGCCGCCCAGCGGCACTCCAGCAGGAACCGCCGACGATCGCGAGTGGCTTGCGGGCGCGAGTCATCATCGCGTGCAGCTCGGCCATGGCGCCCGGGTCTGGATATGCGCCGGTCACATTTGAACGCGGGAGGTCCGCGACCTCCGCCATCTCGCGCTGCATCTCCTCGGACAGTGCAACCACGACGGGACCGGGGCGGCCGGAAGTCGCAACATCGACCGCATGCGCGACGACCTCGGGGATGCGATGCACCTGGTCGATCTGCGTCGCCCATTTGGCGAGCGGGCTGAACATGCGCCGGTAGTCGACCTCCTGGAAGGCATCCCGCCCGGCGTCGCCGAGCGCGATCTGCCCCACGAACAGCAGCAGCGGCGTGGAGTCTTGCATCGCCGTGTGCACGCCGATCGAGCCGTGGCAGGCGCCGGGGCCGCGGGTGACGAAGGCGGCGGCGGGACGACCATTCAGCTTGCCGAACGCTTCCGCCATGTTCACCGCGCCCGCCTCGAACCGGCAGGTCACCAGCTTGATGCGCTCGCGCACATCATAGAGTCCGTCGAGAGCGCCCAGGAAGCTCTCGCCCGGAACCGAGAACGCAAAATCGACCCCTTGCGCCACCAGCGCGTCGGCAAGGATGCGCCCGCCCATGCGTGCCCCGCCGCGCGCCTTGCGGGCTTGGGTCAGACCCATTCTTCCTACCTTCTCGACCGGCGCTGGTGCGCGCACGCTCACATCATGCTCTTATAACGCCGTGGGTGAAACTGAGGCAGGGCGGGCGGCTCTGTCATCTGTTTTCTGTCATCTGTTTTCTGGCCGGGAGGAGCGGGATGCGGGCAATCTTCGTCATGATCAAGTGCGAGATGGGCCAGGCGTATCGCGTCGCGCAGGAAGCGGCGGACGGGATCGAGGAGCTGTCGGAGCTCCACTCCACCTCCGGCCAGTACGATCTGCTGGGAAAATTCTACCTTGATCCCGGCCAGGACATCGGGCTGTTCGTCACCGAGCGCATCCAGACGCTACCCGGCGTCAAGGACACCTACACGCTGATCACCTTCAACGCGTTCGGCGCCGCGCGCGGCTGAGGAGAAGAACGATGCAACCGTACCGCGTGCGGGCCTACAACACCGCCCAGGCGTCCGAGAACAAGATCCACGATGACGCGGTGGCGAGGCGGTTCGGTTTCACCGGCGGGCTCGTACCGGGAGTGGACGTGTACGCCTATATGGCGCACGCGCCCGTCGCGCGGTTCGGGCGTGATTGGCTGGAACGCGGGACCGCCACCTGCCGCTTCGGCAAGCCGGTCTATGATGGCGACGAGGCAGTGGTGCTCGCCGAGCCTGGTGCTGACGGCCTGGAGCTGCGGGTGGAGAGTCGCGGCGAAATCTGCGCGACCGGGCTCGCCATGCTGCCCGACGGTGCCGATGCGGCACCGATCGAGCGGATGGAACCGATGGATGTCCCGGCGGATCGGCCGCCCGCGAGCGAGGAGACGCTCGCGCCCGGCACGCGGCTCAGCATCCGGCCGCTCATGCTTACCGCGGAGTTCAACGCCGCCTATCTCGAGGACGTGCGGGAGACCGATCCGATTTATGCACGCGAAGGGCTCGGCCATCCCGGCATGGTGTTGCGCACCGGCAACTGGCTGCTCAGCCACAATGTGGTGCTGGGACCATGGATGCATGTCGGCAGCACGGTGCGCAACCTCGGCTGCGTGCATGTCGGAGAGGAGGCCACGGCGCACGGCACGGTCAGCGCGAATTACGAGCGCAAGGGCCATCGCTTCGTCGAGCTGGACGCGCTGGTCTTCGCGAACGGCACCCCGGTCGCCCGCCTCACCCACGTCGCGATCTACCGGCCTCGCCAAGCCGTCTGATCGTCGCGGCTAGGTCGGCAGCTCGATCAGGAAGGGGCCCTTGGCCCGCAGCGATTGGGCGAACAGATCGGCGAATTGCTCGCAGCTTTCGGCGCGCGCGGCCTCGACGCCCATGGCGCGGGCGAGGCCGACGAAATCGAGGTCGGGGTTGCCGAGGTCGAGCATGTCCATCGCCGTCCGCCCCGGATTGGCGCCGACATTGGCGAGCTCCCCGATCAGGATCTGATACTTGCGGTTCGAGAAGATGATGGTCGTGACGTCGAGCCTCTCGCGGGCTTGCGTCCAGAGGGCCTGGATCGTGTACATCGCCGATCCATCGGCCTGTAGGTTGACCACTCGCCGTCCCGGCGCGCCCAGGGCAGCGCCCGTCGCGAGCGGGATGCCGCCCCCGATAGCCCCGCCGGTCACCGACAGCCAATCGTGCGGCGCGGCAGCGAAGGTTGCCGGGAAAAAGCCGCGCCCGAAGGTGATCGCCTCGTCGGCGACGATGGCCTGCGCGGGCAGCAGGGCGGCGAGGGTCTGGGCGAAGCTCTCCGGCGTCAGCGCGCCGCGCGCCAGCTCGGGCTGTGCGCCCGGGTCCTGGATGGGTGCCGCGGGAGCACCGAGCTCCTCGGCGAGGCGGGCCATCGCGTCGATCGGGTCCTGCTCGGGGCGGGCTAGCGTGTGTACGTCGGCGCCCTCGGGCACCGGGGTGCCGGGCTTGTTCGGGTAGGCGAAGAAGATCACCGGCTTGCGGCAGCCGATCAGGATCACGTGGCGGAACCCGGCGAGCGCCTTCACCGCCTGGTCGACCGGATAAGGAATGCGATTGATCGGTACCCGGCCACGGCCGCGCGCCATGCGCCGGTTCGACCCCATCGCCATGATGCTCGCGCCGGTATGGGCGGCGATGCGATGGGCGAGCGCGAGTCCGGCCTCGGCCAGCGCGTCACCACCAAGTAGAATCAGCGTCGTGCCATCGCCGCGCAGCACCGATGCGGCCTGGCGGACCTGATGCGGGTCGGCGTGGGGCCGTTCCGGCACGGCAAGGGCCTCACCCACCACGCCCCCCTCGTTCCAGGCAGTGTCGGCGGGCAGGATCAGCGTCGCGATCTGCCCCGGTGCCGTCCGTGCTGCCTGCACGGCGACCGCCGCGTCGCGTCCCACGGTTGCTGCGGAGGTGGCGGTGCGTACCCAGGCCGAGGCGCCGCGCGCCCAGCCCTCGGTATCGGCGGTCAGCGGGGCGTCCAGCGGGCGGTGGTACGTCGCCTGGTCTCCCACGACGTTGACGATGGGAGTCGCGGCGCGGCGGGCGTTGTGCAGGTTGGCGAGTCCGTTGGCGAGGCCCGGGCCGCAATGCAGCAGCGTCGCCGCCGGCTTGCCAGCCATGCGGGCGTAGCCGTCGGCGGCGCCGGTGACGACGCCCTCGAACAGGCCAAGGACGCAGCGCATCCCGGGGATGCGGTCGAGTGCCGCGACGAAATGCATCTCCGAGGTGCCGGGATTGGCGAAGCAGGTATCCACCCCGTTGGCAAGGAGGGAGTGGACGAGCAATTCGGCGCCGTTCATGCGTGACCCCTGCGTGGAGAGGTCCGAGAGTGCGCGAGGCAGGCGGCGAGGGCAACGCCGGTTGCGCTGACCTCGCCGGCTCCGCAGGATCGGCCGCGTATCGAAGGAGTGGCGCGAATGCCCTGGACGGTTCTCTACCCGGAAGACAACTACCCCGATGATAGCGACGAGCGGCGGATTTTTGGGCCGGAGGTCACCGTCGTTGTCCGCGACACCAGGACGCTCGCCGAGTTGTCGGATGCCGACTGCGCCGCCGCCGACGGTCTGATGATCCTGCGCCAGCGGGTCGGCGCCGCCGATCTCGCCCGGTTCACCAAGCTGCGCTGCATCGTCCGCATGGGGGTCGGGTACGACGGAATCGACCGCAAGGCGGCGGCCGACCGGCAGATCATGGTCTGCAACGTGCCCGATTACGGCACGACCGAGGTCGCCGATCATGCGATCGCCATGGTGCTCGCGCTGCGCCGGGGCCTTCTGCTGCATCATGATTGGCAGCGTTCCGATCCGCCGGCCGCCTGGGGAGCGGTGTTCGACCCGCTGATCCGCCGCTCCGGTGTGCAGACGTTCGGCATTGTCGGGCTTGGGCGGATCGGCACCGCCGTGGCGTTGCGGGCGAAGGCGTTCGGCTTCCGGGTGGTATTCTTCGACCCGTACCGGCCAAACGGTACAGAGCTCGCGATCGGACGTGCAGCGCACGGAGACGCTGGAGGCGCTACTCGCCCAGGCCGATGTGCTCTCACTGCATGCTCCGCTGACACAAGAGACAAGGGGCCTCATCGACGCCGCCGCGCTCGCGCTGCTGCCGAAGGGAGCCGTGGTGGTGAACACGGCGCGCGGGCCGATCGTCGACATCGACGCGCTCGCGGCGGCCCTCAAATCCGGCCATTTGGCGGGTGTCGGTCTCGATGTGGTTCCGGTCGAGCCGCCGGCGGCGCCGGTTCCCGAGCTGATCGCCGCCTACCGCAGCCGGGCGCCATGGGTGGAGGGACGGCTGATCATCACCCCGCACTCGGCCTTTCACACCCCGGAGGCCTGGGAGGACATCCGGATCAAGGGCGCGGAGACCATGCGCGCGGCGCTGCTCGGCCCCGCTCCCAAAAACGTGATCATGCCAGAGAGCCCTTGAGCGGTCTGGGAGGGGCGTCGCGATCCGGCTTCGTCGTGAAGCGATTGAATGATGCAAAATGCGGGAATTGAGCGAGCGCCGGTGGTCGCCTCGAATGTAGTCCAGGCTTGCATATTTTGATCCGGCACCGGAGCCACCATTTCGCGGAAGGTACTACGGATCGAACATGATTCCCTAATGTTCGTTCCTCCCCCACCGGGGGCTCCGCCAGTGGCATAAAGGTTCGGTTAAGCTTTTCACTTGCGCGTGGTTAATTTTTGGACCACAACAGCGTGACCGGACCGCCGCGGCGCCAGTCCGCCTTGTTTTTGATTGTAGGGGAGACCCCGGAATGGCCACGCTGACCGTCCCAGGCGCGAACGGCACGATCGTTTCAAACAATTTCAGCTCTTCCGGGAACCTGGCGCTCGCGCAGAGCATCGCAGCGACCCTGAATGGCCTGTTCTCCGCCGGCCAGTTGAACACCGCGAGTGTGGCGGGCGGCGGGGTGGCGCCGCCCCCGCCCGGCCCGCCGCCGCCATTTGCCTCGCGATCGCTCGAGATCACCAGCGGCGGGGTGGTAAGCGTTCCCGCCGGCTATGGCTTTGTCGTCGACGGGTCGCACGGCGCCAACCTCACGGTTACCGGCGGCCCAAGCTTCTTCGGTGGCGATGGGAACATCAATTATACCAACACGCCGGTCGGCCCGACCTCAATCGCGGCGGGCAATGGCAGCGATACGTTCAATCTCTCCGGGAGCTACACCGTCGCGGCCGGAAGCGGGTTCGATCACTATAGCCTCAGCGGCACGGGTCAGGTCAGCCTCGGCGGCGGGTCCAATCTCGTCACCCTGACCGGCGGCGCGGACACGATCTTTGCCGGAGCGAATCCTGGTCAGACCGGGATCATCGGGGGCAGCGGCTCTGTTTTCTTCTACGCGGGCAACAGCGCGACCCAAGTCCTCGACGTCGTGGTCGGCGGCACGGGCGGCGACACCTTGGTCGGCGCCAACAACAACGTCCTCGTCTATGCCAGTTCACCCTCCGCCAACGCGTCCACGCCCGGCGCCGTGCTTATCGCGGGCGGCGGCAACGAGACGCTGTTCGGTGCATCCTCCAAGACGAACGACGCGCTATGGGGCAGCTTCACCGGCGGAAACGACTATCTGGCGGCCGGGTCGGGTAATGATGCCCTTGTCGGCGGCAGCGGCCAGACCAGCCTAGTGGGCGGCAGCGGCAACGACACGTTCTTCGTGATCAACAGCCAACTCCTGAGCACAATTACGAAAACGGCTGTCACGCCCGGGGTCGACTTCCTCTACAATACCCGCGCCGGCGAGACCCTGGCGCTGACGGGCTTCGATTCGCTGTATGGCGCGGCGGGTTCGGGCGCCGCGGCGAGCGCGGTGAAGTCGCAACTCGCGGGCGGCGCCAACTCCGTCACCCTGAAGGACGGTACGCAGATCACCTTCGCGACCGGCGTGAACGGGATCAGCGTCATCTCCTCCTGACGCAAGCAACATCGACGAAGAAGAACGGGCACCTTTCGGTGCCCGTTCTGTTTGCTTTCTCCGCTGCTTAGTCGAATCCGAGGAAACCCGGGCTGGCGCTCAGCTTCGGGGCCCTGCGAAGCGTGTCGATGTCGGGGACGGGCCGCGCCGTCCGGGGATCATCGGCGAGCATCTCCTCCAGCGCCGCAGCAACTGCCAGCACCAACGCATCTCCACCCCGAGGCCCGACGATCTGCAACCCGAACGGCATCCCAGCGCGATCGAGACCGAGGGGCAGCGACAGCGCGGGATGGCCGGCGAGCGTCACCGCATAGGCGAGGGCCAGCCAGTGGAAATAGGTCCGCGTTCTCTTGCCGTCGATCTCGGCCGGATAGAGCTCACGCCACGGCCGCGGGCTGACCGTGATCGATGGGGTCAGAATGACATCGTAGCCGCGGAAGAAATCCTGCCAGCGCCGGTAGAGCGCGGTCTGCGCCACAAGAGCGCGAGCGATCTGCGAGCTGTCGTATCCGAGGCCCTCCGCCACGTTGGCCCGCACGTTCGGTCCGACCTGGTCCGGCGAGGTCCGCACCTTCTCGGCGTGGCCGGCGACGAAATTGAGCGCCCGAGTCACCTCGAACGCTTCGTCGGCACCGCGGCAATCGGGCGTCGCATCGTCGGCGCGGTGGAAGACGTGTCGGAACAGGTCGGTCTTCTCGGCGAACACCTCCGCTATGTGGCGCTCAGTGGGGGCGAAGCCGAAATCTGGGGTGAGCGCGACTCGCAGGCATGCGAGGTCGATCGGGGCAGGATAGGCGAAATCCTCCGGCCGCCGAACGGTCGCACTATGCACGGCCGTCGCGAGCGGGTCGACAGGATTATCGGACACCATCGCGGCCAGCATGAGGCACAAATCAGGCACCGTGCGGGCCATTGGTCCCAGCACCGGCAGGGGCGACCAGCCGAGCAACCGCCGTTCGCTCGGCACGAGGCCGGGTGTGGGGCGAAAGCCGACCACGCCGCAGAACGAGGCCGGATTGCGCAGGCTGCCTCCGGTGTCCGACCCGGTCGCGATCGGCACCATCCCGGTGGCGAGCGCCACGGCCGAGCCTCCCGAGGAGCCGGCGGCGGAGCGGGATGGGTTGAACGGGTTGCCGGTGACGCCGTGCACGGCGTTGCGCGTGTTCGCACCCGCGCCGAATTCCGGCGTGTTCGTCTTGCCGAGCACCACGGCGCCGGCGGCACGCAAATCCGCGACCATCGCGCAGTCCGTCGCGGCGACGTTGTCACGAAACAGCGGGCTGCCGAAGGTGGTCGGCAATCCGGCCGCGTCGTCGAGGTCCTTCACCCCCAAGGGGAGCCCGTGCAGGAGGCCAAGCGGTTCGCCCACCGCCACCGCCTCATCGGCCCGTCTCGCCGCGGCGCGGGCCGCGCCATAATCGCGCGCAATCATGGCATTGACGGCCGGATCGACCGCCTCCATCCGGGCGATGCAGCTTTCCAGCAAAGCGCTAGGCGCAAGCGCGCGCCGTCCGATGAGCCGCCGGGCCTCAACGGCGGAAAGATCGCAAGGCTCGGTCATGTCTCCCTCTCTTCAATATCCAAGCGCCAGCCCGTCCTTGCGCGGATCGGAGGCTCCCGTCAGACAGCCGCGCGCGTGATCGATCCAGATCGCCTGCCCACCGCCGAGCGCTCGCTCCGCCGCTTCGATCCGATGGCCGAGCCGGCTGAGCCGATCGCGCAAATCCGGCGGAATACCGCGCTCCACCTGCACGACGTCGCTGATCGGCATCACCCGCGGATGGTCCAGCGCCTCCTGCAAATCGAGACCGTGGTCGATGAGATTCGTCAGAAACAAGGTCTGTCCCATTGGCTGGAAATGCCCGCCCATAACCCCATAGGGCATGACGGCGCTGCCGCCCTGCATCAGCATTCCCGGAATGATCGTATGCATCGGCCGCTTGCCGGGCGCGATGCAGTTCGGATGCCCGCGTTCGAGCCGAAAGCTGAAGCCGCGATTGTGCAGCATCACGCCGGAGCGGGGCGCGAGGATGGCCGAGCCGAACGACTGGAAGAGCGAGTTGATGAGGCTGCACGCATTGCCGTCGCGATCGACGACACAAAGATAGACCGTGTCCCGGTGCGCCGGCAGCGCCGCCTCGCCCGCCCGCGGTAGATCCCGCAGGGCACGCGAATCGTCGATCAGGCAACGCAGCTGCGCGAGGTATGCCGGATCGAGAAGCCTCCGCACCGGGACGTCCGCCGCCGCCGGATCGGCGATGAAGGCGTCGCGATCGCGATAGACGAGGCGGGCCGCCTCGATATGGCGATGATAGCGCAGCGCCCCCAGAGGTCCGCCCGGAGCGGGGCCGAGCCCTTCCAAGATCCCGAGCATCATCAGGACGATGAGGCCGGTGCCGTTGGGTGGACACTGGAAAACCTCATAGCCGTGCCAGGGTGCGCGAATGGGATCGACGAAGATGGGGCTTCGCAGGCCGGCGGCGAAGTCCTCCTCGGTATGCAGCCCGCCATGGGAGCGGAGGGTGGCGACCATGTCGGCGGCGACCGGTCCTTCGTAGAAGGCATGCGCGCCGTCCCGGGCGATCGCACGAAGGGTCTCGCCGAGAGCGGCGTTGCGAAATACATCTCCAGCCTTCGGCGCCCCGCCGTCCGGCAGGAAGGCGGTCGCGCGATTGCGGCGGAGCCGGCCTCGCTCGCGCTCCCAGTCGGAGGCGACCCGCGGATGCACCGGCCACCCCTCCTCCGCGAGGCGGATGGCGGGGCGCAGAAGCTCGTCCAGCCCCTTGCGCCCATGCGCCTCGAGGAGGAGCTCCCAGGCCGCGACCGCGCCGGGGATGGTGACGGTGTGGGCGGAGATCGGATCGAGCGCCGTAACCCCCGTGGCTTCGAACCAGTCGATGGTGGCGCTCGCTGGCGCCTTGCCCGAGCCGTTGAGGGCAATGACCCCTCCGGTACCAGCGGGCGCGTAGAGGCAGAAGCAGTCGCCCCCGATGCCGGTGGACTGGGGCTCGACAACGCAGAGCACGGCGCACGCCGCGACGGCGGCATCGGCCGCGTTGCCGCCGTCGCGCAGCACATCGAGCGCGGTGAGGGTCGCGATCGGCATGGATGTCGCCGCCATGCCGCTCGTCGCGTATACGAGGGAGCGGCCCGGCAGTTGGAAGTCCCGCATGCGGATCGAAATCTCCGGACAACGCCACGAGACTGGCTTTGCGCGCGGCGGTTGGCAACCCGCCTGCGCGGCGCCCAATCGGGTGGACGGGAGGAGCGGATGATCATCGGCATGGACGATTTCGAACGCGTGGACATCCGCGTCGGCACCATCATCGATGCGCAGCCCTTTCCCGAAGCGCGCAAGCCGGCGCTGAAGCTCACGATCGATTTCGGCCCCGAGATCGGCATTCGCCGCTCCTCGGCGCAGATCGCCGTGCACTACACATGCGACCAGCTGATTGGGGGCCAGGTGGCGGCGGTGGTGAACTTTCCGCCCCGGCAGATCGGCCCGTTCGTCAGCGAGGTGCTCACGCTGGGGTTTCCGGACGAGGATGGCGCCGTCGTCCTGGTCAAGCCGTCCCTCAAGGTGCCCGACGGCGGGCGGCTCTTCTAATGCCGGCTCATTTCTACACCGTGACCTGGGACCAGCTCCATCGCGACGCGCGCGCGCTCGCCTGGCGCCTGATCGGCAAGGGGCCGTTCAGGGGCCTCGTCGCGGTCACCCGCGGGGGACTGATCCCGGCGGCGATCGTGGCACGCGAGCTCGACGTGCGGCTGATCGAGAGCGTATCGATCGTGAGCTACGCGGGGGAGTCGGAGAGCTCACGCGCTACTCCGGAGATTCTCAAGCGGCCGGTGGGCGCGGGGGATGGAGAGGGTTTCCTCATCGTGGACGATCTTGTCGACACCGGCGCAACCGCGCGCGTCGTCCGCGGAATGCTCCCCAACGCCCATTTCGCCTGCATCTACGCCAAGCCCGCGGCGCGTGGCGCGGTGGACACCTTCATCACCGAAGTCTCGCAGGACACCTGGATCCTGTTCCCGTGGGACACCGACGCCGAGCCGCGCTTCGTCGAGCCCCTGGTGCGCCGAGGTTCCGCTTAGTGATGGGCAAGGGCGCAGGCGTGGTCCTGGAGCTCCTCACCGGAGCCGCGATTCCCCGCATCCGGGTCGGCGCGGCCAGCAAGCAGGACGAAGCCCTGCTGTCCCTCGAATGTCGCGCCGGCGGCCACGATGGTCATGCGGGCCATGTCCTGCGCTGCTCCGGGAATGTCCCTGGCCACGAGCTCGAACGGGGTTGCTCCAGGGCGGTCCAGGGTCCAGACGCGTCGCGCCCAGTATCGGTGACCGGCGAGGTCTGCCGGGAAGATGGTCCAGTCATCGGTGATGGCCGCGAAATGGTCGTGCAGCAGGATTTGGATATCGGCGCGGATGCAGTCGATATGGATGTGAAGCTGGGTCTGGGTGCGGCCATAGAGCGAGTTGATCGCAAGCGAAATGGCGTCGCGCGACAGGTCATCGTTCGCCAAGGCCCGGGTCAGGCCGATCTGCCGCCAGGCGAGCGCGAAGTAGTTAGGGGCAGCGGGCAACAGGATGGCGGGATCCTCGATCCCGGTGATCCGGGCGGTGGGGATGAGGAGGGTTTGGGTGGCGCCTCTCCGGTCCTTCAGGATAGCGAAGCTGCGTTCTATGTCCGTCGACAGGCAGGGTGTCGGCACGTGAAAGCGCTCTTGATGCGGGACGCAGAGGCCATGAGCGATGTTCCACAGGGCGTTGGGGTCGGCACTGGCCGGCGGAACTCTTTGCGAGAACAAACGCCGCGAGGACCGTCAGGAGCAGTGAAAGGCGCATGTCCGCATTGCCCGGGAGAATCGCTTCCGAGCGCTCCACGTGAAGCGCTCGAGCCGTTCGCGTCACTGTTGCTGAAATGGAACCGCTCCATCAACCTTATAGCGTACCGGGACGAGCGCGCGCTGTGGGAGCGGCACATCGACGATTCGCTTCGCCTTGCTCCCCTGATCCCGTGCGGGACGGATCGGGCAATTGATCTCGGCTCGGGCGCGGGATTCCCTGGACTCGTCCTCGCGTTGGCCACCGGCCTTCCCTTCACGCTCATCGAAGCTGATCATCGGAAAGCCGCCTTCCTGAACGAGGCGCGCCGGATCACGGGTGCGCCTGTCTGCGTGCTTGAAGGCCGGATCGAGGCGGCGGATATCCTCCCTGCCCCGCTCGTCACCGCGCGCGCGCTCGCCCCGCTGCCGCGGCTGCTGAGCCTGGTCGCGCCCAAGCTCGCGCCGGGCGGCGTCGCGCTCCTGCCGAAGGGCGAGCGCAGCGAGGCCGAATTGACGGCGGCGCGGCGCAGATGGCAGATGGATGTGGTGCGAATCCCCGGACGGACACCAGGCGCTGTCGTCCTCAAGATCAGCGAGCTATATCCTGTCCCACCCCGGCCCTGACCCCACTCCGCCGCCGAAAGGGACGCGCATCCTTGCGGTGGCCAATCAGAAAGGAGGCGTCGGCAAGACGACGACCGCGGTCAATCTCGCGACGGCGCTCGCCGCCGCCGGCCAATCAGTGCTGCTGATCGACCTCGACCCGCAAGGAAACGCCTCGACCGGCCTCGGCGTGCCGCCGCAGGACCGGACTTTGGGAACCTATTGCGTGCTTGCGCTCGGCGCGCCGCCGGGCGATGCCGCGATGCCGTCAGCCATTCCGAACCTCGCGGTCATCGCGGCGGAGGCGGACCTGGCAGGCGCGGAGGTCGAGCTTGCCGGCTTCTCCCGTCGCGAATACCGGCTGCGTGACGCGTTGCAGCCCCTGCGGTCGGGACAGACACGGTTTGACTTCGTCCTGATCGACTGTCCTCCCAGCCTGGGCCTGCTGACGATCAACGCCCTGGTCGCCGCCGATACCGTGCTCGTTCCCTTGCAATGTGAATACTATGCGCTCGAAGGGATCAGCGGGCTCATGCGCACGGTCGAGGGTGTCAGGCGCTCGCTGAACCCGGCCCTGCGGCTGCAAGGAATCGTGCTCACCATGTTCGACCGCCGCAATGCGCTCTCCGGCCTCATCGAGCAGGATGCGCGGGAATATTTCGGCGATGCCGTATATGCAACGGTTATCCCGCGCAACGTGCGAGTGACGGAGGCACCCAGCCACGGCAAACCCGTCCTCCTCTACGACATCCGCTCGCCCGGCGCGCAGGCCTATATCCAGCTGGCCGCCGAACTCCTGCGCCAGCAGAGGCAGGCGGGCGCGGGGGCGGCGTCCTGATGGCGCGTGAACCGCCTGCCCGACTGGGACGCGGCTTGGCGACGCTGCTGGGCGATTCTGCCACGCAACCTGCCGGACCGGGCGAATCGATCCGCTTCGTCGCCCTCGACGTGCTGGAGCCAGGTCCGTTTCAACCGCGCGGCAGCATCGACAAGGACGCCCTCGAGGAGCTGGCGGCCTCCATCAGGAGCCGGGGCATCCTGCAGCCGTTGCTCGCCCGTCCGCACCCGGCGAGCCGCGGGCGGTTCCAGATCCTTGCCGGGGAACGCCGATGGCGGGCCGCCGCGCTTGCCGGGCTGCACGAGGTGCCCACCCTCGTGCGCGATGTCACCGATCCCGACGCCCTGGCGGTGGGTCTGGTCGAGAACCTGCAGCGCCAGGACCTCAACGCGATCGAGGAGGCGGAGGGCTATCATCGCCTGATCGAGGAATTTGGCCTTACCCAGGATCAACTCGCCAACGCCGTGGGGAAGTCGCGCGCGCATATCGGCAACACGCTGCGCCTCCTGAGTGTCCCGCCCAGGATCAAGGCCGCGCTCCTGGCCGGAACCGTAACCGCCGGGCATGCGCGTGCTCTCCTTACCCATCCCGATCCGGAGCGCGCCCTCGCCGCAGTGATCGCCAACGGCCTGTCGGTTCGGGCGACCGAGGCGCTCGCTGCCGAGCGGCGGGCAGAACGTACGCCGCGTCCACGCGATCCCGACCTGGTCGCGCTGGAGCACGAGTTGTCGGCAGCGCTCGGCTTGAGGATCGAGATTGCGGGGATGGTGGACCGCGGGACGGTCCGTATCGCCTATGGAAGCGCCGAGCAGCTCGAAGGAGTGCTTCAGAAGCTCCGCTCGTAACCGGCCGGGCCTCATACCAGCCGGCCGCTCTATTGACCGTTCCTCAGCCCGCGCACGGTGACCTCTATCTGGATGGCGGAAGCTCCGTGGCGCTCCGTGACCCTCGCGCTTCCTCCGTGCTGAAATCATTGAAACATGCCGGCATGTCGCGCCTCAAGGGATTCAAGCGCGGAGGAAGCGCGAGGCGACGGAAGTACCACGGAGAAAGGGTCATTGATCTAGCTAGCCGGCCGGCCTCAGATCTTCGTCAGCTTCACGAGCGTGATCGCGAAGAACAGCACGGCGAGGGCCAGCAGGACGATCAGCATGGCGACATTGCGCACCCGCCGTCGCCGGTCGCGCTCCGCGTCTTCTGGTGACAAGCCCCGCCTAGCCAATGAACCGGTCGACCGGCAGCGCGGCGAACAGCACGAACAGGTAGATGATGGAGAACTTGAACGCGGCCTTCGCGGGAGCGTCGTTCGTCAGGCTGACCCCGGCCGCGTCCTGCCGGTCGTGCAGCACCAGCCAGGCATGGACGAAAAAGCCCGCCCCCAGGGCCAACGCCGTTATCGCGTAGATGCGTCCGGAAAAGCCGATCATCCATGGCACTAGGGAGACGGGGACCAGCAGCAGCGTATAAAGCAGGATCTGCCGGCGGGTCTCCCGCGCCCCCGCTGTGACCGGCAGCATCGGGATGCCCGCGCGGCGGTAGTCGTCGTTCGCCCACAGGGCGAGCGCCCAGAAATGCGGCGGCGTCCAAAAGAACACGATCGCGAACAGCACCAGCGGAACCACGCCGACCGACCCTGTCACCGCGGCCCAGCCCACGACGGCCGGAAACGCGCCCGCCGCGCCCCCGATGACGATGTTCTGCGGGGTGCGGCGCTTCAGCCACATCGTGTAGACGAACACGTAGAAGAAGATCGACAACGCGAGCATGGACGCTGCGGCGATATTCGTCGCCACCAGCATCACCAGCACCGCGCCCGCCCCCAGCACGATGCCGTAGCCGAGGGCGGCGCCCGCCTGAATGCGCCCGGCCGGGATCGGCCGGTTGCGCGTCCGTCGCATCACCGCATCGATATCGCGGTCGTACCACATGTTGATCGCGCCGCACGCACCCGCCGCGACGGCGATGCACAGGACCGCGGTGAACCCCAGGACGGGGTTCAGCCGCCCCGGCGCGATCAGCACCCCGATCAGCCCGGTGAAGACGACGAGCGACATCACCCCTGGCTTGAGCAGTGCGACCCAATCGCGCAGCTCGGTCTCCTCGCAGGCCGGCGCCGCGCCCCGGAGGGAGTGGTCCCCTCCCTCGCCTGACGCCGTCGTGCTCATGGAATCCGCGGCAGCGTCTCGTAGGTGTGGAACGGCGGCGGCGACGGCAGCATCCATTCCAGCGTGGTCGCGCCCTCACCCCAGTAGTTAGGCGCCACGTGCTCCTTGGAGCTGAACGTGCGGTACAGCACATAGAAGAACACCAGGAAGGCGATGCCGCTGATATAGGCGCCAAGCGAGGAGACCAGGTTCCAACCCCAGAACGCCTCGGGATAATCCGGATAGCGCCGCGGCATGCCGTCCACGCCCAGGAAGTGCTGCGGAAAGAAGGTCAGGTTGACGCCGATGAAGGTCAACCAGAAATGCACCTTCCCCCAGAACTCCGGATATGGGCGGCCCGACATCTTGCCGATCCAGAAGTAGAATCCGGCGAAGATGCCGAACACCGCGCCGAGCGAGAGCACGTAGTGGAAATGCGCTACCACGTAGTAGGTGTTGTGTAGGATCTGGTCGATGCTGGCGTTGCCGAGCACGACCCCGGTCACTCCGCCGAGCGTGAACACGAAGATGAAGCCGAGTGCCCACAGCATCGGCGTCGTGAACTCGATCGAACCGCCCCACATCGTCGCGATCCAGGAGAAGATCTTGATCCCCGTGGGGACCGCGATGACCAGGGTCGCGGCCATGAAATAGGCCCTGGTATCGACGCTCATTCCGGAGACGAACATGTGGTGCGCCCACACGACGAAGCCGATCACGCCGATCGCCACCATCGCGTAGGCCATGCCGAGGTAGCCGAAGATCGCCTTCTTGCTGAAGGTCGCGACCACGTGGCTCACGATCCCGAACGCCGGCAGGATCATGATGTAGACCTCAGGGTGGCCGAAGAACCAGAAGAGGTGCTGGAACAGCACCGGATCGCCGCCGCCGGCGGGGTCGAAGAAGGCGGTGCCGAAATTGCGGTCACAGATCAGCATGGTCACGGCCCCCGCCAAAACGGGGATCGAGAGCAGCAGCAGGAACGCAGTCACCAGCATCGCCCAGATGAACAGCGGCATCTTGTGCAGCGTCATCCCCGGGGCGCGCATGTTGAAGATCGTGGTAATGAAGTTGATCGCGCCCAAGAGCGAGCTGATGCCGGCGAGGTGCAGCGCGAACAGGGTAAAATCCATGCCCGGCCCGGTCTCGTACGTGCTGAGCGAGAGTGGCGGATAGAGCGTCCAGCCGGTTCCTGACTCGCCCAGCATCAGGCCGGTGATGATCAGCACGAAGGCCGGGGGGAGCATCCAGAAGCTGATGTTGTTGAGCCGCGGGAACGCCATGTCGGGGGCGCCGATCATCAGCGGGATGAACCAGTTCCCGAACCCGCCGATCAGTGCCGGCATGACCGCGAAGAAGATCATCAGCAGCCCATGCGCGGTGACGATCGTGTTCCACTCCTGCCCGGTGCTGACCACGTGGTTGTCCGGGAACATCAACTGAGCGCGCATGATCTCCGACAAGATCGCGCCGGTCGTGGCGCCCACAAGCGCGAAGATCAGGTATAATGTTCCGATATCTTTATGGTTGGTGCTGCAGAACCAACGGGTGAAGAAGCCGAGCTGCTGGTGATGGTCGTCGTGGGCGTGGTCGTGGGTCGTGACCGACATGGTGGTCTCCTTCTGGCGCACGCCGTCTCAGTGCCGCGCCGCCGTCCCTGCACTCGCGAGCATCAGCTGACCCGCCGGCGCCGGCCCGCTGGGCGGGGTCGCATCGGCGGAGAATTGCTTTTGCGCCTGGGCGACCCAGGCCTGGAATTCCACGGGGGTGACTGCGCGTACGACGATGGGCATGCGGCTGTGATTGGTGCCGCAGATCTGGTTGCACTGCCCGTAGTAGACGCCCGGCTTGTCGATCCTCACCCACGTCTCGATGGTGCGTCCCGGGATAGCGTAGCGCTGCATGCCGAGCGAGGGAATGAAGAAGCTGTGGATCACGTCGCCGCTGGTCTGCAGCACCCGGATGTTCTTGCCGACCGGCAGCACCAGGTCATTGTCGACCGTCAGTAGCCGCAATTGTCCCGGCTTCAGCTTGTCGTCGGGGACGATATAGCTCGAGAAATCGAGGTTCTTCTCGTCCGGGTAAGTATATTGCCAATACCATTGATGGCCGGTCACCTTGATCGTCAGGTCGGGATGATCGGTCCTGTCCTCGTAGTAGACGAGGCGGAAGGACGGAATGGCCATCGCCACCAGGATCAGAATCGGAATCACCGTCCAGGCGATCTCGATGACGGTGTTGTGGCTGACCGTCGAAGGGACCGGATTGCGCTTCGCGTTGTAACGCCAGATCACCCAGGCCAGCAGGCCGCCGACGAACAGGGTGATGAAAATGATGATGCCCAGAACGAGATGGTTCAGCGCGATGATGTCGCGCTTCACCGGGCTGAAACCTGATTGCAGCGTGACCGCCCATGGAGCTCGGAGCCTGCGCGAAGGCGGATGGCGCGAGCAGCACTGCAAGAGACGATGCCAGCGTCGCCAAGGCGACCCGGGGAATTGCGCGACTCGGCCGTGTCATGATCGATCCCGTCCCTCGCAGGCCGAACGCGGCCCGGCTCGCTCACTCGCCTAGCCGAGAGACTTCGCCAGATCAAGCCGCTGGCCGCATGCGCGCGGCGCTCAGTTGCTCAGATGCACAAGGGTGAAAAGTCCCGCCGGCGGCACTTGCATCATGGCGGCATTCGCCCGCTCCGGCGGCCCGAGCAGATCCTCGATCGCGAAATCGGGATGCCAGCCCAGCTTGCGCGATGCGGGCGCCATCGCACGCTCGATCCACCAGCGCGGTCCGCGCTCGGCGCGGAAATGGCCGACGAACAGCAGGTGCCCGCCGGGACGCACGACACGGCGCATCTCAGTCAGCAGCCGCTCGGATGGGGCACGACCGAGGCGACGAACATCGCCACCGCGATATCGAAACTGGCGGCCGGAAAATCGGTCGCCTCGGCGTCCATCTCGCGCAGCGTGGCGATGTTGGGCAGCTGGAGCTCCTGCAACCCGCTTGCGGGCAAGCTCCAGCATGTGGGCCGAAAGGTCGATGCCGGTGATAAGCTTGTCCGATCCGTAATGGGGCAGCGCGAGGCCGGTGCCGACGCCCATCTCCAGCACGCGCCGGCCGGGCAGGCGGTTGACGGCTTGCACCGCGCGGCGCCGGCCGAACCCCGACACGCCGCCGAAGGTCAGCGTCATAGATTCGCGCCCAGCGCCGGTAGGCGGCGCGGACGGCGTCCGCATCCAGCGCCGCACGGGGCCGTACTCTGATCGGACCGTATGCTCTGTCCCATTCGCGCACCGTCTCCGCTGCCGTGCCTATGATAGGGAGCGCGCCGAGGCAAGCACGCCGGGTTCCACGCTACGCCGAGCGTTTTCCTTGCTGCCCGCCGCCGCCGGACCTATGACCCGATCCTAGATGGGGCGTCGCCAAGCGGTAAGGCAGCGGATTTTGGTTCCGCCATGCGGAGGTTCGAATCCTCCCGCCCCAGCCAGCTAGCTGGAACAGCTGTGCAGACGGCCACGCTGGACATACCTGCTCAGCACATCCCGCCTGCACGAGAGCTGCGCCGAGGCGATCCTCATCGCCGCGCAATGATCAGTCCGCACCGCGAAAGGGATTGGCGATGCGAAGGCCGCCGTCGAGCGCCATGTCGTGCTGCATGTCCTCCGACCATAGAGTATCGCGGCCCGCTCGGAGCGCTGATGCGGCAATCATGGCATCATAGATAGAGAGCCGATACCGCTCCGCGAGCGCCAAGCCGGTCTCTGCGTCTCGATCGCAGAGGGTGGACCGTCAGCAGGCCACCCAACATCCCAGGAAGGCGTACGTGACGGTGAAGGACATCCGCATCTTCCGCCGCGCCACATTCAAGTTCGTTGAAAACCTGGACCTGATTGCTCCCCCAGCAGCCATTCGACCACCTCGCGCGATCCACCTCCGTGGCGTCGCCCGAAGCAATTAGACGAGAACATTGGCACGTTGAGGGAAAGCGGCGGAAATTCGCCTCGTTTCATCGAAGCATTTCGAATTCAGCGGGTAGTCGGCCTGACGGAAGGCGCGTAGGCAACATCTAGAAGCTTTTCGCGGGCTCCGCTTTTGAGCGATGACGCCAAATTGGCGGCCGTCGGCACATGATTCAGCGATCGCATTACACCAACTTGAGCCTCCATGCGCCTCAGACAATGCACAGCGCGCAGAGCAACGGCATTCGGAGGACTGTTACCACGACATATTTGCGACGCTGCACACGAGCCTCGGAGAAAATTAATACGATGCGCGATCCGTGTAGTAGTTGCGTGCTAAACAAGCCACGTTCGTGCGTCCCCGTCCAAAGAGGTCTGGCAGAATCAATCGTTTGGCAAGGACTGGAGGTTCGAATCCTCCCGCCCAGCCAATCCTAAGCCGAACCGCCGGCCCGGTTTACCGCCAGCTCACCCTGCCGCACACTCGGCGCGCGCAGCACGAAGAGCAGGGCATGGGTCAGCGGATCGCCGTGATCGGCGCGGGGGCGGTGGGCGGCTATGTCGGGGCGGGGCTCGCCGCTTCGGGGCAGGACGTCACCCTCATCGATCCGTGGCCCGCCCATGTCGAGGCGGTCCGGGCGAGCGGGATGCGCCTCTCCGGCATGACGCCGGCCGAGACCCGCATCGTGCGCGCCAACGCGATCCATCTGACCGAAGCTGCAGCGCGATCGCCCGCGAGGCGCCGATCGACATCGCGTTCGTCGCGGTGAAGTCCGTACGACACCGAATGGGCGACGGCGATGATCGCGCAGTATCTCGTCGCCGACCGGCTACATCGTTTCCTTGCAGAACTGCATCAACGAGGAGCGGGTCGCCGCCATCGTCGGCTGGGGCCGCACCGTCGGCGCTGTCGTCAGCGGCGGGCTTGCGCTCGATCTCTACGAGCCCGGCCATATCCGCCGCACAATGGCGAAGCGCAGCGATATTCCCTCGCTCTATGTCGGCGAGCCGCACGGGCAGATCACTCCGCGCCTCGCCGCGCTGGCTTCCATGCTGAACGATGTCGACGTGACCAAGGCGACCGACAATCTCTGGGGCGAGCGCTGGACCAAGCTATGCGTCAACGGGATGCGCAATGGCGTCTCGGCGGCAACCGGCATGGGTGGCAACGAGCGCGATGGACATGACGCGGTCCGCCGGGTCTGCATCGCGCTCGGCGCGGAATTGGTTCGGGTTGGCCAGGCGCTCGGCTATCAGCTCGGCAAGATCGGCGCGCTCGATCCCGAAACGCTGGCGCGCGCGCATGAGGGCGATTCGGCGCTCGCTCGCCGAGATCGAGCGCCTGATGCTCGCGGCCACCAGCACGGAGGCGCGCAGCCCATTGCAGCGTCCATCGATGGCGCAGGACATGGCCAAGGGGCGTCGAACCGAGATCGAGTTCATGAACGGGTTCATCGCCGAAAAAGGCCGGGAAGCCGGCGTTCCCGCCCCACCCATGCTCGTCTTACCGAGGCAGTGAAGCAGGTGGAGCGTGGCGAGATTCCACCGCGCCCGGCCAACGTGCTCTGGAACTAGGAGCGGAATGACATCGGCTGTCACCATCGCGCCTGCGGTCGCCTCTCCCGCTCGGCGGGAGAGGCCGGCGCGCGTTACCGTGCCGGGTGAAGGTGATGCGCTCAGCGCCGCAAATCCGCCCCGCCGCACGCCCCTCACCCCTCCCTCTCCCCCCGCAATCTGCGGGGGGAGAGGGGTCAGGTCGCCTTGATGGAGCGCGCCGACGCTGACGTGGCGATCATAGGCGCGGGCGCTGCCGGCCTGGGGGCGGCGCATGCGTTGCGGGCACGTGGGCTGCGCGGCGTCGTGCTGGAGGCGAGCGGACGTATAGGCGGGCGGGCATGGACCACCCATCCGCCGGAGCTCGGCGGAGTCTGGTTCGATATGGGCGCGATCTGGCTACACGCGGCTGAGCGCAATCCACTCACGCCGCTCGCGCAAGTCGTCGGCGCGCGTCTGCTGAACTCGGCCGATCTGCGCACCGAACGCACCTATGTCGGAGAATCGGCCGGCCACGCCGGCGGAGCTCGCCGATTATGAGGACGCACCGCGCCGGTTCGAGGCGACCGCGGAGGACCTGCTCGCCCGGCTGGACGATGCGCCCCTCGCGCGCGGTGGCGCGCGCCCGGCCCGGCGATCCGTGGGCGCTCACCGTGGAGGCATGGGAAGGGCCGGTCATCTGTGCCGCCGATGCCGACAGGTTCAGCTTGCGCGACTGGCAGGCGAACGCCCTCTCCGGCTCGAACCTCGTCCCGGATGGCGGCATCGGCGCATTCATCGCGAACCATCTCGGCGCCGGGCTCGACATCCGGCTCAACACTCCGGTCAGCCGCATCGGCTGGTCCGGCCCTAGGGGCGGGGTGGAACTGACGACGAGCGCCGGCACATTGTGCGCGTCCGCCTGCATCGTCACCGCGTCGACCGGCGTGCTGGCTGACGGGGCAATCCGCTTCGACCCGTCGCTTCCCGCCTCGACGCAGGAAGCGATAGCCGATCTGCCGATGGGCCTGGCCGTCAAGGTGGCGTTGCGCGCGGTCGGCACCGACCGGCTCGATCTGCCCATGCATTGCGCGCTCGACCACCAGGTCCGGCGCAGCGGCGATCCGTTCATGATCTTCCAGTGCTGGCCCTACGGACGCGACTACGTTCAGGGCTGGATCGGCGGCTCCCCGGCCTGGGAACTCGCCCGCCAGGGCGATGCTGCCGTCCGCGACTTCGCGCTCGCCGAGCTTCGCTCCCGTTTCGGCGACCGCGCGGACAAGCTGTTCGAGAACGGCGCCAGCATCATCACGCATTGGGATGCCGAACCCTGGATCCGCGGCGCCTATTGCTACGCGACCCCCGGCCACGCCGGAGCCCGCGCCGTGCTCGGCGCGCCGCTCGCGGATGGACACTTGGTCTTCGCGGGCGAGGCCTGTCACGTCGGGCTGGCTGGCACGCTCGGCGGCGCGTTCCTCTCGGGCGAGGCGGCGGCAGCGGCCGTCGCCGCGGCGATCGCGTGATGCGGCTGCGGTTCTGGAGGCGCACCGTTCCGGTCATCGAGCTGCACGGCCTGATCGCCCACCGGCCCGGCCTGCTCAATCTGCGTACCGTTTCCCCGCTGATCGAGCGCGGCTTCGCCGCTGCCGGCAAGCAGCCGGTGATCCTCGACATCGACAGCCCCGGCGGCTCGCCCGTGCAGTCCGACCTCATCGCCGCCATGATCCGTCGCCAGGCTGAGAAGACCGGGCTGACGGTTCATGCCGTGATCGCCGATGTCGGCGCCTCCGGCGGCTACTGGATCGCCTGCGCCGCCGACCGCATCTGGGCCAACCCGATGAGCATCGTCGGCTCGATCGGCGTGCGCGGCGGCGGCTTCGGCTTTCCTGACCTGCTCGCCCGGATAGGCGTGGAGCGGCGGCTCTACACGGCGGGGAGCCACAAGGCCCGGCTCGACCCGTTCCTGCCCGAGAACACCCGATGATGTGGCTTTCGTGCAAGGCCTTCTCGACGATCTGCACGAGCGGTTCAAATCCTGGGTACGGCTGCGGCGCTCCGGCCGGCTGTCGGGGGACGAGTCGGCGCTCTTCGACGGCAGCTTCATGCTGGGCGACAAGGCGCTCGTTCTCGGGCTGATCGACGGCCTCGCCGATGTCGGCACCCTGGTGCGCGATCTGGGCGGCGAGAAGGCCCGGCCACGCACCTTCCGTCCTCGCCCGCGCGGCCTGCTGCGGCGCTTGCCGGGGCTCGGCGCGCACGCGGTGCTCGATGCCATCGAAGAGCGCGCCTGGCACGTCGACCTGCGGGGCTGAACGAAACATCGCCGTGGCTTAACCCGATATTTTCGTTTTGCTCCTAGCTTTCATCCGCGACGTTGCGACATGATCTTGCCATCGGAGTCGATGGCGGTTAAGGACTTACGAGCTGATCCTGATCGACTCGATGAGCGGCGACCGTTCCGGTCTCCGCATCCGTCGCGTTTAAGCAGATCGCGCCACGACGGAGGAACACGCATTGGCACGTCCTTCCCGCCGCTCCCAGCTTGGAATTTCGTCATCTCTTCGCGCGGTCGGCTGCGCCGCCGTGCTCGCCCTTTTATCGGCCTGCGCGACGCAGGGGCCGACCGTGAACGAGACGCAGCAGGCGGCGGTCTACAAGGCCCATGCGCGCGGCAACTACGTGCCGCCCGGCCCGCCCGGCGACCCGTGGGGCCCGTATATCGAGGAGGCGTCGAGGCGGTTCGACGTGCCCGACCAGTGGGTCCGCGCCCTGATGCATGTCGAGTTGGGCGGGCAGGAGTACCAGAACGGCCAGCTCATCACTTCGAGCGCCGGCGCGATGGGGCTGATGCAAGTGATGCCGGGCACCTACGAGGAGCTGCAGGGCCGCTATGGGCTCGGCAACGACCCATTCGACCCGCATGACAACATCATCGCCGGCGTCGCCTACATGCGGGAGCTCTACGACATCTACGGCTCCCCCGCGTTCCTCGCCGCCTACAACGGCGGCCCCGCCCGGCTTGACGACTATCTCGCCGACTTCCGTCCGCTGCCGGCCGAAACGCGGCACTATGTCGCCATGATCGGCCCGGCGATCGACGGCGTCTATCCGCATCGCCGCTCGCCCGCCGAGGCGTATGCGATGAACGACATTCCCCTCGATATCGCCCCGGGCCTCCGATATGGCGGTGGTCAGGTCATGCTGGCGAGCGCCCGGCATGTCAGCCGGCGACCCGAGCGCTACGCCAAATCGCGTCACACCACCTCACGCGGCCGGACCGAGTATGCCAGCCGGCATGAGACGAAGATCGAGCGGCGCAACGGGATCACTCGCGTCGCCCTGCTGATCCCGCAGGACAGCAAGCATCATGGGCGGCACGATTTCGTGCTGATCGATCGAGCGGAGGCAGCGCCGATCCCGGTGCGCCCGGGCGGCACCGGCGGCTGGGCGATCCAGGTCGGCGCTTATTCGAATGCCAAGCAGGCCCAGCGTGCGGTCGGCGATGCACGCTCCGACGCCCACAGGTCGCTCGGCACGTCGCATGCGAAGGTGGCGAGCGTCCACCAGGGTCACGAAACCCTGTATCGCGCCCGCCTCACCGGGATGTCCAAGGAAGCCGCGACGAACGCCTGCAAGAAGCTGGCGCACGGACATTCGGGCTGCATCGTGTTGTCTCCCGCGGCGCAGTCGTGACCGGCCGGTAGCGTTTTCCGCTCGCTCCCCTAAACTCCGGGGCGTCAGCTCCGGAGCTTGCTTGATGACGAAGTTCGGCCTCGCCCAGTCTGTCCCTCGCGTGGAGGACCCGCGCCTGCTGCTCGGCCGTGGCCGCTACACCGATGACATCCAGCTGCCGGGGATGCTGCACGGTTACGTGTTGCGCAGTCCGCACGCGGCGGCTCGGATCACCCGGATCGACACCGCCGCCGCGACCGCGCTGCCCGGCGTGCGCGCGGTCTATACCGCCGCCGATCTGAAGGCCGATGGGATCGGCACCCTGCCCTGTGCCGTGCTGGTGCAGAATCGGGACGGCTCGGCCATGGCGACACCCCCGCATCCGGTCCTCGCCGACGGCGCGGTGCGCCATGTCGGCGACCCGGTCGCCTTCATCGTCGCCGACACGCTGCAGGCGGCGCGCGACGCGGCGGAGGCCGTGGTGGTCGACTTCGAGGTCCTGCCGGCCACGGTCGACCCGGCAAAGGCGCTTGACAAGGGCGGCCCGCTGGTCTGGCCGGACGTCGCGCACAACCGAGTCTTCGACTGGGAAATCGGCAACAAGGCGAACGCGGAGGCGCTGTTCGCCAAGGCCGCCCATGTCGCGCGCATCAACGTTGTAAACAACCGCATCGTCGTCTCCTCGATGGAGGCGCGCGCGGCGATCGGCGACTACGATTCCGCCAACAAACGCTGGACCCTTTACGCCAATACCCAAGGCGGCTGGCTGGTCAAAGACCTGCTCAAGGACGTGTTCAGCGTCGATCCCCAGGCGTTCCGCGTGGTGACACCTGACGTGGGCGGCGGCTTCGGCATGAAGCTCTTTCTCTATGCCGAGCACGTCCTGACCGCGTACGCCAGCCGCAAGCTCGGCCGGCCGGTCAAATGGGCCGCCGACCGCGGCGAGGCGTTCCTCTGTGACACGCAAGGGCGCGACAACGTCACCTTGGGCGAGCTCGCCATCGACGCGGACGGCAGGTTCCTCGCGCTACGCACCCGCACGATCGCCAATATGGGCGCCTACCTCTCGACCTTCGCGCCTTATATCCCGACCTACGCCGGCACCAGCGTGCTCGGCGGCGTCTACGCCTTCAAGGAGGTCTACGCGAACATCCTGGGCGTGTTCACCAACACGGTTCCGGTCGACGCCTATCGCGGCGCCGGACGTCCGGAGGCGAACTATTTGGTGGAGCGCCTGATCGATGCGGCGGCGCGCGACCTGAAGATCGACCGCGCCGAACTCCGCCGGCGCAACATGATACCGCCCTCGGCGATGCCGCACGCGACGCCGGTAGGCAAGCTCTACGACAGCGGCGACTTCGCCAAGGTGCTCGATACCGCGCTCGAACGCATGGACTGGGCTGGCTTTTCGGCCCGGCGGGAAGAGGCGTCCCGTCGCGGGAAACGCCGCGGCATCGGTCTCGCCTACTACCTCGAGGCGACCGGCGGCGATCCGACGGAGCGGGCGGAGATCCGCTTCGCGGAGGGCGGGCTTGTCGATGTGTTCGTCGGGACCCAGTCCACCGGGCAAGGACATGAGACGGCCTATGTGCAGCTCGTCTCCACCCGGCTCGGGATCGATGCCGAGAAGATCCGCATCCGCCAGGGCGACACCGACACGATCCCCGTGGGCGGCGGCACCGGCGGCGCGCGCAGCCTCTATTCCGAAGGGCAGGCGATCTACACGACCGCCGACAGCGTGATCGAGAAGGGGCGCAACGCGGCGGCCGAGGTGCTGGAGGCGGCGCTCGACGATATCGGCTTCGCGGACGGGCGGTTCAGTATCGTCGGAACGGACCGCGGCATCGACATCATCGCGCTCGCCGAGACCCAGCGCGCCAAGGCCGCGCGCGACGAGGCGGCGATCACCCTGGATGCCGCCGAGATCGCCGAGATCAAGGCGCATACTTTTCCCAATGGCTGCCACATGGCGGAGGTGGAGGTCGATCCGGATACCGGCCACATCGAGCTCGTCCGTTATCTCGTGTGCGACGATTTCGGGAAGGCGGTGAACCCGATGATCGTGCGCGGCCAAGTCCATGGCGGGGTGACGCAGGGTTTCGGACAGGCAGTGCTCGAGCGCACCGCCTATGATGCGGAATCAGGCCAGCTCCTGTCGGGCAGCTTCATGGATTATGCGCTGCCTCGCGCGGCGGATTTGCCCGACATCGAGGTGGAGCTGGTGGAGGTGCCCTGCCAGACCAACCCGCTCGGGGTGAAGGGCGCCGGCGAGGCAGGCGCCGTCGGCAGCCCGCCCGCGGTGATGAACGCGGTCGTCGATGCGCTGGGCGGCGAGGAAGCCCGGCTCGACATGCCGGCGACTCCCGAGTGCGTCTGGCGCGCCCTCTCGGTGCGCCGCGCGGCCTAGGCCGGTTTTCTCGTCAGGCACTCAAGCGACAGACGAGGAGGCGCGAGGGGCGTGGCCCGCACTCCTCGCGAATATTTTATCAGCTTAGCAGTTCAATTGACGGTTGATTAACGGTTGCCCATCTCGCGCTTGCTAGACCGCTCCAACGGAAGCCCGCCGTACTCTTGTCGAATAGATGGACAACGGGCCAAAGGAGCAAGCAAATGAACGTGCGTACTTCTTGGCTGCGGGGGGCCCTTGTCGCGGCCATCGCCGCGGCCGCCATCGCCGGGGCGCCGGGAATAGCGAACGCGACCCTTTCCGGCACCGTCGCGATCGGATCGGACGGCTTCGTTCCGGGCGCGGCGGATACGTTGTTGAGCGCGATTACCGTGTCGCCGGGAAACGAGAAGTTCGGCGCCGGAACGGCCGATTTCGCGGGCCTTGCGGGTACGTCACTTTTCGACGCGGGGTTCGACATCGCCAGTCTGGCGACGTTGAAGGCCTACTCGTTCAGCAGCTCCGGCCCGGACTTCGGGTTTGTCACGGCGGATGCGTATACGACCTCGCGCACCGACAAGGTGCTGGCCGTCGAACTCGTCGGAACGGTGTCGGAAGGTGGCGGCTCGGCGCCAGCGGCGTTGCTGGTCACCTTCTCCCAGGTTGGCGGCCCTGGGACGGTAATCTCCTACGGCGCGACCCTGACGACAACGATCCCGGCGATTCCGGAACCGATGTCGCTCGCGGTGCTCGGAACGGGTCTCCTGGGACTCGGCCTCATCCGGCGTCGTGCCGACTGAACCGCAGCCACCAGGGTCCGACGAATGAACGGGCGGCACGCTGTGCCGCCCTTTTTTCGTTCTATCGTCGACTGGCCAGAGCGCCCATGGCCGTCACGACCTGTCCCATCAGCCCGACGAGCGCCCCGCGCTGTGCCTCCACGACTCCTGCGGGGGTATCGGTTGTCATGCGCGCGGTCGCCGAAAGGGAGCGCTGCGTGACAACACGAGCGGGGACGACTGCCTGATTGAGGACGGTGATCGCCAGGCTGGCGCGCGCCTGCAGAATTCTTGGATCGGCGATGAAGGTCGTCAGATCCGCCGTCAGCGCGAGATCGGCGGTGATTCCGCTATCGGGGGTCACCACCGCGGCGAATAGGCCGGACGCGGCGAGCCAGCGCCGCGCGTTGTCGGCCGCCGCCCGGGCCGGAGTCACCTCCCACTGGTTGTAGAAGTCGACATGGATGCTGCCGTCCGGGTTCAGCCATTGCACGCCGAGCTGGTCGAGGCCCGGCGCTGCCTGGAAGTCGCGCACCAGCAGCACCTTGCCATGCGCCCTAGCCGGATGCTGCTCCGCCGGATAGAGCGATAGCGGCCAGGTGCTTCGCTGCACATAGGCCGGCCGCGGCAGCACGCTGCATCCGCCAAGCGCCGCCGTGCCGCCCAGCAGGGCGCGGCGGGAGAACGACATGCAATTCACCTCAATGATCCCCTTGCTGGCGGTGGCGGGCCGCTCAACACCTGCGCCGGGTATTGGCGCAGCGAGGAGGTGAGCTCGCGCAAATTCTCGGACGCCGCCTGCATGTTTCGGATCAGCGGGGCAAGGCCGGCGTGAAGCTCGGTCGTGCTGCCGCCGATCTGCCGCACGGTGGCATCGAGCGAGTTCACCAGCCCGGCCATCCGCTCGGTCAGCTTGTTGAGCTGGCCCGTCGCCGAGGCGCCGTTCGCCAGCAGTGCCTTCAGCTGCGGACTTGCCGCCAACGCGGCGAGCTTGTCCGAGGTCTGGCGCAGATTGGCGGCCAGTCCGGGCAGGTCGGCGCTCTTGACCGCCGTGTTCGCCGAGCCGAACAGGTCGTTCGCCGAGGTCAGCGTCTTGTGCAGATCGCCGCTCTCGAGTTCCTGGTTGAGCTTGTTCGACAGATCGGTGAGCGAGGTGACGAGTTCGGCGACGTCGACCTTGTCGAGCTTGGCGAGCAGCTCCTGTCCGGCGTTTTGCACCTGCGCGAAGGTGCTCGGGATGGATGGCACGAACTCGGCCTCCGGCTGCCACGGCAGGCTCGGTACCGGGTACCGCTTGGGGTTGACGAAATCGAGATCGATATAGCTCAGCCCGGTGATGAGCTGGGTATTGAGCCGCGCCCGCAGGCCGACCCTTACCGCTTCATCGACCGAGGGGAAGTGGCCGAGGCGGCTGGTATCGACCAGGTAGCGCACATAGACCTGCCGGTACTGCTGGTCGCGGACGTCCTGCTGCTCGGTGCCATGGATGGCACTGACGACGCCGAGCTGGGTCACCCGCCCGACCGTCACGCCGCGATATTCCACCTTTGACCCGACTTCCAGCCCCTGCAGGGACTCGGAGAAATACGTGACGAACTCGGTTCCGTTGTTCACCTGCCCGCCGCGCAGGAACCACACGAGCGCGAGCAGCAGCACGATGCCGCCGATGATCAGCAGGCCGACGCGCAGCGATGACGACCGTCCGTCCATCAGGCCGCCTTGGCCGGAAGCGGCTCGCGGTGGAAGAACGCGTGGACGCGCGGATCCTGGCTTTCGGCGGCGAGCCGCTTCGGGTCGCCTTCGGCGATGATGCCGCCGGCATCCGGGTAGGCGTGGGCGTCGAGCATGATGCAGCGGTCCGCGATGGCGAGGATGGAGGCGAGCTCGTGGGTGACCACCACGAATGTCGCGCCGAGAGAATCGCGCAAATCGAGGATCAGGCGATCGAGCCCGGCAGAGGTGACGGGATCGAGGCCGGCCGAGGGCTCATCAAGGAAGAGCAGCGGCGGGTCGAGCGCCATCGCGCGCGCGATGGCGCCCCGCTTCGCCATGCCGCCCGAAATCTCCGCCGGATAGAGGTCGGCGGCGTCGGCAAGCCCCACGAGGCCCAGCTTGATCCGGGCGATCGACGCCCGCGCCTCGGGCGGCAGGTCGGTGAACATCTCCATCGGCAGCGTCACGTTCTGCAGCAGGGTCATCGACCCGAACAGCGCGCCGGCCTGAAACATCACGCCGATCCGCCGCTGCGTGCGCTGCAGGTTCTCCGCGGCACCGGCCCCGGTCACCAGCAGGCCCGCGATCTCGATCGACCCGGCGGTGGGCGGCTGCAAGCCGATCAGCTGACGTAGCAGGGTGGATTTGCCGCAGCCCGAGCCGCCGAGGATGACGAACACCTCGCCCGTCCGTACCTCGAACGAGACGTCGCGAAACACCGTCCTGGTGCCGAACCGCTGGGCAAGGCCCTCGGCGCGGATGAGGGGCGGCGCGGGATCGGGCATCTCCGTCAGAACCCCAGCCGATTGTAGAAGACGGCGAATACACCATCGAGCACGATGGTCGAAACGATCCCGCCGACCACGGCGGCGGTCGCCGACAGCCCCACCGACCGGGGGCCGACTCCGGTCGAAAGGCCGCTTCGGCAACCGATCGCGGCGATCACCGCCCCGAACACGACCGCCTTGATCAAACCTCCGGCAAGGTCACCGGCCGTGGTCCAGGACCTGTACCTGTGCCTCCACGATGCCCAGCCCGAAGCCGAAGCTGCGCATCACCACCGCCATGCCGATCAGCCCGGCGATCTCCAGCACGATGGTGAGGAACGGCATCACCATCACCGCCGCCCCGAGGCGGGGGAGCACCAGCATCGTCACCGGGTCGAGCCCCATGCTGACCAGCGCGTCGATCTCCTGGTTCACCTTCATCGTGCCGATCTCGGCGGCGAAGGCCGACGCGGTGCGCCCGGCCAGGATAACGGCGACCAGCAGCGGCCCCAGCTCTCGCAGCAGGCTGACCGAGACGAGGTTCGCGACGTAGAGCACGGCGCCGAACTGGCGCATCGGCACCGCCGACTGGAACGCCAGGATGAGACCCATCAGGAAGCCCAGGCTTGCGATCAGCGGCAGCGCCCGCACGCCGGCCTGATCGGCGTGGCGCCAGAACTCCTGGAAGCGGAACATCCGCCATCGCCACGGCAAGGCAAGCACGGCGAGGGCGATCGCGCCCAGGAAGGCGATTCCGGCGCCGGCCGCACGAAAGCCGAGGAGCAGGTCGCGCCACGACGGACGTGAGGGCGCGATGGGGACAGGGGGCCTGATCGGTTCCCGCGTTTCTCTCGCTTGGGCAAGCAGCGAAAGGACCCGGGGCTCCGCGCCCTCGATGGTGGTCGGGCTGCCGTGCGCTGCCTCCGCCGCGATCAGCAGTGCGGCGCCCGCCATGTCGAAGGCGGCGACGCCGCCAAGGTCGAAGATCAGCGATCGTCCGCGCGCCTGCCGGGAGGCGGCTATCGTGGGGCGCCAGACGGCACCCGTGCCGGCGCCATCCAGCCTGCCCGCGAAAGCGAGGCGCGAGCCGGCGCTTTCGGCGTGAACCGTGACCTTGGCCGTCGCTTCCGCCATCGCGCAGGGTCAGTGCGCCAGCCAGGCGTCGAAGCGCGGGCGCAGCTTGGCGAGATTGGCGTGCCAGAACCCAGCGTCCAGCCGCAGCCCGCCTTGCAGGTTCGCCGGATTGGTCGGCGATATCGCCGCAAGGTCCGGCGGCAGGCCGTCATTGGCGCCCTTGGCGAGCCCACCTAGTGCCGCCACCGCGGGCAGCCTCGCCTGGATGGCGGGCGTGCCGGAGAAATACAGGAACTGCATCGCCTCACGCAGTTGGGGCGCGCCCTTTAGCGCCGCCCAGCTCAGGACGTCATAGACGCTGTCAGCCCACTGGATGGCGAAATTGCGGTGCGCCGCGCGTCCGGCCTGGATGATCGCGGCGCTCGGGGCGCTGGTCATCAACACGTCGCCCGAGGCGAGGATACGGCTCGCATCCTCCGGCGTATCCCACCAGACGATGAAGGGACGGAGCTGGTCGAGTTTGCGAAACGCCCGGTCCACGCCGTCCGAGGTCGAGAGCGTTTTGTAGACGTCCCCCGCCGCCACGCCGTCCGCCATCAGGGCGATCTCCAGATTGCCGATGACGCCCTTGTGCAGTCCCCGCTTGCCCGGGAACTTGGTCACGTCCCAGAAATCGGCCCAGGTCGGGGTGCCGGGATGCTTGTCGCGGTCCCAGGCGAGGACAGTATTGTCCACCGTCGCGCCGACCCCGCAATCGGAGACCGCGATCGGGAGGTAATGGTCCTTCCCGCCGATCTGGCTCCAGTCGAGCTTCTCGAACAATCCGCCGGAGCAGCCGGCCGCCAGTTCCTCGCTGTCGACCATCATCGAGGTCCCAGGGCTGGTTGGGCGCCTTCGCCTGCGCTTCCAGCGTGGCGACCGTCCCGCTTCTCGCGGCGGCGGTTGCCGCGATTCCGGTCGCCGCGGAGAACTTGCGGATGAAAACATCCTGCCATGGGGCGATCAGGCCCGGGCTCGGCAGCAGAAGCGACAGGTCGCGCGCCTGCGCGCACGCGATCGGCGCGGCGAGGATGGCCGCGGCTCGGATCATCATGCGCGCGGTCCTGGCGAGGCGGCTCCGGGATTCCGACATTCGGTTGACGCTACAATCCGGGCGCGGCATGGGCAACGCAGGCCGGGCGCCAGGACGGTGGAAAAGTGACGGAGAGCGGCGGAATGCAGGATCAGAGTGTCATGGCCTCACGCGAAGGTCGCGTTGGACGTATCCGGCTCAACCGGCCCAAGGCGCTGAATGCGCTCGACCTGCCGATGATCCGCGCGCTGGCCGCGATCCTGAAGGAGTGGCGAGACGATCCGGCCGTGCATGCGGTGCTGATCGAGGGCGAGGGCGAGCGCGCCTTCTGCGCCGGCGGGGACATCCGGGCGGTGCGGCAGGCGCATCTGGACGGCAAGCCGGAGATCGCCGAGGCGTTCTTCGCCGAGGAATACGCGGTCAACCTGATGATCGCGACCTATCCGAAGCCCTATGTCGCGCTGATCGACGGCATCTGCATGGGCGGCGGGATCGGGCTGTCGGTGCACGGCAGCCGCGCGCGTCGCGACCGAGCACGCGCTGTTCGCCATGCCGGAGACCGGGATCGGCTTCTTTCCCGATATCGGCGGGACGTATGTGCTGCCGCGCCTGCCGGGGTTCCTCGGCACCTATCTCGCGCTGACGGGCGCCAGGATGCAGGGGGCGGATGCGGTGCATGCGGGGTTGGCGACGCATTTCGTCCCCCGCGCGGGGCTGGCGGCGCTGGCGGCGGCGCTGGTGCGCGACGGGGTCGCGGTGCTGGCCGAGCATGCCGTGCCGCTGCCGCCCTTCTCGCTGGCGCCGCACCGGGCGCTGATCGACCACGCGTTCGGCGCGCCGAGCATGGCCGAGATCCTGGCCCGCCTGGAGCGCGATGGCGGCGAGTTCGCGCGCGAGACGGCGGCGACTTTGCGCAAGATGTCGCCGAGCGCGCTGGTCTGGTCGCTGCGCCTGCTGCGCGACGGTGCGCGCCGCACGTTGCCCGAATGCCTGGACGCCGAGCTGCGCGCCACCCGCACCGTCACCGCCGGCCACGAGTTCCTCGAGGGCGTGCGCGCGATGGTGGTCGACAAGGACCGCACGCCGCAATGGGAGCCGGGGCGGGTGGAGGAGGTGGATGTGCGGGTGGCGGAGGGGATGGTAGCCTAGGATCAAATCACACTTTGACTCGCAATGTAGTCACGCAGCGACTACATTGCCGCCCTGGTAGCACTCCGCCGCTTGATCGGGGGCTAAACAGAGGGCGCGCTGAATGAACGTTTCCGTCCGGGAGGCAAAGGCTCAATTCACCGAGATCGCCGCAGCTGCCGCGCGCGGTGAGCGCGTGGTCGTCACCAAGCATGGTCGACCATTTGTCGAGCTGGTCCCGGCCCAGGCCGCCTCCGGCATGGATTTCGATAAAGCCGCGATCATCCGTCGCGAGCTGGGACTTGATAACCTGACCCTTACGCTTCCTTCGTTCTTTGATGACCCGGCATTCAGCCGACAAGTGTTGGGCCTTGAGGATTGAGGCTACTGCTCGACACGCAGATTGCCATATGGGCGGTCCTCGGCCCGGGTGCGCTCTTGGAGAGTGAGCGGCAGCGGATGTCACGAGCCGGCACCCGTATTGTTCTGTCGGCGGTGAGCGTGTGGGAGTTGCGCCTCAAGTGGCACAGCTTCCACATCTCTGGAGCGCGAAAGGGTCCGATAGGCCCGGCGTCCGTGCTTGCGTTCGCATCAGCGGCGGATTGGGAGCTTCTTCCCCTCACAGCGGACCATGCCGCCGCGGAACTCCGGCACCCGCTCGAACACCGGGACCCATTCGACGAGCTGTTGCTTCTTCAAGCGCAGGAGGAAGGCATTCGCCTCCTCACGCGCGA
>CAWFTP010000005.1:0-35055 GCA_963818885.1 uncultured Pseudomonadota bacterium
CAATCTCCTGTCGTCGAAACCCCTAGATGGCGCGTCCGGCGCCGTTTCGCCATACTCGCGGCTATGACCTGGGACGACGCGCGCGCACGCACGGCATTGCGGGCGATCTTCGACGCCGCGGTGGCGGCGGCCGATCCGCGCCTCACTCTGGCGGCGCACCTGCCGGAGAAGCCGCGCGGACGCTGCCTCGTGGTGGGCGGCGGCAAAGCGTCGGCGCTGATGGCGGCTGCGCTGGAAGCGGCGTGGCCCGACGTCGCGCTGGAAGGCACCGTCGTCACCCGCTACGGCCACGCCGTTCCCACGACGCGCATCGATGTGATCGAGGCGGCGCATCCGGTGCCGGACGCCAACGGCGAGCGCGGCGCGCGCCGGCTGCTCGAACGCGTCACCGGCCTCGGCCCCGACGATCTCGTGCTTGCGCTGATCTCGGGCGGCGGCTCGGCGCTTCTCGCGCTACCCGCGCCTGGGCTGACGCTCGCCGACAAGCAGGCTGTGAACCGCGCGCTCCTCGCCTCAGGGGCGACGATCGGGGAGATGAACGCGGTGCGCAAGCATCTCTCCGCGATTAAGGGCGGCCGGCTCGCCGCGGCCGCCGCACCCGCGCGCGTCGTGACGCTCGCGATCAGCGACGTGCCGGGCGATGATCCGGCGGTGATCGCATCCGGCCCGACTGTGCCCGATCCTACCACCTGCGCTGACGCGCTGGCCGTACTCACGCGCTACCGGATCGCGCTGCCTGCCGGCGTGGAACTCTCCGAGACTCTCGAAGCCCGGCAGCCTGCCGCAGGCGAGCGTCCGCCTGATCGCGACGCCGATGATGGCGCTGACCCGCGCCGCCGAGGTCGCGCGCGTGCACGGGCTCACGCCGCTCATCCTCGGCGACGCCCTCGAAGGGGAATCGCGCGAGATTGGCACCGTGATGGCCGGCATCGCCCGCTCGGTGCGCACCCACGGCGCTCCCCTCCCCGCCCCCGCGGTGCTGCTCTCGGGCGGCGAGACGACGGTGACGATCGGTCCCGGTGGGCCCGGACGCGGCGGGCGCAACACGGAGTTCCTGCTGGGCCTCGCCATCACCCTGCAAGGCGCACCGGGCATCTGGGCGGCCGCCGGCGATACCGACGGGATCGACGGGACCGAGGATGCGGCGGGCGCCATCGCCGCGCCGGACACGCTCGTTCGCGCGCGCGATCTCGGCATGGCGCCGCGCGCGGTGCTCGACCGGCACGACAGCTACTCGCTGTTTGGCGAGCTTGGCGACCTGATCCGCACCGGGCCGACCCTGACCAACGTGAACGACATCCGCGCCGTCCTGATCGCCTGAGGGAGCCGCATGGCCGTCCAACCCCGCATCCGCCGCCGCCGGCGGACGAAGATCGTCGCGACACTCGGCCCCGCCTCCTCCACGCCCGAAATTCTGGCGCGGCTATTTCAGGCCGGCGCCGACGTCTTCCGGCTCAATTTCAGCCACGGCACGCATGACGACCACGCCGCGCGGTTCGCAATGATCCGCGCGCTGGAAAAGCAATTCGACCGCCCGGTCGGCATCCTCGCCGACGTGCAGGGCCCCAAGCTGCGCGTCGGCGCGTTCGGCGGCGGTCGCGCGTTCCTGCAGACGGGGCAGCGGTTTCGCCTCGACCTCAACCCGACTCCCGGCAGCGCCAACCGCGTGAATTTGCCGCATCCGGAGATCATCGCCGCCGCCAGGGTCGGCGCGACCCTGCTGCTCGATGACGGCAAGCTGCGCCTGCGCGTCGTGCACAAGCGCGTCGACGCACTGGAGACCGAGGTCGTGGTGGGCGGCCCGTTGTCGGACCGCAAGGGCGTGAACGTGCCCGACGTGACGCTCGACATCCCGGCGCTAACCGCGAAGGACCGCGCCGATCTCGCCTTCGCGCTCGATCACGGCGCGAGCTATATCGGCCTCTCCTTCGTGCAGCGCCCGGAAGACGTGGTCGAAGCCAAGCGCCTGATCGAGGGGCGCGCCTGGGTGATGACCAAGCTCGAGAAGCCGCAGGCGCTCGATAATCTCGAGGAGATCGTCCGCCTGTCGGACGCTGTGATGGTTGCGCGCGGCGATCTCGGCGTCGAGCTCCCGCCCGAGGAGGTGCCGCTCGCGCAGAAGCGCATCGTGCGCGCCGCCCGCGCGCTCGGCCGTCCGGTCGTGGTGGCGACGCAGATGCTGGAGAGCATGATCGCCTCGCCGGCGCCGACACGAGCGGAGGCATCCGACGTCGCCACCGCCGTGTTCGATGGCGCCGACGCGGTGATGCTGTCGGCCGAGACCGCGGCGGGCCAGTACCCGTACGAAGCAGTCAACATCATGGACCGCATCGTCGCGCGCGTGGAGCAGGACACCGACTGGCGCGCGATCATCGACGCGAGCCGCCCCGAGCCCGAGCACAGCGCCGCGGATGCGCTTGCAGCCGCAGCCCGCCAGATCGGCCATACGATCGACGCCGCCGCGATCGTCGCCTACACCGCATCGGGCGCCACCGCGCTGCGCGTCGCGCGCGAGCGTCCGGACTCGCTGGTGATCGGCCTCACGCCGAACCAGGCAACCGGCCAGCGCCTCGCCGTCGTGTGGGGCGTGCACGCGATCATCAGCCCCGACGTGCATTCGCTGAGCGAGGCGGTGAACCGCGCGGTCCGCACTGCGCTCACCGAGGGTCTGGCGACAAGAGGCGCCGAGATCGTCGTCGCCGCCGGCGTCCCCTTCGGGCACTCCGGTACGACTAACACGCTGCGGGTCGCGCAGGTGCGCTAGTCCGGCTGGACGTCCGCGGCTTCGCCTGCTATATCCGTATGGACATAGCGAGCAAAGGCGCACCATGGACGCAGCGACTTCCCAGTGCCGGCTCAGCGGCAAGACCCGCGACTTCATCGGCCGCCGCCACAAGCTGCTGATCGACGGGCAATGGGTCGACGCACGCTCGGGCAAGACCTTCGCCGTGTTCGACCCGTCGAACGGCCAGCAGATCGCCCAGGTCGCGGAGGGCGGCGCGGAAGATATCGCCGCCGCCGTCATCGCCGCGCGTGCCGCCTTCGAAGTCCGGGCCGTGGCCGACGATGAAGCCGGTCGAGCGCGGCAAGCCGGTCTGGAATCTCGGATGCGCGCGCAGTCGACATCCCGTTCAGTTGCGAGCTGCTGCGCTACATAGGCGGCTGGTCGACCAAGATCACCGGGCAGAGCATCCCGATCTCCGCGCCCGGCGACTGGCACGCCTATTTGATCCGCGAGCCGGTCGATGTCCTCGGCCAGATCATCCCGTGGAACTTCCCGCTGCTGATGCCGGTGTGGAAGATCGCGCCGGCGCCCGCCGCCGGCTGCACCATCGTCCTCAAGCCCGCCGAGCAGACGCCGCTCTCGGCGATCCGCCTTGGCGAGCTGATCCAGGAAGCCGGCTTCCCCAAGGGTGTCGTCAATATCGTCACCGGCGACGGCACCTCGGGCGCCGCGCTCGCCGCCCATCCGGACGTCGATAAGGGCGCGTTCACCGGCTCGACCGAGGTCGGCAAGATGATCGTGCAGGCCGCCGCCGGGAACCTCAAGAAACTGAGCCTCGAACTCGGCGGCAAGTCGCCGGCGAACGTGTTTCCCGACGCCGACCTCGAGGTCGCGATCCCCGGCACAGCGTCGGGCATCTTCTTCAACATGGGCCAGTGCTACACCGCCGGCTCACGCTTGTTCGTGCACGAGCGCATCTTCGACAAGATGATGACCGGCCTCGCCGACCAGGCAGCCAAGATCAAGATCGGCCCCGGCCTCGACCCGGAGACGCGAATGGCCCCACTGGTCTCGGACGAGCAGTTCAAGCGCGTAACGGACTATCTCGAGTCAGGCCGCCAGCAAGGCGCGGAGGCGATCACCGGCGGCAAGGGCCACAGCAACGAGGGCTATTTTATCCAGCCGACGGTGCTGACGAAGACCACACCCGAGATGAAGGTCGTGCGCGAGGAAATCTTTGGCCCCGTTGTCTGCGCCATGCCCTACAACGACGATGACCTCGAGCGCATCGCCAAAATCGGCAACGCCACGGAATACGGGCTCGCGGCCTCCATCTGGACCCGTGACATCGGCATCGCCCACAAGCTCGCGCGCAAGCTGAAGGCTAGCTGGGTGTGGATCAACGTGCTCAATTTCAACGACGTCGCCCTGCCCTTCGGCGGCTATAAGCAGTCGGACTGGCGCCGCGAGATGGGCTACGAGGCCATCGAGCTCTATAACGAAACCAAGGCCGTCGCGGCTTCGCTCTGAGTGCAACGCCATGAACCGGGACGCCATAACGGGCGAGCGCCTCACCACCTGGGAAGTCGCCGAGGACGGAGAGAGGGTGTGTCTCGGCCTCGAGGACGAGGCCGGGCAGCCGCACGCTGTCAGCCTGCCGGCTTCCGTGCTAAGTGCGTTGATGATGACGATCCCGCGCATGTTGCGCCAGGCGCTGGAGATGCGCTTTGCCGACAGCACGCTGCGGATGATCCACGAACTGGGCGACTGGCGCGTGGAACGCGCGGCGGGGGCTGATGCGTTCATCATAAGCCTCGCGACCGTGGACGGGTTCGAGGTCACGTTTGCGGTGCCGAGCTCGCAGGCCGACCGGCTGGGGGAGACGCTGCGCTTCTCCGCCGACGGCGCTCAGTCGGCCGGCGTCACCATCAACTGAACGAAGGAATATCACATGACCGTGGATGTCCTCACCACCCGCCATCCGTTCCTGGACGGCAAGGCCAAGCGGATGCTGATCGACGGCAAATGGTTCGCCGCCGCGTCGGGCAAGACGTTCGAGACCCTCAATCCCTCCACCGGCGAGGTGCTCGCCAAGGTCGCCGAGGGCGACAGCGAGGATATCGACCGCGCGGTCGAGGCCGCGCGCCGCGCTTTCAATGGACCGTGGAGCAAGTTCAAGCCGTTCGAGCGGCAGAACTTGCTGCTCAAGCTCGCCGACCTTGTCGAGAAGCATTTCGAGGAGCTTGCTGCGCTCGACACGCTCGACATGGGCGCGCCGATCAGCCGCACCAAGGGCAACCGGCTGCGCGCGCTCGGAATGCTGCGCTACTACGCCGGCCAGGCGACCTCGATCCACGGCGAGACCATCGAGAACTCGCTACCCGGCCAGTATGTCAGCTTCACTTTGAAGGAGCCGGTGGGCGTCGTCGGCGCGATCATCCCGTGGAACGGGCCGCTGACCGCGACGATCTGGAAGATCGGACCGGCGCTCGCCACCGGCTGCACCGTCGTCCTCAAGCCCGCCGAGGAAGCGCCGCTCACACCGCTGCGGCTGGGCGAGCTGTGCATGGAAGCCGGCGTGCCGCCGGGTGTCGTGAATATCGTGCCGGGCTATGGCGAGACGGCGGGTGCGGCGCTCGCGCGCCATCCGGACGTCGACAAGGTCGCCTTCACCGGCTCGCATCTGACCGGTCAGAAGATCATCGAGGCATCCGCCGGCAACCTCAAGCGCGTGTCGCTCGAGCTCGGCGGCAAGTCGCCCGACGTGGTGTTCGCCGACGCTGACCTAGACGCGGCGGTGCCGGGCGCCGGCATGGCGGTGTTCGCCAATTCGGGGCAGATCTGCAGCGCCGGCACGCGAATGTTCGTTGAGCGCAAGATCTACGAGGAGTTCACCGCCCGGGTCGCCGAGTACAGCAAGACCTTGCGGGTCGGGAACAGCGCCGATCCGGCGACGCAGGTCGGCCCGCTGGTCTCCCCCGAGCAGCTCGACCGCGTCACCGGCTACCTCGCGATCGGTCGCCAGGAGGGCGCGCGTCCGCTGTCGGGCGGAGAACGCCTGACCGACGGCGACATGGCGAAGGGCTATTTCGTGCCGCCGACCGTGTTTGCCGACGTGAAGGACGACATGCGCATCGCCCAGGAGGAGATTTTCGGCCCGGTGATCTCGGCGATTCCGTTCACCGACCTCGAGGAGGTGATCGAGCGCGCCAACAAGACCAATTTCGGCCTCGGCAGCGGCCTGTGGACGCGCGACGTCACCAAGGCCCACAAGCTCGCTCGCGGCATCCGCGCCGGCTCCGTCTGGATCAACTGCTACCAGGCGATGGATCCGGCGGTCCCGTTCGGCGGCTACAAGATGAGCGGCTACGGCCGTGAAAGCGGCAAGCAGCACGTCGAGGAGTACCTCAACGTGAAGTCGGTCTGGATCAAGACCGAGTAGCGCGCATGCGGAAGCTGGCGGTATCACTCCTCGCCGCGCTGCTCTGGCTTCCGCACGCATGGGCGGCGGAGACGCTGCACCTGTTCGCGGCGGGAAGCCTCGGTCCGGCGATGACCGAGCTCCTCGCCGCCTCGGGCATTCCCGCCGGTGTTCGGCCCGTCCGGCGTCCTGCGCGAACGCATCGAGCATGGCGCAGACGCGGACGTCCTCGCCTCCGCCGACATAGACCAGCCGCGTCGGCTCGCCCAGGAACGCTGCGGTCTTCCCGTCGTCCTGTTCACCCGCAACCGGATGTGCCTGCTCGCGCGACACGCTCGGCGTGACGCCGAACAACATGCTCGCGAAAGATGCTCGATCCTGCGGCGCGCCTCGCGACCTCGACACCGCACACCGATCCGGGCGGCGACTATGCCTGGTCGGTGTTCGCCAGAGCCGAAGCAATTCAGCCGGGTGCGAAGGTCACGCTGCAGGCGAAGGCGTTGACGCTTGTGGGTGGGCCAATGTCGAAGCCTCTGGTGCCGGGACACGGCCAGGTGCAGGGGGTGTTCCTCGCCGACAAGGCCGACATGATGCTGGGCTATTGCAGCAGCGCCCCCGCGGTGATGCGCGATGTAGCCGGCCTGGTCTCGATCCCGGTACCCACCGCGATGACCGTGCATCCCACGTCTGGGATGGATCGCGGCCGTCGGACTGATCGCGCTGACGGGCGCGGCGCACGCGCAGGTGACGAGATCATTCACCGTGTCGGGCGATATCGGAACGCCAGGCACCTACGACGCCGCCATGCTCGGCGCGTTGCCGGCAATCTCCCACACGGCGACATCAAGGCGGACGGAAAGCCCGTCACCGACACCTTCACCGGCCCAGCCCTCTGGTCGCTGCTGAACGCCGCCGGCGACATCACCGTCGATCTCTCCATCAAGAACGACATCCTGCGGAAATACGTCATCGCCACCGGCAGCGATGGGTACAAGGCGGTCATCTCCGCCGGTGAAATCTCCCCCAAGTTCGGCGACAGGCTCGACCAGATCGCCGACCAGGATGCCCTGGACCAGCTTCCCATTCCCGACGGATTCGCCCGCGTGGTCGCAGTCCGCGACGTCGCTGGCGGGCGGTACGTCTCCAACCTGTCCGACCTGCATATCGGCACCGCACCACGAGTTGGTGGAACCGGGGGCGCCCGACGACCCAGTTCACCGTGCGCGGGGCGTCACGACACCGACGATGTTCGACCTCTCCTCGCTGGAGGCATTCACGCCGCTCAGCGAGACCGTTAACTACCTCTCCGGGTCGACCTCGGTGACCCACACCTACACTGGGGCACTCCTCTGGGACGTGCTGAACAGCACCGGCATCCTGACTGATCCGACAATCAAGAACGACATCTTGCGCAAGCTGGTGATCGCGGCAGGCAGCGACAGCGATTTCTCCCTGGGCGAGATCGACCCGACATTCGGTGTCGAGCCGATCCTGGTCGCCTATTCCGACGAGGTCGGGCTTCTCGGCGGCGACGGCTTCGGCCGCCTCGTGGTGCCGGGCGACATCGCGGGCGGCCGCTACGTCTCCAACCTGGCAAGTTTCACCATCTTCGATCCGACCGCCGTGCCGGAACCCGCCGCGCTTGCCCTCCTGGCGACCGGGCTCGCCGGCATCGCGGTTTCGCGTCTATCCTGCCCGCCCAACCGAAAGGAGGCGGCATGAAGCTCAGCGCGCGCAACCAGATCCAGGGCAGGGTCGCGTCGGTCCAGAAGGGGGCGACGACGGGCCATGTTCGCATCGACATCGGCAGCGGCGTCGTCATCACCTCTTCGATCACCAACGAGGCAATCGACGAGCTGGGGCTGAAGGCAGGAGACGAGGCGATCGCCGTGATCAAGGCCTCGGACGTAATGGTGGCGAAGTAGGCGGCATGGCGTCCCGCACCCTCGCCGTCGCGCTTGCGCTGTTCGGCGGCCTCGCGGGGATGCCTGCCTTGGCCGCAGACGCGGCCGGGATCGTGATCGTCGCCCCCACCGGCCAGACCACGGCGCTGACGGCAGCGGAGCTCGCCCAGCTGCCGCCGGCACATCTCGACGTGTCTTTCATCGCGGAAGGCGAGACGCGCCACGCCTCCTTCGACGGCCCACTGCTCTGGACCGTGCTCGACCATGCCCGCGCCGTCACGCCCGGCCAACTGCTCACCCAGGCGCCTCAGGTCGTCCTGATCAGCGGTGCCGACCGCTACGTCGCCGCCATCGCGGTAGGCGAGCTGTCCCCCGACCTGGGCGGCAAGCAAGTGCTCCTGGCTGACCGGATGAACGGCATGCCGCTCGAACCAGGCCATCTGCGCGTCGTCGTGCCAGGCGACAAGCACGGCGCCCGCGACGTCCGCGATGTCGTCCGCATCGAGGTGATGGCCCCGCATGGTTCGTGACAACGAGATCAGGCCGGCAGAGATCGCGATCACCCTGCCGCCGCGGGATGTTGAAGCGCGATAAGGGTTGCAACCGCCCTGCCGGGTCGCCACAAACGGACGATCCCAACATCGGAGTCCGTCCTGACCCGCGTCATAAAGCCGCTGCTGCTGGTCCTCGTTCTCTTGGCGATCGGCTTCATCGTCGGCCATGTCAGCATCGGCGGGGGGCTCAGCTGGGCGAAGCTCGCCCGCCACGAGGAACACCTGCTCGGGCTGGTGGCCGCGCACCCCATCCTGTCGCCGCTCATCTATCTACTGTTCTACACAATCTGGGTGGCACTCTCGATTCCGGAAGCGGCGGTGATTACCCTCGTCGGCGGCTTGCTGTTCGGCACGTTGCTCGGGGGTGCGATGGCCGTGCTGGGCTCGACCGCAGGCGCCGTGGTGCTGTTCCTGATCGCCCGCTCAGCATTTGCCGACACGATGCGCCGCCGTGCCGGCGCGTTTCTTGAGCGCATCCGCCCCCGGCTGCACCGTGACGGGTTCAACTACATGCTGGCGCTGCGGCTGTTCCCCACTCCGTTCTGGCTGGTCAACCTTGCCGCCGGGGTCAGCGGGATGCGTCTGGTGCCGTTCGCCGCCGCCACATTGATCGGCATCATGCCGGCGACCTTCGTGATGGCCTGGATCGGCGCCGGCGCGGCCGGCGTCCTCGCGGACGGCCGTGCACCCGGACTCGGCGTCCTGTTTTCCCCCCGGGTGCTAGGGCCCCTCGTGGCGCTCGCCGCCATCTCCCTTCTCCCGGTAGCCTGGCGCTCCATGCGGAGGCGATGAGCGAACGGAACCCCTACGCCGTGGTGCCGACGAGCTGGACTTCCAGCATGCTCGCCCCGTCCGGCAGCCCGATGTGGGCGTCTCACGCCGTCCAGCGCCAGCTTGCGCGGCCATCGCTTTCCGCGTCCCACCAGCTATCGGCGAGATCGGGATCGTCCGCCGCGATCTCCGTCACATCGGCGCCGCTTAGCACTAGCATCCGTCCGACCGCGACGCCAGGCCGGCGGCGATCGTCGAGCCAGGGACGCGCGTCGCATGGCAGGGCCGTGCGCGAGATCAGCCGAACGTCGCACTGACCCGGCGGCAGAGCGAATATCAGCGCGCTCCGCCAACTCGCGAAGGGACGGATCTCCCGATCCCCCGCCACCAGCCGCACCGCCGGATCGGGCGTCCCCGTGCGCACAACCGGCCCGTGCTGCCCAGCGCGCTCCGCCAAACGCTCCCATACCGGGCGCACACGCGCCTCCTCGACCACCAAAGGCGCGCAGGTCGCCGCCGCGCGCTGGCGCATGCGGGCGCTGACCGAAAAGTCCGGATGCAGGATGATCGGCCCCGCGTTCTCGAACATCCCCCGGTTGCCGGTGTCAAGGTAGCTCTCCGCCTCCACCCCCTCGGCGAGCAGGATCGCGTGCTCGGCCAGCTCGACATGGAAATATGTCACCGTGTCGCGCCCGGCCTCCTGTACGATGGAGGCGCCGTTCACCAGCAGCCGAGCCGAGATCGGCATTCCGTCGAGATGAATCGCGTGGTCGGGCGAGACCAGCAGGTCGCGCGCCGGTACGCCGGGCGCGACCGCATCGCGGCGAATGCGGATGGGCTGTACCGCCTCAGGCTCGGGATGCGCCGCGATGTCGATGTGGCGCCGACCGATCCAGGTCACCGGCCGCGCCCCGTTCAGCGTCGTGACCAGATCGCCCTCGGCGAGCGCCTCCACGGCGATCTCGCCCCGACGGCGTGCGCAGCCGCGTGCGCTGGGCGAAGCAGAGCACTGCGGCGAGGATGTCGACCCCTTTCCCCGATTTGTCGGCGACAATGCTGGTGGTACGGTGAGCTGGCCGCCCGCCTGCACGAAAACGTCGGCACCCGCTCCTAGCCCGCCCCCGCCCCCGCCCGGAACGAGGCCCGCCGAAACGCCGCCTTTTCCAGCGCCGAACCCCCCGGTGCCATAGCCGCTGCCGCCACCACCGAGCCCGCCATTCTGGTTGCCGCCACCGCCACCACCGAACCCGCCATTCTGATTGCCGGCACCGCCGCCGATGCGCGTCGCCGAACCGGTCGGGATGATACCGGGACCGCCCGAACTGAGTGAGCCGCCGCTCGCAGCGAGGCCGATGCCGCCGCCGCTGCCGTCCTCGGGATCGAAGCCGCCACTCCCGTCGCTGATCTGGCGAGCATTCCCGCCATTGCCGCCCATGCCGCCACCGCCACCCGCGGCGGTCGTCGATGACCCCGTGTTGTTGCCGCCGTTTCCCCCCGATCGCCTTGTCGTTGACGAACGTGACGTCGTCCAACGTCGCGCTGCCCGCTGCAGCGACGAACAGGCCGCCGCCCAGCCCCGCGCCACCGCCGCCTGCTCCAGTGCCGATGGTAGGAGCGGTGCCGCCGCTGCCCCCCCTTGGCGACCGTATTGGCGATTGTCAGGTCGTCGATGGTCAGCGCGCCCGCGTAGTCGAAGAACCCGCGATAGGCACCGATCCCGCCGTCATGACGGCCTCGACCAAGTCACGGCGGCGATGAGGCCGGGCTCGCCGCCGCGCTCGACCGCGCCTGTCGGGACGCCGCCGGGTCGGCTTGAAGCAGCAACGGAGGTCGGCTAACGGCAAACCGGCTTCGGAGGACGGCAATGGACATCCGGGACTCGATCCCCTTCGTGATCACCATCCTGGTCGTGATCGGGGCGCTGTTCATGATCAAGGCAGGCGGAGCGATCTACGGCCTGGGACTCGCGCTGTTCATCGTCGCCGTCATCGGCGGATTCTGGTCTATCAAGCGCTACTTCGACCATCAGGGACCCGTGCGTCGCTGACGATGCCCCCCACAGCCTGGGACCCCACCCAATATTTGCGTTTCGCCGATGAGCGGCTGCGCCCGGCGATGGACCTCCTTGCCCAGGTCGGCCTCGATTCCCCGCGCCGCGTGGTCGACCTCGGCTGCGGTCCCGGCAACGTGACCACGCTCCTCGGCGCGCGATTCCCGCAGGCCGAGGTCGCCGGCATCGACGCCTCCGCCGCGATGCTTGCCAAAGCGCGCGCCGCAGCGCCGTCCGCGCGTTTCGTCGAGGCTGACATCGCCGCCTGGACGCCTGACACGCCGCCCGATCTGATCTACTCGAACGCGGCGCTGCACTGGGTCGGCGAGCACGAGACGCTATTCCCTCGCCTCATGTCACTGCTCGCGCCCGGCGGCGTGCTCGCCGTGCAGATGCCCGCGATGCATGAGGCCCCACTACGCGCCTTGCAGCCCGAGGTCGCCGCCGCCGGCCCGTGGGCCGAGGCGCTGCGCGGCATCGGCTCTGCCCGCTCCATCCTCCCGCCGGAGGAGTACTGGGATCTGCTGCGCCCGCACGCCGCCGCGCTCGATATGTGGCAGACGACCTACATGCACGCTCTGCAGGGCGAGGACGCGGTCGCGGAATGGGCCGCCGGCAGCAGCCTGCGACCCTTCCTCGACGCGCTGCCAGACGACATGCGCGGTGCGTTCCGCGCCGCCTACGCCGCCGCGTTGCGCCCGCATTATCCACGCCGGCCCGACGGCAGCACGCTGCTGCTTTTCCGCCGCCAGTTCCTCGTCGCCCATCGCGGCCGAGGCTAACCGATGGTGGCGCCGATCGAGCACGTCGTCGTGCTGATGATGGAGAATGCGTGCTTCGACCGGATGCTCGGCGGCCTGTCGGAGGTTATCAACCGGCTCGACGGGATCGACCCCGCGCATCTTCACACCAATCCGGACGGCTCCGGCGGTCCACCGATCGCCCAGGCGCCGACCACGACCCGCAACATCGAGCGCGATCCCAAGCACTTCCTGCCCAACTCGCTCGCCCAGCACGCCGGCGGCACGCTGCAGGGGTTCATCCCCGACTTCGTCCATACGCATCCCACCAGCACCCGCGCCGAGCGCCAGGAGGTGATGGGATACTATCCACGCGGCTTCCTGCCGGCGCTGCATTGTCTTGCAGAGAATTTCGTCGTCTGCGACCGCTGGTTCGCCTCCCTGCCCGGCCCAACCTGGATGAACCGGCTGTTCGCCCATAGCGGCACCTCGCTCGGCTATGTCGACGAGCCGCGCGGCCTCTTCACCTCCGGCCTGCACCTTTACAACGAGCGCACGCTTTACGACGAGCTGACGGATGCCCGCGTGCCGTGGCGCATCTACTATGGCGACGTGCCGCAATCGCTGGTGATGACGCACCAGTTCCATCACCTCTTCAATTATCGGCACTATCGGCGCTACAAGACCGACGTCGCCGCGGGCCACCTGCCTTCCTATTGCTTCATCGAGCCGAGCTATTTCGGCCCGAACCAGAACGACCAGCACCCGCCGGACGACATCATGCGCGGCGACGCGCTGATCGCCGAGGTGTATAACGCGCTGCGCGCCAATCCCGCCCTATTCGCCCGCACCTTGCTGATCGTGCTCTACGATGAGCATGGCGGCTTCTTCGACCACGTCGCCCCGCCGCACACGGTTCCGCCCGACGATCACACGGAGAGGTTCAGCTTCGACGTGCTGGGCTTTCGCGTCCCCGCGATCCTGGTCTCGCCGATGCTCGATCCCGGCGTCATCTCCACCGTGTTCGACCACACGAGCCTGCTGCGGATGGCGGCCAATCTCTGGCCCGGCGTGCAGCCGCTCGGCCGGCGCGCGGCGCAGGCGAACGATCCGCTCGCCTCGCTCACCTGGCGCGCGACGCCGCGCATCGATCTGCCGGAGGCGCCGGTCGCCCCCGACATCCAGCCCGCCCGCGTCAAGGCGACTCTCGAGGGGTTCAAAGAATCGCTGTTCGGCCTGTCCAACCACCTGGAGAGCGAGATCAAGCACGGGGTCACGCGCGGCGGCCTGATGGCGCGCGCGCACGAGGCGCTGGGCGATGGACTGGCCCAGGCCAATCTCGCGATCGACCGAGCCGAGGCGTTCATCCAGGAGGGTGCCGGCGTGACCGGGCTGTTCGGGCGGTTGCGGGCTGCGCTGCGAGGACGGAGCCGGCGGTAGCGCGATGGCGTCAGCCTCGCGCTACCGCAGCCTGCGTGACGCGCGCGGCGTTGCGTACCAACCGCTGAGCGAGCGCGCCGACGGTCTGCCGCTCCCGCCTCGCTTCACCTTCGGTCCTTTCGACGCCGATCTCGCGAGCCGCTACTATCACGAGGTCGTGGTGCTGGAGACCGGGCTCTACGTCGCCCGGGGCGTCACCCTGTCCGGCCATTTCTGCCTGTCCGACGGGGACGAGTTGCTCGCCTGCGATGCGCTGCACCTGCATCCCGGCACGCTCGACGCGGTCGCGCCCAGCTTCGAGCTTCTGCGTTTCTCCCGGCGCACGCGACGAGACGCGGGCCGATGCGTCATGCTCGGCGGGCCGGGCCTGCCGGTCTACGGCCACTGGCTGGTCGACTTCCTGCCGAAGCTCTTCGCGCTGGGCCTATCCGGCTACGACATCGACGCGCTGCGCTATCTGCTGCCGGCCGACACGCCGCCCTTCGGCCTCGCGCTGCTCGCGCTGGTCGGCATACCCGCCGAGCAGATCGTCCTCTACGACCCACTGTTCGACGCGGTGCAGCCCGACGAGCTGCTGATCCCCACCCTCCTTCGCACCAACTCGCGCATCGCCCCGCCATTCGCCGCGGCCGCGTCGTTCCTCGCACGACGGATCGAGGAGCGCCACGGCCCTCCCGCCGCCCCACCGGCCGCGCCGCGCCTGTTCATCTCCCGAGCTCGCTCGGGCCGCGCGCTGCGGACGCTCATCAATCGTGAGCGAATCGAGCAGCTCGCCAGCGAGGCGGGTTTCGCGATCGTGCACCCACAGCAGCTGCCGCTGTTGGAGCAGGTACGCCTGTTCCAGGGCGCACGAGAGATCATCGGCGAATACGGCTCGGCGTTGCACGCGACGATTTTCTCCCCGCCCGGCACGCTCGTCTGCGCGCTGCGCGGCTCCGGCTCCCCGATCGCCGGCTTCCTCCAATCCGCGATCGGCCACGCACTCGGCCAGCCCACCGGCTACGTGATCGGTCCGACGCGGGATGGGGACCCGCTCGAGCCGTTCGAGGTCGCCGAGCGGGATTTCGCGCTGTGCCGGGACCTCGTATTTGGTGGACGGGAGTTGCAGGTGTGAGGGAACAAGCGCGACCGTAATTGCGGATGCAGTGTGTGGTCTCAATCTTGATCATCCCGTACGCGTCGCGCTTGATCATCCGTACGCGTCGCGATCGATCGTCGGACAGTGTAAGGATTTGCCTTGTTTCTGTCACAAGCGAAGCTAACGCCTCTCCCCAAAAAATCCCCGGAGCAACGCCGCCGCCTCGCTCTCCCCCACGCCCCCCACCACCTCCGGCCGGTGCAGGCACGACGCGGCCTCGAACACTCGTGCCCCGTGCTCCACCCCGCCGCTTTTCGGGTCGTACGCCCCAAACACCACCCGCCGCACCCGGAACAGGCTCGCCGCGTGCGCGCACATCGGGCACGGCTCCAAGGTCACCACGAGGTCGCAGCCGGGCAGGCGTGGCACGCCCAACTTCGCCGCCGCCGAGCGCAACGCCAGCAGCTCCGCATGCGCCGACGCGTCCGCACGTGCCTCCGTCTCATTGCCCGCTTGCGCCAGCACCGCGCCGTCGGGACCGAGCACGACGGCGCCCACGGGCACCTCCCCGCGCGCGGCGGCGGCGCGTGCCTCACACAGCGCGATCTCCATCGGGGTCATGCGCGAGCTTGCCCGGCCACGCGGCGCCGGTCTAGCAAGCCCGCATGCCAACCCACGCCCTGCGCCCGCTGATCGGCGTCACTCTCGATGCCGAGCAGCCAGGCGGCTACTCCGCCTATCCCTGGTACGCGCTGCGCGCCAACTATGCGGACGCGGTGATCGCGGCCGGTGGCCTGCCCATTGCCCTGCCGCATGACAACGCCCTCGCCGATGAATGGCTCGGCCGGATTGACGCGCTGATCGTCACCGGCGGGGCATTCGACGTCGACCCGGCGCTCTACGGCGATGCCGACCGGCACGCCACCGTCACGCTCAAGGAGGGCCGCACAGCCACCGAGCTCGCGCTCACCCGCGGCGCAATCGCGCGCGAGATGCCCGTCCTCGGCATCTGCGGCGGCGAGCAGCTCCTCGGCGTCGCGCTCGGCGGGACGCTGATCCAGCATATCCCCGGCGCGATCGCCTCGGCGCTGGAGCACGAGCAGTCCAACCCGCGCCACGAACCCGGTCACGCGGTCGCCATCACCCCGGGCACCCTGCTCCACCGCATCGTCGGGAGAACGGAGATGCGGGTGAACTCCGCCCATCACCAAGCCGTACGTGACCCCGGCGCGAACGCGGTGACGAATGCCGTCGCCTCCGACGGGGTGATCGAGGGCATCGAGGCACGCGAGGCCCGCTTCTGCCTGGGCGTGCAATGGCACCCCGAGTTCTTCATCGACCCGGGCGATCGGCGCATCTTCGACGCCCTAGTCGCCGCCTGTGGGTGAGAACGCGGAGCCGCGCGGCGAAAGGATTGCCAAGTGGCTCGCCCGTGCCGGAGTTGCGAGCCGGCGCGACGCCGAAAAGCTTCTTGAAGCCGGCCGCGTCCGCCTGAACGGCACCGTCCTCTCCCATCCGGCGAGCTTCGTGCAGCCGGGCGACATCGTACAGGTGGACGGCGCCATCGTCGGCGGGCCGGAGGGCACGCGCCTCTGGCGCTATCACAAGCCGGACGGACTAGTGACCACGCATCGCGATCCGGAAGGCCGCCCGACCGTGTTCGAGCGCCTGCCACCACATTTGCCGCGCGTCGTCAGCGTCGGCCGCCTCGACCTCACCAGCGAGGGCCTGCTGCTGCTGACCAATGACGGCGCGCTCGCCCGCCGGCTGGAGCTCCCCGCGACCGGCTGGCTGCGCCGCTATCGGGTGCGGGTGAACGGGCGTCCGGACGAGCGCGCGCTGGCCGGCCTCGCGCGCGGCATCACCATCGCTGGCGTGCGCTATGGGCCGATTGAGGCCGGGCTCGATGCGGTGAAGGGCGACAACGCGTGGCTGACGGTCAGCCTGCGCGAGGGCCGCAATCGCGAGGTGCGCCGGATCATGGAGCATCTTGGCCTGCGCGTCTCCCGCTTGATCCGTGTCGCCTACGGTCCATTCCAACTTGGCACGCTCACCCGTGGCGCGGTGGAGGAGGTGCCGACCCGCATCCTGCGCGCCACGCTGCCGCGCGACACTGGCTGATGCGCATCATCGCCGGCGCTTGGCGCGGCCGCACGCTCGTCGCCCCACAAGGTGAGGCCACCCGTCCCACCGCCGATCGCGTGCGCCAGGCGCTGTTCGACATGCTGCTGCACGCGCCGTGGGGCGGGAACGACGCGATCGAGGGCGCCCGCGTGCTCGACGCGTTCGCCGGCACCGGCGCGTTGGGGCTGGAGGCGCTCTCGCGCGGCGCCGCGCACGCGACCTTCATCGAGAATGACCGCGCGGGCGTGACCGCTCTGCGCGCCAACATCGCGCGCCTGGACGCTGGGGATCGCACCCGCATCATCGCCGGAGACGCCCTCGCACCCCCCCGCGCCATCACACCCTGCACGGTAATCTTCCTCGATCCGCCGTACGGAAAGGGGCTGCTGGCACATTCACTCGCTGCGATGACTGCCGCCGGCTGGCTCGCCCCCGGCACGCTGGTCGCGGCCGAGACGGGCCGCGCCGAGCACGCACCCACGTGTTCCCCGCTCGCGGAGCGCCTGTATGGCGCCGCCCGGATCAGCTTTTGGCGGGCCTGAATGGACGCGGCCCCGCGCCTGACAGATGATCCTGGCGCAAGCTTGGAGAGTTTGCGGGAGGACCGGATGAGGGCTCTGTGGCAGTTGTCCGCGACCGAAGCAGTAGACATGCTGCGGCGAGGCGAGGTGTCACCGCTGGAGATGGTGGACGCCGCGGCTGAACGGATCGATGCGGTGGAGCCCAGAGTCGACGCCTTGCCGATCCGCTTCTTTGATGCAGCCAGGGGGCAGGCCAAGGTCGTTCGCCGTGAAGCGGCCGACCACCCTGGCTGGCTCGCTGGCCTCCCGATCGCGGTGAAGGACTACAACGATGTGGCGGGGCAACTCACCACGAGCGGCTCCCCGATCTATGCGAAATCATGTTGCGGCGGCGGATGACCGCACGGTGGCCACCCTCCGCGCCAACGGCGCGATCCCGCTGGCCAAGTCCAACGTGCCCGAGTTCGCGGGCAGCCATACTTTCAATCCCGTCTGGGGCGTGACCCGTAATCCCTGGAATCTTGGACGCACGGCTGGAGGCTCCTCAGGCGGCGCCGCTGCGGCGCTGGCAGCGCATGAGGTCTGGCTGGCGAATGGGTCCTGCCTCGGCGGCTCGCTGCGCATCCCGGCGAGCTTCTGCGGTGTGGTCGGGTTACGGCCGAGCCCCGGCGTCGTGCCTCGTGGCGATGGTCTTCCGGCCTTCGATAGCCTGTGGGTGGACGGGCCAATGGCACGCACCGTCCCTGACCTGGCACTCATGCTGGACGCGATGGCCGACCTGAGCGCTCACGATCCACTGTCGCGCCCAGTCCCGACCGGCGGCTTCCAAGCAGCCATGCGGCAGGGGAGGCCGCCTCGCAGGGTCGGGTTCAGCGCCAATCTCGGCCTGCGAAGCGTGGACCCGGAGGTGTCGGCGATCTGCCAGGCGGCGGTGAACCGCTTTACCGTCATGGGTTCCGCGATCGAGGGCGCGGTACCTGATTTCTCGGGGGCCATCGACAGCTTTCAGGCCCTGCGCGCACTGCTGTTCGCCGATGTCCGGGGCGACCTGCTGCCAGCAGAGCGAGCTCGCATCAACCCCGACATCGTCTGGAATATTGAGAAAGGGCAGACACTCACCGCAGCGGAGATCATTCAGGCGCAGCGCACCCGCCATGAGCTGTTTCACCGCGTCGCACAGTTCTTCGATCAGCATGACCTGCTGGTCTGCCCGACGGTCGCAGTGCCGCCATTTCCGGTCGAGCAGCGGTTCCCGACCGAGATCGCCGGGGAAGAGCTGACCACCTACGTCGACTGGATGTTCCTTACCTTTGTCGTTACCTTGACCGGTTGTCCGGCGATCTCACTACCGTGTGGCTTGACCCGGGAAGGCCTGCCTGTCGGTCTACAGCTTGTCGGCCGCCCTCACGGTGACTCCGAACTGCTGGGTTACGCGAGGCTGACGGAAGAGGCGCTGGCTTTCCCACAGATTGTCATGCCTGCCTGACGTCCCTGCCCGACGCCGCGCATGGCGCCGCCCGAAATCAGCGTCTGGCCGGCCTGAATGGACGAAACGCTGAGCTTGATGGACGATCGCCGATCAGCGGGGAGAATAACATGCGCTTCGCGGCGATTGGGCTCGACCACCGCCACATCTACGATCTGACGCAGGGCCTGCTTGATGCTGGCCTTGAGTGTGCCGGGTACTGCCCGGAGACGACCAACCCGCACGTCGTCGCCGGCTTCCGCAAGCGCTTCCCCACAGTTCCCGCCGTCGCGCGCGAACGCCTGCTCGACGACCCGTCCATCGCGCTCGCCGTGATCGCCGCGATGCCGTCCGAACGCAGCCCGGTCGCGATCGCGGCGATGCGGCGCGGCAAGGATGTGATCGTGGACAAGCCGGGTGTCGCGACACTCGGTCAGCTTGAAGACGTGGAGCGCGCGGTGGCGGAGACCGCCCGCATCTGGTCGGTCTGCTTCTCCGCCCGTCTGCTCACGCCCTCGGTCGCCAAGGCGATGGAGATCGTCCGCGCCGGCGGCATCGGGCGTCTGGTGCAGACGGTGGGGCTCGGCCCGCACCGGCTCAATCGCGCGACGCGGCCCTATTGGTTCTGGGACGCCGCGACCTATGGCGGCGTCCTCAACGACATCGCAGTGCATCAGATCGACCAGTTCCTCGGCTTCGCCGACGCCGAGACGGCGGAGATCGTCAGCGCCACGGTCGGCGAGTACGGCACCGCGCCGGGTTTCGAGGATTTTGGCGAGATCATCCTGACCACGCCCGAAGCGCGCGGCTACATCCGCGTCGACTGGTTCACCCCGGACGGATTACCGACCTGGGGCGACGGGCGGCTGATCATCACCGGGACCGACGGCATGATCGAGCTGCGCAAGAACGTCGACATCGCCGGCCGGGCCGGCGCCGATCACCTGTTCCTGATCGACCGCGAGAGCACGCGCCACATCGACTGCTCCAACCACCCGGTCACCTACTTCCGCGATGTCGTGCACGACATCGCGGACCGGACGGAAACGGCAATGACCCAGCGCCACGTCTTCACCGTGACCCGTCTCGCCTTGCAGGCGCAGGCACAGGCGGTACGCTGGCGCCGTCAGGGAATCAGCGGAGAAACGAGATGACGGACACGCGCATGGAGGGAAAGGTCGCGATCGTGACCGGCGCGGGCTCGCGCGCGGACGGCATCGGCAACGGGCGCGCCGCCTCGGTGCTTCTCGCGCGTCACGGCGCCAAGGTGACGCTGGTCGATCAGAACGAAGCGTGGGTCGCGCGCACCAAGTCCATGATCGACGCCGAGGGCGGCACAAGCGAGGTCGTGCTCGCCGACGTCACCAACCCCGAGGATTGCGCCCGCATCGTCGGCGAGACGGTTGAAGTCTGGGACCGCCTCGACGTACTGGTGAACAATGTCGGCATCTCCGGCCCGCGAGGCACCGCCGTCGAGGTGAACCTCGCCGAATGGGACCACGCGCTGCGCGTGAACGTCACCTCGATGATGCTGATGGCGCGCTTCGCCATCCCGGAGATGGTGAAGACGGGCGGCGGGTCGATCATCAACCTCGCCTCCTTCGCGGGCCTGTTCGGCGGGCATCCCGGCCTGCTCTACCCGACCTCGAAGGGCGCAGTGGTGAACATGACCCGCGCGATGGCCGCGCACCACGCGCCGCAGGGCATCCGCGTCAACGCGATCGCGCCCGGCATGGTATACACGCCGATGGTCTACGCCGGCGGGATGTCGGACGAGCTGCGCGAGGCCCGACGCAACCGGTCCCTCCTGAAGACAGAAGGGAGCGGTTGGGATATCGGCAACGCCGTGCTCTACCTCGCGAGCGATCAGGCGCGCTGGGTCACCGGCATCGTCCTGCCGGTCGATGCCGGCGCTTCGGCGGCGCCGTCCGCCTACCCGGCCCGATACTGACCGGCGTCAGTCTTCCGGCGGAAAGAAAACCAGAGACCTGACCTCGATGCTCTCCCGCGGCGGCGCGCCTTGCGCGGCCGGGTTCTCGAACGATGTGTGGAAGGAAAGCCGCGCTCGGCCGTCATCGGCGCTATCATGCACCCGGATCAGCAGCACCTCGTCCGTCTGCATCTCCGAGAAATAATACCAGTGGTGCCCGGGCCTGAACGCCACCGACGACGTTTCGCCGCGCACATGCGGATAGACCAGGTCGCTTGCGATAAGGTCTGCGTCGGTGAACGTGCGCGCGTCGCACAACGCCAAGGGCGAATCGAGAACCGGGCCACGGATCGGCCGCCAGACATTGACGATGCCGAACCGGTGTCGCAGCAGCTCCTCGGCATCCGCGCCGAGGTGATCGCGCACGCGGCGTGGGGCGGAGTTCACCGTATGGTCGTTGTGCACCCGGCGCACCGGCTCGCGTGCACCTTGGATCGTCGCATTGCGCACCGTGTGATCGAACACGAACACGCGCGATACGCCGAGCGTGTCATGAAGCAGTCGCTCGACCTCCGGATAGTAGACGGCCTTGACCTCCTCCGGCGAATAGAAGTCGCGGACCTGTGTCGGCGAGCGCACCAGGGCAAAGCCATTGCGATCGAGCGTGAACTCGGCCTCACGCCCGCGCGCATCCTCGATCAGCACGTCGCGCGGGTCGTCGATCCCGTTCCAGGCATCCGCACCCGGCGGCCTTTCGCCCACGTAGCGCACCGGCCTCTGATTGGTCCGCTGGAGATAGTGCAGCGTCGCGGTCACGTTCTTCGGCGCGACAGAGATGTCGAGTGGCATGACAGTCCTCCTTCAGACAGGCTGTAGTGACGAGCGCCTGGGCACGATCGGGCCGGCCGAGGTGGCGGCCAGCAGGGTGCGACGGGCGAGGCGCCGGACATCGTCCAGCGTGGGCCAGACGGACGAATCGAGCTCTTCCAGGCGGAAGTCGATGGCGACGAAGCGGTAGCCCCGGTCGATACGGACGGCAGTGCCGACGAACACACCGTCCACGTCGATGACATGCGATTGCAGCATCGTTGGTTTCCTTCGGAATGTGGGACGCAGTGCGATCCGGCGCGGGCCCTGGCCGCGCCGGCGGCCTCAGCTACATCGCGGTCCGCGGGGCTCGGTGCGGATCAGGATCGCGATCGGTCCAGCCATTGGCTTCCTCTCGTCGCCGAATACTCGGTTCCCCATATGAGGATGTTCTTCTCTACGATGGCAATAGACGACAGCAAATAAGATTGATGTTCTCCTGGTTGGCTTCCAATAGAAGGTCTGTTTCTCAGTCCCAGCAACTCGGAGAGCCGCCTCGCGCCCGGCTTAGCGGGATGGTAACGACCGGCATGCCTATTTTCGGCCAACCCCATCAGGGAACTGGCTCGTGCCCGACACCGTTGAACCCCCCGCCGGCGGGCCTTACCTTCAGTCCCTGGAGACGCGCGTCTCCAGGCTGGAAGAGGAACAGCGCGACATGCGGGGCTCACTCGCACGGCTGGAACTGGCGGCCGCTCGCATCGAGGCGATGCTCGCCGCCACCCTCCCGCACCTGGCAACCAAGGCGGAGCTTGCCGAGTTACGTATGGAACTCGCCGAAAAGCCCAGCAAGACGTATCTCTGGCTTGTCCTCGGCGTCCTCATGAGCGCCGTCCTCGGCTCCTTCGGCGCCGGCCTCGCCGCGATCTCCATCCTGCATTAGCGCGCTTGGCTTGGGCCGCGCCCCGGCCTATTGCAGCGGTGCTGCTTGAGGAGACCCGGCGATGGATGTCGGCCGCTTCCCCGTTTCCCGCCTGCGCCGGCTGCGCGCCTCCCCTGCCCTGCGCGACCTGGTGCGCGAAACCGCCGTCACCGCGCGCGACCTGATCCTGCCGATATTCGTCGAGGAGGACATCGATCGCCCGCAGCCGGTCCCCAGCATGCCGGGCGTCGATCGCATTCCCGAACGCCACCTCGCCCGCACCGTGGAGGCGATAGCACGAGACGGCGTGCGCGCGCTGATGCTGTTCGGCGTCTCGCATCGCAAGGACGCATCGGGCAGCGACGCCCGCCGCCCGGACGGGCTGGTCGCGCGCATGGTGCGTACCGCCAAGGATGCCGCGCCCGATCTCGTCGTCATCCCGGACACCTGCTTTTGCGAATACACCGATCACGGCCATTGCGGCGTGATCGAGCACGGCCACGTCGTGAACGATGTGACGATCGAGAATCTCGGTCGCCAGGCGGTCGTCGCCGCGGACGCGGGCGCCGACATGGTCGCGCCGTCCGCCATGATGGACGGCCAGGTGGCGGCGATCCGCCATGCGCTCGACGGTGCCGGGCACGCGAACCTGCCGATCATGGCCTACTCGTCGAAGATGGCGTCCTCGTTCTACGGCCCGTTCCGTGCCGCGTCCGGCTGCGACCTCAAGGGCAACCGCAAGACATACCAGATGGACCCGCTGAACGGACGCGAGGCGATCCGCGAATCCCTGCTCGACGAGGTCGAGGGTGCGGACATCCTGATGGTCAAGCCGGGCCTGCCGTATCTCGATGTTCTCGCGCGCCTGCGCGAGCGCACGCTGCTGCCGCTCGCGGCCTATCAGGTCAGCGGCGAATACGCGATGATCAAGTTCGCCGCGGCGGCGGGGGCCGTTGACGAACATCAGATTGTTCGCGAAACATTGGGCGCCTTCAAGCGCGCGGGGGCCGACTTGATCCTGACCTACTTCGCGCGTGAGGTGATCCGCGACGGGTTCTGAACAGCGAAGGGTCGCACGATGATCCACCACGTCTCCATCTCGGCACTCGAGCCCGAGCACGTCGCCGCGGTACTGGCCGAGATCATGCACGGCCGGGTCCGTCCCTTCCCCGGCCAGATCGCCAACTCCTTCATGGCGATCAGCGGCGATGCGCACGGCACGATGGTGGAGGTCTACCCCGCCGACACGACCCTGCTCCCCGGCGAAGGAGAGGAACAGGTCAGCGGGTTGCGTGGCCAGAATTTACCCGCGACCTCTCCGTTCCACTTCCTGCTTTCGGTTCCCGCGACCACGGAGGAGATCGATCGGATCGGCGCGCGCGAGGGGTGGCGCACCAAGCTGTTCGGCCGTGGCGCGCCGGGCCAGCCGCCGGTCTTCCACGTCATCGAGCTCTGGGTGGAAAACCGCCTGATGATCGAGCTGGCCCCGGAAACGATGATCGGGGAATACACGCGGCGTATGGTCCAGGATGACGGCGGAATGGCCACCGACGAGGCCCGCGCATAGAGCGACCTGCGGTCGCGAAATTCTTTGAGAATGTGACGTTTATCAAAGATAGCATTCGGCGCGATGTCGCACCGGGCGCGAGCCCTGGTCAGTCCGCTGCGACCCGTTATATACGCGCCGCACGTCGCACCGGACCGATACAAGCATGCCAACCAAGACCACGCCGCACGCCCGCCTTCAGGAATTCGGCGACTTCACGACCAATCCGCGCGTCCTCGTGCTCGCGGCTATGGCGATCATCGTCGGCAGCCTCGGCGTCGGCGTCGCCTGGGTGCTGCTTCGCCTGATCGCGCTCGTCACCGGGATCGCCTATTATGGCGAGTTCTCGACCGCACACGGGATCATCATTTCACTCGACCATCTTGGGAAGTGGTCGATCCTCGTTCCCGTGATCGGTTCCGCCATCGTCGGGCTGATGGCGCGCTTCGGATCGGAGAAGATCCGCGGCCACGGCATTCCGGAGGCAATGGAAGCCATATTGATCGGGCAAAGCCGGATCGAGCCGAAGGTCGCCTTCCTCAAGCCGCTCTCCTCGGCGATCGCCATCGGCACCGGCGGACCGTTCGGCGCCGAGGGGCCAATCATCATGACTGGCGGCGCGCTGGGATCGCTGTTCGCGCAACTCTTCAACCTCAGCGCGGCCGAACGCAAAACGCTGCTGGTGGCCGGTGCCTGCGCCGGCATGACGGCCGTGTTCGGCACGCCGATCGCCTCGGTGCTGCTCGCGGTCGAGCTTCTGCTCTTCGAGTGGAAGCCGCGCAGCTTCATTCCCGTGCTGGTGGCGTGCATGACCGCGGCCGTGGAGCGCGGTTGGCTGCTGCCTCTCGGACCGCTCTTCCCGCACACCGGCTCCATGCCGCTCGACAGCGTGACCCTGCTCCTCTGCGTGGTCGTCGGAATCGTCGGCGGCATGGCGTCGGGCTTGCTGACCGGAATGGTCTACGCGGCCGAGGACGCTTTCATGAAGCTCCCGCTGCACTGGATGTGGTGGCCGATGATCGGCGGCCTCGTTGTCGGCATCGGCGGCGTGTTCTCGCCCGAGGCGCTGGGCGTCGGATACGTCAACATCTCGCACCTGCTCACGGGCGACATGACCATGGGTTGGATGCTGCGGCTGATGCTGGTGAAGGCGATCATCTGGGCGATCGCCCTGGGTTCCGGCACCTCCGGCGGCGTGCTCGCACCGCTCTTGATCATGGGAGGCTGCGTCGGCGGGCTGTTCGGAATGGTGCTCCCCAATGCAGGCCCGGGCGACTGGGCGCTGATCGGGATGGCGGCGACCATGGGCGGGACGATGCGCGCACCGCTGACCGCCATGATGTTTGCGATCGAGCTGACCGGCGACGGCGCGCTGATCGTGCCGCTGCTCGCCGCCTGCGGTGCGGCCTATGCGTTCACCGTGCTGATTCTGAAGCGCTCCATCCTGACCGAGAAGGTGGCGCGCCGGGGTCATCACCTCACCCGCGAGTACAGCATCGATCCGCTCGATATCACCAGGGTGGGCGACGTGATGGTGCAAGCGGTCGAGAACTCTTCCCGCCGACATGACGATGGGCAAGCTGGTGGATTTCTTTGGCGACGAGGGACGCCATCGCGCCTATCCCGTCGTCGACCCCCAGGGACGCCCGGTCGCGATGGCGTATCGTGCAGACGCGCTGCATGCGATGCGCGACGCTGACAGGATGGACGTGAACTTGGGCGATGCGTTGGGCGGGCGTGACATGCCGACGGCGGATCCGGACGAGCCGATGAACGTCCTCGTCACGCGCATGATCCAGACCGATACCTCCCGTATTCCTGTGGTGCGGGCCGATGACGGGGTACTGATCGGCATCTTGGCGCGCAGCGACGTCCTGCGGGTGCGCGCCAACGTGCTGTCCGAGGAGCGCGATCGTAGCCGCATCCTCGGCTGGGGCCGGGGAGGCCGGGCAGCCTGATCGAAACGCCGCGCCGGCTTGCCCTGCGGCAAGCCCGGTGCGAAGGTCCGCCGCCCGCCGTAAGGGCGCGTTTGCGCGAGGATTTAATGGCCAAGATCAAGGTAAAGACGCCCGTCGTCGAGCTCGACGGCGACGAGATGACCCGCATCATCTGGGGCCTCATCAAGGACAAGCTGGTCCTGCCCTATCTCGATATCGAGCTCGTCTACTTTGACCTCGGCATGGAGTACCGCGACAAGACCGACGACCAGGTCACCGTCGATGCGGCGAGGGCGATCGCCAGATACGGCGTTGGCGTCAAATGCGCGACCATCACCCCCGACGAGGCGCGGGTGAAGGAGTTCAACCTCAAGCGCATGTACCGCAGCCCGAACGGGACCATCCGCAACATCCTTGACGGCACGATCTTCCGCGAGCCGATCCTCTGCAAGAATGTGCCCCGGCTGGTGCCGCAATGGACCAAGCCGATCATCATCGGCCGCCACGCGTACGGCGACATCTACCGCGCCGCCGAGATGAAGATCCCCGGCCCCGGCAAGGTCACGCTGACGTATCAATCAACAGATGGCGGGCCCGCGCAGTCGCTTGATGTGCACGACTTCACCGCCCAGGGCGTCGCGATGGCGATGCACAACACGCACAAATCGATCGAGGGCTTCGCGCGCGCCTCCTTCAACTATGCCCTGCAGCGCAATTACCCGCTCTATCTCTCCACCAAGAACACCATCCTCAAGATCTACGACGGCTATTTCAAGAACCTGTTCCAGGAAATCTACGACCGCGAGTTCAAGGCCGAGTTCGAGAAGCACGGCCTGACCTACGAGCACCGGCTGATCGACGACATGGTGGCGCAGGCGCTAAAATGGTCCGGCGGCTATGTGTGGGCGCTCAAGAACTATGACGGCGACACGCAGTCCGACATGCTGGCTCAGGGGTTCGGCTCGCTCGGCCTGATGACGTCCGTGCTCATGAGCCCGGATGGCAAGACTATCGAGAGCGAGGCGGCGCACGGCACCGTCACCCGCCACTACCGCCAGCACCAGAAGGGGCAGGAGACCTCGACCAACCCGATCGCCTCGATCTTCGCCTGGACCCGCGGCCTTGCCTATCGCGGCAGGTTCGACGACACGCCCGATGTCACCCGCTTCGCCGAGACTCTGGAGAAGGTGTGCGTCGAGACGGTCGAATCCGGCTTCATGACCAAGGACCTCGCGATCCTGATCGGGCCGGAGCAGAAATGGCTCAACACGCAGGCTTTTCTCGGCAAGATCGACGAGAATCTGCGCGGGGCGATGCGCTAACCAGCCTGGAAGAGAAACCCATGCCGGACCTCCCACGACGCAGTTTCATGATGACCTCAATCATCTCCGGCCTGACGCTCGCGACGACGCGAGTTGAGGCGCAGGTGATCCACACCAGTACCAGAGGGGCTGGAGGCGGGCGAGGTCCAGGTGCCGGTGTCGGACGGGCATCTTCCCGCTTACGCCGCGCGCCCAACGGGCAGCGGCCCGTTCCCTATCGTGTTGGTCGTGGAGGAGGTGTTCGGAGTCCACGAATACGTCCAGGACGTCTGCCGCCGACTGGCGCATCAAGGCTACCTCGCGGTCGCCGGCGAGTACTACGCGCGGGTCGGCGACCTGTCGCAGGCGATGTCGGTGCAGCAGTACGGGCCGATCGTCGCCAAGGCGCCCGACGCGCAGATGATGTCGGATATGGACGCCGTTGCAGCCTGGGCGTCGGCAAACCACGGCGACGGCGCCCGCCTTGGGATCACCGGCTTCTGCGGCGGCGGCCGGCAGACCTGGCTCTACGCCGCGCACAACCCGCATCTGCGCGCCGCCGTATCGTGGTACGGCGTCCTTGGCGGGGCGACCAGCGAGATCAAACCGCGCACGGCGCTCGCCGAGGTGGACAAGGTGCTCTGCCCGGTTCTCGGGTTGTATGGCGACAAGGATGCCTTGAACCCGATGTCGTTGATCGAGGAAGCCGAAGCGAAGGCGAAATCGGCGAGCGAGCCGATTTCATTCGTCATCTACCCGGATGCCCCGCACGGGTTCCACGCCGATTATCGCCCAAGCTATCGAGAGGCGGCCGCAAAGGACGGCTGGAAGCGTATGCTCGACTGGTTCCACCGCTACGGGGTCGCCTAGCCGATCGTCTCCCCAATCCGTGCAAGTACCGCCCCCACGCTGCGCGCGGGCAGCGGCCGGCCCAGCAGGAAGCCTTGGACCGCCCCGCACCCCAGGCGCCGCAGGATGCGCAGCTGTTCGTGCGTTTCCACGCCCTCCGCGGTCACCCGTAGATCGAGGCCGCGCGCCATCGCGATGATCGCCTGCACGATCGCAACCGCGGCCTTGTCATCGGCAAGCCGTGCGACGAAGGATCGGTCGATCTTGATCTCATCGAACGGGAAAGCGAGCAAATAGCTTGGACTCGAATAGCCCGTGCCGAAATCGTCGAGCGCGAGGCAGACGCCCATCGCTCGCAATTCGCTGAGCGAGGTGCGGACCCGCTCCGCGTCTTCCATCAGCAGGCTCTCAGTCATCTCAAGCTCCAGCCGCCCGGGCGGCAGCCCCGTCTCGGCCAGGATACGCGCGATCAGGGCGGGCAAGACCCCGCCACGCACCTGCGAGATCGACACGTTCACCGCCACCCGAATCTTCTCCGGCCATGCCTTTGCCTCCAGGCATGCCGAGCGCAGCACCCATTCGCCAAGCGTGCGGATCAGCCCGGATTCCTCGGCGATGGGGATGAAGACGCCAGGCTCGATGTCGCCGTGCTCCGGGTGCGTCCATCGCAGCAGCGCCTCGAAACAGGTCACGGCGCCGTCCGCGAGACGCACGCGAGGCTGGAAGTGGAGCGCGAGCGCGGGGGTGCCGATCGCCGCCCGCAGGTCGCGCTCCACGATCTGGCGGTGTTGGATCGCGACGTCCATCTCCGCTCCGAAGACCTGCCAGGTTCCTCGGCGAATGGATTTGGCGTGGTCGAGCGCCGCCTGCGCACGATGCAGCAACTCCGTTCCGGAGGTGCCGTGTAGGGGAAACAACGCCGCACCCAGAACTCGCCGACAGAAAGATCTGCTGGAACCGTGCCTGCAGCGGCTCGGCGAGCGAGCCGAGCGCACGCTCCGCCCAAACGGCCGCGGCATTGCGATCGGCGACATTGCGCAGCAGGAGGACGAATTCATCTCCACCGGTGCGGGCCGCAATGTTCCCTTCCCCGGCGAGCGCCCGCAGGCGTTCCGCCACATCCGCCAGCACGGCGTCCCCGGCTTCATGGCCGAAGCTCGCGTTCACCATGCGGAAGCGGTCGAGATCGAGCAGCAGCACAGCGAACCCTCGATCCTGCTCGCGCGCCTCGCCGATCATCGCGGCCAGCGCTTCATCGAGGAGCACCCGATTGCCGAGTCCGGTGAGCGCGTCGTGCCGCGCCAGATAGCGGACGCGCTCCTCGTCCTCTCGACGCTCGGTGACATCACTATAGGTGCGCACGGCGCCGCCGTCCGGGAGCTCCTGCGTCCGCACCTCCAGGATCCGCCCGTCGGGGCGCCGATCCTCGTGCTCGCCACTCATGAGCGGGACGGAAAGAGCTGCCGGAATGCCGCCGAGCATGTCGGCGGCGCGACGATTGGCCACCAGGATGCGGCCCTGATTGGTCACCATCACCAGTCCCTGGCCGATGTTCTCGATGGCCGCCGCCAGGGCGCGGCGCGAGCGCAGCAGCCGCAAACGGCCCCGCAACAACAGCGCCCCGATCGCCAGCGCGAGCGCGCTCAGCACGGCGCCGCCGAAAACGTATTGCCGCCGGTAGTGGCCCCAGGGAGCGAACACCTCGCGCGTGTCGAGGCCCACCGTGGCGAAAAGCGGATATCCCGCGACGCGATGAAAGCTGCTGATGCGCTCCGTCCCGTCGTACGGGTCAGGCCCGATGACCGTGCCGCTCCCTCGCCGGAGCGCCTCGCCGAAGAGCGGCGTCCGCGATACATCGCGGCCGATCGCCGCCTCACCGTTCGGCGCGTCCGCCCGCACGATACCGTCCAGGCCGACAAGATCGAGGGAGCCGTGCCTAAGCCTGAGCTGGTCATAAAGAGCTGCCAGCCGGCTCAGGATCCGCCGCAAGGACAAGGACGCCGAGGGATTCACCATCGGCGGTGATGATGGGCCGAGTGAACTCGATGCAGCGACGGTGTACGAGCTGGTCCATGACCGGGATGCTGATCAGCAGCCTGTCCTCATGCGCATCAAGCTGCTCGCGCACCACCTCGAGTGGCGACACGTCGATCGGCTCGGCGGGCATGCCGAGGCTCGAGTCGACAATTCTGCCTGTTGCGTCCGCGACGCTGTAGCTGAGGACGGTCGGTTCCACCGGGGCGAGCTGGCGCGCCCATAGCGCGATATCGAAGCGGCCGGGCGCACGCACATAGGCCTCGCGCAGCAACAGCATCGCCTGGTCGATGCCCGCGATCGCTCGCCCGACCCCGGCAGCGGCGGCGTCGGCGAGGTTCGCGCTCGTACGTGACGCGCGCGACACCGTCTCGCGGTGCTCCTCGCCAAGATGCAGGAAGATGCCGCCCCAGAAAATCATCAGCACCAGGCAGACGAGCGCAATATCCAGCAGGGCGCCCGGCCAAAGCCCGTCATCGGCAGGGTACAGAACCGGCGACCCCGGCGACTGCGGCCGGATCCCCATCCCGATCAGGTCGCCAGCAGGTCACGCACCGCATCGAGCGCGGCGTCGGCGCAACCGCCCTTCGGGCCGCCCGCTTGCGCCATGTCGGGACGTCCGCCACCGCCCTTGCCGCCGACCGCGGCCGATGCCGCGCGCACCAAATCGACCGCATTGAACCGCCGGGTGAGATCGGGAGAGACGCCGACCACGATGCTCGCCTTGCCCTCGGCGGTGGAGACCAGCGCGACGACGCCGCTGCCGATCTGCTTGCCGATCGCATCGGCGAGGCTCTTGAGCTCGCGCGCCGGCACGTCGCCCAGATTGCGGGCGGCGAAGCGCACTCCGCCCACCTCCTCGATCGCGGCGGCGCCGCCGCCGGTCGCGAGCTTGCGCTGCGCGTCGGCGAGCTGACGCTCCAGTCGTCGGCGCTCCTCCATCAGTGCGGCAACGCGCTCAGCGACATCGAGCGGCGCGGTGCGCAGCGCGCCGGCAGCTTCGGCCAGCACGCGCTCGTTCGCGGCCACCGCCGCCTCGGCGGCGGCGCCAGCCACCGCCTCGATCCGGCGCACGCCGGCACTGACCGCGGATTCGCCCACGATACGGAAATAGCCGATGTCGCCGGTACGCCGGACATGCGTGCCGCCGCACAGCTCGATCGAATAGGCGGGCTTGTTGCCCTCCCCTTCGCCCATCATGACGACGCGGACTTCCTCGCCGTATTTCTCCCCGAACAGCGCCATCGCCCCCATCTCCACCGCGGCGTCGGGCGTCATCAGGCGCGTCGCGACTTCGGCATTCTCGCGGATGCGCCGGTTCACCTCGGTCTCGACGCGCGCGAGCTCCTCGGCGGTGATCGGGCGCGGCTGGCTGACGTCGAAGCGCAGCCGGTCGGGCGCGTTGAGGCTGCCCTTCTGGGCGACATGGGTGCCGAGCTCGCGGCGCAGCGCTTCGTGCAGCAGGTGCGTTGCCGAATGGTGCGCGCGGATGGCGCCGCGCCGGGCGGAGTCGACCTCGGCGAGCACCGCATGCCCGACACGCGCCGTTCCCGACGCGACGACGCCCGAGTGCACGATCAGGTCGCCCAGCTTGCGTTGTGTGTCGGCCACGGCGATGCGCAGCCCGTCGGGGCCGATGATGACGCCGGTATCGCCGACCTGGCCGCCGCTCTCGCCGTAGAATGGGGTCTGGTTGAGCACGACCGCGACCTCCTGGCCGGCATCGACCTCGGCGGCGTCCTCGCCGTTCGCGACCAAAGCGACGATCTCGCCCTCGGCCTGTTCCGTCGCGTAGCCGAGGAACTCGCTCGCGCCGACGCGCTCCTTGATCTCGAACCAGACGCTCTCGGTCGCCGCCTCGCCCGATCCGGCCCAGGCGGCGCGGGCGCGCGTGCGCTGTTCCGCCATCGCCGCGTCGAACCCCGCTATATCGACACCGCGCCCCTGCTCGCGCAGCGCATCCTGCGTCAGGTCGAGCGGGAAGCCGTAGGTGTCGTGCAGGCGGAACGCCACGGCGCCAGGGAGAGGCTGGCGGTCGCCGAGCCGCGCCGTTTCTTCTTCCAGCAGGCGCAGGCCGCGCTCCAGCATCGCGGCGAAGCGCGTCTCCTCCAGGCGCAGCGTCTCCTCGATCAGCGCCTCGGCGCGGCCGAGCTCCGGATATGCCGCGCCCATCTGCCGCACGAGCGCGGGCACCAGGCGCCACATCACCGGATCGCTCGCGCCCATCATGTGGACGTGGCGCATGGCGCGGCGCATGATCCGGCGCAGCACGTAGCCGCGGCCCTCGTTCGCCGGCAGCACGCCGTCGGCGATCAGGAAGGACGTGCTGCGCAGATGATCCGCGATCACCCGGTGGTCGATCTTGTGCGGTCCATCCGGTTCGTGCCCGGTCGCCTCGGCGGAGGCGAGGATGAGCGCCCGCAACGTGTCGGTGTCGTAGATGTCGTGCTTGCCTTGCAGGATCGGCGGCCAAGCGTTCGATGCCCATGCCGGTGTCGATCGAGGGCCGCGGCAGCGGCACGCGGACGCCCGGCGGGCCTTCTTCGAACTGCATGAACACCAGGTTCCAGACCTCGACGAAGCGATCGCCGTCCTCCTCGGGGCTGCCGGGCGGTCCGCCGGGCACCGAGGGGCCGTGGTCGTAGAAGATCTCCGAGCACGGGCCGCACGGGCCGGTGTCGCCCATGCGCCAGAAATTGTCGTCGGTCGGGATGCGGATGATGCGGTCATTCGGGCAGGCCGGCGACCTTGCGCCAATAGGCGGCGGCGTCCTCGTCTTCGGCGTACACCGTCACCGAGCAGCCGTTCGGCGGGCAGGCCGAAGTCGCGGGTCAGCATGTCCCAGGCATAGGCGATCGCCTGTTCCTTGAAGTAGTCGCCGAAGCTGAAATTGCCGAGCATCTCGAAGAACGTCAGATGCCGCGCGGTGTAGCCGACATTGTCGAGATCGTTGTGCTTCCCCCGGCGCGCACGCATTTCTGCGCCGTGACCGCGCGCGAGTACTGGCCGCTTCTCCTGGCCGGTGAAGACGTTCTTGAACTGCACCATCCCGGCATTGGTGAACAGCAGGGTCGGGTCGTTGCGCGGCACCAGCGGCGAGCTCGGCACCACCTCGTGTCCGTTGCGGGCAAACGTGTCCAAAAAAGTCGCGCGGATGTCGTTGCTCGAGGGCATGGCGGCCGTTGGGTGTCCTGAAACGGAAAGGATTGAAGGACTTAGCGCGGGTGGGGTGGCCTGTCATCCGCCACTCTTCGGCAGCCGGTCTTTCGATAACCTTTCGTTAATTCCGCTCGCCTTCCGAGTTACTTTTCAGTTAATATGGAAGCAAGAAGTCCCGTGGGAGGATCAGCATGTCCGATGTCCTGGTCAACACGGGCAGCGTCATCGCCGAGCCCAACGACACTACCTTGACCGCACTGACCGTGCCCCCCCGGATCGAGATGGGTGGCACAGCCGGCGTGCCGGCAACGGTCATCTTCACCGGCGACAGCGCGATCACACCCGCCAATCCGACTTTCGGCCCGGGCGTGCTTGTCGATGCCCAGATCGCTGGGCAGACGACAGCCGAGCAATCGCTGCTCGACCTGCTTGGCATCTCGGTCAACGCGGGCACGATCGCGGCCGACGGGCCGGCGGGCAGCACGTTCACCATCGACGTGGCGGCGAACGGCACGATCATCGGCAACTTCGTCAACACCGGCACACTCGCAGTGCTCGCCGGCAACGAGATGCTGCTCGCCGGGGCGTCCGGCTCCACTGTCAGCAGCACCGGAACGGTCAGCGTCGCGGCGGGCGGCACGCTCGCGATCGACAACGCGGTGCTTGGCGGGACCGTGGTCAATAACGGCTCGATCCTGGTTGTCGGCGACGGGACGACGCAGGCGGGCACGGTCGAGGTTTCCGGCGCGCTCTCCGGCACCGGCACGCTCGACATCGGCACCAACGGCATCCTGAAGCTTGATGCGCCGACCACTCAGTCGATCGCCTTCCCGACCGGTGGCGCGGCCATCCTGATCCTCCCCGGCCCCGGCACCTACTCGATGCCGCTGCTCAACCTGAATACCGGCGACAAGATCGAGATAGTTGGAGCCGCGCCGGTTACCGGCGTCACAGCCTCGGGCGGCACAATCACTGTCGTAACCATGACCGGCGACACCGTCCTAACCGACGCGAGCTTTGCAACCGGGGCAGTTCAGTCGGCGTTCGGTCAACTCCCGGACAGCACGACCGGCGATCAAGCAGTCCGGATTGTGGCGCCGATCGACACCTGGTCGGGTGGCGTCAGTAGCGACCTCGGAACCGCGGGGAACTGGGCCGCCGGTGTGCCGACCAGCGCTGATCTTCTCGAGTTCAATGACCCTCAAAACCTGAGCGGCGTAGTTACCGGGCTGGCCGCCATTTTTGGCGGTTTCGGAGGCGTGGCATGGGGGCTCCAGGGAGCCACGCTCACGCTCGCGGGCGAGCCGAACCCGCCGTTCGATCCGTACGCGCTTGGCTTCGGCGGCAACGTGACACTGAATGGCGCGACAGTGATCGCCGGCGGAACCTCAAATTTCGGTTCCAACATCCAGGGTGTCACGGTCACCGCGCAAGGGGGCTCCGCCGTCACCACCGCAGGCAACTCGATCGCGCAGAACGCTGGCGAATTCGCTTCGCTGGTCTTGGCCGGCGTAGGCACCACCTGGACGAAGTCCGCCAATCCCGCTGATGCCGGGAACGGATACTCCCCCGGCTCCCTGACCATCGGGCGGAGTGGAACTGGTGCACTCAGCGTCAGCGATGGCGCGTCCCTCGGTACCGGGGCGTATGCGATCGTCGGGGAAAGCGCCGGCGCAATCGGCACCGCGGCTATCACGTCGGGCGGTAACTGGGCCACCTCCGGACTGATAGTCGGCCAATACAGCGGGAGCGAGGGACAGGTCGCCATCTCGGGCAG
>CAWFTP010000006.1:0-687202 GCA_963818885.1 uncultured Pseudomonadota bacterium
GCCTGGCATCTCGCGCGGTTCATCGAGGAGGTGCGAGGCATCCCCGCCGATCCCGTGGTGCTGCGTCAGAACTGGCTCGAGGCCTACAACTACGTGACCGACAAGGGCGCGCTCGCGCTGAACGACTACGCGCGGACCAATGATCCCTTCTCGAAGATCGGCAAAGCCCAGGTCGCGGTTGATGTGTCGAGCGTGATCCGCGCCTCCGATGACAGCTTCCGCGTCGAATGGGTCGAACGTCATTACGTCGACGATGCGTTGGCCGCGACCGAACGCTGGAGCGCCATCCTCACCATCGTCGTGCAGACGCCGACCGACGCCGATCGGCTGAAGAAGAACCCTCTCGGCGTCTACGTCCATGCCCTCAACTGGTCCAAGGAGCTCGGCTGATGCGCACTCTGCCGCTCGCAACCCTTCTGCTCGCCTCGGCCTCGCTCGGTGCCTGCTCGACCTGGAAGCCGCCCGCGATCACCTACGATGACACGCCGCGGCAGGCGGTGCTGCAACCCGATCCGCCCAAGCCCGTGCAGGTCGTGGAATTGCCGAAGCTTCTGCCGCTGCCGGGCCAGCTCAAGCCCATTCCCGGCGCCCGGACCGCGCCGCGCGACGCAGCCGATCCCCACGCGCGCGTCGATCAGGCAAATGGCGCGGCGCGCGTGGAGCCGACCCGCGCCGGCTATATCAACGCCATCCAGGTCTATCCCTACTCGGACGGCGCCCTCTATCAGGTCTACGCGGCGCCCGGCGAAATCACCGACATCGCGCTCGAACCCGGAGAGCAGCTCGTCGGTTCCGGACCCGTCGCCGCCGGCGACACCGTGCGCTGGATCATCGGCGACACGGAGAGCGGGACCGGCCGCGGCCAAGCGCGTCCATATCCTGCTCAAGCCGACCCGGCCGGATCTCGTCACCAACCTCATCATCGACACCGACCGCAGGACCTATCACCTCGAGCTGCGCTCGGACGACAAGACCTATATGGCGGCGGTGTCGTGGCTTTATGCCGAGGACCAGCTCATCGCGTTGCGCCAGCAGAACGCCGCCGCCGATGCGGCGACGCCCATCGCGACCGGCATCGACATCAACGCGCTCAACTTCCGCTACCGCATCGAGGGCGATAATCCGGCCTGGCGGCCCCTGCGGGCCTTCGACGACGGGCGGCAAGGTGTTCATCGAGTTCCCGGCCGGCATCGGCCAAGGCGAGATGCCGCCTCTCTGGGTGATCGGCGCGCAAGGCGGCGCCGAGCTGGTGAACTACCGCGTCCAGGGCAACCACATGATCGTCGATCGGCTGTTCGCCGCGGCCGAGCTGCGGCTCGGCGGCGATCCCCAGCAGAAGGTTCGTATCGTCCGCACTGACGGGAGGCCGCAATCGTGACCGACGCGCCGCATGAAGAGGCGGCGGGCCCTCCCGACGGCGATCGGCCGCCGCAGGAAATGCGGCTGCGATCCGGCCGGGCACCCGTCACGCGGCTCTCCCGCAAGGTCCTGATCGGTCTTGGCACGGCTGCGGCCATTGGGATCGGCGGCGCGCTGTTCCTGGCTCTCCGGCCGCAGCACCAGACCACCGGGTCGGAACTCTACAACACGAGCAACCGGATGACCCCGGATGGCCTCGCCAATCTGCCGCGCGACTACACGGGTCTGCCGAAAACCGTTCCCCAGCTCGGCCCGCCGCTTCCCGGCGATCTAGGCAAACCGATCGCCAATGCCGGCGCGCCAGCGCCCGGCATGCCAACACCCGGCCAGGATCCAGAGCAGCAGCGCATCGCTCAGGAGCAGGAGGCAGCGCGTACCAGCCATCTCTTCGCGACGACCAACGTCGGACAGGTCGCGCCCGCGGCCATCCCGGCATCGACCGGCGGGCAGGCGGTCGTGCCCGCCACCGGCTCAGCCGATCTGATGTCGCAGGATCACAAGCTCGCCTTTCTGAACGGCAATGTCGATCGTCGCACGGTCAGCCCAGATCGCGTCGAACCGCCCGCCAGTCCCTACTCCTGCAGGCCGGCGCTGTGATCCCCGCGGCGCTGATCACCGGACTGCGTTCCGACCTGCCTGGCCAGGTCACCGCTCAGGTCACCGAGGATGTCTACGACAGTCCGACCGGACAGATTCTCCTGATCCCGCAGGGCGCGCGCCTGATCGGCCAGTACGACGCCCAGATCGCCTTCGGGCAGTCGCGGGCTCTGTTGGTCTGGAACCGCCTGATCATGCCGAACGGCCGCTCGATCGTGCTGGAGCGCCAGCCCGGCGCCGATCGCGGAAGGCTATGCCGGTCTGGAGGACGAGGTCGACAACCACTGGGGCATGCTGTTCAAGGCCGCGATCCTCTCGACCGTCCTGAGCGTCGGGTCGGAGGCCGGCATGAGCGGCAACAGCAACGGCTCGCTCGCCGAAGCGATCCAGCAAGGGATGTCGCAAAGCATCAACCAGACCGGCCAGCAGGTGGTCAGCCGCTCGCTCAGCATCCAGCCGACCATCACCATCCGTCCGGGTTTCCCGGTCCGCGTGATGGTCACGCACGATCTCGTGCTCGAACCCTACCGCGCTTGAGGAGGTCCCCTTGGCCAAGCTGAAGCTCGGCGTCATTGCCGACGAAAGGCCGGTGAAGCTGACGGTCGAGCTTCCGGCTTCCGTTCATCGCGATCTCGTCGCCTATGGCCAGGTGCTCGCGCGGGAGACCGGACAGGGCGCTGTCGAACCCGCGAAGCTGATCGCCCCGATGCTCCAACGGTTCATGGCGACCGACCGCGCCTTCGCCAAGCTCCGCCGCGGGGCGGTCGTCTCCGGACAGGCTCCGTGAACGCGCCTCGTCCCGGAGGAACGCGACGAAGCGCCCGACGGCAGGGTCCTCGAGCTCCGGCAGCCACGCCAGCGACATTTCCACCGAGGCGCCGGGATCGTCGATCCGCTTGAACACCACGCCCGCGAACCCGGCCTCGGCGTGGCTGGCCGTGGCGAAGGTGATGCCGAAGCCCGCGCTGACCAGGGCGAAGACGCTTTGCTTGCTGGCGGGATGTGCCTGGAACCGAGCGCCCTCCCCAAGGAACGCGGCATAGAACTCCCGCGCAACCTGGCTCTCGTCCCAGCCCTGGACCAGGACGACCTCCTCCCGAAGCTCGGCCCAGCGCACCACGGACCGCCTCGCAAGCGGGTGAACCGCCGGGAGCACGGCCATCAGCCGGTCGCGAAAGAGCGGCACGCTCGCGACGCGCGGCCACAAGGCCTGGCTCGCGGTGAGGACGACGTCCAGGTGACGCTCCTCGACCTCTGCCACGAGGTCCCGGTCGCTCAGTTCCGCCACGGTCAGGATGATGTTCGGGTTCCTTGCCCGCCATCCGGCCAGCAAGCCAGGAGCGGTGTGCCGATCGGCGGCAGGCGAACGCCGAGGCGGATCTCGCCCACGTCGCCGGCGCCGCTCACGCTGCCGGAGCTCTTCAGGGCCTCCAGTTCGCCGAGCACGCGCCGCACATGCTGCATCACGGCCCGTCCACCGGGCGTCAGACGGACCCCGGAATGCCCACGCTCGAACAGCGCCAGCCCGAGCTCGTCTTCGAGCCGGGCGACACGGCGGCTGATCGTCGAGGTGCTGATGCCCGCGGCCTCGGCCGCTCGGGCAAAGTTGCCGGCCGTCGCTGAAGCCGCCAGATATTCGAGGTCACGGATCTCCACAGGGCCACCTCGGCGTTTGCCTGTCGGCCTGAGCCGGAGTGGGCGGAGTCTGGCGCGATGATTCGTCAGGAGGATGTCATGCGGACCGGCTTTTCTTGAAGCAGTGTGTCAAATCCCGGGAAATGACACACTAGACTACAATCCGGCTGTCACGGACCTGCGGCAGACATGCGATGGTTATGACGCCATGGACGGGTCACGGCACATCTTGGTCGTCGATGACGACAAGGAATTGCGCGGCCTTCTCTCGCGCTTCCTGACCGGCAACGGATTTCGCGTGTCCGTTGCGCAGGATGCTGCTGCGATGACGCAGACGATGAGCGCGGCGCGCATCGATCTCATCATCCTCGACATCATGATGCCGGGCGAGGACGGCCTCAGCGTCTGCCGGCGGCTGCGCGCCAACGGGACCATCCCGATCATCATGCTCACGGCAAAGGGATCGGAGTTCGATCGGGTGGCCGGCCTCGAAATCGGCGCCGACGATTATCTCGCGAAGCCATTTGGCATCCACGAGCTGCTTGCCCGCGTTCGTGCCGTCCTGCGGCGCGCGGCGATGCCCATCCCCGGATCGCCCGCTGGCGCGCGGCGGGTCTTCGAGTTCGCGGGCTGGCGCCTGGACGTCTCGCGACGGGAGCTACGCTCGCCGGCGAACGCGCTGGTCGATCTCCGTGCCGCTGAGTTCGACGTGCTTCTCGCACTCGTCGAGCATCCGCAACGCGTGCTGACACGAGACCAGCTGCTCGATCTGGCGCGGGGGCGGTCAAGCGATGCCTTCGATCGCACCATCGATCTCTACATCAGCCGGCTGCGCCGCCGTCTCGAAGCTGATCCCAAGGAGCCTGCGCTGATCAAGACGATGCGTAGCGAGGGATACATCCTCACGGCCGACGTCACCCTCAACGGAGCACCCTGGTGATGCGGCGACCGGACAGCATCACCACGACTATCGGGCTCGCGGTCGTCGTCGCGATGGTCCTCGGATTCGGCCTTCAACGGGTGGTGACGACCGCGCTGCCCTATTTCGGCTTCGAGCGCCGGCAGGAGCTTCCCAAGGTCGAGGAACGCTTCCTGCTGCAGCTTCCCGGCCGGGTGGCCGCACTGCTCGATATCCTCGACGGTACGCCGGTCGCGGACAGACCGACCGTCGTCGCCAACGCCCAGCTTCCGCAGGTCCGCCTTCGCTTGCTCGACGCGCCCGCGCCGAATCTGGGCAACCGTGGCGAGCCAGACGCGGAGGCGATGCGCCATCGCATCGAGGCTGCTCTGAGCGCGCCGCGACCGGTGATCGTCGCCGATCGTTATCGTTTAGCCGATGAGAAGGCCGGGCCGGCGGGCGGGCGCGTCGAGAACGGTGTCTGGATCGAAGCTTCCCTCTCGAACGGTCAATGGCTTCTGGTCGTGTTCAACCTTGACCCGCCGCCTCCGAACGACCCAGTGGCGGCCGAGTTCTCTCTCGCCAGCGTTGCTGCCTGGGTGATCCTCGCGCTTGCCTTGGCAGCGCTCTTATCGGTCGTGGCAGCCAGGCGCGTCGTAAAGCCGCTTTCTGAACTTTCCGCAGCGGTCGATCGCCTCGGCCCCAGCGGCGACGATCCATCAGTTCCGCCGCATGGGCCGCGAGAGATCGAAGGAATCATCAGGGCTTTCAATCGAATGCGGGAACGGCTCCGCCGCTTCAACGAAGATCGCACGCGCATGATGGCGGCGATGTCCCACGATCTTCGGACACCGCTGACGCGGCTGCGCATGCGCATCGAAATGGCTCAAGGCCTCGAGGATCAGCAGAAGATGCTCGACGAGCTCGACATGATGAATGGCATGGTCGAATCGATCCTGTCATTCACGCGGGACGATGCGAAGCAGGAGGCTCGATCGCTCGTCGATCTGAGCGCTCTGGTCGAAGGCATCTGCGAGGATGCCGTGGACGCCGGCGAGAAGGTGACCTTCTCGGGACCGCGCGACGTGACGATTTCCTGTCGGCCGACTGCCATGCGGCGGGCGATCTCCAACCTCGTGGACAATGCCATCAAATACGGTGGCAAGGCCGACGTAACGCTCGCCGCTGAGGCTGGCCGGGTCGTGATCACCGTTGAAGATGAAGGCCCTGGAATCCCGCGCAGCGAGCGGGAGAAGGTGTTCGAGCCATTCTACAGGATCGGCAGCGCTCGAGATCCCGACACTGGTGGAGTCGGTCTCGGCCTTTCCGTCACTCGCTCGATCGTCTGGGAACACGGCGGGGATATCACCCTCGGCAATCGAAAGGGCGGGGGACTGACAGTGCGGGTGGAGCTGCCCGCCGAACATCCATTTCGGCGTGAGCAAGATGTGGCCGCAGGACCCCCGGTCGTGTGAGGGCGGTCTCGTCGCGTAGGCGCACCAATTCGCATCCCCACGGACACAGCCCGAGAGGCGCGCTTCGGCCTCTTACGAGTCCCTCGTTTCAGCCGCGACCGGGTTCGGATGGTTGCCTCCTGTGTTCGTCCCGCCTCAGCAGTCCACAGCACTTCGAGGTCGGTGTTGACCAGGTGTTGACCACACCCAAAACGCCAATGGCCGCTTGCGCGGCCATCGTCATAAACACCTGATATTCTTAAGAAATTTGGAGCGGGCGAAGGGATTCGAACCCTCGACCCCAACCTTGGCAAGGTTGTGCTCTACCCCTGAGCTACGCCCGCATCCGGGCGGCTAGATAGAGCCGCCCGCCCAGGATGGCAACACCGAGACCGCAGTGGCCCAGGCCCGTCCGGCGCTCTATAAAGTGCCGCCATGAACGTCCCCCTGGCCCTGCCTGACTGGATGCCCTGGTGGGTTCCCACCATCGTCCTGATCATCGCGCTGCTGTGGCTGCTGGCGTTCCTCCTCGTGCCGTTCAGCGTCATCGGAGTGAAGTCGCGCCTCGACGGGCTCGAGGCACGCCTCGATGAAATCCAGGGGGAGATCCGCACCCTGACGCTGCGCTTGCCCGACGCGGCCCGCCATGTCGAGTTCGACGATCTCTATGCCGCGCCGCCGCCCGAACCCGCCGCGGCGCCGCCGCGGCGTGCCGCGCCTTTCTCTCGCCCGCCGATCCCACCCGCCGCGCATCAACTCGACGAAGACCGCGACAAGTCCCTCTCCGCTCCGCCGCCGCCCTCGAACGTGTTCAGGCGGCCGCGCCGCCCCACCCGCGACGACCGGACCGAGCCGAAGCTCGATTGGCCCCGCTGACCGCAAGGATTGCGCCGTCCTCGGGGTTGCGGTTCTCTGGCGATGCCCTGGAGCAAGGAGGCGAGATGCGCGTCAGCGTGGTGCAGATGAATCCCGGCGCCGACAAGGCGGCCAACATCGACCAGGCGGGTCGGCTGATCGGCCAGGCGATCGAGGCGGACCGCCCCGACATCGTCAGCCTGCCGGAGGTGTGGACGTGTCTCGGCGGCACGCGGGCGAGCAAGTTCGAGCAAGCCGAGCGACTGCCCGCCAGGGGCTCGAACGAACCCGGCGGGCCGGCCTATGAATTCCTGCGCGAGATCGCGCGCGGCGCACACGTCCATGTGCACGGCGGCTCGATCCAGGAGACGGATGGCGGGGAGAAGCTGTTCAACACCACGGTCGTCTTCGACCCCGACGGGCAGGAGATCGCGCGCTACCGCAAGATCCACCTGTTCGACATCACCGGCCCCGACGGCACCGGCTTCAAGGAGAGCAACACCTACGGCGCGGGCGACGAAATCATCACCTACACCGCCAACGGCACCACGGTGGGTGCCGCCATCTGCTACGACCTGCGCTTCCCCGAGCTGTTCCTCGCGCTGCGCCGTGCCGGCGCCGAGGTGATCTTCCTGCCCTCCGCCTTCACCCTGCTGACGGGGAAGGATCATTGGGAGCCGCTGATCCGCGCCCGCGCGATCGAGACGCAGTGCTGGCTCGCCGCGCCCGCCGCCTGGGGGCGCTATCTCGAAGGCTCCCGCAACGAACCCCGCGACACCTATGGGCACTCGATGATCGTCGATCCCTGGGGACAGGTCGTGGCGCAGGTCTCGGACGGCACCGGCTGGGCGACGGCGCGCATCGACCCGCGCGTCACTGTACGGGTGCGCCGTGATATGCCGGTGCTGGAGCACCGGGCGCTCGCTTGAGCCCACGCCTGGCGATCGTCGCCGCCTCGACCGTGCTCGCGCGGGAGGCGCGCGACAGGCTGGCCGCGGCTGTCGGCGATGTTCCGTTCGAGGAGGCCGACATCATCGTGGCACTCGGCGGCGACGGCACGATGCTGGAGACGTTGCACCGGGTGCTGGACCGGCCGGTCCCGGTCTACGGCATGAATTGCGGCTCGGTCGGCTTCATGATGAACCCGTTCGCCGAGGCCGGATTGGTTGAGCGCATCGCCCAGGCGCAGGCGGCCATCCTGCATCCCCTGCGCATGCACGCGGTCACGTCAGCGGGAGCCGTCGAGGAGGCGCTGGCCTTCAACGAGGTAAGCCTGCTGCGCCAACTCCGCCAGGCGGCCAAGATCCGCATATCGGTCGATGGCCATGTCCGGCTGCCGGAGCTGATCTGCGACGGGATCTTGATCAGCACCCCTGCGGGCTCGACCGCCTACAATCTCTCGGCGCATGGCCCGATCGTGCCGCTGTCGGCGGATTTGCTGCCGATGACCCCGATCAGCGCTTTCCGTCCGCGACGCTGGCGCGGCGCCCTGCTGGCGAGCGCCGCCGATGTGCTGTTCGAGGTGCTCGAGGCGGACAAGCGCCCAGTCGCGGCGGTCGCCGATTTCACCGAGGTCCGCGACGTGGTCTCGGTCGCGGTGAGCGAGGATCGCGCGGTGGAGGTCTCGGTCCTGTTCGACCCCGGCCAGAGCCTGTCCGAGCGGATCATCGCCGAACAATTCACCGTCTGATAAGGCCGCCCATGAGCAAGCATGTCGTCGCCAAGGTCTCCGACATTCCCCCGGGCGAGCGCAAGCTCGTCACGGTGCGGGGACGCCCGATTGCCATCTTCAATCTCTCGGGCGACTTCTACGGCCTGCTAAATCGCTGCCCGCATCAGGGTGGCTCGCTCTGCGACGGGCTGCTCACCGGGCTGATCGAGGCCGACGAGCCGGGCGTGTATCGCTATTCGAGAAAGGGCGAGATCATTCGCTGCCCCTGGCACGGCTGGGAGTTCGACATCCGCACCGGCCAGTCCTGGTGCGACCCCACGAAGGTCCAGGTGCGCAACTACAAGGTGGAGGTCGAACTCGGGCAGCGTGTTGTTCAGGGACCGTACGTGGCGGAAACAGTGCCGGTTTCCGTCGAGGAGGAGTATATCGTCGTTGACGTCTGAGCGTGGCGCGCGCCACCTCCGGTTTCACCCCTTCTTCAGCGGCTGACGACTATATTCGAACCATGACTGACCCGACGATGAATGATGCGGAGGAAGAGGCCCTGTTCGCGCGGCTCCGGCGCGGGCTGGAACTGGTGCGCCGCGACGCATGCGTAGCGCAAGGGGATGGGCCCGTCGCGCCCGCGGGACCGGATCCGGAAACCACCGCCGCGCTCGCGCGAGTCGAGGCGTCGCTTCGCACCTTGGCATCGAATGTAGAGGCGCTGGCGCGCCGCGCCGATGGCGTGGACGCGGCGCTCGAGACACGAGTGGAGACGACGGTCGCGCGCACGACCGCCGGATTGCGGGCGGAGATCGAGCGCCTCTCCTCGGCGCTGGCCTCCTTTTCGCCCCGCCCCGATCCGGTACGGCCCGATCCGGTACGGCCCGATCCGGCGAGATTGGCCGCCCGGCCCGTTCCCGACCGCGCGGGTCCTGCTACCCCGCCGCCACGGCGCGGGATCGGACGCGCCCTTCTGACCGTCTTCGTCGCGTTGGTGTTGATCGTCCTCGGGGCGACGGCGGCGACAAGGCTCGGCTACGGCCCGGATAGGCTGCCGATCAGCCAGAACCTGCAGCAGCGCTTCTCGGCATGGCGCGCGGCCTGGCTGCCAGGGTGGATGGTGCCGTCTTCCGGGCAGGCGCAACCGTCGGCGCCGTCGGCCTCGGCCGATCCGGCGCCGAAGCCGTCGAAGATGGCGGACGCTGCCGCGCCCCCAACCACGCCCCCTCGGGCCGCCGCGGCGCCGACGACGCCTGCCGCTCCGGCCCCGCTGCCGCCCGCCGCGTTCGTGGCAGCCGCTACGCCGCCACCGCCGGCGCCCCCACCACCGCCACCGCCGCCCGCGCCGCCCGTCGCGGCTGCGGTGCCTGCCCCGACGGCACAGGCTGCGCCCGCGCCATCGGCGCCCGCTGCCACACCTGCTCCTGACACCACACCAACCGACACCGACCAGGCGGCCGCTCCAACCAGCCCGCCGCCGCCGTCGCATGCGTCCGGGATCGTGCTGCGGGCGAAGGCGCCGGTATGGGTGGAGGTGCGGGAGCGCAGAGGGCGCATCCTGCTTCGCCGGACCCTGCAGGCGGGCGAGACTTGGAGCGCCCCCGCGGATTCGGATCCCGACCTGCTGTTGAGCGCCGGGAACGCCCATAGCCTGGAGCTGACCGTCAACGGCGCGCCGCAGCCGTTGCCGGCGACAAAGGGCAGCGTGCTGCGCGACGCACGGATCGACGGGACATAGCGGCAAAAAAGCCCCGGCGCCTCGCGACGCCGGGGTTCTCCGATCAGCGATCGTCAGCCGTTGCCGGACTCGCCGTTCTCATGGTTGAGGTTGACGGCGACGAAGGCCGGCTGCCCGTTGCGGATGATCCGCAGGGCGAGCGCCTTGCTGTCATGGCTCAGCGCCTGACCGATCGCCTTGGTCGCCTCGCTTGGGCTCTTCACCACGTGCGTGCCGACGCCCACGATTACGTCGCCCGGCTGGATCCCGGCCTGCTCGGCGGGTGAGCCCGGCTTGGTCCGCATGACGACCGCGCCGCTCGTGCCGTCCGGCAGGTCGAGCTGCTTCGCGAGATCGGGAGAGACGGGGCCGAGCGCCAGGCCGAGCCGCTGCTCGTGCTGATGCTGCTCCGTCCCGTTCTGCGCCACCTGCTGGCTCGGCAGCTCGGCGACATTCACCGCCAGCGTCTGCGGCTTGCCGTCGCGGATGATCTCCAGATGCGCCTCATTGCCCGGCTTGATCGCGGCAATGTCGATCGCGAGCGTGCCCGGGTCCTTGATTGCCTGCCCGTTGACTGAGCGGATCACGTCGCCCGGCTGGATCCCAGCGCGCGCCGCCGGGGTCTCCGGCTGCACCGCCGCGATCAGCGCGCCGCCGGCCGAGCTCAGCCCCAGCGCCTTGGACATGGCGTCGGAGACCGGCTGCGCCTCGACCCCGAGATAGCCGCGTGTAACCTTCCCCGTATGCTCGAGGTCGGAGGCAATCTGCTCGATCATGTTCGACGGGATCGCGAAACCGATCCCGATCGACCCGCCGGAAGGCGAGAGGATCGCGGTGTTCATCCCGATCACCTTGCCGTCCTGGGTGATCAGCGGGCCGCCCGAATTGCCCCGGTTGATCGGTGCGTCGACCTGGATAAACTGGTCGTACGGACCCGCGCCGATGCTGCGGCCGACGGCGGAGACGATGCCGGCGGTGACGGATTCAGAGAGGCCGAACGGGTTGCCGATGGCGATCACCCATTCGCCCACCTGGACATCCTTGGAATCGCCAAGCTGCAGGTAGGGCAGCGGGTGCGGCGCATCCACCTTGAGCACGGCGATATCGGTGCGCGGGTCGGTGCCGACGACTTTGGCGGGCAGCTTCTCGCCGTCCGACAGGGTCACCTCCACCCGGCTGGCATCCTTGACGACGTGGTTGTTGGTGATGATCGTCCCATCCGGCGTGACGATGAAGCCGGAGCCGCGCGCCTCCACCGCGCGCATCTGCGGCGACTGCCCCCCGTTGGGGCCGAACTGGTTGAACGGGAACGGCAGCTGCGGCATCTGCTGCTGGGGCTCTTCCTCGAAGCTCGCCGAAGGCTTGAGGTAGTTGGTGACCGAGACGACAGCGGGCTCGACCTTCTTCACCAGGTTGACGAAGCTCGGCAGTTGCTCGTGCATCGCCGCGTTCTGGTTGACCGGCGCCGGTGTCTGGCCTGTGGTCGAGGTGCTTGGCGCCGGGACCTGGAGTGTTGACTCCGGGGCCGCGAGGACCGGGATGGCGGCGAGGCCGCCCAGTGCCGTGCCGGTGAGCAGCACGGCGCCGAGGTGACGGCGCAGCCAGGGACCGCGCTTTGGAGGATGACCGACAGTCATGGACTTTTCCTTACTAAGGATGAGGGACGGAAAGCGTTTACGCCCGCTGAAGCGCGGTGCATGGTGAAATGCGATGCGCGGATTAACGTTCGCGTCCCGGAGCGATGAAACCGGTGTCATGCCCGGGGGTGTTGCTAGAAGAACAACGCTATTTTTTTTCTGGCGCCCCGTTTATCACTCATTCGTGATCTCCCGACCCGGGGTGGAGCCCGGGAAACCGCCGCGACATGCTCCGTGTCCCCGGTGAGCGAGAGGCCGGAACCGCTCGGGATCATCGCCGGTGGGGGCGAATTGCCGGCGCGCGTCGCCGATGCCGCGCGCGCGGCCGGCCGGCGCGTGTTCATCGTTGGCCTGGACGGGTTCGCCGATGCGGCGATGCTTGCGCCCTATCCGCACGCCATGATCCGGCTCGGCGCGGCGGGACGCATCCTGGCGACGCTGCGTCAGCAGCATTGCCGCGATCTCGTCCTGATCGGCACGGTTCGCCGACCGTCGGTTCTCGACATGCGTCCCGACATGGAGGGGGCGCGGCTGCTCAGGCGGGTCGGCCGCGCCATCTTCGCGGGGGACGACCGCCTTCTTTCGACGGTGATTCGCATCCTCGGCGAGGAGGGGTTCCGGGTGGTCGGCGCCCACGAGGTCCTGGCCGGCATCCTGGCGCCCGCCGGCGTCCTGACCGGCGTTGCGGCCGATGACGCTGCCCTGGCCGATATCGCCCGCGGCGTCGCCGTCGTGCGTGCCATCGGTGGCGTCGATGTCGGTCAGGGCTGCGTGGTCCAGCAAGGGGTGGTCCTCGCGGTGGAGGCGGTGGAGGGCACCGACGCGATGCTCGCCCGCTGTGCCGGCCTCGCACGGGCGGGCCTCGGCGGTGTGCTGGTCAAGCTGGTGAAGCCCGGGCAGGAGCGTCGCGCGGACCTGCCCACGATCGGAGTCGAGACCGTCCGTGCGGCGCGCCGCGCCGGACTGCGGGGGATTGCCTTCGAGGCGCAAGGCGTGATGCTGGCTGACCGCGACGCCACCGTGGCCGCCGCCGACGCGGCCGGGCTTTTCCTGCTGGGCCTCGACCCGGCCGGCCTTGAGACGAAAGGGGATACCGTATGAGCCAATTCCTGCACACGATGATCCGCGTGGGCGACCTGCAGCGCAGCGTCGACTTCTACACCAAGCTGCTGGGCATGAAGGAGTTGCGGCGGCGCGACGTCCCGGATGGGAAGTACACGCTCGCCTTCGTCGGCTACGGCGACGAGGAGAGCTCGGCGGTGGTGGAGCTGACATACAATTACGGCACCGAGAAATACGAGATGGGCAACGCCTTCGGCCATCTCGCGATCGGCGTGCCGGACGTGGCCGGAACCTGCGAGAAGGTCCGCAAGGGCGGCGGCAAGGTGACGCGCGAAGCCGGCCCGGTGAAGTTCGGCACCACCATCATCGCCTTCGTCGAGGACCCGGACGGCTACAAGATCGAGCTGGTGCAGCGGGCTTAGCGTCGCCTCATTTCTGCCGGGCGATGATCTTGCCCTTGATCCCATCATAGATGTTCTTCGGTAGGATGTGACGGGAAAGAAGGTCGTCTTTTCCAGTATACGGCCGGTTCTTGATGATTGCCTGAGCACGCACCGCGCCGACGCCGGGCAGGGCGTCCAGCTCGCTCTCCGAGGCGGAGTTGATGTCGACGAGCGCGCTCTGAGCTGTCGCCGGGCGCGACGATGCGGCGGGGGCCGCGGTCGGCCGTGTGGGGGATTGTGCAAAGGCGGGCAAGGCGAGGGCCATAGCCAGCGCGGCCAGGGTGAGCATCTTCATGCGGACCTCCAAAATCCTGATTACGGGTGCCAGTCGGCGTTGGATCAAGCACGAAAACCGGCAAGCTTTCGACCCGTTGCAGCGCCGGTTCCGTGGGTTCAGCCGCCGAACGCGTTGAGTCCGGTCTGCGCGCGGCCGAGGATCAGGGCGTGGACGTCGTGCGTGCCCTCGTAGGTGTTCACCGCCTCGAGGTTCATCACGTGGCGGATCACGTGGTACTCGTCGGCGACGCCGTTGCCGCCGTGCATGTCGCGCGCCTCGCGCGCGACGGCGAGCGCCTTGCCGCAGGAATTGCGCTTCAGCATGGAGATCATCTCGGGCGCCGCGTCATGCGCGTCCATCAGCCGCCCCAGCCGCAGCACCGCATGCAGCCCGAGCGTGATCTCAGCCTGCATGTCGACGAGCTTCTTCTGGATGAGCTGGGTCGCCGCGAGCGGCCGGCCGAACATCGACCGGCCCAGCGTGTACTCGCGCGCCGCGTGCCAGCAGAACTCGGCGGCGCCGAGCGCACCCCAGGCGATGCCGTAGCGAGCGTTGTTGAGGCAGGAGAACGGGCCGCGCAGCCCTTTCACGTCCGGCAGCATGTTGGCGCCGGGGACGAACACGTCGCTCATCATGATCATGCCGGTGACCGAGGCGCGCAGGCTGAACTTGCCCTCGATCTTGGGTGTCTCCAGCCCCTTCATGCCCCGCTCGAGCAGGAAGCCGCGGATGTCGCCGGCATCGTCCTTGGCCCAGACGACGAGAATGTCGGCGAGTGGGGAGTTGGTGATCCAGGTCTTCGATCCGTTCAGTACGAACCCGCCATCTACCGCGCGGGCGCGGGTGCGCATAGCGCCGGGATCAGAACCGGCGTCGGGCTCGGTCAGCCCGAAGCAGCCGACGAACTCGCCAGCGCGCAGCCTGGGGAGGAATGTCTCCTTCTGCTCCTCGGAGCCGAACGCCCAGATCGGGTACATCACCAGCGATGATTGCACCGAGAAGCAGGAGCGGTAGCCGGAATCGACCCGCTCCACCTCGCGCGAGATCAGCCCGTAGGAGACGTAGTTCACGCCGGCGCAGCCGTAACCTTCGAGGGTCGCGCCCAGGAAGCCCATCTCGCCCATCTCGTTCATGATGGAGCGGTCGAAGCTCTCGTGGCGGTTCGCTTGCAGGATGCGCGGCATCAGCCGCTCCTGGCAGTAGGCACGCGCGGCGTCGCGGATGGCGCGCTCGTCGTCCGAGAGTTCGGCGTCAAAGCGAAGCGGGTCGTCCCAGTGAAAAGGGGTGAAGCGGCTCTTGGGCTGCGTGCTCATGCCTTGGCATCCTCCGGAACCGTCGCGGCGGCGCGTCGGGGAGAGCGGGGCTGCACCATCATGAACGCGGGCACGTCGGAGCCGAATCCGGCGACCACCGGCCCCGGATCGTCATCACGCCGGCGCGGGCGTCGCGCCGGCTCGGCAGCGGCACGCGGCGGCGGCGGTGCCGGCTCGGGTGCGGCGTCGGGAGCCTGGCGGGGAGGCTTGGCGGGTTTTGCCGCCTTGCGCTCGGGGGGCTTGCGCCCGGCCGGATGCTTCGCTGTCGTCTCGGAGCGCCGGCCCCCGCGGCGCCGCCTGGCGCCATCGCCCGCCGCCCATTCGACCGGATCGAGGCCCTCGACGCGCAGCGGCGGGATCGCGTGACCGATCAGCTTCTCGATCGCTTCCACCGCCATCCGATCCTCGGGCATGGCGATCGTGAATGCATGGCCTTGTGCGCCAGCGCGCCCAGTTCGGCCGATCCGGTGGACGTAATCCTCCGCGTGATACGGCACGTCGAAATTGAACACGTGCGACAGGCCGCCGATATCGAGACCGCGCGCAGCGACGTCGCTGCACACCAGCAGCCTGACCTCGCCCGCCTTGAACTTCTCCAGCGTCGCGAACCGCACCGACTGGGTCATGTCGCCGTGCAGCGCGCCGGCGTCGAACTTGTGGCGGGTGAGCGACTTGTAGAGCACGTCAACATCGCGCTTGCGATTGCAGAAGATCAGCGCGTTCTGCACCTTCTCCGTGCGGATCAGCCGGCGCAGCGCCTCGCGCTTGTCGATCTCCGATACCAGCACCAGCCCCTCGACGATCCCGGCGGCGACCGAGGCGGGGCGGGACACCGAAATCTCCTTCGGGTTCTGCAGGAACGCGTCGGCGAGGCGGCGAATCTCGGGCAGCATCGTCGCCGAGAAGAAGAGGGTCTGGCGGTTGCGGGGCAGCAGGCCGACGATGCGCTCCACATCGGGGATGAAGCCCATATCTAGCATCCGATCGGCCTCGTCGATGACGAGGATGCGCGTGTCGGTCAGCAGCACGAGGCCGCGCTCGAACATGTCGATCAGGCGGCCAGGCGTTGCGATCAGCACGTCGACGCCGCGCATCAGCACATCGCGCTGGTCGGCGAGGCTCTCGCCGCCGATCAGCAGCGCGTGGGTGAGCTTCAGGGTACTTGCCGTACTGGACGAAGTTCTCGGCGACCTGCAACGCCAGCTCGCGCGTCGGCTCCAGGATCAGGCTGCGCGGCATTCGTGCGCGTGCCCGCGATCCTGTGAGGATGTCGAGCATGGGCAGGGTGAATCCAGCCGTCTTGCCGGTCCCGGTTTGCGCCGCGCCCAGCAGATCGCGTCCCATCAGGACGTAGGGGATCGCCTGTTGCTGAATTGGCGTGGGATGCACGTAGCCTTTCTCGACGACGGCGCGCAGGACCGGCTCGGAGAGGCCGAGATCGGCGAAGGTCGTCACCGGTGCGGCGCTCTCCGCCGCCCGTGCCGCCGTCGCCGTCGCGACGGCATTTTGCGGCGGCAAAAGAGCAGGCGCGTGTTCGGTCGGTTCCGCCGAGGCGGTCATCGTGTCGTTCAAACTCATGTCCTAATCGTGCGCGGGGGTCATGTGTCGGCCGGCCCCCCAACGGCGGTGCCGTGCGGACGCGCCGGGATGCCCGGCAATCGCGTGATCGCGTCCTTGCCGGCATATCAAGAGGGGGCAACGGAAAGTCAAGCGGCCGGCAGGTTGGACCGGCCGCGGTCAGCGTGGCAAGAACGGCGCTGATCGCGAGGAGGCGTGATGATGGCTCCCACCGAAGCGAATCGCGACTTCATTCCCGTGAACATCGCGGTGCTCACTGTGTCCGACACGAGGACGGCGGCGAACGACACCTCCGGACAGGCACTGGTGGAGCGGATCGAGAAGGCGGGGCACCGGATGGTGGCGCGCGCCATCGAAAAGGACGACGTAGGGGCGATCACGGAGAGGCTGCGCGGCTGGATCGCCGATCCGCTGGTCGACGTGGTGATCACCACGGGCGGCACCGGCATCACTGGCCGCGACGTGACGCCCGAGGCGTTCGATCGCGTGCTGGAAAAACGGATCCAGGGCTTTGGCGAGCTGTTCCGCATGCTGAGCTACCAAAAGATTGGCACTTCCACGATGCAGTCGCGCGCCATGGGCGGAGTCGCGGGCGGGACGTATCTGTTCGCGCTGCCGGGCAGCACCGGGGCGGTGAAGGACGGTTGGGACGGTATCCTGCTCTCGCAGCTCGACAATCGTCACCGGCCCTGCAACCTGGTCGAGCTGATGCCGCGCTTGCAGGAGCATCTGAACCCCGCCGGCGAATAGCCAGCAGCGCGCAACCCGGCGGCGTCGTCGACATCGGACAGGACGCGCAGCATGGCGGGGGGATGACGGGCGAAGTTGCGCAGCGTGTCCGCGAGCGCGTGCGGCCCCGACCAGCGCACGCGGGCGAACGGGGCGGCGGGACGCCGCGGGCCCATGCCGACCAGCCAGTAGCCTCCGTCCGTCGCGGGGCCGAAGACCGCCGGCGTCCGCCCGAGGGTGGCGAACGCGGCTCGCAGATCGGCGGGTGTGATGGCAGGGATGTCGCAGCCGACCAGCGCCACCCGGCGGTGCGGGAAGCGGCGGAACGCGCGCGCCATCCGGACGCCGAGGTCGCCGCTGCCTTGCGGCATGCGGAGGACGCCCGCCGGCCGAGGCAGGAAGGCACGCGCGGGAGTGAGCGCGAGCACCGTGCGGAACCGCCCCTCGCGCGCCAGCAGAAGCAGCAGCCGCGTCAGCATGGCGCGATGGAAGCGCAGGGCGGCGCGGTCGCCGACCTCGCGTGCTAGGCGGCGTTTGACGGTCCCCAGCCGGGGCGCGCGGGCGAAGACGATCGCCACGTCCTTCAACGGTAGGCGCGCGCGATCAGCCCGGGCGGGGCGCCGGCGAACCAGAGCGCGAGGCAGGCGAGGTTGCGGGCGGAGCGGCGGTGCCAGCCATCGCGTTCCCACCTCGCCGCCGAGGTGATCGCGTCCGCCGCGAGGGGGACCAGCCGGCGCCGCCCAAGTCGCCGGACGAGATCGACATCCTCCATCAGCGGCAGGGGCCGCATCCCGCCGATCCGGGCGAGCAGGGCGCGGTGGATCAACAGGCCCTGGTCCCCGAACGGCAAGCCCAAGGCCCGGCAGCGCCACGCCACCGCTCGTTCCAGTCGGCGTGCCCTTGGGTCGGCGCTGTCGAGGGCGAAGCAGAAATAGCCGGCACCCTCGGAGCAGGCCATGTGCGCCCGGGCAGCCGCGACCCAGCCCGGCGCGAGACGCGTGTCGGCGTGCAGCAGCAGCAGCCAGTCACCGCTTGTCGCGGCCACGCCGGCGGCGATCTGGCTGCCGCGGCCGCGCGGGGATTCGATCACCTGGGCGCCGGTCTTCCGCGCGATCTCCCGCGTCGCGTCGTCGCTGCGTCCATCCACGACGACGATCTCCTCGGGCTCCTCCCCGAGGGAGGTGAGCGTGGCGAGAAGCGTTGGCGCGGCGTTCAGCGCGGGGATCACGACGGAGAGAGTCATTCCCGTTTTGTTCTTGACGCGAGGGGCTCGCTCTGCGACCCTACTGCGGGAACGGAGGGAGAACAATGGTGGTGCTCCAGACCGAACCAATGGAAGGCATCGATCGCGAGGCGATCGCCGCGCTCGATCGTGCCGGGGACGCGGAGCCGGAGGCGGAGGCTGCCGAGCCGTCATTGCGCCGGCGCGGTCGCGGCGCCACCGCCAATCCCGGCGTGCGGTTCGACAAGACGGTGATCTACCCGTTCGACGACGGCTGGGACACGCTGGCCGCCGAGTTCGGCGAGCTGCCGCCGCTGCCGACCAGCCTGATCCGCGACTCCTCGCGTTCGGCCATAAGCTGGAACACCTCGCCCGACATCGGCTTCGACCGCGCGGTCAATCCCTATCGCGGCTGCGAGCACGGTTGCATCTATTGCTACGCGCGCCCGACGCACGCCTATCTCGGCTACTCTCCGGGACTCGATTTCGAGACCAAGCTGATCTTCAAGCCCGACGTGGCTGAGCTGCTGGAAAAGGAGCTGCGCAAGCCAGGCTATGTCCCGCGCACGCTGGCCCTCGGGAGCAACACGGATCCGTACCAACCGGTCGAGCGCACCCTGAAACTGACGCGCTCGGTGCTGGAGGTGCTCGACCGGTTCAACCACCCGCTGAGCATCGTCACCAAGTCGGCCGGGGTGCTGCGCGACCTCGATATCCTTACCGGGATGGCGAGGCGCGGCCTAGTGCGGGTCGCCGTCTCGGTCACCACGCTCGACCCGTCGCTCGCCCGGAAGATGGAACCACGCGCCGCGACTCCTTCGCGCCGGCTGCATGCGATCGCCGAACTCGCGCGCGCCGGCGTGCCGGCCGCGGTGATGACGGCGCCGATGATACCCGGGCTGAACGATGCCGAGATGGAGCGCATCATTGAGGCCGCCGCCCGCGCCGGCGCCCGGCATGCTGGCTACGTGCTGCTGCGCCTGCCGCTCGAGCTCAAGCAATTGTTCGAGGACTGGCTCGCGACCCACTTCCCGGAGCGCGCCAAGCACGTACTGAGCCTCATCCGTGAGACGCGTGCCGGCGGCCTGTCCGATCCGCGCTTCCACCACCGGATGGCGGGACAGGGCGTCTACGCCGACCTGCTGCTCCGCCGCTTCGCCCGCGCGAGCCGCCAGTGGGGACTGAACGAGGCGCGCGAGCCGCTCGACTGCTCGCAATTCCGCGTGCCGGGCGCGGCGAAGGGAGCGGCCGAGCCGCAATTGTCGCTGTTCTGAGAGCGGTCCCTCAGGCCGCGAGCCTCACTTGTTCGCGCGGCGGACCGAGATGGTTGCCGTCGCCCACCATGTAGGCGCGCAATTGCAGCCGGGCCCGGTGTACCCGGCTCTTTAGGGTTCCGATCGCACAACCAGTCCGCTCTGCCGCGGTCTCGTAAGGAAGCTCCTGCAACGCGATCATATAGAGCGCCTCGCGCTGATCCGGAGGGAGGCGGTTCAGCGCCCAGGATAGTTCACGCAGGGCGGTGCGGTCCTCATGAGACGCGCTGACCGGGACGTCCGGCATGTTATCCATGTCGGTGAACTCGCGCTTGTTGCGCACGCTGCTGATGAAATGGTTTATCATGATGCGGTGCACCCAGGCGGAAAAATTGGTGCCGGGCATGAAGCAGTCCTGGGCGAGCAGAGCCTTCGTGGCCACATCTTGGGTCAGATCGTCGGCGGCGGCACGGTTGCGGGTCAGCGCGAGCGCCCACACTCGCATTTTCGGGAGGAAGGAGATGAGAAGGTCGTCGAATTCCTGCGGCACGAGAGTCTCCTTGCGCGGGATCGCGGCTGTGCCGGGGACGTGGGCTCGGCGATGCATCCGGCAAGGCCGAATGACAGGAGCTTGAACCCGAAGCGGAACACTCTCGGGTGATGAAACCAACGAAAACCACCGGATAGTGCACGTTCAGTTGATCACGCCGTATCTTTTCAACCGGCGATATGCGCAGGATAGCGAGGACCATGATGGGCAATGAGCGCGGTCAGGTGACCGGAAAGCGTCGGATTCTCCTGATCGAGGACGATCCGCACGTCGCGGAGACATTGGCCGAGCTGCTGGAACTCGAGGGCTTCCGGATGAGCGTCGCATACGACGCCGAGACGGGGTTGGCGGAGGCCGCCGCACTGCCGGATCTCGTGCTGTGCGACCTCACGCTTGCCGGGGCGCTCGATGGTCACGGCTTCGCGCGCGCCTGCCGCGCCGACCCGGTCTTGGGCGGCCTCCGCCTGATCGCGGTCTCCGGTTACTGCAGCGCGCAAGATCGGCGCGATGCGATTGCCGCCGGGTTCGATGACCTGATCGCCAAGCCCGTCGACCTTGCCCGCATCCACGCGGCCTGCGGGGCGATTTAGGGGGAGGCGGCGTAGGGGGCGCTCGGCAAGTTCTTCTCGAACCAAGTGCCCGCCGCGAGCTGAACCGTGCTAAGGCGGATGCGGAAAACGCGCGCAAGGTTTTTACGGCATTGGCGCAATTTGGCGCGCGCCTTGAGGACATGACCGCTGCCGACCTTGCTGAACAGGACCCGTTCTTTCGCATGGGCCGGGAGCCGGTCAGCTCGGCCAAGCTGGCGGCCGGGCGACCACAGGACATCACGGACGCGGATGCCATCCGCAAAGCGACAGCAAGCCAAGTGTCGCGCCCCGCAAAAAAAGGCCCCAAGACCGGACGCCGTAATCAGGAAGGCTGATGTGATCCAGATCCGAGGGGCGCTGTCCGAAGCTCGTACTCCCTACTCCGCCGCCGCGCGCGGCATGAACGCCGGCAGCGTCGCGCGTTCGTCCCGCGCCATCGGGCGCGGCCACCAGTGGTCCTCCCACTCCGAGAACATCCCCCGCACCTTCGGCATCACGTGCTCCGCGTACATCCTCGTGTTGTACTTGGTCAGCTCCTTGCCCATGTTGCCGAACTGGATCAGCAGCATCAGGTGGCCGACGTTCAGCGTGTGCGACAGGTCGTGCAGCTGCTCCACCACCTCCTCGGGCGACCCGATGACGATGTAGCCAGCGGCGACCAGCTCCTCCATCGTCTGCGGGCGCTGCGCGGCCGACAGCGCCGCGCGGCCGACCTGGCTCTGCATCCCGACACGGATCGTCGCCTCCGTCGTATAGCCGGGCGGCATCGCGAAGCGCGGATCGATGTGCAGGCAGCGGCCGAAGAAATACTCGGCGGCTTCGGTATAGAGGTCGATCGCCTGCTGGCGGCTTTCGGCCACCGCGATCGTTTGCGCGAAGCCGGCGCGGTACGGATTGCGGTCCTTGCCAAGCCGGTCCATCTCCGCCCAGAACCCGTCCATCGTCGCCTTGCCGGCTTTATGGCCGTAGTAGGACAGGTACGAATAGACGTAGTCCATCTTCGCGCACCACTGCCACGTCTCGACCGACCCGCCGCCTGGAATCCAGATCGGCGGGTGCGGGCGCTGCACCGGGCGCGGCCAGACATTGACGTAGCGCTGCTGGTTGAAGCGGCCGTTGAAAGCGAACGTATCCTTCTCCGCCCAGGCACGCATGATCAGATCGTGCGCTTCGTAGTAGCGATCGCGCAGCAGGCTTGGGTTCTGCCCGTAGGCGTAGCAATCGTCCATCGGCGTGCCGACGGGAAAGCCGCAGATCAGCCGCCCGCCGGAGATCACGTCGAGCATCGCGAACTCCTCAGCGACGCGCGTCGGCGGATTGTAGAGCGCGATCGAGTTGCCCATCACGCAGATCGTCGTGTCCGTCGTGCGGCGCGCGAGAGTCGAGGCGATCAGATTGGGCGACGGCATTAGCCCGTAGCCGTTGGAGTGATGCTCGTTGACGCAGATGGCATCGAATCCGCACTCGGCGGCGTATTCGAGCTCGTCCATGAAGTCGTTGTACATCAGATGCGCGCGCTTGGGGTCGAACAGCGAGGAGTGGATGTCGACCCACACGGAGGGGTGCTTCTGCTTGAAGTCCGCCGGCAGCTCGGTATACGGCATCAGATGAAACCACATCGACTTCATAACCGCGCTCCCGGCTGCAGGAAGGGGTTGCTCTGCCGCTCGGCCCCGATGGTGGAGGCGGGGCCGTGGCCGCACAGGAAGGCGACATGATCGCCGAGCGGCAGCACCTTCTCCTTGATCGCGCGGATCAGCGCCTGCCCGTCGCCGTATGGAAAGTCGGTGCGCCCGACCGAGCCCTGGAACAGCACGTCGCCCAGAATCGCAAGGCCGACGCCGCGTTCGACGAAGATGATGTGGCCGGGGGTATGACCGGGGCAGTGCAGCACGTCGAAGACGTGCTCGCCCAGGCGAACCTGCTCGCCTTCGGCCAGCCAACGGTCGGGCGTGGCGTTGCGCAGCCCGTCGAGCCCCATGCCGCGCGCCTGCTCCTCGATCCCGTCGAGCAGGAACTTGTCACGCGGATCGGGGCCCTCGATTGGAACCGTGTTCGCGTCGCGTAGCCGCTCGCGCAGCGCCGCCTGCAATTCGACCGCACCGCCGGCGTGGTCCAGGTGCCCGTGCGTGAGCAGGATTCGTTCGACGGTGACGCCGAGCTGGTCGATCGCGGCCAGGATGCGGTCGACGTCCCCGCCGGGGTCGATGACGATGCCGCGCTTGATGTCGTCGTCCCACAGGATCGCGCAGTTCTGCTGGAAGGCGGTGACGGGCAGGGTCGCGGCCCGCAGCGTGCCCATCAGTGCAGCTTCGGCGGTTTGAGGAACTTCGCCCGGTCGGCGGAGCGGACGATGACGTTCATCGCGCGGTCATCGCGCATCAGCCTGAGCCTCACCTCCGCCCCGGCACTCCCCGATGCCCAGACGCGCCGCCAGAGCGCGCCGAGGTCGGTGACCTCCTCGCTGTCGACGGCCAGGATGCGATCGCCGATCTGCACCCCCGCCTGCTCCGCCGGACCATTGTCTGCGAGCTGGCCGACCGTCAACTCGTCATCGGATTCAGTCGCATACATCCCGAGCCACGGACGGGCGGGACGGTTGACGCGCCCATAGTTCAGCAGGTCGTCGAGGATCGGCGCCAGATTGCCGATCGGCACGACCATGTTCATGTCGTGCCGCCGACCTTTGCCGTCACCCTGCTGAAGGATCAGCGATCCGATCCCGACCAGCCTCCCGTCGGTCGCGATCAGCCCGCAGCCGCCCCAGAACGGATGCGCGGGGGCGGTGAAGATCGCCTCGTCCACCACGTACTCCCAGTAGCCGGCGAACTCCTGGCGGCCGACCACACGGGTTTCCACCGCGTGGTGCTTGCCGCCCGACGCGGCGAAGACCGCCTGATCGCCGACGCGCAGCGCATCGGAATCGCCGAGTTCGAGCGCCGGCAGCTCGAGCCGCCCCAGCGCCTGCACCAGCCCGAACCCGCTCTCCTGGTCGTAAGCGAGCGCGTGGCCCGGGATCGCGGTGCCGGTCGCGGTGGTGATCCAGATGGTCTCCGCCTCGGTGATCAGATAGCCGATCGTTGCGATAAGCCCCGACTGGCGAATGACTACGCCGCTGCCTGCCCGCTCGGTCCCGAGCGAGTTCGCCGTATAGGCGTCCTGCGGCACGTACGACCTGATCCCCACCACTGCGCGGAGAGCGCGGTCGAGATCGAAGGCGTAGTCGCCAGCCTCCGGCTGCAAATTGGCCGGAATTTCCCAATCTGTGCTCGGCATGCGTACAGTATCCGTGTTTTCCGCTGCGTTGCCAACGCCGCAACAACGCATTGCCGTGGCGCCGTCCACTTCATCATGCCCGGACTCGGTCCGGGCATCCGGCGCAGTTGCTCGCCGCGAAGGTGAGTCGGCTGGATCGCCGGATCAAGTCCGGCGATGACAAAGGGTGTCGCACCTATCCGATCTTCTCAGCGACTCATGCTAAGGACGTACCCGGACCATGCCCCGATTCGCTCCATGACCCTGCTGTTCGGCATCGACCCCGGCCTGCGCTTCACCGGCTGGGGGCTGATCGAGGTCGCCGGCAGCCGGCTGCGCCATGTCGGGGACGGGATCATCGCGACCGATTCGGCGATGACCGTGCCCGACCGGCTGCGCACCTTGCACGAGGCGCTGACCGGGCTGATCAGCGCCACCATCCGAACGAGGCCGCCGTCGAGGAGACCTATGTCAACCGCAACGGCGCGGCGACGCTGAAGCTCGGCTACGCGCGCGCGGTGGCCCTGCTGGTGCCGACGCTCGCCGGGCTGCCGGTCGCGGAGTACGGCGCGATGGCGGTGAAGCTCGCGGTGGTCGGCACGGGCGGGGCGGCGAAGGAGCAGGTCGCCGTGATGGTGCGCCGGCTGTTGCCCGGTGCCGTCCTGCGCCGCGCCGACGCCGCCGACGCGCTGGCCGTCGCGATCTGCCACGCGCACCACCGCGCGAGCACGCGGGCGTGGGAACGGGCGGCGGTGCGGGCGTGACGACGGCCTATGCGCCCAATTGTCCCCCTCCCCCCGCATCGCGGGGGGAGAGGCTCGGTGAGGAGGGCGTCCGCGACCGCGCGACCCTCACCCGGCGCGCGGTCGCGCACCGACCTCTCCCGGAGGGAGAGGTGGTCGGCGGATGATCGCCCTCCTCACCGGGCGCGTCGTGCAACGCGAGGAGGGGGCCTGCGTCGTCGACGTCAACGGGGTCGGCTATCTGGTGCAGGCATCGACGCGCACGCTCGCCGCGCTGCCGTCGGGCGCCGAGGCGGTGCGGCTGCTGATCGAGACGCTGGTCCGGGAGGACGCGATCCTGCTCTACGGCTTCATCGACTCCGCCGAGCGGGACTGGTTCCGCTTGCTGACCACCGTGCAGGGGGTCGGCGCCAAGGTCGCGCTCTCGATCCTGTCGGCGCTCTCCCCGCGCGACCTCGTGGCGGCGATTGCGACCGGCGATCGCGCGAGCCTCACGCGCGCACCCGGCGTTGGCGCGCGCCTCGCCGTGCGCCTGCTCACCGAGCTGCGCGACAAGGCGGGGGCGATGCCCGCCGCCCCCGGTGTGCCAGCGGGAATGGGCATCCCGGACGCGGGGCCGGAGGGTGACGCGCTCTCCGCCCTCATCAATCTCGGCTATCGGCCGATGGAGGCGCGCCCGGCGCTCGCCCGCGCGCTCGACCGGCTGGGCCGTGAGGCGCCGCTCGACGCGCTGATCCGCGAGGGCCTGAAGGAGCTCGCGCCATGAGCGAGGCGGAGCGCGCGATCTCTGCCGCCAGCCAAGAGGAGGACGCGGCCGAGGCGTCGCTGCGCCCGCAGCGTCTGACCGAGTTCATCGGTCAGCGGGTCGCACGGGAGAACCTCGCCGTGTTCATCGAGGCGGCGCGGGCGCGCGGCGAGGCGCTCGACCACGTGCTGCTGCACGGCCCTCCCGGTCTCGGCAAGACGACGCTCGCGCAGATCATCGCCCGCGAGCTGGGCGTGGGCTTCCGCGCGACCTCCGGTCCGATCATCCAGCGCGCCGGCGATCTCGCCGCGATCCTGACCAACCTCCAGCCGCGCGACGTCTTGTTCATCGACGAGATCCACCGGCTGCAGCCCGCGATCGAGGAGGTGCTCTATCCGGCGATGGAGGATTTCCAGCTCGACCTGATGATCGGCGAGGGGCCGAGTGCGCGGTCCGTGCGCATTGACCTTCCGCCCTTCACTCTGGTCGGCGCCACCACGCGGGCGGGGCTGCTGGCCACGCCGCTGCGCGATCGGTTCGGCATCCCGCTGCGCCTCGTCTTCTACACGCCGGAGGAGCTGGAGCTGATCGTGAAGCGCGGCGCCGAGAAGCTCGGCATGGCGCTAGCCCCGGACGGCGCGGCCGAGATCGCCCGGCGCGCCCGCGGCACCCCGCGCGTCGCCGGGCGCCTGCTGCGCCGCGTGCGCGACTTCGCCGCCGTCGCCGGGCAGGCACAGGTGGACCGCGCGGTCGCCGATGCCTCGCTCAGGCGCCTTGACGTCGATGCGCGCGGGCTCGACGCGATGGACCGGCGCTATTTGCGCCGCATCGCCGAGCACCATGCGGGCGGCCCGGTCGGGGTGGAGACCCTGGCCGCCGCGCTCGCCGAGGCGCGCGACACGCTGGAGGACGTGATCGAGCCATTCCTGATCCAGGAGGGGTTCGTCCTGCGCACCAGCCGCGGGCGGATGCTGGGGGAGCCCGGCTGGCGCCATCTCGGCCTGGTCCCGCCGCCCGGCGGCAACGGTCAGCTCGACCTGCTGGGCGGCCAGGCGTGATCGCCGCCCGCCATCATTTTCCCGTGCGCGTCTATTACGAGGATACCGACGCGGGGGGCATCGTCTACCACGCCACCTACCTGCGCTACGCCGAGCGCGCCCGGACGGAGACGTTGCGGGAGCTGGGCGTTCCGCACGCAGAACTGGTACGCGATTGCAATCTCATGTTCGTGGTGCGACGCGCAAAACTGGACTATCTCCGCCCCGCCAGGCTGGACGATTCGCTGGATGTGGTGACCGAGCCGCTCCGCCTGCGCGCCGCCGCGGTCACGCTGCGGCAGGACATACGGGATGCGCGCGGCTCCTGCGTGGTGACCGAGATCGAGCTGGCATGCGTGGCGCTGACTGCGCCCCATCCGGCGCGCATCCCGCCGCGCTGGCGGAGGGCGTTCGAGGCAATGCTGGCGGCGGGATCGCCGGCGGGGAAGGAGTAGGGACTGGATGGACCGGGCTGTCGATGCCGCCACTCTCGGGGCGGCGAACCTTCCCCCAGGGGATTTGTCGATATGGGGGCTGTTCCTTCAGGCCGACCCTGTCGTGAAGATCGTCATCATCGGCCTGATCCTCGCCTCGATCTGGGTCTGGGCGGTGATCTTCGAGAAATGGTCGGCGCTGCGCCGGGTGAACCGGCAGGCCGATGCGTTCGAGGACCGTTTCTGGTCCGGCGGCAGCCTCGAAGAGCTTTACGAGCAGGAAGGCACCCGCCCGTCCAACCCGATGGCCGCGGTGTTCGGTGCGGCGATGGGAGAGTGGCAGCGCAGCGCCCGCGCTCCCGGCACGGATTTCGCCCGCAGCGGTGTGCGCGAGCGCATCGACCGAGCCATCGGCGTGACGGTCGGCCGGGAGATGGACCGGATGGAGCGGTGGATGATCTTCCTCGCCTCCGTCGGCGCGACGGCGCCCTTCGTCGGCCTGTTCGGCACCGTCTGGGGAATCATGCACAGCTTCGCAGCGATCGCCGCTGTGCATAATACCAACCTTGCTGTCGTCGCTCCCGGCATCGCGGAAGCGCTGTTCGCCACCGCGATCGGCCTCGTTGCCGCGATCCCGGCGGTGATCTCCTACAACAAGATCAGCACCGATCTTGGCCGTTTCGCCTCCCGGCTCGAAGGGTTCGGCACCGAATTCAGCGCCATCCTGTCACGCCAGAGCGAGGAGCGGGGTTGAGCATGGCCTTCTCGCTGCACTCCGGTGGCAACGGAAGGCGCGGGCGCTATCGCCCGCTTTCCGAGATCAACGTCACGCCGATGGTCGACGTGATGCTGGTTCTGCTCGTCATCTTCATGGTGACGGCGCCGCTGATGACCTCCGGCGTCAGCGTCGACCTGCCGAAGACGGACGCCCAGCAACTCAACGCCGACAGCGAGCCGATCAGCGTGACAATCGACGCGCAGGGCCAGATCTACCTGCAGAACGACAAGGTCGACCTCGACCAGCTGGTGGCAAAGCTGCAATCGGCGGCGCAGAGCAATCCCGACCGGCGCATCTTCGTGCGCGGCGACAAGGACCTCGCCTATGGGCGGGTCATGCAGGTGATGGGCACGATCACCCAGGGCGGGTTCACCAAGGTGGCCTTGCTCGCCCAGGCGCCGACGGTCCCGCAGCCGGCCAAGGCCCCGCCTGCGACACCGGCCGCCCCGACATCCACGGCGGGTCCCGCCAAGAAGGCCGGCTGATCCGGGCCATGACGGTGCTGCCGTCCGATCCGGAGATGCGGCGCGGCGCCGCCGCGTCCTTCGGGATGCATGTGCTGGTGCTGCTGGCGCTGCTGCTCGGGCTGCCGTGGGGCCGGCCCACCGAGTCCCCGCCCGAGACGACGGTGGACATGGTGTTCCAGTCCTCTGGCCCGGCTACCAAAGCGCCGGCCCCCGCGCCGACACCGGCACCGGCACGCACGCCCGCGCCGGTTCCGGCGCCGCCCGCGCCTGCGCCGCCGAAGCCGCAGCCGCTCGAAGACACGATGCCGCCGCCGCCCCCACCGCCGCCGCCCGCGCCGCCGGTGGTGCAGCCCCCGACGCCGGTCCCGCCGCCTCCCAGGCCGGCACCGCAGCCGACGCTGGCCGCCCCGGCACCGCCCAAGCCGGCGCCGCCGGTGCCGCCCCTGCCGATGCCGCCGCCACCCGCGCCGACGCCGCCGAGCCGCACATCGCAGCCGAACCCGACGACCAACCCCGCGCCTGACAGCCGCGCGCTGCAGAACACGCTCGAGAAGCTGCGCGCCGAGGCACGGCTGCAGACCCAGGCGCCGAAAGCGCGGCCCAATCCGCGCCAGGGCGGCGCGCCCGATTCCGGCGGCAGCCCGCTTGCCAACGACACCGCCGCGCTGTCCGCCTCCGAGCGCGGCGCGATCGGCGATCACGTCCGCCCGTGCTGGACCGACGATCCGGGGGCGCTCGATCTCGACAAGATGCAGGTGCTGCTGACGGTGACCACGGATCAGACGGGGACGGTGCGCCAGGCGGTCGTGGCGGCCGAGGATCAGGGCCGTGTCGCCGCCGACCCGCGGCTGCGGGTGTTCGCCGAGCGCGCGGTCCGCGCCGTGCTGTCGCCCTCCTGCGCGAATCTTCCTTTGCCGGCGAAGTTGATGGGGAAGATTAACGTCCTCACATTCCGGTTTCGTCCCTGACGGCAACCCACTGAAACAGGCCCAATATGACCCAGCTTGATTCGGTTTCGTTCAGCATCGGCCGGCGCGGTCTGATCGGCGCCATCGGCGCGAGCGCGCTCGCGCCCGGGCTCGCGCGCGCCCAGGCCGCAGGCGGCGGACAGAGCGCCGTGATCGACGTGAACCGCGCGCGCGCCGCGCCGATCCCGATCGCGATCCCCGCCTTCGCGGGCGCGGACGGCGCATCGGCCTCGCTCGGCCAGAACATCGCCGGGGTGATCACCAACGACCTCGGCAATTCCGGCCTGTTCCGCCCTATCGGCGCCGCCGCGTCGGGAGGCATCGGCGGCAGTGCCGAGGCGCCGAACTTCCAGGGCTGGAGCGCGGTCGGCGCGCAGGCGCTCGTTGCGGGCAGCGTCGCGGCGTCGGGTTCGACCATGCGGGTCGAGTTCAGGCTATGGGACGTCCTGCCGCACAACCAGCTTCAGGGCACCGCCTACACGTCGGGCACCGGCAACTGGCGGCGAATCGCCCATATCATCGCCGACGTGGTCTATGAGCGACTGCTGGGCGAGAAGGGCTATTTCGACACAAGAATCGCCTATGTCGCCGCCACCGGCCCGCGCGGGCGGGAGACGCGGCGGCTCGCCATCATGGATCAGGACGGCGCCAATCCGCGCATGCTAACGGACGGGCGGTGGATGGCGCTGACGCCGCGCTTCTCGCCGGTGCACGACCAGCTCGCCTTCATGAGCTACGCCGAGAACCGTCCCCGCGTGTACCTGCTCGACCTCGCGAACGGGCGGCAGAGCGTGCTCGGTTCCTTCGAGGGCATGACCTTCGCGCCGCGCTTCTCGCCCGACGGCAGCCGCGTCATCATGGCGCTCGCGCATGGCAGCGGGTCGGACATCGTCGTCGTCGACCTCGCGAGCCGGGCGACGAGCCGGCTCACGAGCTCCGACTGGATCGACGTGAGCCCGTGCTACAGCCCGGACGGCTCGCAGATCGTGTTCAACTCCGACCGGGGCGGGGATCAGCAGCTCTACATCATGGGTGCGGGCGGCGGGGGGGCGCGGCGCATCAGCTTCGGCTCCGGCCGCTACGCGACCCCGGTCTGGTCGCCGCGCGGCGATCTGATCGCCTTCACCCGCTTCGGCGGCGAGTTCGGGCGGCTTTTCGGTCGGCGTGATGCACCCCGACGGCAGCGGCGAGCGCATTCTGGCGCAGGGCTGGAACGTGCAGGCGCCGACCTTCGCGCCGAACGGGCGGGTCACCATGTTCGAGAGCTCGAGCCGGGCGGGGGAGGGAGGCGCGGGCTACTCGTCGCATCTGGAGACGGTCGACATCACCGGCTTCAACCAGCGCCCGGTGCCCACCGGAACGAACGCCTCCGACCCCGCCTGGTCGCCGATGGGCGGATAGGCCAGCGCCTTCCGCCATTGCGCCGCTCCCCCCGCCTTCCCTATAGACCCCCGCAATCAGTCAGGAGCGCGTAATGGCCGACCGGAGTGCGACCGAAGACTACAAAGTGAAGGACATCTCGTTAGCCGACTGGGGCCGCAAGGAGATCGCGATGGCCCAGGATGAGATGCCCGGCCTGATGGCGATCCGGTCCGAGTTTGGCCCCGGCAAGCCGCTGAAGGGCGCGCGCATCGCCGGCTGCCTGCACATGACGATCCAGACCGCGGTGCTGATCGACACGCTGATCGCGCTGGGCGCGACCGTGCGCTGGTCGTCGTGCAACATCTTCTCGACCCAGGATCATGCCGCCGCCGCGGTGGCCGCGGCCGGCGTTCCCGTATTCGCCTGGAAGGGCATGGAGGAGAACGAGTTCTGGTGGTGTATCGAGCAGACCGTGAGGGGACCGGACGGCTGGACGCCGAACCTGATCCTCGATGACGGCGGCGACCTGACCAAGCTGATGCATGACAAGTATCCCGAGATGCTGGCCGAGGTGCGTGGCGTGTCGGAGGAGACCACGACGGGCGTGCACCGGCTGCGCGACATGGCGCGCGACGGCACGCTGCTGGTGCCGGCGATCAACGTCAACGACAGCGTCACAAAGTCGAAGTTCGACAATCTCTACGGCTGCCGTGAATCGCTGGTGGACGGCATAAGGCGCGGCACCGACGTGATGATGGCGGGCAAGGTCGCGGTGGTGAACGGCTTCGGCGACGTGGGCAAGGGCTCGGCCGCGAGCCTGCGTAACGCCGGCTGCCGCGTCATGGTGACGGAGGTCGATCCGATCTGCGCCCTGCAGGCGGTGATGGAGGGATACGAGGTCACCACGATGGATGATGCCGTACCAGTCGGCGACATCTTCGTGACCGCGACCGGCAACGTGGACGTCATCACGCTCGATCACATGCGGCGCATGAAGCACCGCGCCATCATCTGCAACATCGGCCATTTCAATTCCGAGATCCAGATCGGGGCGCTGCGCAACTACCGCTGGGAGAACGTGAAGCCTCAGGTGGACGAGGTGGTGTTCCCCGATGACAAGCGCCTCATTGTGCTGTCGGAAGGCAGGCTGGTGAACCTCGGCAATGCGACCGGACATCCGAGCTTCGTCATGAGCGCCTCGTTCAGCAACCAGGTGCTGGCGCAGATCGAGCTGTTCGGCGCACCCGCCGGGAAATACGAGCGCAAGGTGTACACGCTGCCCAAGGCGCTCGATGAGAAGGTCGCGGCGCTGCATCTCGCCAAGGTCGGCGCCAAGCTGACGAAGCTGTCGCCCAAGCAGGCGGAGTATATCGGCGTCGGCGTGAGCGGGCCGTTCAAGCACGAGCTGTATCGGGTACCTGAGGCGTCTCAGCCCGGGGCGCTGGCGGTTTTCAGGCGGGTATACTCCAGGCGGTAGAGGCCGCGCTCGACATCGCCCTGCGCGCCTGCCGCCCGCAGCTCGGACTCCGGCAGGATGGCGCCGAGCGACTCCGGATCGGTCGCCTCGATCATAGCGAACCAGGTGGGCGGAGCCAGGATGTCGGTCCGGCCCCTCGTCTCCGCCGTGCGCACGCCCGAAGCGTCGTCATCGCCTCGGCAGAGATGCGCGCCGACGATGCGGGGGATAGCAGCGGCCCGGCGCGCGGCCTGCGTCAGCCCGGGCGCGGCATTGGCCGGCGCATCGAAGCGGACCGTCAGCACGAACCCGCCGCTGCCCGGCCCGGTGCTGGCCAGCACGCGCGAGAGCGCCCGCGCGGTGTCGCGGAATTGCGCGGTGACCGCCCGCGTCCCCGGTGTCGGCGCGTTCAGCCGGTTGGCGTAGTCCATGCCTTGCAGGACCTGCATCGTGTCGGCTTCGTAGAGCGTGAAGAACTCGGGTCGCGTCCGCGCGTCCGCCGCGACGTAGCGGCGCCCGCGCCGGAAGCCGGGGATGCCGACGCGCTCCGGCATGTGCTCGTGCGTGTGCCATTCATAGAACGCGGCGCGGCTCGCTTCCGCGATGCCGTTCCAGATCGCCACCACCGCCTCGCCCGCGAGCATCGCGTTCTCCTTCGTCAGTAGGTCCGAAGCCTCACTGCTCACGGCGTCGCTCACGTTGACCAGCGGCCGATGGCCGGTCAACCCTGTCGGCTCCATGAGCGAAACCGTCCTGACGCCGGAAACGGCGCCCAGCCCGCCGCCCGGACGTACCGGGGAGCGCGTCTCCGCCATCGCCTATCCGGTGGCGACGTTCGTTATCCTGCTGCTCGCCTGGCAGTTTCTGGTCCGCGCCTTCGGGGTGCCCGGCTACATCCTGCCCGTTCCGTCGGAGTTCCTTGCGAAGCTCGTCGAGGCGCGCGCGATCATCTGGTCGAACACGCTGGTGACGGCGTATGAGATCGTGCTCGGCTTCCTGCTCGCCGCGATCGTCTCCGTCCCGCTCGGCTTCCTTATCGTGTCCCTGCGCGTGCTGGAGCGCTCGGTCTATCCGCTGGTCGTGTTCCTCCAGCTTGTGCCGAAGATCGCCGTCGCGCCGCTGTTCGTCGTCTGGTTCGGCTTCGGGCCATTTCCCAAGGTGCTGTTCACCTTCATGCTGTGCTTCTTCCCGGTGCTGGTCTCTTCCATGGCGGGATTCCGGGCGCTCGATGAGCGGGTGCTGTACCTGACGCGCTCGATGGGCGCGACGGGGTGGCAGACATTCCGTTACGTGCGCTTGCCGGCGGCGATGAACTTCATCTTCGCGGGGCTGAAGGTGGCGATCGTCTTCGCCGCGACCGGGGCGATCGTCGCCGAGTTCGTCGGCGCCAATGCCGGCCTCGGCTATCTGCTGCTGCGCGGCACCAGCTACATGGACATGCCGCTGATCTTCGCCGTGCTGGTCGCGCTCAGCGTGGTCGGACTGGTGTTCAGCTACGTGGTCCAGTTGATCGAGAACCTGCTGATGCCGTGGCAGCGCCAGTAGGAACACGAGGGAGTAAGCGACATGAAACGGCTGATGCTTGGCGCGGCGCTGTTGTTCGCGCTGCCTTGCTTGGGGCATGCGCAGGACGCGCGCAAGCTCACCTTCCTGCTCAACTTCCTCGCCGGCGGGCCGCAGGCGGGATTCATCTACGCCCAGCAGCTCGGACTCTATAAGCAGGCCGGCATCGACCTCACGATCCAGGAAGGGAAGGGTTCGGCGACCACCGCGCAGCTGGTCGCGACAGGGCAGACCGATCTCGGCTTCGCCGACGCACCGGCGGCGATGCAGCTCCGCTCGGTGGGCGCGCCGGTCAAGATCATCGCGCCGATCCTGCAGACCAACGGCTTCGCGATCATCTCGCTCGCCGACACGCATATCGAGAAGCCCGCCGATCTGATCGGCAAGCGGCTCGCGGTGCAGCCCGGCACCGCGCAGACGACGCTGCTCGATGCGATCCTGTCGGCCAACCAAATCGAGGGCAAGGTCAATGTGGTGAACATCGATCCCGGCGCGTTGGTCGGCGCGCTCTTGCAGAAAAAGGTCGACGCTATCCTTGCCGGCGCCGATTTCCAGGGCGTGCAGATCGTCGATCGCGGCTTCAAGATCAACCAGCTCTGGTACCGCGACATCGGCGTTCCCACCGTCGGCCTGTCGATCATCGCGCGCGACGACCGCATCCAGAAGGACGCCGACCTGTTCCGCAAGTTCATCGCCGTCAGCCTTGACGGCTGGGCGCGAGCGCGCGCCAACCCGGAGGCGGCGGCCGAGGCGGTGCACGCGCAATACCCGTCCGCCAGTACCGAGCAGATCGCCGAGCAATTGCGTGTCGATCTCGCCCTGCTCTGCGCGCCCGGCGCAACCGCCTTGGGCAAGGTGCCGGATGCGGTGTGGACGCGGACCTGGGATTTGCTGACGACCTACCTCAAGCTGTCGAAGTCCAAGCCGGTCAGCGACTACTACACCGACACGCTGCTGCCGGCCGATCCGCCCAAGTGTCAGTGAACCAGGGCGGCGCGATCAGCGGCATCGGAGTGAGCAAGCGGTTCGGCGACGTCATCGCGATCGACGACGTGTCCTTCGAGATCGGCGCCGGCGAGTTCGTCAGCCTCATCGGACCCTCCGGGTGCGGCAAGAGCACGCTGATGCTGCTCTGCGCCGGGCTCAACCCGGCATCGGCGGGCGAGATCAGGGTGGACGGCGTGCGGCTCGACCGGCCGCTGACCGATGTCGGGATCGTGTTTCAGGACCATCTGCTGCTGGAGTTTCGTACCGCCGAGCAGAACATCCTGCTACAGCCGCAAATTCGTGGCCTCGACATGGCGCGGGCGCGCGCCGACTCGCGGGCGCTGATGGAGAAGGTCGGCATCGCCGCGGCGGCGGACCGCTATCCGAAGCAGCTCTCGGGCGGGATGTGCCAGCGCGTCTCGATCGCGCGGGCGCTGATCCACAAGCCGTCGATCCTGCTGATGGACGAGCCGTTCGGTGCGCTCGATGCGATCACCCGTACGCAAATCCGCCACGACCTCGAGATGCTGTGGCTGGAGACGCGCAAGACCGTGTTGTTCATCACCCACAGCATCGAGGAGGCGATAGGGCTGTCGGACCGCGTGCTGGTGATGTCGCCGGGTCCGGGGCGGATCGTCGACGAGATCGCCATCGACCTGCCCCGCCCGCGGCCTGCGCATTTGGGTGAATACCCGAGCTTCAACGCCTACGCCGAGCGCATCAACGCGGCGTTCCGCCGAATGGGCGTGATCCGCTACTGAGCGTGCGCAAGCGATCGCGGCGTGTCCCACCTCCCTCTCCGCCCCGGCGGAGAGGGAGGTTGGGCTACGCCGCCTTTGCCATTCCGCGCAGAACGTAGTGCAGGATGCCGCCGTGGCGGTAGTAGTTGACCTCGTCGGCGGTATCGATGCGGCAGATCACCTTCACCGTGTCGGTCTTGCCGTCGGGGCGGTGCACGATCAGCGACAGCTCCTTGCGCGGAACGATGTTCTCGAGCCCGATTATGTCGATCGTCTCGTCGCCGGTGATGCCGAGGCGCTTGCGGTCCATCCCCTCGGTGAACACCAAGGGGAGCACCCCCATGCCGACCAGGTTGGAGCGGTGGATACGCTCGAAGCTCTCGACGATGACCGCCTTGGCGCCGAGCAGGAACGTGCCCTTGGCCGCCCAGTCACGCGATGAGCCGGTGCCGTATTCCTTGCCGGCGAAGATCACCAGCGGCACGCCCTCCTTCTTGTAGCGCATCGCGGCGTCGTAGATCGACATCTGCTCGCCGCTCGGCACGTATTTCGTCATGCCGCCCTCGACGTCCTCCAGCATCTCGTTGCGGATACGGATGTTGGCGAACGTGCCGCGCATCATCACCTGATGGTTGCCGCGCCGCGAGCCGTAGCTGTTGAAGTTCGCCTGCGTCACCTGCCGCTCCATCAGGTATTCGCCGGCGGGCGAGGTCTTGCGGATCGAGCCCGCCGGGCTGATGTGGTCGGTGGTGATCGAATCGCCCAGCACCGCGAGGATGCGGGCGCCGATGATATCGGCGACTGGCTTGGGCTCCGGCGTGATGCCCTCGAAATAGGGCGGGTTCTGCACATAGGTCGAGCCGTCGGACCAGCGATAGGTCTCGCTCGGTTCCACCTGCACCGATTGCCACTGCTTCGGGCCCTTGAACACCTCGCCGTAGCGCGTCACGAACTGATCGCGCGTCACGTCGGCGCGCACGATCGCGGCGATCTCGGCATTGGTCGGCCAAAGGTCGCGCAGATAGACCGGCTTGCCGTCCTTGCCGGTGCCGAGCGGGACGGCGGTGATGTCCTCGGTCATCTTGCCGAGCAGCGCGTAGGCGACAACCAGCGGCGGTGACGCCAGGTAATTGGCGCGCACGTTGGGGTGGATGCGCCCCTCGAAGTTGCGGTTTCCCGACAGCACCGCGACAGCGACAAGGTTGTTGTCCTCGATCGCGTCGGCGATCGGTTCCTCGAGCGGGCCGGAATTGCCGATGCAGGTGGTGCAGCCATAGCCCACGAGGTTGAAGCCGAGCGCGTCGAGGTCGGCCTGCAGCCCCGACTTCTCCAGATACTCGGAGACGACCTGCGAGCCTGGCGCGAGCGAGGTCTTTACCCAGGGCTTCGGCGTCAGCCCCTTCTCCCGCGCCTTGCGCGCGACCAGGCCCGCGGCAACCAGCACCGAGGGATTGGACGTGTTGGTGCAGGACGTGATCGCGGCAATCACGATATCGCCGTGGGTCAGCTCGTAGTTCTTGCCGGCGATCTTGGCGCTGACGCCGACATCGTTCGCCGGCACGCCGAGGCTCTTGGTCAGCTCCGTCTTGAAGGCCGCCGCGGCGTCCTTCAGCGCGACGCGATCCTGCGGCCGCTTTGGCCCGGCGATCGAGGGCTGCACCGTCGCGAGGTCGAGCTCCAGCGTGTCGGTGAACATCGGGTCGGGATTGCCGCTCTCGCGGAACAGGCCCTGCGCCTTGGTGTACGCCTCCACCAGCGCGATCCGGTGCGGGTCGCGCCCGGTCAGGCGGAGGTACTCGAGGGTCACCTTGTCGACCGGGAAGAAGCCGCACGTCGCGCCGTATTCGGGCGACATGTTGCCGATCGTGGCGCGGTCGGCGACCGGGAGCTCATCGAGGCCAGGTCCGTAGAACTCGACGAACTTGCCGACCACGCCCTTGCGCCGCAGCATCTGCGTGACCGTCAGCACGAGATCGGTCGCGGTCGCGCCCTCGGGCAGCTTGCCCGACAGGCGGAAGCCAACGACATCGGGGATCAGCATGGCGATGGGCTGGCCCAGCATCGCCGCCTCCGCCTCGATGCCGCCGACCCCCCAGCCCAATATGCCGAGGCCATTGACCATCGTGGTGTGGCTGTCGGTGCCATAGAGCGTGTCCGGGTAGGCGACGGTGGTGCCATTCTCCGTCGCGGTCCATACGCACTGGCCGAGATATTCGAGGTTGACCTGGTGGCAGATGCCTGTCCCGGGCGGCACCACGCGGAAATCGTCGAACGCCTCCTTGCCCCAGCGCAGGAAGCGGTAGCGTTCGCCGTTGCGCTCGAACTCCCTGTCGACATTGCGCTGCAGGGCGTCGGGGCGGGCGAACACGTCGACCATGACCGAGTGGTCGATGACGAGGTCTACCGGGATAAGCGGGTTCACCTTCTGCGGATCGCCCCCGAGCTTGGTGATGCCGTCGCGCATCGCGGCGAGGTCGACCACGGCGGGAACGCCGGTGAAGTCCTGCATCAGGATCCGCGCGGGGCGGAACGGCACCTCGCGGTCGGAGTGCGCGTTGCCGAGCCACTCGGCGATCGCGCGCGCGTCGCTCACCTTGTAGCTGCCGCCATTCTCGAAGCGCAGGACGTTCTCGAGCAGGATCTTCAGGCTGATGGGCAGGCGCGAGATGTCGCCCAATGTCTTCGCCGCCTCGGGCAGCGAGAAATACTGGTACTGCTTGCCGCCGACGGAGAGGGTGCGGCGCGTCTTCAGGCTGTCCTGTCCGGTGGCTTTCATGGCGTGCGTCCTTGGTTCGAAGACATCACTGCTGTATGGCGGTGTCATCTTGGCGCTGGGCTTAGACCACACCGGGCGGGCCGTCCACCGGCCGCCGACGCGGGCGAAATACGTGTTGCAAGCCGAAAACGTGGCGGCATTCCGGGGCGAGCGGCTGGTGCTGCGCGACATCTCCTTCATCGTGCCGGCGGGCGGCGCGCTGCTGCTGACCGGGCCGAACGGGGCGGGCAAGTCGACGCTGCTGCGCGTGCTCGCGGGGCTGCTTCGTCCCGCGGCGGGGCGCGTGCTCTGGCGCGGCGAGGACACGCGTGGAGGGGCCGGCGCGCGCGTTGCCTATGTCGGCCATCAGGATGCGGTGAAACCCGGGCTGACGGTCGCGGAGAATTTGCGTTTTGCGGCGCGCGTTGGCGGGGGCGCCGTGGAGCAGGGATTGGCCGCGCTGGGGATCGCGAACCTCGCCGATCTGCCGGCGCGGATGCTGTCGGCGGGCCAGCGCCGCCGCTTGGCGCTCGCACGCCTCGCGGTGTCCTCGGCACCGCTCTGGCTGGTCGACGAGCCGACGCTGGGGCTGGATGCCGACGCCGTCGAACGGGTGCGCACGCTGCTGGCCGCCCATCGGGAGGCCGGCGGCGTGGTGGTGGCCGCGACGCACCTACCGCTGCCGCTGCCGCATGCCGCCGTGCTGCGCCTGGGTGGGTCGAGTGCTAAAGAGGCGACATGAACGCGGGTATTATCGCAACGGCGGCCAGTCACCTCTCCCGCGCGGCGGTAGAGGTCGGCGTGCGCTAGCGTGCCTGGTGAGGATCATCCGGTCGCAGACGCAACTGCGATGGGCCGCAGCCCCTTCACCCCTCTCTCTCCCCCCGCAAGTTGCGGGGGGAGAGAGGACAGTGGGGCGGGTACCTCCCGCCCTCGCCCTCGCCGTCCTCGGGCGTGAGCTGCGCCTGTCGCTGCGCCACGGCGCCGACACGCTCGCCGCATTGCTGTTCTTCCTGGTCGCGGCGACGCTGTTTCCGCTGGCGATCGGGCCGGGACCGGAGACGCTGGGGCGGATCGCGCCGGGGATCGTGTGGGTCTGCGCGCTGCTCGCCGCGCTGCTGCCGCTCGACCGGCTGTTCGGCGCCGATTTCGAGGACGGCTCGCTCGACCAGCTGCTGCTGACTGGGTTGCCGCCCGCCGGCATCGCGCTCGCCAAAGCGGCGGCGCACTGGCTGGTCACCGGCCTGCCGCTCCTGATCGCCGCGGCGCCCATCGCGACCATGCTGCGACTGCCGGCACCCGCGCTGCCCGCGCTGCTCGCCGGGCTGCTGCCGGGAACGCTGGTGCTCTCCCTACTCGGCACGACCGGAGCCGCCGTGGTGCTGGGTGCCCGACGCGGCGGGGTGCTGCTGCCGCTGCTCGTCCTGCCGCTCGCGGTGCCGGTCCTGATCTTCGGCGCCGCTGTCCCGGATGCCGCGGCCGCCGGCCTCTCCGTGCGCCCGCATCTCCTGCTGCTCGCCGCACTCCTTGCCGCCGCCCTGCCGCTCTGCCCGCTCGCCGCCGGCGCCGCCCTGCGGGCTGCGGCGGAATAGCGACTCCTCACGGGAAACACGGCCGGGGGGCGCTCGCGGTTTCGTGATTATGCTTGCGGAGCGCCACCCCGATCGGGCTAGAAACAGGGGATGAGCACCAAGGAGTGGTGGCGCGGCGCCGTCATCTATCAGATCTATCCGCGCAGCTTCTTCGACAGCAACGGGGATGGGGTCGGCGACCTGCCCGGGGTGACGCAAAAGCTCGATTACGTCGCGAGCCTCGGGGTTGACGCGATCTGGCTCTGCCCGTTCTTCACCTCGCCGCAGAAGGATTTCGGCTACGATGTCGCCGACCACTTGGCGGTCGATCCGCTGTTCGGCAGCCTGGGCGATTTCGATGCGCTGCTGGCCCGCGCTCACGCGCTCGGCCTCAAGGTCCTGATCGACCAGGTCTGGAGCCATACGTCGGATCGCCATCCCTGGTTCCTGGAGAGCCGCGCGAGCCAAACCAACCTGCTCGCCAACTGGTACGTGTGGGCCGACCCGGCGCCGGACGGCACGCCGCCCAACAATTGGCTCTCGGTCTTCGGCGGCTCCGCCTGGACCTGGGAGCCGAGGCGGCGGCAGTATTACCTGCACCACTTCCTGTCGCATCAGCCGGCGCTCAACCTGCACGATCCCCATGTGATGGAGGCGCTGCTCGCCGGCGGGGAGTATTGGTTGCAGCGCGGCGTCGACGGGTTCCGGCTGGATGCGATCGACTTCCTGATGCACGACCCGGCGCTGCGCCCCAACCTGCCGCAGACCGGGCTTACCGAGGTTCCGGCCAAGCTGTTCGGCATGCAGCGCCACGAGCACGACATGCTGCACCCCGCCTCGATGGAGCTGCTGACCCGGGTGCGTGCCCTGATGGAGCGCTATCCGGGCACGGTCACGATGGGGGAGGTGTCGAGCCAGCCCGGCGCGTTGGAGCGCGTGAGCGGCTACACCGCCGGCCGGAAGCGCCTGCACATGGCCTACACGCTGCGCCCGCTGCGCGGCGGCTTCGACTGGGCCGCGGTGCGCGGAGATGCTGGACGACCTCGGCGCGATGGCGCGGGCCGGCTGGCCGTGCTGGTCGTTCTCCAACCACGACGTGGAGCGCGCGGTCAGCCGCTGGAATCCGCGCCGTGCCGAGGGCATCACGCCCGACCCTGCGTTCGCGCGCTTGCTGATGGCGCTGCTGCTGTCGTTGCGCGGCAGCGTCTGCGTCTATCAGGGCGAGGAGCTGGGACTGACCGAGGCGGAGCTCACGCTCGAGCAGCTGCGCGACCCGTTCGGCATCGCCTACTGGCCGGAGTTTCGCGGCCGCGACGGCAGCCGCACGCCGATCCCCTGGCTCGCCGACGCCCGTCACGCCGGCTTCACCAGCGGGGCGGAATCACCCTGGCTGCCGCTGCCGGCGGCGCATCACGCGCTCGCGGTGGACCGCGCGGAGGCCGATCCGCACGCGCTGCTGCACGCCTTCCGCCGGTTCCTCGCCTGGCGGCGCGAACAGCCGGCGCTGGTGCGCGGCGCGCTGGAGCCGGTCGAGCTGCCGGCGCCGCTGGTCGGCTTCATCCGCCGGCACGAGGATCAGGCGATCCTCGCGGTGTTCAACCTCTCGGCGAGAACGCGCGCGCTCGATGCCTCTCGCTGGCCGGGGCTGCGGATCATGGCGGAGAGCGGCTTCCGCCACGCGCTCGCGGGCGAGACGCTGCCGCTCGGCGCCTATGGCGTGGTGTTCGCCGATCTCGCCCCGGCTCACATCAGGAAAACGCCCTTGCCGGTGGTCTGAGTGTCGAACAGCCGGTACGCCTCGTCCGCCTGATCGAGCCGCCATGTGTCGGTGAACAGCTTGTCCACGTCGATCCCGCGGTCGGCGATGAAGCGGGCGCACTCGGCCTGGCCGATCACCGAGAAGGTCCATGAGCCGATCATCGTGAGCTGCTTGCGCAGCACATCGGGGCTCACGTCGATCGTCACGTCGTTGCGCTCGCCGACGAAGCACATCGTGCCCCAGACCTTTACGCAGCGGATCGCCGAAATGCGGCCCTCGGGCTGGCTCGATGTGTCGAGCGACAGGTCCGCGCCATAGCCGTGCGTGAGGTCCTTGATCGCGCCGACCGGATCGTTGGAGCGCGGGTTTACCACCTCGTCGGCGCCGAACTCCTTGGCGCGGGCGAGCCGCTCGGGGCTCACGTCGAGCGCGATGACGCGCGCGCCCATCGCCTTGGCGAGCTGCGTTGCGGACAGTCCGACCGGGCCCTGGCCGAAGATCGCGATCGTGTCGTTGCCGGCGAGGTTCATGCGCCGGAGCGCGCCCCAGGCGGTGCCGGTCCCGCAGGCGACGGCGGCGCCGGTCTGGAACGACAGCTCCTCGGGCAGCGCGACCAGCGTGTTGGCGGGCACCGCGAGGTAGCGGGCGTGCCCGCCATTGGCGTTGTTGCCGTACACCTTGACCGGCACCTCCTGGCAGAGCTGCGACCAGCCGGAGCGGCAATGGTTGCAGAGCGTGCAGCCCTGATAATGGTGCACCATCACCCGCGCGCCGATCGGCGCCTCGCGCCTCGGTCACGCCGGGACCGCGCGCGGCGACGATGCCGCAGGGCTCGTGGCCGCCGATGACCGGGTTGGGGTTGGAGGGCAGGCCGCCGACGCTGGCGCCCTTGGCGCCTTTCGGGCGGCGGTACTGGTGCAGGTCGCTGCCGCACATGCCCGACGCCTTCATCTCGATCACCACCTCGCCCGCGCCGGGCGTGGGATCGGGGAAGTCCATCAGTTCGATCTCGCGTCCGCCTGTGAACACCACGCCGCGCATGCGCTTCCTCCCTCTCCCGAACAGCAGGAACGAAAACCGGGCGGATGGGCTGGGTCAAGGGTACACCAACCGACGCATCACATCGCGCATGCGTACGTAGTCCCATCTCCAGCTTTCGGCGCCCGAAGGGCGGAGAGGGGATCAGGTAGCGCACGGACTTGGTCAGATGGACTGTACAAGACACGCCGCCGGCGGTGCGCGGCGGAGCGGAATTGTACAGTTCAGCCGCGCCCTGACCGCGCCGAAACTCCTCTATTGTACATCAGCACGCGTCGATCAGCTCGTCCGCACCTTATGATGTTGATTTTCCGGCCGGCCTGCATGCCGTTGACCAACGCCTTGGACTCGCGGCGCGGGGTCGGGCTACCAATTCGGCCCGTCGCGCAGGATGCGCTTGGCGAGGCTCCAGCGATGCACCTCCGACGGGCCGTCGTAGATCCGGAAGCCGCGAACCTCGCGGAAGATGCGCTCGACCAGCGTCTCCCCGGTCACGCCCTGGCCGCCCAGCACCTGCACGCAGCGATCGGCGACGCGCCAGATCGCCTCCGAGCAGACCACCTTGGCGATCGAGGACTCGGTGCCGCCGCGCTCGCCCTGATCGAGCGTCCAGGCGGTGTGCCAGATGGCGAGGCGGGCCATGCGGATGTCCATCTCGTTGTCGGCCAGCATGAAGCCGACGCCCTCGTGCTCGGCGAGCACCGCGCCGAACGCCTCGCGCTGGCGGGCGTAGTCGGTGGCGATCGCATGCGCGCGGCGCGCCGCGCCGAGCCAGCGCATGCAATGGGTCAGCCGCGCCGGCGCGAGCCGCACCTGGGCGTAGCGGAAGCCCTTGCCCGGCTCGCCGAGGATCGCGGAGGCAGGGACCCGCAGGCCGCTGAAGCGGACGACGGCGTGCCCGCCCGGAAAGCCCTGGTCGAGACTGTCCATCGCGCGGACCACCTCGATGCCCGGCGTCTTCATGTCGGCGAGGAACATGGTCGCGCGGCCGTCCGGACCCGCCGCCATGATGATGGCGAAGCCCGCCCCGTCCGCCCCGGTGATGAACCATTTGTCGCCGTCGATCACCCAATAGTTCCCGTCGGGCAGCGCCTTGGTCTTGAGCGCCGAGGGATCGGAGCCGGCACCGGGCGCGGGCTCCGTCATGCAGAAGCACGACCGGACCTCGCCCGCCGCCAGCGGGCGGAGGAATCGCTCCTTCTGCTCCTGCGTCCCGACCTGCTCGATCAGGTGCATGTTGCCCTCGTCGGGCGCCGAGATGTTCATGGCCAGCGGCCCGAGCAGCGAAAAGCCAGCCTCCTCGAACACGATCGCCTTGCCGACATGCGAGAGGCCGAGGCCGCCCCATTCGGCACCGACATGCGGCGCGAGCAGGCCCTCCGCCGAGGCGAGCGCGTTCAGCTCCCGCCGGAACGGGTCAGTCGGGCCGTGACGGGTCTGCCTGGGGTCGGATTCGAGCGGGATGACGCGGTCGCGGATGAAGGCGCGGGTGCGTTGCTGCAGGTCCTGAAGCTCGGGCGGGAGCGAGAAATCCATCGCGGCCTCCTTCAGAACGCGCGGTGATGGGCGATCTCGTGGGCGAATTCGAGGATGCCGGTGCCGATTCCGCTCAGCGGCGCGTAGCGCGGCTCGGTCGTCGCGCCGGTGCGGTAGCGGTAGCCGAGCTGCAGGAAGATCACGCCCAGCTTGTACATCGCGAGCACCCGGTGGAACAGGAAACCGTCCATCATCCGGCCGCTGATCGCCGCGTAGGCGTCGACCGCCTCGCGGCGGGTCAGGAAGCCGGGCTCGGCGGCCGGCATCTGCGCCATGTCGTGCATCGCCGGCGGGTCGTCCGCCTCCACCCAGTAGGAGAGCAGGGTGGCGAAGTCGAACAGCGGATCGCCGCGCGTGCCCTGGTCCCAGTCGACGATGGCGACGGCGGCGAGGTCGCGCGGATCGAGGATCAGGTTGTTCAGCTTGAAATCGTTGTGCAGCAGGGCAGGGGGGCCGTCCGGGACGATGTGCTGCTCGAGCCAGGCGCCGAGATCGGCGTGCAGGGTCTCGGTTCCGTCCTCCTTCGCCGCCTCGCCGCGCTTGCGCCACCCGGCCACCGCGCGCGCCAGGAACCCCTCCGGCCGGCCGAGGTCGTCGAGCCCGATCGCCGCGGTATCGACCGCGTGGATCGAGGCGAGCGTCTCCAGCAGCACGTGCGACAACCGGGCGCCGACCTCGGGGCGGCCCTTCAGGGGCGGGGGAATGTCCTCGCGGATGACGAGGCCCGGCCGGTATTCCAGGATCTGGAACGGCGCGCCGATCACCGCCGGGTCCGTGCAGAGGAAGATGCCGCGCGGGGCGGTCGGCAATGCGTCGGCGAGCCGGCTCAGGATGCGGTGCTCGCGCGCCATGTCGTGGCTACCGGCGGGCAGCTCCCCGAGCGGCGGCCGCCGCAGCACGGCAGGCTTGCCGCCGAGATGGATCAGGTAGTTGAGGTTGGCGAGCCCGCCGGCGAACTGACGCGGTGGTGGGTCATCGTCGAGCATCACGCCGTGCGTTGCGAGCTGCGCCCGGACCGCGTTCCAATCGAGGGGGACGCTCGCTTCGGGCGTGCGAAGGTCGGCGGACGCCATCGAGGACATGCTCGACCGTGCGAGGGGATGGCGCGACACGTCAAGAGGTGCCCGGTTGTCTCGACCGGGCGCGCACGCGACAAGGGCACATGGACGCGGACGCGCTCAAATTGCTGCAGCTGTTGGTCGAGTGGGGCGCCGACGAGTCGATCGGGGATGCGCCGACCGACCGCCTTGCGCCCGTATCAGAACCCGCAGCGGCGATCGCCGCGCCGCCAGAACCGCGCCGCATCATCGCGGACGTTGCGGCGGTCGAATGCGCGCAGGCCGAGGTCGCTGGCGCGCACGATCTGGAGACGCTACGGGCGGCGATCACCGGCTTCGATGCCATTGCGCTACGCGATACCGCCAGCGGACCGATCCTCTTCGAGGGGGATCCGACGAGCCGGCTCCTGATCGGTACTGCCCCCGCCCAGCGGCGACGAGGATCGCGCCGGCCGGCTGATGGTTGGAAGCGCCGGAGAGTTCCTCGGCGCGATGCTCGCCAGCATCGGGTTCCGGGAACGTGCGCTCATCGTCCCTCTCATTCCGTGGCGACCACCGGGGGACAGGCCGCCCAGCCAAGCGGAGCTCGCGATCTGTCTGCCGTTCCTGCACCGGCTGATCGTGCTGGCTCAGCCAGTCCGCGCCGTGTTGATCGGTTCCCTCGCTGCGAGGGCGCTGTTGCCCGGAGAACGACGCCCCCCGCGCGGAACATTCAGCGGGGCCACGGTGCCCGGACGGTCCGAGCCGCTCCCCTGCTTGCCTCTGGACGGAATTGCGCAGATCAGGTCCGATCCGGATGCGCGGCGTCTCGCCTGGCGAGATTTGCGCTTGCTGCGGCGTCGAATAGATGAAGAAATCACGCCATTGTGAGGGTATGGCGACCCGTAACACATTGGCGTCCGCTTTTTCGCCAAAATTGAATCACGTTTCGTAAACTTACCTGGATTGCGCGGGGCTGCCCTGTTGTTTAGGGGCGGCCCGATGGAAAGGCCGGATGCTACGTCCCGCCGCGCATCCGCTCGATTGTTCATGGCGGGACTTGCGGCTGTTGTAATGCTGGCGCGCTCTGCCCTTGGGCAGCCTGCGACGTCGAACGACACTTCTGACATGGAACAGACGGCCTTCGCGATACCGCGGATCGGCTCCCCGGGAACCTCGGCCGAAATCACGCTGCCAAGACCGCTGACTTCCGCCCAGGCGGCCGTCATTCGGAAGGTCTTCGCGGATCAGGCGAATGGGCGGATGGCCGACGCGGCGCGCCTCACCGCGACGCTCGACACGCCATTGCTGAATGGCCCCATTCTCGCCGACCGCCTCCTCGGCCGCTTCCATCATGGGACGCCGGCCGAGCTGCAGCTATGGCTGGCCGCGTTTGGCACGCAGGCCGATGCGCCGGCGATCCGCGCTTTGCTCGCAATCAGGCTGCCGCGCCATGCGAAGATGCCGCCCGACCGCGCACCCGCCATGCTGCCCCCCGCCACCGCTGGAGCGGACGACCCGGACGACGGATCCGCGGCGAAGGCTGCTCGGGGCACCGTGCGCCGCGTCCGCGCGACCTTGTCGGAGGGCTTCGCCGCCTGGCGGAAAGGCCAGGTCAGCCGGGCGATGGACCATTTCGAGGCGGCGGCGCGTACCGCGGACGTGCCCGCGGCGCTGCGTGCCGAGGGCGCGTTCTGGGCGGCCCGCGCGGCGTTCCGCGAGCGGGACATCACGCGCTACTATAGCTGGCTGCGGCGCGCGGCGGTCGAGACGCGCACATTTCACGGGCTCCTGTCGCGGCGCATGCTGGGATGGGGTACCCATACGGCGCTCGGACGGGAGGTCCTGTCGCAGGCCGATATCGATGCGCTGGCGGCAATCCCGCGCGCGCGGCGCGCATTCGCTCTTCTGCAAATCGGTCAGGCGGCGCTGGCAGAGGCCGAGTTTCGCGCCCTGTGGCCGGAGGTGGCGGGGAGCGCCCCGATGCGGCGGGCATTGCTGCTTGTGACGGCGAGCGCGGGGCTCACCGATCTCGCCTCCCAGTTGTCGGAACTCGTTCGCGGAGCCGACGGGATGCCCCCCGATGCATCGGGCGTTCCGGTCCCGTCACTGCGGCCCGCGGGAGGGTTCGTCGTCGACCAGGCCCTGGTCTACGGGATCACCCAGACGGAATCGAATTTCGATCCGAAAGCGGTATCCCGGGCGGGCGCACATGGGCTGATGCAGATCATGCCGGTGACAGCGCGCGCGGTCAGCGGCAACCCGAACCTGAAGCCGGCATCCTTGCACGATCCGGCGTTCAACCTGAGCCTGGGACAGCGCCTGCTGCTCAAGCTCATCGCGCTGCCGTCGGTGCACGGCGATCTGATTCGTCTCCTGGGCAGCTACAACGCGGGTGCCGCGGGCTTCTCGGACGCGCCGTCCACGCGGGCGGAGGAGGCGGATCCGGTGCTCTTCATCGACACGATTCCGGTCATGGAAACCCGCCGCTTCATTCGCCGGGTGCTCGCCAGCAGCTGGATATATGCGGCACGGCTTGGGCTGCGGGCACCCGGACTGGACGACCTTGCGAGCGGCTGGATTCCCTATGTGGACCTGGTCAACTCGACGGGCAATACCGCGTTTGCGCATGATAGCGGCGGATTGCGCCTGGTGAGGAGCGAGCGTTGAGATACGGCCATCGGATGCTGGCACTCGGCGCGGCGGCGGCGGCCGCGGCACTGGCAACGCCGTCTCCGGCCGGCGCGGTGGGGGTGTTCTTCGGGTTCGGACCGCCCGTCTATTACGGCCCACCGGCATATTACGCGCCGCCGCCGATCTACTATCCACCGCCGCCGCCGTATTTCCCGCCCCCGCCGCCACCCGCGTATTACACGCCGCCGCCATCATACCCGCCGCCGCCGCGCCCGGCTGTCTCGGCGACCACCTGCTATGCCGGCGCGTTCGTGTGCCCGATGGAAACCCAGGTCAGCCCAGGTACCACCTGCTGGTGCACCAACACTGCCGGCGGCAGGTCCTACGGGCGGGCGGGGTAGGAGTGATCGATCCGGCGGCGCAACCCCTTCGCATCGAGGACTACGGGCTTATCGGGGACTGCACGACGGCGGCGCTGGTCAGCCGGGAGGGCTCGATCGACTGGCTGTGCTGGCCGCGCTTCGACAGCGCCTCCTGCTTCGCCGCCCTGCTGGACACACAGGAGGCCGGGCGGTGGCGTATCGCGCCCATCTCCCCCTTTCGCGTCAGCCGGCGCTATCGGCCGGGCACCCTGATCCTGGAGACCGACTTCGAGACCGACGACGGGGCGGTCCGGCTGATCGACTTCATGCCGATGGTCACGGGCAATTCGTCGGTGATGCGGATCGTGCGCGGGCTGAAGGGCAGCGTGCGGCTGTGCTTCCAACTCGCCCTGCGCTTCGACTATGGGGAGGTCATCCCCTGGGTGACGCGGCTGCGGACCGCGTTCGGCGTCCGCGCCGTGGCCGGCCCGTCGATGGTTGTGCTGCAAAGCACGGTGCCGCTGGAGGGGCGCGACTTCACGACAGCCGCCGAGTTCAACGTCGATGCCGGCGGCGAGGAAGCCTTCATCCTGGCCCACGGTCCCTCACATCTGCCCACGCCCGCCGTGCTCGATCCCGAGGTCGCGCTGAATGCGACCCATGTGTTCTGGGACAATTGGTGCCGCCGCGGGACGTACAAGGGGCCGTGGCGCGATGAGGTGCAGCGTTCGCTGCTGACCCTGAAGGCGCTCACTTTCGCGCCGACCGGCGGCATCGTCGCCGCGCCGACCACCTCGCTTCCCGAGCAGCTCGGCGGCTCCCGCAACTGGGACTACCGGTTCTGCTGGCTGCGTGATGCGACCCTTACACTGCTTTCGCTGATGCAGGCCGGGTACCGGGAGGAGGCGCGCGCCTGGAGCGAGTGGCTGCGCCGCACCGTCGCCGGCAGTCCGGGCCAAATCCAGACGATCTATGGGCTGGCCGGTGAGCGGCGGCTGACCGAATGGGAGGTGCCGTGGCTCGCCGGCTATCAGGGCGCCAAGCCGGTGCGGATCGGCAACGCCGCGCATACCCAGCTGCAGATCGACGTCTTCGGCGAGGTGGTCGACGCGCTCTATGAGAGCGAGCGCGGCGGCCTGGCCCCGTTGCGCGAGGCCTGGGATTTGCAGCGCGCCATCGTCGAGCATCTGTGCGAGCTCTGGAAGGAGCCGGACGAGAGCATCTGGGAGATACGTGGCCCGCGCCAGCAATTCACCTTTTCCAAGGTGATGGCCTGGGTCGCGCTCGATCGCATCGTCAAGGGGGCGGAGAGTCAGCAGGGTGTCGCCGAGAAGCTGAACGTCTGGACGAAGCTGCGCGACGAGATCCACGCGACCGTTTGTCGCGAGGCCTTCAACACGGAGAAGCAGAGCTTCGTGCAGAGCTTTGGATCCGACGCGCTGGATGCGAGCGTGCTGATGATACCGCTGGTCGGCTTTCTGCCCGCGACCGATGCGCGAATGCGCAGCACCGTCGCCGCGATCGAGCGCGAGCTGATGCACGACGGGTTCGTGCGCCGCTATTTGCCGGAGCAGACCGAGGACGGGCTGGCGGGGAGCGAAGGCGTGTTCCTGGCCTGCAGCTTCTGGCTCGCCGACAATTACGCGCTGCAGGGCCGCTACGACGATGCGCAGGCGCTGTTCCAGCGGCTGCTGGCGCTGCGCAATGACGTGGGCCTGTTGTCGGAGGAATACGACCCGGAGACGCAGCGCCTGCTCGGCAACTTCCCGCAGGCGTTCTCCCATCTCGCGCTGATCAACACGGCGCTGAACCTGACCGACTACGGCCCGGCGCATCAGCGGGGGGCGGATTAGGGGAGCGAACGGCAGCTTAGCGCCGCGAGGCGCCGGCGGGGAGGCGATGCAGACGGGCGTTGGCTTGGTTCCGCAGGTCTGATCCACGCCGCCTATGGGGCAAGTCTTCCAAGAGGCTTGCTGGAGACCTGACAATCACCCATTGCGCAAACGGCATAGGGCCATTCAGTCTAGGCCATGTCCTATTTCGACCCCACGACATGGCGGACATCCACGCGGCAGGAGATGCTGGCTGTGCTAGATGCCACGAAGCGAAGAGCCGCGGTAAGGAAGCAGAAAAGGGGCGCCCCGATACCCAAGCAGAAGTTGGTACTGCAAAAATCCGTTTCGCCGTTTGACGCCTACACGTATCTTCATGCGCGATTTGGACCACCCAATGGCTTTCAGACATTCCTGGCTAGAGATGATTTAACAACCTATTTCATTGGGATATAATCTTCGGGCTGATGAGGAAAGACTCTAGAGCGGGATGACATTAGGTGGAAGCGTAGCCTGAGTGTTTGAAGTAATTGGCGCACTCCTCGGCGGTGAAGCTGTTGAGGAGGGTGCCGATGGTTTGGCAGACGGCGTCCTGGGTTCGTGCGGCGGCTTTGCGGAGGAGGTGCTTGAGCTTGGCGAAGACCTGCTCGATTGGATTGAGGTCGGGGGAGTATTTCGGCAGGAACAGCAGCTTGGCGCCGACCTGGCGTAACGCCTGGCGAACGGCGTGACGTTTGTGGCTGGCGAGGTTGTCGACGATCACCAGATCGCCGGCCTGTAAGGTGGGCACGAGCACGTTCTCCACATAGGCGACGAATTGATCGCCATTGATCGGCCGGTCGAGCAGCCAGGGCGCCTCGATGCGATCGTGCCGTAGGGCGGCGACGAAGGTCATCGTGTTCCAATGACCGTATGGAACCTTCGCCGATAACCGCTGGCCGCGTGGCGACCATCCGCGCAACGGGGCCATGTTGGTCTTGGTCCAAGTCTCGTCGATGAAGACCAGGCGGGCGGGATCAATCCGTTGCTGGTAGATCCGCCATTGCGCCCGCCGCCGGGCGATATCGGGACGATCCTGCTCGCGGGCGAGCACGGTTTTTTTTGAAGCTGAGCCCCTCGGCGTGGACGAACGCCCACACCGAGCGGTAGTCCACCTTCAGCCCGCGTTCCGCCAGCTCGCCGACCAGCCCGCGCAGCGTGAAGGCGGCGCTCCGACAACGGGCGATCAGCCAGTCCCGGTGCGCCCCAGCGATCGCCTTGGGTTTGTGCCCGCCCATCTGTCCCGGCGCCACGCTGCCGGTTCGGCGGTATCTCTGCATCCACTTCACCGCCGTGCTTACCGCCACCCCCAGGCGCCGCGCCGCCGCGTGACACGACATCCCGTCACGCTCGACCGCCATCACCATGCGCTCACGCAGGTCCATCGAATAAGGTCCGGCCATCCATGCTGGCCTCCGATCCAGCCAGCAGCTTGAATTCAGATCCGCCTCGCGTCGGGGAAGCCCTCTCTTCGATTCAGTCTGATATCATCCCGCTCTAGGAAGTGTGCGGAACTATACAACCGAATCGAAGTCGCATTACCAGAGATTAGGTCGCGTGGACAAAGCGCACGAGAGGGATTCCCCCGACGCGGGGCGGTGTGATTCGACGCTGATCTTCATGTGGGAGATCAGCGGTGATCCGAGGGCGGTTGACCGACGACGAGTGGGCGTTCTTCGAGCCGTTCGTAACCGAGAGCGGACCGCTGCGGGGCCGGCCGCCGCGAGACCATCGGCGCACGTTGGATGCGATCTTCTGGATCACCCGCACCGGCGCGCCCTGGCGTGATCTACCCGAGGAGCTGGGCAACTGGAACTCGGTGCACCGCCAGTTCCGCCGCTGGACCACGAGCGGGCTCTGGGACCTGATGCTGAGCGCTCTCGCCGCGGGCGGCGGCGGCGATGCCCTGCAGATGATCGACAGCACCATCGTCCGGGCACACCACTGTGCCGCGGGTGGAAAAGGGGGACTCAAAATCAGGCTCTCGGCCGTTCACGCGGCGGCTTCTCGACCAAGATCCACCTTCGGACCAACGCCGAGGGTCTTCCGATCGGTCTCCTTCTGACCCCGGGGGAAGCCCACGACAGCACCGCCTATCTCGAGCTGATGGCCGAGCATGACGTCGACCCCGAAGTGCGGCTCGCCGATCGCGGCGACGACAGCGACGCGATCCGCGAGGATGCCCGTGCACGGGGCGCAACGCCCGAGATCCCGACCAAAAAGAACCGCCGCGTCCAGCACTCGGTCGACCGCGCCCTTTACGCCCTGCGAAACCGCATCGAGCGATGCATCAACTGCCTCAAAAACAGCCGCCGCGTCGCTACCCGCTACGATCATACCGCCAGTAGCTTTCTTGGCTTCGCCATGCTGGCTTCCATTCGGCACTGGATCAGCTTTGTCCACGCGACCTAGTCGCCTCATTCTTACAGATAACTTCAGCCGTGCCGGGCAGAAGGCCAAAGAGGCCGCGCGGCTGATAACGCAAGTCACTACCGCTCCGACCGAGCTGTCCGTTCTTATGCCGGTGATGTTCGAGTCGTTTATCGGCTTGCTGGTCGCGGGTCTCACCAAGCCCGAGATCAAACGGAATCAGAGGCGACATCGTGCGGCCGCTATGGACTGCGCTCATTCTCGGCTTGCGCACGCGCCAGCTCCACGAGGCAGACCTCATGAAGCTTCGGCAGATCGTCATGCACCACATGCCACAGGATGTCGTAAGCAACTCGCTCGTAGTCGTGGCGCAGCACGTTGCCAATTCCCGCGACCTTGGCCCACGGAATGGCCGGATGCCGGACTTTCATCTCGGGAGGAAGACGGCGGCTGGCCTCGGAGATGATCTCAATGCCGCGCTCGACCCAGCCACCGCGTGCGAATATCCACTGCGAAGGCAGCCAGCGTGACACCCGCAAGCTCATTGCGGACCAGCTCTATGGCTTGGACGATGTCGGTAAGCCGCGCCAGACGCGAGGGCGCCATCAGAACACCAGCTGCGCCGACGTTTCGATATTCTCGCGCAAGACCGGATGAAGGCTGCGCCGCGTCATGATGTCGGCCCTGTGCCCGAGGATGCGGGTGGCGGCATCCTTTATGTCCATGAGCTCGAACAAACCCAGCGATCCCTCGGGATGGTCGAAGAACAGGTCGATATCCGAATCGGGGCGCGCCTCGCCGCGTCCGGTCGAGCCGAACAGGTAAAGGTGCTCCACGCCGAGCCGCTTTAGCTCAGCCTCGTGCGCCTTCAGTGTCGCGATGACAACCGCGCGTTCCATAAGGCGCATATAGCACGCATCGAGCGTCCCGCTAACCTCTCACCGGAGATCACCGAGCCAGCTGCGCCGCGACTACCCCCCACGTAATTGCACCCCGACCCCCAAACGCCCCACCATCGCCCGCATGCGCATCCGCCTCCCCTTCTTCTACGGCTGGCTCCTCGTCGGCGTCTCCTTCGTCACCATGGCGGTGGGGGTGAACGCGCGCACCACCTTTTCCCTCCTGTTCCCCGCCATCCTCGCCGAGTTCCACTGGGACCGCGGCGTCACCGCCGGCGTGTTCTCCTTCGGCTTCCTCGTCTCCGCCCTCATCACCCCATTCGTCGGCAGACTGATGGACGCGCGCGGGCCACGCCTGGTGGTCGAGATCGGCGTCACCGCCATGACCGCCGGCCTCATCCTCGCAAGCCTCGCCCAGCAGCCGTGGCAGCTCTACCTGACGCTCGGCGCGCTCGCGGGCGGGGGCGTGAATTGCCTCGCCTATACCGGCCAGTCGCTCTATTTGCCGAACTGGTTCGTCCGCCGTCGTGGCTTGGCACTCGCCATCGCCTTCGCGGGCGTCGGCGCGGGCTCCGTCACCATCCTCCCCTGGCAGGCGGCGCTGATCGGGAGCGCCGGCTGGCGCACCGCGTGCGTGGCACTCGGCCTGCTGCTGCTCGTGCTGCTGTTTCCGCTCAACCTGCTGCTGCGCCGCCGCCCGGAGGACATCGGGTTGCATCCCGACGGCCTGCCGAGCGCGCGCGCCTCCGCGCAACGCGCCGCCACAATCGTCGACCCCGCCTGGGCGGCGATCGACTGGACGCTCGCGCGGGCCGCGCGTACGCGTCGCTTCTGGTGCCTCGCTATCGGCTTCTTCTGCGCGCTGTTCTCCTGGTACGCGATCCAGGTCCACCAGACGAAATACCTGACCGAGATCGGCTTCGCGCCGGAGCTCGCCGCCTGGGGATTGGGCCTCGTCAGCCTCGTCGCGGTGCCCGGCCAGGTCGCGCTCGGTCATATCTCGGATCGCATCGGACGCGAGTGGGTCTGGATGATCGGCAATCTGGGCTTCGTGCTGTGCTATCTGTGCCTGCTCGGCCTGCGCGCGTCCCCGACGCCCGCGCTGCTCTGGGCGATGGTGCTGACGCAGGGCACGCTCGGCTACGGTCTCGCCGCCGTCATCGGCGCGATCCCGCTGGAGATATTCGAGGGAAGGCACTACGGCACCATCTTCGGCACCTTGATGCTCGCCGGCATATTGGGCGGCGCGGTCGGGCCGTGGCTCACCGGCGCCGTCTACGACGCGACCGGCGGCTACGCGGCGGCGTTCTGGATCGGCATCGGCGCGAGCCTCGTCTCCATCGTCGCGATCTGGCTCGCCGCCCCCGGCAAGGTCCGCGCCGTCGCCGGCCGCGCTGCAGCCTGAGTGGCCAGGAGCGGCCGATGGAAGGATGGCTATACGTCGCATCGAAGAATATCGTCGTTGCGATCGACACGATGGCGTTGATCATCATCGCCGTCGCGACCCTGGAGGCATTCTTTCGCGGCTTGTGGGTGGCCTTCGCCGCTCCCCCGTCGAGCCGGCACGTCAGCACCGTCTGGCTGCGTTTCGACCGTTGGCTCGTGGCGGCCCTGACCTTCCTCCTGGCCGCGGACATCATCAAAACCTCGGTCGCGCCGAGCTGGCAGGACATCGGACAGGTCGCCGCCATCGCGGCGATCCGGACCTTCCTGAACTATTTCCTCGGACGGGACATCGCGGAGCTGCGCGTGACGGACGCGGACCCGCCATCCTGACAAGGGCCCTATCGCCGCGCCCGCAGGAATGTCCTGGAACAGGCGTTGGATCCTGACGAGCAAAGTCGCGAATCCCAGGCCGCCGCATTTTCCCGTCACGGCAATCCGGTTGGACCGGCAGATGCCGGAGGTGAATGCCGGCTTGGAAACCGTGCCGGTAGCCTTCCGGCGTTTCGTCCGGTCCCCATACGGGGTGAGCCTCTGTCGGCGACGGTTCTGCGCGACAGGCGGTGACTTGGCTCTCTATTTCTTGGACACCAGCGCGCTGGTGAAATTGTAGATGCAGGAGCCGGGGAGACGGACCGGCTCCTGCCGCTGATCAGGGATCAGAACAGCTGAGAGTGCTCGACCCGGCCGTATGAAGTGGCGGGCCACCACCGCAATGCGCGATGGTCGGTCGCGTCATCGGGCTGAAGACCTGTTCAGGGCTACCGCGGCACGTATGAGGGTCCTGAAGGCATCCTCATCCATGTCGTCTCCCTCATGGAGATCGATGGCGCGCCTGGTGTTGCCTTCGAGGCTGGAGTTGAACATTCCTGAAGAGTCCTCGAGCGAGGCGCCCTTGGCGAAAGTCAGCTTCACGACGCTCTTGTACGTCTCGCCGGTGCAGATAATTCCATCGTGAGACCACACCGGAACGCCTCTCCATTTCCTGCAATCGCCACGAGTTTCATGAGCTCCGTGTAGGGCTGGTCGCGTGGATCGCAACCCCCGAGGCTCCGTCCCCCTACCGCCCCGTCCGCCGCAGAAAATCCAGCTGCCAGCGCATCTCGTCCACCGCCAGCGGAAACCCGTCGCTCAGGCCCGGCAGCAGCATCGCCCCCGGCAGCAGATCGCCGAGCGCGGTCTGCAGCGCCATCGCCGCCGCCATGCCGAACCCCGCGCTCCATACAAGGCTCACCAGCGCTTTCGCGCTGCGCAGCGACGCCGCACGGTCCACCACCGCGATCGGCACCACCGCCGCCACCGCCAGCATCGCGGCGGCAAGCCGCGGCCGCCCGCCGCGCAGCGCATCCAGCAGCGCCGCCTCGTTCAGCTGGTGCGCGCGCGCCATCCGGTGCGCCTCGGCCAGCGCCTGATCGGTCGGCAGATCGTTGAAGGCACCCGCCCGCGCCGGCTCGGCGGCCAGCCGCTCGGCCAGCCGCGCGCGCAGCAGCGCCGTCGTCTCCTCGCCGAGATCGGCGCGGCTCGCCAGCGCCTCCAGGAGATGCGTCGCGACGATGTCGGCGAGCGCGCGCGCCGAGCACGCCGGCAGCATCGGGCGGCGGATCAACGGCGCGTGCCACTCGATGTGATCCGCCGCGTCCGCCACCAGCGCATCCAGCGTCGATTCCCGGATCTGCGCCGATTCGTTCGCCAGCAGCAGCTGGATCGCCCGGCTGTCCTCGGCGGCCACGATCGCGTCCGCCAGCGGCTCGGCCAGATCGGGCCGGCGCGCCACCGCGAGCGCGGTCATCGCGGACGGTGGCGATTCCAGCAGCGCCAGCAGATCCTCGTCGGTCAGGATCGGCGAGAAGCGGATCACCGGCTCGCTCACCGACACCGCACAATCATGCGCGAGACGCAGCACCAGTCCGCGTGGCGCGTCCGGCATGTCCTTCACCACCTCGGCGATCGCCGCGCGCACCCGCACCGCCTCGTCGGTGATCAGCGCGGTCAGCGCGTCGTATGCCTGGTATTGCAGGCGCACCTGGTCGGGCTCGGACAGCCCCGGCGCGAGCAGCGCGAGCTTGCGGGCGAGCAAGGTGCGCACCCGCTCATCCTGGTCGTGCGCGAGCTGCTCGACGACCGGCCCCGGCGTGCTCGGGTTCAGCGCGAGTGCCACGCGCACCATCACCGACTCGTCGATCGCGAGCCCGGCCAGCGTCTCGGGCGGCGTCGCCTGACTCGCGCCGAGGCGCACCCGCGCCGCCACCTCGGCGTCCTCGGCAACGGCAAGCTCGGTCAAGTCGCGTCCTTGAGCGACACCCGCCAGTGCCCGCGTCCCGACCGCTTGACCGCGTACATCGCGAGGTCGGCGCGGCGGATCACGTCCTCGGTCTCCTCGCCCGATTTCGCGCGTCGCGATGCCGATCGAGAACCCAGTCCCGCTCACCCCGTCCGCCAGCTCGGCGAACAGGCGCGGTCCTTCCACGCGCAACTGCTCGGCGCGCTCGGCCGCCGTCATGTGGTCGGTGCCGTTCAGCCAGATCGCAAACTCGTCCCCGCCGAGGCGGGCGACGAGGTCGGTCGGGCGGAACGTCGCGCGCAGCAGGTCGGCGGCGGCGCGCAGCATCTGGTCGCCCACCTCGTGGCCCATGCGGTCGTTGACCAGCTTGAAATTGTCGAGGTCGGCGAACATCAGCGTGCCCGGCATCTGGTCGCGCTCCAGCCGGTCGATATGGCGCGGCAGCTCCTCCATGAAGGCGCGCCGGTTGAGCAGTCCGGTCAGCGGATCGGTGCGCGCCTGGCTCGCCATCTCGTGCTGGATCGCCTCGTGCTCGAGCACCACCCGGATGATGCTCGCCGCCGAGGTGGCGACGTTCTGGTCATCGGTTTCCCAGGCCCGTCCGCCCTTCTCCCGCCACAGCGTCACGCCGGCGAGGTCGCCGAACCTCGTCCGGCAGGCGGACACCAGCAGCGGGCGCTCCGCGTTCGAATCGGCGAGCGCCGCGCCGCGCGGATCGGCCTCCGCCAGCAGCGCGCCAGCGGCTTCCATCGCGTCGAACACGCCCTCGCCCGCCTCGTGCAGCAGGACCGGCACGCCGGAGCGCAGGCTGATCACCGCCGCGCCTTCGGCGCCGAGCGCCTTGATCATCGCCTCCAGCGCGGCGCGCATCATGCGCGGCGCCATCACCTCCTGGCGCATCCGCCAGAGGATGTGGTCGATCACCTCGGCGCGGCGCAACGCGGCGGCGAGTTGGGCGTCGCGCCCGTCCCGCTCGCTGATGTCGGTGCCGATGCCGCGCGCGCCGACGATGCGTCCGGTGCGGTCGAGCAGCGGTGCCGCCGCCATCAGCATGCAGGCGGACCCGCCATCGGCACGGCGCAACCAGACCCGCTGGCCGCGCACCGCGGCGGGCGGGGCGAACAGGTCGCAGGCGGCGGCGGGATTGACCAGCAGGCTCGCCGCCGACTTGCCGATCAGCGCGGTGGTCGACCAGCCCAGGGCGGGGTCGGGCATCACGAAGGTGAAGCGGCCGGCGGCGTCCGTCTCGTAGGCGAGGTCGGCGGCGAGCGCCACCAGGTCGCGCCAGCGCTGCCGGCTCTCGAGCAGCGCGCTGCGCAGCGGACCCGCGATAGGGGATGCGTTGCTCGGCCGGACCAGCCCTTCGGCGTGCAGGTCGTTCATCGTGCGCCGTCCTCGTGACCGAACCATTGCAGCAGTTCCGTGTGAACGAATCGTTTCCAACCCGCCGCGGTCCGCGTTGACAGACGCAGCCACCCTGCCCATGGTCCGCCGCCACACCGGGAACCCAGCATGGCCGAGCACGCGCTGAAGCAGAGGATCGACGATCTGTGGGAGCGGCGCGAGTCACTTTCTCCCAAGCGCAACGAAGACCACGCGACGGTGAACGCGGTGCTCGACGCGCTCGATGCCGGGACCGTCCGTGTCGCGGAGCGCACCACGCTGGGCTGGCAGGTCAGCCAGTGGCTCAAGAAGGCCGTGCTGCTGTCCTTCCGGCTCACCGATTCGGCGCCAATGCCGGGGCCAGGCGGGACGGCGGTCTATGACAAGGTGCCGATGAAGTTCGCCGGCTGGGGAGAGAACCGCTTCCGCGAGGCGGGCTTCCGCGCCGTGCCTGGCGCCGTCGTGCGCCGCTCCGCCTATATCGCGCCGGGCGTCGTGCTGATGCCCTGCTTCGTCAATGTGGGGGCGTATGTCGATCGCAACACCATGATCGACACCTGGTCCACCGTCGGCAGCTGCGCGCAGATCGGCGCCAACTGCCACATCTCGGGGGGCGTCGGCATCGGCGGCGTGCTGGAGCCGCTGCAGGCCAACCCAGTCGTCATCGAGGATGACTGCTTCATTGGGGCCCGCTCGGAGGTCGCGGAGGGCGTGGTGGTGGAGCGCGGCGCCGTGCTCGCGATGGGCACCTTCATCGGCGCCTCCACCAAGATCGTCGACCGCGCGAGCGGCGAAATCCATGTCGGCCGCGTGCCCGCCTATTCCGTGGTGGTTCCCGGCTCGCTGCCGGGGCGCGCGCTGCCCGACGGCTCGCCCGGCCCCAGCCTCTATTGCGCCGTCATCGTCAAGCGCGTCGACGCGCAGACGCGCGCGAAGACCTCCATCAACGAGCTGCTGCGCGATTGAGCGATCCGGGCCGCCCATTCGCGGACCCTGTCGGCCTCGCCCAGGCGCTGATCCGCTGCCCCTCCGTCACGCCCGCCGACGCCGGCGCGCTCGACGTGCTCGGCGCCGCGCTCGAATCGCTTGGCTTTCGACTGCATCGCCTGCGCTTCGGCGAGACGGAGAACCTGTTCGCCCGCCGCGGCGATACCGGGCCGCATATCTGCTTCGCCGGCCACACCGATGTCGTCCCGGCGGGCGACGCGGCGGCGTGGCGCAGCGATGCGTTCGGCGCGGAGATACGCGACGGCGTGCTCTACGGGCGCGGCGCCTGCGACATGAAGAGCGGGATCGCCGCGTTCGTCGCCGCCTGCGCCGATGCGACGCACTCCGGCTCGGTCAGCCTGCTCATCACCGGCGACGAGGAGGGCCCGGCGCTCGACGGCACCGTGCGCGTGCTCGACTGGATGGCGTTGAACGGTCAGGTCCCGGATTTCTGCCTCGTCGGCGAGCCGACCTGCCGCGCCCAACTCGGCGACGTCATCAAGATCGGCCGGCGCGGCAGCCTGAACGCGCGCATCACTGTACACGGCACGCAGGGCCACGCCGCCTATCCGCAGCGCGCCGACAACCCGGTGCACCGGCTGGCGCGCGCGCTCGCCGCGCTGATCGCGGCACCGCTCGATGCCGGCAGCGAGTTCTTCGAGCCATCCTCGCTCCAGCTCACCAGCATCGACGTCGGCAACCGGGCGACCAACGTCATCCCGGCGAGCGCGACGGCGGCGCTCAACATCCGCTTCAACGACCGCCAAAGCGGCGCCGCGCTGGAGGCATGGCTGCGCGCGACGATCGCCCAGCACGCCGAGCGCTTTGACCTCGAGGTGTCCGTCAGCGGCGAGGCCTTCCTGACCCAGCCCGGCCCGATGGTGGAGCGGCTGCGCGAAGCGGTCGCGGCGGCGACCGGCGTGGACCCGGTGCTCGATACCGGCGGCGGCACGTCGGATGCCCGCTTCATCGCCCGCTTCTGCCCGGTGGCCGAGTTCGGCCTGGTCGGGTCGAGCATGCACCAGGTCGACGAATGCGTACCGGTGGACGAGCTGCGCGCGCTGGCGCGTGCCTATCGCCGTGTGCTCGACGCGCTGCTGGCGTGAGGCAGGCCGTGCCTCGATCCCGGACCCGGCCGCCCAACATCCTGACCGGGATCGTCCGCGTGGCGACCGGGCGGCGCGACGGGCTCGCGCGCTTCAGCGCGACGCGGGAGGGGTTCCTCGCCAGCCTCGCGCCGCTGCTCGCCTTCCCGCTGGTCGGCGGGGTGATGATGCTGGTCGGTGGCCAGGGGCGCGTGGGCGCGACGCAGTTCCTGGCGACGCTCTGCGCGATCCTCGCACCGCCCGTCCTCTCCTTCGAGCTGGCGCGTCTCTGGGGCCGTCTGCCCGCCTGGCTGCGCTTCGCCACCGCGCTGAACTGGTGCCAGTGGGCGATCCCCGTCGTGGCCGTCCTGCTGCTTGGGATCGCCGCCCCGCTGCTCGCCGCGGTCATGCCCGACCGCGTGGCGGTCGAGGCGATCATCGGCGTCGTCGGCTGCTACGCGCTGTGGCTGCATTGGTTCATCGCCTATCACGGGCTCGACATCTCCCGCCTGCGGGCGGGCGTGCTGGTCGTGGTCGTGAATGCCGGCACCGCGCTGCTGGTGCTCGGCCCTGCCTTGCTGGCCGGTCCATGACGACAGCCGCCTCGGTCACCAGCGGGCTGTCCGGCGCGTTGCTGCTCGCGCGCGGGCGCGCCGACGGCTTCGCCCGGGTGGAATCCGACATGGCGGGCGCCGCGCGCAGCTTCTGGGCCGCCGCGCTCGCCCTGCCGGCGCTGCTCGCCATGCGGCTGATCGGCTGGACGGTGCAGGGCGTGCCGGCCGACGCCGGCCACGCCCTCGCGCTCGACCTCTTGCTGTTCGTGATCGGCTGGGCGGGGTTCGCCGTGATCTCGCGCAGCGTGGTCGGCGCGTTGGGTCGGGCGAATCGCTGGCCGGGCTTCGTCGCGATCTGGAACTGGTGTAACGTCGTGCAGTACGGGCTGCTGCTGCTCGGTGCGATCCCGGTGCTGCTGCATGCGCCCGCGCCGGTGCAGCAACTGTGCGGCCTCGTCGCGCTCGGCTGGGCGCTCTGGCTCGAATGGTTCGCGACCCGCATCGCCCTCGGCATCACCGGCCTCGCCGCCGCCGGCCTGGTCGGGCTCGACGTCTCGATCGGCTTGCTGCTGTCGGGGCTGGCGGGGACGTAGGCCTCAGACTGCGATCGGCACCCCGGCGAGCGCGCGGCTGGTGCGGATCGTCTGCAAGGTCTGCACGCGGATCACGTCGGGCGAGCCGGTCAGGCGCTGGGTCAGCTCGTTCTCATGGGCGGTGTCACGCGCGACGAGCTTCAGCAGGAAGTCCCCGCCGCCGCGGATCATGTGGCACTCGCGCACCTCGGGCCACTCGGCCACCCGCGCCTCGAACGCCGCGAGCACCAATTCGCGCTGCGAATCGAGCCCGACGACGGCGAAGAACGTGACCTCCCAGCCGAGCTGGCGGGCGTCGGTGTCAGCGTGATAGCCGCGAATCACCCCCGTCTCCTCCAGTCGGCGCACCCGGCGCAGGCAGGGCGGAGCGGAGATGCCGGCGCGGCGCGCGAGCTCCACGTTGGTCATGCGGCCATCCTCCTGCAGCTCGGCCAGGATCCGCCGGTCGATCGCGTCGAGCTGGGGCAGGTCGGCTTCTGGGAGGGTCTTCATTCCGGGATACGACATTTCGCCAAAGGGCACGGTCGCGCAATATCGTTGCTCGACACCGAAGCCGCAACTCCGCCGCAACCTCGCCGAAGCCGTGGCGCCACGCCAGCGTAGCGTAGTTGCCGCCCACCGCGGAGGTCAGAATTCACTGCCCCATTGCTCGAGGCCGGTTTCTGAAACACACCGGGTTATGCGCATCCTCTTCGTAAATCCCAATATCACTGAGGCGATCACGACGATCATGGTCGAGGAAGCCAGGCGTTCGGCGGCCCCGGCGACCACGATCGTGCCGGCGACAGCGCGTTTCGGAACCCTGTATATCGAAAACCGGATCGAATCCGCGATCGCTTCGCACGCGGTGCTCGACGCCATCGCCGAGCATGCGAAAGGCTGCGACGCCGTGGTCGTTTCCGCCTTTGGCGATCCTGGCGTCGCCGCGGCGAAGGAACTCATGGACATACCGGTTGTCGGGATTTCAGAGGCAGCCTTTCTGACCGCCTACGCCCTGGGGCGGAGCTATTCCATGGTTTGCCTGACCCAGCGCCTGCGGATTTGGTACATGGAATGCGCCCGGGAACACGGCCTTGCTGGTCGGATGGCAAGCGCGCGTGCGCTCAATGTCCCGGTCCCTGACATCACCCGCGCCCGCGAAGAGCTCAAGGAGCTCTTGGTCGAACAATGCCTGCGTGCAGTCGATGAGGATGGCGCTGAAGTCATCATCCTGGCCGGCGGTCCGACCGCCGGGCTGACGCGGGAAATCCAGGACAGGATTCCGGTCCCGACGATCGACGGTGTGGGCTGCGGCGTTCGACTTGCGGAGATGCTGGTTGGACTCAATGCGCGCCCGCCAACCCGCGGCAGCTTCGCGCGGCCGCCTCACAAACCCGCCAAGGGCTTGTCGGCTGCATTGATGCGGCAAATCACAGGTCATGCCACGAAAACGACCGAGAGGTGAGGCCCAAGGCCAATCGCCCCTGATCACGGGGAGCAGCCCGGAACCGGCGCGGAAGTGGCTTACGACCTGCCGTCGCGCATGCTTACGGCGCCGACAAGACGGCTCCTGGGACGTAGCGCGCCAACGCGATCTCTGCTTCTTTCTTGCGCGCCTGGGCTATGTCGTAGCTGTTCTGCATGCGCATCAGCGTCTCCATCGAGACGCCGAATGCCTTGTCGATGCGAATCGCCATCTCCGGCGACAAGGTGGTACGCTCATTCAGCAACATGGAAAGCGTCGCGCGGCTTACGCCCAGAACACGCGCCGCCTCCGTCACCGAAAGTCCCAGCGGCTCGATGATTTCGGTCTTCACGAACCCACCCGGATGGGCGGGGTTCTTCATTCGGTTGCCCTGCGAACGGGTCATCGGGCCTTCTCCGGATGATAGTCTTCATAATCGAGATCGATGATCTCAGATTCGGCTTTGTCGCCCTCGAACGTGATCCGCCAGTTCCGTGTGACACTCAGGCTCCAGACGCCTTTCCGGTCGCCGGTTAGCTGATGCGCCTTCCAGCCCGGCACGCTTCGCAGTTCTTCCTCCTGCGCCATGTCCTGTAGAAAAGAGACGATCTTGCGGATCTTCACCACCGCCTTGGCTGGCAGGCCCGAACTGTCATCGTCCTCGATGAAGCGGTGCAGACCTTTGTGGATCACGCTCTTGATTTTCATGGAATCCTAGCAGGCGATCCGTATACCGTCAAGTGACATTATACGCCACTTAGCCTCACCCGCACCCGGTTAACACCCGATCAAGCATCCGCGTGGGATGTTCGGCCCATGCCGCGCCGGGGCCGACAGGCGGACAAGCGTCCGCGACCCATCATCCGCAAGGAGGAGCCCTCCACCGACAGCCCCCACGGCGGCGCCTGGAAGGTTGCCTACGCCGATTTCGTCACCGCCATGATGGCGTTCTTCCTGGTGATGTGGCTGCTCAACGCGACGACGGAGGATCAGCGCAAGGGCCTCGCCGACTATTTCAGCCCCTCGAACCTGCTCAGCCACGCTTCCTCCGGCACCGGCCAGCCCTTCGGCGGGCACTCCGCCTTCGACAGCGGCGCCATGGTGTCCGACCGCGGCACCGTCCAGGTCCTGCCCGGCCACCGTACGGTGCCGCCCGACCCCGGGGACGATCCCGGCGCGACAGCGGAGGCGGGCCGCGCCGCCGAGCGTACCAACGCGAAGGAGACGGCGGTGCGCCTGCTCGCCGCCACGCCCGGCGAGCAGGCGCGCGCCAGCGCCGCCGCGCGCGCGCTCCCGGTCGTCAAGGCGGATGCCGGGGGGGTCAGGCCGCTGCCCGACCCCAAGACCGTCGCCGCGGCGGCGGCCAAGGCGGCGGCCGAGGCGGCCGAGCAGAAGCGCCTCGAGCGCGCCGCTGAGGAGGTCCGCCGCGCCATCACCGGCGATCCGTCGCTCGCCGCCTTCGCCAAGCAGATCGCGGTCGACGTGACGCCCGATGGGCTGCGCATCCAGCTCCTGGATCAGGAGAACCGGGCGATGTTCGCGACCGGCTCGGCCGTTCCCAACGAGGAGGCCCGCCTGCTGATCACCAAGATCACTCCCATCCTGCTCAAGCTGCCCGGCCAGGTGTCGATCCAGGGCCACACCGACGCCGCACCGTATCCAGGGCCCGAGCGCACCAACTGGGACCTCTCGGCGGAGCGGGCGAACGCGGCGCGGCGGATGTTGACCGAGGCCGGGCTGCCGGATGCGCGCGTGCAGGACGTGACCGGCTATGCCGACCACAAGCTGCTGCTGCCCGCCCAGCCGCTTGCCCCCGCCAACCGACGCATCGCCATCACCGTGCTCCGCACTACATCGCCTCCGCCGTCACCTCTCAAGCCGGCGGACTGAGCATGCTGGCGATCGGCGGCTTCGCCTTCCTGATGATCTGCGTCTTCGGCACCTACGCGTTCGAGGGCGGCTCCATGCCGGCCCTGCTCGAATCCCTGCCGTTCGAGATGATGACGATCGGCGGCGCCGCAATCGGCACCTTCATCATGGCCAACTCCATGCACGACGTGAAGCACACGCTGGGCGGGATGCTGAAGGTGCTGAAGGGAGCGGCCTACAAGCGCGACGACTATGTCGATCTGCTAAGCCTGCTCTATCTCCTGGTGCGCATGGCGGCCACCAAGGGTGCGATGGCGGTCGAGCCGCACATCGAGAATCCTGAGGAGAGCTCCGCCTTCCGGCAATTCCCCAAGGTGCTCGACAACGGCTTCGCCCGCGCCATGATCTGCGACTATCTGCGCATGGTCGGCATGAATGCCGATGATCCAAACCAGATCGAGGACGTGATCGCGCGCGAGCTGCGCAAGACCCTGCACGAGGAGCTGCACGGCGCGCACGCGATGCAGACCATGGCCGACGCGCTGCCCGCGCTCGGCATCGTCGCCGCCGTGCTCGGCGTCATCAAGACGATGGCGCACATCGACCAACCACCCGCCGTGCTGGGCGCCATGATCGCGAGCGCGCTCACTGGCACCTTCCTGGGCGTGCTGCTCGCCTACGGGCTCGCCGCGCCGGTCGCCGCGCGGCTCAAGACCGTGGTGAAGGAGGAGGCGAAGTATTTCGAGGTCATTCGCGCCGTGATCGTCGCTCATCTGCACGGCAACGCGCCGCAGGTCAGCGTTGAGACCGGTCGCAAGATGGTCCCGAACCCGATGATGCCCACTTTCCAGGAGCTGGAGACGGCGGTCCAGACCGCGCAATCCGCGGCGATCGCCTGAAAGGCGGCCTATTCCGGGGCGCCGTAGTAGCGGCCGTCGCCTCCCGTGGTCGGCATCAGAGTGGGCGCGTAGGCACCTCCGGTCTGGATACCCGGCATCCCGATCGTGGCGTCGGACGGCGGCACCGGTGGCGCCGCCTCCGGCGCGCCGGTCAGGCCGAAGCTCGCCGCCGAGTGGCCGCAGCTCGCGAGCGCCAGCCCACCGAGGACGATGAAGAGGGGTCGGTAGGTCACGGTGCGAAGCGGCCGACGTTGAGCCAGCCACTCAACACCGTCCGCGCGCCGGGCGCCAGCGACTTAGCGCGGCGCGGTCAGCGCCCCGCCCAGCGCGCCCGCGCCGCCGCCCACCAGCGCGCCTGTTCCGGCACCCACGCCCGTGACCGCGCCCAGCGCGGCACCGCCGCCGGCGCCGATCAGGCCGCCCGACACCGCCCGCTGGCCCGGCGTGTAGCCGCAGGCGGCCAATGCGAGGAGCATCGCGCCGGCCAGCGCGTTCAGCGTGATCTTGCGTGTCATACGGATCTCCTCCTGAGGACAACGACCGCCACGATGTGGGGTGTTCGGAGGAATAAAAACGTCCGCATTGGGGCGAAGGCAAGGCCCGGAATGACCCTCTTGTGATCACTCCCGCCGGGAGCTAAAGCCCTGGCCCTTCCTGCTGACCCGCAGGGCCGCCCGGCGGAGAGGCTTTCTCAATGTTTTCACGCTTGCTCGGGTTCATGTCGGCCGACATGGCGATCGACCTGGGCACCGCGAACACGCTGGTCTATGTCAAGGGCCGCGGGATCGTGCTGGAGGAGCCCTCCGTCGTCGCCATCGTCGAGGAGCGGGGCAAGAAGCGCGTCCTCGCGGTGGGCGAGGAGGCCAAGCAGATGCTCGGCCGCACGCCCGGCAACATCTCCGCCATCCGCCCGCTGCGCGACGGCGTGATCGCCGATTTCGAGGTGGCGGAGGAGATGATCAAGCACTTCATCCGCAAAGTGCACAACCGCCGCCGCTTTGCCGCCCCCATGATCATCGTCTGCGTCCCCTCCGGCTCCACCGCCGTCGAGCGCCGCGCGATCCAGGAGAGCGCCGAGAGCGCGGGCGCGCGGCGCGTGCTGCTGATCGAGGAGCCGATGGCCGCGGCGATCGGCGCCGGCCTGCCGGTAACCGAGCCCTCGGGCAGCATGATCGTCGACATCGGCGGCGGCACCACTGAGGTCGCGGTGATCTCGCTGGGTGGGATCGTCTATTCGCGCAGCGTCCGCGTCGGCGGCGACAAGATGGATGAGTCCATCATCAGCTACATCCGCCGCAACCATAGCCTGCTGATCGGGGAATCCACCGCGGAGCGCATCAAGATGGACATCGGCGCCGCCGCCGCGCCCGAGGATGGCGACGATGGGCTGTGGCGGGAGGTCAAGGGCCGCGACCTGATGGGCGGGGTGCCGCGGGAGATCGCGATCAGCCAGACCCAGATCGCCGACAGCCTGAGCGAGCCGGTGTTTCAGATCGTCGACGCGGTGAAGGTCGCGCTGGAGAACACGCCGCCCGAGCTCGCCTCCGATATTGTCGACAAGGGGATCGTGCTGACCGGCGGCGGCAGCCTGCTGTTTCGCCTCGACCAGGTGCTGCGCGCCGCGACCGGCCTGCCGGTCGCGGTGGCCGAGGACGCCCTGCAATGCGTCGCCCTCGGCACCGGCCGCGCGCTCGAGGAGCCGAAGCGGCTGCGCAACGTGCTCACGACGATGTATTGACCACGCTTCACTTTCGCTCCCGCGCCTGTCGCGGGAAAAGATAGAGTTGTCGGGCGGCGGCTAACCCGGCCTCGACGCATAAAAGGCCTCGCATGATCCGGCTCTCCGTCCTGACCCGGCAAGCCCTGTCCCGCCTGACGCTCCCGGCGCTGTTCGCGCTCTCCTTCGCCGTCATGTTGATCGGCAAGGCCGACACGGTGCTCGTGGACCAGGCCCGCGTGGGGCTGGGCGATACCCTCGGGCCGCTCTACGCGTTCCTCGCGCGTCCCGCCGCCGATCTGCGCGCGAGCGTCGCGGACGTCGCGACACTCTGGTCGATGCGCACCGACAACGCCCGTTTGCGCGGCGAGGTGAAGGAGCTCCGCCGCTGGCAGGACGTGGCGCTGGCCCTCGAGCGGGAGAACGCGCGGCTGAAGTCGCTCCTCGCCTGGATTCCGGACCCCGCCGTGCCGTTCGTGACCGCCCGCGTGGTCGCCGACGACGGCGGGCTCTATGCGCGCGCCGTGCTGCTGGCGCTCGGCCCGAGGCACGGCGTGCGGCGCGGGGAGATCGCGCTCGACGGCACCGGGCTGGTCGGGCGGGTGACGGAGGTGGGTGCCAGGACCGCGCGCGTGCTGCTCATCACCGACATCAACAGCCGCATCCCGGTGCTGATCCAGCCCCCTGCGAAGACCGCCGCCGCCGCGGCGCCGCCGGCAGGGCCGGCTGCATCGGCCCCGCCGGCGGCGGCGGGCGAGAAGGCCATCCTGGCCGGCAGCAACGGATCGAACCCCAGGCTGCTCTACTGGGCCGAGGCGGCGCCGGAGGAAGGCGCCCGGGTGGTGACATCGGGAGAGGCGAACGCCTTCCCGCCCAATCTGCCGGTCGGCACCATTCACTGGACGGCCGCGCATGTGCCCGAGGTGGTGCCTGCCGCCGATATGGAGCATCTCACGATCCTGCGTCTGTTCGACTACCGGCTGGGCGGCGGCGCGGCGGCGGAGGCCAGGCCGGCCCCGAAGCCCGCCGGCTGACCCGCGGGGATGGTCGAGTACGGCCCCACCCCCGCGATCCGCCCCGAGCCGACGCTAGGCGCTCGGGTCGATGGCCTCGCGCGCGCCTGCGTGCCGGTCGCGCTCACCCTGGTCCTGCTGCTGCTGACCGGGGTTCCATTTGGGCTGCCAGGTCAGCCGGCGCTGCGTCCGGCGCTCGCGCTGATCTGCGTCTTCCACTACTCGTTGACCCGGCCCGCCACGATGCCCGCAATCGCGGTGTTCGCGATCGGGCTGCTGTGCGACCTGCTTGGCTGGCTGCCGATCGGGATCGGCGCGATCACCCTGCTGGCCGCGCGCGCGGTGGCGCTGCGCCTGCGCGCGAGGCTGCTTGGACGCGGGCTCGTCCTGATCTGGCTCGCCTTCCTCGGCGTCGCGGCTTGGGTGGCGGCGATCACCTGGGCGCTCGCCTCCCTGCTGAGCCTGCGCGCGCTGCCCGTGGGGCCGGTTTTTCTCGTCGCGCTGTTCGCCGCCGCGCTGCACCCGTCGCTCGCGCTGCTGTTCGGCTTCGGCCGGCCGGGCCTGCAAACGGGACAGGCCTGAGCATGCGCCTTCCCTGGCAGCCCAAGCCCTGGCGCGGCCGGCACTGGAGCGTACAGCCCTGGAACCCCGCGTCCTGGCGCCCGGACTCGCGCGGTCCCGATCCGCGCCGGCGCGTGTTTACTCGCCGCGCCGCCTTGATGATGGCGGGCCAGATCGGTGCGCTAGGCGTGCTCGGTACGCGGCTCTACCACGTCCAGGTCGACGAGAACGGGACCTACGCGGCCAAATCCACGGACAACAGCATCAGCGTGCGGATGCTGGCCCCGCCTCGCGGGCGGATCATCGACCGGGCCGGCCTCGTGGTCGCGGGCAACCGGCTGAACTGGCGCGCCCTGCTGATCGCCGAGCAGGCGCGCGACGTGGGCGCGACGCTCGACGCCTTCTCCGCCCTGGTGCCGCTCGAACCGCGCGAGCGGGCCCGCATCGAGCACGAGGTCAAGCGTCACCGCGCCTTCATCCCGGTGCTGGTGCGCGAGTTCCTGGACTGGCAGGACATGGCCAGGATCGAGGTCAGCGCCCCCGACCTGCCTGGCATTCTCGTCGATGTCGGCACCACGCGGATCTACCCGCTCGGCGAGGACCTCGCGCACATCGTCGGCTATGTCGCCCCGCCGACCGACGCCGACGTGGAGAGCGATCCGATGCTGTCGCTGCCCGGCATCCGCGTCGGACGCGCCGGCATCGAGAAGAGCCGCGACGAGCCGCTGCGCGGCAAGGCAGGCGACGTGCGCCTCGAGGTCAACGCGCTCGGCCGGGTGATCCGCGAGCTCGCGCGCGAGGAGGGCCAGCCCGGCGTGGATGTGGGCCTCACGCTCGACACCGGCCTGCAGCAGGCGACGCTCGCCCGGCTCGGTCAGGAGGCCGCGAGCGTCGTCGTGCTCGACTGCCGCAACGGGGAGGTCATGGCGATGGCCTCCAACCCATCCTTCGACCCCACCGTGTTCAACGCTGGCGTGCCGCAGAGCCAGTGGGAGGCCTGGTCGCGCGACCCGCGCGGCCCGCTGGTCAACAAGGCGACCAACGGCCTCTATGCGCCCGGCTCGACCTTCAAGATGGCGGTGGCCCTCGCGGCACTCCAATCGGGGGCGATAACCGCCTCCGAGCGCTTCAACTGCCCCGGCTATTTCGACCTCGGCAATGCCCGCTTCCATTGCTGGCGAAAGGGCGGGCACGGCAGCCTCGACCTGCACGGCGGGATCAAAAACTCTTGCGACGTCTTTTTCTACCAGGTGGCCCTCAAGGCCGGGATCGACGCCATTGCGGCGACCGGGCACCGGCTCGGTCTCGGCACCGAGCTGGCGATCGACCTGCCCAGCCAGCGCGTCGGGCTGATACCGACCCGCGCCTGGCGCCGCTCCAAGGGGCATCCCTGGAACCTCGGCGACACAGTGGTTGCCGGCATCGGCCAGGGCTACATCCAGGTCTCGCCGCTGCAGCTCGCGACCTATGCCGCGAGGATCGCGACCGGGCGCGCTGTGCAGCCGCACCTGACCCGCACCATCAACCGCCAGCCCCTGTCCGGTGGCCGGCCCGAGGATTGGCCCGTGCTCGCGGTGCCGGAGAAGATGCTGAAAGCGGTGCGCGAGGGCATGTTCGCGGTGGTGAATGAGCGCGGCGGCACCGCGCCGGAAGCCCGGCTGCCCGACCCACGCTGGCAGCTCGCCGGCAAGACCGGATCGGCGCAAGTGGTGCGGGTGTCGCGCTACGCGCGCGAGCATGGGTTCGACAGCGCCAAGCTGCCCTGGCGGCTGCGTCCCAACGCGCTGTTCGTCGCCTTCGCCCCCTATGCGGCGCCGCGCTATGCGGTCTCGGTGGTGATCGAGCACGGCAACGCCGGCGCCACCGCCGCCGCGCCGCTCGCGCGCGACGTGATGATGGAGACGCTGCGGCGCGACCCTGCGGGGCGCGACGGCGAGCCGGTCGCGATCGTCGCCGCGCGCGAGCCGACGCGATGAGGACGGCGCGATGAGGATGGAGCGCCGCCCCTGGCGGGCGCCCGGCTTCGACGTCACCGCAAAGCTGTGGCGGATCAGCTGGACCTTCGTCCTGTTGCTCTGCGCGCTCGCCGCCGTCGGCTACGCTGCGCTCTACAGCGTCGCGGGGGGCGCGCCACGCCCTTATGCCGATCCGGACACGATGCGCTTCGCGGCCGGACTGATCATGATGATCGTCGTCGCGATGATCGATCCGCGCTGGCTGGTGCGGCTCGCCTGGCCGCTCTACGCCGTCTCGCTCGCGCTGCTGGTCGCGGTGCTGCGCTACGGGCATGTCGGCAAGGGGGCGCAGCGCTGGATCGACCTGGGCGGGCTGCAGATCCAGCCGAGCGAGCTGATGAAGATCGCTCTCGTTCTCTTGCTCGCCGCCTGGTTCCGCAAGGCGACCTGGGAGCGGATCGGCAACCCGCTGTTCCTGATAGTGCCGGTGCTCGCCATCGTCGCGCCCGTGATGCTGATCTTGAAGGAGCCCAATCTCGGCACCGCCGTCATCACCGCGGCGGTCGGCGCGGCGGTGATGTTCGCCGCGGGCGTGCGGTGGTGGAAGTTCGCCCTGGTGCTGGCGCCGATCCCGCTGGTCGCGAGGTTCGCGTACAGCCATTTGCATGACTATCAGCAGGCGCGGATCGAAACCTTCCTGCACCCAGAGTCCGACCCGCTCGGCGCCGGCTACAACATCCTGCAATCGAAGATCGCGCTCGGTTCGGGCGGGATGTGGGGCAAGGGGTACCTGAACGGCACCCAAGCGCATCTCGACTTCCTGCCCGAGAAGCAGACCGACTTCATCTTCAGCATCATCGGCGAGGAGACAGGGTTCGTCGGCGCAGTCGCGGTGATGGCGCTGCTCTGCTTGATCGTGCTCACCGGCATGGCGATCGCGCTGCGCTGCCGCAACCAGTTCGGCCGGCTGCTGGCGCTCGGCATCTCGTTCAATTTCTTCATGTATGTCTTCGTCAACATCGCCATGGTGATGGGCGCGATCCCGGTCGGCGGCGTGCCGCTGCCGCTGATCTCGCACGGCGGGTCGGCGATGCTGACGGTGATGTTCGGCTTCGGCCTCCTGATGGCCGCTCACGTCCACCGCGACGCCATGCTCGACGAGGAGGCGGAGGAGGGGTGAGGCGAGTTGGAAGTCAACCACGGAGGTCACGGAGAGCCACGGAGATCGTCACAAGACGAAGCGCCGCAGGCCATCCTTGAGCCGCAGCGCGTTGAAATTGAGCAGAAGGCCCACGCGGCAGCCGCTGAGCCGCAAGTATGTGAGGATTTGAGCTTCATGCACCGCCGTGATGGCAGTGACCGATTTGATCTCTAGAATCAGGCTGCGCGCGACCAACAGGTCGGCTCGGAATCCCGCATCGAGGCGCACGCCCTTGTAGACGACAGGAAGTCCTACCTGGCGTTGGAAAGGAATTTCGGCTTCGCGAAGCTCAAAGCATAGACATGTCTCGTAGGCCGATTTGAGCAGTCCAGGCCCAAGGCCCCGATGGACCTCCATCGACAGGCCAATGACCTGTTCGGTCAATGTGCTCTCCAGCAGCATAATCTGCTCTCCGTGGCTCTCCGTGTCTGTCTCTCTGCTTCTCCGTGCTAACTCTTTCGAACACATGAAGTCTGCCACTCTCCCCTCCGTCTTCGTCGCCTGGTTCGCCGCCCGGGGCTGGCAGCCGCGCCCGCATCAGCTCGCGATGCTCGACGCTGCGAGGAACGGCGAGAGCGTGCTGCTCATCGCGCCCACGGGCGGCGGCAAGACGCTCGCGGGCTTCCTCCCGACACTCATCGAGCTTGCCGCCGACCCGCGCCCCGGCCTGCACACGCTCTATGTCAGCCCGCTCAAGGCGCTGGCGACCGATATCGCGCGCAACCTGACGCGCCCGGTCGACGAGATGGGGCTCCCCGTCACCATCGAGACCCGCACCGGCGACACGCCGGCAAACCGGCGCGCCCGCCAGCGCGCGGCACCCCCCAACATCCTGCTGACCACGCCCGAGAGCCTCTCGCTCTTGCTCAGCCTGTCCGACGCGCCCATTCTGTTCGGCAGTCTCGCGACCTTGGTGATGGACGAGGTACATGCGCTCGCCGGCGGCAAGCGCGGCGACCAGCTCGCCCTCTGCGCCGCGCGCCTGGCGACACTCGCGCCCGGGATGCGCCGGGTCGGCCTGTCGGCGACCGTCGCCCACCCCGCTGCGATCGCCGCCTATGTCGGCGCATCCCGCACCATCGAGGCCGAGGGCGGCGCGACACCTGCTCTCGACATCATGGTGCCGGCGGGCGAGCTGTCCTGGTCGGGCCATATGGGGCTCGAGGCGGCGGCGCAGGTCATGGCCCGCATCCAGGGCGCCGGGATGACGATCGTCTTCGTCAACACCCGCGCCCAGGCGGAGCTGATGTTCCAGGCGCTCTGGCGCCTCAACGACCCGGTCCTGCCGATCGCGCTGCATCACGGCAGTCTGGAGATCGCCCAGCGCCGCAAGGTGGAGGCGGCGATGGCGGAGGGACGGCTGCGCGCCGTCGTCGCCACCTCCTCGCTCGATCTCGGCATCGACTGGGGCGGCGTCGATCAGGTGATCCAGGTCGGCGCCCCCAAGGGAGTCTCGCGCCTTCTCCAGCGCGTTGGGCGCGCCAACCACCGCATGGACGAGCCCTCGAACGCGCTGCTCGTGCCGGCCAACCGCTTCGAGGTGCTGGAATGCGAGGCCGCCATGGCGGGCGTCGCCGCGCACGAGCTCGATGGCGATCCGCCGCGCCCCGGCGGGCTCGATGTGCTCGCCCAGCACCTGCTCGGCATGGCCTGCGCCGCGCCGTTCCATCCCGATGCGATGTACGCCGAGGTCATGACAGCCGCGCCCTATGCCGCGCTGTCGCGCAAGGATTTCGACGACGTGCTGGAATTCGTCGAGAACGGCGGCTATGCGCTCGGCGCCTATGAACGCTACCGCAAGCTGTTCCGCGATTCCCGCGGCACGGTGCATGTCCGCTCGACCCGTGTCGCGCGCCAGCACCGCATGAATATCGGCACGATTGTCGAGGCGCCGCTGATCAAGGTGCGCCTCGCCAGCAAGCGCGGCCTTGGCCCGGTGCTGGGTGAGGTCGAGGAATACTTCGTCTCGCTCTTGCGCCCGAACGACACCTTCATGTTCGCGGGCCGCCTGCTCCGCTTCCTCCGTCTGCGCGAGACCTGGGTGGAGGCGGCGGAAGGCGGGCAGGGGGAGCCGCTGGTCCCCGCCTACGAGGGCGGCCGGCTTCCGCTCACCACCAATCTCGCCGACGGCGTGCGCGCGCTCTTGCAGGAGCCGTCGCGTTGGAACGCCTTCCCGGAAGGCGTGCGCGACTGGCTGCGCCTGCAGCGTGCCCGCTCCCGCCTGCCGGGACGGCGCGACCTGCTGGTGGAGACGTTCCCGCGCGGGGATCGCTGGCATCTCGTCGCCTATTGCTTCGAGGGGCGCAACGCGCACCAGACGCTCGGCATGCTGCTGACCAAGCGCATGGAGCGGGCGGGCTTCGCCCCGCTCGGCTTCGTCGCCACCGACTACGTGCTGGGCATCTGGTCCGCCAACCAGCCGACCGACGTCGCCGCGCTGTTCGACCAGGACATGCTGGGCGACGACCTCGAAGCATGGATGGAAGACAGCTCCATGCTGCGGCGGACCTTCCGCAACGTCGCGGTCATCGCCGGATTGATCGAGCGCCATCATCCGGGTGCGGAGAAGAACAAGCGCCAGGTCACCGTCAGCAGCGACCTGATCTACGACGTGCTGCGCCGCCATCAGCCCGACCATGTGCTGCTGCGCGCCACCCGCGCCGACGCCGCGTCGGGGATGATCGACCTCGGCCGCGTCGCCGCGATGCTCGCGCGGGTGCGCGGGCGGATCGTGCATATGGCGCTCTCCCGCGTCTCCCCGCTTGCCGTCCCGGTGCTGCTGGAGATCGGGCGGGAGAGCGTGCGCTCCGATGCCGACGAGGACGCGCTGCTCGCCGAGGCCGAGGCGATCGTCGCCGAGGCGATGGCGGATGCGGAGCCGCCGCCCGCGCCGTCGCCGCGCCAGGTCCCGGCAATCCACCGCCGCAACGTCGCGGCGCGCGTCCAGCGCGACCTGTTCGACCGGCGCGCATGAGCGCGGCTCCGCTGCATCTCGCGGGCGAGCGCCTGATGCTCGATCCGGCTGGCGCGCTCTACTGGCCGGCGCTGGAGATGCTCATCGTCTCCGACCTGCATCTGGAGAAGGGATCGTCGTTCGCGCGGCGCGGCATGCTGCTGCCGCCCTTCGACACCCGCGCGACCCTCGATCGCCTGATACTGCTGCTGCGCCACTGGCGGCCGCGCGTGCTGCTCGCGCTGGGGGACTCGTTTCATGACGAGGGGGGCGCCGGAAGGCTGCCGGCGCACGAGGCGGACCGGATCGGCGCGATCGCGTCGGGGCTGCGGCTGATCTGGGTCCGCGGCAACCACGACCCCGCGCCGCCAGAGGGGCTCGGTGGCGAATCGGTCGCGGTGTTCGAGGCGGGCAGCCTCGTCTTCCGACACCAAGCCGTGGCGCGCGCCGCGCCCGGCGAGATCAGCGGGCATTTTCACCCCAAGGCCGCGATGCCGGCGCGCGCCACCATCGTGAACCGGCCCTGCTTCGTCACTGATGCGCACCGGCTCCTGATGCCCGCCTTCGGCGCCTACACGGGCGGGCTCGACGTGCGCGATCCCGCCATCGCTCGCCTGTTCCCGCGCGGCGGGCGCGTGTTCATGCTCGGACGCGAACGGCTGTTCAGCTTCACCCTCCAGCGATAGCCAAGAGGAGACAATTGATGCGCAATCTTCGACTCGCGCTGTTGACGACCTTGATCCTCGCTGCCCCGGCGCTCGCCTGGGCGCACGGGCAGAGCCACCGTCTGGTGATCCATGTCGACGATCCGGAGCGCGAGATCATGATCGAGGCGCTGCACAACGCCACCAACGTGATCGACCACTACCGCTCCGAGGGCGACACGGTCACGGTCGAGATCGTCGCCAATGGGCGCGGCGTGACGATGTTCGCGAAAGACCTGTCTCCCGTCGCCAAGGAGATCGCCGACATCCACGCGAAATACCCGCGGATCACCTTCGACGCCTGCGCGATCGCGCTCGCCCACACCTCGGAGGCGCTCAACCGCAAGCTGGAGGTGCTCCCGCCGGCCCGCTCGGTCCCCTCCGGCGCCGTACAGATCCTGGAATTAGAGGAGCAGCACTACGCCTACCTGAAGCCATGACGGCGGGCGCGCTGCCCGTCCGACACTCAGCTTCTCATTGTTCGAGAATGAAGGTCACCTCCATCGTGACCCGATATTCCTCGATTGACCCGCCCTTCACGCTTGCCTTCTCTTCGACGACGTGAAGGCCGGTGATGCCGCGCAGTGTCTTGCTGGCCCGCGCGAGCCCCTCCTTGATCGCCGCATCGAAGCTCGTCGGCGATGCTGCGGTGATCTTCGACACGCTGGCAACTGCCATCTCTGCCTCCTTCACGGATCGGCTGCCGACGCGGCAGCCGGCGAGGCGAGTATGGCCCGTGCCGCGCCCTTCTCCGCAGCGTGCGGCCAACAACATCGCGCGATGGTTGAGGCGTCCTCCGCGGACCGGCATCCCTTAATGTACTCCTTGCCGCAGCAGCGCGCCGTACGCATCCAGCGCGGCAAGGTGACCACTGTCGGCCCGCAATCCGACATGCCCGTCGGGACGCACGACCAGCAACGGGGTGGCACCCACCCCCAGTTGCCCGGCACACTCCGGCATCAGGCTTGCGTACGTACGGGCTGCCATTGCCGGCTCCCACCTTCAGCGCCACCACCGCCTCGACGACAGGCGCTCCGTTCGCCGCAGCCGCCCGCTCCAGCGCGGCTAGCACCGCACCATCGGCCGCCGCGCCGCCGATCAGCAGCGCGGTATGGCGCGAGCGGTCGGTCAGCTCATGCAGCATGCATGCCGTGCCGTCGGGACGCCGCACCGCGACCCCATCCGGCACGCGCTGGCCCGGAGACAGCGCCTCGTTGTTGTCCCCCATCACGATCGGGGAGTCCGCATAGTCCACGTCCGGCTCCGACAGCGCTGCTGCCTGGGCGCGGGCCGCCACCGGATCGGCGAATGCCGCCCTTATATGCGCATCGCGGGCACGCCGTTTCACCGGATCGGTCTCGGTCTGCCCGGATTCAGTGGTATCGCCCGACGCGGTGATCGCCAGCGCCACCGGACGCCGCTCCGCCTCGTAGCTATCGAGAAGATCGGGCGAGCAATGCCCCTCGCACACCAGCGCCAGCTTCCAGCCGAGATTGAATGCATCGCCCAGGCCGCTGTTCATCCCGTGCCCTTGGGCCGGTGTGCAGGCATGCGCCGCGTCGCCCGCCAGCAGGACGCGCCCGGCGCGGAACCGCGTCGCGACCTTGGAATGGCAATGATAGCGCGCCGAGCTGGTCACATTGGCGAAGGCAGCGTTCGGGATGTAGCGGCGCAACGTCGCCGCAGCGTCGGCGACCAGGTCGGAATCGGGCGCGCTCGGCCGCACATAGACCCGCCAGCGCCGCTCCGGCAGCGCGGTCAGGATCACCGGGATCGCGTCCAGATAGCCGAAATTCCCCTCATACGATCCGGCCCAGCCCGGCAGGGTCGCGTCGAACACTGCCCAGGATTCCGGGATCTCGTGCCCCACCATGCCGATCCCGCTGAGCGTCCGTGCCGTGCTGTGCAGGCCGTCGCAGGCGACGACCCATCGCACCGCATGGCGCTCCGTCGCGCCGTCATGCTCTAGGGTCGCGAGCACTCCATCCTCGCGTTCCTCCAGCCGCACAAGTCGCGCCGATCGGACGACCTCCGCGCCGCCCTGCCGGCGCGAATAGTCGGCCAGCAGCGACTCCACGACCTCCTCGGAGACGCCGACGTTGAACCGGAAGCGGCTTCCGCACAGCGCGAGATCGGTTTGTCCCAGCATGGCGTCATCCGAATGCAGCCGCAGCACGCGCTGCCTGGCCCCGTGGCGAGCAGCGACCCGACAATCCCCAGCGCATCGAAGATTTCCAGCGAGCGAGGATGCACGACGGTGGCGCGGTCCCAGTTAAAGCGGCGCCGCGTGCGCGTCGATGATGCGGCAGGCGATGCCGCGCCGGTGCAGCTCGCAGGCGAGCAGCAGCCCGGTAGGCCCTGCGCCCACCACCAGGACGGCGGGGTCGTCGACCATGGCTAGCGCCGCGACGTCAGGAAGCGGCTGAACGCGTCGAGCGTCGCGCGGGAGACGTGGTGCTCGATCCCTTCCGCATCCGCCTCCGCCGCGTCGGGCGGCGCGCCGACCGCGAGCAGCAATTCCACCACGACCCGGTGGCGCGTGCGCACCCGCTCGGCGAGCTCCTGTCCGGCAGGCGTCAGGAACACGCCGCGATACGGCCGCCCGGTCGCCAGCCCCTCGCGCTTCAGGCGCTGGATCGCCTTCACGGCGGTGGGATGGGAGACGCCGAGGCGGCGGGAGATGTCGACCAGCCGCGCCTCGCCGCCCGCCGCCATCAGATCGGCGATCAGCTCCACATAGTCCTCGGTCAGCGCGACCGACTGCGCCGAGCGTGCCTTGCCGAACCGCTCGGCCTGGGTCGGCTCGGCGGGCATATGTCCCAGTGCATCCTCTGGCGAGGGCTCCACGCGCGCTCCGTCACGTCAGCGTCACGCTCGCAATACCCCTTCGCCGCCGGCGATGAAAGCGTTCTGCCCTTGTGTAGCCTCGCACCGGATTGGTCACCCAGGCTCCATTCGGAACCCTCTTGACTGATCTGTAGCTTGAGCTAAATTGTGCCTCGTCAGGAGGCGAGCGATGGCGCAGGCAGGCATTCAGGCCTTGGATCACGCGGAGGAGGCGAACCGTTCGGCCGTGCGGCGGGCCAGGAGCTGGCCGCCCCGCCACCTGTCGGCGCGCGTCTCGGCGTTGATCTGGGGGCTGCGGGTCTACGTCGTCCTGATGGTCGGCGTCGTCGCGGTGCAACTCATCCACCTGATCTGACGGGCCACTTCCGCGTGTCCGCCGGCGCGCCCCGCCGCGAGGATCTCCGGCGGGCGGAGACGCGGGTCGCCGCCGAGCGGCTGCGCGGCCGGCGTGGCGGCCGGCTACGCCTGTTCGCGCTGCTCGCCGGCCCTGGGATCCTCGTCTTCCTGGGCGAGAACGACGCGCCCTCGATGCTCTCCTATGCGGCGACGGGCGCGCGCTTCGGCATCGGCTTCTTCCTGCCCTTCGTCGCTGCGACCTTCGCCCTCGGCTTCATCGTCCAGGAGATGGCGGCGCGCATCGGCGCGGTCACCGGGCACGGCCATGCCGAGCTGATCTACGACCGCTTCGGCGCCTTCTGGGGCGGCTTCGCGATGATCGACCTCTTGGTCGGTAACGTGCTGACCCTGATCACCGAGTTCATCGGCATCCGCGCGGGGCTGGGCTTCTTCGGCGTCCCCCCTGCCATCGCCGTCGCCGCTTCCGTCCTCCTCGTGATGGGCTCGGCCGCCACGGCGCGCTACGCGACGTGGGAGCGGATCGTGCTCGGGCTCGCGTTCTGCAACGCGGTGTTCGTCCCGGTTGCGCTGCTCAGCCGGCCCGATTGGGGGGCGGTCGGTCACGCGATGGCGACCTGGCAACCGCTGCCGGGCGGGCTCACCGGCGAGACGCTCACCCTGCTCGTCGCCAATGTCGGCGCCACGGTGACGCCGTGGATGCTGTTCTTCCAGCAGGGCGCGACGGCGGACAAGGGGCTCGATGCCGGCGACATCCGCGCCGCGCGCTGGGATACCGCGCTCGGCTCGGTCCTTGCCGCGACCTTCGGCGTCGCCGCGATCATCGCCACCGCGCCGCTGTTCGCGCACGGGATCAGCGCGGAGAATTGGCAGGCGGCGCAGTTCGCCGAGGCGATCGAGCCCTATGTCGGCTATCCCGGCGCGGCGCTGTTCGCGCTCGGCATCTTCGAGGCGGGCGCGGTCGCGGCGATCGCGATCTCCACCTCTTCGGCCTATGCGTTCGCCGAGGTGCTGCGCAAGCCGCACAGCCTGAATGCGCCGCTGTCGGAGGCCTGGGTGTTCTATGCTGCGCTCGCGGGCTCCTCGGCGCTCGCCGCCGCGGTGGTGCTGATTCCCGGGATGCCGCTCGAGCAGATTGTTCTGATCGTCAACATCGTCGCCGTGCTGGCGATGCCGCCCGCCCTGGTGTTCCTGCTGCTGATCGCCAACGATTCCGAGGTGATGGGCACCCACCGCAACGGGATCGGCTGGAACATCGCCGGCATCGGCGTCACCGCCCTCTTGATCGGCGTCGGGTTGGCCTACGCGGCGAGCGTCGTGTTCCCCGGCCTGCTCGGCGCGTAGGCCAGCCTCGGATCACGACGCGGCGCGGGCGCGGCTGCTCGCTTTCGCCCTGCGTGGGGCGCGCTCCTCTTCCTCGCTTTCCTCCGAAAGCGCCGCCGGCATGATGTGCTGCTTGGTGACCTCGGTCAGCTTGAGGTCGGTCTGCTTCTCTTCCTCGAGCGTCTGGCGCAACAGCTTCAACACCTCGGATTCGCCTACCGCCTCGGCGAGCGCGATGTCGGTGCCGTAAGCGGCGATCTCATAGTGCTCGATCCGTTGCATGCCGGCGACGATCACGAGATCCATGATCGGTCCCTTGTCATGTTCCCCGATCTGGTTCTGCGCCTCCTCGACCAGCCCACGCATGGCTTCGCAGACCTTGCGCCCGGGGCGGACGTCGAGCGTCTCCATCGCGCTCTCGACCCGCTCGATATGGGTCTGGGTTTGCTCGATATGGAGCTGGATGCCTTCCCGCAGGGCAGGATCGCTCGCGCTACGCAGCGCCTTCTGCATGCAGCGCAGCGCCTGCTTCTCGGCGCTGTACGCGTCCTTGAGCTCCTCGGTCAGCATTTCGCGGACGTCGTCTTCCATGGGGGCCTCGATCCTCGGTAAGGGAGCGCGCCAGGTCGGCGCGTCCTGCGAAAAGCCGCGCTCCCTTCTCCCGGTTCTCCCATCCCACGCCCGAGCGAAAAGTTGATCAGGGGCCCTTCCACTCCAGGATGTACAGCCCGGCGTCGTAATCCGTCGCGTAGATCAGCCCGTCCGCCGAGACGAAGATGTCCGCCGTGTGGCGCATCTGCGCCCGCCCGCGCAGCGGCTCCATCCAGCGCGTCGGCATCGGCGGCACGAAATGGCCGATCTCCTCGGGGCGGAACGGATCGGCGATGTCGTAGACCCGCACGCCCGCGCTCTGATACGTCGCGAACGCGATCCGGTCGCTGACGAAAGAGCCGGGGCGGTTCTCGTGCAGATTATGCGGCCCGAACTGGCCGCCCTTGGCGACGTAGTCCTGCTCGGCGGGGATCGGGAAGGTCGCGATGGAGACCGGGTTCTCCTTGGCGCGAATGTCGAACATCCAGATGCGCTTCATCTGGTCCTGGTCGATGTTGCGCACCGCCTCGTCGGCGACGACCAGCAGGTCGCGCGAATGCAGCGGGAGGGCTGAATGCGTGCCGCCGCCGAACGGCGGGCACCAGTTGCGATGCGCGATCAGCAGCGGCGACGCGGGATCGGCGACGTCGAGGATGGTGAGGCCGCCGTCGCGCCAGCTGCAATAGGCGATGCCGTCCGCTACCACCGCGTGGTGCAACGCCACGCGGTTGCTCCAGCTTGGCGTCTCTCCGCCCGCCGTGTGCATCCCGGGGATCCACCACCGCCCGACCTCCTTCGGGCGTGTCGGATCGGCCATGTCGATGACGACCAGGATGTGGTCGAGGAACCCGTCGAGCAGCGCCGAGGCATAGGCGTAGTGCCCGCCCGTCCACCAGATGCGGTGCAGGCCGAGGCCCGCCACCTCCATGAAGCCGATCGCGCGTGGATTCGCCGGGTCCTTGATGTCGTAGACCCGCATCCCGGCCGAGAAATCCTTGCCCCGCGTGCCGTAGCGGCGGCTGTCGACCTGGTTCGACTGCCCATAATACTCGTTGATCGTCAGCAGCGCCTTGAGGTCGAGCTCCTCGATCACCAGCAGCAGATCCTCCGCCGCCTGGAGGTGCATGCACCAGGAGTTCGGATGGATGGGCAGCCAGTTGACCGGCCGCGGCGCGCGCGGGTCGCGCACGTCGGTGACGGCGACGCCGCGGCTGGTGCGGGTGCCCATATAGGCGTGCCCGCGCGCCACCATCACCTGCACGCAGTCGCCGTGCCCGTCATTGTCGGTATGGCCCAGGAAGGCGATGTTGCTGGCGCTCTCGGGGATGATGCTCATGGCCCAGCATGGTCCCGTCTCCGGTACGTGACCAGGGACTTGCGCGCCCCGGAACGCGCCGACATGCTCCCTGAAACAACCGTGTCTGGGGGAGTGAAGGACGATGGACAAGTTCGGACGCCGCACGCTGGCGGCGGGTGTCGGCCTGCTGCCGGTCGCGATGATCGGGTCCGCGCGCGCGCAGGCGCCGGGGGAGAGCACGCTCGATCGCATTCGGCGCACCAAGACGCTGCGCATCGCGGCACTCCCCGGCGAGTTGCCCTATTTCCAGAAGGACATCGCGACCGGCGCCTGGGGCGGGGCGTGCATCGAGATGGCGAACAGCATCGCCAACGTGCTCGACGCCAAGCTCGCCTATGTGGAGGCGACGTACGGCACCTCGGTGCTCGATTTGCAGACCGACAAGGTCGACCTCTGCTTCGCGCTGAACCCGACGCCGCAGCGCGCGCTGTCGATCCGCTTCACCCACCCGATGCTGATCCACCCGTTCGGCTGCCTCGCCAAGCCAGGCCTGTCGCCGAAGACCTGGGACGATATCAACAAGCCCGACATCCGGGTCTCCTTCGATATCGGCTCGCTGCACGAGACAGTGGCGAAGCGGTTCGCCCCCAAGGCCCAGCTCATGGGCTTCGCGACCCGCGACCAGGCGCTGCTCGCGCTGCAATCGGGGCGCGTCGACGTCGATATCCTCGCCGCGATGCTCGGCCTGTCGGCGGTGGCGAAGAACCCCTCGCTGGGGAAGTGGTACCTGCTGGGCCAGCCCACCGTCGCGCTACCCAGCGCGCTTGCCATCCAGTACGGGCCGGACACGCGGTTCCTCGACGTCGTCAACGCCTGGCTCGACTTCAACCGCGGCATCGGCCAGCTCCGCGAATGGCTGATCTCCGGCCTTGAGCTCGAAGGCGTGAAGCGCGATCAGATTCCGTCGGAGCTGACGTTCTGACCCTCACCCGCCGCGCCAGCGCGCGGCGACCTCTCCCCGAGGGAGAGGTGGTCCGTATGCGTCCGCCTCTCCCTCTGGGAGAGGCCGGCGCGCGTCAGCACGCCGGGTGAGGGTCGATGCACTACACCTGGGACTTCAGTTTCCTCGTCCGCTACTGGCCGCTGCTTTGGCGCGGCACACTGGTCACGCTGGCCTTCACCGGCGCGACGGTGTTCGCGGGCCTGGTCATCGGCCTGCTCATCGGACTCGGCCGGCTGTCGCGCTCGCGCATCCTGAACGCGCCGCTGATCGCGCTGATCGAAATCTTCCGGTGCACCCCTCTGCTGGTACAGCTCGTGTGGTTCTATTATGCGCTGCCGGTGCTGCTGCACGTGCAGATCCCGGCGCTCGCCGCGGCGGGGGCGACGCTTTCGCTCTACACCGGCGTCTTCTATGCCGAGATCTTCCGCGCCGGCATCATCTCGATCGAGCGCGGCCAGTGGGACGCCGCGCGCGCGCTCGGCCTGTCGCCCTGGCGGATGATGCGCCTCGTGATCCTGCCGCAGGCGGTCCGGCGCATGGTGCCGCCCTTCGTCAACCAGTCGATCACCCAGCTCAAGAACACCTCGCTGGTGTCGACCATCGCGGTGCCCGACCTGCTCTACCAGGGCACCATCATCACCGAGACGACCTATCGCCCGCTCGAGGTCTACACCGTGGTCGCGCTGATCTACTTCGTGCTGCTGTTTCCCAGCACGATGCTGGCACAGTGGTACGAGCGGAGGCTGACAGCGCGCCGCTAGCGCCTCGACCCGTCCAGCCCACCTACCGGCCGCCACTTGCGGCCGTCCCTGGCGAGCAGCGCATCCGCCGCCGCCGGGCCGTCGCTGCCCGAGGCGTAGTTGGGGAAGTCCGCCTTCGCCGCCTTCCATGCGTCGAGCACCGGCTGCACGACCCGCCACGTCTCCTCGACCATGTCGCCGCGATTGAACAAGGTCTGGTCGCCGATCATGACATCGTAGATAAGCGTCTCGTAGCCGACATTCGGTTCCGGCGGGAACCAGTCATTGTAGCGGAACTGCATCTGCACGGCGGCGAGGTCGACCACCGGTCCGGGGCGCTTTACCTCGAACTGCAGCGTGATGCTCTCCCGCGGCTGAATGTGGATCACCAGCCAGTTCGCCGGCAGCTCATCGACGCGCGTGTCGGCGAATGGCGCGTAGGGCGCCTGCTTGAAGCGGATCGCGATCTCCGTGTAGCGCTGCGACATGTGCTTGCCGGTACGCAGGTAGAACGGCACCCCGGCCCAGCGCCAGTTGTCGATCGAAAGCCGCATGGCGACATAGGTCTCGACATTGGAGTCCTTCGCGACATCCGGCTCGTCGCGATAGGCGACCGTCTGCTTTCCCAGCACCGTCCCGGCGCCATACTGGCCGCGCACGGCGTCCTCCGGCTGCACGCTGCACAGCGCGGCGTACACATCCTCCTTGCGCCCGCGAATCGCGCGCGCGTCGAACCCGCCCGGCGGCTCCATTGCCACCATCGCCAGAAGCTGGAACACATGGTTGGGGACCATGTCGCGCAGTGCGCCGGTCTGCTCGTAGAAGCGCCCGCGCCCCTCGACGCCGACGGTCTCGGCGACCGTGATCTGCACGTGGTTGATGTGGTCTCGGTTCCACAGCGGCTCGAACATCCCATTGGCGAAGCGCAGCGCCATGATGTTCTGCACCGTCTCCTTGCCGAGGAAATGGTCGATCCGGTACGTCTGGTCCTCGCGCAGCGCGTTCGCCACGCGCTGGTTCAGCGCGCGCGCGGAGGCGAGGTCATGGCCGAACGGCTTTTCGATCACCACCCGCCGCCAGCGCCCGTCCTGGTGCTCGACGAGCTTCGCCGACCCCAGATGGTCGATCACCGGTGCGAAGAAGCGGTCGGCGACGGCGAGGTAGAACAGCACGTTGCCGCCGGTGCCGCGCTGGCTCGCCACCTCATCGAGGTGCTTGCCCAGCTTGGCGTAGAGATCGTCGCTGGTGATATCGCCCTGCACATAGGACATCGCGCCGGACAGCCGTCCCCACGCCGCGGGCTCGATCTCGCCGATCTGGCTTTCGCTGTCGGGGTTGCCGACGAAGCTCTTGAGCATGTCGAACAGGCTGTTCCCCCAACTCTCTCCCGTGTGCTCCACCCGGTCCACGCCGATCAGCGCGAAATGCTCGGGGATCAAGCCGGTGTGCGAGAGGTTGTAGAGCGCCGGCACCAGCAGCCGCTTGGTGAGGTCGCCGCCGGCCCCGAAGATGACCATGGCGCACGGGCCCGGGGGTTTGGCCGGACGGCGCGGTGGCGCATCGACCACCTGGGCGCTCGGAATCGCCTTGTCCGTCGTTTCAGCGGCCATTTCGGCAGTTTCGCGGCGGCGGCGTTGATAAGCAAGTCCCGGACGCCTAGCTTCCCGCCATGTCGGAGACGAGCGGCGACCTTTTCGCCCCGCCCGGAGGCTGGCGCGTACGCATCCGCGACCTCTCGGGCGGCGCACAGGACAATATCGTGGAAGAGGTGGGCGGCTTTCCCACCCTAATGCAGGCCAACGCGTTCGCCCGCCGCTACGTGCGCGACTCGGTCGAGCATTGCCGTGCCCCAGGCGCCACGCCGAAGGAGGTATTGGAGGCCTGGTTCGCCTACGGTGAGGACGCCGAGGTCGTCGACGCCGGCGATGACGGCTGGCGCAGCGCCAATGAGCTCGGCGATTTCGTCGACCGATCCGCGGGAGCCGAGGAGCGCGATTGGCGGGCGCTGGATCCGCGCCGCATCGGCGAGGACGACGACGAGGACGAATGACGGTCCTCGACCCGCTTCGCCCCCAGCCCGACCGGCTATCTGCACGCCGGCAACGCGCGCCTCGCGCTGATGAACTTCCTGTTCGCGCGCCGTGCGGGCGGACGCTTCCTGCTGCGCATCGACGACACCGACGCCGAGCGCTCTCGCCCCGAATACGCCGACGCGATCGGCCACGACCTGCGCTGGCTCGGTATCGAATGGGACGAGACATTCCGCCAATCCGACCGGCTCGACCGCTTCGCCGCCGCCGCCGAGCGGCTGAAGGAAGCGGGCCGCCTCTATCCATGCTTCGAGAGCAAGGAGGAGCTGGACGCCAAGCGGGAGCGCCAGCTCCGGCGCAAGCAGCCGCCCGTTTACGACCGCGCGATGCTGGCCCTAACGGCCGAGCAGCGCGCGGCGGCCGAGGCGGGCGGGAAGCGTCCGTACTGGCGCTTCAGGCTCTCGGACGGCGTCAGCTCGTGGGACGATTTGGTGCTCAACCGCCAGCAGGTGAAGCTGGCGTCGGTCTCCGATCCCGTGCTGGTGCGCGCCGACGGCACGCCGCTCTACACGCTGACCTCCGCGCTCGATGACATCGAGTTTGGCGTGACGCATGTCATCCGTGGTGCCGATCACGTGACCAACACCGGAGTGCAGCGCGACCTGATCGCCGCATTGGGCGCCGATCCCGCCGCTACGCGGTTCGCGCATCTCCCGTTGCTGCTCGACGCGGCGGGGGAGAAGCTGTCGAAGCGATTCGACTCGCTGTCGATCCGCAAGCTGCGCGGCGACGGGATCGAGGCGAAGGCGCTCGCCGCCTATCTCGCGCGCCTCGGCACCAGCGACGATCCGGAGCCACTCGACATGGCGGCGCTGGTCGCGGGCTTCGATCTCTCCCACGTCTCCCGCGCCGCCGCCCGGTTCGATCCGGCGCAGCTCGTCGCGCTCAACCATCGCGTGCTGCGTGAGGCCTCCTTCCGCGAGGTCTCCGATCGCCTTCCCGCCGGCGCGACCGAGGCGTTCTGGTACGCCGTGCGCGGCAATCTGGATTTGCTCAGCGAGGCGCGCGGCTGGTGGGACACGATCGCGGGCGAGATCGTGCCCCCGGTCTTCGAAGCGGAGGAGGACCGCGCGCTGCTGCGCGCGGCGCTCGACGCACTGCCGCCCGAGCCCTGGACCACCGAGATCTGGCCCGACTGGACCGACGCGGTGAAGCGCGCCACCGGCCGCAAGGGCCGGGCCTTGTTCCTGCCACTGCGCCGCGCGCTGACTGGCGAGGATCACGGCCCGGAGCTGAAGGCTCTGCTGCCCCTGATCGGCCGCGCCCGCACCGCACAGCGCCTGCAGCTTGCGGCAGCTTAGCGCGGGCGCGATGATTGGCCGACAGTGACGGCGCGAGGCCATGCCCTCTTCCCCAACCGTGTCATTGCGACCACCGCGAAGCGGTGGGAAGCAATCCCCAGCCCGTGTGCAGGAGATTGCTTCGGCCCGCTTTCGCGGTCCTCGCAATGACAACGAATGGGGCGCGGGTACTGAGCCGCTGGTGTTGCACGAAAGGAAATCTCCCGCCATGAACATCGCCACGCCGCCGGCCGCGCTCGCCGGCGTCTCCCCCGAGGAATGGAAGCTGCGCTGCGACCTCGCGGCGCTGTACCGGCTGGTCGCGTACCACCGGATGACCGATTTCATCTACACCCATATCAGCGCGCGCCTGCCGGGGCCGGAACATCACTTCCTCATCAACAAGTACGGCGTGAACTTCCATCAGATGCGCGCCTCCGACCTGGTGAAGATCGATCTCGACGGCAACGTCGTGGAGGATGGCGCCGATTTGCAGAGCCGGCGCGTCAACGCGGCGGGCTTCACCATCCACTCCGCCGTGCACATGGCGCGCGAGGACCTGATGTGCGTCGTCCATACGCACACCGCCGCCGGCATCGCGATCTCGGCGCAGAAGGACGGGCTGCTGCCGATCTCGCAACACGCGCTCAAGTTCTACGGCCGGCTCGCCTATCACGGCTACAAGGGGATCGCGCTCGACACCGACCTGCGCGTGCGGATCGTCGCCGATCTGGGCGAGCACAAGGCGATGGTGCTGCAGAACCATGGTCTGCTGGTCGGCGGCACCTCGATCGCGGAGGCGTTCCACATGATCTACATGCTGGAACGCGCCTGCCAGGCGCAGGTCGCCGCGATGTCGGGCGGGGCCGAGCTGCTGTTCCCGCCCGAGGAGGTGTGCCGGCACACCGCCGAGCAGTTCCGCGCCCAGGAGAACGACGAGCACTACGAACTGGTCTGGTCGGCCGCTTTGGAGCTGATCGAGAACGAGCGGCCTGACTATCGGACGTGATGTCACCCCTCCCCCTACCCCCTCCCGCAAGGGGAGGGGGTATGAAGCGGGCGGTCCCCCCTCCCCTTGCGGGAGGGGGGACGGGGAGGGGACGCGCCTGCCCATGACCCTTCTCGCCATCGAGAACCTCCGCACCGTTTTTCACACCCATAACGGCGTCGTCGCCGCCGTGGATGGCGTCGATCTCGCGGTCGGGCGCGGGCGCACGCTCGGCATCGTCGGCAAATCCGGTTGCGGCAAGTCCATCCTCTCGCTCTCGGTCATGCGCCTCGTGCCCGCGCCGGGGCGTATCGACGCGGGGCGCATCCTGTTCGACGGCACCGACCTCCTGACGCTGCCGCCGGCCGCGATGCGCGGCATTCGCGGCCGGCGGATCGCGATGATCTTCCAGGAACCGATGACCAGCCTGAACCCGGTCTTCACCGCCGGCGATCAGATCACCGAGGCAATGCGCGCGCATGACCGCACCGCGTCCGCCCACGCGCTGCGCAGCCGCGCGATCGAGGCGCTGCGCCGCGTACGCATCCCCGCGCCGGAGCGGCGCTTCGACGAATACCCGCACCAGATGTCGGGCGGGATGCGCCAGCGGGTGATGATCGCGATGGCGCTCTCCTGCGCGCCCGACCTGCTGATCGCCGACGAGCCGACGACGGCGCTCGACGTCACCGTGCAGGCGCAGATCCTCGACCTGCTGCGCGAATTGCAGCAGCAGAGCGGCATGGCGATCATCCTGATCACCCACGATCTCGGCATTGTCGCCGAGATGGCCGACGAGGTCGCGGTGATGTACGCCGGCCGCGTCGTCGAGCAGGCCGCGGGCGCCGCCGTGTTCGACGACCCGCAGCATCCGTACACGCTGGGCCTGCTCGGCTCCATTCCGCGCGTGGAGGAGGCGCGCACGCGCCTCATCGCCATTGATGGGGCTGTGCCGCCGCCCTTCGCGTTGCCCGAGGGTTGTCGCTTCCATCCGCGCTGCGTGTTCGCCGCGCCGGAATGCACGATCGCGCCGCCGCCGCTGCGCATGCTCTCGCCCGGCCATCGCGCCGCCTGCATCCGCGCCCCGGTCGAAGCCCTGGTGTCGTGACGAAGCTGCTGGAGGCGATCGATCTCGCCAAGCACTATAAGGTGCGGCGCGGCCTGATCCTCGCGCGCGCGCTCGGAATCGTGCGCGCGGTGGACGGCGTGTCCTTCAGCCTCGATCGTGGCGAGACGCTCGCGCTGGTGGGCAAGTCAGGCTGCGGCAAGTCCACCACCGCGCGGCTTGTTTTGCGCCTGATCGACCCGACCGCCGGAACAATCCGCTTCGACGGCGCGGATATTACGCGGCTGGGCGGAGCCGCGCTGCGCCGGCTGCGGCGACGGATGCAGATCGTATTCCAGGACCCGTTCGCCTCGCTCAACCCGCGCATGACGGTGGGCGAGATCCTGGCCGAGCCGCTGATCGTGCACGGCATCGGCAACCGCCGCGAGCGCGAGCGCCGGGTCGAGGAGCTGCTGGGCCTGGTCGGCCTCGCGCCGTTCCACGCGCGGCGCTACCCGCACGAATTCTCCGGCGGGCAGCGCCAGCGCATCGGCATCGCGCGCGCTCTCGCGGTCGAGCCCGACCTGATCGTGTGCGACGAGCCGGTCTCCGCGCTCGACGTGTCGATCCAGGCGCAGGTCATCAACCTTCTGAAGGACCTGCAGGCGCGCCTCGGCCTCGCCTACCTGTTCATCGCGCACGACCTCGCGGTGGTGAAGCACATGGCCGACCGGGTGGCGGTGATGTATCTCGGCCAGATCGTGGAAACCGCCTCGCGCGACGAGCTCTTCGCCGATCCGCGGCATCCCTACACACGCACCCTGCTCGCCGCGATCCCGCGCCCCGACCCGCATCGCGAACGCCCGCAAGAGGTCGCGCAAGGCGACGTGCCGAGCCCGATGGACCCGCCGAGCGGCTGCCGCTTCCACACCCGCTGCCCGTTCGTGATCGAACGCTGCCGCGTCGAGACGCCGGCGCTGGCGAAGTGGCGGGACGGGCACCTCGCCGCCTGCCACCGCGCCGCCGAGCTGCCCGTGTATACGGAGCAGGCGGCGGGCGGGATCGCCCCGGTCGCGGCGCGGCGGTTGGCGCTGTACGAGGAGCGGCGGGCCGCGTTGGCGGGGGTGGCGGGGTGATGTGGTACTAGCGCACGTTCCACCGTCATGCCCGTGCGTGTTACCGGCATCCGCGCCTTTGTCGCGCGTCGCCAAGCGCGAGCATGACGGGAGTGGCGAAGGCTCATCCAGAAGCAGCGGCGGGTAGCACCATGTGCGCCGCCGCGCAGGCGCGATAGTTGGCGTCAAGCTCCGGCCCCATCAGGCGAAGCGCGGCGAGCCGGCGCGCCACGTCGCGCACATAGCGCATCTCTGCCGGTGTGAGGGCACGGCCGAGCAGCGGACGCTCTCGGTATGACAGCCATTTCTTGAGCACCTGGTAGCCACCGATCGTGAAGCTCCAGACCAAATCGGGGATGTTGCGCCAGTAGGCGTCGGCGTTGAGAAACACGTCAGCGGTGCGGGCGCCGAGCAGTGCGGCTCGCGCTGCCGCGTCGGCTTCGTCCCGCGTGTAGTCGCGGGCCACGATCCGGCCCCGTCCGGGCATCACCGCGCCCTTTTTGCCAGCGTGGCCCCAGCCGGCGGTCACATCGCGGTCGGGTTCGGTCATCTGGCCGCCGCCGCGCTTCGTGGGGACGGCGATGGCGCGCAGCGCCGGGGCGATGGCGCCCTCGGTGACGCCGGGCACGGCGGTATCGGGATCGAGCAGGACGGCGACGCGCGCGCCGAGGGACGCGGAGGCGCGGAGGAGGGCGGCGGAGTCCGGGTAGCGGGATGCGCGGCCAGTCCTGACGGATGCCGGCTTCGTTCTCGGCGAGCCACGCGGGCGCGTAGCCGATGGCGAGCGCGTGCAGCCACGGCAGGGCGGCGACGTCGCGGGAGGAGTCGGGGTTGGGCAGGGCGAGGGCGGCGAGCCAGGCGCGAGCGGAGGCAGAGAGATTTGCGTGCGCCGTAGTGTCCAGCATGGGAAGCGGATGCGAGTTCGGATCGAGAAGATGATATCCAGCCAGAACTTTCGTCCAGACGATCGGGACGCCTTCGTCTGGTTTGCGCGAACGAATGCGCGTAACAATGAAAGCGTTCCCGTCGAAGATGCGAGAGACAAGCTCCGGACGAGGCTCGTTCCAGATAGGCCTTACATTCGTGTGGTACGCCCACGAGGCAGGATCAAAGGGATAGATTGCAAGTCTGCTCCGAGTAGCCCTCCTCCTGAAGGATTCGTTTCCGCGCCGCCGCGCGCATCAAAAGCGAGCCATATTTCCGGTCGGCCCAACGCCCTCCGCGCGCAGAGATGCAATCTCCAAGCTCGGATCAAGATACCGCTGCATCCGCGTACGCAGGTTCGCTTGATCGTGGGCGAGGAGTGTTCCACGCCGCATCTCCAGCGCCCGCTGAATGGAGCAAGTTCGGCCAAGTCGGGAAGTTTCGGCCAGCTCGCATAGTCGGCTGCTACCTCGTGAAATCGAAGAGCGAAGCGGTTCGCGGGTGCGGGCAAAGCGGAAACGTATAGGTTCTCAAAGTCTTCGAGATCGAGGCCGGCAAGCAATGCTTCTCGCTTCGCCCCGCCCCACAGATCGCGATACCTCGTCCGCTTGTCCGTCGCGCCGCCATGTTTCACCAGCAGGCCGATCGCCGTGCCGACCTGGATGCCCTCGCGGTTCGCCTCGGTGCTGAACACCGACGGATCGGGGCTGCCATCCGGGGCGACCTTGCCGGTCTCGAACTTCGAGCGTTCAGGTTGTCAATCCAGACGCGGTCGAACTCTCCAGAATCCGCCACCGCATCATTACGAAGGACGGATACCATAGCCACGAATGGTTGCTGATGAAGCACACCACGCCGCGCCCGGTGCCCTCGGCGATGCGGCGTTCGGCGATGCGGAAGAAGCGCACGTAGAGGTCATCGAGGTTGAACTTGCGGATGCCCCAATCGGCCTGCAACCCGGCCTTGTACGGCTCGACCAACCCGGCTTCCTCCCGAGGCGACGTTCCGGCATAGGCATTGTACGGCGGGTTGCCGAGCACCACGAGGATCGGCCGCTCGCGCTTGACCTTCGCCGCGCCGTCGCGCTCGGCGGCGAGCGGGGGATAGGTGATGCGGAGTCGTTGCTGCGGACCCTCCGCCGTTTCGTTCTCCGTGGGCGCGGCCCAACCGGTGAGCGCGTTGGTGAGATAGATCGCGGCGCGCTCCTCGTCCGTGAGCGTCACGCCGGCCGCGCGCAGCGCGTGGCCTATCTGCCAATGCGCGATCACGTAGGGCGCGGGCATGATCTCGAAGCCGGCGAGCCGCGTGGTTGCCGCCGTCTTCAAATCCTCGGCGAGCAGCGCGTCCTCACCCTTGTCGCGCAGCGTGCGGGCAATGCGCGCCAGCACTTCCACCAGATAGGCGCCGGTGCCGCAGCACGGGTCGAGAATCCACACGTTCGGATCGGCGAGGCCATCGGCGACGCCAAGCTCCGTTCGCAGCACGCGATCGACGCGCTCGACCATGTAGCGGACGATCTCGCGCGGCGTGTACCAGACGCCCATGTCCTTGCGCACCACCGGATCAAAGGCGGCGAGGAAAGGTTCGTAGAAGTAGCGCACCGCGTCCGCTTCATCGAACCGAGTGAAGAACACGGCGCGATCGACGCGCGAGAGCGCCGCGGCGGCCCAGTCGAGCGGCTCCTCCAATCCAAGCGGTTTCAACAGTCCCGGTGTCGCGATCTGCTGGAACAGCGTGTCGATGAACGGGACGTGCAAGTCCACCCGGCGGCGTGCCAGTCGAACGCCTTGCCCTCGCGCGCGGTCTCCACCCAGGCGCTGAACAGGCCGTAGAAAAGGGTCTGAACCAGCGTGCTGCGGAACAGATGCTCGCCCTTGGGTCCGTCGAAGGTCAGGCCCAGCGCCTCCTGCAACGCGGCGCGGAGATTGGCGAAGGCGGGAATCGCCGCGCGCTCCTCGATGCGCGCGAGCGCGTCGCGGGCATAGGAGGCGAGGAAGAACGCCACGTCCTCCGGCCGACCGAGCGGCGCCTGATGCAGCAGCACGCGTTCCAGGAACTCGGCGAAGCGAGTCGCGAGGCCGGCGGGCCGCCTCGTCGAGCGAGCGAGAGCGAAGAACGCAGCGGCATCGGCACAACCGAAACTGAACCGCTCGCGCGTTTCGACATGGCCCTGGGCGTTGCGACCCAGCAGCATGAAATCGCGGTAGTTGGTGACGAGCACCAGACCATAGGCGGCGAGATAGCGCGCGACCTGGTGCTGTTTCGCTTCGTCGCGACAGTCGGCCGGGATGTCGTCCACCTCGACGACGCCGCGCTCGGGCGGGTGGCCCTCCGGCCAATCCGTCGGAACCCTTGCGCCCGCGACGGCAAAGAGTCCCATGTCGGGAAAGCCGGCGCCACGGTTGCGCAGGTTCGGCACGCAGAACACGCGCGGCCTCAACCCCTCGCCAATCGCGTTCGATGCGCCGACGAGCGCACCATAGTAGCTGATCTCTCCGGTGCCGGCTCCAGTGGCGTGGATGCGCGCGATGTGGTCGAGGTAGCCGGCGAGGACGGAGGCGGGCATGTCGAGGCTTCTTGTCGTTCGGCCAGCGGTTTCGCAACCAGCCAGCGAGGGCTACCGTAGCGCCCCATGAAGCCGAGTCGCGACCCAAGCCGATCTGTTCGCGACGCCGGCCCCGCCGGAGAAGCCGCTCGACCCGCTGGCGGAGCTGACCGCGTTGCTCGCCCTGGTGCGCGGCGCCGATCGGCTTCCCTGGCCCAACCTCCCTGCGGTCATGGCCGAGGAGCATCGCGCGCTCGGTCTCGGCCGGCTCGCCGGGGCCGAGGGCGAGGCGCTGGCGGCGGAATTCCTGGTCGAGACCGAACGCCTGCTGGCGATGACGGATTGACCCCGTGGTGTACACCTCGCGGCGGCTCTCCGACCCTAGGTATACACCAAACGAAGAGCCCGGACTCTCAGGTATACACGCCGCGGCCCCCGGCTGAGGGCTTGTGTACACACCGGAGAAGGTAGAATCCGGCTTGTGCACACAAAACCGGGGAGGCACCCTAATGAGCACCGCCACCACCAACATCGCCGCCCCTCGCTTCATCCTCGTCGGCGGCGGCGCGGTCGCGCAGGTCGCGGACGTGCTCGGCAAGTTCGGCCTGTCGCGTCCTCTTGTCGTCTCCGACAAGGTCATGGTCGGCACGGGGTGGATCGAGAAGTGCCTCGGGCCGCTCACCGCCGCCGGCATCGCGCATTCCGTGTTCTCCGACACCGTCTCCGATCCCACCGACACGGTGATCGAGGCCGGCGTACAGGTCATCCGCGGCGGCGACTTCGACTGCCTGATTGGCTTCGGCGGCGGCTCGCCGATGGACACCGCGAAGGCGATGGCGATCCTGGCCGCGGGCGGGGGCAAGATGCGCGACTACAAGGTGCCGGTGGCCGCCGATCGCGCCGACCTGCCCATCATTGCCATCCCCACCACCGCCGGAACGGGGAGCGAGTGCACCCGCTTCACCGTTATCACCGACACCGAACGCGACGAGAAGATGCTGATCGCGGGTCTCGGCGCTCTGCCGCTCGCCGCCATCGTCGATCACGAGCTGACCGTCACGGTGCCCGCGCGCACCACCGCCGATACCGGCGTCGACAGCCTGACCCACGCGCTGGAGGCCTACGTCTCCAAGCGCGCGACACCGTACTCGGACGCGCTCGCCGTATCGGCGATGGCATTGATCGGCAAGCATCTGCGCACGCATACGCCGAGCCGCGCAACGAAGCCGCGCGGGAGGGGATGATGCTCGGCGCGAGCCAGGCCGGCCTCGCCTTCTCCAACAGCTCGGTTGCGCTGGTGCACGGCATGTCGCGCCCGATCGGCGCGCATTTCCACGTCCCGCACGGACTGTCCAACGCCATGCTGCTGCCGGCCGTCACCCGCTTCTCGATCTCGGGCGCTCCCGCGCGCTATGCGGAGGCGGCGCGGCGGATCGGGCTCGCAGCCGACGAGGACTCGAGGATGCCGCCTGCGCCCGCCTCGTCGCCGGGCTGGAGGCGCTCAACGCGGCGCTCTCGGTGCCGACCCCCGGCGCCTACGGCATCGAGGAGGGCGCCTGGAACGCCAAGATGGAGCTGATGGCCGAACAGGCGCTTGCCTCCGGCAGCCCGGCCAACAACCCGCGCGTCCCGAGCAAGGCCGAGATCGTGGCGCTCTACCGCGAGGTGTGGACCGGCGCGCCGAGGAACGCGTGATGGCGGGCACGGGACATGTCGCGATCGTCACCGGTGCCTCGCGGGGGATCGGGCGGGCGATCGCGCTCGCCCTCGCCGCGCGCGGCGACGCGGTCTGCGTGAACTACGCCGCGAACGCCGCCGCGGCCGAGGCGGTGGTGGCCGAGATCGCCGGCGCCGGCGGACGCGCCATCGCCGTGCAGGCGGACGTCGCCGACGCCGAGGCCGTCGGGCGTATGGCCGCGCGCGCTGAGGCCGAGCTGGGGCCGGTCAACATCCTCGTCAACAACGCCGGCGTCGCGGTGCACGGGACGCTGGAGACCTACGATCCGGCGGCGATGGAGCGGATGCGCCGGATCAACGTCGATGGCGTGATCCACACCGTCCGCGCCGTAGCGCCGGGCATGCGCGCACGGGGCTACGGGCGGATCGTCAACATCGCGTCCAACGCGGCGATCGGCACAGGGCTGCCGGGCACCACCTTCTACGCCGCGACCAAGGCGGAGGTGCTGATCCTGACGCGCCGGTTCGCCATGGAGCTCGGCCGCGACGGCATCACGGTCAACGCGATCGCGCCCGGCTGGATCGTCACTGACATGGCCCGGCGCGGCAGCACCGAGGAGGAGTTCGCCGCCCGTGTCCGCATGATCGGCGAGCGCGCGATGGTGGGGCGAGTCGGCGAGCCCGCCGACATCGCCAACGCGGTGGTGTTCCTCGCAGCGCCCGAAGTCAGGCTTCGTGACGGCGCAGGTGCTGACGATCGATGGCGGGCGGATGGACTATATCGGGCACGGGTAGGGTAGGTGGTGCCCGGCGGAAGAGGACACGTCGCGTATCGGGCACTCGCGGTCCGAGGAGTGCGCGTCCCTCGTCGGCGGCCCGATCGCCGAGTTGGAGGCGCTGAGAGCCTCCCTCTCCCGCGTTCGCCGTCGGGAGAGGATCCGAGCGCCGCGTAGCTAACCAAGCCTGCGTCGTCGGGCAACTCCGATCACTGCGAACAGGGCAGGAACGACTATGGTCAAAACCGGGGGCTCAGCGACTGCGGCCGCTCCGAAGCCCAAAAATTCGACCGTGCCACCCCCCGCCAACGATGGATCTATGTTGGCCAGCACCCCAATGTCGCCCCCCGACAAGAAATCAGAAGTTTGGGTATAGCTCCACCGGAAAACGAAATCGGTTGCGTCATCGAGAACGTCGGATAGGATATCGTAGCTGTGATCGGAACGGACTCCTATAAGTTCGGTTTGAAAATACGCGGTCCATCCCTTCTGAATAAGATTGGGGCTATCACGGAACGTCAATTGATTCTCGTGAGGCACATCTCCAGAATTCGTAGAAATACTTCGACGAGCAGAGTAAACAATGTATCTCGTTCCAATATGGGTTGTAAGAGTTTGCAGGAAGGCCGAGGTTCCCTCCAATAAGCGGGTCTATCCCTGTCGATCTCCCCAAAAATCCGAGCCCAAATGGCACAATGCTCTTCTCTAGAGAACCCTTGTAAGAGAAACCCGTGATCTCCTGAAGCCAATTGAAGTGATCGTACCCTCCAAGTTTAGCTGCATCTGACAGCCCTATTCGACTACTTAGCGTTACGAACGCTCCCATAGAACCAGGACCAGAGATGCCCTTGTCTATTGTAACCGAACTGCTATGCATCACTCCTTGGAACGTAACCAATTTTGCTTTGTAGTCGGCATTCGGGTCACCATTGTCCTCGAAATGTGAATCGTTGGGAGTGAATGCGACCTTTGTGGCGCCGGCCGGGACGCGGACAATCGCGACCTGATCTGTAGGAGAGCCGGCAATTCGAGGTGGAACCGAAAAATCTTGCGGGATATCGGTCGGAATATTATCAGGATAGGTCGGAAGAGATACAAACTGACTATAACTACCACCTTCTCCGGGGGACAATGGATTGCCAGGGGGACCCTGAAAAACAGCTCCCATACTTCGCTGATCGTCCGGATAGCTTCCGAGATCAACAACACGTGCCGAGAAGCCTCCGAGTTCAGTAAAACCAATATACTGGTCGGTGATAGGAATTTTTGAGGAGAAATCCAAAGCACTTAGATCTATAGTTGTTGGTGGGATAGGTATATCCTTTCCGTCTTCAGATGTGTCTACAAACAGGTAAGTCCCCCGAGGATCCACTTTTATAAAAGTCTGGGCGTGAACCGAAGCCACGGTCATAAATGCGGCTGCAAATACGTAGCCTGTAACCCAAACGGCTGACGAATTTGCGAGCCCCCTCACGAAAGATCGTTTCATGTCTACGCTCCGGCGTTTTGCAAGGGCGCCAAACCTCGCGTAAAATATCCATAATCTGCAAGTTAAATTTATAATGGCGTGTCCGACGAATCGCTTTCCAGCCGAAGGATATCGCCAACGCGGTGGCGTTCCCTCACGGCGCCGGAATCAGCCTTCGTGACGGCGCAGGTGCTGACGGTCGATGGCGGGCGGATGGACTATATCGGGCACGGATAGGCGCGCCTCAGTAGCCGCCGCCGCCTCCGCCCGCACCGAAGCCCGCACCGACATAGGCGCCGGGGGCGATGCTGCTCATGCCGCCGCCCATCCCGCCGCCTCCGCCTCCTCCGCCGCCACCCCCTTTATAGGGCACGGCCATGCCTTGCCCGCCGGTATTGGTGCATCCGGCGGCGCCGAGCGCCAGCAATGCGGCCAGCATCATCCTGGCGAGAATCCGAGAAGCCATGTCCCCCTCCCAGTCGTATGATCGGAGGGACGCGCCGCCCGATCGATTATTCCCTCGACGCGGCCGGACGCGGATCGCGGAATAATCCGCCGCCGGGATGCGTTCACCTGGTATGGAGCAGCGCCAGCCGGCGCGGAGGCAAGATTGAGGATAATGCCGTCCGGGCCGCTCGCGCCCGGTCTGCCGCGCGTGACAGGTGCCCTGCCGGCCATCGAGGCCAGCATTCCGGCGCTGCGCCGCTATGCGCACGCGTTGCTGCGCAGCCGCCAGGACGCCGACGACCTGGTGCAGGACACGCTGCTGCGCGCGCTCGACAATCTGCACCGGCTCAGAGGAGACGGCGGGGTACGTCCGTGGCTGTTCACCATCATGCACAATCTCTTCGTCTCGCAGCTTCGCAAGACCAAGGCGCGCCCGGTGCATGAGACGATCACACCCGACACCGAGGCGAACCTGGTGGCCGCGGATTCGCAGGAGGATGGCCTGCACCATCGCGATGTGATGAAGGCGCTCGGCACGCTGCCGGTCGAGCAGCGATCGGTGATCCTGCTCGTTGCGGTGGAAGACCTCTCCTACAGCGACGTCGCGCGTGTGCTCGGCATTCCGATCGGCACCGTGATGTCGCGCCTTTCGCGCGGGCGCGAACGCCTGCGCGCGATCGCCTGGACCGGCGCCGCGACCCCGGACGATAGGCCGCTCTTGCTGCGGCGGGTGAAATGAGCGGGCATCCCGTCATCTCCGAGGAGGACCTCCACGCCTATGTGGACGGTCGCCTCGACCCCGAGCGTCGGGCCGTGGTTGGGGCGTATCTGCGCGAAACACCGGACGCGGCGGCGCGGGTCGCCGAGGACATCGCCCAGCGCCAGGCGCTCCGCGCCGCGCTCGGCCCTCTCGCGGCGGAGCCGCTGCCGCCGTCTCTGAACCTTGCCCGGCTGGTGGAGGAGCGGCTGACGCGCCGGCGCTTCCCCTGGCTCGCGACCGCGGCGGCGATTGTCGCGCTGCTGATCGGCGGCGGCGGCGGCTGGCTGCTGAAATCGCAGCCGCCCGCCGGTCTGCAGGCGCTCGTGCAGGAGGCGGGCGCGAGCTACGCTGTCTTCGTGCCCGATGTGAACCGGCCGGTCGAGCTATGGGCCGACCAGAAGGCACTGCTGACGCGCTGGATTTCGCGTCGCCTCGATCGGCCGATCAACCCGCCGGATCTTTCCGCGCAGGGGTACCATCTGCTCGGCGGCAGGCTGCTCGCCTCACCGCACGGCGCCGCCGCTCTCTTCGTCTACGAGAACGACCACAAGACCCGCTTGACCCTCTATGTTCGCCCGATGAAGGCCGGGCAGACCGCGCCGATGCGCCTGGTCGATGCGACAAGCGGAGACGGCTGCGCGTGGATCGAGCACGGCATCGGCTACATGGTCATGGCCGCCGAGCCCTACGACGAACTCCAGCGGCTCGCCGACGAGGTGCGCAAGCAGGCGAGCGCTACGTAACGAGGCGTGGCGCGGGCGCCTCTACGCCCGCTTCACCCGGTAGAACTGCGGAATCCCCTCTGGCACGTCCTTCAGGTTCGCCCGGAAGCACGTCGGCTGGAAATACATCCCCAGCGGCGCGTAGGACGGGCTCTCGAAGAATGCCGCCTGCATCGCGACGCATTCCTTCTGCTGCGCCGCCAGATCGGGGGCGTCGAACCAGCCGAGGCGCGCCGCTTCCATCTTCGGATCGGTCGGCCAGCCGAACCAGCCCTTGCCGTCGGCCTTGATCGCGATGTCGGACGCCGGGCTCACGTTGCCGGGGCCGCCCAGGAAGGTGAAGAAGATATTCCATCCGCCCTCGTCGATCGGCTTCTTGCTCGCCCGGCGCTGCACCACGGTGCCCCAGTCGAGCGACTGGTACTCGACATTGAAGCCCATGCGTTTGAGCATGTCGCCGCCGACCTGCGCCTCGGCGTTGATCGTCGGGAAGTTCGACGCCGCGAGCACGACCACCTTCTCGCCCTTGTAGCCGGCGTCTTTCAGCGCCTGGGCCAGCTTGGCCATGTCCTTCCGGGTGCCGAGCGATTCGGCGATGCCGTTCGTGCTTGCCATCGGCGTGCCGGGCACGAACAGGCCTACCTTGTCCATGATCAGGCTGGGGTCGGCGCCCGCCACCGCTTCCATGTATTCGCGCTGGTTGACCGCCGACAGCACGACGCGGCGGATCGCCGGATTGTCGAACGGCGCGAACAGCTCGTTGAAGCGCATGCAGCCGATCTCGCCCATGTGGTCCTTCACCATGACCACGAGATCCTTGTTCTGCTTGAGCAGCGGCGAGAGATCGATGGTTGGCTGCTCCCACCAGTCGAACTCGCCCGCGTTCATCGCCGCGGCGTTGGTCGCGGGATCGGGCGAGACGGTCCATTCGACGCGGTCGAAATAGACCGGCTTCGGCCCCGCGGAGTATTCCGCCGGACCGCCGCTGCGTGGCACGTAGCCGGCGAACTTCTCGTAGACGACCTTGGCGCCGGTGATGCGCTCGGCGGCGATATAGCGGTAGGGACCGCTGCCGATCACTTCCTTGATCTGCTGGAACGGGTCGGTCTGAGCGATCCGCTCCGGCATGATCGCGGGCATGTTGGTGATGGCGGACAGCGCGTTCGGCAGCAGGGGAAACTTCTTCTTCAGCTTGAAGCGAAGCGCCTTGTCGGAAGGCGCCGACATCTCCTCCGTCGCTGCCATCAGCACGCCGCCGAACACGTCGCGCTTGCCCCAGCGGGTCAGCGAGGCGACGCAGTCGCGCGCCAGCACCGGCGTGTTGTCGTGGAACTTCAGCCCATCGCGCAGCGTGATGTCCCATTGCAGCCCGTCGGCGCTGACCGTGTGCCCGGACGCCATCTGCGGGTGCGGCTGATACTTGTTGTCCACGCCATAGAGCGTGTCGAACACCATGAAGCCGTGATTGCGGGTGACGTCGGCGGTGGTCCAGACCGGATCGACCGAGGCGAGGTCGGCCTGGGGGATGAACTTCAGCACCTGCTGGCCGGCGGCGCGGGCGATGCGCGGGGCGGCGAGGGGCGTGGCCAACACGGCGGCCCCCGCCGCCGCGCCTTTCAGGATCTCGCGGCGTTTCATGGTGTCTCGTTTCCTCCCTGTCGTTCGTTGCGACGTTCGCCGTGTTCTAGCACCGCTTCGACCAGCGCCTCCATATCCGCCGCCCGGGTGCGGTGATTGACGATCGCGGCGCGGATCGCGAGGACGCCGTTGATCGTCGTGGTCGACGGCGCCGCGATCCCCGCCTCCTGCAGATCGGCCACCAGCTCGGCGTTCTGCCGATCGGCATCGCGCGCGAAGCAATAACGGAAGCACACGATGTTGAGCGCGACCGGCGCGACGCGCTCCAGCATCGGCTCGGCGTCGACGAGCGAGGCGAGATGGCGCGCTACCTCGCAGCAGCGCAGGATGCTCGCCCCGATCGCGTCCGCGCCCCAGGTCTTGATGGTGAACCAGACCTTCAGCGCGCGGAACCCGCGCGACAGATCGGGGCCATAGTCGCACGGCCAGGGCGCTCCGCCGGCGAGCCCGCGCGCCTCGTGACGCAGATAGGCAACTGGGGCGGCGAAGGCTTGCTCGGCATGGGCGCGGTCGCGCACGACGATACAGCCCGCGTCGTACGGCACCTGTGCCCATTTGTGGAAGTCGAAGGCGACGCTGTCCGCCTGCTCGATGCCCGCCAGCCGCGGGCGCAATTCCGGCGAGAGCATGGCGAGCGCGCCGAACGCGCCATCGATATGAAACCACAGGCGCTCGCGCCCGCACAGCGCGGCGAGGGCAGGGAGGTCGTCGGTCGCGCCAATGTCGACGCTGCCGGCGGTGCCGACGACCAGGAATGGGTGCCCTCCGGCGGCACGATCCGTGGCGATCGCGTGTTCGAGCAACGGCGTGCGCAGCCGCCCCGCCGCGTCGATCGGGATCAGCCGCAGAGCATCGGTGCCGAGCCCGGCCATGTCCATCGCGCGCGCGACGCAACCATGCGCGGCGGCTGAGGCGTAGGCGGTCAGCTCCGTCCCGCCGATGCCGGTTCGCCGCACGCCGCCGACCGCCTGCGCGCGGGCGATCAGCACGGCGATCAGGTTGGCCGCCGAGGTGCCGGTGACGAGCAGGCCGCCTGCCGTCTCCGGCATCCCGAACAGGTCCGTCATCCAGCGCACGACCTGGCGCTCCACCTCGATCGGCGCGTGATCCCGGCCGCCCAGATTGGCGTTCAGCCCCGCCGCGAGCATCTCGCCCACCATTCCCGCCGGATTGCCGGCGCCATGCACCCAGCCCATGAAGCGCGGGTGCACGTTGCCTGTCGCGTACGGGAGGATCAGCCGCTCGAATTCGGCGGTGACGTCGGTAAGGTCGGTGCCGGCGCGCGGCATCGGCGCCGAGAGTTCCCGGCGCACCGCCGTCGGCATCGCCTGCCAGACAGGGCGATCGCTGATGTCGCGCGTATAGTCGAGGATCCGATCGAGGCTCGCATGTGCCGCGGTCCGGAACGCCTTCCAGTCCCGCGGGTCGAGCAAGGGATCGGCGCTCATCGAGCGGCCTCAGGCAGCACGGCGGCGGCCGGCGAACATGAACCAGCCGGCCAGATACTCGAACCGGTTGATCCCGAGCAGCCCCAGCATCTTGCGCGGACTGTCGCGGTTCCAGCGCAGCCGGCGCAGATAGTCGCCCCAGGAGGTCTCGGCGAGCACCGGCTTGGCGATGCGCCTCATCGTCGTGATCTCAAGCAGCTCGCCGTAACGCGCGCGCACCTCTGCCTCGTTGCGAAAGGACCGGACGTGCCCGGAGTAGGGAAAGTTCGGAACGCTGCAAACGCACAGCACACCGGGACGCCAGTTCTTCATGGCGCCGAGGTCGTCCTCGATGTGCTCCAGAACCTCGGTGCAAACGATCGCGTCATAATCCTGCTGATATGGCTCAGCAGAACGGGCATCGCCCACGAAGAACAGATCCGTCCGTCCCATCCGCTGGCCGGCCCGCTCGACGCCGGTCCGGCTGAAGTCGAAGCCGCGGTAACCGACAGCGGGGAGCTGATCCAGGACCATCTGTGCCAATACGCCGCTGCCACAGCCCACTTCCAGCACGCGTCGTGCGCGCGCCTTACGCAACTCCTGCACGACGGCGCGAAACAGGGCGTAGTAGGTCGATTTCGTGTAGTGCACGCCATAGTGCCTCGCCATACCATGGAACTGGTCGTATTCCTCCGCAGAAAGTTCGCTTCCCACTGGTGATCCCCCCGCTAATGCGCCACGCCGCCCAGCGCCTTTGGCCTCAAAACACGGGGTGCACGGTCTCGAACACGACCGGCACCGCCGCGCCCCGCAAGGCGGCGCGGTGGCGTGTCGCCCAGGAGATCTTCTCGAGCACCGTCTCCACATCCGCGAGCTCACGCGCGAGCCTCTGGTCGGGACGCAGCCCGGCATGCGACGGCTCGCCCGAGACCAGCCGTGCACCGGCCGAGATGCGGAGCGCGGCGATCGGCTCGCCGTCCTTCGTGCCGATGACAACGGGCTGGCCGATATGGCAGCGCGTTGCCGCGAGTCGCGCATCGGTGCCATGCGCATCTTCGGGCACGGCCGGCGAACAATCGCGATTGAGCAGGCGATAGATCTCGGTCAGCTCATCAAGCGACAGCGGGCGCGCGCCATCTTCGGCGCCGCGCTCGAGAACCTGCATCGCGAAGATCGTCCGCAGCCGGTCCCAGCCGTCGGCATCCGCCCGATCGAGCGAGGGAATCTCCAGCAGCTCGATATCCGGACTCGCTTCCGTCAGACGGCGCACGGTCTCTCCGAACCGGCGCAGGATCGCGAACCGCTCGCTTGCCGGCACTTTGGCAAAAGCGCGCATCTCGGCAAGCGCCGCGACCCAGCGGAGCAGCAGCCCGTAGTTTACCTGGCCGCTGAGCACGTCCGCCTTCACGTCGCCCGGCCATTCGTATCGCCAGGCATAGCGCGCGAGTCCGGCAGGCAGCGCCTCGGTTTCCGCGAGCCGCCGCCCGATCTTGGGCGGCAGCAGGAGGGCGCCGGCGAAGGGCGGACCGGTGAAGAACTTCGACCCGGTCACCTGCACCATGCAGCCGATATCGAGATAATGCCGAAGCGAGGCGGGCTCGAGGCGCGCCTGGCATGCATCCAGCACCACATCCAGCCGGTCGGGATAGGCCGCCAGCAGCGACGATATGAACGCGGGACGTGGGCCGAGCAGGCCGGTCTTCGACAGATCGAGCGCGTGCAACAGCACCCGTCGGCCCTGCGAGATCGACGCCTGCACGGTGCGGGCGATCTCGTTCTCGACATCCGCCAGATCGCGTACGGCCCCATCGCTTTCGCGCAGCGCTACGCCGATCGTGCTCACGTCGGCGTTGAACCCCTCCAGCAGGTCGCCCTTGCTGACCGGTTCCCCCAGCGCACTCGATTCGGCGAAATGCCGTCCCAATGCCGCCAAGGGAACGCCCGTGCCGGTCTCCTCGGGGGCGACCAGAATGCTGTCGAGGGGCCGGCGCGGATCGGCGGCCAGCGCGAAGGCAAGAGTCGCGAACTCGGTATCGGTTCCGGACGCCGCGAGGACAACCTCGATCGCGTTCGCCAGTCCGTAGAAGGCGCGCACCTCCGACTTGATTTCCTGTGCCAGCACGCGCGCCGCATCCATCTCACCGGTTTTGGCCACGTCGGCAAGCAACCACCGCCGGCACTGTTCCGCGGCCGCATATCCGCGTTCTGAGATCGACGAGGCGGTGGAGGAGGCGTACGTGACCGCCCACGGTCGCGGACGCGGGCTGCATCCGTAGCGATTGAGCCCGGTGAGCGGATCGAGCTTCTGGCGAACGTCTCCGCCCGTGGTGAGCAGATACTCAGTGGGTCCCAGCACGGGCCAGAGCGCGGCCAGCCTGGCTTGGGTGCGCGCTCCGAGCACGGGAGGGGCATCCGGCTGGTGCACGGACAGCGATCGCCATATCGAGGCAAGATCGCCGTTCGGCCTGTCCGCGAGCGCGAGCACAGGATCGAGCAGCGGCGCACCATCCGGCAGGCGCGTGAGGCCGCCTTCGACGGCGAAAAACAGCGCGCACACGCGTGCGGCAGCAAGTCCGGCGAGGTCGGGCTCGTCGGGCAAAACCCGTTGCAGCAGCACGAGCTCGAGCGCGTGGCGAACGAACACCGGGGCCATCAGCGGATCGGCGAGCGCGCTCGGGCCGAGCCGGAGGGCTCCAGTCTTGTCCACGACGAACGCCAGGTCGAGGGACCGATCGACGCGCACGCTCACGTCCAGGGCGGAGGGCGCGATGTCGGGACGGCGCAGGATTGTCGCAAGCTCGGCCTGTTGCCCGCCGATGTTCAGGATTTCCGGCGCGAGGATCAGTGCCATCGAATCTCTCTCCTTCGCGACTCACGCAGGTGCCACGCGCTGAGCGTAGGCATCGCCGAGGGCTTCCCCGGTTTCGGCACGGCCACGCAATTCGGCCACCCGGCGGTTCACGGCGAAGCAGAACAAGCTTCCCGTCAATCGTTCCCAGATCAACGGTATCCTTGTCGCATCGCCGGGCAGGTGCGCCAGCACGCGGCCTGCATAATAGGCGACTCGGCTCCGCCGCGGCGAGGCGAACCACAGATATGTGTTCACACGCCGCACGAGCGGGAACAGCCGAACGAAACCGCGCGGCAACAATCGGTTCCTAACCAGGAACTCGAAGTACTCGGCGCGCAATTCAGCGCCGAGGGGAACACAAGGCGGGCAGAACTGCACGGCCGCGGCCTTCTTCGTCTGTCCGAAGACAGCCCGGGGCACGCCACGCTCGACCGCGATCCGCGCTGGAATCGGCTTGTCGTAATCGGTCTCCCGGCGCCAGGTGCGCATCTCATCGGATGACGAGATGCGCGAGATTTCGTCGCGGCGGACCGCGCCTATGAAGGGAGCCGGGACGTGTATGAAGCCTCGCTCCAGGCGAATCTCGGACCACCCCTGGCCGCCCAGGTCATGGCGCTTCAACGTGCCGTCGAGTTGTCCCGCCTTGTCCATCTCGCGCGGGCGCCACACCTCCCCGTATTGGCCCGAGAACAGCACGGTTGGGCGGGTGATCTGACGAAGCATCGGATCGAGGTTGAACTCGCCGTTCTCTTCGGTGGCCGAGAGATAGACATCCTCGTCGCTCAGTCCGGATTCGAAGCCGCGGCGATCGATATAGGTCGGTGCGATTCCGAGCGCCTCGCAGATCGGCCCGCCGTCGTCCTCGATCTGACGATCTCGATCCCGATCGGCGAAGTAGCCAGGCGCCTTGCCATGGCGATTGGTGAACACCCGATCGAGCCCGAGCGGAGCCAGGATCGCGTTCACCGCCGTGCTGTCGAAGCCGCTCGATTGAGTTGAGAAGAGAGCAAGTCTGATCGTCCGCTGCGGGTCGCGTGCGTTCGTGACCAATCCTCGCAGGACTGAACTCGATATATTGCGTGTATGCCGCGTAATCGGGGAACGGCGGCGGCAGCGGACGATCGACCTCGCTGGCCTCGTCTTGGCCGAACCGGAGCATGCGGTAAAGCAGCCTGGTGACCCCTCCACGCTGTGTCGGCAGTTGCCGACGATATCTCTCCAATCCGTCGACCATCGACGAATTGATGTGGTGATACTCGAGGCAGCGCGGATCCAGCTCGTCGCCGATCGCTGCCAGCAGCAGCGGCAGTGAGTTCGACACCTCAAGCCCGTCCGGGCGATGCGCGTAATAGAGTGGATCGGTGGTGCCGATGCTCGATACGAACACGGCCGCGTCGTCGCGTATCCGAATGCCGCTCCCGAAGAAGGCGCTCTCCTGATCGAATCCCCCGTTCTCGAAGGAGGCGGGCCAGACGCCTTCGACAAGAAATCCGTCCCCGGCCTCAACCGCCTCTCCGTGTCGGACCGTGACCCGGTCCGAGTTGGCATGCGCGTGCCACGCCAGCTTGGGGAGCCGTGGATCGCGCGTGGCCAGCAAGAGCATTGCCGCTCAGCCTTGGTCGGCCATCACGACCTCCCGCCCGTGCCGCGCCATTTCCGCGCACAAGGCGACAGGTGTGATCTCAAAATGTCGATCCGACAGCAAGCTCAGATCGGCAAGCGCGCGGATCAAAATTCCCCCGCGATTGAGCAGGGATGTCGGAAACCGGGACGACAGCACATACCGCAGCGCCCGCACATCGAGGGCTTTGCGTCGCAGCCTCCATTGCCAGTGCGGCTTGCGCTCCCATTGCGTAGGGACGCCTTTAGGCAGAGGCAGAGGGCATGGCGCGTGGGCGGGATAGGTCTGCCATGGGACGGAGCGGGCGGACGCGGGCAGAAGCTCGAAAAACCGGGAGTATGCCTTGTGCCAGAGGCAATCATCGATCGGCAGCGAGCAGACGTAGGCGAGGAAGTCCCAGTCGAAGAATGGCTGCGCCTGCTCGATTCGGTTGAGGTCGATCTCTTCGAAATGCCCGCGCAGATGCGCTCGCTGCTCATTCCGAAGCATGAAATAGAACAGCCATCGCTCCCGGGACACCGGGTTGTAGGTCTGGATCTCATCGCGGATCACTTCGGGCATCGCCGCTCGAAGCCGTTCATACGACGCCTCCGTGAGGATGCCGCGTGGCAGGCCATAATTCAGGTAAGCGAGAAAGCGCCGGATTGCCTCGTCGATCTGTCCCTCGCGAAGCGCCTCGACGGCCGTCTGTTCCATGTAGACGTGACCAAGCCCGACACTGCCGCCGTCACCAGACCAGACCTGGGGAAGGACCGCATTCCTGCCTAGCCGTGCCCGAAGTTCCCGAGCCATCAATCCCTGCACCTCGGGAATCACGACACGGAAATGCGGCCGGGTTACATGCTGAATGCGGGCCGCCTTCGCGTATTGCGCGGCAAAAGCGCCATCGAGCGTGGAGGTGGGCAGGAAGCAGTATGTGCGCGGCTCGGCACCGACGGCCTGCAGCATCGAGACGATCGCACGCGAATCCATCCCGCCGCTCAAGAAGGCGTATTCCTCGGTATGCAGGCCCCGCCGCAGGAGGATCGCGTCGCGGAACCGCTCGTACAGCTCGGAAGCCGCATTCTTCGGCCAGCATGGGAGCGGCTCGATTTCGTCCCAACGCCAATAGACGCTCGAAGCGACGACTTGGTGATTGATGCGCAACACTTCGGCGGGACATGCAACGCGCACTTGCGCGAAGGCGGTCCGAGCGCCGACCCCGCCGCCGAAACGCACGGTCTCCATCAGACCAAGTAGATCGATGTCGATCGAACAGAAGGAACAGCCGACAAGGGTCCGCAGGACGGTCGAAAAGACGATCAACCTGTCGTCCTCGTAGTAATAGAATGGCCGGATTCCAAGGCGGTCAGTAAACAGGCGAATCTCACGCCGCCGGCGATCGAACGTCATCCCGCAGAACACGCCGCGCGCGGCCAGCAATCCCTCGTCTGTTGTGAGCCGCCGCGCAAGCTCCTGTTTGTCGGCGGCGGCGTCCGCCCCTGAAAGGACCAAGGGCATGCCGCAGACAAGGGTGAACCGTTCCTCGGTTTCTATTCGGTCGTTGTTCGGCTCTCCCGAGATATCGAAATGGCAGACATAGAGGCCGCCTGAGACGAATTCCCTGATCCGTTCTCCGGGGCGCCGAGACAGACCGTTTTTCAGTTCCTCGCAGTACCGTTCCTCGGGCGTTTCTTCTCGCTTTAGAAATAGTCCCGCAAAATGTGTCACCAGAACGCCCCTTAGCGGAGCGCATCATTTATCAAAGCCGCCATTCGGCGGCAATCACTTTCCCCAGAAAGCCGGCTTCGCTCACCGCAGCTTCGCGAGCGCCCGCTTCGTCATCACGCCGACCAGATGCGCGCGATACTCCGCGCTCGCATGGATATCGCTGTTCATGTCGCCCGCCGGTGTGCTCACCCCGGCGATCGCATCCGCCGACAGCGTCGACGCCAGCGCCTGCTCCATCGCCTTGTGGCGGAAGACGCCGTTCTGCCCAGCCCCGGTCACCGCGACGCGCACGCCTTCCCGTGTCTTGGCGACGAACACGCCGACGATGGCATAGCGCGACGCCGGGTTGCGGAACTTGTCGTAGGCCGCCTTCTCGGGGATCGGGAACGACACCTCGGTGATGATCTCGTCGGGCGCGAGCGCCGTCGCGAACATGCCCTGGAAGAACTCGTCGGCCTTGATCGCCCGCTTGTTGGTGCGGATCGTCGCACCCAGGCCGAGCGCCGCCGCCGGGTAGTCCGCCGCCGGGTCGTTGTTGGCGATACTGCCGCCGATCGTGCCGCGATGGCGCACTTGATCGTCGCCGATCAGCCCGGCGAGCTCGGCGAGCGCCGGGATCGCGCGCGCGACCTCGGCGGAGTTGGCGACCGTCGCGTGCGTCGTCATCGCCTTGATCGTCACCGCGTTCGCATCGACGGCGATCCCCGTCAGCCCCGCCTTGCACGAGATCGACCACGACCGAGGGCCGGTTCAGCCGCTGCTTCAGCACCGGAATCAAGGTCATTCCGCCGGCCAGCGCTTTCGCCTCCGGATCGGAGCCGAGCACCTTCACCGCCTCGTCGACGCTGCCGGCCTGCTGATACACGAAATCATACATCGCGCTCGTCCCTCGTTCGGTTCACTCGGCCGCCATGTTCGGGCGGCCCGCTTCAAGGATCGCCCAGATCTTCTCCGGCGTTGCCGGCATGTCGATATGGCGCACGCCATAGTCGCGCAGCGCATCGACGATGGCATTGATGACCGCGGGCGGGCTGCCGATCGTGCCGGCCTCGCCGCATCCCTTCACGCCCAGCGGGTTGTGGGTGCAGAGCGTGGTCTCGGTCCCCGTCGCGATGTTGGGAATGTCGTCGGCGCGCGGCAGCGTGTAGTCCATCATCGAGCCGCTCAGCAGCTGGCCTGAGCTGTCATAGACCGCGCTCTCCAGCAGCGCTTGGCCGATGCCCTGGGCGACGCCGCCCTGCACCTGGCCCTCGACGATCATCGGGTTGATGATGCGGCCGAAATCGTCGGCGGTGGTGAAGCGCACCACACGGCGGCACGCCGGTATCCATGTCGATCTCCACCTCGCAGATGTGGCAGCCGCCCGGGAAAAGTGAAATTCTTCGGATCGTAGAACGCGGTCTCCTCCAGCCCCGGCTCCAGCTCCTCGATCGGGTAATTGTGCGGGACGTACGCGCGCGAGCGAGATTTCCGCGAACGCCTTGGAGCGGTCGGTGCCGGTGACGGTGAACTGCCCGGCCTTGAACTCGACGTCCTCGACCGCCGCTTCCAGCATGTGGGCGGCGATCTTGCGGCCCTTGGCGACGATCTTGTCCATCGCCTTCGCCATCGCGCTGCCGCCGACGGCGAGCGAACGGCTGCCGTAGGTGCCCATCCCGAACGGGATCTTCGCGGTGTCGCCGTGCACGATCTCGACCTGCTCGAATGGCACGCCGAGCTGCTCGTGCACGAGCTGGGCGAAGGTCGTCTCGTGCCCCTGGCCGTGGCTGTGCGAGCCGGTGAACACGGTCACGCTGCCGGTCGGGTGGACGCGGATATTGGCGCACTCGTAGAGGCCGGCGCGCGCGCCGAGCGCGCCCGCGACAGCGGACGGCGCGATACCGCACGCCTCGATATAGGCGGAGTAGCCGAGCCCGCGCAGCTTGCCCTTCGCCTTCGCGGCCCGCCGGCGCGCCTCGAACCCGGCGACATCGGCCGCCTTCAGGCAGGCATCCAGTGTCGCCATGTAGTCGCCGCTGTCATACTGCAGCGCGACCGGCGTCTGGTACGGGAAGGCGGAGGCCGGGATAAAGTTGCGCCGGCGCAGCTCGACGCGGTCGATGCCGGTCTCCTTGGCGGCGACATCGACCATGCGCTCGAGCAGATACGTCGCCTCCGGCCGGCCGGCGCCGCGATAGGCATCGACCGCGACGGTGTTGGTGAACACCGCCTTCACCTCGGCATAGATCGCCGGGGTCTTGTAGCGGACCCGCGAGCAGCGTCGCGTACAGGTAGGTCGGGATGGAGGTCGCGAAGGTCGACAGATAGGCGCCCATGTTGGCGAGCGTGGCGACCCTCAGCGCGAGGAAATTGCCCTCGGCGTCGAGCGCGAGCTCGGCCGTCGTGTCGTGATCGCGCCCTTGCGCGTCCGACATGAAGCTCTCGGTCCGCTCGGCGGTCCATTTCACCGGCCGGCCGATCTTGGCCGCCGCCCAGGTGACGATCGCCTCCTCGGCGTAGTGATAGATTTTCGAGCCGAACCCGCCGCCCACGTCGGGAGCGACGACGCGCAGCCGGTTCTCCGGGATGTGCAGCACGAAGGCTCCCATCAGGAGGCGGATGACGTGCGGGTTCTGGCTGGTCGTGTAGAGCGTGTGGTCCCCGCTCATGGAGTCGAACTCGCCGATCGCGGCGCGCGGCTCCATCGCGTTGGCGATCAGCCGGTTGTTGACGAAGTCGAGCTTCACCTTGTGCGCGGCGCGCGCGAAGGCGGCGTCGACCGCTTCCTTGTCGCCGAGGTGCCAGTCGTAGCAGAGGTTGCCGGCAACGTCGTCGTGCACCGTCGCCGCGCCCGGCGCGATGGCATCGCGCATGGTCGCGACCGCCGGCAAATCCTCGAGGTCGATCACCAGCTTCTCGGCGGCGTCCTTCGCCTGCTGGCGCGTCTCGGCGATCACGACGGCGATCGGGTCGCCGACATGGCGCACCTTGCCGACCGCGAGCACCGGATGCGGCGGCTCCGCCATCGGGCTGCCGTCCTTGTTGTGGATGAGCCAGCCACAGGGCAGGCCGCCCAAATTGTCGGCCGTCATATCGGCGCCGGTGAACACGGCGAGCACGCCCGGCGCCTTCGCCGCTTCGGCGGTGTCGACGCGCACGATGCGCGCATGCGGACGGTCGGAGCGGCGGATATAGGCGTAGGTCTGGCCGGGGCGGTTGATGTCGTCGGTATAGTGGCCGCGCCCGCTCAGGAACCGCAAATCCTCCGTGCGGCGGACGGAGTCGCCGATGCCCTGATGTCCCATTGTGCTTCTCCCTTCGGGCGCGCCCTATTCGGCGGCGACGGCCGGTGCGGGGTTGCCGTGCATCAGCGGCCAGGCGGCGGCGATCGCCTTGACGATGTTATGATAGCCGGTGCAGCGGCACAGGTTGCCTTCCAGCCCGTCGCGGATCTGTTTCTCGGTCAGGCCCTCGGGGTGGCTCTGCACCAGGTCGACGGCGGACATCACCATCCCCGGCGTGCAGAAGCCGCATTGCAGGGCGTGATGCTCGCGGAACATCTCCTGCATCGGATGCAGCGTGCCGTCGGGCTTGGCGAGACCCTCGATCGTGATGACCTTCGCACCCTCGGCCTGCAGCGCAAGCATCGTGCAGGACTTCACGCTCTCGCCGTTCACGTGCACCACGCAGGCGCCGCACTGGCTGGTATCGCAGCCGACATGGGTGCCGGTCAGTCCCAGCTTCTCGCGCAGCAGCTCCACTAGGAGGGTCCGCCCCTCGACCTCGACGCTGTGCTGCTTGCCATTCACCGTCAGGGTAACCTGAGGCATCATGTCCCCCTCGTTTCCAGCCGTCCCGTGAGGCCGCAGAATGGTCGCGCGCGAGGTAGGCGGTCAAGGCGCCCCCGTGCGGCTCCCGAGCAGGTGCCCGATGACGTGCCCCATGATACGGATGGCCCAACCGCCAAGGGAGGAAGCGATGCCAGCACAGGTGAGCCGACGCCGCGTTCTACAGGGGACCGCCGCCGCCGGGCTGGCGATGCCGCTCATCCGCCCGGCCGGCGCCGCGGCGACGGTGCAGATGATCAGCCACCGCTTTCCGGCGATCGAATATCTCGCCGAGAAGATGCGCGGCGCGATCCCGGGCGTGGAGGTCAATACCCAGCTCATGCCTTTCGACAAGGCATTGGAGCTCGCGACCATCGCGTTCTCGTCGAAGTCCAGCACGCCCGACATCATCTATGCCAACGACAGCACCTACCTCACCTTCGCCAAGAACGGCTGGATCCGCCCGCTCGACGACCTGTGGGAGAAGCACCGCGAGGAGTTCGACCTCGACGACTTCACGCCCACGGTTCGCAAGGAGCGGATGTTCCAGGGCCATCAATGGACGGTGCCCTCGACCAGCAACGTGATGCTGTTCTTTTACCGCAAGGATTTGTTCGACAAGGCGGGCAAGCTGCCGCCCAAGACATTCCTGGAGTACCGCGACCTCGCGAAGTCGTTCAACTCGCCGCTGCGCGCGGGCACCATCAGCTGCCTTCGCCCGGTCGACGCGGCGCTGAACGAGACATCCTGGTACATCAATGCGCTCGGCGACGGCTGGTTCGACAAGGAGTGGCGGCCGATTTTCAATGACGAGAAGGGCGTCGCGGCGATCACCATGCTGAAGGAGATCACCCGCTACGCCCAGCAGGGCTTCACCAGCGCCGCCAACGACGAGTGCATGATCGCGCTCCAGCAGGATACGGCGGCGATGGGCGTGCAGTGGGCGACGCGCGCGCTCGCGATGGACGATCCGAACAAGTCGCGCGTGGTGGACAAGATGGAGTGGGCAGTGCCTCCGCAAGGCCACGTGCCGTTCGGCGGCGACGGCTACTGCATCTCCGCCTTCACCAAGCAGGACCCCGATCTGCTGTTCCGCATCCTCGCCACCGCGACCACCAAGCAGAACCTGCGCGGCGCCGCCGGGCTGATGGTGCCGACCCGAACCTCGCTCCTCGAGGATGCAGCAGTTGAAGGCGAAATACCGCTTCTTCCCCGCCGCCCTCGCATCGCTCGCGGTCGGCCAGACCAATCCGCAGTTGCCGGAGTTCTACTCGGTCGGCGACTTCATCTGCCGGGGTGTCCAGCAGGCGGTCACTGGGCAGACGGCGGTCAAGCCGGCACTCGATGCCGCCGCCGCGCAGACCGAGGCGTTCCTGAAAGGCCACGGCTATTACCAGTGACGGCTTCGCCGCGCCGGCGGCGCTGGCCCCGCCCGGCGCCGTCGCGCGACGGCGCCGGCGTATCGGCGCGCAGGCGAGCGCCTGGCTGTTCCTGCTGCCGAGCGCGGCGGTGCTGGCCGCGGTGCTGCTCTACCCGCTGCTCTATGCGATCTATCTGAGCCTGTTCAACTACGACCTCGGCGCCGGCATCGAGCAGTTCATCGGCCTCGGCAATTACGGCGCGTTGCTCTCGGACGCTCGGTTCTGGGAATTGCTCGAGCGCACGGTGATCATCGTCAGCGCCGCCGTGGCGCTGGAGTTCAGCGTCGGGCTGGTGGTGGCGTACGGGCTCTATCGGCTGACCTTCGGCGTCCGCACCCTCAACATCCTGATGTTCATGCCGAGCGTCATCACGCCCGTGGTGGCGGCGCTGTTCCTGCGCTGGATCTTCATCGGCCGCTGGGGCCTGCTGCCGGGCATCCTGATCGGCCTCGGCATCTTCCCGCCCGACTTCCTGGGCGATCCCAACTGGGCGCGGGCGACCGTGGTGCTGGCCGATTCATGGCAGTTCACGCCGTTCATGATCCTGGTCCTCTACGCCGGGCTGAACACCGTCGATCAGAGTCAGATCGAGGCGGCGCAGATAGACGGCGCCGGGCCGTGGATGCTGCTGGGCCGCATCATGGTGCCGGCCATCCGCCCGCTGATCCTGTTCGTGCTGGCGATCCGGCTGATGGATGCGTTCCGCTTCTTCGACCAGATCTATGTGCTTGACCGCGGGCGGCCCGGGCTCGCGCGACGGAAACGATCACGCTCTATACCTATGCGCTGGCGTTCCGGCTGCTGCAGGTCGGCAAGGCGTCGGCGCTCGGCGTGCTGACCCTGCTGATCGTCGCGGGCGCGATCGCGCTGATGATCGTGACGCTTTACCGGCGGGAGAAGGGCGCGTTCTGATGCGCAACCGGCGCACCCAGATGGCGCTGTTCCTGCTGCTGTGCGCGTTCACGGCGATCAACCTGACGCCGATCGTCTGGGCCATTCTCACCTCGTTCAAGCGGCCGGTCGATGCGTTCGCCGTGCCGCCGGAGCTGTTCTTTCACCCGACCTTCGAGTTCCACTACCAGGTGTGGGTGGAGAAGGCGTTCTGGCGCTACCTGATCAACAGCGTGGTGATCTCCGCCTGCACGGTGGTGATCTCGGTGTCGATCGGGACCATGGCGGCCTACGGGCTCTCGCGCCTGGCCAGCCGCGCCTCGCGCGGCGTGCTGTTCGCCATCCTGGCGATGCGCATGTTCCCGCACATCCTGCTGGCGATCCCGTTCTTCGTGCTGGCCAAGTGGCTGGGGCTGATCAACACCTACCCGGCGATGATCCTGGCGCTGATCGCGATCAACCAGCCGTTCACCATCTGGCTGATGCGCAGCTTCTTCGTCGACGTGCCCAGCGAGCTGTACGAGGCGGCGGAGATCGACGGCTGCAATCCGTGGCAGGTATTCGCCCGCGTGGCGCTGCCGGTGGTCCGCCCGGGCCTGTGGGTGACGGCGCTATTCAGCCTGCTGCTCGCCTACAACGAGTTCCTGCTCGCCCTGGTGCTCACGGGACCGGCGACCAAGACGCTGCCGGTGGCGCTCGCCGAGTATGGCGCGGAGGACATCAACTATTGGACGCTATCGGCCGCCGCCGCCGTGGGCATCATGCTGCCGATCGTCGTGTTCATGATGCTGCTGCAACGCCATCTGGTACGCGGGCTGTCGATGGGGGCGGTGAAGGGGTAGAATCACCCCCGCGCCAGGACGCTCGGCACCTCCACGTCGATCTCGAGCGTGGAGGCGACGCTGCCGCGATCGAGCTTCACCATCACCTTGTCGCGGTCCACCGTAACGTGCTTGGCGATGACCGCGAGGATCTCCTCGCGCAGGATCGAGACCAGATCGTTCTTGCCCACCACCGCCCGCTCGTGCTGCAGCAGGATTTGCAGCCGCTCGCGGGCTACCGGCGCCGAATCGCGGCGCCGGAAAAGGGAGAGCAGGCTCATGCGATCGCCCTTCCGCGGCCGAACAGCTTGCCGAAGAAGCTCCCGCGCTCGGCGGGAACGGTGATCTCCACGGTCTCCCCGCGCAGCCGCTTCGCGGCCTCGGCGTATGCCCGTCCGGCGGCGCTGCCGGGGCTGTTGACGGTGACGGGCGCGCCCAGGTTGGAGGCGCGCAGCACGTCCTGGCTCTCCGGGATGATGCCGAGCAGGGGGATCGACAGGATCTCCAGCACGTCCTCGGTCTTCAGCATCTCGCCGCGCTGGGCGCGCGCTGCGTCATAGCGGGTCAGCAGCAGGTGCTTGGCGATTCGCAGCCCCTTCTCCGCCCGCTCCGTCTTGCTGTCGAGCAGGCCGATGATGCGATCCGAGTTCGCGCACCGAGGACACCTCGGGGTTTGTCACCACCACCGCGACGTCGGCATGGCGCATCGCCAGCGCCGCCCCACGCTCGATCCCCGCCGGACTGTCGCAGACGATCCAGTCGAACTTCTCGCGCAACTCCTCGATCACGCGGGCCACACCGGCCTCGGTCAGCGCGTCCTTGTCGCGGGTCTGCGAGGCGGGCAGCAGCGCCAGATTATCGAGTTTCTTATCGCGGATCAGCGCCTGATGCAGCTTGGCGTCTCCCTGCACGACGTTGATCAGGTCGAAGACGACGCGACGCTCCGCGCCCATTATCAGGTCGAGGTTGCGCAGCCCGACGTCGAAATCGACCACGACGACGCGCTCCCCGTTTTGCGCGAGCGCCGCGCCGAGGGCGGCGGTGGAGGTCGTCTTGCCGACGCCGCCCTTGCCGGATGTCACGACCACGACTTGCGCCATCGGCTCTCCTTTCCCGTTCAATCCAAGGCCGCGATCTGCATCTGTTCGCCTTCGAGCCAGGCTTGCACCGCGCGGCCGTGCAGCGCCGGCTCCATATCGTCGGCGGTCTTATAGACGCCCTCGATCGCCAGCAGCTCGGCGTGCAGGCGCGAGCAGAAGATGCGTGCATTCCGCTGCCCGCCCGCACCCGCGATCGCGCGGCCCCGCAATGCGCCGTAGACGTGGATCGACCCTCCGGCGACGATTTCCGCGCCGGAGGCGACGGTGCCGATGATCGTCACGTCCCCCGCCTCGTGCACGATCGACTGGCCGGAGCGGACCGGATGCTCGAGCACCAGCGCCGCCGCGTCGCCTGACGGCGCGGCCGCGGCAGCCACGACGGGGGCGGCCGCCGGCACGGGCGGATCGTCCGGCACCTCCATCGGCTTGCCCTTGCCGGGGGCGCCGATCGGGCCGCCCCATTTCGACACGTCCCGCCAGCTTGGGTGCGCCCCCTCGGTCCCGATGATGCGGATGCCGCGCTCCGCCATCGCCTGCAGAAGTCCGGCGACATCCGGCTGCTCGCGCGGCAGGGCGGCAAGGTCGACCACGACCGGCCGGGCATCGAAGAATGTCGGCGCGCGGCCGATCTGCGCGTCAAGCGCGGCGAGCCACACCTCGACCGGCAGCTCCGGCGTGAGCACGAGCGCCATCAGCGAGCGGCCACGGACTCGGATGAAGGGGGACGACTCGGCAGCGGACACCGCACTGGCCTATCCGCGCCGACCCGACCGGTCAACGCGAATCCCATCGCGCCGCCGGGCAATCGGAGGGTGACACGCGGCGCGCCGCCGCGTTCAATAGGGAGATGGACATTGCCGTCCCCGCGCTCGCCGCCGATCTCGCCCCGCCACTGCGCGTGGACCGCCCGCTGCGCCAGACCGCACCGCTCGTGCTCGCCTCCGCCCATTCCGGGCGGCGCTACCCGCCCGCCTTCCTCGCCGCCGCCCGGCTCGACCCGCTCGGCCTGCGCCGCAGCGAGGATTGCTTCGTCGACGAGCTGTTCGCCGAGGCCCCAGCCCATGGGGTCCCGCTGGTCTGCGCCGATTTCCCGCGTGCCTATTGCGACGCGAACCGGGAGGCGTGGGAGCTCGATCCGGCAATGTTCGAGGACGTGCTGCCGGCATGGGTCAATACCACCAGCGCCCGCGTCAGCGCCGGCCTCGGCACCGTCGCCCGCGTGGTTGCGACCGGGGAGGCGATCTACCGCGGCAAGCTACGCTTCGCCGAGGCGGAAGAACGGGTCCGCACCTGCTGGCAGCCCTTCCACGACATGCTCGTCGCTCTGATCGGCGGCACAAGGGCGAGCTTCGGCGCCTGCCTGCTGATCGACTGCCATTCCATGCCGTTGTACGGCGCGTCCGGGCGAGGCGCGGACGTCGTGCTTGGCGACGCGCATGGCACCGCCTGCGCGTCCTCGGTGGTGCGTGCCGCCGAGCAGATCCTCACCACGCTCGGCTACTCGGTGCGCCGCAACGACCCCTATGCCGGGGGCTTCATCACCCGCCACTACGGCCGCCCGCGCGAGGGGGTGCACGCCCTGCAGATCGAGATCGCCCGCGGCCTCTATATGGACGAGGGGCGCCTCGCCCGGCTGCCCGGCTTCGCCGCCGTGCAGGCCGACATGAGCGCCCTTATCGCTCGGCTCGCCGCCGAGACCACCACGTTGCTGCGGCCGCATGCCGCGCGCTCCGCCTGACGATGGCCGTCTTTCCGCTTCAGGCGGACGGCCCCCATCCGGACATCCCGCCGCAGCAGCGCATCTTCGCGCCGTTCATCGGCAGCTGGGATCTGAGGGTGACGTGGTACGCCGACGGCGCGCCGGTGCGGCGCGCGTCGGGCGAGTGGCACTTCGCCTGGGTGCTGGAGGGGCGCGGCGTGCAGGATGTGTGGATCGTGCCGCCCCGGCGGGAGCGACCCGCTGTGGCGCATCCCTACGAATACGGCACCAGCATCCGCTTCTTCGATCCGGCGATCGACGCCTGGCGCTCGACCTGGATCGGGCCGATGCACGCGTTCATCCGGACGTTCATCGCCCGCAGCGAGGGATCGCGCGTGGTCATGCGCAGCGAGGACGGCGCGCATCCGCGCCTACGATGGTCGTTCAGCGATGTTCGGCCCGACAGCTTCACGTGGCGGAACGAGCAGCAAGCTTCAGACGGAACCTGGGTCCTGACGCAAGACTTCGCGACGACGCGGGCGCGCTCCCCGTCTTGAGCAATCAGCGCCGGCCCCGTCCCAGCCAGGTGATCACGAGGTCCGATCGCGGGCGGGCGCGGCAGGCGAGAGTTCTGGCCTGCCTCGATCTGCGTCCGGCTAAGCGATGCGTCGCTGCGTGGAAGCAGCGCGACCGATCCCTTCTCCAGCTTCGAAATGCAGGTGCCGCAATTTCCCGTCGCGCAGGCGTACGGGTAGTCGAGTCCCGCCGCGATTGCCGCCTGCAGAACAGTCTGCTCGGCGTGGCAAGGGATCTGGACCGCCTTGTTCTGGACAGTGACCGTGAAGCTCCCCGCGGCAGGGCTCATGCGGCGTGCCGGCGTGAGGGCGTGGCGCGGATAGTGCCGAATGCCGGAGGGTACTCAGGCGACCGATGGGAAGCGGTTGAGCGCATAGCCATAGAGCGCGAGGCCGATCGCCAGCTCCTTGCCCAGCATATGCAGGGATCGGAAACGAGCAGCGCCTATGAGGGGCGGGGCGAGTTATCGGAGCACATCATTCTCGATTTCACCAAACCCACATCCTCCGCTGCCGGTAACTGCTTCCCGCAAATGGGCATCGGTACGATCCACACCCTTCAGGGCGACTACAATTTCTACAATCAGGGTGAGACGTGCGTCCCGCCCCATTCCGGTGACGTTGCGCCTGGTTTCGGCAACGCGATGTTGCATTCTATTGTCACCGGCGGCACGGGGCGCTTCCAGCACGCCATTGGCACGTTGGCCGTTACCGCCGTCTCGCATCCGCCGGCTATCATACTTTACCATACGGCCGGCGCATTTGCCGGTGTCGAACGTGCCCCATAGTCTCGCGCGAGAGGCGCGAGGGCCTACAGCGAAACCCCTCCATCGATCGTTAACTCGGCGCCGGTGATGTAGGCGCTGTCGTCGGAGAGCAGGAACAGCACGAGCTTCGCCACCTCTTCCGCCGTGCCCGCCCGGCGCATCGGCACCATCTGGATGCGGCGCTGGTTCTCCTCATCCGAGCGTGCCTTCAGCATCTCGGTATCGATCGGACCGGGATGCACCGAGTTCACCCTGATGTTGCGCGGCGCGAAGTCGATCGCCGCCGCCTTGGTCATGCCGCGCAGCGCCCATTTCGTCGCGCTGTAGGCGACCGCGCCGGGTGAGCCGCGCAGCCCAGCGACGGAGGAAATGTTGACGATGGACCCGCCACCCGAGCGCTCCATCAGCCCGGCGACCGCCTTCATTCCGAGGAAGCAGCCGAGCTGGTTGATCCGTGTGTGCCGCTCGAATAGCTCGACATCAGTCTCCATCAGCGTGCGCGGCACGAAGATGCCGGCATTGTTGATCATGCCGTGCAAGCCGCCGAGGCGCTCGGCCGCCGCCACGGCCTGTGCCCAGCCTGCCTCCTCGGTGACGTCGTGATGCAGGTATATCGCGGCCTTGCCAAGCTCGTCGCCGAGCCGGCGGCCTTCGGTGTCGAGCACGTCCCCGATCACCACCTTGGCGCCCTCGGCGACCAGCATGCGCGCCTCCGCCGCACCCTGCCCGCGCGCGCCGCCGCTGATCAGCACCACCTTGCCGTCGAACCGTCCCATGCGCTTCCCTCGTTTGCTTTCTCCACCCTATCATCGGCGGCCGGACCCGGACATTCCGGCATGGCACAAAGTCGTGAGCACTCCCCGGAACGGAACGAACACGATGGCGCACCGGAGACTTCCCGGCGTCGCGGTGATCGTGGCGGGCGCGCCCTGCGTCGCGCCCAGCGCCTGCAGCTCCTCTTTCGGGGGCGGCTCGTCGCCGCCCACGGAGGGGACGGTGGCGATCCCGCAAGGCACCAAGCTCGTCTGCCCGGACGGCTCCCCACCGCCCTGCCGCTAGCCGACCGGGCACAGGCGTGGCACGGCGGCTAGCGGCACGCAGCCGCCTGCGTCGACCAGCCGCGCCGCGAGTTGGCCGGAGAACACGACGCCCGCCGGGCTGACCGGCAGGCCGGCGGCATGCAGCGCCTGGGCGACCCAGGTGTTGCAGGTGTGCGCGAGCGTGTATCCGGTACGTGCGGCATAGAAGATGCTGCCGGGGAAGTTGCCCGGCGCGACCAGCCGCGGCTCGCCCGCGTGATCCTTTCCCAGCTCGTCCCAGATGAAATCGGACAGCGCCCGCGCCCCGCCCTGCGGCAATGTCAGCTCCAGCACGTCGGTATTGGGATAGGCGAGCGGGGGCGGCACCAGAAGGCCCGTCGCCTGGATCACCGCCTCACCGGGGAACGGGCCCAGCAAATAGTCGCTCGGCGTCTCCACCTTGGCGGTGAAGAAGGTCTGCTTGCCGTAGCCGAACATCAGCGCCCGCGCCTGCGGGAACACCATGCGATAGAACGTCAGCGGACCGCGCAGTTCGGCGGTTGGAAGACCGACTTCGACGTGCCAGCCGCGGCTGACGACATAGGTCAGATCGCGCCCCAGGCGGCTCGAAGTGCAGGCGGACGGAGTGGCGGAGCAGGCAGCGAGAATGACGCAGCCCAGCAATGCCAGGGCGCCCCGCTGTATGGCGCTAGGGTGGGACGAAGTCAGTATGGAATCATGCGGTCGTTTGTCATCGCGAGCCGCCGATAGGGGGCGGACTTGTGAGGAAATCGGCGCGACAAAACGCCTCCCTCTCCGCCTGGGCGGAGAGGGTCGGGGTGAGATGGGGCGTGCCGCGCGATAATCGTTGCCAGCACCCGATCGGCCCGCGCATCGCTCACGTCCTTGCGGCAAGTGTTCCGCGAACTCGCGACTCCTCCACCTCACCCCGGCCCTCTCCGCCCGAGGGCGGAGAGGGTACGAGAGTGGGCGCTTTCGAATTTCCTCACACAATCGGCGCGGTGATTTAGGCCAACATCCGCGAGTGTGCCTGGATCGCGTCACCCCGCTGCGGGGAGGGGCGCGCTGACGATGCATGACGGTTGCATCTGAACGCATCCCGGTCTAAGGGCGAATGATCGTCCCGATCCCACCCTCGGTGAACAGTTCCAGCAGGCAGGAGTGATCCGTCCGCCCGTCGAGGATCACGGCTCCCCTGGCGCCCCCGCGCACCGCGTCGGCGCAGTTCTCCACTTTGGGGATCATTCCGCCGGTAATCATCCCGTCCGCGACGCCGCGCTCGACATCGGCAAGCGTCATCTCGGGGATCAGCCGACCCTCCTTGTCGAGCACGCCGCGCACATCGGTCAGCATCAGGAGCCGGGTTGCGCCCAGCGCGCCGGCGACCGCGCCGGCCACGGTGTCGGCGTTGATGTTGTAGGTCTGCCCGTCCGCGCCGACGCCGACCGGGGCGATCACCGGGATCAGCCCGGCGCCGGTCAGCGCGTGGATGACGCGCGGATCGACCCTCTCCGGCTCGCCCACGAAGCCGAGGTCGAGCACCTCCTCGATATGGCTGCCCGGATCGCGGCGCTTGCGCACCAGCTTGCGGGCGCGGATCAAGCCGCCATCCTTCCCGCAGATGCCGACCGCCATCGCGCCCGCCTGATTGATCAGCCCGGCGACCTGTTTGTTGACGGTCCCGGCGAGCACCATCTCCACGACCTCGACCATCGCCGCGTCGGTGACGCGCAGCCCGTCGACGAACGTCGATTGGATCGCGAGGCGCTTCAGCATCGCGTTGATCTGCGGCCCGCCGCCATGCACGACAACCGGGTTGATGCCGACCTGCTTGAGCAGCGCGATGTCCTCGCCGAACTGGCGCGCACGCGCCTCCTCACCCATCGCGTGACCGCCGTATTTCACCACGATGGTCGCCCCGGCGTAACGTCGCAGGTAAGGCAGCGCGAGAGCGAGGGTGCGCGCCTGCTCGGCGGCGGCTTCGTGAGTAGGCCGGCTCATGGCCCGGTGCTACGGTGCGCCCGATCCCCGGTCAAGCGCGCGTGAGGCGGAGGGCGATGATGCAGAATGAGACGCTGACCTATGAGGCCGACGCTCTGACGATGAAGGGCCAGCTCTTCGTTCAGCCGGGTGGTGGCAGGCGCGCCGGCGTGCTGGTCTTCCCGGAGGCGTTCGGGCTCGGCGAGCATGCGATCGGCCGCGCGCGACGCCTCGCCGACATGGGCTACGCCGCGCTCGCCTGCGACCTGCACGGCAATGGCCGCCTGGTCGAGGATCTGGAAGAGGCGGTGAAGCTGCTCGAGCCGCTGTTCGCCGATCCCTCGCGCACCCGAGCGCGCGCCCGGGCCGCATTCAAGGCGCTCACCGCGCGCGCCGAGGTCGATCCCAGCCGCGTCGCCTCGATCGGCTTCTGCTTCGGCGGCACGACGTCGCTGGAGCTCGCCCGCTCGGGCGCGGACGTGAAGGCGGTGGTCGGTTTCCACAGCGGCCTAGGCACCGCGGCGCCCAAATCCGACGCCAAGGCAATCAAGGCACGAATCCTGGTGTGCATCGGCGCCGATGACCCGATGATCCCGGCCGAGCAGCGCGCTGAATTCGAGACCGAGATGCGCGAGGCTGGTGTGGACTGGCAGATGCACCTCTACGGCAAGACGGTGCACAGCTTCACCAACCCCGCGGCGGGACGGCTCAACATGCCGGACGCCATCCGCTACGATGCCACGGCGGACGCCCGCTCTTGGGCTGCGCTGCGTGAGTTGTTCGGCGAAACGCTGGACCGGGCGTAGCGCGCCCTACGGCACCAGCACCGAGGAGATCCGTGCCAGGGAATTCTCGGAATCGCCCCCAAGCGTCATGGTCGCGATCGGCGCGAAAGCGGGCAGGCTCAGATCCGCCATGACACGGCGCGTCGTTGGCACCGAAAGCAGCGCATCAGCGAGCGCGAGGCCAAGGGCGAGCACCATCTGCGGCTGTATTGGCAGGAACATGCGGGCCACTCCTTCAAGCCCGCATTGCACGCTTGCGCATGCACCAACGCAGTGACCAGGGTCACTGTGATCGCAAGTTCAGGGAGGCCGCTCCTAGCCCCGCCCGACGAACGGCATCTTGGTGGCCATGATGGTGATGAACTGCACGTTGGTCTCGAGCGGAAGGTTGGCCATGAAGAGGACCGATTGCGCGACGTGCTCCACGTCCATCGTCGGCTCCGGCCGGGTCGAGCCGTCAGCCTGCGGCACTCCGCCCGCCATTCGCCGCGTCATCGGTGTCGCCGCGTTGCCGATGTCGATCTGGCTGCATGCGATGTCGAAGCGCCGTCCGTCGAGCGCGATCGTCTTGGTAAGCCCGGTAACTGCGTGCTTGGTCGCGGTATAGGCGACTGAGCCGGGACGCGGGGCATGCGCCGAGATCGAGCCATTGTTAATGATCCGCCCGCCCTGCGGCGTCTGGTCGCGCATCGCGCGGAACGCGGCGTTGGCGCAGAGAAACATCCCGTTGAGGTTGACGGCGACTACCGAGGTCCACTGCTCCCAGGTGAGATCACCGAAATTGGTCGCGGGCACGTTGCCGCCCGCGTTGTTGAACAGCACATCGAGATGCCCGAGTTCGGCCTTCACCCGCGCGAACAGCGCCGCGACCGAGTCGGGCTCGCGCACATCGGTCGGCACCACGACCGAGCGGCCGGCCCTGGCCATCCCGGCCGTCTCCTCCAGCGCGTCCTGGCGCCGCCCGGCCAGGGCCACCGCGTAGCCATCGTTGAGCAGCGCGAGGGCGGAGGCTCGTCCGACCCCGCTGCCCGCACCCGTCACCACGGCGACCCGCTCGGCCATATCGCTTCCCCTGTCAGTTGTTCAACGGCCAGTGTGGCGCGCGCCCGCCCTGTGGCCAAGTCCGTACGAGGTTGGGCTTGATGCCCGCAGGGTCCCCGGATATATTACCGGACATATATCGGAGGACTCGATGGGCGGTTCGCAACTGCGCGCCATTCGCAACTACCGCTCTCGCCTGAATGCGCGCGGCCTAGCGCGCTTCGAGGTGCTGGGGCGGCGATCGGATCGCGAACTGATCCGCGCGCTTGCCCGCCGCCTCGCGGAGGACGGCGCGGAAGCCCTGCGCATCCGCTCGATCATGAGCCGCAGCCTCGGCGAGGAGGCGCCGAGGAAGGGCGGCATTCTCGCCGCCCTGCGTCGTTCGCCGCTGGTCGGGGCCGATCTTGACGTGACGCGCCCACGCGAGGAGGGGCGCGCGATCGATCTCTGATGCGCTACCTGCTGGACACCAACATCCTCAGCTTTGTCACAAGGCCGTCGCCGCCTGTCGCCCTGCTCGCCTGGATGTCCGATCGGGACGATGAAGACCTGTTCATCGCATCGCTGACGATTGCCGAAATCCGGCGTGGCGTTCTGGAGAAACCTGCAGGTAGGCGACGCGATCAGCTCGATGCCTGGTTTTCCGGTCCGGACGGCCCTCAAGCCTTGTTTGCCGGGCGTATTCTGCCATTCGACGAGAAGGCCGCGCTCATCTGGGGCCGCCTGATGGCGGACGGCAAGCGCACGGGGCGGCCCCGCAGTGCGCTCGATACCATAATCGCCGCCGTGGCCAAAGCGAATAGGTGCATGATCGTCACGGCCAGCGAGAAGGATTTCTTCGGTCTCGAACTCGTCAATCCGCTCCGCGTCCGGTGAGCCCCATGCCCCGCTACCCCGCCGAGCTCGAGGAGCATTGGGGTGCCGCCGGCGAGCATCTGACCGTGCGCCCGATCCGTCCCGACGACACCGCACGCCATCGCGCGTTCTTCGAGCACCTGACGCCTGAGGACATCCGCATGCGCTTCTTCGCGGCGGTCCGCGAGCTGACCGACGCGCAGCTCGCTCGTTTCATCCACGTCGACTATGAGCACGACATGGCCTTCGTCGCCGTGCGCGATGCCACCGACGAGACGGTGGGCGTCGCCCGCCTTGCCCCGGCCGAGGGGGGCGAGGGCGCCGTCGAGTTCGCGGTGATCGTGCGCCATGACGTGCAGGGAAAGGGGCTCGCCACCCACCTGATGCGCCGGCTGATCGACTGGGCACGCGCGCACGGCCTGGTTGAGATCAGGGGCGAGATTCTCGCCGAAAACACGCATATGATCGACTTCGCCCGCACGCTCGGATTCACGCTGCGCCATGTGCCACGCACCCCCGAGATCGTCGAGGCGCGGCTTTTTCTGACCCCATGACAGTTCTGGCCCCGACTCATGCGGGAGCGATAACGTGACGCTATCGCCATGGCCCTAGGGGAGCGCGATGACCGAGGCCAGTCCGATCCTGCCCGCGATCGAGGGGGTGAAGGAGCCGGAGCGTCCCAAGCTGCTCGAGGTCCTGGGCCCCGGCCTCATTACGGGCGCCTCCGACGACGATCCGAGCGGCATCGCGACCTATTCGCAAGCGGGCGCGCAGTTCGGGTTCGGCATCGGCTGGACCTTGTTGTTCACCTATCCGCTGATGTGCGCGATCCAGCAGATCAGCGCCGAGATCGGCCGTGTCACCGGTCGTGGGCTCGCGGGCAACCTCCGCCGTCACTACCCGGTAAGGCTGCTCTACGCGCTGATCGGCCTGCTGCTCGTGGCCAATACGATCAACATCGGCGCTGATTTGGGCGCGATGGGTGCCGCGCTGAAGCTGCTGGTCGATGGGCCCGCTCTGCTCTACGTCGCGGCGTTCGGCGTCATCACCGTGCTGCTCGAGGTTTTCGTCCGCTATTCGCGCTACGTCTCGGTTCTGAAGTGGCTGACGCTCTCGCTGTTCGCCTATGTTGCGACCTTGTTCGTCGCGCACGTCCCCTGGCTCACGATGGTGCGCGAAATGGTTTGGCCTCACATCTCGCTCGACGGCGCCTATCTCACCGTCGTCGTCGCGGTGTTCGGCACCACGATCAGCCCCTATCTCTTCTTCTGGCAGGCCGAGGAGGAGGTCGAGGAGCAGCAGGAGGCGCCCGGCGAGGAACCCCTGCGCGAGGCCCCGCAGCAGGCTGGGCGCCAGCTCAGCCGCATCCGGCTCGACACCTATGTCGGCATGGCGTTCTCCAACCTGGTCGCGCTGTCGATCGTCATCACCACGGCGGCGACGCTGCATGCGAACGGACACACCGACATCCAGACCTCCGCCCAGGCGGCGGAGGCGCTGCGTCCCATCGCCGGGCGCTTCGCGTTCACGATCTTCGCGCTCGGCATCATCGGCACCGGGCTGCTCGCGCTTCCCGTCCTGGCAGGTTCTGCGGCCTACGCACTCGGCGAAGCGCTGCGCTGGCCGGTTGGCCTCGCGCGCCTGCCGCTGCGAGCCAAAGCATTCTACGGCACCATCGCGATCGCGACCGCCATCGGCGTCGTGCTGAACACCAGTCCGATCGACCCGATCAAGGCACTGTTTTGGAGCGCCGTGATCAATGGCGTCGTCGCGGTCCCGGTGATGGTGATGATGATGCTGATGGCGGTACGTGCCTCCGTCATGGGCGAGTTCGTGTTGGGCCGCGGGCTGCGCATCGTGGGTTGGCTCGCCACCGCCGCCATGGCCGCCGCGGCGGTCGGCATGTTCGCGACATGGAATAGCTGACGGCGCAACCTTCACTGGCATGCAGGCGTCCCACCCGTATAAACGGGGGCATGGACCACACCCCCTTGACCGCGCTGGCCGCCGCCTCCTTCGTCAGGCCGGAGTCCGGGGATGTCGGGCCGCTCGGCCGCTTGCGCCGCCTAATCCGCCGCGCCGCCGAGGCGGGATACGAGGCGCGTCTGCTCGCCGCGGTGCGGGCGCGGCCGATGCCGCGCCATGTCGGGATCATCCTCGACGGCAACCGCCGCCATGCCAGGGTACAAGGGGAGCGCGATTTCCGGCGCATCTACGCGGTCGGCGCGGGCAAGCTCGACGAGGTGCTCGACTGGTGCGCCGATCTTCGCATCGGCGCGGTCACGCTCTGGGTCTGCTCGACCGACAATCTGACGCGCCCCGCCGAGGAGGTGAGCGGCATCCTCGCCGCCATCGAATTCGAAGATGCTGGCGCTTGCCGCCGACCCGCGAATCCATCGTTTGGGCGTGCGGGTGCAGGCCATCGGCCGGATCGACCTTCTGCCCGCGAGCCTCGCCGCGGCGATCGAGCGGGCGCGAAGAGCGACCGAGGCAAACGGGCAGATGACGCTGACCATCGCCGCCAACTACGGCGGGCGGGAGGAGATCGCCGACGCGCTGCGCTCGCTCCTGCGAGACTGCGCGCGCCGCGGGCTGGGCGTGGAAGAAGCGGCGGAGGTGGTGACGCCGGAAGCAATTGGCCGGCATCTCTATTCGCCGAGCCTGCCCGACCCCGACCTCATCATTCGCACCAGCGGGGAGCTGCGCCTCTCGGGCTTCCTGCTGTGGCAGAGCGTTTACAGCGAGTATCACTTCACCGACGTGAACTGGCCCGCCTTTCGCCGCCTTGATTTCCTGCGGGCGATCCGAACCTATCAGGGCCGTGACCGCCGCTGGGGACGGTAGAGGGTTCGCTCGGGTTGCCTCGCGGCCTTACGGCATCCCGCACGCCAGCCGGCCAGCAAGCAGGCAATCTTCCAGCCGCGCCTCCAGGTGCAGACTGTGCACCAGCAGCAGGCCGATAACGATCAGCAGCAGTGTCACGGCGAGCCCGGTCAGGCTCGCGGTCCGGCGGTCGGCGGCCTCCTGATCGTCGGGACGGAAGAACGGCATCCTGATCCCCTGCACCCTGCTGTTGCATCCTGCCACGGCCCCCTAGCCTGCGCACGAGTCTCTGGCTAAACATGCCGTCATGTCGGCCGCTGCCATGCGCCACCTCTCGGCCGATCCGGCCTGGGCCAAGCTGATCGCCCGCGTGGGCCGGCCCCGCCTCGAAATCGAGCGCAAGCAGAGCCCGTTCGAGGCGTTGATGCGCTCCATCGCGCATCAGCAGCTGCACGGCCGCGCCGCCCGCGCAATCACGGCGCGCTTTCTCGCGCTCTACCCGGGCGTGGACTTCCCGAGTCCCGCGCAGGTGCTGGCGACCGAGGAGGCGGTGGTGCGCGCCTGCGGCTTCTCGGGCTCCAAGGTTACGACCTTGCGCGCGCTCGCCGGCCACGCGCTCGACGGTATCATCCCGACCCGCGCGGCGGCGGCGCGCCTTTCCGACGAGGCGCTGATCGAGCGCCTGACCAAGATCCGCGGCGTCGGGCGCTGGACGGTGGAGATGCTGCTCATCTTCACGCTAGGCCGGCCTGACATATTGCCGGTGGACGATTACGGCGTGCGGGAGGGCTACCGCATACTCTACGGTCTCGACGCCCAGCCGAAGCCGCGCGCGCTCGCCCAGATCGGCGAAGCCTGGTCCCCGCACCGCTCTCGCGCCGCCTGGTATCTGTGGCGCGCGGCCGAACTCGCGGCCGAGCTCGCCCCGCCTATCGCCGAGGCGGCCGAGGCGCGATGATGCACTCATGACCGCAACGACCGAGGAGAGGCCCAGGGCCAAAGCGCGCCGCCGGCGCAGCCGGGCGAGGGCCGCCCCACCCCCACCCTTCGCGCCGCTAGTAACCGAGCGCCTGACCCTGCGCCCACTCGACCCGGCCGACGCGCCGGTCCTGCACAGCCTGGTCAATGACTGGGAGGTGTCGCGCACGCTGGCAGCCGTCCCGTTCCCCTACCCGCGCGAGCTTGCGGACGACTGGATCGCGGCGACCCGGCGCGACCTCGATGCCGGCACCGCGGTGCATCTCGCGATCACCGGTCAGGAGGGGGCGCAGGAAATACTGGTCGGCGTCGTCGGCCTGCGCGTCATCAACGGCACCCGCACCGGAAAGCTGGGGTATTGGGTCGGGCGGCGCTTCTGGGGCCACGGCGTTGCGACCGAAGCGGCGACCCGCTTCGCCCGCTGGGCCGTCGCCAACCTCGACATCGACCGGCTGGAGGCGCACGTCGCCACCGATAATCCCGCCTCGGCGGCCGTGCTGCGTCGGATCGGCTTCCGCCAGACGGGCGAGGGGACCGAGACCTTCATCTCCCGCGGCAAGCCGCATCCGATCTGGCACTTCGAGGCGACTCGCGACGATCTGTTCGGCCACCACGAGGCGCAGGCATCCCTCGCAGCCGCACCCGATTCAGCCTCGCCGCTCGTTCTGGTCGCCGCCTGCGCGCTGATCGACATCGACGGGCGGATTCTCCTGTCGCGTCGGCCAGAGGGCAAGCGGATGGCCGGCCTGTGGGAGTTCCCCGGCGGCAAGCTCAATCCGGGCGAGACGCCAGAGGCCGCGCTGATCCGCGAGCTGCACGAGGAGCTGGGGATCGACGTCTCCGTCGATTGCCTCGCGCCGTTCGCCTTCGCCTCGCACCGTTATGAACGCTTCCACTTGCTGATGCCGCTGTTCCTGTGCCGGCGCTGGAAGGGCATCCCGCGTCCGCACGAAGGCCAGATGCTGCGCTGGGTACGGCCGGAGAAGCTCGGCGAGTACGAGATGCCGCCGGCCGACAAGCCGCTGATCCCGCTCCTGCGTGGGTTTCTCTGAGGCGGAGGGAGGATGGACGCGACCAACCCGACCGCGTGCGTTGTCATCATCGGCAACGAGGTGCTGTCCGGCCGCACGCAGGACGTCAATCTCCAATTCCTCGCGCGCCGGTTGGGAGAGATCGGCATCCCGGTGCGTGAGGCACGCGTCATCCCCGACACGCCGGAGGCGATCATCGGAACGATCAACGAGGTGCGCGCCCGCTACGACCATGTTTTCACCACCGGGGGCATCGGCCCCACGCATGACGACATCACCAGCGAATGCGTCGCCGCCGCGTTCGGCGTTCGGTGGGAGCCGCACGCCGAAGCCTGGGCTCGAATGGAGAAGGCCTACAAGCCGGGCGAGTTCAACACCGCTCGCCAGCGCATGGCGACGATGCCGCGCGGCGCGACCCTGATCGACAACCCGATCTCCACGGCGCCCGGCTTCACGCTGGGCAATGTCCACGTCATGGCGGGCGTGCCGCGCATCATGCAGGCGATGTTCGCCCGCCTCGTTCCCACGCTTAGTCACGGCAGGAAGCGGGAGTTCGCGCGCGGTGCATGTGATGGGGCTGGGTGAGGGGCTGATCGCTGAAGGGTTGGGCGCGATCCAGGCGCGCTATCCGGAGACGGACATCGGCAGCTACCCGTTCTACCGCGCATCCGGGAACGGCGTGACTCTGGTGGCGAGCGGCACCGACGCGCTGAAAGTGGAGAACGCGATCGCCGAAATCCGCGCGCTGATCTTGAGTTTCGGAGGCACCCCAATCCCCGGCGAGCCGCTGCCGGAGGGCAGCTGAGCCATGAGCGCGTGCGTGCACGACCATTCGCGCTGGGGGGCGGGCGACCGGATCGGTGCCGCGAACCACATCACGCCGGAGAAGCGCCGCGAAGCGCTGCGCGGGATTGACGAGGCGCGGGTCTACGATCTGAGCCAGGAGATCAGCCCGGCGGCACCATTCATGCTGCCGAACCAGACCCCGTTCCTGCTGTCGATCTGGGCGTCCTGGCGTGACTCGATCAAGCGCCGCCGCGCCGCGGGCGCGCGCAACGACGCCGGCGCCAATGTCGAGCGCATCGAGATGACCGCGCATGTCGGCACGCATATCGACGCGCTCGGCCATTTCAGCATCGGCGAACGCCTCTACAACGGACTGTCGGCGGCGGAGACCGTCACTGACTGGGGGTTGGCGGAGCTCGGGATCGAGCAGGCGCCACCGATGATCACCCGCGGCGTGCTGCTCGACGTCGCGGGACTCGATGGGGGGACGCATCTGCAGCCGGGGCGGGCGATCACCCCGGGCGAGCTGCTGCGCGCGGCGGAAGCCGGCGGGTTCGCCGTCGAGCCCGGCGACGTCGCGCTGATCCGCACCGGCTGGGGCCGCTATTTCGGCGCCGACAACACGCGCTACCTGAAGGGCGAGCCGGGCATCGACGTCGCCGCCGCGCGCTGGCTGACCGAGCGGGGCGTCGCCGCGATCGGCTGCGACAACATGGCGATCGAGGTGCTGCCCAATCCCGACCCGGGGCTGTCGATGCCGGTGCATCAGCATGCCCTGGTCGAGGCGGGCGTGTACCTGATTGAGAACATGGCGCTTGACGCGCTGGCGGCGGACAAGGTGCACATAAGCTGCGTCGTCCTGCTGCCGATCCGCTTCAAGGGCGCTACCGGCTCGCCATTGCGGCCGATCGCATTGGTCTGAGGCATCGCGCGCGTTTGCCGCCGGGACCGTCACGGTCTAGCGTTTCCTCAAACAGGGGAAATGCGGGAATGGCGGACGATCTCACTCTCATCCTGCGTAGCGGCACCGTTGTCGACGGAACCGGCGCCGCACCGTTCGAGGCGGATGTCGGCATCGCCGGCGACAGGATCGTGGCGGTCGGCCGTATCGGGGCGCGGGCCGCGGAGGAGATCGACGCGAGCGGCAAGCTCGTCACGCCCGGATTTGTCGATCCGCACACGCATTACGACGCGCAGGTGACCTGGGCCAACCACATCACGCCTAGCTCCTGCAACGGCGTCACCACCGCGCTGCTCGGCAATTGCGGCGTCGGCTTCGCGCCTTGCCTGCCGCATCAGCGCGACATGCTGGTGAAGTTGATGGAGGGGGTCGAGGACATTCCCGAGCCGGTGCTAACCGAGGGCCTGCCGTGGAACTGGCAGAGCTTTCCCGACTATCTCGACCGGCTTGACGCTCGCCGCTTCGACCTCGACATCGCGACGCAAGTGCCGCACGCGGCGCTGCGCGTCTTCGTGATGGGGGAGCGCGGTGCCGCACGCGAGCCCGCGACCGAGGCCGACCGCGTCGAGATGGCTCGACTCGCCGCCGAGGGTATTCGCGCCGGCGCGCTCGGCTTCTCCACCTCGCGCACGTTGAACCACAAGTCCGTCGACGGCACGCCGACACCCACGCTGAACGCCGCCGAGGCGGAGCTGTCGGCGATCGCACAGGCGATCGGAGAGACAAACGCCGGCTGGCTGCAGGTGATCTCCGATTTCGATGAGGCGATCGAGGAGGAGTTCGCGATGCTGCGCCGGCTCGTCGCGGCCTCCGGCCGGCCGATGACCACGACGGTGCTGGAGCGCGATTCCAAGCCGCGCGAATGGCGCCGCCTGCTCGAGCTGATCGAGGAGGCCAATGCGGGCGGGCAGAGCATGACCGGCATGGTGCTGACGCGCCCGACCGGGATCATGCTTGGATTCGAGATTTCACAGAACCCGTTTGCTGACTGTCCGAGCTGGCCGGATGTCGCACGTCTGCCGTTCGAGCGCCGCGTCGCCGCGCTGCGCGATCCGTCGCTGCGGGCGCGCCTGCTTGCCGAAGCTTCGCCAGATGCGCCGCTCGCACATAGGCTGCGCTTCTGGGATCGCATCTTCCCGCTCGGCGACCCACCCGACTACGAGCCCGCGCCCGAGCGCAGCATCGGCGCCGAGGCGCGCCGGTCAGGGGTCGATCCCGCCTCGCTCGCCTATGACCGGCTGCTGGAGAATGGCGGGTGCACGATCCTCTATCGCCCGCTCAGCAACTACACCGAGGGCACTCTCGAGACAGTGCGCGCGATGATGGCGCATCCGAACACGCTGATTGGCCTGGGCGATGGCGGCGCGCATGTCTCCATCCTGTGCGACGCTTCGGCGATGACCTACGGGCTGACGCATTGGACGCGCGACCGGCGGAGCGGGCGCTTCCCCGTCGAATGGATGGTGCGACGGCTGACCAGCGACAACGCGAACGCGCTCGGGCTGCGAGATCGCGGGGTGGTCGGGCCGGGCCGCAAGGCCGACCTGAACGTGATCGACTACGACCGCCTGCGTCTCCGCGCCCCGGAGGTCGTCTACGACCTGCCCGCGGGCGGCCGCCGCCTGATGCAGCGCGCCGATGGCTTCACCCACACGGTGCTTTCGGGTGAAATCGTGTCGCGCGACGGCGAACCTACTGGACGGCTGCCGGGCCGGCTGGTGCGCGGAGCGCGGGCCGCCTAGCCCGACCGCAATGCTCGCGCCCGGCGCGAGCGTCACGACACAATCAATGCCGGAGGAAGCTGTCACATGAATTCATGCATCACCCGTCGCGCCGCATTGACCGGCGCCGCGGCGGCGACGCTGCCGTTCGCGCCGTCGCGCGCCGCGACCGAGTGGAAGGCCTATACCTACCAGCCCGTGACGTCGCAGGCTTCGACGCAGGCGTTCCAGCGGATGTTCAACAATTTCGACAAGGCGTCCGGCGGCGCGGTGCACACCAGCCTGCATCTCGGCGGCAGCCTGCCGATCTCGGCGACCAACATCACGCAGGCGGTGTCGCAGGGCCTGGTGCAGCTCGGTGATGACGGGTTCAACACCGGCAACATCCCGATTTCCGGCATTTTGCGCCTGCCCATGCTGCTGCTGTCGCTCGATGACATGCTGAAGGCGATGGCGATTGTCGGCCCGTACGAAGCGCGCGACTACGAGCGCAAGGGCATCGTCATGCTCGCCCAGTACACCTATCCGTTCCAAGTGATCTTCGGGCGCAAGAGGATCACCTCGCTCGCTGACCTGAAGGGGCTGAAAATGCGCGTCACCTCGGTCGAGCAGGGCGAGCTGATGCGCCGCTTCGGAGCGGTGACGGTCACGATGGGGACACCTGATGTCGCCGCGGCGCTCGATCGCGGCGTGGTCGACGGCGTGCTGACAGCGAGTTCGGGCAGCGGCATTACCTGGAAGGATCTGCTGCACTACCGCTACGGGTTTCCGACTTCCTTCGTGAACTCGACCTTCATCGTCAATGGTGCCGCGTTCAAGACGCTCACGCCCGAACAGCAGAAGCAGCTGCGCGACGTGGCCGAGGAGGCGGCGAACTGGGCGACGCACGAGATGCAGAAGCAGGACGCCGACTACACCGACCGGATGGCGAAGGGTGGCATGGTCGTCACACCCGCCTCCGACTCCGACATCAAGGAAGCGACCGATCGAATGAAGGACTACTGGCCTGCCTGGGCGAAGGCGCACGGGCCGGAGGCGGAGGCGGCGCTCACCAAGATCCGGCAGGCCGTGGGCCGCTAGCGTGGCGCTCTTCGCCCGCCTCGCGCGCGGGCAGCAGCGCGCCGCCCCGCCCGACAAGCTCGCGGAGAACGCTCCGCTCGGTCCCATCGAGCGGGTCTGCCGGGCCGCCTGCGAGGTCGGCATGGTCGTGATGGCGACCGTCGTTCTGGTGGAGATCATCACCCGCAACCTCCTGGGCTTCTCCTTCCAGGTCTCCGATGAGATCGGCGGCTATATCGTGGTTGGCCTCACCTTCCTGTCGCTGCCGGTCTGCCAGGCCCGGCGCGCGTATCATCACGTCATGTTCCTGCAGGCGCGCCTGCCGCTCCGGGCGCGCGCGGCGCTCAACCTGCTGTTCGACCTGCTCTCCCTCGGCTTCTGCGCGGTGCTGGTATGGCAGCTCTCGGCGCAGGTCGTGCAGACGTACTACTCGGGCGACATCGCGCCGATCCAGATGGCGACCCCGTTGTGGATTCCGCAGCTCGTGATGCCGATCGGCTCGGTCGCGCTCGGCATCGCCCTGCTGCGCGACGCATACAAGAGCCTACGCCGGCTGCTCGGCCAGGACCCTACACTGCCACACGACCCGCTCCCACAAGAGGAGGCGGTGTGATGTCGGTGCGGGCCGCATGATCCTCGCCGCCCAGCTTCTCGGCTCCTTCGGCCTGTTCCTCCTGCTGCTCGCGGGCGGCATGGCGGTGCCGTTCGCCATTGCCGTGCCGGGGACCTTCTACCTGCTGCTACAGAACGGGATCGCCTCGCTGGGCGCGGTCGGGCTCGTTACTTGGGGCAGCATGAACAACTTCACGCTGACCGCCATCCCGCTCTTCATCCTCATGGCGGAGCTGATGCAGCATAGCGGACTCAGCTTCCGCATTTATCGCGGGCTCGCGCGCGTCGTCTCCCGTCTGCCCGGCGGCCTGTTGCAGACCAACATCGTCGGCTGCGCGCTGTTCGCCGCGATCAGCGGCTCCTCCGTCGCGACCGCCGCCTCGATCGGCGGCGTCGCCCTGCCACAGCTTCTCCATCGCCGTTACGATCCCAGGCTGTCTGCCGGATCGCTCGCCGCAGGCGGCACACTCGGCATCCTGTTTCCGCCATCGATCGCGCTCATCATCTACGGCTCGTTCACCGAGACCTCGGTCGCCAAGCTATTCATGGCGGGCGTCATCCCCGGCCTGCTGCTGACCGCGTTCTTCATGGCCTATATCGGCATCCGCTCGCTCGCTCGCCGCCGCGGGGTCGGCGCGGGGACCGAGCCGGAGCCGGGCGGCTTTCTGCTGGCCGTTGCCGACATCGTCCCTTTCGCGCTCCTGATCACCGGCACGATGGGCAGCATCTACGCGGGGATCGCGACGCCGACCGAGGCGGCCGCTGGCGGCAGCTTCTTCTCGCTCCTGCTGTGTATTTTCTGGGGCGACCTGACCTGGCGCAGCTTCATGGCCGCGATGCACCGCACAGTGCAGATCGTCGGCAATCTCATGTTCATCATCTACGCCGCGTATATTTACGCCTATGCGATCGGCATGGCCGGCGTGGGCGAAAGCGTGACAGCCTGGCTCGTGAGCCTCAATCTTACCCATGCCGAGTTCTTCGGCGCGCTGTTCGTGCTCTATACCGTGCTCGGCTGCCTGGTCGAGAGCATCGGCATGATCGTCATCACCGTCCCACTTCTGTTCCCTGTGCTCGCCAAATACGGGATCGACCCGATCTGGTTCGGCGTCATCCTGGTGATGTTCGTGGAGCTCGGACAGATCTCGCCGCCCATCGGCATTAACCTCTTCGTAATCCAGAGCATCTGGGACGGGGAGCTCGGCGATGTCGTGCTCGGCACGATCCCTTTTCACCTGCTGATGTTCGTGCTGCTCGCGCTCCTTGTGTTCTTCCCCGATCTCGTCCTCTGGCTCCCGCGCCACATGAGCTGAGCATCGCCAAGGTTCCGCTGGCGTATTTGTGAGCCGTCGCGTATCGCGCGGCCGTCGTTCAGGCCCAAGATGGGGCGGACGAGGAGATAGCGAACGCGGATGGCGCCGAAGATCTACCACCTGCATCCGCTGGTGGCCGGTCCGCTCGAAGAGTGGCCTCGCCACCTCGCCCGTATCCGGGCGATGGGGTTCGACCATGTGGGAACGGCGCCGCTGTTTGCCCCCGGCAGCGGCGGCGACATATTCCTGGCCGGGGATCACGAGGCGCTGAACCCGGCGCTGCGGCCGAACGGACAGGCCGCTGATCCCGCGATCGCCCGCCTCGCCGGCCTCTGCGACCAACATGGGCTGGCGTTGATGTTCGACGTGGTTCTGGACCGCATCGCCGCGGACGCTGTCCTGCGCACCGAGCAGGCGGGCTGGTTCGAGGCCGAGCAGGAGTTGCCCGACCCGCCCGATCCGCGCCGCCCGCTGCGCCGGCACGACACCGCCTGCGCCCGCTTTGCCGATCCCGGCGTTGCGGACGCGCTGGGCGGATGGTGGGTGGCCCGCCTGCTGCGCCTCGCCGATGCCGGTGTCCGCGGCTTCCGCTGCCTCCATCCCCACCAGGTGCCCTCCTCGGTCTGGCGCCGGGTGATCGGCACGGTGCGGGAGAAGCACCCGGATACGTTATTCGTCGCCTGGACCCCCGGCGTGCCGCGCGATTCCCTGCCCCGGCTCGCGGGTGTTGGCTTCGACCGCACGGCCTCCTCGCTGCCCTGGTGGGACGGAAGGGCGAGCTGGCTCGTAGAGGAGGCTGCGATCCTGCACCAGATCGCCCCCGCCCTCGGCGCCCCTGAACCCTCGTTCGGCGAACGCCTGGCGCCCCGACTCGACCCGCGCGCCGACCTCGGCACCGCGTACCGGCGTGCGCTGAAGCTCGCGGCCGCGCTCGGTGCCGGCATCATCGTGCCGATGGGCTTCGAATACGCGACAAGGCGCAGCTTTGATACGGCGCGCGGGAACGGCGCCGATTTCGAGCGCGCTCGCCAGGAAGCGATCCTCGACCTGAGCGAGCCGATGCGCGAGGCCAACGCACTGGCGGATCGTATCGCGGCATGCTGGCCGGACGGGGAACTGCGTGCGCTCACCGGGCCGGAGGCAATGGCGACTGCGCTGCTGCGTGCCGACGCCTCGGACGTGCGCGACGCGCGCCAGGCACTTGTCGTGCTGGTGAATGCCGATCTGACGCGGGACGCCGCGTTGGAAATCCCGCTGTCACCCCTGCCGCCGACGGCGGGTGCCGCGTTTGGTCGCCCGTCTGCACTTAACGGCGTCGCTGACCTGGGCGCGCCGTTGCTGCCGGGCGAGGTGCGGGCGTTCGTCGTTGAGCGACTCGACCAGATTGCCGGACGCCGCGCGCGGCCGGATGTGGCCGCGGCGCTCGCCTCCCCGCGTATCGCCATCGAGGCTGTGGAGCCCGCGGTCGATGCGGGCGTGTTCGCAGTGAAACGCCTTGCCGGCGAACCGGTGCGCGTCGGTGCCGACATCCTGCTCGATGGCCATTATATGCTAGCGGCCGAACTGCTCTGGCGTGCGATCGACGAGGCAGGTTGGCATCGCGTGCCGATGCGCCTGATCGAGAACGATCGGTTCGAGGCGAGCTTCACCCCCGAACGCGTCGGCCGGCACATCTTCGCCGTCGAGGCCTGGTGGGACGAATGGGGCACCTTCCGCCACGACCTGCGGGCGAAGCAAGAAGCCAGGCAAGATGTGACCCTGGAGATCGAGGAGGGTAGGCAATTCCTGCGCGGCATCGGCATCGCCGACTCGGGCGACATTCTGTCGAGCGAGATCGAGGAAGCAGTCCGTGCAACAGAGCACCGACCGTTCCTCGCCCGCTCCGCCGAATACAAGCTTGATGCCGATCGCCCGCAGGCCGCATTCGCGAGCTGGTACGAGATGTTCCCCCGCTCCGTCGGCGGCCTTGACGGCGTGCACAAGGAGCTGGCGCGCATCTGCGCGATGGGCTTCAATGTTCTCTACTTCCCGCCGGTCCATCCGATCGGGCATACCAACCGGAAGGGCCGCAACAATGCGATTGCCGCCGGGCCCGGCGATGTCGGAAGCCCCTACGCTATCGGTGCCGAGGAAGGCGGCCATGAGGCGCTCGATCCCTCGCTCGGCACGTTCGACGATTTCCGACGCCTGCTCGATGCGACGCGCCGGTACGGGCTCGAGATCGCGCTTGACTTCGCCGTGCAATGCTCGCTCGACCACCCGTGGATCAAGTCGCATCCCGAGTGGTTCCGCTGGCGGCCAGACGGATCGATCCGCTACGCGGAGAACCCGCCGAAGAAATACCAGGACATCGTCAACGTCGAGTTCTACGCGGAAGGCGCGGAGCGTGCGGTATGGACCGCGCTGCGCGACGTGGTGCTGTTCTGGCTCGAGCACGGCGTCCGCATCTTCCGCGTCGACAATCCGCACACCAAGCCGCTGCCGTTCTGGCGCTGGCTCATTGAGGACATCCAAGCGCGGGATGCCGGCGTGATCTTTCTCGCCGAGGCGTTCACCCGTCCGAAAATGATGTACCGCCTCGCCAAGGTCGGCTTCACCCAGTCCTACACCTACTTCACTTGGCGCCTCACCAAGGCGGAGATCGCAGCCTATCTGACGGAGCTCGACGCCCAGCCGGTGCGCGACTTCTTCCGGCCGAACTTCTTCGTCAACACGCCCGACATCAATCCGTATTTCCTGCAGACATCCGGCCGCGCGGGCTTTCTGATCCGTGCCGCGCTCGCCGCCACCCTCTCCGGGCTGTGGGGGATGTATTCGGGGTTCGAGCTGTGCGAAGCGGCACCGCTGCCCGGGCGGGAGGAGTATCTCGATTCCGAGAAATATGAACTCCGTATGCGGGACTGGAACGCGCCGGGGAACATCCAGGCGGAAATCGCTGCGCTCAACCGTATCCGCCAGGCCAATCCGGCGTTGCACTCTCATCTGGGCGTACGCTTCTACAACGCGTTCAATGATCAGATTCTGCTGTACGGCAAACGCGCCGGGCGCGCGATGATCCTGACGGCGGTGAGTGTGGACCCGCATTATGCACAGGAGGCGGCGATCGAGGTGCCGGTCTGGGAATGGGGACTGCCCGACAGCGGGAGCGTCATGGTCGACGATCTGATGCGCGAGACGCGATTCGTCTGGCACGGAAAGAACCAATGGGTCCGCCTGGACCCGGCTGATCTGCCCTTCGCGATCTGGCGCGTGATGGCGGCATGAATGCGCCGATCGCCCGCCCGCTCCCGGCGGCCGAGGCGCCCCCGGCGGATCGCGTCCAGGAAGATCACGCCTGGTACAAGGATGCCATCATCTATCAGCTGCACGTGAAGTCGTTCTTCGACGCCAACAACGATGGCGTCGGGGACTTCGCGGGGCTGATGGCGAAGCTTGATTATATTGCCGGACTTGGGGTCACCGCGATCTGGCTGCTCCCGTTCTACCCGTCCCCGCGTCTCGACGACGGCTACGATATCAGCGACTTTCGCGGCGTTCACACCGATTACGGCAAGCTCGCCGACGTGCGGCGCTTTATCCACGCTGCGCACGCCAAGGGGCTGCGTGTCATCACCGAGCTCGTGGTCAACCACACCTCCGACCAGCATCCGTGGTTCCAGCGGGCGCGCCAGGCCAAGCCGGGCTCGGCGCACCGGGATTTCTACGTGTGGTCCGACACCGACCAGAAATACGCGGCTACGCGTGTCATCTTCCTCGACACCGAGAAGTCGAACTGGACCTGGGATGCCGAGGCCGCCGACTACTATTGGCACCGCTTCTATTCGCACCAGCCGGACCTCAACTACGACAACCCCCGCGTGCTGCGCGAGGTGTTGTCGGTGATGCGCTTCTGGCTGGAGCTCGGCATTGACGGGCTGCGTCTCGACGCCGTGCCGTACCTGGTGGAGCGCGAGGGCACCAACAACGAAAACCTGCCTGAAACGCACGCCGTGCTGCGCGACATACGCGCCGAGGTCGACAGGGCATTTCCCGGCCGGATGCTGCTCGCAGAAGCAAACCAGTGGCCGGAGGACGTGAAGGAGTATTTCGGCGCCGGGGACGAATGCCACATGGCGTTCCACTTTCCCCTGATGCCGCGCATGTACATGGCCATCGCCCGGGAGGATCGCTTCCCGATCACAGATATCTTGCGCCAGACGCCCGACATTCCAGACAACTGCCAATGGGCGATCTTCCTGCGCAACCATGACGAGCTGACGCTCGAAATGGTGACCAATTCCGAGCGCGATTATCTGTGGGAGACCTACGCCGCCGATCGCCGCGCGCGCCTTAATCTCGGCATCCGCCGTCGCCTCACACCGCTGCTGGAGCGCGATCGACGGCGTGTCGAGCTGATGAACTATCTGCTGTTCTCGATGCCCGGCACGCCGGTCATCTACTACGGCGATGAGATCGGCATGGGCGACAACGTCCATCTCGGCGATCGCGATGGCGTGCGCACGCCAATGCAGTGGTCGCCCGACCGCAACGGCGGCTTCTCACGGGCCGATCCCGCCTCCCTGGTGCTGCCGCCGATCATGGACCCGATCTACGGGTTCGACGCCGTGAACGTGGAGGCGCAGGACCGTGATCCGCACTCGCTGCTCAACTGGACCCGCCGTGTGCTCGGCGTGCGGCGCCAGCACCAGGCGTTTGGGCGGGGCACGTTCCGCCTCCTTTACCCGAAGAACCGCAAGGTGCTCGCCTATCTGCGCGAGCACGAGGAGGAGACGATTCTCTGCGTTGCCAACCTCGCGCACACGCCGCAAGCGGTGGAGCTCGATTTGTCGGAATTCGCCGGGCGCACGCCCGTCGAGCTGAACGGCGGCTCGGTGTTTCCCCCGATCGGTCAGCTTTCGTATCTGCTGACCCTGCCGCCCTACGGTTTCTATTGGTTTCTTCTCGCCAGGGAGGCGGAGTGGCCGTCCTGGCACACCCCCGCGCCGGAGCCCATGCCCGAATATCAGACTGTCGTCATCCGCCGGTCCCTGATCGACGCGCTTCGCGCGCAGCTTGCGGTGATGGAACGCGACATCCTGCCCGCCTACCTCGCCGTGCGGCGGTGGTTCTCCGCGAAGGACCAGAGCGTGACGGAGGCGCGGTTGATGGCGCTCACCGTGTTGCCCGACGCCGACAGGGAGCTGCTGCTCGCCGAGATCGAGACGGGCACCGACGACAATCTCGCGCGTTGGCAATTGCCGCTCACCGTGCTGTGGGAGGACGAGGCGAATCCCTCCCCCCTGCCAGCGCAGCTGGCGCTCGCGCGCGTGCGTCGGGTGAGCCGGGTCGGGCTGCTGACCGACGGTTTCGCGCTGCCCGACTTCGTGCGCGTGCTGATGCGCGGCTTCGCGGAGGATCAGAGCCTGTCCGCCGAGGGCGGCGAGATACGGTTCGAGGCAATGGCGCCGATGCGCGAGATTGATCTCGCAGCAGATGCCGAGATCAAGTGGCTGTCGGCCGAGCAGTCCAACAGCTCGCTGATTTTCGGCGACGCGGCCGTGGTGAAGCTGTTCCGCCGCGTCATCGCCGGCCCGCATCCCGAGGCAGAGATGAGCCGCTACCTAACCGAGCACGGCTTCGCCCACACGCCGGCGCTGCTGGGCGAGATGGTGCGAGTCGATGCGGACGGCACGTGCCACACCCTCGCTGTCGCCCAAGCCTTCCTGCGCAACCAGGGCGACGCTTGGACGTGGATGCTCGACTGGATGATGCGGGTCCTGTCGGAGCTGACGCCTTCGGGCGAAGGGAACGCCGAGGCGCCGCAGCCCGACTACGTCGCAGATGGCGAGTCGCTCGCGGGCGTCATCGGCCAGAGACTGGGCGAAATGCACGCTGTCCTCGCCCGCTACACTGATGTCACGGATTTCGTGCCCGAGCGCGCCGACAAGCCGGTGCTCGACCGCTGGGCACACGAGCTCGAAGCGCAGATCGACGCGGCGCTCCGCGCGTTGGAGGGTTCCCGCAACGCATTGGAGGAGCTGGCGGCACAGGAGGCGGCGGCTTTGCAGGCCGCCCGCTCGCGCCTGCTTGGGGCGACGCGCGCGCTCGCCGCGGGGGCCGAGGGGACACCGCTCACGCGCATCCACGGCGATCTGCATCTTGGCCAGATGCTGGTCTCCTCGGGCGACGTGTTCATCATCGACTTCGAGGGGGAGCCTGTGCGGCCGCTCGCACAGCGGCGCGCCAAGACAAGCCCAATGCGCGATCTCGCCGGCGTCATCCGCTCCTTCGACTACGCCTGCGCCGTCGTGCGCCGCAAAAGCCGTGAGGCGCATCCACATCTCGCCGACGACCGGCGCGAGGCGTTCCTCGCGTCTTTTCAGGGACGTGCCGACGCGGCATTCCTCGCCGGCTACCGTAGCACGGCGCCGCGTGAGGAGGATCTCGCGTTGCTGCATCTGTTCCTGATCGAGAAGGCGGCCTACGAGATCATCTATGAGGCGGCGAACCGCCCGACCTGGATTGACGTGCCGCTGCATGGTCTTGCGCGCATCGCCGATGCCGCCCTCGGCACCGAACGGAAGGCAGCGGAATGATGGATGCCGCTTATGCCGCCGTGCCGCCGCTCGATCGCGGCGCCGCGGAGGCCGTCGCCCAGGGCCGCCACGGCGATCCGTTCGCGGTATTGGGCCCGCATAACGGGATCGTGCGGGCGTTCCTGCCAGGGGCGCAACGCGTCGAGGTCCTGGCGCGCGAGGACGGACGCTTCCTCGGCGAGCTGATGCAGGGCGAGGTGGCCGGCCTGTTCGCCGGACGGGTCGAGTCCGCGGCGTACAGGCTGCGCATCCACTGGCCGGGAGCGATGCAGGAGACCGAGGACCCGTACGCGTTTGGCCTGCTTTTGGGCGACCTGGACCTGCATCTCTTCAACGAGGGACGGCATTTCGAGCTCGCTTTCACGCTCGGCGCACGCGCGATGACGGTGGAAGGCGTCCCTGGAGTGCGCTTCGCCGTCTGGGCACCGAATGCGCGGGCCGTGTCCGTGGTCGGCGACTTCAACACCTGGGATGAGCGGCGCCACCCAATGCGCTCGCGCCACGGCGCTGGCGTGTGGGAGCTGTTCATCCCCCGCATCGGCCCGGGCATCCGCTACAAATACGCGATCGTCGGGCCGGACGGCACACGCCAGCCGCCGAAAGCCGACCCGCTCGCGCGCCAGACGGAGGCACCGCCCGCGACTGCTTCCATCGTCGCGGACGTCATCCCATTCGACTGGACCGATGAGGAGTGGATGGCGGTCCGTGCCGAGCGTCAGCGCGTCGATCAGCCGATCGCGATCTACGAGGTGCACGCCGGCTCCTGGCTGCGTCCGGCGGCGGATGATCCGACACGCTTTCCGACCTGGGACGACCTCACCGCCCGGCTGGTTCCGTATGTGAAGGAGATGGGCTTCACCCATCTCGAGCTGCTGCCGGTAACCGAGCACCCATTCACCGGCTCTTGGGGCTATCAGCCGCTGTCGCCGTTCGCGCCCAGCGGACGTTTTGGCCCGCCGGAGGGGTTCGCGCGCTTCGTCGATGCGTGCCACCGCGCCGGCATCGGCATTCTCATCGATTGGGTGCCCGCGCATTTTCCGACCGACGCGCACGGCCTCGCCCGCTTTGATGGCACCGCGCTCTACGAGCATCTTGATCCGCGCGAGGGGTACCATCAGGACTGGAACACTTACATCTACAATCTCGGCCGACGAGAGGTGCAGGGCTTTCTTATCGCGAGCGCGGTCCATTGGCTCGAGCATTTCCACGTCGACGGGCTGCGCGTCGATGCGGTCGCCTCCATGCTGTATCGCGACTACAGCCGCCGACAGGGAGAGTGGATTCCCAACGTCTACGGTGGGCGCGAGAACCTTGAGGCGATCGGTTTCCTGCGCCACATGAACGCTGTCGTGCCGGAACGCTGCCCCGGCGCGATCACCATCGCGGAGGAATCGACCGCCTGGCCGGGCGTGACGCGCGCGGTCGCCGAAGGCGGGCTCGGCTTCGACTACAAATGGAACATGGGGTGGATGCATGACACGCTCCACTACATGGCCGAAGACCCGTTGTACCGGCGCTGGCATCATGACGAGATGACGTTCGGGCTGATCTACGCCTTCTCCGAACGCTTCATCCTGCCGGTCTCCCATGACGAGGTGGTGCACGGCAAAGGCTCGCTGCTGGGCAAGATGCCAGGCGATGATTGGCAGAAGCGGGCCAATCTGCGCGCCTATCTCGGCTTCATGTGGAGCCATCCGGGTAAAAAGCTGCTGTTTATGGGCTGCGAGTTCGGCCAGTGGCGGGAATGGAACCACGACCGTGAGCTGGATTGGGACCTGCTGGAGGACCCGGCGCATCGCGGCGTGCAGCGCTTGGTGCGCGACCTCAATCGCCTCTATACGCAGGAGCGCTCTCTCTATGAGTACGACGCGCATCCGGCAGGGTTCCGCTGGGTAGTGGGGGATGACCGCGCTAATTCGGTCTTCGCCTACGTGCGCTTCGGCGCCGGCGACGTGCCGCCAATCCTCGCTATCTGCAACATGACCCCGCTGCCTCGGGCGGGCTACCGGGTCGGCGTGCCGCAGGCGGGGTTCTGGCGCGAGGTGCTGAATTCCAATTCCGGCCTGTACGGCGGCAGCGACATGGGCAACGCCGGAGGCGTGCAGGCCGAGCCCGTGGGCGCGCACGGGCAGGAGCAGTCGTTATCGCTCATTCTGCCGCCGCTCGCGACCGTATTGCTGCGCGCGGGATGATGGATACCCTCAGCCGGCGCGCAAGGGCGCGCCGACCTCTCCCACAGGGAGAGGTGAACGCGGAGGCGCGTGAACCTTCACCTCTCCCGCTCGCGGGAGAGGTCGGGGTGCGCCAGCACCCTGGGTGAGGGCGCCAGACACGCTTCTAGCGGGCCGGCCTTTTCCCCTTGGCGTCACCTGGGACGGGCTGGGCATCAATGTCGCGGTGTTCTCGGCGCATGCGGAGCGCATAGATCTCTGCCTGTTCGACAGCACTGGGCGACGCGAGCTGACCTGTCTGCCGCTTCCCGACTACACCGACCAAGTCTGGCACGGGTACCTGCCCGACGCCGGTCCCGGCACGATCTACGGCTTCCGCGCCTACGGCCCGTACACGCCGGAGGCGGGACACCGCTTCAATCCGCACAAGCTGCTGCTCGACCCGTACGCTCGCGCGTTGCGCGGCCAGATCACCTGGTCGGATGCACTCTATGGTTTCCGCTCGCAGGCGGGCGCCGGCCTATCATACGACCGGCGCGACAGCGCACCCTTCATGGCGAAGGGCGTGGTGACCGACGACGCCTTCTCGTGGGGCGACGACCGGCCGCCGCGCGTGCCCTGGGCGGATACCGTGATCTACGAGGCCCATGTTCGCGGCCTGACCATGCTGCGCGAGGACATCGCGCTCGACCGCCGCGGCACGTTCTCCGCGCTCGCGGATCGGCGGCTGATCGAGCACCTGCTGCGCCTCGGAGTAACCGCGGTCGAGCTGCTGCCAGTGCACGCCTTCGCGCAGGACCGCTTCCTGGTGCGGCATGGCTTGCGCAACTATTGGGGCTATAGCACGCTCGGCTTCTTCGCGCCCGAGCCGCTATATCTCGCGACCGGTGATGCGCATGAGATGCGCCGTGCTGTGCGCCGCCTGCACGGCGCGGGAATCGAGGTCATCCTCGACGTCGTCTACAACCACACCGCCGAAGGCGACGAGAGCGGCCCGACCCTGAGTTTCCGCGGCCTCGACAACGCCAGCTACTACCGGCTGCGCGAGGATGACCGACGGCGCTACATCGATGACACCGGTACGGGCAACACGCTGAACCTCTCCCAACCGCGTGTGCTGCAAATGGTAATGGACTCTCTGCGGCACTGGGCGCAGTCCTTTCACGTGGACGGTTTCCGCTTCGATCTCGCGGCGGTCCTGGGACGGGAGGCGCACGGCTTCGATCCCTGCGCCGGGTTCTTTGATGCGCTCTGTCAGGACCCGGTGCTCGCGCCGCTGAAGCTGATCGCCGAGCCTTGGGACCTCGGCCCGGGCGGCTACAGACTTGGCCAGCATCCTGCGGGTTTCGCCGAATGGAACGACCGCTTCCGCGATAGTGTGCGCCGTTACTGGCGGGGCGATCCGGGCCAGCGCCCCGACGTCGCGGCGCGGCTGGTGGGCTCGGCCGACATCTTCGGCCATGCCGGGCGGCGGCCCTCCGCCTCCATCAATTACGTGACCTGCCATGACGGATTCACTCTTGCCGACCTCGTCTCCTACGAGCGTAAGCACAACGAAGCGAATCAGGAGGGCAACCGCGATGGATCGGATGCCAACTGGTCGTCCAATTGGGGTGTGGAAGGACCCACCGAGGATGCCGCGATTCTCGCGGTGCGCACACGCGTGCGCCGGGCGACGCTCGCGACCCTGTTCTTTTCAGATGGCACGCCGATGCTGCTCGGCGGTGACGAGTTCGGGCGCAGCCAGCGCGGAAACAACAACGCGTATTGCCAGGACAATGCGGTCTCCTGGTTCGACTGGCGCCGAGCGGAGGCCGAGCCGGCCTTTACCGATTTCGTCGCGCGCCTCGCCGCGCTGCGCCGTGCGCATCCGGGGTTGCGTGCCGCCAGCTACCGCCACGGCGGCCAGCAGATGGCGGACGACGTGCGCGATATTGAGTGGTTCGACGCGCAAGGCGCAATCATGGCGCCGGAGGCATGGAACGATCCGGAGGAGGGGGCGTTGACACTCCGCCGCGCCGTGCGGCTCGCTGACGGGCGGGTCCCCATGCTGACGATGATGCTGAACCCGACGGGTGAGGATCGCCTGTTCGCCGTGCCGGCGCCGGCGCGCCAGTCCCGCCTGTTGCTCGATACCGCGGACCTCGACGCGACGGAGGGGCCGGTCCGCGATTCGGTGGACGTCCGGGCGCACTCTCTAGTGCTGCTGATCGCCGAGGCGGCGCCGTGACGCGGCTGCGCTTCGCACGCGACGTCGGCTTCGGTGCGACCGTGAAGCCGGCCGGGCGCACCGAGTTCCGCCTCTGGGCGCCTGGTCAGAAAGCGATGGCGCTCGCGATCGAAGGTCAGCAGCCGGTCCCCATGACCGCCGAGCCGGATGGCTGGTTCGCCGCTGACATCGCCTGCGCACCGGGCGTGCTCTATCGCTACCGTCTGGATGACGGGACTCTGGTTCCCGACCCGGCTTCGCGCTTTCAGCCGAATGACGTGCACGGACCAAGCCAAGTCATCGATCCGCGCGCCCATGAATGGCGGTATGGCGACTGGCGCGGCCGGCCCTGGCACGAGGTCGTGCTCTACGAGGTGCATGTTGGCTGCCTCGGTGGTTTCGCCGGCGTCGCGCGCGCGCTGCCGGCGCTGCGCGACCTCGGCGTGACGGCGGTGGAGCTGATGCCGATCGGCGATTTCCCAGGCCGGCACAATTGGGGCTACGACGGCGTGCTGCCCTTCGCGCCGGATTCCGCGTACGGCACGCCCGATGCCCTGAAGATGCTGATCGACGCCGCCCACGGGCTTGGGATGATGATGTTCCTAGACGTAGTCTACAATCATTTCGGACCGGATGGGAACTATCTCGGCCTCTATGCCCCGCAGATGTTCCGCAACGACCTGCGTACACCTTGGGGTCATGCGATCGACTTCCGCCGGACCGAGGTGCGCGACTTTTTCATCGAGAACGCACTCTACTGGCTGGAGGAATACCGGTTCGACGGGTTGCGCCTCGATGCGGTGCATGAGATCTGCGATCCCGAATGGCTCGACGAGATGGCCGACGAGGTGCGCCGCGTGATTGGCCCCGATCGCCACGTGCACCTCGTGCTGGAGAACGAGCGCAACGAGGCGAGCCATCTGATGCGCGACATCGATGCGCAGTGGAACGACGACGGGCATCACGCCTTCCATGTCCTGCTTACCGGCGAGGATGCGGGCTATTACAAGGACTATGCCGAGGCCGGCCCCGCGGCGCTCGCCCGGGTGATGGCGGAGGGGTTTTTCTTCCAGGGCCAGATCTCGAGCCACCGCGGCAAGCCGCGCGGCGCGCCGAGCAGTGAGCTTCCCACGACCAGCTTCGTGCTGTTCCTGCAGAACCACGACCAGGTCGGCAACCGCGCGCTAGGTGAGCGGCTGACCGCGCTTACCGATCCAGCCGCGCTGGAAGCGGCGATCGCCGCGCAGATGCTGTGCCCGCAAATCCCGATGCTCTTCATGGGCGAGGAATGCGCCTCACGGACGCCGTTCCTGTTCTTCACCGATCATGCACCGGAGCTCGGCGCGCTGGTCCGCGAAGGCCGCCGGCAGGAGTTCGCGCATTTTCCCGCCTTCGCCGATCCCGCCCAGCGCGAACGCATTCCCGACCCGAACGATGCGGCCACATTCGGCGCCTCGGTGCCGCAGCCTGATCCAAAGCACGCCGCCTCGCGCCGCGCCCTCTATCGGCGACTGATCGCGATCCGCATGCGCGAGATCGCGCCCCACATCGAGCGCGCCCGCGCCACGGACGCGATGCCGCTGGGCAGCGCCGGTGTGGAAGCGCGCTGGCGTTTGGGGGAACGCGGCCTGCTGACGCTTGCCGTTAATCTCGGCGCCGCGCCGGTGGCCCTGACCCCGCCCGCCGGGCATCTGCTGTTTGCGATCCCGGATGCCGCCGGCGGACGCGCCGCCGCCGGCGAGGTGCCGGCGCATTCCTGCGTCGCATTCCTGGACCGCGCGGGATGAACGAAGACGACGCGCTCCGCGCGCTCGCTCGGGAAGCGGGCATCGCGGTGGAATGGCGCAACTACGCCGATGAGCCGCGCATCGTCGCACCGGATGCGCTACGCGCGGTACTGAACGCGCTCGATCTGCCCTGCGACAGCAAGGATGCGATCGCTGATAGCCGGGCGCGTCTCACGCCGAAGGCCGAGCTGGAAGGCTTGGCGCCTCTCGTGACCGCGATCGCTGGCGCGCCGATCCGCCTTCCTGTCGCGGATGCACCGCAGCGCGCGACGCTGCTTGCTGAGACCGGCGGGGAGCACCAGCTTCGCTTGCATCGACGCCGAGACGCGATCGAACTGCCGCCGGTCGCCACGCCGGGCTATCATCGGCTGCTGATCGGATCGCGCGAGATCGTGCTGGCGGTCGCGCCCAAGCGGGCGAGCGGCGTGAAGGGGCGCCCCTGGGGTCTCGCGGCGCAGATCTACGCTCTGCGACGGGATGGAGACGGCGGAATCGGCGATCTCGAGACGGTAGCGGTGCTAGCCGAGGCGGCCGCGCGGCATGGCGCCGACATGCTGGTCCTGAGCCCCATGCACGCGCTGTTCCCGGCGGACCCAAGTCGCTACGGCCCATACTCGCCATCGAGCCGGCTCTTTCTCAATCCCCTCTATGCGGCTCCCGCCATGCTGTTCGGTCCCGATCGTGTGGCCGCTGCCGCACGTCAGGCGGGTGTCACGGAGGAGATAGTGCGGCTGGAACCGGGTACCCTCGTCGACTGGCCGGCGGCGAGTGCCGCCAAGTTCGGGCTGTTACGTGCGCTGTTCGCCCAATTCTCCGCGGACGCGGATATCCCTGACGCGCTGCGCACCGATTTCTCGCAATTCGAGGCGGAAGGCAGCGATTTGCTCGCCGGGCACGCCTGTTTCGAGGCGCTGCAGGAGGAGCAGCTCCGGCGCGATCCCAGTGCGGGCGACTGGAGGAACTGGCCTGCCGATCTGCGCGACGCGAGAAGCCCGGCGGTGGCTGCCTTTGCCGGCGCGCATCGCCGCGAACTGCTGTTCCAAATCTTTCTGCAATGGATCGCCGACCGCTCGCTTGCCGTGGCGCAGCGCCGCGCGAAGCGCGCGGGCATGCAGGTCGGGCTGATCGCAGATCTTGCCGTGGGGATGGACCCGTCCGGCAGCCACGCCTGGAGCCGGCCGGGCGACGTGTTGCCGGGACTCTCCATTGGCGCGCCGCCCGATCTGTTCAATCCGCGCGGCCAGCAATGGGGGATTACCTCGTTCTCTCCGCGATCCTTGTGTGAAACCGGCTTCGCGCCTTTTCTCGCCACCGTACGCGCCTCCCTGCGCAATGCAGGCGGCATTCGAATCGACCACGCGATGGGGCTGCAGCGGCTGTGGCTGGTGCCCGAGGGCGCATCGCCAGCGGCTGGCGCGTATCTCTCTTATCCGCTCACCGATATGTTGCGCCTTCTGGCGCTTGAGTCGCACCGCCATCAAGCGATTGTCGTTGGCGAGGATCTTGGCACGGTGCCGACAGGATTCCGGGAGGCGATGGACACGCACGGGCTCTACGGCATGCGCGTGTTGTGGTTCGAGCGGAAAGGACATGGTTTCGTCCCGCCCGGTCGCTGGGACCGTGGCGCAATGGCGATGACTTCCACACACGATCTGCCTACGCTCGCCGGCTGGTGGCAGGGCGCAGACATTGCGTTGCGCGAGGCGTATGGCGTGCTGGGCGACGGCCCCGGCCGCTTGGAGCTGGAAGCAGAGCGCGCCGAGGACCGGCCTCTCCTATGGAAGGCGATTGTCCGCTCCGGTGCCGCGGACGGGCCCGCACCAGCACCGGAGGAAACGGGTGCGTTCGTGGGCGCCGCGCTCGCGCACATCGCGCGGGCGGACTGCGCGTTCTGCCTGCTGCCCTTAGAGGACGTGCTGGGCGAGGTCGAGCAACCCAACCTGCCCGGCACAATCGACGAGCATCCGAACTGGCGCCGCCGGATGCCGGGTACGGCGGCGACGCTGCTTGACGCGCCGGATGTGTTGGAACGCCTCGAAGCCGTGCATGCTGCACGAAGAGAATCGTGATGCCGCCGCGCGCCACTATGCGGCTGCAGCTGCACAAAGACTTCACCTTCGCCGATGCCGCGCGTCTCGCACCCTACATGGCGCGGCTTGGCGTTTCCCATCTCTACGCCTCGCCCATCCTCGCCGCGCGCGCCGGCTCGATGCACGGCTATGACGTTGTCGACCCCACCCGCGTCAACCCGGAGCTGGGCGGGGAGGACGGGGTCCGCGCTCTCGTCGCCGCGCTGCGCGCTGAAGGGCTCGGGCTGATCGTCGACATCGTGCCCAACCACATGGCGGTGGGGGCGGAGAATCCGTGGTGGCAGGACGTGCTTCGCCACGGCAGGGCGAGCGCGCATGGCGATGTGTTCGACATCGACTGGGAGACGCCCGATCCCGCGCTGCGAGGCAAGATCCTTTTGCCCGTCCTCGGTAGACCGTACGCCGAGGCGCTGGACGACATCCGCATCGACGGTAATGCGGTACACTATTTCGACAACCGCTTTCCGCTCCGCCCGGAGGATGCGGGCGCCGCTCCGACGGGATGCGCGCAGCTGCACAACCTGCTGGAGCGCCAGCATTACCGCCTCGCCTATTGGCGCACCGCTGGCGACGAGATCAACTGGCGCCGCTTCTTCGATATCAACGACCTCGCCGGCGTGCGCGTCGAGGTGCCGCACGTGTTCGAGGCGGTGCACGCGACGCTGTTCCGTCTCTATGCGGAGGGGCTGATCGACGGCGTGCGGGTCGATCATGTCGATGGGCTCGCCGATCCGCGCGCCTATTGCCTGCGCCTGCGCACCCGGCTCGCCGAGCTCCGTAGCGATATCCGGCCGTACATCATCGTCGAGAAGATCCTCGGCGTCGGCGAGAGCCTGCCTGCCGAATGGCAGGTCGACGGCACCTCCGGCTACGACTTCATGAACGACGTGAGCGCGGTGCAGCACGACGCGGCTGCGGCGGATGCGCTCTCGTCGCTCTGGGCGCCGCTGTCGGGGCGCTCCGCGACCTTCCCGCCGGAGGAGGTCGCGGCGCGGCGCGAAATCCTCGATCTCGGCTTTGCCGGCCAGCTCGATGCGTGCATCAAGGCGCTACACGTCGTCGCGCGCCAGGACCGCGCCACGCGCGACGCGACACGCGCCGCGATCCGTCGTGCGATCGTCGCGCTACTCGCGCATTTCCCGGCCTATCGCGGCTATTCAACGCAAGGGCATCATGCGCCCGGTGATCCGGCGCTGTTCGCCCGCGCGCTGCATGGCGCGAGATGAGCACGGCAGGGCGCGGCCTGACGTGATGGCGCTTGTCGTGGACTGGCTCTGCGCGCCCGACAGTCCAGCGCGTGCGATCGCGGCGCGCCGGTTCCAGCAGCTCAGTGCGCCGGTCGCCGCGAAGGCGGTGGAGGACACCGCGTTCTATCGCTACGGGCGTCTGCTCTCGCGCAACGACGTGGGATTCGATGCGGCGCGGCTCGGGATCGGCGCGGCGGAGTTCCACCGGCGTGCCCACGCGCGGGGCACGCAATACCCGGGCGCGCTGCTGGCGACCGCGACGCACGACCACAAGCGCGGCGAGGATGTGCGCGCGCGCCTCGCCGTCCTGTCAGAGTGCCCCGAGGAGTGGGCGGCGATACTCCGCCGCTGGATCGCCCGGCATCGCTCCGACGCCCCGAGCCCGGGCGACGCGATCATGCTGCTCCAGATGATCGTCGGAGCCTGGCCGACGACCCTTGCAGCCACGGACAGAGCTGGAAGGCGCGCCCATGCCGAGCGGCTCGCGGCCTGGCAGGAGAAGGCGCTTCGCGAGGCGAAGCTGCGCACGAGCTGGACGGCGCCCAACGAGAAGTACGAGGCGGCGGCGCATGGATTCCTGATGGCACTGCTGGACGACGACGGGTTCACCGCCGAAGCCGTCGCCTTTATCGACCGGATTGCTCCGGCGGGCGCGGTGAACGGCCTCGCCCAGGCGGTGCTGAAGCTGACGGTGCCCGGCGTGCCCGACTTCTACCAGGGCACCGAGTTCTGGGATCAGAGCCTTGTCGATCCCGACAACCGCCGCCCGGTCGATTTCGCCGCCCGTATGGCGTCTCTGGAGGAGGATGAGGGGCCTTCAGTGTTGGCGAGGTCCTGGCGCGACGGTCGGGTGAAGCAGGCGGTCATCGCGCGCGTGCTCGCCCTGCGGCAACGCCAGGCGGCGCTGTTCGCGCAGGGGGAGTACGTGCCGCTTCCCGCCGAAGGGCAAGAGGCCGCGCGGGTGATCGCCTTCGTGCGCTGGCACGAGGACGGCGCCATGCTCGTCGCCGTGACGCACCTGCCAGCCGGCCTGGGCGTTCGCGAGGACCTATCCATCCCGCGCCAAGCCTGGGCCGGCACGCGGCTGATTCTGCCTGATCGGCTCGCCGGTCGGGTGGTACGCAACGTCCTCAGCGGGGCGGAGCAGCGACTGGAGCCGATGGTGGAGTTGGGCGAACTGCTGGCCAAGTTGCCCGCCGCCGTCCTGGCGTAACCCAATTCGCCCTCGCATCCCGCCGTCCGACGCCCTATGTGTGCGCCGCAGCATCCCGCAGGCTCCGCCGTCCGGGGGCGGCCGCGCGCCTCCGAAAGCAGATCCCCATGAACATCCGAAACATCGCCATTATCGCCCATGTCGACCATGGCAAGACCACGCTCGTCGACCAGCTTCTGCGTCAGTCCGGCGCCTATCGGGAGCACCAGCAGGTGACCGACCGGGCGCTCGACCGCAACGAGCTGGAGCGCGAGCGCGGTATCACCATCCTGGCCAAATGCGCCTCGGTCGTCTGGCAGGGCACGCGTATCAACATCGTCGACACGCCGGGCCACGCCGATTTCGGCGGCGAGGTGGAGCGAATCCTCAACATGGTGGACGGCGCGCTGGTGCTGGTCGACGCCGCCGAGGGGGTGCTGCCGCAGACCAAGTTCGTGGTCGGCAAGGCGCTCGCGCGCGGCCTCAAGCCGATCGTCGTCGTCAACAAGGTGGATCGCCCCGACGGCCGCCCGGAGGAGGTCCATACCGAGATCTTCGACCTGTTCGCCGCCCTCGGGGCGACGAATGAGCAGCTCGACTTCCCGATGCTGTTCGCCTCCGGCCGGCAGGGCTGGGCGGATGCGGCGCTCGATGGCCCGCGCCGGGACCTCTCGGCGCTGTTCGACCTGATCCTGTCGCACGTGCCCGCCCCGGCGCTCGATCCCGAGGCGCCGTTCGCGATGGTCGCCAGCATCCTCGAATACGACAACTTCCTCGGCCGCGTGCTGACCGGGCGAGTGGAGCAGGGCAGGGCGCGGCTGAACATGCCGGTCAAGGTGCTGCACGCGAACGGCACCGTGGTCGAGACCGGGCGGATGACCAAGCTGCTCTCCTTCCGCGGCCTCGACCGCGTCCCGGTGGAGGAGGCGGAGGCGGGCGACATCATCGCCGTCGCCGGCCTGTCCGACGGCACGGTCCCCGACACGATCGGCGCCCCCGACCTGCCCGGCCCGTTGCCGGCGATCCCGGTCGATCCGCCGACGCTCGCGATGACCTTCCGCATCAATGACGGCCCGCTCGGCGGACGCGAGGGCAAGAAGGTCACCAGCCGCCAGATCCGCGAGCGCCTGTTTCGCGAGGCCGAGGGCAATGTCGCGATCCGCGTCGCCGACAGCACCGAGACCGAGGCGTTCGAGGTCGCCGGGCGGGGTGAATTGCAGCTCGGCGTGCTGATCGAGCAGATGCGCCGCGAGGGCTTCGAGCTGACGATCGGCCGCCCGCGCGTGCTGACCCGCCGCAACCCGGAGACGGGCGAACGCGAGGAGCCGATGGAGGAGGCGCTCATCGACGTCGACGAGCCCTATTCCGGCGTCGTCGTCGAGAAGCTGACCCGCCGCAAGGGGGAGCTGCGCGACATGCGCCCCTCCGGCGCGGGCAAGGTGCGGCTTGCGTTCCTGATCCCGAGCCGCGGCCTCATCGGCTACCACGGCGAGTTCCTGACCGACACGCGCGGCACCGGCATCATGAACCGGCTGTTCGCCGGCTACGGGCCGTGGAAGGGCACGATCGAGGGAAGGCGCGCCGGCGCGCTGATCTCCAACGCCGACGGCGATGCCGTGCACTACGCGCTATTCTACCTGCAGGAGCGGGGCACGCTATTCGTCAATCCGGGCGAGCGCGTCTATGCCGGCATGATCCTGGGCGAGCACAGCCGCGGCACCGACCTCGACGTGAACCCGATCAAGGAGAAGAAACTCACCAACATCCGCGCCGCCGGCAAGGACGACGCGATGCTGCTGATCCCGCCGCGCAAGATGAGCCTCGAGCAGGCGATCGCTTATGTGGAGGACGACGAGCTGGTGGAGGTCACGCCCGGCGCCGTGCGGCTGCGCAAGCGGCATCTCGACCCGCACGAACGCAAGCGCAGCGAGCGGCGGGCGGAGAGCGAGGCGGCGTAATCGACGAAAGCTACCCCGCCAGCCGCATCCCCCGCAGCCGTAGCGCGTTGCCGATCACCGACACCGAGCTCAGCGACATCGCGAGCGCGGCGATCGCCGGGCTCAGCATCAGACCGAGCACCGGGTACAGCACGCCCGCGGCGATGGGGATCCCCAGCGCGTTGTAGAGGAACGCGAACACCAGGTTCTGCCGGATGTTGCGCATCGTCGCCCGGCTCAACGCGCGCGCCCGGGCGATCCCGGCGAGGTCGCCCTTCACCAGCGTCACCCCGGCGCTCTGCATCGCCACATCCGTGCCGCTGCCCATCGCTATCCCCACATCCGCCTCGGCGAGCGCGGGCGCGTCGTTCACTCCGTCACCCGCCATCGCAACGACCTTCCCCTCGGCGCGCATGGTTCGCACGATGCGGTGCTTATCTTCCGGCAGCATGTCGGCCTCGACCGCGTCGATCCCCAGCTTGCGCGCCACCGCGTCGGCCGTCGTGCGGTTATCGCCGGTCAGCATGACGATTCGGATGCCGTCCGCGTGCAGCCGGTCCAGCGCCGCCTGGGCCCCGGCCTTGATCGGGTCGGCAATCGCGAGCAGCCCCGCCGCCGCGCCGTCCACCGCCACGAACAGCACCGTCGCGCCGTCGGCGCGCAGCGCGTCCGCTCGCGCTGGCAGATCGCCCATCGCAATGCCGCGCTCCGCCATCATCCGCGCATTGCCAAGCAGCACCGTCCGCCCCCCGACCGTGCCGGCAACTCCTTGCCCGGTCACCAACTCGAACTTCGCCGGCTCCTCCACCGCGATCCCGCGTTCGCGCGCGGCGGCGACGATCGCGGCGGCCAGCGGATGCTCGCTAGAGCGCTCCACGCTGGCGGCAAGGCTCAGCAGATCCGGCTCATCCGGCTCGACGGCGACGATGCGCGGCTTGCCCTCGGTCAGCGTGCCAGTCTTGTCGACGAGCAGCGTGTCCACTCGCTCCATCCGCTCCAGCGCCTCCGCCGAGCGGATCAGCACGCCCTCCCGCGCGCCCTTGCCGACGCCCACCATCACCGACATTGGCGCGGCGAGGCCCAGCGCACACGGGCAGGCGATGATCAACACCGACACCCCCGCGATCAGCGCATAGGCGAGGGCGGGTGGCGGTCCGCCGATCGTCCAGCCGATGAACGCCAGCACCGCGACGGCGACCACCGAGGGGACGAACCAGGCGGCGACCCGGTCGGCCACGCGCTGGATCGGCGCGCGCGAACGCTGCGCCTCGGCGACCATCGCGACGATGCGCGCGAGCATGGTATCGGCGCCCACCTTGTCCGCCCGCATCAGCAGCGCGCCGGTACCGTTCACGGTGCCGCCGATCAGCGCGTCGCCCGGCTGCTTGGCGACCGGCATCGCCTCGCCGCTGACCATGCTCTCATCGACCGCGCCGCGGCCCTCCAGCACGGTCCCGTCCACCGGCACCGCCTCGCCCGGGCGCACGCGCAGCCGGTCCCCCACCGCGATCGCCCCGAGCGCGACCTCCTCGTCGGTTCCGTCCGCGCGCACGCGCCGCGCCGTCTTGGGCGCGAGATTGAGCAGCGCCCGGACCGCATCGCCCGTGCGCTCGCGCGCACGCAGTTCCAGCACTTGGCCCAACAGCACCAGGGTCACGATCACCGCCGCCGGCTCGAAATAGACGCCGACGCTGCCGCCCATGTCGCGAGAGCCGGCAGGGAAGATTCCTGGTGCGACGGTTGCGAGGACGCTGAACAGATACGCCGCACCGGTGCCGAGCGCGATCAGCGCGAACATGTTGAGGCTGCGGCGTACGAGCGAGTCCCAGCCGCGCCGGAAGAACGGTGCGCCTGCCCACAACACGACCGGGCTCGCCAGGGCAAACTGCACCCAGCCCGAGACACGCGGCGCAATCAATTCGTGCAGGCGCAGCCCGGGGATGTGCCCACCCATCTCCAGCACCACTACCGGCACCGCGAGCGCGAGGCCGATCCAGAACCGCCGCGTCATGTCGGTCAGCTCGTGGCTGGGAGCCGCATCTGCCGTGATCGCGACCGGCTCCAGCGCCATGCCGCAGATCGGGCACGAGCCGGGCCCGGCCTGGCGCACCTGCGGGTGCATCGGACAGGTATAGATCGCGTTCGGATCCGCCGCGGCCAACGGCGGCTCCGGTGCGGCGTGGCGGCAATTGTGGTGCGTGTGTTCCATGCGGTCCCCTTGGCGCGGCAGATGGGGCTTCCCATCATGGGAAGGTCAAGGAGGGATGCGATGACTATTGGGGAGGCCGCCGCCGGTTCCGGCATCTCTGCCAAGATGCTGCGATACTACGAGCAGATCGGCCTCGCCGCGCCGTCGGCACGCACCGAGGCGGGCTATCGGGTCTACACCGATTCGGACGTGAACACGCTGCGCTTCATCCGCCGGGCGCGCGAGTTCGGCCTGTCGATGGAGCGTATCCGCCTGCTGGTCGGCCTATGGCGCGACCGCTCCCGCCCCAGCCGCGAGGTGAAGCGCATCGCCACGGAACACGTCGCCGAACTGCATGCCAGGATCGCCGAGCTGACCGCGATGTGCGACGCGCTCGAGCATCTCGCGGAATCCTGCCACGGCGATCACCGCCCCGAGTGTCCGATCCTGGAGGACCTGGAGAGCGGTGGCGTCACGCGTCCACGACATGCGACCTCACCCACTCCGTGAATACATCGTCCTCCATGGCGTGCGCCGCCATCCTGAGAACGGTCATCACCGCCTCAGCTTCGGATGCTTCCAACTGGAGTCCGTTCAAGCGCAAAAACAGCACCTTCGACGCGAACGCAGCGCGTTTGTTTCCATCCACAAACGGGTGGTTGCGCGCGATAGCCAACGCGTACAACGCCGCCAACTCGACCGTGTCGGGATCGCCATATCCCGCACGATTTAGTGGTCGAGCCAGCGCGCTATCGAGCAGACCGTCGTCCCTGACCCCGGTTGCGCCGCCATAGCGGGCGAGCAACTCATCATGCAGGGCCAGGACCAGGTCACGCGAAAGCCAGACGGTCACTTGGCAAGTTCGCGCAGCACATTGCGCCACTTGTCCATCACCTCGCGCGCGACCTCCATCTGGCGCTCGAATTCGGCATCTGCCGTGGTCAGGCGAATTCCGTCCTGGACCTCCACGACGTGCAGCGTGTCGCCCTTCTGCACCCCGAGTTTCACCAGCAGCTCCTTGGGCAGGATCACCCCCACCGAATTGCCGATGCTCGTCAGCTTGACCGCTGTCATGGCTTACCTCCTGTCGGAGTTATAACAGAAGTTATACCGCCCCGCGAGTGATATTGTCTCACGTCCTCGCGGGTGGCTCTCTATTCCCGCCACCAAGTGGATTCGCGCCCGATGCGGCCGATGCCGTTGACCGTCAGCTGGGGCGATCTCGCCCTCAGGCTTATCCTGACCGTGATCGCGGGCGCTCTAATCGGGCTCAACCGCGACGAGCACGGGCGACCGGCAGGGCTGCGCACCACGCTGCTGGTCTGCCTCGCCGCCTCGATCGCCATGCTGCAGGCCAACATCCTGCTGCCGACTGCCGAAAAGCCGCCCGGCTCCTTCATCACCATGGATTTGATGCGCCTGCCGCTCGGTATCCTGTCCGGGATCGGATTCATCGGTGCCGGCGCCATTCTCCGCCGCTCCAACCTGGTAGTGGGCGTAACGACGGCGGCCACACTCTGGATGGTCACCGTCATCGGCCTCTGTTTCGGCGGCGGTCAGTTCATCCTTGGCATCCTCGCCACCGCGATCGCGCTCGGCGTGCTCCATTTGCTGAAACGGCTTGAGACCCTTATCCGCCAGGACAGGCGTGCCTCCCTCGTCCTGATCGTGGCGGCGGGGGGGCCGACGTTCGAGGACCTCGCCGGCCACCTGCGCGAAGCCGGCATGTGGATCGCCGGCCAGTCGGTCACCTATTCCGAACAGGCGCGCTGGCGGGAGGCGCACTACGACGTCCGTTGGCGCGGACTGCGCGGTGAAACCCATCCGCCCGGCTTCCTGGCCGAATTCGCGACCCGACCTGGCGTGCGGACCCTGAAATGGACGCCGCAGGGCATCGCGGCGACCTGACTCGTCCCGGTTAGTCCGTTTCGATCGGCATCGTGGCGATGCTGGTCCAGGCGATGGGCGCGCCGCTCTTCTTCGCCGCCTGGTCAGGCGGCAGCGACGTGTCCCAGTGCACGGCGAGGAATCGCCGCCCGCTCACCTCAGCCGCCTGATCGGAGATCAGCCACAGCAGCGGCGGCACCATGACGTCGGGACGGATGAGCCGCCCTCGGTCCGCCACCTCGCCCTCGGGAATGATGCGGGTATCGGTCATCCCGCCGGGCACCAGCACGTTCACGGTGACGCCGGTGCCGGCGAGATCGGCCGCCATCACCGCCGCCGAGGCCTCGGCCGCCGCCTTGCTCGCGCCATAGAGGGCATAGCCGGCGCGGATCATGCTGCCGAGGCTCGTGGTGACGGCGATGATCCGCCCTTTGCCGGCCTGAATCATCGCAGGCGCGACGGCGCGCGCCATCATCAGCGGCGCCGTCGCGTTGACCGCGACGAAGTGCGCCCATTGCTCAGGCGTGAGTTCCCAGAAGCGGATCGGGTTGCGCCGCTGGTCGGTGCGCACCGAGCCCTGGCCCACTCCAGCATTGTTCACCAAAATGTCGATGCGGCGGCCCAGCGCGTGCCTCGCCTCCTGCACCGCCTTCTCGCAAGCAGAGGGATCGGAGAGGTCGGCTTCGACCGGCGTAAGCCGTCCGGCGAGGTCGCGCGCGCTGACGGAGAGTTCGTCGAGCCAGCCGCCCTCGCGGTCGACACCCGCGACATCGAGCCCTTCCCGCAGCAGACCTAGCGCCATCGCGCGCCCGATGCCGCTGCCCGCGCCGGTCACGATCGCCGTCTGCCGCTCATTCATCGCCACCTCCGTTCCCCCGAGGCGACTTCACGCGCGCCGGCGGACGGACGCAAGTCTGGGCGAACTACAGGATGAAGCGGCTGAGGTCGTCCTTGTGCGCGAGCGGCGCCACCCGCTCGTTCACATAGGCCGCGTCGACGACGATCGTCTCCCCGGCCCGGTCGGTCGCGGTGAAGCTGATCTCCTCGAGCAGCCGCTCCAGCACCGTGTGCAGCCGGCGCGCGCCGATATTCTCCACGCGGTCGTTGATGTCGGTCGCGAGGTCGGCGAGCGCATCGACCGCATCATCGCTGAACCGCAGGTCGACGTTCTCGGTCCCCATCAGCGCGGCGTACTGCTTGAGCAGCGAGTGCTCCGGCTCGGTCAGGATACGCCGCATGTCGTCGCGCGACAGCGACGACAGCTCGACACGAATCGGCAGGCGTCCCTGCAACTCGGGCAGCAGGTCGGCGGGCTTGGCGAGGTGGAAGGCACCCGACGCGATGAACAGCACATGATCGCTCTTCACCGGGCCGTATTTGGTGTTGACCGTGGTACCCTCGATCAGCGGCAGCAGGTCACGCTGCACGCCCTCACGCGAGACGTCCCCGCCCCTGATGCCGCCCTCGCTCGAGCGCGCGATCTTGTCGATCTCGTCGAGGAAGACGATGCCGCTGTTCTCGGCATGCGCGACCGCGTCCTTGGCGAGCTGCTCGTTGTCGAGCAGCTTGTCGGCCTCCTCACGCTCCAGCGCGGCACGCGCCGCGCGGCCGGTCATCTTGCGCATCTGTTGGGGCTTGCCGAACATCCCCCTCATCATCTCGCCGAGATTGATGACCTGGCCCGGCGGCATGCCCGGCATGTCGAACTGCCCGATCGGCAGGTTGGGCGCCTCGGCGACCGAGACCTCGATCTCCTTGTCGTCGAATTCCCCGTTGCGCAGCATCCGGCGGAACTTGGAGCGGGTGTCGGCCGCCGCGCCCTCGCCGACGAGCGCGGTGATGAGGCGCTCCTCGGCGGCGAGCTCGGCCTTCGCCTGCACGTCCTTGCGCGAGGTCTCGCGCAGCATGGCGATGCTGGCCTCGACCAGGTCGCGCATGATGCTCTCGACATCGCGCCCGACATAGCCGACCTCGGTGAACTTGGTCGCCTCCACCTTCAGGAACGGCGCCTGCGCGAGCTTCGCCAGACGGCGCGCGATCTCGGTCTTGCCGACGCCGGTCGGGCCGATCATCAGGATGTTCTTCGGGACGATCTCCTCGCGCATCTCCTCGGGCACCTGCTGGCGGCGCCAGCGGTTGCGCAAGGCGACCGCGACCGCGCGCTTGGCGTCGTCCTGGCCGACGATGAAGCGGTCAAGCTCGGAGACGATCTCACGCGGCGAATAGGTCGGTGCTTCCATTCTACAGTGTCTCGATGATGACGTTGTCGTTGGTGTAGACGCAGATCTCGCCGGCGATCTTCATTGCCCGGCGGGCGATGTCCTCGGCCGACAGCCCGTCCACGGCCAGCAAGGCGCGCGCGGCGGCGAGCGCATAGTTGCCGCCGGAGCCGATGGCGATCAGTCCGTCCTCGGGCTCCAGCACGTCGCCGTTGCCGGTGAGCGTGAAGCTGTGGCTCCGGTCGGCGACCGCCATCATCGCCTCCAGTCGGCGCAGGTAGCGGTCGGTGCGCCAGTCCTTCGCCAGCTCGACGCAGGCGCGCTCGAGCTGGTTGGGGTAGCGCTCCAGCTTCGCCTCCAGCCGCTCGAGCAGGGTGAAGGCGTCGGCGGTGGCGCCGGCGAAGCCGGACAGGATCGAGCCACCCGGTCCGATGCGGCGGACCTTGCGGGCATTTCCCTTGATGATGGTCTGGCCCAGGCTGACCTGGCCGTCTCCGGCCATGGCCACGTGCCCGTCGCGGCGGACGCACAGGATCGTCGTCCCGTGCCAGCCGACGGGGTCGGGCAGTACGTATGGTTCTTGCTGCATGATGGCGCTCAGATGGTTCCCCGCCATGGCGGCGGCAAGGGAATCGGCCAGAACCGCGACGCGGGTCGGGCTTGACGCGGCGCGGTCGGCGGGCGTCAGAACGGGAAAGCGATCGAAACGAGCCGGCAGGACGCGCCGCACCGGTCGGGGGAGAACGTGACCATGCCCAACACTCCGGCGGCCGAGTTCGCCGCACGCATCGACCGCCTGCCCGCCAGCCGGACCATCTGGCGCCTCGTCACCCTTATCTCGCTGGGCGGCTGCTTCGAGTTCTACGACCTGTTCCTCACCGCCTATGTCGTGCCCGGCATGGCCAAGGAGGGGATCTTCTCCGACGCGTCCTTGGGCCCGTTCTCGGCGCTGAAGGCAATCAATGCGCCGGGTGCCGGCACCTTCGTGTTCGCCCTCTTCGCCGGCCTCTTCGTTGGCACGATCGCCTTCGGCTGGGTGGCCGATGCCTACGGCCGGCGGACGATCTTCACCTTCTCCCTGATCTGGTACTCGATCGCGACCCTCATCATGGCGGCGATGCCGACCGGCTTCTGGATCGACATCTGGCGGTTCATTGCCGGGATCGGCATCGGCGTGGAGCTGGTGACGATCGACACCTACGTCTCCGAGATCATTCCCCGCACCGCGCGCGGCCAGGGCTTCGCCTGGAGCCAGTTCATCACCTTCCTCACCGTCCCGATCGTCGCGCTGATCGCCTCGCCCTGGCTTCTCGGCCCGGAGAACTGGCGCTGGGTGATGGTCATCGGGGCGATCGGCGCGATCTTCGTCTGGTGGATCCGCCAGAGCTTGCCGGAGAGCCCGCGCTGGCTCGCTCGCCACGGCCGGCTTGCTGAAGCCGAGAGGGTGCTCAGCCAGCTCGAGGCGCAGGTCGTGGCTGACACCGGCCAGCCGCTCCCACCGCCCGGTCCGGGGATCGCTGAGGTCGGCAAGGCCGACTACGCGGAGATCTTCCAGCCGCCCTATGGCGGGCGCACCGCTGTCCTGTCGATCTTCAACTTCTTCCAGACATTCGGCTACTACGGCTTCGCCGCCTGGGTGCCCACCTTGCTGATCGCCAAGGGCATCACGGTAACGCACAGCCTGGAATGGGCCTTCATCATCGCCGTCGCCAACCCTGTGGCGCCGCTACTCGGGCTGCTGGTCGCCGATCGGATGGAGCGGAAATGGCAGATCGTCCTGGCCGCCCTTGGCGTCGCGGTGTTCGGGCTGCTGTTCTCCGCGCAGACCAGCCCGGGACCGATCATCGTCTTTGGCGTGCTGATCACGCTCTCGAACAACTGGATGTCCTACGCCTTCCACAACTATCAGGCGGAGCAGTATCCCACCCGCATCCGCGCCCGTGCGGTCGGCTTCGTCTATTCCTGGAGCCGGCTGTCGGCGGCGATCTCCGGCCTCGCGATCGCGACCTTCCTGGGGCTGGGTGGCACGACAGCGGTGTTCATCTTCATCGCCGTCTGCATGGCGATCGTCATCATCGTCATCGGCGGCTTCGGCCTGCGCACGCGCAATCTCGCGCTGGAGGCGATCGCGCAGCATTAGAGGGCGCCGCCCCTTTACTCGGCGTTCACCCGCTCGCGACAAGGTGCCCGACAGGAACCCCTGTCGGATTGCGCGCGGATGGCTTATGCTTTCGATACGCTAGGGTACGCGAAGCGCCAGCGCGACGCCGTCGCGCCGCCCGAAGCGGAAGGTCACGTCGAGGCGGCGAGGGAGTTCATCATGGCGGAGCTGGTGATCCCAGCCGACCTCGAAGTATCCGAAAGGGCCACACGCACCGAGATTGCGGCGACGCGTCGTGAGCTGGAGATGTCGATCGCCACGGTCCGTACGGCCGTGGATGCGGTGCGCCGCGAGCTCGAAGGCGCGATCGAGCGTCAGACCCTGCGTATGACCGTCCGCCTGGGCGGCATGCTCGGAATTGCGGTCGCGATCCTGGCCGCCATTGTAGAGCTCTAGCGCTCTCGCGCGCCACGCGATGTCACGCTAGAGGAGGCGTCCGGGCAGAGGGGAGGGCGCCATGGCGCTGAAAGTCGCGGTCCAGATGGACCCGATCGAGAGCATCAACATCGACGCCGACTCCACCTTCGCCCTCATGCTGGAGGCGCAGGCGCGCGGCCACGAGATCTGGCACTACGAAGTGCGCCACATGTCACTGCGCGAAGGCGCGCCCCGGCATGGCGGGCGGCGGACCGAGCGGCTGACCGCGCTCGCCCGCCCAGTAGCGGTGCAGCGCGTGCAGGGCAGCCACTGGCGCTTCGGCGAGGCCGCGCGCGTCGATCTCGGCGCGTTCGACGTGGTGCTGATGCGCCAGGACCCGCCCTTCGACATGGCCTACATCACCGCGACCCACATGCTGGAGCACATCCAGCCGCACACGCTCGTGGTGAACGATCCGGCCGCCGTCCGCAACGCGCCCGAGAAAATCCTGGTGATGCGTTTCCCCGAGCTGATGCCGCCCACGCTCGTTACCTGGGACCTCGAGGCGATCCGCGCCTTCCGCGCCGAGCACAAGGAGATCATCGTCAAGCCGCTGTTCGGCAATGGCGGCGCCGGCGTGTTTCGCATCAAGCCGGACGACGAGAATCTCGGCGCGCTGCTGGAGATGCACTTCGCCCGCTCACGCGAGCCGCTGATGTTCCAGCGCTACGAGCCTGCCGTGCGCCAAGGCGACAAGCGGGTGATCCTGGTCGACGGGGAGGCGATGGGGGCGGTCAACCGCGTGCCCGCCGAGGGCGAGGCGCGCGCCAACATGCATGTCGGCGCCCGCCCGGTGCAGACCACGCTGACCGCGCGCGAGCGCGAGATCTGCGCGGCCATCGGTCCCACGTTGCGCGAGCAGGGCATGATCTTCGTCGGCATCGACGTGATCGGCGGCTGGCTGACCGAGATCAATGTCACCTCGCCGACCGGCATTCAGGAGATCGCCCGCTTCGACGGCGTGCACATCGAGCGCGCGATCTGGGATAGCATCGAAGCGAAGGTTGCTTCATCCGCCTGAACCTGGAATCCGCGCCGCCACGGGTCCATGTTACCGGCAGTCAGGAGGGCAATCTCATGGACGACAGCGACGCGGCGGCGGGAACCCAGATCGACATCGTCTCCGACGCGATCTGCCCGTGGTGTTACATCGGCAAGCGCAAGCTCGAGCAGGCACTCGCCACGCTGGAAGGGGAAGGGCTGCGCTTTGTCGTCCGCTGGAACCCGTTCCAGCTCAACCCCGACATGCCGAAGGAGGGGCGCGACCGGACCGCCTATCGCATCGCCAAGTTCGGCGCCGAGCGGGCGGCGGAACTCGATATCCGCATCAAGGAGGCCGCCCAGGAGGTCGGGCTCGACTTTCATCCCGAGCTGATGACGCGGACGCCCAACACGCTCGATGCGCACCGGCTGGTCTGGTTCGCCGGCAAGCACGGCGTGCAGGACGCGGCGATGGAGGCGGTGTTCGGCGCCTATTTCGTCCGCGGCGAGGACATCGGCGCGCATGACGTGCTGGCTGCCTGTGCGGCAGCGGCGGATCTGGATGCGGCGGAGGTCCGCGCCTTCCTCGCGACCGACCAGATCGCTGCCGAGATGCGTGCCGCCGACCGCGCGGCGCGCGAGGTTGGCGTAAACGGCGTCCCGTCCTTGTTCCTCGACGGCTACTCCCTGTTCTCCGGCGCCCAGCCACCGGCGATGATGGCCGAGGCGTTGCGCCGTGGCCGAGGCATCCTGCAGCAGAAAGCCGCGTAGCTCGTTCGGGCAGGCCGGCGAGCCGAAGGGCCGCCGCGAGTTCGTCCCTGGTCGCGCCCTTGGCCGCGGTGAGGTGATGCGTGCTTATGCGGAAGCCCGGGTCCACATCCAGGAGCTGCCGCGCGGTCGTACGCGCGTCGTCGATTCGCCCAAGCGAACGAGAACCTGGATCAGCGCGCGCAAGGTCGGACACCAGTCGGGCCTGGCATCCCGTGCACGGCATAGAATTTCGAGCGCCTGGTCGTTCCTCCCCAGCAGGAGATAGGTGATCCCTTAGCCGCCCAGGATCATCGGCATTTCCGGGTCGAGCGGGCTCAGTCTCGCGGCGCGCTCGAGAATTTCGCCCATGGTTTTGAAGACGCGGCCGTGATGCCGCGCGATCAGGGGGTCGAGCACCTCGGCGCGCAAATCATGCACCGCTTCAGCGTGCCCGACTCGTCTACCCCGATCTTGACTCGAATAGTCGACCACATCGGCGGCCAGGATTGCCGCCAGCCTGCGTTCGCCGCCGAGTTCGCCCATGCGTCCCTCCTCCGGCGAAGCATACTCTATCCTACGGTCGTTTCCCCCGTTGTGACGGTTTTGCCGCGAACACCACGACCGGGCGGCGGGACGGATTCGGATCGTCGGCCGTGCGGCGGGTGTGGGGCAGCTTCCGGCGCGCCACCTCGGGCAGCGGGCGCCGTGCCGCCTCGAAGCCGGCCCACGGATCGCGCCTCAGCCGTTTCGGCACCGTGGCCAGGGTGAACGCCGCTGGGTCGAGCTTTTCCATCACCTCCGACCACCCGAGCGGCGTCGCTACCGTGGCGCCGGGTCGCGCGCGCGGGCAGAGAGAGGCGACCGCGGTCGCACCCAGCCCGTTGCGCAGCCAATCGACCAGGATGCGCCCGCGCCGGTCCTCTTTCTTGAGCGTCGGCAGGAAGCGGTCCGGCGCGTCCTGGCTCATGGTCTCCGCAAGGGCATGGCAGAACGCCTTCACCTCATCCCAGTCAGCGCGGGGCGTCAGCGGCGCGACGACATGCAGCCCCTTGCCGCCCGTCGTCCGACAGAAGCTCTCCAGCCCGAGGTCCTTCAGCCGCTGCCGCAGTTCCTTTGACGCCGCCACAACGGCGGCGAAGGCGACACCCTCGCCAGGATCGAGGTCCATCACGATCTGGTCCGGATGCAACGGGTTGGCCTCCGACGAACCCCAGGCGTGTAGCTCGATCGCCGACATCTGCGTCATCGCGTACAGTCCGTCGAGATCATCGATTGCCAGGTACGGTGAGTTCGCCGCCTCGCTCGCGCGGATATGGCCCGGCATCCGCCCGTGCCCGCGCTTCTGGAAGAAGTGCTCGCCGGCGATCCCCTCCGGGCATCGCACGATCGCGAGTGGCCGGTGGGCAAGGCCGGGCAGCGCCCGGTCCGCCACCGTGCGCCAGTATTCGGCGAGGTCGCGCTTGGTGATCCCGGGCCACAGCTCCCGGTCGGGATGCGTGATCTCGACCGAGCCGATGCGGTCGGCCCGAGCCTGCGGCGCCCGCGCCGTCACGACGCTCCTGCGTGGTGGCACCACGGCCGCCGAGCGGGTCCGGGGAGACGCCGGCTCGGTCCCCTGGCGTGGGGTGCTTGCGGTGCGTTCGGCGTCGGGGTCAGGCGGATCGCGGACCACGTCCTTGGCCTCCTTGTCCTCGCGCAGCCCCAGGAACACGCCGTGCCGCACACGGCCTGCGCCTGAGAAGGAGCCATACTGTACCTCGGCTACCAACTCCGGGCGCACCCAGCGGATGCTGCGCTCGACAGGCGTGTCGCTTACCAGCAGGTCCTTCGGCGGGTCGGCCGCGAGCGCGTCGAGCTTGCCGCGCAATCCCGCGAGCTCCTCCTCCGAGAACCCGCTGCCGACGCCGCCCGCATAATGGAGCGCGCCCGCGCGATCGTAGTAGCCGACGTGCAGGGAGCCGATCCCAATGCGCGACCCGCGCGGAGGGGTCCAGCCCAGGATGATGAATTCGTCGCGCCCTTGGCACTTTATTTTCAGCCAATCACGCCCACGCCTTGCCGTGTAAGGCGCGTCGGCGCGTTTGGCGATGATTCCCTCGAGCCCCATCCGGCACGCCTCCCGCAGCATCGCCTCGGCGTCACCCGTCTGATGATCGCTGAAACGCAGCATCGGCGGCAGGCCGAGGCTGGCGAGCACGCGCTTGCGATCGATCAGCTTGCAGCGCCGCAGATCCCAGCCATTCAGATGCAGCAGGTCGAAGACGTAGAAGATCAGCGTCTCGTCTGCCCCTTCCGACAACGCCGCCTGCAGCGCGGGGAAGCTGGAAACCCCGTCGGGCCGGAGCGCCACCAGCTCACCGTCCAGTAGCGCGGTGCTGACCCGCAGCGAGCCGGCGGCGCGGGCGAGGGCCGGCAGCCTGTCGGTCCAGTCGAGGCTCTTGCGGGTCAGCAGCCGGGCCTTGCCCTTGTCGATGAAGACCAGCAGGCGGTACCCGTCGAACTTGATCTCGCTGAGCCATTCCTCGCCCTCTGGCGGCTCCTCGGCGGTGCCGCAAAGCTCCGGCCTCTGAGTTCGTGGCAGTGCGCCGCACCTGGCATCCGGCGCAGGGGGCGCGTGATCGGATGGGGCAGGGGAGGGCGCCGGGGCTGCCGCCTCGATCGCCGCCGCGTCGGCACCCGCCCGCTCGAACTCGTCATGGCCCTTGAACAGCAGCCACGCATCCTGGCGCGACCGGCTGCCGGGCCTCGGCTTCATCCGTACCAGGTGAAAACGTCCTGACAGACGGGTGCCGTGCAGCACAAAAGTCAGGTCGCCCTTGCGCATCCCAGCATCGGGATCGCCCAGCGGCTCCCACGTGCCGCGGTCCCAGGTCTCCACAGTCCCCGCACCGTACTGCCCGTCCGGGATCGTGCCTTGGAAGTCGGCGTAATCCAGGGGGTGGTCCTCTACGTGCGCGGCGATCCGCTTCACCGCCGGATCCAGCGAAGGACCCTTGCGCACCGCCCAGCTCCACAACACGCCGCCGTGCTCCAGCCGGAAGTCCCAGTGCAGCCCGGCGCGATGCGCGGCGTGCTTCTGCACGACGAAGATTGGTACGCCCTTTCCCGCCCCGCTGGCAGGCGGTGGCTCGGACGTGACCGAAAAGTCGCGTTTCGCGCGGTAGGTCCTGATGGATGTGTCGCGAGCGGTGCTCATCGTTCTGACAACTGCGGGGTTTGTGGCGGGTTCCGCGCGCGTCATTGCGCCCGCTAACCGCGTTGTTACCCTCTCACGCCCTCCTCGAAGGAACAATCTTCTCGGTCGCGTGTTGGCGTTCCCACGACGGCAAAAGGGGATTTCGTGGCCGAGCGCATCCTGATCACCGGCGGAGCCGGCTTCATCGGCTGTCACGTGGCCGAGGCGCTGCTCGCGCGCGGGGCCGAGGTTCGGGTGCTCGACGACATGGTCGAGCAGGTCCATGCCGGCCAGCCTCCCAACCCCGTCCTACGCCACTGCGACGTGCAGGTCGCCAGCGTGCGCAACCCTGACGCGGTTGCCCGTGCGCTGGGTGACGTGGACGCCGTCGTGCACCTCGCCGCCGAGGTAGGGGTGGGGCAGAGCATGTACGAGATCGAGCGCTATGTCGGCGCCAACGATCTCGGGACCGCTGTGCTGCTGGAGGCGCTCATCCGCCATCCAGTGCGCCGCCTCGTCGTCGCCTCCTCGATGAGCATCTATGGCGAGGGCTTGTATCGCGACGTCAACGGCGCCGCGGTGGAGGACGCGGTGCGCGGCGTCGGCTGGGACCCGGTCGACGCAAAAGGCCGAAAGCTGATCCCGGTGCTGACGCCGGAGTGGAAGCGCCCGTCGCTCGCGTCCGTCTACGCGATCACCAAATACGTGCAGGAGCGGCTGGTCCTGACGGTCGCGCCCGCGTACGGGATCGAGGCGGCGGCGCTCCGCCTGTTCAACGTCTACGGGTCTGGCCAGGCGCTGTCGAACCCCTATACCGGCGTGCTGGCGATCTTTGCCGCGCGCCTGCTGAACGGCGCACCGCCGCAGGTCTTCGAGGACGGTGAGCAGCAGCGCGATTTCGTGCACGTGAAGGACGTGGCCGATGCCTTCCTCCTCGCGCTCGACCATCTGGCCGCGCCAGGCAGTGTGTTCAACATCGGGAGTGGCGAACCGGTCAGCATCAACGAGGTCGGGCGGCGCCTCGCGGTCGCGATGGATCGCGCTGACCTGATCCCCGAGATTCTGCATAAGGCCCGCACCGGCGACATCCGCCATTGCTTCGCCGATATCGCCCTCGCGCGCGAACAACTCGGGTATGCGCCGCGGCGAACCATGCGGGACACGCTGCCGGATCTCGCCGAATGGGTCGGGCGTCAGCAGGCGGTCGACCGCGTCGCCCAGGCGCGGCGGGAGCTGGAGTCTCGAGGACTGGTCGCATGAGCGCGCCCGTCCTGATCACCGGCGGCGCCGGCTTCATCGGCGCCGCCCTTGCTGACCGGCTGGCGAGCGAGGGCCAGGACGTGCTGGTGCTCAACTCGCTTGCGCGCGCTGGCACCGAGGCGAACCTCACCTGGCTCCGCACGTGCCACAAGAACCGGCTTGAAGTCGTGATCGCCGATGTGCGCGACGCAGACGCCGTGCGGAGCGCGGTGCGCAATTGCTGTGCGGTGTTCCACATGGCGGCGCAGGTCGCGGTGACGACCAGCCTAGACGATCCGGTCATTGATCTACAGGTGAACTTACTCGGCACGGTGACGGTTCTGGAGGCACTGCGCCGCGATCCCAAGCCGATCGTCTTCGCGAGCACCAACAAGGTCTATGGCGGCCTGCACGATATCGGACTTCGCCTCGCCGACGGCATTTACCGGCCGGAGGACGAGGCGATCGCGCGCAACGGCATCGGTGAGACACGTCCGCTGCAATTCTGCACGCCGTATGGCTGCTCCAAGGGCGCGGCCGACCAGTACGTCCTCGACTATGCGGAGAGTTTCGGCGTCCCCAGCGCCGTGCTGCGCATGAGCTGCATCTATGGACCGCGCCAGCTCGGCACCGAGGATCAGGGCTGGGTCGCCCATTTCGCCCTGCGCGCGCTCGCGGGAGAGGAGATCACCATCTATGGCGACGGCCGGCAGGTGCGTGACATCCTGTTCGTCGATGATGCTGTTGCCGCCTACATCGCCGCGTGGCGCCGGATCGGCGAGGTTTCGGGTCAGGCGTTCAACCTGGGTGGCGGCTCCGCGAACGCGATCAGCCTGCTCGGCTTGGTCGGCCATATGGAGCACGAGTTGGGCCGCCCCATCGCCCGCCGCTTCGCCGCCTGGCGGCCAAATGATCAGCGTTGGTTCGTCGCCGATGCGCGGCGCGCGCGACGCGTGCTTGGCCTGCTGGAGCCGCTGGACTGGCGCACGGGAGTCGCGCGGATGCTGGCGAACTTCGCCGCGCGCCAGGCGGTGGCGGCATGAAGGTCGCCCTGCTGAACCCGCAATGGCGGTTCGACAACAGCATCTATTTCGGCTGCCGCGAACCGCATCTGCCGCTCGAGCTGGGCTGCACGCAGCATCACCTCCGCGCGCGCGGCCACCAGGCGCTGATGCTGGACGGGCACTTGCTGGGCCTAGACGCGGCAGCGCTCGCCGCGCGCGTGGGGGACTTCGCCCCCGACATGGTCGTGGTGACGACCGCGCCGACATACCTTTTCTGGCGCTGCGCGCAACCGGAGTTGGCCGTGCCGCGCGAATTGCTGGATGCGGTGCGCGGGAAGGTGCTGACGGTCGCGGTCGGCCCGCACGGATCGACAACGCCGGGTACGGTGCTGCGCAAGCTCGACGCCGATGTCGTGTTGCGCGGGGAGTGCGAGGAGGCGGTGGCCGACCTCGCAGACGCCGGCGGCGTCCCAGACTGTGTCGTCGGCGCCGCGTGGCAGGACGGTGATCGGGTGCGCGTCAACGGCACGCCGCGGGTGGCGAGCTTCGCGGATCTCCCAGCGCTCGCCTGGCCGGATGAGTGGATCGCGCGGCACCGTCATCATCACCACCGCTTTGACGTGATGCCCGACGCGCCTGGGGCGGAGGTCGAGGCGTCGCGCGGCTGCCCCTATGCCTGCACGTTCTGCGCCAAGCTCGATTTCCGCGACGGCTACCGCCGGCGCGCGCTCCCCGCGCTTCTCGCGGAGATCGATGCGCTGATCGTGCAGGGCGTCGAGTACGTTTATTTCATTGACGAGATTTTTCTGCCCCGCCGCGACCTGCTGGAAGCGTTGCGCAAGCGGCCAGTCCAGTTCGGCGTGCAGACCCGGATCGACCTTTGGAAGCCGGAGATGCTCGACCTGCTCGGTGCCGCGGGCTGCGTCTCGATCGAGGCGGGGGTCGAGAGCTTGACCGTCGAGGGCCGCGCCGCGCTCGACAAGAAGTGCCGGCTGGAAACCGATGAGCTGACCGCCTTGCTGGTGCGCGCCCGGCGCAGCGTGCCGTTCGTGCAAGCGAACCTCATCAAGTCGCTGGGCGATGACGCCGAGACCATCGCGGAATGGCGAGAGCGGCTGCAGCGGCAAGGCGTGTGGGCCAATGACCCGGTGCCGTTGTTCCCCTATCCCGCCTCTCCCGACTACCGGCGCCTGTGGGGCGAGCCCGACGCGGAGGCGTGGGAGCGTGCGCACGCCCATTACCTCGCCCAGTTCGAGGGCTTCAGCGACATCCAGGACGCCCGCCCGCTACCGCTGCCGGTTCTGGAAATGGCATGCGGATGAGCGCGGAACCTCGCATCATGGCCACCACCGACGCGGTCGGCGGCGTCTGGCGCTACAGCTTGGAGCTCGCCGCCGCGCTTCCGGCCCGCACGCTTCTCGTCTCTCTCGGCCCGCCCCCGAACGCAGCGCAGCGCGCCGAGGCGGCCGCCATTTGCGAACTCCGCGTCACCGATCTGCCGCTCGACTGGCTCGTCAACTCCCCCGCGGGACTCGCGGCTGCCGCGCATGCGCTCTCTGATCTCGCCGCCGAGTGGGGCGCCGACAGTGTCCACCTGCACACGCCGGCATTGATCCCTGGGGGCTACTGGCGGATGCCCGTGGTTGCTGTCGCCCACTCCTGCGTCGGAACGTGGTGGCGGGCCGTGCGCGGCGACGTCCCGATGCCGGACGACCTCGGTTGGCGCGCCGCATTGGTCGGTCAGGGGATGCGTGCGGCCGATGCGGCGCTCGCGCCCAGCGAGGCCTTCGCGCGCGGTCTATCGGATCTCCATGGCGGCGAGGTGCGTGGCGTACATAACGGGCGCCGGGCGCGCGTGTCGCCACGTGTCCCCCGCGACGGCGTGCTGACCGCCGGGCGACTCTGGGACGAGGGCAAGAACGTCGCGATGCTCGACGCGGCCGCTATGTATCTCGATGTGGAAATCCGCGCTGCCGGATCAGCAGTTGGTCCCAACGGCGCGACGCTTGCGTCCCGCAACCTGTGCCCGCTCGGCAATCTGGATGAATCCGCGCTCGCCGCGGAATACGCGCACGCCGCTGTCTTCGTCTCCGCCGCGCGTTATGAGCCGTTCGGCCTCGCGGTGCTGGAAGCCGCACAATCCGGCTGTGCGCTGGTGCTGTCCGACATCCCGACGTTTCGCGAGCTGTGGGATGGAGTTGCGCTGTTCGTCGATCCAGACGACCCCCGCGCAATCGCGGCGGCGATCGGCGGCGCGTTGCAGCGTCCCGACCTCGGCCGGCTCGCGGAGGCGCGCGCGTCCACCTACACGCCGGAGGCGATGGCCGCGGTGACCTTCGCCGCGCATCGCGCCCTCCATGCGTCGCTGGCGTCATGACGCGCCTCGTCTATTTCACCCAATCACTGGTCTCCTGCTGGAATAACGGCAACGCGCATTTCCTGCGTGGCGTCCTCCGATCGCTGCGAGCTGAAGGGCATGATGTTCGTACCTATGAGCCGCGCGATGGCTGGAGCCGGCAGAACCTGACGCGCGATCATGGGCAGGCCCCGCTCGACCGATTCGAGGCCGACTTCCCCGACCTCGCCGGCGTTCCGCGCTTCATCACGCCCGATCTCGACGCCATGCTTGACGGAGCCGACATCGTGATCGTGCATGAGTGGAACGAGCCGGCGCTGATCGCTGCGATCGGGCGTCGGCGCATGGAGGGCCGGCGCTTCCGCCTGCTGTTCCATGACACGCATCACCGCGCAATCAGCGATCCTCCCGCGATCGACACCTTCGATCTGTCCGGCTACGACGCTGTTCTGCTGTTCGGCGAGGCGCTGGCTCAGGTCTATCGCCGGAAAGGCTGGGGCGACCGCGCTTATGTCTGGCACGAGGCCGCCGACACCGGCCTGTTCCGTCCGCCCGCGCAGCAGGGCCCGCGCGAGGGCGTCGTCTGGATTGGCAACTGGGGCGATGATGAGCGCGCGGAGGAACTGCGAACCTTTCTCCTCCACCCCGCGCGCGATGCCGGGCTGCCGCTCGACATCCACGGCGTCCGCTATCCCGAGGCGGCCCGCGCCGCGCTCGCGGCGTCGGGCGCGCGCTATCGCGGCTGGCTGGCCAATGCCGACGCGCCCCAAGTGTTCACGCGCTATCTGATGACGGTGCATGTGCCGCGCCAATTCTACGCGACGCATCTGCCAGGCATTCCGACGATTCGCGTCTTTGAAGCGCTCGCCTGCGGCATCCCCCTGATCTCCGCGCCGTGGCGCGACTGCGAGGGGTTGTTCGAGCCCGGAACCGACTTCCTGGTGGCGCGGAACGGCGACGAGACTCGCGCCTACATGCGCGCGGTGGCGAATGACGCCGGGCTGCGCGCCGCGCTGACGCAACATGGCCTCGGCACCATCGCTGCCCGCCACACCTGCACGCATCGCGCCCGCGAGCTGCTGGAGATCGTCGCGCGGCTCGAAGCGGTCCCTGTGAAGGAGATGGCGTGATGCGGCTGGCCTTTTACGGATCGAGCCTGCTTTCCGCCTACTGGAACGGCGCTGCCACCTATTATCGCGGCCTGCTGGAGCCGCTCGCAGGGCTTGGCTGGGACGTCACATTCTACGAGCCGGACGCCTTCGACCGGCAGGCGCACCGCGACATCGAACCGCCGACATGGGCGTGCTCCGTCGTCTATCCCGCGACGGAGGCTGGCGTGCGCGAGGTGCTGGCGGAGGCGGCGCGCGCCGATGTCGTGGTGAAGGCGAGCGGGGTCGGCGTTTTCGACGATGTGCTGCTCGCCTCCCTTCTCACCGTGCCGACTGAGGACGCGCTCCGCGTGTTCTGGGACGTCGACGCGCCCGCGACTTTGGCCGAGCTGCGCGCCGACGCGATGCACCCGCTGCACCGGATCCTGCCGCAACTCGACATGGTGATGACGTATGGCGGCGGCGCGCTGGTGATCGACGCCTATAGACGTTTCGGCGCCTTCGCGTGCTGGCCGATCTACAACGCGCTCGATCCCACGACGCACTTTCCCGTTCCGGCCGATCCGGAGCTCGCCGCGGATCTTGCGTTCCTTGCCAACCGCATGCCCGACCGGGAGGCGCGGGCTGCCGCCTTCTTCCTCGACCCTGCCGCGCACTTGCCCGATCGCCGCTTCCTGCTCGGCGGCTCCGGTTGGGAGCAGGCGGCGCTGCCCGCCAATGTGCGCGCGATCGGCCATGTCGGGACGGAGCGCCACAATGCCTTCAACTGCTCCTCCCTCGCGGTGCTGAACGTCGCGCGCGAAAGCATGGCGGCGATGGGCTTCTGCCCCGCCACCCGCGTGTTCGAGGCGGCCGGTGCCGGCGCCTGCCTGATCACCGACGCCTGGGAGGGAATCGAGCTGTTCCTGGAGCCCGAGGAGGAGGTGCTGGTGGCGCGCGACGGCGCAGATGTCGCCGCGCATCTCGCGACGCTGACGTCCGACCGTGCCCGCACGATCGGCGAACACGCGCGCGCCCGCATCCTCGCCGAGCACACCTACGCGGAGCGCGCCGCGATCGTCGACCGGTTGTTCCGCCAGGCGCTCGCACGCAAGCGCGCGACGGCGACCGCCTGATGCGTTTCGTGTTTCTCGGACTGAGCCTCAGCTCCTCGTGGGGCAACGGCCACGCGACAACCTACCGCGCACTGCTGCGCGCGCTCGCCGCGCGCGGCCACGACATACTGTTCCTGGAGCGCGAGCAGCCATGGTACGCGGAGCACCGCGACCTGAAGGCGCCGGATTTCTGCACTCTGCGCTTCTATGACGATCTGGTGGAGCTAGACGCCTGGCGGCGCGAGATTGAGGCGGCCGACGCCCTCATTGTCGGGTCCTACGTGCCGGACGGCGTCGCGCTGATCGATCGGCTCCGCCGCCGCGTGGGCGGCCTGTTCTGCTTCTACGATATCGACACGCCGGTCACGATGCAGGCGTTGGCGAGCGGCGGAGCGCCGTATCTCGCGGCGCGGCAGCCTCCGTTCTTCGATCTGTATCTGTCGTTCACCGGCGGTCCGACGTTGCGCGTGCTGGAACGCGAGTACGGCGCACGCATGGCCCGCGCGTTGTACTGCGCCGTCGATCCCGAGAGCCATTTCCCGCACCTGGCTGAGCGGCGCTGGGACCTCGGCTATCTCGGCACCTATAGCGAGGACCGGCAGCCCTCGGTGGAGCGGCTGCTGATTGAGCCGGCCCGCCGTCGCCCGGACCTGCGCTGTGTTGTCGCAGGGCCGCTTTATCCGAACAGCGTCGACTGGCCTGACAACGTTGAGCGCATCCCCCATCTCGGCCCGGGCGAGCACGCCGCGTTCTACGCCGCGCAGGCATGGACCTTGAACGTCACGCGCGCTGACATGCGACGCCACGGCTACAGCCCGAGCGTGCGGCTGTTCGAAGCCAGCGCTTGTGCGACACCCATCATCTCCGATGATTGGCGTGGCCTCGACACGCTGTTCGTGCCGGGGCGGGAGGTCGTCATCGCATACGATACTGCCGACGTGCTGGCAGCGCTTGCGATGCCGGAGCTTCGCCGGGCAGCGATCGGCAAAGGGGCGCAGGCACGCACACTCGCGCGGCACACTGCCGAGCGGCGTGCCCAGGAGCTCGAAGGCTTCCTCGAAGAAGCCGGACTCAACGGCGAACGACAGGAGGCCATCGAGGGAGCGCAGGCATGTTGAAGCGATGCGGTAAGACCCTGCTGATCGCCGGAGGAGCTGGCTTCATCGGCTCGCATCTGTGCGAGCGCATGCTTGCGGAGGGAGCGCGGGTGATCTGCCTCGACAGCCTTCTGACTGGGCATATCGGCAACATCGCCGCGCTGCGCCGTGATCCGCGCTTCGAGTTCATCCGGGCGGATGTCACGGAGGCATTGCCGCGCGGGCTGCACGCGGATTTCGTGCTGAACCTCGCCTGCCCAGCGTCGCCGCCGCGCTATCAGGCGGATCCCGTGCACACGATGCTGACCAGCGTCCTTGGCACGCGGAACCTGCTTGAGCTCGCCGAGGCGTGCGGCGCGCGGTTCCTGCTGACCTCCACCAGCGAGGTGTACGGCGATCCCGCGGTGCACCCGCAATCCGAGAGCTACCGGGGCAACGTCAGCCCGACCGGCCCGCGCGCCTGCTACGACGAAGGCAAACGTGCCGCCGAGACACTGTGCTTTGACGTCCTGCGCGGTAGGCGGGTCGACGTGCGCGTCGCTCGCATCTTCAACACCTACGGCCCTCGCATGTCTCCCGATGACGGGCGCGTGGTGTCGAACATGGTGACCCAAGCGCTCGATGAGGCGCCGATCACCGTCTATGGCGAGGGAAAGCAGACGCGCTCCTTCTGCTATGTGGACGATCTGGCGGAGGGGTTGCTGCGCCTGCTCGACCATCCGGGGCCGCTCGAGGGCCCGGTCAATCTCGGGAACCCGAGCGAGATCAGCATTCTTGAACTCGTGCGCGAGGTTCTGCGCCTGACCGGCTCGCGCTCCCCCGTCATCCGCCTGCCGCTGCCGGAGGACGATCCGCGCCGGCGCTGCCCGGACATCGCGCTGGCCCGCCGGCTGCTGGGCTGGCGACCGACCGTGGAGCTCACCCACGGATTGCGCCGAACGATCGCCTTCTTCGCTGCCGCGCGCAGCCTAGTCCCTCGCCACGCCGCCATGGCCGAGGCGGCGGCGGCGGGCGACTGAGCCGATCACACCGTGCCGTCGCCGCCGGGGCGAAACACCTTCTTCGCCGCCGCGCCGATCGCTGTCGTCGCCAGCCCGTCGATCGTGCCGCCGACCGCGCCGCCGACGAACGGCACCATCTTGGCAAGGCTCGCAGTCCCGACCGCGCCCGCCCGGCTCAGCAGCAGCGCCACGATGCTCCGGTTGGCACGCGCGAGCGCCACCGTGGACAGATGCCCGATGGCGCGCTGCGTCAGCCTCGTCCCCACCGTGATGCCGGCGCCCTTCAGCACGTCGAGCGCGGCGCTGCCACCCAGGCAGGCCATTGCCAGGGCCTTCACCTGATGGCTGCGCACGTCATAGCCGCGCAGATGCGCGACCGCCGCGATCATCCGCAACTGGATGAACAGCACCGAGCCGAGATTCGCCGGCAGCGAGATCGGCAAGGTCAGCACGCCGCCGATGTTGGCGAGGAACCCGGCGGCGGACGCCTCCATGATGTGGCGGCGGATCACCGCATCGACCGCCCGCTCGCCCGCCCGCGCGCCATCCCGGGCGGCGGATTGTGCCGACGCCACCGCGCTCTCGAAGCCGGGCACGCCCTGGATCGCGCGATCGTAGATCCAGTCGAGCGCCGTCAGGATCGCGTTCAGCGACGCCGAATGCTCCGCCTCCGCCATCTACGCGCTGCCGCGGTACCGCTTCAGACTGCCGCCCATCTTCACCGCGCCAGGCAAGGGGTGGCCGACGATGTCCTCGGCGAGCCGGGCCGCCTCGATCAGCGCGTCGAGGTCGATGCCGGTCTCGATCCCCATCTCGTCGAGCATGAACACCAGGTCCTCGGTGCAGACGTTCCCCGCTGCGCCCTTGTGCGCGGCGAACGGGCAGCCGCCGAGCCCCGCCACCGTCGATCGAAGATGGCGACGCCCATCTCCAGCCCCGCATAGGCGTTGGCGATGCCGAGCCCGCGCGTGTCGTGCAGATGCAGCGACAGGGTGAGGTCGGGGAAGCGCTCGCGCACCTTGCCGACCAGCTCGCGGATCGACTTCGGCGTCGCCCAGGCCATCGTGTCGGCCAGCGAGAAGACGCGCGGAGCAACGTCGTGCTCGGCGCAGATGTCGAGCAAGAGTTGCACCATCTCCAGCACGCGCGCGTGCTGGATGTCGCCCTCGAAATTGCAGCCGAACGCGGCCATCAGCCCGGCCCGCTCCATCGGAATGCAGAGGCGCTTGTACATAGCGACGGTGTCGTGAGCGGCGCGGATATTGTCCTCCATCGAGCGCTGCTGGTTGCGCGCTAGGAAGGCGGCGGACGCGGTTAGCGAGAACGAGCCCTTGATGTCGAGCCGCCTGGTCGCGATTGCCCGCTCCAGCCCCTTCAGGTTGAGCCAGAGCGCGGTGTATTCGACGCCCGGCCGCCTGTCGTAGCCGGCAACGACTGCCTCGGCGTCGGCCCAGCCGGGAACGCGTGCCGGATTGACGAAGGAGGCGACCTGGATGTGGTTGAGCCCTGTCGTCGAAAGGGCGTCGATCAGCGCGATCTTGCGTGCGGTCGGGATCGGTCCCTTCTCGAACTGGAAGCCCTCACGCGGGCCCTCCTCGTTGATCTGCACGCGGGTCGGGATGTCGGACATCAGCGTGGCTCCAGTCTCGGGTGCGGGCCGTCGATCAGGCGATAGGCGTCGAGCAGCCGATCGCGCACCAGTCGGCGCATGATCTTGCCCTGCGGGTTGCGGGCGAGCTCGGGGACGGTGAGGAAGGCGCGCGGATGCTTGTGGCGGGCGAGCACCGATAGCGCGGTGCGGGCGCGCTCGGGCCACGCAGAATCGGCCGCCTCCGCCACCGCGACGATGACCTCGCCCCAATATTCCGAGCGCAGCGCGACGATGCTGACCGCGCCGGCGCCGCTGGTGCCGGCGAGCACGCGCTCGATCTCATCTGGATGGATCTTGTAGCCGCCGGACTTGATGACGTCGGCCATCCGCCCGACGAGATGCAGGCGCCCCCGCGTGTCGATCCGTCCGAGGTCGCCGGTCGCGTGGAATCCATCCTCGGGCAACGGATGGAAACCCTCGGCGTCGATATGGCCCGCGTACATGTGCCTGCCGCGCAGGAACACCTCGCCGTCGCGCAGCTCGATCTCGACGCCGCTGCCGGGCCAGCCGACGCAAACGCCCTCGCCCGGATCGGGTTCGGCGTAATAGGCGTCGGTCGCGCGCGGCGGCAGAACGGTGATCGGGTTGACGATCTCCGACTTGCCGTAGGTCACGCGGATCACCGGGCCGAAGATCGCCCGTGCCTTGGCATACAGCGTCGGCAGCAGCGGCGCGGTGCCGCAGAAGATGGTGCGGATGTGCTCGAACCGCTGTCCCTCGAACGCCGCCACCAGCTTGGCCAGCACCGTGGGCGGGGCGAAGACGTGATCCACCCCTCGCTCCTCCAGCACGCGGCGCACGACCGGCAGGTCGACACCGTTCAGCAGCACAATGCCGGCGCCGCGATCGTGAAAGGCGTGCGTGATCAGGCCGGCGCCGTGGATGAACGGTGTCATCAGCATCACCCGGCTGCCTGGTCTGGGCATCGGGTCGAGATGGGCGCGTTGCAAGATATTGCCGATCCAACTCGCCGCATGGGTGGTGACGATCGCCTTTGGACGGCCCGTGGTGCCGGAGGTGAAGCCGATCCGCCCCCAGGCGTCGCCTGGTACCGGCGGGAGGGCGGCGGGATCGGCCTCGGCCGCTAGGTTCTCGACCCGCACGATCTCGCAGGACGGCGGGAAGCGCGCCGCCTGCTCGCTGGTCGCGATCACGAGCCGCGCGCTCGACAGTCCGACGCAATACGCCCGCTCGGCCTCGGTGTAGCTCGGGCTCAGCGCGGCCTCCGCCGTGCCGGCGAGGCGCAGCCCCATGCTGACCCAGACTGCGTCGATGCCGTTGGGCAGGCATGTCGCGACCGGGGTGCCCGGCGCGACGCGCTGGCGCAGCATCGTTGCCAGCCCCGCCGCGCGAGAGGCGAGCGCGCGCAGCGTGGCGCCCTGTACTCCGTCATGCACCGCTTCGATGTCACCGAACTGCGCGGCGGTCGAGGCAAGCTCGGCACCCCAGGGGATGACGGCGGGCGTCATGCCGACCAGCCTTACTTCTCGGCGACCACCGCATTGCGCAGCACGCCGATGCCGCTAATTTCGACCTCAACGGTATCGCCTGGCTTCATCCACAGGGGAGGCGTGTGGTAGGCGCCGACGCCGCCCGTGGTGCCGGTCACGATCACGTCGCCCGGCAGCAGCTCGGTGAAGGTGGAGCAGTATTCGATCAGGCTCGGCACGTCGAACAGCAGGTCGTCGATCGTAGCGTGCTGCACTTCCTTGCCGTTCAGCCGCGTCATCAGGGTCTGGCGCGTCACGTCGCCGATCTCGTCCGGCGTCACGATCCACGGCCCGAAGGCGCCGGAGCGCCAGAAGTTCTTGCCCGGCGTGAACTGCTGGGTGTGGCGCTGGAATTCGCGCACCGAGCCTTCATTGTAGCAGGCATAGCCGGCGATGACGTCCTTGGCATGTGCCTTCGAGACGTGCCGGCAGCGCGCCCCGATCACCACCGCGAGCTCCCCCTCGTAGTCGAGCGTCTCGCTCGCCTTCGGCCGCACGATGGAATCGTCGTGGCCGACCTGGCTCGACGGCGTGCGGGTGAAGATGATGGGCTTCTTCGGCGCTTCGCGGTTGCCCTCCTTGATGTGGGAGACGTAGTTCAGGCCGACGCAGAAGATTTTGTCGGGATCGGGGATCGGCGGCAGGAAGCGGACGTTCGCCAGGCAATGGTCCGGCCGGCGCCCGGCCATCTCGCGCAGCGATGCCCTCGCCCATATCGCGTGCCGTAGGCTGGGGGCGAGGTGGCCGAGATCGATAACGCCCTCGTCCTCGGCGATGCCCCAGGACGGCGTGCCGTCGGGGCGGCGAAAGCTCATGAGTTTCACGACGTTGTCCTCCGAATGCGTGCGCCCGCGATACGCGGATCGCGCGGTTGCGTCTATCCGAGACCGGAGCGCAGCCGACCTCAGGCGATCGCGTCGGCGAGCGCGGTCATGCTGGGCACGATCAGGTCGGGCTGGTGCGGGCCGCGCCCGAACGGGCGGCGGCGGCGGTCGATGAAGGCGGTGCGCATCCCGGCCGATTTGGCGCCTACGCAGTCGAATTCGTGGTTGGCGATGAACAGGACCTGGTCCGTTCCGACTCCGGCGATTTCGGCGGCCTTGGTGTAGGTCGCGACATGCGGCTTAAAGGCGCTCGCCGCGGCGACCGAGATCACGGCGTCGAAGGCGATGCCATGCTGGGCCTTGCCCGCTTCCAGCATGTCGGGGTCGCCGTTCGACAGCACGATCAATCGGTAGCGCTGCCGCAACTTCTCTAGGGCGGCCGGTACCTCGGGGAATGGCTTCAGGCGCTCGATCGCCGCGACGAGCTGGGCGACCTCGTCTTGCGTATGAGCGATGCCGGCGCGATTCAGGACGTGATCGACCGCCCGCTCTCCGATCTCGCGATACGGCGTGTGCTCGCGCCCGAGCAGCGCGTCGATCATTGAGTTCTCAAAGTGGGTCCGGCGCCACCATGTGACGAAGGCGTTGGGATCGCCTGTCCAGCCCTTGCCGCGCAGGTACGGTGTGGCGGCCTGGGTCAGCCCGCCCTGCATGTCCACGATCGTGCCGTACTGATCGAACATGCAGACGCTGACCGCGCCCTTGATCTGTTCCGCGCTCATGACCGGCAGGCTGGCATGCGCGCGGCCGGCGTGACAAGCTGGGCAAATGGGTGGAGGACGCGCGATGACGACGGTGGGAAACGGAGACTTCGTCTACGAGCCGGTGCTGAACTGGGCGAAGCTGCCGCCCGGCTGGCGCTTCAAGGAGATCGGCGCGGTCGGCGTCGATCGTGACGACAATGTCTACGTCTTCAATCGCGGCGAGCATCCGATGATCGTGTTCGATCGCGACGGCAATTTCCTGCGCAGCTGGGGGGAGGGTGTGTTCCCGCGCGCACACGGCCTACAGATGGCGCCCGACGACACGATCTGGCTCACCGACGATGGGGACCACACCGTCCGCCAGTGCACGTTGGACGGCAAGGTGCTGCTGACGATCGGCATCCCCGGCAAACCCGCGCCCTATATGAGTGGGGAGCCGTTCCATCGCTGCACCCATACCGCGTTGGCGCCCGATGGCTCGGTGTTCGTCTCCGACGGCTATGGCAACGCGCGGGTGCACAAGTTCGACCCAAAGGGCCGGCTGCTGATGTCGTGGGGCGGCCCGGGCACGGATCCCGGCGAGTTCAACATCGTCCACAACGTCACCTGCGATGCCGACGGCTTCGTCTATGTCGCCGACCGCGAGAACCACCGCGTGCAGGTGTTCGACGTGAACGGCAAGTACCAGGCGCAGTGGAACAACCTGCACCGGCCGTGCGGGCTGTTCATGCCGCCGGGAAAGTGCCCGATCTGCTATATCGGGGAGCTCGGGCCGACGATGCCGGTGAACCGCGACGTGCCGAATCTCGGACCGCGCGTGACCGTCGTCGACAACACAGGCAAACGGATCGGCCGTATCGGCGGCCTGCACGCCGGCCTCGGCCCGGCCGAGTTCATGGCCCCGCACGGGCTGACGGTCGACTCGCGCGGCGACCTGTACGTCGGCGAGGTCTCCTGGACCAACTGGCCGCAGACCTTCCCCGATAAGCCGATCCCCGACGATCTGCGCAGCCTGCACAAGTTCCGGCGCGTGCGGTAGGCGCCGCGAGAGGGCCTGCTCGCACTTCACCCTACACCACCGCGGCATCAGCGATCGCGAAGCCCGCGCTCAGCGTGCCGTTCCACTCCTCCGCCCGGAGATGCCCGGCGAGGTGCAGAACCCGCTCTTGCGCGAGCAACGCCTCGGTGAGAGCGTTGTCGCGGGCGCGGAAGAGCATCGCCTTGAGCCGCGTCCCGCCGCCCTCGCCCTCGACGAAGGTGCGGATCGCGTTGCCCTCCCGCCCGACCCGGTCGGCGCGGGCCACGCGCGCGTGGCGGAGCACGAAGAGCGGCTCCTCGTTCCCTGAACCGAATGGCGCCAGCCGTGCGACATGGCCGGCGAGCTCCACCGTTGCGCCCGCCACCGCTAGGCTGCCCTCGATCGAAAGATCAGCGGCGGCGGGGAGGGCGGCGGCGTGCGCCAGCCGCTCGTTCAGGAACAGGCGGAACTCGGGGAGCCGCTCGCAGGCGAGCGAGAATCCCGCCGCCATCGCATGCCCACCCCCGGTCATCAGGATACCCGCCTGGCGCGCCGCGATCACCGCACTCCCCAGGTCGACCCCGGCGACGGACCGACCGGAGCCCTTCGCGAGACCGGTGGCGATACCGGCGACGCAGGCCGGGCGGTTGAACCGCTCCTTGATCCGCCCGGCGACGATGCCGACCACGCCCGGATGCCAGCCCTCGCCGCCGATCAGCAGCGCGGCATAGCCCGCCTCGATCTGCGTCTCCGCCTCGCGGAAGGCGGCCTCCAGCACGCTGGCCTCGACCTCCTGGCGTTGGCGGTTCACCTCATCGAGGCGGCGGGCGAGCGTCGCGGCTTCCCCCGCGTCCTCGCACAGCAACAGACGCAGCCCGAGATCGGCCTGGCTGATCCGCCCCGCCGCATTGATGCGCGGTCCCAGTCCGAAGCCGCAGGTCGTCGCGGTCAGGCCAGGGCGGGTCTGCGTGATTGCGAGCAGCGCGGCGATCCCCGGGCGCTCCCGTCGCGCCATGATCTTCAGCCCCTGGCACACCAGCGCGCGGTTCACCCCGATCAACGGCATCACGTCGCAGACCGTGGCGAGCGCCACCAGATCGAGCAGCGCCATCAGATCGGGTGGCGGGCGGGCGGCGAAGAAGCCGCGCCGGCGCAGCGCGCGGACGGTCGCGATAGCGGCAAGGAACGCCACCGCCGTCGCGCACAGCATCCGCAGCCCGGATGCGTCGTCGAGCCGATTCGGGTTGACGGTCGCGAGCACCGTTGGCGGCGTGTCCTCCGATTTGTGGTGATCGAGCACGATCACGTCGGCGGTCCCATGCAGCACGGACAGCGCCTCGGCCGCCGCCGTGCCGCAATCGACGCAGACGATCAGGCTGGCGCCGCGAGCCGCGAGTGCCGCGAGCGCCGGCGCGTTCGGCCCGTACCCTTCCGTCATGCGGTCCGGCACGTACGAATGGACGACGCAGCCGAGATCGCGCAGGAAGCCGGCGATCAGCGCCCCGGCGCATGCCCCGTCCACATCGTAGTCGCCGAAGACGCCGACCGTCTCGCCGCGCGCGATGGCGTCGGCCAGCCGCTCGGCGGCGGCATCCATGTCGGTCAGCAGCGACGGGTCGGGCAGCAGTGCGCGCAAGGTCGGCTCGAGAAAGTCCCCGCATTCCTCGATGCCGATGCCGCGCGCGGCGAGCAGGCGGCCGACGATCTCCGGCAGTTCCGCACGTTGGGAAATGCCGAGCGCGACCCGGTCCTCCCCCTGGCGCCAGACCCAGCGACGACCCGACAACGAGCGTTCGACGCCAAGGGCGAGCGCGTTCAGGTCGACACCCAGGTCTTGGTCGCGAAATTATGGTGTGCCTCGATGAAGCGCACCGTGCCCGACTTGCTGCGCATGACGATCGAGTGGGTGGTCGCCTCGACACCGACCCGGTGCACGCCGCGCAGCATGGCGCCGGAGGTGACGCCGGTCGCGGCGAACATCACGTCGCCCTTCGCCATCTCGGTCACGCTGTATTTGTGCTTGGGGTCGGTCACGCCCATCGAGCGGGCGCGCGCAATCTGCTCATCGTTCTCGAAGAGCAGCCGCCCCTGCATCTGCCCGCCCGTGCAGCGCAGGGCCGCGGCGGCGAGCACGCCCTCGGGCGCGCCGCCCGACCCCATGTAGATGTCGATCTCGGCATCCGGCATCGCCGTCGCGATCACGCCGGCCACGTCGCCGTCGCTGATCAGCATGATCCGCGCGCCTGCCTCGCGGCAGCCTGCGATCAGCATCTTGTGGCGGTCGCGGTCGAGCATGCAGACGACAAGGTCCGACACCTCGCGGCGCTTGGCGCGCGCGAGGTTGCGGAGATTCTCGGCGACCGGTGCGTCGAGATCGACGACGCCGTCGGGCAGTCCGCCGCCCACGGCGATCTTGTCCATGTAGATGTCGGGCGCGTGCAGGAAGCCGCCCTTCTCGGCCATCGCGACGGTGGCGATGGCGTTCGGGCCGCCCTTGGCAGTGAGCGTCGTGCCCTCCAGCGGATCGACAGCGATATCCATCGCTGGGCCGCCGCAGCCAACGGTCTCGCCGATGAACAGCATCGGCGCCTCGTCCATCTCGCCTTCGCCGATGACGACGGTGCCGTCGATCGCCACCTGGTCGAAGGCGCGGCGCATCGCCTCTACCGCCGCGCCGTCGGCCTCGTTCTTCTTGCCGAGGCCGATCCAGCGCGAGGCGGCGAGCGCCGCCGCCTCGGTGACGCGGACAAGTTCCAGCGCGAGGTTGCGGTCGGTGACCTCGCTCAGCGCGGGGCGGTGTGCGGGCATTGGCGGTCCTTCGGTCGAATCGCGTTATTATAGCCCCGCCCGCCACCGGAAAGAGAACAGTTCAGTGCAGGACCGGGGTTGTCCTACGTAGCAACCATCTGCCTGGTGGTTCTTGCCGGATTGTCCTCGGACTCGAGCGCATTGGCGTTCGGATGCCCTAAACTCCCCGCCTGCCACGGATACGGCTGTCGCGGCGGAACAGGGTATCGCGCCCCGGACGGGCACTGTGTCGGGTTTCGCGAACTACAAAACGTGTGCGGCCCGGAGCCCGCAAAGGTCTGCACCTTCGAGAATGGCCCCAATACCGGTATCAACCGGGAGTGCGCGCTACGCCGAAAACCCTAAGCCACCCCGAAATCGATAAGCTGCCGCACCGGTGCGCCCGATTTCAGGTTCGCGAACCCCTCGTTGATCTTCTCGAGCGGGATGCGCCCGGAGATCAGCGTCTCGAGCTGCAGCCGTCCCTGGCGCCACAGCTCGAGCAGGCGTGGCATGTCGACGCGGAAATGGTTGCCGCCCATCGAGGTGCCCTGGATCTTGCGGTCGCGCAGGAAGTCCGCGCCGTGCAGCTCGATCTTCACGCCCACCGGCACCATGCCGATGATCGTCGCGACGCCCCCCGGGCGCAGCATAGCGAAGGACTGCTCGGCGGTCTTCTTCAGGCCGATCGCCTCGAATGAGTAGGGCACGCCGCCGCCCGTCAGCTCCTTCACCGCCTCGACGGGGTCGACGTTCGAGGCGTTGATCGTGTCGGTGGCGCCCATGGCGCGCGCCGCCTCGAGTTTGGAGGCGACGGTGTCGATCGCGATGATCCGCTCCGCGCCCGCGATCGCCGCGCCGTTGACCGCCGACAGGCCGATGCCGCCGCAGCCAATGACGGCGACGGTGCTGCCCGGCTCCACCTTGGCGGCGTGGAACACCGCGCCCACGCCGGTCATCACGCCGCAGCCGACCAGTGTCGCGACATCGAGCGGGATGTCGGGCTTGATCTTCACCACGGCATGCTCGTGCACCAGCATGTGCTCGGCGAAAGCCGAGAGGTTGAACGCCTGGTTGAGCACCGCCCCGCGCCAGCGCAGCCGCCGCGCCGCCCCGGGCAGCAGCTTCACCTCGGTGTTCTCGCAAAGATTGGTGTGGCCGGTGACGCATTGCGGGCACTCGCCGCAGAACACCGAGAGGCAGGTGATGACGTGGTCGCCGGGCTTCACATAGGTGACGTCCTCGCCCACCGCCTCGACCACCGCCGCCGCTTCGTGGCCGAGTACGACCGGGGTCGGGAACGGGTAGAGCCCCTCCATGAAATGGAGATCGCTGTGGCAGAGGCCGGCGAAGGCGGTGCGCAACAGCACCTCCCGCCGCTTCGGCTTCTCGATCTCCACATCCTCGATGGTGAGCGGATGATTCGCCTCGTGCAGAACGGCCGCCTTCATGCTGGTGTCCTCCGCTGGGGTCGGGCCTATGTTGCCCGCCGGCGCGGCGGCACGCCAGTGCCTCGCTACCCCCGGCGCAGCCGTCGCGCGTTGGCCGACACCCGGCGCTGGTAGAGGTTGAGCACGCGCCGCGCGCCCATTCCGGCATCGCCTTTCGCGCAGGCCTTCAGCATCATCCGCTGGCTGGCTGACAGGGCGGCGACCTTCTCCGCGAGCATGCGCGACGCTTCGCGGGCGGCGCGCGGGCCGCCGGCGGCGATCCTGGCTAGTCGGAGCGCGATGACCTGCTGGGCGCCGAGCGCCAGTATCCCGGATTTCCAGGCGAGGTCGAAAGGAGGCAGCTTGCTTCTGACACGTCGCTTCACGATGCCGGATCCTTCTGAGTGGCGCCCGGATATGGGGGCGCGCGTTGCGATCCGCGACGATAGGGGCAAAAGTGGGATCGGGAATCGTGAGGCGATCATGCAGGAGCTTCTGGAACTGGCCGAGCGGATTGCCGCCCGGCTGAAGGCGCGGGGCGAGTCCATCGCGATCGCGGAGTCCTCGACCGGCGGGCTGATCTCGGCCGCGCTGCTCGCGATCCCCGGGGCGAGCGCGTATTTCCTCGGCGGCAGCGTGATCTACACGCGCCAGGCGCGGCGCGGCTTCCTCGACATTCCCGATCCGCTCCCCGGCGGGATGCGCGCCTCCACCGAGGCCTACGCCGCGCTGCTCGCCCGCACGGTGCGCGAGCGCACCGGCGCGACCTGGGGATTGGGGGAGACCGGCGCGGCGGGCCCGACTGGCAACCGCTATGGCGATCCGGCCGGTCACAGCGCGATGGCTATCGACGGGCCGGTGCCACGCAGCCTTACCCTGCGCACTGGGGACGCGGACCGCGTGGCCAACATGCGTGCCTTCGCCCGTCGGGCGCTGGAGCTGCTGACAGAGGCGCTGGGCTGAGGCCGTTGCTTCAGTCGCCTGCCATGCTCATGAGACTGACGCCAGTAATTCGACCTTGCGTATCGAAGCCAAACAGCAGGCTGGCCGCGTCGCCGCGGGGAAAGACCAGCTTCACGACGTAGAATTCCTGATCCGTCGTTTTGCGCGACAGGATCACCCGAGCCGCGAGGGGCGAGACGCCATACTGGTATTCCTTCAGATAATGCGACATGCCTTGCACCGCGTCCGGAGTCAGGCGGGCGCTGTAGTCCGGGTTCAGCTCGGCGCGGTCGATCTTTCCCGCCCGCATCTCGGCGAACCACTGCAGGGCTACGGCAGCAACGCGGTCCTTGCTCGGTGGGCCGGGTACCGCATATCCGGGGCCAATGCGAAGCACGCCGAGCACGGCCGCCAGCGCCATCGCAGCCACGTACTTCAGCGAGGCATCCTGTCGCACCCGCGTCCCCTCTTACATCAGTTCGGCTTCGCCCTTTGCGCAGTTGCGGCGGAAGAGGCGGCCAGAGTCGCCTCTTCCACCCCATTCCTAGCCGCCGCCGCCTTCGACGTGCAGGTGGTCGATCTGGTCCTTCAGCAGCGGGACAGGGTCGTCCGGATGCTGCAAGTTTGGCACCAGGTCGGTCGAGGCGCCGCCGACGTAGCGTCGAATGTTCGGATATTTGATGAGAGATTTGTCGAAGTCGATGAGGACAGGGTACACCAGCGACAGCACCCAGCCGTTGTCCTCGCCCGCATACTTGCCGGGTGATGACGTGAGCACCCGAGCCGGCGCGGCACCGTTAAAGATCATAGCGTATTTCTCATTACTCGACCGCGGAATCCGTCTGCCGGATATCAAACGTGGCGAGCGACTCATAGGTGATTGTTCCCACCTTCTTGGCAGGCTGACCGGCTTCGCCCTCCCACTCCCCCAGGTTCACGATGTCGTCGTACATCTTGTTGAATTCGGTATTGAACGACGGGAACCACGGATGGAACCACTTGTCCGTGTCGTTGTAGGCATAGACGCCCGCGTAGTACGCGGCGAAATGCTTCATCTCGTCAAACCCGTGCTCGGTTGGATAAGCATCGGGTGTGTCGCCGAGATGCCACTTGCCGGAGAAATAGGTCGAATAGCCGTTGTTGCGGAAGAACTCGGCGATGGTCGGCGTCTGCTTGCGCAGCTGGTTCTCATCGCCGGGCGCGACCACGATCGATAGCGCCGAGCGGATGGGGATGCGGCCGGTGATGAAGGAGGCGCGGCCCGCCGTGCAGCTCGCCTGGCCGTACCAGTTGGTGAAGACCGCGCCTTCCTTGCACACCTGGTCGATATTGGGCGTGGGATGCCCGAGAGCGGAGCCGCCGCCCGAGTAGCAGCCGAAATCGTTCCATCCGGTGTCGTCCGTCATCAGCATGACGATGTTGGGCCGCTCCTGCGCCTGCGCCGGGACGGCAAACCCGGTGAGCGCCACGCTAAGCGCGCCCGCCGCAACGGCGCCGAGGGTGCGAGCGAGGCGAGTTCGTCCCTCCCGAGAACATAGCGTGGGGTGACAGCCGGGCATGCGCTCCTCCCCTCCATGACCCCGAGGAGAATGGCATGGCTGACCCGGCCAAGCGCAATTCAGAACTGAATGTAATCACACGACATTCTTGGTTCCTTGCGCGTAAGGAATCGCGAACACACCCTGGCGGCGTCCTTACGCCGCTTCCGGTGATGCGCCCGCACCGGCGACGGGAAGCTCGACGAGGGCCGATCCGACGACCGACAGCTCGCCATCCTGGTTGTGCGCTTCCTGCGCCAGCTCGACCAAATGGCGTCCCTGCGCGTCGACGAACCTGCACGCGACCCGGCCGGTGATCGTCAGCAGGTCGCCCTCCGGGTTGTGGCGGCGGATCTTGCAGGAGGCCGCGCGCAGGAAGCCGTCATCGCCCATCCAGTTGGTCGCGTGATGCGTCAGCCAGGAGCATCGCTCCGGCCCGTAGTCGTACGCGCCCGGCGCGCCCACCATCAGGGCGAATTCCGGCTCCCAGTGCACGCGCTCCGGGCAGTCGGGAATGCCGAACCGGTTGGGGATGCCAAGGCCTGGATGCGCGTGGACCTGCTTCCAGGCGAGCTTGTTGGCGCGGATATAGAGTCCCCCCAGCCCTGCGCGAAGGCGATGAAGCCGGTGACGGTCATCGGGCCCTTCGCCATCGGCGGCAGGCTCTCGCCTTCGGCGACATCGCTCCAGTAGCGAGGGCGCGCGCCCCTCACGTCCTCGTCGTGGTAGAACTTGTAGAAGGCGGCGAGTTCCTTCGCACTGTAGCGGCGCGGCGGCTTGCTCTTCACGCTGGCGTATTTGGTTCCCTCCTCGCGGGCGATATCGCGGTCGGTGCGGAAGCACCAACTATCTGCCTCCGCCACAAGCTTGCCGTCCTGGTTGAAGAAGTTCACGTGATAGACCTGCTGGGCGGCCCGGCCGGCGAATTTCGTCTCGTGCGGGATCAGATTTTTCAGCCACGCCTCAGTGGTGATCGCATCGTTGCGCCGGACTGGCTGATGCCACGTCCAGTCCGCGCCGGCCCACATCGCGTGCACGCCGGGTAGCCCGTTGACATAGCCCGAGATGATCCGGCTGGTGGTGAACAGGAAGCTAGGCAGCGCAATGATGCCTCCCCAGCGCGTCTTGGCGGCGTAGTCGGGATCGCACCACAACGGATTGTCGTCGCCGATCCCGTGCGCGTAGTGGCGGATGTTGTCGCGGGTCGCCTCGTAGCACCACGGCTCCAGCGTGTTCTCGATCCGCACGCCAATGCGTTTGCGCAGGTCGTCGAGCGCGTGATCGGTGATGCGTGGAAACAGGCGCGACGCTTCGGCGGTCATGTGTTCTCCTTCTCAACGGCTCTCGCCGCCTCGCGGTCGCGCAGCGCCTTGCGGTTGACCTTGCCCGCCGGAGTTTTCGGAAGCTCGTCGACGAACTCCACGACTCGCGGATATTCGTGCCCGCTCAGGCGGGTGCGGACGAAATCCTGCAGCTGCTTGGCCAGCACCTCTCCGCCCGCCTCGCGGCTGACGATCACGGCTTTCACGACCTGGCCACGCAGTTTGTCGGCGACGCCGATCACTGCCGCCTCACGCACGGCGGGATGTCGCAGCAGCGCGTCCTCCACCTCGGTCGCGCCGATCGTCCAGCCGGCGGAGATGATGACGTCATCGGCGCGACCGGCATGATAGAAGTATCCGCCTGCGTCGACGCTGCCGCGATCGCGCGTCGGTACCCAACGATCGCGCCGCCACAGCACGATCTCCCCGATCTCCCCCGGCTCGCAGGGCCGTCCGGCGGGATCGTGGATTTCGACGCGCATCCCCGGAACCGGCTTGCCGAGAGAGCCAGGCTTGACGGTGAAGTCGGCGGCACCCGGATAGTTGACGAGCGGGACGCCCACCTCCGTCGTGCCGTACATGCTCCGCAGCGTGGTTCCGAACAGCGCCTCGGAGAACGCAAGCGTCTCGCTGTCCATCGGCTCACCGGTGAAGGAGGCCTTTTCTAGCCTGAGCGGATATCGTTCCGCCGCACCGCTGTTGCGGATCATCCGGTAATGCGTCGGCGCCGCCGAAAGATTGGTGATCGCGTAGTCGCGCAACGCCCGCAGCAGCCGCTCGGCGTCGAAGCGGCCGGACATGGTTCCCGTCGACACGCCAAGCCCAAGCGGGGCCAGCGTGCCGTGCCAGAGCCCGTGCCCCCAGGCAGGCGATGACGGACAGAAGAACGAGTCACCCGGCCGCACGCCGGTCCCGTAGAGCGCCGCCACGGTCACCAGCACGATCGCGCGATGTGTGTGCCGGATCGCCTCCGGCACCTCGCGCGTCGTCCCCGACGTGTACTGAACGAGCGCGAGGTCGTCGGTCCGGGTATCCGTCTTGAATATCGGCGGACAGCTTTCAAGCAAGGTTTCGAACCCCGCATCGACAACGAAGACGGGGACGCCGACATCGCCGATCTGGGCGGCCTTCTCTGCGGAGGCGAGAAGCAGGCGCGGATGGCAGTCGTCCACCCGCAGACGCACGCCGTCGGCGCCGAACAGCGTGAACAGCGGCACGCAGACCACGCCCGCCTTCATCGCGCCGAATAGCGTCACATAGAAGGCGAAGGACGGGTCGAGCATGATCGCCACCCGCTCTCCAGGTGCTAGCCCGGAGGCCAGCAGGTGATGGGCGAAGCGCGAGGACGCGGCGGCGAGCGCGCCGAAGCTGATCGCTTCGTCGGTGCCGTCCGCATGCGCCACACGGATCGCGATCCGCTCCGGCGTCGCGGCGGCGAAGCGGTCGACGCACTCATGAGCGATGTTCATCCGCTGCCGATCGCCATCGAACAGATCCCACAGGCGCGCGGAGGAGAACTCGCGCTGGGCGTCGGCATAGAGCGTGAAGTCGGTCAGGCGCCGCATGGTGGTCATCCCATCAGCCCACCCGATGCTGTCAACAGCGACTCTAATGCCTCATCGGCCCGGCGCGCCCTGCGCTTCCACATACAGCGCATAGACCGACTGGCTCGCGGTCATGAACAAGCGATTGCGCTTGATGCCGCCGAAGCAGAGGTTGGCGCAGCGCTCGGGCAGCTTGATGCGCCCGATCAGCGTGCCGTCCGGGGCGAACACGCCGACGCCGTCGTGTCCCTCCCCACCCGAGAGCGCGGCCCAGACATTGCCTTCCGTATCGCAGCGTATGCCGTCGGCATAGCCGGGCGTCGCATCGAAGAAGATGCGGCCGTTGCGCACCGTCCGCCCGTCCGGCGCCACGTCATAGACATGCGTGGTCTTGCGCCCGGACGGCGTGTCGACGACGTAGAGGCGGGACTCGTCGGGCGAGAAGCAGAGCCCGTTCGGCCGCTCCATGTCGCCCACCGCGATCGTCATCTCGCCGGTCGCGGCATCGATCCGGTAGACGCGGAAGGGCAGCTCCGCCTTCGCCTTGTCGCCAAGGTAGTTGCCACGGATGCCGGCACCGTTGTCGCTGAACCAGATCGAGCCGTCCGACTTGGTGATGACGTCATTCGCGCCGGTCAGGCGCACACCTTCGAAATGATCGGCGAGCACCCTCACCGTGCCGTCGAGCTCGGTGCGCGTGAGGCGTCTCGAACCGAGCTCGGCGGTGAGCAATCGCCCCTGCCGGTCGCGCGTGTTGCCGTCCGGATAGCCGGCGGGCTTGCGAAACAGTGAGACGGCGCCGGTCTCCTCGTCCCAGCGCATCAGCCGATCGTTCGGGATGTCGCTGAAGATCAGTTGGCGGAGGTCGCCGAACCACACCGGCCCCTCGGTGAAGCGGCATCCGGTCGCGATGCGCTCGATCGCGGCGTGAGGCAGGATCAGCGTCTCGAAGCGCGGGTCCAGGACGGCGATGTCGGGATCGGGGTAGCGGATGGGTGCCGCACGGTCCCATCTGCGCATGCTGGTCCGATAGATGGTGGTGGGTGTGTCGTCGGCCATGCGTCCTCGCTCGGTTCCCCACCCAATTCTTAACCGAGCGTGGGGGCGGAGTCAGGACTCCTGCGTCAGAACTGCTTCAACAGCCGGTCGATATAATCCAGCTCCTCCTTCGGGCGGGTGCGTTCGGCGTCGCGGCGGCGGAGTTCCTCCTCAATCGCCTCGGACTTGTGCGGTGCGGCCTGGTCGGGGACCGTCACCTGCCCGTCGTCGACCTCCTGCCCGCCAGGACCGATCTGCCGGCCCAGCGGGTCGCGGCCGCGCCCGCCGCGACCGAACGCCTGCCCGTCGCCGGGATCGGGGCCGTAGCCTTGATCGGCGCCGTCGCCCCACAGCGAGACCGCGCCCTGGCCGTCGCCCTGTCCTATGCCGTCGCCTTCCGCCCTCGCCCTGCTGGCCCTGTCCGTTACCGAACTTCGAGGCCATCTGCTCGGCGGCTTCCCGCCCGCCTTTTTGCAGCGCTTCGAGCGCTTTGAGCTCGGCTGTTTGGGCGGCGCTGTCCTCCCCGGCGCCGAGCGCCTGGGTCGCCCCCTCCATCGCCCGGTCCGCCTCGCCGAGGCTCTCGGGCACCTTGCCGGTGAGGTCGCCCAGCTGCTGCATCACCTCGCCCAGCGCGCGGCGCAGCGCCTGCTGCACGCGTCGGTCGCCCTGGCGCGCGGCCTTGGCGCCTTGAAGGTCCGTCCCGGTCCGCTCGGCCTCGCGCGACCGCTCCTGGGCATGGTCCAGCAGGCCGCCCTGACGGGCGAGCATGTCCTGGATCGCGCTCATGCCCTGCCGCCCCTTGCGCTGCTGCGCGGCCCGGGCGCGATCGGCATCGGTCATTGGCCTCGCGTCGCGCAGCGCATCGAGCGCACGCTCGAGTTGGGCGAGCGCCTGTTCGGCCTGCTCGGGCGAGCCGTTGCGCGCCGCGTCCAGCGCCCGCCGTGTCATGCGTTCGAGATCGCGCGGGCTGAGCCGGCGGGCCCGGAGATCGGCCGGTGCCTGCGGGGAGTTCCGGAACTGGCGGGCGAGTGCCTCCAGATGCTGCCGGATCGCTTCGCGCAGCGCCTGGAGCTTGGCCTCCAGCTCCTTGCGGTTGGCCTCAGTCGGGTTGGCGCGGAACTCGGAGAGCGCGCGTTCGGCCGCTTCGCGCGCCTGCTGCAGCGCGCGGTCGGTCTGGGCGGCAACACCTTCCTCAAGCTGCAGCGCGAGACGCCACATCTGCTCCTGCGCCTGGGGCACCGCGCCGGGATCGTGATCGAACTCGAGCAGGTAGTAGATCGCGGCAAGATTGACATACGTGCCCGGATCGGCGCCGATCGAACCCGGCGAGACGAGCAGCGAGTCCAGCCCGGCGAGCGCATCTTCGCGATCCTCCGGATGCAGGCTGAGGCCCTTGCGGATGGCAATCAGCGCCTGCGCTTCCTTGTTGCGGAAGGTGCGCTCCGGCAGCACCAGCTTGGCGTCGGTGCTTTGTCCGGTCTGGCCGGCGCCGTCGCGTGCGATCAGGCGGGCGATGACCGGCAGCCCGGCCCAGGGATGCGCCGAGAGGTCCTGCTCCGCCGCGCCATGCGCGTCCCTCGGCGCCCCTGGCAAGGGGACTGGCACCACCAGCGGCGGCCCATCGGGCCGAGCAGCGAGGCGCAGCTCCGCGGTCAGGTTCGTCACGCCGTAATCGTCGGTGACGTGCCAGGGCAAGCGGGTGTGTAGGCGGGCGCGACCGGGACCGGGCGGCCCCGCCCAGGCGGCGATGGGCGGATGGTCCGGGATCACCTGAAGATCCCAGCTCCCCAGCGTCGTGCCGTCGCGGCGCACAACGAGCTGCCCGTCCTGGTCGAGCATGGCATCCGCCTGGAAGCTGCCAGCGTCCAGCGCGCGGAATTCGCTCTGTCGACCGCCGAGCGAGAGGCTCGGCACCCCCGACCCGCCCGTGACGTTGGCCGTGAAGTGCGATCCAACCGGCACGGCGATGCCACCCGCATCGGGCTTGAGGAAGAGCGGCGGCACGCCGGTATAGGGGGGCGGTGTGATCCAGGCCTGCACCTCGGTCGCCGGCGCCGGCGTGCCGTGCGGCAGCGTTGGGTGCAGCGCCGCGCCGAGGCGGGCCGGCGCATCGGCGCCGGCGACTCCGGCCGAAGCGACGAGGGCGACGACCAAGCCGCCACGCAGCGCGCGCCGATCGATGCGGGCGAGGCCCGGGCGCGGCAGACCGACGCGCAGTCGGGTGACCTGCCGCGCCGCTCGGGCGACATGGGCGCGCCAGAGAGCGAGCCCCGCCGCATCCGCCGCCGCCGGACGGTCGGCCAGGGTGGCGAGCGGACGATGCACGAGTCCGGACGCCCGCTCCAGCCGGCGGTCGACCGCGTCGGGGCCCGGCGCATGCAGGCGGCCGAGGCCGCGCACCAGCAGGGCAAGCGCGGCCAGGGTGGCGAGGGCGAGCAGCGCCGTCTGGCCGAGCGGCGGCAGGATCCGGGAGAAGCCGAGGAAGGCGAGGCAGACGAATAGACCGACGATGCCGAGCGGCGGCCACAGCACGGGCCACAGACGCTCGAACCAAAGTGCGGCCCAGGCGAGGGCTCGGCGGGAGGCGAGGCGGCGGGTCAGCTCGGCCGGCGTCACGTGGACCAGTCCGGGATGCGCTCGTCGCGCCACAACGCCTCGACCGGCTGGCGCTCGCGGATAATCGCCCAGCGTCCGGCATCGATGAGCGCGGCGGCGGCGAGCGGCCGCGCGTTGTAGGTCGAGCTCATGACCGCACCATACGCCCCCGCGTCGAGGATCGCCACGCGAGCGTTGGGGCCGAGCGGCGGCAGATCCCGGCTTCGCGCGAACGTGTCGCCGCTCTCGCAGATCGGGCCGACGACGTCGACGGGCGTGGTCGGGCGGGCGGCATCGGCCGCGGCCAAGGGCACCATGCCGTGCCAGGCGTCGTACATCGCCGGGCGGACGAGGTCGTTCATCGCCGCGTCCAGCACGACGATGCGCCGCCCGGCGGCGTGCTTGACCAGCACGACGCTGGCTAGCAGGACGCCGGCGGGACCGACCAGCCAGCGCCCCGGCTCCAGCATCAGCCTGAGGTCGAGCCCGCCAAACGCCTGCCCGATCGCGCCCGCCCACGCGTCGGGGGCAAGCTGGGGCTCGTCGCGATAGGCAATGCCGAGGCCGCCGCCGCAATCGAGCGTCTCGACCCGGTGGCCTTGGGCGCGCAGGGCGCGAACTAGCGCCGCGACGACGGCGTAGGCATCGCGGTAAGGCGCGAGTGTGCCGACCTGGCTGCCGATATGCACCGCGAGCCCCACCGGCTGGATGCCGGGGAGCGCGGCGGCGCGGGTGTAGAGCGCCGGGATATCGGCGGCCGGGATCCCGAATTTGTCGCCGGCGCGGCCGGTGCTGATCTTGGCGTGGGTGCGCGCGTCGATGTCGGGGTTGACCCGCAGGGCGACGGGGGCGGTGCGGTTCGCTGCTGCCGCGATGGCGGAGAGCTGATCCAGCTCCTCGGCGCTCTCGACGTTGATCTGACCGATGCCTTCGGCGAGCGCTAGCCGGAGTTCCGCCCCGGTCTTGCCGACGCCGGAGAAGACGATGCGCCCGGGCGGGATGCCGGCGACGCGGGCGCGCATGAGCTCCCCGCCCGAGACCACGTCAGCCCCGGCGCCCGCGTCGGCGAACAGGCGCAGGAGGGCGAGGCTATCGTTCGCCTTGACCGCGTAGTGGATGTGGGCGGGGACGCCCGCGCGCTCGAGCGCGGTTGCGAGGCAGGTGAGGCGGGCGCGGATGGCGGGGGCGGAGTAGACCCAGGTGGGGGTGCCGAGCGCATCGGCGACGGCGTTCAGCGGGACGTCGGAGAGGAGGAGGCCGTCCATCGCATGCATCGACAGATGCGGCCGGGCGGCGAGGAGGTCGGGGGTGGTGGGGTGCATGGGGCTGGTTCAAATCGCTCCGATGGCAGCCCTGGGGGGCTCAGTTGACCTTCGTCGGCTTCCAACCTAAGCGATCCATCTTCCTTGTAAAACGTCGTTTCATCGAGGCTAATGCGAGTTCCCGAGAGAGGTAGCGTATCCGTGGTGGTGCCGCTGTACAACCACGCTCCTTATGTCGCGGAGGCGATCCAAAGCGTGACGGCGCAAGGACCGGTTGTCGCTGAGATCATCGTCATCGATGACGGGTCGACCGACGACTCGGCCCGGATCATGGGCAAGCTGGCGGCAGCCGATCCGCGGATCATATTCTGGAGCCACCCCAACCGGGGCGCGCACGCCACGATCAACGCGGGGATGATGCGGGCCAGCGGCGAATTCATCGCCATTCTGAACTCCGACGATGCCTATTGCCCCGAGCGGCTGGACCGACTTGTGGAGGCGCTGGGCCGGGCGCCCCGCGCTGGATTTGCCTGCTCTGCCATAACGTTCATCGATTCGAGCGGCAGTTCGGTCGGCAATCCGTGGTATGAGGCCGCCACCGCGTTCTACCGCGCCAACGCCGATCTGGGGATTTCCCTCGTCAACGGCAATTTCCTGATGACCACTTCGAATTTCCTCTTTCGGCGCTCGCTGCTGGACCGGATCGGCGGCTTTGCCCGGCTTCGCTACGCGCACGATCTCGACTACGCGCTGCGGCTGATCCTGCATGGCGAGGACATCCGGATCGCCGACGAGCCGCTGCTGCGCTACCGCCTGCACGAGGCCAACACGATCAAGGAGGAACATGCGCGGGTTCGGCTCGAATGGGCGATCGTTTCGGCGTTCTACTTTCACCGCCGGTGGCAGAACGGCGATTGGAAGAGTGCGCGCGCGGCGCTGAACGTGCTCAGCACTCACCGCCTAACAGATGCAGTGGTGTTGGCGCAGGTCTATCTTCGCCGCCATTCCACCGACACGTTGGAGCGCAATCCCATTCTCGGCGATCGGGACTTCCTGGAATTCCTGCGGACCTCGCTCTGATGCGCATCCTCTTCATCTCGAATCTCTATCCGCCGAACGTCGTCGGGGGGTACGAGCGACTCTGCCACGAGGTGGCGAGCGCCTTCGTCGAGCGCGGCCATGACGTCACGGTGCTGACGAGCTGCTACGGCGGCGTGCCGGCCATGCACCCGGGCCAGGTCGTCCATCAGGCATTGCAGCTTCTGATCGACGGCGACATCTACACGCCGTTTGCCGGATCGGTGGCGCGCCGGGATGTACTGTGTCGCGCCAACATCGGAGCCGTCCGCCGGGCCCTGGCCAGCGTTCGGCCGGACGCGATCTTCTGCTGGAACTTGTTCGGTCTCGACCGCTCCCTGCTCGACTTCCTCGTCGAGGCGGGCGGCGCTCCCGTACATCTGATGTTGACGGACAATTGGCTGCTTCAGATGGCGAACCCGGAGTTCCTGGGCCGCTATATGCGGGATCAGCTCTCGGCGCGACACGCGGTCCCGCCGGCGGGGTCCGGTGTGCTCGCGGCGATACCGGCGTCGGCGATATTCGGGGCGGGCTTCATGCGCGACCTCTATCACGCGGGGGGCCTGGCGTTCGCGCGCGAGGCCGTCGTTCACAACGGCGTCCGCCAACCGCCGCGCGCCCCCGCAACGATCCGCGACCGGGAAGATCTGATCGCACCCGGAGCGATCCGCCTGCTGGTCGCGGGGCGCAACGTCGAATTGAAGGGAGTCCATACAGCGGTCGAGGCGCTAGGCCATCTCGATGGCCGATATGTCCTGACGATCGTCGGCGAGGGGCCGGGCTCGGCATACGGCGAGCGCCTCGCCGCTCTTGCGAGGGAACTCGGCTGCGCCGAACGCATCGCCTACCGCGAACCGGTTGCCGAACACGCCTTGTTCGACCTCTTTCAGGACCACGACATCTACCTGTTTCCCTCGCTCTACGAGCCGTTCTCGCTGACGCTGATCCATGCCCTGGCGGCTGGCATCCCGACCGTCGCGTCCCGCGTCGGCGGCAACACGGAGATCATTCGCGACGGGGACACCGGGATCCTGTTCCAGGCCCATGCCGCCGCGGGGCTCGCGCGCGCCATCGAGCGGGTCGCGACCGATCCGATTCTGCGGGCGCGCCTGTCGAAGCATGGGCGCGCGCAAGCCGCGGCGTTCAGCTTCGAGCGGATGGTCGAACAGATGGACGAGGTCTTGGCGGGACACGACGAGCTTGCCCTCGCCGGGTGATTTTTCGGGCCTGTCCTGCCTGGTTCTGGGCGGGGGTGGTTTTATCGGCACCAATCTTTGCCGCGCCCTGGTCGTGCGCGGCGCCGACATCGGCGCATTCGGGCGCCAAGCCCATTTCCCCCAGGCGCTCGAGGGCGTGCAGTGGCTGATGGGGGACTTTGCCGACCGGGCCGCTGTGGCGCGCGCTGTCGAGGGTCGCGAGGTCGTCTTCCATCTCGCCGCCGGGAGCATTCCGGACAGCTCCAATCGGGACCCTCTCGGCGATTTGCTATCGAGCGTCGCGCCGACATTGCAGCTTCTGGATATCTGCCGGAGCTCGGGTGTGCGACGCGTGGTGTTCGTCTCCTCGGGCGGTACCGTCTATGGCATTCCCGAGACGGTGCCGATCCCGGAGACCGCCGTCACCGAGCCGATTTCCGCTTACGGCGTCAGCAAGCTCGCGATCGAAAAATACCTTCGCATCTACCAGCGCTTGCATGGAATGGAGTACCAGGTAGCGCGGCTGTCGAATCCCTTCGGGCCATACCAGCGACACGATCGCCGGCAAGGTCTCGTCGCCGCCCTGCTGTACCGCGCGCTGCACGACATCCCAGTCGAGATCTGGGGAGATGGCCGCGTCGTTCGCGACTTCCTGTACATCGACGACGCGATCGAGGCGCTCTTGATGCTGGCGTCGTACGATGGCCCGCATCGGGTCTTCAACGTGGGTAGCGGAATCGGGCGCAGCGTGCTCGACGTCCTCACCGATATCGGCAAGGTGATCGGCGACTATTCTATTCCGTGCAACTTCCGGCCGGGCCGAGTTGCGGATGTTCCCGTCAATGTCCTCGATATCGGGCTGATCGGACGCGAGATGGGCTGGACGCCGCGGACGGAATGGCAGGACGCGCTGCGGCGCACCGCTGCGTGGCTGCGCGACAACAGCTAGGCGGCACCTGCGCAGTGATGCGCCATGACCGGCAATCCGACGCTCAATAGGATCCGGTGCAACTCGCGCCGAAAGACCCTGACGGAAAGATTGACCCTCGCGTAGGTCAGTCCCTCTTGCGAGACGCGCGACCACAGATCGGGATCAGTGCAGACGCGGCAGATCGCATCGGCGAATGCCTCTGGCGTATCGGCAACGAGGACCTCCTTCCCGTCCGCTAGACCCATTCCCTCCGTGGCAATTGAGGTTGCCACGCAGGGAACGCCGGCGGCCAGGCTCGATGCTACCTTGCCTTTCGCGCCGGCGCCGTAACGCAGTGGGGCGACGCTAACGCAAATCGTTGCGAACCACGGCACGATGTCCGGAAGCTGGCCGAGATAGCGGATATTGCCAAGCATGCCGTCGAGCATCCCGTCGGGGAGGCCTGCCCCGACGATATCGAATTGCATGTCGGGAAACGTGCGCAGGATCCTCGGCCAGACTTCAGTGAGGAAGTAGGAGAGGGCATCCAGGTTCGGAGCGTGCGAAAATCCCGCGATGAACCCTATCCCACAACGTTTATCGAAGGGAACCGAACACTCCTCGATCGCCTGGGCGAGCGGCAGTCGCCCGATCCGTGCGCCCGGAAAGGATGTGGCCAGCAACTGTTGTTCCAAATCGGATACGACGATTGTCGCGTCGCATTCTTGAACTAGCTGCTCTTCGCGTATGCGCGTATGTACGGCGCCAACCAGCCCAGGGACGTCATTTGCAAGCAGTGCTTGCCGTTCTTCCCGCAGAAAATGCAGGTCCACGGGGTAGAAGATGATCTTGGCATCGGGGGAGAACTGCCGGATGGTTTCAAGGAACCTGCCGCCTGCCCCTCCCCGGATGAGCAGGCAGAGCGTCAGCTGGTCGCCATGCGCCGCGATAAAGTCCGCGATTGGCTCGGCTTCCGCAGGGTCAAGGCACCCACAGCCGCGTCCCTCCAGCGAGCGACGCGCCGCCCCACAATCGTCGAGTTCCCGTTCGGCTGCAAAGATGACATGGTAGCCTAGCTGGATCAGTCCATCGACCAGGTGCAAGGCAAATAGCGAGCCGGCGTCGCGATCCGGAGTCGGCAGCAACTGGTCTATGATGAGCGCGACCGGACCATCGGCGCCGCGAACGGACAGCGACGACTGGGGCTGAACCAAAGGCAGCGGAAGCTTGGACGACGCCTCCGCAGCGAGCAGGCTCTCACGTCGCTCGGATAGCCGTGACGGCAACCGGAGCGTGACAGACCACCAGGCAAGGCGAGCGGCGCGGCGCATGGTGCGGCGGCTAGAAGCAGGCAATCGTGTGCTCAGCCGCCGCAATGGTGCCGATGCGCGCCAGAAGGTGCTCGTCTCCACCATTCGCAGACGCGCGATCTCGGCGTCTCTCTGGGCGATTTGTCCGCCGTAATGGGCGTGCAGTGCAGCGGCGGAATGCTGATTATCTCCCACGACCTGTTTGATCGCTTCGCGCCACTGCCAAACCCTTTGAGCAGCATCTTCTCTGGCCCGCGCGGACTCCGCACGCGACCCGGCTAAGGCAGCTTGCGTCCGCATCAGGTCGGATTGTATCCGCGTCGAGTCGGTTTGCACCCGCATCAGGTCGGCCTGCATCCGCGATAGTTGTGTTTCTGCCTCGGTCAGCCGCTGCCGGGCCGAGCGCTCGGATTCGGCAATGCTGGAGATTTGCTCCTGGCATTCGCGAATTCGCTCCTCTCGCTGCAGAACTTGCGCTTGCAAGTCGACGATCTCATGCAAATACGGTGCCGACGCGGGAAGCAAGATCCCCGCCGGTATCTCGGGAAGGTCGCCATCGGAAGCAATCGCCACCAGATAGACTGGGGTAGGAAGTCCAAAACCCGCGACAACCTCGTGAGCCCCTTCCATGCGAAAGCCCACGAATGGGACGCGGTCTGGCACGAGCGGCGCGATGACGGAGCCATAATGGACCCGTTGTCCGTACAGGGAATGACGAGCAAAATGGTCGACAAGGAGTTCCCGAAGTTCCGAGATGTAGAGTTCGCGAACGTGGTAAGGATTTTTGTAGCTGGGTATGTCGGAGTATTCCCGCTTGTCAGGGGATGAAAGAAGCAGAAGTCCGCCCGGTACCAGCACTCGCTTTATTTCCTGCAGCATGCGGCGATGGTCGGCAAGATGCTCGATCGTCTCGAAGCTCACGACGACATCCACGCATGAGTCACAGAGCGGGATGGCTACACAGTCACCCTGCAAAAACACCAGGTTCGACCGCTGATATGAGCCGGCTGCGTGCGCTATGGTCGCGGGATCGATATCGACCCCGAAGACGAAGCTTGCCCTCGTCGCTAGAAAGTTGGAGCCGTAGCCCTCGCCGCAAGCGATATCCAGCACGCGCTTGCCCGACACGAGGCGTGTTGCCACCGCATAGCGGTGCATGTGTTCAAGCTGAATATCCCCTTCGACCTGAGGCACGAAGCGCTCGCCGGTAAACTCCAGCGTGTCATCAAGGCCAGCCGGGGATGATGCCTCTTGGCTCATCTCAACCTATCGTTCGCAATCTTGGCGCGAGCAGATAGATCAAGGTGCTTGGATTGCAAAGCCCGAAAGCAGGAATTGGGCGTCAGTCCGTCTGCGAGCACGTCGCTTCGGCCGCGTTCATCGACAGGGCAAGGCTCTTGCCTCGGTAGGAGGGGCGTGCTTGGCAGCGCACCGCCGGCTTGCTATGCTCAGTGTATGGCAGCCACGGGCGAAATCGCGCCGTTCGATCGTCTGTCACCCCACGACCTGATGGTTGATGGCGGCCTCCCGGAATATCTGCGGGCTGGAGAGCTGGCTCTCTCTTTGTGCCGCGCCGCGCTTGCCGGACGGACGGTGCGCCGCATCGTGGACTTTCCGTCGGGACACGGGCGGGTGATGCGGTGGCTGCGGCAGCAATGGCCGGAGGCCGAGCTGTTTGGCGTCGAAATCGACCCTGACGCATTGGCCTTTGTCAGCGAGACCTTCGGCGCTATCACGATCCGCTCCAACCCGGCGCTGGACATGCCGTTGCCCCAGGAGGTCGATCTGATCTTCTCGGGCTCGCTGCTGACCCACTTGGCCGCCCCGTTATGGGACACCTTTTTTCGGAGCTGCCTAGACGCGCTGGCGACGGACGGTATCCTCGTCTTCACCACCCACGGACGGATCGCCGCCCTGCTGGCCGAAGAACGTCATGCGGTCTACGGCACGTTGGTCGATACCGCGGCGCTGCACCGGGAATACCTGGAAAGCGGCTTCAGCTACCGCAACTACGACGATGCCTATCCTACCTACGGCCTATCGCTTTCGGCGCCGGAGTGGGTACTGCAGCGGCTCGCCGCCTTTCCCGTGGCCCGAATCGCGCACTTCGAAGAAGGCGGCTGGGGCCACCAGGATGTCTTCGCAGTGCGGAAGAATCCATGGCCGCTGGCCCGCAACGTCGTGTCCGCCGACACTTTGATCCGATCCCGATAGCGGCCTGAGCGTCGTCAAGCTGGCCATCCGAACCGCACGAAAAGTTCTCTAATTCTTTTGCGCGCTACCAAATGGAATCCTGGGATACCGGTTACGCTGGAGCGCAACAACGTCCTGTCCCCACCTTCCTTCCTCGAACGTCACGATCTTGACGGATTGAAAAGCCTGCAAGCGGCGCATGACCCACTCGGGCGAGGATAGTGAGAGGCCGTAGGTCGGGTAGTCCTTAGAGTAGGGCAGGAAGGCAAATCCATTCTTGACATACTCCGCGTACAAAGCGCTCGTGTTGATTAAATTGCCGTAGAGGGGATCCTTCTTTTTTGCTGCTTCAGCCGCAATTCTTCCGTGGGTCGTAAAGACAAAGTAACCATCGGGCGAAAGTGCCTCTATACAGATATTGAGGTATCTATCCCATTGCCAATCATCGAGATGGGTAAGCAGTGACCCCGAAAATATCAGGTCGGCGTTCCCTGGAATCTCCATCTCCAAATGGGGGTCCCCCGTCAATGGAATCGCTCCAAATGTGTCCGTTACAAATGATAGGGCCTCCGGGTCGATTTCAATTGCGACAATTTCCGAGTGTGGCCATTCAGCCCGTAGCCAACGCAGTACCCGCCCATAACCGCTCGGAAAATCGATGATTCTTTTTGGTTCGTGTCCTTTCATAATATCTTTGCAAATCTGAAGGCCGGCCTCTCCAACTGAAAAGTATTGGCTTTCTTCCCCCGCAATCATCATCGTATCTTTTGGGGATATTGCTCTGCAAACTCTGTCCCTCACTTCCAAATTGGAGCTCCTAGTCCTGTGTTTCTCGATTTGAGTAATCCATCAACACTCCGCAACTCCCGCACTACCCCCTCCATATCCCGCAACGCCAGCATCACCGCCCCATCGGAGGGCGCGCGGTCCGGATCGGGGTGGCACTCCATGAAGACCGCCGCAACCCCCACCGCAACCGCCGCTCGCGCCAGCACCGGGGCGAACTCGCGCTCGCCGCCCGACGCGGAGCCCAACCCGCCCGGCTGTTGCACCGAGTGGGTAGCGTCGAACACCACCGGATAGCCGGTGCGCGCCATGATCGGCAAGGACCGGAAATCCGTTACCAGCGTGTTGTACCCAAACGAAGTGCCGCGCTCGGTCAGCAGGATGCGCTCGTTGCCGGTCGACGCGATCTTGGCGGCGACGTTCGCCATGTCCCATGGCGCCAGGAACTGGCCCTTCTTCACGTTCACCGCCCGTCCAGTCCGCCCGGCCGCAAGCAGCAGGTCGGTCTGCCGGCACAGGAAAGCCGGGATCTGCAGCACGTCGACCGCCTCCGCCGCCGGCGCGCATTGCCCCACCTCATGGACGTCCGTCAGCACCGGCAGTCCCGTGACCGAGCGCACCTCGGCTAGGATCGCGAGCCCCTGCGCCATCCCCACGCCGCGCGCGCCGGACACCGAGGTCCGGTTCGCCTTGTCGAAGCTTGACTTGTAGATCATGCCGACGCCGGTCGCGGCGCTGATCTCGCGCAGCGCGTGCGCGACCTCCAGCGCCTGCGCCCGTCCCTCGATCTGGCAGGGCCCGGCGATCAGCACGAACGGGCGGTCATTGGCGATCGCGAGATCGCCCACGCGCACGACGCGCTGCGCCGCCTCGCTCATCGCCGCGCGCTCCGCAGCAGGCCATAGGCGCTGATCACGATCCAGAACCCCTCGATCACGGCGGAGGGAAAGTTCCACTCCGCATACAGCGATGCCATGATCAGGGCGGCGCCGACAAGGTTAAGCAGGGGAAACCGCCAGTCGTCGGAGGCGAGCCAGCCCTGCTGGTTGGCGAAGAACGCGGCGATCACCAGCGCGGCACCGGCGAAGCCTGCGAGGACCAGCGACTTCACACCAGGCGCGCCTGCTTGACGGCGGCGGCGATGAAGTCGGCGAACAGCGGGTGCGGCGCGAAGGGCTTGGATTTCAGCTCCGGATGGAACTGCACGCCGACGAACCACGGATGGTCGGGCCGCTCCACGATCTCGGGCAGCACGCCGTCCGGCGACATGCCGGAAAACCGCAACCCGGTGCGTTCCAACGCGTCACGGAAATGCACGTTGACCTCGTAGCGGTGGCGATGCCGCTCGGCGATGCATGGCGCATCGCCGTAGAGCCCGCGCACTAGGCTGCCTTGCGCGAGCACCGCCGGATAGGCGCCGAGGCGCATCGTGCCGCCGAGATCGCCGCCCTCCATGCGCCGCTCCACCTCGTTGCCGCGCGCCCATTCGGTCAGCAGGCCGACGACCGGCGTCTCGCACGGGCCGAACTCGGATGAGGAGGCGTCGGGCAGATTCGTCTGGTTGCGCGCCGCCTCGACGATTGCCATCTGCATCCCGAAGCAGATGCCGAAGAACGGTACGCGGCGTTCACGCGCGAAACGCACCGCCTCGACCTTGCCCCGCGCGCCGCGCTCGCCGAACCCGCCGGGCACCAGGATGCCGTTCACGCCCTCCAGTCGGCTGACCGCGTCGGGCTGCTCGAAAAGCTGGCTATCGACCCAATCGAGATGCACCCGCACGCGGTTGGCAATGCCGCCATGGACCAGCGCCTCGGCGAGCGATTTGTAGCTGTCGAGCAGGTTCGTGTACTTGCCGACGACGGCGATGCGCACCTCGCCTTCGGGGCGGCGGATCGCCGCGACGATACGCTCCCATTTGCGTAGGTCCGGCGCGGTATCGGCTTGCAGGCCGAAATGGCGCAGCACCTCGCGGTCCATCCCCTCGTCGTGATAGCGCAGCGGCACGGCGTAGATCGTGTCGACGTCGAGTGCGGGGATCACCGCCTCGGGCCGGACGTTGCAGAACAGCGCGATCTTGCGCCGCTCGCCATCCGGGATCGGACGGTCGCAGCGGCACAGCAGCATCTGCGGCTGGATGCCGACGTTCAGCAGCTCCTTCACCGAGTGCTGGGTGGGCTTGGTCTTGAGCTCGCCCGCCGAGGCGATGAAGGGCACCAGGGTCAGGTGGATGAACATCGCCCGTTCCGGCCCAAGCTCGTTGCCGAGCTGGCGGATCGCCTCCAGGAAGGGCAGGCTCTCGATGTCGCCCACCGTGCCGCCGATCTCCACCAGCACGAAATCGAGGCCTTCGGTGTCGCGCAGCACCGTCTCCTTGATCGCGTCGGTGATGTGCGGGATCACCTGCACGGTCGCGCCGAGATAGTCGCCGCGCCGCTCCTTGGCGATCACCTCGGCATAGATGCGGCCGGTGGTCGCATTGTCGGCCTTGGTCGCGGCGACGCCGGTGAAGCGCTCGTAATGGCCGAGGTCGAGATCGGTCTCGGCGCCATCATCGGTGACGTACACCTCGCCGTGCTGATAGGGACTCATCGTCCCCGGATCGACATTGAGATACGGGTCGAGCTTGCGCAGACGCACGGAATAACCGCGCGCCTGTAGCAGCGCGCCCAGCGCCGCCGAAGCGATGCCCTTGCCGAGAGAGGAGACCACGCCGCCGGTGATGAAGACGAACCGCGTCATGGGAACCCAACATAGGCACGCGACTCGCGCGGGGGAAAGCCCCTCAGTGCGGGACGTCGGGGCCGGCGGGCGGCGGGGCGGGCGACGGCGCCGGGGTTTGGGTCGTGCCGCCGTTCGTCCGCGGCGGCGGGGCAGGGGCCCCCGGCCCGGGGGTCGCCCGCGCGGGGGCCGGCGCGTTGGACTGCGGCGGCGCCGGGACCGTGCCGTGCTGGCCGGGTTGCGCGGGGGCGGTCAGCGGCATCGGCGTGTTGAGGATCGACGTCCCGCCGGCGCCCGAGGTGTTGCGGTTCATCAGCGCGAGGCCGAGCGAGAGGCCCATGAAGATCGCCGCCAGGATCGCAGTGGCGCGGGTCAGTAGGTTGGCGGTCCCCCGCCCTCCCATGAAGGCGCCCATCCCCTGGGAGCTGCCGATCCCCAGGCCGCCGCCTTCGCTGCGCTGGATCAGCACAACGCCGATCAGCACGATCGTGACGAAGACCTGGATCACCAGCAGGATATCGTACATGCGGGCGGCTTCTATCCGCCGCGGCCAGCCCGGGCAATGGCGAGGAAGTCCGCCGCCACCAGGCTCGCGCCGCCGACCAGCGCGCCGCCAACCTCCGGCACCGCGAGCAGGGAGGCCGCGTTAGCCGCCTTGACCGAGCCGCCATAGAGGATGCGCACCGACGCGCCGCCGTCCGGAAACTGGCGCAGCAGCTCCTCGCGGATGAAGGCGTGCATGGCGGCGACCTCTTCCTCGGTCGGCGTCTTGCCGGAACCAATGGCCCACACGGGCTCGTAGGCGAGCACGCCGGCGATATCGGTGCCAAAGCCGCGCGGCAGGCTGCCCGAGAGCTGCCAGCCCACCGCCTCCGTCTCCGCCCCCGAGCGGCGCTGATCCTCCGTCTCGCCCACGCAGACGATCGGCATCAGCCCGGCGGCCGCGGCGGCGAGCACCTTCTCGCGCACGAGCTCGTCGGTCTCCCCGTGATCCAGGCGGCGCTCGGAATGGCCGAGAATCACCCAGCTCGCACCGGCATCGAGCAGCATCGGGGCGGAGATGTCGCCGGTATGGGCGCCGCTCGGATCCTGGTGGCAATCCTGGCCGCCGACCGCGATCCCCGACCCGTCGAGCGCTTGGGCGACCACGGGGAGCGTGATGGCCGGCGGGCACACCACCATCTCGGCGGCGACATCCGCCGCACCCGCCCGCAGGCCAGCGGCGAGTTCCAGCGCGCCCGCCCGCAGCAGGTTCATCTTCCAATTGCCGGCGATCAGCTGGGGCATGCGCACTCCTCTCCCGCCTTGGCCGGGTAGCGTAATCGGTCGACGTAGCAAAGGGCGTCGTTGGGGTTGGGTGTCTACGTCAGCAGCCAATGCCACCTTTTCACAGGAGTGCGGCTGCTACTGGACTTACCCCGGTTTCGCGGAGAGGTGGGGGCTTGGGGGTCAGGCTGTCTGATTTGGCGGCATGGGGCGTTCCTGGTAGGAGCCGCGCGCAGCGGCGGTCAAGGATCGCCGCAGGCGACCGCGAAGGCGGCGCGAAGCGTCCTTGACGGCCGCGAGCACGGCGGCAGGCCGGTGACACAACCGTCCAGGTTAGGAACGGGGGAGGAGCCTGATCGATGCGAAGGCGCGACATGCTGCTGGCCACCGGTGCGGCCGCGTTTATGCCGGCGATCGCGGCGGCGGATACCGCGCCGCTTCTCCTGGGCGTGCTGACGCCGCTCACCGGCGCCGGCAGCTTCGACGGTCCCCGCATGGCGGGCGCCATGCAGGCCGTGGCGGTCGAGATGAACCAAGCAGGCGGCCTGCTCGGCCGGCCGGTCAAGCTGGTGGTGGAGGACGGCGAGACCAATCCCGAGGCCGCGGTACGCGCCGCCCGCAAGCTGATCGATATCGACAAGGTGCCGGTGATCATGGGCACCTGGGCCTCGGCGGTGACGACGGCGGTCGCGCCGGTGTGCTGGGAGAGCAAGACGTTCCTGACCACGGTGTCGGGTGCTGATTCGATCACCCATTTGCCGCATCAGGGCTACCTGATTCGCACCCAGCCGAACAATTTCCTGCAGGCCACCAAGCACGCCGAGTTCATCGCCCGGCTAGGCAAGAAATCGGTGTTCATCCTGTCGGTGCAGGCGCCTTTCGCCGAGCCGACGCGCCGCCGGCTGACCGAGGTCCTGACGCAGAAGGGCGTCAAGGTGCTCGGCTCGGTGGTCTATGACGGCAGCAAGACTAGCTACCGCTCCGAGGTGGACCAGGCGATGGCGGGTTCGCCCGACCTCATGTACCTCAACGGCTACGCGCCGGATGTGGGCGTCATCCTGCGCAACCTGTACCAGGCGGGCTACAACGGCGACAAGCTCGCGCAATCCTATGCGCTGACCGCAAAGTCGCTGGCCGAGCTGCCAAATCCGATGACCGAGGGCGTCTATACCGTGCAGCCCTCGGCGGACCTGAATTCACCCGCCTACACCGCGTTGCAGAAGCAACTCAAGCTGGAGGCGCCCAACTCCTACGTCGCGCAGGCGACCGACTGGATCAGCATCGTGTCGCTGACCATCGCGTCGGCGGGTACTGCGACCGGCACCGCGCTGCGTGACAACGTGCGCAAGATCACCAACAGCGATGGCGAGAAGGTCTACACGGCGGTCGATGGCCTGGCGGCGCTGAAGCAGGGCAAGGCAATCAAGTACTCCGGTGCCAGCGGCCCTTGCGTGTTCGACAAGATCGGCGACATCCTGGATTGCAAGTTCCGCTTCAACCGGGTGAAGGATGGGACGCTGACGTTCATCGAAGTCGCCTAAGCGCGAATGGCGCCCGCAACTCACGTCGCCCAACTGGTCCTTAACGGCGTTATGTCGGGCGCCATTCTGGCGACCCCGGCGATCGGGCTTTCCGCCATTTACGCGGTGCTGCGGTTTCCCAACTTCGCCGTCGCGTCGCATGCGACGATTGGTGCCTTCGCGGGATATGCGGCGAACGCGTGGGCCGGCTGGCCGGTGGTTCCCGCCGCGATCGCCGCGTTCCTGGTGGCGGGCGCGATCGGCGTCGCATCCGACCGTGTCGCCTTGCGCCGGCTGCGCATGGCCGGGGCGATCGCCGCGACCATCGGTTCGGTGGCGCTGACGATCGCGCTCGAGAACCTGGTCCGGCTCGGCTTTGGCAACCAGTTGCGCGACTACAACGTGCCGGTGATGCGCGATTGGCGCTGGGGCGGCCTGCGGGTCGGGCCGCAGCAGCTCGAGGATCTGGCGATCGCGGCGGTGGCCGTGGCCGCGCTGTTCGCGTTCCTCGTCTTCACCCGCACTGGCAAGGCGATGCGCGCGGTGGCCGACAACCCCTCGCTCGCCGCGATCAAGGGGATCGAAGTTGAGCGGGTGGCGCTGCTGGTCAACTTCATCGCGATGGGGCTCGCGGGTCTTGGCGGGATGCTGATCGCGCTCGACACCTCGATTGACCCGTTGACCGGTTTCCGTGCCATCCTGGCGATCTTCGCCGCTGCCGTGGTCGGCGGGCTGGGCAGCATTCCGGGCGCGGTTCTTGGTGCGCTGCTCGTGGGCGTCGCCGAGGAACTGTCGCTCCTGGTGCTGCCGCCGGACTATCGCAGCGTGGTCGGGTTCATGGGGATTCTGGTCGGTACTCAGCCTGCGACCGGCCGGGCTGCTCGGCATGCGGGCGGCGTGAGGTGACGAGCTACCTGGTCGCGATGGCGGTCACCGCTGCGCTGTATGCCCTGATGACGCTCGGGGTGAATCTGAGCTGGGGCCTGGCCGGGATGATCAATCTCGGCCTCGCCGGGTTCTTCGCCGTGGGCGGCTACGCGACGGCGATGCTGACGAAGGCAGGAGCGCCAATCCTATTTGGGGTGCTGGCGGGGATCGCGGTAGCGGCGGCGGTCGGCGCGGTGGTCGCGCTCCTGACCGCGCGGCTGCGCAGCGACTATCTGGCGATCGTGACGCTAGGGTTCTCCGAGTCGGTGCGCATCTTCGCCGCCAACGAGATCTGGCTGACCGGTGGATCGGATGGGATATCGGGCATTCCCGGCCCCTGGCGAGGCGTGCTGTCGCCGGCGGGCTTCAACCTGCTGTTCCTCGGCATCGTCGCGGTCGCGCTGCTGGCGGCCTTCGTGCTGCTGCAACGGTTGGATCGTTCGCCGTTCGGGCGCGTGCTGCGCGCCATCCGCGATGACGAGGACGTCGCCGCCGTCGCCGGAAAGCCGGTGCTCCTCTTCAAGGTCCAGGCGTTCGCGATCAGCGCCGCTGTGCTTGGACTCGCGGGCGCGCTCTACGCGCACTTCACCTCGTACATCGCGCCCGACCTGTTCGCCCCGCTGCTGACCCTGAATGTGGTGCTGGCCCTGGTGGCGGGAGGCCTCGGGAACAATGCCGGCTCGATCCTCGGCGCGGTGCTGCTGATCGTGCTGCTGGAGGGATCGCGGTTCGTCACGCCCCTGCTACCCTGGCTCGCGCCCGCGCAGGCCGCCGCGTTGCGCGAATTCCTGATAGCCGCGCTGCTGCTGGTCGTGATGCACGTGCTGCCGGATGGGATCGTGCCGGAGCGGGTGGGGCTTCGCCGGCGTGAAGTTCGGCTAAAGTCGCGAACGTGAGCGATGTCGACACGGTGATCCGCGCCCATGCGGAGCCGGATCAGCCCGGCGCTACCTTCCGCGCGGTGGAAGCGGCGCTCGCCGCGGCGCCGCGGCATATCCTGTTCACCGTCCTGATCCACCATCCGGCGCTGCGAGAGTCGGAGCGCTTCTACAGCAACCGCCCGCATGAATATCCGCTGGGCGGGCGCAAGCCGGTCACCGACAGCGCCTGGATGCAGCGGGTGATCGGGCGCGGGGAGCCCTATATCGGCCGCACCGCCGCCGACATACGCGAGGTGTTCTTCGACCACGAGCTGATCCTTTCGCTCGGCTGCGAGAGCGTGCTGAACATGCCGGTGCGCTGGGCCGGGCAGACGATCGGCACGCTCAACCTGCTCGCCGGGGCCGGGCATTGAGCGAACGACGAGCGCCATCTCGACCGCGTGCAAACCCTCGCACATCTCGCCCTGCCCGCAATGCTGATGATCTCCCGCACATGATCTCTCCTGAGATGCTCGCCGAGGCCGAATCGCTGCTGGAGGCATGCCTGCGGCACGGCATCATGCTTGCCACCGCGGAAAGCTGCACCGGCGCCCTGATAGTGGCGGCGCTGACCGCGATCGCCGGCTCCTCCGATGTCGTCGACCGGGGCTTCGTTACGTATTCGAATGCCGCGAAGACCGATCTGGTCGGCGTGCCGGCGGCAACCATCGCCTCGGTGGGCGCGGTCAGCGCGGAGGTCGCGCGGGCGATGGCTGAGGGCGCGCTCGTACGCTCGCGGGCGGCTATCGCCGTCGCGGTGACCGGCGTCGCCGGCCCGGGTGGCGGGAGCGCCGAGAAGTCGGTCGGCCTGGTGTGGCTCGGCCTTGGCTGCCGTGGCGCGGATACCCGAACCGACCGCCAGGTGCTTCCCGGCGATCGCGCCGCCATCCGGCAAGCCAGCGTCGTCCACGCGTTCGGGCTGATCCGCGCCGCCCTTTGACGGCGCCGAGGCCGGCTGGCAGGAACCGCGCGATGTTGCGCCTGCTCGACCCAATCGCGCTGGCGTGCCTGCTGCTCACGCCGCTGATGCTGCTGCACGCCCATGGCATCGCCGAGGTGACGATCGGCATCGTCGATGCGTGCTTCCTGGGACGGAGCGCGTATCGGCGGGACGGGTCATGGCTGCGGCCCACGTGGATGCGGCTGTCGCTTGCATGGTGGGGATGGCTCGTCATCTGCTCGATCCCAGTCCCGGCGCTCTCGCTCGGCGAGGCCGGCTGGGGAGGGTTTGCCCAGGCGGTGGCGATCCTGCAATTCGTGGTGCTGCTGGCGGCGATGCAGGCGATGGTGCTGCGTGGCGGGCAGGCGCGGCGTTGGTTCGGCTGGGTGATCGCGGCATCGGCGGCCTGGATCGCAGCGCAATCGCTGCTGCAATACGCGACCGGCCGCAATTTGTTCGGTGCTCTGCGGGGGCGCGATGGCGAGCTCACCGGGCCGTTCCGCAAGCCGCGTGCCGGGCCGCCGCTGTCGCGCATCATCTTTCCGGCGCTGATCCCGCCGACCATGATGCTGCTCACCAGGCGCAATGTCGCGTCGCGGATCGTCGGGTATCTGCTGCCGCTCGGCGGCATCATCGTCATGGTGTTGATCGGCCAGCGCATGCCGCTGATGCTGACCGGTCTCGGCTTCGTGGTCTGCGGGTTGCTGCTGCCACGATTGCGCCTGGCGGTGCTGGCGGCTGCGGTCGTGGGTCTCGCCCTGGTCGCCAGCACGGTCGTGATCTCCCCGCCTACCTACCATCGCCTCGTGCTGAAGTTCACCACCCAGATGGACCACTTCCCGAGCACCCAGTACGGCGAGCTCTACGCCCGCGCCTGGGAGATCGGATTGCAGCACCCGATGACCGGGCGCGGGGTGGAGGGGTTCCGCACAGGTTGCCGTCTGCCGCGCTACTTCGCGCCGAATTTCGACGGGAGCATTCCGGACGACGGTGGCGCCGGGATCTGCGCCAACCATCCTCATAATTTCTACGCCGAGGCGCTGGACGCTGGGGGCTTTCCGGGTTTGGTGCTGTTTTCCGTCGCCGCGTTGGGATGGCTTGCCGCTCTTGGCAAGGGCCTGCTCCGCCGGCCCGATCCGTTGCGCGTCGGGCTGTTCGCCTCCTTCTTTATCCAGGTCTGGCCGCTCGCCTCCACCAGCGCTTTCATCTCCATGCCGATGGGCGGGTGGTTCTTCGTGCTGCTGGGATGGGGGCTGGCGGAGGCGCGCGAGCCGCTGGCGCGAGGAGAAGCGGGTTGAGCCACCGGTTTGCCGTCGTCCAGCCGCTGCCGGGCATCGGCGACATGATCTGGCACTTGCCGCACATCCGCGCGCTGGCCGCCCATTTCGGCACCCCGCTTACACTGATCGCCAAGCCGCGCTCGGCCGCCGACCAGCTATTCGCCGCCGATGACAGCGTGGATGACGTCCTTTGGCTCGACCGCAATCCCGACCGGCGGCGCGGCGCGCACGACGGCGCCGCCGGTTTCGCTCGCCTCGTCTCGGCTCTGCGCAAGCGAGACTTTCGCGCTGTCGTCATCCTGCATCACAGCCGCACTTTGGCGATGGCGTGCATGGCGGCGGGCATCCCCGAGCGGTTCGGCTACGGCGCGCGGCTGCAGCGTCCTTTCCTCAACCGGACGCCGCACCTGTCGGAGCCCGCGATCCGCCTGCACCCGTTCGAGCAGGCGAGCACCTGGCTCGAAGCGGCCGGCATTCCCTTGGGCGACCCGGAGCCGCGGCTTGCCGTCGCCCCGGCTGTGCGTGAGCGCATCCGCGCGCAGGTCGGCGAGCGTCCTTTCGCGGTGCTGGGGATCGGAAGCTCGGAGCCGTACAAGCAGTGGGGTGCGGCACGCTTCGGCGAATTGGCGGGCCGGCTGGCCCGCGCCGGCTGGCCTCGGCTCATCGCCATAGGCGGCGCGGGAGAGCGAACGCTTGCGGGCGAGATTGCTACCCTGGCTGCCCAGGGAGGCGCCGATCTGTCGGTCGCGCTCGGCTGGCCGCTCGGCGACGTCGCAGCGCTCTGCGCCGAGGCGGCGTTCTACGTCGGCAACGATACCGGGGTAATGAATCTCACCGCCGCCGTGGGCATCCCGACTTTCGGCCTGTTCGGCGCGGTTCCGCCGTTCGCGCACGCGAGCCGGATCGTGGCGATCCTGCCGCCGGACGGGGTGCCGTCGAAGAGCGCCGGAATGGAGCGCATCACCCCCGAAGCGGTGTTGGCGAGAATAGCAGGCTCGCCCGCGATTCGTTCATCATTGACGCCGGACGCTCCACCAAGCGCCGAGGCCGAGGGGTAGGACACTCGCGACGACGAAGGTGGCCGCGAAACCGATCGCCCCGAAGAGCCGCATCAGCAGGGCGGCGCCGACGACGATGCCGAGGCTGCGGGTCAACATGGCGAGGCTGCCGGCCACGCCGTGATCCTCGCGCGGGACGGCCCTGGTGACGCGGTCGAGATAGGCGACCTGGAACAATCCCAAGCCAAGCCCTTGGACGAACATCGCGCCGACCAGCAGCGGGACGGAACCGCCGAGCATGCCGATCGCGAGCAGGCCGGCCCCCGCCAGCAGAGCGCCGCCGGCAAGCGGCCAAGTCCGGCCCGTTCCCAACACGCGTGCCGCCGGCGGCGCGGCGAGCATGATCGCAACCGGGGAGGCGGCAAGCACCAGGCCACGCCCGATCTCGCTCAACTGGACAAAGGACGCGAGAGTGAATGGCACCAGCAGCAGGACCGCGAACCCGGCCATGTTGACCAGCATGCTGCCCGCGTTCAGCAGCGAGAAGTCGAAATCGTGAAACAGCGTCAGCCGGATGATCGGCGAAGCGGTCCGCCCTTCCTGGCGGATGAACAGCAGGCCCATCAGAAGCGCGACCGCGCCGGCGCCGGCGGCGAGGACCGGCCGGCCGAGATTGCCGAGCGCCAGGACCAATCCCGATAGGCCCAGCACCAGCAACGCCGCGCCGGTCCAGTCGAATCGCGCAGTTCGTGACGCTTCGGCGCGATGGAGCGGCGGCAGGCGCCAGCCGAGCAGAAATCCGCCGACGGCGAGAGGCGCGCGCGCCCAGAACACGCACGACCAGTCAAACCGCGTGAGAAGCAGCCCCGCGGCGATCGGCCCTAGCGCGCCGCCGGCGCCGAAGGCGATCGTGTAGAGGGCGACCGCGCGTGGTCGCATTGCGTCAGGATAGAGACTGATGAAGAGAGCGGGGCCGCAGCTCATGACGAGGCCGGCCCCGATCCCTTGCAGGACACGCCCGCCGAGCAGCCAACCGAAGCCGGGCGAGGCGGTTTCCAGCAGGAAGGCCGCCGCGCTCCAGCCCGTTCCGATCAGGAAAATGCGCCGATGGCCGATGATGTCGCCGAGGCGGCCGAAGACGAGCACGAGGCTCGCGCTGGCGAGCGTGTAGCTGATCACCACCCATTGGATGAGGGCGATCTGCAGGCCGAAATGGGAGGTGATGTTCGGGAAGTCGACGTTGACCGCCGAGTTCGAGCGGCACAGTGGCTGTGCCGAGAAGGAGCGCCAGAACGCTCAGCCGATCAGTCGGAGACCGCGGGCGCGGACCGGGCGTGCGCCCGGCCCGGGAGACCGGCGCCGCCGGGGTCAGACGGCTTTCTTCAGCGTCGGCGATGCCTTGAAGCGCACGGTCTTGCCGGCCTTCACCTTGATTGACTCGCCGGTGCGCGGGTTGAGTCCCTTGCGGGCCTTGGTCTTGCGGACGGTGAAGGTGCCGAAGCTCGGCAGGGTGAACTTGCCGCTCTTCTTCAGCTCCTTGACGATCGCGTCCATCAAGTGGCCAGCGGCGCGATTGGCCGCCGCGCCCGTTAGGTCAGCCGAGGATTGGATGACCTGGGCTATGAAGGCTTTCGACATAGTGTCTCCTCGTTGCAGGGAGCGCGCGACTCGCACCGGTGGAGTCGCCGCAAAGGCGCAACGATTCTAGGGGCCGTCCGCGCATTGCGCCAGTGCCCGCGAGGCAACTACGTGAGAAAATCGACGCGGGCCGGGCGATGTCGCGTGCGGGCGGAGCGAATCACCCCGCCCGCAGGCTGCCTAGATTCCGCCTTGTGAAACGAATTTCGTGTTAAGGTAGGATTCGATCGCCTCGAGGCCGCCTTCCGAGCCGTAGCCGGAATCCTTCACCCCGCCGAACGGCACCTCCGGCAGCGCAAGGCCGATATGGTTGATCGTCATCATACCGGATTCCACCGACGCGGCGATCGCATTCGCGGTCTTGGCCGAACGGGTGAACGCGTACGAAGCGAGCCCGTATGGCAGGCGGTTCGCCTCCTCCACGACATCGTCGAAGCCGCGGAACGGCGAGATCACCGCAACGGGGCCGAACGGCTCCTCGTGCATGATCTTCGCGTCGTGCGGCACGTTGGTCAGCACGGTCGGCTCGAAGAAGTTGCCCTTGTTGCCGATCCGGCTACCGCCGGTGTTCACCTCCGCGCCGTGCTTCACCGCGTCGCCGATAAAGCTGTCCATCGCCGTGATGCGCCGCGGGTTGGCCATCGGCCCCATCGTGGTGCCGCTCTCGAGTCCGTCTCCGACTTTCGCCTTCTTCACATGGGCGACGAAGCTGTCGACGAACTGCTGATAGACCGGCTCCTGCACCAGGAAGCGCGTCGGCGAGATGCAGACCTGCCCGGCATTGCGGAGCTTGCTCGCGGCCAGCGTGCGGCTCGCCTTCTCGATGTCGGCGTCATCGAACACGATCGCCGGCGCATGACCGCCCAGTTCCATCGTCGCGCGCTTCATGTGCAGTCCGGCGAGGCTCGCGAGCTGCTTGCCAACCGCGGTCGAGCCGGTGAAGGAGATCTTGCGGATGACCGGGTGCGGGATGAGGTATTCCGAAATCTCTGCCGGCACCCCGTAGACGACGCCGATGACGCCCGCGGGAACGCCGGCATCGACGAAGCAGCGGACCAGCTCGGCGGGCGAGGCCGGAGTCTCCTCGGGCGGCTTGACGATGATCGAGCAACCGGCGGCGAGCGCGGCAGAGAGCTTGCGCACGACCTGGTTGATCGGGAAGTTCCACGGCGTGAACGCGGCGACCGGTCCCACCGGCTCCTTGATCACGAGCTGGTACACGCCCTCGGCGCGCGCCGGGATGACCCGTCCGTACGCGCGGCGCGCCTCCTCGGCGAACCAGTCGATCACGTCGGCGCCGGCTAGCACCTCGCCCTTCGCCTCGGCGAGCGGCTTGCCCTGTTCCTGCGTCAGCAGCGGCGCGATCTTGTCGGCGCGCTCGCGCAGCAGGTCGGCCGCCTTTCGCATTACCTTGGAGCGGTCGAACGCAGACACCTTGCGCCATGTCGTGAAGCCCTTTGCGGCCGCTTCGAGCGCGCGGTCGAGATCGGAGCGGTCGGCGTGGGCGACGGTGCCGACCGTGTCCCCGGTCGCGGGGTTGGCGACGGGAATGGTTCGCCCGCCCGCTGCCTTCGTCCAGGCGCCGTCGATGAACAGGTTCACGTCGGGATACATGGCCGTCTCCTTCGCAAAGTTGGCCCGGTCGTATTCCCTGGGTGCGCATTGTCAAGCGGGCGGCGCCGGGGGCATGCTGGCATTAGAGGAGGAGTTTCGCCATGAATCAGCTCCGCAATAGCGAATACCGCCATTTGGAGGTGACGCCGGTTTCCGGCGCGGCGGGGGCGGAGATTGGCGGCGTCGATCTGTCGCGAGACCTGCCCGAGGATGTGCTGGCCGAGATCAGGGCGGCGCTGCTTGCCCATCAGGTCATTTTCTTCCGCGACCAGCGCCTGACGGACGATCAGCTTCTGGCATTCGCCCGCCGCTGGGGCGAGATTCATCTGCATCCGTTCATGGAGGGAATGCCGGACCATCCGGAGGTCCTGGAGATCGTCAAGCGCCCGACCGACAAGAAGAATTTCGGGGGCGCCTGGCACACCGACCAGATGTTTTCGCCGCGTCCGGCGATGGGCACGATGCTCTACGCGTTGGAGGTGCCTTCGGCGGGCGGCGACACGATGTTCACCAACCAGTACCTCGCCTACGAGACGCTCTCGCCCGGGATGCGCGCGATGCTCGACAGGCTGCGCAGCGTCTGCATCGGCGACCGTTCCAAGCGCAAGGGCGGCCCGTCGCGCAAGGACCTGTATCCGACGACGATGGCATCGATGCGGGGCAAGGACCCCGGGGACGTGCAGACCGACAGCATCCATCCGCTGGTGCGCACGCATCCGGAGACCGGGCGCAAGGCGCTCTATATCGGCGGGCACGTGCAGGCCTTCGAGGGCATGACGGACGAGGAGAGCGCGCCGCTGATCGCCTTCCTGATGGCGCACTCCACCAAGCCGGAGTTCACTTGCCGCTTCCGGTGGGAGACGGGGTCGCTCGCGTTCTGGGACAATCGCTGCACGCAGCATTTCGCGGTCAACGACTATCCGGCCGAGACCCGCATCATGCATCGGGTAACCGTGTGCGGGGACGAGCCGTTCTGAGGGGCGACCCTCACCCGGCGCTTCGCGCAGACCTCTCCCGGAGGGAGAGGTGAATTTTTAAGCGACGCCTCTCCCTCCGGGAGAGGCCGGCATGCACAGCGTGCCGGGTGAGGGAAGGGAGACAGGATGCAAGTCGGCTTCGTAGGCGTCGGCAACATGGGCGGCCCCATGTGCCGCAACATCATCCGCAACACCAATCATCAGGTCACGGTGTTTGACCTGCGCGATGAGGCGGTGTCCGCCTGCACGGCGTTGGGCGCCGCCGCCGGTGGTTCGCTGGGCGCCGTCGCTTCGGGCTCGGACGTGTTGTTCACCTCGCTGCCGATGCCCCGCCATGTCGAGGAGGTGGCGGCGGGCATTGCCGAAGCGGCGCGGCCGGGCACGGTGCTGATCGATCTCTCCACCAACTCCCCTGCCGTGGCGCGGCGCGTGCACGACGCCATGAAGGCGAAGGGAGTCGGCATGCTGGAAGCGCCGGTGTCGGGTGGCGTGCCGCGTGCGACCGACGGGACCATCGTCATCATGGTCGGCGGCGATCCCAAGCTGTTCGAGGCGCAGCTGCCACTGCTGAAATCGTTCAGCAAGGAGGTGATCCATGTCGGCGAGGTTGGCATGGGATCGGTCGCCAAACTGTGCAACAACATGCTCGCCTTCTGCAACGCCGCTGCCGCGGCGGAGGCGCTGATGCTCGGCGAGCTCGCCGGCATCGACGTTCACAAGCTCGCCGACGTGATCTCCAACGCATCCGGCAATTCCGATGCGTTCCGCGCCCTCGCGGGCAAGGCGTTCGCGCGCAACTTCGCGCCGGGGTTCGCGCTCGACCTTGCGCATAAGGATCTGCGCCTCGCGCTCGAGATGGCCGACGAGGTCGGCTTGCCTGGCATGATCGCGCCGCAGGTCATGAACCTGATGCGTCTCGCCCGGGCAAAGGGGTTCGGGTCCGACGATTCGAGCTCGGTGCTGCGAATCTATGAAGGCGCGCTTGGCAAGGAAGTGGTCTAGTGGACCTGCAACTGCGTGACAAAACAGCGCTTGTCACCGGGGCGTCGATGGGGATCGGACGCGCGATCGCCAAGGCGCTGGCCGCCGAGGGCGTGCGCGTCGCCGCCGTCGCCCGCCGCGCCGAACTGCTGGAGACGCTGATCGCCGAAACGGTGTCGGCGGGGCATCCGCGCCCGGCGGCGATCGTGCAGGACATCATGGCCGACGATGCCGCCCCGAAGCTGGGTGACGCCGCGCGCCGTTCGCTTGGTAGCGTGGAGATCCTCGTCAACTGCGCGGGCGGCAGCCGACCGCTGCGGGTCGATGCGCCCGAGGCGCGCTGGGAGGAGGCGATCACGCTCAACTTCACCCGCCAGCGCCAGCTCACGCACGCGTTGCTGCCCGATATGATCGAGCGGCGCTGGGGGCGGATCATCAACATCACCGGCAAGAGCGAGCCGGAAGGGCTGAACGCCGCCTTCGCCGCGAAGGCCGCGATGCACGCCTGGGCCAAGGGCCTGTCGCGCGAGGTCGGCAGGTACGGCATCACCGTGAACTCGATCCCGCCTGGCCGCATCATGAGCGAGCAGATCAGGCGCAACTATCCGGAGGAATACCGCAAGCATTTCGCCGAGACCGAAATTCCGGTGCGCTACTGGGGCGAGCCGGAGGACCTTGCTGTGGTCGCCGTGTTCCTCGCCTCCCCGCTCGCCCGCTACGTGACTGGCGCGGTGATCCCGGTCGACGGCGGCCTGCGACGCTACCAGTTCTGAGAGAGACCCCATGGACCGCAAGATGACCCTGGTCGGCTTCCTGCAGGCGCAGAACTGCACGACGCTACCGAGCTCCTGGCGACATCCGGAGAGCCGTACGGACTTCACCGGTCCTGAGTATTTCCAGCGGATCGGCCAGGTGATGGAGGCTGGGAAGTTCCAGCTCGCCTTCTTCGACGACCGCCTCGCGATGCCGGACATGATGGGCGGCGATCACCGCCACACCGTCGAGAACGGCATACGCTGCGTGAAGATGGACCCGATCGTCGTGCTGATGGCGATGGCGGCGAAGACCGAGCGACTGGGCCTCGGCGCGACGTGCTCGACCACCTACTACGAGCCGTTCCATGTCGCGCGCATGTTCCAGACCGTGGATTTGATGACCAAGGGGCGGGCCGCCTGGAACGTCGTCACCTCGGTCAATGACGGCGAGGCGATGAACATGGGGCTCGAGCGCCATCTCGAGCACGATCTGCGCTACGACCGCGCCGATGAGTTCATGGAGGTGGTGCTCGGTCACTGGGATTCCTGGGAGGACGACGCGCTGGTCGTCGACAAGGAGAACGGCGTGTTCGCCGATCCCGACAAGGTGCACCGGCTGGACCACAAGGGGCATTTCTTCCGCTCGCGCGGCCCGTTTCCGGTGCCGCGCTCTCCGCAAGGACATCCGGTCATTATTCAGGCGGGGGCGAGCGGGCGCGGCAAGGCGTTCTCCGCGCGCTGGGCGGAGACGGTGTTCGTCAGCTATCGGGACATCGAGGACGGCAAGCGCCAATACGCGGAGGCCAAGGCTGCCATCGCCCGCTTCAATCGTGACCCGGACCTCGTGACCTTCAATACGATCGCCTATCCCGTGGTCGCCGAGACGCGCGCCGAGGCGGAGGACAAGATGGCGCTGATCGACTCCCAGTACAAGGAGGTCGATGGGCTGTCGCTGCTCTCGGAGGCCCTTAATTTCGATTTCGCGCGAAAGCGGATGGACGAGGCGTTCACGCAGGACGAGCTCGCCAGCATGTCGGGCATGCACGCGATGCGCGACCGCGTGGTCCACAGCAAGGGCAGAACTCCGCCGACCGTGCGCGACTTCCTGGAGATCACGAAACGCGGCCGGCCGACCGAAGCGGTCGTCGGCAGCGCGAAGGAAATCGCCGACCGGATGGAGCAGTGGTTCGTGGAGCGTGCTTGCGACGGCTACGTCCTGGGCGGCACGCACATTCCCGGCACGTACGAGGACTTCGTCCGCTTGGTCGTGCCGGAGCTGCAGCGGCGCAAGATATACCACGAGGAGTACGCCGGTCCTACGCTGCGCGAGAACATGGGCCTGCCGAAACCCCGGCGCGGCGCCTGGAAGAACAATCAGGAGATCAGGTCATGAGCGGCTTCAATCTGGAGCAGGCGTTCGCCCAAGGGCTGCCCGAGCCGGCGCCGCGCTGGACCGGGTTTCCCGAGCACAACTTCATCGGCGGCCACAACGATCCGGAGTCGATCCCGGTGGAGGCGCTGATCGAGGCCGCCGCCTCGGTGCTGCGCCGCGATGGTTCAAAGCTCGCGATGTACAATCTCTCGCATGGGCCGCAGGGCTACTCGAAACTGCGCGAGTTCGTCGCCACGAAGGCGAAGCGGCATCGCGACATCGCTTGCGGCGCGGACGACGTGCTGATCACCTCAGGCTCCGGCCAGGGGATCGATCTGGTCGCGCGCCTGCTGCTCACGCCGGGCGACACCGTTCTAGTGGAGGAGTTCTCCTATGGCGGAGCGCTCAGCAAGCTGAAGAAGAGCGGGATGAAGATCGTCGGCATGCCGCTCGACGAGAACGGAATCCGTATCGATGCGCTGGGCAACATCCTGGCCGAGCTGAAGGCGAAGGGTATAACGCCGAAATACATCTACACGATCCCGACGATCCAGAACCCGACCGGCTCGATCCTGCCGCTCGACCGCCGGCAGGAGCTGCTGCGCCTCGCGCGTGAATACGGCGTCCCGGTATTCGAGGACGAGTGCTACGCCGACTTGCTCTGGGCCGGCATCGAAGCGCCGCCCGCGCTCTACGCGCTTGACCCGGGGCAGGTGATCCATATCGGATCGTTCTCCAAGAGCCTCGCGCCCGCCTTGCGGGTCGGCTACGCGATCGCGCAATGGCCGGCGCTGTCGCGCATGATCGCGATGAAGGCGGACGGCGGCACGGGCGCGCTCGATCAGATGGTGGTCGCCGAGTATTTCACGAATCATTTCGATGGCCACCTGAAGGTTTTGACCGATGCGCTGAACGGGAAGCTGCAGGCGATGCAGGATGCCCTTGAGCGCGAATTCGGCTCCGCCGTCGAGACCTGGCGGCCGCGCGGCGGCATTTTTCTCTGGCTGAAGCTGCCTGATTCAGTGGACGTGCGCAGCCTGGTGAAGCCGGCGGCGGACGCCGGCATCGTGTTCAATCCCGGTCCGGAATGGGCCTGTGATGGGGAAGCGGCGAAGTCGCACCTCCGGCTATGTTTCGCGCTGCCGACAAAGGAGCAGATCCGCGACGGCGTCGCCGCGTTCGCTCGCGTCTGCTGGGAGCAGACCGGAATCCCGGCGCAGAGTGGGAACGTGCGCCACCGGGCATGAGTGCCTTAGCGGCTCTCCTTTTCGTGATTGAATGCCATGACGCCGCCGCGTTTCCGTCATAAGCAGCGCCCTAGCGAGACCCATATCCGTCTTGGCGAGACCCATATCCGTGGGTCGAGAAGCGGGAGAGAGACATGCGTACCGGTCTTATCGCGGTGCTCGCCGGCGGTCTGGCGCTCGCCGGCTGCGCATATCCTTATGGCGGGCCCTACGGCTACGGCTACGGCTACGGCTACAGTCCCAGCTACGCCTATGGCTACGGGCCGTCGTACTATTCAGCCCCGGCGTATGTTGGCTACGGGGGCGGTTATTATGGGCGGCCGTATTACAATGGTTGGCACGGCGGGGATTGGCACGGCGGCGGTTGGAACAACGGCGGGAACTGGCGCGGTCAAGGTGGCTGGAACGCCGCCCATTACGGGAACTATTCGAGCCAGCCGGCGCAACGAGCCGCGACGCCGCAGACCCGCCAATTCGAACGCTCGATGGGCTTCGTTCCCAATCCCTAGAGCGCGACTTGGCGTGCGGCGAATTCTGCGTCGTTCGTGAGCAGGCCGAGGCCTGGGATGCGAGGAAGATGAAATAGACCCGCGATCGGGCGCGGCGGGTTTTTGAACGCAGCGTGGGTACGCTCCGACGGATCGTTCCATTCGCACGGCTTGGTTGCGTGCAGCTGCGTCGCACAGAGATGCAGGTTCGCCATATGGCCGATCGTGGGCTGCGTCTGGTGCGGGACAAGCTCGACGCCGTGCGCGTGCGCCAGCGCGGCGCAGCGGAGCATTCCGGTGAACCCACCCATCTTGACGATGTCCGGCTGCACCATCCGCACCCCAGACTCTATCAGCTCATTGAGACCGGCTAGGGTGTAGGTCTGCTCGCCTGCTGACACGGTGATATCAAGATGGCGCGCGACCTCGCCCATGGCGCGGGGATGGTAGTGCTGGACCGGTTCCTCGAACCACCAATAGCCGAGTTCCTCCAGCGCGCGACCCACCCGGATGGCACCGCCGGTTGAGTAGCAATTGTTCGCATCGAAGGCGAGCGGGAGGTCGCCCACTAGGCGGCGTACCGCGCGCGCCTTGGCGATGTCGCCGGGAATGTCGGTGTCGAGGGTCGTGCGGTTGTTGTCGAAGCGGATCTTGATCGCGGCGGGCTGGTCCGCGAGTCGCGTCTCCACGACGCGCAGCACGTCGTCGAGCGAGCGGGCGGCGTTGCCGCCGATCGAGGCGTAGAACGGCAGCGCCGTGCGCCAGGCGCCCCCCAGCAGCTTGTAGATCGGCACGCCGAAGTGCTTGCCCTTGATGTCCCAGAGCGCGATGTCGAGTGCGGCCAGCGCGCCGCTGAGTGCACCGTCTGGCCCGAGCTTCACGAGCTCATGTATTGCCGTGTCGAGCAGGACCGCGTGATCGAGCGGATCGCCTCCGATCAGACGCGGCGCAAGGTCGTGGACGACGATGCCGAGCGAGGCGCGGCCGCCCTGCATGGGGGACGCTTCTCCGAGCCCGGTGATCCCGTCATCGGTAATGACGCGCACGAAGGCGCTGTGCTGGGTCGGCTTTTCGTCGGGCGACCAGCGGAGCTGGAAAGCTTCGATCCTGGCGATGCGCATGGGTTAGTGCCGGGTGCGGGTGACCAGCCGCCCGGCGCGGGCTGCGGTGGCACCGTCGCCGTGCACGAAGGCGGACTGGCCGTTGACCCAGGTCTCCAGGATACCGTCGGCGGCTTGTGTCGGAGCGTCGAAGGTTGCCGTGTCGCGCACCGTCGCGGGGTCGAATAGCACGAGGTCGGCATAGGCGCCGGGGCGGATGATGCCGCGATCCGCCATCCCGAACACCGCGGCGGTGCGGCCGGTCATCTTGTGGACCGCTTCCTCCATGCTGAACAGGCCGAGGTCACGCGCGTAGTGGCCGAGCACGCGCGGGAACGTGCCCCATAGGCGCGGGTGCGGGTAGGCGTCGTGCGGCAGACCGTCGCTGCCGATCATCGACAGCGGGTGCGCGAGGATGCGGCGCACGTCGTTCTCGTGCATCTGAAAGAAGATCGCGCCGGCCGGGAGCAGCCTTGTCGCCGCCTCGTGCGCCGACACGCTCCACTCGGCGGCGATCGCATCGAGCATCTTTCCGGCCATTTCCGGATGCGGGATCGACCAGGTGACCTGCACCGGCACGTCGGGACGCAGCCGGTCGGGGATCAGCACGGTGGAGCCGGCGGCGTAGGGGTAGACATCGAAGGCGACGGATTGGCGGCGGGCGCCCTCCTCGATGCGCGGCAGGGTCTCCGCCGAGCGGCCGAAATTCTCCGGCATGGAGCATTTGTGGTGGCTGATGACGACGGGAACGCCGGTATCCGCGCCGATCCGCAGCGTCTCCTCGATCGACTGGACGACGTCGTTCGCCTCGTCGCGCATGTGCGTCACGTAGAGGCCGCCGGCGCCGCGCAGCGCCTCGGCCACTGCGATCACCTCCTCGGTCGGCGCCATCATGTTGGGCGGGTAATAGAGGCCGGTGGAGAAGCCCGAGGCGCCCTCGGCGAGCGACTCGGCAAGACGCCGGCGCATCCGCTCGGCCTCCTGGTCGGTCGCGGCGCGCTGGGTGTCGCCGTTCATCGCCTCGACGCGCAGCGACATGTGGCCGATCAGCGCATAGGTGTTGACCGGGGAGGGATCGCGGGCGAGCCGGTCGGCGTATTCGCCGAAGCTGCCGAACACGTATTCGCTCTCGTCGCCGATCAGGTCGAGCGGCGGCGGCGGGCGGCGCGTCATGCGCACCGGCGACAGGCTGACGCCGCAATTGCCGATGACGACGGTCGTCACGCCCTGCGACATCTTGCACAGCATGCAGGACGGGCCGCACAGCACGGCGCGGTCGTCATGCGTGTGCGCGTCGATGAAGCCGGGCGCCAGCGCCTTGCCGGTGCCGATGACCTCCCGATCGGCAGAGGCGGCGCCGAGATCGCCGACGGCTGCGATCTTGTCGCCGCTCACGCCGACATCGGCGGTGAAGCGGGGCGTGCCAGTGCCGTCGAACACGGTGACGTCGCGGATGATCAGGTCGCAGCGCAGGCTCGGCATGAGGCCCTCTTTGCTCGTCGTGGCTGGCCAGCGCGCTGGCCCAGTCCCAGCCGTCTAGGGCCGAAGCAGTTCGCGTCGAGAGCGGTCTCGTCGAATTGGGAAGGCGCGGGAGCTGGTCTCGCGGTGTCGCGCGCGACACGTGCCGACAGGCGCAGTGCGTCCAGCAATCCGTCTTGCAGCGTTTGTCGCCGAACCGAGCTGCGCCGCGTAGGCGAGCTGGGCGGAGCAGCGTCGTTCCCACAGCGCGTCGTCCGTCAGCAGGCGGCAGAGCGCGGCGGCGAAGGAGTGGCGCATCGGTGGCGACGTCGACGACCGCCTCGAGGCCGGGCAGGCCCTGGGCGCCGGTCGGGTGTTGTGACAAGCGGCGTGCCCTCGCGCAGCGCCTCCACCACTTTCAGCTTCACACCGGCGCCGTAGCGCAGCGGCGCGACGGCGACGCGGGCCGAGGCGTAGAGCTTCCGCAGGTCGCCCGGGGCGACGTCCGCATGGATGCTGACTCCCGGGCCAGCGAGAGACCAGATTCGTTGCGTCACGTGCGAGCCGGCGGCGAGCAGGCGCGCATCGGGCACATGCGCGCGCACCAGGGGCAGCACCTCGGTCGCGAGCCAGACGACGGCATCCTCGTTTGGGGAATGCGCGAAGCCGCCGACGAACAGCAGGTCGGCGCTATCAGGCGGCGGCCGTCGCGTGCCGAACTCGGCGAACGCATAGGGCGAGACCGCGAGCGAACGGATGGTGGGTTCCGCCTGGGCGATCAACGCGGCTTCCTGGTCCGAGGGCATCAACACGGTGTCGGCGGCCCGCCAGAGCCAGCGCTCCAGATGTTCCATCCGCGCCGCCTCGGTCACCAGCGACGGCGCCCCGCTGACCGCGAATTGCGCGCGTAGCCGGCGATGGTGCAGGTCGTGGCCGTAATAGGCGACGGGCGCGGCGCAGTGCCGGCGTATCGCGCCGAGATGAGCGGCCGCGACATCCGGGCGGCTGAGCAGCACGCGATCGACCTCGGCGCCGTTCTCCGACAGCCACGCCTCGAACACCGCTGGGCCGCCGGCGAGGACCTCGACGCCTAGATCCTGCAATGCCGTGACGTAGCGCGCCTCCGGCCGGATCACCTCCACCCAGAGCTTGACGACCGCATTCGCCGCCCTCAGGGCACGCAGGAACGCAAGCATTGTCTGCGATCCGGCATCGCGATCCGGTTCCGGCGCGCAGTGCTCCACCACCAGCACGATCGTGCGCACCCCGGCGTGGTCCCGCGCGCGCATCGACCTTGTGCCCCGAGGCATGTGCTCGGCCTTCAGAAGCGATCCCCAGCGTGCGACGAAGCGGTCCTGGTTCAGGACCTGGTGCGCCTTGATGCCGGTGCGCGGGTCGGTCCCGTGCGATACCCCTTCGATGTGCACGACCTCCGAGCGGGGCTGGTAAAGAGTGGCGTAGCCAAGCGCGCGCAGCCGGAAGGCGATATCGGCATCCTCATAGTAGGCGGGGGTGTAGAGCGGGTCGAAGCCGCCGAGCCTCGTAAAGAGATCGCGGCGCATCATAAGGCTGGCGCCGGAGGCGTAGTCGACTTCCCGGACGTAGTTGTACATCCGCTTCGTGGGATCGTCGCCACGCCCGACATTGGCCCCCGAGCCGTCGGCCCAGATCACGCCGCCTGCCTCCTGCAGCGTGCCGTCCGGAAACAGCAGCTTTGATCCGGCGGCGCCGGCGTCCGGGCGCGCGAGCAGCAGATCCCGCAAGGAATCGAGCCAGTTCACGCGGACCTGCGTGTCATTGTTGAGGAACAGCAGGAACTCCCCGCGCGCGAAGCCGGCAGCGTGGTTGCAGGCTCCGATGAAGCCCAGGTTCCGCGGCGTCGAGAGCAGCCGCAGGCCACGGATGCGCGCGAGGCGCGAAAGCCGAGGATCGCCCGAGAAGTCGTCGACGACGATCACCTCAATGGCGGCTTTCGGAGCGTGCGCCGCGATGGATGCAAGGCATCGCCTTGTCATCGGAACCTGCCCGTAGGTCGGCACGATGACCGAGACGCTCGGCGCGGCGGCATTGGGCAGCACAAAGCGCCTGCCCAGGAAGCCACGCAGCAGCGGGCGGCGCCTTCGGCGCGCCCGCAGCCAGTAGCCCAGCTCGCCCGGCAGACGCAGCGTCACCGCCCACAAGAGCACGCGGCCGCCGAGCCGCAGGATGCCGAACAGCGAGGCACCGGCCCGTCCGAGGCGGGCCGCAATCCGGTCGCGCCGCGCGCCGATCGCCAGCAGCGCGTTTTCCAGGCGGCCAGCCTCGGTCAGTCCGGATGCCTCTGCCGTCATGCCCGCCCTCTTGGTGGAGATCGAGCCTACTGGCGAGAGTGTCGAGAAAGCGTTAGCGCGGGCTAAGAGGCATGGCCGGCCGGAACGGGTAGCTCCGCTACGACATGGCGGGATAGCGCCGGTGCCGAATTGATCGCAGGAACCCTCGGCCTCCGCCGAACTTTTCTTTTAGGTTCGCCAGGGACACACTTTCCGGCTGAACATTACCTTCCCGCTGCCTGCGGAGACTTCCACCGGATATGCCAGACGAGCAAAACGAGGAGGCACCGGCCATGCCGACCGATGCGGCGGAGCCGGCGGCGCCTGGCCAGCTCATGGCGGCCGCGAGTGGCATCCCGCTGGTGGGAATCGGCGCCTCGGCGGGCGGCCTGGAAGCGCTCACCGCATTGTTCGAGGCGATGCCTGTCGATACCGGCCTCGCGTTCGTGGTCGTGCTGCACCTGGACCCGACACGGGAAAGCCAGATGGCCACGATCCTGGAGCAGCACACCGCAATGCCGGTGGTCGAGATCGCGGACGGCATGGAGGTGGCGCCGAACCACATTTATGTGATCGCGCCTAATCGGGACCTGACGCTTCAGGGCGACCGGCTCCGGCTGCTAGAACCATCCCAGCCTCGGGGACATCGCCATCCGGTCGATGTACTGTTCACCGCGCTCGCCGCCGAGCGAGGGGAACGAGCAATCGCCATCATCCTGTCCGGCACCGGCACCAACGGCACGCAGGGCCTGAAGGAGATCAAGGCGGCCGGCGGTCTGGTCCTGATCCAGGACCCGGCGACCGCACGCTTCGACGGCATGCCGCAGAGCGCGATCCACGCCGGTCTTGCCGATCACACCCTGGCTCCGGCGGCGATGCCGCAGATATTGCTGCGCTATCTGCAGCATGGCTACGTCTCTGACGCCCGACGACATCGCGGCCGATGCGCCGGACGAGCTGTCCGGCCTCACTCAGTTGCTCGAGCTGCTGCGTGCCCAGACGGGGCACGGGTTCCAAAGCTACAAGCCCAGCATGCTGCTGCGCCGCATTCATCGGCGCATGAGCGTGAAGAACCTGGACGGGTTCGACGCCTATGTCGCCTTGCTGCGCGCGGACCCGGTCGAGACCAAGGCCCTGGCCCGGGACATGCTGATCAGCGTGACCAGCTTCTTTCGCGATGGCGAGGCGTGGACGGCGCTGGACGAGGCGGTGATCACGAAGCTGGTCGCCGACCGGGAGGCGGGCGCGCCGATTCGCGTCTGGGTTCCGGCCTGCGCCACCGGAGAAGAGGCCTACTCCATCGCGATGCTGCTGGTCGAACGGGCGGAGGCGGCCGGCAAGCAGTTCGAGCTGAAAATCTTCGCCTCCGACTTGCTGGACGACAATCTGAATGCCGCGCGCGAGGGGGTCTATCCGGGGGCGGCCGTCGATCTGCTGCCGCCTTCCCGCGTTCGCCGCTTTTTCGAGAAGCTGGACGGCTCCTACCAGGTCCGCAGGGAGCTGCGGGACCTGATCGTGTTCGCCCGGCAGGATTTGCTGTGCGATCCGCCCTTCTCGCGCATGGACCTGATCACCTGCCGCAACCTGCTGATCTACATCAAGCCGGAGGTGCAGAGAGCGGCCGTTGCGCTGTTCCATTTCGCCTTGCGCGAGGGCGGCCGCCTGCTCCTCGGCAATGCGCGGAGACCGATGCGGCAAGCGGAGACCGCATGACCTGTTCGAGACGGTCTCGAAGAAATGGCGCATCTACCGCCGCCTTGGTCCGACGCGCCATGACATCGTGGAGTTTCCCTGACCGGCGGCGCCATGCCACCGCATCAGACGGCGCAACCCACATTGTTTCCGGAACTGACCGCCCGGGCCACCGAGGTGGCCAGGCGCGCGCTGCTCGACCGCTACGCCCCGGCTTCGGTGCTGATCGACCAGAGGGGGCGCATCGTCTACTTCCACGGGGCGACCGGCGATTACCTGCAGCAGCCGACCGGGGAGCCCACGCGCGACCTGTTGGCGATGGTGCGCGAGGGGCTGCTGACTGGGATGCGCCGGGCGATCCAGAGCGTGAGCACCGGTAAGGAAGGCACGACCTTCGCGGCGCGAGTCCGGCATGGCGATGACTTTCGCGCGGCCCGGGTAACGGTCTCTCCGTTGTCTGCGTCTCAGCAGACGTCCGGGCTGTTGCTGGTCACGTTCGAGCCGGAACCAGAAGAATACGCGCCTGCCGTCGTCCCCAGCGGGCCAGCAGGAGAAGAGGCACGGGCGGCGTCCGCCGCCCTGGAAGAGGAACTGAAGGCGACCCGCGCGGAGCTGCAAAGCACCATCGAGCAGCTGGAGGGCGCCAATGAGGAGATGAAGGCCGCGAACGAGGAAACGACCTCCATGAACGAGGAGCTGCAATCCACCAACGAGGAGCTGGAGACCTCGAAGGAGGAGCTGCAATCGTTCAACGAGGAGCTGCACACCGTCAACAATCAGCTGCAGCACAAGGTCCAGGAGCTGGAGGACACCAGTAACGACCTGGCCAACCTGCTGGCGGGCACCGAAACGGCCACGGTGTTCCTGGATACCGAATTCCGGCTGAAATGGTTTTCACCGGCCACGAAGCAGTTGTACGAGTTCCTGTCGTCGGATATCGGCCGCCCCATCGGTCACTTCGCACGGAAGTTTGCCGACGACAGGCTGCTCGCCGATGCCGAGACGGTGCTCAGTCAGCTGACGCGAATCGAGGCCGAAGTCCGGAGCGACACGGGCAAGTGGTCCTGCGGCGCATCATTCCCTACCGTAGACGCGACAACCGGATTGCCGGCGTCGTCCTCAGCTTCACCGACATCACTGAAAGCAAGCTCGCGCATGATGCGGTCGACCAGGCGCGTCTCTATGCCGAAGCCATCATCGCGACCACGCGGCAACCCCTGATCGTCCTCGACGCCGGGCTGCACGTGCGCTCGGCCAACCGGGCATTCCATCGCCTATTCAACGCGTCGCCGGAGCAGACACTGGGGCGCCGGATCTACGAATTGTCAGATGGGATGTGGGACGTCCCCGAGTTGCGCACGCTGGTCCAGGAGATGCTGCACAAGGACAACCAGTTCGAGGAGGTCGAGGTCACGTTCGGCGCGGCTGGGCCGGAGAAGCGGACGGCGCTGGTCAATGCGCGCAAGCTGGCGCGCAACGGCGGCCGCGAGGATTTGATTTTGCTCGCCATCGAGGATGTCACGGAACGACAAAGGGGCGAGGCGCAGCAGCAGATATTGATCGGCGAGCTAAACCACCGGGTCAAGAACGTGCTGGCGACCGTGCAGGCCATCATGACCCAGACGATCCGGCAAAGCCCCTCGATGGATGATTTCAAAGAGGCATTCGAGGGACGCGGCTGCAGGCCCTTGCCAGGGCACACAGTCTCCTCGTCGAGAAGAACTGGACGGGAACGGATATCGGTCGGCTGGTCGCCCAGACCCTGGAGCCATATCGCATCGCGGACACGATTCGCCTTGAGGTGCACGGTCCGCACGTGACCCTGCGGCCGCATGCCGGCGTCGCCCTGGTGATGATCCTGCACGAGCTGGCAACCAACGCGGCGAAATACGGGGCGTTATCCGCGCCCACGGGCAAGCTGGAGGTCACCTGGCAACGCGACGGCGACGCGATCCGCCTGCGGTGGCACGAAACGGGTGGACCGCCGGTCACGCCGCCCACGCGGCAGGGGTTCGGCACCAAGCTCATCGAACTCAGGACCAGGCACGAACTCGGGGGCGATGCGCGACTGGAATACGTGCCGGAGGGACTGCGCTGCGAGCTGGTCTTTTCATTGCCCGCGCTCAATCCCGCCGAGCGGCCGGACGTTCATTGAGGTGATGCAGCAGCGGGTCGACACGTTGGCGGGCTTGAAGAATCCTTGTCGTCGAGGACGAGGTGATGATCGCCCTAATGCTGGAAGCCATGCTGGAGGATTTCGGCTGCCAGGTGGTGGCGCTGGCATCCAGCCCCGACGAGGCGATCGCAGCGGTCCGGGGTCATGTCCTCGACGGCGTCCTCATGGACATGAACCTGCGCGGCCAGAACACCCATTCCATCGCAAACGAGCTGCGCGAGCGGTCGGTGCCGTTCCTGCTGGTGACCGGCTACGACGGTTTGGACAGCGATCCGCCGGAGATCGAGGCAGCGCCGCGGCTGAAAAAGCCGTTTAGCCAGGACGAGCTGGCGCGACGGATGGAGGAGGCGTTCGGCGTTTCGCGGGGGCGCCATCAGCAGATATCGACAGGATGACGCCCACCGGGCCGCGCTGCATTCGGTCAATCGAGTAGCGCCACAGTGCCACTCCCGAGGTCGTAGAACGCGGCGACGACGGTGACCGCTTTTCGGGCGAGCAACCCGCCGATGACCGGCGAGGCGCCGGCCAGTAGCGCCGCCTGGTTGCGGGCATTCGCCTTCGATGTCGCCTCCGGGTCGGGACCCGCTCCGACGACCGCCGGCCGTATGTAGGGAAAGAGCGCGCTGATCTGGCCCGGCACCGGTTCACCGGCAATCGCCGCCCGCACCGCGCCGCAGCCGGAGTGGCCGAGCGCCATAATCACCCTCGTCCCGAGGATCGCTGCGCCGAATTCGGCGCTCGCGATCACCTCGCTTGACGCGACGTTCCCGGCCACCCGGATGACGAAGAGCCGGCCGATGGTCTGGTCGAAGATCATCTCGACCGGAACGCGGGAGTCGGAGCAAGCGAGCACGGTGGCGAATGGCTCCTGCCTCTCCAGCGTCTTCCGCTGCAGGACCGCGAGGTTCTCCGCAGAGGATACCATCCGATGCTCGGCGAACCGCCGGTTGCCGGCCATCAAACACTCGAGCGCCTCCGCCGGAGTAGGAGGATTGTAGCTCACGGCCAATTGCGCCTCATCCAGATTTCCGCCTCATTGTGTGCGAGAACGTGCCGTCTTCCCCGCTCATATAGCGCTTGTTCGCTGGCTTCCTCCCCCAAATGCGGCGCGTGCCAGCATTCGACTTCTGACGCGCCGCTTCCTTCGGCCCTGCCTCGCATGAGGCGGGGCCGTTTTTTATTCCGGCCGGCCGCGCAGCATTGCGACCTCCTTCTGCAACGCTCGCATCTGCGTGAACCGCGTTGTTACGTCGCGCAGGATGGCGGCGATGCCCTCCATCGCCCCGGATTCATCGCGCAATGGGACGATGGTGAACTCGACCGAGATGCGCGCCCCATCCTTGCGGATCGCCGGCACGGCGAGCATGTCGCCCGCGCCGTAACGCGACCGTCCGGTCCGCATTGTCGTGTCGTACCCCGTCCAGTGGCGGCCCCGCAAATTCTCGGGAATGATGATATCGAGCGATTGGCCCACCGCCTCCGCCTGGGTGAAACCGAAGATGCGCTCCGCTCCGGCGTTCCAGAACCGGATGGCGCCCCCGGCATCGGCGAGTATCAGCGCGTCCGGCATGTTGGAGAGCAGGGCGCGCGCCAGCCTGTCGGGATCGAGGCTCATCGCACGAGCCGCATCGCGTAGCCGCAGGGCGGGACCTGGAAGGTGATGACGCCCCTGAACTCGTTCCCCTCGAAGTGGCCGACAATGGTGTTCAGCCCGTAGATCATCTTGACGCCGCCTCCATCGCTGATCGTACCGCGGAACGGGCCGTAGGTCACATCCCGGCCGCGGACCGACAGGTTGCGGGCGCCCGCGTAGGCGGAGCATTCCGCGCCGTTGCTGTAGAGGGCCTGCGCGGAGCCGTTGTACCTGCCGTCGTGCCCCCAGGCCCCGGAGGGCTCCGGACGCGGCCAGGGCACCGTCCCAGCGTAGGGCAGGGTGGTGTAGGTAGCGGTCAAGACGAGCGGACCGCCACCGGGCGGCGTGGTGTAGATTTGGGTGCAGCCCGTCAGCCCGACCGCCACGGCGGCCAGGGCAAGCAGGCGGGGAATTCGGCCGTCCATCCTGCGTCATCCTCTTCAGGCGAAGTCTTGCGCCCATGACGATCACGCAAGATCATCCGATCATGACCTACTCGATCCTGGCGCGCGATCCCGCGACCGGAACGCTCGGGGCCGCCGTAGCGTCGCGGTTCTTCGCGGTCGGCGCGACCTGTCTGCACGGCGCGGGCAATGTCGCGGTTCTGTCGACTCAGGCGCTGGTCAACCCGCTGTACGGGCACGAGGCCATGCCGCGGCTGACCGCCGGGGAGAGCCCGCAAGCCGTGCTGGATGCCCTTGTCTCGCCGGACCCGGGCCGCGCCCAGCGCCAGTTCCACATCCTGGACGTCGCTGGGAGAAGTGCCCAACACACGGGACAGGCATGCATCGCTTGGGCCGGGCACGTACGAGGCGCCGATGTCTCGGTCGCGGGCAACATGCTCGCCGGACCTGGGGTGGTGGAGCGCACGCTGGCCGCGTTTGCCGCTTCCACGGGACCGATGGCGGAGCGGCTTCTGGCCGCGATGGAAGCAGGCGAGCGGGCAGGGGGGGATAAGCGCGGCAAACAGTCGGCGGCGCTCGTCGTGTACACGCGGGACCCGTATCCCGACCTCGACATCCGCGCTGACGACCATCCCGACCCGCTGATCGAACTGCGGCGCCTCTACCGGGTCAGCCGCGAGCGGTTCGCCGTGTTCCGCCGCTTGCTGGCTGGAACGGACAGCCGGTGGGGTGTGCATGACCGCACCGTGATCGATGCCGTGATCGCCCGCGAGGCAATTCCTCCGGGCCAAGATTGAACCTATAGGGAGGCTTCCGAATGCGACGCGCAGCACTTGGCCTGGCCTGCGGCCTGGCCCTTCTGCCGGTCGTGGCCTGGGCGCAGGACACCACCACGCTTCGAATCGGGCTTCGCGAGGATCCCGACCTGCTCGATCCTACCCTCGGCTCGAGCTATGTCGGGCGTATCGTCTTCGCGGGCCTCTGCGACAAGCTGTTCGACATCACGCCGAAGCTTGAGATCGTGCCCCAACTCGCCACCGGGTACGAATACAAGGACCCGACGCATCTCGTCATCCATCTGCGTCCAAACGTGAAGTTCCAGGACGGCGAGCCGGTCGATGCCGACGCGGTGAAGTTCACGCTCAATCGTGACCTGACCGCAAAGGGCAGCATGCGGCGGAGCGAGATCAGCTCCATCCAGTCGATCGACGTGATCGACCCGCTGACCGTGCAGCTCAACCTCAGCCATCCTGACGCGCCGCTGATCGCCCAGCTCGCCGACCGCTCCGGCATGGTGCTGCCGCCGAAAGCGGTGGAGGCCGCGGGCGACAAGTTCGGGCTGCACCCGGTCTGCTCCGGCCCGTTCAGTTTCGCCGAGCGCGTGCCGCAGGACCGGATCGTGCTGCAGCGCTTCCCCGGCTACTGGAACGCCAAGACGATCCATTTCGACAAGGTGATCTACCTGCCGAACCCGAACCCGTCGGTGCGCCTCGCCAATCTCCAGGCCGGCGCCCTCGACCTGGTCGAGCAGATCCTGCCCACCGACATCGCCGCGGTGAAGAAGGACCCGAAGCTGAAGCTCGCCGAAGAGGCCGGGTTGTTCTACCAGGGGATCACGTTCAATGTCGGCAATGGCCCGCGCGCCAACTCCCCCGTTGGCAAGAGCGCCCTCGTGCGTCGGGCGTTCGAGCTCTCGATCGACCGCACCGCGCTGATCCAGGTCGTTTATGACGGGCTCTATACCCCAACCGCCCAGGCGAACTCCGCCGCCTCGCCCTACTACATCTCGTCGATCAAGCCGCCGCCGCGCGATGTCGCGAAGGCGAAGGAGCTGCTGAAGGAGGCCGGCGTGACGCTGCCCGTGCCGGTCACGCTGACGGTCACCAACAACGCCGATGCGCAGCAGACGGGCGAGGTCGTCCAGTCGATGGCGCGCGACGCCGGCTTCGACGTCAAGCTGACGGCTATGGAGTTCGCCTCGTCGTTGCAAGCGGGCTATGGCGGGCGGTTCGAGGCCTATGCCATCGGCTGGTCGGGCCGTGTCGATCCGGACGGCAATATGTACCAGTTCCTGCACACCGGCGGGACATTCAACTACGGTCACTACAGTAACAAGGAGGTCGACTCGCTGCTCGACCAGGCGCGGCAGACCAACGACTTCGAGGACCGCAAGGGGCTTTATGAGAAGGTGTGGCAGCAGGTCCGCAAGGACATGCCGCTGATCTACCTCTACAACGCGAAGAACGTCGTCGGCATGAAGAAGAACCTGGAGGGCTTCGTGCAGGTGCCGGACGGGATCATCCGGCTGCAGGGGATGCATTTCGCGCAATAGCGCGTCATCCCGGCGCTTGCGCGGGAATGGGGGGTGGCGCCGCGTTACGGCCCGCTTACGCGGACCGGCGCATCGAGACTTGCGAGCGGGCGGCCGCGCGTCTCCGGCAGGAGCAACAGGCCGAGCACCATGAGCCCATAGGCGATCACCACGAAGACCACGATCGCGGGTCCCAGGCCGCCGAGACGGACGACAAGGAAGCCGACGAGGGCGGGGAACAGCGCGCCGATGCCGCGGCCCGCATTGTAGCAGAATCCCTGTCCGCAGCCGCGAACCACGGACGGGTAAAGCTCGGTCATGAACGGACCCATCGGCGGGAACATCATGTAGATCGCGAAGCCGAGCGGGAAGCCGATGGCGAGCAGCGCCCCACCGCTCAAGGGTGCCAGCAGATAGATCACCACCATGACGATCGAGGTGAGGACCGAGACGAGGAACGTCGCCTTGCGGCCGATCCGATCCGACAGGTACGACCCGACCAGGAAGCCGCATAGCGCGCCGGCGATATGAACGAAGAGGTAGGCGCCCGTGTTGGTGGTAGAGAGATGGCGCACGGTCCGCAGATATGTCGGCAGCCAGAATGAGAGCGCGTAGCTGCCACCCTGCGCGCCGATCACCATCAGCACCAGGCGCCAAGTTGTCGAGAGATAGGGCGGGCGCAGCACGGCGAAAGCGTGCGCGAACGGGTTTACCGCGACCTCGCGGGGGGCGAGGTCCGATTCCTTCACGTTGCGCCGGATCCAGACGACCAGCAGGGCCGGCAGGACGCCGATCCAGAACATCACCCGGAAGGCGATCGCGGGATCGAGGAACGCGAAGAGCACGGTGTACGCAATCGCCGCCGCGCCCCAGCCGATCGCCCAGCCGGTCTGCACCAGCCCGACGGCGCGGCCACGATAGCGGTCCTGGATCACCTCGCCCATCAGCACAGCGCCCGCCGCCCACTCGCCGCCGAAACCGAGGCCTTGCAGCGCGCGGAAGATGAAGAGCTGGGTGAAGTCTTGCGCGAAGCCGCAGAGGAAAGTGAAGACGGCGTACCAGAGGACGGTGATCTGCAGGATACGCAACCGCCCGAACCGGTCCGCGAGCGCCCCGCCGAACCAGCCACCGAAGGCGGAGACCAGCAGCGTGATCGTGCCGAGTTCGCCCGCCTGGCCGGTCGAGATGTGCCACAGCGCGAGCAGCGTGGGGACGACGAAGCTGAAGATCTGCACGTCGAATGCGTCGAGCGTCCAGCCGCCGAAGCAAGCGAGCATCGTGTGGCGCTCGCGTCGCGAGAGTTCAGAGAACCAGGCCAGCACCGCGCTTCCCCTTATTGCCTATTGCAGGCAGTGGAGCACGCGCGCTGCGGCCGGCGCAAAGTCAGCGCCCCGTGAGGATGCGCTCCACGAGTTGGCGGACCGTTGGGACGAAGCCGTTCGAGTAGAACGGGTCGCGTCCGAAGCGGAACGCGTTGTGGCCGCTGAACATCAGATTGTGCTCGACGGCGTCCGCATTATCGCTCCGATGCGCGATCGATTGCAGCGTCGCCTGGATGCAGAAGCTGCGAGGGTCAGGCCGTTTGCCGGTGGATGTACTCCGGCCCCGTCTGCTCCCAGTTGGAGAAGCGGCACTGGCTGAGGCAGCCCATGCAGGCGACCTGATCGTGCGTGATCTGTGCCGCTTTCTCCGGCGTCACGAAAATCAGCGTCGAATCGGGTGTGCGCATCGGCTCGGTGAAACCCTGCGCGTCCCAGCCGCGGACATGCGCGAGGTCGGGCTCGGTCAGGTAGACGACCCGCTTGCGCGGGCCCACGCCGTACTCGGCAGTGTGCTCGCCGACCGGCTCCGTGGTGTAGGCCACCTGGCGTTCCGAGCGCTGGCGCAGTTCCTGGATGAAGCTGTTGTTGACGGCGCTCGACCAGAAGCCGGTCGGGCTGAAGTGGTTCAGGAAGACGTCGCCCTCCTTCAGCGTGGGGAGCCGGCGCTTCCAGGCGTCGCCGATCGGGCTCTCCTGGGTCAGCAGGGGCCGCGTGCCGAACTGGAACGCGATGGGACCGAGGTCGGGGTTGTCGATCCAGTCCTCCCACTCCTCCAGCCACCAGACGCCGCCCGCCATGATGATCGGCGTGTCGTCCAGCCCGAACTCCCGCATCTGCTTGCGCAGCGCGAGGACACGGGGGAACGGGTCCTCCGGGCGCTGCGGGTCCTCGCTGTTGGACAGGCCATTGTGGCCGCCGGCGAGCCACGGATCCTCGTAGACGACGCCGCCCAGCAGCGCCGCCGCCTTGTGGTACGCCCGCCGCCACAGCGCGTTGAAGGCGCGCGCCGAGGAGATGATCGGGTAGTAGTAGACATTGAAGCGGGTCGCGATGTCGGACAGCCGGTACGGCATCCCGGCGCCGCAGGTGATGCCGGCGATCAGGCCCTTGGCCTGCTCGAGCGCGCCGGTGATGACCCGTTCGGCGCCCGCCATTTCCCAGAGCACGTTGGCATGGATGCGCCCCTTGCCGCCGGCGAGGTCGTAGGCGCGGCGCGCCTGCGTTACCGCGCCGCGGATCGCGTAGGCGATCAGCTCCTCATGGCGCTCGCGGCGGGTGCGGCCGTGATAGTCCTGCGGGATGACCCGGCCGTGCTCGTCGTAACTGTCGGCGTTGACGGCGCTGAACGTGCCGACGCCGCCAGCAAGCGCCCAGGCACCGCTGGAAATGCCATTGGAGATCGCGACGCCCTTGCCGCCCTCGACCAGCGGCAGGATGTCGGACCCCCCCATTCGGATCGCGTTGATTACCTTCATCGACGGTTGTTCCGCCCTATGCCTGGACTCCCTGGGCCACCCTCATACGCGCGCCGGCTGCAACTCTCCACGCCTTTGTGACCATAAGGCGAGGGCCCGCCCCGAGATTGAGCGCCCGAGGCGGCTAGACTGGGAGTCACTCCCCGGCAGCGGCGGCGGCCTGGTCGCCCGCCGGTTCCTCGCGGAACTCGGCGCCGCGCTCCCGATTGCGATCCCGATCGCCCCGGCCGGGCTTGGGGCCGACCTTGTCGGTGATGTCCTCGCCGGTCTGCTGGTCGACCACGCGCATCGACAGCTTGATCTTGCCGCGATCGTCGAAGCCGATGACCTTGACCTTCACCGTGTCGCCCATGTTGACGAGGTCGGTTGTCTTGTTGACCCGCCCCTGCGTCAGCTCGCTGATGTGCACCAGCCCGTCGCGCGAGCCCAGGAAGTTCACGAAGGCGCCGAAATCGGCGGTCTTCACGACCTTCCCGGTGTAGATCGTCCCGACTTCAGGTTCGGCCACGATCCCCTTGATCCAGTCGATCGCCGCCTGTGCGCGATCCTGTTCGGTCGCGGCGATCTTGATCGTGCCGTCGTCGTTGATGTCGACCTTGGCGCCAGTGACCTCGACGATCTCGCGGATCACCTTGCCGCCGGTGCCGATCACCTCGCGGATTTTCTCCTTGGGGATGTTGATCACCGTGATCCGCGGTGCGGTCGCTGCGACGTCGTGGCGGGAGCCGGTGATCGCCTTGCCCATCTCGCCCAGGATGTGCATTCGCCCCTCGCGCGCCTGCTCGAGGGCGATGCGCATGATCTCGGGCGTGATCGAGGTGATCTTGATGTCCATCTGCAGGCTGGTGACGCCCATCTCGGTGCCGGCGACTTTGAAGTCCATGTCGCCGAGATGATCCTCGTCGCCTAGTATGTCGCTCAGCACCGCAAAGCCACGATCCTCTTTGATGAGGCCCATCGCGATCCCGGCGACAGGGCGCGCGAGCGGCACGCCCGCGTCCATCAGCGACAGCGAGGACCCGCAGACCGTCGCCATTGAGGATGAGCCGTTGCTCTCGGTGATCTCCGAGACGATGCGGATCGTGTAGGGGAACGCCTCCTTCGACGGCAGCAGCGGGTGGATCGCCCGCCAGGCGAGCTTGCCGTGCCCGATCTCCCGCCGGCCGGGGCTGCCCATCCGCTTCGTCTCGCCAACCGAGTAGGGCGGGAAGTTGTAGTGCAGCATGAAGTTCTCGCGATACTCGCCCTCGAGCGCATCGATGATCTGCTCGTCCTGCCCGGTGCCCAACGTCGCCACGCAGAGCGCCTGGGTCTCGCCACGGGTGAACAGGGCGGAGCCGTGCGCGCGGGGCAGGACGCCGACCTCGGCGATGATCGGGCGCACCGTCTTGGTATCGCGCCCGTCGATCCGCAATCCGGTGTCAAGGATCGCATTGCGCACGATGTCGGCCTCGAGCTTCTTGAACAGCTCCTTGCCCTTCTCGGCGTCGAGCCCCTCGGCGGTGAGGGCCGCCAGCGCCGTGCTCTTGGCGGCCGCGACGCGGTCGTGGCGCGCCGCCTTCTCCTTCTCCCGATAGGCCGCCGCCATGTCGCCCCGTGCCAGTGCCTCGATGCGGGCCGAGAGCGCCTTCTCCTCTTCGGAGATTGCAGGCAGCGGCCAGGGCTCGCGGGCGGCGCGCTCGGCGAGCTCGATGATCGCCTCGATCACTGGCTGGAACGCCTGATGCCCGAAGGAGACGGCGCCCAGCATGACTTCCTCGGAGAGCTCGTGCGCCTCGCTCTCCACCATCAGCACGCCCTCGGTGGTGCCGGCGAGGACCAAGTCGAGCTTGCTGTCCTCGAGCTGCTCGGCGGTCGGGTTTAGGAGATAGCGCCCCTCCCGGTAGCCGACGCGGCAGGCGCCGATCGGGCCGAAGAAGGGAATGCCGGAGAGCGTCAGCGCCGCCGAGCAGCCGATCATGGCGACGATGTCGGGATCGTTCTCCAGGTCATGGCTCAGAACGGTCGCGACGACCTGCACCTCGTTGCGGAATCCGTCCGGAAACAGGGGGCGGATCGGCCGGTCGATCAGTCGGCTGACCAGGACCTCGTTCTCGTTCGGCCGGCCTTCGCGCTTGAAAAAACCCCCGGGAATCTTGCCGGCGGCGAAGGCCTTCTCCTGATAGTTCACGGTCAGCGGGAAGAAGTCCTGCCCGGGCTTGGCAGATTTGGCGCCCACCGCGGTGCAGAGCACGATCGTGTCGCCGTAGCGGGCCATCACGGCGCCGTCCGCTTGGCGGGCGATCTTGCCGGTTTCCAGCACGAGCTTGCGCCCGCCCCAGTCGAGTTCCTTGCGGTAATAGTTGAACATGCCGAGTTCCTTACGATGCGCGGCATCGGCGGACGGGGTCCGGATCAGCTCCTGCCTTCCCTTGGGGAAACGGCGTCTCGGGTCGCATGGAGGCGCGGACTGCCGGGGCAGGCCGCATGCCATGTGGCCGGAAACGCCGTCACGCTCCCCGATCGGGTGCCGGCTGGCGGTTCCTGGTCCGCCGCGTGTCGCGGCGTGTGCGGGTCTTCCCGCGTTGCCCCTCGCCACCATTGGCCGAGGGGGTCGTACGGTCGCCCGCCGAGGCATATGGGCCCGGCGGGTGACGATGTCACGTTTTGACCTAGCGGCGCAGGCCGAGGCGCCCGATCAGGGCTTCGTACCGCTGCTGGTCCTTGCGCTTGAGGTAGTCCAGCAGACGACGCCGACGGCCCACCATCATCAGCAGGCCGCGCCGGCTGTGGAAGTCCTTGGCGTGCGTCTTGAGGTGGTTGGTCAGGCCGACGATCCGCTCCGTCAACAGGGCGACTTGCACCTCGGGGCTGCCGGTGTCGTTCGCGCCGGTCGCGTATTCGAAAACGAGCGCGCCGCGGCGCTCCTTGGTCAGCGACATCGAGTGACTCCGTTCGGGTGAGGGGATGCGCGTGCGAAACCCCGTCAGAGGATTCGTTCCGGGCGAAGCCAGCCGTCCTGCAGCCGGCACAGCCCGATCACGCGGCCCCCCGCCATGGCGCGCGCCAACCCGCCATCGGGATCGGCAGCTCCTGGGATGCGACCGAGGAAGTCGACCAGGCTGAGTGCCTGGCCATTCCTGAGGTCGGAGGCCTCGGCCTCGGTCAAGGCCAGCGCCGGGATGTCGGCCAGCGCGGTCACGACCGGAAGCAGCAGGTCCGGGGAAGCGCGGGTCGTATGGTCCGGCCCGGCCACCTTGTCCAGCGGAATCGCGTCCCGTTCCGTGAACGGACCGACTCGCAGGCGGCGCAGGGAGGCGACATGGCCAAGCGTGCCGCACGCGGCGGCAAGGTCGCGGGCGAGGCTGCGCATGTAGACGCCCTTGCCGGACTGTACCTCGAAGACGGCGGTGTCGGCGTCCGGGCGCTCGACCAGCGTGAACCGGTCGATCCGGGCCGGGCGCGGCTCCAGCACCGGGGCGCGGCCCTCACGGGCCATATCATAGGCCCGCTCGCCCGCGACCTTCACCGCCGAAAAGGCGGGGGGCACCTGCATGACGACGCCGCGAAAGGCAGGCAGGGCGGCTTCGATTCCCGCGTCGTCCGGCCGCGCGGCGGAAATGGCGATGACCTGGCCGTCCGCGTCGTCCGTATCGCGCGCCTCGCCAAAGCGCAGCGCGAAGCGGTAGAGCTTCGTGCCATCCATGACGTAGGGCACGGTCTTGGTAGCGGCGCCGAAGGCGATCGGCAACACACCGGTCGCCAGCGGATCGAGCGTGCCGCCGTGTCCCGCCTTTTGCGCGTCGAAGCCGCGGCGGACCCGGTTCACCACATCGGTGCTGGTCAGGCCGGTGGGCTTGTCGATCACCAGCCAGCCGTCGAGCGGACGGCCGCGAGGCTTGCGGCGAGGCATCAGAATCTCCCGGGTGGCGTGGCCGCGCTCCATCGTCCCGACGGGCGCGAATGTCCATCCGTCCCGCGCCGGCGGCTGATTGACCGCCCCGGGGCGCACGACATATAAGCCGCGCCGATCACGGGCCCCCGCCATGCGGGCATGGCCCCGACCCGCGTAGCCGGGTTTGCCCTGTCAACGGAGAGAGTTGTCGTGAAGCGCACCTATCAACCGTCGAAGCTGGTTCGCAAGCGCCGGCACGGTTTTCGCGCCCGGATGGCGACGGTCGGCGGCCGCAAGGTGCTGGCCAATCGTCGGGCCAAGGGCCGCAAGCGCCTGTCGGCCTGACTGCCGGCGACGCTTGACCCGATCCGTCCATCAGCGTGGCCGACAGACGCGCCTGAAGCGGCGCGCCGAGTTCCTGCGCGTCGCGGCAAAGGGCCGCAAGGTGCCGGCGCCCGGCCTCGTGTTGCAGGCGCTGGAGCGTGGTGACGCGGAACCCGCGCGCCTCGGCTTCACCGTGACGAAGAAGGTCGGCAACGCCGTGATCCGCAACCGGACGCGCCGACGCCTGAAAGAGGCGGCCCGGCTGCTGCTCGCCGAGATGCCGCTGCGGGGTGTCGACCTGGTGCTGGTGGGCCGGGAGGGCACAAGGGAGCGCGCCTTCGCCGCGTTGGGAAACGATCTGCGCCGCGCTCTGCGCAAAGCGGGCGTCGCGTGAGCCCGGCGGCCTGGCTGGGGGTCGGCCTGGTACGGACCTACCAATGGACGATTCGGCCGGTCATCGGGGCGAATTGCCGCTTCGAGCCGAGCTGCAGCGAGTATGCGATCGAGGCGTTGCGCCGACATGGGGCGATGCGCGGGACGGGGCTCGCGGCATGGCGTGTCCTGCGCTGCAACCCATGGAACGAGGGCGGCTATGATCCGGTGCCGCCCTGCGCGTGCAGGCGAGCGGAGCCATCGCTCGGCAAGGGACGTTGATGGACCAGAAGCGCCTGTTCACCGCGATCCTGATCTCGATCGCCATATTGCTTGGCTATCAGCTCCTCGCGCACCGCTATCTGCCGCAGCCGCCGGCGCAGACGACGCACACCGAGACGGTCAAGCCGGAGAAGCCGCTGGCGCAGGCGACGCCGCCCGAGGGCGGCCCCGCCGCCGGTGCGCCGCCCGCCGTGGCCCATACCCAGGCGGCGGAAAAGGCGGCGCAGGCCATCGCCAACGCGCCGCGCGTGAAGATCGTGGCCCCCGCGGTGCGCGGCGCGATCAGCTTGCTCGGCGCGCGCATCGACGACGTTGTGCTCAACGACTATCGCGAGACCGAGGCGCGCAACTCTCCGAACGTGCAGATCCTGGAGCCGCCCACCTCGGCGCATCCCTCCTTCGTCCAGTACCGGCTGGTCGGCGCCGCCCGGAGAGACGACCAAGGTGCCGGGCGACGACACGTTATGGACGGCCTCCGCCGGCGAACTCTCCGTCGGCCACCCCGTCACCCTGTCCTGGGACAACGGCCAGGGACTCGAATTCCGCATCGTACTTGGGATCGACGACCATTACATGCTGAACGTGCGCCAGGAGGTGGTGAACCACGGCGGCGCGCCGGTGAAGCTGTATCCGTGGCAGCGCGTGCGACGCGACTACACCCCGCCGAGCTCGAGCTATTACCTGCTGTTCGAGGGGATGCTGGGCGTGAGCGACGGCACCCTGCAGGAGCACGATTACTCGAAAGTCAAGGATGCCGCGAAGAAGGCGAAGACCGACGTCGCCTTCGAGAACACCTCCACCGGCGGCTGGGCCGGTATCACCGACAAGTATTGGCTGACCGCCATCATTCCCGATCAGGGCGTGACGTCGACCGTGCGCTATCGCTATGTCGCGGGCGGCGAAGGCCACTACCAGGTCGACTACGTCACCCAGGATCCGCAGACGATCCAGCCCGGCGCGACCGCGAGCCTGCCCACCCATCTCTTCGCCGGCGCCAAGGTGGTCGCGCTGCTCGACCAGTACGAGCAGGCGCTGCACATCCCGCATTTCGACAAGGCGGTGGATTTCGGCTGGTTCTATTTCATCACCAAGCCGGTGTTCTACTGCCTCGACTTCCTGAACGGGCTGCTGGGGAATTTCGGGCTCGCGATCATCGTGTTCACGGTGCTGGTGAAGGCGCTGTTTTTCCCGCTCGCGAATTACTCGTATCGCTCGATGAGCAAGATGCGTCTGCTCGCGCCCAAGGTGGCGGCGTTGCGCGAGCGGTTGAAGGACGATCCGGCGAAGATGCAGTCGGAGATGATGGCGCTCTACCGGGCTGAGAAGGTGAACCCGGCGAGCGGCTGTCTGCCGATGCTGGTGCAGGTACCGGTGTTCTTTGCCCTCTACAAGAACCTCTATGTCACGATCGAGATGCGGCAGGCGCCGTTCTTCGGCTGGATCCACGATCTCTCGCAGGTGGACCCGACCAACATCTTCACCCTGTTCGGCTTGATCCCGTGGGATCCGACCGCGATCTCGCCTTTCCTGCATCTGGGCGCGTGGCCGATCATCATGGGCTTGACGATGTATTTCCAGCAGAAGCTGAACCCGACGCCGCCTGATCCGATGCAGGCGAAGCTGTTCCAGCTCATGCCGATCATCTTCACCTTCATGCTGGCGCGTTTCCCGGCCGGGCTGGTGATCTACTGGAGCACCAACAACCTGCTCTCGATCGCCCAGCAATGGTTCATCATGCGCCGCACGCGCCTGTCCCGCCCCGGTCTCGCCCGGACGTGAGCGTGGCGGCCCCGGATGCGGGGCTGGAGGCCGGGCGGAAGCTGTTCGCGCTGCCGTGCCGCTTCGTCCATGCGGCGCAGCGGCTGGATCAGCTGCCGCCGGTCGGCTTGCCGGAGGTCGCGCTCGCAGGGCGGTCGAACGTCGGCAAATCCTCGCTGCTGAACGCGCTGACGGGGCAACGCGCGCTCGCCCGCGTCTCGCACCAGCCGGGGCGCACCCGCCAGCTCAATTTCTTCGATCTCGGCGACCGGCTGATGCTCGTCGACATGCCGGGATACGGCTACGCGCAGGCGTCCAAGGAGGTGAAGGAGGATTGGCAGGGGCTGATGTTCGACTACCTGCGCGGCCGCCCGAGCCTGCGCCGGGTGCTGCTGCTGCTGGATGCGCGCATCGAGGTGAAGGCGGCGGATGAGGCGGTGATGGCGCTGCTCGATCGGGCCGCGGTGGTATTCCAGATCGTGCTGACGAAGGCGGATGCGGTAAAGCCGCCGGCGCTCGCCCGCAAGGAAGCGGAGGCGGCGGCGCTGGCCCGCGCCCATCCGGCGGCGATCCATGCGGTCATCGCGACGTCGAGCGGGACGGGGCAGGGGGTGGCGGAGCTGCGGGCGGAGGTGGCTGGGTTGCTCGCGTCGTAGCCCGGCTCACAACCAGCGTTCGTGCGGCGCGATCCCGAGCATCACCTGCCCCACCGTTTGCAAATGCGCCGCCCGGCCCTGGACCTGCTGGCTGACGGTGTTCATGTCGCGGAAGCGGCGCTCGAAAGGGCCGGAGTCGAAGATCGCGGTCGCGCCCGCTTCGTGCCAGAGCGCATTGACCACGTCGCGTGCCTGGAGGATCGCGAAAGTCGATGCCTGGCGGATGTCGAGCCGGTCCTGGTCGGTCAGCTCGCCGCGCACGGCGACGCCGTCCTGGACCCCCTCGACCACATCCAGCAGCCAAGCGCGGGCGGAGCGGAGCTTGGCGTCCGACATGCCGACCAAGCCCTGGATCGCGGTATTGTCACGCATCGCCGTCTGGCTCAGTGCCGGGGTCTTGGCTGAGGCTAGGCGAACGAACGCGCCGAGCATCGCGCGGGCGACGCCGAGCCCGACGCAGGCGAAGCCGGAGGCATAGATATTCATGCCGGTGAACCGGTAGAGCAGGCCCGCTTCGCGGCGCTCGGCGGGATTGTCGCGCTCCAGCGAATACTCGTCGGCGACGAACAGATCCTCGACCGAATAGGTGTCGCTGCCGGTGCCGCGCAGGCCGATGACTTGCCAGACATCCTCGATCCGCGCCGCCTCGCGCGGGAACAGCATGGTGCGCTCGGCGCGGCCCTGGGTGCCGTCGGCCTCGAACACCGGGCAGTGTGCGCCCAGCCAGGTCGCGTGCCGGCTGCCGCTCGCGAATAGCCAGGTACCGCTGACGCGCCAGCCGCCCGCCACCTTGTCGGCGCATGCCCGTCCGCGCGCCTGGCCCCAGGCGAGCACGTCGCGCGTGCCGCCGAAGACGTGCCGAGCCACCTCGGGTGCGAGATACGCCGCCGACAGCGAGCAACCGGCGCCCTGGTTCATGCACCAGGCGGTGCTCGCGTCGCCCATCGCGATCGCCTCGACACACTGGATGTAATCGGCGGGCATCAGCTCCGCCCCGCCAAGGGAGCGCGGCACCAGGAGACGAAACAGCCCGGCCTCGTGCATGGCCTCGACGATGCCGGACGGGAGCTCGCGGAGCTGGTCGATTGCCGGTCCCGCCTCTTCCAGCACCGGGATCAGCCGCCGCGCGGCGGCGAGCGGACCGGTCGTCGCGGGCTCCGGCGCGGTCACGTCCATGCGGCGGCTCTCCTGGTCTGTCGTGACGCTACACCCCCGGGCGGGCACCGGCCAAACCGGCGCCTTTCCCGATCGTATAGGGCAGGAAAGGAGACGTCCGATGCGGCCGATCGAGGATTTGCTAGAGGACATTGCCGCCGACGCGCGCGCGACCGGCTGGCGGACCGGCCGGATGGCGATCTCTTCGCGCGTCATGGAGGCGATCCGGACGACCGATCGGGCGCGGTTCATGCCATCCGACGCCGCCCCGCTTGCGAACTGGAACGCGGCGCAGCGGATCGGGCACGGGCAGACGATCTCGCAGCCCTTCATCGTGGCCCTAATGACCGATCTCCTGGAGCTCACGCCCGACTTGCGCGTGCTGGAGGTCGGCACCGGCTCGGGCTATCAGGCGGCGATCCTCGCCCAGCTGGCGTGCGAGGTCGTTTCGATCGAGGCGATCCCCGCTCTGTCCGAACGCGCGCGCGCGGCGCTTGCCGCGGCGGGGGCAGACAATGTGCGACTGATCGTCGGCGACGGGGCGGAGGGCTGGCCCGAGGGAGCGCCCTATGAGCGCATCATCGTGACCGCGGCGGCGCGCGAGGTTCCGCCCGCGTTGCTCTCCCAGCTCGCGGCGCCCGGGCGGATGGTGATTCCGCTTGGACCGCCGCACGGCGACCAAAGCCTACACCTGATCGAACGCGATGCGGACGGCGCGCTGGACGAGCGCGACATGCTGGAGGTCGCGTTTGTGCCGTTGGTCCAGTCGCCAGCACGACGTTGACGGGGCGGGGCAACAGCGTACTCTTGCCCATGCCGCGACGGGAGGCTTGCCATGAAGCTGATGTGGTTCCACCTGATGCCCTATACGGAACTGCCGGACGATTTCCGCGAGAAGCACCCGTCGGTCTGGGTCGACATCCATTCGACGCTGTTCGACCCCAAGCGCGCGCACCTCATGTACAATGACTTCATGGACGAGCTCGAATACGCCGCCGATTGCGGGTTCGATGCGATCTGCGTCAACGAGCATCACTCGAACGGCTACGGGCTGATGCCCTCGCCCAATCTAATCGCCGCCTCGCTCGCGCGGCGCACGACCGATACGGCGATCTGCGTGATGGGCAACTCGCTCGCACTCTATAATCCTCCGACGCGCGTGGCAGAGGAGTTCGCGATGATCGACGTGATTTCCGGCGGGCGGCTGATCGCGGGCTTCCCGGTCGGCACGCCGATGGACACCTGCTACGCCTACGGCCAGAACCCATCGATGCTGCGCCAACGCTACCACGAGGCGCATGATCTCGTGGTCCGCGCCTGGCAGGAGAAGGACACGTTCGCCTTCAACGGGCGGTTCAACCAGCAGCGCTACGTCAACATCTGGCCGCGCCCGGTGCAGCGCCCACACCCGCCGATCTGGATCCCGGGCGGCGGGTCGGTCGAGACGTGGCAGTGGTGCGCCGAGATGGACTACGTCTACTGCTATCTATCGGTACTATGGCTACAAAGCCGGGCGCGCGACGATGGACGGGTTCTGGGAGGAGATGTCGCGGCTCGGCAAGGACCGCAATCCGTATCACGCCGGCTTCCTGCAATTCGTCGGCGTGGGAGAGAGCCGGCAACACGCCTTCGATCTCTACTCGGAGGCCGCCGAGTATTTCTACGGCCGCTGCTTGCATGTCGATCCGCGCTTCGCGGTGCCGCCGGGCTACACCTCGGAAGGCAGCCAACGCGCGGGTATCGAGAGCCAGATCAAGCAAGCGGCGGACGCCAATGTGCGCGGCAAGGGCACCGGCGAGCGTATGGCTTCGGTTGCGCGCGACATGGAGGCGATCGTCGACAAGGGTTATGTGATCATCGGCAACGCGGACGAGGTGGCCGAGCAGCTGCGCGAGGTCGCGACGCAGCTCAATGTCGCCCACCTGATGCTGCTTCTGCAGTTCGGCAACATGAGCAAGGACCTGTGCCGCTACAACACCAAGCTATTCGCCGACAAGGTGCTGCCGAAGGTGCGCGGGATCTTCTCGGAATGGGAGGACCGCTGGTGGCCGAAGCCGATGGATGCCGAGCTGCGCGCCGCGGTTCCCGCCTTCTCCCCCCGCATGGCGGCTGAGTAGGCCCTCACCCCAACCCTCTCCCGCTTGGCGGGAGAGGGGGATGACGACCAACGGAGCACAACGTGAGCGAACCCCAGGCGCAGACGATCGATGTCAACGGCTTTCCCATCCGCGTCTGGCGCAAGGGGAGTGGACCGGTTCTCGGATTTCTTGCGGGCTTCGGCGGATTGCCGCGATGGGTGCCGTTCCTCGACCGCCTCGCCGAGAGCCGCACCGTCGTCGTGCCGTCGCTGCCCGGTTTTCCGGGCGGCGACCGAGGGCACACGGTGCTCGACACACATCTCGACTGGCTACTCGCGGTGCGCGAAATCCTCGACAAGGCGGGATTGCGGAACGCCGACCTGGCCGGCAGTTCCGTCGGCGCCTCGTTCGTCGCCGAGGCCGCGGCGCTGTGGCCGGGACAGGTCGGGCGCATCGCGCTGATCGGCCCGTTCGGATTGTTCGACGAGAAGCAGCCAGCGACCGACCCATGGGCGCAGCGCGCCGATGACGTGCCCGGCCTGCTGTGCGCCGATCCCGCCATCTACAAGGCGTTGAAGGCGGCGCCCGAAGGGGCGAACTCGATCGAGTGGCCAATCGAGCAGACACGCGCGAATGAAGCCGCGGCGCGCATCTTCTGGCCGCTCGGCAACACCAAGCTGGAGCGGCGCCTGGGACTGATCGAGGCGCCGACCCTGCTGATCTGGGGCGAGCAAGACCGCATCATGCCGCGCGGCTACGTCGAGACATTCCGCGCGAAGATCAAGGGCAAGACCGAGCTGCGGGTCATCCCGGGGGCCGGACATCTCGCGGAGCTCGACCAGCCGGACGCGACGGCCAAGGCCATCACCGAGTGGATGAAACCATGACCTACGATCCGGACACGCAAATCGTCCTGGACATGATGCGCGCCGCCAACCGGCCGGCCTTCGAGACACTCACCCCCGATGAGGCGCGCGCGGCCTATATGGCGAGCCGGGAGATTCTGCAGCCGGAGGCGGAGGACGTCGCCGAGGCGCGCGACATGACCGCGCCGGGTCCGCTGGGCGACATTCCGCTGCGCTCCTATCGTCCGCTGGGCGGGACGGAAGCCGAGACGCTGCCGGTGCTCGTTTACTATCACGGCGGCGGCTGGCTTCTTGGCGGGCTCGAGTCGCATGACGTGGTGTGCCGGCGGATGGCGAATCTCGCGCGCTGCGCCGTGGTGGCGGTCGACTACCGGATGGCGCCGGAGCACAAATTCCCCGCCGCCGTACAGGACTGTGCCGCGGCGACGCAATGGGTGGTCGACAACGCGGCACGCCTGCATGTCGATCCGCGCCGCGTCGCGGCGGCCGGCAACTCGGCCGGCGGGAATCTCGCGGCGGTCATGGCGCTGATGGCGCGCGACGGCACCCTGCCGCCCTTTGTGTTCCAACTCCTGATCTATCCGGCGACGGACATGATGATGGTCAGCGTGTCGTCACAGACCGTGCGCGAGGGGGTACCGCTGACGACAGCGACGATGAAGTGGTTCATCGACCACTATATGCGCGACGACCGCGACCGGCTGGACTGGCGTGCTTCGCCGCTGCGCGCGGCGAGCGTCGCGGGCACGGCGCCTGCGCTGGTGCTGACGGCGGCCGCCGACCCGCTGCGCGACGAGGGCATCGCCTATGCCGAGCGGCTGGAACGCGAGGGCGTGCGCGTCAAGCTGCTGCACTTCTCCGACCAGATCCACGGCTTCCTGAGCATGGGCAAGATCATCCGCGCGTCCGAGGTCTCGATGCAGATGATGGCGGCGGCGCTGCGGCAGGCGTTTGGGAGGTAGCATCATGTCTGGAGCGGGAAAGGCACGCGTGGTCGGCTTCAATCACATCGCGCTCGAGGTCGGCGACATCGACGAGGCACTCGAATTCTACGGCCGGCTGTTCGACTTCACGCTCCGCGGCAAAAGTGAATCGATGGCCTTCATCGACCTCGGCGACCAGTTCCTGGCGCTCCAGGCCGGCCGAAAGCAGCCGGCCGACGACGGACGGCACTTCGGTCTCGTAGTCGACGACAAGGAGGCCGTCCGACAGGCGCTCGCCGAGGCCGGCATCGAGACCATCCCCGGCCCCTTCCTCGACTTCCGCGATCCCTGGGGTAACCGTATCGAGATTGTCGGCTACGACAATGTCCAGTTCACAAAGGCGGCCAATGTCCTCCGCGGCATGGGTCTTGCGGATCTTTCGAAGAACGAGAATGCCAAGCGCGAACTTGCGGCGAAGAACATGGCGACCAACTGAGAACCGGACAGCCGCGTGCAGGGACAAAGGCTCTCTCCTCGAGACCAGCCCCTACCCGTTCACCCGCTCCTCCGCGTGCACGCCGAGCTGCTTCAGCTTGCGATGCAGCGCGCTGCGCTCCATGCCGACGAACTGGGCGGTGCGGCTGATATTGCCGCCGAAGCGCAGGAGCTGGGCTTGCAGGTACTGGATCTCGAACAAATCCCGCGCCTCGCGCAGCGGCAGCGACATGATATCCGCGGTGGGATCGATGGTCAGCAGGGCAGGGGCACCCGCGCTGATCTCGGGTGGCAGCATGTCCGCGCGCACCGGATCGCCCGGCGCGCCTGGCGCCATGATCAGCAGCCAGTCCATTAGGTTGCGCAGCTGGCGGACGTTGCCGGGCCAGACATAGGCTTGTAGCGCGGCGAGCGCGTCGGCAGACAATTCGCGCCGCAGCATCCCGGAGCTTTCCGCCGAGCGGGCGAGGAACGTCCGCGCGAGCGCCGGAATGTCCTCCCGCCGGTCCTTGAGCGGCGGCACCTTCAGCGGCACCACCGAAAGCCGGTAGTACAGATCCTCGCGGAAACGTCCGGCGGCGATCTCGGCGTGCAGATCTTTGTTGCTGGTCGACAGCACGCGGACGTCCACCTTGACCCGCGCCGAGCCGCCGAGGCGTTCGAACGTCGCGTCCTGCAGCACGCGCACGATCTTCCCCTGGGTCTCGATCGGCATGTCGGAGACCTCGTCGAGCAGCAGCGTGCCGCCATGCGCGCGCTCCAGCACGCCGGCGCGGCGCGGATGGGCGGTCGGATCCTGGCCCGCCTCGATGCCGAACAGCTCCTCCTCGAACCGATTGGGCGCCAGTGTCGCGCAGTTCAGCACCACGAATGGCCCGCCCGAGCGGCGCGAGCGGGCATGGATCATCCGCGCCGCGACCTCCTTGCCCGACCCGGCCGGGCCCTGGATCATCACCCGCGATCCGGTCGGCGCGACTTTCTCGATCTGGTGGCGCACGCCCGTGACCGTCGCGCTGTCGCCGGTCAGCGTCGTCTCCGGGCCGGCGCGCAGGCGCAGCTCGGCGTTCTCGCGCGCCATCGCCGCCGCTTCCAGAGCGCGCCGCATGCACAGCAGCAGGCGGTCGGACTCAAACGGCTTTTCGATGAAATCGTAGGCGCCACGCTGGATTGCCTGCACCGCCATCTCGATCGTGCCGTGCCCCGAGATCATCACCACCGGGATTTGCGGCTCCTCGCTGTGCAGCGCGGCGAGAATGCCGAGTCCGTCGAGGCGCGAGCCTTGCAGCCACACGTCAAGGATCGCGAGCGAGGGGCGGCGGGCACGGAACGCCGCGAGGGCGGTGTCGGAATCAGCCGCCTGGCGCGTCTCATAGCCCTCGTCGCGGAGGATGCCGTCGATCAGCAGCCGGATATCGGGCTCGTCGTCGACGATCAGGATGTCATGCGGCATCGGCCATCCTCGCCGGCAGGGTCAGCGTGGCGACGGCCCCGGGCTCGTCCGTCCGGTCGTCCAGCGCGAGCTGGCCGCCATGATCCTCCATGATCTTCTTGGCGATCGCGAGTCCGAGCCCGGTTCCCTTCGGCTTGTGAGTCACGTACGGCTCCATCAAACGCGTGCGGTCCTGCTCCGGCAGGCCAATACCGTTGTCGACGACGCTGATCCGCACCGATCCGTCGTCCGTATAGACGCTGAGGGCGATTCGCCCCGAGCCCGGCGCCGCCAATTCCGGCCGCATGGCGACCGCATCGGCGGCATTCAACAGCAGGTTGCTGAGCGCCTGGCGCAACATGCGCCTGTCGCAGGGCGCGAGCGGCCCGCGTTCGGGGATGTCGACCTCCCACTCGATCTCGGGATGCGCGGTTTTCTGCAAAACCACCGCTTCGCGCGCGATCCGGCCCACATCCTCGACCTTGATGACTGGCTGCGGCATCCGGGCGAAGGCTGAGAACTCGTCGACCATGCGGCGCATGTCGCCGACATGCCGCACGATCGTGTCGGCGCATTGCGTGAAGGTCTCAGGGTCAGACGAGATCTCGCGTGCGAACCGGCGCTTCAGCCGCTCCGCGGCGAGCTGGATCGGCGTCAGCGGATTCTTGATCTCGTGGGCGATCCGGCGAGCGACGTCCGCCCAGGCGGCCTTGCGCTGTGCCGCCTGCAGCGCGGTGATGTCGTCGAAGGTAACAACGAAGCCGCGCACGCCGCCGCCGCCGCCTTCGGCGCCGATCCGCACGATCAATGTGCGCCGCGTCTGCGCGGCTCCGATCTGCACCTCGTCGGTATGCGCCCGTTCAGGCGTGGCGAAGGCAGCGGTGAGCAACGGGGCGAACTCCGGTACCACCATCGCGAGCGACTGTCCCGTGGCGGCCAGGAGGTCGATCCCCAGCAGTTCGTCGGCCGTCTTGTTGGGCAGCTCCACGAGGCCCCTTGCATCGAGCCCAATCACGCCCGCCGAGACCCCCGCGAGCACGGTCTCCGTGAAGCGTCGGCGTTCGTCGATCTGCCGGTACGCCTCCATCAGCTCCGCCCGTTGCGCCGAGAGCTGGCCGGTCATGCGGTTGAAGGCGCGCGACAGGCCGGCGATCTCGTCATCCGTGGCGAGGTCGGGCACACGGACCGAAAGGTCGCCGCCGCGCACCCGCTCGGCGGCGGTGATGAGCCCGGCGACCGGGCGGGCGATCTGGTTGGCGATCAGCAGCCCGATCAGCACAGCCGCCGAGAGCACCAGCAGTGCCACTGTCGCGAATATCCAGGCGAAGGCGATCTGCAACCAGGACCGGTTCTCGTCGAGCCGCTTGTATTCGGCGACCGCGTGCTCGGTCCGCTGCATGTAGCCGACGATCTGCGGATCGACCGGGCGGCCGATCATCAGCATCAGCGCGGGATGCGAGTTCGAGCTGCACCACTGCCTGCACGCGCGTCCCATCGGCGGAGTTGATAACCACCACATCGCCGCTGCGCGCCTGCTCGGTCGCCCAGGCGGGCGCCGTGCGATGCCCGAGATCGCCGAACAGGCCCGCAGACGCCATGACCTGGCCGGAGGCGGGGTCGTAGATCACCGCCTCGGTCAGTCCGCGCAGCGTCGTCTGCTCGCCGAGGATCTGCGCGAACACGCCGGGCGCGGAGAGCAGGTAGACCCCCGCGCGGTTGAGGTCGTTGGCCATCTCGAGCGCGACGGCTCGGATATTGTTGCGATGCTCGTCGAGATAGCCGCGTGCCACCTGGAGCGAGCCGTCCAGTGCCGAGCGTACCGGGTCGTTGAACCAGGATTGGATGCCGAAATGGAAGAAGGCGACGGCGAACACCGCGACCAGGATCGCCGGGGCGACCGCGACGCCACCAAACAGCAGGACCAGGCGCACGTGCAGCCGCGATCCGGCCGATCCGCGCCGCCGCTCCACCCATACGCGCGTGAGCCGGCCGGCGAGCACTGCGGCCAGAAGCAGCAGGACCGAGAGATTGGCGAGCACCAGCGCCGCGCCCGCGCCGGCCTGCACGCCGAACGGCACGCCGCGCGCCATGACCACGAACGTGCCGAGGCCGACCGCGAGGGCGAGCACGACGAGGGTGATCGTCACCGCCTTGCCAAGCAGGATCGCGGCGATCCGGTGCGCCAATCCGCTCCGGCGCTGAACCTCCGGCGGACGCAACTGATCCTGTGGCGGAGAGACGTTCATGCGCTTCCCCGTGTCACCATGATGTCGAGGTCGCGGATCTTCTTGCGCAGCGTGTTGCGGTTCAGCCCTAGCATGGCGGCTGCCTTGATCTGATTGCCGCGCGTCGCCGCGAGCGTGAGCCGGATCAGCGGGCGCTCGACCTCGGCGATCACGCGATCATAGACGTCCGACGGCCCTGGCCCCCCTTCATGGGCGGCGAGGAAGGCGCGGATGTGCCGCTCCACCGCGTTCGCCAACGGCTCGGCGCCGTTGACCCGCGCCGTCTCCTGGGCGGGGGTGGCCTCTTCCAGTTCCGCCTCGATCGCGCCCGCGCCGATCACGTCGTCCAGGCACAGCGCGGCGAGACGGCGCATCAGAATTCTCCACCTCGCGGACATTGCCGGGCCATTTGTGGCGCTTCAGCCGCTCGACGGCCTGCTCGTCGAGCAGCTTGCGCGGCAGCCCGTCGGCGGAGGCGCGGTTGAGGAAGTGGCGCGCGAGCACGGGGATGTCCTCGACGCGCTCGCGCAGCGGCGGGATGCGGATCGGCACCACGTTCAGACGGTAGAACAGATCCTCGCGAAACAGGCCCTGCCGGATCGCGGCGCGCAGGTCGCGGTGGGTCGCGGCGATGATGCGCACATTGGCCTTGATCGGGGTGCGCCCGCCGACGCTGGTGAACTCCCCCTCCTGCAGCACGCGCAGCAGCCGGGTCTGCGCCTCGGGCGGCATGTCGCCGATCTCGTCGAGGAACAGCGTGCCGCCGGCTGCCTGCTCGAAGCGTCCGGCGCTGCGGGCGAGCGCGCCGGTGAACGCGCCCCGTTCGTGGCCGAACAGCTCGCTCTCGATCAGCTCGCGCGGGATCGCCGCCATGTTGATGGCGACGAACGGTCCACCGCGACGCTTGCCGTGCTCGTGCAGCGCCCGTGCGACGAGCTCCTTGCCGGTGCCCGACTCGCCGTTGATCATCACCGTGAGGTCGGCGGTCGTGAGGCGGGCGATCGTGCGATAGATCTCCTGCATCGCCGGGCTACTGCCGATCAGGGAGAGCTGATCCTCCGGATCACCGGGCGGCCCGGGAAGCGGCGCCGGCGGCGCGGCGGACGCGGAGAGCGCGCGTCCCACGGCGGCAATCAGGTCGCCAAGGTCGAATGGCTTCGGCAGATACTCGAAGGCGCCGCGCTGGGCGGACCGTACCGCCGTCATCAGCGTCGATTGCGCGCTCATGACGATGATGCGCAGGTCGGGGCGGAGCCGGCGGATGCGCGGGATCAGGTCGAGCCCGTTGGCGTCGGGCATGACGACGTCGGTGATCACGAGGTCGCCCTCGCCGTCCTCCACCCAGCGCCAGAGAGTGGCGGCGTGGCCGGTGGCGCGCACCTGGTAGCCCGAGCGGCCGAGCGCCTGGGTGAGCACCGTGCGGATCGAGCGGTCGTCATCGGCGACGAGGACGGTGGGCAGGCGCTCAGCCATCCTCGTCCTCGTCGGATATGACCGGAAGGTGCAGCCTGAACTCGGTCCGCCCCGGGCGGCTGTCCACCTCGATCAGCCCGCCATGGTCGCCGACGATCTTGGCGACAAGCGCGAGGCCGAGGCCGCTGCCGGATGGCTTGGAGGTGACGAATGGCTCGAACAAGTGCGCGCGTATGTCGTCCGGGATGCCCGGACCATTGTCGCGGACCGTGACCTGCAGCGGCAACTCAAGCCGGTGCGGCGAGCCTGGCATAGCGATCCGCATGCCGTGCTGGAATCCGGTCAGGAGCTGGATCTCCGGATGCGCCTCCCCGGCGATGGCCTCCGCGGCATTCTTCACCAGGTTCAGGATCGCCTGGACGAGCTGGTCGCGGTTGCCGGACACGGACGGCAAGGACGGATCGTAGATCTCCTGAAACCGGACGTTCGCCGCGAAGCCGCTGCCGGCGAGCTTGCGGACATGGCCCAGGACACGGTGGATATTGACCGCGGTGCGCGCCATGGGCCGGTCGCCGAACATCTCCATCCGGTCGACCATGGCGCGGATGCGGTCGGCCTCCTCGCGGATCAGCGTCGCGAGCTCGAGGTCCGACCCGGTCGCGTTCGTCTCCAGGAGCTGCGCCGCGCCGCGGATGCCGGACAGCGGGTTCTTCACCTCATGGGCGAGGATCGCCGCCATCCCGCTCACGCTGCGCGCGGCGCCGCGGAACGCAAGCTGGCGATCGAGCGCGCGGGCGGCCGAGGCATCCTGCAATACGAGGAGCACCGCTCCCGGTTCCTCCGGCAGGGGTGCCGCGAACACGGTGATGCCGGGCTTGTGCAACCGCGGACTGTCGAGCGTCAGGTCATGATCGGCGATGCTGACCTCATGCTGGCGCGCCTGCTCGATCAAGAGGAAGAGCGGATTGTCCGCTGGAACCAGGTCACGCAGCGCGTGGCCGATGAGTTGCGGGGCGGAGACACCGAGGAACTGCTCCGCGGCCTGATTGACGAAGCGGACGCGATTCGCCGGATCGAGCAACACCACCGGCACCGGCAGGGCGGCAAGGATGAATCCCGCGTCGGGCGCGCGGGCGCGCGTCGCGCTTCCGAGCAGGCTGCTTGCGGCGTCGTTCACGCCGCCTCGGCCAGCGCGTCCGGCTCGCGCAGCGGCGGCGCGCGGCGAACGCCCGCCTGGATCAACCGGTCGTAGAACCTGTCGATCCGCGCCACGACCGTCACGGCGTCGCCCAGCTGGTTGATCTCGGCGCGGAACTCCGCCGAGCCGGGCAGGCCGCGCGAGTACCAGGAGACGTGCTTGCGGGCGAGCCGAAGCCCGGCGTCGGTTCCGTAGTGGACCAGCATCGCGTCGTAGTGGTTGCGCAGGACAGCCTGCTGCGCCGCGAGCGGCGGCTCCGGCAAACGGATCCCGGTGCAGAGATAATGCGCGGCGTGCGCGGCGAACCAGGGTCTTCCATAGCAGCCGCGTCCGATCATCACCCCGTCGGCGCCCGAGCGGCGCAGCGCCTCCGCCGCGTCCTCCTCGGTGAGGATGTCCCCGTTTGCGATCACTGGGATCGTGACCGCCTGCTTCACCCGGGCGATGAAGTCCCAATCGGCGGTGCCGGTGTAGAATTGCTGGCGGGTGCGGCCGTGCACCGTGACCATGCGGATGCCGACATCCTGGGCGATGCGGGCGAGGCGCGGCGCGTTGAGGCTAGCATGGTCCCAGCCCATCCGCATCTTCAGCGTGACGGGAACGGGCACGGCCTTGACGGTCGCCCCCAGCAGTGCGGCGGCGGCGGCCTCGTCGCGCATCAGCGCCGAGCCAGCCTGCTGGCCGACAGCGACCTTCCTGACCGGGCAGCCGAAATTGATGTCGATCAGGTCGGCACCCAGATCGACCGCGATCCGCCCGGCCTCGGCCATGGCGCCCGGATCGCAGCCGGCGAGCTGCACGGCGCTGACCCCGCCGCAGCCGTCCACCTCGGCCATGCGCAGCGTGTTGCGGTTCTCCCGCACCATCGCCCAGGAAGCGATCATCTCGGAGACGACCATGCCGGCGCCCTGGTGCTTGGCGAGGCGACGGAACGGGAGGTCCGATACGCCGGACATGGGCGCCAAGATAACGGGCACCTCGATCCGAACGCCGTCGCCGAGGTCGATCGGGGCGAGCGGTGTTGTGGTAGGGGAACGACACATGCCCATGATTTGGGCAACTTACCGCCACAGGGCGGGTCGGCGCAACGGCGAGGAGCATCCACTCGGGAATTCGCGTCCGCAGGCACCTTGGTCCGAAGACCCCCTCACGCTGCCTATCCCCGCAAGCTCTTGGGAAAGGGGACGCGGTTCGGGCCTCTGCCTGATTGACGCGCTTGCCCCAACCTCCGAAACGTCCCCGGCATGAAGACCGCCGCCATCCTGGTCGCCGCGGGCTCCGGCAGCCGGTTCGGGGCGGAGACGCCGAAGCAGTTCCTGCCCCTCCTCGGCCGGCCGGTCATCCGCCACGCCGCCGAGGCCCTCGCGCGCCCATGTGGGCGCCCTGCTGCAGCCGGTCGGGGAGGCGGCCTGGATCGACCCGGCGCTCGACGGGATTGCCCATCTGCCCTGTGTGCCGGGCGGCGCCACCCGGCAGGACAGCGTGCGCGCCGGGCTGGAGGCGCTCGTGGCGTACGCCCCCGATTGCGTGCTGATCCACGACGCGGCGCGGCCGCTGATCCCGTCCGGCACGATCGAAGTCCTGCTCGCTGCCTTGCGCGACGCGCCCGGCGCCATCCCGGCCGTGCCGGTGGCCGATACGCTCAAGCGCGGGGAGGGCGGTCGGATCGCGGCGACGGTGCCGCGCGACGGGCTGTTCCGCGCCCAGACGCCGCAGGCGTTCCGTTTCGCGGCGGTTCTCGCCGCGCATCGCGCGGGCGTCGTCTCGGCGACCGACGACGCCGCGCTGCTCGAGGCGCAGGGCCTGCCCGTCGTTCTCGTCGCCGGGGCGGAGGACAACATCAAGATCACCTATAAGGACGACCTCATGCGGGCCGAGCGGGCCATGGCTGCCCCCCTCGTGCCGCGGGTCGGCACCGGCTTTGACGTCCATGCGCTGGAGGCGGGGCGGCGGCTGGTGCTCTGCGGGGTGGAGGTGCCGCACGAGCGCGGGCTCGCCGGACACTCCGACGCCGATGTCGGAATCCACGCGCTGTGCGACGCGATTTACGGCGCGCTCGCAGAGGGCGATATCGGGCGGCATTTCCCGCCTTCCGAGGCGAGTTGGAAGGACGCCGACAGCGCCCGCTTCCTGACCCACGCTGCCGGACGGATCGCCGCGCGCGGTGGGACATTGGCCAATGCCGACGTCACCCTTATCTGCGAACACCCGAAGATCACCCCGCACGCGTCGGCGATGATCGCCCGCCTCGCCGAGCTGCTCGGGGTTCCGCCGGCGCGCGTCTCCGTAAAGGCGACCACGACCGAGCGGCTCGGCTTCACCGGGCGGGGGGAGGGGATCGCCGCTCAGGCGGTCGCGACCGTGCTGCTGCCTCCGTAATCCGTGCATGGACAAGCTCGGCCGGGGGCGCCATCTGTTGCGCTATTCGCATCGTTGGAGGGTTCGCATGATCTCGAGGCCACTCCTTGGCGTGACGCTGGCCTCCGGGCTCGCGATGCTCGCCGGGTGCGCGGTGGGGCAGGCCTATCCGCCGCCGATCCCGGCAACCACGGTGGAGGTGATCCCCAACCCGCCGGTCTCAGCGACGCCGCTGATCTGGCAGCCCGGCCACTGGGATTGGAACGGCGCGAACTATGTCTGGACGCCCGGCGTCTATGTGCCACGCACCACGCAGAGCAACATGTTCATGCCGGGCTATTGGGCGCAGACCCCGAGCGGCTGGCAGTGGCAGCCGGCGCACTGGTTGTAGGAGCCAGTACCCTGGAATCATCGAAGCGAGATACGTAGGGCGGATGCAATCCGCCGTCGTGGTGGCGGCGGATTGCATCCGCCCTACGATCTACCCCTGATCTCAGGACCGACTCGCGGATCACCGAAAGTGTCGACGCATACACAGACGATGCGCTCGCCCCAGCGGGCCGAACCGTAGTCCTTCCGCCATGAAATCGCCTCCTTGAGGCCCGCCGGTCGCCCTTGCGGCGCGGGGGCGCCTGTGGTGTATCACCCGGTCCCGGAGCAGAGGCCTACGGAATGGCATCCACGTTCGAAACGATCGCCGGCATCATCTCGGAGACGTGCGACATCCCGCGTGAGAAGATCACGCCGGAGAGCCATGCGATCAACGATCTCGGGATCGATAGCCTCGATTTCCTCGACGTGGCCTTCGCGATCGACAAGGCGTTCGGCATCAAGATGCCGCTCGAGAAGTGGACGCAGGAAGTCAACGAGGGGAAGGTTTCGTCCGACCGCTATTTCGTCCTCAGCGATCTCAGCTCCAATATCGATTCGCTGGTTGCCGCCAAGGCTGCCTGACCGCCGGCATGCGGCTCGAAACCTTTCAGATGGTGGACCGGGTGCTGGAGCTGGACCCGGCGGCGGGAATGGTGCGCGCCGCCTGCCAGGTGCCGGAGGAGAGCCCGGTTTTCGAGGGGCACTTTCCCGGCTATCCGATCCTCCCCGGCGTGCTGATGATCGAGATGATGGCGCAGACCGGCGGCTGGCTGGTCCTGGCGCTCGGGCGCTTCGCGCGGATGGCCTTCCTCGCGAAGGTGAGCGAGGCGAAGCTGCGCGGCTTTGTCGAGCCGGGCGCCGCGCTGACGGCGGAGGCCCGCCTGGTGCATGACGGCTCGGGCTACGCCGTCGCCAGCGGGCGGCTCACGCGCGACGGGCACAGCGTGGCGGAGGCGGAGATCACGTACCGGACCGCTCCCTTCCCGACACCAACGCTGCGCGGTGCCATGCTCGACGCGGCCCGCCGGGTCGGCGTGGCCGAGGAGTGGCTCCATGCCGCATGAGCGCGACGCGGTCATCACCGGCATCGGCCTGGTTTCCTCGCTGGGCGAGGGTCCGGAGGCGCACTGGGCGGCGCTGACGGCGCCGGGTGTGTTCCACCCGGTGGTGGATGCCGAGAGGTTCGCGCCGTTCCCGGTGCACCCGATGGTGGCGCTCGATTTCGACAAGCAGATCCCGAAGCGCGGCGATCAGCGGCAGATGGAGCCCTGGCAGCGGATCGGCGTCTATGCGGCGGGCCTCGCGCTCGATCAAGCCGGGCTCAAAGGCGACGCGACGCTGCTCGAGCAGACGCACATGATCGTCTGCGCAGGTGGCGGGGAGCGTGATCCGGCGGTGGACGCCGCGGTGCTCGGGAGCCCGGAATCGGAGTTGAACACGCAACTCATGGGCGGCCTCCGCCCGACGCTGTTCCTCGCCCAGCTCTCCAACCTGCTCGCCGGCAACATCTCCATCGTGCATGGCGTGGTCGGTTCCTCGCGCACCTTCATGGGCGAGGAGGCGTCGGGCGCGGATGCGGTGCGCATCGCCTGCGCGCGGCTGTTCGCGAGGCAGGGCGACGTCTTCCTCGTTGGAGGCGCGCAGAATGTCGAGCGGCCGGAGATGCTGCTGAACTACGCGCTGGGCGACACGCTGCTGCGCGGCGAGTGGGCGCCGGTGCGGGCGCGCCAGGAGCGCGGCGGCGGGATCGTGCTGGGCTCGCTCGGCTGCTTCCTGGTGATCGAGGCGCGCGAACATGCGACGGCACGCGGTGTGGCGTCGATCGCGACGATCGCCGCGATCGCCGCCGACCGCTGCCGGCGTGGGCCGGGCGAGGCGGCCGCGAATGCGGCGCGCCAGCTCGCGGCGATGCGCCAGCATCTTGACCCGGCGCATGCCGCGGTGCTGTCCGCCGCGTCGGGGGCGGCGCCGGCGAGCGCGGAGGAACTGGCGTTCCTCGACTCGCTCGATCTGCCGGTGCGCGCCGTCGCGAATGCCTGGGGCCATTCGCTGGAGCCGTGCTTTCCCGCCGCCCTGGCACTCGGCGCGCTCGCTGTGCAGCAGGAGACGCTGTTTCCGCCATTGGAGACAGGAGAGGCGCCGATGCAGGCACCGCTGCGCCAGGTGCTGGTCAGCGGATGGGGACACTGGCGCGGCGAGGCGATGGCACTGGTGAGCGGGGAATGACGTGGACCCCTCCCACTACCCCCTCCCTCAACGGGAGGGGGGACTATAAAAGCGGCGTATGAACGCAAATCGCGACAGCCAGGGCCGGCCGGTGGTGGTGGTCACCGGGATCGGCGTGCTCACCTCGCTGGGCGAGGGCATAGAGGACAACTGGGCCGCGCTCACTGCGGGGCGATCGGGTATCCGCCAGATCGGCCGGTTCCCGCTGGACGGGCTGCGTACCACGATCGCCGGCGCGGTCGATTTCGTCGCGCTCGATGATCCCTCATCGGCCGGGCTCGCCGAGGAGATGGCGCGGCGGGTTGCGACCGAGGCGATCGACGGCGCCGGGATTGGGGTGCCGGGTGACTTTCCAGGCCCGCTCTTTCTCGCGCTCGCGCCGGTGGAGATCGAGTGGCGCAACCGCCGCGCGCTGGCCGAGACGACGCCGGGTAGTAAAGGCTATGACGGGTTGCTGAGGGCGGCGGCGCAGCGCGGATTCGCGCCCTGGCACCAGCGCTTCCTGTTCGGCTCGGTCGCCGAGGCGCTGGCCGACGAGTTCGGCACCAAGGGCTCGCCGATCGCGACATCGACGGCGTGCGCGTCCGGCGCGACCGCGATCCAGCTTGGCGTGGAGGCAATCCGGAGAGGAGAGGCGGAGGCGGCGCTCTGCGTCGGAACCGATGCCTCGGTGAACCAGGAGACGCTGATCCGCTTCTCGCTGCTTTCCGCGCTGTCGACCCGCAACGACGATCCGCAAGGTGCCGCGCGTCCCTTCACCAAGGACCGCGACGGGTTCGTGATGGCGGAAGGGGCGGGGGCGCTGGTCCTCGAAAGCCTCGAACACGCACGGACCCGAGGTGCGCGCATCCTCGGCGTCATCGAGGGATGCGGGGAGATGGCGGATAGTTTCCATCGCACCCGATCCTCGCCCGATGGCAAGCCGATCATTGCCTGTCTCAGGAACGCGCTCGCCGATGCCGGCCTGCCGCCGGAGGCGGTCGGCTATATCAACGCGCACGGCACATCGACGCCGGAGAACGACAAGATGGAGTGGCTCGCCGTCTCCACCGTGTTCGGCGAGCGCGCATCGAGCCTGCCGATCTCGTCGAACAAGTCGATGATCGGCCATACGCTGAGCGCGGCGGGCGCGATCGAGGCGGTGTTCACCGTGCTCGCCCTGCAGCGCGGCAGGCTGCCGCCGACGATCAACTACGACGCGCCCGATCCGGCACTGCCGGTCGATTGCGTGCCCAATGTCGCGCGTGATGCGCGCGTCGCGCACGCCGTCTCCAACTCCTTCGGCTTCGGCGGGCAGAACGTGAGCCTGGTGATCGGCGCGCCGCCCGAATGAGGGCCCTGCAACTGCTCGCCGAGCGCGAGGTTGCGCTGCGCGACATCGACCCGCCGGCAGCACCCGGAGCGGGCGAGCTGCTGCTGCGCGTGCGCCAGGTCGCGCTCAACCACATCGACCTCTGGGGTTTGCGCGGCATGGCGTTCGCGAAGCGGCGGTTCCCGCTGACGGTGGGCGCCGAGGCGTCCTGCGAGGTGCTGGCGGCGGGTGAGGGCGTTACGGGATACGCGACGGGCGATCGCGTCGTTCCCTACGCTGCGATCGTCTGCGGCGCGTGCCGCTTCTGCCGACAGGGGATCGAGAATCTCTGCGAGAATCCGTCCGGCGTGCGCGGCTTTCATCTCGATGGCTTCGCCCAGGAGATGACGACGCATCCGGCGCGGCTGACGCTGAAGGTGCCGGACGGCGTCGACATGCGCGACGCCGCCTGCGTCGCCGTCGCCTACTCGACTGTCGAGCACATGCTGTTCGACAACGCGAAGCTCGAGCCCGGCGAGTGGGTGCTGATCCATGCCGGCGGGTCGGGCATCGGCAGCATCGCGATCCGCATCGCGAAGTCGATCGGCTGCACGGTGATCACCACGGTGGGCTCGGAGGCGAAGGCCGGGAAGGCGCGCGCGCTGGGGGCCGATCACGTCATCAACTACCGCGAGGACCGGTTCGAAGGTGTGGTGCGCAAGCTGACCGCCAAGCGCGGGGTGGACGTGGTGTTCGAGCATACCGGCGCCGACACCTGGGGCGGCTCCTTGTTGTCGCTGCGCCGGGGCGGACGGCTGGTGACCTGCGGGGCGACCTCCGGACCTTCGGGCAGCATCAACCTGATGCAGCTCTTTCAGCAGCAGTATCGGATCATCGGCTCCTTCGGCGCGCCGGTCGCGGCGCTGAGCCGTGCGCTCGGGCGGATCGCCGCAGGCGTGCGGCCGGTGATCGATTCGGAATACACGCTCGACGATTTGCAGCGCGGGCTGGAGCGGCTGGAGCGGCGGGACGTGTTCGGGAAGATCTTGGTGGGGCTGTAAGAGGACCCTCCCGCTGAACCTCATCGAACGACTCTTCGGCGGTGCAGTCGCTGGGCTGTTGCGCACACTCGCACGCACCGACCCCGACCGCGCTTCCGAATTGTGCGGCGCCACGGCGCGCCGGCTTGGGCCGCTGACCCCGGCGCACCGCATCGGCCGCGCCAACCTGCGCGCTGCGTTTCCCGACCGCGACGGCGCGTGGATCGAGGCGACGTTGCGCGGCGCGTGGGACAATCTCGGCCGGGTGGCGGGCGAATACGTCCATCTCGGCCGGCTCTGGGATTACGATCCGGAGCGCCCGGGCGTCGGACGGATCGAGACGGACTCCGCTCCGCTCTTCTATCAGCTGCAGGACGACGGACTGCCGGCGCTCTGCTTCGCCGCCCATCTCGGCAACTGGGAGCTGCCGGCGGTCGCCGCGGCGGCGCATGGGCTGCCCTCGGCCGTGGTCTATCGCATGCCGAACAATCGCGCCGTCGCCGCCGAGATCGAACGTATCCGCGCCCCGCTGATGGGCCGGTTGATCCGCACCCGCATGGAAGCGCCGGTGGAGATGGCGGCGGCGCTGCGCCGGGGCGAGCATCTCGGGATGCTGGTCGACCAGCACTTCTCGCGCGGAGTCGACGTGACGTTCTTCGGGCGGCGCTGCAAGGCGAACCCGGCGCTCGCCCGCCTCGCCCGGGGCGTCGAGTGCCCGGTCGTCGGGGTGCGGGTCATCCGGCTGCCCGAAGACCGGTTCCGGGTGGACACGATCGGGCCGCTCGATCTGCCGCGCGCGGCCGGCGGCGCGGTCGACGTTGCCGCAACCATGCAGATGGTCACCTCCATCGTGGAGGGCTGGGTGCGCGAGCACCCCGAGCAGTGGCTGTGGTTTCACCGCCGTTGGCGCTGAGCCCGCTTCACAATTCCGTAAACGGAGAATCCGGCGGTTTGCTGCGTGATTTAGGCACCATCGGTTGTCCAGCCATGAGGAGTACCGTCATGCGCTCCGCGTTCCTTGCGTTCACGATGTTGGCGGGGTTCGCCATCGTTCCAGCGATGGCGCAGATGCAGACCCAGGCACCGCCGCCCGCCGGCCCGATCGTCGGCAGCGTGCCGCCGCCCAGCGCCGCCCCGCTCCCGGCGCAGCCCAGTCACCAGCCACTGTCGCGGCATGCGACCAACCTCACCCCGAGCGACACGCGATCGGTGATCTCCCCGAGTTTGCCGCCGACGGGGTTGGGTCCGAGTGCTGATGCCACGCAAAATCTGCAGGTGGCGCAGCAGGCGCTGCGCAACAACCAGACCGGCAAGGCGCAGCACGCGTTGGAGGACGCCCAGACATATCTGCTCACTCGCTCAGTGCCGCAGGGGCAGGTCAACACTCCAGATAGCAGCCAGGCCATCCAGGAGATCAGCTCTGCCCTGGATGCCTTGGGGCACGGAGATCGAGCGCGCAGTCTCGACCTGACCTCGCAGGCCCTGACGATGACCCAGCAGGCGACACTGCCGCCGAGCGGCGCCACGCAAAGCAATGCGGCGCCCGGACCGGCCGGTTACACGCCGCGCTAACGACTGACCTGCCCATCGGGGCAGGTGGCAGCGAGCTGGCGGAGACGCACATGGGGAACACCATCAAGGAGGTTCCCCATGTCGTCATCCGGCCTGCATGAGCTTTCGGAAGCGCTTGCCGACGCGGTCGCCCAGCTCGGCCGGCAGTGTCGTTTCCGTGCGTGCCGCGCGAACCCGCGCGAGCGGCTTCCTCTGGCGCCCCGGCCTTGTCGTCGCCGCCGAGGAGTCCCTTCCGGACGAGGGAGAGATCGCCGTTGACTTGGCCGGTCGCCAGGTTCTGGCGACCGTCGCGGGACGCGATCCGAGTACTGACATCGCCCTTCTGAAAGTCGACACCGCCGGTAGCCCTCCGGTGCGGCTCGAACCCGCGCCGATCCGGACTGGGGCGCTCGCGCTCGTGGTTGGTGCACGCGAAGGAGCACCGGTCGCCGCATTCGGCGCGGTCTCCTTTGTCGCGGGTGCGTGGCGCAGCCTGCGCGGTGGCACGATCGATTCGCGCATCGAGCTTGACCTCGCCCTGCGGCGCGCGGGAGAGGGCAGCCTGGCGCTTGACGCCTCCGGCCGCCCCTTCGGGATGGCGGTGTTCGGACCAAGGCGGCGGGTGTTGGTCATACCAGCCGCGACGATCGAGCGCGTCGCCGCCCGCCTCGCCGAACATGGGCGTATCGCCAGGGGCTATCTGGGGCTTGCCCTGCAATCGGTCCGCCTCGATGACGGCACCGGCGTCGGCGCAATGGTGATGGGCGTGGATGCGAAGGGGCCGGGCGCCGCCGCCGGCGTGCGCCAGGGCGACATCCTTACCGCCTGGAACGGCGAGGCGCTGCGCGATGTCCGGGCCATGATCCGTGCGCTGGGTCCCGAGAGCGTCGGCACGTCGGTTCGGCTCGGACTGCGCCGCGCGGGCGAGACCACCGAAATCACGCTGACCATCGGCGAGAGGCCCGACGCTTGAGCCGACGCGCGGACGCGCCGCGCCTCGCCATCGCGATCAGCGTGGACGACGGCGCGCTCGCCGAGCGGTTAGGCATGCTGCTCGCGAATGTGCCGGGGCTGCGCGTCGTACGGACGGGTGAGGCTGCCGACGCCGTCATCATCTCCGCCGCGGCGGAAATGGCATGCGATCCCGAGGCCACGCTGACGCCGCGCGAGGTCGAGGTGCTGGGTCTGCTCGCCGAGGGCGCGTCCAACAAAATCGATCGCCCGGCGGCTCGGCATCTCGGTGCACACCGCCAAGTTCCATGTCGGCTCGCTGCTCGACAAGCTCGAGGCGACCGGCCGCACCGATGCCGTCACGCATGCCGCGCGGCTCGGTGTCATTCGCTTATGAGGGTGCGTTGGGTTGACGTAATTTTCCCGGCTGTCATGATGCGGCCAGAAAAGCTGGGAGGTAAGTATGAGAATTGGATTGCTGGCGGGCGGCGCCCTGCTCGTCGCCATGGCCGTCGCGGCGCGGGCCGAGGCCGCGGCGATCCCGTTCACCTTCAGCGGCGCGGGAATTACCGGATCGGGAAATTTCATGGTCGGGCCGGATCCGGTATTGGGCGATCCCGCCAATGCGCTCGCCATCACGGGCATGAGCGGCACGTTCAGCGATGCCAATATCGGCATCGTCAATGCGAACATCACCGGACTCGTGCCGATCAATCCGGTCGCCGGAGACCCGCTGGCACCGAAGAGCTTCAGCAAGTTCGCCGTGACGAACCCGCCGCCTCATGATGACGCGATCTCCTATGACAACCTGATCTATCTCGACGGGTCGCCGATCGTGTGCACGGGCTATCCGGGCTCCGGCGGCTTCCTTGACGTGTACGGCGTGCTGTTCACGCTCGACAATGGCGACACGGTGGACTGTGGAGCAACGGGCGCGGACCCTTCCTGCCGCCGCTGAACTACGGCGCCATCGTCATCAACGCGGCCGACACCATCATCGACAACCAGTCGGGTCTGACGGCGTCGGTTCCCGAGCCGGCCGCGATCTCGGTGCTTGGGATCGGCCTGCTTGGGCTCGGCTTCGTGGGGCGACGTCGCCGGGTCTAGCCGACGAACGCGCCGCCGTTCACGTCGATCAGCGCGCCCGAGAGGTAGCTCGCCGCCGGCGTGAGGAGGAAGGCGATGGGCCAGCCCAGCTCCTCGGGCTTGCCCATCCGCCGCATCGGCACTTTGTCGGAGAGGTCGATGCCGCGCGTCATCGCGGTCTCGACCGGACCCGGCGCGACGCCGTTGACCAGCACGCCGCGCGTCACACCCTGGCGGGACAGCAGCTTGATGAGCGCATGGACCGCGCCCTTCGAGGCCGCGTAGTCGGGCGGGGTGGTGGGCGAGGTGCCGCCGGTGCGGCCGGCGACCGAGCCCACCAGCACGATCGCGCCGCCGCCGTTCTCGGCTAGGTGGTCGATCGCGAGTGCGCCCAAGGTCAGCGGGACACGCACGTTCACATCCATCGTGCGGACGAAGCGAGTGCGCCAGTCCGGGTCCTCGCGCCAGGGCTTGGCGTTGATGATCGCCGCGCAATGGGCGACGGCGGACAGGCGCGTGTTCTTGAACAGGCCCTCCAGGAAGGCGTCGTCCGTCAGGTCGCCCTGGCGTGTTTCGCAACGTACGCCCGCCTGCCTCGGTCTCCGTCTTGGCGGCATCGAGCGGGGCGCGGTCGGCGAGCAGCAGGTCGGCGCCGAGGCTCGCGAGGACCAGCGCGGCGGCCCGCCCGATCCCGTTCGCCGCGCCGGTGACGAGGACGCGCTTGCCCGTGAGGCTGATTGCGGCCGGCAGGGGGCGGCTGGTCGTGGCGCTCATGATATAGTCCTCCGGTTGAGGGGTTGGGCGATGCCAGGGAGGACACAGTGAAGCTGCTTCACTTCGATGACTACAGGCTAGGGGTGCTCCGCGGCGAGGAGGTGATCGACGTCACCGACCGCGTCGGGCCGCATATCCCGCATGCCGACCGGCGCGAGCTGATGCCGAAGCTGATCGCCCAATTCGAGGAGTTCCGCACGCGGCTCGCCGACACGGGCGGCGCGCGCGGCGTGCCGCTTGCCAGCGTGCAGCTGCGTGCACCGCTGCCCAGGCCGGGCAACATCGCCTGCATGGCGGTGAACTACATGGAGGACGGCACGCGCGCCGCACCCGCGCCGCTCAACGGGTTCCACAAGGCGCCGTCCGCGGTGATCGGGCCGGGCGAGACGATGGTGCTGCCCGACGTGCCGGCGACCATCTTCGAGGGCGAGGCGGAGATCGCGGTCGTGATCGGCGCGCGCGCCGACAACGTGCCCGCCGCGCAGGCGATGCGCCACGTGTTCGGCTATGTGAACTTCATCGACGGCTCGGCGCGCGGCCTGCCGCCGCCGGGCAACGTCTTCTTCCAGATGAAATCACGCGCGACCTTCGCGCCGATCGGGCCATGGATCGTGACCGCGGACGAGATCGCCGACCCGCAGAATTTGCGCGTGCGGCTGTCGGTGAACGGCACGATGAAGCAGGATTTCAGCACGTCGGACATGGCGCATCCGATCGCGCGCTGCATCGAATGGGTGAGCTCGATCCATCCGCTGGACCCGGGTGACATCCTCGCCACCGGCACCAACCATCGCGGGCTGAGCGCCTTCATGGATGGCGACACGGTGGAGCTGGAGACCGAGGGGCTCGGCAGGCTGACGATCAAGGTGCGCGACGCGCTGAAGCGCACCTGGTCGCGCGAGACGCGGCTGGACCGGCAGAACCAGGGCTTCGACTCGCCGACGCCGCAGATCGGGGGGAAATACGCGGGGTAGCGTGACCCCTCCCCCTACCCCCTCCCCCAAGGGGAGGGGGGACGAATTGCGAGAGGGCGATCCCCCCACCCCCTTGGGGGAGGGGGTAGGGGGAGGGGATGCCGTCCTGTCCCGCCTTCTCCCGCTCTACGTCGTGATCTTCGCCGGTTTCGTCGGCTACAGCCTGATGATCACCGTCTTTACCCCGCTGCTGCTGAGCCCGGACGGGTTCATGCTGGCGGCGGGGACGTCGGCGTCGACGCGGGCGCTGCTCCTGGGCGGGCTGCTGGCGCTGTATCCGCTTGGGCAGTTCGTCGGCTCGCCGGTGATGGGGAGCCTGTCGGACCGGTATGGGCGGCGGAAGGTGCTGCTCGTGTCATTGAGCGCGACGACAGCGTGCTACGCGGTGATCGTGCTGGCGCTGTGGAGGGGCAGCCTGGGGCTGCTCGCCGCCGCGTGCCTGGCCGGCGGCGCGGCGGAGGCGAACATCGTGTGCGCGCAGGGCGCCATCGCCGACATCGCGCCGGCGGCGGAGCGCGAGCGCTATTTCGGCTATATCTACTTGTCCGCGAGCCTTGCCTACGTCATCGGTCCGCTGGTCGGCGGCAAGCTCGCGTTCTGGTTCGGTGCGCCGGTGCCGTTCGCGCTGGTGCTACTGCTGCTGATCGGCGTCGCGGTGGCGATCGCGCGGCGCTTCCATGAAGCGCGCGTCGCTTCGCCTGGCGCGCGTTCGGCGAGCCCGCTCACCGCGCTGTCGGTCGTGCTCGATCCGCGGCTGCGCCGGATGTTCCTGGTGAATTTTCTACTGTACGTCGCGATCTTCGGCTTCTTCCGCTCCTACCCCATGTATCTCGCGCAGGCATTCCATCTCGGCGTTTCGCGCATCTCCGAGTTCATCGCCTGGGTCGGCGTGCCGATCGTGCTGGTCAATCTCGGCGTCACCGGCGCGGTTGCCAAGCGTGTCTCCGCACGCGCGCTGACGTTGGTCGCAGGTTCGGCGACCGCGGTGCTGGTTGCCGCCGTGGTGGTGCCGCCATCGACGCTCGGGCTGTGGCCGGTGCTGTTCCTGGCTTCCGCGGCGCTCGCGCTGACCTTGCCGGCCTGCGCGACGATGCTGTCGGAGAGCGCGGGTCCGGAGGAGCAGGGCCGCGTGATGGGCGGCAACCAGGCGATGCAGGTCGGCGCGGAGGCGCTGTCGGGGGCGCTCGCCGGCGTGCTCGCGGCGATCGCAATCGTCCTGCCGCTGCCTATCCTGGGGTTGGTCGCGCTGCTCGGTGTGATGACCCTCGGCGCCGCGCCTAGTGCAGACCGACGATCGCGGCCAGCGCTTCGAGTTGCTCGGCGTGGCGGGAGACCGGGTTGAGCAGCAGGTGGCTGGCGCCCATCGCGATCAGTTCCTCCAGCCGCTCGCGCACCTGCTCCGGCGTGCCGTGAATGGAGGCGGTGTCGGTGCCGGCGGGGTTGCGATAGACCTCGGTGAACCAGCGATGGATCTCGGCGCGCGCGGCGTCGGCGCGGTCATCGACCGCAATGAAGATGCGCTTGGAGATGGGGAACGTCGCCGGGTCGCGCCCGGCTTCCTGCAATGCGGCGCGCAGCGCGGGCACGGCGGCGCCGAACGCGGCGAGGGTCGAGCCGCCCGCGCCCATCCAGCCGTCGGCGAGCTTCGCGGTGCGGCGCAGCGCGTCGGGATGGCCGACGCCCATCCAGATCGGCGGGTGCGGACGCTGCACCGGCTTGAGCGGCATGGTCGCGTTGTCGAATTGGTAGAAGCGGCCGTGATAGGTGACCTTCGGCTCGGTCCACAGCGCCTTGATGACCTCCACCTCCTCGCGGAAGCGGCGCACCCGCCCCTCCTTCGGCACGCCGAAGCCGCGATAGTGGTGCTCGTTGCCGAGGCCGACGCCGAGAATCGCGCGCCCGCGGCTGATATGATCGAGCGTCGCCCATTGATGCGCGACGGTCATCGGGCTGTGGATCGCGAGCACCACGACGGAGGCGCCGACGCGAATGCGCGTGGTGACGGCGGCGGCGTAGGTGAGGATGCCCACGGGATCGAAGGAGGTGACGTGATCGAGCGTGTTCTCCGTCACCCAGAGATCGGCGAAGCCGAGCGCCTCGGCGCGCTGGGCGACGTGCTGCACCGTCGCCATGTCGATCGGATCGGGCGAGCGGTGCGGCAGCGACATGCCGAACGCGATCTGGTCCTTCAGCGCCATGTGCGTGTCCCGGGTGTCCGCGAGGGGCGCAGCTTGCGAGCGGGCGGGGGCGAACTCAATCCCTGGCACCCTCTCCCGCTGTGCGGGAGAGGTCGGACTCGCGCAGCGAGCCGGGTGAGGGTGATGCAGTTGTGGACACACCCCTCACCCTGCCTCTCCCCCCGCACTGCGGGGGGAGAGGGGAATGAGTGATGGGCGCGTTGGGTTTCGTCGCGCTGCTGGCTCTCGCCTACCTGCTCAGCGAGGACCGGCGGCGCATCGCGTGGCGGACGGTGCTGGTCGGCGTCGGGTTGCAGATCGCGCTGGCGGCGGTGCTGATCAATCTGGCGGCGGCGCGCGGGGCGGTGCTGGTGCTGAACGGCGCGGCGACGGCGCTGCAGGACGCGACGGACCAGGGGACGGCGTTCCTGTTCGGTTATCTGGGCGGCGGACCGGCGCCGTTCGACGTGACGCATCGCGCCTATGCGGTGGTGCTCGCCTTCAAGATCCTGCCGCTGGTGCTGGTGATCAGCGCACTCGGCGCGCTGCTGTTTCATTGGGGCGTGCTGCAGCGGCTGACCGGCGCGTTCGCCTGGCTGCTGCGGCGAACGATGGGAGTCGGCGGGGCGCTCGCGCTGGCCGCCGCGGTCCACATCTTTGTCGGCATGGTGGAGGCGCCGCTGCTGATCCGCCCGTACCTCGCGCGCATGCAGCGGGGCGAGCTGTTCGCGGTGATGACTTGCGGAATGGCGGGAGTCGCGGGAACGGTGATGGTGATCTACGCGACGGTGCTCGGGCCGGTGGTGCCGAACGCGCTCGGCACGATCATCGTCGCCTCGATCATCAGCACGCCGGCGGGGCTCGCGGTGGCGGCGCTGATGGTGCCGTTCGGGCCGGGCGAAGCGGGCGGCGAGCTGGCGCTGCGCGATAAGCCGGTGAGCAGCCTGGAGGCGATCGTGCGCGGCACCATGGCGGGCGTGGCGCCGCTGGTCGGGATCACGACGATGCTGCTGGTCGCGGTGTCGCTGGTCGCGCTGGTGAACATGGCGCTGGGCTTGCTGCCGGGTGCCGTCACGTTGCAGGGGTTGTTCGCCTACCTGTTCCGCCCGGTGGTGTGGCTGATCGGGGTGCCATGGGGCGAGAGTGCTGTGGCGGCGAGGCTGCTGGGCACGAAGACGGTGCTGAACGAGTTCATCGCGTATCTCGATCTGGCGGCGCTGCCGGGGAATGCGCTGAGCGCGCGATCGCGGCTGATCATGACGTTCGCGCTGTGCGGCTTCGCCAATTTCGGCAGCCTCGGCATCCTGATCGGCGGCATGGGCGCGATGGTGCCGGAGCGGCGCGAGGAGATCGTGGCGCTGGGCACGCGCTCGCTGGTATCGGGGACGATCGCGACGTGTCTGAGCGGGGCGGTGGCGGGGGTGTTGGGGTAGGGGCTGCTGATCCGCGTATAGTGCTGGGAGGAGGGTCTATCATGAGCGAGTTGCACCGGATCACCGTTGACCCGCAGCAGTGCGGCGGCAGGCCTTGTCTGCGAGGCCTGCGCATCCGGGTGAAGGACATCCTGGACATGCTGGCACCCGGCGCGAGCCGGGAGGAGGTTGTGGCCGACTATCCGTACTTGGAGTCCGGGGATATCACCGCGGCACTCGAATACGCGGCGCGCCAAAGCGATTACCCGGTCTTTCGGGTCGCCTGATGCGCTTCCTCACGAGCCGCCAACGTTCTTGCAAATACGGGATAGCGAGGTCAACCTTGCAGGCGACCCTCCGAGTCGCGTGGTGAGCTGCATAGCAAATGGCTACAAGCGAGCAAGGACCCGCAGCACGGCTGTGTGAATTTAGAGTTCAACGTCTATTCAATGAATTTGACTATGTAATCCCTCTCCACACCGAGGAACAGAATCACAGCAATTATCGCGCCAAACGGAAGCGGAAGGACCGTATGTTTACGTCTAATCAATGCGCTGTTCCGTGCTGATGAAAACGCCGGCGTCGATGACGGCCTCATCCCAGACGCGGAGCGACTTCCTCTCTCGCCTGATCGACGAGCCGGTCAATGTCCTCGTCCGTCAGCCCAGCGGCGATGGCCAGCTTGCGCGACTCCCGGCGACCCGGAAACAGCTCCGGCTCGATGGTGAGCGTCACCTTCTCGTCGGAGCTGATGCCCCGGCGCTTCAATTCGGCGGCCAATTCGCCGGCCGTCACCTCGATAATCTCCCGCGTCGCGGTCATGGATGCCCTTCCTGCGCCCGTCGTCTGGCGCGTTCGGCCCGATAGGAGATTGGTACTACGCCAAACCGTCCTGGCCTGCCAGTGTGAACGCGGTCATCGCGAGCCGCCGCAGGCGGCGCGGCGATCCACGCCAGCTTCCGCGAATGTGCCTGGATCGCGTCACCCCGCTCTGCGGGGTTCGCGATGACGACGTACATCGGCTCCAGCTGAGCGCATCCAGCTCCAAAACCGATGAGGCAATCCCTTCCGGGCAGGGGATTGCTTCGGCCCGCTTCGCGCGCCTCGCAATGACTTTGCTTGAGCGCAGGAATCAGGGTGCGTCGCCCTGGAGTTTGTCGGTGCTACGATGACAAGATACGACGACCGGCGTCGAGCAGCATGTTGCTGACCCACTCCGCCTTCATCACGTCCGATTGCATCGTGCCGCCTGCCCGTCGGATGCGATCGGCGAGCTGCTCCATCGTCCTGACCACCTCCGGATGGTCGGGCTGGCCGGGATAGCCGAGGCTTTGGGCGAAGTCGTTTGGGCCGATGCTGTAGAGGTCGATGCCCGGCACCGCGAGGATGGAGTCCAGGTTGTCCAGCACGGCGACGTCCTCCAGCAGGGCGCAGACCAGCATCTGCTCGTTGGCCTCGCGGTAGTACGCCGCCTTGTCGGCGATGCCGGCGTTGTAGTCGGTACCGCGGTTCGCCCCGAACGAGCGCTCGCCGAGCGGGCCGAAATGGCAGGCGCGCACCAGCTGGCGGGCGTCCGCCTCGGTGGCGATGTGAGGACCCAATATGCCCATGATCCCACGGTCGAGGTAACGCAGGATCGTCGAGGAGCCGATGTCGGGGACGCGGGCGATCGGCGTCACGCGATGGCGCTCGGCGGTCCGGCAGAGGTCCTCGAGCTGCGTCAGGTCGAACGGCCCATGCTCGCCGTCGATGAAGACGAAGTCGAAGTCGAGCTTGCCGAGGATGTCGATCACCCAGGGGGAGGGGAAGGTCAGGTTGTAGCCGTGGGCCTTGCGGCCGGCTTGCATCGCGGCCTTTACGCGGTTGGGTTGTTTCATCGGGTTTCCTCCTGCGTGTTGGCGCCCTCACCCCTCACCTGGCCTCTCCCCTCTCCCGAAGAGGGAGAGGGGAGAGGGACGAGTTGCGGAGCGGTCGGCGTCTTATTCGAACGCGAACACCCGCTTCCAATCGTCCTTCATGCTGATCACCGTCCACCCGCGCGCCTGCGCCTCCTGCATCAGCGAGTCGGAGAACGTGCCGACATTCGAAGCGGGCAATCCCCCTGCGGGGCCGTAGGCGTATTCGCGTTTGGCATCGTCGTGGTGCACGAGCATCTTCAGGCGCGGACCGTCGCCCGCGCCGGTCCATTCCAGCATCTCCCGGTCGCCGTCCGAGTTGCCGAACGCGGCGTAGGGGCGCTTGCCGATGAACAGGTTGATGCCGATCGGCTTGCCCGCCTTGTCGTCGTTGAAGAACAGGTGTGGCTCGCGCAGCAGGATCGGGCCGCCATCCGACATCTCGTACTTCACGGCGATGCTCGAGCCGATTACCTGCGCGGGCGAAACCCCGTACACGCGCCGCGCGTAGGCGCGCACGAATTCCTGCCCGCCGCCGGTGACGATGTAGACCGTGAAGCCGTTCGCGCGCAGCAGGTCCATCGCCTCGCGCATCGGCTGATACACGAGCTCGGTGTAGAGGTGGTTGAACCGGGGATCGCGCGCGGTCGCGATCCAGGCGCCGACGATCTGCTCGAAGCGCTCGGTGCTCATGCCGGCATGGGCCGGGCCGATGACCTTCAGCCAGTCCGACTCGGAGAACTGCGCAACGGCTGCCATGTTGCCGGAGATGATCGAGGCGTAGGGCTCGGTGTGCTGCCATTCCGGATGCTGTGGCGCCAGCGCGCGCACCCGGTCGAGGGCGAAGACGGCCTGCACGTAGAGCGGCTGCTCGACCCAGAGCGTGCCGTCCTGGTCGAAGGTCGCGATCCGGTCCTCCGGATTCACCAGGTCCCTGCTCGACGGATCGGTGATAGCGCGGACGAAATCGAGGATCGCCTGCTTCGATTTGCCGTCGTTCCAGGAGGGGAGCGGGTCGGCGGTCGTCTGCGCCCCCGCCGCGAGCGGCGCGCCCGCCGCGGCGAGCGTCCCCACGAGGACCGCACGGCGACCGATCCAGCTGGCGTTTGGCATTCGCTCCCCCCCTTGCGTTGTGCGGGAGTGTGCGCTGGGGCGCGAGCATCGGCCAGAGGAGGCGGTCGTGTACGCAAACTCGCGCCCCGGCAGACGCAGATGTACGCAAACTGGCGGCCTCGTGCATGGCAGGGGTACGCAGCCCGGCGCATCGCCACTGACAGATGTACGCGCGCGTGTATGTGGGGGTCGGGCTTTTGTACACAGCTTGACCCCACCTCCCCCAGCCCCTCCGCCCCAGGGGCGGAGGGGAGACGGGCGTTGCCTCCTGGTGGGGTCAGGCGGCGCTGGGCATGGCGTCGGTGAAGCCGGTGACCATGCGGAGCCTCCCGTCCTCGGCGAGCTCGGCGAAATCGGTGCCGGCGAAGAAGAGCGGGGCGGTATCGGTGCCGCCGGCGGTCCAGCTGAAGCGGACCCGGCCGTTATGCGCCTCGATGCCGCTCGACAGGCGGAAGCGGTAGCCCGCGAAGCGCTCCTGCACGGCCCCGATCATGGCGTCGATCCCGGCGTGCCCGGTGCCCTCGCGATGGGCGTCGAGATAGCTTCCGTCATCGGCCCAGGTGCGGGCGACGAGCTCGCGCCGGCGCCGCGCGTCGGTCTCGTTCCAGGTCGCGATGTAGCTGGCGACGGCTTCGTTGATGGAGGTCATGGGTTTAGCTCCCCTGTTCGCGGGCCGTGGCCCATGCCGCGGCTCCGTGCCGACAGGAATCGCCGAGGCCGTGCGCCGGCGCGATTACCTCTCAGGTCATCCGCACGCATTTGCGCATCAGCGACGACAGCCCGGCGTCGGCGAGCGCCGCCTCGTCGCAGAGGAAGCCGTCGGCGGCGATGCGCGGCACCGTCGCGGCGAACAGGGAGATGCGCAGCTCGAAATGGGTGAAGCCGTGGCGCACCTCGCCCGCATGGCGCCAGTCGGCGACCATCGGGGCGTGCGCCAGCGACTCCGCTTCGTCCCAGGGCGCGGCGCGCCATTCGGTGCCGGGGAGCTCGGCCATGCCGCCGAGCAGGCCGGAGGGCGGCCGCCGGCGCAGCAGCAGGCGGCCCTGCCCGTCCCGCAGTTGGAAGTGTACGCCGTGGCGGATCGGGCGCTCCGGGCGCGGCGACTTGCGCGGCAGTTCGTCCTGGATGCCGCGCCGGCGCGCCTCGCACGCCGCGACCCAAGGGCAGAGCACGCAGGAGGGCGCGGCAGGCGTGCAGATTGTGGCGCCGAGGTCGAACAGGGCCTGGGCGAAGTCGCTCGGGCGTGCCTGGGCGGCGGGATCGGTGCCAAGCGCGGCGGCGGCGGCGCGGATCGTGCGCTTGGCGGCGGGCAGCGGCGCCTCGATCGCGAACACCCGGGCGAGCACCCGCTCCACGTTGCCGTCCACCGGCACGCCGGGCCGCCCGAACGCGATCGCAGCGATCGCGGTCGCGGTGTAGTCGCCGATCCCCGGGAGCCGCCGCAGCCCCGCCGCATCGGTGGGGAAGCCGCCGGAGCCCGCCACCATGCGGGCGCAGGCGTGCAAGTTGCGGGCGCGGGCGTAGTAGCCGAGGCCGGCCCAGGCGCCGAGCACGTCCTCCAAATTCGCAGCCGCCAAAGCAAAAACGTCCGGGAAGCGTCTGACAAAGCGCTCGAAATAGGGTATGGCGGCGCCGACGGTGGTCTGCTGCAGCATTACCTCGCTGAGCCAGACGCGGTATGGATTGGCCGTCTGCCCGGGTGGCGCGCGCCAGGGCAGGGTCCGCCGGTGGCGGTCGTACCAGTGAAGCAGGGCGGCTTGCATGGAGAGGGACACGGACGCGACCGGCACGGCGCCAGCAGTGGCATCGGATACCCGCCACGTCTACGGCCCGCGCGCGCTCGCCCAGCTGCTGCCCCGGCTCACCCGCCCGGCGTTCCGCCGCGCCGGACCGGCGGGGGCGCAGGTAATGGCGGACTGGGAGGCGATCGTCGGCCCCGCGCTCGCCGCCGTCACCCAGCCGCAGCGGCTTGTCGCCGGCACGCTGACGCTCGCCTGCTCCGGCCCGATCGCGCTCGAGCTGCAGCATTTCGCCCCGGAGCTGATCGCCCGCATCAACGCCCAGCTCGGCGCCGCGCCGGTGGAGCGGCTGCGGTTCACACGGGCGGGGTTTCGCGCCGCGGTGCCCGCCAAGCCGCGCCCGGCGCCGGATGAGGCGGCCGCGCGGGTCGCGCGGGCGGCGGCCGTGTCGGTGCCGGCCGGGCCGTTGCGCGATGCGCTCGCCTCCCTCGGTGCCGCCGTGCTGGCTCGACGCGACGCGAATCCGCCCTCTAGGTTCACCCCACCCAGGAAGAGACGCCATGCCGATTGACCGCCGCTCCTTCGTCAGCCTCGCCGTCGCCGGCCTTGCGGCGCCTTCGCTCGCGCGTGCGCAGACGGACAAGGTGGTCCCGGCAACCGCGATCCAGACCCAGGCCTGGGAAGCGCCGCGCACATTGGGCAAGGCCGACGCCAAGACCGAGGTACAGGAGTTCTTCTCGCTCACCTGCACGCATTGCGCCGCCTTCGCGCAGAACACGTTTCCGGACGTCGAGAAGAACCTGATCGACACCGGCAAGGTGCGCTGGGTGTTCCACGACTTTCCGCTCGACCGCGTGGCCCTGCAGGCGGCGATGGTGGCGCGCGCGCTGCCGCCGGAGCGCTACACGCCGTTCATCCTGGCGCTGTTCTCCAGCCAGGACCGCTGGGCGTTCGCGCAAGGCGTCGATACCAAGGACGAGATCTGGAAGCTCGCCGCGCTCGCCGGGATGAACCGGGCGACCTTCGATGCCGCCTGGGACGATGTCGCGCTACGCGACTGGATCATCGCGCAGCAGACCGCGGATCAGAAGAAATACGGGATTGATTCAACTCCGACGTTCCTGATCAACGGCCAGAAACAAGCGGGTGACATGGGGTACGACGCCTTCGCCAAGCTGATTCCGAACGCGTGAGGGCGACCCTCACCCGGCGCTGCGCGCCGACCTCTCCCGGGGGGAGAGGTGATCGTGGGTCCGCCTCTCCATCTGGGAGAGGCCGGCGAGCGAAGCGAGCCGGGTGAGGGATGACCGTTCGCTTCTCGCGCCTGCGCCTCGCCGGGTTCAAGAGCTTCGCCGAGCCGGCGAGCATCGAGATCCTGCCGGGGCTGACCGGGATCGTCGGGCCGAATGGCTGCGGCAAGTCCAACGTCGTCGAGGCGCTGCGCTGGGCAATGGGCGAGTCGAGCGCGCGCAGCCTGCGCGGCGGCGACATGGAGGACGTGATCTTCGCCGGCACCGCCGGGCGGGCCTCGCGTAACATCGCCGAGGTCGGGCTGGTGCTGCACGACGCGCGCGGCTCCGCGCCGTCGCCATTCGCGGAACTCGACGAACTCGAGATCGTGCGCCGGATAGAGCGCGGGTCGGGCAGCCAGTACCGGGTGAACGGCAAGGAGGTCCGCGCGCGCGACGTGCAGACCCTGTTCGCCGACCTCGCCTCCGGCGCGCGGGCGTCGGCGATGGTGAGCCAGGGCCGCGTCGGTGCGCTGGTGGCCGGCCGCCCGGAGGAGCGCCGCGCGGTGCTGGAGGAGGCGGCCGGGATCACCGGCCTGCACGCCCGCCGCCACGAAGCGGAGCTGAAGCTGCGTCAGGCGGAGGCGAATCTGGCTCGCGCCGAGGACGTACGCGGCCAGGCGGAGGCCCAGCTCGCCGCGCTGAAGCGTCAGGCGCGGCAGGCGAGCCGCTACCGCAATCTCTCCGGCGCGATCCGCCAGGCGGAGGCGGAGCTGTTCGCGGTGCAGCGGACGCGGGCCGAGCAAGCCCGCGCGTCGGCCCGCGCGGCGCTGACCACGGCGCGGGAGACGGTGACCGCGACGCGGCTCGCGGCCGCGGAGGCGCGAGCGCGGGCCGACGCGGAGGCGGAGGCGCTGCCGGAGCTGCGCGAGAGCGAAGCGCAAGCCCGCACGGCGCTGGAACGCAGCCGTATCGCCGGCGAGCAGATCGCCGCGCAGGAGACCAGCGCCCGCGCCGCGCTGACCGAGGCCGAGCAGCGCGCTGCCCAGATCGCCAAGGACGTGGCGCACGCTGAGCAGGCGCGCGAGGCCGCCACGGCGGCAGAGGCTTGTCTCGCGGCCGAGGATGCGCGCCTCGCCGAGGCCGACGCGGCGTATTCCGCCCGGTTCGATTCCGCCGAAGGCGAGGCGTCGCAGGCCGCCGAAGCGGCGCAGGCCGCCGAACGCGCCGCCAACGCGGCGACCGAGGCGGCGGCGGAGGCGGCGGCGCACGTGCAGGCGGCGCAGCAATTGCTCGGGGGTGCGGAGATGCGCGCCCGCCGGGCTGCCGCGTTGCTGGCCCACGCGAGCGAGGAATGCGAACGCTGCCGCGCGCAGATCGTCGATCCGGCGCGCGTTGGGCAGGCGGCCGTCGAGCAGGCGGCTGCCGAGGAGGCGCAAGCGGAGGCGCGGGCAGCGCAGGAGCGCGCCGAGCAGTCGCATCTCGCCGCTCAGGGCGTGCTCGCCGAGGCGCGCGCCCGGGCGGCCGAGGCGGAAGGCGAGCGGGCGAAGCTCGCGGCGGAAGCGCAGGCCCTTGCCGAGGTGCTTGGGGTCAAGGACGACGAACGCTGGCCGCCGATGGTCGACGCGGTGTCGGTGCCGGCGGGTCTGGAGGCGGCGCTCGGCGCGGCGCTGGGCGAGGAGCTGACCTCGGCAGCCGACCCCGAGGCGGCGCGGCACTGGCGCGAGCTGCCGCCGCTTGATCCGCCCGGTCTCCCGGAAGGCGCGCAGAAGCTGGCGGCGCTGGCGCGCGGGCCGGCGGCGCTGGGCCGCGCGCTCGGCTGGATCGGGCTGGTGTCCGACGACGCGGAGGGCGAGGCGGGGCAGGCGACGCTGCTGCCCGGCCAGGTGCTGGTCTCGGAAGGCGGCGGGGTGTGGCGCTGGGACGGCTACACGATCCGCGCCGGCGCCCCGACCGCCGCGGCGATCCGCCTGCGCCAGCGCAACCGCCTGCAGGCATTGCGCGGCGAGCTCGCGGAGGCGGAGGCGCAGGCGAGCGAAGCACGGAAGGCGAGCGCCGCGGCCGAGGCGGCCGATCGCGAGGCGACCGCAGCCGAGCAGCGCGCCCGGCAGGCGCGGCGGGAGGCCGAGCAGCGCGCCGAGCGCGCGCGGGCCGCGGCGACTGCCTTGCGTGCCCAGGCGGAGGGGGCCGCCGCGCGCCTCGCTGTTGCCGAGCGGCACGTCGCGGCGCAGGCGCCGGAGCACGAAGAGGCGATGCGTGCGCTGACGGACGCGCGGACGGCCCATGCGGAGCTGCCCGACCTCACCAAACTGCGCGCGACGGTCGAGCGGGCGCGCAATGCGCTGGCAACCACGCGTGCCGCCGAGGCGGCCGCGCGGAGCGCCCGTGACGCGCTGCGCCGGGAGGCGGAGGCGCGCGCCGCTCGCCGCTCGGCGATTGCCCGGGAGCGGCAGGACGGCCGCGAACGCGCTGCCGACGCGGCTTCACGGCTGGCTGATCTGCTGGCGCGAAGGCGCGAGGCTGAGGAGCGGCGCGCCGCGCTCGCCGCCGTGCCGGCGCAGGCGGCGCAGGCACGCGCCCAGGCGGAGGCGGCGCTCGCCGAGGCCGATGCGGCGCACAGACGCGCCGCGGCAACGCTGGCGCAGGCGACCAGCGCGGCGAGCGAGGCCGAGCGCGCCGCGCGGGCCGCCGAGGCGGCGTCGGGGACCGCGCGCGAGAACGCGGTGCGCGCCGAGGCGGAGACGGCGCAGGCCGACTATGCGTGGGGGGCGGTCGCCGAGCGCATCCTGGAGCGGCTGGGCGCCGATCCGGCGCTGCCCGCGCCGCCGGAGGCGGCCGATGTTGAGGCCGAGGAGAAGGCGCGCCGCAAGCTCGAGCGGCTGACCAGGGAGCGCGACGAGATGGGTCCGGTCAATCTGCGCGCCGAGGCCGAGGTGGAGGAGCAGGAGCGCCAGATCGCCGCGATCGAGGCGGAGCGGGCCGAGATCGGCACCGCGATCGCCAAGCTGCGTGGCTCGATCGGCCACCTCAACCGGGAGGGGCGCGAGCGGCTGGGCACGGTGTTCGAGCAGGTGGACCGGCACTTCCAGGCGCTGTTCTCGCGCATGTTCAACGGCGGGCGGGCGCATCTGGCGATGGTCGGCTCGGACGACCCGCTACAAGCGGGGCTCGAGATCTACGCCCAGCCTCCGGGCAAGAAGCTCGCGACCCTGTCGTTGCTGTCGGGCGGCGAGCAGGCGCTGACCGCGCTGTCGCTGATCTTCGCGGTGTTCCGCTGCAACCCGGCGCCGATCTGCGTGCTCGACGAGGTCGACGCGCCGCTCGACGACGCGAATGTGGGAAGGTTCTGCGCCTTGCTGGACGACATGGTGCGCGAGACGGGAACGAGGTTCCTGGTGGTCACGCACCATCCGCTGAGCATGGCGCGGATGGACCGGCTGTATGGGGTGACGATGCAGGAGCGGGGCGTATCGCGCCTGCTGTCGGTCGATCTCGGCACCGCCGAGCGCATGGTCGAGCCGCGGCCTATGGCTGCCGAATAACCGCCATGGTTCGGCAATACGCGCGTTACATGGCTTGGCTATCTGGCGGCGGGTGGAAAACACAGGGAGTGATCCCATGCTGACCAGGAATCGAATCGTCGGACTGGCGGGAGTGCTGGGCGTGATCGGGCTGGGCGTGATCGCCGCGCCGGCACCCGCGCAGGCGTGGTGGGTGGGCGGCGGCGGGGTGCGCTTCGGGGTGGTGCTGCCGCCGGTCGTGGTCGCGCCGCCGCCCGTCTACTATGCGCCGCCTCCCGCTTATTACGCGCCGCCCCCCGCCTACTACACGCCGCGCCCTTATTGGGTGCGCGGGCACTGGAGCCGCGGCTACTGGGTTCCCGGGCATTGGGCGTGAGGCACCGCTTCCGCAGCGGAATGCTATAATGTAACACCCCCGGCAAACCCGGGGAGCCTTGATGATCCGCCTCTGCGCGTGGCTTGTCGCCGCGCTGCTTCTTGCGACCCACGCCAGCGCGCGGGCGGTTTCCATCGTTGCCGCCGAGAATGTCTACGCCGATGTCGCGCGCCAGGTCGCGGGCGGGCGGGCGAACGTGGTCTCGGTCCTGAACAATCCCGATGCCGATCCGCATCTGTTCGAGGCGACTCCCTCGGTCGCCCGCGCCGTCGCGAACGCGCGGCTGATCGTGATGAACGGGGCGGGCTACGACCCCTGGATGGCGCGTCTGATCGCGGCGCAACCCGATCCCGCGCGAGTGGTGATCGACGTGGGGCGCCTTGTCCATGCGGCGGAGAACGCCAATCCGCATCTGTGGTACGACCCGGCCACGATGGAGGCCTGTGCGCGCGTGCTCGCCGCCGACCTTTCCCGCCTTGATCCGGCGGGCGCCCCAGAATACGCAGAGCATCTGCGCGGATTCCTCGGTTCGCTAGGCCCGCTCGACCGCAAGATCGCCGCGATGCGGGTGCGCTGGCACGGGGCGGCGATCACCGCGACCGAGCCGGTGTTCGGCTACATGGCCGCGGCGCTGGGTCTCTCCATGCGAAACGAGCGCTTCCAGCTCGCGGTGATGAATGGGACCGAGCCCTCGGCGGCCGAAACCGGCGCCTTCGAGCGCGATCTGCGCAGCCGCGCGGTGCGGGTGCTGATCTACAACAACCAGGCGTCCGACGCCGCGGTGGAGCGGCTGCGCGAGATCGCCAAGGAGGCCAGCGTGCCGACGGTCGGGGTCACCGAGACCGAGCCGGCCGGGCAGGACTACCAGCAATGGATGCTCGCCGAGCTCGACGCGCTCGACGCGGCGCTGTCGCGGTGACCGCCGTCGCGCTGCGCGACGTGACGCTCGCGATGGGCGGGCGCGATGTGCTCGCGGATGTCTCGCTGGCGGTCGAGGAAGGCGAGTTCGTCGGCGTGCTGGGCCCGAATGGGGCGGGGAAGACCACGCTGATGCGCGCGATCCTCGGGCTCGTGCGGCCGACCCGCGGGACAATGACAGTGCTGGGCCGGCCGGCGGCGCGCGGCAATCCGGCGATCGGCTACATGGCGCAGGTCCGCCCGTCGGCGGCGCCGAGGCTGCGCGGGATCGACCTGCTCGCCGGGGCGGCCGATGGGCATCGCTGGGGGCTGCCGCTGCCCTCGCGCGCGGCCCGGGACGATGCGGCGCGGGTGATCGCGCTGATCGGCGGGGACGCCTTGGCCGAGCGGCCGATCGCGGATCTGTCCGGCGGGGAGCGCCAGCGGCTGCTGCTCGCGCAGGCGCTCCTCGGTAGGCCGCGGCTGCTGTTGCTGGACGAGCCGCTGATCAGCCTCGATCCGCGCCACCAACAGGAGGTCGTCGATCTGGTGCGGAGGGTGCAGCGCGACCTCGGCATCGCGGTGCTGTTCTCCGCCCACGAGCTCAACCCGCTGCTCGGCGTGCTTGATCGCGTGCTGTACCTGGGCGGCGGACAGGCGGCGCTAGGGCCGGTCGAGGAGGTCATCACGGCGCCCGTGCTGTCGCGCCTTTATGGGACAGAGATCGAGGTGGTCCGCGCCGCCGGGCGGGTGTTCGTGATGTCGGGCGGCCACGACGTCGAGCATGATGCGCATCGGCACGATCAAGGGCACGCGCACTGATGCTCGAGTACGGGTTCATGCAGAACGCGTTCGCCGCCTCGGGGATCGTCGCGATCGTGGCCAGCGCCGTCGGCTATTTCCTAGTGCTGCGCGAGCAGAGCTTCGCCGGCCACGCACTAGGCCATATCGGCTTTACCGGCGCGACGGGGGCCCTCCTGATCGGTATTCCACCGCTCTGGGGATTGCTCGCCGTGACGCTCGCGGGCGGGGTCGGCATGGGACTAATGGGCGAGCGCCTGATCGGACGAGACGTCGCGATCGGCATCGTGCTCGCGGTCGCGCTTGGCCTCGGTCTGCTGTTCCTGCACTTCTTCACCGCGGGCGCGCAGCAGGCGACGGCGCTGCTGTTCGGCAACGTGCTGGGGGTGGAGCGGCGCACGGTGTGGGCGCTGCTGGGATTGGGCGTGATCTGCCTCGGCGCGCTCGGGGCCATCGCGCGGCCGCTGCTGTTCGCGAGCCTGCAGCCCGAGCTTGCCGAGGCGCGCGGCGTGTCGTTGCGGCTGATGTCGGTTCTGTTCCTCGCGCTGGTCGCGCTGGCGACGGCGGAGAGCGTGCAGATCGTCGGGGTTCTGCTGGTTTTCGCGCTGATGGTGGGCCCGGCGGCGGCGGCGCAGCGTCTGACGGTACGGCTGGGCAGGGGGATCGCGCTCGCGGTCGTGCTGGCGCTGATCGAGGCGTGGCTCGGGCTGGTGGCGGCGTTCTACACCGATTGGCCGACCAGCTTTTGGATCACCGCGCTGAGCGGGGCGGTGTTCCTGACGGCGGCGGTGGCGAGGCGATGATGGATCATCCGTTCTTCACGATTGGCCACTCGACGCGCGCGCTTCCCGAGTTCGTCGCGCTGCTGCTTGAGGCGGGCGTCGATACGGTCGCGGATGTGCGTAGCGTGCCGCGTTCGCGCACGAACCCGCAATACAATCGCGAGACGCTGCCCGGGTCGCTGGCGCAGTTGGGGATCGGCTACGTGCACCTAGCCAAGCTCGGTGGGTTGCGCGGACACCGAAGCGGCGACGGGCCGTCACCCAATGGCTGGTGGGAGAATGCGAGCTTTCGCAACTACGCCGACTACGCGATGACCGCGCTGTTCCGCGAGGGGCTGGCCGAATTGCGCGCGCTCGGCTCAGCGCGACGTGTCGCGATGATGTGCGCGGAGGCGGTGTGGTGGCGCTGCCATCGGCGGATCATCGCTGACTATCTGCTCGTGGAGGGCGAAGAGGTGCGCCACCTACTCGGCCCCGGCCATGTGGAGGAGGCGCATCTGACGGCATCGGCGAGGGAGGAGAAGGCCGTGCTGGTGTATCCGCCGTGATCCGTCACCTCTCCGCAGGAGAGGGTGGCGCGGGCGCCGCGCCGGAAGGCGCTTGCGGGGGGACCAGCGGGTAGACGAGTTGTCGCGCGAGCGACGCCGGCAGTTCGGTGTCGGTGCCGTATTCCGCCGGCCACTGGTTGCGCGGCATATAGTGGGTGCCGAAGAGCCGGTCGATCCAGGGCAGGGTAGGCGCGTAGTTGTGGTCGCGATGATCCGCCCGCGTGTGGTGCCAATGATGGAACGCGGGGGTGGCCACCAGCCATTCGAGCGGGCCGAGCCGCAGGCGGGTGTTGGCGTGGATGAAGAAGCCCCACATCGTCAGGATGATCACCATGAGCGCCGGGACCACGCTCCTATTGGGGGTCAGCGGGCTGGCGATTCCCAGGACATAGATGGGGATGAACCCGCACAGCTTCTGGAACGCGTTGTCGATCGGATGGGCGCGGGCGCTCATCAGGAAATAGACATGCTCCGGGGCGTGATGGATCGCGTGGAAGCGCCACAGGAAGGGGATTTCGTGCATCCAGCGATGGCCCCAGTAGAAGCCGATCTCGCCGACCACCAGGCCGGCAATGACCCGCTGCCATAGCGGCATCGCCGCGACCGCGGCCTGCACCCGCCAGGGAACCAGCGAGTGGGCGGCGAGCGCGGCGAAAGAAAGCGGCACTGCCATCAGCAGGGCGGGGACGATCCCGTTGATGAAGTAGTATCCCGCGTCCTGGGCGAAGGTCCTTGCGGAGAACGCGCGGCGATGCAGCGCGGAGAGGCGCTCCAGCGGGATGAAGACGACGACGAGGAGTGTCAGCCAGACCGCGAGTCTCGCGACGCTCAGCAGGAACGATAAGAGCTGATGCGGGTCGGGCATGTGAATGCAGCGCTATTATAGCAACTCGGCGGCGCTCGCCACCAATCTGTCGCCGCCTCTCCCGCCGGCACGTGTGAAACGGCGGGAGAGGCGCCCGTCAGACCGTCAGGCGGCGCGGTCGCGCTTCGCGTGCCGCCGCCACATCAGGCCCAGGCCCGCGAGGCCAACGCCGAACAGCGACAGGGCGGCCGGCTCGGGCACGCCGAGGCCGGGCGGGGAGTTGACGCCGGCGAGAAAGGCGATCGGCGGCAGGTTGACGGTGCTGCCGTTGTCGCCCCAGGCGAGGAAGCTCAGCAGATCGCTGGTGGCGTCGGCGGTTAGATTGACCGACACGTAGTTCCACCCGACAGTACCCTGGTACGGCACGTCCATCAGCGGCGAGGCCACGACGGCCGCGTTCGCGTCCGCGTTGGAATAGTACTCGGTCGGCCCATAGAGTGGATCGGTCGGGCCGCAGCAATGGAGCTCCATCCCCGAGGTACCGAGCGAGACGATCCACTGGTTCGTGGTGCCGGTGTTGCGGCCGACCCAGTTGTTGAAGCCGAAGCCCGTCTGGGAACTGGCCCCCTGATAGAAGCTCAACGTGTAGGTCTGTCCCGGCGTCAGGCCGGTGACCATGTAGTTGAAGCCGCTCTCAAAGCTCGGATTGCCGTCGGCCTCGACGTAGTTGCCGGAATAGGCTCCGGCCGGATTTCCGTAGGTGGTGAGGTAGACCGGACCGGCGGCCGACTGGTTGAAGCTCGCCGTCGAGTCGATGTAGATCAGGCCGTTGCCGCCGGTCCAGCCGACAGGGTTGACGGAGGTGAACGATCCCTTGGGCGCCGAGCCGGTGTAGTTCTGGAAGTTGAGGTTCACCAGATTGGGCAGGGTCGGATAGGCGTTCGCCGAGACGCTGAGCAGCGAGAGCATGGCGGCGGACAGCCCAAGCGCCGCCAGTTTCGGGGAGGGCATCAATGGAATCCTTTCGGTACGGGGACATACGTCAGCGTTAATGATCGTTAACTAGATACGATGCAGAGTCAAGTCGCATTTAGCGCGTGTCGGAAAGTAATTGAGAGCACATCCGCGTGACGATGCCACTGTGAGGCGTTATAAAGTTTTTGCCAACTCCCGCAGGACGAATTTTTGGATTTTGCCCGTTGAGGTCTTCGGCACCGGGCCGAATACTACCGTCTTCGGCACCTTGAAGCGGGCGAGGCGTTCGCGGCAGAAGGCGATGATTTCGGCCTCGTCGGCGGCGGCGCTCGCCTTGAGCTCGAGGAAGGCGCAGGGCGTCTCGCCCCAGGTCGGATCGGGGCGGGCGACGACGGCGGCGACGAAGACGGCGGGATGGCGCGACAGCACCTCCTCCACCTCCAGGCTCGAGATGTTCTCGCCGCCTGAGATGATGATGTCCTTGGCGCGGTCCTTGACCTCGATCATGCCGTCCGGATGCCAGACCGCGAGGTCGCCCGAGCGGTACCACCCACCGGCGAGCGTGGCCCCCGTCGCCGTCGGGTTGGCGAGATAACCCTTCATGATCGTGTTGCCGCGTTGCATAACCTCCCCAACCGTCACGCCGTCCTTCGGCACCGGAGTCAGCGTCGCGGGATCCCCCACCATCGTATCCTCGAGCGTCGGATATCCGACGCCCTGACGCGCCATGCGGGCGTAGCGGTCCTCGACGCGCAGTTCACGCCATTCCGGCTGAAACACGCAGCACGTTCCTGGACCGTACGACTCGGTCGCGCCATAGAGGTGCGTGACGCGGAATCCTGCCTCCTCCATCGCGCGCAGCACGGAGGACGGCGGTGCGGCACCCCCGGTCGCGCATTGCACGACGTGCTCGAAGGCGACGCGCTGCTCGGGTGGGGCGTGCGCGATCATGTTGAGCACGATGGGCGCGCCGCAGAGATGGGTCACGCGATGCCGGGCGATCGCTTGGAAAATCGCGGCGGGCTCTACCTTGCGCAGGCAGACATGCGTGCCGCCGACAACGGTGACGGCCCACGGGTAGGACCATCCGTTGCAATGAAACATTGGCAGCGTCCAGAGATAGACGCTCTCGAAATTGAGCCCGAACATCAGCGCGTTGCCGAGCGCCTGCAGATAGGCGCCGCGATGGCTGTACACCGCGCCTTTGGGATCGCCGGTCGTGCCGGAGGTGTACAACAGGCAGAGCGACTGCCATTCGTCTTTCGGTCCCGGCCAGGCGAAATGCGGGCCGCCTTCCGCCAGCAGCGCCTCGTAGCCGACCGTTCCGATCGGAACCATGCCGTTTCCGGCGGGATCGGCGATGTCAACGACCAGGATGTCGCGGCCGACCTGAGCGAGCGCGGCGGCGGCGAGATCGGTGTATGGCTCATCCACGATCAGCACCTTGGCGTCGCCATGGGCGAGCGAGAAGGCGATGGTCGCGGCATCAAGCCTTGTGTTCAGCGGGTTGAGTACCGCGCCGAGCATCGGGACGGCGTAGTGCGCCTCCAGCATCTCCGGGATGTTCGATGCGATGATCGAAACCGTGTCGAGCCGGCCGATGCCACGCTTGGCGAGGGCGGAGGCGAGGCGGATGCAGCGCTCCAGCATCTGCGCATAGGTGAAGCGCCGCTCGCCGTCGATCACCGCGATCTTCTCGGCGAAGGAGCGTGCCGCGTTTGCAAGGAAGCTGACCGGCGAGAGCGGCACGAAATTCGCCGGCCCGCGGTCGAGCCCGATCTCCAACGGGTGCGGCGCGGCGTGGGTGCTCATGCGATCCTCCCGCTTACAGCCCGGAGACGAGGTGGCCGCCATCGGCGGCGATGACGCTGCCGGTCATGTAGGAACTCGCTTGCGAGGCGAGCAGCAGCAGCGGGCCGTCGAGCTCGTGCGCCTCGCCCAGGCGGCGCTGCGGGATGCGCTTGATCAGCGCCTGACCCGGGGCGCTTGTGAAGAAGTCGCGGTTGATCTCCGTCTCGATATAGCCGGGGGCGAGCGCGTTGACGCGGATCGAATGGCGCGCCCATTCGAGCGCCAGCACCTTCGTCATCTGGATCAGCCCGGCCTTGGAGACGGCGTAGGCGGCGACGCCGCCGGCGACTCGCAGGCCGAGGATGGAGGCGATGTTGACGATGTTGCCGCCGCGCCGGTGGCGCAGCATCCGCCGCGCGACGTGCTGCGCCGTCAGCCACGCGCCGGTCAGGTTGGTGTCGAGCACGCCTCGCCAGCCGCTCTCGTCCACATCGATCGCGGCACGCGTCTCGGTGATGCCTGCGTTGTTGACCAGCACGCCAACCGGGCCGAACGCCGCCTCTGCCGTGTCGAGCGCGCGTTCGATGCTGCACGCATCGGCGACGTCCATCACGGCGGACGCGGCGCGCCCGCCTTCGGCGCGGACCCCGGCGACAGCATCGGCGAGCGCCGCTTCTCGGCGCGCGGTGAGCGTTACGTTTGCGCCGGCGCGTGCCAGGCAATGGGCGAAGTGCAGGCCGAGCCCGCCGGAGGCGCCCGTCACCAGGACGTGTGCCCCCTGCATGGAGAACAGCGCGGCTGCGTCAGGCGCCATCGGCGAGGCGGGCAAGCAGGCGCGCATGGGAGCGGATGCCGTGATGGAAGCACACCTGCTCGAACTTCTCGTTCGGGCTGTGCACCTGGTCATCGTTGAGTCCAAACCCCATGAGCAGCGTGTCCACTCCGACGATGCTGCGCAGGGAGGAGACCACCGGGACCGAGCCGCCGCTGCCCATCATGATCGCCGGGCGACCATATTCGTCGCTCAGCACATCGCAGGCGGCGCGCACCCAGGGGCTGTCGGTCGGCACCTCGATCGCGGGGGCGGCGGCGAACTCCTTCCACTCGACGCGTGCATCCGCGGGCAGGCGGTCGGCGACGAACTGCTTGACTCCGGCGATGATCTTCGCTGGGTCCTGTCCGGGCACGAGGCGGAAGGACAGCTTGGCCGAGGCGTGCGCGGGAATGACGGTCTTCGATCCTTCGCCCATGTAACCGCCCCAGATCCCGTTGACGTCGGCGGTGGGACGCGCCCACAGGCGCTGCAAGGCGGCGACGCCACGTTCGCCAGCCGGCACGCCAAGACCGATGCCACCGAGGAACGCCGCCTCGTTGAAGCCGAGCGCGTCCCATTCGGCGGCCTGCGCGTTGGAGACGCGGGCGACGCCGTCATAGAAGCCGGGGATCTGGATGTGCCCCTCGGCGTCTTTGAGCTCGCCCAGAACGCGGGTGAGCGCGTTGATCGGGTTGAGCGCGGAGCCGCCGTAGAGGCCGGAATGGAGGTCGCGGTTGGCGGCGTAGAGCGTGAGCTCCAGATAGACCATGCCGCGCAGCCGCGTCGTCACCGCGGGGGTGTTCACGTCCCACATCCCGGTGTCGCTGATCAGCGCGAAATCGGCGCGCAGCTCGTCCTTCGCGGATTTCAGGAACGGGTCGAGGTTGATCGAGCCGATTTCCTCCTCGCCCTCGATCAACGTGGTGATCTTCGCCGGGATTTCGCCGGTCGCGTCCTTCCAGGCGCGCAGCGCCTCGATGAACATCGTCATCTGGCCCTTGTCGTCCACCGCGCCGCGAGCGACGAAGCGCGGGCCATGCGGACCCTCGACGAGCTGCGGCTCGAAGGGCGGGCTGTGCCAGAGATCGACCGGATCCACCGGCTGCACGTCGTAGTGGCCATAGAACAGGATATGCGGCCCCTTGTAGCCGGCGGGACCGGGATGGTGGGCGAGCACGACGGGGTGGCCGGCGGTCGGGCGCAGGCTCGCGGTGAAGCCGAGGCCGGTCAGGTCATCACGTATGGACTCGGCGGCGCGGACGCAGTCGCGCGCACGCGCCGGCTGAGCGCTGATCGAGGGGATGCGCAGCAGCGCGAACAAGCGCTCCCGCGAGGCATCGAGCCCGGCATCGGCGCGGGCGAGGACGGCATCGAGGCTGGCGGAGGCGGGGGCCATGGTTCTCTCCATTGGCGGATCAGGGTTGGCGGGCGCGGCGGAGTGCGCTTTCGATCAGAATGAGGGCGAGCCCGAGAAACAGGATCAGCGGGATCCAGGCGGGAACCAGGCGGAGCAGCAGGTGGCTGATGCCGATCCAGGCGAGGATCGCGAGCGCGAAGCCGGCGTCATCCACGAACAGGCCGAGCAGTTCGGCGGCGGCCGCTTTGATCCACCCCATCAGGCCATCCGGCGGCGGCAGAGCGCGACACCGAGAAGTGCCGCGAGGAGAAACGCCGCGAACAGCGCGGGCAATGACAGGTCGGTACCTGGCCAAGCGAGTCCCATGCCCTCGCCGACCCAGAACGTGCCGAAGGCTGACAGCAGGACTCCGACGAGGAACTTGAGCGCGTTCTCCGGGATCATCGCCACCGGCCGGTGCAGCAGGGCGCCGAGCGCGATCACCACCAGCAGCGCGGCAAGCGCGCCGATGCTCGCGGGCAGCAGCAGGTGCGCGCCGGCGGCGCCGACGGCGATCACGATGAAGACCACCTCGATGCCCTCGATCATGGTGATCTTGAACGCGGCCGTCGCGCCGCCGCGATCCCAGCCGGCTCCGCGGCCACTGATGCCGCGCAGACTCGCCGCCTCGCGCGCATAAGTGGCGTTCTCGTCGTGAAGGGGGAGGACCCCAGCGGCCCGCAGCATCGCCTTGCGCAGCCAGCGCATCCCGAACAGCAACAGCAATATGCCGATCGCGAGCTGGACGGTGTGGAGGGGGATGCGCGTGAGCGCCGGGCCGATCACGGCGACGATCGCGAGCAGCACGATGAGTGCCGCGCTTGCGCCGCCGATCGCGCCGCGCCAGCCGCGCACGGCGCCGACGGCGAGCACCACGGTCAGCGCCTCTACGCACTCGACCAGGGAGGCGAGGAAGGATGCGAGGATCGAGGGCGCGGCGTGGCTCCAGTCGAGGATCATGCGCCGGCTTTGTCGCGCGCGAGCGTGCGCTCGACGAGGCGGACCCAGAGCGCGCTGCCGTATGGAATCGCCTCGTCGTTGAAGTTGTAGCCGTCGTTGTGCACCGCCGCGCTCTGCTCGCCGTTGCCGAGATTGATGTAGGCACCTGGCACTTGCTCCAGCATGAAGCTGAAATCCTCCGACGCTGAGGCAGGCGGCTTGTTGCGATCGACATTGGTCTCCCCCATCAGCTCGGCGGCGGCGTCGCCAAAATCGGTGGTCGCGGCGGGGTCGTTCATCAGGGGCGCGAAGATCAGACGGAAATCGACCGTCGCGGCGGCGCCGAACGCGGCGGCGACATTGGTCGCGACGCGGTCCATGCCCTGCTCGACCAGGTCCATCGTCTCGCGCTTCATGGTACGAACGGTGCCGGACATGCGCGCCGTCTCGGGGATAACGTTATACGCGTCCCCGCCATGGATGCGGGTGACCGAGAGCACCGCCATCTCCCGCGGCGGCACGCTGCGCGCGACGATCGATTGCAGCGCCGCGCCGATATGGCAGGCGACCAGCACTGGGTCGACGCCTTTCTCTGGCCGCGCGCCGTGCGTGCCCTTGCCGACGATATCGATGTCGAAGAATGCACCCGCCGCCATCGCGGCACCCGGGGTGATGCCGTAATGCCCGACCTTCATGCCGGGCGAGTTGTGCATGCCAAAGATCCGGTCGCAGGGGAATCGCTCGAACAGGCCATCGTTGAGCATCGCGAGCGCGCCGCCGATCCCCTCCTCTCCAGGCTGGAAGATGAAGGTGACGGTGCCGCTGAAATCGCGTGTCTCGGCGAGGTATTTCGCCGCGCCCAGCAGCATCGTCGTGTGCCCGTCATGGCCGCAGGCATGCATGATCCCCGGGTTCTGGCTGGCATAGGGAAGCTTTGTCGCTTCCTTGATCGGCAGCGCGTCCATGTCGGCGCGCAGGCCGATCCGCCCGTGCCCGTTGCCCGCGCGCAGGATGCCGACCACACCCGTGCCGCCGACGCCGCGATGCACCTCGATCCCCCACTCCTCGAGCTTCCCGGCGACGAGGGCGGCGGTGCGGTGCTCCTCGAGCCCCAGCTCGGGATGGGTATGGATATCGCGGCGGATGTCGGTCAGATCGGGGTGGTCGCGGCGAATGGCGTCGAGGACGGACACGGGGAGCTCCTGTGCGGCTTGGCGGGCGTTGCCTAGCACCAAACGCGTCCCCGGGCATCCCGGTACCCGTTACGCCGGCGGGGCCGCGATCTCCGCCCGCAGCTTGTCGATCGGCAGCAGCTTGCCGTCGCGCTCGATGTGCCAGAACGTCCAGCCGTTGCACGAGGGGGCGTTCTGGACCGCGGCGCCGACCTGGTGGATCGAGCCCCGGATGCCGGAAGCGACCAGCGAGCCGTCCGGCGAGACGGTCGCGGTGACCCGGCGCATCCGATCGGTCAAGCGGGTGCCGGGGACGATGAGTCCTTGCTCCACGAGGCTGCCGAAGGGAACGCGCGGTACCTCCCGCCGGGTCGGCGCCGTGGCGATGCTATCGGCAGGTGCGGGGCGGGTGTGGCGGATGCGTCCCAGCGCCGCCTCGACATAGGCGGGATGGCGCTCGATGCCGATGAAGTGCCGATGCAGGCGCTTGGCGACCACCGCCGTGGTGCCGGTGCCGAGGAACGGATCGAGCACGATCTCGCCCGGCGCGGTGCAGGACAGCAGGACCCGGTGCAGCAGCGCCTCCGGCTTCTGGGTCGGATGCAGCTTCAGCCCGTGCTGGTTGCGCAGCCGCTCGGCGCCGGTGCAGAGCGGCAGGAACCAGTCGCTGCGCATCTGGATGTCGTCGTTCAGCGCCTTCATCGCCTGGTAGTTGAAGCGATGCCGAGAATCGCGCTGGCGCGCTGCCCAGATCAGCGTCTCATGCGCGTTGGTGAAGCGCCGGCCGCGGAAGTTCGGCATCGGATTGGCCTTGCGCCACACCACGTCGTTCAGCAGCCAGTAGCCAAGGTCCTGCAGCGTCGTGCCAATGCGGAAGATGTTGTGATAGGCGCCGATCACCCACAGCGTGCCATCCTTGCGCAGGACACGCCGGCACTCGCTCAGCCACTCACGCGTGAAGGCGTCATAGGCGGGAAAGTCGACGAAGCGGTCCCACTCGTCGTCCACGCCGTCGACCAGGCTGTCGTCCGGCCGGCGCAGCTCGCCGCGGAGCTGCAGGTTGTACGGCGGGTCGGCGAAGACGCAATGGACCGACGCCGGCGGAAGCATCCGCAGATGCGTGATGCAGTCGCCGAGCAGTACCTGGTCGAGCGGCAGTTCACGGACGATTTCCACGTCTCTCCGGCGACGGCGGCATGGCGGCATCGTGAGCCGCCCGCGCGGGCCGCGTCAATTGGCCTGCGTCACTCCGCCGCGACAAGGTCGAGCGCGAGTTGCCGCACCGTCCCGAAGGCCGGGCGGTGGTGCGGGGTCGGACCGAGGCGGTGCAGCGCCGCGCGATGATACGGCGTCGCATAGCCTGCGTTCTCCTCCCAGCCATAGGCCGGGAAGCGAACGGCGAGGCGCGCCATCGCCTTGTCGCGCAGCACCTTGGCGACGATGGAAGCCGCCGCGATGGAGAGCGAGAGCGCATCCCCGCCGATCACGCAGCGCACCTCGCATTCGAGCCGTGGCGGCTGGTTGCCGTCGACGAGCACGAGATCGGGCGCGCGTGGCAAACGCGCCACCGCGCGCCGCATCGCGAGCAGGGCGGCATGCAGGATGTTGAGCCGCTCGATCTCAGCAACCGAAGCAGCACCCACCCCGATCTCCGCCCGCCCCGAAGCATGGATCGCGGCGAAGGCGAGGAGGCGCTCCTCGGGCGTCAGCTTCTTCGAAATCGTCGATGAGTGCCGCGAGACGACGCGGCACGCCGGTCGGGAACACGACGGCGGCTGCGAGCACGGGGCCGGCCAGCGGCCCGCGCCCGACCTCATCGACCCCGGCCACTAGGCCGCCCGCCTGCTTTTCGAGCCTGAAATTCGGCACGGGCGAGACCTATCAGCGCCGGCGGCGAGTCGGAAAGGGGAGCCTTTGCCGGCGCCGGGGAACAGGCGATAACAGCCCTGCGCTATCCGGCCTGATTCGTGCGGTTCGGGGGTTAAGGGGAACGCATAAGTGCCTCCCGTCAACACGTATGAGCTGCTGGTCCAGAACATCGTCGACTATGCGATCTACATGCTGGATCGCGGTGGACGGGTGGCGAGCTGGAATGCCGGGGCGGAACGCATCAAGGGCTATGCCGCCGATGAGATCATCGGAGAGCATTTCTCGCGTTTCTACACCGAAGAGGATCGGGCGACGGGCGTGCCGCAGCAGGTGCTGAGGATCGCCACCGAGACCGGCCGCTTCGCCGCCGAGGCGTGGCGCGTCCGCAAGGACGGCAGCCGCTTCTGGGCGGCGGTCGTCGTCGACCCGATCTATCAGGATGGCGCGCTGGTCGGCTTCGCCAAGATCACGCGCGACATGACCGAGCAGCGCAAGGCCCAGCTCGCGGCGCTTGACAGCGAACGGCGGTTTCGCCTGCTGGTCCAGGGCGTGACCGACTATGCGATCTTCATGCTCGACCCCGAAGGATGCGTCACCAACTGGAACGCCGGAGCGGAGCGCATCAAGGGATACGCCGCCTCCGAGATCGTCGGCCAGCATCTTTCGCAATTCTACACGCCGGAAGATGTCGCGGCGCGGCTGCCGTGGCGCGCGCTCGAGACGGCGCACAAGGAGGGCCACTACCAGGCGGAGGGCTGGCGGATGCGCAAGGACGGCAGCCGCTTCTGGGCCAGCGTCGTCATCGCCGCGATCTACGACGAGGGCCAGCACGTCGGCTTCGCCAAGATCACCCGCGACCTGACAGAGCGGCGCGAGACGCAGCTGCAGCTGGAGCAGTCCCGCGAGCAGCTGCTGCAATCCCAGAAGATGGAGGCCGTCGGCCAGCTGACTGGCGGGATCGCGCATGATTTCAACAATATGCTGACCGGCATCACCGGCAGTCTGGAGCTGATGAGGGCGCGGGTCGCGCAGGGGCGGATCGGCGACCTCGAGCGCTACATCGCCACTGCCCAGGGGGCGGCGGCGCGGGCCGCCGCGCTCACCCACCGGCTGCTCGCCTTCGCGCGGCGCCAGACGCTCGATCCCAAGCCTGTCGATGCCAATCGGCTCGTCGCCGGCATGGAGGATCTGGTGCGGCGCGCCGTCGGGCCGGCGATCGAGCTGGTGACGCTCCTGCCTGATGATCTCTGGCTGACCCGATGCGATGCCAACCAGCTCGAGAACACGCTGCTCAATCTGTGCATCAACGCGCGCGACGCTATGCCTGACAGCGGGCGGCTGACCGTGCGAACCGCCAACGTCGCGCTCGACGAGACAGCGGCACGCCGGCGCGATTTGCCAGCAGGCGAATATGTCGTGATCAGCGTGGGGGATACCGGCACAGGGATGACGCCGGAGGTGGCGGCGCGGGCGTTCGATCCGTTCTTCACCACGAAGCCGACGGGGCAGGGCACCGGGCTCGGCCTGTCGATGATCTATGGCTTTGCCCGCCAATCCGGCGGGGATGCGCAGATCAATTCCACGCAAGGCGTGGGCACGACGGTGCGCGTCCATCTGCCCCGGTATCACGGCACGGAGGGCGAGGAGACCGCGCCGGCCGCGCCGTTCGACGCACCGCGAAGGAAGGTCGGTGAGACCGTGCTGGTGGTGGACGATGAACCGAGTGTTCGGCAGCTGGTGACGGAGGTGCTGAGGGATCTGGGATACGGGGCGATCGAGGCAGCGGACGGCGTGTCCGGGCTCCAGTTGCTGCAATCGGACGCTCGCATCGACCTGCTGATATCGGATGTCGGCTTGCCCGGCGGCGTGAACGGTCGGCAGATGGCGGACGCGGCGTGCCAGGTCCGTCCCGCGCTGAAGGTCCTGTTCGTCACCGGCTACGCCGAGGCAGCGGCGATCGGGGAAGCGCTCGACGCCGGAATGCAGGTGCTGACGAAGCCGTTCACAGTGGAGACCCTCGTGTCTCGGGTCCGCGCGATCCTGCGCCATCCCGACGCCGGATCGTGACTGTGATCCAGTTCATCCGGAGCCGGTTTCAATCAATCTAGTTTCTCCTGCCCCGGACCAATCCGGGATGGGAGGATATCATGGCTCGCAAATACGGCCTCGGTTGGGTGCGCGACATGCCCGACCATCGCGACATTTTCTACTCGGCGCCGGACCATCTCCTGCCGGCCCTGCCGCCGTCCGTGGATCTGCGCGGCAAGTGCCCGCCGGTCTATGACCAGGGGGAGATCGGCAGCTGCACCGCCAACTCCGTTGCCGGCGCCCTGCACTTCGCCCGGCTGATGGACGGAGCCACGCCCGACTTTGTGCCGTCGCGCCTGTTCATCTACTATAACGAGCGCGTGATCGAGCGTTCCGTCGCCTCTGATTCAGGCGCGCAGCTGCGCGACGGCATCAAGAGCGTGTCGAAGCAGGGCGCTCCGCCGGAGACGGAGTGGCCGTACGAGGCGGTCCCGGCCGATCCGCAAACCAACCTGTTCCCGCCGGGCAGCCCGCCGGCGACAAAGCCGCCCACGGGCGCCTATTCGGATGGCAAGGCGCACACCGCGATCGCCTACATGCGGGTGCAGCAGATCGCCGATCAGATGAAGGCGTGCCTCGCCGAAGGCTTCCCGTTCTGCTTCGGCTTTCAGGTCTACAAGAGCATGTGGGACGCCAGTGGCAATCCGGTGACGACGCTGCCGATGCCGCTCGGCAACGACCAGCCGGTGGGCGGACACGCGGTGCTGGCGGTCGGCTACGACGACGCGAAGCAGCTGTTCACGATCCGCAACTCCTGGGGAGCGAGCGTGCAGGACAAGGGGTATTTCTACATGCCCTATGCCTACATCGCCTCGAGCCTCGCCAGCGACTTCTGGACGATCCGGCGGGTCAGGACCTGACGGCCGGATCGGCACCGAGCTTGCATTCGCGCGTTTCGGCCGATGCCGGCGACAGGCGGGATCGGTCGAACCGCTGCGGCATCGGCCAACAAGCACGGCATGCGGCCTTCGCGTTCCGTTCTGCCTGCCGGCACCGATGGCGGGCGGCGGCGAGGGGCCCGTCTCTTCCGGCTCCGCCCGAACGTCCCTACACTGGGGCGGCAATCCGGAGAGCAGCCCGCGACATGACCGCGCAACCCGCCGCCAATTCCGTCTTGCTGCGCAGCGACCGCGACGGGGTCGTGTGGCTCACGCTGAACCGTCCGCAGGCGCGCAACGCGCTGTCGATGGGCTTGATGGAGGCGCTGCAAGCAGAGCTCGCCCGCATCGCCGACGATCCCGCCGCGAAGGTCGTGGTGATCGGCGGCGCAGGCCAGGCGTTCTGCTCCGGGCATGATCTGCGGGAGATGCGAGCAGCCGGCGGACGCGCGGCGTACGAGGCGACATTCGCCGCCTGCTCGCGCCTGATGCTGGCGATCGTGCGCCTGCCGAAGCCGGTGATCGCGCGTGTGCACGGCATCGCGACCGCCGCGGGCTGCCAGCTCGTCGCGGCCTGCGATCTCGCGGCGGCGGCGGAGACCGCGCGCTTCGCGACGCCGGGAGTGAATATCGGCCTGTTCTGCTCGACGCCAATGGTGGCGCTGACCCGCGCCGTCGGGCGCAAGGCGGCGATGGAGATGCTGCTGACCGGCGAGCTGGTCGGCGCCGCGCGCGCACGCGAGATCGGGCTGGTCAACCGCGTGGTGCCGGAGGCGGAGCTCGACGCGGTTACGGCGGCGCTTGCCCAAGAGATCGCGGCGAAGAGCCCGCTGACGCTCGCCATCGGCAAGGAGGCTTTCTATGCCCAGGCGGAGATGGGCCTCGCCGAGGCCTATCGGCACACCTCCGAGGTGATGGTTCGCAACATGCTGGCCGCCGACGCCGCCGAGGGGATCGACGCCTTCCTGCAGAAGCGCCAGCCCGTCTGGACTGGCGCGTAAGGCATGCCGACTGATCCCTACGAGATTCTCGGCGTCAAGCGCGACGCCAACGAGGCGGCGATCCGCGCAGCCTACCGCAAGCTCGCCAAGCGCTATCATCCGGACCTCAATCCCGGGAAGGCGGATGCTGCCGAGCGGTTCAAGCAGATCAATGCGGCGAACGACATTCTCTCCGATCCCGAGAAGCGCGCCCGCTTCGACCGCGGGGAGATCGACGCGCAGGGCAACGAGACGCCGCGCCAGCCGAGCTGGCGCGACTTCGCGGAGGCCGCGGGGCGGCAGAAATATCATGCGCAAGGCAATATCGATCCCGACGATCTCAGCGATATTCTCGGCGCGGCGTTCGGCCAGCGCGGCGCGCGCGGCGGTTTCGCGATGCGCGGGGCGGATGCGCAATACACGCTGACGATCGGCTTCCTCGACGCGACCAACGGAACGACGCGGCGCGTCACGTTGCCGGACGGCAAGACGCTCGACGTGCGCATCCCGCCCGGCGTGCAGGACGGCCACATCTTGCAACTCAAGGGGCAGGGTTTCCCCGGCCATGGTGATGCGCCGGCGGGCGACGCGCTGGTGGAGATCACCGTGGTGCCGCACCCGTTCTTCACGCGCGACAGCAACGACATCGTGCTCGACCTGCCGATCACGGTGAAGGAGGCGGTGCTCGGGGCAGCGCTGGAGGTGCCGACCATCACCGGAAAGGTGCGCCTGACGGTGCCACCGGGGTCGGGCACCGGCACGCGGCTGCGCCTGCGCGGGCGTGGCATCAACGGCGGGCATCAATACGTCGTGTTGCGCGTGGTGCTGCCGCCCGGCGAGGAGCCCGCACTCGCCGACTTCCTCAAGACCTGGACGCCGCGCCACGCATTCAACCCGCGCGCGGAGCTGGAGGCGGAATGATGCAGATGCAGGCCGTGCTCGCGCTGCTCGGCGACATGCAGGAGTCCGAGCTGGTGAACTGGGTGGAGCGCGGGTGGGTGCAGCCGGACGGCGCCGGCAGCACCTGGGAGTTCCACGAGATCGACGTCGCGCGCGTGCGGCTGATCCGCGAGCTGCGCCACGACGTGGACGTCAACGAGGAGGCGATGCCGGTCGTGCTGTCGCTGCTCGACCAGGTCTATGATCTGCGTCGCGCGCTGCACCGGGTTTCGGAGGCGCTGCGGACACAGCCCGAGGATGTGCGGGAGGCTGTAATCAAGGCGCTGTAGGGCGGGCTCCCCTCACCCTCCCTCTCCCCCGCGATGCGTGGGAGAGGGAAAAGGACACCTCTCCCGCGTGCGGGAGGGGTCGCGGAGCGAAGCGACGCGGGTGACGGTAGCGCTTATACCGAAGGCGGTAGGGCGTCCCAGACGACGCGGCGGTAGTTGCGCGAGCGCGCCAATTCCTCGACGAAATTCGTCGCCTCCTCGAGCGTCGTGGCGATGTGGGAGTCGGTCCACTCCCGGCGCGGGTCGGGATTGTCCGGGTTCAGGTCGCCCGTGTACTCGGCCTTGAAGAGGTCGGGTTCCAGCTTGTGGATGCGCGCGTGAAAGTCGCCGCGAGCACCGGGAACGGTCGGTTCCATGCCATGCTCCTGTTGCCCGGCCTGATATGTGCTCAGTCGGCGAGCGCGGCGTACACCATGTCGCGAAATAGCAGCCGGTAGTGCTCGCGCTGGCCGGGGGCTTGGATCATCAGCACCGCAGTCAGCCGCTCCTTCGGGTCGATCCAGAAGGTCGTTCCCGCCGCGCCGCCCCAGTAGTAGGAGCCGACCGAGCCGGGGAAGGGCGCCACGCCCGCCGTGGTGCGCACGGCGAAGCCGAGGCCGAAGCCGTAGCCGGGCGGCAGGAGGTCGTGGTCACCCTCGATCGCCCCGAGATGATCCGCCGTCATGAGCTCGACGGTCGGGCGGGCGAGCAGGCGAGTCGATCCGGCGATCCCGCCATCGAGCAGCATCTGGGTGAAGCGGAGATAGTCGAGCGCGGTCGCGACCATGCCACCGCCACCCAATTCGAAACTGGGCCTCTCGCGCACCTCCAGCAGCATCACGTCGGTGCCGGTGTCGGGGTCCTTGGCGAAGCCACCGGCGAGGCGGTCGTGGTGCTGCTCGGGCACGTGGAAGCCCGAATCCGCCATCCCAAGCTTGTCGAGAATGCGTGACTTGAGGAACGCGCCGAGGCTCTCTCCCGAAATGACTTCGACCACACGGCCGAGGACGTCGGTTGAGCGGCTGTATTCCCAGCGCGTGCCCGGATGGTGCAGCAGCGGCAGGCTCGCGAGCGTTGTCGCCTGATCCTCGTTGGTCTGGCCGCGCCGGTAGATCTTGGCGTCCATGTAGGCGCGGTGCACGGAACCGTTGCCGCGGAACTCGTAGGTGAGGCCGGAGGTGTGGCGCAGCAGGTCCTGCACCGTGATCTCCCGCCGCGGCGTTACGGGCGCGGTCTCAGCATGGACCTTGGTCTCGGCGAAGGCGGGGACGAAGCGCGACACCGGATCGCTGAGCAGGAAGCGGCCTTCCTCCCACAGCATCAGCGCCGCGACCGAGACCAGTGCCTTGGTCATCGAGTAGATACGGAAGATCGCATCCTCGCGCATCGGGTCGTGGGCGAGCGGGTCGCGCACGCCAAACGCCTCGTGGAACGCGAGCTTCCCGTTGCGCGCGATCGCCGCGACGGCGCCGGGAATGTGGCCCGCCTCGATGCGCGAGGTGAGCGCGGTCCGCAGGCGACCGAGGGCGGCGCTGGAGAGGCCGACCTCTTCCGGGCGGGCGGTTGGTAGGGTCATGCGTGTGCTCCTCCAGATGCGGGGGCGAGAAAGGCGATCCGGTCGTCCTCCAGCACCGCGCAGGTGAGCGGGCCACCGAAGCCAGCGCCGGTATCGATCGCAATGCGGTTGGGCAGGACGGCGGGTGTGGCGACGACGCTGTGGCCGTGCACAACGACGACACCGAAGGATCGCTCCGAGGAGAGGAAGATCTGGCGAATGCCCCGCAGATCGGCGCCCGTCTGCCGTGCCAGGGGCAGGCCGGGCCGAACGCCGGCATGAACGAAGAAATAGGTCCCGGCACTGTAGTGGTTGGGCAGCGTGCGCAGGAACGCAAGCAGGTCCGGAGCGAGACGCGCGGGCCAGCCGGTGCGGGCATCGCTGCCGGTTTCGTGGCGCCAGTCGGTGGCGGCCGCCGCATCGTCGGCGAGCGCGTCGAGCAGCATCTGCTCGTGATCGCCGCGCAGCGTCACCGAGGAAGCGCCGGCATCGGCGAGCAGGGCGAGGACATCCGCGCTGCGCGGATCGGCGCCGATGACGTCGCCGAGATGGATCAGGGTCGCGTGCTGCGTTGGCCGGGTGATGAGGTCGCCGCCGATTGCCGCGTGCATCGCCATGAGCGCGGCGAGATCGCCGCGTATGTCGCCGATCGCATAGACGCGCTCTCCCGCGGGAAGCGTGCCGGGAGACCGCGAGAACCCGAGCCGGCTCGCGCCGGAAGCGATCGGACGCGGCGTCCATGTAGGGATCGTGGCGGCTCCAAGGGCCGCGCGCACGGCGCGCCGGTTGCGCACCCTCATGAGATGAACCATCCCGCCACGCCGTGACTATGCGGTCCATATGCGCTCGCGGCAACCGGTGCATCTGTTGCGCCGGAGCGGGCATGGTATGGTCGGTGCGTCGCAACAGGAGGACGCCGATGGCGAAGACGGTCCGGTTCCCGGTAGAGGGGTCCCACATCATGATGTTCGCGCGCGCCGTCGGCGATCCGAACCCGGTGTACGCGAAGCCGGAAGGGGCGATCCCGCCGCCCACGTTCATGCAGGCAGTCGCGCAGTTCGACCCCGACTACCATCTGCGTCCGAAGCCGGGCGAGAAGTGGTTCGGCTCCGGCAAGACCGCGTCAGGCGTGGAAGGCAAGCCGAAATCGCTCGGCGGCCTGCACGCGGAGCAGCATTTCGAGTACCTCCGCCCGATCAAGGCCGGCGACGTGCTGACCGCCGAATATAAGGACGGCAATGCGTGGGAGAAGGAGAGCAAGCGCGCCGGCAAGCTGAAGTTCACCGAGAAGGTGGTGGAGTACCGCAACCAAGCGGGTGAGTTGGTGGCGCGGGCGCGCAGCGTCGGCGTGACCACCGAGCGTCCCGTGGACCAGGGCTGAGGAGGCGGCGATGACGCTGAAGGCAAGCCAGATCAAGGTAGGCGACACGCATAAGGAGCGGATCGTGGAGAATCTCTCCCGCACCCAGCTCGTGATGTACGCGGGCGCCTCGGGCGACTATAACCCGCTGCACTCCGACGAGCCCTATTCGCTGCAGGTCGCGGGCTATCCCAGCGTGTTCGCGCACGGGATGCTGACGATGGGCATGACCGGCAAGATGCTGACCAACTATGTCGGCGACGGCAGGCTGACCAAGTTTGGGGTACGCTTCACCAACCAGGTCTGGCCGGGCGACACGCTAGATTCCACCGCGACGGTGAAGGCGATCAAGGACGAGGGCGGCCAGAAGATCGTCGAGCTCGACGTCGCGACCGTCAACCAGGACGGCAAGGAAGTCGTGAAGGGCTACGCGGAGGCGCGGATCGATCCCTGATGTGGCTGGACAGGAACCAGCCGGCACGCGAGTTCCTGGAGGCGGTGCAGACACCGGAGGCGCGCCTCCACTTCTCGCAGTTCGGCGAGGATTGCCTAGTCTGGCACTATTTCCATGAACGCTGGGACGGGTTCTATGTCGATGTCGGCGCGCACGACCCGTTCCGCTACTCCAACACGCATCTGCTGCACCGCTACCGGCGCTGGCGGGGCGTGAACATCGACGCCGATCCGCGCGCGATCGAGCGGTTCAGTACGGCCCGTCCGAACGATTTCAACGTCCATCTCGGCATCGCCGCTTCGGCCGGGCGGCGCCAACTCGCGCTGTTCGACGACGGGGCGGTGAACACGTTCGACCCCGAGATCGCGGTTCGCCAGGCGGTGCATTTCGGGACGGCGACCGAGGCCGATATCGAGGTGCTACCGCTGTCCGCGGCGCTCGACCGCTTCGTGCCGGCGGGCGTGGCGATCGACTACATGAACATCGACTGCGAATGGCTCGACGAGGAGGTGGTGCGCTCGAACGATTGGACGCGCTATCGCCCCGACGTGGTGAGCGTGGAGCTGCACGATTTGCACCTGGAGGAGCCGCTTGCGCATGGCTGCGTGCGCTTCCTCAAGGAGCAAGGCTATGCGATCGCCTCGCATTATTTTCGCACCGCGGTGTTCGAGCTGCGGCGTTAGGGCCTCCCCCCTCACCCTGCCTCTGCGGGGGGAGGGGGGAAGTGGCTCCTAACGGCGCCAGAACGGCTTGTTCGCCTCCTGCTCGGCCTCGGAGAAGGTCACGCCGATGTCGCGTAGCAGATGCGCGTCGAGCCGGGCGATGGCGACGCGGGTGCGGTAGCGGCGCCAGAGCTCGCGGGCATGCGTCCAGGCGGAGGGCGTGTTCTGCCCGCGCCCGCGACGCGTCACGACGGCGGCCGAGCTGGCGGCTGGGCGGGACGGCGGTGCGATCACGAAATTGTGGGTCAGAGACGAGCCGGACACGGATGTTCTCCTTTCCTCGTCCGATGGTTACGGCACGAATGTGGTGTCCCGGCCGGCATCAGTAAAACGAATTGCGCTGATGACCCCCATCAACCATATTGATGCGCATGAGTGTTCCACACGGCCTCGATCCCGACCTGCTGCGCGCCTTCGTGCTGATCGCCGAGGGCCACAGCTTCACGCATGCCGCCGCGATGGTGGGGCGCACCCAGGCGGCGGTGTCGATGCAGATGAAGCGGCTCGAGGAGGTGCTGGGCCAGCCCGTCTTCAGCCGCGGCCGCGGCGGCGGGGTGGAGCTGACCCCGCACGGCGAGTTCCTGCTGACCCGGGCCCGCGCGATGCTCGCGCTGAACGACGAGGTGATGGCGACGTTCCGCACGCCGCAGATCGCCGGCACGGTCCGCCTCGGCTCCCCGGACGACTACGCCTTCGGCTATCTGCCGCCGGTGCTGAAGCGCTTCGCCGACACGCACCCCGCAGTGCAGGTCGATGTCCTGTGCGAACCGTCGGAGACGCTTGTCGAGCGGCTGCACCGCGATGAACTGGACATCGCACTGATCTCCGAGGGGCACGGGATGCGGCGGCTGAAGGCGGTGCCGCTCTGGCGCGGCTCGCTGGTGTGGGTCACATCGACCCGCTACGCCCCGCATCGCCTCGATCCGCTGCCGCTGGCGCTGGCCACCCCCGATGAGAGCGAGAGCGGCTGCTGCTGGAGCGCCGAGGCGGTGCGGGCGCTGGAGAAGGCCGGCCGCCGCTACCGGCTCGCCTACACGTCGAGCTCGCAGATCGGGACGCAGGCGCCGGTGATGGCGGGTCTCGCGGTCACCGTTTCTGCGCAGGCCTGGCTGGCCGACGGGCTGCGCGCGGTGCGGCCCGACGAGGGACTGCCGAGTCTGCCCGACTACGGCATCGTCATGGTGACGGGGCGGCATGCGCGACAGCCGGTCACGGACGCCCTCGCCGCGCATATCGAGGAGAGTGCGCGCCTGGACGCGAGGCTCGGTCGCGCGGCGTAGAAGGGAGACATGGCATCGTGGCGCAGCTTCAGGATCAGGTCGCGATCGTCACCGGCGCAGCGAGCGGCATCGGCAAGGCGATCGCGCGCCGTTTGGCCGAGGAGGGCGCGCGCATCGTTATCGCCGATCTGCTCGCCGCGCCGGCGGAAGCTGCCGTCGCGGAGTTCACGGAGTTCGGGACTTGCCGCGGCGGCGGTGCAGATGGACGTCACCGACGAAGCCTCCGTGCAGCATGGCGTCGATGAGGTGGCACGCCGGTTCGGTCGCATCGACATTCTGGTGAGCAATGCCGGCAACCAGATCGTGCACCCGCTGGAGGAATTCCCTTTCGAGGACTGGAAGAAGGTGCTGGCGATTCATCTCGACGGCGCCTTCCTGACCACCAAGGCGTGCCTCAAGCACATGTACGCCCGCAAGCGCGGCAGCGTGATCTACATGGGCTCGGTGCACTCCAAGGAGGCCTCGCCGCTGAAGGCGCCCTACGTCACCGCGAAGCACGGGCTGATCGGGCTGTGCAAGGTGCTCGCCAAGGAAGGCGCGAAGCACGGCGTGCGGGCCAACGTCATCTGCCCGGGTTTCGTGCGCACGCCGCTCGCCGAGAAGCAGATCCCCGAACAGATGGCCGCCCTTGGCCTGACGCGGGAGCAGGTGATCCGCGACGTGATGCTGAAGGACACGGTGGACGGGGAGTTCACCGCCATCGAGGATGTCGCCGCCGCCGCGCTGTTCTTTGCCGCCGCCAAGTCGAACGCGATGACGGGTCAGTCGCTCGTGGTCAGCCACGGCTGGGCCATGCAGTAGCCGTCGCGCCGCTTGCCGCCAAGCGGCGGATCGGGTGTGATCGGCCCATTACGGGAGGAACGCGATGGCGGAGATCCGGACGCGGCATCTGTTCACGATGCGCCTGCGCGTCGGCGGGATGCAGGCGGTGGGCGCGACGCCGACAGGCGATCGGCGCATCGGCCTGGTCGCGAGCGGCATGTTCGAGGGCGAACGGCTGCGCGGCACGGTGCTGCCGGGGGGCGCGGACTGGCTTATGCTGCGCGCCGACGGGGTGATGACGCTCGACGTCCGCCTCGTATCTGCAAACCCATGACGGGGCGGCGATCGGCCTGACCTATCGCGGCCTGCGCCACGGCCCGGCCGAGGTGATGGAGCGCATGGCGCGTGGCGAGGCCGTGGACCCCGCGAGCTACTATTTCCGCACCGTCGTCGCCTTCGAGACCGCGGCGGCGAACTACGCATGGCTCAACAAGCTCTGGGCGATCGGCACCGGCACCCGCCCCCCGGAAGGGCCGGTCTACGACATGTTCGAGGTGCTCTGACATGGCCCGCGTCGGCTTCGTCGGCCTCGGCAACATGGGCGCGCCGATGGCGGCGAACCTGGTGAAGGCGGGCCATCAGGTGAGCGGGTTCGACCTCAGCGCCCCCACCCTGCAAGCATTGAAGGACGCGGGCGGCACCGTGGCCACAAGCGCCGCCGAGGCGGCGCGCGAGGCGGAGTTCGTCATCTCCATGCTGCCGGCGGGCGAGCATGTGCGGCAGGTCTGGCTGCACCAGGGCGGGTTGATCGAGGCGGTCGCCAAGGGGACGCCGAAGCCGCTGCTGATCGACTGCTCCACCATCGACGTCGGCAGCGCGCGCACGGTGGAGGCGGCGGCGCGCAAGGCGGGGCTCGAGATGCTGGACGCGCCGGTCTCCGGCGGCACCGCCGGGGCGGCGGCGGGGACGCTGACGTTCATGGTCGGCGGGTCGGATGCGGCGTTCGCGCGCGGCAAGGAGGTGCTCGGCGCGATGGGCAAGACCATCGTGCATGCCGGCGCCTCGGGTGCCGGGCAGGCGGCAAAGATCTGCAACAACATGATGCTGGCGATCAACATGATCGGCGTGTCGGAGGGGTTCCTGCTTGCCCGCAAGCTGGGCCTCGAATGGGACAAGCTGTTTGCGATCGCCAGCACTGCTACGAGCCAGTCCTGGGCGATGACGAGCTATTGCCCGGCGCCCGGCGTGGTTCCCGCCGCGCCGTCCAGTCGCGACTATGTACCGGGCTTCGCAGCGGCGCTGATGCTGAAGGATGTCGGCCTGTCGCAGGCCGCCGCCGTGGCGACCGGGTCGCCGACACCGCTCGGCGCGCATGCACAACGCATTTATCAGGCGGCGATCGACGCGGGGCTCGGGAGCAAGGACTTCTCCGCCGTGTTCCGCTGGCTCGAGGGGCAGAAGCGAGGCGGCGTATGAGCACGGCGGAGTTCAAGGCGGCGCGCGACCTCCTGCTCCGGCATCGCGCCGACTACGACGCGGCGTACCGGGAGTTCCGCTGGCCCGTGCTGGACCACTTCAATTGGGCGCTCGACTGGTTCGACGGCGAACTGGCGCGGGGCGAGAGCGCGTCGCGCCTCGCGCTCAAGATCGTCGGCGAGGGCGAGGCGGCGCTGACCTTCGCCGAGCTGTCGGAACGCTCCAGCCGCGTCGCCAACGGCTTGCGGGCGCTCGGGGTGCAGCGCGGCGACCGCATCCTGCTGATGCTCAGCAACGTCGTGCCGCTGTGGGAGACGATGCTGGCGGCAATGAAACTGGGCGCCGTCGTCATTCCGGCGAGCACTTTGCTCACGCAGGCCGACCTGCTCGACCGCTTCGCACGCGGGCGGGTGCGCCATGTCGTCGCCGGACCCGCCGAGGCGGCGAAGTTCGCCGGGATCGGCGAGGGGCTGACCTTGATCTGCACCGAGAAGGTGCCCGGCTGGCATCATTTCGACGCGCTGCACGAGGCGAGCGCGACGTTCACGCCGGAAGGCGAGACCAAGGCGAGCGACACGCTGCTGCTGTATTTCACCTCCGGCACGACGGCGAAGCCGAAGCTCGTGCAGCACAGTCAGGTCAGCTACCCGGTCGGGCATCTCAGCACGATGTACGTGCTCGGGCTGCATCCGGGGGACATGCACCTCAATATCTCTTCTCCCGGTTGGGCGAAGCACGCCTATTCCTGCGTCTTCGCGCCGTGGAATGCCGGGGCGACGGTGTTCATCGCAAACCAGCCTCGCTTCCATGCGCCGGGATGTTGCAGGCGATCGCCGACAACGGAGTGACCACGCTATGCGCTCCGCCGACGGTGTGGCGCATGTTCGTCCAGGAGAACCTCAAAGCGGTCAGGACCAGCCTGCGCGAAGTGTGCTCGGCGGGCGAGCCGCTCAATCCGGAGGTGATCGAGCAGGTCCGCGCCGCCTGGGGGCTGACGGTGCGCGACTTCTACGGCCAGACCGAGACGACGACCCAGATTGGCAACTCGCCCGGCCTGCCGGTCCGGCTCGGCTCGATGGGCAAGCCGATGCCCGGCTTCCGGATTCCGCTGCTGGATGCGGACGGAAATGAGGCGGCGGACGGCGAGGTGTGCATCGCGCTCGATCCGAGGCCGACAGGTTTGATGCTGGGTTATCAAACGGATGACGGCACGGTGCCGTCGATGGCGGGCGACGTGTACCGCACGGGCGACGTCGCCTCGCGCGACGCGGACGGCTACTACACCTATGTCGGGCGCGCCGATGACGTGTTCAAAGCGGCGGATTACCGGATCAGCCCGTTCGAGCTCGAAAGCATCCTGATTGAGCATGCCGCCGTCGCCGAGGCGGCGGTGGTGCCGGCGCCCGATCCGGTGCGGACCTCGGTGCCGAAGGCCTATGTGACACTGGCGCAGGGCTGGGCGGCCGACAGGCAGACCGCGCTCGCGATCTTCCGCCATATCCGGGCCGGAACGGCGCCGTTCAAGCGTGTGCGCCGGATCGAGTTCGCCGAGCTGCCGAAGACGATCTCCGGCAAGATCAGACGTGTGGAGCTACGTGGCGCCGAAGTGCAACGGGCCCACGCCGCCGAGCGCGGCGCGGAGTTCCGCGAGGAGGACTTCCCCGAACTGCGGGAGGTCGGTCGGCTAGGAGCCACGGAAATGGGGCTTTTCCCGCGCGCGCGTTCGTGACATGGATGCGCCGCGCGCAAGCCACTATGCGGCAGAGCGCGTAACTGTTGGCACAATTCTTGCCCGTCGAACGGGCACCAATCGGGGGTTCAGGAATGATCACACGTCGGGCAGCCGCCCAGCTTGTAGCGGCCGTCGCCGCGTCATCCGTGTTTGGCGCCGGTGGCGCGCAGGCGGCCGACAAGGTGCTCAAGGTGGGCGTCAATTTGTCGCTGACCGGCGCGGACGCGCACAGCGCCAAGCTGATCCTCGACGGCGCAGAGCTTGCCTTCGACCAGGCAAACGCCAAAAATGAGGTCCCTGGCTACAAGTTCCAGGTCGTCGCCTACGACGACGCGACCGCGACCGCGGGTCAGTACGATCCAGTGCAGGCGGCGACGAACGCCCGCAAGATGGTCTCCGACAGGCAGACGATCGCCGCGATCGGGCCGCAGATGTCCGGATCGGGCAAGGCAATGGCGCCGATCCTGAGCCAAGGCGATCTGGCGATCATCACCCCGTCCTCCACCAATCCCGACATCTCCGATCCGAAATTCGCCGCCCAGTACCGGCCGGCTGGCAAGCCGATCTACTTCCGCACCGTGACGACGGACGCGTTTCAGGGTCCGAACATGGCCAACTACATGGCCCGCGACCTGCACGTGAAAAAGATCTACATCCTCGACGACAGCGGCGCCTACGGCGTCGGCATGGCGGACGCCTTCGAACGCCAGGCGAAGAAGGACGGGATGGAGGTGCTGGGCCGCGACCGGCTCGACCCGAAGGCGGCCGACTACACGGCCGTGCTGACCAAGATCAAGCAGCTCAACCCTGATGCTATCTATTACGGCGGGGTGCTGCAGGCGGGGGTGAAGCTCGCCAAGCAGTCGTATGACATCATCCCGAACGTCATCAAGGCGGGTGGCGACGGCGTGATGGGTCCGGAGATGCTGACCGGCGCCGGCTTCCCGGCGGCGGAGGGTTGGTACGCGACCAACGCCTCGCCGCACATGACCGACGATACCAAGGCCGCCGAGTTCGTGAAGGCCTTTAAGGCGAAATACGGCGAGGCGCCCGACGACTACACCATCACCGCCTATGACGCCGGGCTCGTCATCGTCGACGCGGTCAAGCGAGTCATCGCGGCGGGGAAGCCGGTCGATCACGGCACGATCCGCGACGCCATCCAGACGGCGAGTGTTCCGACCATCCAGGGCACGGTATCGTTTGACGCCAACGGCGACATCAAGGACCGCACGGTCAGCGTATTCCAGATCAAGAAGGACACGTCCCAGCCGCTGGACGACATCTCGGCCCAGTACCACTACATCGGCGTGGCGCCCCAGGCCTGATCAGCCGGCCGCGCGCGTTACCAGGGAGGATCACATGATCACACGTCGGGCAGCCGCCCAGCTTATCGCCGCCGTCGCCGCGACCTCCGCGCTGGGCGCACGCGCCGCCCACGCCGCCGATCAGGTGCTGAAGATCGGCATCAACCTGCCGCTGACCGGCGCCGACGCGCAAAGCGCCAAGCGGATCCTGCAGGGCGCGGAGCTTGCGTTCGACCAGGCCAACGCCAAGAACGAAGTCCCTGGCTACAAGTTCGAGACCGTGACCTATGACGACGCGACCGCGACCGCGGGCCAGTACGACCCGGTGCAGGCGGCGACGAACGCGCGCAAGATGGTCTCGGACAAGCAGACGGTCGCCGCGATCGGGCCGCAGATGTCGGGTTCCGGCAAGGCGATGGCGCCGATCCTGAGCCAGGGCGATCTGGCGACGATCACCCCGTCCTCCACCAATCCCGACATCTCCGATCCGAAATTCGCTGCCCAGTACCGGCCCGGCGGCAAGCCGATCTACTTCCGCACCGTGACGACGGACGCCTATCAAGGTCCGAACATGGCCAACTACATGGCCCACGACCTGCACGTGAAGTCGGTCTACATCCTCGATGACAGCGGCGCCTATGGCGTCGGCATGGCGGATGCGTTCGAGGCCCAGGCGAAGAAGGATGGCATCAAGGTGCTGGGCCGCGATCGGCTCGACCCGAAGGCGGCCGACTACACGGCGGTGCTGACTAAGATCAAGCAGCTCAACCCCGACGCGCTCTACTACGGCGGTGTGAGCCAGGCGGGGGTAAAGCTCGCCAAGCAGGCCTACGACATCATCCCGAAGGTCATCAAGGCGGGCGGCGACGGGATGCAGACGCCGGAACTGCTGACCGGCGCCGGCTTCCCGGCGGCGGAAGGGCTGGTACGCGACCATCGCCTCGCCCCACATGACGAACGATGCCAAGGCGGCGGACTTCATCAAGGAATACAAGGCGAAGTTCGGCGAGGCGCCGGAGGACTACTCGATCACCGCCTATGACGCGGGGCTCATCATCATTGACGCGGTGAAGACCCTAGTGGCGGACAAGAAGCCGGTCACGCGCTCCGATGTCCGCGATGCGATCCAGAACTCGAAGACGCCGACGATCCAGGGCGACGTGTCGTTTGACGCCAACGGTGACATGACCGACCGCACTGTCAGCATCTTCCAGGTCCGGAAAGATACCTCGAAGCCGCTCGACGATGTCGAGGCGCAGTTCCACTACATCGGCGTGGCGCCCCAGGCCTGATCGCCTAGGATGCACATGACCGTTTTCGACCTATGGCTGCAGCAGCTGATCAATGGGCTCAGCCTAGGCGCGATGTATGCGCTCCTCGCGCTCGGGTTCACCCTGGTCTACGGCATCCTGGAGCTCATCAACTTCGCCCACTTCAACATCTTCATGATCGGCTCCTTCGTCGCCATGTGGGTGCTGCAATCCTTCGGGCTGTCCGGTCAGAACATCGTGCTGACCGGACTCCCGCTGGTGGGCGTGCTGCTGGCCGCGCTGCTCGCCACCATGATCTTTTCCGGCCTGCTGGGAGCGGTGATGGAGCGATTCGCTCTGCGCCCGCTGCGCGGCATCACCGGACCGGCCGCGATGATCACGACCATCGGCATCTCCTACATTCTCTTCAACATCGTCGTGCTGGGCATCGGCGCGGATTCGAAAAACTTTCCCAACCCCCTTCCGCCGATGAAATGGCACTTCGGCGAGGCGACGCTGGAGCTGCGCCAGGTGTTGATCTGGGTGGTCTCGATCATCCTGATGGGCGGGCTTTGGGTGTTCGTGCAGCGCACCCGGATGGGCAAGGCGATGCGCGCGACCGCGCAGGACCCGGAGGCGGCGCGGATGATGGGCGTCGAGGTCGACAAGGTGATTCTCGTCGCCTTCTTCGCCGGCTCGGCGCTGGCCGGCGCGGGGGGCATGATCTTTGGCCTCTACTATAACTTTACCAGCTTCATCATCGGCTTCACTGCCGGCCTGCGCGCCTTCACCGCAGCGGTGCTGGGCGGCATCGGCAATGTCCCCGGTGCGATGGTGGGCGGCGTGCTGATCGGGCTGATCGAGGCGTTCGGCGGGCAGCTGATCGGCGCGTCCTGGGCCGATGTCATCATCTTCTCGATCCTGGTTCTGGTGCTGGTCTTCAAGCCGACCGGCCTGCTCGGCCGCCTGGCCCCGACCAAGTCGTGAGGACGCGGCCATGAGCACACTCGTCGCCCGATCGCCCATGGGCCGGATGTGGCGGGCCTATCCGGAGGCGTGGCGACAGCCCACGATCCTGCTCCTGCTGGCCGCCGCCGCGGTGTTCTTTCCGATCTACCATAGCAACGATGCCGACATCGACGCGCTCGCCAATGCGTTCGCCTTCGCGACCCTGGCGCTGGGGCTCAACATCGTGGTCGGTTTCGCCGGGCTGCTCGACCTCGGATATGCCGCGTTCTTCGCGATCGGCGCCTACACGTACGGCGTGCTCAACTCCTTCCAGCTGCATCCGCTGTGGAGCCATGCCTGGGATTTCGCCCAGGCGCTCGGCCTCGTCGCGAAGATGCCGGGCGAGACCGGCGGCGAGGTGGTGCACTTCACGCTGTCGTTCTGGCTCGCCTTGCCGCTCGCGGCGTTGGTCGCCGCCTTCTTCGGCGTGCTGTTCGGCTTTCCCACCTTGCGCCTGCGCGGCGACTACCTCGCGATCGTCACGCTCGGCTTCGGCGAGATCGTGCCGATCATATTCCGTAACTGGGACAGCTTGACCAACGGCGCGGCGGGGCTGAACGGAATCGCCGCGCCCAGAGTCTTCGGCCACAGTTTCGGCGTCAATGCGACGCCCTATTACTACGTCTCCGTCGCGCTGGTGGCGTTGCTGCTGTTTGTCAGCTCGCGATTGCGCGATTCGCGGATCGGCCGCGCGTGGATGGCAATCCGCGAAGACGAGATCGCGGCCGGCGCGATGGGCGTGAACCGTACGCACTACAAGCTGCTCGCCTTCGCGATCGGCGCCGCCTTTGCCGGCTTCACCGGCGTGTTCTACGTCGCCAAGCTGCAGACCGCGACGCCCGACATGTTCGGTTTCCCGGTCTCCGTCATGATCCTGGTCATGGTCGTGTTCGGCGGCATGGGCAGCATCTGGGGTGTGGTGGTCGGTGCGATGTTCCTGCAGCTTCTGCAGGCATGGTGGCTGCAGGACCTGACCGGCTGGCTGAACGCGTTCGGCCGCCTGGTCGGCAGCAACTGGATCGCCCATATCGACCTGGTGCCGTCGATCGAGCTGATCTTCGGCATCATCCTTGTGTTCATGATGCTGTACCGCCGCCAGGGCCTGATCCCTGCCTTCAGCGCGCCGGCGGCACTGACGTTCGAGCAGCAGAACGCCACGGTCAGTCTGACCGAACCCGAGATCCGGCTGCCGGGAATTGGGGGGCCGACGCGGCCCGGAGCGATCGCGCTGCAGGTGAAGGGCGTCACCGTCCGGTTCGGCGGGCTTATCGCGCTCAACTCGGTCGATCTCGAAGTGCCGCAGGGCGGCGTGGTCGCCGTCATCGGGCCGAACGGGTCGGGCAAGTCGACCCTATTCAACGTGATGACGGGATTGGTGCCGGCGGACGGCGGGAGCATCCTGTTCCATGGCGAGGAAATCCTCGGGCTGCCGGACCACGCAATCCTCAAGAAGGGGATCGCGCGGACCTTCCAGAACATCCGTCTGTTCCCGACGCTCTCCATCATGCAGAACCTGCTGATCGGCCAGCACGCGCGCCTGCGCACCGGTGCGATCGCCGCTGTGCTGCACCCCCGCTGGTCGCGGCGCGAGGAGGCGGCGGCGCATGACTGGGTGCGTGAGATCCTGAAGATTTTCGGCAACCGCCTCACGCCGCGAATCGACCAGGCGGTGAGCGGCCTGTCCTACGCCAACCGGCGGCGTACCGAGATCGCCCGCGCGCTCGCCTCGCGCCCGAAGCTGCTGCTGCTCGACGAGCCGACCGCCGGCATGAACCCCGCCGAGACGCTGGAGCTCGCCGGGCAGATCAAGAAGCTGAAGGAATTGGGCCTGACCGTGCTGCTGATCGAGCACAAGCTCGATGTCGTGACGACGCTCGCCGACACGGTCTACGTGCTCGACCATGGCGAGGTGATCGCCAAGGGACGTCCGGACGAGGTGCGGCGCGACGAGGAGGTGCTGCGCGCCTATCTCGGCCGCAACAGCCAGGCCGCGATGGCGGGCGAAACAAGGACCGGCGCGCATGTTGCTTGAGTTCAGGGACGTCGACACGTACTACGGCGACCTGCACGTCCTGAAGAAGGTCAACTACGAGATCGAGAAGGGCGAGATCGTCTCCCTGCTGGGCGGCAACGCGAGCGGCAAGTCGACGACGATGAAGACGATCATGGGCGTCGTCCGACCGGCGCGCGGAACAGTCGTCTTCGAGGGGCGGACAATCAACACGATGTCGACCGCCGAGCGGGTGAAGCACGGGATCGCGCCGGTGCTGGAGGCACGCCGCCTGTTCACCCGCATGACGGTGTTCGAGAATTTGGAGATGGGTGCGTATCTGCGCAGCCGCGGCCCCGAGTTCGACGAGGATCTGGAGCGTGTCTACACGCTGTTTCCGCGCGTCAGGGAGCGGCGCACGCAGATCGCCGGGACGCTGTCGGGCGGCGAGCAGCAGATGGTGGCGATGGCGCGCGCGCTGATGGCGCGGCCGCGCCTGTTGTGCATGGACGAACCCTCGATGGGCCTGTCGCCGCTGTTCGTCGAGCAGACGTTCGAGATCATCCAGCAGATCAACCGCCAGGGCACGACGATCTTCATGGTCGAGCAGAACGCCAACATGGCGCTGCAGATCGCCCACCGGGCCTACGTGCTGCAGACGGGACAGGTGGTGCTGCAAGGGAGTGCGGCGGAGCTGCGGCAGAACCCGCTTATCCGCGAGGCGTATCTGGGCGAGATGCAGGTGGCGGCGGCGTAGCGGTCGGCTACAGCCAGTGGAAGCCGTGGGCGATCACGCCGAGCATGCCGGACATCATACCGATCAGTGTTCCGAACCCGGCCAGCATGATCCCGAGCAGCCAGCGGAAATCGGCGCGGTGCTCAGCCGCCATCTGGTCGAAGGCGGCGATCGATGCGTTCCAACGCCGCGACAGTCTGGCTCGCGCAATCTGCTCCAGGACGGCGACCCGGGACTCCATATCCGGAGGATAGGAACGCGGAGAGCTGGGTTCAACTGGCGTGTCCGGCATAGGCGGCTCCGTCGAGGGCGCGCCAGAGTGCCAGTCGCGGATGAATCGGAGCTTAGCGGGCGACCCGCGTGATCGTGTGGATCGCGACGGAGGCCGCCATGTCTGGGGAGAGCTCGACGACCGCGTAGGTTGCGCCGCGGCCGACGTGGTCGGTCGGGGAGCCGGAATAGGCGGCGACGGCGCGCTTGGTCAGCAGTTCCATCGCCGCGTGATGATGGCCGAGCGCGAGATAGTCGCACGGGCTCGCCTCGATCTCGCGCATATGGATCGGCGAGGAGCGGTCGGTCTCGCCGCCGTGCGGCACGAAGAGACCGTGCGCCAGACCGAGATACCAGCGGCAATCGGCGGGGCGTTGCGGGCAGCCGCCGAGCGGGCGGTAGTGCGGCGCGTGCTCCACCATGCCCTTGCCCCAGGCGGCAATGCCGAGCTCGGGCAGGCGGATGACGCTGCCCTCGGGCTCGGCCAGCATGTGCACGTTCGGGATCGCGTCGAAGTCGTGGCGCGTGTAGATGCCGCCCGCTTCCATGCAGTCGTGGTTGCCGGGGATCACGACGATCGGGAAGGGCTGCGAAGCGAGCATCGCCATCGCCCAGGCGATCGTGCCGGCGCTCGCCTTGTTGGAATTCGAAGAGGTCGCCCGCGAGCAGCATCAGGTCGGGATGGTGCGTGCGTATCGCTGCGAGCGCGGTCGCGAAGGCGTCGCGCAGCGACCCGATGCTGACGCCATGATCGGCGTCAAGATGGATGTCGGCGCAATGCGCGATTCGCAGCGTATCTGTCATCGGGATCCCCGGACCAGCCTGGTCGGCTTGCGAAGGCTTGGCAAATCTCCTACGGCGCGCAGCATTCCGCAGTGGAAGGCCACGCCCGATGCTTCTCGACCGCCGCTCCCTCCTCGCTCTCATGCCGGCGGTCCTCATGGGGCCAGCCTTGGCGGCCGGGCAGCGCACGCTCAAGCTCGGCATGCTGCATACGCTCTCGCCCGCACCGATCTATATCGCGCAGGGGAGGGGATACTTCGCCGCGCAGGGGCTCGATGTGCAGTTCGTGTTCTTCGACGCCGCGCAGCCGATCGCCGCGGCGGCGGTGGCGGGCGACATCGACCTCGGCATCACCGCGCTGACCGGCGGGTTCTTCAACCTGGCCGAGAAGGGCGCGCTCAGGGTGATCGGCGGGGGGCTGCACGAGGAGAAGGGGGCGGAGGGGACCGCGCTGCTCGCCTCCAACAAGGCCTACGCGGCGGGGCTGACCTCGCCCGCTAAGCTTGGCGGCAAGACCGTCGCGATCACCCAGTACGGCTCCTCGTTTCACTACATCCTTGGACGGCTGGCGCAGGTCGAGGGGTTCGACCTCAAGAGCGTTGACCTGCGTCCGGTCCAGTCGATCCAGAACATGCTGGCGGCCGTCGGCACCAACCAGGTGGACGCGACCTTCGCCATCCAGTCCCAGGCCAAGGCAGCGGCCGCCGCAGGGCGCGCGCGCATCATCGCCTGGATCGGCGACGTGCTGCCCTACCAGCTCACCGCGCTGTTCACGACGGAGCGGCTGATCAAGAGCGACCCGAAGGCGGTGCAAGGGTTCTGCGACGCCTACCGGCACGGCATCGAGGACTACCACAAGGCGTTCTTCAGCGGCCCGGCCGGTGCGGCGGCGGACGCGGCGATCAAGATCATCGAGCAATACGTCTACACCGGCGATCCCAGCGCGCGGCCGAAGATCCTGGCGGGCGTCAGGACCTACTCGGCGCGCGGTGCGCTCGACGTGAAGGACGTCGAGGCGCAGCTCGCCTGGTTCCATTCGCAAGGACTGGTCAAGGGCGATGCCGCCCCAGCATCGCTGGTCGATACCCAATTTCTGTCGACGCTGTGAGCCTGCGGCTCTCGGTCGGGAACGTCTCACACGCCTACCGCGCACTGACTGTACTGGAAAACGTTACCCTGCACGCCGAACCCGGGCAGGTGCTGGTGATCGTCGGCCCGTCGGGCTGCGGCAAGTCAACCTTGCTCGGCATCATGGGCGGGCTGATCGCGCCCACGCGCGGCGCGGTGCGCACCGAGGGCGAGCTGCCGCCCGATTGCCTGAACGCGCTGACCTATGTGTTCCAGGACTTCGCCCTGCTGCCCTGGCGCAGCGTCGCGGGCAATGTCGCGCTGCCGCTCGAAGCGCGCATGAGCCACGCCGCGCGCGAGGAGCGGATCGCCGAGGTCCTGCGGCTGACCGGGCTCGCCGATTTCGCCCGCGCCTGGCCGCGCCAGCTCTCGGGCGGGATGCGCCAGCGTGTCGGCATCGCCCGCGCGCTCGCGGTGCGCCCGGCGTGCCTGCTGATGGACGAGCCGCTGTCCGCGCTCGATGCGCAGACGCGCGACCTGCTGCTCGAGGAGTTCGGAACGATGATCGAGCGGGCGGGGACGACGACGGTGTACGTCACGCACAATCTGGCCGAGGCGGTGCGGCTCGGCCATCAGATCGCCGTCCTGTCGCGGCGTCCGGGCAAGCTGCGCGAGCTGGTGCGGATCGACCGCCCGATCACCGGGCGCGGCGCGGGCGATGCGGAGCTGGTCGAGGTGGAGCGGCGGCTGTGGCGCCTGATCCGCGAGGACGCCGCCGCCGCCGAGCGGGAGGTGGAGCATGGCCCGTCCTGAGGAGGTCCGTTTCCGCGGCGGAGGATTTGCTCCGCGCGAGCGGGCGTGGACCGCATGGGCGACGCTGCTCGTGCTGCTCGCGCTGTGGCAGGCGGGGAGCATGGCGGGGCTGATCCCCGACCTCTTCCTGCCGTCGCCCGCCGGGATCGCGCGCGAGCTGATCGCGCTGTCGGTCAGCGGCGAGCTGTGGTCGCATCTGCAAGCATCGCTGCTGCGCCTCGCGGTGGGCTGGACGGCGGGAACGCGTCGCTGGAATCGCGCTCGGCATCGGCGTCGGGCTGTTCACCGCGCTGCGCTCGCCGGGCATGGCGGTGGTCTCGGCGCTGTTCCCGATCCCCAAGATCGCGCTGGTGCCGCTGTTCATCATCTGGTTCGGCATCGGCGAGGGCTCGAAGATCGCGACCATCGGCTTCGGCGTGTTCTTCCCGACTGTGATCGGCACTGCGGGCGCGGTCGACAATCTGCCGCGCAGCCTGATCCGCATGGGACAGAGCTTTGGCCTGTCGCACTGGCGGATCGTGCGCAAGATCGTGCTGCCCGGCGCGCTGCCGGCGATCCTGAGCAACATGCGCATCACCGCCTCGATCGCGATCGTGCTGCTGGTGGCGGCCGAGATGATCGGCGCCCGCCGCGGCATCGGCGCCTTCGTGCTGGCGGAGGGGAACCTCTACGACATGGACGGGCTGCTCGCCGGGATCGTGGTGCTATCGGTCATGGGGCTGGTGGTGTCCTGGGCGATCACGCGGCTGGAGCGGGCGCTGCTGGGGTGGCGATAGGGAGGAGACTCAGCGCCGCTCCGCCGCATTCAGGACCGCCTTCGCCAAAGCGTGGCGTGCCTGGTTGAGCAGATCGGGGGCCTCGGCTAGGTCCGGTCGCTGGGCAAGCGCCGTTTCCAACGCAGCGATCGCTTCCCGCCAGCGTTCTTGTGCACCGAGCGCACGGCCAAGCAGCAAATAAGCCTGGGGATGAAATGGCTGCAGGCCGATGGCGCGCCGCGCCGCCCGCTCTGCCGCCGGCCATTCGGCGAAGCTGGCCTTGGCAATGCCAAGACCATACAGAGCCTCCGGCAGATCAGGTTCGAGTCGCAGCGCGTCGGCGAAGAGTTCGCCGGCTGCCTGATGACGCGCGCGCAAAAGCTCGATCCCGCCGAGCCGTGCCAGCACCCTTGGGTCCGCGACGCCACGCCCGCGCGCCTGCTCGAGATGCGTATCCGCCCGCGCATGATCCCGCGTGAGGACACACCAGACTCCTAGAACGAGATGACCCCAAGGAAGCGACGGGTCGATCTCCAGCAAGGCCTGGCCGATCGGCTCGCAGGCTTCGGGATCGCCCAGCAGGGCACGGCATTGCGCGAGCCGCTGCAAGCCGGTGACGTGGCGTGGCTCGAAACGGAGCAGCGCTTCCAGTGTCGCCGTCGCGTCCGCGTAGTTCCCGCGCGTCATCTGTGCCTCGGAGAGATTGAACAACCTCGCGCTTTCGGCCTGCCCCATCGCCCGCGCCTGGTCCGGCTGGATGCGATCGGCATAGCCTTGGGCGATGAGCGCGAGCGCGGGATCGAAAAGCGCGTCCCGCGTTTGCACGGCCGGAACCTCGACATGCCTGACCGTGATCCCAGGCTGGACAAGCGGCTGGATCGGGCGTCCGTCCATCGGCGCGGCAAGCCAGAAGCGGGCCAGGATGGTCGGGGCGAGATCGGCGATGCCAGCGGCAGGCAAGGCGCTGTCGGGCGGGATGTCCGGTCCGGCCGCGATGACCAGGCCGCGTGGCGTGCACGCCTCGCGCATCTGGCGCGCCGAACGCCCGTCGGCCGATGCGACAATGATGGTGGCGCCTTCTCCCATGAGCTCCACGAGCCGGCCAAGCATCATGTCGAGGAACTGGTGGATGCGCTCGGCCAAGCCGGCGAACACGCTGTCCGGTCGCTCGTCTTCCGGCGTCGTGCCCCCCTTGACCTGGCTCAACAAGGCGTAGCAGACGCACAACACATCCGTGCCGGCCGCCGCGAAATGCGTCGCCACGGCGTGCACGGTCGCTGCCTGCGCCAACACCTGGGCAAGCGCCGCCAGCCGCCGATCCGCGGTCGGCAGCTCGGCGACACGCGGCAGCAGGGCGCGCAGATAGGTACCCGAATCGTCTGCAGGATGAACGCGCATCAGCGCGAGTTCGGCGCGTAGCGAGGCAGGGGACACGGCGTGCGGCGGCATGGGCCAGTGGGAGAAATCCGCGCCCGTGGCGCAGGCGAAGTCCGAGTCCACATGCCGGCCGGGCCAGCGGTCGGCCGGCGCGGTCGCGGGCCAGGCGACGGTCGCGGTACTCAGGCCGTCGGCTTCCAGCATTTCCCAGAACGCAGGGGCGCGCCAGGAGCGGCGGCCGGCGGGCTGGATGCCGCCGCGGTCGGGACGCACCTCCCAGGCGGCGGTGACGCCGTGCCGGTCCGGCAGCACGCCGGTCGCGAGCGTCGTCCAGAGCGAGGCAGGCTCATGGGGCAGGGTCGGCGCCAGGCTGCCGGTGGCGCCGCGCTCGATCAGCCCGGCGAGGAACGGCAAGCGGCCGGCATCGAGCAGCGGATGGATTGAGTCCCACTCGGCGGACGGCCAGCCGACGAGGAGCAGGCGCCGGGTCGCGTCTCGCATGCTAGAAGGCGGCATGTCCGTTTCGCTCACCCTGGCTGCATCGGCTTCGGGCATCGTCGTGCGATCGGCGCGCGACGTCGAGATGCGGGCCTGCCGGTTGCTTCTCCCCGCCGCCTTCACCGCGAGCATGGTACCGGAGGTCCTGGTGGCGCCCGATTCCGAGGGCGTGCGCGGCGCGGTGGCGATCAGCTGGTTTCATCGTGCCGACGATCCGGCTGGTGCGGTGTGCTTCCCGATCCTGGTCCATGTCGTCCCGCCGGCGCGGCGACAGGGAGTTGGGCGAGCCCTCGTCGCGGCGGCAATCACCCATTGCCGTGGGGACGCAGACGGGCTTCGCGCGTGGTCTCCCGTCCCGGACGGGTCCGAGGCGGCGTCCTTCCTGGATGCGGTCGGGTTCACGCCTTGCAGGCGGATGCTGTTCTTCGAGGCGGAGGGAGCGGTGTTTCACGCCATGGTGGAGCGCATACGGGCACGGCTGGAGCGAGCGGGGCGGATCGGTGCCGCCTCGCGGATCACCGCTCTGCGCGAGGCGCCGGCGGAGGCGGTCGCGGCCTTGCTCGCCGGCGATTTCCCGGCGCCGGCATCGGACATCCTCCGCCGCTTGGAGGCGACCGCGCCCGACGCCTTCGACCTTGACCGTTCGGTCGCGCTGTTCGTCGACGGGAGTGTGGTCGGCGCGCTGCTCTATAGCTGGAATGGCGGGGCACCCTCAATCGACGCGCTTGCCGTCGCGCCCGCGTTTCGCGGCACGTCGGCCGTCGTGCTGTTGCTGGAGGCGGCGACTCGCAACGGGCTACAGGGAGGTGCGACGCGGTTCACCTTTTCCTGCGACGAGAAAAACCGCGATACGACCAACCTCGCCCGCCGCTGCGGCGCGACGTTTCTCAAAGCAGAAGCGGAGTATCGCTTGCTCGGCCCCGCTCGCGCCTGATCAGGCCCGCGGTTGCGCGGAGCGGCGGCGGATCGCCAGCACGGCGGCGGCGCCGATCGCGAGCACGGTCAACGGCGCCGGTTCCGGCACCGAGGCGGTGATCGGGGTATTGGCGACAGTCTCGAACGCGTAGGCCTTCAGCACGGTCCCGTCCGCGCCGCCAAAGTCGGCCCAGCCATAGAAGTTGTCGGCGCCGGATACGATATCGAGCCCCTCGAACACGTCCGTGTTGGGGAAGGGAGGAAATGTCTTGGGCGTGGTCTGGAAGGTCGTTGATGGACCGATGACGCTGCCGGAATTGACAAGACTGCTCGCGACGAGGTTGCCGGTATTGGGCGCGACCTTAAGTGTGGGAGAGGGTGTTGGCGAGTACGTGACAGCGAATTGGAGGAAATCGTCGAAAATAATCAAGGCGACCGGTGAGGCCGCCAAATCCTGGTTGACTTGCGTGACGATCACGCTGGCCTGGGCCGCCGTGGGGCACGCCCCAAAGGCACCAAGCGCAACGGCCATTGCGCCGGCCGCTGTGGCAAACGAATAGGGGACCGAAACTCCCTGGGCCTCCGCCATGGTCACCTCTCCCTCTTTCGCCGATGATTGCTCCTTCATTATACTTACTCAAGAACCGCCGCAAGCGGAATAACGCTTTGTTCACGCACGACTTGACCTGGACATCATGAGTGTCGATCGGCACGACGCGGCTAGGCGGTGGGGGATTCCGCAGGAATTCGCCGCCTGTTTCGACTGGCGCCTTGATTCCGGACGGGAGCGCCTGCTGTCCCTCTATGAGCGGGGCAAGTCCAAGCAGTGGGACGGCGCCCAGCGTATCGACTGGTCCCAGGATCTCGATCCGGAGAACCCCCAGCTGCTGCCGCCCGAGGCGCTCCCGCTGTTCGGGTCTCCGCTATTCGCCCGGCTGTCACGGCGCGACCGTGTGGAGGTCACGCGCCAACACCAGGCCTGGACCGTGTCGCAATTCCTGCACGGAGAGCAGGCCGCGCTGATCTGCGCGGCCAAGACCGTGCAGCAGGTGCCCGATCTCGACGCCAAGTTGTACGCGGCGACGCAGGTGGTCGACGAGGCCCGGCATGTCGAGGTGTACCAGCGCCTGCTCGGCAAGTTCGGCCTCTCCTATCCCATGACGGAACCGCTGCGGACCTTGCTCGATCAGGTGCTGCGGGACGCGCGTTGGGACATGACCTATCTCGGGATGCAGGTGGTCATCGAAGGTCTCGCGCTTGCCGCCTTCGCCCGCATCCGTGACGAGGCGCAGAATCCTCTGGCGGCGGCGGTGAACGCCTATGTCATGGAGGACGAGGCGCGCCACGTCGCATTCGGCGCGCTCTCGCTGCGCGAATACTATCCGCAGCTCACGCAGGCGGAGCGCGACGAGCGCGAGGATTTCCTGATCGAGGCATGCTTCCTGATGCGCGACCGTTTCGATGCGGCCGAGGTGTGGGAGCGCCTCGGCCTGCCGCTTGCCGAGTGCGCGGAGTATCTGCGCGCGGGACGGAGCAGCGCGCGATTTCGCGCGCCAACTATTCTCGCGCATCGTCCCGACGGCGAAGTCGATTGGCTTGTGGGGGAGCGGGCGCAGCGCGGCTTCGAGCAGCTTGGCGCCCTGGAATTCGCCGAAATAGATTCAGCGGCGGTTCTTGAAAACGACGAGTTGTAGCGCGTGGCCTGGATGAGCGGCGGGACTATCTCCGAGAGACGATTGCCGGCGCGTCGGAGTGACGGCGCGACGCCCCGGAAATCGAGGGTTATGACGAAGAGCCGTGCCAGTCCGCCGCGTGCGAGCGGTGGGCGTCGGTGAGGCCGTCGCGGAAGAAGCGGTCGTAATAGGCGATGTCGGGGTGATGGAGCTGGATCCAGACTCCGGGCGCGTAGAGTGCGTCGACATGGGCGGGGAAGCGGCCGTGCGTGCGGTAGATGTATTCGCAGATGTCGCGCACGCAGGCGATCACGTCATCGCTGTAGGCGCTCGCCTCCTTGAGGTAGCGCTCGCCGTAGTCGGCCTGGTAGATGCGCCCGAACGTCGCCTCGTCCTGATAGATCCCGCCAGGGCCGAACTTCTGCCCTCACGACGTCGTCCACCGCCGCCGACATGGAGGCGTAGTAGGGCGGGCACTTGGCGCGGATGACGTAGTCCTCGCCCGCCTTGAGGCCGACCGGATGGGCGCGGAGATTGGCGTGACTGGGCAGCGGCACCTGCCAGCGCAGCACGTCGAGAAGGCGGAACGGGGGCGTCACGAAGTCGAAGCCAAGCATCGGCCCGTATTGCGGCGCGAATTTCGGATCGCCCATCAGCACCGGGGGCGAGATGCTGCCGTGGATCCAGGCGCCGAGTCCCATCGCCTCGGCGACGAGGAAGATGTTCTGCAGCAGCAGATCGGCCTCGATCTGCGTGCGCAAGCGTGCCGATCACGCCGAGCGGCACCTTGATGTCCTTGTTGAGGAACCCGTTCTTCACCCATTTTCCGACGCCCGCCGACATGTAGAAGTTGCGGTCATCGACGATCGCCGGGCGCGCGCCGTCCGGCTGGGTGAGCAGGTACATCAGCCCGTTGATGTACTGGTGCGAGAGGTCGACCACCGGGAAGAAGATCGTCGTGCCCGGCACGTTCGAGAGGAAGCGGTTGGAGTCGAGATAGGCGGGAAAGTCGCGCGCGCCGCGCACGTCGATCCGGTGATCCAGCACGATCTGCTTGGTCGCGGCGGCACGCTCGAGCAGCAGCGCCTCGGTCAGCTCGGTTCCCGGCGGGGCGGAGGGCAGGCGGCGCAGGTAGTAGGTGCCGGTGTCGTTGATCATCAGGAAATGGGTGCCCTGCGAATTGTCCGGGCTGCCCGCGGTGCGCCCGTCCATCGTCAGGTTCGGCTTGGCCATGATGACCTTGCCGGTCGCCGGGTCCTGGAACGGCCGGTCGGGCATCGTGAGCCCGGTGTGCCCGGTGGCGGCGATCAGCACCGCTTCCTCGAGCGCGGAGAGCGGCTCCGGTTCCTGGGTCGACTCGTAGGTCATCGAGCCGGCCTTGATGAGCTTGACGCCGCGGCTCACCCGATGCGTGCGCCGCTGCCACATCGTCTGCATCAGCGGGCGCGCGAGAAGCCTGGCGAGGCCGCTCATGACGGGCGCCCCAGCGCGTCGACGTCGTTCCACGGCTTGAACCCGTTGCCGACGCCGTAGAGCGCGGGGCTGAGTGTCGGGAAGTGGCGCAGCAGAATGCTGACGAAGCTGTTGTCGTTCACCCAGTCGATGCCGGCCTGGGTGAAGATGTCGGGGGTGAAGTCCTTGGCGATGAAGCGGTCGCTCTTGAGGCGGCGCGACGCCATCAGGATGAAGATGCGGAACGCCGTGTCGCTGAAGCCGAAGCCGGGCGGCGGCACCTCGGAGAACATGCCCACCATCAGGTCGATCCGGTCGACATTGTCCCGCCCGTTCGTCTGGCCGTAGATGCGGCGCAGCTCGGCGGGCAGGCGCGGGTGCAGCGGGTTGGCGAGATCGTCGAAGCTGCGGATCGGCTTCTTGTGCAGGAACCGCAGGAAGCGGTTGTAGCGCGGCACGCCGCGTTCGCGGTCGCGCATGATGTCGATCGAGGCGAGGTCGACCACCTCGCCGTCGGCACGGGTCAGCTCGCGCAGGAACGCCGGATAGTTGTGCACCGTGATAGCGCCGGGATTGGCGACGCCGAACGAATAGAAGACGTCGGCGAAGTCCCACCTGTCATCCTGGAAGATGCGGAGCTGATCGATGTTGCCGACCACGCCATCCATCATCGCCATCGTCTCGATGAGGCGGCCGTCTTCCGCCGAGCGGACCGGCACATCGTCGCGCATCAGCGGATGCATGCGATAGACCGAGACGAACTCCTCCGTCAGGCAATAGTCGGCGCCGTTGTGATCGACGCCGGAGAGCGGCATGCCGCCGAATGCCTCGTTCTCGCTTATGCGGCCGATCGCGCGATGGAGGCGCTCGGTCTCTAGCCCCCACCAATTGGCGTTCATGCCGATCTCGAGCGCGGGATGGGCGAGGATCGCGGGCGTCCACTCGACGGTGTGAATCTTCGCCATCAGCGCGGCATTGACCATTCGCGCCGTGTGGAACAGCCGGTCGCCGTCCCAGTCGGGATTGCGGCGCTTGAGCTCATCGCAGATCGCGTTGTGCTCGCGGGCGAACAGCGTGTGCAGCAGGCTCAGCCCGGCCCACCAATTGCCGGAGAACCCGGTGAGCGCGGTTTCGAGCTTGTCCGGATCGATGCGTGTTGGGGTCGAGGATCAGGTTGTCGTCGTTGAGATACAGCTTGCCGTCCGGCAGGAGCTCTCCCGTGGGCACGGTCTTGCCGTCCACGGTGCGATAGGCCGAGCGCAGGCGCTGCGTCGTCTCGTGATTGCTGCCGTAGATCTGCGAGGCGTCCCACCAATGCGATTCGGCGTTGGCGTAGGTCGGCGGATAGCGCAGGCGCCCGCCATTCTCCGCCCGCTCGCGCGCGTAGTCGCGGGTCGGATCGGGGCGGGTGCGGCGGATGTTCATCGGGCAGCCGTGCGCGCGCCAGGGGTCGGCGTCCTCCAGCGGCACCTCGAACGCGCTGCTCCTCGATCGGCTCGCCGTGGTTGAACCAGTCATGGGTCTGGAACTGGATCCAGGCGGCGGCGAGGAAGTTCAGCGACGTTGCCGGGATGAAGGTCTGGCGGGCGAGCAGGTCGGTGCTGACCACGCGCGGGCTGGGCGTCATCAGGGCCGGCGCCCTCCTCCGGGAAGGCCTGGTCGAGCGGGATGTTGCGGCCGAACCGGGCGCCGGGGTTGCTCTTCTTGAAATACATGCTGTTGGCGTCGGTGAGCGTCGGATCGCTCGAGCTGCCCATGTCGGGCTTGCTCAGGTCATTGTAGAAGCCGTCGAGATTGCGCTGCGTGAGATCGCAGCGGATCGAAGGCCGGGCGGGTCGCCAGCCCGGCCGGATTGGTCACCGGGACCGTCGACGTGTCGTGCAGGTTGTGCTGGCGCAGCACGACGCGAAGCGCGCCGAGATTGAGGACGGCGCCCCATTTCGGCAGGTGGTACCACGGGACGACGAGGTTCAGCGCCTGGAAGGACAGGTGATAGAGCCGCCCGGCCGCGGAGGTCGGATCGAACGGGTAGACGATCGCGCGGTAGAGCGCCGCGCAGGCGGTGATCAGCAGCAGCACGATGCCGGCGGCGCGCACGTAGCCGTTCGAGGCGAGCACGATGGAGGACACGAGCGCCGAGACGAACAGCACCGCGTGCAGGATGCCGCGCTGGATCTGCACCCACGGCGGCCGGAAGGCGACGACCCAGGCGAGGATAACGTCGGCGGTCCACCACAGCGTTACCACGCTGTCGCCGACCGGGTTGGTCACGCGCGGCGGCTTGGCGGTGTCGTTGAACACAGCGCCGACGCCGTGCAGGACATGCCCGATGCCGACGTAGAGATGGACGACGAAGGCGAGCCAGGCCGTGGTCCAGAACAGCAGCCAGACCGGGCCGGGACCGCCCGGGCGGCGCAGCACGAAGGCGCTCATGGCCGGGATCAGCAGGACGATTGCCACGAAGATCGCGTTGATCGTCATGAAGTAGGCGAGGTTCGGCTCGCTGACGCCCTTCCACGGATTGCCGATCGGCGGCAAATGCCCGGTGGCGAGCCATCGTTGCATCTGCAAGGCCTGGATGTCGGCGCCCCACCAGGCCAGCACCATGAGGACGATGAACAATACGGCCACCGCGACCGACAGGCGAGCACTCGGCATGGCGTTCTCCCCTTCGTTGCAGCGTCGCGCGCCTCTTATGGCACTTTCAAGCGAAATCGGATGTGTCCTATGTCACTACCCGGCATCATGCGCGGGGCGGAACTCCCTTCTAACCCGCGGATGGACAATCGGTGACGCCGAGCAGGAGATCATCGTAGAGCTGGCGGATGAAATCGGTGAACGCGGGCTTGCTGATATCGGAATGGCCGGCGATCACCGTGGCGTCGGCGCGCACGATCCAGAACGGATCGTTGGGATCGAAGCGGCTGTCCTCGCGCTGCGTCAGCACCGCGCCGGCGGTATAGGTCCGCGTCCACCCGGGCCGCAGGTATCCGTCCTTCCGCCACCGCGCCTCGAACGCGGCGTGCGCCCGGCGCTCAGCATCCATCTGCTGTCCGATGGCTCGGCTGGCCTCGGCCGGCGCCGCCCGCCGGAGATAGGCGCGCCGGTCGGCCGCCTGTTGCGTCGTCGTGGCCGCCGGCGTGCTGGTCAGGTCGTGGGTCCAGAACGGCTCGTAGTGGCCGACGGCGTTCCTCGCCTCGTCGCGCTCATCGCGGCTGGTGAAGCTCTCGGTCATGACGTTGAGCGAGCGGCCCAGCGGGAAGGCAACGCCGGTCGCGAGATCAGCCGTGGAGGTCACCTCGATGAACACCAGAGGCTGGCCGCAGGCGTAGTCGCGGGCCGGGCGGTTCTCCACGATCTGGCGGATCGGCTCCCAGCTGATCGCCTCCACCGCCGGGTTCACGATGACGACCAGGTCGCCATAACTCGCGATCCGTTTGTCGGCGTCGGAATTGTCACCGAGGGAGACCGCGGTCGCGGAGGCGGCCGCCTGGTCGGTGAAGAACTGGGCGAGTGCCGTGTAGACGATCAGGCCGCCGAAGCTGTGGCCGATCGTCACCAGCCTTGTGCTGCGCAGCTTCTCGCCCGCCGGCGGCGGCGCTCCCGCCGGCAGCAATTGCCCGGACCACGTGGTGCGGTCGATCGTATTGCGGAAGGCGCGCGCCCGCCCGAGCAGCTCGCGCACCGAGCCCAGGGCGACGCGACCGGCGGCATCCTTGCGGCCCCAGAAGGTGATCGCGGGCAGATAGTCGCCTTGCAGCGACCTGCCGCGCCAGCCGGCGTAGATGCCGACCACCTCGCGAGGACGGTTCCAGGCGGCGGGCGGGCGCTGGCTCTCGCCGCGCGCGAGTTGCTCGAGAAGGGCGCGGAACTCCTGCACGTTCGGATCGTCGTAGCTTGCGTTGTGCTCCCAGCCATGCACGAACACGACGAGGCAGAGGTCCTGCTTCCTGCTCTCCTCCCCCAGTTGCGAGAACAGCGCGTCCATCTGCGCGCGCACCTGCTTCTCGCCCTGGTCGTCGAACTCGACGAAGCCGAGCAGGTATCGGGTCGCCGGGACCGTGTTGACCGCGTGACGCTCGATCGAGCAGTCGGGCGCGTCGCAGACTCCGACATCGGTGCGATAGGCGCGGTCCGCGACGCAGCCGGTCAGCAGCGCTGCCACGATCCCCAGCGTTGCCAGCCAGCGCATGGGCGTCACCCGCGTGTCGATATTGGTTGATTGTCAACCACCATCCGAGTCAGATTTAAGTATGATGAGACGACGGGACGGAGCCGATGCGGGTCTATGAAGCCGTCGTGAAGGCGCTGGAAGCGCTTGGAGTGGATGCCGCCTTCGGCGGCGCGGGCGAGAACGACGCCTCGCTGATGGTCGCGCTGAAGCACTCGAAGAAGATCAAGGCGGTGATCACGCGCCATGAGCAGGCCGCCTCCTTCATGGCCTGCGGCTATGCCATGTTCTCCCGCCGGCTGGGCGTGTGCTTTGCGACAGCGGGGCCGGGCGCGTTCAACCTCTTCTCCGGCCTTGCGGTCGCGCTGTCGGATTCGCATCCGGTGCTGGCGATGTCCGGATTTGCCCGCACGGAGTGGAGCGGGAAGGGGGCGCTGAACGAGACCTCGGGGCTCGGCCGGACGCCCGACTCGCAGGCGATGTTCGCGGCGACGACCAAACGATCCTACTTCCTCAAGGACCCGGCGGATATCTGCGACATGCTGGAGGACGCGGTCAATGTGGCCTTCGAGGGCCGCCCTGGTCCCGTGCACATCACCATCCCCGAGAACGCGACGCTGCCCCAGATACCGGAGGGGCGGTACCACGACATAAGGCTGCGTGTTGCGCCGGTGCTTCCCGATCCCGCGCAGATCGCCGCGGCAGCGGGCACGATCGCGGCGGCGCTGCGGCAGGGCAAGCGCGTGCTGACGCTGATCGGCGCGGGCGCGGTGCTGAGCGGCGCCGGCGAGGAGCTGCGCGCGTTCAGCGAGCGGTTTCAGATCCCGTTCGTCACCACGCTCGACGGGAAGGGGATCATCGCCGAGAACCATGATCTGGCGCTCGGCGTGTTCTCGTCCGCCGGCAACAAGGGCGCGCGGGAGGCGTTCCTGGCCGCCGATGTGGTGCTGGCGGTGGGCAACTCCTTCGCGCAATACGCGACGTTCGGGTTCCACCTTGGCTTGTTCGAGGGCAAGACGCTCATTCACGTCAACATCGACCCTGGCGAGATCGGCAAGGTCTACATCGCCGATCACGGGGTGGTGTCCGACGCGAAGCCGGCGATCGCGGCGCTCACCGCCGAGCTGGCGCGCTTGGTGCCGAGCGTGCCAGCCGTGGTTGCGGTCAGGGATGCGTACCAGACGGAGTCGATCCTGCATCTGGGCGGCGGGTTGCATCCGGGGCAGATGGTGCAGTCGCTCTCGAAGCTGCTGCCCGACAATGCCATCGTGCTGGCGGATGCGGGCACGCACGCGGCGTGGCTCGGCTATTACCTGGAACTCTCGCGCGGGCAGAACTTCCGCAAGCCGGGGAGCTTCGGGTCGATGGCGAGTGGGGTGAACGGCGCGCTGGGCGTGAAATGCGCGCATCCCGATCGGGTGGTGATCGCGGGAGTGGGCGACGGCTGCTACCTGCTGTCCGGCTTCGAGCTGATGACCGCCGTGCAGTACGACATTCCGGTGGTCTGGATCGTCTTCAACAACGGCGAGTTCCAGCTCGTCAAGCTGTATCAGCTTGAGACGTTCCACGAATCCGGGCTGGTGGAGTTCAACAACCCCAACTACGTCGCCTATGCGCGGGCATGCGGCGCTGAGGGGTATCGCGTGGAGACGCTGGCCGAGTTCGAGCAGGCGCTGCTTGCGGCGATCGCCTCCGGCAAGCCCGCGGTGATCGACGCCGCGATCACCCGCCTCGCGCTTCCGCACTATAGCCCGAACCCGATGGGGATTATCGGCGCGGTCGAGGAGGCGATCGAGAAACGGCTGTAGCAACGTGCCCTGCTTGCGGGGAAGCCTCCTCGCCCCCAATCACCGCGCGAGGCGACGGCGCGGCGCGGCTGGGCGCCCGGTGAGTATGCCCGGCGCCTGCCTGGGTCTATACCGGCTTGAACGACCCAGAGGAACACCATGCCGGATACCGCCTATGACGTGATCGTGGTTGGCGCGGGCAATGCCGCGCTGTGCGCCGCGCTTTCGGCGCGGGAGCAGGGCGCCAGGGTGCTGGTGCTGGAAAAGGCCTCCGAGGAGGAGCGCGGCGGCAACTCCACCTTCACCGCGGGCGGCTTCCGCTTCGTGCATGACGGGCTGGAGGACCTGCGTAAGGACGTGCTGGTGGACCTCTCCGAAGCCGAGGCGAACGCGATGTACATCCCGCCCTTCACGGCGGATACCTACACCGAAGACCTGATGAAGGTGACCGAGAACCTCTCGGAGCCGGAGCTGCTTGGACCTGCTGGTGAACCGCTCGCGCGAGACCGTGGTGTGGATGGGCGGGAAGGGCGTGCGCTGGATCCCGATGCTGAAGCGGCAATCCTACCTGGTGAACGGCATCAACCACTTCTTCGGCGGCATGGCGGTGGAGGCCGTGGGCGGCGGCTGGGGCCTGGTGGATTTCCTGTTCAAGTCCGCCGAGCGCAACAACATCGCGGTGCGCTATGACACCGCGCTGCGCAAGCTGCTGCAGAACCGCAAGGGCGAGATCACCGGCGTCACCGTGTTCGGCCCGGACGGCTACGAGGATATCGGCGCCAAGTCGGTGGTGCTCGCCTGCGGCGGGTTCGAGGCCGATCCGGAGATGCGCGTGCGCTACTATGGCCCGGGCTGGGAACTCGCGCGGGTGCGCGGCACGCGCCACAACACCGGGGACGGCATCAAGGCGGCGTTGGCGATCGGCGCGGCGCCGTTCGGCGGCTGGTCGACCTGCCACGCGGTGCAATGGGATCTGAGCGCGCCGCCGTTCGGCGACCGGGTGGTGCTGGACAACTACCAGAAGCACTCCTACCCGATCGGCATCATCGTCAACGCCGATGGCAAGCGCTTCGTCGACGAGGGTGCCGACTGGCGCAACTACACCTATGCGAAATACGGCCGCGAGGTGATGAAGCAGCCGCAGCGCATGGCGGTGCAGGTCTTCGACAACAAGACCGACCACATGACGCGCGACGAGTACCGCATCCGCCAGGTGACCAAGGCGGAGGCGGGCACGATCGAGGAGCTGGCGCGCAAGCTGGAGATCAACCCCGAGGGCCTGGCGCGCACCGTGCGCGCGTTCAACGCCGCGTGCCAGGAGGGCGAATTCAACCCGGCGATCCTGGACGGCAAGCGCACGGAGCGGGATCACGCCGCCGAAATCGAACTGGGCGGTGCCGATCGACGAGCCGCCGTTCCACGGCTACGCGGTGACCTGCGGCATCACGTTCAGCTTCGGCGGGCTGAAGATCACCACGGAGGGCGCGGTGGAGGACACCACCGGGCGGGTGATCCCGGGCCTGTTCGCGGCGGGCGAGCTGGTGGGGGGGATCTTTTATCAGAACTATCTGGGCGGGGCGGGGCTGATGGCGGGCTCCGTGTTCGGGCGGATCGCGGGGCGTTCGGCGGGGGTGTACGGCGCGGGCTGAAGGGGCGCTGTCCCGGTGCGATAACCCCTTCGCAATTTCCTCGAGGTGGGGCGCGCCGCGCCCGCTCGCACGAGCCGCGTTCACCGCGGGACCAAGCTAGAATAGACGAGAGAGCAGCGTTGGGGGGGCACCCCGTTCCCCGATCCGGCAGGCCGGGGGATGCTATGCTGGACGCCGCTGGCATGAGAACGACATCTACGTTCCCCGATCCCGGCAGGCCGGGGGATGCTATGCTACTAAGCTGGTCTGTTACGCCGTGGCGGGCGTTCCCCGATCCCGGCAGGCCGGGGGATGCTATGCTGGCTAAAACCAAGAGTCCATACCTTGAACAGTTCCCCGATCCCGGCAGGCCGGGGGATGCTATGCTGCCAGCACTGACCTGACCGACACATTCGCGGTTCCCCGATCCCGGCAGGCCGGGGGATGCTATGCTGCGATCAGGCATTGCATCGCGCCCTGTTCCGTTCCCCGATCCCGGCAGGCCGGGGGATGCTATGCTTCGGCGCCACGCGGTGCCGGAGCCGCGCGAGTTCCCCGATCCCGGCAGGCCGGGGATGCTATGCTTTGCGGAGATGAAGGCGGTGGCCTGCGCAGTTCCCCGATCCCGGCAGGCCGGGGGATGCTATGCTGCGCTGACGCCGCTGGCTCCGCGCGGCGCCGTTCCCCGATCCCGGCAGGCCGGGGGATGCTATGCTGAGGATGACTGGCGCGCAGAAGCCGGTCTGTTCCCCGATCCCGGCAGGCCGGGGGATGCTATGCTGACGAAGCCGAGCAGCAGGATGGCGGCGCCGTTCCCCGATCCCGGCAGGCCGGGGGATGCTATGCTGCCGCGTTGTTCTTGTCTCTGCCAGCTTAGTTCCCCGATCCCGGCAGGCCGGGGGATGCTATGCTGCGCATCGCTTCAACCCTCCTGAGATCACTGTTCCCCGATCCCGGCAGGCCGGGGGATGCTATGCTCCTGAAGCGCTTTGCTCACAAGGTCGACTCGTTCCCCGATCCCGGCAGGCCGGGGATGCTATGCTGCGCGGGTAGCAGTGGTGGTGACCCTGCCTGTTCCCCGATCCCGGCAGGCCGGGGGATGCTATGCTAGCGGCAGCAGTGGCACTTCGTGCCGTAGAGTTGCCCCGATCCCGGCAGGCCGGGGGATGCTATGCTCAGCTCGGCCTGCGGGATTTGGCTTAGGCGGTTCCCCGATCCCGGCAGGCCGGGGGATGCTATGCTAGTCGTGGTGATCTGGCCCGCCGTCGCGCTGTTCCCCGATCCCGGCAGGCCGGGGGATGCTATGCTTTGGGAGCTGCGCGGGCCGATCTCGCCGCAGTTCCCCGATCCCGGCAGGCCGGGGGATGCTATGCTGGGCTGCCAATATCTCGCGTTCGGGTACCAGTTCCCCGATCCCGGCAGGCCGGGGGATGCTATGCTACACAGCGACATGCGCAATCTCCAACGGAGGTTCCCCGATCCCGGCAGGCCGGGGGATGCTATGCTTCTGCGCGCCGTGCATCAGGATGCCTCCAGTTCCCCGATCCCGGCAGGCCGGGGGATGCTATGCTCCACCGCGGCCTCGGCTTCGCGCCGCTGCGGTTCCCCGATCCCGGCAGGCCGGGGGATGCTATGCTCCGCCGCCTTCGCAGCAGCGAGAGCTGCGTGTTCCCCGATCCCGGCAGGCCGGGGGATGCTATGCTCTTGCCGATGGCCGCTGCGATGGAGCGTGAGTTCCCCGATCCCGGCAGGCCGGGGGATGCTATGCTTCTATTCTGCTACGCCTTCATGGTCTCGGAGTTCCCCGATCCCGGCAGGCCGGGGGATGCTATGCTTCTGCATGACATAGAGATCGGACGTTCTTTGTTCCCCGATCCCGGCAGGCCGGGGGATGCTATGCTGCCCTGGCAGCCGGGACGGCCGCATCAGCGGTTCCCCGATCCCGGCAGGCCGGGGGATGCTATGCTAAAACGCCCGCGCTCTCCAGCTCGCGGAGAGTTCCCGATCCCGGCAGGCCGGGGGATGCTATGCTCCATCGTTCCTCAAGGCCCTGGAAACGGGGCCTTTTCTTTCCGGCATTCAGAAGAGCTTGAGCTGCTGCGGGCGGGACTCTGGGCTCGCGCTTCGGTGTGCGTGCCTCATGACAGTCATAGATCCGCATCGCTCCGAATTGGCGGTCGGTCAGGCTGATGATCCGCACCTGACCGTGGCGAGGAAGGTTGCGCTCGACGCGGCGGGCGAACGTCTCGTACCGTTCCATCGTTCCGCAGAATCGACGGTAGACGCTGTACTGCACCATCTCGAAGCCCTGGTCCAACAGATAGGCGCGAAACCGCGCTGCCGCCTTCTGCTTGGGCTTGTCGGTTACCGGCAAATCATAGAGCACGAACATCCACATCAGACGGTAGGGATTCGGCATCTGGTTCGGCGGCCTTCAGGCCGGGTCTCGGGTGCAGCGATTCCGGAAGCACGAGGCGCCGGGTCCGGCCAGTCGTCGCGCTTGCTACCGAGCGCACGAGTGTCGCGAAGGCAGCTCGTAGTGAGAAGCGCAGCCCAGCGATCACGACCTCGGAATCCAGCAGTGCCGCGATCTTCTGCTTGAGCATCGGGTCAAGCTCACCGTTGCGAGCTTCTTCGGAAGAAAATATCGCGAAATCCACCAATGGCCGAAATGGCTCGATCAGATCATCGACGAGATTCCAGGGATTGGACTCGCTTTGGTGATGGAGCCCGATGGATGGATGCAGCCCACTACTAACGATCGCGCGTGCAAGCGCCGCCCGCAGGACCGCATAGCCGTAGTTCAGTGCGGGATTGGGGGAGGGCCATCCGACCGGCGCCTGAATCGACTCGCCAAACAGGCGCGGCCAGTACCAGCGCGCGGCGCGAGCCTCGATGTTCTGTGGGTCGTCAGGCGCCACGCTGGCCGCCAATCCGCGCAAGCGGTTGGCGCGTCCGGCCATGCCCGCCATTTCCAAGGACTCCGCCTGAAGGCCGATCTTACCCACAACCAGTTGCTGCCAGAGCATAGCTCGAACCAAATCCGCGAGCCTCGCTTGCAGCAGAACGCGCTTCGAGGCGCGTGAATGCCGGGCGATCGGGATCAGGGCAGAAGTGACCCGGAACGAGCGGTCGCAGACAACCACCGTGCTGCCTTGTGCCGCCATGCGGGCGAGGACTTCACCGGTGATGGCGACCGCTGGCGTGGAGAGGATCAGCGCGTCGATGTCTTCGAGCGGCAAGCGCACGTTGTCCACGAGCAGGAACCCATCCGCGGCGTGGACGCGCCGTCCAGCGGTGGCGATTTCGACGATCACGCCGAGACACGAAAGCGCCGGCCGAGCGTGTCCGTGCGAAGGAAGCGCGGCCCCAGGTCGCGCAGCCCGTTGGGGCTCTTTACTTCCTTGCCGATTCGGCCGGAAAGGCCGAACGATGCCAGCGCTTTGTCGTCTTCCGTATGGCTAGTTGAGCAGGCCACAACCGGACCCGGCCCGAGGCTACGAATGACCGGACGCGCCAGAGGTCCCGGCTTCCTTTGCGCGTGATTTCGATGAGATCGCCGATATGGAGGCGAGCAATCAAGAGGCGTTTTTCCTTCTTCTCTTTGGACCGATTGCTTGCAACATCGAAGAGAGATGATACCTGCCACTTCCACTCGCCGACTTCCTCCCATACCTCCATGCAGTGATTGCCGTCCGTCCGGATCTGCGCACGGTGATTGCCCCGGGGCACGGTTCGCAGCTTCTCCCATGAGAGATCGAGAGGCTTGCCCCGATCGGAGAACCAGCACTCGATCCCGCGTACCGGGTAGCCATCCGCCGCGCGCTTTTGAAGCACCTGCCGCGCCGCTTCGAGTAGGTCGATCCGCTGCTTCGCCGCGCGGCTTTCGGCGGCGTTCGACAGGCCCGGGTCGATGACACGTTGAAGCCTCTTCCGAACCTCCTCATCGCCGAGGGTTCCTGAGTTGGGGAACAGGTCTGTCGCCTTCTCTCGCAAACCCAGGCGCCATACCGAGACATCCTGATCCTGGCACGATGGTGCTGACGCCCATCGAAACCGCCTCCATCCTCCCTCGACCTTCTGCCAGAGCGAGTAGTGAAACTCATTGTGCAATTGCCCGCCTAGGTGCTTCTCGGGGGTCTGGTGGGGGATAAGCCGCGCAGCGTGTTCCAGTGTGTCCGGCGTGAACAGGGGCCACGGGATAAGGCTCTCCTTGGGCAGTGTGCCCGTGCGCGCCCATGCCCGTTGATGGCGTTGAATGCGGCTGCGCTCCATCAGAGCGACCGCGACCGCGTCGATGAAATGATTGGCGTGGCGGCTGCGGTCCTTGCGCAGACCGAGGTCGTCCCGCATGCCGGCCGTCAGCTGACCCTTGGTGCTCCAGACCACGGGACAGATATGGCGCATGTAGCGCATGGCAAGCCGCGCACCGTGACCGGCGTCCGCGATCTGACGCGGCAGCCAGCCTTCGCCGTCATCGCTGATATCCCCGCATCGAAGCTTGAGCAGCTTGTGCCGCTTGCGACTGTCCACGCGAAAGACCGCGATCTGCTCTGCCTGGGCTCGCGCGTGCTTCTCCTTCTCCGTGTCATGCTGTCTTCTGCCAGGCGAGCCGGCCGGCTTCTGGCTTCCCGCAGTCGCGGAAGGCGCGCGTGCGGCCGCTTCCAGTTGCTCGCCCTTCCGGTAAAGATTGTCGACTCGGGCGACGAAGCTGTCCCAATTCACTAGTGGGGAGGTCGCATCTGAGAACGCCTCCACGGGCGTGTGGTCCCGTTTGGCGCTGTTGGCCTCTTTACGCGCGAGCACGACGTTGTCCGGTCGGTTGAACCCACCGCGGCTTCGGGGAAGAATGTGCTCGACATTCACAGCATCCGTGAAAAGTTCGGATGCGCAGATGGGTTTGCCGGTGAAGATGCAGGCGCAGTCCTGTGCTTTCCACAGACGCCAGCGACGCCGGCGTTCGTTCGCCCGCGCGAGGACCGGCAGGCCGTCAGCGCGGATCTCCTCGTCCAGCTGCTGATTCGCTTCCTCGCGCGCATTGTCGCGGCTGCGCCGCACCCGGCGCTTCTCGGCCCCCTCATGCAGCTCGCGCAGGAGCTCGACTACCACCTGTCTCGGCGGGCCGTATTCCGCGATCAGCGCGTTCATGAGTTCGCGTAGCCGGTTCAACGCGACGTGGACGGTCACGTTCGCTATGCGGCCGTAACGCTTTTCGGGTGGGTCGTGTTCCTTGCCGGTTCCGCCGACCACCGCATCACGGAGCACTTCGCCGTAGTAGGGGAGACGTGCGCGCAGGGACTTCGGCCCGCGATCGCTGTGATGGCCATACAGTTCCCGACAGACCGCGGCGTAGTCACGCCCCGGCCCCAGCTTGTCCGCGATCCTCTCCATGGCGAGGAGTGAGAGCCGTATGCGGCTGACACCAAGCTCCTCTTGCGCGAGTTGGACCACCCGCTTCGCCGAGTTCGGGCGACAAGCCCCATTGCGAGCTGCCGATTTCGGCAAGCGCTTCCGGTTCGCCGCGTCGGGCGAGTAGCGTTTCGATGATCCGGTCACGTTCATGTTCCGCCAGTGTCCACCAGCGCTTGCCGAATGCCGCCGGTTTGGCAAGCGCGCAGCCGACCGGGTCGCCCTTGAGCTTCTTCAGCCCGCCGCCCCGGGCTTTCTCGCGATTGAAATGCATCGTACCCGGCAGCCCGAGGAGATCACGCACCTCATCCCACTTCTTGTCCTGCCTCTGGCGCAAATCCTGCCTCGAGCTTGTTCCGCTCGTCACAGGTGAGCCGGCGGGGTTCGACCAGGATACCATCCTTGTCGAAGCCCTCCACACGCAGATTGCAGAGATCCTGGCGGATGCGAAAAATCGCGCTGGTCGTTAACGCGGTGTAGGCGCGTGGCTGCCCGTCCTCGAACTCACAAAGGCCGATCCGATCGGCCTGTAGCCGCAGCGGGCGCTGCTCTATGACGAGAGCGCGAATCTCTTTCCATTGCTCGTCCGAGAGGTTGTGATGCGGGCGCTGGGCGCGTTGGATTTCATCGAACTCCTGCGCGATAAGGGGGCGCGTCGGCGGAAGCACCAGTCCGGCATTGTCTCGGTTCCGGGCCGCCGGCAGAGGCTGGTGGGCCGGCGCGCTGCGGCGTTGCAAACCGTACCAGCCACCTGCCGTTAGGACCTGGTCGGGATTCCATGCTCGATTGTCGGCAGCGATACGCATTTTGAGTTCGTTCTCGCGCTGCCGCCATGTCTTCGGGCTATTGTCCTTGTCATCGGCGCGACCCAGCGCGCCGCTGCGAAAACCGTGATGCCGCGCGAGGTGGAGCAAGACCTTTGCCAATTCGAGTTTAGTCAGGGGACGTTCGAGGGCTTCAAGCCGCAGGACCCACGGGTCCCTTGCGGGATGCTTGTCCTTTTTCGAGCCGGGGCGGGTGTGGTCGAAATGAACGGCGTCTAGCCTGTCCGGCGCTTCGGCGATCAGTCCGGCATCCCGCAGCGCCTCGACCAGGCGATCCCGGCGCCAGCGGCGGGCGCGCAGCCGCTTGCGCTGCCCACGGGACACCCGCCGCCCGACATTGAGTGGCTCGAATTTCTGCTGGTCGCGTCCGTCGGGGAACACAATCACGCCGCCGGCCAGCAGACCGCATGGCTCCCAGCGCTCGGGATTCCTCAGTTCCAGTGCCGCCCAGCCCAGAGTGTTCGAGCCCAGGTCTATTCCGACGCGATAATCCCTTGACACATATCTCTCCGTGACCGAGATTGATGCTGCATAGCATCCTTCGGCCTGCCGGCTCGAGGAACAAAGAAAAATCGTCAACAAAGCACTTCGAGGCCCAAGGCTCCGAAGTGCTTTTTGTTAAGCGCGATAGCCCCGAATGGCTTGGAGTATCGGGTAAGGCTTCCTCCGGGGGTCCTCCATCTCCCCTGCCCCTCCGCCCCAAGGGCGGAGCGGGGAAGAGTCTGCGAGATGGATAGAGGAGTTCCGCCCACTCAGTGAAACATCCGCCCCGAGTCGATGACGACGGTCTGGCCGGTCATCGTCTCGGTGCGGCACATGGTGGCGACCATGTCGGCGCAGTCGTCCTTGTCGGCGGCCTTCTTGAGCAACGCGCCGGCGGCGGCGCGCTCGACCTGCTCGGCGCGCAAATTGGCGGTGGCGCGCGTGCCCTCGAGCAGGCCGGGGGCGACGCAGTTGACCAGGGTCTCGGGCGCGAGTGCGACCGCCATGCAACGGGTCAGGTGGATGAGGCCGGCCTTCGAGACGGCGTAGGCGATCGAGGAGCCGGACGGGCCGAGGCCGGCGACCGAGGCGATGTTGACGATGCGCCCGCGGCCCTGCGCCTTCATCATCGGCGCGACGGCCTTCATCAGCCGCAGCGGGCCGGTGAGGTTCACCGCCATGATCTTCTCCCACAGCTCGTCGGTGAGGGCATCGAGATCGGGGAACGGGATGGATTTGTTGAAGGCGGCGTCGTTGACGAGGATGTCGAGCCGCCCGAAGCGGGCGGTGACGTCGTGCACGAGGCGCTCGATCGCGGCGGCATCGGTGATGTCGCAGGCGAAGGCGGCGGCGTTGGTCTGATGGCGGGAGGCGAGGTCGCTTGCGATCTCCTCGGCCTGGGCGCGGCTTTGCGCGTACATGACGGCGATGTGCGCGCCCTCGGCCGCGAGCGCGTGGCAGATGCGCTGGCCGAGCCCGCCATTGCCGCCGGTGACGAGGGCGACGGTGCCTCTGAGGTCCATGCGAAGTCTCCTCCAGCGTGCGGCGCGAAGTGTGGTAAATTCCGCTTGGCGGCGCAACGGAGCGGGCGCCGCGGCTTTATCCCCTCGCGACGAAGGAGCGCGTCATGGCGGAGCCGGTGTTCAAGATGATCGATTTGGTTGGGACCTCGCAGGACAGCATCTCGGATGCGATCAACAACGCGATCGAGCGGGCGGGATCGACGATCCGCCATCTCGGCTGGTTCGAGGTGACGCAGGTGCGCGGGTCGATCGTGGACGGCACGATCAAGCAATATCAGGTGGCGCTGCGGGCGGGGTTCGCGCTGGAAGACGACTGACGCGCCTCGATCCCCTGGCCTGGGACGACGCGATGCGCCGCGGCGACTGGGCCGCGGCGTGGGCGGTGAACGACGCGGTGCTGGCGGCGCGGACCGAGCCGGCGGACGATCCGCGCCTGCCGTATCATCGGCGCTACGTGTGGGACGGGCGGGCGCTGGCGGGGCGCGACGTGCTGGTGCGCTGCTATCACGGGCTCGGCGACACGCTGCAGTTCCTGCGCTACCTGCCGGCGCTCCGCGCGCGGGCGGCGTCGGTGACCTTGGAGGTGCAGCCGGAGCTGGCGGCGATCACGGCGGAGTTCGCCGATCGGGTGGTCGCGTTCGATGTCGCGGCGCCGGTGCAGCCGGGCGCGGTCGATGTCGAGATCATGGAGCTGTTCCACGCGTTGCGCCTGCCGCCCGACGCGGTGCCGCCGCCGTATCTGTTTGTGGTGGGGGAGCGGCGCGGCGGAATCGGCGTGTGTGTGCGGGCGGGGGAGTGGGATCCGGGGCGCTCGGTGCCGTTCGAAGCGCTGCGGGCGGCGCTGCCGAGGGAGCCGGTGGTGCTGCGCGGGGCGAGCGTGGCGGAGACCGCGGCGCTGGTCGCTTGCGTCGACGAGGTGGTGTGCGTCGACACGATGGTCGCGCATCTCGCGGGCGCGATGGGGCGGGCGCCGCATGTGCTGCTGAAGGCGGCGGCGGACTGGCGCTGGGGCGAGGGGGCGCGCTGCGCCTGGTATTCCCGGGCGCGCCTGTATCGGCAGGAACGGGCGGGGGAATGGGACGCGCCGCTCGCGGCGCTGGCGCGGGCGCTCTAGGCGGCGAGGCGCTCGGCGAGGAGGCGGGCGCAGGCGGCGTGGTGGTGCCGCGCGATGTCCTCGATCAGCGCGGCGTTGGTGCGGTGGTAGTGGCGCGCGAGGCCGAACTTGATGCCGGCGCGCAGGGAGAGGCGGTGCAGGTTTGAGGCCCGCGACCCCGTGTTGCGCGACATGGGCGGCGGCGGCGAGCAGGCGGGCGCGCTTCTCGGAGGGCGTTACTCGGATGCCCATTCGCCGATCCCGGCGGCGATCATGCGCTTCGTTGGCCTCGCGCTGCACGATCCGGTGCCTGACGCCAAGACGATCTGGCTCTACCGCGAGCAGCTCACGCGTGCCGGTGCGCTCGGCCGCGCGTTCGGTCGGTTCGACGCCATGCTGCGCGATCGCGGCTATCTCGCGATGGGCGGCCAGATCGTCGATGCCACAGTCATCGACGCGCGCCGGCCGCGCCTGACCCGCGACGAGAAGCAGATCGTGCGCGATGGCGGCATGCCGGGTGGCTGGTCGAAAGCGCGGACCCGGCAGATCGACCGTGGCGGGCGTTGGACCATCAAGCGCGGCCGCAAGCAGGCTCCGCCCGAGGGCGCGCCGCGCCAGGCGAGCAGCGAGATCGCGGTGCCGGTGTTCGGCTACAAGAACCATCTGGACGTCGATCGTGCGCACGGCTTCATCCGCCGCTTCGTCGTCACCCATGCCGCCCGGCACGACGGCAGCCAACTTGGCGCGTTGCTCGACGCTGACAACACCGCCAGCGACGTGTGGGCGGAGCTGGCCAAGGTTCCGCCTGCGCAGCAGGTGGAATGCCAGCGGAGGGGGATACCGCCTATCGCAGCCGCGCCAATCTGGCGCTGATTGCCAGGCGCGGCCTCACGCCGCGGTTCCAACGTGCCAAGCCGCGCGGCCGGCCGATGCCGCCGCACATCGCCCGCGGCAACGCGACGCGTGCCCGCGTGCGCAGCCGCGTCGAGCACGTCTTCGCCGCCGAGAAGCGCCGGATGGGTCTGCTGGTGCGCACCATCGGCCTGGTGCGCGCCACCGCGAAGATCACGCTGGCCAACCTCGCCTACAACATGCGCAGGCTGGTCTGGATCGACAGTATAGCCGCGCCCGCCTGACGCCGCCGCCTGCCGACACCGCCTGAGCCGGCGCCCATCAACGCCGGTCCCGACCCCCGCCCCCGTCCAGCAACCACCACACGAGCGGCAAAGTCAGTGCCAAGCGCGCAATTCAGGCAGTTATTCGAGGTGTCCATGCGGCCATTATTGGAAGGGCTGGGAATCCGCTAGTTCAGCCGCGTCCGCAGCTCCTCCATCGCGGCCCGCGCGCGCGCCGCCGCCTCGCCTTGCGGCGCGAGATCGAGGAAGTGTTGCAGGCAGCGCAGCGCCGCCTGCACCTCCCCGAGTCGCTGATGGATCAGCCCCGCCTCCCGCCACAACCCGGCGTGATCCGGGGCGATGCGTAGCATGTCCTCGGCGCACACAACGGCGCCCGCGAGGTCGCCCGCGGCGAGGCGGCGTGTCTTGATGTTGTTCTGCAGGCGCAGCAGGACGGCACGGACATCGACCGGACGCAGCACGCCGGGGCGGAGCTCCGCCTGCTCGCCCTCGATGCGCTTGAGCAGCAGCCGCAGGTCGCGTGCGTCGAGCGGCGTGCCGCCGTCGAACACGTCGAGCACGAGCTGCCCCGCGCGTCCCTCCAGCGCGAACAGGAAATGCGCCGGGAAATCGACGCCGTGCGCCCGCCACCCGGCCGCGCGCGCGGCATGCAGCCACAGAATCCCGAGCGCTACCGGCAGGCCCTTCTTGCGCTCGATCACGCTCAGTAGGTTCGCGTTCGCCGGGTCGTCATAGGTCTCCGCGTCGCCGCGATAGCCGTGCCGGCCCACTAGCAGCCCGGCGAGCGCCTCGGCCCGCACGCCGAGCTCGGCCTCCTGGCCCAGCGAGCGCGCAAGCTCGACGGCTTCGCGCGCGATCGCGGTCAGCTCCGCCCGCGCGGCCTGCCAGTCCGCGTGCGGCGCATCGACGCGGGCGAGCTGCAACGCGGCATCGGCGACGTCGATCTCCGGATCCGGCAACTGGCCGACCGCGTCGAGCGCCGAGCGCGCATCGTCCGGCGAGGGTTGGGAGGCGGACATGATTCCCTGCTAGGCTCGCCGCCGTCCGGCCGCAAGCCTGCGCCACCTCACTGCGGAACGCCTAATGCCGTCAGGAGCAAGCCGCATCCTGCTTGTGCTCGCCCGGTCGCCCGCGACCTACCTGTTGGGCCTGCCGATCCTGGCTTCGCTTCCGCAACTGATCGGGCTGTTGCATGCCGACCCGCTGTTGCGGACCGCGCTGCTGACGATCCATCCGCACGGCGCGCCGCTGCCCGGCGTGCCGGTGATCGATCCGAACGACGGCGTCACCACGCAGGCGCTCGGCACGCTAGCGGCGCGCGACTGGCTGCATGGGATCGTGCCCTGGTGGAACCCCTTCAGCGGCGTGGGAATGCCGCTCGCGGGCGAGTACCAGCCCGCCGCGTTCTTCCCATTGGTCCTGCTGCAACTGCTGCCGAACGGCATGCTGATCCAGCACATCGTGCTGCAAGTCATCGCCGGATGGGGCGGCTTTGCCCTGCTGCGCCAGCTCGGGCTCGGCCGCCTGTCGGCGACGACGGGCGGCGTGCTGTACGGCTTCAACGGTTCGCTGATCCTGTTCAACCACGCGCCCGCCCTACCGGTGCCGTTCCTGCCCTGGACACTGCTCGGAATCGAGCGGCTTCGCGCCAGGAATTGGGACGGCTGGCCGCTGCTGGCTCTCGCGCTCGCTCTCTCCGTGCTCGGCGGGTTTCCCGAGACCGCCTATCTCGACGGGCTGCTCGCGCTCGCCTGGGCGGTGTTGCGTTTCGTGCAAGGCCCGTCGGCGGGTCGCTTGCGTTTCGCGGCTCGGCTGGCGCTCGCCTTGGCCGTTGCCCTAGCGCTCAGCGCACCGCAAATACTGGCCTTCGCGCGGTTCCTGCCCGAGGCAGTCCTCGGCGGGCACGGCCGCGTGTTCGGCGAGGCCTCGATTCCCGCGACCGGCATCGTGACGGCGCTGATCGCGCCGTTTGCGTTCGGGCCGATCTACTCGTTCATCGCGCAATGGCCGCGTGTCGATGTCTTTCAGGGTCAGGTCGGGGGCTATGCCTCGCTGGCCGTGGTCGCGCTCGCGCTGTTCGGGCTGCTCGCGCGGCGCAGCGCGCTCGGCTGGATGCTCGGCGCATGGGCGGTGTTGGCGCTGGGGCGCGTGTTCGGCCTGCCCCCAGTCCTGGCCCTGTGGAACCTGGTTCCCGGCCTATCGCGGATCGCGGCCTTCCGGTACCTCGCGCCGTCATGGGAACTTGCGCTGGTCATTCTCGCCGCCTTCGGGATCGAGGCGGCGTCCCGGCACGGCGCCCGGATCCCGGGTCGCGCGTTTGTAGCCGCGGCGTGCGCCGGCGGCGCGCTATTCCTTGCCGGAGTCGCTCTCGTCATCGCGGCCGGCGCGCCGGTGACGATCACTGCCATGCGGGGATGGGTCGGCGGCGCGATGCTCACGGCGGGGATGTTCGCGGGAGCGAGCCTACTGCTGCTGCGCCAGGGCCGTGCGCTCGCGCTGGCGTGCGTCGTGGCGGGCGAGGCCGTGCTTCTCGCGTTCCTCACTGGCCTGTCCACTCCGGCGCATGCGGTGCTGGACGAAAGCGCGGTCCGCTTCCTGCGGGCCAATGTCGGACTGAATCGATTCTACACGCTCGGCCCGTTCCAGCCGAACTACGGCGCCTTTTTCGGGGGCGCGTCGATCAACCACAACTACCTTCCGGTGGCGCGGCGCTGGGCCGACTGGGTACGCGCGAACCTCGATCCCGCCGCCGATCCCGTCGTCTTCACCGGCAGCATGGGACATCCGGGCGGCGAACCGGAGGCCGCCGAGGCGGTGCGGCGTCATCTCGCGAGCTTCGAGTGGGCCGGCGTCGAATACGTCATCGCTCACGCGCGGAGCCCGATCGATCTCGGGTCAGCTGTCACACGCGCCTATGCCGATCCGCTGCTCGCCATCTACCGCCTTCCCGAGCCGGCGCCGTATTTCGAGGTCGTCGCGGGTGATTGCGACGCACCCACGCAAGGATCGCGCACCCGTGCCGTTGTCGATTGCCGGACGCCGGGGATCCTGGTGAGACGAGAGCTGTTTTTCCCCGGCTGGAGCGCGACGGTCGACGGCGCTCCCGCGCGGATCGAGCCTTATCGCGACCTGTTCCAGTCAGTCGCGCTTGCGCCGGGACGGAACGCGGTTCGCTTCAGCTTTGCTCCGCCGGGAGCGGGGCTTGCCTGGCTCGCGATGGCGTTGGGCACGGCCGTGCTTGGCGCCGGGTGGTGGCACGCCGCCAGAGGCTATTCCGCCGCGGGCACGTAGAGCGACTTGCCCGCCTCGGCGAACTCCTTGCTCTTCTGCTCCATCCCCTCCATGCGCAACGCCTCCTCGCGCAGATCCTGGGTGATCCGCATGGAGCAGAACTTCGGACCGCACATCGAGCAGAAATGCGCGACCTTGTGCGCCTCCTTGGGCAAGGTCTCGTCGTGGAAGCTGCGCGCGGTGTCGGGATCGAGCGAGAGGTTGAACTGATCCTCCCAGCGGAACTCGAACCGCGCGCGGCTCACCGCGTCGTCGCGCAGCTTGGCCGACGGATGGCCCTTGGCGAGGTCGGCGGCGTGCGCGGCGATGCGGTAGGTGATGACGCCCGCCTTCACGTCGTCGCGGTTGGGCAGGCCGAGATGCTCCTTCGGCGTGACGTAGCAGAGCATCGCGGTGCCGAACCAGCCGATCATCGCCGCGCCGATCGCGCTGGTGATGTGATCGTAGCCGGGCGCGATGTCGGTGGTCAGCGGGCCAAGCGTGTAGAACGGCGCCTCGCCGCAGACGGCGAGCTGTTTGTCCATGTTCTCCTTGATCTTGTGCATCGGCACATGGCCGGGGCCCTCGATCATCACCTGGCAGCCCTTGTCCCAGGCGATCTTGGTCAGCTCTCCCAACGTCTCCAGCTCGGCGAACTGCGCGGCATCGTTGGCATCCGCGATGGAGCCAGGGCGTAGCCCGTCGCCCAAGGAGAACGAGACGTCGTATTTGCGCATGATGTCGCAAATTTCGTCAAAGCGCTCGTAGAGGAAGCTCTCCTTGTGGTGCGTCAGGCACCAGCGCGCCATGATCGACCCGCCGCGCGAGACGATGCCGGTGGTGCGCCGCGCGGTCAGCGGCACGTAGGCGAGCCGCACGCCGGCGTGGATCGTGAAGTAGTCCACCCCCTGCTCGGCCTGCTCGATCAGTGTGTCGCGGAACACCTCCCAGGTAAGCTTGTCGGGCTCGCCGCCGACCTTCTCGAGCGCCTGGTAGATTGGCACGGTGCCGATCGGCACCGGCGAGTTGCGCAGGATCCAGCCGCGGATGTTGTGGATGTTGCGTCCGGTCGAGAGGTCCATGACCGTGTCGCCGCCCCAGCGGATCGCCCAGACCAGCTTCTCGACTTCTTCGGCGGCGCCCGAGGTCACGGCGGAATTGCCGATATTGGCGTTGATCTTCACCAGGAAGTTGCGCCCGATGATGACCGGCTCCAGCTCGGCATGGTTGATGTTGGCCGGGATGATGGCGCGTCCGCGCGCGATCTCCTTGCGCACGAACTCGGGCGTCACGAATTCCGGGAGTGCGGCGCCGAAATCGTTGCCGTCGGCGCGCCGCTCCGCCGCGCCGTCGAGCTGCCTCCGCCGGCCGAGATTTTCACGGTGCGCGACGTAGATCATCTCCTCGGTGATGATCCCGGCGCGGGCGAACTCGTACTGCGTGACCATCTGGCCAGGGCGGCCGGCGAGCACGCGCCGTTCCGCCGGGCACGGCGGCACCAGCCGGTCGCCCTCGGCGCCGCCATTGTCCTCCGGCCTGATCTGCCGCGCCTCGATCGCCGCGAAGCCGCGCCTATCAACCCATTCCTGGCGAAGCGCAGGCAGCCCGGCTTCGAGGTCGATATGCACGCCGAGGTCGGTATATGGCCCCGACGTGTCATAGGCGCGGAACGGCTCCTCGCGCGCCGACGGATCGAGCGCGATCTCCCGGAACGGCACGCGGATGTCGGGACGGCCCTCGGGCGAGGTGTAGATCTTGCGTGACCCCTGGATGGGGCCGGTCGTGACGGTGGAGGGGCGGGCGGGCGACTTCGACTGGACCGTCATGGGCGTGCTCCCTATGGGCGGTCCGGCGGATTGCGGGTGTCCTGCGCTGCCCGTCCCTCCGCCGGTATGACCCGGATCAGGTTCAAGGGTCACCGGCCCTGTTGCCGGACTCTCAGCCCCTTCGAAGGGCGCCCCTCGGTGGCAGGAAGGATGGGGCGCGACCGAGCAAGTGTCAAACGGGAGATGAGATGCCAGGGGACGGGCGAGCTAACGACTTAAGTCGCCATTGATAGCTCTCCACGACCGACTAATACCAAGACTTGCTGATCAGGACCCATGCGCCCATTCGCGTAGCCCGAGCGATATGATGGTCCAGGGCTGAGCCTCGAGCTTGTTCCATGCGTGGCAGCAGAGGTCGAGCAGCGCATCGGTGCTGTCGAAGACGCGGTTGGAAAGCCAGTTATCGCGCATGAACTGCCAGACGTTCTCCTGAGCATTGAGCTCGGGGCACTTCGGAGGCAGGGGAACGATCGTGATGTTGTCCGGCACCGAAAGCTTATCCGAGAGATGCCAGCCGGCCTGGTCGAGCAGCAGCACGGCATGGCGGCCAGGCGCCACATCGGCGGCGATCGCTGTCAGATGCAGGTTCATCGTCGCCGTGTTGCACCAAGGCAGGACCAGGCCGGTTGCCTTGCCCTCGGCCGGGCAGATCGCGCCGAAGATGTAGGTCGACGCGGTCCGCTGGTCAGACGGCGCGGAGGGTCGGCTGCCGCGCCTCGCCCATCGGCGGGTGATCTTGTTCTTCTGTCCGATCCTGGCCTCGTCGGCGAACCAGATTTCTATGTCACTGCGATCGAGGCCGCGCTCGCCCGCGATCGCCGCCACCGTCGCGGGCCAGTTTTTTTGAAAGCCTCGACGGCACCCGCCGTCTGCGCGTGGTGACGCGGGCGCGCCGAGAGCTTGCGGTATCCCATCGCACGCAGCTCCCGGCTCAGCGTCTGCTTCGACACGCTGATCGCATATCGCTCCCAGAGGCATTGACAGAGATCGATGATCCGCCACCGCACCACACCGTGCACGGTCGGGATCGGGCCGTCCGCGATCATCGCCGCCAGAGCGGCCCGATGCATGGCGTTCAGCCTTGGTCGCTGGCCGGGAGCCTTGCGGTCAATCAGTCCTGCGGGGCCAATGCCGTTGAACCGCAGCACCCAGTCACGCACCACTTGCAAGCCCACGCCGCCGACCGCCGCCGCCTCGGTCCGGCTGCCGCCGTCATAGATTGCGGCCAGTGCAAGCAGGCGCCGCACCTGCCTGGCATCCCCGCTCTCCCGCGCAATTCGGCGCAGTCGCGCGGCGTCATAATCCGGCCTCAGCGGAATCGGCTTCCCCATGCGAACCTCATGCATCCGCCAGGTTTGAATCAGATCACTTCCGCGTCGGGAAACCCCTGAAGTGAGTTTCGGTCAGCAAGTCTTGGTATAAGGTCGCGAACGCCTTGATCACAGGGAGACGATTCCGGCAATAATGGCGCCCGTCATCCATTTCAGGACCAGGAGATCGGCCTCGATCCGGCCGAACCGCGATTCATAATCCGCGATCGCCCTGCCAGCGGCGCGCGCCTTGTCCTCCGGAGTGCCAGCGGCAAGGAAGGCGTCATAGACCTCGGCGATCATCGTGGTCATGTGCGCAATATGGGATTGGGGACGGTTGCTGGCCCCCGTCAGCTTCAACGGGGACGATCACGACGACGACGCCGGTCGCACCAGGACGGGAGTTGCGCGGTACAGATCCGGGAACAGCCGCTTCAGGTTATCGATCTTGGGCATGTCGATGACGCGGATATACGGGAAGTCGGGATTCCGCTCGAGGAAGTCCTGGTGGTACGCCTCGGCCGGGTAGAACCCGTTGAGCCGGTCGACCCGGGTGACGATCGGCGCGGTGTAGACATGCGCTGCACCGAGTTGCGCGATATAGGCTTCGGCGACACGCTCCTGCGCCGCATCGGTGTACCACAGTTCCGATCGGTACTGGGTGCCGCGATCCGGGCCCTGATAGTCCAGCTCCGTCGGGTCCATGGCGACCGAGAAGAACACCTCGAGCAGCTGCCCGTACGTTATCTGCTTCGGATCGAAGGTGACCTGCACGGACTCGGCGTGTCCCGTCGTGCCGGAGCTGACCGTCTCGTACTGCGCCGTGGACGCGGCACCGCCGGCATAGCCCGAGACCGCGCGCGTCACGCCCTTCACGTGCTCGAACACGCCCTGCACGCCCCAGAAGCAGCCGCCGGAGAACACCAAGGTCTGCGGCGCCCCATTGCCCGCCGGGAGGTCGATGGCGGGGGGCGGCAGGCGGCGTCGCCGGCTGCTCCGCCGAGGCGGGCGGGCGGAGCACGGCCACGCCGAGCCCGGCGGCGAGCAATGCCGCGCCGCCCCAGCGCCCCAGCGCGCCAAGGCGGAAGGATCGAACCGAACGCTTCGGGGAATCAGACATGCCTACTGCCCATGTCGATGCCATTTGTCCGTAACACCCTCGTGCGCGCCTGCGCAGGCCGCTTTCAGCGTTGCCGCGCCTGGCGCATGCGCGCACTAGCCTAGCCCATCCGTCATGAAAGGCGCCAGCCGTGATCCGCACCGCCCTGTTCGCCTCGATGTTCCTCGCCGCCGCCTTCGCCGGGCCCGCGCTCCGCGAATATCTGCCAAGCCGACAACGGCACGCACTGCGCCACCGGCATGCCGATCGAGGGCTATTGCGAATGCCACGTCCGCGGGCAGTCGATCGGCGGCACCGTCGTCGAGGCGCAGACCCCCCGGCCGGCAGCCCGCCGCATGTCGCACCCCGACTGCAGCGCCAATCCCACGGCGCCCGGCTGCCCGCGCTAAGGTATCCGGTACCGCCGCTAGCGCTGATCCGCGCGCGGTTTGCGCGTCGCTGCCGCGCGCGCCTATCCTATCGGTCGCAACGGGGTTCCTGGCCATGACCGATCGCTACCTGCGCAGCGGCATCTTCCTCGCGCCGTTTCATGCGCTGGACGAGAACCCGACCATGGCGCTGCAGCGTGACCGCGAGCTGATCGAGCATCTGGACCGGCTTGGCTATCACGAGGCCTGGGTGGGCGAGCACCATTCGGGCGGCTTCGAGATCATCGCCTCGCCCGAGGTGTTCATCGCCGCGATGGCGGAGCGCACGCGCCACATCCGCCTCGGCACCGGCGTCTCCTCGCTGCCGTACCACAACCCGTTCATCCTTGCCGATCGCATGGTGCAGCTCGACCACCAGACGCGTGGACGAGTGATGTTCGGCGTCGGGCCGGGCGCGCTCGTGCACGACGCGGTGAAGATCGGCGTGCGCGCCGCCGACCAGCGTCGAATGATGAACGAGAGCCTCGACGTGATCGTGCGCATGCTCGACGGCGAGACCGTCACCCAGCGCACAGACTGGTTCGACCTGCACGAGGCGCGCCTGCAACTCCCGTGCTTCACCCGCCCGCGCATCGAGATGGCGGTCGCCGCCTCGCGCTCTCCGGCGGGCGCCCTGGCGGCGGGACGGCACGGGATCGGCATGCTATCGATCGGCGGCACCTCGCCCGACGCGATGGTGCACCACGCCAATAACTGGGGCATCTACGAGGAGCAGGCGCGGCTGCACGGCAAGGCCGCCGACCGCGCCGATTGGCGGCTGGTCTCGCTGTTCCATATCGCCGAGACGCGCGAGAAGGCGCGTGAGAACGTCCGCTTCGGGCTTGAGAACTTCGCCCAGTATTTCCGCGACGTCGGGACGTTCCCGATCGTGCCTCCCGGGATCGGTGACGCCTATGAGTGGTTGCTCGAGAACAAGGCGGCCTGCATCGGCACGCCCGAGGACGCGATCGCCTATATCGAGACACTCTATCAGGGCGCCGGTGGGTTCGGAGCGATCCTGGAGCTCGCGCATAACTGGGCCGACTGGGGCGCGACGCAGCGTCACTACGAGCTGATGGCGCGCTACGTCCATCCGCATTTCCAGGGCAGCCGCACGCTGCGGCAGGACAGCTACGGCGCCGCACGGGACCATAGCGAGGAATTTCGCCAGCAGAGCCAGGCGGCGGTGCAGGCGGAGATCGACCGCGCGGCGAAGGCGAAGGCCGCGGAGTAGTGGGTCCGTTTCAACGGCACCGTCGAGTGGTTAGCGGTCAGTCACGCGCCGCCCGCACGGGACTTTGCGGGTAGCTGACGATCTCGTCTGGGAGGTGCAGCCACCGATGCTGGCGTTTATCCCACGTGGCTTGCACTGGCGCGGGAAAGTCCGGGTCTGCGAACGCGCCGACCGCGACGCCTACCATCGGCGGAAGACGCTCAGGCTCCCACCAAATCGTCGATCCGCAGGTGCCGCAGAAAAGGAACGTGACGTTGGAGCCGCTGTCAGCCCCTCGTCTGAACTTGGTCGATGATCCAGCCGCGATCGTGACATGTTCTTTGGCGAAGAAGGCCGCGATGCCGAAGACCGAGCCCGTTCGACGCTGACAGTCGAGGCAGTGGCAAAGCGAAATACCGGCCGGCTCGCCACTGCAGCGGATCACGAGCCGGCCGCACTGACATGCTGCTTCCCGGAGCATGTCGCGGAGTTGAATACGATTCGTAAGGAAGTGCAATCCGGAGCGCGGGAAGTCCACTGGGGGTCGGAGACCGACATTCAAACCGAGGGACAGCCGAGCCGCCCAGTAGGTTGCGCGGGGGAAGCTCCCCCGCTATACGCCGCCGCTTGTTCGCGCGCCTGGGCCTGTGGGGCATGCCCGGCCGCGGTCCCGCGTCCCCATTCGGGAAATCAGGCGGGTCGGCGAGAAGGAGATGCAAATGCCCAAGATGAAGACCAAGGCTTCGGTCAAGAAGCGATTCAAGATCACCGCCACCGGCAAGGTGAAGGCCGGGCCGGGTGGCAAGCGGCACTGCCTCTCCGCGCGCACCCAGAAAGCCAAGCGCAGCAACCGGCGCATGCAGACGCTGACGCCGATGGACGCGCGCACCATCAAGCAATGGGCGCCCTACGGGCTGGGCTGAGGGAGAGAGAGCATGGCTCGCGTCAAGCGGGGCGTCACCACGCATGCCCGTCACAAGAAGGTCCTGGCCCAGTCGAAGGGCTTCGTCGGCCGGTCATCCACCAGCTACCGCATCGCGCTCGAGCGGCTGGAGAAGTCGCTGCAATACGCGTATCGCGACCGGCGCAACAAGAAGCGCGACTTTCGCGGCCTGTGGATCCAGCGCATCAACGCCGCCGTGCGCGAGCACGGGCTGACCTACAGCCGCTTCATCGACGGGCTGCACAAGGCCGGCATCGAGATCGACCGCAAGATGCTCGCCGCCATCGCCTATGATGACGCGGCGAGCTTCGCCGAGATCGTCCGCAAGGTGCAGGCCGCGCTGGCATAGGTTGCAAGTAAGGCGCGTACGCCTTACATGCGGAGCATGGGAACCACGCTCACCATCACCGCGAAGGGACAGGTCACCCTGAAGAGGGAGGTCCTGGATTATCTCGGCGTCGGGCCGGGCGATAAGGTCGAGGTGGACTTTGTCGCGCCGGGGCGCGTGGAGGTTCGCGCGGTTCCGCCAGACCCAGGCGGCTGGGATGCGTTCTTCGGGTGCCTGAAGACACCCGGCGGTCCTGTCCTCAGTATCGAGGAGATCAACGAGATCACGCAGCAGGGCTGGGCGGGTGAGATCAAGCCCGAACCGTGAAGATCACCGCGGATACCAACCTCCTGCTTCGGCTCGCGACCGAGGACGATCCGGCACAAGCACGGATGGCCCGTGCGGTCATTGAAAGGGCGGAGTTGATTGCCGTGCCGATCCCGGCTCTCTGTGAACTGGTTTGGGTCATGCGGCGCGGATACCGGCGGACGAACGGGCAGATCGCCGAGGCGCTCCGGCGCCTGCTCGCGGCGCCGAAGGTCCGGACCGACCGCGCGTCGGCGGCGGCTGGACTCGCGGCACTCGAGGCCGGCGGCGACTTCGCGGACGGATCCATCGCGGCCGAGGGCCGTCGCCTGGGCGGTACGATTTTCACGAGCTTCGACCGGCAGGCCGTGTCGCTGGTGAAAGCGGCGGGCGGGGAAAGCCAACTGCTCACATCCTCTTCTCAGGGTCACTGATGGCCGACGATCTCCTCGCCCTCCAGACAGAAACCGACGTGACGCTCGCCGCTGCATCCGACCTGCGCGCCTGGGACGCGGTACGCGTCGGCGTGCTGGGACGCAACGGGCGGCTGACCGCGCTGCTGAAGGAACTCGGCAAGGCCTCGCCCGAGGAACGGCGAGAGCGCGGCGCGGCGCTTAACCGCCTCAAAGACACACTGACAGAAGCGATCGAGGCGCGGCGGGTCGTGTTGGAGCGGGCGGCGATCGACGCGCGCCTGGGGGCGGAGCGGATCGACGCGACCTTGCCGCCGCCGCCGCGCCCGGCTGGGCTCATCCATCCGATCAGCCGCACCATGGAGGAGATGGCGGCGATCTTCGGCGCGATGGGGTTCGAGATCGCCGAAGGGCCAGACGTCGAGACGGACTGGCACAATTTCAGCGCGCTCAACATCCCGACGCATCATTCGGCGCGCGACGATCAGGACACGTTCTACCTGCCGGCGCGCGACAATCAGGCGCCCCCGGTGCTGCGTACCCACACCTCGCCCGTGCAGGTGCGCGCGATGCTGGAGCGCGAACTGCCGTTTCGCATCATCGTGCCCGGCCGCACCTATCGCGCGGATCATGACGCGACGCACAGCCCGATGTTCCATCAGGTGGAGGGGCTGGTGCTCGATCGCGATATCACCCTCGGTCATCTGAAAGGCTGCCTGATCGATTTCCTGCGCGCCTATTTCGGCATCGCCGACCTGCCGGTGCGCTTCCGCGCGAGCTACTTCCCGTTCACCGAGCCCAGCATGGAGGTCGATATCGGCTGGGACCGCCGCTCCGGCGAGCTCGGCAAGGGCGAGGACTGGCTCGAGATTCTCGGCAGCGGCATGGTGCATCCGCGCGTGCTCGCCAATAGCGGGATCGATCCGCGCGAGTGGCAAGGCTTCGCGTTCGGCATGGGAATCGAGCGCGTCACCATGCTCAAATACGGCATCCCCGATCTGCGACCGTTCTACGAGTCCGACATTCGCTGGCTGCGCCATTACGGGTTCAGCCCGCTCGCGCCCGCGATGCTGCATGAAGGGGCGGGGGCATGAAGTTCACCCTGTCCTGGCTGCGCACGCATCTGGAGACGGAGGCGAGCGTCGAGGAGATCGGCGCCACCTTGACGCGGATCGGGCTGGAGCTGGAGGGCGTCACGGACCCGGGTGCCGCGCTCGCGCCGTTCCGCATCGCGCGCGTGATCGAGGCGGCGCCGCATCCGAACGCCGACCGGCTGCGCGCCTGCACGGTCGATACCGGGCGAGGGCATGGTGTCGGTCGTGTGCGGCGCGCCGAATGCGCGAACGGGGATGAAGGCGGTGTTCGCCCCGCCCGGCAGCGTGATCCCGGCAACCGGGTGCAGTGCTGAAAGTGGGCCAGATCCGCGGCGTGGAGAGCGCGGGCATGCTGCTGTCGGCGCGCGAGATGGGGCTGGGCGAGGATCATTCCGGCATCGTCGAGCTGCCTGATGATGCGCCGGTCGGCACGCCCTATGCGGCCTGGGCCGGGCTCGATGATCCGCTGTTCGAGGTTTCGGTCACGCCGAACCGGGGCGACTGCTTCTCGGTGCGCGGCATCGCCCGCGACCTCGCCGCCGCCGGGCTGGGCAGGCTGAAGCCCTGGTCCGTCGCGCCGGTGCCGGCGGCGTTCGAGGGTGGCTTGCGCTGGCGGGTGGACTGGCCGGAGGCGTGTCCCTGGATCCTTGGGCGCACGATAAGGAACGTACGCAACAACCCGAGCCCGCCCTGGCTCGCCGAACGGCTGCGCTCGATCGGACTGCGCCCGATCAGCGCGCTGGTTGACGTCACCAATTTCTTCACCGTCGACATCGGCCGCCCGCTGCATGTGTTCGACGCCGACAAGGTTGCCGGCGACGTGCTGGTGCTGCGTCGTGGCGGCGGCGAGACCTTCCGCGCGTTGAACGGCAAGGACTACACATTGACCCTCGAGGATTGCGCTATCGTCGACGCCGCGGGCGTGCAGTCGATGGCGGGGGTGATCGGCGGCGAGGCGACCGGCTCGGACGAAGGCACGCGCACCGTCTTCCTCGAGTGCGCCCTGTTCGATCCGGTGCGGGTCGCGCTGACCGGGCGGCGGCACCAGATCGTCTCCGACGCGCGCCAGCGCTTCGAGCGCGGCATCGATCCCGCGATCATGCCGGCGGCGCTGGAGGCGGCGACGCACATGATCCTCGATCTGTGCGGCGGCGAGGCCGGTGCCGTCGTGTCCGCGGGACGGGAGCCGGCGTGGCAGCGCGACGCGACGATGCGCTTCGCGCGGCTCTCGGAGCTCGGCGGCGCCGATGTGCCGCCGCGATGAGGCGGTGGCCGCGCTGGAGCGGCTCGGCTTCGCGGTGCGCGAGCGCGATGCGACGCGCGTGACGGTCGCAGTTCCGCCCTGGCGCAACGACGTCGCTCGCCGGCGTGGCGCTGGATCAGGGCGGCGAGCTCGACCCCGAGGCGGCGCGCCGTGCGGCGGAGGGCTGCGCGGTGATCGAGCCCGAATGCGATCTGATCGAGGAGGTGCTGCGTCTGCGCGGCCTCGATTCGATCCCGCCTGTCTCCCTGCCGCGCGCCGCGCCGGTGCCCGCCGCCACGTTGACGCCGCGCCAGTCCCGCGCCGCGCTCGCGAGGCGGGTGCTTGCCGCGCAGGGGCTGGTCGAATGCGTCACCTTCAGCTTCATGGCGGCGCGCGAGGCGGCGCTGTTCGGCGACACGCCCGGGAGCCTGCGGCTGACCAACCCGATCGCCACCGATCTGGACCAGCTTCGCCCCACGCCGGTCGCCACGCTGGCGCTCGCCGCGCAGCGCAACGCCGCGCGCGGCTCGCCGGATGTCGCGCTGTTCGAGGTCGGACCGGCGTTTCGCGGAGGGCGGCCAGGCGCAGGTCGCGGCCGGGCTGCGCGCCGGCTCGACGCCGCGGAGCTGGGCGGTGCCGGCGCGGCCCGTCGATGCGATGGACGCCAAGGCCGATCTGTTCGCGGCGCTGGAGGCGCTAGGCGTGCCGATGGAGGCGCTGACGGTCACCGCCGACGCGCCCGGCTTCTATCATCCCGGCCGCTCCGGCACCGTGCGGCAGGGGCCGAAGACGGTGCTGGGCACGTTCGGCGCGCTGCATCCGGCGGTGCTCGATGCCATCGAGCTGGTCGCGGCCTGCGCGTTCGAGCTGTTCCTTGACGCGGTGCCCGAGCGCAAGCGGCGCCGGCGCGCCCCCGACCTGCCAGCGTTCCAGCCGGTGCGGCGCGACTTTGCCTTCCTGGTCGATGCGGACGTCGCCGCCGACGCCGTGCTGCGCGCCGCGCGCGGGGCCGAGCGCACGCTGATCGCCGGCGTGACCCTGTTCGACGTCTATGATGGCGAGCGGCTGCCCGAGGGCAAGAAGTCGCTCGCCATCGAGGTCACGTTTCAGCCGCGCGAGCGGACGCTGACGGAGGCGGAGATCGAGGCGGCGGCGGCGAAGGTGGTCGCGACGGTGGCGAAGGCGACGGGCGCGGTGCTCCGCTAAGTCTGCGTTCCACGCCTCGTCATTGTAGGATGGTTGTATTCGTCCCTCTCCGCCGCTCTCACGGCGACCGTTACTGCCCAGGTCCAATGAGACCGCAGCGACATGGCTTCACATCACGAGCGCAAAAGGGACGTTGGCTGCCTAGCCATTGGCGGTCCAGAACGGTGGTTTTGGCGTTTCCTCTGGACGATCTTCCTCATCACGTTGCTAATCGGGCTAATAGAGGGCCAGTGGGACCTCGTTGGAGGATTAGCAGCGGGAGTCCTGACGAGTAGGAACGGTCATGGCGTCACATAGTAACGGAACGTTGACATTGCGCGAGGAACTGGTCTTCGTCGGCACTTGCGACATTGCCGGGCATGTGCGCGGCAAGGGGTTTCCGGCGCGCGAGCTCGAACTCGCGCCGGCGCAAGGGCATCGGCTGGACGCATTCGAACCTGATGCAGATCGCGTTCGGGTCGATCCTCGAATTCGCCGTTTGGCACCGGCGGCGACCTGATGATCGTGCCCGATCCGAACGCCGAGGTACGGGTCGATTTCGCCGACGGCTCCGCCCCCGAGCATTTCTTCCTGGGCGACATCCGCGACACCGATGGCTCGCCTTGGGAGTGTTGCCCACGCGACTTCCTCCGCCGGGCCGAGAGCGCCTTGCGTGATGCCGGCGGTTTCAGCCTGCTCGCCGCGTTCGAGCAGGAGTTCACCTATACGGGCAACGAGGACCGGCCGGGCGATGCCTACGCGCTCGGCGCCTTTCGCCGGCAGGGCGTGTTCGGGGAGAGCTTCATCGCCGCGCTGCGCGAGGCGGGGGTCACGCCCGACTCCTTCCTCGCCGAATACGGCGCGCGCCAGTTCGAGGTCACGGTGGCTCCGGCGCCGGCGCTGCGTGCGGGGGATCACGCGGTCATCACCCGCGAGATGGCGCGCGCCGCCGCGTTCCGGCTCGGTCATCGGGCCGTGTTCTCTCCCATGCCGGCGCCGGAGGGCGTGGGAAACGGCGTGCACATTCACATGAGCCTGCACGACGAGGCCGGGCGGCCCGCGATGCACGAAGCGAAGGGGCCTCTCGGACTGAGCGGTCCCGCTGCCGCCTTCGCCGCCGGGATCCTGCACCATTTGCCCGCCATCACCGCGATCACCGCGCCGAGCCCGGTCTCCTATCTGCGGCTGACGCCGAACCGCTGGGCGCCGACCGCGATCGACATCGTCCGCCAGGATCGCGGCGCTGCGCTGCGGGTCTGCCCGGTGTTCGCGCCGGAAGATGCCGCCGACGAGGCCGCGCAGTTCAATCTGGAGTTCCGGGTGTGCGACGCCGCGGCGAGCCCGTACCTCGCGTTGGGAGCGGTGCTGTTCGCCGGGGCGGACGGCATGCGCCGGCGGCTATCGCTGCCGGCGTCCGGCGGCGAGAAGCCGGCGCTGCCGCACTCGCTGCCCGAGGCGCTCGACGCGATGGCGGCGAGCGATGCGGTGCGCGCGTGGTTCAGCCCAGTCTTCCTCGACGCCTATTTGCGGCACAAGCGATCGGAGGCCGCGCACGTCGCCGCACTCGGGCCGGAGGAGCTGTGCCGGCGGTATTTCGAGGTCTATTGAGCGGGGGCACTCCCTTCACCCCGCCTCTCCCCCCGCGTTGCGGAGGGAGAGGGGATCATTCGTAGCACTTCCCCGGTCCCCAGCATCCGGCAGTAACCGCGGAAACATGCCAGCGCGGCCTCGTGGCGCTCCTCCGTCTCGGCGGCGCAGGCGTCGTGGACGCAGGTCATGTAGAAGCCGCGATCGGCGCCGTCCTTGACCGCGTGGTCGATGCACTGGTCGGTCAGGAACCCGGCCACGAACACATCCTCGATCCCGATGTTGCGCAGCAGGTAGGCGAGAATGGTGGAGTTGAAGACCGATGACGAGGTCTTCGGCAGCACGATCTCGTCGCCGACCGGTTCCAGTCCGGGGAGCATCCGCGCTTCCCACGAGCCCTTGGCTACGGAGAGGCCGGAGAGTTTGTAGTCGAGGCTGCGGTCCCGCCCGTCCGCCGTGCGGTTCTCGATCACTGTGAAGATCACCTCAACCCGGGCGGCGCGGAAGGCAGCGAGCAGGCGGGCGATGTTCGCCACCGTCCGCTCCATCCTCGCGGCCGCCCCGGACGTGCCGTTCTGTGCGTCGATCACCAGCAATGCGGCGCGCCCCCGGGCGATCGGGCGGTCGCGGGTGAGACCTTCGGGGATGGCGGCGTTCCAGGCTGACATGGCGGGCGGTTTTCCCTATGTGAGGGGCCAACTTCACGGCTGATCCATGACCGAGACCCCGATCGAGCATATCCGCAACTTCGCGATCATCGCCCATATCGACCACGGCAAGTCTACCCTGGCGGACCGGCTGATCCAGGCCTGCGGCGGGCTGACCGACCGCGAGATGACCAACCAGGTGCTCGACACCATGGCGATCGAGCGCGAGCGCGGCATCACCATCAAGGCGCAGACCGTCCGCCTCGCCTACAAGGCGCGCGACGGGCGCGTCTACGAGCTCAATCTGATGGACACGCCCGGCCATGTCGACTTCGCCTATGAGGTGAGCCGCAGCCTCGCCGCCTGCGAGGGCTCGCTCTTGGTGGTCGATGCCAGCCAAGGGGTGGAGGCACAGACGCTCGCCAACGTGTACCAGGCGATCGACGCGGGGCACGAGATCGTCCCGGTGCTCAACAAGATCGACCTGCCGGCCGCCGAGCCGGAGCGCGTCAAGCAGCAGATCGAGGACGTGATCGGCCTCGATGCGTCGGACGCCGTCGAGATCAGTGCCAAGACGGGGTTTAACATCGAGGGTGTGCTGGAGGCGCTGGTCACCCGCCTGCCGCCGCCGCGCGGCGATGGCGCGGCGCCGTTGAAGGCGCTGCTGGTCGATAGCTGGTACGACCCGTATCTCGGCGTGGTGATCCTGGTCCGGGTGAAGGACGGGCGGCTCAAGCGCGGCCAGCGGATCCGCATGATGTCGACGGGCGCCGTGCACGCCATCGAGCAGGTCGGCGTGTTCAGCCCCAAGATGGTCCCGGTGGACGATCTCGGCCCGGGCGAGATCGGCTACATCACCGCGGCGATCAAGACAGTGGCGGATTGCCGGATCGGCGACACCATCACCGATGACCGCACGCCGGCCGTGACGGCGCTGCCGGGCTTCAAGCCCTCGGTGCCGGTCGTGTGGTGCGGCCTCTACCCGACCGATGCCGACGATTTCGAGAAGCTGCGCGACAGCTTGGCGAAGCTGCGACTGAACGATGCGAGCTTCCACTACGAGCCGGAGACCTCGGCCGCGTTGGGCTTCGGCTTCCGCTGCGGCTTCCTGGGATTGCTGCATCTGGAGATCATCCAGGAGCGGCTGGCGCGCGAGTTCGACCTCGACCTGATCGCGACCGCGCCGTCCGTCGTCTACCGGCTGTTCCGAACCAACGGGCAGATGGCCGAGCTGCACAATCCCGCCGACATGCCGGACGGCAGCGTGATCGACCATATCGAGGAGCCGTGGATCAGGGCGACGATCATGGTGCCGGACGACTACCTGGGCGCCGTGCTGCATTTGTGCAACGACCGCCGCGGCGTGCAGGCCGACCTGACCTATGTCGGCAACCGCGCGATGGCGGTCTACCGGCTGCCGCTGAACGAGGTGGTGTTCGACTTCTACGACCGGCTGAAATCGGTGAGCCGCGGCTATGCGAGCTTCGACTACCAGATGGACGGCTACGAGCCCGGCGATCTGGTGCGCATCTCCATCCTGGTGAACGGCGAGCCGGTGGACGCGCTGAGCTTCATCGCCCATCGCGCGCTGGCGGAGACGCGCGGGCGGGCGATCTGCGGCAAGCTGAAGGAGCTGATCCCGCGCCAGCTGTTCAAGATCGCGATCCAGGCGGCGATCGGCGGGCGGGTGATCGCACGCGAGACGATCAGCGCGCTGTCGAAGGACGTGACCGCGAAGTGCTACGGCGGCGACATCACGCGCAAGCGCAAGCTGCTCGACAAGCAGAAGGAGGGGAAGAAGCGCATGCGCCAGTTCGGCAAGGTGGAGATCCCGCAGTCCGCGTTCCTGGCGGCGTTGAAGATGGATGCGTGACCATGAGCACCGATGCCATAGTGGCCCTGACCCACGGCGAGTGAGTGAGCGCGGTCCTGGTCGACAGCAACGTGCGGCTCGATCTGATGACCGGGGATCGGTCCGAACTGACCGGCGCCGGCATTGAATTTGGCATCGAATGATGCTATATGTCGTGCTCTCTGGGGAGGCGGGACAATGCGTACGACCGTGGCGATCGATGATGAGCTGCTGGCTGCCGCGCAGGAGTACACCGGTCTGAAGGAGAAGTCGGCGCTGGTCCGCGAGGCCCTGAAGGCACTGGTCGAGCGGGAGAGCGCCCGCCGGCTGGCGCGCCTGGGGGGCAGCGATCCCGATGCCACGGCTGTTCCGCGGCGGCGGTCCGAGCCGGCGTGACCCTGGTCGATACGTCGGTCTGGATCGATCATTGGCGTGCCTCGGACCAGACGCTGACGAGGCTTTTGAATCAACGGAGCGTGCTGGGACATCCTTTCGTCCTCGGGGAGGTTGCCATGGGCGGCCTTCGCGGGCGAGCAACGGTCTTGAGGGATATGGGGCGCCTCCCCCAGGCCGCCGTGGCCACCCACCGGGAGATCCTGGATTTCGTAGAACGCCACCGCTTGTTCGGGCTTGGTATCGGTTACGTTGACGCCCACCTGCTTGCCTCGTCCCGACTAACGCCCGGCGCTGCACTGTGGACGCGCGACAAGCGGTTGCATGCTGTCGCCGAGCGGCTAGGGGTGGCGACGGCCGGCTCGATCCGTTGATCGAGCAGACGTTCCCGGGCCGCGCGCTCATGCCCGCCCACGACACGGGGCGCGAGTGACAGACAACGGCGCGAGGCGGGTGCGCCGGACGGCATGGCGGTGGACGCGGCGATTGGCGGTTCTGGTCGTCGTGGTTGCCCTCGTGCTGCTGGTCGGACGCATCGTCCAGGTCCAGCAAGGGCCGCCACTGCGGCCCTGGCACACCTTCGTCCCGGCCGAGCCCAACGTCGCGCAACTCGACCGCATGGGCTGGAAGGACTACCTCGCGGCCGAGGCGCGGGTGTTCGCCTCCGTCCGCGCGGAGGTCACCGACAAGCTGCCGGAGACGGACCGCACGCCCGATGACCGCTATTTCGCGGGCAGTCCGGTCTATCCAGGGCGGTTCGCGCAAGACTGGAACCGGTCCTACGTGCTGGAGCCGGACGGGCCGCCGAAGGGCGCTGTGGTCCTGCTGCACGGGCTGACGGACTCGCCCTACAGCCTGCGCCACGTTGCCGAGTTTTATCGCGATCTCGGCTATGTCGCCATCGGGTTGCGCACTCCGGGCCACGGTACGGTGCCTGCCGGGCTGACCGCCGACGAATGGGAGGACTGGCTGGCGGCGACGCGGCTGGCGATCCGGGAGGCACGCCGCCGTGTCGGTCCCTCGGCGCCGCTGCATCTCGTCGGCTACTCGGCGGGCGGCGCCCTGGCGGTGAAATACGCGCTCGACGCCATCGAGGACCCGCGCCTGACCCGCCCGGACCGGCTCGTGCTGATCTCGCCGATGATCGGCATCAACGCTTTCGCCCGCTTCGCCGGTCTCGCGGGGTTGCCCGCCCTGCTGCCCGCTTTCGCCAAGGCCGCATGGCTGAGCGTGGTGCCGGAGTTCAATCCGTTCAAATACAACTCCTTCCCGGTGAACGCGGGCCGCCAGGCTTACCGGCTGACCGCCGCGGTGCAGGAGCAGCTGCGGCGCCTGTCGAGGAACGGAAGGCTGAAGGACTTGCCGCCGATCCTGACGTTCCAGTCATCGATGGATTTCACCGTCAGCGCGCGCGCTGTCGTCACGTCGCTCTATGCCTTCCTGCCTGCCAATGGCAGCGAGCTCGTGCTGTTCGACCTCAACCGCAATACCAAATTCGGTCCGTTGCTGCGCACGATATTCGCGGCGGCGACCGACCGGATACTGCCGCCGCCGCCACGCAATTGGCGCCTGACGCTGATCACCAACACGCCGAGCGATCCCGAGATGGAGGAGCGCGTGACGGAGGCCGGACAGACGACGGAGCAGGTAAGGAGCCTCGGCATTAGCTATCCGCGCGATGTCTATTCCCTGTCGCATGTCGCCCTTCCGTTTCCGGCCACCGACGGGCTTTACGGCCCGCGGCCCGATCCAAAGGACGATTTCGGCATCAATCTCGGTGCGATGGCGGCGCATGGCGAGGTGGGCGTGCTGATCATCAGCCTGGACTCGCTGAACCGCATATCCTGGAACCCATTCTTCGATTATATGCTGGGGCGCATCAAGGAGGGGATCGTACCGCCAGGAGGATGACCGCGGCCGCGGCGCGTGGACGGGAGGGCGGCCCGGCTGCTACCATGCTGGCGCCCCGGAGGGATGGCCGAGCGGCTTAAGGCGCACGCTTGGAAAGCGTGTGTGCGTTAACGCGTACCGTGGGTTCGAATCCCACTCCCTCCGCCAGAGGCGTCATCTAACACTTTGATAGAGCGGGGATTTCTTTCGGACAGCCAAATCTAGCCTACACCATGGCCTACACGTCATGCCGAGACGAGGCGGGGCTTCCGGGACCAATGGACATAACCGCCCCTTGCGCGCGCGTAACTGCTCGTGAAGCTGGGCCCTCTGGGAATGCGAGACACTTCACGCGAGGTTGGCGTCCCGCTTGCCTAACAATCGTCGCTAGGATTACCATTCTGAAACACATGGTGCGCACGAAGCGGGCCACGCGGGAAGGAGTGGGACATGAAAGCAGTCAGCGCGGCGGCCCTGTTCGCGACGTTGGCCGGCCCTGCGGGGGCGGCCCCCTGCCGAATTGGCTTGGCGTGGACACCGGGCCGGGCGGCTATTCGGTCGATCTCACTGCCGACGTCACTACGATCACCAACACCGCCGCCGGCTACATCGTCACCGGCACTGAATCGCTGACCTTCGACCTCGCGAACGTCACCGGCCTTTTCGTCGAGACGGACTTCGCCAGCCCGTGCGAGTTCGACCTCGGCTGCATCATCAGCGCGCCGCTGAGCTTTACGGTGGACGGAATGGCGGGCGAGCTGCGGGTTTATGGTGACTTCCTGAGCTTGAACGGCAACCCGCTCTTCTGGGATCTGAATCCCAACGGCACACCGAACGGCTTCGTGAGCGGCGAGTTGATGTTCGCCTCCGCTGCCGGCTTTACCGACAACCAGGAGACTATCAGCATCGCCGCGGTTCCCGAGCCGCCCTCGTGGAGCATGCTTGAATACGCGTTGCTCGCGCTCGCTATTCGGCCGCGAAGGGCACGGTTGCCGCTATCATAAGGACGGCATGAGCATGAGCACCGTCTTCCCTCGCGCGCGCGTACGCGTAACGTGTACTCCGCGCCCCTTACGTTTCGAAACGCCGCACCCGCGGTATCGGCGCAGGCAGGCAATGCGTGCACGCTCCCCCGCTTAGGTCGGGCAGTTCCCACCACGACCGGCCGCCGCACACGTCGCAGCGGTCTACCGCGCCCGGGCGCCAATCCACGCCGTGCCAGGCCCAGGCGAAGCGGCCAGAGAGGACGCCGTTGCACAGGCGTATGGCTCGCACGGGCAGGGGCGCGGATTCCGCAGCCGGTGGCGTCGCGTAGGGTTGTGCGGGTGTCTCTCGCGCGCTGGCGGGCATGTGCCGCGCCCGGTGTCGATGCAGCGCGGCCGGCGTGGTGGCGAAGCTCGCGGCAATCCGACGCAGCGGCGTGCCAGTGATCAGGGCAGCCCTCGATAGCGGCGAGGTCCGGGCGCAGGCAGAGGGAGCATGGGCGGCCGGTCACGTCCGCGCTTCCTTTACGTCCGGCCAATCATCGAGAGGCGGATGGCACATCCAGCACCGCCAGCCGGGCGCGGCGTCGCGGGTCCAGAAGCGCCGGCCCTTGCAGACGAGCACCAATCGCCCGGCTCGGGTAGCGTCCAGGGGCAGGAACAGGCGCGTGGCTCGCGGGCGCGTCCCGTCTGTCCCGCTGTCCGCCGGACAAGGGCCGGGACAAGCGGGACACAGGGCCGGGACAGCGTGCTCGCGTGGCTGTCCCGCTTGCGCTTCGTTGGGGGCAGCGAGTGGGACAGCTACAACCCTACGGAAACTGCGGTTTTTGCCATTTGTCCCGCTGTCCCGCTCCTAGGGGTTGGGACAGCGGGACAATCCATCATGCAAAACGGCTTGGCGCGTCCGGAGGACTGCCTCGGCCAACGCCCGGAGATCAGGTCCGGCCATCCTTGGCCTCCGGGTTCAGGCGCATCTTGAGGCGATGCACGGCGCTCTTGGACAGGCCGCATTCATCGGCAACATCCCGAACCGACATACCTTCTTGCAACATCTGCGCCGCGCGCTCGCGCTCGGCATCGGCAAGGTCCGACATCGCCCATGTCAATCCGCCACCAGGCGCGGGGATCAGGGACGCGATGAATGGCGTCGTATCGGAGCCAAGGATGCCGCGCGCCTTTTCCAGGTGAACCTCGAAACGGGCGCCCTGTGCGGTCTCGTAGTCGGCCGGCCGGCGCAGTGCGATCACGGTATCCAGCACGTCCTCGCGGCGCGAGGTGCCGCGTTGTTGCCCCCCTTTGCCGGCGTGATGCAGGACCAGGACGTGCTTGCCGGCCCGCCGGAGCGATAGGAAGTAGCGTTGCAACCCTTCCCAATCGTCGGCTTCGTTTTCGCGCAAGCCGCCGGCCAACGTGCTCAGATTGTCGAAGAATCACTACGTCGGCATCCGCCACCGCCATGTCCAATACCTGTTGCACCTCCGGCCGCGCGATCGAGGGCATTCCGTCCGGCATCAGATCCGATGCGATGAACCGCAGCATATCCGCATCGGGAATGTTCGGCGTTGCTTGGACCAGCGCGGCTAGTCGTTCTTGCAGCTGCCCGGCTGGCATCTCGCCATCGATATAGAGCACCCGCTTGCGTCAGGTGCCCGCCAGCGCAGCGCGGTACCGCCGGAGGCGATGCCGAGCGCGATTGATAGGCCGCATAGGTCTTTCCCATCCCGCGCGGCGCATACAGCATCGCCAGTCCCGGCAGCGGAAGGACCGGCGCAAGCGCGTAGGCGCGGGCAGGAATGTCCATCGTCAGCAACTCGGCCGCCGTGACGATCCGAAGTTGCGGAATGTCGGTCTCGGCGGCCGGCCGATCGTTCGGCACCGCACCACCGCCATGATCGGCGCCGTGGCCGTTCGCAGTCGTCTTCCGCCGCCGCGTCTCCTCGCGCATCGCCTTTTCGGCAAGCTCGCGGGCCAGGGCTTCAAGCTCCTCGGGATCATCATCGCCCACGCAGCCGCTCCGACGTGCTCATGCAGCTATCTCCGCGACGGCGGCTCGCGCGAGCGTGGCGATGGTTCCCGCATCTCGGCCAGCCGGGGATCATCGCGAGTGACGCGAGCCGCGCGATGATCTGCCGAACAGGCTCCTTCGCCTCGGCGCAGCACCGCGCGAGCGCCACTGCCGCGCGCCCGGCGGGCGTGGGCGGCATCACTGGCGGGTCGATCTCGACATCCATGTCCGGATCGGTCTCCCGGCAGGCGGCGCGAACGATGGCGACGATCTCGTCCGGATCGTCGGTGCAGCCGGGGAGCATGCCCGCGAGCTCGGCAAGCAGCTCGGCGATCTGAGGTGGCGGCACTCCGCACCACGCAGCTTGATCGGCTACCGCTTCGATAGCGGCACCGGCGCGCGCGGCGCACTCCCGATCGACAGCGGCAATCTCATCGGGATCGAGCCAGGGGTAATCGGGTTGCGGCGCCTCCCAGCTCGGGTTGGTTTTACTTCGTCAATGGTGGCGCTCATACCATCGCCTCCCGCGCTGCCTGTTCAAGACGCAGTTCCGAGGCAAGCAAAGCGAAGCGTCGCGCACGGTCGATATCGAGCGGCACCGCCTCGATGGCGAGCCGGTCCATGGTCGCAATGATCGCGCGTCTATGCCGATCAGGTGAGATGATGGTGTGGGAACGATGGTCAGCATCGGGTTTCTCCGATGCCAGCCCGCTGGCATTCCGGCCGCGCCGCGTGTATAGAATCTCCGTTCGAAGCGAGAGACGTGCACGCGCCGCCAGTCCGGGATTAGCCCTCGGCTGGCGGTTGCTCTATGCGTTCTTCGATGCGCGGATTTTAGCGGCGGGCAGCCGGGCCAGTAGCGCGCGGAGCGTGTCCACGTTGACCAGCGTGGCGCTGCCCAGCTTCCTCATCTCGATATCGCCCGCCGCTGCGGCCTTGTAGAGCCAGGACCGGCTGACCGGGTATGTATTGTCACGTCGCGGATGCGGCGAAGATCGGGGACAGTGTCATTGTCGTTCATAAGCACAGCGAAGTGTCCTCGTGCGGTTGCGAGAACAGCCAGATACTCAGTCCGACGCGCTCACTGGGATGGGGACAGGCACCAGAATTTGCGGCCCCGGTGTCCCTACACCGTTCCGCTGCCGCTCCGTTTGGCCCGCCGCGCGCGCCGCTTGTGAGCCTGGACCACTGCGTCGGCCGTGATTTTGAACCCCAGTTTGCAGAAGCAGGCGACAACGAACCGGACGGCGGGAGAGGTCTTCCTGGATAGTGGGCTGATCGACGCACTCGCCTTGCGTCCGGTCACACATGTACAGCTTCAACAAATCGGCTATGGTGCCACTGTTCGGGTGTCCAAACGCGGGAAGCTCCGGCGGTTCGACGAGGCGTTCCGCAAGCCTCTTCTCAAACTCCCTGAGCGCGCATCGGAGATGCGCGAGGCCGCCATTGCCAAGCGCCGTCTCAAGCGTGACCCATGTCACGGTTATGCGCTCGGCTTCATCCGGTGCGCCGTGAGGCGGGCGCCTAGGTTCGGCTTTGTTCAGAAGCGTGCTTAGCCTCTTGGCTGCGCTGGCCATGGTGCCGAGAAGCTCGGTGTCAACGTTGCTTGCCGCGACCATCCGCAGACCATGTCGCCGCTTGATTCGATGCAGCTTGCGCATCATCGCGGGACCGTCGAAGGACTCGGGCGGCTCAACCTTAGCTGATCGCAAGATTTCAAGCGCCGCTTCTTCATCGCGACGGTCGAATTTCCGGTCGGGTTCGTCAGGCGCCGTCGTTGGCCCGGAAGCCATCACGCGCCCATACCCGCTCGGATCGGCACCACCTCGCCCACCGGCATCGGCCGGGCGCAGAACGTCGCCCAATCCGCCATGAGCCGGCTCCGCTTGTCCATCATGATCGCCGCGCTGGTAGGCGGCTTCGACCTTATCGCGGAGCGGTGTGCGCCAGTGCCGCCTCGGCGAGCTCGCGCGGCGTGTTCGTCGCCTCCGCGCACCACTGCCGGAAGGTGGACCGGAACCCGTGCACGGTCAGGTCATCGCGGGCCATGCGACGCAGCAGCATCGCCAATGCCATATTCGACAACGGCTTGTCAGCCCTCGCGCCCGGAAAGACGAAAGCGCCCGGTATCGGCTGCCGAAGCCGCGCCATGTCTCGCAACACCGCCAGCGCGGCATCCGACAGCGGCACCCGGTGTTCGCGTCCGGCCTTCATGCGCTCGGCTGGCACGGTCCACAGGGCGTTGCCCCAGTCTATCTCTGCCCAGCGGGCGCCGATCACCTCGCCCGTGCGTGCCGCCGTCAGGATAGCGAAGCGCAGCGCCAGCGCTGCTATGCCGCCTTGTCCGCAAGCGCGACCATGAAGGCGCCCACCTCGCGCCATGGCAGGGCCGCGTGATGCGCGACGCGCGCGACCTTCGACCGCGCCGGTAGCAGGTTGGCGAGATGGCCGCGCCAGCGCGCCGGGTTCTCGCCCATGCGCCAGCCGCGCGCCGTCGCGTAGTCAAGCACGGCTTCGATGCGCCCGCGCACGCGGGATGCAGTCTCGGGCTTCTCCCGCCACATCGGCTCAAGCACGCGGATCACGTCGCCCGTGCCAATCGCGCCGACGCCAAGCTTGCCGAGCACCGGAAAGGCGTAGCTCGGCGAGCGTGTTCGCCCATTGCTGGCGATGCTTCGCGTTCCGCCACGACGCCTCATGCGCGGCGATGTAGGCGCGCGCCACGTCGACGAAGGTGTTCAGCCCCGCGCTAGCCGCCGTTTCCGCGCGCTGTAGAGCGCCTTGCGTCGATAGGGTCCACATCCTGCCGAACCAGCTTGCGGGCCGCCGCAGCGGCTTCTCTGGCCTCGGCAAGCGACACGTCCGCGATGCTGCCCAGTCCCATCCAGCGCGCCTTGCCGGCCGCTGGTATCGGTAAATCCAGGTGCGCCGCTCCGCGTCCCGGACTTGCAGATACAGCCCCCCGCCGTCGCCATGCACGCCCGGCTTGGTCAGGGTCCGCAGCTTCGCCGCGCTGATCTTGCCCATCGTTTCCCTTGCTCCGATGCGTTGTAGGCTGGAAGCTGGCCTACAGCCCGGCCTACAATACGAAACGGGATAGCCGGAGACAACCATAAACAGATTGGGACGATTACGCGGCCTTTTCCAAGGCTTTCCGCAGGCTTCGAGAACAGGCCGGAACGGCCAGAAACGCCTTCTAGGCGGACACTCCCTCCGCCAACCTACGCCACGGTATCCGTTGATATTCCACTGTCGCCCCCGACGCGCCATAGTCCGCACCGACAGTTATTGATGGGGCACGGCAATGGCCAGGCTTCCATGGGTCTACATACTACGACAGGCCAGAGCGGAGGTGACACTCATGCCTACCATCACCGGTGGCTGCCTGTGCGGCAGGATTCGCTACAGCGCCGATGCGGAACCCGCGTTTGTGGGGCTCTGTCATTGCCATGACTGCCAGAAGTTCACCGGTAGCGCTTTCGCTACGGTGATCGGCCTGCCTAAGTCAGCAGTCACGGTGACCGGAGCACTGAAAGGCTTCACCAAGCAGGGCGATAGCGGCAAGCCCATCAATCGGATGTTCTGCCCCGAGTGCGGGGCGTCTGTCATGGATGAGGCAGAAGCGGCGCCGGGCATCGTGATGATCCAGGCCGGCACGCTTGACGATACGAGTTGGGTGAAGCCCACGTCACAGATCTACTGCGCCAGCGCCCAGCCTTGGGTCCAGCTCAGCGGGGAAATGAAGAGCTTTGACAGGACGCCAGGCTAGAGGGCTATGGCGTAGACATAGCGCTCAACGTCGTCGGGCATGGCCCGCCAGCGGCCCGCTTCAACTTACTGACACAACGTATAATACCAGGTAGCCGAGATCGGGAGTGACACGATAGGTCAAAGCCCGCGTCGTTTGGTATAAGTGGTCCAGCACATGCGCGCTGGCATACACCACAGCCTGCACTCCACGCAGTGATGGCCGGACGCGTGTTCGCAGCGCTTGGCGATCCCCCGGCTCCCTATCGACGGTCCAGCTTTTTCGGTCCGATTCAGACCGGATGCAGTACTTCGTCCGTTTGCAAGAGCTCGAGCGCCCCGGCCAACGTCACGCCGGCATGCAGCCGCCACCATCTCCCGGTATGCCGCATCCAGTAGATGTCGAAGCGGTCCCTTCCAATCCGGTCGATGCGCGCGAACGGGGCGTCGAACTCTTCGCCGAGAAACCGCGGCTTCAGGACATCTCGATGAGGGCCTCACAGGCGGCGACGATCGCGTGTTTCTCCGCCCCATCCGGAACCAGGGGGTGCGGCGAACGGACCGGCCGCATCCACTGGCGAGGCCGTGCCATGGTCTGATCTCCGAATCGTTGCCGCCACCGTCGGCGGCGCCGGGATTTGGAATGGACTATCGCGGGTCGGACTTCAATCAGTTGGCGGCATGCTGCGGCGGCGGGTGGCCTTGATCTCGCCGCGCCCTGGAGGGCCGGGGGCGGCCGTGCGATGCTTGCGGGATGGACATGCTGATCCGCGCGGGCGTCATCGTCACCTGCGATCCGGAGCGCCGCGTGCTGAGCGACGGCGCGGTCGCCATCCGCGGCGGGCGGATCGCCGAGCGTCGGCGCGGCGGAGGCGCTCGCGCGGCTCCATCCGGACCTGACGCAGGTCGATGCGCGGCGCATGGCGGTCCTGCCGGGCCTCATCAACGCGCACGTGCATACGGTGCTGACCGTGCTGCGCGGCACGGTGGAGGATCGCGACGGCAGCGCCGTCTACAGCACCATGTCTCCGGTCAGCTACACGATGGAGGGCGGCGAGCGGCAGGTCATCGCGACGCTCGGGTGCCTGGAGGCCATCCGCTCCGGCTGCACCGACCTTGGTCGAGCCGTTCCGCCATCTGCCGAGCTACGGCGGTGCGATGGCGGCGACCGGCTTGCGGCTCTGGCTGTCCGAAAGCTGCGCCGACATCGACACGCGCCGCATCCGGCACGGCGACTACACAATCGACCGCGCGTTCGGCGAGGCGTTCCTCGCCCGCGCCGAGGAGGGGATCGCGATGTTTCACGGCAGCCATGGCGACCGGGTGCGATGCCAGGTTGCCGCCCATGCGCCGGATAATTGCTCGCCCTGGATGCTGGAGCGGCTGCGTGAGCTCGCCGCGCGGCACGGGTTGGGTCGCACTATCCACCTGGCGCAGGGGATGGACGAGGTCCGCGCGGTGCGGGCGCAGCACGGCGCGACGCCGGCGGAGTATCTCGATCGGCAAGGCTGGCTCGGCCCCGATCTGGTGGGCGCGCACTGGACGTTCTGCACGCGAATCCGACATCGACATGCTCGGCGTCGCGCGGCGTGCAGATGGCGCATTGCCCGGCGAACAGCTCCCGGCGCGGGCCGCACACGGCGCTGATCGGGCGCATCCGCGACGCCGGCGTGAACATCGCGATCGGCAGCGACAACATGACGCAGGACATCTTCCAGGCGATGAAGATCGGCCTGATCGTGCATCGCGGCGGCCGCGGCCGGGCGCACGAGGGTGGGGTCGACCCGCAGCCGCAGGCGATCCTCGACGCGGTCACGCGCGACGCCGCCCGATCGGTCGGGCGCGCTGCATGAGATCGGCAGCATCGAGCCGGGCAAGCGTGCCGACCTGACCCTGATCGATCTGCGACAACCCGAGCCTGCGCCCGCTGATCGATCCGGTCGCCGCGCATCGTGCACTACGGCCATCCCGGCATCGTCCATTCCGTCATGGTCGACGGCGACGTGGATCATGCGCGATCGCCGCGTGCTGACGATCGACGAGGAGACGCTGATCGAGGCGGCGCAGGAGGTGACGGAGCGGGTCTGGGCGCGGATGCTGCGCGACAACCCCGACATCCCCGCGCCGCCCGCGTTTCGGAGGAACCCCATGCTGACCACGCCGCCGCGCCGCGACCACGCCACGTTCCTCTACAGCGAGCCCGATTTCGACATGGTGCTGGAGCGGGCCGACATCGCCTTCCTCGGCATTCCCTTCGGCAGCGGCTACAGCTTCGCCGAGCAGGTGCCGGATCAGGCGAACGGGCCGGCGGCGCTGCGGCGGGCCACGGACCGCATCGTGCGCAGCATCGGAGCGATACGATTTCGACCTCGGCGGCCCGCTCTACGACAATCGCCCGATCCGCGCCGTCGATTGCGGCGACGTGCGCGCCGATGTGCGCGACCCGACCAGCCACGTGGCGCGCGCCGAGCAGGCGGTGCGGCGCATTCTCGCGGCCGGCGCGCTGCCGATCGTCATGGGCGGCGATCACGCGATTCCGATCCCGGTGCTGCGCGCGTTCGACGGTGCCGGTCCGATCACGCTGGTGCAGATCGACCAGCACATCGACTGGCGCGACGATGTCGCCGGCGTGCGCGACGGGCTGTCGAGCCCGATCCGCCGGGCCTCCGAGATGGCGCATATCGGCGAGATCTTCCAGATCGGGCTGCGCGCCAGCGGCAGCGCCCGCCAGGAGGAGGTGGACGCCGCTCTCGCCTATGGCGCGCATCTCATCACCGCCTATGAGCTGCACGAGGCGGGGCCGGAGGCGATCCTCGCGCGCATTCCCGACGGCGGGCGCTATTACGTCACCATCGACATGGACGGCATGGACCCGTCCTGCGCGCCCGGCGTGCTCGCTCCATGCCCCGGCGGCGTGACATTCGCGCAGGCGCGGACCTTGCTGCGCGGCCTGGTCCGCAAGGGCCGCGTGGTCGGCATGGACGTCGTGGAGATCACCCCAAGGACGGACGTCAACGCCGCGACCTGCATCACCGCCGGCCGGCTGATCGTCAACCTGCTGGGCGCGGCGGTGCGCGCCGGCTGGTTCGATCGTAAGGAGCGCTGAGGGCTGGACGCGGTTTGGCGGAAGTGCAACCGTTGCCGCAAATAAACTCATGATCCAAACTGGGGGGCTGTCATGATCCTGTCGCGGCGCGCCGTTCTTGGCGCCACGCTCGCGCTGCCTGCGATTCGCATCGCGCACGCGGCGACCGAGGTCCTGCGCATGGGCATCGGCACCTCGCTCGCCAAGCTCGATCCGCTGCTGACCACGATCGGCGATGAGTACATCTACGACAATCTGGTGTTCAACGGGCTGACACGGATGGCGCCGGATCTCAGCACGCAACCGGACCTGGCGGAGAGCTGGACCTATAGCGAGGACCTGAAGCACTGGACGTTCAAGCTGCATCGCGGCGTCAAGTTCCACAACGGCCAGGAAATGACGTCGGCGGATGTCGTGGCGCTGTTCAAGCGGCTGCTCGATCCGGCGACCGCGGCGCCGTCGCGCAGCAACTACACCATGGTCAGCGGCATGACCGCGCCCGATCCCTATACAGTCGAGTTCGAGCTCAGCTCGCCCTATGGCGGCTTCGCCGACATCCTGTCGGACCGGCAGGTGAAGATCGTGCCCCGCGACGCCGTCGCCCAGCTCGCCACACATCCGATCGGAACCGGGCCGTTCAAGTTCGTCTCCTACACGCCGGGCGACCGGCTCGTGCTGACCCGCAATGCCGATTATTTCGAGTCGGGGATGCCGAAGCTGCAAGGCGTGGAGCTGCGTATCATTCCGGAGATGAGCGCCAAGATCGCCGCCCTGGAGGCGGGCGACATCGACGTGCTCTGGGACCTGCCGCTGGAGCAGGTCAAGCAGCTCAGCGGCCGCGGCGACCTGCGGGTGGACAGCGTGCCCACCGCGTCGTGGGACGCGGCGATCATGAACAACCTCAATCCCGCCGTTCAACGACCGACGGGTTCGCCTCGCCTTCCAGATGGCGGTGAGCAAGGCCGACGTGGTCGACCTGACGCTGTTCGGCCAGGGCGCGCCGACGATCAGCCCGATCCCGCCGACGCATCCGTTCTACGCCCATAACATCGCCATCCCGCCCGCCGACCCCGCCGCCGCGCGCAAGCTGCTGGCGGAGGCCGGGCATCCGAACGGCATCCGCATTCCGATCATCGTGCCGGTCGGCCGTCCGGTGCGCGAGCGGCTGGGCGTGACCTTGCAGCAGCTCGCCAAGCCCGGCGGCTTCGACCTGCAGGTGCAGCGCGTGCCGTTCTCGAGCTACGACGCCGAGGTGTCGGGCAAGGCGCCGCTGTATATCGACGGCTATTTCGCCCGTCCGACCATCGACACCAGCACCTATCCGTTCCTGCACACCGACGGCAGCTGGAACGACAAGCTCTGGCACTACAGCGATCCGAAAGTGGACAAGGCGCTGGAGGCGGCGCGGCTGTCGGGCGATGTCGCGGTGCAGAAGGCGCAGTACATCGCCATGCAGGACGGCGCTGAACGCGAACCCGGCCGGGTTCTTCGCCTATGCGGTGAACTTCGCCTGCGCTTATCGCAAGTCGGTCACCGGCATCACGACGCATCCGATGCGCTGGTTCGACCTGCGCACCGCGATGATGTCCTGACCGATTGGGCGCCTATGTCCTCCGGCGCCTGCTCGGCGTCGTGCTGGTGGTCCTGGCGACCTCGGTGCTGATCTTCGCGATCGTCCATATCCTGCCCGGCAACGTCGCCTACGCGATCCTCGGCGAATACGCGACGCCTTCGGCGGTCGCGGTGCTCGAGCAGCGGCTCGGCCTGCAATGATCCGCTCTGGCTGCAATACTGGCACTGGCTGTCGGGCATGCTGCACGGCCGGATGGGCGAGTCGCTGGTGATGGACCGGCCGGCCGGCCCGCTCATCCTGGACGCGCTGGGCCGCTCGGCGATCCTGGCCGGCATGTTCCTTTGCCATCGTCGCGAGCCTGGCGGCATCGCGCTCGGCGTGCACGCGGCGACGCATCAGGGACGGGTCTCGGACCAGGTGATGACGCTGGCGCAGTTCGTGTTCATCGCCGTGCCGGACTTCTTCTGGGCGATCCTTGCGGTCGTGGTGTTCGCGTCCTGGCTGCGCTGGCTGCCCGCCACCGGCTATTCACCGCTGAGCGACGGGTTCGCTGCCCTGGGCGTCGCATCTGGTGCTTCCCGTGATCGTGCTGTCGATCGGGTTGCTCGCGCATATCTCGCGCCTGACGCGCGCCGCGATGCTGGAGGCGTTGCGCAGCCGCTACGTGCTGATGGCGCGCGCGAAGGGCATGAGCGAGCGGCGCGTGTTGTGGCGGCACGCGGCGCCGAATGCGATGCTGCCGACGATCACCATTCTCGCGATCGATTTCGGCCTGCTGATCGGCGGCGTGGTCGTGGTGGAGACGGTGTTCGCCTATCCCGGCCTTGGCCGCCTGCTGGTCTTCGCCATCGAGCACCACGACCTGCCGCTGCTGCAGGCGGGCATGCTGGTCCTCACCACGATCTATGCGCTGGCGAACCTGGTCGCGGATCTCGCTCTACGCGGCGCTCAACCCGCGCATCCGCTACGGCGCGGCGGCATGAGCGTCACCGTCGCCCTCGACCTGCCGGACGAGGTCAGCCTGCGCCGGCGCATCCTGGGTCGCGCGGCGGCACGCCCGCCTTGCTGCTGGGCGGCGGGGCATTGGCGGTCATCGTCATCGTCGCGATCATCGGCCTCTGGTACACGCCATACCCCCCGGACGCATTCGCCGTCCGCCTGCGCCTCGCCGCTCCCAGCCTCGCGCATCCGTTCGGCACCGACGAGTTCGGCCGTGACGTGCTGTCGCGCGTGCTGGCCGGGGCGCATCTGTCGCTCGCGATCGGCTTCGGCGCCATGCTGGTGAGCCTCGTCCTCGGCGTCCCGCTCGGCCTGCTCGCCGCGTTCGATCGCGGCTGGACGAGTGCGGCGATCATGCGCGCGGCGGATCTGCTGATCTCGCTGCCGCCGATCCTGCTCGGCCTGCTGATCCTGGCGGTGACGCCGCCGAGCCTGGGCAAGACCATCCTGGCCGTCGGCCTGGTCTATGTGCCGATCCTGGTGCGGCTGTCGCGCGCCGTCGCGCTGGGATTGCTGGAGGAGGATTTCGTGCAGGCGGCGCGGGCGCGCGGCGAGGGCGCGGCCTCGATCCTCGCGCGCGAGATCCTGCCCAATGCGTGGCCGCCGATCATCGTCGAGTGCGGCTTGCGCGTGACCTTCGCGATCCTGCTCGGCGCCTCGCTCTCCTTCCTCGGACTGGGACCGCAGCCGCCGAGCAGCGAATGGGGGCTGATGATCGCCGAAAGCCGGGAGTTCCTCAGCCAGGCGCCGTGGATGGGATTGGCGCCCGGCCTGTGCCTTTGCGCGCTGCTGGTCGCGGTCAACGTCGCTGGCGAGGGATTGCGCGCGCGCCTCGACCCGTCGCATGCCTGATGCGGGGCTGTCCGTAGAGGGCTTGTCTGTCGGGTTTCCCACCGTGCGCGGGCGCGTGCGGGCGTTGGACGACGTGGACTTCGCGGTGCCGCCCGGTTCGTCGCTCGGGCTTGTCGGCGAATTCGGGCTCGGGCAAATCGACCGCCGTGCTGGCGCTGCTCGGCCTGCTCGGACGCCGCCAGGGTCGCGGCGCGGCGCATGGCGTTCGACGACCGCGATCTGCTTGTCGAGGCTCCCGCTTTGCGCGGCCGGCGGATCGGCGTCGTCTTCCAGGACCCGTCCTCCATCCTCAATCCTGCCCTGACGGTCGGATCGCAGGTAGCCGAACCGCTACTCGTGCATGCGCGCCTGCCGCGAGCCGAAGCGTGGGCCCAAGCGACCGCATTGCTCGCGGAGACCGGGTTGCCGCGGCCGGAAAGGCTGATGAATTCCTATCCGCACCAGCTCTCCGGCGGCATGAAGCAGCGCGTCGCGATCGCTATGGCGCTAGCGAGCCGGCCCGAGCTGCTGCTGCTGGATGAGCCGACCACCGCGCTCGATGTCACCGTCGAGGCTGGCATCCTCGACCTGCTGGCGGGGCTGCGCGCGCGACGCGGGTTGTCGCTGCTGTTGGTCAGCCACAATCTCGGCATCGTCGACCGGCTGTGCGATCGGGTGACCGTCCTCTATGCCGGACGCGTGGTGGAGGCGGGTCCGACGGACGCGGTTCTCTCGCGTTCCCGTCATCCCTATACAAGGGGGCTGCTGGAAGCCCTCCCGCGCATGGATCGGCGGGGCACGCTCGCGCCCATTCCAGGAGGTCTGCCCGACCTCACGCGGCCCGACCCCGGCTGCAATTTCCGGCCGCGCTGTCCGTTCGCCGCGGCTGGTTGCGAGCGCCCGCAGAGCCTGGCGGGTATGGACCACACGGTCCGTTGTCACCGGGCCGATGAGATCGCCGGTTCGCCATGGCCCCCTCTGCCCCCGATACCGCGCGCCGGGGCTGCCACCGAAGCCTTGTTGGGGGCCGATCAGCTGGCGCGCAGCTTCGGCCCGGTGCGCGCGGTCGATGGCGTCTCGTTCACGGTTCGCCGCGGCGAGGTCCTGGGGCTCGTCGGAGAGTCCGGCTGCGGCAAGACGACGCTCGGCCGATTGAGCTTGCGGCTGGTGGACGCCGACTCCGGCACGCTCCGCTTCGACACCGCCCCGGTGCCGGCCACGCCTCCGCTGTCGTTTCGCCGGCGCGCGCAGATCGTGTTTCAGAATCCCGACACCGCGCTCAATCCGCGCCAGACCGTCGCGACCATCCTGCGTCGCCCGTTGCATCGCTTCGCACTGGCACGCGGCGGCGCGGGCGAGGAGATCGCGCGGTTGCTGGAGCTGGTTCGACTGCCGCCGGCCTATGCGTCGCGCTATCCGCACCAACTCTCCGGCGGAGAGAAGCAGCGCGTCGGGATCGCCCGCGCGCTCGCCAGCCGGCCTGACTTCATCGTCTGCGACGAGCCGCTCTCGGCGTTGGACGTCTCCGTTCAGGCGGCGGTGCTCAATCTGCTCGCGGAACTGCGCGCACGCCTCGGGCTGGCCTTGCTGTTCATCAGCCACGACATCGGCGTCATCGCCCATCTCGCAGACCGGGTCGCGGTGATGTACGGCGGCAAGATCATGGAGGAGGGCCCGGTCGCCGCCGTGCTGGCCGCGCCGCATCATCCGTACACGGCGGCGCTATTGTCGGCCGTGCCGGTGCTGGGTGCGCGACGGGAGCGTCAACTGCTGGCGGGCGATGCCGGCGCCGTGCATGGCGGCGATAGGGTGCCGGTTCGCGCTGCGCTGCCCGCGTCGCATCGGCCCGGTCTGCACCGGTGCCGACCCGCCCTGGCGGGAGGCGCCGGCGGGCCATCGCATACGCTGCCATATTCCCACGGAGGACCTATGACCGATCCACGCGCCCTTGCCGCTTCGTTCGCGCCGGAGCTGCCCTCGATGCTGGCGATGATCGAGCGCGTGGTTTCCATCGACAGCGGGACCTACCACGCAGCCGGCGTGAACGCGGTGATCGATGTCTTCGCCGATTTCCTCGCGGACATGGGCTTCGCCATCGAGCGGGTGCCTCTGCCCGGTCGCGGCGATCAGCTCACGGCGCGATGCACGCTCGGCAACGGAAGGCGGCTCCTGGTGCTGGGCCACGCCGACACGGTCTGGCCGGCCGGCACGGTGGCGGACTGGCCCTTCGCCAATGACGGGACGTTCCTGGCCGGACCAGGTGTCGGGGACATGAAGTCCTGCGTCGTCATGGCGCTGCACGCGCTGCGTACGCTGCTGAAGGAGCCGCCCGCAGGGATCGGGTCGATCATCGTCCTGATCGTGCCGGACGAGGAGATCGGCAGCCCGGGCAGCCGCGCCTGGATCGAGCGGGAGGCGCGCGCGGCCGATGCCTGCCTGACGTTGGAGCCGTGCCGGCCCGAGGGGAAAGTGGTGGTCGGACGTGGGGCGGTGGGCGCTCTCTACATCCGCGCCACCGGTGTGACCGCGCATGTCGGGCCGGCGCGCGAATTGGGAGCCTCGGCCATTTCGGCGCTGGCGTCTCTGGTGGCGTCCTTTGGAGGCGCTAACCGATCCCGTGCGGGGTCTCGGCACGTCGGTCGGCATCTTCCGCGGCGGCGCGGCGCGCCAGGTGATTCCGGCGGACGCGGAGCTGCATCTCGATCTGCGCGCCAAGGATCAGGCTGGAGCCGACTGGCTCGTGGCGGAGGCACGCCGCATCGCCGGGGCGAAGCCGGCCGACCCACGGGTGAGCGTCAGCGTGGAGGGTGAATTCTATCGGCCGCCGTTTCCGACGCGCGAAGGTACCCGCAGGCTCTACGCGATCGCGCAGCGTGTGGGCGCGGCGATCGGCGCGCCGGTAGGCGAGGTCGTCTCCGCCGGCGGCTCGGACGGCAGCTTCGCCGCCGCGCTCGGCGTGCCGACGCTCGACGGGCTGGGTCCGATCTGCCACGAAGCGTGCAGCCGGCGAGAGCGCGCGGAGGTGGACAGTATCGTGCCGCGCGGCGCGCTGTTCGCGGGCATCATCCAGGCGATCGGCAAGGAGGGAGTTTCCTGATGGCGCATCAGCGTTTCCGCCGCTTCAACACCGCGCCGTACTATCCGGGGCAGAACATCACCAACGACATGTGCATGGCCGTGCGGGCGGGGAATCTGGTCTTCCTGCGCGGCCAGACCGGCTACACGCTCGACGGCAAGTTTGTCGGCCTGGGTGACGCTGCGGCGCAGGCGGAGCAGGCGATGCAGAATGTGCGCGTCCTGCTGGAGGAGGCCGGCGCCAAGATGGAGCACATCTGCAAGATCACGACCTACATCACCGATCGCGCCTATCGCACGCCGGTCTACCAGGTGGTCGGCCGCCACCTCGGCAGCATCGCGCCGGTCGGCACCGGCCTCATCGTCAACGGCCTCGCCTTGCCGGAGATGCTGGTCGAGATCGACATCGATGCCGTGATCCCGGAGGCATGACCTTCTCGCTCGCCGGCCGGTGCGCCCGCACGGGGATGCTGGGGGTCGCGGTGACAACCTCCTCGATCGCGGTCGGCAGTCGTTGCGGCTACGCGAAGGCCGGAATCGGCGCCGTGCTGACGCAGCATCGCACGGACCCGCGGCTCGGTCCGATGGGAATCGCCCTGCTGGAAGCAGGCAAGGACGCGGAGACCACGGTGCGGGAGATGGCGCGGAGCACGCCGGAACGAGACTGGCGCCAGCTCGCCGCGATCGACGCGCGTGGCGGCACGGGCTTCTTCCACGGCGCGCAGATCCGCTCTGTCCATGCGGGCGTGCAGGCGGAGGACTGCGTCGCGATCGGCAATATCCTTGGCGATATCGGCGTGCCCGCGGCGATGGCCGCCGCCTTCGTGCACGACCCGGCGGCGCCGTTGGCGGAGCGGCTGGTGCGGGGATTGGAGGCGGGGCTGTCCGCTGGCGGTGAACGCGGGCCGGTTCGTTCCGCCCACCTGCTGGTGGTGCACCAGCATAGCTTCCCATACGTCGACTTGCGCGTCGATGAAGCGGATGCGCCGATCGCGGCGCTGCGCGCGCTATGGACGGCGTACGAGCCGCAGGCCGACGACTACGTGGCGCGGGCGATAGACCCCGCGTCGCTGGGTCCGACACAGGCCTGAGCGTCGCGTCTGGCCTTCCCGGACCCATCTCGCTAGAGCGGGATGCGTTCAGGCCATAACAATGGCCGGATGCTTTGACTGCCCGAAGGCGGTCATTGCGAGCGTAGCGAAGCAATCTCCTGCGGGTAGGGGATTGCTTCCCACCGCTTTCGCGGTGGTCGCAGTGACGCTGCATGTGAGAAGGAGTCAAAGCAGGGAGGCCGGGGGGGAAGGGCTCTACCGCTCGAGAAGAATGAAACGATCGACGTCAACCATGCCGCGGTCGGTGATCTTGAGGTGCGGCACCACCGGCAGCGGCAGGAAGGCGACCTGCAGGAAGGGCTCGGGCAGGCTCACACCCAGCGCTTCGCGCGCCGCCGTGCGTAGCGGCACCAGCGCAGCGCGCACCTCCTCGAACGGGCGGAGGCTCATCAACCCGGCGACCGGCAGGGCGACCTCGGCGAGCACGCGGCCGCCCTCGGCGACGACGAAGCCGCCGCCGATCTCGCCCAACCGGTTGACCGCGAGCGCCATGTCGTCGTCGTTCGCGCCGACGACGGTGACGTTGTGGCTGTCGTGCCCGACCGAGGAGGCGATGGCGCCGCGCCGCATGGTGAAGCCGCGAACGAAGCCGACGCCGATGTTGCCGTTGATACCGTGCCGTTCGACCACAGCGACCTTGACCACGTCCTGGCCGAGATCGATGTGGCGCGCGCCGTCGGCATAGGGCAGGTCGAGCGTGAGGTGCAGGGTGATGATCTTACCCGGCACGACGCCGATCACCGGCGCGCCGGGGCCCGGCGCCGCGGCGCGGAACTGCGCGGCCGTCACATGCGGCGCGCGCATCGAAGTCGAGGCCGATCGGGGCGACCGGGCGGCCGCGCGCGGCGAACAGGGCGTCGTCGACGATCCGCCCCGCCGCGATCACCATGCGCACGCCGCAGGAAGCGAGATCGTCGATCAGCACGATGTCGGCCCGGCGTCCCGGCGCGATCATGCCGCGATGGCGCAGCCCGAAGGCGTTGGCGGCCGAGATCGTCGCCGCGCGATAGACCGCGAGCGGCGGCGCGCCGCCCGCGATGGCGGTGCGGATCATGTAGTCGAGATGGCCTTCCTCGGCGATGTCGAGCGGGTTCCTGTCGTCGGTGCAGAAGGCGATATAGGGCGAGGTTTCGATCGAGATGATCTCGGTCAGCGCGTGCAGGTCCTTGCAGACCGAGCCTTCCCGGATCAGCACGATCATGCCCTTGGCGAGCTTCTCGCGTGCCTCGGCCGCCGTGGTGGTCTCATGATCGGTGCGGATGCGGGCGGCCAGATAGGCGTTGAGGTCAAGGCCGCGCAGCAGCGGCGCGTGCCCGTCGATATGGCCGTCCTGGAACAGCAGCAGCTTCTCCAGACACGCGGGATCGGCGCGGAGCACACCGGGGAAGTTCATGAACTCGGCGAGGCCGATGACCTTGTCATGGCCGATGAAGGGGGCGAGGTCGGCGGCGTCGAGCCTCGCGCCCGCGGTCTCCAGATGCGTCGCCGGCACGCAGCTCGAGAGCTGCACGCGCAGGTCGATCGCCGTGCATGCGGCGCTTTCCAGGATGTAGCTTATGCCCTTGGCGCCGAGGACGTTGGCGATCTCGTGCGGGTCGCAGATCGCCGTGGTGACGCCGTGCGCGAGCACGCAGCGATCGAACTCGTCCGGGGTGACGAGGGAGGATTCCAAGTGGCAATGCGTGTCGATGAAGCCCGGCACTGCGATCAGGCCGCGCGCGTCGATCTCGCGCGCCCCGCGGTATTCGCCATAGGTGCCGACGATGCGATCGGCGCAGATCGCAATGTCGGTCCGAACGAGGGCTCCGGTGACGAGATCGAGCAGCCGCACGTTCTTGACGGCGAGGTCCGCTGGCTCGATGCCGCGCCCCTGCGCGATGATCCTGGCGAGGTCGCTGATCTCCATGCCAACCACTCCGGCGGATGGGTGGACGATAATATCTTGGGTGCCGTGCTTCCAACTGGTTTCGCGGAGGCGCCCGTGCTGATGGCGCGGGTGACCTGGCGGAGAAGAAGGAGGCAGCGGCGCCGGACGGGCGGGAAGGTGTCGTCAGAGCGCCCCGAAGAACGTGTCGTCGACGGTGACCTTCTCCGTGCGCACTTCCTCCACACGAACGCCAAGCGTGAGGCTTTTCATCATCTCACACAGCGCCTCTCCGTCGATCAGGTCGATCGCGGGCGCGCCATCGCGCGTGGATTCCTTGCGCGCATCCACGGTGAATGTGCCGGTCGTAATGATGAGGCCCTTGTCCGCGCGACCTTGCATCGCTCCGCGAAAATTGCGGATGACCTCCGAGCCGATCGACCCCTTCCACCGCTTGCACTGAAACAGCACATGGAAGGAGATCAGGTTGACTCGCAGGACGCCCCTTCCATCAATTCCGCCATCGCCCGACTTGCCTGTGATCTCCACGCGGGTAAAGCCGCTCTCACGCAGCAAGCGCTGACACAGGCGCTCGAACGCGTCGGGGGCGACTGCCAACACACGTTGGAGAAGCCGATCGGACCAGCCGAGGTCCTCCCCATTTCCCGAACTCGATGCGCTGTTATCGGCGATCGTTGACGCTGCCCTCCTTTCAGCAAGCGACGCCTTGTATGCTTTCCGGGCGATCTCCTTAAGCTCTGCATTCGATTTGCGTGCGGCGAGCCGGCCTTCTTCGGTCAAGACCCACACTCCGCGCTTCTCGTTCGCGAGAAGTCGGGCGAGCTTAAGAAAGCTGCGCGCCCAGGATATGCGGTCCGGCAAAACGGGAGCGCCGCTCTTGGGGTATGTGAGCGCCAGATGGTCTGCGCCCGCTCCGATCGCAGTCATTACTGCATCATCTATTTCCTCGATTGAGCCCGATCCGCCCAGGGCGGCCACCGCCTCGAGCGTCGGCTTGAAGAGATCGTCGTATTTGGGCAGCTGGATGGTGTCGGCCACGGTGCTGTTCCATCAACCGTCTGTGGGAAGGATTGTCTGATTATCAATTGCCGTGCGCATATGTGTCACGGGCACCCAGGCTTTTTGTTCGTGACCAGCAAAGTCGTGGATGTCGGAACAGGTCCGGCCATGACAAGAGATGTCGTCGCTCGCTGGGCATTCGCTTATCCTACGACATGACCGTTGTAATCGCGATCACCGAGGGGCGTCCGGAGCACGCGCCGATGATCGCCGCGATCCATATCGCGGCGCGGCGGGAAGGCGATGCCCTATCTGCCGGAGCATCACGCCGACCGGGAAGATCCATGCGTGGTTCGCCGAGATGGTGAACTCGCGCCCTGCCGGTCTCTGGATCGCCTGCTGCGGCGGTATAGTCGTCGGCTACATGCGACTGCATGGCGATGACCTTGATGATCTTTATGGTCGTCCCGACTGGCAGGGACGTGGCGTCGGGTCTGATCTAAGTCATCTTACGCCTTTGGAACCATGTTGCCCGTCAGGAAACCACCGGTACCAATCGCCATTGGGGGGCCATAGGCCCGTTGCAACCAATCAGCGGATCCGCCGCCATAAGGGGAACGCCAGGGCCATCGCCACCAATCCCTCGATCCCGGTGACCACGATCGCCGCCGGGGCGCCGAGCCAGTTGGCGAGCAGCCCGATATTGATGAAGCCGATCGGCCCGAAACCGATGCACACCGACAGCACGCCCAGCATCCGGCTGCGCATCTCGGCCGGGGCGAACAGGTAGACGAGCGTCGCCTGCATGATGCTGAACCCGGACCCGCCGATGCCCTCGGCGAGCAGGGCGACGCCGGCTGCGAACGGATTGGCGAGCAGCGCGAAGAGGATGATCAGTACCGAGGTAGGAGAAGGCCCCACCGATAAAGGCGAGGGCGAAGTGCCGCCGCCCCACGACGATCCCGATTGCTAGCGCGCCCAGGAACGCGCCGATCCCGTCCATGCTCTGCAGCAGCCCGGTATGGGAGTCGTCGAGATGCAGGCTTCCCTGCGCCACCACCGGCACCATGGCGGTGAACGGCCAGGCGAAGACATTGTAGATGATGGTGACGCTCAGCACGCCGAGGAGACGCGCATCCTGGCGCGCCGCCCTCAGCCCCTCGGCGATGCGGGCAAAGACGGCGGGTGCGCCCGACTGGGCGTGGCGGTTGCGGTAGCGCAGCAGGAAGATCGCGAGCAGTGAGGTCGCGTAGAGCGCGATGCTGAGGCTGAACACGCCGGCGATCCCGAGTGTCGCGAGCAACACCCCGCCGGCCGTCGGACCCAGCATCCGGCTGCCGTTGTTGGCGGCGACGTCGAGCGACATCGCCCGCCCCATGCGCTCCGCGCCCACCACCTCGCCGATCGCCACCCGCCGCACGGGGTTGTCGGCCGCCCAGCCGATGCCGTTCACGAAGCAGGCGATCATGATATGCCAGACCTGTAGCTGGTCCGCCCAGGCAAGGGCGGCGAGCGCACCCGAGGAGGCCGCCATCATCAGCGTGGTGGCGAGGAGCGCGGTCCGCCGCTCGATACGGTCGGCGGCAACGCCGAGGAACGCGCCGAGCAGCCCCATCGGCAGCAGCCGCAGCATCTGCGTCATGGCGACCAGGAAGGGCGAGCCGGTGCGCTGATAGACGAAGACCGCCATCGCCAGCGTCTCCATCCAGCGCACCATGAAGACGACCAGGCCGACGTACCATAGTCGCGGGAAGTCGCCATCCTCGAACACCCAGGCCAAGCCGCGCGGGTGGGGGTACGCCGAGGAGATGCTCAACCGGACGAATTCCTCTGATTCGATCGAAGCCTCGCGCGGATAGAAGGCGTGGTCTAGCCTCGTACCCGTCTAGGGAGGTCGGGATGGCGCGCAGCATCGCGGTGGGAGTCGGGACTCGCAGAGTATCCGTTCGCCACCGCGTCCGGCTTCTGGCGCTGGATCGACCTGTGCGAGCAGGGCGGGATCGACAGTTTCTGGCAGACCGACCGGCTGGTGAGCCGCCACCCGATCCTTGAATGCCTCGCGGCGCTGGCCGCCGTCGCCGGACGGACGCGGCGGCTGAAGGTCGGGATGAATGTGCTGTCGCTCGCCATGCGCGATCCGGTGCCCGTGGCTAAGCAATGCGCCACGATCGACGCGCTGTCCGACGGGCGGATGCTCCCGGGCTTCGGCATCGGCAGCCCGCTCGCGCCGGAATGGAAGGCGATGACCCTCGACACCGCGACGCGGGGCGCGCGCACGGACGAGGCGCTGGCGGTGATCCGGATGCTGTGGACGCAGCCGCACGTCGATTTCGCCGGGCGCTTCTTCCAACTGGAGAACGCCTCGATCGCGCCGCGGCCGGTACAGGCGGAGCTGCCGATGTGGCTGGGCGGGGGCAGCCCCGCCGCCGTCCGGCGAACCGCCCGGTTCGGCACCGGCTGGCAGGCGGGACCGGAAACGCCGACGCAGGCGGGGGCGCTGGTCGCGGCGATCAAGCGGGCGCTGATAGAGGAGGGGCGCTCGATCGACGAGGACCATTACGGCGCCGGCATCCCGTTCCGCTTCGGCCGCGCCAACGACCCCGTGCTGGCGGCGGCCTACGACGCGTATAAGACTCGGACGGGACGCGACCCGGCCGACTATTTCGCGGTGGGCGACGCGGACATCGTCATCAGGCGGATCGCCGCCTATGTGGAAGCTGGGATCTCCAAGTTCATCCTCCGGCCTGTGGCGAGCGGGGAGGACGAGATGCTGGTCCAAACTCGACGGCTGATTGAGGAGGTGCGGCCCGTAATTGGGGCGCGCTGGCCGAAGCGCCCCTGACACACCTAGCGGATGCGGAACATTCCGCTTGCAAATTCGAGTAGGGGCGTCTCATATTCGGCTCCGAACGAGGCTGCGGGCGGACTTTAGAGACATGACGCGGAGATTGGGACTTCTTCTCACGGCGGCGGTTTCGCTCGGCGCGGTGACGAGCGCCTCGGCGGCACCATTCACGGCCGCGGCGCTCTTGGGCGACTTCAATGCGATCGTTGACCAAGGCTTCAAGACGACAAGCGAGACCGAGGGGCTCGTCCTGATCGGCGGCAATCTGACCGGCGGCTCCGGCACTCTCGATTCGCACAATGTCGCGGTAGCGCCACCCACCGGGTACGGGCAGGTCAACGTCTTCGGCAAGAACACCGGCTCTTACAACGCGAACGGGCTGCATGTCTTCGTCGGCGGTACCAACACCGGCAGCTTCAGCGGCGCGGCGTCGGTCACGACCCACTATGCATTCCCGAACGGCTTCGCGACCGACATCTGGTCGCCGCTCACCACGCTGTCCGCGAACCTCGCCGCGCTTGCCGCGAACAGCTCGTACAACCCCGTCACGGGGACGTTCACGGTGACGCCAGGGACGGTGAACGGGGTGCACAATGTCGCGGTGTTCGACATCACGTCCAACGATATCAAGCACAACAACCTCAAACTCACCTTCAGCGGACTGGCGCCGAGCGACACGGTGATCGTCAATGTCACCGGCAACTACACCGAGCCGAACAGCGTCAACTACAACGGCATCCAGTCGAACGTGCTGTGGAATTTCAGCAACGCGACGAACGTGAACGTCGCCCATTGGGGCGCCTCCATCCTCGCGCCCGCCGCGGCGGTGAAGAACAGCAACGCGATCGAGGGCGATCTCGTCGCGGAGAGCTACAACGGCAGCGGCGAGCTGCACTGGCACCCCTATACGGGCGCGCTGCCGGTGGCCGCGGTGCCCGAGCCGGGAGCACTCGCGCTGATGGGCTCGGGCCTGCTCGGTCTAGGGCTGCTCGCCCGCCGCCGGCGGAGGTAAGCCTCGTAGGTCGAACCGTACCGTCCCCTCCAGCTTCTCTCCAGGGGCGAGGATGCGAAGCCCGGTATCCTCGCCCTGGTGGTTGATCGCATCCGTTCGGTGGCTGACCGGCTCGCAGGCGAAATACGGCTTGCCCTCGGGCACATAGACCACCAGCCGGCGAAACAACTCGGACGCTGAGAGCCGCACGGTGATCGGGGACGGGGCGAGCGCGATCTCCGCCTCGCCGTCCCAGCCGGTGAAGAGATTGTCGAGCGTCGCGCTGCCGACCCGACGCGCCGTCGCATGGCTCCATTCCGGCGGTACCGCGACGTGCTCGGCCGGCAAGTGGTCGGCGCCGTTGCGCCACACGCCATCGGCCTTGAAGCGCAGCGTCGCCGATTCCGTGCGCGGAAAGAACGGGTGCAGCCCCAGCCCCGCCGGCGCCGGCGCATCGTGCCGGTTGACCATCGCGATCCGCAGGCCGAGCAAATCCGGCGCAAGCGTGAAGTCGAGCTCGGCGCTGAACGGGAACGGCCAGCCGCGCGCGGCCTCACCCTTCGCATCGAAGTCGAGCGTCAGCCGCGCGGTGTCGTGCGGAGACAGCGGCCACATTCCACACGCTGGTCCAGCCGACACCATGGATCGCGTGCGGCTCGTCGCCGAAATTGCGCGCGAGCTGGTAGGTCCTGCCCGCGAAAGTGAAGCGCCCGTTGGCGATGCGGTTGGAGAACGGGATCAGCGGATAGGCGGCCATGCCGCGCACCGCGCCGTGGACCAGCTGATCGACCAGCGCCGGGCGCAGCACATGGTGCGGCCCGACCGTCCAGCCGACGATCGACCCGCCGGTCTCCGGGGCGAGCACCACCGACGCCTCGCCCGCGCGCAATGTCAGCATTGCATTCCTCCGTCCTCGCCCGACAATCGCGCCGTCGGCGGGAGAGGCAAGTGGAATCGGTCGACTGCATCGTGATCGGCGCCGGCGTCATCGGCCTCGCGGTCGCCCGCGCGCTGGCGCTCGCCGGGCGCGAAGTGATCGTCCTGGAGCGGGCCGACGGGATCGGCACCGAGACCTCCTCGCGCAACAGCGAGGTGATCCATGCCGGCATCTACTACCCGGCCGGCAGCTTCATGGCGCGTTTCTGCGTCGCCGGCCGGCGCGCCCTCTACGCCTACTGCCGCGAGCGCGGCGTCGCGCACATGAACTGCGGCAAGCTGATCGTCGCGACCAGCGAGGAGGAGGACGGCAAGCTCGCCGGCATCAAGGCACGCGCCGAGGCGAACGGTGTGGAGGGAATGCGGGTGCTGACGCGGGCCGAGGCGATGGCAATGGAACCCGCCCTGCATTGCACGAGCGCGCTCCATTCCCCGGTGACCGGCGTGGTCGACAGCCACGCCTTCATGCTGGCGCTGCAGGGTGACGCGGAGAACGCCGGCGCCGTCTGCGTCTTCTTCAGCCCGGTGACGGGGGCGCGGGTGCGCGGCGGCGGGATCGAGGTCGATGTCGGCGGCGCCGAGCCGATGACCTTGCGCACGCGCCTGCTGGTCAACTCGGCCGGCCTGCACGCGCCCGGTGTCGCGTCACGTATCGATGGGATGCCGCGCGAGCGCGTGCCGACCGCATACTACGCCAAGGGCAACTACTTCACCTTGCTCGGCCGCTCGCCGTTCTCGCGGCTGATCTACCCGGTGCCGGTGCCGGGCGGATTGGGCGTGCATCTGACGATCGACCTCGGCGGCCAGGCGCGCTTCGGCCCCGATGTCGAGTGGATCGAGGAGATCGACTACACGGTCGATCCGGCGCGGGCCGACGAAGTTCTACGCCGCCGTGCGCCGCTACTGGCCCGACCTGCAGGACGGCGCGATCCAGCCCGGCTATGCCGGGATTCGGCCGAAGATCGTCCCGCCCTCGGTCGCCAGCCAGGACTTCGTCATCCAGGGCCCGCAGACGCATGGCGTGCCGGGGCTGATCAATCTGTTCGGGATCGAGAGCCCGGGGCTTACCGCCTCGCTCGCTCTCGCCGATTTCGTGGCGGAGATCAGCCGCACCGGGTAGGGGAGGGCAGTATGCCGCGCAGGATAGCGATGACGGCGGCGCTGGCGCTGTTCGCGGGAACGGCGGGGGCGGCGAGCGCCTACGACGGGGAGTGGAACGTGGCTCCGAACTGCTCGACCGGGCCGGACGGGGCGCTCGGCTACACGTTCTATTTTCCCGCTCGTATCAGCGATGGCGTGCTGAGTGGCGAGCACGGCACAAGTGGCCAGCCGGCCTGGCTGTCCCTCGAAGGGCGGATCGCAGCCGACGGCACGGCGACTCTGTTTGCGCGAGGACTGACCAACCGGCCAGTCTACACGCTGGGCCGTGTCGGCACCGGCACACCCTATCAGTACCACGTCAAGGCACGCTTCGAGGCCCGACAGGGGACCGGCCAACGCGTCGAGGGGCGAGAGTGCGGCTACACGTTCACCCGCCGCTGAGTTCACGCCGCCGAATAACCCCCATCCACCGGAATCGCCGTGCCGGTGACGAAATCCGACGCCGGGCTTGCGAGGAACACCGCGATCCCGGCCATGTCGGCGGGCGTACCCCAGCGCCCGGCGGGGGTGCGCGCCTCGACGCGCCCGTGCAGCCCCTCCACCTGCTCGCGCGCGCGACGCGTGAGGTCGGTGTCGATCCAGCCGGGCAGCACCGTGTTGACCTGGATGTTGTCCGCCGCCCAGGCGGTGGCGAGCGCGCGCGCCATCTGCACGATGCCGCCCTTGCTCGCCGCGTACGGTGTCGCATAGGGCGCGCCGAACAGCGACATCATCGACCCGATATTGATGATCTTCCCGCCGCCCGCCGCCTTCATCGCCGGATAGGCGGCTTGCGAGCACAGGAAGGCGCTGGTGAGGTTGGTGTCCATGACGTGGTGCCACTCGGTCTCGGTGAAGTCCTGCGGCATCTTGCGGATCGAGGTGCCGGCGTTGTTGACCAATATGTCCAGCCGGCCGAACGCCTCCCGCGCGGCCGAGATCAACGCGCGGCATTCCGCCTGTTTCGTCACGTCGGCGGCGACGAAGCGGCACGGCGTGCCCAGCGCCTCGATGCGCGCCTGCGCGATACGCGCCTTCGCGGCGTCGCGCCCAGCCAGCACGATGGAGGCGCCTGCTTCCGCGAGCCCCTCGGCCATGCCGAGGCCGATCCCGCCATTGCCGCCGGTGATGACGGCGACCTTCCCCTTCAAATCGAACAGCGGCATGGCTTGGTTCCTCCCTGATGCCTTAGCGCCTAGGTGCGATCCTGGCATATTGGGCCGCTAATGCAGGAGGCTCCATGCCCGACGTCCGCTCGGTCTGCGCCATCGGTCAGCACGGTCAACTCGGGCTGAACGGGCGCATGCCGTGGGAGGGCGAGAAGGCTCCCGAATACGTCGCCGACGTCGAGCGGTTCTTTGAGCTGACGCGCGGGCACGTGCTGGTCGCCGGCCCACGGACCTGCGGCGCCATTCCGGACTTCGCCCGCAAGGATAGGACGGTCGTCGTCATCCGCTCGACGGACATTCCCGTCGAGGTGATCGCGCGGTTCCCCGGCCGTGTCGTCTTCATCGGCGGCGGACCGCCGGTATGGTCGGCGTACGCGCGATTCATCCGCCATTGGGACATCACGCGCCTCCCGTACAACGGTGAAGCCGACCGCTTCTTCGACCCCGCGTGGCTGTTCGCGAGCGGTCGTTAGGTCCGTACTGCGTATGTCGCCTGCGGTCGACCGCCCCCCGCCGGCCCCGCGCATGCTGAGCGAGAGGGCCGAGGGGCTTGCGCTGCTCTGCTTCACCGCGTGCTGCTGGGGCTTCAACTGGCCGGTCATGAAGTTCTTGCTGTCCGAGGTGCCGCCGTTCACGGCGCGCGCCGTCGGCTGCGTGCTGGGCGCCATCTTCATGGTGGCGCTCGCGCTCGTGCGGCGGGAGCGGCTGGTCGTGCCGCGCAACCAGATCGGGCTGTTGCTGGTCTACGCGACGCTGAATTTCGGCGCCTTCACCGTGTTCACCACCGTCGCGCTGGTCTCGCTGCGGGCGAGCGAGGCGGTGGTCATCACTTACACGCTGCCTATCTGGGCCGCCATGCTCGCGTGGCCGATCCTGGGGGAGCGTCCAACCGCCGCGCGGGCTCTTGGCATGGTGCTGGCGCTGGGAGGCGTGGCGCTGCTCGTCGGCGCTGATCGGATCGAGGGTGGACGCGCGGCGATCCCCGGGATCGCCGGCGGGTTCCTCGCCGCAGTGCTCTTCGCCCTCGGCACGGTCATCGCCAAGCGCCGCCCGCTCGGTCTGCCGATGATCACCGGGGTGATGTGGCAAATCGTGCTGGGCTCGATCCCAGTCGCCGTGCTGGCTCTGTTTGAGCAGCCGGACTGGGCACGGCTGACGCCACTGGGCTGGGCGGGCTTTGCCTACGTTGCCGTGCTGCCGATGACGATCGCCTATCTGACGTGGTTTCGTGCGCTCCGGCTGTTGCCGGCCTCGATCGCCGCGATCTCCGTGCTGCTGTCGCCGCTGGTCGGCGTGCTATCCTCCGCCGCCCTGCTGGGCGACCCGCTCGGCGTGCGGCAGGTGATCGCCCTTGCCGTGACGTTGACGGGCGTGGGGCTGGCGGCGCGGTCCTGATGCGCTAGAACGCCCCGCCATGCACGCCTTCCATGAAGTCTGCGGCCGCGCGCTGGAGGACATCCGCGCACAGGGGCGCTACCGGCAGTTCACACCGCTCGCCAAGCAGGCAAGCGCTTTCCCGTTCTATCGAATGCCAAACGGGACGGAGATCTTGGTCTGGTCGTCCAACGACTACCTGGCGATGGGCAACCATCCCCGGGTGATCGACGCGGCCTGCGAGGCGGCGCGCGCTATGGGCACGGGCGCCGGCGGAACGCGCAACATCAGCGGCACCAGTCCGGTTCACGTCGCGCTGGAGGCGGAACTCGCCTCGCTCCACGAGAAAGAGGCGGCGCTGCTGTTCATCTCCGGCTTCGTCTCCAATCAGGCGGCGCTGGCGGCTATCCTGAACTCGCTGCCGGGCTGGATCGTGTTCTCCGACGAGAAGAACCACGCCTCCATGATCGCCGGCATCAAGGGCTCGAAGGCAGCGTGCCGCATCTTCCGCCACAACGATGTCGGGCATCTCGATGCGCTGATTGACGAGGCACCCGCCGACGCGCCCAAGCTTGTGGCCTTCGAATCCGTCTATTCGATGGATGCCGACATCGCCCCGATCGGCCCGATCTGCGACGTTGCCGGACGGCACGGGGCGATGACGTACCTCGACGAGGTGCACGCGGTCGGCATGTACGGGCTAGAAGGCGCGGGAGTCGCGGCGCGCAACGGGGTCGCCGACAGGATCGACGTGATCGAGGGCACGCTCGCCAAGGCGTTCGGCTGCCAGGGCGGCTACATCGCAGGCAACGCGACGGTCATCGACTACATCCGCTCGGTCGCGCCGGGCTTCATCTTCACCACCTCGATGGCGCCGATGGTTGCCGCGGCGGCGCTCGCCTCCATCCGCCATGTGCGCGCCGACGACGCCCGGCGCGCCGCGTTGTTCGAGCGGGTGGCGGCGCTGAAGGCGCGGTTCGACGCCGCCGGCCTGCCGCGCATCGCGTCGGATAGCCACATCGTCCCGCTGCATGTCGGCGACGCGGCGCGCTGCTTCGCGGTGAGCCGGCGGCTGCTCGATGAGTTCGGGATGTACGCGACGCCGATCAACTATCCGACGGTGCCGCGCGGGTCCGAGCGCCTGCGCTTCACGCCGGGACCGCTGCACACCGACGCGATGATGGACCGGCTGATCAAGGCGCTGACCACGGTTCTGGGATCGGTCCGGGAAGCGGCTTGAGGCCGACGATCCGCCTGGTGGGCGGCCAGGGCCGCCGGCTGCGGGCGGGTGCGCCCTGGGTCTTCAGCAACGAGATCGCGATGCGCCCGGAGTATCGGCGCATGGAACCGGGCGGGCTCGTCATGCTGGAGGGCGACGACGGGGTGCGCTTTGGCATCGCCATGTTCAACCCGCACAGTTTGATCGCCGCGCGTCTGCTGGATGGCGATCCGGCGGCGGAGATCGGCCTCGACTGGATAAGGGCGCGCCTTTCGGAGGCGGCAGCGCTGCGGGCGCGGGTCTGCGCCTCGCCGTTTCATCGCCTGGTGCATGCCGAGGCGGACCGGCTGCCGGGCCTCGTCATCGATCGCTACGGCGGCGCGCTGGTGCTGCAGGCGAACACTGCCGGGATGGAGCGCCTAACGCCGCTCATCGTCGCCGCGCTGACGGGCCTCTTCACGCCGCGTGCGATCGTGGCGCGCAACAATGCGACCTCGCGCCGGCACGAAGGGCTGAACGAGGAGGTCGCGTTGCTCGTGGGCGATTCGGCCGATGCGGCGGTGGAGGAGGGGGGCATGCGCTTTCCGGTCGACCTGATGGCAGGGCAGAAGACAGGCTGGTTCTTCGATCAGCGCGAGAACCGCGACCATGTCGCCGCGCTGGCCTCAGGCGCGCGCGTGCTCGACGTGTTCGCCCATACCGGCGCCTTCGGCCTGCGCTGCGCGGCGGCGGGGGCCGAGGCAGTCACGCTGGTGGATTCGAGCGCGCCCGCGCTCGCGCGCGCGGCGGAGGCGGCGGCGCTGAACGGACTCGCGCGCGTCGCGATCCGCCGGGAGGATGCGTTCGAGGCGCTGGCGGCGCTCGATGATGCGGGAGAGCGCTTCGACGTTGTGGTGTGCGATCCGCCCGCCTTCGTCAAGTCGCGCAAAGACGCGGCGGCGGGGCTGCGCGCGTACGGGCGGCTCGCGCGCCTGGCGGCTCGCGTCGTGGCGCCTGGAGGGTTCCTGTTCACCGCCTCCTGCAGCCATCACGCGCCGGCCGACGCGTGGGCGGCGCAGATCGCCTGGGGCCTCACGCGTGCACGCCGGGAAGCGCGGATCGTCGCCACGACAGGCGCCGCGGCTGACCACCCGGTGCATCCGCATCTGCCGGAGACGGCGTATCTGAAGGCGCAGTTGTTGCAAGTGTTTTGAGCGTTACCTCCCCGCTGCGTCGAGCGCCTGCGTCAGGTCGGCGAGGATGTCGTCGATATGTTCGAGGCCGATCGAGAGGCGGACATAGCCCGGGGTGACCCCGGAGGCCTCCTGCTCCTCATCCGATAGCTGCGAGTGGGTCGTGCTCGCCGGATGGATCGCGAGGCTGCGGGAGTCGCCGATATTGGCGACATGGTAGAAGAGCTTGAGTGCGTCGATGAAGCGCGCGCCGGCGGCGGCGCCGCCCGCCATCTCGAAGCCGAGCAGGCCGCCCTGCTCGCGCGGCAGGTATTTGGCGGAGCGCTCGGCCGCCTCACCCTTCTGGTAGGCGGGATGGATCACTCGGGTCACGTCTCGCCGCTTGCTCAAGAAATCGGCGACCGCTCGCGTGTTGCGTGAATGCTCGCGCATACGAAGCGGCAGCGTCTCCAGTCCCTGGATGAACAGCCAGGCGTTGAACGGGCTGAGCGCGGCGCCCACGTCGCGCAGCAGGGTGACCCGCATCTTGAGGATGTAGGCGATCGGCCCGAGTGGCTTCGCCGCCTCCGCCCAGACCGCACCGTGATAGCTGGGATCGGGCGTGTTGAGCGCGGGCTGGCGCTCTTTGTACGCACCCCAGTCGAAATTGCCGCCGTCGATCACCACGCCGCCGATCGAGGTGCCGTGCCCGCCGATCCACTTGGTTGCGGAATACATCACCACAGCAGCGCCGTGATCGAACGGGCGCACGATGACGGGCGCGGCCGTGTTGTCCATGACGAGCGGGACACCGAACTTGCGTCCGATCGCGGCCACCTCGGCGATCGGGAAGGGGATCAGCTTCGGGTTTGGTAGCGTCTCGGCGTAGTAGACGCGGGTGCGCTCGTCGGTCGCGCGGGCGAACGCCTCCGGGTCCGCCGGGTCGACGAAGCGCGTCTCGACCCCCATGTCCTTCAGCGTGTTGGCGAACAGGTTCCAGGTGCCGCCATAAAGGTCGGTCGAGGACACAACGTTGTCCCCGGCGCGGGCGAGGTTGAGCACACTCAAGAGCGAGGCCGCCTGGCCCGAGGCGAGCGCCAGCGCGCCGGCACCGCCTTCCATTGCTGCGATCCGCTTCTCGAACACATCGTTCGTCGGGTTCATGATGCGGGTGTAGATGTTGCCGAGCTCCTTGAGCCCGAACAGGTTCGCGGCGTGCTCGGCGCTGTTGAACTGGAACGCCGTGCTCTGATAGATCGGCACGGCAACCGCAGTGGTGGCCTCGTCACGGCGCCAGCCGGCGTGCAGGGCTAGGGTCTCGGGATGCTGGGCGGGCATGCATGCTCTCCGTTCGCAGACCCGGCGCGACTATACCTGCCCGTTCGATCACGCAAGGAGGCGCGGGGGAGCTGCATTGCGGCGATGAACCGCCCCCTTGTCGCCGTCGCAGACAGCTCGTCGCGAACACGCTTTGCACATGCGCCTAGCAATCGCTCGCCCGACGAAAGATATATATCACGTATAACTTACGGCGACGGAGGAAACGGATAGCAGCGATGCCCGCCAGGAGCCAGCGTGCGATTGCTTGGACGGCCCGCCAGTGCGCCGTGGAGCTGCCCGCGACGCTCAGTCCACCTTGTTGTAATCGTAAGCGCCGAGCGCCTGGACCAGCAGATAGCGGCTGGTGCCCTCGCCGGCGTTGCTCGCATGGTGGACGACATTGGGCGGCACCATTGCCTGCTCGCCCGGCCGCAGCACGAGCTTCCGCGGCGGGTCGCGCGTCTCCACCCCGATCAGCCCTTCCAGGCAGTAGAACCTGTCGGTGATCTCGCTGTGGTAATGCCACGTATGATCGGCGCCGAGCGGCAGCACGTATTCGACGATGCGGACGTCGGCGGTCCTGACGATCACGTTCGCGTTGCGTGATGCCGTCGCCGTATCGGTCGGTCGCTCCTGCACTCGCGCCATGGGCCTATGTCCTCTGCGGTTCCTCTCCAAGCGACGTGAAGCAAATCCTTGTCGGCGGCTACCCGGGCACAGGCGCATCCTGGCGGATCAGGCCCTCGGCACGCAGGTCCTGCCAGAGCGAGGCCGGGATCGGGGTGCGCATCAGCGAGGCATTGGTCTCGAACTCCTCGACCGAGCGGGGCCCCGGGATGATCGCGGCGACCGCCGGATGGGCGAGCGGGAATTGCAGCGCCGCGGCGGGCAGCGGGACATTGTGGCGGGCGCAGACCTTGCCTAGGCGCCGGGCGCGCTCGCGCACCTCCGGTGGCGCCGGCGCGTAGTTCCAGGTGTCGCGGCCGGCGAGGATGCCGGAGTTGAGCGGGCCGCCCACCACGATGGAGGTGCCGCGCTTCTCGCAGAGCGGCAGCAATTCGTCGAGCGCGGTCTGCTCCAGCAGCGTGTAGCGGCCGGCGAGCAGGAACGCGTCCCAGTCGGCCCAGCCGAGCGCCTCGATCAGCACCTTGGTTTCGTTCACCCCGATGCCGATGGCGCCGATCGTGCCCGCCGATTTCAACGCGTCGAGCGCCTTGCGGCCGCTGTCGCGCAGCGCCTTCATGTGGCCGGCATTCGCCTCCCCGTGCTGGTATTCGCCGATATCGTGCACGTAGAGTATGTCGATACGTGCGAGGCCCAGGCGCTGCAAACTGTCCTCGAAGGAGCGCATGATGCCGTCATAGGTGTAGTCGTAGACGACATCGAACGGCATCTCCGTCACCCAGCCATCACGGTGCTTGCCGGTCTCGGTGCGTGGGCGCAGCAGGCGCCCGACCTTGGTCGACAACACCCAGGAGTGACGGTCCTCGCCACGCAGCGCATCGCCGACCCGGCGCTCGGAAAAACCGAGGCCGTAGAATGGTGCGGTATCGACGTAGCGTACGCCGGCATCCCAGGCGGCGCGGACGATCGCCCGCGCGGTGTCCTGGGTGATCTTCACCCGGTTGCCGCCCATCGTCGCCGTGCCGAGGCCGAAACTGGTGACCTCGACCGAGGTGCGGCCGATCCTGCGTTGTTGCCACGTCGCCATGCGGTCCTCCCTAGCGGTTGATCAGCCCCCGGCCCCTGGACCCCTTGTGCCGCTCGCCTTACGCTGGGGCACAGGACACACTGGAGGAAACCATGAAGGTCGGCGAGGCGGTCGCGGAGATCATGAAGCGCGAGGGGATCGAAATCCTCTGCGGCTATCCGGTCAACCACCTGATCGAATTCGCGGCGGCGGCGGATATCCGCCCGGTGATGGTACGTCAGGAGCGCATCGGCCTCCACATGGCGGACGCCATCTCTCGCGTCACCTCCGGGCGCAAGATCGGCGCCTTCTGCATGCAGCACGGGCCGGGAACTGAGAACGCCTATGGCGGCGTCGCCCAGGCGTTCAGCGAGTCAATCCCGATGCTGGTGATCCCGCAGGGCTATCCGCGCCGCATCGCCGGCATCGATCCGAACTACAGCGCGACGCGGGAGATGCGGGGCGTCACCAAGTCGGCCGAATGGGCGATCATGCCGTCCGAGGTGCCGAACATGATGCGCCGCGCCTTCTCGCGGTTGAAGAACGGCCGTTCCGGTCCCTGCCTGGTCGAGATCCCGACCGATATCTGGAACGAGGAGGTCGGGCAGTTCGAATATTCGCCGACGATCAAGGCACGTTCGGCACCCGATCCGCAGGACGTCAAGCGCGCGGCGGCGGCGATCCTCGCCGCCAAGCGCCCCGTCATATATGCCGGGACTGGCGTGCACTGGGCCGAGGCGTGGCCGCAGCTGAAGAAGTTCGCCGAGCTGCTGGCGGCGCCGGTCACCACCAGCCTCGGCGGCAAGAGCGCGTTCCCGGAGAACCACCCGCTTTCGCTGGGATCGGGCGGCAACGCGGTGCCGAAGCCGGTGCACCATTTCATCGTCAATGCCGACCTGATCATCGGCATCGGCTGCTCATTCACCGAGACCAATTTCGGTATCAAGTTCCCCAAGGGGAAGAGGGTCGTCCACAACACCAACGATCCCGACCATCTCAACAAGGACATTCCGATCGTCGCCGCTCTGGTGGGCGATGCCGCGTTGACCTTGGATGCGCTGCTGGGCGAGCTCGGGCAGAGCATCAAGTCGCCGCGGGATGCCTCCGCGGTGGTGCGCGAGATCACCGAGGTGCGCGAGAGCTGGATGGCGGAGTGGCGCCCGCTGCTGACCTCGAACGACACGCCGCTGAGCCCGTATCGGGTGATCTGGGAGCTGATGCACGCGGTCGATCCGGCGAACACAATCATCACGCATGACGCCGGTAGCCCGCGCGACCAGATCTCGCCGTTCTGGGTCTCGACCGAGCCGTTGTCCTATATCGGCTGGGGCAAGACGACGCAGCTTGGCATGGGGCTGGGCCTCGCGATGGGAGCGAAGCTCGCCAAACCAGACAAGCTCTGCATCAATCTCTGGGGTGACGCGGCGATCGGCTTCACCGGGATGGATTTCGAGACGGCGGTGCGCGAGCGCATCCCGATCCTGTCCGTCCTGCTCAACAATTTCTCGATGGCTATCGAACTCAAGGTGATGCCGATCTCGACCGAGAAATACCGCTCGACCGACATCTCGGGCGACTACGCGGCGATGGCGCGCGCCTTCGGCGGCTACGGGGAGAGGGTGACCGATCCGGGCCAGATCCAGGCGGCGATCAAGCGCGGCATCGAGCAGACGAGGGCAGGCAAGCCCGCGCTGCTCGAGTTCATCACCGGCAAGGAGACGCGGGTTTCGAAGTTTTAGCCGCCATGCCCGGGCTCGGCCCGGCATCCACGCCTTTTGCTTATCGCCAAAGAAGACGTGGATGGCCGGAACAAGTCCGGCCATGACGTGGCCAATCAGGGGAGACTTCCGGAAAAGATGGCCGACGTCAGCATCAGGAATGTCCGCAAGACCTTCGGCACCACCGAGGTTCTGCACGGCGTCAACGTGGAGATCGAGGATGGCGGCTTCGTCATCCTCGTCGGGCCGTCCGGCTGCGGCAAATCAACCTTGCTCCGCATGATCGCCGGGCTCGAGAACATTACCTCGGGCGAGATTGCGATTGGGGGACGGGTAGTGAACAACGTGCCCCCCAAACAGCGCGACATCGCGATGGTGTTCCAGAACTACGCGCTCTATCCGCACATGACGGTGCGCGACAACATGGCGTTCTCGCTGCTGCTGGCAAAGGTGTCGAGGAAGCGCATCGACGAGCAGGTGGACCGCGCCGCGCGCATCCTCGGCCTCACCGCCTATCTCAACCGCTTCCCCCGTCAGCTCTCCGGCGGCCAGCGCCAGCGAGTTGCGATGGGGCGCGCGATCGTGCGCGATCCGCAGGTGTTCCTGTTCGACGAGCCGCTGTCGAACCTCGACGCCAAGCTGCGCGTGCAGATGCGCGCGGAGATCAAGGAGCTGCACCAGCGGCTCACCACCACCACGGTCTACGTCACCCACGACCAGATCGAGGCGATGACCATGGCCGACACCATCGTTGTGATGAACGCCGGCAACGTCGAGCAGGCAGGCGCCCCGCTCGACCTCTACGACAATCCGGCCAATCTGTTCGTCGCTGGCTTCATCGGCTCGCCGTCGATGAACTTCCTCAAGGGGAAGGTGGAAGGCGGCGCGTTCCGCTCCGACGGCGGGATGGCGATGAAGCTGCCGGCGTCGGGCGGCCCCGCCGAGGGGTGCCCGGCGGTGTATGGCGTACGCCCGGAACACTTCATGCTTGCCGACGACGGTTGGCCGGCGCGGGTGAACGTGATCGAGCCGACCGGGTCGGAGACGCAGGTGCTGGCCGATCTCGGCGGCACCCCGATCGTCTGCGCCTTCCGCGAACGGGTCTCGGCTCGGCCGGGCGAAACCATCCGCTTGTCCGCCGATCCGGGGCTGGTGCATCTGTTCGACGCCGACACCGGACAGCGATTGCTCGCCTGAGAGAGTCCCCTTTACCGCCGGGCCGTCCCGACGGAAGATGTTTCGTCAAAACGAGCCCGAAGGGGCGTGCAACAGGAGGATGTCCGGGATGACGGAAGTCACACGACGCGGTTCCCTGATACTCGGCGCGACGGCGCTCGGGGCGGTTTCGGTCCCGATGATCGGCGCGCGCGCGCAAAACGCGGCGCCATCGGCCGCCGGGCCGGCCGACGTGCCGACGGCGGACGTGAAGCCGCCCAATTTCCCGATCGAGAAGGGCGCTCAGCTGCACGTCATCCGCCCGGCGAAGTTCATCGACCCCGATCAGGTCTACTGGGACATCAACACCAAGAAATTCACCGAGGCGACCGGCGTTCCGGTCAAGGTCGACTACATCTCGTGGGAGGACCTCGGCCCGCAGACCGCGGTGATAGCCAATACCGGGGCGGGCGCCGACATCGTCATCGGCTTCAGCTCGGCGCCGTTCATCTACACGTCGAAGCTGATCGGGATGTCCGATCTGTGCGAATATCTGGGCGCCAAATACGGTGGCTGGTACGACCTCGCGCTGCTGTACGGGCGCAAGTGGAAGACCAAGGACTGGATCGCCCTGCCGATCGGCGGTGGCAACGGGCCGACCGTGTATCGCAAATCATGGGTAAAGCAAGCGGGATACGACCATATCCCCTCCGACCTCGACGGCTTCCTGAAGCTCTGCCAGGGCCTCAAGAAGATCAACCATCCCTGCGGATTTTCGCTGGGTCATGCGCTCGGCGATGCCAACGGTTTCGCCGAATGGGCGCTATGGTCGCACGGCGCCAGCGTGGTGGACGAGAACGGCAAGGTGACGATCAACTCCCCGGCGACGATCGAGGCGCTGAAATACGTCGCCGAGCTGTACAAGACGATGATTCCCGGCACCATGTCGTGGAACAATTCCGGCAACAACAAGGCCTGGGCGGCGGGCGAGATCGGCCTCACCTTCAACGGCGTGTCGATCTATTACGTCATCAAGGTCTCGCCCGATCCGAAGCTGCGGGCGATCGCGGCGGACACAAACATGGTCAAGGTGCCGCAGGGCGTCGCGAAACGCTCGCCGATGTCGGCCGCGATCCTGAACGGGATGCTGTTTCACCACACGAAGTATCCGAACGCGGGGAAGGAATACCTGCGCTTCATGATGGAATCGCCGCAGTACGGACCGTGGCTGTCGAACTGCATCGGTTACTGGTGCCAGCCCTTGAAGGCGTATGCCCAGATGAAGTTCTGGAGCGCGGACCCGAAGCTCGACCCCTACAAGGGCGCGATGGATACGATCTACTACGACGGCTATGCCGGGCCGATCACCGCCGCCTCCTCGGCGGTGGTCGCCAACTACACGATCGTCGACATGTTCGCCTCCGTCGCCGCCGGCGCCGCATCGCCGGAAGCGGCCGCCAAGCAGGCGCAGAAGCAGGCCGAGCGCTACTACAAGACCACCTGACGGACTGACCCGCCCGCCCGCCCCGAATCCGACGCGGGGCGGGGCGGAGAAGGAGGGAACATGGACGCCACCGTTTCGACGAGGATCACCTTCGTCCCGCCCCGCGACGGGTGGTTCACCCGGCTGTTCAATTCGAAGGGGTTCCTGGTCGCGCTCTGCATGCTGCCGACGCTCGGCCTGCTGCTGGTGTTCCTGACCTACCCGCTGGGCCTCGGCGTCTGGCTGTCGCTTACCAATGCCACGATCGGCCACGCCGGCACCTATGTCGGGCTCGACAATTTCATCTCCCTCGCCGGCGACCCCGTGTTCTGGATGTCGGTCACGAACACGATCTTCTACACGGCGACCGCGACGATCGGGAAATTCGCGCTGGGGCTCTGGCTCGCCTTGCTGCTCAACAATCACTTCCCGTTCAAGGCGTTCATCCGCGCCATCATCCTGCTGCCCTGGATCGTGCCCACCGTGCTGTCGGCGATCGCCTGGTGGTGGATCTACGATCCGCAATTCTCCATCGTCTCCTACGTGCTGGTGAACGTGCTCCACGTCCGCTCCAGCTACATCGACTTCCTCGGCACGCCCTGGCACGCCCGCTGGTCGCTGGTCGCCGCCAATATCTGGCGCGGCATCCCGTTCGTCGCGATCACCCTGCTCGCCGGCCTGCAAACCATCTCGCCCTCGCTCTACGAGGCGGCGCTGCTCGACGGCGCTTCGCACTGGCAACGCTTCCGGCGCATCACCGTGCCACTGCTGATGCCGATCCTCGCCGTCGTGCTCACCTTGTCGGTGCTGTTCACCTTCTCGGACTTCCAGCTGGTCTATGCGATCACCCGCGGCGGGCCGTTCAACACCACGCATCTCATGGCGACCTTGGCCTTCCAGCGCGCCATCCCGGGCTCCGAACTCGGCGAGGGCGCGGCGATCGCGGTTGCCATGATCCCGTTCCTCGTCGCCGCCACCCTGCTCAGCTTCTTCGGGCTCGGGCGGCGCAAATGGATGCAGGGCGAGGCCAATGACTGACGCTGTCACCGACCGCGAGCACCCGATCGGCGATCGCCCGGTCGAGGAAATCCTCGCCCGCAGCACCGACGCGCCGGAACGCCTGTCCTGGGATTCCGGCGCCCGCCGCATGGTGACGGTCTACCTGCCGCTGGCGTGCTTCATCATCGTCCTTTTGTTCCCGTTCTACTGGATGACGATCACCGCGATAAAACCCAACTCCGAGATGTACGATTACTCAAAATACTCGCCGTTCTGGGTCCACTCGCCGACGCTCGAGAACATCCGCAAGCTGCTGTTCGACACCCAGTATCCGCGCTGGCTGTTCATCACCATGTCGGTCGCGGTGTGCGCCACCATCCTGTCCATCATTTGCAGCGTGCTGGCCGCCTACGCGATCGAACGGCTGCGCTTCAAGGGCGCCCAGCATGTCGGCCTCGCGATCTATCTCGCCTACCTCGTGCCGCCGACCATCCTGTTCATCCCGCTGGCGACCGAGATCTACCAGTTCGGCCTGTTCGACAGCCCGGTTGCGCTGATCCTGACCTATCCGACCTTTCTTGTACCGTTCTGCACTTGGCTGCTGATCGGGTACTTCAAGTCGATCCCCTACGAGCTTGAGGAGTGCGCGCTGATCGACGGCGCCTCCCGCCTGCAGATCTTGCGGCGGATCACTCTGCCGCTCGCGGTGCCCGGCCTCATTTCGGCGGGTATCTTCGCCTTCACGCTGTCCTGGAACGAGTTCATCTATGCTCTGGCTTTCATCCAGTCCACCGCCAACAAGACGGTGCCGGTCGCGATCCTGACCGAGCTGGTGACCGGTGACGTGTACCAATGGGGCTCGCTGATGGCGGGCGCCTTGCTCGGCTCCATTCCGGTGGCGCTGTTCTACTCGTTCTTCGTCGAATATTACGTTTCCAGCCTGACCGGCGCGGTGAAGGAATAGCTTTATGAAGATCGAGCGGGTCGAGACGCTGCGGGCGGATGCCGGGTGGCGGATGTTCTCGTACCTGAAGGTCAGCACCAGCGACGGCATCATCGGCTGGTCGGAGTTCAACGAGAGCTTCGGCTCGGCCGGCCTCGCCGACGTGATCGAGAAGCTCGCGCCGCTTCTGATCGGGCGCGACCCGCGCCGGTTCGAGCAAGTGACCCAGCACCTGCACGTGCTCACCCGCCAGTCACGCGGCGGCATCAATCAGCAGGCGATCGCGGCGGTCGAGAACGCGTTGCTCGACATAGCGGGCAAGGCGTACGGCGTGCCGGTCTGTGCGCTGTTCGGGGGTCCCCTTCGGGAGCGCATCCCGGTCTACTGGTCGCACTTCGGAACCTATCGTGTGCGCAGCTATCAGATGATGGGTGTGCCGGCGCTGCGCAGTTACGACGACCTCGCCCGCCACGCCTCCGAGGTGAAGGGCAGGGGGTTCCGCGCGCTGAAGACCAACACGCTGCCCATCGGGGACGACGAACTCGTCAGCTACAACCCTGGCTTTGGACGCACTGCGGGCTGGCCGGAACTGAACTGGGACAACAGGACGCTCCAGGGGCTGACGCACCAGTTGATGGCGTTGCGCGAGGCGGTCGGTCCCGAGATGGGCCTCATGCTGGACGTGAACTTCCACTTCAAGACTGAGGGATTCCGTCGCGTCGCCGAGGCGGTAACGCCCGCCAACCTCACCTGGCTCGAGATCGACACGCACGATGCACCCTCGCTCGCGCTCATACGCCGCGACGCGCCGTGCCCGATCGCTTCGTGCGAGACGCTGCATGGGCGGCGCGAGTTCAAGCCGTATTTCGAGAACTACGCCCAGGACGTCGCGATCATCGACGTGGTGTGGAACGGGCTCGTCGAATCGCTGAAGATCGCGGCGATGGCGGATGTGTATGAGACCAATGTCGCCCCGCATAATTTCTACGGCCATCTATGCAGCATGCACAGCGCCCATTTCAGCGCGATCGTGCCGAATTTCCGCATCATGGAGATTGACATCGACAGCGCCCCCTGGCGCGACGAGTTCTACGACGTGCCGCCGGTAATCGAGAACGGCGAGCTGGTATTGCCGACGCGCCCCGGCTGGGGCATCGAGGTGAACGAGAAGGCGGTGCGCGCCCGCCCGCCGAAGTAGCGGCTCTCACCCCCACGCCTGCGGCGCGGGTCCCCACTCCCGCAAGCGGGAGAGGGTGTCGAGCGTAGCGAGACGGGTGAGGGGCGCGGATAACACGAAGGAGCAGGAGAGAGTGGCCAAGCTAAAGATCGCGACCCCAGCCGGCGCCAGCTTCACCGTCGCCGGTGGCGGCTACGACTACGAGATGGAGGCGCTGAAACTGCAAGGAATCGACGCCGAGATCGTCGAGGGACCGGCGACCGAGGACGGCTTCGTCGAATTCGCCCGCGACGCCGACGCGGTGTACGCCAAGGGGATGCGCTTCACCAAGAAGGTCATTGACGGCCTCGCCAAGTGCAAGGTCATCTCGCTCGCCTCGGTCGGCGTCGACAGCGTCGACGTCGTCGCCGCCACCGCGCGCGGCCTGCCGGTGACCAACTGCCCACACACCTTCATCGAGGAGGTCGCCGATCACGCGATGGCGCTGCTGCTCGCCGGGCACCGCCGGATCATCGAGCAGGACCGCATGGTGCGCGAGGGCCGCTGGAGCGAAGGCCGCCCCGCGCTGCTTCAGATCCCCCGCCTGATGGGCCTCACCCTCGGCTTCGTCGCTTTCGGCCACGTCGCCCGCGCGGTCGCCAAGCGCGCCGCGCCATTCGGCCTCAGGATGATCGCGTTTGATCCGTATATCGAGGAGCTGGTGATGGTCGATCACGGCGTGCTCCCCGCCACGCTCGAGGAGGTGCTCGCCGAATCGGACTTCGTCTCCATGCACGCTCCGGCAACGCCGGAAGCTGAGGGCATGTTCACCGAGAAGCACTTCCGCCAGATGAAGAAGACGGCAGTCTTCGTGAACACCGGCCGCGGCCCGACGGTACAGGAATCCGGGCTCATCAAGGCGCTGGAGGAGGGCTGGATCGCCCACGCCGCGCTCGACGTGCTGGAGACCGAACCGCCCGGCAACAACAATCCGCTGCTGCACATGAACAACGTCACGCTGTCGGCGCACAACGCGTCGGCCTCCGCCCGCTTCGACCCGGCGCGGAAGCGCCACGCGGGGCGCGAACTGGCGCTGGTGCTCTCCGGCCGCTGGCCGATGAGCTGCGTCAATCCGGCGGTGCTGATGCGCACCGATTTGCGCCGCTGGCAGCCGGTGTCGATGGAACGCGGCCCGAACAGCTAGTGCCGCGCAGCGCGGGCATCCTCGAGACCTCCCTCTACGTCGCCGACCTCGATCGCGCGCGAGCGTTCTACGAACGCATGTTCGCCTTCGAGGTATTCGTCAACGACCCGCGCATGGTCGCGCTCGGGGTGCCCGGCGGGCAGGTCCTGTTACTGTTCAAGGAGGGCGGGACGGATGCATCGGTATCCACGCCGGGCGGTGTCATCCCGCCGCACGACGGCACCGGCGCGTTGCATCTGTGCTTCGCCATTCCGCTCGCCGAACTGGCGGCGTGGGAGGCGCATCTGAGGAACGAGGGCGTCCCGATCGAGAGCCGCGTGCATTGGCCACGCGGCGGCACCAGCCTCTATTTCCGCGACCCCGATGGACACTCGATCGAGGTCGCGACCCCGGGGCTGTGGCCGAACGCGTGACCATGCTGAATGACTGAAATCCTCGCGCCCGACGAAGGCGGGATCACCCGCGCTGCTGCGTTGCTGCGGGACGGTGCACTGGTCGCGTTCGGGACGGAGACGGTGTACGGCCTCGGCGCCGACGCCACCGACGCGCGCGCGGTTGCCGCAGTATTCGCGGCCAAGGAGCGGCCGCGCTTCAACCCGCTGATTTGCCACTATCCCGATGCGGCGTCCGCCTTCGCCCACGTGAAGGACAACCCCGCAGCACGAACCCTCGCCGCCGCGTTCTGGCCCGGTCCGCTGACGCTCGTGTTGCCGCGCGCCCCAGGCTGCCCGGTCGCCGCTCTCACCGGGGCGGGACTGGAGACGCTCGCGGTCCGCGTGCCGGCGCATCCGGTGGCGCTCGCCTTGCTGCGCGCGGTCGGCCGTCCGGTGGCCGCACCCTCTGCCAACCGCTCCGGCAGCGTCAGCCCGACGACCGCGAGTCACGCCCTGGAGGATCTTGGCGAACACATCGCCGCGGTGCTCGACAGCGGCCCGTCTCCCGTCGGGGTTGAATCGACCGTGCTTGACCTGACCAGCGCGCCGACGCTGCTCCGTCCTGGCGGGGCGACAGTGGAGGTGATCGAGGCCGTGGTCGGCCCCATCGGCCGGCCGGAGCGTGGGGCCGGAATTCGCGGCCCAGGAATGCTCGCCTCGCACTATGCACCGTCGCTGCCAGTGCGTTTGAACGCCACGACGGTTGGTCCCCAGGAGGCGCTCCTCGCCTTCGGCAAAGCCCTACCGGGCGCCGGTGCGACTTTTCAGCTCAGCGGCAGCGCCGATCTGACCGAGGCGGCCGCCAATCTCTTCACCGGACTGCGCACATTGGACCAGGAGGGGCGTCGGCGGGGCCTCCGCGCCATCGCCACCATGCCCGTCCCGGACTACGGCCTCGGCCGTGCGATCAACGACCGACTGCAACGCGCCGCGGCGCCACGGTAGTCCCATCACCTCACGCTCACGACGCCGGCGGCTGCTCCGCGCCCGGCTCGAACAGCGCCGCCATGTCGAAGCCCGGCTCCTCCGCCTCTGCCTCGGCACCCACCGCCTGGCCGCGCGCCTGGCGCTCGGCCTCTTCCGGGCTGCGGGCGACGTTCACCGTGACAGTAATCGACACTTCCGGGTGCAACACTACCCGCACCTTGTGCAGTCCCAGGGTCTTGATGGGTTGCTCCAGCACAACTTGCTGTCGCGTGACCGACAGTCCGCCCTCCGTCGTCAGGTCGGCGACGTCGCGCGTCGTCACCGAGCCGTAGAGGCTCCCGGACTCGCCCGCCTGGCGGATCACGACGACGGTCAGTCCGACCACGCGCTCGGCCACGCGCTCGGCCTCCTCGCGTCGGCGGAGATTTTGCGCCTCAAGTTGCGCGCGCTGCTCGTCGAAACGCGCCCGGCTCTCCTTCGTGCCTCGCACCGCCTTCTTCTGCGGCAGCAGGAAGTTGCGGGCGAACCCGGGACGCACCTTCACGATGTCGCCCATCTGGCCCAGATGCTCCACACGCTGGAGCAGGATCAGCTCGACGGATGCCATGGCCTACACCACCACGTAGGGGAGCAGCGCCAGGAAGCGCGCCCGCTTGATCGCGAGCGCCAGCTCGCGCTGCTTCTTCGCCGAGACGGCGGTGATCCGGCTCGGCACGATCTTGCCGCGCTCGGACAGGAAGCGCGAAAGGAGGCGCACATCCTTGTAGTCGATCTTCGGCGCGTTCGGCCCGGAGAACGGGCAGGACTTGCGGCGGCGATAGAACGGGCGACGCCCGCCGACCGCGGGACGGCGAACGGCGGGATTGAGCTCGGTGGTCTCCGACATGGCTTACTCCTCGCCTCGCAACTCGTCGCGGAACTCGTCGCGCGCGCGGAACTCCTCGCGGTCATCATAGGGATTGCGGCGCTTGCTCGCGTCAAACCGCCCGCTCGGGCGCGGCCCGCGGAAGCCGCGGTCGCGGTCGTCGGACTTGCGGCTCAGGATGGCGGACGGGGCTTCCTCGATCTCCTTCACCCGCAGCGTCTGGAAGCGCAGCACGTCCTCATTGATGCGCAGCTGCCGCTCCATTTCGGTGACAAAGGCGGGCTTGGCATCCAAGCCGAGCAGCATGTAGTGCGCCTTGCGGTTTTTCTTGATCCGATAGGCGAGGCTGCGTAGGCCCCAATACTCGCGCTTCTTGACCGCACCGCCGTCGCTCTCGAGATCGGTGCCGATCTGGTCCGCGATGGCTTCGAACTGCTGCTGCGTGATGTCGTTGCGTGCGATCAGCACGCATTCATAAAGCGGCATTCTCACCCCTTTGGCTGGAGGCCGGCGACGCGCCGGCATAGCCGGGGACGATGCCACGCCCCGGCAGGGAAGGGGCGGCTTCAAGCACGGTTCGGCGCGGATGGCAACGCCTTGACCGTCACGCCAGCGCTCGGCGCAGCCACGCGCAGCACGCGGCCATCGCCTTCCCCGCCACATCGACGATGCCGACCCAGAACAGGAAGCCGTGATTCATTCCGTCGTAGCGAATACATTCGGTCGGCACGCCCGCCGAGCGCAGCCGCGCCGCGTATGCCTCACCCTCGTCGCGTAGCGGATCGTACTCCGCCGTGACCACCAGCGCCGGTGGCAGGCGCGATAGATCCGCCGCGCGCAGCGGCGCCGCCAGCGGATCATCGCCTTGCGACGGGTCGCGCAGGTAATGGTCCCAGAACCAGCGCATCGTGTCGCGGGTCAGCCCGTAGCCCTCCGCGTTCTCCTCATAAGACGGAGTCGGGCGCGAATAATGCTCGGTCACCGGATAGATCAGAAGTTGCCCGCGCAGCGCCGGGCCGCCTTCGTCGCGTAGGCGCAGTGCGACAACCGCCGCCATGTTGCCGCCGGCGCTGTCGCCGCCGATCGCGATGCGCCCCGGATCGCCCTCGAGCTCCGCTGCGTAGGCTCCGACCCAGCGCGTCGCGGCGAGGCAGTCGTCCGGTCCCGCCGGAAATTTGTGCTCTGGCGCCAGCCGATAATCGACCGAGACCACCACGCAGCCGGTGCCCGCGCACAGGTTGCGGCACATCCCGTCATGCGTGTCGAGGCTGCACAGAACGAATCCGCTGCCGTGATAGAACACCAGCACCGGAAGTGGCCCCGCGCCTTCCGGCCGGTACACCCGCAATCGCAACGGTCCGCCCGGTCCGTCGATCACCCGCTCCGACACGTCGCTGACCGCGGCCGGCAACGCCATCACCGCGATCCGGGCCTCGGTCCTGGGCGCGCGCCACATCCACCGGCAGCGTGTGTGTTGCCGGCACGCCTGTTCCACGGTCAAGCAACGTCTTGATCTGCGGATCGAGTGGCATGGCCGCGTTCTCCTTCGTCGGCCCAGATTGACAGGCCGGTAACCCCTCGTTACCCCGCCGCGCCACGTCACTCCATCCCGCGAGGCCACTCCCGCCGATGCCGGTTCACGCGTTCGTCTTCCCGGGCCAGGGCAGCCAAGCTGTCGGCATGGGCCGCGACATCGCCGCCGCCTTCGCGCCCGCCCGCGAGGTGTTCGAGGAGGTGGACGAGACGCTGGGCCAGAAGCTTTCCAAGTTGATGTTCGAGGGCCCGGGCGAGGACCTCACGCTCACCGAGAACACCCAGCCCGCGCTGATGGCGATGTCGCTTGCCGTGCTGCGCACGGTGGAGCGCGAAGGCGGGTTCCGCCTGCGCGAGAAGGCCGTGGTCGTCGCTGGCCACTCGCTCGGCGAGTACAGCGCGCTTGCCGCTGTCGGCGGCTTTGCCATCGCCGACGCTGCGCGCCTCCTGCGCCTGCGTGGCCAAGCGATGCAACGTGCCGTGCCGGCCGGCGAGGGCGCAATGGCGGCGCTGATCGGTGTTGACCTTGATGCCGCCCAGGCGATCTGCACCGAAGCCGCTCCGGTGCCGGAGACCACCGAGCGCGACGTGGTGGAGCCCGCCAACGACAATGGCGGCGGCCAAGTCGTGATCTCGGGCGCCCGCGCCGCGGTGGAGCGGGCGGTGGAGATCGCCAAGGCACGCGGCATCCGCCGCGCCATGCTGCTACCCGTCTCGGCCCCCTTCCATTGCGCACTCATGGCGCCCGCCGCCGAGGCCATGGAGGCGGCGCTGGGGAAGGCCCCGCCCGCCGCGCCGGCCGTCCCGTTGATCGCCAATGTCTCTGCCGCGAAGGTGACCGATCCCGCCGAAATCACCGATCTCCTGATCCGTCAGATCACGGCCACCGTCCGCTGGCGTGAGAGCGTGGAGGCGATGGCGGCGCTCGGCGTCGACAGCTTCGTTGAGCTCGGGGCCGGCAAGGTGCTCTCCGGCCTGATCCGCCGCATCGCACCCGACGTCACCGTCGCTTCCGCTGCAACGCCCGCCGAGATCGAGGCGGTGCTGAAGGCGCTGTGATGTTCCGCCTCGACGGCAAATCCGCTCTCGTCACGGGCGCCTCCGGCGGCATCGGAGCCGCGATTGCCCGCGCCCTGCACGCCCAGGGTGCGGCCCTTGTGCTCTCGGGCACGCGGCGCGATGCGCTCGACAAGCTCGCCGCCGAACTAGGGGGACGCGCTCATGTCTGCCCCGGCGACCTCGCCGACCCTGCCGCCGCCGAGGCGCTGGTCGAAGCCGCCGAGAAGGCTGCCGGACCGCTCCACATCCTGGTCAACAACGCCGGGATGACGCGCGACCGGCTCGCGCTCCGCATGGAGGAGGAGGACTGGCAGCGCGTGCTGGACCTCGACCTCGCCGCGCCCTTCCGCCTCGCCCGGACCGCGTTGCGCGGGATGATGCGCCGCCGCGCCGGGCGCATCATCAACATCGGCAGCATCGTCGGCGCGACCGGCAATGCCGGCCAGGCCAACTACGCCGCCGCTAAGGCCGGACTGATCGGGCTCACCAAGGCGCTCGCCCAGGAGGTCGCGCCCCGCGGCGTCACGGTCAACGCTGTCGCCCCCGGCTTCGTCGCCACCGCGATGACAGATGCGCTTTCCGACCAGCAGCGCGCCCGTCTCTTGGGCGCCATCCCGCTTGCCCGCATGGGCGCGCCCGCTGACGTCGCTGCCGCCGTGGTCTATCTTGCGTCCGACGAGGCGGCCTGGGTGACCGGGGCGACGTTGCACGTCAACGGCGGGATGGCCATGCTGTGAAGGGCCTGGCGGGCTGGGCGCGCTGGCGTGCGCCATCCGGCCATGCTAAGCGCGCCAGTCACTCTCCGGACGGAACCTCGAGTCGCGGCCGTCAATCCCACCCACAAGCCAGAGAAGTGAAAAGCCGATGAGCGAGATCGCCGACAGGGTCAAGAAGATCGTCGTGGAGCACTTGGGAGTCGAGGAGTCCAAGGTCACACCGGAAGCGTCCTTCATCGACGACCTCGGTGCCGACAGCCTCGACACGGTCGAGCTGGTGATGGCTTTCGAGGAGGCGTTCAGCGTCGAGATCCCGGAGGACGCGGCCGAGAAGATCAGCACCGTGAAGGACGCGATCGACTACATCGAGAAGCAGAAGGCGGCCTAACGGCTTGCGGCGGGAGAACGGCTTCGTGCGGCGCGTGGTGGTGACGGGGATGGGCATAGTCTGCCCCCTCGGCCTGGGCGTCGAGCATGTGTGGCAGCGCCTGATCAATGGCAAGTCGGGCATCGGCGCGATCCAGGCCTTCGATACGACCGATCTGCCATGCAAGGTGGCGGGCTTTGTGCCCGCGGGCACGAAGGAGGAGGGCGGCCTCGACCTCGCCGAATGGGTGCCGGTGAAGGACCAGAAGAAGATGGATCGCTTCATCCATCTCGCCCTGGTCGCCGCCACCGAGGCGGTGGAGGATTCCGGCTGGCTGCCCGAGGACGAAAACTCGCGCTGCGCGACAGGAGTGATGATCGGCTCCGGCATCGGCGGCCTGAAATCAATCTACGATGCCTCGATCCTGATCTCGGAGGGCAAGGCGCGGCGCCTTTCGCCTTTTTTCATTCCTGCGGCGCTCATCAATCTCGCCTCCGGTCACGTATCGATCAAATACGGGCTGAAGGGCCCGAACCATTCCGCCGTCACCGCCTGCGCGACGGGCGTGCACGCGATCGGCGACGCCGCACGCCTGGTCGCACTGGGCGATGCCGACGTGATGGTCGCGGGCGGGGCGGAGGCGGCGGTGTGCGAGCTCGGCATCGCCGGGTTCTGTGCCTCCCGCGCACTCTCCACTGGTTTCAACGACCGTCCGCAACAGGCCTCCCGCCCGTGGGACAAGGACCGCGACGGCTTCGTCATGGGCGAGGGGGCGGCGGTCGTGGTGGTCGAGGAGCTGGAGCACGCCAAGACTCGGGGGGCGAAAATCTACGCCGAGATCGTGGGTTACGGCATGTCGGGCGACGCGCACCACATCACCGCGCCGGCCGAGCAGCATGAGGGCGCATTCCGCTCGATGAACGCGGCGTTGCGCAGCGGCGGCTTGGCGCCCGCGCAAATCCAGTACGTCAACGCGCACGGCACCTCGACGCCGCTCGGCGACGACCTGGAGCTGGAGGCGGTGGAGCGGGTGTTCGGAGACGCCGCGCGCGGGGTCGCGATGTCCTCCACCAAATCCGCGACCGGGCATCTGCTGGGTGCCGCGGGCGCGATCGAGGCAGTGTTCTCAGTCCTCGCGATCCGCGACGGCGTTGCGCCGCCCACGCTCAACCTCGACGAACCCTCGCGCGAGAGCGTGGTCGACCGCGTCCCCCATGCCGCCCAAGAACGCCGTATCGACATCGCGCTGTCCAACAGCTTCGGCTTCGGCGGCACGAACGCCAGCATCATCTTTGCCCGCCCGGCATAAAGGCGCGCTCGTCCACCTTTGCATTTAAGGTCGCGCGCGCGACAATCGGCAATCGCTTTCGTGGAATCCCCAATGCTTGAGATCGCGTTCGCAACCCCTGCGCTGCCGTCCTCCGGCGCGCTCGTCCTGCTAGTGGAGGAGGATGCGCGGCCATCGGGCCTGTGGGCGCAGGCCGACGAGGCAACGGGCGGCGCCGTCGCCCGTGCCTTCGAGGCGGCCGAGTTCAAGGGCGGAAAGGGCAAGACCTGCGTGATCCTCGCCCCGGGCGCTGGACTGTCGCGGATCGTTGCGGTCGGGCTCGGCAAGGCAACGGAGATCAACCAGCGTGTGCTGGAGGAGGCGGGCGGGCACGTCGCCGCGGCGCTCGCGCGGGAGACCAAGGCGGCGCTCGCCGTCGACCGGCTTGATCCGGCGCAGGCGGCGCAGGCGGCGCTTGGCGCCGCGCTTCGCTCCTACCGGTTCGACCGCTACCGCACAAAGGAGAAGCCGGAGGATAAGCCGCGGCTTGAGCGGATGGCCGTGCTCGCCGCCGATCCGAAGCGCGCCGAGGCGGCATTCGCGCCGCTGAAGGCGGTCGCTCACGGCGTATTCGAGGCGCGCGACCTGGTGAGCGAGCCGCCCAACGTGCTCACGCCCGCCGAGATGGCGGAGCGGTGCCGTTCGTTATCTTCGCTCGGCATTGACGTGGAGGTGCTCGGCCCCGCGGAAATGCGCCGCCTCGGCTTCGGAGCGCTCCTCGGCGTGGCGCAGGGCAGCGTCAACGAGCCGCGCGTCGTCGTCATGCGCTGGAACGGGGCGAATCAGGGTAAACCGGTCGCCTTTGTCGGCAAGGGTGTCACGTTCGACACCGGCGGCATCAGCATCAAGCCCGCCGCCGGGATGGAGGACATGAAGTGGGACATGGCAGGCGCCGGCACCGTGATCGGGCTGATGGCCGCGCTCGCCGGCCGTCACGCCAAAGTGGACGCCGTGGGGATCGTCGGCCTGGTGGAGAACATGCCCTCGGGCAGCGCGCAGCGGCCCGGTGACGTGGTCAAGAGCTATTCCGGGCAGACCGTCGAGGTCATCAACACTGACGCCGAAGGCCGCCTCGTGCTCGCCGACATTCTTTGGTACTGCCAGGAGAAGTTCGATCCGCAGTTCATGGTCAACCTTGCGACGCTGACGGGTGCGATCATCGTCGCGCTCGGGCACGAGCACGCCGGGATGTTCAGCAACGACGAGACCCTGGCCGAGCGGCTGGTCGCGGCGGGCAAGGCGAGCGGGGAGAAGGTGTGGCGTATGCCGCTCGATGAGGCGTACGACCGGCTGATCAAATCCGACATAGCCGACATGAAGAATGTCGGCGGCCGGCCCGGCGGATCGATCACCGCGGCGCAGTTCCTGCAGCGCTTCGTCAACGGCAAGCCCTGGGCACATCTCGACATCGCCGGCACTGCCTGGGGCACGAAGGACGCCGCATGCGTGCCGAAAGGCGCGACGGCGTTCGGCGTGCGGCTGCTCGACCGGCTGGTGGCGGAGCACTACGAAACCTAGCGGCTATCGCCGCCTGCCCCACACCAGGTGATCGACCCAGGTCGCGGCGAAGTCGGCATCATCCAGCAGAAAGCCGCCGGATGTGGGATCGGTAAGCCGCCGAAGTCGGGCCTGCATCTCGGCGTCGAGCCGGACGGCTACACGCGCAGCGAGGTCCCCGAGGTATTCGGCGAGAAAGCACCTTGCATCGGCATCGAGCGGGGCGGCGCGGTCGTGGACGAAGCTGCGTGCCCGCACATCGCTGAGCCCCGCTTCCCGGAACACGCGGCGCAGCCGGCGGGCGATGTAGAACTTGCCAGCATCTGGTGCCTGCTCGGCGAGCGCCTGGAACTCGGCACGGCGGATCGCGAGCTCGACCTCCACTGGCCAGGGCAGCAGGACGCGGTGCAGCGTGTCGTCCTCCAGCACCGCGACGATGCCGCCCGGGCGGGTGACGCGCGCGAGTTCGCGCAAGGCAGCGAGTGGATCGGGCAGGCTGTAGAGGCTCTGCGCGCACCAGGCGAGGTCGAACGTCTCGTCCGGGAAGGGCAACCCAGCGATCGCGCCGGCGGCCCACATGATGTGCCGCTCGGCGGTCGTGCCGCGGGCGAGCTTCAGGTAGTCGGGGCGCAAATCTACCGCGACAACTTCCGCGCCGAGCCCGGCGAGCCAGAGGCTGTAGGCGCCGTCGCCGCATGCCATGTCGAGCCCGCGCGCGCCCGGCGCGAGGGGGAGTGTCGCGAGCATCGCGCGGAGTTCAGACGCGAAGGCGCGGTGATAGGCGGCGAGCATCGGCTCGTAGCCAGGCAGCCGCGCCTCGCTCATCCGGCTGCGCGTGGCGAGACGGTGGAGGCGACGGGCACGCCCGGATAGAGCATCCTGATCACCACCATCCACGGATAGCGCGGGTCGAGCACGACGCCGTCATCGCCCGCGAGACGACCGTCCGGCGTGGTGGGGACATGGGTTAGCGTCACCGCGTCGTCGACATTGCCGCCGATGACCTGGATCTGACCAGGGGTCGCGGCAACCACGATCGCGCAATGGGCGGGGAAGCGCCCGGCGGGCAGGTCGTCGTACGTCAGCTGTTGTCGGGAGGCGCGCCCCGCGCAGACCAGATCTCCCGGCTTCGGCGCGTATTCGGAAGGGCGCTCGGCGACCACCAGCCAGCCGGTGGTCGCGCCCATCCGCTGGTATTTGGCGATGTCGATATAGGTAGAGTGCGACTCCGAATAGGGAAAGCGCGGCCCGGCTCCGGCGATCCTCATGACGTAGGAAATGAACGCCGCCGACCAGGCGTAGTCGCCATCGGCGCTGGCCGGAAAAACGAGGCCCTGCCCGTCGGTCTTGCCGGTCCAGCCGGATTCCTTGCTGCCGTAGTCCACCCCGAGCCACCAATACTCGCCGATACGCTGCCATAGCCCGGGCTGCCGTTCAGGCTTGTCCTCGGGCAGCGGCGGCGGGCGGGTGCCCGGGAAGTCATCATCCACCGGCTGGCCGAAGAGGCGCCATTCGCGCAGGGTGATGGCGACAACGGCCGTGGCCGATATCGGCTGGAAGGGCACAGCGGCAAAAGGTGGTACTTGCGGTTCGGGTGTGACCGTCGGCCCCGGCAGCCCAGTCACCGTCGGCCTGGGCTGAGCGGCACAACCGGCGAGGGCAGCGAGTAGTAGCGCGGCGCACAGCCGCGAAGGTGGCATGGCGGGCATCATCGTGGGGTCCTCGCGGAGTCGGCGGCTATGCGTTCGACGGCGTTATGACGCGAGACCACGGACGCGTCCAAGCAGCGCAATGCGAGCCGTCACCATCCCGTTAGACCGCGCGCTTGGATGCCGATGCGACACGTGTACGATGTGCCCGGGCAGCAATGGGTTTTCGTGATGGGCCGCGCTCTCGTCGTGTTCGCCTTGCTTTGCGCCATCCTGCTCTCCGGCGCCGCCGCCCTGGCGCAAAACGCTGGCGAGCGGGAGGTCGTGGTCGGGACGCGCGTCTCACCGCCTTTCGCGATGAAGGCGGAGGATGGTGCGTGGGAGGGTATCAGCATCGATCTTTGGCGACGCGTCGCCGATCAGCTGCACCTGCGCTACCGCATCGAGCAGCACGGTTCGGTCCAGGACCTGCTGGATGCGGTGACCTCAGGCAAGATCGACATCGCGGTGGGCGCGCTGACGGTAACGGCAGACCGGCGCAAGGTGATGGACTTTACGCAGCCGTTCTTCTCGACCGGCCTCGGTGTCGCGGTGCCGCGTGGCGGGCTGTCCGCCTGGCTTCCTCTCGTGCGCACATTCCTGTCGCTGCGCTTCCTGCAGGTGCTGCTGGCCCTGCTTGCGATCGCCCTGCTCGTCGGCATGCTCATCTGGATATTCGAGCGGCGCGAGAACGAGCACTATGGCGGCAAGCCGCTACGCGGCTTCATCGCCGGTGCTTGGTGGTCGGCAGTGGCGATGACGCAAGCGGGTGCCGCGCATCAGGGGCCGCGCTCGACGCCAGGACGGGCGCTCGCGGTCGTCTGGATGATCGCCTCGGTGCTGACGATCTGGGTGTTCATCGCCGCGATGACGTCGGGTCCTGACGACACAGCGGCTGGCCGGGATGGTGCGCAACGCCGATGACCTGCGCGGGGCTCGGGTGGGCGCCGTCGCCGGAACATCCACCATCGCGTATTTGAATGCCGAGCGCATTGCGTTCCGCCCGTACGCGAGTGCGGCCGACGGTCTGCGCGCCGCCCAGAGGGGAAGGATCGATGCGTTCGTCTACGACCGCCCGCTGCTCGCTTGGACGATCCGCCAGGAGTTTCCCGAGATCGAGCTGACGCCGATCACGCTCGATCCGCAGAACTACGCGTTCGCGCTTCCGCTCGGCAGCCAGCTGCGCGAGGCGCTTGACGTCGCTCTGCTGGATGCACTGCACAGTGGATGGTGGGCGGACACCAAGTTTCGCTACCTCGGCGGCACCGGGCCGGAGTAGCCGCTTCGGCCTATGTGTACGCCCCCAGATGGCAGCCGAACATCCCCGGCGGGTTGATCGCCTGCTCGCCCGGTACGAGCTCGACGAGTTCATAGAAATCCTCGGGTCCCTTCATCTCCTCGGGCTTCTTTCCGACGACCACCGGAACCGGCCGGATCATCTGGTGATCCTCAGCGCGGTACCAGACCTTCCCCAGTGTGCTGTCCCACGGATCTGACTTCGACGCCTCCAGCGTCTTGATCACGTCGGGCGGGTAGAAGCTGCCGGCGCGTTCCACCGCCAGCGCCCAGATATAGGTTTGCATGTAGCCGATATGGGCTCCCCACCGAGGATAGTAGCTGTTCTTGGCATGGAATGCTTGCACGAACGCCTTCGTCAGCGGGAAGCGGTCCTGGAGTGTCCACCAGAAATCGAACGTGCCGTAGGCGCCGGCCATGACCTTGGCGCCCAACTCCTTCGCCTGGAATGAGGACAGGTTGGGCACCACGAGGCGCATCTTGGGCAGCACGCCGAACTGTTCGGCCTGCTTGGTGGAGGCCACGGAATCGGCGCCGAAGGCGATGTTGACGAACACGTCGGCGCCGCTGTTGGCGATATTCAGGAGCGGAGAGGAGAAGTCGGTGGTGCCGAGCGGAACGACCTGCTTGGTGGCGACGGTCCAGCCGGACTTGCCGACGGATGCGCTGGTACTGTCGAACACCGAATGCCCGTAGGTGTAGTCCGGTATCAGATAGGCGGCCTTGAGAATTCTTGCCGAGCTGCTTGACCAGCACCGGGCCGAGCGCGGTCGCCGCCATGTAGGCCGAGGGCTGGGAGCGAAAGCCGTAGCGCTGGCAATCCTTGCCGGTGGTATCATTCGAGCCGCTGGCGCCGACCATGTTCAGCACCTTGTCGCGCTGCGCCAGCTCCTGCAGCGCGATTGCCGTCGAGGAGGCGACGCAACCGCTGATCATAATCGCCTTGTCCTGGTGGATGAACTGGGTCTGCGCCTGCACCGCGACGTTGGGCTTGGTCTCGGAATCCGCGATCTTGTAGCGGATCTGCTTGCCAAGCACGCCCTTGCCCTTCAGGCCCCATTGGGCGGCCGGATCGCCGCCCGCGTTGATCTCGGCGATGGCGAGCTCGTAGCCGAGCTTGTGGTCGGTGCCGTCCGCCGCGTAGGGACCGGTCAGCGGACAGGTGAGGCCGACCATGACGCTGTCGCCCTGAACGCCCGCGGGCCAGTTGCCGAGCGGCGCGTGCTGCTCGGCGCCATACGCCCGGGCGAACGGCAGCGTGGCGGCGCCGAGCGCGGCTTGCATTACATGACGGCGGGCAATCGGGGTCATGGCACGTCTTCCTGTTATGATTGTCACGCGAGATTGCGTCGCAGCGGTAAGGCCTGCAACGGGACGGGCCGCATTTCAGGCGGGGTTCCGGCGTTCCGACCCCTCGTCGTCGAGAGCCCGGCATCGCTGCGGTCTGCCTGGCGGCGATGGCATCCTGCGGCGTACCGATAGATAATGCTTGATGCCGAGCCTCCTGCCACGTCCCGATATCCTGCCGATGCCGCAGCAAACGCTGTGGCCAGAGCTTGGGGCTGAGCTTGCGCAAGCGGTCAGCAATACGCTGTGGTGCAGGGTCGAGCGCGGCGGGCCGGTGCTCGTGTTGTTCTTCGGCAATCTCGCGCTCGGCGAGATCGCGCCGCGCGAGCTCGTCTATGTGGCGGCCAACTCTGGGCCGTCGCTGCTCTCGAACAGATGACGCCGTTGGCTCTCGCAATTCCGCCTCCTCCCATCGCATCACAAGCGCCTCGCGGAACGCGAGGCGTTCGAGGTGGTTCGCGACGACGCCACGGACCCGGTCGAGTGCCATGGCATCGGCGGCGAGCACGCGTATGTCGAGCGCGCCCGGTTCGGCGATAAGTGTGCAGATGCCGGCATCGAAAATGATGCGGCCGTGGCTCTCACTGAACGACACTGGAAGCCGGTGACCGAAGTGCTTGCGGAGCTGCGTCAGGTAGCGTCGCGATGACGCCGTGGATACCCGCGCTCGAATCGCCGGCATCACACCCGCTCCACCGCCGTCGCAGCCGCATCCAGCGCGGCTGCTGTCGCGGCGACCTGGGTGTCGTCGAGCGGGCCGCGGGCGAGGCGCATGCGCAACGAGAGGCGCAGGTTCTCCATCGCGCGCAGGATCTGCGGCGCCGGGCCGCTGCCTTGCGCGCGGGCGGCGTCGTCCATCCGCGCGAGCAACTGCTCGACCGCAGCGCGGTTGGCATCGAGGAACGCACGCCCCTCCTCGGTAATGGTGTGCAGCTTCTTGCCGCCTTCCCCCGCGCTGACGGTCACGTGGCCCAATTCCTCGAGCAGCGTCAGTGTCGGATAGACGACGCCGGGGCTCGGGCTGTAGGCGCCGCCGACGCGTTCCTCGATTGCCTTGATGATCTCGTAGCCGTGCCGCGGCTTTTCCTCGATCAGCGCCACGATGACGAGACGCAGGTCGCCATGGGCAAAGAATCGACCGAGGCCGCCACGCCCCATGTGTCGATGTCGGCCATGGCCGAACGGGCCTGAACTCGGGGCGGGCGAACCGCCACCCGCGCGCGCGGTGGTGAGGGTAATGATTGAACACGGACGGTGTCTCCGACTGGGTTTCGATATAACGGGCGGTAGATATATCGAGAGCCGCTCGGATTCAAGTCACCCGCCGAGCAGGTGGATCGAGAAGAGGCGCGCGGGATCGGTCCACATACGATCGGCCCGCCAACCGGCGGCCTCGGCGATGGCGCGGAACCCCGCCGGCGTATGCTTGTAGCTATTCTCGGTGTGGATGGTCTCGCCGGGCGCGAAGCGGACGGTCCGCCCGCCGAGGTGCACGGCCTGGGCTTGGCGGCTTACCAGGTGCATCTCGATCCGCCCCTCCTCGGCGTTCCACACCGCGCGATGGGCAAACGCGCCGGGGTCGAAATCGGCGCTGGCCTCTCGGTTCAGCCGTGCCAGGATATTGCGGTTGAAGGCAGCGGTGATGCCGGCCGCGTCATCATAGGCGGGGATTAGCAGCGCCTCGTCCTTGCGCATATCGACGCCGACGAGCATCCGCGCGCCGGATCCAAGGGTTCGGCGAGCCAGGGCGAGGAAACGACGCGCCTCGGCGGGATCGAGATTGCCGATCGTGGAACCAGGGAAGAAGCCCAAACGTGCCAACCCGTCGAGCCCGGCGGGCAGGGCGACGGGGCGCAGGAAGTCGCCCGCCACGGTCAGCACGCGAAGCCTGGGGCGAGTACGGGCGAGCCTGGCCGCCATCGCCATCAGCGCGGGTTCGGCAACGTCGATCGGCACATATGTGGGGAATGCTGGCCGGCCCGCCGAATCAATCTGGTCGAGCAACGCCGCTGCTTTCGCCTCGTCGCTCGCGCCGTATTCGATCAGCGCGGCGGGTGTGTTTCCGACCAGCTCCGGCGCGACGCGCGGGAGGAGCGTGAGTTCGGTGCGGGTAAGGTAGTATTCGGGCAGCTCGGTGATTCGGTAGAACAGCCGACAGCCTTCCTCGTCGTAAAAGAGCTTGGCGGGAAGGGTCTTGGGTGTATCGAGCAAGCCCCGTAAGGCATCCTCGACAATGTCCGGGTCGGCTCGCGTGGCGAGACTGATACTGTCGTCCGGCATCGGCTCCTGCTCCGCTGTCTTAAAGGTCGCGCGCGAGCCGGAGGCCCGTGAACTGCCAGCGTTTGTCGGGGTGAAAGAAGTTGCGGTAGGTCGGGCGCGCGTGGCCCTGCGGCGTCGCGAGCGAGCCGCCGCGCAGCGCCATCTGGCCGATCATGAACTTGCCGTTGTACTCGCCGACCGCACCGGCGACGGGGCGGAAGCCGGGATAGGGACGGTAGGCGCTTTCGGTCCACTGCCAGACGTGACGGGTCACCTCGTGCAGGGCCGGATGCGCGCTCGCCGCCTCCCACTCGAACTCGGTCGGCAGGCGCGCGTCGGCCCAACGGGCATAAGCGTCGGCCTCGTACCAGCTTACGTGCCGGACCGGCGCGTCGACGGCGAGCGGGACGCGCCCGCCGGGCCCCATCTGTAGCCACTCGCCGTCGCGGTCCTCCCAATAGAGCGGTGAAATCCAGCCGTGCTCCTGCACCTGCGCCCAGCCGTCGGACATCCAAAGCGTCGCGGTGCGATAGCCGCCGTCGAGCATGAAGGCGAGCCAGTCGCGGTTGCGCACCAATCGGTCGGCGATCGCAAACGGCGCGAGGAACACGCGATGGCGCGGCGCCTCGTTATCGAAGGCGAAGCCGGTGCCGTCGTTGCCGATCTCGGTCATACCGCCCTCGAAGGCGACGAAACGCGTCGGACCGGACGTGCCCATCGGCTCGCGCCACCCCGGGATGACCGCGGGCGCGAGCGGGTTCTGGGCGAAGGCGTGCAGCATGTCGGTGAGCAACAGCTCCTGATGCTGCTGCTCATGCTGCAGGCCGAGCGTGACGAGCCCTGCAGCCTCGGCCGGCGGCTCGCGCAGCAAGCGCTCCATCGCGGTGTCAACATGCGCCCGGTAGGCGCTCACCCGAGCGGCAGGGGGCCGGGTCAGCAGCCCGCGCGAGGGGCGAGGATGACGCGGCCCGACTGCCTCGTAGTACGAGTTGAAAAGATAACGGAAGTCCGGATCGAAGATCTGGTAGCCCGGCAGATGCGGGCGCAGCACGAATTCTTCGAAGAACCAGGTGGTGTGGGCGCGGTGCCACTTGGCCGGGCTCGCATCCGGCATCGACTGGACGCATTGGTCCTCGGCGCTGAGCGCCTCGGTCAGTTCGTCGGTGTGGGAGCGGACGGTGCGGTAGCGGGTAATACTGACGGAAGGGGCCTCTGGCGCCTGGACCTGGTCCATCACGTTCTCCGTCCTGGTCGGCGCAATGTCGGGGCGCGAGCCCGTCCTGCGAGGCAAAAAGCGCGGCGGGGCGTCCGCCTCACCCGATCGTTACCCTCCGGCCTGGTAGGCCGAGAGGTTCTCTAAGGACACTTTGGTCGCCCCCGGCAGCACGATCGTGTCGCCCTGGACATGCAAATTGGTGAACGGGACGATCACCAGCCGGCTGCCCACGCCGAGGAAGCCACCGACCGAGAGCACCGCGCTGGTCACCTTGTTGTTCTGATCGATCAGGATGTCGCTGATCGTGCCGATGGCCTGCTTCTGGTCGTTGATGACAGTCGCGCCAATTAGCACGCCCGCCCGCAGCTCCCCGGTCTTGGCGTGGAACTTGTCGGGCGCCGGCGGCGGCTTGGGCGGCGCCTCCGCGGGTGGCGCCGCCGTGGCGGCTGGCGGCGGTGCGGAGGGGGTCGTCGGTGCCTGGGCAGCCGCGACCGCCGCGCTGAGCAATACGGCGCCTCCGACCCCAATCGCCCGTGCGATTCTCCGCATTCCGTGTCCTCCCCGGCCGGCCCGCCGGAACGAGGGCATACTGTCGGCGTCCCGGCAAGGGCAATGGCTTGCCGGCGCCGCGACTTCGCGAGCAGATGCCGCACATGACCCTCATCCTCGGCGTGATCGGGCATGTCGACCACGGCAAGACCGCACTCGTGCGCGCGCTGACCGGGATCGAAACCGACCGGCTGGAGGAGGAGCGCCGGCGCGGCATCTCGATCGCGCTCGGCTTCGCCCATCTCACGACTGCTTCAGGCGTCGTCGACCTCATCGACATGCCCGGCCACGAGCGCTTCGTGCGCACGATGATCTCGGGCGCCACCGGCATCGGCGGCGTGCTGCTGGTCGTGGCGGCGAACGAGGGCATCAAGCCGCAGACCGTGGAGCACGCCGAGATCGCGGCGCTGTTAGGTGTCTCCGAGGCGATCATCGCCGTCTCCAAATGCGACCTCGTCGCGCCGGCACGCGCGGTGGCCATGGGCGCGGAGGCGGCAGCGCTGATCGCGCGGCTGGGGATGCGCGGGCCGGCGCCGATTCTCGTCTCGTCGCCCGCAGGCACGGGCGTCGCTTTGGTGGCGGCCGCAATCGCGGCGCTCGCTGCGCGCGCCGTGCCGCCACCTGACCGGGGCGTGTGTTACCTGCCGATCGACCGCGCCTTCTCGATCGCCGGGCACGGGACGGTCGTGACCGGCACGCTGCGGCGCGGTGCCATCACCAAGGGCGATGAGCTGGAGCTGATGCCGGACAGCCGGCGCGTGCGAGTGCGCGGCGTGCAGATACGCGGGGCGAGCATGCCGAGCGCAGCGCCCGGCCAGCGGGTCGCGGTCAATCTGCGCGCGGTCGAGCCTGCCGAGGCGGGGCGGGGTAGGGCGCTCACCGCACCCGGCCGCCTGGCCGCATCATCCTGGATCACCCTCGCCCTGCGCTCCGCGCCGAGCGGCCCGGTGCTCGCCTCGGCAGCGCGGCTCCGGCTGCAGTTCGGCACCGACGAGACCGGGGCCACGCTGCGCCTGCTCGACCGTCGCGAGCTGGTGCCCGGTGAGCAATGCCTCGCCCAGCTTCGCTGCGCCCCGCCCATTGCAATACCAACCGGGGAGGGCGCCATCCTGCGCCTCGCCTCGGCGGCGCGCATTGTGGGCGGCGGGCGCGTCCTCGATCCCATGGCGCGGCGCCTGCGACGCAACGACACGGCGGCGCTGGCGTGGCTCGGCCGGCTCGCGGCGGAACCGCCAGAGGCGATCGCGACCGCAGCCTTGGCGCGGGCGGGGATGCGGGGCGCCTCGCTCGTCGAGATCGCCAGGCTCGCCGGGCTGTCCATGCCACTCGCCGAGGCGACGCTGCGCCATGCGTCCGCGATCATCATCTCCGGGACGGCGGTCGACGCGTCGGCCCTGGAGCGCGCAGGGGCGGCGATCCTGCGCGCCCTCGACACGCGGTTTCCCGGCCAGCCAGACGGGGTGTCGCGCGAGCAGCTCCGTGCGGCCCTGCCCGGATGCGGCGCGGCGGTGCTCGATCTGGCGCTCAGCCGCCTCGCGGCGGCGGGGCGGATCGAACGGGCGGCCCGCATCCGTCTGCTGCGCGCCGAGGAGGAGGCCGCGCGGCAGGCAGCAAGCGACAGAATTGCGACCACCCTCGCCGAGAGCTTCCGTCGGGCGGGGCTGGCGCCGCCGACAGACCCGCCGCCAGATATCGCGACCAAGCGCGCGCAAGACCGCCTGGTGCGCGAGGGCGTGCTGGTTCGCGCGACCGATCACGTGCAGAAGCGCGACATCCTGTTTCATCGCGACGCGCTGGAGGAGGCGCGACGCCGGCTGCGTCCATTGCTGGACGGGGGGTCGGGCCTGCTGGTCGGCGATGTCGGCGCAGCGTTGGGGATTTCGCGCAAGTACAGCGTGCCGCTGCTGGAATACCTCGACGCGATCCAGTTCACCCGGCGGGTTGGCGACCGGCGCCGCTTGAGGGATGGCGCGACGCCTCCCTGAGCGGGTTCAGCGTGCAAGAATGTCCGCCACCGCTCGCAACAGATCCGCCGAGGCATAGGGTTTGCTGATTACCTTGTTGTCGGCCATGAGCGCGCGCGCCGGGTCCGCGTAGCCCGTGACGAAGATGACTGGGAGCGTCGGCACGATCTCCCGTGCGGCGCGGACGAGCTCGGTGCCCGACATGCCCGGCATGGCGTAGTCGACCAATGCGAGATCGAAGCGGGCGCCGCCACGCAGCAGGGCCAGCGCTTCCTGTCCGCTCGCCAACTCGGTGACGCTGTGGCCGGCGGTCCGCAGGAAGTCGGCAGCGAGCGCCCGCACGTCCGGCTCGTCGTCCACCACCAGGACGTTGCCGCCCAGGACCTCGATAGGTCCGGCGCAGGTACGCGCGCGCTCCGCCACTTTCGGAACCGCCTCCACGGCGCGCGGCAGCCAAAGCTCGACGATGGTGCCGACACCGACTGTGCTGCTCAACCGCACCGTTCCACCGGACTGACGCGCCACGCCGTAGACCTGGGGCAACCCGAGGCCGCTCCCCTTGCCGACCTCCTTCGTGGTGAAGAACGGCTCCATCGCGTGCCCGAGCACGTCCGGGGGCATCCCGGTGCCGGTGTCGATGACGCCGACGCGGACATAGTCGCCGGGTGCGAGCTCGCGCGGCAGGGCGACGTGCGCGGGCTCGGCGTTGCGCGTCGTGATGCGTAGCCTTCCGCCGCTCTGCATGGCGTCGCGCGCATTGATGGCGAGGTTGAGAAGGACGAGCTCGACCTGGGTCGGATCGGTTGAGGCCAGCCACGCGGCGGGATCGAGGTCGGTCTCAACATTTATAAGGCCACCCAATGTGCGCTGCAGCAGGTCGCCCATTCCCTCGATCAGCGCGTTGAGATCGACGGGAAGGAGCGCGAGCGGCTGGCGGCGAGAATAGGCAAGTAATTGCTGGGTCAGCTTGGCGCCTCGTTCGGCGGCCTGGGTGGCAGTCGCCAGTTGGCGGTGAACCTTGGGATCGCTTGCACGCGCGCGCGCGAGTTCCAGATTGCCAAGGACGGCGGTGAGCAGATTGTTGAAGTCGTGCGCGATCCCGCCGGTGAGCTGGCCGAGCGCCTCCAGTTTTTGGGCCTGCAGAAGCGCCGCCTCGGCCTCGCGGCGCTCCTCCGCCTCGCGAACGAGCCGGCGTCCGGCTTCTTCCAGCGCGGCGGTCCGTTCGGCGACGCGGTGCTCGAGACTTCTCGTTGAGCTCGCGCAGCCGGTCTTCGATGCGGGTGCGTTCGCTTAGCTCCCGCTGCGCCCGCGACAGGAGGCGGGCATTGTCGATGGCGATCGCGGCATGGGCCGCAAGCGCGGCAGCCAGGCGTTCAGAACGCTCGGTGAAGACCCCGGCGCGCTCATGGCCGAAGAACATCCCGCCCAGTACCTCCCCCGAGCGGGTGATGACCGGCACGCCGAGATGGCTGCGCACGGGAGGGTGGCCTTCCGGTGTGCCGCGATGGGGCGGGTTGTGGCCGTAGCGGGGATCGGCCGTGATATCGTCGGCGCGCACGATTGCCGCACCGCTGAGTGTCGGTCCAAAGACCGGGGTGTGACGCGGCATCGGGAACGCGGCGAAGGCATCACGCGGAATGCCGGAAAGGGCGTAGAGCATGACGCTCTGTCCGCTGCCCTCATCGACTTTGTGGAAGAAGGCGCCGAATTGCGCGCCGGTCAGCTCGGTGGCTGCGTCGGTCGCCGCCTGGACCAGGCGTTCGAGGTCGAGCTCGGCGGCGAGCATCGTACCGACTCGGTTCAGTGTCTCGAGGGCGCGCGTCTCCTCTGCCAGCGATTCCTCCGCGCGATGGCGGTCAGTGATGTCCATGTTGATGCCCAGCATCTGCGTGGGCTTACCGGTGGGGTCGCGTACAGTGGTCCCGCGGCCGAGCACCCATCGAACCTCGCCGGTCGCGCGAACGACGCGAAACTCCATGGAGAATTGTGTGCTCGCCTCCAAATTGGCGCGGGTATGCGCGGCAGCCCGCTCCCGATCCTCTGGATGCAGCACCCGCAGCCATGCGCCATAGAGGTCGGTCTCCCCGGGCGCGATGCCGAGAATCCGATACATCTCGGGCGACCAAATGATCGTGTCGCGAACCAGGTCCCAGTCCCAGGTCCCGATCCCGGCGGCTTCATGCGCCTGTCGAAGGGGCGTATCGCCCACCCGCCGATCGTGCCGCTCGGGCACCGCCGCTCCTTTCAAAGCCGCGCCCTTTTATTGCCAACCCGTGGCATGGTCGAGGCATCCAGACCGGGCGCTGTCCCACTCGTGATCCGCCGCGGTCGGCGGGACCTGCCCGGGCGCAGACAAAGCCGGTATCCGTGCCAGAATCAACCACCATGCGCCAGCTTCTGCTCCTGCGCCACGCCAAGGCCGTTGCCGGTTCGGCCGATCTCGACCGGCGGCTGAGCCCGGCCGGAGAGGCAGCCGTGGCCGTGATGCGCTCCGCGATGCGCGATCTCGGCCTTGCGCCCGATCTTGTACTGGTTTCCCCATCCCGGCGAACGCTCGAGACGCTCGACGGGCTGGAGCCCTGGGAGGACACGCCGCTGGTGGAGCAGCTGGACGCCCTCTACCTTGCGACCGCGCCGCAAATCCTCTCGATCGTCAATGAGGTGGCGGAGACGGTGCGCAGCGTGCTGCTGATCGGTCACAACCCGGGACTCGAGGAATTGGCACGCGGGCTCGCCGACGGAACAGGAGCGGATTGGCGGGCGTTGGAGCGGCTGGCCGAGGGGTTCCCGACCGCGAGTCTCGCTGAATTCGCGGTGCCCGGCCCATGGGCGACGCTCTCGCCCTCGGCCGCGCGCCTGATGCGAATGATCCGCCCGCGCGATCTCGCTGCCGCACGGAACTGAGCGCCTGACCTTGATGCCGATGATCAATGCCTTGACCCTTTCCGCCGCGGCCTGGCTCGCTGCCGTGACGCTCCTGGGCGGGGGAAGCGCGGCCGCCGCGGGCCCCCCGGCGCCACCTCCGCCTTCGGTCATTGTCGTGCCCGTGAAGGTCCAGGACGTCGCGCCGGCCTACGATTTCATCGGCCGCGTGACGGCGATCCAGTCGGTGCAGCTTGTGCCGCGGGTGACCGCGTTCATCGAGTCCGAGCCCAAGGCGCAGGGCAGTGACGTCAAGACCGGCGACGTGATCTTCGAGTTGCAGAAGACGCAATATCAGGCCGCCGTGCAGGCGGCGCAGGCGCAGCTCGATTCCGCGAAGGCGGCGCTGCGCCAAGCCCAGCTCGCCTATGACCGGGCGGCGCAGCTCAACAAGCAGGGGTTCGAGGCGCAGGCCAATCTCGACCAGGCGACCGCCACGCGGGACCAGGATCAAGCCAATGTCATGGCAGCACAGGCCAATCTCGCGCAGGCGGCGCTCAACCTGAGCTACACCACGATCCGCGCGCCGATCGACGGGCGCATCGGCGCGATCACGCTGACCACGGGCAATCTGGTGACGCCGAGCACGCCGGCGCTCGCGACCATCAACCAGATGGACCCGATTCGGGTCGTCTTTTCGGTCAGCGACCGCACGCTGGTCGCCGTCGAGCAGAAAAACGGTGCAACCGCCGCCGAGATCGCCGAGCGCGTGACGGTCGGCCTGATCCTGCCGGACGGATCGACCTATAAGGAGAAAGGCAAGGTCGCCTTCCTCAACAACCAGGTCGATCCGCAGACCGGAACCGTCAGCGTCTTTGCTGACTTCGCCAATCCGGACCGGCTCCTGCTGCCGGGTTCCTTCGTCAAAGTGGACGTACGCAGTTCAGCCCCCGAGCCGCGACCGCTCGTGCCGGTCGCCGCTGTGCAGACCGACCAGTCGGGCAACTTCGTGCTCACGGTCGGTGCCGACAACACGGTGAAGCAGCAGAGCGTTACGCTGGGGCGGCAGGTCGCGCAGAATTTCATCGTGGACAAGGGCCTCTCGGGCGGCGAGCGGGTGATCACCGAAGGGCTGCAGAAGGTGCACCCTGGGGAGAAAGTCACGCCCCAGACGGCGCCTGTCGCGCCCGCTGCGACAGCGATGGCCGGCGGCTGAGCGGTGCTCTCCGGCTTCTTCATCCACCGGCCGAAATTCGCCATCGTCATCTCGGTCGTAATCACGCTAGCCGGGCTGCTTGCGTTATCGGTGATCCCGATCGCTCAGTACCCCAACATCACGCCCCCCACGGTGTCGGTATCCGTCACGTATCCCGGCGCGAGCGCGGAGACGATCGCCAATACCGTCGCCCAGCCAATCGAGGAGGCGGTGAACGGCGTTCCGAACATGCTCTACATGCAGAGCACGAGCTCAAGCGCCGGCACCTACAGTCTGCAGGTCACGTTCGCGATCGGCACCGACCCGAATATCAACCAGGTGAACGTGCAGAATTGGGTGCAGCTCGCCACGGCGCAGCTGCCGACCGAGGTGCAGCAAGAGGGGATCACGATCCGCGCCGCCTCGAGCAACTTCGTGCTCGCGGTCAACCTCTACTCGCCAGACAACAAATACGATCAGGTCTTCATCTCCAACTACGCCTACATGCAGTTGCAACAGCAGATCGTGCGCATGCCGGGGGTGGGCGATACGCAGATCTTCGGGCAGCGCCAGTACGCGATGCGGGTCTGGCTCAACCCGGTGCGGATGACCGCGCTAGGGATCAGCTCGGCCGACGTTATCGCGGCGATCCAGGCGCAGAACATCCAGGCGGCCGCCGGCCAGATCGGTGCCCCGCCGATCGGCGCAAACCAGCAGCAGCAGATCACCGTCCTCGCGCCCGGCCGGCTGAGCGATCCGAAAGAGTTCGCCAACGTCGTGGTGCGCACGAATCCCGATGGCGGCATCGTCCGGGTGGGCGATATCGCCAGGGTGGAGTTGGCCGCCCAGCAATACACCTCCTCCTCGGCGCTTGACGGCAATCCGTCGGCGACGCTCGCGATCTATCAGGCGCCGGACGCCAACGCGCTTGCCGTGGCGAGCGAGATCGAAAAGCAGATGCAGGCGGCATCCAAGCAGTTTCCGCCCGGGCTGAAATACGCGATCGTCTACAACGCGACGAGCTTCGTCAGCGCCAATATCCACGAGATCCTGGTCACCCTCGCGATCACCCTCGCCCTGGTGGTCGCGGTGGTGTTCGTCTTCCTCCAGGACTGGCGGGCGACGCTGATCCCGACGATCGCGATCCCGGTGTCCCTGATCGGCGTCTTCGCCATTCTCTACGTGCTCGGCTACTCGGCCAACACGGTCAATCTGTTCGCGATTGTGCTGGCGATCACGCTGGTGGTGGACGATGCGATCGTGGTCGTCGAGAACGTGACCCGCACACTCGAGCATGATCCCGCCATGCCAGTCGCCAAGGCGACCGAGCAGGCGATGGCGGAGATCACCGGCCCTGTCGTCGCTACCACGCTGGTGCTGGTCGCGGTGTTCGCGCCGGTCGGCTTTGTCTCTGGCGTGACCGGGGCGCTCTATCGGCAGTTCGCGGTGACGATCTCGGTCGCCGTCGTCATTTCGGCGATCAACGCCCTGACCCTCAGTCCGGCACTGTGCGCCCTCCTGCTGCGCCCGCCGCGGGAGGCGCGGTTCATCGGCTTCCGCTGGTTCAATCGCGGGTTCGGCGCGGCGCGCGGCGGCTACACGCGGGTGGTGGCATTGCTGTCGCGCCGGCTAATCCTCGCGGTGTTGGGCCTCATGGTCGGAATCGCCGCCACCTATGTCGTGTTCTCGGGCACGCCCACCGCCTTCCTTCCCGATGAGGATCAGGGCTATTTCTTCATCAACGTGCAGACGCCGAACGGTGCTTCGCTTGGTCGCACCCAGGCGGTGGTGCATCAGGTCAGCGAAATCGCGCGCAAGACGCCGGGGGTCGCGCACACGATCGAGCTCGGCGGCTACAGCCTGCTGTCGGGCGCGGCGCAACCGAATGGCGGCACGGTCATCGCCATCATGCAGCCCTGGAGCGAGCGGGGCCCAAGCGAGGCGATCCCGCGCGTGATCGCGCGCCTGCAGCCACGATTCTATGCAATGGCGGCAGCTGACATCGTGAGCTTCTCGCCGCCGGCAATTCCCGGGATCAGCCGGACGGCTGGGGTGAACTTCGTGCTCGAAGGCCGCAGCGGGCAGACCCCACAGGAACTCGCCTCGGCGGCGCGCGGGTTGATCTTCGCGGCCAATCGGGACAAGCGTCTCAGCGCGGTGTTCACCAGCTTCTCGGCGTCGGTGCCGCAGCTCCTGGTGAAGGTCGATGTCACCAAGGCGGCGTTGCTCGGGGTAACGCCGGGCGCGATCTACGCGACCTTGCAGGCCAACCTTGGCGGACAGTTCGTCAATGATTTCAACTACAAAAACTTCACCTTCCAGGTGATCGTCCAAGCGAACGAGCAGTTCCGCGCCAAGATCAGCGATATCGGCGAACTTTATGTCCGTAGCAGCCAAGGGGCGATGGTGCCGCTGTCGGGCCTGGTGACCGTCAACCCCATCCAGGGGGCGGATGCGATTACACTCTATAATCTCTTTCCGGCCGTCCTCATCAACGGCTCGGCCGGCCCCGGGGTGAGTTCCGGGGCGGCGATCGCCGCGATGGAGGAGATCGCGGCAAAGCATCTCGCAACCGGCTACGGGTATGACTGGACCGGGTTGTCGTACCAGGAGCTGCAGGCCGCCGGGCAGGAATCGTCGGCGTTCATCTTCGCCGTGGTGTTCGCCTACCTCTTCCTGGTGGCGCTGTATGAGAGCTGGACACTGCCGCTCTCCGTCATCATCCCGGTGGTGTTCGCCATGCTGGGCGGGTTGATCGCGATCATGGTCCGCGGCATGGCGCTCGACGTCTACGGCCAGATCGGCCTCGTGCTGCTGATCGGGCTGGCGGCGAAGAACGCGATCCTCATCGTCGAATTCGCCAAGGATCGGCTGGAGCGCGGCAACATCGATGCGCGCGGTGCCGCCGTGGAGGGGGCGCAAATTCGCTACCGGCCGGTGATGATGACGGCGCTCGCTTTCATCTTCGGCGTGCTTCCGCTGGTGTTCGCGACCGGGGCCGGCGCGGGCGGGCGGCTCTCGATCGGAACGACCGTCTTTGGCGGGATGGTGGTGGCGAGCTTCATCGGCATCCTCTTCGTGCCGCCGCTATTCGCGGGGTTCGAGTTGCTCACCGAGCGGACCGGCAGGCTGTTCCGCCGGCGGCGCCACCACGCGGCGGAATAGGCACACGAATTGATGAACGCGCAACCGGACCGCCAGGTGCCATGTTCCCGTAACGTACGGCGGCAAGCGAGGAGACGAGGACATGAGCGACAAGGTGCAGGGCATGGCCCGTGACATGGCGGGACGGGCGCAGCAGGCGCTGGGCGATTCGTTCGGCGACGCCAAGACCCAGGCGCAGGGTCTCTACAACCAGGCGAGCGGACAGGCGCAAGAACAAATGGGACGGCTGGCGGAGGTTATCCGCGAGCAGCCGCTGATATCGGCAGTGGTCGCCCTCGGCGTCGGCTACATCCTCGGGCGGCTCACATCCTGACACACGCCATGCGCGAGTGGCATAGCGGGGTCCAACAGATAGCGTTTCAAGAGACTCGAGTCGCCATCTAGCGTTTCGGTGACTGGTAGCGACAGTCTTGCTGTCGGTCAGGGGTCGTTGACCCCGACGTCTCCCAGACGTGAAGCCTCCCTGTTTACTTACCCTCCGGGCGACCGCCCGGAGGGTTTTTCTTACCTGGTGTCGGCGCGCATTGCCGATGCGGCTGCAGGGATTGCGATGTCGCCTTCGTTGCTCGATTGACCACTTTTATTTGCGTCCAATTTCAAGACCTCCCCGGCGAGGTAGAGGCTTCCGCAGATAAGGATGCGTCCTGGTTGCGCTGCTCTGCGCTGGGATCGCCTTTAGGGCGTTTGACACCCGGGGACCCGGGCGGGCGACGCCACCAGATGCGGCGACGATCGCCTCCACCGGCAACGCCAAGTGCTGGCCTGGCTCCGCCACCGCCCATACCGAGCGGGCGCGACTGAGTAGAGGATGCAGGAAGGACGCCGTGTCCTTAGCCTGCTTCATACCGATCACCAGATCGACTGGGCGATCCCGCCATTCGTCGATTTGCGCGGCGAGCGCGATCCCAGCGCCCGGATTGTGCCCGCCATCCAGCCATAATTCCCAACCGGACGGCAGCGGAGCGGTGAGGCGCCCATGCAGGCGCTGGAGCCGCGCCGGCCAGCTCGCACTGGCGAGCCCGCGGGCGTAGGCGTCGTCGGCAATGTCGAGCCGGGCGGCGCGCAAGGCTGCGATGGCGATCCCTCCATTGTCATGCTGGTGCACGCCGAGCAGGGACGGGCGCGGCAGGTCGAGGGTGCCCGCCGGATCGGTGAAGCGCAGCCCGCCGTCTGAGGGGACAATGTCCCAGTCCCGCCCTCGCAGATATGCCCGGGCGTCGAGGCCGGCGGCGCGGGCGAGCAGGACTGCCTCGGCTTCGGGCTCCTGCCGGCCGATGGCGACGGGGATGCCCGGCTTGATAATGCCGGCCTTCTCGGCGGCGATCATCGCGAGCTCCTCGCCCAGAAGCTCGCGATGATCGAGCGAAATGGAGGTAATGGCACAGGCGACCGGCCGATCGATGACGTTGGTGGCGTCACCCCGCCCGCCGAGGCCCACCTCCAGCACGCAGAGATCGGCGGAGACGGCGGCGAAGAGGTGGAAGGCAACTGCGGTGATGACCTCGAAGACCGTGATCGGTGCGCCGTCATTGACTTGCTCCACCTCCTCGAGCGCGTCGGCGAGCACGGCATCATCGGCAAGGGCGCCGGCGAGGCGGATACGCTCGTTGAAATGGACGAGGTGCGGCGAGGTGTAGACGTGCACGCGCTTTCCGGCGGCTTCCCCGATCGCACGCAGGAAAGCGCAGGTGCTGCCCTTGCCATTCGTGCCGGCGACGTGGACCACCGGCGGCAGGCGGCGTTCCGGATGGCCGAGCCTCGCGAGCAGGCTGCGCAGGCGGTCCAGATTGAGGTCGATCAGGCGCGGATAGAGGCGGGTCAGCCGGGCGACCGCTTCCTCGATGCGTGCCTCGCTCACGTTGCGGGGGAGGGCAACGATTCGGCGGCCGCCGAGACTGCGGTCTCGCCTGTCGCCTGCGGCGCACGGCGAAGCAGGCGGATCAGCCGGGCCAGCGTCGGGCGCAGCTCGGTGCGCCGTACCACCATGTCGACGATGCCGTGCTCGTGCAGGTACTCGGCGCGCTGGAAGCCCTCGGGCAGCTTCTCGCGCATCGCCTGCTCGATGACCCGGGCACCGGCGAAGCCGATCAGCGCGCCGGGCTCGGCGATCTGGATGTCGCCCAGCATCGCGAAGCTCGCCGACACGCCGCCCGTGGTGGGATCGGTCAGCACCGCGAGGAAGGGGAGCCCCGCCTCCTTCACCAGCTCGGTCGCGATCACCGTGCGCGGCATCTGCATGAGGCTGACCGCGCCCTCGTACATGCGCGCCCCGCCCGAGGCGGTGTAGACGATCAGGGGGGCGTCCTGCAGCACGGCGAGCTGGGCGGCGGCGAGCATCCCCTCACCGACGGCCGCGCCCATCGAGCCACCGAGGAAGCCGAACTCCATCGCCGCGACCACGGCACGAGAGCCCTCGATCGTGCCATGCGCGACGGCGAGGGCATCGTCCATATGGGTCTTGTCGCGCGCCTCCTTCAGCCGGTCGGCGTAGCGCTTGGAGTCGCGGAAGCGGAGCGGGTCGGCCGGCACCTTGGGCAGCTCGATGCGGATGAAGGCATCCGGATCGAAGGTCCAGGCGAGCCGCTCGGCGGCGGTCGCGCGCATGTGGAAGCCGCAATGCGGACAGACCTTGAGATTCGCCTCGAGGTCGCGGCTGAAGATCATCTGCTGGCAAGAGGTGCACTGGACCCAAAGGTTGTCCGGCACCTCGCTGCGGGTGAACAGCGTGCGGATTTTCGGGCGGACGTATTCAGTGAGCCAGCTCACGGGGTGAGGGTCCTTTCTGTCATGTCCGGGCCTGGCCCGGGCACCCAAGTCTTGCTCGCGGCGCGAAAGGACGTGGGTGCCCGGACCAAGTCCGGGCATGACGAGAAGGGGAGCGTCCGCGCAGCAACTACGCCGCCACTCGCGCGCGCCGCACGCCCGTCGCGAGGCCGCGCACTTGGTCTAGCACAAGCCGAACCGTGTCCGGTCCCGGCCGGCCCTCGGCATCCAGGCTCGCGGCCAGCGTATCGATGAGCGCTGAGGCGACGACGGCGGCGTCGGCGACGCGGACGACCGTGGCGGCCTGCTCGGGCGAGCGCACGCCGAACCCGACCGCGATCGGCAGGTTGGTGACGCGGCGAACACGCGGGATCGCGTGGCCGAGATGCTCGGCGGTCGCGGTGCGCGTCCCGGTGATGCCGGCAATGCTGACGTAATAGACGAATCCCGAGCTGCCGGACAGCACATGCGCGAGGCGGGCGTCGTCGGTGGTGGGCGCGACAAGGCGGATCAGGTCGAGGCGCGAGGCGCGCACATGCGGCAATAGCAGGTCCGCTTCCTCCGAGGGCAGATCGACGACGATCAGCCCGTCCACCCCGGCCTCGGCGGCATCGGTGCAGAACCGCTCCGGTCCGTAGGACAGGATCGGATTCAGGTAGCCCATCAACACGATCGGTATCGCGGCGTCCCGCTCCCGGAAGCCGCGCACCATGCCGAGGACCGCGGCGACCTTCGCCCCGGCCCGCAGGGCGCGCCGGCCGGCGGCCTGGATCGTCGGTCCGTCCGCCATCGGGTCGGTGAAGGGCATCCCGACCTCGATCAGGTCCGCGCCTGCCTCCGGCAATCCGTGCAGCAGCGCCGTCGACGTTGCGAGGTCCGGGTCGAATGCCTCGACAAATGGAATGAGGGCACCGCGCCCCTCGGTTCGCAGCGTGGTGAAGCGCGCCGCGATCCGGCTCATAGCGTCACCCCCAGATGGTCGGCGACAGTAAAGATGTCCTTGTCGCCGCGCCCGCACATGTTCATCACGATGATCTCGCCGGCGTCCATGATGGGCGCGAGCTTGATCACATGCGCCAGCGCATGCGCGGGTTCGAGCGCGGGGATGATGCCCTCGGTGCGGGTGCAAAGCTGGAACGCGGCAAGCGCCTCCTCGTCGGCGGCGGCGACGTACTCGACGCGCCCGACCTCGTGTAGCCAGGAGTGCTCCGGCCCGATGCCGGGATAGTCGAGACCGGCGCTGATGCTGTGCGCCTCTTGGATCTGGCCGTCCTCGTCCTGCAGCAGGTAGGTGCGGTTGCCGTGCAGCACGCCGGGCCGTCCGCGCGAGAGGCTCGCCGCGTGCTCCTTCGTGTCGAGGCCGCGCCCGGCAGCCTCCACCCCGATCAGCCGCACGGACGAATCGTCGAGGAACGTGTGGAACAGCCCCATCGCGTTCGACCCCCCGCCGATGCAGGCGACGCAGGCATCAGGCAGGCGCCCCTCGGCGGCATGGAGCTGGGCCTTCGCCTCTTCCCCGATCACCGACTGGAAGTCGCGCACCATGGCCGGGTAGGGGTGCGGGCCGGCGACGGTGCCGATCAGGTAGTAGGTGTCCTCGACATTGGCGACCCAGTCGCGCATCGCCTCGTTCATCGCGTCCTTGAGCGTGCCGGCCCCTGAGGTGACCGGGCGCACCTCGGCACCAAGCAGGCGCATCCGGAACACATTGGGCTTCTGCCGTTCGACATCGGTCGCGCCCATGTAGACGGTGCAGGGCAGGCCGAAGAGCGCGCACATGGTGGCGGTGGCGACGCCGTGCTGGCCGGCGCCGGTCTCAGCGATGATGCGCGTCTTGCCCATTCGCCGGGCCAACAGGATCTGGCCCATGCAGTTGTTCGCCTTGTGACTGCCGGTGTGGTTCAGCTCGTCGCGCTTGAAGTAGACTTTGGCGCCGCCGAGATGGCGGGTCAGCCGTTCGGCGAACCAGAGCGGGCTGGGGCGGCCGACATAATCTTTGAGATAGCGGTCGAGCTCAGCCTGGAACGCCGGATCCCCGCGGGCATCGTCGTAGGCGCGCTCCACCTCCAGCACCAGCGGCATCAGCGTCTCGGCGACGAACCGCCCGCCGAAGCCGCCGAACCGGCCGCGCGCGTCCGGGCCGGAACGCAGGCTGTTGGGTTGATCCACGATGATGTTTCTCCGCTCGTGGCCTGATTAGCCCAGCGCTACGCGCCGGTCACGCCCCTGGACCCGTGCGGCTGGCTTCACGCGCGTTTGGCTTCCGTCTATTGCGGCCATGCTGTTACACTGACAACCCAATCGGTCGTCCAAGACCGAAGCAACAGGAGCGTCCGCCGTGTCCGAAGCCGACCCCCTGCATGGCACCGGCCTCGCCGCGGCGCGCGTGGTGCATCCCAATCCCAGCGTCCCGGCCCTGATCGCCGCCTCCCTCGCGCGCAACGAGGGGCGCCTGTCGGCGGATGGTGCGCTGATCGTCGCGACAGGGGTGCATACCGGGCGGTCCGCGCAGGACAAGTTCGTGGTGGACGAGCCCTCCGTCCATCGGGACATATGGTGGGGCAAGGTCAACCAGCCGCTCGACCCGGGCCGGTTCACAGCGCTGCGCAAGCGCATCCAGGACTACCTGCAAGACCAGGAGCTGTTCACCCAGGACCTCTACGCGGGTGCCGATCCCGCGCACCGGGTGCGCGTGCGCCTGGTCACCACCGGTCCCTGGCAGGCGCTGTTCGCCCGCAACGTCTTCATCCGCCCACCGGAGGATGAGCTGGCGGGCTTCAGGCCCGACTACATCATCCTGCATGCGCCGCACTTCAAGGCCGTTCCCTCCCGTGACGGCGTGCGCAGCAAGACGGTGGTCGCGCTCTCCTTCGAGCAGCGCTGCATCCTGATCGCGGGCACCGAGTATGCGGGCGAGATCAAGAAGTCGATCTTCACGGTGATGAACTGGCTCGCGCCGGCGCGCGGCGTGCTGCCCATGCATTGCAGCGCCAATGTCGGCGCGGACGGCGATGTCGCCCTGTTCTTCGGCCTGTCCGGAACCGGCAAGACCACGCTGTCCTCCGATCCCGGCCGGCGGCTGATCGGCGATGACGAGCATGGCTGGGGCGAGGATGGTGTCTTCAATTTCGAGGGCGGCTGCTACGCCAAGGTGATCGACCTTTCGCAGGAGGCGGAGCCTGAGATCTGGGCGGCGACGCATCGCTTCGGCACGGTGCTGGAGAACGTCGCCGCCGATGCCGCTGGCAAGCTCGACCTCGGGGATCGCTCGCTGACCGAGAACACGCGGGCCTGCTATCCGGTCGAGTATATCCCCAACGTGGTCCTCTCCGGTCGGGGCGGGCATCCGCGCAACGTGCTACTGCTGACCGCCGACGCATTCGGCGTGCTGCCGCCCATCGCCAAGCTGACCCCGGCGGAGGCGATGTACCATTTTCTCTCCGGATACACCGCGCGCGTCGCGGGGACCGAGAAGGGGCTGGGCGCGGAGCCGCAGGCGACGTTCAGCACCTGCTTCGCCGCGCCCTTCCTGCCGCGCCGTCCGGAGGTCTATGGGCGGATGCTCGAGGATATGATCCGCCGCCACGATGCCGATTGCTGGCTGGTCAATACTGGTTGGATTGGGGGCGGGTATGGCGTGGGCAAGCGGATGAGTATCCGTCACACGCGCATCCTGGTGAGTGCGGCGCTCGACGGATCGCTCGCCGGCGCGCGGCTCCGCGCTGACCCATTCTTCGGCCTGTTGATTCCCGCCTCCGTTCCGGGCCTTCCGCCCGAGGTGCTCGACCCTCGTCAGGGCTGGGCCGACAAGGCGTCCTATGACAAGACCGCGCGCGAGCTGATCGGCCGCTTCGAGGCGAATTTCGCCAAGTTCGCGGACTCCGTCGGAGAGGATGTGCGCGCCGCTGCGATCAGGGCGGCGGCGTAAGCCGGCAATATTGTCGCCGCGGGAGGCGGCTGTTACTCCCCCGCTCGCATGAGCACGCGTGTCGCGATCGACCCTGCCACGGCCGTGTCGTCCTTAGCTCGCCAGGGTGGCGATTGGCGGGTGGTTCGCCGGTTGCTGGCCGCGGCTTGGCGCGACCCTGGGCAGTTCATGACCCGGCGGCTGCCCCGCCGCTGTCCCATCTGCGGCTATGAGGGCGCGTTCGTCTCGGTCGGCCATCCGCCCCGCCGCGACGCACGTTGCCCCTCCTGCGGCTCCCGAGAGCGCCACCGGCTCGCCCATCTCTGGGCAACCGAGGGAGGCCGGAACCGGCTTGCGGGCAAGCGGATACTCCACTTCGCTCCGGAGAAGGCGGTCCAGCTTGAGATGCAGGGCAATTCGCTGTACGAGACCGCCGATCTGCGCCAGCCCGGCGTGACGCACCGGGTCGACATCACGCGCATCCCCTTTCCGGGCGGCAGCTACGACGCCGTCGTGGCCCATCACGTGCTCGAGCACATCGAGGACGATCGCGCCGCCATGCGCGAGCTGTTCCGCATCCTGGCGCCGGGCGGGATCGCAATTCTCAGCGTTCCGATCAACGCCTCGCGCGCGCAGACGTACGAGAACCCGGCGATCACGGATCCGGCCGAGCGCAAGGCGCATTTCTCCGCGCCCGATCACAAGCGGTACTATGGGCTCGATTTCGCTGACCGGCTGGCAGCCGCAGGCTTCGCGGTCGAAACCTTCCGTCTGCCCCCCGAGCTCGAGCCCCGTTACGGCCTGCTGCGCGCTGAATGGCTCTATCTCGCCCACAAGCCGGAATGAGTGTCGTGGCTGGGCAATCATCGATCCTCGTCATCAAGCTTGGCGCGTTTGGCAACGTCGTGCTCTCGCTCGGCGCCTTCGCGGCCATCAGGCAACATCATGCCGATGCCTCTATCACGCTGCTGACCACCTCGCCCTATGCCGACTGGATGGTGCACTCGCCGTATTTCGACCGGATTTGGACCGATGACCGGCCGGCATGGTGGTACGTGCGTGGCGTCCTCGGGCTGCGGCGGCGGCTTGCCGCGGGGCGATTCGAGCGGATCTACGACCTGCAGACCTCTAGCCGCAGCTCGCGCTATTTCCAGCTTCTGCCCCGCCCGCGGCCGGAATGGTCGGGGATCGCGCCCGGATGCTCGCATCCGGATCGCGATCCACGCCGCGACGTTCTGCATGACCAGGAACGACTGCGGGGCCAACTTCGCCAGGCCGGCATCGCTGACATGCCGCCACCCGACCTCGGCTGGTGCCACGGCGACATCGGGCGCTTTGCGTTGCCAGATCGCTTCGCCTTGCTAGTGCCGGGAAGCTCGGCGCATCGGCTCGCGAAGCGCTGGCCGGCCTCGCGCTATGGCGCGCTTTCGCGCGTCCTGGCCGAGGAGGGGATAGCGCCGGTCGTGCTCGGCACCGCGGCGGAGGCACCTCTGGCCGCCGAGATCGCGCGGACGGCGCCCGTCATCGACCTGACAGGCAAGACCGGGTTCGGCGATCTCGCGAGCCTCGCGCGCGCGGCGCGGCTCGCGGTTGGTAATGATACCGGGCCCATGCACCTGATCGCCGCCGCCGGGTGCTCGTCGCTCGTGTTGTTCTCGGCCAATTCAGACCCGGCGTTGTGCGCGCCTCGGGGCAAGCGCGTCGAGGTGCTGCACGAGGAATCGCTTGATTGCCTGTCCGTGATGCGGGTCCGTGATGTCGCGCTGCGCGTGCTCGCGCCGGCACTCGCCTGATGGCCTCGCCGGCCGCGGCCGCGGAACTCACGGACGGCGTTCCCCTTCCGCAGCGCTACTGGGCGGTCGCCGCGTTGCTGCTCGGTCTTGCGCTCGCCGTGCTGGACGGGGCGATCGCCAACGTCGCGCTGCCGACGATCGCCACCGATGTGCACGCGAGCCCGTCCAATTCGATCTGGGTGGTCAATGCCTATCAGCTCACGGTGACGATCTCACTGCTGCCGCTCGCCGCGCTGGGGGAGATCGTCGGCTACCGCCTGGTGTATCGGTGGGGACTGGTGGTGTTCACCATCGCCTCGATCGGCTGCGCGCTGTCGAGCTCGCTTGGCACCCTGAGCATGGCGCGTGTTGTTCAGGGGTTCGGCGCCGCAGGCATCATGAGCGTGAACGGCGCGCTGGTGCGCTTCATCTATCCGCGGCGGATGCTCGGGCAAGGGTTCGGCATCAACGCGACCATCGGCTCGATCTCGAGCGCGGTCGGACCGACGGTCGCGGCGGCGATCCTCGCGGTCGCCAATTGGCCGTGGCTGTTCGCGGTCAACGTGCCGATCGGCCTGGCGGCGATCGCGATGGCCTGGCGGGCGCTGCCGGCGACGCCGAAATCGGGGCAGAAATTCGACCTCTCCAGTGCCTTCCTGAGCGCGGTGGTGTTCGGCAGCCTCATCACCGGCATCGACGGGCTGGGCCATGGCGAGCGGGCGCTCGCGGTCATTATGCAGCTTGGGGTCGCGGTCGTGGTGGGCGCCGTACTGGTGACGCGGCAGATGACGCGGACCGCGCCGCTGCTGCCGGTGGACCTGATGCGGGTGCCGCTGTTCGCGTTATCGGTAGCCACCTCCATCTGCTCATTCATGGCCCAGGGCATGTCGCTCGTCGCCCTGCCGTTCCTGTTCGAGAATACGATGGGCCTCGACGCGGTGACCACCGGGCTTCTGATGACGCCCTGGCCGCTGAGCGTGGCGCTGATCGCGCCGATCTCGGGGCGCATGGCGGATCGCTACAAGGTCGGCGTGCTGAGCGGATCGGGGCTCGCCGTGATGGCGGTGGGCCTCGGGCTGCTGGCGGCGCTGCCGAGGCATCCGGCGATGTTCGACATCGTCTGGCGCATGGCGATCTGCGGCGTCGGCTTCGGCTTCTTCAACACGCCGAACAACCGTGCGATTCTGACCACGGCACCACGCTCGCGCTCGGGCGGGGCGAGCGGGATGCAGGCCACCTCCCGCTTGCTCGGTCAGACGGTAGGCGCCGCGGTGGTCGCACTGGTGTTCGGGCTTTTCCCAACCCGGGGGACTGTGCTGGTGCTCATCATCGCCACCGGCATTTCGGTATTTGCCGCGCTGGTGAGCTTCACGCGAATGATCGACCGACCCCGGCCGGCCTGAGGTTACCGAGATTTCACAATCCAAGCGGCGCGCGGTGCGGAATCGTGTGCACCGAGCCGGCCAACCCAGCGCAACGAAACCGCCGGCCGTTCATGGGAGAGTCCACACGATGCCAGCATTATCCCGCCGCCGCGTACTCCAGGCCTCGGCCGCCGCGGCCGCCCTGCCGCTCGTCAACATTCATTCCGCCCATTCAGCGGGGCGCCTGACCTGCGCGTTTTGGGACCACTGGGTCCCGGCCGGAAACGACGCCATGCGGAAGGTTGTCGCGGTCTGGGCGGAGAAGAACCACGTTGACGTGCAGATCGATTTTCTCAGTGCCATCGGCAACAAGATCGACCTCACGATGGGGGCGGAGGCGCTGGCCAAGACAGGCCACGACATCTTCGCGTTCGACCAGTGGACGGTGCATCAGTGGTCAGATCTGCTGGAGCCGGTCGACGATGTCATGGCGAAGCTGATCGCCGAAAATGGGCCGACGATCGAGACCGTCGAGTATCTCGCGAAGATCAAAGGGCACTGGATGGCGGTGCCGGTCGGTCCCGGCAGCGCGCCGCTGCCGCCCTGCGCGCGTATCAGCATGCTCAAGAAGTATGCCGGCATCGACGTGCAGGCGATGTATCCGGCCCACGAGGTCAAGCCACCCGAGGCGCCAGAGTGGGATTACGATATGATGCTGAAGGCCGCCGAGGCTTGCCACAAGGCGGGATATCCATTCGGATTCGGCTGCGGCGCGACGACTGATTCGGTGCAGACCTGGGGCGCGATCTTCGGCGCGTTCGGAGCTGATCTTGTCAACGGCGAGGGCAAGATCACCGTCGATACCGACGCGGTCCACAATGTCCTCGCATACGCGAAGAAGCTGACTGCGGTGCTGCCGCCCGACACCGTGAGTTATGACGACGCCTCCAACAACCGGGCGCTTATCTCAGGCAAGGCGGCGATGATCTGGAACCCGCCATCCGCCTGGGCGGTCGCCAAGCGCGACGCCCCACAGGTGGCCGCGGATTGCTGGACGTTCCCTAACCCAAAGGGGGTGAAGGGCCGGCTAGTGCCGCACCGGCCGTACTTCTACGGCATCTGGAGCTTCGCCAAGGACAAGCAGCCGGCGAAGGAGCTGATCCACTATCTGATGCAGCGCCCGCAGGCCGAGACACTGACCACGGCCGTGGTCGGCTACGACATCCCGCCCTTCAAGTCCTTCGCCGACTTCAAGATCTGGTCGGAAGTCGAGCCGCCGCTCGGCGTTGTGTACAACTATCCGCTGCGGCCCTGGCACGAGGCGAAATACTATATCCCCGGCTCGGCAGCCCCGGCGGAGATCGCGGTGCAGATGTGGAACCGCGGCACCATCCCGACCATGGTCGCAAAGCTGGTGAGCGGCCAAACGCCCGAGCAGGCGATCAAGTGGGCGAACAACGAGCTGGAAGGCTTCATGTAACAATCCGCTCATCCGCGTCCCCTTCGACTCGCGCGGCCTGGCGTTGCGCAACAAGGGGCGCGGCCGCTTTTGGCCGCTGCGCGGGGTCGAGGCGGGGATGGACAGTACCGACGGTTGCGGCGGCGGACCATGCGGCACGGAACTGGCGGTTCAGCGGCAGCACGCCGGCCGGCGGCGAGAACGACGCCCGCAAGGCCATGTTCAGCCGCATGCTGCTCGATACGTTCAACCCGTACAAGCCGGCGGTCATCGACTGGCCGGTGCTCGATCCCGACGCGCGCGAGCGGCTGACCTCGCTTCCCATCTGGGATATCGCCGTGCAGACCGAGGGACGCGCGAAGTTGCGTATCCGATCCTATGCGCGCCGGATCGCCGATCCGCTGCTGCGCGAGGCATTCGAGCTGATGGCCTTCGAGGAGGGCCGTCACAAGGAGGTGTTGTCCCATCTCGTCACCGCGTACGGGATCGAGCTGGAGCCCGAGCCCGAATATGTCGAGCCGCGCGACGCCGAATGGGGCTTCATGGTCACCGGCTACTCCGAGTGCATCGACAGCTTCTTCGCCTTCGGGCTGTTCGAGCTGGCCAAGCGCTCCGGCTATTTCCCGCCCGAACTCGTCGACACTTTCGAGCCTGTGATCCAGGAGGAAGGCCGCCACATCCTGTTCTTCATGAACTGGGTCGCCTGGCATAAGCGCACCATGCCGCTCTGGCGCCGCCCATGGTTCCTGCTGAAGACACTCGGGGTGTGGGCGTTCCTGATCCGCGAGCGTATCGGGCTTGCCCGCGACGTGAGTGCTGGCGAGAAGGAGAATGCTAATTTCACCGTGCAGGGCGCGGGTGCTGTGGGAGATGACATCGGCACTGCCGAGCTGATGCGCCTCTGCCTCGCGGAGAATGACCGCCGCCTCAGCGGCTACGACACGCGTCTGGTGCGTCCGCGCACAGTGCCGCGGCTGGTGCGATTCGCGTTGCGGTTCATGGGGGGGGCGAAGGCGCCCTTGCCGGCCTAGACGCGGCGGCGGAAACTCGGGGCATGACCGAGCAACTGCCGCTGTCCGGGATCACCGTCATCGACTTCGGCCAAGTCTTCCAGGGGCCATACTGCACGCTGCTGCTGGCGAAAGCGGGCGCGAACGTCATCAAAGTCGAGCCGACTACGGGGGAGCCGCTGCGTGCGCGCGCCGAGCCCGGCAAGTCGGCCATCTTTTCCTTCGCGATGCTGAACGCGAACAAGCGGGGCGTCACACTCAACCTAAAGACTGCCCGCGGGCGGGAGTTGCTGTTCGCGATGGCGCGCAAAGCGGACGTGCTGCTGGAGAATTTCGCCCCGGGCACAATGGATGGGCTGGGCGTCGGCTATTCCGTGCTGGTCGAGGTGAACCCGCGCCTGATCTATGCCACCGGGTCCGGTTTCGGGATCAGCGGCCCGGATCGCGACAATCTGGCGATGGACTTCACGATCCAGGCGGCCTCCGGGATCATGAGCGTCACCGGCCCGCCGGACGGGCCACCCATCAAGGCGGGACCGACTCTCGTCGACATTATGGGCGGCATCCATCTCTATGCCGGCATCATGACCGCGCTGTTCGAGCGCACGACGACGGGTCGCGGGAGGCTCGTCGAGGTCGCGATGCAGGAGGCGGTGTACTGCTCGCTCAGCTCACCGATCGAATACTATCAGCGCACGGGCACGGTGCCGCCGCGCGTCGGCAACCAGCAGGCGGCGCTGAGCAGCGCCCCCTATAGCGCCTATCCCGCGACGGATGGGTGGGTCGCGATTCACGTGGTGACGGAGCGTCACTTCCAGAATCTCTTGAAGGCGATGGGGCGCGAGGATCTCACCGATGATCCGCGTTTTGCGACCAACAAGGCCCGCGTCGCCAACCAGGTGGAGCTCGACGCGCTGGTGCGCGGCTGGACGCGCGCGCTCGGCAAGCACGAGGTCGCCGCCGCCTGCAAGCGCTACCGCATCCCGGGCGCGCCGGTGCGCGACGTCGCCGAGGTGATGGCGGACGCACATATGCGGGAACGCGGCTTCCTCGAGCGCGTGCATCATCCGGAGTTCGGCGACGTGGTGATGCCGACGACGCCGCTGCGCCTGCATGGCACCGGGTTGCCGCCGACCATGCCGAGCCCGACGCTCGGTCAGCACAATCAGGAGGTCTACGGCGGCTGGCTGGGCCTCTCGGCCGCCGAGGTCGGCGATCTGCGACGCGAAGGAGTGATCTGATGGGACCGCTTGCAGGGCTGCGGCTGATCGAGCTTGCCGGGATCGGCCCCGGGCCAATGGCGGCGATGATGCTGGGCGACATGGGCGCCGACGTGATTCGTGTCGACCGCATCGGGTCGGAAGGGCTGCGACTGGTGCGCGAGGCGCGCTACCGGGTACACGAACGCAGCCGCTGTTCCATCGCGATCGACCTGCGCAAGCCGGGCGCGGCGGAGGTCGTGCTGCGGCTTGTCGAGCGGGCGGACGGGCTGATGGAGCCGTTCCGTCCCGGCGTCGCCGAGCGGCTGGGCGTCGGTCCGGATGTGTGCCTCAAGCGCAATCCGAAGCTCGTGTACGGGCGGATGACCGGCTGGGGACAGGAGGGGCCGCTCGCCAAGGCGGCCGGGCACGACATCAACTACATCGCGCTCGCCGGCGCGCTGTATGCGATCGGCACCAAGGAGACGCCGGTGCCGCCGCTCAACCTGGTGGGCGACTACGGCGGCGGGGGGATGTTGCTCGCCTTCGGCATGGTGTGCGGGCTGCTGGAGGCGATGCGCTCCGGCAAGGGGCAGGTAGTGGATGCTGCGATGGTCGACGGCACCGCGCTGCTTATGGGGGCCGCCTACGGGATGCACGCGGCGGGCGCGTGGACCGACAAGCGCGGCGAGAACATGCTCGACGGCGGCGCGTCGTTCTACGGCGTGTTCGAAACCAAGGACGGCAAACACGTCGCGATCGGCTCGATCGAGCCGCAATTCTACGCGCTGCTGCTGGAGAAGACCGGGCTTGCGGGAGAGGCGCTGCCGCCGCAAGGCGATCGCGCCGCGTGGCCCGGGATGCGCGAGCGCTTCGCCGCGATCTTCCGCACGCGCACGCGCGAGGAGTGGTGCGCGATCATGGAGGGTAGCGACGTGTGCTTCGCCCCGGTGCTGTCGATGACCGAGGCGCCGCAGCACCCGCATGCGAAGGCGCGCGGTGCCTTCATCGATATTGACGGCGCCCCGCAGCCCGGCCCGGCTCCCCGCTTTTCCCGAACATCCCCCGAGGTTCGCATCGCCCCCGAACGCGGCGCCGACACCGACGCCGTGCTGCGCGACGCGGGGTTCAGCGAACGCGAAGTGGCGGGCCTGCGGAGCGGGGGAGTGGTGGGCTGAGCATCATGCCCGCGCTTGTCGCGACAGGCGCGGGCATGGCGGAGGAGGTGGGCGCGTCAGCGCAGCTTGAACGGGGGGGTTTCACTGCCGTATGGGCGCGACCTTCGGACGAAAGCGCAACCCCTTAAGATTGCGGCAATTCGTCCATCCAGGCCGGAAAGAACCGCTCGTGGGCGGCCCGTAGCGCGGCGACGGAGATACTGCCACCGTCCGGCAGGGTGAGGTCCCGTCCGCCGGAGGTGCCGATCCGCATCGCGGCCACGCCGGCAACCTCGGCCGCGCGGATGAGGGCGGGGGAGTCGCCGACTGCCAGCACGTAGCGGGCCTGGTCCTCGCCGAACCAGAAGGCGTGGCCGGGAATCTCGCGAGGGCCGGTGGACAGGCGCACCCCGGTCATCCCCGCCATCGCCATTTCGGCGACCGCGACCAGCACGCCGCCGTCCGAGACGTCGTGGCAGGCGCGCACGTTGCCGGCGGCGATCTGGGCGCGCACGAAGTCGCCCACCGCGCGCTCGGCGCGCAGATCCACGGGGGGCGGCGCACCTTCCTCCCGCCCAGCGACCTCGCGCAGCCAGAGCGACTGGCCGAGCCAGCCGCGCGTCTCGCCGACCAGCACGAGGTCGAGCCAAGGGCGAAGCGCGATCCCCATCGCGCGGGCCGGGTCGTCGAGGACGCCGAGCCCCCCGATCACCGGCGTCGGCAGGATCGCCCGTGCCTCTCCCGCGCCGCGCGTTTCGTTGTAGAGGCTGACGTTGCCGCTCACGACGGGGAAGTTCAGCGCCTCGCAGGCCGCCGCCATGCCGCGGATCGCGGCGGCGAACTGGCCCATGATCTCGGGCTTCTCGGGGTTGCCGAAATTCATGTTGTCGGTGATCGCGAGCGGGCGGGCGCCGACCGCCGTGAGGTTCCGCCACGCCTCGGCGACCGCTTGCCGCCCGCCCGCTTCGGCATCGGCGGCGCAATAGCGGGGGGTGCAGTCGGTGGTGAGCGCGAGCGCGATCGGCGCGCCGTCGACCTTCACCACGGCAGCGTCGGCTTGGCCGGGGCGCAGCACGGTCAGCCCGCCGACCCGGGCGTCGTACTGGTCCCAGATCCAGGCGCGCGAACAAAGATCCGGGCAGGCGATCAGCCGTTCGAGGCCGCGGGCGAGGCCGAGCCGGTCCTCCACCCGGGTGGAGGCGATGGAAGGCGGCTTCGGCGTCTCCGCGGTCGGGCGATGCAGGAGCGGCGCCTCGTCGGAGAGCGGGCCGAGCGGGATGTCCGCCTCCACCGCGCCGCGATGGCGCACGACGATCCGCCCGGTGTCGGTCAGATGTCCGATCACGGCGAAATCCAGCTCCCACTTGGCGAAGACGGCCCGGGCCGTCTCCTCCCGGTCCGGGCGCAGGACCATGAGCATCCGCTCTTGGCTTTCGGACAGCATCATCTCGTAGGCGGTCATCCCGGCCTCGCGCTGCGGCACGGCGTCGAGGTCGAGCTCGATCCCGACGCCGCCCTTGCCGGCCATCTCCACCGACGACGAGGTGAGGCCCGCCGCGCCCATGTCCTGGATGGCGACGATCGCGTCGGTCGCCATCAGCTCGAGGCACGCCTCGATCAGCAGCTTCTCGGTGAACGGATCGCCGACCTGCACGGTGGGGCGCTTCTCGGCGGCGTCCTCGCCGAAGGCGGCCGAGGCCATGGTCGCGCCGTGGATGCCGTCGCGCCCGGTCTTGGAGCCCACGTACACGACTGAATTGCCGATGCCGGCGGCGGCCGACAGAAAGATGCGGTCCTTCGGCGCGATGCCGACCGTCATCGCGTTGACCAGCGGGTTGCCGTCGTACGCCGGGTGGAAGTTGACCTCGCCGCCCACGGTGGGGACGCCGACACAGTTGCCGTAGCCGCCGATGCCGCGCACCACGCCGTCCACGATGCGCTTCGTCGCCGGCTTGGCGGGGTCGCCGAAGCGGAGCGCGTTGAGGTTGGCGATCGGGCGCGCGCCCATCGTGAACACGTCGCGCAATATGCCGCCCACGCCGGTCGCCGCTCCCTGGTAGGGCTCGATGAAGCTCGGGTGGTTGTGGCTCTCCATCTTGAAGATCGCGGCGAGGCCGTGGCCGATGTCGACGACCCCAGCGTTCTCGCCCGGCCCGTGGATCACCCAGGGCGCCTTGGTCGGGAGCTGGCGGAGCCACACTCGGGAGGATTTGTAGGAGCAGTGCTCGCTCCACATCACGCTGAAGGCGCCGAGCTCGGTGAGCGAAGGGGTGCGGCCCAGGATGGCGAGGATCTTGGCGTATTCGTCGGCGCCGAGGCCGAACTCGGCGGCGAGGGACTGGTCGACGTCCGTCACGAGCGTGCGGTGCCTGGGCTGGCGGAATGCGCTGCGCTTTTCCGCCCTACCGTTGGTCCGGACGATAGGGTGGATAAGCGAAGCGCCACCCGCCGGCGAGAGCCAATCGTCACGCCGCCTGCGCCGCCGCGAGGGCGTCGAACAGGGGCTTGCCGTCGGTGCCGCCCATCAGGGGATCCACTAGGTTCTCCGGATGCGGCATCAGCCCGAGAACGCGCAGGTTGGGGCTGTAGATGCCGGCGATCGCGCGGGCGCTCCCGTTGCGGTTGGCCGCCTCGGTCACCTCGCCGCGCGGCGTGACATAGCGGAAGGCGACGAGGCCCTCGCCCTCCAGCCGGTCGAGCGTCGCCTCGTCGGCGACATAGTTACCGTCCCCGTGCGCCATCGGGGCGCGGAAAACGGTGCCACGCTGGTATTGCGCGGTAAAGGCTGTATCGGCCCGCTCCACCCGCAGATGGCAGTCGGCGGCGATGAAGCGCAGCGTGGCGTTGCGCAGCAGCGCGCCGGGGAGCAGTCCCGCCTCGGTCAGGATCTGGAAGCCGTTGCAGACGCCGAGCACGTAGCCGCCGCGCGCGGCGAAGTCGCGCACCGCGCACATGACGGGCGAATGCGCCGCCATCGCTCCGCAGCGCAGGTAGTCGCCGTAGCTGAATCCGCCGGGAAGAACCACGAGGTCGAGGCGCGAGAGGTCGGTCTCGGTGTGCCAGATCATGCGCGGGGCCTGGCCGGAGGAGTTCTCCAGCGCGATCGCCATGTCGCGCTCGCGATTGATCCCCGGGAAGGTGACGATCCCTGCCCTCATGCGCCCTCCACCGCGACGTTGAAGCTCTCGATCACGGGATTGGCGAGCAGGCGGCGAGCCATCTCCTCGGCACGGACGCGGGCGCGAGCGGGGTCGGTCTCGGCGAGGTCGAGCTCGATCAGCTTGCCGGCGCGCACGTCGGTCACGCCGGCGAAGCCGAGGCCGGCGAGGGCGTGCGCGATCGCCTTGCCCTGCGGGTCGAGCACGCCGGTCTTGAGCATGACGGTGACCGTCGCCTTCACTGCATCGTCTCCGGCCCCTTCATGTCGCGGGTGCCGGCCTCGGGCAGGATGCCGAGGCGCTTGGCGACCTCCTGGTACGCCTCCTCGACCTTGCCCATGTCGCGGCGGAAGCGGTCCTTGTCCATTTTTTCGTTGGTCTTGCTGTCCCAGAGGCGGCAATTGTCGGGGCTGATCTCGTCGGCGAGCACGATCCGCATCTCGTCGTTCTCCCATAACCGGCCGAACTCGAGCTTGAAGTCGACGAGCAGGATGCCGACGCCGAGGAACAGGCCGGTGAGGAAGTCGTTCACCCTCAGCGTGAGGGCGACGATGTCGTCGAGGTCCTGGGTGGAGGCCCAGCCGAAGCAGGTCGCGTGCTCCTCGGAGACCAGGGGGTCGCCCAACGCGTCGTTCTTGTAGTTGTATTCGATGATGGAGCGGGGCAGGCGGGTGCCTTCGGGGATGCCGAGACGGGTCGAGAGGGAGCCGGCCGCGACGTTGCGGACCACAACCTCCAGTGGAATTATCTCCACCTCCCGGATGAGCTGCTCGCGCATGTTCAACCGGCGGACGAAATGGGTGGGCACCCCGATCTCCGCGAGCCGCATCATCAGGTACTCGCTGATCCGGTTGTTCAGCACGCCCTTCCCGGTGATCGTGCCCTTCTTCTGGGCATTGAAGGCGGTGGCGTCGTCCTTGAAGTATTGTACAAGCGTCCCCGGCTCCGGCCCCTCGAACAGGATCTTGGCTTTCCCTTCATAGAGCTGGCGGCGGCGAGCCATAGGCGATCCTCTCCCGGGCGGCGGGCGGGGTATAGCAGCGCGGGGAGGGGGCGCCAAACCCGCCCCAGCCGTCGGTCAGAAGAGGTTCAGCCGTGGGCGGTCGTCTCGGGACCCGGATCGCGCAGGTCATCCCCACGCTGCTGCTGGTCAGCGTGATGGTGTTCGCCCTCCAGCAGCTCATGCCGGGCGACCCGGCGCTCGTGCTCGCGGGCGAGAGCGCAGATGTCCAGACGGTCGCGCAGATCCGCTCGGAACTGTGGCTCGACCGTCCGATCCCGGCGCAGTACGTGCACTGGCTGGGTAACGTACTGCACGGCAATCTCGGCTATTCGTGGCGCAACCGGGAGAACGTGACGACGCTGATCGCGCAGAAGCTGCCGGTGACGCTGCAGCTCGGCGCCATGGCCTTTGTCTTCGCCGTCGCGATCGGGATTCCCACGGGCGTGATCGCCGCGGTGCGGCGCAACACGGTCTGGGACACGCTCGCCAACGCGATCGGCCTCGCCGGCCTGTCCACGCCGACCTTCTGGCTCGGGATCATGATGATCCTGCTGATTTCGGTCGATCTCGGCTGGCTGCCACCATCGGGCTACGTGCCGCTGACCCAGAACTGGGTCCGCTCGCTCGCGACCACCATCATGCCGGCGATCGTGCTCGGCAGCGCCACGGCGGCGGTCCTGATGCGCCATACGCGCAGTGCGATGCTGGGCGCGATGAGCCAGGATTTCGTGCGCACGGCGCGCGCCAAGGGATTGCGCGAGCGCATCGTCATCATCCGCCACGCCTTGCGCAACGCGCTGATCCCGGTGGTGACGCTAGGCGCGCTGGAGCTCGGGACACTGCTGTCCGGCGCGGTGCTGACGGAGCAGGTGTTCAGCATCCCGGGGTTCGGCAAGATGATCGTCGACGCCGTGTTCAACCGGGACTATCCGGTGGTCCAGGGCGTCGTCCTGGTCACCGCGGCGGTGTTCGTGCTGCTGAACCTGGTCGCCGATATCCTCTATATCTACATCAACCCGCGGTTGCGCGCGGCATGAGCGCGACCGCGCTTCCCGCGCGCGCGGGCCTCGCCGTTGAGAGCCCGGGCCGCATCGCGCTGCGCCGGTTCCTCGCCCGCAGGCTCGCGGTCGCGGGGTTGATCGTCGTCGTGCTGATGGTGCTGATCGCGATCGCCGCGCCGCTGATCGCGCCGGACGATCCAATCGCCACGAGCTGGACCGCGATCCGCAAGGCGCCATCCTGGGCGCACTGGATGGGCACCGACCAGAACGGGCGGGACGTGTTGTCACGCGTCATCTTCGGGGCGCGCTCGAGCCTGCTCGCGGGCGTCGTCTCGGTCGCAATCGCGGGCGGCATCGGCGTGCCGGTAGGGCTGCTCGCCGGGTTCGCGGGCGGCTGGGTGGACGCGGTGCTCAGCCGCATCGTCGATGCGATGCTCGCCGTTCCGTTCCTGATCCTGGCGATCGCGCTCGCCGCCTTCCTCGGCCCCAGCTTGCGCAACGCGATGATAGCGATCGGCGTCAGCTACTTCCCGCAGTTCATGCGGGTCGCTCGCGCCGCGACGCTCGACGCCATGAGCAACGACTACGTCGAGGCGGCGCGCGCGCTCGGCAATCCGGGCTGGCGGGTCGCGTTGCGCCATATCGCGCCCAACATCCTGCCGCCGGTGCTGGTACAGGGCACGCTCGCGAGTGCGGTCGCCATTCTCGCCGAGGCGGCGCTGTCCTTCCTCGGCCAGGGCCAGCAGCCGCCGACGCCGTCGTGGGGGTCGATGCTGAACGAGGCGCAACAGTTCCTGACCCAGGCGCCGTGGCTCGCGATCTTCCCTGGGATCGCGATCTTCCTGTGCGTGCTGTCGTTCAACCTCGTGGGCGACGGGCTGCGCGATGCGCTTGATCCACGGGGGCGGTAAGGGCAGCCGCCGCCGCCACGCGAGCAGCAGTCTTGCTTGTAGAGCGGACGCAATCCGCCCGCTCCATGGAGGCGGACTACGTCCGCCTTACGATCTTTGCGCTGAAGTCGACGAATCACGCCGCCTGCCGGTCGCGGTACTCCCGACGGACGATCTCCAGCAGCTCCTCGGGTGACGTGTCGGCGCTGCGGCTGGTGAACGTCACCTGGCCGTGCTGCATCAGCATGACGCGATCGCAGATGTCGAGCACCTGCGCATAGTTGTGCGCGATGATGACCATGGAGATGTCGCCGCGCTGCTTGAGGCGGTCGAGCAGGTCGATGATCAGCCCGGCCTCGCGCGCGCCCATTGCGGCCAGCGGCTCGTCGAGAAGCAAAATCTTGGCGTTGGAATAGACCGCGCGGGCAACCGCGATCGCTTGGCGCTGTCCGCCGGACAGCATCGCCACCTCGGCGTCGACCGAGGGAACCCGCACGCCGATATCGTCGAGCGCCTCTGCGGCGCGGCGACGCATGGAGCGGTGATCCACCAGCGGCAGGAAACGGTGGCGCGGCTCACGGTTGAGGAACATGTTGTGATAGACGCTGAGTGTGTTGACCAGGGCGAGGTCCTGGTAGACGCATTCGATTCCCAGCGAGCGCGCGTGGTCGACGGAGCGCAGAAGAACCTCTCGTCCGTTCACCGTCAGGGTGCCTGATGTCGGTTGGTGAAACCCGGTTAGGATCTTGAGCAGCGTCGACTTGCCCGCGCCGTTGTCGCCTAGGATGCCGAGCCGCTCGCCGCGTTCGAGATGCAGCGAGACCCCGTTCAGCGCTGTAATCGAGCCGAAGCGCTTGACGATGTCGGCGGCGCGCAGCACCTCGCTCCCTTGCTCGCTCATTCGCGTCCTCCCGTCATGCGTAGCCGCGCGAGGCGGACGTTGGCGACCATCGCGATCAGGATCGCGGCGCCGATGATTAGGTCGAAGGTGAAGGCGTTGATGCCCTGGAGCGTGAAGCCGTCGCGCAGCACGGCGAGCACGATGGCACCGACGAACCCGCCCAGGATCGTCCCGGACCCGCCGGCGAGCGCGGTGCCGCCGATGACGCCGGCGGCGACGGCGAGGAACATGTACTCCGTGCCGCCGGCGAGCGGGTCGGTCGAGGCGATGCGAAAGGCTTCTATGATGCCGGTGAAGCCGCCGAGCAGGCTGGTCAGCACGAAATTGCCGATGCGGATGCGCCCTACATGGATTCCCGCCTCGCCGGCGCCGACGACGTTGCCGCCGACGGCGATCGTGTGCAGGCCCCAGCGGGTGTGGCGCAAGATGACGTGCATGATGGCGACGATGAACAGCGCCCAGAGGATCTCGGAATAGGCGCCCCCGCCCATGATCGAGGCGGCGAGCGGACCGCCCGGAGTTGTCGCGGGGAAGCCGCGCGAGATGGTCAGCGTCAGGCCGTTGAGGATGAACAGCGAGCCGAGGGTGGTGACGAACGAGGGGACGTTCAGGACGACGGTGATGAAGCCGTTGAACAGGCCGACAGCGGCGGAGGCGACCAGCGCGACGATGACGGCGAGCCAGAGCGGGAAACCCGCCTGATCGGCGAAATACATGACGAAGGGCGCGAGTGCGAAGACCTGCCCGACCGAGAGGTCGATCTCGCCGCAGATGAGCAGCATGATCTCGCCGCAGGCGATGATCGCCCAGGGTGCCACGAACTGCGACAGGGTTTGCAGGTTCTCGTTGGTCAGGAAGTTGGCGTTGGCAACCTCGAAATAGATGACCAGCAGCACCGCGACGATGATGATCCCCGCCTCCCGCCAGCGCAGGAAGGCACGCATCGGGTTCGGCGAGCGCGCTCGGTTGGAGCCGTCGCCGCGGGCCGCCGGTGGCGCCACGATCAGGCCGGGCCGGTGTGCGGGACGATCTGCTGCGCCGAGGACCCACCCTCGTAGCGGGTCTTGGTCGTGAGGTACGGCTTCACATTATCCTTGGTGATGAACTTCAAGCCGGTGTCGATGTCGGCGGCGCCGACGAGGCCGCCGGACACCTTCCACATGAACATCTCCATCACCGTGTAGAAGCCCTGCAAGTAAGGCTGCTGGTCGATGGTGAAGTCCAGATCGCCTGAATCGATGGCGGTGAGCGTCTTGGGGATCAGATCGAAGCCGCCGGCGATGATGCTTTTCTTGCGCAGGTCGAACTGCTGCATCACCTCCCCCAGCACCCAGGTGCTGCCATCGACCGTGAACATCCCCTTCACGTCCTTGTGACCAAGATAGTAGGCGCGCATCGCCGCGAGCTCCTCGTTCGTCGTCGGACCGGTGGCGACCTCCGAGGCCTGTATCTTTGGGTTGAGCTTCTTGATGGCGTCGCGCGCGCCGTCGAGGCGCGGCTGGATGTTGAGCTGGCCGGGCGTGGCGATGAAGAGCGCGACCGGCCCCGAGTCGATGAGGCGGGAGATGCGCTCGCCTTCCAGGTAGCCGGCCTGATAGAGGTCCTGGCCTATATAGGCGAGCCGCTTGTTGCCGGAGCCCGCTGGCGCATCGGCGTTATAGGCGAAGACGGGAATTCCGGCGTTAAGCGCCCGCTCGGTCGGCGCGTTGAAAGCCTTCGGGTCGACGAGACAGACCGCGATCGCGTCCGCCTTGCCGGCGATCGCGGTGTTCATCGCGTTCACCATCTCGGCGGCGTTCGAGATTTCGGAGCCAGTCCACTGGTAGTCGCAGCCGAAGAAGGCGCAGGCATCCTGGATGCCCGAGACCGTCGGCACGAAGAACGGATTGGTCGTGACGTGATTGACGAAGACGAACCTCCATCGCGGATGGTCGGGATATGGCCCGCACCCGGCGGCGGCAGCGGCTCGCGTGCTCGCGGCGAGCAACGCGGCGGCGGACGCCGCGGTCGCGCCGTGCAGGATCGAGCGCCGCGCGGGATTGGTGACGCTTGCGTCCGGATGGTTCTTCATGGCGGTTCCCTCTCCGACAGTGGGCGCAAGTCTAACGAGCGTGACCCGGCGAGGTATAGGGATGCGCGCGGCCCTGCGGCGTTGCGTGGCCGACCGCGCTGAACTCGGCGATGTAGGAGATGCCGAGATGGATGACCTCGAGCGAGATCGCCGCGACCAGCGACCGGAACACCCAACGGCGCGCGTCCGGATGCGATGACAGCTTGGCGCCGATAGGCGCGCCGGCGAGGCTGCGCGCCGGGAGGATCAATCCGTCCGGCCACCAGATGCTTCCCGCCCAGCCGAAGAGCGCGATCGGCACCAGGCTGGTGACAACCAGCATGAAGACTTTCAGCGCATTCGCCGGCGCCAGCTCGAAATGGCACAGGCCCCATGAACACGAGCAGGAGGTCGATGTTCCCATCGGTTGGCGGCCAATTCGCCGATCAGCAGCGGCGTCTCGGTCGCCATCCCAAGGACATGAACCGGCTTCTGTCGGTGCACGCTTGACAGGAATGCAGGAAGCGGAATAGTAAACCAAATGGTTGAGTTACAACCCGCCTCCCTTGATCGCACCTTCGCCGCGCTGGGCGATCCGACAAGGCGGGCGTTGCTCGCGCGATTGGGCGCCCAGGGTGGGATCGGGGTGAGCGAGCTGGCGCGGCCGTTTTCGATGTCGCTGCCGGCGGTCATCAAGCATCTCGACGTGCTCGCCGAGGCCGGGCTGGTGACGCGGCAGAAGAACGGCCGCACCGTCTCGTGCTGGCTGCGCGCCGCGCCGATGGAACAGGCGGCGGACTGGCTGGATCATTACCGGCGATTCTGGTCGGCGCAGCTCGACCGTCTCGCCGCCTTCGTCGAGGAGGATGCATGTCTGACCGACCGAGCCTCACCCTCCAGCGCCACATCAGGGCGGCGCCGGCGGCGGTCTTCCGTGCCTGGACGGAGCCCGCGCAGATGATGCGCTGGTGGGGACCGTCGGGCGCGGTGTCCGTCGCCGAAACGGATGTACGCGTCGGCGGGCGGTTCCGGGTGGTGTTCCGCACGGACGACGCCGAGCAGCACGAGGTGAGCGGCACCTATCGGGAAATCGTGCCCGCCGCGCGGCTGGTCTTCAGCTGGGCGTGGCGCAGCACGCCGGAGCGCGAGTTGCAAGTCTCGCTGACCTTCGACAAGCAGGGCGGCGGGACGCTGCTGACATTGACGCACGAACGGTTCTTCGACGAGGCGGCACGCGACGGACATCGCGCCGGCTGGACCAAGAGCCTCGGTAGACTCGAACGGCTATTTGCGTGAGGAGGAATCCATGACCACCCACCAGATCGTCTCCCGCGACGCGTGGATCGCGGCCCGCCGGGCGCTGCTCGCCAAGGAGAAGGCGTTCACGCGCACGCGCGATGCGCTGAGCGAGGAGCGCCGGGCGCTGCCCTGGATCAAGGTTGAAAAAGCCTATATGTTCGATGGTCCCGTCGGGAAGGAGACACTCTCCGACCTGTTCGGCGGGCGCAGCCAGCTCATTGTCAAGCACTTCATGTTCGGTCCGGACTGGGAGGAGGGATGCGTCGGCTGCTCCTTCCACGCCGATCATATCGACGGCGCGCTGCCACATCTGGAGCATCACGACGTGACGTTGCTCGCGGTGTCGCGCGCGCCGCTCGCGAGGATCGAGACGTTCAAGAAGCGCATGGGCTGGCGCTTCAAATGGGTGTCGTCCTTCGGGAGCGACTTCAACTACGACTTCAACGTATCTTTCACGCCGGAGCAGATCGAGCGTGGCGAGATGTTCTACAATTACGAGATGCGCCGCATCGACAGCGACGAGCTGTCCGGCGTCAGCGTCTTCTGCAAGGACGCGAGCGGCGACATCTTCCACACCTACTCCAGCTTCGCGCGCGGCGGAGAGATGTTCCTCGGCGCCTACAGCTATCTCGACATCACGCCGAAGGGCCGGGACGAAACCAAGAACGGCAACCTGACCGACTGGGTGCTGCACCACGACAAATACGACGCGCCGAGCACCCAGGCGTCCTGCTGCGCCTGATGCGCGCGGAGATGGAGAAGATGCTAGCGGGGGAGCTGTACGACCCCACTGCGCCTGACGTTCAGGCCGAGCAACTGGCGGCGCACAGGTGGCTTGCGCGCTACAACGCGTCGCTCGGCCGGACCCCTTCGGAGCGGCGCGAGTTGCTGGCGGAACGGCTCGGCGCTGTCGGCGACGGCAGCGAGATCCGGCCACCGTTCCATTGCGACTACGGCTTCAACATCCGCCTCGGCGCGGGCGTGTTCCTGAACTTCAACTGCGTGATCCTCGATGTTGCCAAGGTCAGCATCGGCGATCGCACGCAGATCGGGCCCGGGGTGCAGATCCTGGCAGCGGACCATCCGCGCGATCCGGCGGAGCGGGCCTCCGGGCTGGAGTTCGGCCAGCCGGTGCGCATTGGACGGAACGTCTGGATCGGGGCGGGCGCGATCATCCTGCCGGGCGTCAGGATCGGAGACGATGCGCTGATCGGCGCGGGCAGCGTAGTCACGCGTGATGTGCCCGCCGGGGCGACCGCCTTCGGCAATCCGGCACGCGTGCGGACCGCCCCATCCCATTAGCTGGGGAGACGTTTCGATGGGCAAGCGAGTGCTGATCCTGCTGGGGACGAGGAAAGGCGCGTTCATCCTCGAAAGCGATGCCGCGCGCCGTTCCTGGCAGCTCCGCGGTCCGTTCTGCGAGGCGTGGCCGATGAACCACGTGATCGCCGATCCCGCCACCGGCACGATCTATGCCGGCGGCGGCAATGAGTGGTTCGGCCCGGCGGTTTGGAAATCGACCGATCTCGGTGCGAGCTGGACGCATTCGAGCGAGGGGCTGGCCTATGCGCCAGGCGAGACGCCGATCAAGTCGGTCTGGAGCCTGGCGCGAGGTGCAGGCTGCCTCTACGCGGGCGTCGAGCCTGCCGGGCTGTTTCGCAGTGAGGACGGCGGAGAATCGTGGCGGCACGTCGCCGGCCTGCAAGGCCACGACTCGCGCCCGCACTGGCAGCCCGGGGCGGGCGGCCTCATCCTGCATTCGCTGGTGCCGCACCCGAGCGATGCGCGCCAGCTCTGGATCGCGATCTCTGCGGCGGGCGTGTTCCACACGGCGGATGGCGGCGCGACGTGGGAGGCTCGGAATCGGGGCACGAGGGCGGACTTCAACCCGGAGGGCAGCCGCTATCCGGAATACGGGCAGTGCGTGCACTGCCTGGTGATGGCGCCGGGGATGGCGAACCGGCTCTATCAGCAGAACCACTGCGGCATGTACCGCAGCGACGATGGCGGCCGGCACTGGGAGAGCATCGAGGCTGGCCTGCCGTCGAGCTTCGGCTTTCCGGCGGCGACGCACCCACGCGATCCCGCCACGCTCTACCTGCTACCCCTGAACGGCGACACGGCGGGACGGTACGTGCCCGAGGGCAAGGCAGCGGTCTGGCGGACCCGCGACGCAGGTGCCACGTGGGAGGCGCTGCGCGGGGGTCTCCCTCAAGAGAACGCGTTCTTCGGCGTGTTGCGCCAGGCGATGGCGACCGACCGGCTCGATCCGGCTGGAGTTTATTTCGGCACCAACACCGGTGCCCTGTTCGCAAGCACCGACGATGGCGATCGCTGGACCGGTATCGCCCAGCACCTGCCGACCATCTCCTCCGTGGAAACGCTGACGTTGGATGCGTAGAGGGCACCCCGATCGAACCGCGATCTTCTACTAACCGGCCTCTGCCCCTCCCCGAAAGGGTGGTTGGTATAGCGGAGCGATCAGGCTCGGTCGCCGAGAAACGCGTCGGCCACGGCGATGAATCCGTCCGGGTTATCCGCGTGCAGCCAGTGCCCGGCGTGACGCAGCGTGACGAATTTTGCCGCCGGAAACAGTGCGCGGATCAGGGGGCGGACCTCGGCCTGGATGTAGGAGGAGAGCTCGCCGGAGACGAACAGCGTGGGGCCGCCGTAGCTCACGCCGGGCGGTGTGTTCCAACCCTCGATATCGGGAAGCGCCGCGGTGATCTCCGCAAGCCCGATCCGCCAGGACGGAGCCGCGCCGAGGCGGAGGTTCTGGAGCAGGAACGGGCGGACCGACGCCTCCGGGATCGCCGGTGCCAGCGCCGCATCGGCGGCGGGACGCGTCAGTCCCGGGTGCAGCGGAAGCGCTGCCATCGCCTCGGCATAGGCGCCGAATCCCGGCGGGTAGGCGACCGGCGCGATATCGGCGATCAGGACGCGCGTGACGGAATTGGGCGCGGCGAGCGCCAGCCGCATCGCCACCTTGCCTCCCATGGAGTGGCCGATGAGTGCCGCGGGCAGCGCGCCGCTCTCGGCAAGCGTCTCGCGCACGTCCTCGGCCATCGTCGCGTAGTCCATGCCGGAAGCGTGGGGACTATCGCCGTGGTTGCGCAGATCGAGTGCCAGCACGCGGTACCGGGCGGCGAGCCTCGCCTGCACCGTGCCGAGATTGCGGGCAGAGCCGAACAGGCCGTGCAGCAGCGCAACGGGCGGTCCCTCGCCCGCCTCTCTGGCGTGCAGTATCACGCGCGGGCTGGCACGGCGGCGATCGCGACCCCGGCCAGGATCAGCGCCGTGCCGCCCAGCAGATCGGCGGTCAGCGGCTCACCCAGGATCAGGTTGGCGAGGATCAGCCCGAGCGCAGGGGTGGCGAGGAACCCGACCGAAGACACGACTGTCGGCAGGCGTATGGTCGCCTCGACGATCCCCCAGGTGCCGAGCGGGCCGGCGATCAGCCCCACGTAGAGGATCCCGCCCCAACTCGCCGGGCTGGAGCCCAGCGTGCCGCTCGGCGCCTCCCACAGCACCAGGGGAAACATCAGCGCCGCGCCGATCAGGAAGCACCAGGGCAGCAGCTCGAACATCGGCGCGCGCGGCGGCCGGGCGCGGATGGCGACGATCGCGATGCCGAAGGCGAGGCCCGCAAGCAGCAGGAAGGCATTGCCGAGCAACACCGATCCGCTCGACCAGTCGATCGCCCAAGGGCCGATCAACACGGCCACGCCGGCGATGCCGAGGGCCGCGGCCAGCCAACGGCGCGGAGGTATGTGCTCGCCCAGGAACAGCAGCGACAGCGGCACGACATAGTAGATCGTCGTGTTGGCGAGCACTGCCGTCCGCCCCGCCTCGACCCAGCGGATGGCGAGATGAGAGAAGATGAAGAACAAGCCGATCTGCAGCGCGCCGATCACGAGCGTGGCCGGCAGGTCGGAGCGGCGCGGCAGCCGGATGCCGCGGGTCGCCGCGAGGAGCGCGCCGGTCACCAGACAGGACAGCGCCGCACGGCTCTCGGCGAACCAGAGTGCGGTAGTGCCCTTGTCGACGGCGAGCTTTGTCAGCGGCCAGGCACTGCTGAGCAGCACCACGGAGCTGAACAGACACAGGAGTCCGGCGCGATAGCGAGTCGATTGAGCAGAGGCGATCGCGGCGCTCACCCGACCAGCACTGCCTTGCCGATCACCTTGCGGTCGATCACCGCCTGGACCGCAGTGGCGGCGTCCTCGAGCGCGAAGCGATGCGAGATCCGGGTCTTGAGCTTGCCCTGGCCGGCGAGATCGAGGAGTGCCCGGATATTCGCCTCTGCCAATTCCGGCTCGTTCTGCTGAAACGCGCCCATGTAGATGCCGATCGCATCGATCGCCTTGATGAGCAGGTAGTTGCTGCGGATCGTCGCCGGGCCGCCACCGAGGAAGCCGAGGATGACCAGGCGCCCACGATAGCCGAGGCAGCGTAGCGATTCCTCGGTCACTTGGGCGCCGATCGGATCGTATACGATGCCGACGCCGCGCTTGCCGGTGATCTCCTTCACCGCCTCGACGAACCCCTCCCGGTAGTCGAGCGCGTGCTCGGCTCCCTCTTCCAGGCACGCCGCGCGCTTCTCCGCCGTGCTCGCGGTCGCGATCACGCGCGCGCCGCGCAGGCGGGCGATCTGGATGGCGCCGATCCCGATGCCGCCGGCCGCGCCGTGCACCAGCACCCACTCGCCCTGGGCGAGGCGGGCGCGCTGCAGCAGCGCGTGGTAGGGGGTCGCGAAGCCGGAGAGGAACACGCCGGCCTCCTCCAGGCTCATGCCGGCGGGCACCGGTTGGCAGTCGCCCTCCCTGGCATTCGCCTTCTCGACGAAGGCGCCGCCCTTGTGGCGGCTCATGACCGAATCGCCTGGCTTGAATCGGGTCACCCCCGGGCCGATCATCAGTACCTCCCCCGCGGCCTCGCCGCCGGGGATGAAGGGTGGCTCCGGGCGGACCTGGTATTTTCCGGCGAGTTGCAGTACGTCCACGTATTGGACGCCTCGAGCCCTGATCCGGACCTGCAACTCGCCTGCGCCGGGCGGCGGAGGGTCAGGCACCTCGCGCACCGCCAGGACTCCCGGCCCGCCATAGGATTCGCACAGGACTGCCTTCATGCAGGGGCTCTCCGTCCAGGAAGCGCTCGGGTCTGGACCCGAGCAAAAGGGCGGCGCAGTCTGCGCCAGAGGTTTGTGTCTCAAGGCTGAGACGTCACAGGATACAAGATGCGACCGAGCACGACCATGTTGCGGGGACTGCCCGCCTTCCGCGATCTGCCGGAGGACCTGCTCTCCGAGATCGAGGCCATCAGCGATGTCGTCACCGTCGAGCATGGAGAGGAGGTCTGCCGCCAGGGCGCGGTCCCGACCCATCTCTATTACGTGTTGGAGGGCCAGATCGCGCTCTCCAGCACGGCGCCCGACGGCACGACGGCGGTCGTGGAGGTGATTCATCCGGCGGGCGATTTCGTGCTCGCCTCCGTCATGCTGGGCCGGCATCATCTACAGGCGGCGCATGTGGTCTCCCGCGGGCGGCTGATCGCGATCGAGGCGGAGGCGCTGCGTGGATTGGTCAAGCAGCGGCCCGAACTGTCGCGGGCGTTGCTGCTCTCGCTGTCGCGCGACTTCCGCAATGTCATTCGTCAGGTGCGGGATTTGAAGGTGCGCACCACGGCGCAGCGGCTGGGGTGCTACCTGCTCGCGCTGGTTCCTGACCCGGGCGCGGTCGAGGCGTCGATCCGGCTGCCGTTCGAGAAGGGACTGCTCGCCGGCCGGCTCGGCTGCCGACAGGAGAACCTGTCCCGTGCATTCGCGGCACTGCGCGAATTGGGTGTCGAGACGCGCGGCTCACGGGTGACGCTGCACGACATTCCCCGTCTGACCGCCTATGCGATGCCCGACTACCTCAATGATCCAGACATGACGGAACGGTCGACGGACGCGGCGGAGGTCGAGGCCGCCTGAGCGTCAGTCCGCGAACCCGGCCATCGCCCGGACCTCCGCCGGCGTGCGCCCGGCTGCGCGCAGGGCGCGCAGAGACAGTGCGCCGTCGCGCTTGGAAAGGCGCCGCCCCGCGGGGTCGGTCAGCAGCCTGTGGTGCGCGTAGACCGGAGCCGGCCAGTCCATCAGGGCCTGGATCAGCCGGTGCAAATCCGTCGCCGGTCGCAGATCCTCGCCGCGCGTCACCAGAGTGATGCCCTGGTCCGCGTCATCGTATGTGACGCAAAGATGATAGCTCCCCGGGATTCCCTTGCGGCTCAGCACGACGTCTCCGAACCGGTCGGGCCGGCATCGTGTCCATCCTTCCCCCGTCTCCTCGTAGTTGAGCTCACGGGACACCGACGCGAGCGCGCACGCCGCATCGAGCCGCAGCGCGTGCGGGATGCCGGCGGCGATCCGCGCGGCCCGTTCGTCGGGTGACAGGTCTCGGCAGGTGCCGGGATAGATGGCCCCTTCCGCCGTGTGGGGCGCGCTTGCGGCGGCCGCGATATCGGCGCGCGTGCAGAAGCATGGGTAGAGCAATCCGCGCGCGGCGAGCGCATCGAGCATGCGGCCGTAGTCGGGGAGATGCTGCGACTGGACGCGCACCGGCTCGTCCCAGGTCAGCCCCAGCCAAGCGAGGTCCTCAAGGACGGCCTCGGCGTATTCGGGGCGGCAGCGTTTGGTGTCGATATCCTCAAGCCGGAGCAGGAAGCGCCCGCCGCCGTCGCGTGCCTGCCGATAAGCGAACAGCGCGGCATGGGCGTGGCCGAGATGGAGGTAGCCGGTCGGGCTGGGGGCGAAGCGGGTGACGATGGACACCGGCTGAGAGAAGCGGGTAGGCGGGGCGCCTTGCAAGAGGAGGCGACATGCCGGAGCTGGACGGGCCACGCTTTGATCCGCTGAGCGGCGAGGCGCCGCGACAGTTGGTGGTGCTGTGTCACGGGGTCGGTGCCGACGGGCACGACCTGATCGCGCTCGCCCCCGCGCTCTCGCCCGCCTTGCCGTACGCGGCGTTCGTCGCGCCGACCGCGCCCGACCGCTACGATCAGGACCCGTACGGTCAGGGACGCCAGTGGTTCAGCGTGGCGGACCGTTCGCCGCCGAAGATGGAACAGGGCGTGCGCGCCGCCGCCGCACTGCTCGACCCTTTCATCGACGCGGAGCTCGCGCGATTGGGTCTGCCGCCGACCGCCTATGCGCTGCTGGGCTTCAGCCAGGGTGCGATGACGGTGCTGTTCACCGGCCTGCGCCGCGCCGCGGCGCCCCGCGCGGTCCTCGCCTATTCGGGCGCACTGCTCGCGCCGGAGACGCTGGGCGCCGAACTTGCCAACCGCGCGCCGGTGCTGCTGGTGCATGGCGAGGCCGACGATGTGGTGTCGGTCGCGCGCTCGCGCGACGCCGCACTGGCGCTGCGCGCCGCCGGGGTTCCCGTGGAGGCACACTACATGCCGGGTTTGGGCCATGGGATCGACGAGCCGGGGATCGCGCTGGGCGCTACATTCCTGCGCAACGCGTTTGCCGGCTGCTAGAGCGACAGCGCCAGCTCGTTGAGTTCCGTTCTGCGCCATTCGCGACACCACGGATGCGATCGGCGCTGTGAGCGTTGGCGGGGGAACCGGAGGAGACGCAAGCCAGCCAGGAGCGGCTTGCACGAAGCTTACGGGCTCCAATGCTGTTGAATTGTCCGCGATGAATGCACAGAGCTTTTTCATCCTGCGCTTCACGAGCATGTTGCGGCGTGCACCGCCGACGCGCAGACGGTTTTGTCCCAGGAAGTCGAATGGATGGCTGAGCACGACGACCGTCGGAACCCCTTGGCGACAAGCTTGTCGGAAAAGCGCTTTCGCCTCCCCGAAGGAAGTCGCGGCGATACTCAGCAGGCGCTCATTTTCGGAGGGCCCTTGTCGATAGGTCGTGATCGGAACCTCCAGCACGCCTTCCACCCAACTCCGTCCGCCCCGGAGACGAAGTTCGGGATCCGCCGGCTTCCACCATGCGATGCCCAGATTGGACGCGACCTTAAGGCCACAAGCGGCCATCGCGGCGTAGACGGTCCGGTCAGCGTGCAGGTTTCCCGTCCGCATGGCGATGAGCGGAGGAGCGCCGATGCGCCGCAGACGCGCCATGGCATCGAGTAGAATTTCCTGAAATTCCTCCAGCGGGCGAGCGTCACAGGAATCGCTTGGTGCCTTTTTCGACGGGCGTGTCCGCCATCCTGCATCGCGGAACGCGCGCCACGCCGGATGGACGTGCAGTTGCACGTCCTGGTCGGCGCGGAGGATACGTTCCACAACACGCCCCATCGGTGCGTCACCAAAATAGTACGACTGGAGAGGCTCGACGAAAAACGTCGCTGAAATGCCGTGGTCGCGGAAAACGTCGAGCAGGAAGCCGAGCCCGTTCTCCCGGCCGGCGGCGAAACAGATGACGTTCTCTTCTCCGATCGGGCGATGAGTTTCGGGTCGGGTGAACGCGCCCCCGATGCTGAACTCAACGTCGACAGTCAGGCAAACCTGGGTGCGCATCTCCTTGGGCTCCGTAACGAAGCCCGCTTAACGTGGCATTGATGAAAATAAGAATTCAAAGTCTCGGTTATCACAAATATGTAGACAGGTTAACGTAAGCTTTGCCTCCCCCTGCCAACTGCGAGTTCCGTGACGATCCCGTGCAGGGTTCGCAGTTCCTGTTCGGTCACCTCCCCACGCTCGAACAGATGGCGGATGTTGCGCACCATGCCGGGACGCTTCGGCAGGTTGCGCAGGAAGCCGCAGGCGTCGAGCTGATCGGTCAGGTGGGTCAGGAAATTGTCCAGCTCCGCCTTCGTCGCGACGTGCGTCTCGTTGGTCATCAACGCGCGCGGCGGCGTGGCGTCGGCGGCGGTCCACCATTCGTAAGCCATGACCATGACGGCCTGCGCGAGGTTGAGCGACATGAATCCGGGGTTCAGCGGGTAGCGCACCAGCGCGTCGGCACGCGCCATGTCGTCGTTATCCAGGCCCGCCCGCTCGGGTCCGAACAAGATGCCGGCGCGCAGCTCGCGCGCGCAGATCGCGCGCAGCTCGGCCGCCGCGCCGCGCGCCGTCAGCACCGGCTTGATGACGTGGCGCGGACGCGGACACGTCGCGAGCACGCGGTGCAGATCGGCGATCGCCTCCGGCAGCGTGGCATGGACGCTTGCCGCATCGAGGATGCGGTCGGCGCCCGACGCCATGCGCCACGCCTTGTCCTGCGGCCAGCCGTCGCGCGGGGCGACGAGGCGGAGGTCAAACAGCCCGCCATTCGCCATCGCCCGCGCGCAGGCGCCGATATTGTCGGCAAGCTGCGGGCGCACCAGTACCGACGACCGGTGTGTTGCCGACTGGCGCGAGCGGCGCGCCGCCGTCGCGGCCGGTCATGCCGTGCCGCGCCGCCAACTCGTTCCGCCCGGCCCGTCCTCCAGCAGCACGCCCTCCGCGGCCAACTCGGCGCGAATTGCATCTGCGCGCACGAAGTCACGTGCCTCGCGCGCCAGCTGGCGTCTTGCAATGGCGGCTTCAATCCACAGCTTGTTGACCCCGCCGTGGAACCACACGACAGGGTCTTGCTGAAGCAGTCCGAGCACCGCGCCCGCCGCGCGCATGCCGCGTGCCGCCTCGATGTCGCCGGCCAGCGCGGAATTGGCCAGCGCGTGCAGAGCCGAGATCGCGAGCGGTGTGTTGAGGTCATCGCACAGCGCATCGAGCATCGGCGCGGGCACATGCTCGGCGGGCGGCGCGCCGGGGAAGCGTTCCAGAGCCCGATAGAACCGGTCGACCTCCCGCCGTGCCTCGGTCAACGCGTGCTCGGTGAAGTCGAGCGTGCCGCGATATTGCGTGCGCAGCAGCAGGAGACGGATCGCCTCGCCGGGCGCCTTGGCAAGCACGTCGCGCACGGTGAAGAAATTGCCGAGCGATTTCGACATCTTCTCCCCGTCCACCAGCAGCATCGCGTTGTGTACCCAGGTATGGGCGAAATGGCTGCCGGGAAACGCGCAGACGCTTTGCGCCAGCTCGTTTTCGTGATGCGGGAAGATAAGGTCGGTGCCGCCGCCGTGGATGTCGAAATCGACGCCGAGATAGCGCCACGACATCGCGCTGCACTCGATATGCCAGCCCGGCCGGCCGCGGCCCCAGGGGCTGTCCCAGCCCGGCAGGTCGGGCGTCGAGGGCTTCCACAGCACGAAGTCGCCGGAATCGCGCTTGTACGGCGCGACGTCGATGCGGGCACCGGCGAGCAACTCGTCGGGGCTGCGTCCGGACAGGCGGCCGTATTCGGGGAAATGCGTGACGGCGAACAGCACATGGCCCTGGGCGACATAGGCGTGACCGGAGGCGATCAGCCGCTCGATCAGCGTGATCATCTCCGGAATGTGCGCGGTGGCGCGCGGCTCCTCGTCGGGCGGCAGGGCGCCGAGCGCCGCCATGTCAGCGTGGAAGTCCGCCGTGGTGCGGGCGGTGATCGCGGCGATGCTCTCGCCCGTCTCTTGCGCGCGGGCGTTGATCTTGTCCTCCACGTCGGTGATGTTGCGCACGTAAGTGAGGCGCGGATAAAGCCGGCGCAGCAGGCGTGCCAGCACATCGAACACCACCACCGGGCGGGCGTTGCCGAGATGGGCGAGGTCGTAGACGGTCGGCCCGCAGACGTACATCCGCACGTGGGTCGGATCGATCGGAACGAATTTCTCGTGCCGGCGGGAGAGGCTGTTGTGCAGATGGAGCTCGGGCATGATTGCCCGGCTAGATAGTCGGAAAGTGGCGACCTAGCCAGCTTCTCCACGCCGAGGGGTGAGGCTAGGCTGGGCCGGCGCAAGGAGAGCACGGATGCGAAACGCCCCGTTCGAGGTCCACCCCATCGCCGGTTCGATCGGCGCCGAGTTGCGGGGGATCGATCTTTCCCAGGACCTCTCGGACGAGGCGGTGGCGCATATCCGCCGGGCGCTGCTCGATCACCTCGTGATATTCGCGCGCGACCAGGATTTGCCGCCCGATCGCTTCCTCGCCTTCGCCCGTCGTTTCGGCAAGCCGGTCGAATACCCGTTCATCAAGGGCATCGCGGGTTTTCCCGAGATCATCGAGGTCGCCAAGCTGGAGCATGAGCGGGTCAATTTCGGCGGCGTGTGGCACTCGGACACGACCTATCTGGAGCAGCCGCCGATGGGCTCCATGCTGGTCTCCCGCGAGATCCCGCCGCAGGGCGGGGACACGGTGTTCGCCAACCAGTATCTGGCGTGGGAGACGCTGTCGGACGGGTTGAAGACCATGCTCGCCGATCTGCGCGGGGTGAGCTCGTCGGCCAAGGCCGACGTGACCCGCACGCGCGAGGACCGGGTGCGCTCGGACGGATCGACCAAGGCGCGCGAGACGTTGGAGGCCGTGCATCCGGTGGTCCGCACCCATCCGGAGACCGGCCGCAAGGCGCTGTACGTCAATACGGCGCATACGCTCCGCTTCGACGGGATGACGGAGGAGGAGAGCGCGCCGATCCTGAGCTACCTGTTCCAGCACCAGATCAGGCCGGAGTTCACCTGCCGCTTCCGCTGGAGCAAGGGCGCCGTCGCGTTCTGGGACAATCGCTGCGCCCAGCACTACCCGGTCAACGATTATCACGGCTACCGGCGGATCATGCACCGGATCACGCTGGCGGGTGATATGCCGGCGTAGCTGAGGGGACTATCCGGGACGGGAGACGGGAGCGGGACTATGTTTCGGGTGACGGCGCGTCAGGCAAGCGCGCGCTCGGCTGATACCGCCACGTCGGCGTCGCTCTCCTTCAGCTTCGCGAACAGCATCGCACGGCGTTCCATCGCCTTGGCGCGATTGGCCTCCTTCACTGGGCCGAAGCCGCGGATCATGTCGGGGAGCGCGGCGATGGCGTACACGAGATCGGCATTGTCCGGGCGCAGTGCGGCGAGCGCGGTGCGAACGTCGGTCATGTATTCGCCGATCAGCGCCCGTTCCCAGCGCCGCTCTTCCTGCCTACCGAACGGGTCGATTGGGGTTCCGCGCAGGCGTTTGCCGTGGCGCAGGACGCGGAACAGCGGGACCGCGATGCGGCCAGGGATCGCGAGCTTGCGTCGCCGGCCGGTCGCCTTGTCGAGGCCCTGGCCGAGCGGCGGCGAGAGATAGAAGACCGGCGCTTCGCCGTAGCTTGCCGCGGCGTGCATGCGGGCGACCTCGTATTCGTCCTTGTACGCCATCACCCGGAACAAATTCTCCGCGACCGCGCGCGTGAGGCGGGCGTCGTGCGCCTTCGCCACCTCGGTGACGAAGGCGCGGTACTTCCGGGCGTAGCGGCGGCTTTGATAGGCGGTGAGGCGCGCCGCACGATCCTCGATCAGCGCGTCCAGTTACCCGTGGGACGGCGGGCTCCTCGGGCCCGACGATCTCCTCGGCGAGCCGGGATCGTTGGCGAGGATGCGGCCCCACAGGAAGGCGCGGCGGTTTACCGCGATCGAGGCGCCGTTCAACTCGATTGCGCGCAGGATCGCGGCTTCGCCGACCGGGACCAGCCCCTTCTGCCAGGCCATGCCGAGCAGCAGCGTGTTCATCGCCTGCGCGTTGCCGAACAGGCGCTCGGCGAGGCGCACGCCGTGCACGTACTGGCTCGCCCTCGCATCCGTCGTGCGCTCGATCGTGCGCCGGTGCAGGCCGGCGTCGATCGTGAGCCACGGGTCGAACTTGAAATCGGCGGTGGCGGCGAGGTCGAGATTGCCGATGACGGCGGCGGTGGGCGCGCAGCGCTCCAGCACGTTCGGCCCGGCGCCGACCGCGAGATCGGCGGCGAACATCATGTCCGCCGCCCCGAGCGGGATGCGGACCACATCGAGCTCGTCCGGCGCGCCGATCTGCACATGCGCGACCACCGTGCCGTTCTTCTGCGCGAGCCCGGTGAAGTCGAGCGTGCGGACCTCGCGGCCCTCGAGATGCGCCGCCATCGCCAGGATCTTGCCGGCGGTGATGATGCCGCCGCCGCCGATGCCCGCGAACAGCGCGCGCCACGCGGCAGCCCCCGGCAGAACGGGCGTGGACAGGTGCTCGGCGAGCGCGGCCTCGCGTTCGGCCCAGCGCGGATCGGCATCGGGGGCGCGGGGCGCGCCGGCGACGGTGACGAAGCTCGGGCAGAAGCCCTTGAGGCAGGAGAGGTCGACGTTGCAGGCGGTCGGGTTGATGCGCCGCTTGCGTCCGAGCGGCGTCTCGATGGGTTCAATGGCGATGCAGGCGGATTGCACCGAGCAGTCGCCGCAATTCTCGCAGACTTCGGCGTTGATCTGCACGCTGCGTGTCGCCTCCGGCAACTTGCCGCGCTTGCGCCTTCGCCGCTTCTCGGTGGCGCAGACCTGGTCGTAGATCAGCGCCGAGACTCCCTTGAATTCGCGCAATTCGCGCTGCACCGCGTCGAGCGATTCGCGCGTGTGGCGCGTCGTCCCGGGCGGGAGCGCGGACGGTTCGGGCAGGCGATCGGCCTCGTCGGCGACGATGGCGATCCGCCCGACTCCCTCGGCGGCGACCTGGGCGGCGATCTGCGCGGCGCTGTAGTGGCCCTCGGCGGGCTGGCCGCCGGTCATCGCGACGGCGTCGTTGACCAGGATCTTGTAGGTCATCGAGGTGCCCGCCGCGACCGCCTGGCGGATCGCGAGGATGCCCGAATGGGTGTAGGTGCCGTCGCCGATATTGGCGAAGACGTGCGCCGTCTCGGTGAACGGCGCGATGCCGATCCAGGGCGCGCCCTCGCCGCCCATCTGAGTGAAGGTGCGGGTCGCGTCGCCGTGGTCCTGCGCCATGAAGTGGCAGCCGATGCCGGCGGTGGCGAAGCTGCCATCGGGGAGCTGCGTCGAGGTGCCATGCGGGCAGCCGGCGCAGAAGGCGGGGACGCGGCGAAGTAGGCCGGGCGGGCGCGCCGGGTGCGGTGTCGGCGGGGGCTCCGGCACGTTAAGCCCGGCCCTGCCGAGAAAGCGGGCAAGCGCGCCCATCACTGACTTAGGCGACAATTCGAGCAGCGGGGAGACCAGCGGCGCGCCGCGCGCGTCGGTCTTGCCGGCGACCTCGGGGCGCTCATCGGCCGGGAGGTTGTAGAGCGCGTCGCGGATTTGCGCCTCGACGAAGCTGCGCTTCTCCTCAACCACGAGGATGGCCCGCTTGCCGCGCGCGAATTGGCGCAGCCCCTCAGCCTCCAGCGGCCACGTCATGCCGATCTTGTAGACGGCGATCTGCGGATGCCCGGTGAGGCCGAGGCGTCGCAGCGCGTGCAGCGCGTCGGTGTGCGCCTTGCCGATCGTGACGATCCCGATCGGCGCGTCGGGGGCGCCGGATTCCAGTCGGTCGAGCCGGTTGGCGCGTGCCCATGCCAGCACCGCGGGCAGGCGCTCCTCGACGACGCGCCGCTCCAGCTCGAACCGGTCGGCGGGGTAGGAGAGCGTCTTGTCGTAGTTCAGCCCGTGCGGCGGGACTGCGAAGTCCGGCATGGCGAGTGCGCGGGCAGAGGGCACAACGACGGTCGCCGCCTGCTCGGCGGTCTCGGCGGTGGTCTTGAGCGCGACCCAGAGGCCGCAGAAGCGCGACAGCGCGATGCCGGCGAGGCCGAAATCCAGGATGTCGGCGAGCGAGGCCGGGTTCAGTACCGGGATGAACCAGCCGGCGAACAATTGCTCGGTCTGATGCGGATACGTGGAGGAGTGCGCGCCGTGATCGTCGCCCGCGACCGCGAGGACGCCGCCGAGCGGGGCGGTCCCCAGCATCGTCGCGGCGTGCAGTGCATCGCCCGAGCGGTCCACGCCTGGCCCCTTGCCGTACCACATGCCGAAGACGCCATCGACCTTGGCGCCCGGAAAAGCGTCGAGCTGCTGCGTGCCCCACAGCATGGTCGCGGCGAGGTCCTCGTTCACGCCCGGCTGGAAGCGGATGCCGCGCTCGGCCAGCATCGCCTCGTGCCGCCACAGCTCCATGTCGAGGCCGCCGAGCGGGGAGCCGCGATAACCGGAGACGAGGCCGCCCGTGTTCCGCCCGGCCGCGGCATCGAGCCGCGCCTGCTCCAGCAGCACCCGCACGAGCGCCTGCACGCCCGATAGCAGGACCGGCGTGTCGAGATCAGTGAAGCGGCTGTCGAGGGTGAGGTCGTTGAGGCGAACGGTGCCGATGTCCATGGGCGGGCGGTCTCCTGCGCCGTCTCCGTCCTACCTAAGTGCCGGTCCGGGCGGGCGCAATGGAGGCGGCCATTGGTCGCCCGGCCGCACGGTGGCATACTGAAACCGCCCGCAGCGAGGAGAGGTGAGAATGGACGCCGGACGCATCAGCCGCCGCCAGCAGGCGTTTCGGGCCGATTTCCGGACCCGGATCGCGCCGGCCTATTCGGGGCTGGCGCATGTCGGGCTGATCACGGCGATCGGGGTGGCGGCGATCTGGTATTGCGTGCGCCAGCTTTCGGACCCGGCACCGGCTGCCTACCTGATCATCCCGATCGCCTTCTGCGTCGCCAACACGTTCGAGTGGTGGATCCACCGCTACGTGATGCACCGTCCGGTGCGCGGGTTCATGGGCATCTACAAGCGCCATACGCTGGCGCACCATCAGTTCTTCACCGATATCGAGCCGTGCCTGGATGACGCCCGCGACTTCCGCATCACCTTCTTCCCGCCCTATGCGCTGGTCGCCTTCATCTGCATCTCGATCCCGCCGGCGGCGATCCTGATGGCGCTCGGCGCGCCGAACGCGGGCTGGCTGCTGCTGATCACCAACGTCGCGCTGTACCTGAATTACGAGCTGTTCCACTATTGCTGCCATGTGCGCGACGACCGGATCGTGCGGCATATCCCGCTGGTGAACTCGCTCAGGCGCCATCACATCGCACACCACAACACGGCGATCATGATGGAGCGTAACTTCAACCTGACCTACCCGATCGCCGACTGGTTCTTCAACACGTCCGATCTGCGCTGCGGGCTGCTCCGCCATCTGTTCAACGGCTACGACACGCGCTTCGTCGTTCCGAACCTCAAGCGCGTGCGCGCCGGCGTCGACGATCCGCGCGCCGGCCACGCTCAGGTGGCCGCGGAGTAGGCGCGATATGGCGACTCCGGTGAAGCTGAAGCGTGGGCCGGCCAGCCTGGTGGGCGGGATCGCGACCGGGCTGTGCGTGCTCGCGCTGTGGCTCGCGATCGAGTTCGAGACAGGCGCGGTGTCGGGGCTGACCACCGGGTTCGGCGTCCTGGTCGCCGCCTCGGTCGCCGCGTGGGTGCGGATCGCGGATCTATAGGAATACCGTCAATCCGCTATCTCGACCGACAGCAACGGCCCGTATTGCTGGCTGCCGAAGATGTCGCCGTCGCCGGGGCTGCCGCTGGGCCGCGTGCGGCTGATCGAGAACTTGATCGCGAGCGCGGGATCGAAATGGACGTGGTCGGTGATCCGCTCGGGCGCCGATCCCGAAAGATCGGCACACCGCATCGCGGGACAGCGCACCACTGCCGCAGACGCGGTCATAGCTGGCGCGGTCGGTGAAGATCACGTCGAAGGTGATGCGGTCGACGCCGGCGTTCTTGCTGCGGATGGTCTTAGCGAGGTCGGCGAGCCGGATCATGCGCCGGCCTCCACGGTCCCGGTCGCGAACAGCTCCATCGGGTCGGCGACACGGATCGTGTGGTTGAGCGTCCAGCGATAGGCGGGGCTCGCCTCCATCACCTCGTCGAAGGCGAACGCGACGCCGCCCGCCGTGCCCTTTACGTTCGGCAGGCGGGCGTAGAACATCTGGCGCAATCCGGTCATGCAGACCTCCTCCGCCACGGCCCGGTCGGGCGCGACTCCCTGGACGACGACGCATAGCTCGTGGCCGGGATGCGCGCGCAGCGGCTCCAGCTCTCCCATCACGCCGTCGCGGCCATAGACGTTGTAGTGCAGCTCGTAGCCTTCATCGCCGAAGCGCTCGCGCACCTGCCGTCGTGCCCAGCCGATCACCGCGTCGATGTTGGCGATGGTGTACGGGTCGCGCACGCCCGACCATGCCGACGAAGCGCGCGCCGATCCTGCCGGCGCCTTCGAGCTTCACCCGCAGCGTGTCGGCGGGGATGAAGCGGGGGCCGGTGATGCGGCAGGTGCGCTCGTCATACTGCTCATAGACGCAGTCGGTCATGTCGAGATGGCCGCCGAGGACATGCTCGGTGAAGGGGTTGGTCCGCTCATACATCGCGTGCCCGGCGACGGAGGCGATGGTGCAACGCTGCTCGGGCAGCAGCGCGGTGACTTTCACGTCCTCCATCGTGATCTCGCCCAGCACCAATTCCTTGCCGCCATAGGGCTCCGCGCAGAAGGAGGCGCATTCGAGGACCTTGCCGTAGTAGTAGGCCAGGGGTTCGGGGAATCCGGCGCGGATCGCGGGGGCGGCGAAGATCGCGCAGTCGCTGGATCGGCCGCCGATGATGACGTCGGCGCCGGCGTCGAGCAAGGCGAGGTACGGGTGCACGCCGGCGACCGCGACGATGCGGTCGGTCGCGGCGAGCGTTGCGGCGTCGAGCTGGGCGCGGCCGTCCAGGCCCTCGATCGCCTCATCCGCCGCCATGCGCTCGGCGATGAGGGCGGGCGGCACCTCTGAATGGAACCAGCCGATGCGGAATCTCGACAGGGCGTGCTTGCGCGCGAGGTCCTGGATGATCCGCACGAACAGGTCGACGCGGCTGTTGGTGCCGGTATCGCCGGCGGAGCCGATGATCATCGGGATGCCGAGCCGGCGGGCGCCGAGCAGCATGTGCTCGAGGTCGTGCGTCTGCCAGGCGAGCGGGCTTGTGGATGTGTCGGCGCCGAGCGGGCCCGGGCCGATGTCGCAGGAGCCGGAATCGGCGCAGATCAGGTCGGGCTCGCTACCGAGGCCAATCTCGAAGCTTGCCGTGCGGATCGGCGCGAAGCCGAGATGCCCGTTCGGGCAGACGATCCGCAACGTGCGGTTGGCGGAGCGGCGGTTCTGGATGGATACGCTCATGGGTCACTCTGGCACGAGGAAACAGGCGTCCGGCGGCACCGACCAGAACACGGGCGTGCCGATCGGCAGCTCGCCGCGTCCGAGGCGGCGGGCGCGGATGGTGAGGGCGAAGCTGCGCAGCTCGTATTCCGTCCAGTCGCCTGAGAAGGTGGCCGCCTCGATGGTGGCGGCGAACGCATCCGGTGCCGGATGGGTCGAGAGGGTTACCGCGGTCGGCCGGAAGCAGACGCAGCTTGCGCAGGCCGGCGGTTCGCCCGGCACCGTCAGGCGCACGCCGTCCGCCGGCACCGCCGCGCAGCGGTCCCCGTCGCGCGAAACGCTGCAGGGCAGGATGTTGCCGACGCCCATGAACGATGCGACGAAGCGCGTGCTGGGCCGGTCGTGGATCTCGGCGGGCGTGCCCTCCTGCTCAATGGCGCCCTCGCGCAGCACGAGGATGCGTTCGGACAGCACCAGCGCTTCCTCCTGGTCGTGCGTCACGTAGATCGCGGTGAGGCCGAGCTTGCGCTGCAGCGTCTTGAACTCGGCGCGCATGGCGAGGCGGAGCTGGGCGTCGAGATTGGACAGCGGCTCGTCGAGCAGGATCACGCCGGGATTGCCGGCGATCGCGCGGGCGAGCGCGACCCGCTGTTGCTGCCCGCCGGAGAGCCGCGTCGCGGGCCGGTCCGCGAAGGCGCCGAGCCCGACGGAATCGAGGCTGCGGCGGACCATCGGTGCGATCTCGGCGCGCGGGATACTGCGTGCGCGCATGGGGAAGGCGACGTTCTCAAACACGGTCATATGCGGCCAGATCGCGTAGGACTGAAACACCATCGCGAGGCCGCGCCTGTCGGGCGGCAGATCGATGCCGCGGGCGGCGTCGAACACGGTGCGCTCGCCGATGCGGATGCGGCCCCGCGATGGCCGCTCCAGCCCCGCGATCGCGCGCAAGGTCGTGGTCTTGCCGCAGCCGCTGGGGCCGAGGAGGGTGACGACCTCGCCCGCGCCGGCGGTGAGGCTGACCGCGCGCACCGCGCGCACCGCGCCATGCTCGACGGCGAGATTCTCGGCGGCGATCGCGCTCATAGCAGCGCGGCGCGTTGGCGGGCGCGCAGCACGAGGCCGACGACGATGAAGCTCGCGGCGAGCTGCACGAAGCCCAAGGCGGCGACGTCGGACGGGTTGCCGTTCTCCCACAGGTCGAAGACCGCGACCGACAGCACGACGCTGCTGCTGGAATAGAGCAGGATCGATGAGCTGACCTCCTGCATCGCCATGATGAACAGAAGCCCCCAGGCGGCGATCATCGCCGGCTGCACCAGCGGCATCGTCACCAGTCGCATCGTGCCGAGCCAGGACGCGCCGGCGACGCGTGCCGCTTCCTCCAGCTCGGGATGGAGCTGGCGCAGCGCCGCCGAGGTCGCGCGCACGCCGAACGGCAGGTAGTGCGTGACATAGGCGATCAGCAGGATCGCGAGCGTGCCGTAGGCCGGGACCGGGGCGCGCACATAGACCCAGAGCAGGCCGAGCGCGAACACCATCGCCGGCATCGCCAGCGGCACCATGCTGAGCTGGTCGAGCGCGCCGCGCCCCGCGCAGCGCGTGCGCAGCACCACCCAGCTGACGCCGAGGCCGAGCAGGCAGACGATGGAGGCGGTCAGCACGCCCAGAAGGACCGAATTGCCGACCGCGATCCAGGTCTTGGGGTAGGCGAACAGCACATAGGCGAAGTGCTGCGTCGTGAAGCGCATCTGCCGCCAGTCGGCGGTGACGAAGGCGACGGAAGCGGCCCATAGCAGCGCGAGCAGCGGGAGGATGGTGGCGAGGGCGACGTACGCCCAGGCGAGGGCGGCGCGCAGGTGGCGCGCGCGCGGCTGCTTGGCGGAGGGACGGAACGCCTTGCCGCCGATCGTCGCGAAGGAGCGCCCGCCGAGGAGCAGTGTCTGCGCCAGCGTGAGCACGGCCGTGATGCCGAGCAGCAGCAGGCCCCAGGCGGCGGCATCGTCGAGGCGCGGCGGATAGGTCTCCAGCAGGCGGAAGATCTCGGTGGTGGCGACGGCGAAGCCGGCCGGCATGCCGAGGATCGCGGGCACGCTGAACATGCCGACCGCTTGCACGAACACCAGCAGCGCGGCGGCGAGCGCGGCGGGGGCGAGCAGGGGGAGCGTGATCCGTGCGAGCGTGCGCAGCGGGCCGCCTCCGTGCACGCGCGCCGCCTCCAGCAGCGCCATGTCCTGCGCGCCGAGCGCATCGGAGATCAGCAGGAACGGCAGCGGCATGGTGGCGAGCGCGGCGACGACGATGACGCCCGCGGCCGTTTCGACGTTGATGGTGAGCGGCAGGCCAAGCGCGTCGCGCAGGATCAGGTTGAGGAGCCCGCTGCGCGGCGAGGCGAGCCAGCTCCAGCCGATCGCGGTGAGCAGCGGCGTGAGGTAGAGCGGCATGACCACCAGCCGCTCCAGCATCGCACGGCGCGGGACGCCGCGCGCGAGCGCGAGAGCGAGCGCGGCGCCGCCCGGCACCGCGAGCGCCGTGGTGCCGAAGCCGACCAGCAGCGTGTTGGCGATGACGTCGAGCCGGCGCAGCGGGGCGAGGTCGGTGCCCGCCGTCGCGATGATGACGGCGAGCAGCGGCGGCAGGACGAGGAGGACGACGATCGTGGCCGTGGCGACGCCCAGCAGCTTTTCGGCGCGGGGAAGCCGCGCGGCAAGGGTGAGCGCCGCCGTTGTCAGTGGAAATACTCCTCGAAGAAGCGCGGGAAGTTGGCGCTTGCCTTCACGTAGAAGTTGCGGTCGGTGGGGAGCAACGGGTGCGTCTCGGCGAGCGGCTTCTGCCCAGGTGGCGGCGGCACGTCGGGGCGCATCGAGTACATGCCGTAGAGCCTGGTATCGAGCAGCTCCTGGCCTTCGCGCGAGAGGATGAAGTCGATGAAGAGCCGGGCCGCGTTCGGGTGCGGGGCGCCGGCGAGGATGCCGACCGGGGCGAGAGTGAGCGGCATGCCTTCGGTCGGGTAGACGCCGACGATGCCGGCCTGCACGGCGGCCGGCTCGAAGGCGCGCCAATGATCGAGCGTGGCGGCGACCTTCACCTCGCCGCGGGCGAGCGCGTCGGCGATCTGCGCGCTGGTCGCCATCACCACCGGGCGCTGCGCGGAGAGCTGCTTGATGTAGTCGAGGCCGAGGGCCTGCTGGAGCAAATAGAGCTGATTGAACTGGGTGCCGGAGGCGGCGTTCTGCATGGCGATCTGCCGGCCGGCGAATTCCGGGCGCAGCAGGTCGCGCCAGGATGTCGGCGCCTGATCAGCGGGCAGCTTGTTCTTGTTGTAGGCCATGATGACGCCGATCGCCTGCGACGCCGCCCAGTGGCCCGGGTCCTTCGCGTCGGCGGGGTACGCGGCGTATTCGGGCGAGCCGTAGCGCAGGATCTTGCCGGCCCGCGTCATGTCGACCCAGGCGGCGAGATTGGCGGCGAGCATCACGTCGAAGGTGAGGCGCCTCGCGTCGATCTCGGCGTTGACGCGCGCGAGCACGCGGCCGGTGGGAGCGGAGTAGAAGCCGGCGGCGGTGTCGAGGAACGGGTACTTGGCTTTGAAGGCCGCCATGAACTTCTGGAAGTTCTCGCCCGGCGCGGCATCGGCGATGGCGAACGCGCCTTCCTTGCGGGCGGCGTCCACGGTCGCGCTGTCGGCGGCGCGCGCGCCGAGCGGTGTCAGCGCGAGGGCGGACAGCAGGAGGGAGCGACGGCGCATGGGCGGGCCCTTGGGGGTTGGTGGGGGACGCTAGGCGCGGGGGTGTGGGTTATGTCAATCGGAAATTGGCGGGTATCTACGATGTTGACACGTCGCCGGCTCGCGTCCACCTGAGAGGCTGGATGGAGGGAAGCTGATGAAGGTGACGATCAGGAAATGGGGCAACGGTGCTTGGGTGCGAATTCCCGCTGTCTGTCATGGAGGCGGCGAAGTTGCGGCTCGATCAGCGGGTGGATGTTCGCGCGGAGCGGGGCCGGGTGGTGATCGAGCCGATCCGGCCGGCGGCGTATGACCTCGCGGAGCTGGTGGCCGGGATCAGCGAGGAGAACCGGCACGATCCGGTGGAGACGGGGGCGCCGGTGGGCAAGGAGGCGTGGTGAGGTGCCGGGCTACGTCCCGGAAGCAGGGGGCATCGTTTGGCTGCGGTTCGATCCGCAAGCTGGGCTATCAGCAGGCGGGGCATCGTCCGGCCGTGGTGGTGAGCCCGGCAAGCTACAACGGCCGAGCCGGTCTGATCGTGTGTTGCCCGATGACCACGCGGATCAAGGGCTATCCGTTCGAGGTGGCGATCGCGGGCGACCCGCCGAGCGTGGTGCTGGCCGATCAGGTGAAGAGCCAGGACTGGCGCGCCCGGAGGGCGACGCGGAAGGGTCGCGTCACCCCGGCCGAGCTGGCGGAAGCGCGCGCCAAGCTGCGGGCGCTGGTTGGGTAGGTGGGGTTGGGAGAAGACACTTCATTGCAGGGGGCGGAGCCCCTTTCTGCTTCCGCCCAGGGGTTTACCCCTGGAAGGGAGCAGAACAGGCTGCGGCTTGCGGCCGCACCAGGCATCGCTACACTGGTCGCGAACGCCGCCCAGTTGTCCACCGGGCTGCGGCTTGCGGCCGCACCAGGCATCGCTACACTAGGTAGGCCCACGCAGCCGGCTGAGCCAAGCTGCGGCTTGCGGCCGCACCAGGCATCGCTACACTAGCTTGATGCGGCAGCCTCGCTCAATCCACGCTGCGGCTTGCGGCCGCACCAGGCATCGCTACACTCGCGAAGTAGGTGGGGCGCCATGCGGGCGAGCTGCGGCTTGCGGCCGCACCAGGCATCGCTACACTCGCTGATACCGCCGGGGCGAGCTACGTCGTGCTGCGGCTTGCGGCCGCACCAGGCATCGCTACACTAGGTCTATGGCGCGCTGGCTGTTGACTTCGGCTGCGGCTTGCGGCCGCACCAGGCATCGCTACACTTACGACCCGCCATCTGTACTGAATCCGCTTAGCTGCGGCTTGCGGCCGCACCAGGCATCGCTACACTGGACGGCTATGCGATCACCGGCGAGATATTGCTGCGGCTTGCGGCCGCACCAGGCATCGCTACACTCGCCTCGCCACAGACATCGCGGCATCCCTCGCTGCGGCTTGCGGCCGCACCAGGCATCGCTACACTGCACATTCTGGCCGATCCACTCCTCCAGCTGCTGCGGCTTGCGGCCGCACCAGGCATCGCTACACTCACATAGGGGAGATCGACGGGTGCCACGCTGCTGCGGCTTGCGGCCGCACCAGGCATCGCTACACTCTCGCTCACCGCCTTCGCCACTTGGCGCCCGCTGCGGCTTGCGGCCGCACCAGGCATCGCTACACTGTTCTTCGTCGCGGCGGCGAGGTTGATGTAGCTGCGGCTTGCGGCCGCACCAGGCATCGCTACACTGCCGCGCGCGAGCGGATCGGCGTCAATATCGCTGCGGCTTGCGGCCGCACCAGGCATCGCTACACTTCGGGCAGCTGGGTCGTCTCCGCGCTTGGCGCTGCGGCTTGCGGCCGCACCAGGCATCGCTACACTCATCTTGTCCGGATGTGCACGGTTGCCGTGGCTGCGGCTTGCGGCCGCACCAGGCATCGCTACACTTGCGGCTCTCGTGATCGTATCGCCGATCGCTGCGGCTTGCGGCCGCACCAGGCATCGCTACACTGCCCTTGGCGTAACTGCTTGATTGGGCGCGAGAATACCCCGGCGCAACTCAGAAGAATTCGAGTTGTGCCGGCGGCATCTCTGGCGCTTTTCGTCGTTTTCCCACGTGGACCTCGATTCGGGCGAACTGGGCGTCGGTGACGGTCAGGAACCGTACCTCCCCTTCCGCGGGGACACGATCGCCCATCCGGCGCATGTGAGCCACCGCGCTTTCCCGGTTGGCGCAGTGGCGGAAATAGACGCTGAACTGCATCATCGCGAAGCCGTCGTCTAGCAGGTCCTTGCGAAACCGCGTGTAGGCGCGGCGGTGCTCCTTGGTTTCCACGGGCAGATCGAACAGCGCGAACACCCACATGCTGCGCCAGGCGATCGGGTCAAGGAGTGGCGGCCGAGGCGGCATCCTCGTCATCCTCATCGCGCGGCAGCCCGGCTGCCCCATCCGGTAACCGCAGGAGGCTTTTCCCGGCAGCGAAGCTGTCGGCCAAGGATGCCGCGCTCCGCTCCAGGGCGAGCGAAATCGGCATCGTCTGTCCGTCCACCGCGACGCCCAGATTGAGTATGGCGAGGAGGTGGGTCTTGCGGACGCGGTCGAGTTCTCCCTCGGACATTCCCGCCTGCCGAAGCTCCCAGGCGATTCCGTCGACAAACGGGCGGAACGGCTCCATGAGGTCGGAGGCCAGCGCGAAGGCGTCCCCGCGGTTGGAGTGGAACAGGCCAAGGCTCGCGAACAGCCCGGCCCCGACGATCGCGCGCGCGGTGGCAGCGCGCAGCACTGCATAGCCGTAATCTAGCAGGTTGTTCGGTCCGATGTCCGCGCGCCCGCGCCGGAACTCGACGCCGAACAGGCGCGGCCAGTAGCGTTGGGCACCCTGCGCCTCCAAGTTTTCCGGGTCGCCCGAGCGGACCCGCGCCGCCATCGCGAACAGCCCGAAATCGCTGCCGGACGCGAGTACCAGCAGATCGCCTTGCCGGCGCAGCTTGCAGGAAACGATGACCTGCCAGAGACGCTTGGCGAGTGGACGCGAGCACGAAAGTTGTGCGCGCAGCCGCTCGCCCGAGAGGGCGTTCGCGGCGTAGGGCAGAAGCACTCCTGACGGCATGTGGTTGGCGCCGCAGATAATCGTTGCCACTTTTCCATCGACGAGGGCGGCCAGCAGGGCGTGCGTGTAGGTCGCTTGGGGGTTATCGACGACGAGAAGCGCGAGGTCCTCGATCGGCACGGCCGGGGCCGAACCGTCATCGCGTGCAATGACGAGTTGCCGGTGCCTCAACGACAACCGCGCGGCGGAATCGACCGCCACGGTGCGGTGGCTCATCGCGCGGCCCGGCACTGGCCGATCGGATCGACGGCGACCTTGCGCCATCCGTCGTTTAGTAACTCCGGTGGCTTTCTCGATGGCGACCGCAGCGGCGGTCCGGCGTACCAATGCGGCGTAAAGAAGATTTGCCCGTTGCGATAGAAGTCCGTGATGACCGCGATCTCTCGCGTCATATCTTGCAGGACCCTGGAGATCATGTCTCCGCGGCAAAGCAAGAAGATGGGCTGGTCCTCGCTTTTCGCAGCTTCCTTCGATCCGTTGGCTGCTGTGGGGCCGTCGCGCTTTAAGCGAATCTCGAATACCACCGCGCCGTCGCGCCGCACGAGCGCGATACTGTGCAATGCTTGATTCGTCTTGAACTGCTTGCGGTGAACTTCATCGTAGACCTCACGATTCTGCTTTGGGCCACGGACCCTTACGCGGCGGATTACGGGACCAAGCTCGTGGTTTCGGCTTGGCAGCCGGATTTCACCCGCGAACGCCTGCCTGAGGTCGCCGCCAGCCGCCGCAACCGCCTTGCGTATGGCGTCCTTGACGGCCCCATCCACAATCCGATCGATTTCCCCCGCAGACAGGCCACCGACGCCAGTCCGCACTTTCTTGCGGATGACAAAACTCGGCTGTCCGCCGGCATACGAGTCTTCGATGAGGCCGAGAGGCAGTTCGTCGTGCAGCGCCCCGGAAAGCTTGGCCTGCACGCGATGGCTTACGACTATCGCCTCGATTTTCGTCTTCGTATCCGCGTGGAACGCGGGCCAAGGGCGGCGAAATTTCTCGTGTCGATGGTTCTCCCGCGCTTGCCACCAGCACGATAGCGTGTGTATCGAGCCTGGCCCCGTGAGCGCGACGACGAGAGCGTCGACGGCATGATGGCGATGGTCGTCACGCGGCTTTTTGGCGTCATCCGCGCGGCCGTGCAGAAGTTGCCCGAGGCCGATGCCCCATCCTCGGCGAAGCTGCGCCATTGCCTGTGCGGGCACCGCCTGCACCGCCGTCTCGCCCGCCCGGCCGCCACCGAACAGCAGCCCGAGATAGGCGCGGGCCGCTGTTGCGATGAAGCTGCTGTCGGTCAGTTGGCGATGGGTGAATTGGTCCTCGGTCTCCGGTTCCTGCATGAGGCAACGGTCGCGCTTTTGTCGCGGCCACTTGGACCTGACCATCTCCCGCCATACGGTTTTCGTCAGATGAGCCCACTTGTCCTTGTCGGGCCTTAGCCATTCATATGGCGTGCGTTGGCCCTTGCCGTCCTCGCTGCGGTTCTCCCGAACGAAGCATAGCACCTTGTTCCCTTGACCATTGTCGTGAGGCGACCGGCTGAGCGGGATAATGTGATCGATCTCGGTCGCCATCGGGTCCAGCGCTTGCGCGCAGGAAATGCTTTCGCCCGAATAGGGGCTTCGGCAATTCTGCTCGTACAGTAGTGAAAGCCGAAGGACGTTGCCGTAGGTGATCGGCTTGCCGAGACCGGCAAGCTCTTTCTCCAGATCGCGGCGCCTGTTATCTCGATCCCTGTTGTCCTTCATCTCCGCAAGGCGTCTGAACGCGGGTTTCTTGAGGGCGCGCGCCAACTCGATCCGGATCAGGTCGGGGCGTCCGTATTTGCGCAACAGCTTGTTGACGACCTTCTGCAATTCGCTGAGGGTGCGCAGGACGGTGGGATTGCGGACACCGGCGAGCAGCGACTCCATGGCGCCCAGTACGAACGGATCGATGGGTTTTCTGGCGTTCTTGCTGGCCAACTCGCCCGCGTTCGGTCCGGGCAGCGCGTTCAGCAACGGACCGCTCTCAGTTTGGGGATACGCCTCCTTGCGGGCGGCAGCGTAGGCCATTCCGGCTTCCATCAGCCGGATCATCTTCTGCATCGCCACCAAGCTGTGCCGGCCAGTCCCGTGCGGCAGCTTGATCTCGGAAAGCGCCTCGGCCTGCTCGCGGGACAAACCCCATTCGCGTTCTGCGCGATCCGCCAGCGCGAGCCGCTGGCAGGCAATCTCCTTCCAGTCGCGGATTTCGAGAATTCCACCGCCCTTCGCCTGTCGGTACTCGACAAGATGCCAAGCCTCGGCGATCGCCGAGCGGATGGCGCTGGCTGCCGGCAGGTCGGGAAAATCCGGGCCGAGCGCGGTGCGAAGAGCGATCTCGGTGGCGTTGCCGAGCCGCCGTTTCTGCTTATCCCGCTCGTGTGTGAAGCGGTCGTTCTTGCCAAGTTTGATCGCTGCCCGCAACCCAGCCCAAGTGTGCCGGTTCGGCTCGTCCTCATCGCCGTCTTCGTCCAACGGCTTCTTGCGCGCCCGCGCCGGCGGCTCGGGTGTGCCTTGAAGGTAGCGCTGGGCGCGCGCCCGTTCTTCGGGATCGAGCGGGCGCAGGTTGCCGCCTTCCACGCGCAGATCATTGATGAGCTGAAGCATTTCGAAGTGCTGCGTTGGCCAATCGGCCTTCAGCGCCCGTTCCTCGCCGCGCTCAAGGTCGCAGTAGCCGATGGTTTGGCGTCGAAAGAACGTGGGCCGTTGGCGAAATGCGATCGCTTCGATCTGCTCGCGCAGTTCCGAGGTTAACAGAGACGGGTGGTACTTGTGCTGCTCGCACCAGAGAGCGCCGAATTCCCGCTCTATCATACCGCGCTCAAGCCCCTGGTCGCGGCGACGGCGCGGTCGCTCCATGCTCGTCCTGATGGATGCGAGGTGTTCAACAAGTATGCGGTCACCCAACGCGGCCCTCAACTGGTCGCGTTTTCCCTGAGCCTCCTTTTCCTCGGCCGTTTGCGGTTCTTCCGTTTGTGTTTGCGAGTCCGAGCCGTATTTGCGGCTGCCGGAGGCGCCGCGCCGTTTTAGCAAGTGAAAGATCGCCCAGCCGAGTTCGTGTGGAAGGAGCGCCGCGCAAAGCGCGTGCTGACGCAGCAGCACCGGGTCCTGGCCGCCTGGCGGTTCGGCTCGAGAATCGGGAAGAAGCCCCGCCTCGGCCAGCAATTCACGCAGCTTGCGCCGTCGCCACCGCCGCCGGTGCATCGTCCGCCGTGATAGCCGGGACCGTCGGCGGCTGGCATTCAGTGGCTTCAGGTCATTGTCGCGGCTCTCCGGGAAGATACGTACGCCGAGCCGAACGATCTCGCCCGCCCCCGGTTCGCTTGCCCACTCATCCCAACGGACGACGGCGAAGCCGACCGAGGTGACGCCGAGGTCGAAGCCCCAGATCGTCCGCATCGATCAATTCTCCCCTTGCCAGCATTATCCGGGGAGCATAACATGTTTCTTGTAGCGATGTCTGGTGCGGACGCTTGCCGCAAGCAAAACTTTATCGTCCACACAGGTGCGGGCTGGGCATCCCGCGGACGACCCGCCCCAAAACCCCTGCTCGCGCGGGGGTTTTGTCTGACCGGCGTCAGGAGCAGCGTGCCGGGAAGGGCTACATGGGCAGCATTGCGGAGTCTGCGAGTCCCCCCTCACCCTGCCTCTCCCCCCGCGAGCTGCGGGGGGAGAGGGGAAGAATGGCGCGCAACCCCGTCACCGCATGTCCTGCCGGCTCAGCGGCTGCACCGGGTCGCGGCCGGCGGGGGCGTAGCTGAATTGGAGGTTGTTCCATAGCAGCACGTCCGAGCTGCGGTTGGCGTCGAAGCGGCCGATCGGATGCGCGGCGATCGGGCTGGTATCGAGGCGCAGCGCGGACCAGCCGCTGCCCGTTGCGGGCGTGGCGAACTCCCAAACCAGGGGATGGAAGCTCCCGCCCGCGGCGCTGACGGTCGTGCGCGCGACGTCGGCGAAGCCGTTGCCGTCGAAATCGCCGACCACCATTCCCCCCACCGATGCCGCTGGCGCGTTGCCGATGCTCGTCCAAGGTTGGTTCAGCCCGGCGGCGAGCCAGTGACCGTTCGAGATGCGCAGGATACGGGTGCGCCCGTCGTGCATGAAGTCGCCGAACAGGAGCTGCGAGCGGCGGTAGCTTGATGTGTCCATCAATTGCCAGTGCCGCCCGCCCGGCGCCCAGAACCATTCGGCGCCGGTCGCGAGGAACAGGTCGGCCTTACCGTCGCCGTCGAAATCGCCGACCGCCATGTCGGTGAGCTTCCAGGCGACGACGTTGATCGTCTGCCACGGCGAGACGCCGCCCCAGGAGACATCGATATTGCCGTTGTGCAGGGCGATCACGTCGGTCCTTCCGTCACCGTCGAGATCGCCGAACAGCAGCGCGTCGGCCTTCTCCGGCATGCGGTTCAGCAGCCGCCACTCCGCCTGGCCGCCGGAGGAGTAGTACCACGCCGCGCCGGTGCCGACGAAGACGTCGTCGATGCCGTCGCCGTCGAAGTCGCCGACCGCCAGCGTCGCGGTCGGATTGGCCGCGTTGAACGCGTTGGCGTAGACGACCTGCTTCACCGGGTTGGTCGTCGCCGTCTCGATCGCGTCGCCCTGGGATTGCAGGAAGACGCTGTCATGGATCGCGGTGAACCGGCACGGCGTGCCGCGCTGGTCGATGTTGTGCCAGCCGGTGTGCAGGAAGCTGTTCCAGCCGACGTCGAAGTAGTCGCCCGACAGGCCGCCCTGCCAATGGCCGGGATCGAGGCTGCCGTGCATGTCGACGTCGTGGGTGTCGCGCTCCTCGCTGAGGATGAGATTGTCGTATGCGGCGTAGCCGGTGGTGCCCCACGGGTCGGCGGCGATGGCGTGGGCGTGCTGGCGGTAGAAGACGTTGCCCTCGTTCAGGATGAACGCGCCGCCGCCGGTCACCGAGCCGTAGGCGCCGTTGTGGTGGATGAAGTTGCCGATGACGCGGACCGGCGTGGCGCGCGGATAGGCCGGCGGGTTGGCCGGGCAGGTCTGCGATTGGCTGTCATCGGTTCCCCGGGTGTCGACGGCCGAGCCGGTGACGTAGCCGATGTCGAGATGGTCGATCAGCACGTTCGGCACGTGCGGGCAGCCGGCGGGGAGGATCACGCATACGTCGATGCGGCGTTCGAGCGCGTGGGGGGGCGGCGTCGCCGGGACCGTCGGCTCGATGCGGATCGCTTGCGTCTCCGGCTGGTTCGCCGACTTGCACCGCGGGTCGCCTACCGGGCCGCGCAGGCGCATGCCGGTGATGCGGACGTTGTCGGCGTCGACCCAGAAGATCGGCTGGTCGGTGGCCGCGCAGGTGTGCACCTCCGGCCCCTGGAACGTGTATTTGCGATAGCCGCGCAGGGTGACGCCGGCATGGAGGTGCTTGGGGAACTGTCCCTCCAGGTCGAGGGGCTGGGACGGATCGACCTCGATCACCGTGCCCCAGCCGAGGTTGAGCGCGCTGTCGAGCGCGGCCTCGCTCGCGACCGTGACGAAGCCCGAGGTCGGCCGGGCACCGGATTTGTCCACCGAATTGAAGCGGAAGTATTCCGCCTCGTTGACCTCGCGCGTGCCGACCACCAGCGGCGTGCGCAGCACGGTGGAGCCGTTTTGCGGCGCGATGACGTAGGCGCGATTGACCGTGCCGCTGGGCTGGGTGCCGATCAGGATCGCATCGCCGTCGAGCGCGAAGCGCTGCGCCGGCGAGCCGTCGTCGCAGGCTTGCAGCTCGAGCGGCTTGCCGGGAGTGACCGTGCCGCCGCGCACGCCGATGCAGAAGCGCGACTGCACCATGAGCTTGACGTCGTGGGTCGCGTCGATCTCCTTGATGCGCACCTGCTGCGCGACGGTGCCATTGCAGCTGTAGGTGAACACGGGCCCGCCGATCGCCCAGCCTGCTTCTGCGCCGAAATCGAGGCAGCGGTGGCCAAGGTCGTGGACGAAGAAGGCGCGGTCGGCGAGGGGCTGCGCGTGGGCGCTGTCGCAGGCAGGCGCCAGCCCGCCGCACGCGAGCCCGAGGACAACGAACAAGGCGGCTGGCAGCTTGCCCATGGTCACCCCCGCGCGCGATCTTTTCGTGTGCAGCGCGCAGGCTAGCGGCTTTGGTTCGTCCAATCCGTGAGCTGCCTCACAGGAGGACGCTCACCGGCGGGGCCGAACTGTACAATTCGGCCCCCTTGCGCCCCTCCGGCGGCCCGGAACTGTACATCCCGCGCACTCGCGCCCGGCCCGGTTCAGCCCGTTTTGGACGTTTCGCCCGCTTCTCACACGCCGCCCCAAACCTCCCGCGCAACCTCCACGCACAATTCGAGTTTCGCCCATTGCTCAGCCTCGGAGAGCTTGTTGCCCTCCTCGGTGCTGGCGAAGCCGCATTGCGGGCTGATGGCGAGCTGCTCGAGCGGCAGGTAGCGCGAAGCCGCGTCGATCCGGCGCTTCAGCTCGTCCTTGCTCTCGATCGCGCCGGTCTTGGTGGTCACCAGCCCGAGCACGACCCGCTTGCGCCCGCGCGGCACGAAGCGGAGCGGCTCGAAGCCGCCGGCGCGCTCGGTGTCGTACTCCATGAAGTAGGCGTCGGCGTCGATCCGGTTGAACAGCGCGTCGGCGACCGGCTCGTAGCCGCCCTGGGCGACCCAGGTCGAGCGGAAATTGCCGCGGCAGAGGTGCATGGTCACCGTCATGTCGGCGGGGCGGCCGCTAATCGCGTGGTTGATCAGGTCGGCGTAGGTGCCGACCAGTCCCTCGACGTGCTCGCCCCGCGCCTTCAGCCCCTCGACCTGGGCGGGGTCGCACAGATAGGCGAGGTACACCTCGTCGAGCTGCAGGTAGCGGCAGCCGGCTTCGGCGAAGGCGGCCACGGCGCCACGGTAGGCCTCGCCCAGATCGGCGAAGAACGGGCCGAGGTCGGGGTAGGCGGCGCGGTCGATCGCCTCCCGCCCGCCGCGGAAATGCACGACGGAGGGGGAGGGGATGGTCTGCTTGGGGATCGCGGTCCCGCACCTGGCTCGCGAGGTAGCGGAAATGGTCGACCATCACCGGCTTGCGGTAGGCGATCCGCCCGGTGACCCGCAGCGCGTGCGGCAGCATGACCTGGCCGTGGAACGCGATCTTGCGGTCGGGCTCGTAGATCTCGACGCCTTCGAGGCCGGCGACGAAGTCGTAGTGCCAGTAGGCGCGGCGGTACTCGCCGTCGGTCGCCGCGCGCAGCCCGATCGCCTCCTGGCGGGCGACGGCGGCGGCGATGCATCGGTCCTCCACCTGGGTTAGCTCTCCCGTCGAGAGATGTCCGGCTTTGCGCGCGGCGCGCGCCTCGGCGAGCTCGCGCGGGCGGAGCAGGCTACCGACGTGATCGGCGCGGAAGGGCGGGGTCGCGGGTTCCGGCATGGGATCGGGCCTCCCTTGGGTCGCGCCAGCGTATCACGATGGACCGGCCCGTCCCGAGGCTCTAAGACGCAGCCCGCATGTCGCTCCAGTCCTTGCTCGTGCGCGTGGTGGACACCTGTCGCCGCCGCGCGCTTCTCGTCGTTGCCGCCGGCGTCCTGGTGGCCCTGCTGTCCTGCCTCTACGCGGCGGGCCATCTCGGCGTCAGCACCGACACCGACAAGATGTTCTCGAGCCATCTCGCCTTCCGCCAGGCCGAGGCGCGCTTCGCCAAGGACTTTCCCCAGTTCAGCGATCTGCTGGTGGTGGTGATCGATGCCGCCGAGCCCGAGCAGGCGACAGCGACGGCGGCGGCGCTCGCCAAGGAGCTGGCGGCGGACACCGCCGACTTCCGCACCGTCACCCGGCCGGACGCCTCGCCCTTCTTCGCCAAGGAGGGGCTGCTCTATCTCGACCCGGCGCAGCTCACGACGCTGACCAACCAGCTCATCTCGGCGCAGCCCTTCCTGGGCCAGCTGGTCGGCGACCCCAGCGCGCGCGGGCTGTTCTCGGCGCTCGCGCTGCTCGGCATGGGGGCGGCACGCGGCCAGGCCGACCTCGCCCCGTACGACCCGGTGCTGCGCGGCTTCACCGCGACCATCCAGAGCGCGCTCGACGGCCATCCGAAGCCGCTCTCCTGGCAGAGCCTGCTCGGCGGCGGCGTGAGCGACCTTGCCGGCAAGTACGTGTTCGTGCTCGCCCAGCCAAAGCTGAACTTCGGGTCCCTCGAGCCGGGCGGAGCCGCCGTCGCGGCGATCCAGTCGGCGGCTGCCAGAGCTACCCTACGTGCAGGACGGCTCGGCACGGGTGCGAATCACCGGCTCGGTCGCGCTCGCCGACGAGGAGTTCGCCTCGGTCGCCGAGGGAGCGCTCTGGGGCCTGCTCGGCAGCATCGTCCTGATCACCCTCTGGCTGTTCCTGGCGGTGAAGACGTGGCGGCTGATGCTGCCCATCCTGCTCACGCTCGGGGTCGGGCTCGCCCTCACCCTGCTGTTCGCCGCCGCGGCAGTGGGCACGCTCAACCTCGTGTCTGTCGGTTTCGGCGTTTTGTTCGTCGGCATCGCCGTCGACTTCGCGATCCAGTTCGCGGTCCGCTACCGCGAGCGCCGCCACGAGATCGACGACCTGCCCGAGGCGCTGCGCCGGACGGCGGCGCGCACCGGCATCCAGATCCTGATCGCCGCGGTGGCGACGGCGGCCGGCTTCCTCGCCTTCGTGCCGACCGACTTCGTGGGCGTTGCCGAGCTCGGCGAGATCGCCGGCATCGGCATGCTGATCGCCTTCGTCTGCACGATGACATTCCTGCCCGCCGCGATCACCGTGTTCCGTCCCAAGGGGGAGGCGGCCGAGGTCGGCATCCCTAGGGCGGCGCATATCGACCGGTTCGTGCGGGAGCGGCGGATCCCAATCCTGATCGGGTTTGCCGCGCTCGGCATCGCGGCCCTGGTGTTCTCGCCCCACCTCGCCTTCGACTCCAACCCGCTGCACACCAAAAACCAGAACACCGAGGCGGTGCGCACGCTGAACGACCTGATCGCCTCGCCGGTGACCAACCCGTACACGATCGACATCATGGAGCCGTCGGTGGCGGCGGCGGCGAGCACGGCGGCCAAGCTACGCGCCCTGCCGAGCGTGCTGAGCGTACGCTCGATCAACAGCTTCGTCCCCGACGATCAGGATAAGAAGCTCGCGATCCTCTCCGACGCGCAGCAGATCCTGGAGCCGACCCTATCCGCCCCACCCGCAGCCACCCCGGCGGGACCCGCAGACATCCGCCTCGCCGCCAAGACCGCTCTCGAGCAGATCGAGCCGGCGTTGTCCCATGTGCCCGCCAACTCGGCGCTCGGGCCGCTGGCGCGGGCGTTGCAAGCGCTGACCACCGCCCCCGACCAGGTCCTGACGGCGGCGAATAAGGCGCTGACGGAGTTCCTGCCCGCCGAGCTCGATCAGCTCCGGCTGTCGCTGTCCGCTGCGAAGGTCACGCTCGCCTCTCTGCCGGAGAGCGTGAAGCGCGACTGGCTGCTGCCCGATGGACGGGCACGCGTCCAGGTCGTCCCGAAGGGGATCTCGGACAAGACAGGGGATCAGCTCGCGACCTTCGTCGAGCAGGTGCGGAGCGTGGCGCCGAACGCCGGGGGCCCGGCGGTGACGATCCAGGAGACGAGCCGGACTATCATGACCGCCTTCCGCGACGCCGCCGCCTACGCGCTGGCGGCGATCGCGATCATCCTGCTGATCGCGTTGCGCAGCCTCCGTGACGCCGCGCTGGTGATGGCGCCACTCTTGATGTCGGGCCTCCTGACCCTGCTGGTGATCACCCTGCTGCCGCTGCCGCTGAACTACGCCAACATCATCGCGCTGCCTTTGCTGCTGGGGGTCGGGGTGTCCTTCAACATCTACTTCGTGATGAACTGGCGTGACGGGAGGCGTGCCGTGCTCGCCTCGCCCACCGCCCGGGCGATCCTGTTCTCCGCGCTGACCACGTCCACCGCGTTCGGCTCGCTGGCGCTGTCGCACCATCCAGGGACGGCCAGCATGGGCGATCTGCTGCTGATCAGCCTCGTCTGCACCCTGCTAGGCAGCTTCCTGTTCATCCCGGCGCTCCTTGCCTCCATCCGCTCTCCCTACGCCACCGCGCTGCTGGCGCGGCGCGCGAAGAGAACTCGATCCGGCTCGCACCCGGGCTGAGCTCGGCGAAGCAATATCGCCGCGCAGGGCAGCATGCCGCAGACTCCATTGATGCATCTGCTCGCGCGTGCGGCGCACCAATGCGCTCGCGGTTGCTGGGACGGCGGGCGGTGCTGCGTTTGGGAGCCGGGCTGGCGCTCTCGCCGCTGATCCCCGCCACCCGCTTGCCTCAGACGCGGATCGCCATCGTGGCGCTGGTGTTGCCGGGCTGACCGCTACCTGAACGCCGGAGTGGAGACGGGAGAGCCGAGCGGCCCGCGAAGTCGCGGCATTTCTTTGGCGTTGAGCCGGCGATCTTTCAATGCGTCGGCGGCTCGGTTCCGATGCCTGACAGGACGAAGCGGGCCAGGGCATGGCCCAGGCAGGCGTGCAGCAGTGTCGCCGTCTCCGGCCGCTGGGCGGGCGGCACCATCTCCATGTCGAGCTTGCCGGCATCCGCCCAGGAACGCATCAGCGCGTAACGTTGGAACAGCGCGACGCCCGGCAGGGTCGCCGCACGCTCGAACGCCAGCTCATAGGGGGCAAGATCGGCGTTGGCGCTCAGAAAGCGGCTGTACTGGAAGTCGATCAGCACGAGGCTCGCGCCGGCCGCCGTGATCATCGCGGCACCTTGTTCGAGCGCCTGGGCAAGCTCCTCCGGCCGGAGACCTTGGGCGGCATCGACCGTCCCGGTCTGCCACAGCACGAGCCTGATATGCTTGCCTTCCAGTGCCTTGGGCAGGCGGGTGAGCATGTCCGCCGCGCTCAGCCCGCGCGCCGCCTCCACCGTCAGCCGCAGGTCGGTCGCGGGCAGCGCGGCCTGTAGCGCCTCCACCATGACCCGCGGGTAGGACGTACCCGCTGCGGCCGTGCTCGCCGAGCCGATCGCGAGGATCGCCACCGGACCGGCGGCGTGGACGGCGTTCGCGAACGCATCGAGCCGCACGGGGGAGGCGGCCAGGTCGGGATCCGGCGGGCACAGCTCGGGGGCCGCCATCGCGGGACGCACGATCAGGAACGCGAGCGCCAGAGCCAGCAGGGATCCGCGCGCGAACCCCACCGGCGGAGCGGGCGTGGGGGCCGACGGGGTCGGCGTCGCCGAGGCCGGACGACCGCCGCGGCCACGCTCGCTATACCACGCAGCAACCGCCGCGACGGCGACCATCGCGGCGAAGCCGCCCGCATTGACCAGCAGCTGCATCAGCGGGCCGCCGCGCCATTCCAGGCCAACGCGGCCGAAGAAGCCGATGAAAATGCTCCAGCAGAACACCGGCAGGGAATGCTGGCCCATGAGCACGACAGGCGCCGCGACGCGCGAGCGCAGCCAGCGCGCATTGATCGGGACCAGCCGCGCGACAAGCCACAGCAATGCGGCGATGGAGGTCAGGCGCAGCGGATCGAGTGTGGTCTTGTCGATCGAGAGCAGCGCGTGCACGACCGGCAGCGGCAGAAGGAACCCGGTCCTCGGGTGCTGCCAGACCAGATAGATTACCGCGAGCCCAAAGGCGACGGTGATTCCGGCAGCCACGTCGAGGAGCCAGGCCGGGATGGGGAGGCGCACCTCGTGGGTGGCGAGCAGCGCGCCGCCAATGAACAGAAACTGCCAGGCGAACGGGTCGAAGAACCACCCGCCGCCGGTCCAGGACGGCAGGTTCAGGCCGAACCGAGCCACGACGTAGAGGGCGAAGGACAGGCTCGCGAGCAAGCGCGGGTAGCGCAGCAACGCCAGCGCCGGCACGAACAGCAGCAACAGGATGACATAGAGCGGCAGGATGTTGAGCAGGCTCGGCTGATAGCGCAGCACCAGCGCCTCCAGCAGCGCCCGGTAGGGCTGATGCGCCAGCACGTCGAGGTTGCTCTCGTCGAGATAGTTGGCGCGCGCGAGCGCCACGGCCGAGAATCCGACCTGGGCGGAGAACACCACGAACAGGAAGATGTGGGCGATGTAGAGGGTCCAGGCCCGCTTCACGACCGACGCCGCCGCCATCAGGAAGCCGGATCGGCGCAGCTCGCTGCCGTACGCCAGCCCGGCGCCGTAGCCTGCGAGCAGCACGAACACCTCGGCGGCGTCGCAGAGTGCCCAGTTTCGCAGGCTCCAGCGCTCCAGCACGTCACCCGGAATGTGGTCGGTGAAGATCCACCACAGTGCGAGGCCGCGGAAGAAATCCACCCGCAGATCACGGCTTCCGCCGCGGATCAATGTCATCGCCTGCCCTCGGCGGGCGTCCGCGACCACCGTCATGTCCGTGCTTGTCACGGGCATCCACGACTTTGCTTGTCGAAAGACGTGGATGGCCGGAACAAATCCGGCCATGACGGCGGAAACAGAAGCCGGCCCCCGAATTCGGACCCTCTATAGCAGGGATCGGGCGATGGCTTCGACATCCACGGCGGCGGCCGAGGTCGGGTGGCGGGTCAGAAAGGGTGCCTGGCGGCGGATCGTCTCGCGTACATGCGCGTCGCGGCGCACGACCCCCGCTAGCGGGGGAGAGGTCGCGAGGAAGGCCCGGCAGGCGCGTAGCAGGGCAGCATGGGTCCGCTCGCCCTCCTGGCGAGAGGCGGCCTGATTAACCACCACGCTCGGGGCCGCACCTGGGCGATCGACCGCGTGCAGCTTCAGGACGGCATAGGCGTCCGTGAGGCTGGTCGGCTCCTCGGTCGTCAGAACCATCATCCGGTCGGCAAACGCGGTCATCCGCCGCACCCAGCGTTCCAAACCCGTGCTCAGGTCGAGCAAGACGAGATCATAGCGGCGGGCTGCCTCGCGCAGGTCGACGAGGCAACCCTGCAGCGACCCGGCGTCGAGCGAGGTGAGCGCATCGGAGCCGGATTGGCCCGCGATGATGTCGAACCCGCCCGGCGCGTAGTGCAGAATGCAGTCGGCAAGCCTCGCCCGGCCGGCCAGCACGGCCGAGACGTCGGTCTTGGGCGTCAGGCCGAGCTGGATATCGACATTGGCAAGCCCGAGGTCTCCGTCGAACAGCAGGGTCCGGCGCCCCGCCTTGGCCAGGGCGTGGGCGAGCGTGATGGCGAACCAGGTCTTCCCGACGCCCCCTTTGCCGGAGACGACCGCGAGCAGGTGCCCGTTTGTGCTGCTCATGCGGGGGATCCCATGCGTTGCGCCGCCGCCTGGCTCAGGCGTTCGGCGAGGAAGGAGGGAGTAAGCGGGACCAGCCCGTCGGCGGCGCCCGATCCGATGCCGGCCTCGGCGAGCGCGAGCCGGCCGGCATCGGCGGCGATCAGGATCGGCCCCAAGCGGCGGGTCTGGTCGAGGCGGGTGGCTACCATCCGGTCCGCGCCGGCCTCCGCGAAGGCGGTGGCGAGCTCGGCGGCCTCGACCGGGTGGGCATTGCCCGCCAGGACCAGCACGACGCTCGCGCCCACCGCGCCGATCAGCGCGTCGAGCGCGGCGCGCTCAATCGGATCGCGAGCGTCCATCCCGGCGCTGTCGATCAGCACCGGCGCGCCCGGCCGGCGGCGCTCCAAGGCACGGGCCAGCGTTCCTGGGTGGTTGGCCACGACCAGCTCGATCCCGAGGAGGCGGGTGAACGCGGCCAGCTGCTCAACCGCGCCGGCCCGCTGCCCGTCCGCGGTGACGACGAGCGGCGCCACCTTGCCGAGCACGAGACGCGTCGCGAGCCGCGCCACCGTCACCGTCTTCCCGGCACCCGGGGGACCCGCGAACAGCAGCGGCGGATCGTCGCCGCCGATCGGCAGCGATGCGAAGCGGAAACATCCGCCGAGCGCCTTCTCCAGCGGCCCGCGCGATAGCCGGGAGCGCAGCCGTCCCGGAACGTCGTGATACTGGAGCAGGGTGTCCCGCTCCGCCTCCTCAGGGCGGGGCGGGAACGGCTCCAGCGCCGCCGTCACCTCGACACCGCCGGAGACCCGTCGTGTGGCGATGATCAGGGCGTCAGGCCCGAGCTGGGCCCGCACACTCGCCATCGCCTCCGCCATTTTGGCGGCATGGAACAGCTTGAGCCGCATGTCCCGACGCTAGCGGCGAAGCGTTTAAGGCAGGTGAACGGCGGCGCTGCTCTCACCCGCCGCGACCAGCGCCGGCGATGGACAGAGAACGCCATGTTCTGTGCATTCGAGTGCGACGAGCCCCGCCGCGACCGCGCGGGAATGCGCGGTCTGCCACGACTCGCTCAGATGGTCGGGCGAATCGAAGAAGGCGCGGCGGGGATAGAGGCTGCGGTTCGCAAGCTCGAGGAAGTCGGCGCCGTTGTCGGCATAGATCGTACAGAATCGCAACGCGCGTGGCGTCCGGCATCGGCGTGTCGGCGAACTCCGTCGGCCAGCCGCCGATCGCCTGCACGCCGTGCACGCGCGCCCAGCGCAGGAAGCGTGCGATTTGCCCGGCACCATCGCCGCGCTTGATCTCGGCGGCGCTGGGGTGGCCGAGCACGATGCGGGCGAGGATCGGCTGGCTCGGCGCGGCGAGCGCCAGCGTGTGGCCGACGTGATCGCCCCAGGCGTTCGTCTCACCCTCGGCGGCGGCCCGCGGATCGTGGAAGCTCGAGGCAACCAGCGCGCGCTCGATCAGCGCCATGACGGTGAAGCGCAGGTCGAAGGAGAACAGGGCGCCGGCCCAGCGGTCGGGCGGCAGGCTGAACAGCGTGCGCCAGTCATGGCGGAACATCATCGCCGCGTCCGGCCCCACCGTGGTCGCCGCGCGGGAGCGGACGTACTGTGCCTCCTCCATCGGAAGGTAGACGATGTCGCCCGGATGCAGCAGGGGTTCCCAGCGCGCGAACAGATAATCGAGCCCGATGCCCACGGCGACGCCGCCGTTCACGCAGGGCACGCGGACGATCCGCTCGATCAGCTCGCAGCGATGCGAATAGGGCGCATTGGAGCCGGCCAGGATCACCAGTTTCGGCGAACCGTCGGCGGCGCCCCGCGCTAGCTTGGCGTCGATCTGCGCGCGCAGGAACCCGTAGGCGAGTGGGCGGTCGAGCACAAAGCCGAACAGTGCCGCGTACAGAACCAGGGAGGTGCCGCAGATCGCGAGCAGCCGGCGGACGGCGCGCATCAGAAGCGGAAGTAGAGGAACGGGGTTACGCTGGGCGCGAAGAACACCGCCTGCACGCTGAGCGCGAAACCGGTGGTCAGCGCGACCGTGCGGGCGCGCGCCGACAAGGCGTGGAGTTGGGGCGCGAACAACACGATCGCCCAGCCGATCGCGAGGCAGGACGACGCCTCCGGGAAGCTCAAGGTGCGGGCATCACCAAGCGAAGGCAGGGAGGCGACCGGGTCGGCGAACAGGCCGAGCCAGGGCAGCCAGCCCAGCACCATCGCCGGCAGCGCGATCCCGTTGAGCCCGGCGAGGCCGCGCGCCATGTCGAGCGTCGCGCCGACACCCTGGGCGCGGAACGGCACCCAGGCGAGCAGCACGCAGAGCAGCGTCAGCGCATGGGCGGGGAGGGCGGGCATCACCCAGCCGCGCCGTGACCAGGCCCGATGGATCACGAGGAAGGCGCCGTGCAGCCCGCCCCACAGCACGAAGCGCCACGCCGCGCCATGCCATAGCCCGCACAGCAGCATCGTCGCCATCAGGTTGAGCGCGCCGCGCACGGCGCCGACCCGGCTGCCGCCCATCGGGATGTACACGTAGTCGCGCAGGAAGAGGCCCAGCGTGATGTGCCAGCGGCGCCAGAACGCGGCGATATCGCGCGCCTTGTATGGGCTGTCGAAATTGAGTGGGAAGCGCACGTTGAGCATGCGGGCGAGCCCGATCGCCATGTCGGAATAGCCGGAGAAGTCGAAGTAGATCTGAAGCGCATAGGCGAGCAGCGCGTACCACGCCTCGAACAGCGTAGCGGCGCGCCATGGGCGGCGGCATTGAAGCCGACATCGGCGAAATGGGCGAAGGTATCGGCGAGCACGACCTTCTTGGCGAGGCCGAGCAGGAAAATCTCCAGCCCCTCGACGATCGCCTCGGCGCGCGGCCGGGCGAGGGAAGGCGCGAGGAGCTGCGGGATGATCTCGCGCGGGCGGACGATCGGGCCGGCGATCAGGTGCGGAAAGAAGGCGACAAACGCCGCGTAGGTGACGAAGTCCGCTGTCGGCCGGTCGGCGCGCGCGCTGTCGGCCAGGAACATGATCTGCTGGAAGGTGAAGAAGCTGATCGCGAGCGGCAGTGCGACGGAGAGAGCGGGGGCATGCAGATGGGCAAGCAGCGCCGCCGCGCGGGCGAGGAAGCCCGCGTATTTGAGCCACCCGAGCAGGCCGAGATTGAACCGTGATCCCGGGACGTTGCACCAGCGCTGCGCCGTGCGGCCGTGTCCAAGATCGGGCTGGGCGCGCGGCAGAATGATCTGGCCGAGCAGGCAGATCGCGCAGATCGAGCCGGCCAGCAGGACGATGAACCGCCAGTCCCACCAGGCGTAGAAGACTAGGCTCGCGGCGAGGGCGATGAAGACGCGCGCCCTTCTGGCGGAAGGTCTCGGCCCCGGCGTCGACCTGCGATCATGAAGCCCGCGAGGACTGGACCGGCAGAAAGTCGAGCAGGTAGGGCGCGGTGTCTGGATAGTCGCCGCGATAGTATGCGGACCCGGATGTTCTATTCTGACCGTGTCCCGCTAAACGTTGCCACGTCAAGGGAAATCCCTCTAGGGTTGCGTAAGCGGGTTGGGCGTCATCTCTCCCCTGCGGGAAAGGGGATCGGGAGCGGCGCGAAGGGCGGCGCGGGTGAGAGTGTGTGGAACGGCTCAATCCAGCAGCCACGATGCTGCGCTCGCTTGCGCGATCTGGCGAACCTGGTTGAGCAGGCCGGGACCGACGGGGATGCCTTCCCGCATGCGCTGAGCCGCGAGCTTACGCTGCGGGTCGCCCGCGACCATCACCGGCTGGGCCGGGTCGATCGGCGTCGTCGCGCGCAGGTCGCCTAGGAAGCGGGCGACGTCGGACTGGAAGTCGGCGGGGTCGCGAAACAGCGCGGGGTCGATCGCCAGGAAGAAGTGGCCGATATCCATGCCCTGCGGCTTCTTCGTGTGCATCGGATCGGTGATCAGCGTCGCGCCAGACAGGCACGCGGCGAGGATGTTGACCATCACCGCGAGCCCGTAGCCCTTGTAGCTGGCGCCCTCGGGCGAGCCGCCGAGCGAGGTGAGGAAGCCGCCCTTCTCGGTCGCCTCCAGCGGGTCGGTGCTGGGCAGCCCGTCCTTGGTCAGCACCCAGCCGGGCGGGCAGGGCAGGTTCTCGTTCGCCTTGTTGCGGATGCGCCCGGCGGCGACCGTTGTCGTCGCCATGTCGAGCAGGAACGGCACGCCGTCGGCGCTCGGCGCGGCGAAGGACCACGGATCGGTGCCGAGCCGCGCCTGCTTGCCGAAGGTGGGCGCGACCTGGATGCCGGAGGCGGAGGTCGACGCCATGCCGATCAGCCCCGCCTCGGCCGCCATCAGCGTGTAGAAGCCGCAGGCGCCGAAATGCGCTGAGTTGCGCACGACGACCGCCGCCATGCCTGATCGCTTCGCCTTGTCGATCGCCGTCTGCATGGCGAAGCGCGCCGGCACGTGGCCGAGTCCGCCGCCGCCATCGACGAGTGCCGAGACCGGAGTCTCGCGGATGATCTCCGGACGCGCGTCCATCCGCGCGCGACCCGTGCGGCGCAGCCGGTCATAGCCCGGCAGCATCGACATGCCGTGGCTATCCACGCCGTGCAGATCGGCCCAGGCGAGGATCTCGCTGGTGGTCTCGGCGTTGTCCTCCGGCATTCCCCAAGCGCTGAAGATGGCCTTGATCTGGGCGCGATGCGTCGCGTACGGCGCGGGCATGGGCGGCGTCTCCTATTCCATCGCCAGCCTTGCGCCGCTCCCCGCTTCCGGCAAGGCTTGCCCATGGCGGAGGGAATGCATGGCAGAGGATGACGGCGCGCTGATCCAGGCGCGGTTCGGGATCGAGGCGAGCCTGCCTGAGCTGCCGGAGGCGGTGCGCGCGCTGCTCGATCGGCGCGTGGTGCGTCGCTACCGCGACGAGGACGTGCCGGATGCGCTGCTCGACGCGCTGCTGGCCGCCGCGCAGTCGGCACCCAGCAAGTCCGACCTGCAGCAATACTCCGTCGTGGTGATGCGTGATCGGGCTCGGATCAAGCGCATCGCCGACTGGATCGGCACGATGGACTGGATCGCCTCGGCGCCGGTGTTCCTGGTCGTGGTGCGGCGACATGCGGCGCGGGTCAACGCCTGTGCGCGATGCACGGGATGGAGCACGCCAACAACAATCTCGACACGTTCCTCAACACCGCGGTCGACGGCGCGCTCGCGATGGGGGCGTTCATGGCGGCGGCGGACGCGGCGGGTCTCGGGACATGCCCGATCAGCTATGTCCGCAGCCATATCGAGAAGGTCGCGCCGCTGCTCGGTCTGCCGAAGGGCGTCTATCCGATCGCCGGGCTGACCGTCGGCTGGCCGGTGTTCCGCCGGCCGGTCTCCATGCGGCTGCCGCCGTCGGTCGTCGTGCATCGCGAGCACTACGACGATGCCGGGATGGAGCGCGAAATCGCCGCCTATGACGAGCGGCGCCGCGCGCGCGAGCCGATCGCCGCCGGGTCGCTCAAGAACCTCGATGTCTATCCGGCGAAGGACGGCGTGGGCTGGAGCGAGAACGTGGCGCGCCAGCTCTCGGTGCCCGAGCGGTTCGGCTTCACCGCGTGGCTGCGCACGCGGGGCTTCGACCTTGCCTGACGCGCTGCCGCCGCACGCACGCTTCGTGACGGCACGCCACGCGGCGAGCCTGATCGTGCTGCGCGGGAGCGAGATGCTGATGGGCCTGCGCGGGGCAAAGCATCGCTTCATGCCGAACCGGCTGGTTTTCCCCGGGGGTGCCGTCGATCCCGAGGATTACGGCGCAGCCTGCGCGACACCTCTGTCGGCGGTGACCGAGGCGCGCTTGACCCGCTCAGCCACGCCCCAGCTCGCCCACGCGCTGGGGATCGCGGCGGCCCGCGAGCTGGAGGAGGAGACCGGGCTGGCGCTCGGCGTGCCGCCGTCACTCGCCGGGATCGAGTATATCTGCCGGCTGGTCACGCCGACCGACAGCCCGGTGCGCTTCAACGCCCGCTTCCTGCTGGTGGACGCCGACGCGGTGAGCGGGATGATCGGCGGGTCGGGCGAGCTGGAGGCGTTGCGCTTCTACCGGATCGAGGAGGCGTTGGCGCTCGACCTCGCGCAGCCGACGCGCAAGGTGATCGGGCGGCTGCGCGCGTGGGTCGCGATGGACCCGGCGGAGCGGGCGCGGCGCGAGCGCGTGCCGGTGTTCCGCAAGGACTGGCGATTCGAGTAGGCGCATGCCCAATCCCGCCGCGTGGCTTAAGGTGCTGCCCCAGGGGCTGTTCTGCGAGCCGGGCGGCTTCCTCATCGACCCGACCCGCCCGGCCGAGCGCGCCGTCATCACGCACGCCCATTCCGACCACGCCCGCTCCGGTCACCTCCACGCGCTGGCCAGCGCGGACACGCTCGCGCTGATGGCGGCGCGCATGGGGGAGGGCGCGCCGCGCAGCGTGCAGGCGCTCGATTGGGGCGAGACGATCACGATCGGCGATGTGCGGGTCCGGCTTGAGCCCGCCGGCCACGTGCTTGGGAGCGCCCAGGTGGTGATGGAATACGCCGGCTGCCGCGTCGTGGTCAGCGGCGACTACAAGCGCCAGCCCGATCCCACCTGCCGCCCCTTCGTCACCGTGCCCTGCGACGTGTTCGTGACCGAGGCGACGTTCGGCCTGCCGGTGTTCCACCACCCGCCCGCCGGAGACGAGATCGCCCGGCTGCTCGCGAGCCTCTCGGTATTCCCGGACCGCACCCACCTCGTCGGCTGCTACGCGCTCGGCAAGTGCCAGCGGGTGATCGCGCTGCTGCGCGAGGCGGGCTGGGATGGGCCGATCTGGCTGCACGGCGCGTTGCTGCCGCTCTGCCAGGTCTATGAGGACCGCGGCATCGCCCTGGGCGAGTTGCGCCCCGCCACCGCCGCCGCGCGCGCCGACCTCGCCGGCGCCATCGTGCTCGCCCCGCCCGGCGCGATCGCCGACCGTTGGGCGCGCCGGCTCTCCGATCCCGTCGTGGCGCTGGCCTCCGGCTGGATGACGGTGCGCCAGCGCGCCAAGGCGCGCGGCGTCGAGCTGCCGCTGGTGATCTCGGATCACGCCGACTGGGACGCGCTCAATGCAACCATCGACGAGACCGGGGCAGGGGAGGTGTGGGTGACGCACGGGCGCGAGGAGGCGCTGATCCACGCCATGGCCTCACGCGGGATCAGCGGGCGGGCGCTGCGTCTGCTCGGCTATGACGAGGAGGAGGAGCTCTCCGCCGGGCTCAGCCGCCTCGGAATGAGTAGCGCGAGCCCGAGCGCGATCACCGCGAAGCAGAGCGCCAGTAGATAGGCGTTGTGCAGGCCCTGGGCGAGCACCTCGATCATGCGTTCCAGCTCGTCCCCGAGGCCGGCGCGCTGCGCCGGGTCGAGCAGCCGCTCGGCGAGATGCCCGCCGGGATCGACCGGATGCAAGGTCGCGTTCAGCACCGCCCCGCACCCGGCGGCGCCGACCGCCTGGCCGACGAAGCGCAGGAACATGATCGAGGAGGTCGCGGCGCCTCGCTGGCGCCACGCCACCGCCGCCTGCACCGAGACGATGAAGGTGGTGTTGCAGAGCCCCATCCCGATGCCGATGACGAGCGAACCCGCCGTCGCCCAGGCCGGGCCCGCGCTCCGGCGTCAGCATCAGCAGCAGCACGCACGCCGCGACCAGCGCCGCCCCGCCGAGCAGCGCCGTCTCCCGGTAGGAGGTCCGCAGCATGACCCGGCCCGAGGCGAGGGAGCCGAGCGCCCAGCTCACCGACATCGCGCCCAGCACCAGCCCGGCGGCGTCCGGACTGCGGCCCATCGCGCCCTGCACGTAGGTCGGCAGATACGCCGCCACCCCCATCATCACCGCGCCCGCCGCGCAGCTCCCCAGGCTGCCGGCGACGATGACGGGCGCGCGCCAGAGCTCGAGCGGCAGCATCGGCTCGGCGATCAGCGCCTCGTTGGCGAGCAGCTCCGGCAAGCGCGACACAGCCCGCGCCAAGCGTGCCCCACCAGGCGAGCGGGGTAAGCGCCGCGCCCTGCACGAAGGCGACCATCAGCGCGCCGACCGAGGTCAGCAGCAGCAGGGAGCCCGGCGACATCGAGCCGATGTCGGCGCGGCTCCACGTCCTCCTTCAGGAACAGCGCCGATCATGAGCGACCGCGAGCGCGCCGATCGGCAGGTTCACCCAGAACACGACCGGCCAATGGCCATGCTGGACCAGGAAGGCGCCGAGCGAGGGGCCGATGACGGCGGAGATGCCGAACACCGAGGACACCATGCCCTGCACCCGCGCCCGCTCGGTCGGGCGCGTAGATGTCGCCCAGGATCGTCGCCGAGCTCGGCATCACCGCGCCGGCGCCCAGCCCCTGGATCGCCCGGAACACGATCAGCGGCACCATGCCCCAGGCGAACCCCGAGGCCGCCGAGCCGGCGAGGAACAGCCCGGCGCCGAAGAAGAACACCGGCTTGCGCCCATGCAGGTCGGCGAGCCGCCCGTAGAGCGGGATGCTGACCGCCTGGGTCAGCAGGTAGATCGTGAAGACCCAGGAGAACAGGCCGAAGCCGCCGAGATCGGCGACGATCGTCGGCATCGCGGTCGCCACGATCGTGCTCTCGACCGCCGGCATGAAGGTCGCCATCAGGCAGGCGGCGAGGATCGGCACGCGGTGGTCGCGAACGCGCATCCTGCCGCGATAACCCGCCCGCCGGCGCCGGTCCAGGCGCGGACACGAACCGGCTGCGCTGTGTACATCGTCGCCTCGGGTAGCCCGCGATTGCGTACATCGCCGTCTCCGGCGCGCCGCGATTGCGTATATCGCAGCGTGCCGCCGGCTCGCGGTGCGTACATCTGCGGTGGCTGGGACGCCCGGATGCGTACACGTCGGTTGACGAACCGCCCGCGAGCGCCTCTACCCGCCGGCGGACGAAACGGAACGGGACAGCCATGCGGAACACGGACGAGGTCTGGCGGAACGTCGATGCCAAGAAGGCCACCTTCACGGCCCTTGCGGACACTGTCTGGGGCACGCCGGAACTCAACTTCGCCGAATTCCGCTCCGCCGCCGAGCACCAGAAGGCGCTGGAGGCCGAGGGCTTCCGCGTCACCGCGAACCTCGCCGGCATCCCGACCGCCTTCATGGGCGAGGCCGGCGCGGGCGGCCCCGTGATCGCGATCCTCGGCGAGTTCGACGCGCTGCCCGGGCTGAGCCAGGAGGCGGGGATAACCGAGCCTCGTCCGGTCGAGGGACAGAACGGGCAGGGACATGGTTGCGGGCACAACCTTCTCGGCTCCGGCGCGCTGCTCGCGGCGACCGCGGTGAAGGACTACCTCGCGGCGAACGGCCTGCCGGGTCGCGTGCGCTATTACGGCTGCCCCGCCGAGGAGGGCGGCGCCGGCAAGGTGTTCATGGTCCGCGACGGCGCGTTCGACGGCGTCGACGTCGCGATCTCCTGGCATCCGGCGCCGTTCGCCGGCGTCAACGCCTCGCCCTCGCTCGCCTGCAAGGTCACCGATTTCAGCTTCACCGGCCGCGCCTCGCACGCCGCCGCCGCGCCGCATCTCGGGCGCAGCGCGCTCGACGCGGTGGAGCTGATGAATGTCGGCGTCAACTACATGCGCGAGCACATGCCGTCCGACGCGCGCATCCACTACGCGCTGCTCGACGCCGGCGGCATCGCGCCCAACGTCGTGCAGGCGCGCGCCAAGGTGCGCTATCTGGTGCGCGCGATCGACGCGCCGGGCCTCGCTTCATTGGTGAAGCGCGTCGAGAAGATCGCCCAGGGGGCGGCGCTGATGACGGAGACGAGCGTCACGTCACAGGTCATCAGCGGCATGTCGAACATGGTCGAGAACGCGCCGCTCGCGCAGGCGATGCAGGACAATTTCGAGCGCCTCGGGCCGCCCGATTTCGACGCCGCCGACCGCGAATTCGCCGAGCAGATTCGCAAGACCTTGCGCCCCGACGACATCGCCGCCGCCTTCACCCGCTTCGGCCTCGCGGTCGATACCGAGAAGCCGCTGTGCGACCTGATCGTGCCGCTCGGCTCCAACGGCGGCTCGACCTCGGTCGGCTCGACCGATCTGGGCGACGTGAGCTGGGCGATGCCGACGGTCTATGCGCGCGGCGCGACCTACGCGATCGGCACGCCCGGCCATTCCTGGCAGCTCACCGCGCAGGGCAAGACGGCGGCGGCGCACAAGGGGATGGTGCACGTCGCCAAGGTGATGGCCGGCACCGCCATCGACGTGCTGCGCGATCCCGCCTTGCTCGAACGCGCCAAGGCCGATCACGCGAAACGCACCGGCGGCCGCTACGACTGCCCGCTGCCGAAGGAACTGGCACCGTCACTCACGGGGATGAGCTGACAACACCCGCCGCACCCAACCGGTCCCCTCTCCACCCGCGCTTGCGGGGGAGAGGGTTAGGTGAGGGGGCAGGCCGTCGGGCGCGATGCGGGAGCCTACGATGAGCTCGCCGCCTATATTGGCCCGCGTAGTGGAGCGCCTGCCGGACGGCTTCGGCGATATGCGGGCCGACGCGAGCGCCGAAGGCTTTCGGTTCATCGAGCGCTTGTTTCAGGAATGGGAGGCATGCGCCATGCGGTTCGATCGCGAGGGCGAGGCGCTGCTGGCCGCGCATGTGGATGGCGCGTTGGCTGCCATCGGCGGGCTGACACATGACCCCGCGCTAACCGGCGTGCTGCGTCTGCGGCGGTTCTATGTGCGCCCGTCATTCCGGCGACGCGGCATTGGACGCAGGCTGGTGGAAGCGCTGCTCGGGCAGGCACGAAGCGCCGGCCGGCCGGTGGTGGTCAATGCTGCTCGTGGGTCGTCGGCATTCTGGGAGGCGTTGGGATTCGGTGCAGACATGCGGGACGGGCACACGCACACCGTGCAGGTCTCACACTGCCCCTCGCATGGCCGCTCGACTGGCGAAGTCACCCACGACATCGTCGCGGGTGCCCTGTAGATCACCACCGAGGCCGGTGCGCGCGAGCTCGGCATTCAGTACAGCAGCGCCAATCCGGACACGAGCAGCAGCGCGTTGACCGCCATCGCGAAGTGCCGGTCAGACATGCGTTAGAACAGGCTCAGCCCGAATGCCGTGCCCATCAGTGCGGCGGGTATGAACGCCAGGGCGTCGAGACCGAACACTGCGTGCGCCGGACCGTGTTTCGGCAACACGGCGACGCTCAGCGACTGGATGGCAATGCTGCACACGAGCATGACTTCGACGATCATGACGTGTCCCGTCATGAGGTGCGGCAGAATCTTATGCGGGGGACTGGGAGATGGAGTGTTCTCTTTGCTGGTGAAGGGATATTGTCCGGTGCAACCAAGCGCCCGCGCCATACATCGTCGTCACGAACCCCGCGCAGCGGGGTGGCGCGATCCAGGCCGACGGCCGCCTGGACGACGCTCCGACTGTGCAATCACTATCTCGGAGCTGCCGCCGCGACACGTCAGGACGAGCGCACGGCCTGGCGTTCCTCCAGAAACAGTCGCGCGCTCTTCTCCCCCGCCGCGATCAGCCGCTCGATATTGGCGGCGCTGCGGTCGATCTTGCTCTCGAAGTCGAGCGTCGCGCTCAGCTCGGCCGGCATCTCGATGCAGGGGATGTGGTAGGGCTTGTCCACATCGGTCGCGAACGACTTCGGAATCCGCACCGGCTTCTCGAGCAGAGCGGCGCCAGGAACTCCTGCCGAAACGCCCCCTGCAGCATCATGTCGTTCAGCATCTCCAGCTGGCGCAGCTGCTGGAAGAGCGAGATATTGCCCTCCAGCTGGTTGCGCCGGTCGACGATGTCGTCGGGAAGTTCCGGCACCCGTTCGGCGCGGGTGGGATTGATCTTGATGACCCAAATTTCGTCCGGGAGTGTTCTCCGCTCCGACACTCCCCGGCCGCAGCAGCTCCTGCAGAGGCGGGTTATCGGAGAACAGCCCGTCCCAATAGGCGTCGCCGTCGATCATCACCGCCGGGAAGATGGTCGGCACCGCGCAGGACGCCAGGATATGCTCGGCGCGGATCGGCTGGTGCAAGCGAGATGAACTTCGTGAGCTTGCCCGAGGTGACGTTCGCCGCCCCGATCATCAGGATCGGCCGCTTCTCGCGCGGCCCCCAGGACGCGATCTCGGCGAAGTCGATATGCGTCTCCAGCAAGGCGCGGAAATCCCTGAACGCCTCCCGATGCCCGGCCGTCGCCGCGCCGGCCGCCATCTGCAGGACCGGAGAGTACGGGCTCATCTGCAGTGTCGGCAGCAACCCGACATTGGCGAGACGCATGGCGCCGACCACGAAGTGATTGAACGCCTGCTCGAGCCAACCCTGCGCCGTGTTGTCCTTCCAAAATGCCAGCAGGCGCTCCCAGGCAGGGCTCTCGCCCTTCTCCATCGCGAACCACAGCAGCGCCGCGCACACCGCGCCGCCCGACGTGCCGCTGATGCTGACGACCTCGAACTCCTCCCGGATCCCCGCCTCGCACAGCGCCCTCAGCGCACCCGCCGTAAAGGCGGTCTGGCTACCGCCGCCCTGGCAGGCGATGGCGATCTTCGTCCGCGTCTTCATCGCTCACCCGCTCCCAATTGCTGACGTCAAAATGACCCGAACACGGTCCCGAGGCCGATCACCGCCGCGAGCGCCAGCAGTGCGCTCACGACCGCGACCATGACGAGATCGAAGTAGCTCTGCCGATGCGTCAGCCCGCACACGGCGAGAAGAGTGACCACGGCTCCATTATGCGGCAGGCAATCGAGCGTGCCGGAGCTGATCACCGCGACCCGGTGCAGCAGCGCCGGGCTGATGCCGTGCTCATGGGCGAGGCGCAGATAGGTGCCCCCGAGCGAGTCGAGCGCGATGGTCAGGCCGCCCGAGGCCGAGCCGGTCACGGCGGACAGCACATTGGTCGCGACCGCGAGAGAGACCAGCGGTCCGCCGCCGAGCCCCAGGACCCAGTCACGCACGAGCGCGAACGCCGGCAACGCCGCGATGACGGCGCCGAAGCCGACCAGGCTCGCCACGCTCACCGCCGGCAGCACGGAGGCGTTCGCGCCCGCGTCCACGCTGGCGCGCAAGGACGGCAACCGCCGCCCGTTCACGACGAAAAGGACGACGATCGCCGCGGCGAGCGCCACCACCACGGCCCACACGCCGCCCACAGCCGAGAGCGATGTCGCGCCCCAGCGCGGCTCGGCGAGAAAGCCCGCATCGAGACGCGGCAGCACGAAAATCGACATCAGGAAGTTGACGCCGACCACGACAACAAGCGGCAGCGCGGCCGCCCAGATCGGCGGCAACGCGCTGGCCACGGCGGAATGATGGATTTCCAGCGGATCGAACTCGTGCGCCGTCGTCGCGCGCGCGCGCACGATCGGATCGTCGGCCGCCTCGTCCGCGCGTACCCCGCCATCCGCGCCGAACCCCTCCCCTTTGCGGCGAGCCGCCGAACTCGGCGCGAGCGAGCCACCACAGGCCGAAGCCCAGCATGATTGCCGAGGCGATCACGCCAAGCCCGGGGGCCGCGAGCGGCGTCGTGCCGAAGAAGGGCATCGGGATCGCGTTCTGGATGGATGGCGTTCCCGGTAGCGCGGACATGGTGAAGGTGAGGGTGCCAAGGCCGATCGCCGCCGGCATCAGACGGCGAGGGATATCGGCCGCGCGGAACATGCTCTCCGCCATCGGGGCGAGCACGAAGAACGCGACGAACAGGCTGACGCCGCCATACGTCACGAACGCACCCGCGAGCACGACCGCCAGTACCGCCCGGCGCGCACCAAGCTTCCTCGTCGCGTAGGCCGAGATCGCCGCGACCGATCCGCTGTCCTCCATCAGCTTGCCGAACAGGGCGCCGAGCAGGAAGATCGGGAAGAACTGCGCGAGGAACTGCGCCGCGCTGCCCATGAACGTCTGCGTCCAGTGGGCGAGCAGGGGCTCGCCCGCGAACGCCGCGCCGATCAGGGCGGCCGCCGGGGCGAGCAGCAGGATGGTCCAGCCCCGGTACGCCAGCCCAATCAGGAACAGCAATCCGGCGAGGACGCCCAACAAGCCCATCAGCATCACCTGCCGTGCATAGTGCACCGCAGCATAAGCGGACGATGCCCTGCGAGATAGGCCCTGCGTCCCGCGCTATCCAATGCGTCCCAATCGGTCACTTTCACCGGTGAAGCCGATGTGCGCATCGCCTCGCGACTACCTCATGCCGCGGCGCGCGACTCCGCGGACACTGCGCCCAGAAACGCCGCGATCGCCCCAGGGCCGGAGCGTGACGTGCCGGTGATGCCGGCGTTCGCCTCGGCTTCCGGATTATAGTTGGTGTTGGTATTCACGTCGTAGACGAGGGTCCGGCCCTCGGCATCGGTGATGAACTCCACCCCGGCGATCTCCACCCCGGACGCGGCCAGGAATTGCCCGATCCGGCGACGCAGCGCGTCCGGCATCCCCTCGACGATGCGGAACTTCGCCGGCGCGGCTTCTCCCACCGGGCAGCTCGCATCCCCGACCGCACAGACGTCCGCCGGGCACAGCTCGAAGCCGCCGCTGGTATCGACCTCGACAGCGTAGAGGAAACGCCCGCCCACGAACTCCGCCCGGGTGATGACGGGTCGCGGCGCGCGGACGTATTCCTGCAATAGCTGGATGCCATCCACCGGTGCTTCATACTCCGCGCTCTCGACATAGGCGGCCAGCGCGGCGGCGCTCTGGAACAGCCGCACCCCGAGCCCCTTGCCGCCGCGATTCGGCTTCAGGATCACCGGGCCGCCGTCGAAAATACTGCTTCGCCGACTCGACGAGGCGCCCCTTTCCCGCCACCAGCACCGTGCGCGGCACCGCGATCCCGTGCCGCGCGAGCGCCGCGTATTGCCGCGCCTTGCTGATCTCCAGATCGAGCGCCGAGGGGCCGTTCACCACCCGCCGATTCCAGCGCACCAGCCAGGCGAGAACCGCCGCGGTCAGCTCGGCGCTGAACCGGTGATCGCGCGTGTGCGAGGACGCGCTCATCCGATTGTAGAAGATGCCCTCGGGCGGCGGCGCGGCGAGATCGAACGTGCCCTCGTGCAGGAACCACTCCGTCCAGGGCAGGCCAGCGCGATCGAACGCCTCGGCCAATGGCGGCAGCCACGCAGGGTTCTCGTGCAGGACATGGATGCGCGACGGCATTGGCTTCTCCCGGGCTTCTGCCCCGAAGAGAGAAGCACCGCGCCGCCTCGGCGCAAGAAGGCCGATGAAATAACGAACCGATGCCACGATCCGGATGACCCGGAGATCGCGGTTGTCCATCCGGTGTTGTCGCGAGGTGAATCAACTCCGCCGTCGATATCGCTCGTCACCCGGGCTCGGCAGGACAGGAGCCTATCCGAGCAACCGCGTCACCTCTTCAACCAGGCGCGCAGCTTCCGCGATCGTGTCAGCAGCAACCGTGGCTGTGATCTCGATGCCCTCGGTCCCATAATCGGCCGTCGCCTTTAGCTCATACGCTCTTGCCAGGAACGCCGGGGCCTCGGCGCTCAGGCCGCCGAGATCATGGACCAATCGCGTAAAGACGCTCCTCAGCCCGGCGTGGGTCTTGGCGAACCGGCCAGTGCGTTCGACGACGAACGCCTCGGCGGCGTGAAAGGCCGCCTGATAAGCCTCCCGCGCCGCAACGTCGTGGATGCCGATTTCGGCGATGGCGCGTGCGTGGGCGAGATGCTTGCGCGCCGCCGCGAGTTGCAGGGCGGCGTCCCGAGTTAGAATTCCAGCCCGTCGCGATGGATTTCGGCCATCAAGCCGGTGGTGGCGTGAAGTTGGCCAGCCGCGAGCGGCTTTGATGAAATCACCGCCCCGCCGTCCATCAGAATATCGAGTGGTGGCTCGCGACATGGCGTCGAGGTCTTCCCACAGCGAATAAGGGTCACGGAGGAACACCGCTACGTCATAATCGGAATCGATCCGATGATCTCCCCGAGCCCGCGAGCCGAACAACACGACGCGCTCGACCCGATCCCCGTATGCCGCGTCTATCGCCGCACGGAACCGCCGCAGAATCGGATCGGCCCAGGATCGACGCCCTCGTTCCTAGAACGGAATCTCATCGTCCAGATCGCCGCCCTTCGGCGCCTCCCAGGAGGGCGCGGTCCGCGCCCCGCCGCCCGCCGGTGCGCTCGCCCGCGCCGCCCCGTAGCCGCCGCCCGTCGCCGCGCCGCCCTCGTCGCCGCGCCCGCTGTCGAGCAGCGTGATGTCACCGCGGAACCGCTCCACCACCACCTCGGTCGTGTATTTCTCCTGCCCGGACTGGTCGGTCCATTTGCGGGTCTGCAGCGCACCCTCGACATAGACCTTGCGGCCCTTGCGCAGGAACCGCTCGGCCACGTCGGCGAGGCGCTCGTTGAAGATCACCACGCGGTGCCATTCGGTGCGCTCCTTACGCTCGCCGGTCGCCTTGTCGTTCCAGGTGTCGCTCGTCGCCAGGGTGAAGTTGACGATCTTCATCCCGCTCTGCGTGCTCCGCACCTCCGGGTCCTTGCCCAGATTGCCCACCAGGATCACCTTGTTGACGCTGCCAGCCATCGCCTGTCCCCATCCGTTCCGAACGGTATTCGCCGCCAACAGCGGTTAACCCATCCCTACCGCGCGCCCCCGCGCCGGGCAAAACCCTTTCCTTCGGGCCGCCATGTGCCATATAAGATGCGAACATCCCAAGAACAACGCGAATCGGGGCCCAGGCGCCGCATGACCGGCAATACGATCCATGTCCGCGGCGCGCGCGAGCACAACCTCAAGAACATCGACGTCGTCATCCCGCGCGACCGGCTCACCGTGCTCACCGGCCTGTCCGGCTCCGGCAAGTCCTCGCTCGCCTTCGACACGATCTACGCCGAGGGCCAGCGCCGCTACGTCGAGAGCCTGTCCTCGTACGCTCGCCAGTTCCTCGAACTTGCCGGCAAGCCCGACGTGGACAGCATCGAGGGCCTGTCGCCCGCCATCTCGATCGACCAGAAGACCACCAGCCGAAACCCGCGCTCCACCGTCGGCACCGTGACGGAGATCCACGACTACATGCGCCTGCTGTGGGCGCGCGTCGGCGTGCCCTACTCGCCGGCCACCGGCCTGCCGATCGAGGCGCAGACCGTCAGCCAAATGGTTGACCGCGTCATGGCGATGCCGGACGGCACCCGCCTGCTGCTGCTCGCCCCCGTCGTGCGCGACCGCAAGGGCGAGTACCGCAAGGAGCTCGCCGAATTGCAGCGGCGGGGCTTCACGCGCGTGAAGGTCGACGGCATCTTGTACGAGATCCCCGACGTTCCCGCCCTCAACCGCAAGATCAAGCACGAGATCGAGGCGGTGGTGGACCGGCTGGTCGTCCGCCCCGGTCTCGAGCAGCGCCTCGCCGACAGTTTCGAGACCGCGCTCGCGATGTCGGACGGCATCGCCTATGCCGACGACGCGACCACGAACGCGCGCACCGTGTTCTCCTCGCGCTTCGCCTGCCCGGTCTCCGGCTTCACGATCGAGGAGATCGAGCCGCGCCTGTTCAGCTTCAACAGCCCGCACGGCGCCTGCCCGACCTGCGACGGCTTGGGCAGCCAGGGCTTCTTCGACCCCTCGCTCGTGGTCCCCGACGAACGCAAATCCCTCGCCGAGGGTGCCATCGCCCCCTGGTCCGGTGCGCACACTCCCTACTACGACCAGACGCTGCAAAGCCTCGCGCGTCACTTCAAGGTCACGACGCGCACCCCCTGGAACGAACTCCCGGCCTCGGTATGCGCGGCGATCCTGTTCGGCACCGCGAAGGACGACCCGGTCGCGCTGACGTACAAGGACGGCGTGCGCGCCTACACGGTGACGAAGCCGTTCGAGGGCGTGATCCGCAACCTCGAGCGCCGCTTCCTCGAAACCGACAGCGCCTGGGTGCGTGAGGAGATGGGCCGCTACCGCGCCGAACGCCCGTGCGAGACCTGCGGCGGCGCCCGCCTCAAGCCCGAGGCGCTCGCGGTGCGCGTCGCCAACAGCAACATCGCCCAGGCCTCCGAGCTTTCGATCGAGGCGGCGCTACCGTGGTTCGACGGCGTGATGCCGACGCTGACGCCGCAACGACAGGAGATCGCACGACGCATCCTGCGCGAGATCGTCGACCGGCTGCGCTTCCTGAATGATGTCGGGCTCAACTACCTGACCCTGGCGCGCGGCTCGGCGACGCTCTCGGGCGGCGAGAGCCAGCGCATCCGCCTCGCGAGCCAGATCGGCTCCGGCCTCACCGGCGTCCTGTATGTGCTGGACGAGCCCTCGATCGGCCTGCACCAGCGCGACAACGAGCGCCTGCTCGGCACGCTCCGCCGCCTGCGCGACCTCGGCAACACGGTGCTGGTCGTGGAGCACGACGAGGACGCGATCCACGCCGCCGACCACGTGATCGACATGGGTCCGGCGGCCGGCCTGAACGGCGGCCACGTGGTGGCCGAGGGCACGCCCGCCGAGATCGCCGCCAACCCGAAATCGCTCACCGGTGACTATCTCTCCGGACGGCGGCGGATCGACGTGCCGGTGATGCGCCGGCCGGCGCAGCGCGACCGGATGCTGCGCGTCGTCAGCGCGCGCGGCAACAACCTCAAGAATGTGACCGCGGACTTCCCGCTCGGCACCTTCACCGCCGTCTCCGGCGTCTCCGGCGGCGGCAAGTCCACGCTGGTGGTCGACACGCTCTACCGCGCCGCCTCGCGCCGGCTGATGGGATCGGCCGAGAAGCCGGCGCCGCATGATCGCATCGAGAATCTGGAGCAGCTCGACAAGATCATCGACATCGACCAGTCCCCGATCGGCCGCACCCCGCGCTCCAACCCGGCGACCTACACCGATCTGTTCGCGCCGATCCGCGACTGGTTCGCCGAGATGCCGGAGGCCAAGGCGCGCGGCTACAAGCCGGGCCGCTTCAGCTTCAACGTCAAGGGCGGGCGCTGCGAGGCATGCCAGGGCGACGGCGTGCTGAAGATCGAGATGCACTTCCTGCCCGACGTCTACGTGACCTGCGACGTCTGCAAGGGCCGGCGCTACAACCGCGAGACCCTGGAGATCAAATATCGCGACAAGTCGATCGCCGATGTGCTGGCGATGACGGTCGACGAGGCGGCGGGCTATTTCAGCGGCGCGACCCGCATCCACGACCGCCTGCGCCTGCTCCAGCAGGTCGGGCTCGGCTATATCAGCCTGGGCCAGCAGGCGACGACGCTATCGGGCGGGGAGGCGCAGCGCATCAAGCTCGCCAAGGAGCTCGCCCGACGTGCGACGGGTCGCACGCTCTATATCCTCGACGAACCCACGACCGGCCTGCATTTCGAGGACGTGCGCAAGCTGCTCGAGGTGCTGCACGCGCTGGTCGATCACGGCAACACCGTCGTGGTGATCGAGCACAACCTCGAAGTCCTCAAGACCGCCGACTGGATCCTCGACCTCGGCCCCGAAGGCGGCGACGGCGGCGGCCGCATCGTCGCCGAGGGCACGCCCGAGGACATCGCCGCGAACGAGGTCAGCTACACCGGGCGGTTCCTGGCGCCGCTGCTGGCGCCCGCGGAACGCAAGGCGCGGCGGCGAGCATAGCCGAGCCGCTACCCCCGCAAGAACGGCGGCACCTTCTCCACCTTCGGCAGCGCGAACGCCGCGCCCGCCTCGCGCAGGCCGGCGACGAAGCTCGCCTGCGGTTCCGTCGTGCGGTACTGCGACGGCATCAGCGCCACGATCCGCCGCGGCTCCAGCCCCAACTCGTAGAGCGTCACGTCATAGCGCGTGTCCGGTCCGATGCAGGCGCTCAGCGACGGGACGACCGCGACGCCGCGCCCGGCCTGCACCATCGCCAGCGCCAGCTCATAGGAGCGCACCCGCCCGATCGCCCGATGGCCGGGAATGAAATGCTGGTACCATTCGGCGATTCGCAGCTGGTGCTGCGTGCCGAAGGTGAACAGGATGGCGCTCTGAAGGGTGCGCAGCGATGCCAGATCGAGCTGCCGCAGCGGGTCCTCGATCCCTTCCAGCACCAGCCCGCGCGGCACCGCGAGGACATACGGATCGGACAGCACCTCCGTCTGCGCGAAGGACAACCCGCTGCTCGCCACCGAGCCTGCGGCGACCACGGCGACGGTCAGGCGCCTTGCGTAGAGCAGCTCGATCGCCTCGCCGGGCGCCAGCTCGTGCACATCGAGCTCGAGGTCGGGAAAGCGCTCGGCCATCGCCACCTGCACCGGCGGGAACAAGTTGCGCGCGATCGAATTCAGCGCGCCAACCGAGAGCACGCCCCGCATGCCCTTGGCGTAGGACTCGAGCCCGGCCACCACGGCGTCGATCTCCGCCATGATGGGCTCGGTGCGCTGGAACAGGAATTGTCCGGCGTCCGTCAGGCCGAACTGCTCGCGCCCGCGTTCGAACAGCAACTGCCCGATCAACTCTTCCAGCTTGGCGATGTGTTGGGAGAGCGACGGCTGCGTCTGGTTCAGCAGCTTGGCGGCGCGCGTCAGCGAACGGGTATGCGCGACCGCGAGGAAGATGCGCAGCTGATGCAGCGTGAACGGGGGAAGATCCGCCATCGAACGGCGGCGTCAGTCAGCATTCCGGGGCGACACGGGCTGCCCCGCGATCGCCCCGGAATGCCTCAGATCGTGCAAAACCGCGTGATCAGACGACGGCGCAGCAGTACACGTTGATCTCGCAGCCCACCGCGATCTCCACAACCTTCGGTGTACGCCAAGCCATGTCGTGCTCCTCGTGTTGTATTCCCCACCGTGGCTAACGGCTGAGGCCCGCCACCTTTCCATCGCTCGCCCCCGAGGAAAACCTATAGGACCTATAAGCAGCCGCGCGAAACCCGCCGTGCCATCTCTTCCTCCGATGGCACGCCCCAAGCTCGACCCGCCGCTCGCGATCCTCGCCGAGCTCACGCATCGCTGCCCGTTGCAATGTCCGTATTGCTCCAACCCAGTGCGGCTGGAGACGGCGGCGGGCGAGCTCGGCACCGCCGAATGGCAGGACGTGCTGACCCAGGCGGCGGCGCTCGGCATTCTGCAGGTGCATTTCTCGGGGGGCGAGCCGGCGGCTCGGCGCGACCTCGCCGCGCTGGTCCGCCACGCGGTCGGGGCCGGGCTCTACACCAACCTCATCACCTCGGCGATCCCGCTGAACGAGAGGCGCGTCGCCGAGCTATCCGATGCCGGCCTCGATCACGTCCAGATCAGCATGCAGGACGCCGATAATCACGCGGGTGACCGGGTCGCCGGCATGGCGGGTGCCCAGGCCAAGAAGCGGGAGGTCGCGGCGCTGGTGCGCCGAGCCGGCATCCCGCTCACGGTCAACCTCGTCGTGCACCGGCAGAACCTGGACCGGCTCGGCGCCATGCTCGACATGGCGGCCGAGCTCGGCGCCGCCCGCATCGAGGTCGCGCATGTCCAATACTACGGCTGGGCGCTGGCGAACCGCGCCGCCCTGCTGCCCTCGCGCGCCCAGCTCGACGCCGCGACCGACGAGGTGGAGCGCGCTCGTGCCCGTCACGCGGGCGCGCTGGTGATCGACTACGTCGTGCCCGACTACTACGCGCGCCTGCCGAAATCCTGCATGGGCGGCTGGGGCCGGCGCTTCCTGACGGTCAGCCCGGCGGGACGCGTGCTGCCCTGCCACGCGGCCGAAAGCCTGCCCGGTTTCGACTTCCCCTCCGTGCGCACCAACTCGCTTGCCGCGATCTGGCACGGATCGGAGGCATTCGAGCGGTTCCGCGGCACCGGCTGGATGCCGCCCCTCTGCGCTACTTGCGAGCGCCGCGAGATCGACTGGGGCGGCTGCCGCTGCCAGGCGTTCGCGCTGACCGGCGATGCCGCCGCGACCGATCCCGCCTGCGGCAAGTCGCCGCATCACGCGCTGCTCGACAGCGCCCTGCGCGAGGCTGGCGAAGCGCCGCCCGATTTCGTCTACCGCCGGATCGGCGTCACGCCCCCGATGCCGCATCCCCTGCCAGCAGGCTAGGCCGCTCGCGCAAAAGCGCTTCCCGCAGTGCCGCCACCGTCCCATCCTCGACGTCGCGCGGACGCGGCAAGTCGATGCGCTCCTCCAGCACGACATGGGCCGGACGCGCCGACAAGAACAGGATGCGATCGGCGAGCACCAGCGCCTCGCGCAGATCGTGCGTCAGACACAGGACGCTCTGCCGGGCCGGGCCGGCGCGCGCCTCCCGCCACTCGTCGAGCAGCCAGGCGCGCAGCTCCGCCGCCGTCGGCGCGTCGAGGGAGACGAAAGGCTCATCGAGGAGCAGCAGGTCGGGCCGGTTGAGGCAGGCGCGGGCGAGCGACACCCGCCTTTGCATCCCGCCCGACAGCTTGCCCGGAAAGCTGCCGGCAAACGCATCGAGCCGCATCGCGCGCAGCAATTGCTCGATCCGCTCGCTCGCGCGCACCGCGGGATCGGCGATCAGCTCCAGATTGGCTCGTACGGAAAGCCACGGCATCAGCCGGGGCGTTTGGAACATCACGCCCAGCCGGCGGCTCGCGCCATCCACCGTCTCGACCTCGCCGGCATAGTCGGTGTCGAGGCGGGCGAGGATGTTCATCAAGGTCGACTTGCCGCAGCCGGAGGGGCCGAGGATGCAGACGAACTCGCCGGGCGCGACCGTGATCCGCAGGTCACGCAGCACCAGAAGGCCGCGCTCGGTCCCCGCCGTATGGTACTCCTTGCGTTCGATATGCGCAGCGAGGCCGCTCACGTCCGCCATCCTGCGAGCCGCCGCTCCATCGGGCGCAGCACCGCGATCTCAAGCAGCGCGAACACGCCGATGAAGACGGCGGTGTAGGCGAGCACGCTCGCGATATCGAAAAACTGAAAGAACGTGCCGAGCTTGAACCCGACGCCGCTGCTGCACCCCAGCAGCTCGGCGACCAGCACGATCTTCCAGATCAGCGCGATGCCGTTGCGGGTCGCTGCCATCAGGTACGGATAGAGCTGCGGCAGATAGACCAGCCGCAGCGTGGTGATCCGCCGCAGCCCGAAGGTTCGCGCGACCGCCAGCAGCTCGGTGTCGACCGCCCGCGCGCCCTCGCGCACGCTGACCACGACGATCGGGATCTTGTTGAGGGCGACGGCGAGGATCACCGCGAACTCGGTCAGCCCCGCCCAGACGAAGACCAGGATGATGATGACGAGCGCCGGCATGTTGAGCCCGATCACCAGCGCCGCGTCGAGCAGCAGGTTCCACCGCCGGCTCGATCCCATCACGATGCCTATCGCCGTGCCGATCAGCATTGCGACGACGAAGCTCGCGGCGACCCGGCCCAGCGTGATGCCCACCTGCCGGAACAGCTCGCCCGACGCCGCCTCCGCGAGCAGCCGCTGCGCCACCATGACCGGGGTGGGGAAGATGCGGTCATGGATCAGGACGGCGAGGACCTCCCACAGCACCAACAGCGCCAGCAGCGAAAGCCCGCGCGTCAACCCGCCGCGCACGACACCGCAACCCGCATACTCAAACCGCGCCCGTCCAGAACGTCCCCGGCGCCATCGTCGTGCTGCCGCCAGTCACGTCCGTCCCGCCGGTGTCCGCCAGAACGTGGAACAGCGTCCGCGCCGCCGCCTGCTCCGCCTTCACGTCCTGTATGACGATGCCGGCGCGATAGGCATCGCGCAGCGCGATGAACGTCGCCTCGTCCTCGGCGTGCATCAGCGGACGGATCTGCTGCCACTCGGCATCCGACGTTGCCATTATGCGTTGCGCCGCTGCGGAAGCACGCACGAATCCCTCGATGGCGCCCGGATGCGCCGCCGCCCACGCCTCGGAAAACACCCAGCCCAGCAGCGGCACGTCCCCCGGCATTCCCAGCGCCGCGGTCATCTGCTTGACGCTCAGCAATTCCGGATAGCCGATCGCCTGCAGGCGCGCAGTGTAGTTCCAGAAGTTCAGCACGGCGGGAAATTCGTTGCGCCGGATCAGCTCGTTCAGCAGCGGCGGCACACCGAACACCGGCTGCATCGTGCGCGCCGGATCGCCGCCCAGCACGTGCTTGCCATAGGCGCGAAACAGCAGCCAGCTCTTGTCCACCGCGTTGCCGGCGACGCCGATCTTGCGCCCGCGCAGCGCCGCTGGCGCGGCGATGCCCGCATCCGGGCGCACCATCAGCGCGCCGGTCGCCGTCGAGTGCGGCACGAACGTCACGTCCGCGTCCGCTCGCCGCTGGCGGGAGACCCAGATGAAGTCGGTCAGAATCACATCCACCGATCGCGCCTGCAGCGCGACGGCGGGTGCGTCCTTGCCGACCAGCGCCGCGGTCGTGACCGTCGACCCCATTCGCCGCGTCGAGGTGATGGCGGCGCATCACGTCGAGCTCCCATTGCGCGGTGCCCGATTGCATCACGCCGATCCGCACCGGCTTCGCCGGCTCCGCCGCGCGCGCGAGGCGCGGCCCCGCGAGCAACGTGCCAAACAACGGCAATATCGAGCGTCGATGCAGCATCATGGCGTGATGGATAGACCGATCGTGCCCGCGGTTGAAGGGAGCGCGACGCACGTGATTTGCCGCCGCAGCACCACTTGGCGTACGGTTCGCGCATGCGGGGGATGCGCGTGGCGCTTATGATCGGTGTGCTGCTCATGACGGCGACGTCATACAATGGGGCACGGGCGCAGGAGGCGCGGTTCGTCGCCTTCAATCTCACCGCCTCGACGGAGTTCACCGCCCTCTATTTGGCGCCGGCGGGAACCCAGGACTGGGGCCCCAATCAGGTGCTGAACGACAAGGACAAGACCTGGGACGCCTCGGAGCGGGTGCGCCTGAGTGGCATCACCCACGGGCGCTACGATGCCCGTCTCGTGGACGAGAAGGGGCGGGAGTGCCGGCTGTCCAACGTGGATCTGACGAAGGACACCAGCTTTGACGTGCGGGACGCCGACCTGGCCTCCTGCCACTGAGCCTGGGTTCATCCGCGTCCGTTGGAGCGATCCGGCAGGAATCGGTGCCGCCGCTCCGCTGAGCGTCGGCCGTCCGCTCGCGCGCATACACCGCGGTGGTGCGGCGCCACGCAGCACGGCCGTGCTCTCGCTGCTGCTGCACGCGGTCGTGCTAGCCGCCGTGATCCTTTTCGTGCACGCCCGCACCCTGCCGCCGGTTCCGGAGCGGATCGACGTAACCCTGCTGACCGAACAAGCTGCCCCGGAGCCGACACCCGCTCCGCCGGCCCCCGCTCCGCCGACGCCACCGCCTGAGCCAGCCCAGCCGCCGCCACTACCCGCGCCTCCGCCGCCCTTGCCCGTGCCCGCGCCGGCCCCCGCACCGTTGCCTCCCCCACCCGTGCCCGTGCCCGCGCCGGCCCCTGCGCCTTCGCCACCGCCCCCACCCGTTACGGCGGAGGCGTTGCCGCTACCGCCGCCCCCGGCGCCTCCGCCACCTCGCGCGGCGCCGCCACGGATGCGCGTCCCGCCGCAAGCGACGTCGGCACCCGGCCGTGCCGAAATACCGCCCGCGACTCCGCGTGCCGCCCCCGGGGCCCCTTCGGGCGCGGTTGTGCCGCCGCGCCCGCTTGTCGGCCTCGTGGGCAACGCCCCGCCACGCTACCCGCCGCTCGCGCTGCGCCGGCGCGAGCAGGGTCGCGTCGTCCTGCGCGTCACCGTCTCCCCCGCCGGCGGCGTGATCGCGGTCGCCGTAGCGCAAAGCAGCGGCTCCGATCTGCTCGATTCGGCCGCGATGGCGGCGGTGCGCAATTGGCGGTTCGCCCCGGCCACCCGCGCCGGCGTGCCGGTCGAAGGGTTCGCCGAGGCGCCGATCAACTTCCGCCTGCCCGACTGAAGCACCCTCATCCGAGCTCGGGCAGGCTCTCCAGCGCGAGCTTGATCAGCGCCCCCGTCGAGGGAACATCGAGTTTGGCTCGCAACTGCGCCACGATATTGGCGGCCGTCCGGTAGCTCGCGTTGAGATGCGCCGCGATCTCGGTCAAGCTCTTGCCCTGCCGCAGTAGTGCCATCACGTCCATCTCACGCGCCGACAACCCTTCCAGCCGGCCCCGCGCGCCGCGCAAATTCATCAGGGCGACCCTCTGCGCCACCGCCGCGCCAAGATAGATGTCTCCCTTGGCGACAGCCTCGACCGCCTCGGGTAGCACGTCGGGATTGTCGCTCTTGGCGATGTACCCGCGTGCGCCCGCTTCGAGCGCGCGAGCGACGAAAGCCGGATCTTCGTACATGCTGAACACCACGACAGGCTTGTCCGGCATCCCCGCGTGAATGCGTTCGAGCAACGCGAACCCGCTCATATCAGGCAGGTTGAGGTCGAGCACCACGACGTCCGGCGAGCCGGCCTCGCATTGCGCGAGGCCCTCCGCCCCCGTGCTCGCTTCCATTACCTCCATCCCCTCTCGGCCCTGCAGAAGCCGCCGGCAGCCGGAGCGCACGATGGGGTGATCCTCGATCAGCAGGACGCGCATGCATCGCTCTGCATTGCCGCGCGCGGGACCGCGATTTCGACAACCGTGCCCCCTTCCGGGTGATTGCGCACCACCAGCGTGCCTTCCAACCGGCGTATGCGCTCGGCCATTCCCAGCAATCCGTAGCCGAAGCGAAAGTCCTCGCGCAGTCCCCGCCCGTCATCGCGCGCCGTGACGCGCAGGATATCGCCGCGATCCTCAATCGCTACCGCCACGGCGTTGGCTTGCGCATGGCGGACCGCATTCGTGAGGGACTCCTGCACTGCTCGGAAAACCGTCAGCGCCGCCGGCTCGTCGCACGGGTCGATCGGCCCGGGGATCCGGAGCGAGAAAGCGGTCGCCGGAGCACGCTCCTGCCATGAGCTCACGAGCTGGCGCAGTGCCTCCTCCAATCCCATCTGCTCGAGCACCACCGGGCGCAGCCGCGCCAGCATTCCGTAGGTCATCTTCTGGATCGTGTCGGTCAGCGCCGCGATCGCGTGCGCTCGCTCCTCGATTTCCGTGCCGGGACCCTGTGCATCTCGGCTCCAGCGGGCGATGCAGGCGGCGTCGGCACGGATGCCGAACAGGGCAGGGCCGAACCCGTCGTGCAGCTCGCGCGCGAGCTCCTTGCGTTCCGCTTCCTGCAGCGACATCAGCCGGTCGATCAACAGGTCGTTGTCCGCCTTCACCCGTTGCAGCGTCCGCCCCAGGCTATTGAAGCGCGCGCCGATACGGCGCAGTTCGGCGACCTTGATTGCAGGCAGCGCCACGAAGTTCCCATGCTCCAGCCGATCGAGCGCGTCGGACAGCGCGCGCAGCGGTCGCAGCGAGCGCCCCACGGCCAAGAAGATCATCGCCATTATCAGCACGCCAAGCGCGCCAAGCAGGCCGCCGAGCAGCTCGACCTCGCCCCTGATTTCTGCGATCTCGTTCGCCGGGTTCGAACGCATCACCACGACCCCCATCGTCGTCCCGTGGACAGTGACGGGGAAGGTCTCGCTCTGGCGCCGAGGCGCGAGCGCGCGGAAGAACCAGCCGTGAGCCGGCATTGCCGGCGGGGACGCCGGCTGTGCGCCCGGCACGAAGGCGAAATCGACATGGCGGACGCGCGGCAGGGTGGCGGCGAAGCGCTCCAGCGAGCGATGCGGATCGGCCGAGGCGTCGACGTCCCGCAGCGCATCGTGGATTAGAATGCGCCCCAGCCGCATCCCGGAATCGACCTCCGCCAAGACGCGCGCCCGCGCGCCCGCGACGATGAAGCCGATCGTCGCGGCCAGCCCCAGGAACAGGATCGCCGCCGGGATCAGCACCAGGCGAGTCCGCAAGGAGGTCAGGTCAGGCCGCGCGATCCGCATCGTCCATGGTCGCTTTCCATCGTTTTGCAGAATCTGCAAGCGGGCCTGCAATCATTCACATTGACGCCTCGAAGGTGCGCCGATCCACTCGCGCCGAACAAGAGGCGAGGGGAAGCGTGCCGGCAAGCCTGCGATGTGCCGTCTATGCCGGCTGCGCCGTCCTGCCCGCGATCGCCTTCGGCCAGACGGCGGCGCCGCCGGCGACCACCGTGCTGCCAGAGGTCACGGTCGTCGGCGTGACGCCGCTGCTGGGCTCGGGCGTCGATCGCAACAAGGTTCCCGCGGCGACGACGATCCTCAATGCCGCTGACGTTTCGCGCAATGGCCCGGCTGACGCCCTCGGCGCGCTCCAGCAGCAGGTCGGCCCGATCAATCTCAACTCCGCGTCCGGCAATCCGCAGCAGCCGACCTTGTTCTATCACGGCTTCGCCGCCGGCGCGTTGCAAGGAACCGAGCAGGGCCTTGCCGTCTATCTCAACGGGATGCGCTTCAACCAGGCATTCGGCGACACGGTGAACTGGGACCTTATTCCCAACATCGCCATCGACCAGATCAACGTCGAGGGCTCCAACCCAGCCTTTGGCCTGAACGCGCTGGGCGGGGCGATAAACATCCAGCTCAAGAACGGCTTCACCTATCACGGAGCGGAAGCCGATCTCTACGGCGGATCCTTCGGGCAGATCGGCGGCGAGTTCCAGTACGGCAAGCAGTCGGGCAACGTCGCGGCCTATGTCGCCGGCAGCGGCCTCAGACAGAACGGCTGGCGCGACCAGCAATCGAGCGACCTGCAGAACATCTACGGTGATGTCGGCTGGCGCACCGATCGTGCGGAGGTTCACGTCAACCTCACGATGGCGCACTCCGACCTCGACGGGCCGGGTACCTCGCCGGTCGAGCTGCTGGCGGTCGATCCGGCGGCGCAGTTCACCGGCCCGAATGCGATCTCCAACGAATACGTGGCCGTCCGGGTGTCGGGCAACTACGCCGTCAGCGACAATACGTCCGTCCAGGCGCTGGTCTATTACGACTACTTCCGCCAGTTCGTCACCAACGGCAATGCGCCCAACGACGTGCCTTGCGACGACGGTTCCGGACTTCTCTGCGACGGCAGCGGCAATCCGTCGACGACGCTCGGCGGCGGCACAATTCCGGCGTTCCTCGGACCCAGCCCGTTCGCCTACTCCGAGCTCGACAACCAGACCACGAACACCAATGGCTACGGCGCCTCGGTGCAGGTGACCAATACGCAGGATGTGTTCGGCCTGCGCAATCAGTTCGTCGCCGGCGTCAGCTTCGATGGGGCGCAGACCGGCTTCAGCGGCACGTCCTATGTCGGCGGCATAACCCTGTTCAGCCGCGAGTTCGTCGGCCCCGGCGTGGTGATCGACGAGCCGGACCAGAATCAGCCCGTGCGCGTCGCCATCAGCAATGCGAGCTACGGTTTCTTCTTCGTCGATACGCTCGATCTCACCAGCCGGCTGTCGCTCACCGCCTCGGGCCGGCTGAACGCCATCGAGACCGACCTGCGCGACCAGAATGGTGGCGACCTCTCCGGCAACCACTACTACGGCCACTTCAACCCGGGGATCGGCGCCGCCTACAAGGTGACGCCGTGGCTGAATGCCTATGCCGGCTATGCCGAGGCGAACCGCGCGCCGACACCCGCCGAGCTGTCATGCGCCAGCCCGCAGAATTCGTGCAGCCTCGCCAACTTCTTCGTCGGCGACCCGAGCCTCAAGCAGGTGGTGGCACACACGATCGAGGCGGGAATCCGCGGCTCTGTCGCCACGATCGGACCGGGCCGACTATCCTATGATGTCGGCCTGTACCACACCCTGCTCGACGACGACATCGCGTTCGTTAACAGTTCCGTTCTGGGCCGCGCCTTCTTCGCCAATATCGGCGAGACCCGCCGGCAGGGCATCGATCTCAGCATCAGGTACCAGGCTCCCCGCTGGAACGCGTGGCTCGCCTACTCCTTCATCGATGCTACCTACCAGAACGGCTTCGTCGAGGCGGCGGGCAACAATCCGGCAGGCGACGCCAACGGCAACATAATGGTCCAGCCGGGCGATCAGATTCCCGGCATTCCGCGCCACCAGCTCAAGCTTGGCGGCTCTTATAGGATCACGGACAAATGGATCGTGGGTGTCGTCGGCATCGCCCAAAGCCAGACGTTCCTGCAAGGCGACGCGGCCAATCTGACCAAGCCGCTGCCCGCCTTCTTCACGCTGAACCTCAACACGTCCTACCAAGTGACGCCGCACCTTCAGCTCTTTGGCCTCGTGCAGAACGTCACCAACGCCAAATACTACACGTTCGGCACCTTCGCCCCGACCAGCGCGGTCTTCATCGTCCAGGCGCCAGGCGCGACGAACCCGCGCGCCTACAGCCTCGCCGCACCGGTCGGCGGCTTCGCCGGGGTGAAAATCACCTTCTGAGGAGCGTGCGGCCTACTTCTTCTTCGACCCGTCCTCGTTGTACTGTTCGAGGAACGCGATCACGTCCTTCACCTTCTCGGGGTCGTTCAGCCCCGGGAAGATCATCTTCGTTCCTGGAACCACCTTCTGCGGTGCCGCCAGATATTTCTGCAACTCCTCGGGGGTCCAGGTGATGCCGGAATCCTTGTTCGCCGCCGAGTACTCATAGCCGGGATAGGTGCCCGCCTTGCGCCCGACGACGCCGTTCAGCACTGGGCCGACGGCGTCCTTGGCGCCCGGCCCGATCTGGTGGCAGGCGCGGCATACGATGAACGTCTTCTCTCCGGCGGCGGCGTCCTGCGCGCGCGCCGGAACGGCGGCGAGGGCAGCGAGGGACAGCGCGGCACACGCAATTCGAATCACGAAACCTCCCCTTCTTGGTGCTCACTTGCTGCTGCGTTTTCCGCACGCACGGCTCGCGCTGTCAACGTTCCGGGTGATCACATAAGCTCAGGCGTGCCCTTCGCGCCCTGGCCAGTCGCAGCGCCAGCGGGCCACGCGCTCTCCCGGATACTGGCTCATGATTTGCGCGAGATAGGGCGGCGATTCCAGCATGCACTCGCGCAAGGACCCGTGGGACTGAAACAGGAAGTGCTTTTCCGAACAGACGCCCGGATGCGCGATCGAGCATATGATGACGATCAATTCCACCAGGTTCACGGCTGCGCCCTCCTTCTCAGGCCGGCATGAAGATCTCGCCCTTGCCGATCGTCGCCATGTCGCCGCCGAAGCGGCGTGTCGCGGCGGAGGCGAGCGCGGCGGCCTGCGCATGCAGCGGTTCCAACGCGCGCGTCAGCAGCCGGCGGAAGACCAGGTCGCCGTCGCCGAGCGGAACGAAGGTCGGCAGGAGTGGCGCCATGCGCCCCAGCACGATCGTCCCGCGTCGCATCAGCACGCCCGCGCCGTCCGCCGCCGCGCCGCAGACCACCAGCGTGCCGGCGATCATGGCACAGCCGGCATGCCGTCCCGCGTTCCCGCCGACGATGACCAACCCGCGCCGCAACCGCTCCGCCGCGCGCTCGCCCGCGCTGCCGTGAACGATCACGATGCCGCCGCGCATGCCCGCGCGCTCTCCCGCGAGCGGGCCGCCAAGATGCGCGCCGGCATCACCGTCGATCTCGATGTGCCCGTCGGTCATCCCGGAGGCGGCGAACGGCCCGGCATCGCCCGCGATGCTCAAGAGCCCGCCGGCAAGCTTCCGCCCCGCATAGGCGCCCACGGCGCCCTCGACGCGCAGCGTTCCGCTGCGCATCCCCTCGCCGATGCGGTCGAGGCGTGCGGACCCGCCCTCGATGACCACCGATGCCGGATCACCCGGATGCACCGCGAACACATCGCCGACATGCGCCACCTCGCGCGTCGTGTGCAGCGCCAGCCGCTCGATCGCCGCGACTTCCATCCCGGCGAGCCGATCGGGCGTCAGGGGCGACATGTCGAGCCGCTGCGACGGCCGCCCACGCAGCACGAAGCGCATCGCGCTCATGCCAGCAGCTCCTTCAAGTGGAAGTGGTGGCGTCCCAACTTGCCGCCGTAATTGCCCGCCCCGATCCGGCAGGCGCCGCGCCCCGGTCCCAGCGCGACCGCCGCCGTGAGCCCCGCGCGCATCGCCGCCGCGACCGCATCGGGCGTCAGCCCGTCGATCACGATCTCCAGCACCGCGGCGATGTCCTCACCCAGCACCGACGAAGGGTTCGCGCCGCGCAGGGTCGGGCAGTAGGCGTCGTTGGTGGAAGCGGGCAGCGACTTGTATTTTGACCCGACCTTCGATCCGGAACGGGCGATCCCGCCGGGGAAGGGGGCGATCGCGTCCGGAACCGCCTCGATCGCGTCGGCCGCCGCTTCCGCCGCCGCGAGCGTCGCCTCCGATGTGCGGCCCATCAGGATCAAATTGCCGCCGCCCACCGCGCCCTTGGTCAGCCCGGTCGTCCCCTCGCAGACGAACTCCCCGTCCATCACCGGGATGCGCCACAGATGCCGTCCGCCGATGCGCTTGGAGATCTGCCAGCCATCGCCAAAATAGCGCAGCCCGTCGCCAAGCCTGAGCGGCTCCGTGCCCTCCAGCCCCGCGTAGCAGGCCGAGCCCGGGCTGGTCAGCACGCATTGCGCGACGCGGTTCAGCAGCTGTCGCTGCAGCTCTCCGGTGGAGCCGGCGCAGAACAGCACCCGCACGCCCGGCCGCCCGTCGGGCGTGGCCTCGGGCACGAGCGTGGCGTCGATCCCCGCTTCGACGCCGCAGCCGATGATGGAGGTCGCGCAGCCGGTCGCGGTCAGCGCCGCCTGCCGCGCCCAGCGGTCGCTCGGCGCGGTGATCACGATCGCGGTCGCGCGCATGTCGAACGCCTCGGCGAACGTATCGTCGATCGCGACGCCGTTGCGGCTCAGGCCCGGCACGCCACCAGCTCCGGTTCGGCAATGACGCGCGCCGGCACGTCGAACGCGGTGTACGGCACGCCGTAGATCTGCTCATAGTAGGCGCCAAGCCGCGCATCGATCTCGCTGTCGTAGCCGGGCCGCACCGACAGCACGCGCCCGAACGGAGCCGCCAGCACCTCGCCGTCGCGAATGATCGGCCGCCCGTCCTTCAGCACCAGGGCCGTCGTGCGGAACATCGCCGCGCGATCGCTCCGTGGGCGATAGACCGCGACGTCGGCGCGCGCCCCCGCGCCTAAATGGCCGCGATCGGTAAGCCCCAGCAGCCGCGCCGGCGCGGCCCGCGTCATGGTGGCGATCTCGGTCCAAGAATACTCGCGGGTCAGCGAGGGCAGGGTGCAGACTGCCATCGCGTCGGCGGGCAAGGTCGCGATCCACTGTTCGCGCAGCCCGCGATCCATCAGCAGCGCGAACAGGTCGGGATAGGCGGTGAACGGCGCGCCGTTCGGATGGTCGGTGGTGAAGAACAGCCGCCACGGATCGGACGCGAGCAGGAACAGCTCCAGCCCCGCCGCCCACTGCACCGCGTTGTGGAAATTCGTCCGCCGGTAGCGATACGGCACGATGCCGCCGCCATTGCCGTCGCCGTCCCAGATCACCGACTTGCGCGGATGCGCCTGGACGCGCGCGTTGAACTGGCGCAGCACGTCCGACGAGACAGTGACCGTCTGCCCGAACATCACCTGCCCCACATCGGCGGTGACGTTGGGCCGCGTGTTCAGCGCCTCCGCAAGTGCCGGCGCGGCGGAGGAGAAGCCGCGCTTCCCCTCGGTCCCGTACGCATAGAACTGCAGATGCGCGAGATGCAGCCGCATGTCCCCCGCCGCCTCGATTGTCGCAAGCGCGGTGGCGACATTCCCCGGCATCCCCAAATTGCTGCAATGCAGGTGCACCGGGTGCGGCAGGCCAAGCGTCGTGGCCGCCTCCTGCAACGCCGTGATGATCGCCCGAGAGGTGACATCCGAGCCGGGTACCGCGTCATCCAGGCCGAAGCGGCGGACATTATCCTTGAATGCCGCCGCCGCGCCGGGATTGATGACCTTGATCCCCAGCGCGCCGGCACCCGCCAGGACACGCGCCGCGTAGTCGGCGATCGCGGTGGGGCTCTCCTTCGCCGCGAGCAGGCCGATCAAATAGTCCTCGTTGCCCAGCACCGCGAGGATCGCCTTGTCGATGAACGGGATCGAAGCAAGCTCGAGTTGCGCCTGCAATGCGACGTGCGGCGAGATGGCGGGCTCCACCACCGTGGTGAACCCCATCGTCGCATAGAGCCGTCCGATCTCGTACGCGATCGGCGCCGCGTCGAGCGCGCCATCCACCCGCAACTCCGGCAGCAGCAGGCGGGCGGTGTTCACGTTGGCGCCGGCGATGTGCGAATGGATGTCGATCCCGCCCGCGAGCACCACGCAGCCGCTCACATCATGCGTTGTGTCGGGCGTGCGCATACCCTCGGTCGGCGGGGCGATGATCCGGCCGTCCTCGATCCACAGATCAGCCACCTCGTCGCGCCCGTGCGCGGGGTCGATGATCCGCCCGCCGGCGAGCCGTGTCAGCATAGCGCCGCCGCGATGCGGCCCAGGATGGCGGCGGCCGGCAGGGCGCTCGTGGCCGAGCGTGCCGCCGCGAAACGGAGCGTGCCAAGCGAGGAGTCGAACAGCACTGCGTCATGGTCGATGCCGGGACGGCCGACGATGATCCCCACCTCAGGCGGCACCGCGAACGCCGCGCCCGGGGCAGGTCAGCGCGATCGTCGGGATGGCATCGCCCCAGGGCGGCACGGTGGGGTCCGTGGCGGACAGCCATAGCGCCGCGTCCGCCTCACCCTCCGCGATCATGCGCCGCGCATCGAAGCGCCAGGGATCGTGCTCCGCGAAGCCGCGCGCAAAGCCGACGCGCACCGGAAAACCGCACAGCGCCGCCGCCGCCTCCATCACGCCCGTCGCGTTCCCGCCCGCGGCGAGCGGCAGGCCCGCGAAGCGCGTCTCGCGGTTCAGATCGTTGATCAGCCCGCACAGCATCTCGATCGCTATGTCGTCGAGCGTCGACGCTCGCCAGACCGCCACCCCGAAATGCGCGCCGCGCAGCGTCTCGGCCTGCGCTCGTAGCGCGGCGTCCGCACGCCCGTCGCGTCCGCCGACCAGCGCGCGCAACACACCCAGATTCCGCGTATGGACAGCGATCACATGAGCGCTCCCGTCCGGGCGCGAGCGTCGGCGGCCGATCGAGCTGGAGCCCCGTCTCCGCCGGATCGACGCCGACCACCAACACGACGTCCGCCCGCGCACGCAGTTGCAGGGGCGTCGTCACGATCCACCCGTTACGGCGCATCACGTCGATGTCGCGCAGCGCCGCCGCGCTTTCGTGGTGATCGATCACGCCGCCGATCAGCCGCGCCAGCGCGACCGCCTCTCGCGCGCCGTCGTGATCGGTCCGTAGCCCGGCGATAACGGGGTTGCGGCTCCCGCGCAGCATCGACGCGGCCTCCCCCACTGCTGCATCGACGGTCGCCGGCCGTCCAGCGATCGAGGCGTCATTCGTCATACTTGATATAGGCGAAGCGCGGGTCGCCACCCGGCGTCCCCTCCAGCGCGGAATCCGCGCCAGCGGGCTGCCATTGCACCACCTCCTCGATCTTGGCGGCGAGCTGCAGGTCCTTGTCGGTGATCCCTTTCGCCGAATGGGTGCAGAGCCGCACCTCCACCCAGGCGTAGGAAGCGGTGATGTCCGGATGGTGCCAAGCCGCCTCCGCCAGATGCGCCACCGTGTTGATGACCATCAGCGTGCTCTTCCAGCCATGCGTCCGGTAGGTGCGCCGGATCCAGCCCTTCTCCAGCCGCCAGTGCCGGAGGGTGCCAACCAGGCGGGCGGTGACCTCGTCATCCGTATAGGTTCGTTCCGCAGACTTCGCATTCATGTGCGGGGTTTCCTTGCATCCGCGGGACGTTGCCAGCGCTCCATCCAGCGTGGAACATGCCGCATGCTGAACGCAATGCCGAACATGGCGGCGAGAGGTGTCGAGGTCGCCTGCACCGGGAGGCTGCATCTCGGCTTTCTCGATCTGAACGGCGGCCTCGGGCGGCAGTTCGGCAGCATCGGCCTCGCCCTCGACGCGCCGGGAACGCGGCTTTCGCTGCGTGCCGCGCCGGAGACAAGCGTTACGGGTCCGGAGCGGGAGCGCTCGGCACACTTTCTCGCGATCATGATGAATTCACTGCGGCTTGCCGGCGCATACGCGCTGCATGTGGAGGAGGCCGTCCCCTCCCATGCCGGCCTCGGCTCCGGCACGCAGCTCGCGCTCGCCGTGGCGGCTGCGATCCGCCGCCTGCACGGCATGCCCCTGGATGTGCGGGCGGACGCGGTGCGGCTTGGGCGCGGCGCCCGCTCCGGCATCGGAATCGGCCTTTTCATGCACGGCGGCTTGGTCGTGGACGGGGGTATCGTTCCGCGCGCCGCGACCCCTCCGGCGTTGCTCATCCGCATGGCACTCCCCGAGTTCCTGGCGCGTGCTGCTGCTGCTCGACCCAGCTCGGCAGGGCCTCTCGGGCCAGCAGGAGAAGCGGGCCTTCGCTACTCTGCAGCCAATGTCGCAGGCTTCCTCCGCCGAGATTTGCCGCCTGCTGCTGATGCAGGCGCTGCCCGCCGTGCGGGAGGACGACCTCGGCGCGTTCGGCGCGGCGATCACGCGGATTCAGGCGATCCTCGGCGATCATTTCACGCCAACGCAGGGCGGGCGCTTCACAAGCGAGGCGGTAGGCGCCACGCTCGACGCGCTCGCTGCCGCCGGCGCTGTCGGGATCGGACAGAGCTCCTGGGGGCCGACGGGATTCGCTTTCGCCCGCGGCGACGCCGAGGCCGCTCGTCTCGCCGACCTGGCAGGCGCGGTCTCTCCGGGCATCGAGATCGCGATCCGTCGCGTGCGCAACCAAGGTGCCGACATGATCGCCCACTAAGGAGAACCGGATGGCGGACAAGCATATCCTGCACCTGCTGAGCCCGCTGCGGCTGGTCAGCCCGTTCGACGTCAACATGGCGCTCGATGCCGGGTTCGATGCCGTCGTGCCGTACGCGGGCGTCACCCAGGCCGACATTACCGGCCTCGTGCAGGACGCGATCTTCTCGCGCCCGCCCAAGGACGGCGCCAAGACCGGCGTCTTCATCGGCGGCAAGGACGCGATCGCCGCGCTCGACATGCTGGAGGCCGCGAAGAAGGCGATGGTGGGGCCGTTCGTCATCTCGCTCTTCGCCGATCCCGCCGGCTCCTTCACCACCGCCGCCGCGATGGTGGCACGCGCCGAGATGGCGCTGCGAGAGAAGCATCAGCGTGGTCTCGCGGGTCTCAAGGTCGTGGTGTTCGGCGCGACCGGCGTAGTCGGCTTCGCCGCCGGCGTCATCGCGGCGCAGGACGGTGCCCTGGTGACGCTCGCCGGCTATGACGGACCGGATCGGGTCGCTCGCGCCGCCGCCGAGATCGCGAGCCGTTTCGGCGTGACCCCGCGCTCGGCACCCGCCCGCGACGACAAGGAGAAGGCGGCGCTGCTTGCTGAGGCTCAGGTGGTGTTCTGCGCGGGCAGGGCGGGCACGCAGATCCTCTCGGCCGCGCAGATCCGCGCCGCATCCGATCTCCTCGTGATCGCCGACGTGAACGCGGTCCCCCCTGCCGGTGTCGAAGGACTGGAGGCGAATGCCGATGCAGCGCCGATCGGTGGGGGCGCCGCGGTGGGGATCGGCGCGCTCGCGATCGGGCAGACCAAATACCGTACCGAATTCGACCTGTTCCGCCGCATGATCGAGAGCACCAGGCCGGTTGCCCTCGATTTCCGTGATGCCTTCGCCCTCGCGCGCGACCTTGTCGGCGGAAACTGAGCCGCCGGCGGTGCTGATCGCCGCGTTCTCGGCGCGTGCTCTCGCAGCGGCCGCGCGTCGTTCCGGATATGCGCCGCTGGTCGCCGACCTGTTCGACGACCTCGACACGCGCGCGCTGGCGGCGGCAAGCATCCGCACCGGCGGCAGCCTCGCGCGCGGCCTCTCCCGTGGCGCATTGCTCGATTCGCTCGACCGGCTGGCGACGATCCGCGCCCCAGCAGGGATTCGTCTATGGCAGCGGGCTGGAGGACCGACCCGCCTTGCTGCGCGAAGTGGCGACGCGCCACAGATTGCTCGGGAACACGCCTGAGGTGGTGGCGCGCGTGAAGGACCCGGACGCGCTTTCGTCGCTGTGCGAACAGCTCGGGATCTCCCATCCGCATCCGGCGCGGGTCGCAGAGGGCGGTGGCGCGTGGCTCGCCAAGCGCGCGGGCGGCTCGGGGGGCACGCACATCGTTGCCGCGCTACCGGGACAGGTCGCGCCAAATGGACATTATGTGCAGCGCCGGTTGGAAGGCACGCCGGTCTCGGCCTTGTTCCTCGCCGACGGATCGCGCGCGATGTTGCTCGGGATGAGCCGGCAATGGGCCGACCCCGCGCCCGCGCATCCCCATCGCTATGGGGGCGCGGTGCGCCCCACACCGCCCGCGGAGGCGTGGTGGGATGAGATCGCCAGGATCGTCGGGCGGCTGACCGAAGCCGCGGGGCTTGTCGGACTCAACGGCGCCGACTTTCTGCTCCGCTCCGACAGCCTCGACCTCCTCGAGATCAACCCGCGGCCGGGGGCGACCCTCGACGTGTTCAAGGATCGCGAGGGCCGGCTCTTCGCGCTGCATGTCGCGGCGTGCGAGGGGTGGCTGCCGGATCGCGCGCCGATCTTCCCTGACGCCGCCGCGGCCGCCGTGGTCTACGCCCCGCGCACGCTCCGCGTCCCCGACGCGATGAAATGGCCGGAGTGGGCCGCGGATCGCCAGAAGCCCGGCCGGGTGCGCGCCGGCGCGCCGCTCTGCACCGTGCTGGCCGAGGCCGCCGATCCGGACGCGGCGGAGAAACTGGCGCGGGCACGCACGATCGAAATTCGCTCCCATATGGGAGTGGTGCCATGACGATCAGCGTGAATGCGCGCGCGCGCCATCTGCTTGATGCGCTCGTTGACGATGCGGAGGCGCTTGGCGTCGGAGTCTCGCGTGGTGAGGCCGGCGAATTGCTGGCCGACGCCGGCGCAGTGCATCCCGGCGGTATCGCCGCGGGACTTGCAATCGCGCGTATCTGCATGGGTGGCCTCGGCGATGTGCGCCTCGTGCCCGACGCTGCGCTTCCGCGCTGGCCATGGACGATCAGCGTCGCAAGCTCGCAGCCTATAATCGCCTGCCTCGGAAGCCAGTACGCGGGGTGGAGCCTCGCACAAGGGGAAGGGAAGGGCGCGTTCTTCGCTCTCGGCTCAGGTCCCGCGCGCGCACTCGCGCGCAAGGAGGCGCTGTTTGCCGATCTCGGTTACGCCGACAACGCTAGTACCGCTGTACTCGTCCTGGAAAGTGCCAAGCCGCCGCCGACGCCTTTGGTCGAGCGCGTCGCCGCCGATTGCGGAGTCGCGGTCGCCGATCTCGCGATGCTCTATGCGCCCACGCAGAGCCGCGCCGGCAGCGTGCAGGTCGTCGCCCGCAGCCTGGAAGTCGCGTTGCACAAGGCCCACGCGCTGCATTTCCCCCTGGCGCACATCGTCGACGGCATGGGTGCGGCGCCGCTACCGCCGCCGCACCCCGACTTCGTCACCGCGATGGGCCGTACCAACGACGCCATCATATTCGGCGGGCGGGTTCACCTGTTCGTCACCGGACCGGCGGCGGAAGCGCGCGAGCTTGCCGAAGCCATGCCAGCGATCCGCTCGCGCGACTATGGCCGTCCCTTCGCTCAGGTATTCGCCGCCGTGAAAGGCGATTTCTACGCGATCGATCCGATGCTGTTCTCGCCTGCCGAGATCGTCGTGACCGCGATCGAGAGCGGCGAGAGCTTCCGCGCCGGATCGCTCGATCCCGCCCTGCTTGACGCCTCCTTCGGCGGAGCGGCGTGACGCGCATCGCTCTCGTAATCGACGCGCGCGACTGGCATGCGCGTGCCCTGCTGCGCGCCTTTGCCGCGCGCCACGTGACCGCGATCCCCGTCCGCCTCTCCGACATCGCCTTCGATACGGATGCGCGCCACGGACTCGCCGTCCCGGGCTTTGACGGCGAGCTTCCCGACGCGGTACCTGGTCCGCGCGGTGGCCGCGGGCAGTTTCGAGGAGGTGACCCGTCGCCTCGGCGTGCTGCACGCGTTGGGTCGCCTGCGTGTTCCCGTCTGGAACGACGCCCACGCTATCGAACGCTGTGTCGACAAGTCGATGACCAGCTTCTGCATCGCCAATGCCGGGCTGCCGACGCCGCCGACCTGGGCGGTGGAGGGCAGGGATGCCGCGCTCGCGATCGCCGCGCGCGAATGCCCGCGCGGCCCCCTGGTGCTGAAGCCGCTGTTCGGCTCCCAGGGCCGGGGGCTGCGCCTCATCGCGCGGCCCGGCGATCTGCCGGACCCGGCCGAGGTTGCTGGCATCTACTACCTGCAGCGCTACATCGCCTCTGGCGGGGACTCCTTCCGCGACCATCGCCTGTTCGTGTCCGCCGGCGAGGTGATCGGCGCGATGACAAGGCACGCCGATCGTTGGGTTACGAATCTCCGTCGAGGCGGTCGCGCCGAAGCGTTCACGCCGGCACCGGGCCTGGCAGAGATCGCCCTTCGGGCCGCGGACGCCATCGGCGCGCGCTATGCCGGGGTCGATTTGCTCCGCGACCGTGACGGGCACGCCTGGGTCCTGGAGGTGAACAGCATGCCCGGGTGGAGGGGCTTGCAGGCGGTCACGCCGCACGCCATCGCCGACCGCATCGCCGCGGCTTTGCTGGCCGCGCTGTGATGAACCCTGTCGAGGCGGCGCTCATCGCTGCGTGTGACGAGGAACTTGCCGCGCCCAAACCTGGAAACGTGCATCGCCACGCCGACGGTCATGGCATGACGGTGGCCGACTTCGAGCAGAGCGCCCGCGCCGCGGCGCCGTTGCTCTGCCGTCCGGGCGCCTCGCTCGGCGCGCGTGTCCTCGAGGCAGTGCGGGCGACGCGCGACGCGGTGGGGCAGAACACCAATCTCGGCATCGTGCTGCTCTGCGCCCCGCTCGCGATGGCGGCGCAGGGCGACGGCGACGTGACCGCGGTCATCGCCACCTCAGACCTCGCCGACGCCGAGGCCGTGTTTGCGGCGATCCGCCTCGCCGTGCCTGGCGGGCTGGGAGAAGCGCCTCGCCATGATGTGCGCCAGCCCGCGCGGGTGACGCTTCGGGTGGCGATGGCGGAGGCGGCGTCGCGTGACAGCATCGCCCGGCAATGGACGAACGGCTTCGCCGACGTGCTCGGCGCCGGGCTCGCGGCATACCGGGAAGGTGCCGCGCTCGCCGCCTATCTCCACTTCCTCGCTTGCTTCCCCGATAGCCACGTCCTGCGCCGCCACGGGCCCGAGGTCGCCGAGATGGTCCGTCGCGACGCCACCGTGGTGCGACAAGCCGGCCTGCCGGCGCTCCTGCGCTGGGACGCGGAGCTGAAGGCACGCGGGATCAATCCCGGCACGAGCGCCGATCTCACTGTCGCCACCGCCTTCGCCGCCCGCCTCCCTAAAGTCCTTGCGGCGTCCTGCCGATGATGGTTGAGTTTTGCCGTGGCCGGACCGCCTGGTCCCGCCCCGCGTCGGCATGCGCGAAGAACCTCACGGAGTTGGGAGAGAACGATGGCAACCATCAATAAAGTTTGCGTGGGCGAATCTCTGGTCGGGGACGGCAACGAAGTCGCGCATATCGACCTCATCCTCGGTCCGCGCGGCAGTTCGGTGGAGGCGGCATTCTGTCACGCGCTGACCAACAACAAGGACGGGTTCACCACGCTGCTCGCGCTGGTGGCGCCGAACGTGCCCTGCAAGCCGAACACCGTCATGTTCAACAAGGTGACCATCAAGGGCGCCAAGCAGGCGGTGCAGATGTTCGGCCCGGCGCAGCACGCGGTCGGCAAGGCGATCGCCGACAGCGTCGCGGAAGGCGTGATCCCGCAGAACGAGGCCGACGACCTCTTCATCTGCGTCGGCGTGTTCATCCACTGGGATGCCTCCGACGACGCCAAGATCCAGGACTTCAACTATCGCGCCACGAAGGAGGCGCTGGCCCGCGCCGTGAAGGGCGAGCCGACCGCCGCCCAAATGCTGGCCAAGCGCGACGCCAAGCACCCGTTCGCGCCGAACTGACTCTTCCCCTCTCCCCCCGCGATGCGGGGGGAGAGGCAGGGTGAGGGGGGTGCGCCGGCACTTCCCCTCGGATCAGGACGAGGGGGTCAGCATCGCAAGATCATTCGCCGACAGGCTCCCGTCATGCAGCGCCGTGGCGACCAGCGCGCCGGTGGCGCCCGCCGTGGAGAGCGGATGGAGGTCGGCGGCGCCGCGCACCCCGCCCGCTGCATAGACGGCGCGGCCATCCGCGCGCGCGGCGATCTCCGCGACGCGCGCGATATCCGGCCCTGACTGCGCGCCGACCCGGGCGAGCGTCATCACGATCACCCGTTCGGGCCACAGGGTCGTATCAGTCAGTAGCGGCTCAGGACCCTGAAACGCATCACCCCGGAAATCGAGTGACAGCACGGCGCGAGGGTGATCGCGCAGTGCGTGCGCCAGTTCCGTGCTCGTCTGGGACTCGCTGCCGATGACGACTGACCGCCCCTCCGCAAGGCATGCCTGGGCGGCTGCCTCGTCGGCCACGCCGGCATCGACCCACAGATCAAGCGATCCCTCGTCCAGCGCCGCGAGCCCCGCCGCGTTGCCCCTCCGGCCGGCGATCGCGTCCAGATCGGCGACATAGAGCCGGCGGAACGGAAACAGCCGTAGCAGCCCTGCCGCTACATCGCCTGGCGCGTTGCTCGGGCTCAGCGGCGACTCGATCGGGCGATAGGCGTCGCGCTGGCCGCGCCGCGCATGCACCACGACGCCGCCGAGCAGGTCGATGACCGGAATGACTTCCATCCGGCTACTCTGTCCGATGCGGCTGGCTCGTCAACGCGGGGAGAGAGGGAATGCGGATCGTCGGGTGGGACATCGGGGGCGCGCATGTCAAGGCGGCGCGGGTCGAGGCGGGGCGGGTGACGCGGGTGATCCAGGTGCCATGCCCGCTCTGGCCGGGAACGGAGCGGCTGCGGACCATCGTCGCCGAGACACGCGACGCGCTCAGCCCGGCCGACCTGCATGTCGCGACCATGACCGGCGAGCTCGCCGACATCTTTCCGAGTCGGGCGCATGGCGTTGCCGCGATCGCCGGAATTCTGGCCGCTACCCTCGCGCCGCTGCGCCTCTACGCCGGCCCCGCCGGCTTCCTCCCGGCCGACGCGGCGGCCTCGCACGTCCGCGAGATCGCCTCCGCCAACTGGCACGCAAGCGCGGACCTGCTCGCACGCCACGTCCGCGATGCGCTGTTCGTCGACATGGGATCCACCACGACCGACATCGTGCCGATCGCGGGAGGCGTACCCGTCGCGCACGGCTATACAGACGCCGAGCGCCTGGCCTGCGGTGAGCTGGTCTACACGGGCCTGACCCGCAGCTTCCTGATGGCGCTCACCCGGCGCGCGCCGCTGCATGGCAACTGGACGCCGCTCGCCTGCGAGCATTTCGCGACCTCGGCCGATATCCACCGCATCTTAGGCACGCTCGACGAGGACACCGACCAGATGCCCGCCGCCGATGGCGGTCCGAAGACCGTGGAAGCCTCGCGCGCCCGCCTCGCGCGTATGGTCGGGCGCGACGCGGCGGACGCGACGGAGACCGAATGGCACGGCCTCGCCGGCTGGTTCGCCGAGGCCCAGCTCCGCCACATCCACGACGGCGCACTGTTGGTCCTCTCGCGCACCGCGCTTCTCGCCACCGCGCCCGTCGTCGGCGCCGGCATCGGACGAGGCATGATCGCGCGTCTCGCGACCCGGCTCGATCGTCCCTATTCGGACTTCACCGCCGTGCTCGGCGTGACGGGAGAATGGGCGGGCGATTGCGCACCCGCGGTCTCGGTCGCGCTGCTCGCTGTGTAGTGGCGGCTCACCGCCTCCATCAGCCAGCCCCATGCCTCCTGCTCCTCCGGGCCCGCGGTCTTGCCGATCGCGATCTCCAGATAGGCGATCTCGTGCTCGATCTTCTCGCGCGGCAGCATGCCCAGCCGGCTCACCAGGATGCACGCCTCCACGACCGCCGCCTTGGCTCGGTTGAATCCGGCGAACGGCGCGTGCGTCTCCTGGTGGGTGATGCGGCACAGGAAGCGCGGGCGCTGCGCATCCTCCTGCACCGACACGACTTCCATCTCCGAGTGCGCGAGCGCGGCCTGGACACGGGGGGGCGCAATGCGCGTCGACGGGCACAGCGGCCAGTCACGCCGCCCGGACAGGCATCCGGCAAAGATGCGTACGTCATCGACGTAGTTCGCGACCGCCTGCGGCACTAAGCGCAAATTGTCGAGCGTCACGGAGGGGTGGAACGGGGCGATGATCCAGCCGCCCGGCGCCTCGGTCAGGCCGAACGGCGCGACATGCGGCGTGCCGCCGGCGTCGATCGTGGTGACGATCGTCTCACGGATCATCGGCACGCTTGCCTCGCTTCGCTTGCAGCGTCGCTCCCGCCTCGGCGAGGCGCGTCCGCTCGCGCGACGCGGTCGGTGTCGCGCAGCCGAACTCCAGCGCCTCGTCCTGCACGTAGCGCTTGCCCAGCGTAAAGGCGATCTCTGCCTTCATCAGCTCGGTCCCCAGGTAGAAGGCGTGCGGCGCGTCCGCATCGACCGACAGAGCGGGAAACAGCGCCATCGCCGTGGTGCCGATCTCGTGCTGGCGCGCATTGTAGACATGGATGCCGTCCTCGGCGACCGCGATGCGGTAGTTCACGTCGCGCACGCTCGCGGCCTGCGCGGCGATATCGGCGGGGGCAGCGGGGAACGGCGAGCGGTCGTGCACCTGCAGCAGCGCGTTGCCGTAGCCGCGCGGCAGGTCGCCATCGGCGCGCGCCGCGTACATCAGCCGGCGCGCGAAATCATGCTCGGCGATCGTGCGGCGCGTGTGCGGGCTGACCTGCACGGCGAGGATGTTGCGGATGCCAAGCTCCGAGCAGATGCCGAGCAAAAGCGCCGTCACGCCCGAGGAATCGGCGTCGGTCAACTCCGTCAGATTGCCGGTTCCCATCAGGATTTCGGCCTCCGGCAGCTCCGCGCGTAAAGCTGCGTAGCGTTGCAGGGAGGCGGCGAAGCCGAAATGGATCGGCTCCAGGATCGGGTCGAGCAGGCAGGCCAGTCTTCGTGTTTGCGCTGCCGCCGCCGCGCGGAGCAGCGACTCCATCCCGCCCTCCGGAACTGGCACCAGAACAGGCGTCGCCCGCGTGCCGTCAGTCACTTGCAGGTTGGTCTCGTTCAGGCTCAGCAGGAAGTCCGCGCCGGCCAGCGCACCGCGGCGCAGCTCCGCCGCATCCCCGGAATCGACGCTGACTCGCAGCCCCTCCGCGTGCAGGGCGGCGATCGCGTCTTCCAGGTGGCGGAACGTCGCGCCCGGCCGGCAACCGAGGTCGATCACGTCGGCGCCATCCGCGGCCAGCGCGCGGGCACGGCGCAGCAGTGCGTCCACGGGCAACGAGGGCGCATCGACGATCTCGGCAAAGATGCGGATGTCGTGGCGCGACAGATCAGGTGGCGCCGCGCCGCGCCCCAGGAACTCGGGCAGGTCCACAATCTCGTCCGGTCCGCGAATGAAGGGCACGCCGAAGGACCCGGTCAGCCGTGCCGGATCGACGCCGGCGCGGCCTGGCAGGAACACGCGCGTCGCCTCCAGCGGGCGCGACAGGCGGCGCTCGATGATCGGCTCCGTCATCAACGCCGCGACCTGCACGCCGATATCGACCACCTCCCAGGCGAAACCGCTCTCCCCTATTCCCTCCAGCGTTCGGCGCAGCCGGTCGCGCGCGAGGTGACCGGTCAGGAAGACGAACCGCTCCCTCACGCGACCTCGATTCCGCTGACCGGATCGAGTGCCGCTGCAGCCACGATCTCCACCTTCCCGGCGAAGCGTCCTCGAAAACGAGGAAACGCCGCGTCCACCAGTCCAAGTCCGACGATGTCGGCATCCGTGCTCGCCGGCGCCCACGGCTTGACCAGCACGACCCGCCGCGCGCCCAGCCGGCGCCCAAGCCACAGCGCGAGGCTATCGGACGTGACGTCCCAGGAGCGGGGAATGTCCCGCGCGTCGCGCAGCATGGGCCAGGGCAGCCATACTGGAATGCGCTCGCTGGCGAGCGCTTCCTCGATGCCCGCCAGCGTGTCGGCGATCGGGAAGCCGCCCAGGGAGGCGAGCGCCCGTCCGTACTGCGCCATCGCGAGCAGCGCCATGTCGTGCGCCGCGTCATCGTCGAAGCCCATGGCGGGCTGCGCGCCGCGGACCGTGTCGGCGAATGGGCCGCCGCCGGGTACGATGACCGCAGGCTCGGCATAACGCACGATCACGTCCAGAATGCCGCGCAGCTGCGGCGAAGCCGACTGGCTCCCGCCCAGCTTGATCACCGTCGCCGCGCGGGTCACGGCGAGGCGCCAGCCTCCGCAATCGGCGCGGCGGCGAACTCGGCAGCTCGGGCGGACGGCTCCTCTCGATCGCGACGCCGACCGCACCGGATCCTGTGTCGAGCTTCGAGACTTGCACACGCACCTTCACCACGCGCGGATGGGCAAGCAGCATCGCGGCGATCCCCTCGGCCAGTGTTTCGACCAGCGCGACGTGCCCCACTTCGGTCAGCATCCGGATTCCGTCGGTAACAACGTCATAGGAGAACACATCCCCCATGTCCTCGGCAGCGTGATCGAGGCGCAAGATCGTCGTGTCCACATCGAAGCGCACCCGTTGCGCAGCGTCGCGCTCATGCCCGTAAGCGCCGATGCGCACCGGCAACACGAAGTCACGGACGAAAACCAGGTCGGTGTCGGCCGGATCGACCGCCGCGCCTGGCGCGTAGCCGCGCGCCGCGAGAAGGCGGTAGTCCACCTCCGGTGTGGCGCTCGCCTGCCCATGGGCCGGGATCAGCGCCCGCACCGCCCGCACGCGAGAGAGGTCCAGCCCTGCCGTCCGCCCGCCGCTTCCGCACAGCGCGCCGCGAAATCCCAGCAGGTCGGGCGACAGAACCAGCAGGCGTGGAATATCGGGCAGCTCTAGCGACCCCGCGAGCCCCGCCATCAGCCCAACGGTGCGGCACGCCGCGACGAAGTCGCGCAGCCGGGGCAGGTCCATGTGCGTCAGCAGCCGCCCCGCGCTCTTGTCCTGCGTGTCGAGCATCGCGCCGGCGAAGCCGGACGACGCGAGCTGTCCCAGCAGCGACAGGTCGGGCGTGGTATCGGCGAACAGCACGCCGACGAGGCGTGTGCTTGGGCCGAGAGATGCCAGCGCGCGTAGGCATCCCGGCGTGTCGCCGCCACCGAAGAGTCCGACCTTGACGTAGTCGACGCCCGTCTCGGCCATCGCGCGTGCCGCCGCGAGGACGGTCGCGGGCTGCATCGGCAGGTCGCCAGTCACCGCGCTCGTCTCGCGCCGTCCGCCGACCGTCGCGACGGTGCGCGCGACGGTCGCGATGGCCACGGCGCCGAGAGCGCCGCGCGCGGGGTCCTTCAAGTCAATGATGTCGGCTCCGCCCGCGATGGCGATCTCCGCCTCCGCGGGCCCGGTGACGCTCGCCAGCATGCGCGTCATGGTGATGCCGCCGGATCGACGAGGATGCGGTAGCGAACGAGATAGGCAAGTCCACGCGACCAGGATTCGTCGGTGTTCCCCCTTATGTCGACGCTCCCGGCGTGGACAACCTTCGCGGTGACGACGCTGCGCATGACGATATTGATGTTCAGGATCAGGTCGGAGACCTTCTGGACCCATCCGACAACGGACACCTGTGCCCCCGCGGCGCGCGCAAGGTCAATCTCGCAGCCGTCGCAGGTTCTTAAGGTCTGTGGCGTCGTGTTGGGCACGCTGATGACCTCATACTTGCCAGATGTCTCGAGCAAGTCAGCGAGCTGCGTGTCGAGACGGCGGAGCCGAGCCTGTTCGTCCTGTCGCGGACCTTGCATCGCCCCTTGCAGGCTGGTGTCATAGAGCTCGAACGGAAAAATCGCGGCGCGCAGCTTGTCGGCGCGCGCGGTTTGCAGCGACGCGGCGAGCATCGTCACAAGCACGGCAACGGCTTGCAGGGATTTCATCGCAAGATGGCGCCCCGTTGCGCCCGTCTGGCCTTGATGCGTCGTGCCGAGTTCTTCATCCTCTCCCCATGAAACGTCCAAAGACGGGCATGCGCAACGGCGTCGGTCGACGTACGCTGCTCGCCAATGCCGGCCTCCTCGCGGTTGCGGGTGCCGCGGCCTCCCCGGCCCTCGCCGACGCCGCCCTGGTCCGTATCGGTTACATACGCTCGACCGAGCGCAGCCCCACCATCTCGCTGCTCGACAAGCCGGCGCCCGATGACGGCCTCGCCGGGGCGAGGGTCGCGATCGACGACAACAACACGACCGGCAGCTTCATGAACCAGCACTTCGAGCTGACCGACGTGCCGTGCCGTCCTGGTGCGGACATGGCGGCGGCGCTCGCGAAGCTCACCGGCCAAGACGTGCATTTCGTGCTGATCGACCTTCCGGCGCCGGACGTGCTGAAGCTCGCGGACGCGGCGAAAGGGGCGCCCGTCGTCATCTTCAACGTCAACGCCCCCGACAACTCCCTGCGCGGGCAGGATTGTCGCGCGAACGTGATCCATGTCGCGCCGTCCCGCGCGATGCTTGCTGACGCGCTGGCCCAGTACCTGCTGTGGAAGAAATGGACTCGCGTGCTGATGATCAAGGGCGAGCACCCGGACGATGCGTTGCTCGCCGATGCCTATCACCGCTCCGTCAAGCGGTTCGGGCTGCGCATCGTCGATGAGCGGGTGTGCAAGGACACCGGCGGGTCCCGGCAGACCGACACCGGTTTGCTCGAACTCCAGAAGAACATGCCGCTGCTGAGTCAGAACGCGTCGGGGTACGACGTCCTGCTCGCGGTGGACGAGAACGAGGTGTTCGCGGGCTATCTGCCATACCGCACCTGGGACGCGCGCCCTGTCGTCGGGTCGGCTGGGTTGGAGCCGGTGTCCTGGTCCCCGAGCAGCCAGTCCTTTGGCGGCGAGCAGTTGCAGAGCCGCTTCCAGCGCCTCAACCACCGGACCATGACCCCGCTCGACATGCAGGCCTGGACCGGCGTGCGCATGGTCGGCGAGACGGCGAGCCGCGCCGGCAAGCTCGACTTCCCGACCATGGAGGCGTACCTCAAGGGGCCCAAATTCGGCGTCGCCGCCTACAAGGGTAAGCGGCTCACGCTACGCGACTGGGACTGGCAGCTGCGCCAGCCGATCCTGCTCGCCGACGGCCGGGTTGTCGTCTCCATATCGCCGCAACCAGGATTCCTGCATCAGGTGACCGAACTCGACACGCTCGGCGTCGATCGGCCGGAGGCGACATGCAAACTCGGCTAGTCTTCATCCTCGCCTTCGCGATCGGCATCGGGGCCAGCTCTCCCGCGCACGCGCTGCTCGCTTACGTGACGAACGAGCGCGACAATACCATGAGCGTGATCGACCTCGATCAGATGAAGACCATAAAGACGATCGATGTAGGGCAACGGCCGCGCGGCATCACGATCACGCCCGACGGCAAGGACATCTTCGTCTGCGCGAGCGATGACGACACCATCCAGATCATCGACGCCAAGACATTGCAGATCATCGGCACCTTGCCGTCCGGCCCCGATCCGGAGACCTTCGCTCTCGCCGCGTCCGGCAACCCGCTCTACGTGTCGAACGAGAACGACAACATGGTGACGGTGATCGACGTGCCCACCCGCAGGGTGATTGCGCAGATCCCGACCGGAGTGGAGCCGGAGGGAATGGGCGTCAGTCCGGACGGCAAGATGATCGTCAATACCTCCGAAACCACCAACATGGCGCATTTCATCGACTATGCCACGCACAAGGTCATCGCCAACGTGCTGGTCGATCCGCGCCCGCGCATCGCCGTCTTCAAGCATGATGGCTCCGAGGTATGGGTCTCCTCCGAGGAGGGCGATTCGGTCAGCGTCATCGATCCCGTGAAGCACGTCATCACCCACAAGATCACCTTCGCGATCCAAGGGCTGCGGCCGGACGCGATCCAGCCGGTGGGCATTCGCATCACCAAGGACGACAAGACGGCTTTCGTGGCGCTCGGCCCCGCCAACCGCGTCGCCGTGGTCGACGCCATGACCTACAAGGTCGAGAAATACCTGCTGGTCGGCCAGCGTGTCTGGCAGATGGCATTCACTCCCGACCAGAAATACCTGCTGACCACCAATGGCCTGTCGAACGACGTCTCGGTGATCGATGTCGCCGACGAGCGGGTCATCAAGTCGATTCCGGTCGGCCGGCTTCCCTGGGGCGTTGTCGTGGCGCCAAAATGACAGCGACGACGGATGTCCTCGCGCGTGCGGATGGCGTGGGCGTGAGCGCGGTTCCGGCGCTGAGCGTCGCCGGCGTAAGCCACGCCTACGGGCGGCACGTCGCGCTCGACGACGTCAGCTTCACCGTGCCGGCGGGCCGTTTCACCGCTCTGCTGGGACTCAACGGCGCTGGCAAGACCACGCTGTTTTCCCTCGTCACCCGCCTGTTCCACACCCGGGTCGGCAGCATCTCGGTTCTCGGCCATCGCGTCGACAAGGAGCCGACCCAGGCGCTGCGCCGGCTTGGCGTCGTCTTCCAGGCGCGCACGCTCGACCTTGATCTCACGGTGCGCGACAATCTGCTCTATCACGCGAGCCTGCACGGCATCGCCGGGCGGGACGCGCGAGACCGGGTCGCGCGGGTCCTCGATTGGGTGGATCTCGAGCGCTATACCCGCACGGCGGCGCGCCGGCTTTCGGGCGGGGAGGCGCGCCGGGTGGAGATCGCGCGTTCGCTGCTGCATGACCCCCAACTGCTGTTGCTCGACGAGCCGACGGTCGGGACTCGACGTCGCCTCCAAGCGCGCCATCGTCAGCCGCGTGCGCGACCTCGTGGCGCGGCGCAACGTCGCCGTGCTGTGGGCCACGCATCTGCTCGACGAGGTCGAGCCGTTGGACGCTGTCGTCGTGCTGCACAAGGGCAGCCTGCTGGCCACGGGTCCGGCGCAGGAGATCGTGGATACCTGCGGCACCGCCGACATCAGAAGCGCCTTCGTCTCGCTTACCGGAGAGGCGCCGTGAGCGATCTTGTCTCCCGCACGGGCGGCTACACGCTTTGGCAGTACTTCATCTGCCTGCGCGGCATCACTTGGCGCGAGGCATTGCGCTTCGTGCATCAGCGGGAACGCTTCGTCTCCGCCCTGGTGCGTCCGCTCGTCTGGCTCTTCATCTTTGCCGCCGGGTTCCGCCAGATCCTCGGCGTGTCGATCACGCCGCCGTACCAGACTTACATCCTCTACGAGGTGTACGTGACTCCGGGGCTGATCGCGATGATCCAGCTCTTCAACGGGATGCAGTCCTCGCTTTCGATGGTCTACGACCGGGAGATGGGGAATATGCGGATGCTGCTGGTCAGCCCGCTGCCGCGCTGGTTCCTGCTGGTCTCCAAGCTGATCGCCAGCACGGCCGTCTCGGTGCTGCAGGTCTACGCCTTCATGCTGATCGCCTATCTGTGGGGCGTCGACCTGCCCCCATGGTCGTGGCTAACGGTGCTGCCGGCGCTGATCGGCGTCGGATTGATGCTGGGCTCGCTCGGCATGCTGCTATCCTCCGTCATCAAGCAGCTGGAGAACTTCGCCGGCGTGATGAACTTCGTGATCTTCCCGATGTTCTTCGCCTCCTCGGCGCTCTATCCGTTGTGGCTGGTGCAGCAGTCGAGCCCGCTCGTCTACACGATCTGCTCGCTCAATCCGTTCACCTATGGGGTCGAGCTGGTCCGCTTCGCGCTCTATGCTCAGGTGGATTGGCTGGCCCTCGCCGTGGTGCTGGTGGCGACCGTTGTGTTCATGGGTGGTGCGATACTCGCCTACGACCCGGCGCGCGGCATGCTGGTCCGCAGGGCGGGAGGCGGCGCGTGAAGACCCCCGCGCTCGCCCTTGTGCTGCTTGCAGCGGCTGAGATCGCCGCCCAGGCGGCACCGCGAGCGAGCGACCCTGACTGGCCGTGCCAGCAGGTGCAGGTACCCGAACTCTCGGTGGCGGCGTCATGGACGGGACCGCCGATCGACGCGTACCGGTCAACGTGGCGCAAGGACAGCGCCATCGCCGAACTGGTGGCTGAGCTTGTGCAGCGGCGGCTGCCGATCGCCCAGGCACAGACGAAGATCGATGATTTCGCGCATGAGGCGGGGGCGGACAAGCAGACGAAGCTTCTGATGCTGTTCGCCGGCCTGTTCGAGACGCTCGACGATCAGCGGGCAAGCGTGATCGCCGGCCTGCTTCGGTTCGGCGGGCGCCAGAAGCAGCTTGCGGCAAGCCTGCATGCCGATGAGGACGCGCTGCACGCCGCGCAATCCGCCGCAACGCAGGACGAGGCGAAGATTTCCGACTTGACGCAGCGCCTCACATGGGACGGCCAGGTGTTCGAGCAGCGACGCCAGGCGCTGAGCTACGCCTGCGAGGTGCCCGACAAGATCGAGCAGCGCCTGTTCGCGCTATCGCGGATCATCCAGCCTTTGCTGAACTGACATCGACCTGGGCCGGACGGGGCAGGGGCTCGCGCGCCTCCAGCGGCAGGTGGTGTTCCGCCCATCCGTCGGTGCCGTCGCGATACCAGCGCACATCGGTGTAGCCCAGCGCGGCCGCGCGGCGGCCCGCGTTCCAGGACATCCAGCAATCCGCGCGGCAATAGAACACCAGCATCCTGTGGCGATCGCCCCCTGTCGCATCGCGCAGGGCGTTGGCGAAGTATGTCTCCATGACTGGCGGCAGCGCACCGTAGCCTGTATCGGCGAGCCAGATGCTGCCGGGAATATCCTCGCGAGGCTCCGGACGCCAGATCGTGCCGGGGGGCAGCCCCGCCGGCTTCGGCGCGCGCGCCAGCGTGTCGATGAATATCGCCTTGCCGGACCGCCAGAGCTGGGCCGCCTGATCAGTGGACAGCGCGGGCGCCCCGTTCAGCGTCGGCGGGGTGAGACCCTTGTATTCGCTCATGCGATAGGCAGAGGGCTCGGCGGGCGGTTCGGCGGCACCGAGCCCGACCAGGGCGACGGCGCCCAGCAGGCTGCGCCGCCCGATCAGGGTCATGGCGAGATCAGCTTGTCCTGGCTGTCGAGCAGCGGAACCCCGTAGTCAATCAGGACCTTGTTGATCGCGTCCTGGTTTTCCGCGATCAGCTTGTTCAGCGTGCGCTTCCAGTTCTGGTCACTGTGCCGCACGCCCATCGAGATGCGGAAGACCATCGTCACGCCCTGTTCCTTCAGCAGCGGCAAGACCAGGAGAGGCTTGGCGGCATGCTTCGCATAGTAGCCGCCGATCGGCCCCCATAGCACGCCGCCATCGAGCTGGCCCGAGGCGATCTCGTCCACCATCGCCTTGGATGGCGCGTCGACCCTTGTGTCGACCGTCAGCGGGAAGGGGGTCGCGTTCGCCATCAGCCCGTCCCGCGCGAGCAGCGTCGCCGGCGGTGTGCCGGCGATGACGCCGAGATGCTTGCCTTGAAGCCGCGGGTCCTCGAGCGAGGACACGTCGTCGAGCCCGGTGCCCGGCCTGACCACCAGGACATAGGTCGTGCGGTAATAGGGATTGGTTGTCTGCACCAGGTCGTCGCCCTGCGCGGTTCCCATCACCACGTCGCAGCGTAGCGCGTTGAGCGTGTTGCGCACGAAGCCGATCACCTGCGGATAGTAGGTATAGGAGACCGGCTCATTGAGCTTGGCCGCGAACATCGTCGCGAGCTTGTTCTCGAACCCGTTGCCGGCGGTGTCGGAGAACGGCAGGTCTCGCGGGTCGGCACAGACGCGAAATACGTGTGGATCGACCAACTCCGCACCGGGGCCGAGGCCGGGCGCTTGGGCGTGCGTCGCGGAGGCGAGGAGGAGTGCGGCAAAGCTCGCGGCCCCGCCCACCCGGGCGATCGATATCAGGCTCATCCCATGCACTCGTCCTCCGCCTTGGCGAAGGCGGCGGGCTTCGACGTCTCATTCTCTGGGCGACCACGCCCCACCGCCCTGTCCGAGCGGGCGCGCAGATAGACGTAGATCGCATCAATGTAGCACATGACGTTCTTGTTGGTGCCGAACGAGGGCATCACGAGATTCTGCGATGCCGACACGTCCTTCTTTCCGCCGGCTACCGTGCCGTAGAAGTCGCTGTAGCTGAGCGTCTTGAGCGCGTCCACCAGCGACGGGGCGTAGCTCGATCCCAGCCCATCGGGGCCATGGCAGGCGAGGCAATTGGCGCCGTAGCGCAGAAAGCCAGCATAGGTGTACCAATCGACTTTGCCGTCGGGGAAGACCTTGAAGGTCGGCGTGCCGTTCTTGTCGAGGTACTTTCCGTCGTCAGAACTCACGGCGGCCGGGTCGCCCGATCCGTCGGCGTGAGCAACGCCGACGGCGAGGACGCTGGCGAGGCCCGTGATTAGGATCGCGCGCGGCAGGGATATCACGTCAGGGGCTTCCTTCATCGCTCTCAAATTGAAAAGGGCCGGCGCCCGGTTGCCCGCCGTGCGCCGGCCCTCCAACGTCGTATCAGTCCGCGCCGACTACTCCTTCGGCAGGGCGAACACCGTCAACTGCCCGCCCAGGTTGGTGTAGTTGCTGAGCGCGGCGTAGCCGCCGACCGCGCCGAGCCCGGCATGCGGGTCGGTCAGCCCGGCGGCGAGGCCGATGCCGGCCCATCCGCCGACGCCGGACAGCACCGCGACGTACTGCGTGCCGCCATGCTCGTAGGTCATCACGTTGCCGATGATACCCGACGGGGTCTTGAACTTGTAGAGCTCCTTGCCGGTCTTGGCGTCGACCGCCTTCAGGTAGCCCTCCAGCGTGCCGTAGAACACGACGCCGCCCTTGGTCGCGAGCGCGCCTGACCAGACCGAGAACAGCTCCGGATCAGACCAGACGATCTTGCCCTTGGTGGCGTCCCACGCGATGAAGTTGCCCATATTGGTCTGACCCTTCGGCGGATACATCGAGAGGGTCGCGCCGACATAGGGCTGGCCGGCCGTGTAGGAGACGCGGAACGGCTCGTAGTCCATGCAGACGTGATTGGTGGGCACGTAGAACAGCTTGGTGTCAGGCGAGTACGCCGCCGGCTGCTCGTCCTTGGTGCCGAGCGCCGCCGGGCAGATATTGGTGTAGTTGACGTCCGTGCCCTTCGAGCCGGGCGCGTACTGCGCCACCACGTCTGGGCGGCCGTAGGTCGGACTCGACTTGTCCATGTCGACCTTGGTGGCCCAGTTCACATCCGGGTCATATTTCTCGGCGACCAGCAGCTCGCCGGTATCGCGGTTCAGCGTGTAGCCGAAGCCGTTGCGATCGAAATGGACCAGGGTCGGGACCGTCGCGCCGTTGATGTCCTGATCTGCCAGGATCATCTCATTCACGCCGTCATAGTCCCACTGATCATGCGGCGTCATCTGATAGACCCACTTCGCGATGCCGGTCTTGGGATCGCGGGCCCAAATCGTCATCGAGTACTTGTTGTCGCCCGGACGCTGCACCGGGTTCCAGGTCGACGGGTTGCCCGATCCGTAATAGATCAGGTCGGCCTTCGGGTCGTACGCCATCCAGCCCCAGGTGTCGCCGCCGCCGATCTTCCACTGATCGCCCTGCCAGGACTTGAGGCTCGAGTCCGCGCCGATTGGCTTCCCCAGCATCGTCGTCTTCTGCGGGTCGACCAATATGTCGCTGTCCGGGCCCATCGAGTAGGCCCGCCAGATTTGCTTGCCGTCCTGCGTCGAGTAGGCGGCAACCCAGCCGCGTACGCCGAACTCGCCGCCCGAGACGCCGACGAAGACCTCGTCGCCGATAACCATCGGGGCGGAGGTGCCGGTTGCACCCTTGCCGGGATCGTCGGTCTTCACCGACCAGACGACCTTGCCGGTCTTCGCATCGAGCGCCACCAGCGTAGTGTCGGCCTGGTGCAGGAAGATCTTGCCGTCGCCGTACGCGACGCCGCGGTTGACGGTATCGCAGCACATCACCGGAATGACGTTCGGATCCTGCTTCGGCTCGTATTTCCACAGGATGCGGCCGCCGTTGTTGAGGTCGAGCGCGAACACATTGTTCGGGAACGGTGTGTGAACATACATCACGTCGCCGATGACGAGCGGCGCGCCTTCATGCCCGCGCAACACGCCGGTGGAGAAGGTCCAGGCGACCTGCAGCTTCCCGACATTCGCGGCCGTGATCTGGTCGAGGGTCGAATATCGGTTGTTGTTGTAGGTGCCGGTGGGCATCACCCAGTCGTTGCCCGATGCCTGCATGGTGGCCATGTTGTCGTCCGCGCGCGCGGCAGGAAGCTGGAGCGCGGCCAGCGTTATGCCTGCGAGCAGCAGGACTTTGCGCGGTGATAGTTTCACTGAACTCCCCTCCCTATGTGCCGACCCGCTTAGCGGCGGGGCCGCATGCGTTATGACCTTCGGACGCTCAGGAAGCGGTTCCTGGAAGCGTGTCACGAGGGCTTCGGCACGCCGGACTTGCCGCTTGCGGGCATCCGGATCGGTACGCACCGCTGACCTTCTCCGAAAGAACACCCGCCCCTCCAAACCAGCGGATATCCCTTTGAGACCAGGAACCATGCGGACGCTATCGCCAGTCCCGCGAGCTTGACAATACCCTTCTTCGACTTCAGGGCACGCACGAACCGGTGAGCAGCATGGGATGATGAGCAAGTCGCGAACGGCGGCGTTCAGCGCAGCACTCCTGCTTGCCGCATCGGTGCTCATGAGGGCCGGGTGGCGGCCCGCTCACGCTGTCCCGCCGACGGTCCTGTCGGTCGAGCCCGTCGCGGAGGGCGACTACGTCCATTTCGGGCAGGTCGCGATGACCAGTCCGGGCAATGCGGGCGATATCGCCAATCTGGGCATCATCATTGGACGCGACGCGGTCGCCGTGGTCGACACCGGGGGCAGCGTGGAAGTCGGCCGCGCGCTGCTTGCCGTGATTCGGCGGCTGACGGACAAGCCGATCCGTTACGTGATCAACACCCACGAGCATCCCGACCATATGTTCGGTAATGCCGCGTTCGCGGGCGCGACCTTCGTTGGCCATCACAACTTGCCGCGGGAGATGCGCGCCCGCGGCCCATTCTATCTGCGCTCCTATCGCGACGCTCTTGGCGCCGCCGCGATCGCCGAGGTGCGGATCGTTCCACCGAGCGTCACCGTGGACGACACGATGGAACTCGATCTCGGGGATAGAAAGCTGCTGCTGACCGCCTGGAGCCCGCCTGCCCACACAGACTGCGACCTCACAGTGCTCGACGAGAGCACCCACGTGCTCTATGCGGGCGATCTTGTGTTTCTGGATCACATTCCAGTTATCGACGGCAGCATCGTCGGCTGGCTCTCTCTCATGCCCCGCCTTGCGGCCGTTCCGGCTACCATCGTGGTGCCGGGGCATGGGCAGCGTACCGCGTCCTGGCCGGCGGCGCTCGGCGATGAAAAGCGCTATCTTGAGGTGGTGGCGGCGGACGCCCGTCGGCTGATCGCGGCGGGAACCCCGCTGTCGGATTCGGTGTCGCAGATCGGCCGGTCGGAGCGGACGCGCTGGAGACTGTTCGACGAGTACAATCCGCGCAACGCCACGGCGGCGTTCACCGAGCTGGAGTGGGACTGAGCGGAGGACAGGGCAATGCACGCATCAAGCGGCGACACATGGAGCAGGCGGGCCGCACTCGGGCTGCTGGCATCCGGGACGGCCTCGGGCCTGCTGGGCGCACCAAGCGCGCGCGCCCAGGCGCCCGCCCAGCCGGATCCCTGGCCCATGCTCGCCGAGCAGATCTTTCCCGGCCGTACGTTGCAAGACGGCGCGGCGGTGGTCGCAATCGACGCGCCGTACCGCGCCGAGGATGCCGCCGTCGTCCCGATCACGCTGCGCACCCTGCTCGCTGATACCGATACGCGCGCGGTCCGCAAGATCACCCTGGTGATCGACGCCAATCCCTCACCGCTGGCCGCGACCTTCACCCTGGGGCCGGACGGGCATGTCGATACGATCGCGACACGCGTGCGGGTCGAGGACTACACCAACATGCGCGCGGTCGCCGAGCTCGGCGACGGGTCGCTCTACATGACCAAGCGGTTCGTGAAGGCCGCCGGCGGCTGCTCGGCACCGGCACTGACCATGACCGCGGACAACGTCCCGCTCGGAACGATGCATCTGCGGCTGTTTTCCGCCAAGGAAGGAAAACTTCCCGAAGCCCAGCTGATGATCCGCCATCCCAACTACTCGGGAATGCAGATGAACCAGCTTACCCGGCTCTACATCCCGGCGAAGTTCGTGCAGACCCTGCACATCTGGCAGGGCGAGCAGCTGCTGCTCACGGCGGAGACGGGCATCTCGATCTCGGAGAACCCGTCCATCCGCTTCGATTACCGCCCGAACGGGGCGAAAATGTTTCGGGTAGAGGCGGTTGACAGCACCGGCAACAAGTTCCAGGCCAGCTTCCCGGCGGGCGCCGCAGCGTAGCGACGGATCAGAAGCAACGGACGCCCGCCTTCACTATTCACCGCCGGGGGCGGCGACGGCCGACGAGGCCGATACCCAGCAATGCGGTCCCCAGCAACATCAGGGCGGCGGGTTCAGGCACATTGGCTGGCTGCGAGACGGCAACGATCAGCGTATTCGAGTTGGTGCCGCCACTCGTGTCCTTGAGGTCCAGTAGTCCAACGGCCGTGGCGCCTCCGGGAATATCGATCAGGCAGGTGGCCGCCGCAGGACCGGGCGTGCATGTGGCGATTGTCAGCGTGCCGGTCAGGTCGGCGAGCGTGGCGATACTGGACCCGGTCCACACCTGGAATTGCTCCGGGCTCTGAACCGAGCCGATGATGACATCGAACATCAGGCTCTTGCTCGTTACGGCAACCGAGGTGCCGGGGGCAGCCTCGCAGTCGGCATCGGAACACGGCGGCGACCCAGTGGCGTTCTCCCCGAGACCGCTTTCGCCCAATCCGTTGCCCGCGATGGGCTTGAGCGTCAGCGCCGACGGCGTGGTGAAGGTGTCGCTGAAGCCAGTGGCCGTGAAGGTGCTGCCGTTAGCGGTGAAGCTTTGCGAATTCGGGCAAACGGAATTTGGCCCGCCGTTGCTCAGGCCGCATCCGCCGGGGCTGGGCGCCAGGCCACCAAATTCGACTTCGACGACTCCGGCCTTGCTGACGCCCGTGCCGGCCGCGAGCACGATGGCCGCGCCCATCACGATGCGCGCCAGACGGCGCATGATAACGTAGCTCAATGCTTCCTCCCTTTATTGCTGGGCATGTCAGCAGCGTAATCTCATGCCAACTGTCCAGCAAGCCCTAATAGCAGGGATTCGTCTTAATATCGAGCGGATGGCTCAGAAGCAGCGAACGTCCGCTTCCGCTTCGGCTTCCTGGAACGCGCGGATCATCTGGTTGGTCCCTGCGGTGCGGAACGTGTCGGCGAGATAGCCGCCCGTGTTGCGCCGCATCCGCATGACCGTCTCGGCTTTCTCGTAGTCGGATACGGCAACAGGGTCGCGATGATATCGATCGAGCAGCTGCAGCGTTCCAATGCGTCGCGGGTGCCGCCATTCGTCGCCATGCAGGCGAACACGTATTCGGCGCGCGCATCGGTCGGATAATCGTTAAGGGGCGTGGGAGGAGGGGTGGCCTCCGCGCGCCGGTCGCCGGAAGCGCGAGGCAAAGGAGCAGGGGCAGCAACGCGCGCGCAGATCATGCGCCAGCATAGCATCCGGAGCCCCTCACCGGAAATCGCGTGTCTGCACCTTGATTCCCGAACGGCCTCCGTCTCCCGCGGGTCCGGCCCGCCCGGATGCGTGACCTGGTCGCCCCGCCCATGCGTCACTTCCAGATCCTGCTCGGCGAGCCCGCGCAGCAGCCCGGAGAGGTCGTCCAAGCGGTCGGCGACCACGTGGATCACGATGCCCTCGCGCTGCACCCGCCCGCGGCAGGCGAGCATGCCGGCGCCCAGGATCACCCGGCGATAGCGCGCGAACACGTCCTGCCAGACCACCAGGTTGGCGATGCCGGTCTCGTCCTCGACGGTGATGAACGTCACGCCCTTGGCCGAGCCGGGGCGCTGGCGTACCAGCACGATCCCCGCCACCGTGACCGGGCGCCCGTCCGGCGTCCGCGAGCGCGCGCGCAAGGCGCGATGCCGCGCGCGCTGAGCGTCGCGCGCAGGAACGCGACGGGGTGGCGGCGCAGACTCAGCCCCAGGCTGCGGTAATCCTCGACCACGGCGCGTGCGGGGCGCATCGGCGCGAGCGCGACCGCCGGCTCCGCTGCCATCGCCTCGGCGGCGGCGAACAGGGGGAGCGGCGCATCGCCCAGGCCGCGCACCGCCCACAGCGCCTCCCGCCGGCCGAGGCCGAGGCCAGCGAACGCGTCGGCCTCGGCCAGCCGCTCGAGCGCGGCGACGGGCACGTTGGCGTGCCGGGAAACCGCCGCGACTGAGGCATAGGGTGCGCGGTGCGCGATGGGTGACGATCGCCGCGCTATGCGCCTCGGCCAGCCCCTTGGCCATGCGCAGCCCCAATCGCACCGCGAACCGTCCGCCGTCTCCCGGTTCCAGCGTGCAGTCCCAATCGCTGTGGTTCACGCGACACAGGACGCACCTCCACCCCGTGCTCGCGCGCGTCGCGCACGATCTGCGCCGGCGCGTAGAACCCCATCGGCTGGGCGTTCAGCAGCGCGCAGCAAAACACGTCCGGATGGTGGTGCTTCATCCAGGACGAGGCATAGGCGATCAGCGCGAAGCTCGCGGCATGGCTCTCCGGGAATCCGTAGCTGCCGAAGCCCTCGATCTGGTGGAAGGTGCGTTCGGCGAAATCGCGCGGGTAGCCGTGGGTGACCATGCCGTCGACCAGCTTGTCGTGGAAATGCGAGACCCCGCCGGTGATCTTGAAGGTCGCCATCGAGCGGCGCAGCGCATCGGCCTCCGACGCGGTGAAGCCCGCGCAGACCATCGCGACTTGCATCGCCTGTTCCTGGAACAGCGGCACACCCAGCGTCTTGCCCAGCACGCGCTCGAGCTCCGGCTTGGGGTAGGACACCGGCTCCTTGCCTTCGCGGCGGCGCAGATAGGGATGCACCATGTCGCCCTGGATCGGCCCGGGCCGGACGATCGCGACCTCGATCACCAGGTCATAGAGCGTGTGCGGCTTCATGCGGGGCAGCATCGACATTTGCGCCCGGCTCTCGATCTGGAACACGCCGATCGTATCGGCGCGACAGATCATCTCGTAGGTCGCCGCGTCCTCTTGCGGGATGGAGGCGAGGTCGCGCCGCTCGCCCTTATGTTTTTCCAAAAGGTCGAAGGCGCGACGCATGCAGCCCAGCATCCCGAGGCCCAGCACATCGACCTTCATGAAGCGCAATATGTCGATATCGTCCTTGTCCCATTCGATGACCTGGCGGTTCTCCATCGCCGCCGGCTCGATCGGCACCAGCTCGTCGAGCCTCTCGCGCGTCAGCACGAAGCCGCCCGGGTGCTGCGACAGGTGGCGGGGGAACCCGATCAGCTCGCGCGCCAGGTCGAGCGTCAGGCGCAGCCGCCGATCCTCGAGGTTGAGGTTGAGCTCGGCCGCCTGCTCTTCCGCCACGCCCTCCTCCGACCAGCCCCAGACCTGGCCAGCGAGCGCCGCCGTCACGTCTTCGCTCAGTCCCATGACCTTGCCGACCTCGCGCACCGCGCCGCGCGTGCGGTAGCGGATCACGGTGGCGCACAAGGCGGCACGATCGCGTCCATAGCGGTCATAGACCCACTGGATCACCTCCTCGCGCCGCTCGTGCTCGAAATCGACGTCGATATCAGGCGGCTCCCGCCGCTCGGGGGAGACGAAGCGCTCGAACAACAGGCCCGATTGCACCGGGTCGATCGCGGTGATCCCCAGCACGTAGCAGACCGCGGAGTTCGCGGCGCTGCCGCGGCCTTGACAGAGGATGCCCTTGCCGCGGGCGAAGCGCACGATGCTGTGGACGGTGAGGAAGTAGGGCGCGTAGGCGAGCTGCTCGATCAGCCCGAGCTCGTGGCGGAGCTGAGCAGCCACGGCGTCGGGCGTGCCCTCGGGATAGCGGTTCGGCACGCTGTCCCACACCAGATGCTCCAGCGTCTGCTGCGGGGTCAGGGCCGGATCCTCGATCTCGTCGGGATATTGGTAGCGCAGCTCGGCGAGCGAGAACCGGCAGCGCTGGGCGACCTCCAGGCTGCGCGCCAGCGCGTCCGGGTAGGCGGCGAGGCGGCGCGCCATCTCGGCGGGAGATTGCAGGTGCCGGTCGGCGCTGCGTTCACGCCTGAAGCCGGCGGCATCGATCGTGCAGCCCTCGCGGATGCAGGTGAGCACGTCCTGTAGGATGCGCCGCCGCGGCACGTGATAGAGCACGTCGCCTGTCGCGACGGTGGGAATGCGGGCGGACCGCGCCGCGGTGGCGAGGCGACGCAGGCGGGCGGCATCGCCCGGCCGGCGACGCGGAGTGAGCGCCAGATAGGCGCGATCGCCGAACACTTCGCGCAGGGGCCCGAGGCGTTCGGGTGCATCGAGCAGCACGCCGATCAGCCCCTCGGCGTGGGAGGCGAGATCGTCCCAATGCAGCTCGCACTTACCCTTACCGGCGCGCGCCTTGCCGATGCTGAGCAGCCGGCACAGTCGCGAATAGGCCGGCCGGTCGGTCGGATAGACCAGCACCGACACGTCGTCCGCGAGATCGAGCCGGCAGCCGACGACGAGGCGGACACCTGCCTCCTCGGCCCGCTGATGCGCCCGCGCGATGCCGGCGAGCGTGTTGCGGTCGGTCAGCCCGAGTGCCGACAGGCCGAGCGCCCTGGCCTGCAGCAGCAGTTCCTCCACATGGCTCGCCCCGCGCAGGAAGGAGTAGTTCGAGGTAACGTGGAGCTCGATGTAGGGGACGGTGTCCCGAATTGATTTCATTCGATGAGACGGTCATTGCGAGGAGCGCAGCGACGAAGCAATCTTTCGCGGGCAGGGGATTGCTTCCCACCGCTTCGCGGTGGTCGCAATGACAGCTCTTTTGGCGTTCGCGAGGACGAAGGGCGTCGCATCTCAAAATACCCCGTGCAGGAACCACGATAAATCCCCAGTCGCTGCGTCCACGCCATCGCCGCTGCGGTAGAGCCAGAAGCGGCGGCCGTCCTGGTCCTCCACCGCCCAGTAATCGCGCACCGACGCCGCCTCCTCCTCCCGGCGCCACCATTCGCCCGTGACGCGTTCGGGGCCGTCGGCGTGGCGGATGCGGTGACGGACGCGGCGCCAGACGAAGGCGGCGGGCGGGTGGTCGGGCAGGGCGGAGAGCACCTGCACGCGCTGCGGATGGGCGAGGAGCCGCGCCGGGCGGGGCAGGTCGGCGGGCCACGTCGTTATCCTCTCCGGGGCTAGCGCCGGAACCCGTCGCACGGAGCGCTCGGGCACGTCGCTCTCCACCGGTTCTGCCCGATAGACGCGATGCGCGCCGAAGCGGTTGCGCAGATGATCGACCAGCGGACCGATCTCGGGGCATTCCTCCTCCGCCAACCCTGTCTTCGTTTGCACGGCCGGCAAATCTTCGGAAAGCGAGACGATCAGGTGCATCGCCTCGACCCCCAGCCCGGGATCGACCGTCTCCAACCGCTCGCCCAGTAGCCGGGCGAGGTGACGCGGCGCGCGCGCCGGGCGGGCGAGGCCGATCCGGACCGCCTGCATCGTCGCATCCACACGCTCGAAGATCAGGTCGAGCCGCAGCGCCCCCAGCCCGGCACGGTCGAGCTTGCCGCAGACCGCCTCGGTCAGCGCCGCGATCACGGTCGCGAAGGCCTCCGCGGTCAGCAGCGGCTCGACGAAACCTAGCCGGTGCTGCACCGCGGCGGCTGGCAGCACGGGGGAGATCGGCTCCGCCACACGGTCCAGCGCCTGATCGAGCCGGGTCAGCAGCGAGGCGCCGAAACGCCGGGCGAGCGGCGCGCGCGGCGCCGCTTCGAGGTCGCCGATCCGCTCCAGCCCCAAGGTGCGAAGCGTCGCCGCCGTCTCCGCCGGCAGTCGCAGCGCGGCGACGGGAAGCGGGCCGAGCGCCTCGGCGATGCCGCCTGGGGAGATCACGCTCTCCCGCCCATAGCGCGCCATCGCATGCGCGGCTCCCGGCGTATCGGCGATCGCGGCGTGTGCGCACATCCCGGCGCGGCCCAGCCGATCGGTCAGATCGGCGAGCATCGCTGCTTCCCCGGCGAACAGATGCGCACACCCGGTGGCGTCGATCCAGACATTGTCGGGCGGATCGGGTGCCGTGAGCGGAGCATAGCGCAGGCACCAGCCCGCTAGGTCCCCCAGCACCGCCGCGTCGCTCACGTCATCGGCATCGGCGATGTGCAGGCCCGGCACCATCGCCTGGGCATGCGCGAGCTTCATCCCAGGGAACAGACCGAGACGCTGCGCCGCCTTGTCGGCCGCCGCCACAATCAGCTTGTGGCCGTCATGGGCGCGCGTCACTAATGGCGTCTCAGCTGGAGGCGCGTCGTCGCGCCGGCGCAGCCGGTCGGTTGGCCAGGTCGGCAGCCAGAGCGAGACGACCCTTCGCATCAGGAGCCTCCACGATCCAGGATCCGGGTTCGGCGCCGCGCACGCGCACGAGGTCGAGCCGCCAGCGCGGCCGCTCCAGCGTGTCGGGCGAGCCGTCGAGAGAGGGCAGGGCGGATACCCGCCAGCGGGTGATGGCGGCCGAGGGAGCGTCGAGTGCCGGATCGTCGAAGCGGCGAGACCGGCGCAGCGCGAAGGCTATGGCGCCTGATGCTTCCGCGGCGAGCTGCAGCCGGCGCGACGCGGTTAGCCCCAGCGCCTCGACCTCGCCCACGACGCCGACGAGCCCTGGTTGGCGCAGTCCCTCCTCCATTGCCAGTAGGACGGCGGCGCTCGCCTCCACATAGATCACCAAGTGCGGCGCGAGCCCCACCGCGGCGAGGGCGGGGGCGAACAGATCCGCCTGCCCCAGCACCCACAGCACCGGGCCATGCAGCCGCCCGAGCAACGCGGCGACGAACAAGGCAGAGGCGGCGCCATGCTCCACCTCCGGCCCGGTGCCCGCGACTTCGTGCAGCGCCCCAAGCGCGAGGCCGCCGCCAGGGAGGGTGCGGTCGATCTCCGGCAGGCGCAGCGGCAACGTGCGCCGCCGCTTCAGGGGAACCCCGCGCTCCATTCGGGCGATCCGATCACGAAGCTCCTGCAGGGTGGCAGCCGGCGGCATGATGAGAACATATAAGGAACTCGCCCATGAGGAAAGCCCCGGAATTGGACTTCTCGACTCGGCCGCCCGGAAGGGGCACTCACGTCCCTGCATCGGAGAAATCCCATGAGCCGAGCCGACACCCTGCACGAGGAGCAAGTCGCCTTCTGGAGCGGTCCAGGCGGCGAGAACTGGGTGAACGAGCAGGCTCGCATGGAGGCGATGCTGGCGCCCGTGGCCGACACGATCCTCGCCGCCGCGGCGCCACGGTCGGGCGAGAGCGTGCTCGACATCGGCTGCGGCTACGGCATCACCGCCGCGCGGCTCGCCCAGTCGGTGGGGCCGACCGGGCATGTCATCGGCCTTGATGTGTCGCCACCCATGCTCGCCCTGGCCCGAACTCGGACGGCGGAGATGGCAAATATCGAATGGGTGGAGGCGGATGCGACCACCTATGCCTTCCCAGCCGCCTCGATCGATCTCTTGTTCTCCCGCTTCGGGGTGATGTTCTTCGGCGATCCCGTCGCGGCCTTCACCAACCTCCGCCGGGCGGCGCGCCCGACGGGCAGGCTCGTTTTCACCTGCTGGCGCGGCATCGAGGAGAACCCATGGCTGCACGTGCCGAGCCGGGCGGTCGGGGCGCATGTGACGTTGCCCTCGCGTCCAGAGCCGGATGACCCCGGCATGCTCTCCTTTGCCGATCCCGCGCGGGTTTCCCGTATCCTGACGCAGGCCGGATTCGCCGCCCCGCATTTCGACAAGGTCGATTTCGATATCGATATCGGCGGTGGGAACGGGCTGGAGGGTGCGGTGACCCACATGCTGTCGATGCGCCCCAACCGGATGGCGATCGAGCAGGCGCCGCAGGCTGTCCGTACAGCCGCGACCGATGCGGTGCGTGCGGCTCTCGTCCCCTATGCTGCGGGCGTTCGGGTTGAGCTTGGGGCCGCCATCTGGGTGGTGAAGACCGTGCCCGCCGCTCAGTAGCGGCGCATCAGCGCCACCAGCCGGCCCTGCACCTTGACCCGTTCGGCAGGGAAGATGCGCGTCTCGTGGCGCTGGTTGGCGGGCTCCAGGGCGACGGAGTTGCCGCGCCGGCGCAACCGCTTCAGCGTCACGTACTCATTGTCGACCAAAGCAACCACTACTTGTCCGTTCTCGGCCGTCTCGTCTTTGCGGATGATCACGGTGTCGCCGTCCAGGATACCCGCGTCGACCATCGAATCGCCGTCCACCTCCAGCGCGTAGTGCTCGCCGGGGCCGATCATCGCAAGCGGCACCTCGATCTGCGCCGTCTCGTTCGCTAGGGCTTCGATCGGCAGACCAGCGGCAATGCGCCCGTAGAGGGGGAGCTGCATCGCCGCCGCCTCCTCCGCGGTGCGCACCCCGGGAAGGCGCGGCGTGAAGTCGCCGCGGATGACATTGGGCGCGAACCCGCCATCAGCATTCGCCGCGACCTGGGAGCGCGCCTGCATGTCGTCGGGCAGGCGCAGAACCTCCAGCGCACGGGCGCGGTGATGGCGTCGTTGCAGGAACCCACGCTCCTCCAGTGCCGAAATCAGGCGGTGGATGCCCGACTTCGACTTGAGCTGCAGCGCGTCCTTCATCTCCTCGAAGGAAGGAGAGAAGCCGGTCTGCTTCAGGTGACGGTCGATGAAGACGAGAAGCTCGTGCTGTTTGCGGGTCAGCATGGCGATCCTGTTTGCGGCGCGCCAATCGTGTCCGAACAGATCGAACAAATCGGCAACTAGGCGCGTGTTCTAGGAAGGTTCGCGTTGCCGCGTCAAGCCGCTCGTTTCAGAGGCCAAGCGTATCGAGGCGGATGATCGGCACCGTTTCTCCCGCCTCGGCCGCAGGGGCGTGGGGGGCGCGCAGGATCAGCGCATCGGCGAGGGCGAGCCTGCGAAGCATGCCCGAATCCTGAACCGGGAACGCTGTCGCGATGAGCCGCCCCTCGGCATCGGCCTCGAGGGTCGCGCGCAGGTGGTCGGCGCGCGTGTCATTGGCGCCGAGCGGCGCGCCAAGCCGCGCATGGCTCACGGGCAGCGCCGTCGCGGGCAGGCCGGAAAGGCGCGCGAGCGATGGCAGCAGGAACAGGATCGCACAGACCAGGGCGGAGACGGGGTTGCCGGGCAGTCCCAGCACCGGAAGGCCGCCCAGATCGCCGAACATCAGCGGCTTCCCGGGGCGCATCGCGATCTTCCAGAAATCGACCACGAGCCCACGCTCCTGCAGCCCGGCGACGACGAGGTCATGATCGCCCACGCTGGCGCCGCCCGTCGTCACCAGCATTTCCATGCCCGCGGCCGAATCTGCGACCGCGGCGATCGCGGCGCGATCGTCGCTCGCGACCGGCAGCACCACAGCCTCGCCGCCCGCCGCACGGATCAGAGCGGCGAGCGCGTGCGAGTTGGAACTCACGATACCGCCCGGCGGAATCGGCTCGCCCGGCATGGCGATTTCATCGCCCGTGGCGAGTAAGGCGATGCGCGGACGCCGATGCACCGTCACCCATGGGTGATTGGACGCGCCGAGCAGGCCGACATCGCGCGCACCGAGCCGCTTGCCGGCAGGCATGATCTCCTGACCGGCGGCGAAATCCTGCCCGGCTCGGCGGATATGCCGGCCCGCGCGCACCGTCTGGTTCACCCGCACGCGCGCGCCATCGCGCGTGGCATCCTCCTGCAGCAGGATCGTATCGGCACCCGCTGGCACCACGCTGCCGGTGAACAGCCGCACCGCCTGGCCCTCGGCGACGCTCCCCTCGAACGGGTGGCCCGCCGGCGCCTCGCCGATCACCTCAAGCACCGCGCCCTCGACCCCGTCGGCCGCGCGGAGCGCATAGCCGTCCATCGCCGAGACATCGGCGGGAGGCTGGGTCAGACGCGCGACCACGGGCAGCGCGGTCACGCGCCCCCAGCAATCGGCGAGCGCCACGACCTCCGCCGCTACGGGGTAAAGCCCACTCAGAACACGTGCGCGGGCGTCCTCGACGCTCATCATGGCTGGCGGAACTCGCCCGACTTGCCGCCCTCCTTGTGGGTCACGCGGAGCGCCTCGACCCGCATCCCGCGGTCCACTGCCTTGCACATGTCGTAGACAGTTAGCGCGGCGACCGAGGCGGCGGTCAGCGCCTCCATCTCCACCCCGGTCTGCCCGGTCGTTTGCACGGTGGCCTCGATTTCGACCCCGGTCGCATCGGCTGCCAGGTCCACGGCGATGGCGGTGATCGGCAGTGGATGGCAGAGCGGGATCAACTCGGCGGTGCGCTTCGCGGCCATGATGCCGGCGAGCCGCGCCACCCCGAGCACGTCGCCCTTCTTCGCGCGTCCCTCGCGGATCAGTGCCGCTGTCGCCGGCTCCATTGACACCCGCGCCCGCGCGGTGGCGGAGCGGGCCGTCACGGGTTTGGCCGACACATCGACCATCGCGGCGTTGCCGCGTGCGTCGAAATGCGTCAGCCCGCCGCTCATGCAGCGGTAGCCTGGACCGGCGGCGGCGCAACCGCCTGGAAGGCATCCCCGTCGAGGAGCGCGCGCACGGCCGCCTCGACGTCCGGCTGGCGCATCAATCCCTCGCCGACCAGGAAGCAGAGCGAGCCCGCCCGCGCGAGGCGTTGCAAGTCGGCGTTGTGGCGCACGCCGCTCTCGGCGATCAGGAACCGGTCGCACGGCACCAGGGGCGCTAGTCGCTCCGTCGTCGCAAGATCGGTCTGCAAAGTCTTGAGATCACGGTTGTTTATTCCGATAAGTTGGGTCTGCAGACCCAATGCGCGCTCGAGCTCACGCTCGTCATGCGCCTCGGCCAGCACATCCATGTCGAGGGAGCGGGCGACCTCCTCCAATGCTCGCGCCTCGTCATTCGTCAGGGCGGCCATAATGAGCAGGATGCAATCCGCACCCATCGCCCGGCTCTCATACACCTGCCACGGATCGACGATGAAATCCTTCCGCATGACCGGCAATTTGGTCGCGCCCCGCGCCGCGATCAGATCGCGATCGCTGCCCTGGAAATGCGGCCCCTCGGTCAGGACCGAGAGGCACGTGGCGCCGCCCGCCTCATAGCCACGCGCGATCGCGACTGGGTCGAACTCCTGGCGGATCAGTCCGCCGGATGGGGATGCCTTCTTGATCTCGGTGATCAGGGCAAAGCGGCCTTGAGCGGTACGCTCCTTCAGGGCCGATCCGAAACCCCGTGGTGTGTCACCTTGTGCGGCGATACCCTGGCGAAGCGTCTCGATGCTGGTGCCTTCACGCCTGCGGACGACCTCCGCACGGGTCGATGCGACAATCCGCTCCAACACGTCCTGGGCGGATGGGTGCGCAGCCGAACCGTTCAAGCGATTGAGATCGGACATCTTTCCTCCTAACCGAGCGCGGTCTCGCGCTGCAGCCGCGACAGCGCCGCGAGTGCCGCGCCAGACGTAAGCGCCTTCTCGGCCAGCGATACGCCGTCGCGCAAACCGTTGACGCAGCCGGCGACGATCAGTGCCGCGGCCGCGTTCAACAGGACGGTGTCCCGATATGGGTTGCGTGCGCCGTTCAGCAAAGCCAGCAGGGCCTGGGCATTGAACGCGGCGTCCCCGCCCTTGATCGCCTCGACCGGCGCGCGCATCAGTCCAGCATCCTCCGGCGTCACGGTGAAGGTGTGGAGCGCTCCACCGTTGATCTCCACCACCGCGTTCTCGCCGGCGACGGTCAGCTCGTCGAGGCCTTGGCCGTGGACAATCCAGGCGCGTTCTGTGCCCAGCCGCCCTAGCGTCTCCGCCATCGGTCGCGCCCAGGCAGGGTCGAAGACGCCGATCATCTGGCGCCGCACGCGGGCCGGATTGGCAAGCGGTCCCAATAGGTTAAAGATCGTTCTTGTGCCGAGCTCGACGCGCGGGCCGGCGGCATGGCGCATGGACGGATGATGGCGCGGGGCGAACAGGAACGCGCAACCCGTTTCCCGCAGGATCGCGGGCAGCCTCTCCAGGGGAACGTCGACGTTGACGCCGAGCGCGCTCAGCACGTCCGCCCCGCCGGTACGCGAGGACAGGGCGCGATTGCCGTGCTTGGCGACGGGCACGCCGCTGCCGGCGAGCACGAAGGTCACGGCGGTCGACACGTTGAGCGTCCCGGCGTTGTCCCCGCCGGTTCCGCACACATCCATCGCGCCGTCCGGCGCGTCGATCCCGGCCATCCGGGCGCGCATGGCGCGCACCGCGCCGGTGATCTCCGCCACCGTCTCGCCGCGCAGGCGCATCGCCATCAGCAACGCGCCGATTTGCGCCGGCGTCGCCTCGCCCGACATGATGACGTTGAACGCGGTCTCGGCTTCGGTTTCCGCCAAGGAAGCGCCCCCGGCGAGGCGCGCGAGTATCGGCTTGAGATCGCTCGACACGGCCTGCTCAGGCCGCCGCGCGGAGGCCGACCCGGGCCAGACGCAGGAAGTTCGCGAGCAGTGCGTGTCCCTGCTCGCTCGCGATGCTCTCCGGATGGAACTGCACGCCGAATACCGGAAGGTCGCGATGGGTGAGGCCCATCAGCACGCCGTCCTCGGTCCATGCCGTAGGGCGCAGGCAATCGGGCAAGCTCGCGCGTTCGATCGTCAGGCTGTGATAACGGGTCGCCACGAACGGCGAAGGCAGGCCCGCGAACACATCGTCGCCCTCATGAAAGATGCGGCTCAGCTTCCCGTGCATCGGCACGGGCGCGCGCACCACGCGACCGCCGAACGCCTGTCCGATCGCTTGATGGCCCAGGCAGACGCCCAGGATCGGCACCTTTCCCGCCGCCGCCTCGATCAGCTCAAGGCAAATTCCGGCCTCGTTGGGGGTGCAAGGGCCGGGAGAAAGCACGATTGCCTCCGGCGCCCGCGCCAGCGCCTCGGCGGTGCTGATGCGGTCGTTGCGCACCACCTCGCACCGCGCTCCCAGGTCGCCCAGGAAGTGCACGAGATTGAAGCTAAAACTGTCATAGTTGTCGATGAGCAGGATCATGGCGTCGATATCTGCGCACGGAGCATGGCTCCGCGCAACGTGCGCTGATGGTGCGGTTAGAACAGGCCTTCCAGCAGACCCTTCTTCTTGCTCTTGACGATCGGAGTCGGGCCGGTCGCGGGGCTCGCACCCAAAGCGGCATCGCGACGGAGGCGGTCCGCCTCACCCTGGGCGTCCACCACGTCGCCGGGCTGGCGCGGCGTCTGCCAGAACATCAGCCGGTCGATGAAGCCCTTGCTCGGCTGGTTGGAGGCCGCCTGGTTGTCGACCTGGGAGGCGATGTTGGCGGGAGCGGGCGGACCTGCCTGGGCGATCAGCGCCTGCTGGCCCGGTGTGAGGCCGGTCGGGGCGCCGTTCTGCAGGGCAATTTGCGGATCGAGAGCCTCGGCGGCCGCCATGCTCTCCGACTTGGTCTGCGGGCGCGGCGCTCCCGGGCGCGGCGGGCGGAGCGAGAAGTCCGGCGGCATGGACAGGGGCGGTTGGGTGGTCACCGTGTATTCGTCCGGAGCGTCGCGGACGAAGCCGAAGTTGCGGGCGAGATCGCTGTTTCCACCGCAGCCGGCCAGCAGGATCGCGGCGCCCATCAGCAGCACAGGCGCGAATCGCGCGGAAGTCAGTCGCATGAGAACGCCCTCTACTCGCGCAGGGGGTGGTTGGGCAAGCCGTCGGGCGTCTCTTTCCGGAGGAAACTCTCGACGGCCAGGACGATCACGCCGCATACGATTGCCGCGTCACCCACGTTGAAGACGTACCAGGACCAAGCACCGGCGTGGGCGTGGATGAAATCCACGACCGCGCCATGGCGCAGCCGGTCCATGACGTTGCCGATTGCGCCTCCGGCGACCGCGCCGATCGCCACCGCCGTCCACGCGGAGGTCGCCCGCCATAGCCACAGCCCGAGCGCCACCACGATGACCAGCGCGATCAGGGCGATGACTGGGGCCGACCACGACCCGAGTCCGTTGAGCATCCCGAAGGTGACGCCGCGGTTCCACACCAGCGTCAGGTCGAGCACCGGCAACAGGACCAGCGGCGGCCGGTGAGGCAGGTCGAGCCCATTCAGAATCCACCATTTGCTGATCTGATCGGCCGCGAGGACTACCACCGCAGTGAGCGCGCCTGCCCAGAAGAGGCGGCGCGACGTCATGCCTTCACCTCTCCCTCGCGCGTTAGCGCGCCGGGTGAGGGTTCCGCCAGGCGCCGCCCCTCACCCGGCACTTCGCGCCGACCTCTCCCAAGGGGAGAGGTGGAGAGAAGAGACGCACTCACGCTGCCGCCCCGCAAACTAGCCCGGAATTCCACCGCGTCCGCGCAACGCGCGCAGAGGGCCGGATGCCCGTGCTGCTGCCCGACCTCCTCCAACACCCGCCAGCAGCGGGCGCATTTGGCGCCTGGGGCCTGGGTCGATTCACGGGCGAAGGCCAGACGGCTCGGAGCGAGGTCGACGCTCGCGGTTGGATCAGTGCGGATTGTCATAGATCTCGACTTTCGAGACGATAGCCGTCTCGGCCCAGCTCGTCGGTCGAGGAGGCGCGCTTTCATCCGACGTAGAGGCAGCGTGACAGCGCCTCGAGCGAGGAGCGGATGCGTTCCGCCCTGCGCGCCTCTTCGATCGGCAGCCGTGAGCAGTCGGCGAATGCTCGCGAATCCGTGCCCACTTGGCCCCGAGCATCGGGATCCGCCATTCCGCCGGAAGCTCGAGGAAGAGCTGCAGATGCACGCTCTCCGCCTCGCCGAAGCGCGCCCACCACGCCTCCTCGGCGGTGAAGCACAGATACCGGGGCGAGCCAGGTCGTCAGGCAGCGGTGCAGATGGTCGAGCACGGTGCGCGCGGCGCGCCGCTTCGGGCTGTCCGGCCGGTCGCAATAGATCGCGTCCTTGCGGATATCGAAATAGAACGCGGAGAGGTCGGTCGCGCAGAAATTGTGCAGCTCGGGATAGACGCCGGTCCAGTCGTAGGTCTCCACGGCGGCACGGATGCGCGCGTCGAGCTCACTCAGCCGGTGCAGCACCCAGCGTTCGAGCTCCGGCATCTCTGAGACCGGCACCCGCTCGTCCTCGGTGAACCCGTCGAGGCTGCCAAGCAGCCAGCGCAGCGTGTTGCGCAGCCGCCGATAGAGCTCCGCCTGCTGCTTGAGGATCTCCTTGCCGATGCGCAGGTCCTCCGTCGTGTCCGACATCATCACCCAGAGGCGCAGGATATCGGCGCCGTACTGATCGAGCACCTCCTGCGGAGCGACGGTGTTGCCGAGCGACTTCGACATCTTCCGGCCCTGCTCGTCATTGACGAAGCCATGCGTCAGCACCGCCTTGAACGGCGCCCGCCCGCGCGTCCCCACGGCCTCCAGCAGGGACGAGTTGAACCAGCCGCGATGCTGATCCGACCCTTCCAGATAGAGGTCGGCCGGCCAGGGCAGGCCGCGCCCCTCCAGCACGAACGCGTGGGTCGAGCCTGAACTCGAACCACACGTCGACGATGTCCTTGACCTGCTCGTAGTGCTCGGGATCGCGATCGTTGCCCAGGAAGCGCGAGGGTGGGGAGGAGTACCAGGCATCCGCCCCCTCGGTCATGAAGGCAGCGACGATCCGCTCCATCACCGCGGGATCGCGTAGCGGCTCGCCGGTGCGCTTGTCCACGAACACGGTGATTGGCACGCCCCAGGCGCGCTGGCGACTGATGCACCAGTCGGGCCGGGCCGCCACCATGCTCCCCATCCGGTTGCGCCCGGATTCGGGCACGAAATGCGTCGCGGCGATTGCTTCCAGCGCGATCTCGCGAATGCGCTCGGGTCCATCCAGGCGGATGAACCATTGCGGGGTGGCGCGGAAGATCAGCGGCGCCCTGGAACGCCAGGAATGCGGATAGGAATGCACGAGCGTGCCGCGGGCGAGCAGCCCGCCTGCCACCTGCAACGCGGCGCAGATCGGATCAGCCGCCTTGTAGACATGCACGCCCGCGAACAGCGGCACCCAGGCATTGAACGTCCCGTCATCGCCCACCGTATCCGGGATTTCGAGCCCGTTGGCGCGGCCAAGGTCGAAATCCTCCTCGCCGTGGCCGGGCGCGATATGCACGAAGCCGGTGCCCGCCTCGGTGGTCACGAAGTCGGCGAACAGCACTGGCACGTCGTGATCGTACCCTTTGCGGCGCAACGGGTGGGCGCAGACCGTGCCGGCGAGTTCGGTGCCCTTAAGGACGCGTAGGACGTGGTGCGTAGCGATCTTCGTGTCGGCCAGGAACTGCGGCAGCAGCGCGAGGGCGACCACCAGCCGATCGCCCGCCCGCACTCCGCGATCCGTCCTCGACAGCATCGACATGGATCAGCGCGTAGTCGAACGCCGGCCCCGCGGCGATGGCGCGGTTGCCCGGCATGGTCCAGGGCGTGGTGGTCCAGATCACCACGGCGGCGTCGGCGAGGTCGGATGACGGCGCCCGCCCGATCGGAAAGCGCACCCAGATCTGCGTCGACTTGTGATCGTGGTACTCGATCTCGGCCTCGGCAAGCGCCGTCTTCTCGACCGGCGACCACATCACCGGGCGCAGGCCGCGATAGAGCGCGCCATTCAGCAGGAACTTGCCGATCTCGCCGGCGATCGCCGCCTCGGACGGCAGGTCCATCGTGGCGTAGCGGTTGGCCCAGTCGCCCTCCACGCCCAGGCGGCGGAACTCCTCCTTCTGCACGCCCATCCAGTGCTGCGCGTACTCGCGGCATTCGGCGCGGAACTGTAGGATCGGCACCGCATCCTTGTCGCGTCCGCTGGCGCGGTAGTCTTCCTCGATCCTCCACTCGATCGGCAGGCCGTGGCAGTCCCAGCCGGGGATGTAGTCGGCGTCATAGCCCGCCATCTGGCGCGTGCGGTTGATGACGTCCTTCAGGATCTTGTTGAGCGCGGTGCCCATGTGGATGTTGCCGTTGGCATAGGGCGGCCCATCGTGAAGGATGAATTTCTCGCGCCCCGCCGCTGCCTGGCGCAGTTGTGCCCACAGCCCCATCTCGTCCCAGCGGGCAAGAATGCGGGGCTCTTTCTTCGGCAGGTCGCCGCGCATCGGAAACTCGGTCCGCGGCAGGAATACGGTGTCGCGATAGTCGCGTTCGGCGTCGGTCATCGGGATGGATCCGGGCGGCCTGGCGGGCCGTGAACGTGGGTACAGAGCGAAGTCCCGGCGCTCAGCGAGGCGCCGGGCCGATAATTCGCGCGACCCTGTAACCCAGTTCCATGCCGGGAACCATGGGGAGGCGCCGCGCCCGCGTCAAGCGCGCGGCGGCACCGGGCAGGCGAAGCGCATCGCGGTCGGCAGCATCCCGTAGCGGAAGTAGAAGCGCTGCCCTAGCGCGTTGCCGATCGCGGTATCCAGCACCAGCTTGCCGCAGTCGAGCCGGCGAGCCTCCTCCTTCACCGCGTCGAGCAGCTGGGCGCCGAGGCCGCCGCGCCGCTCATCCTCCCGCACCACGAGATCGTCGACATAGACGAAGCGGCCGTGGATCAGGTTCTCGGTCAGGCGATAGCCGGCAACGCCGACCGCCTCCCGCCCGCGCCAGGCGGCGAGCAGGCGGTAGCGGTCGGCATGCTGGCGTCGCACCCGCTCGACCATCTCTGCCGCGTCGACGAGATGGGTGGCGCAGCTCGCGCATCACCGGGAAGCAGGCGGCGATCTCGGCGTCCGAGACGGCGTGGCGCAGCTCGACGGGCGTGCTCATGCGGCGGCGGTGCGGGTGTCCGCGGCCGGCTGGGCGCGGAAGCTGATCATCAGGCGGTTCCAGAGGTTGATCGTCCCGATCGCCGTCGTCAGGTCGACCAGCTCCTTCTCGGTGAACTGCGCGCGGACCGCGGCATAGGCATCGTCCGGGGCGCGCGTTTCGGCGATGCGGGTCACCACCTCTGTCCAGGCCAGCGCGGCGCGTTCGCGCGGCGGTGAAGAGGTCGCATTCGTCCCACGCCTCGAGCAGGTAGAGCCGCTGCTCGGTCTCGCCGTGCTGGCGCAGGTAGCGGCTGTGCATGTCGAGACAGAAGGCGCAGCCGTTGATCTGCGAGGCGCGCATCTTCACCAGCTCGAGCAGGTTGTGGTCGAGCCCGCACTGCCGGAGATAGGCCTCGACACCCCTGACGGCGTTGATCGCGTCGGGTGCGATGTCGAAGGGGCGCAAGCGTTCAGCCGACATGACAGTCTCTCCGATGTTCCATGGGCGGCGAGGCTAGCGCAGGCGAGCGGCGGGCCCAAGGCTGACCGGCTTCGGGCTTTCACGCCAGCGGGTGGCTTGTATTTGGGGTCGGGAGCAGGAGGAGAGGTGATCCAGATGCCGGAAGCCAAGCTCGCCCCCAACTTGCCGGCCTGGATGCGGGAGCACGCCGAGCGCTACATCGCGAGCGGCGGCGCCGACGGGCACATGTATCGGATGAAGCAGCCGGGCCGGCCGGCGATGACGGTGCCGTCGCTGCTGCTGACGACGACCGGACGCAAGTCGCGGAGAGCGGTTCATCTTCCCGCTGTTCTACGGCAAGGCCGGGAACAGCTACATCGTCGTCGCCTCCAAGGGCGGCGCGCCCGAGCATCCCGGCTGGTACCGCAACATCCTCGCCGACCCCGATGTCGAGGTCCAGGTCGGCACGACGAGGCTGAAGGCGCGCGCCAGGACCGCGACCGGCGAGGAGCGGGCGAGGCTCTGGGGAGAAGGCGCTGGAGTTCTGGCCGCCCTATGCGGACTATCAGCAGAAGACGACGCGCGAGATCCCCGTCGTCGTGCTCGATCCGGTGTAGGGGCGCGCATTTGTGCACACAACGCCTGCCCGAGCCGGCCGAGGTGTGTACATAAGCGCAAATCGCCGGCCCGAGTTGGGTACATGCCTTGCGATTTGTTGCGCGGCATTGTGTACATCGCGCGTGACCGGGGCGCGGAGTTGCGTACACAGCGCGTAACCACCCAATAACGCATCCTTCCCCTCCGCCCCTCGGGGCGGAGGGGCTGGGGGCGGTGGGGGCCACGCGCAAGCATAGCCTTCCACCTCTCCCTCCGGGAGAGGTCGGCGCGCAGCGCCGGGTGAGGGCCACGCTCAGACCGACGTCCCCAGCCCCCCGCTCATCGCCTGCTGCCACACATGGGCATACACGTTGCCGGCGATGAGCTTCTTCTCCTCCGCGGTGAAAGGCGGCGTCGGAAGTTTCATAAACAACTCATCCATTATGAACACCTGCACGTCCGCCTTCGTCTGCTCCTTCTCCCAGAAGCGGTCGAGCTCGGCCAGCCGAGCTGCGGCGACGCCAGCAGCTCCTTGCTGGCGTGCTTGACCCGCTCGCGTGCCGCCTTCTCTAAGCCCTCGTTCTCCGCCGTTGCGTTGCCCGCCTCGATACCGCAGCCGTCAAGGGTGCGACCATGCTCTCATACAATCCGAAAAGATGCTCGACGCGCTCGCGGTCGCCGCTGAACGGGGCGGGGCGATAGAGACGGTCAACGGCGCGATCTACAGCTTCGTGTGCTCGCCGAAGATTCCTCGGCATCACATTGGTATCGTAGAGATCGGCGAGCGTCGCGCCGGAATGAGCGGCCCGCGCATCCAGCACAGCTTGCGCCAGCTCACTGAGCGTATCCCTCGCCCGCAGGTCAAATACCGGCCAGGGGAACGGATTATAATTGATACCCGGTGAATACTGGAACCGACTCTCCAGTCGCCCACCCACGTAGGCCGTCCACGCCATGTGCATACGGGAGGTGATTAGCGCAAAGTGGTATAGCGCAACGTCAAGCGCGACCAGCAGCTTGTTGCTCGGGATCGTCGGCGGCTCTAGCCATGCAATGGGCAAATATGACCGACGTTCTGAGCTAACTTCCGGGATCACCATGAACGGTCGGCTCGGCAGGACCGTGACGTGATATTCAGTCGGCGTCTTGGCAAGTTGCAACGAAAGGGAGCTCGTCTTTTTGTTCTCACCATCTGGTTCTTTGCGCGGCGGCAGGCGGCCGAGTCGATAAAGCCGCACGTTTTCCACTACGTCGCGAATTTTGGGCATCGCGCGTAGCTTACCGGGTGCCAGGCCATGCAGGCATACGATCCAGCGGTCGCCACCGTTGATATGCTCGTCCGAGCCGACATATGGACGGATTAGCGAAGCCGCACCCGGCTCGCGGCGGATGAAAGCAGCGCGCTCCGCTCCGCCCATGATAAAGTAACCACCATCCACGGGCTTTGATCCCACACGGATCGGCGGCATGCCGCCTCTGGGCCGCCGCGTGCGGGTGACAACCAAATGCGGATTGGCGAGCCGGGATGCGTCGAAAAGATAGGGCGACAGCGCCCGGTGAAGGCTCTCCGTGGGTTCACCGTCATAGTCCTCATACGAAAACAGGCGGCGGTCGGAAGGAACAGCGTCCCGCTTTGCCAAGCCGATTATGACGCAATGCACATGCGCCATGCCGCGCGCGTCCGAGCCCCACGCGAAAGTACGGTGCGCGAAAGCGATCTCAAGCTGGTAGCGGTCGAGGAGCGCCGGCCAGACTTGCGCCACTTGCTCGCCCTGAGTGATCGAATTCGTGGCAACGAAGCCGATCTTGGCACTCCCGGTTTGGATGTATTCGGCCGCTTTCAAAAACCAAGCGCAAACATAATCGAGCCGTGTTCCCGAAGCTCCGAGGCGGTTCATAAGGCCGGCGGCCTGGTCCTGCTGATGCGCGCCCCGCATGACGAAGCCGATAAAGGGCGGATTGCCGTAAACGTACGAACACTCCGCCGCCGGCAGCACCGCGTTCCAATCGGTTTCGAGCGCATCAGCATGGTGAATATGCGGTGCGACCACGAGCGGGATACGGGCATAAACTTGTCCGAATTCCAGCGACAAGCGCACATTCATGATGTGGTCCATCATCCACAGCGCTACCTCAGCTATGCGCGCCGGGAATTCCCCAATCTCTATGCCATAGAACTGGCTCACGTCGATTTTAGAAAGCCTCGTCACGTCGAACTCGCGCTGACCCTTCGGATTCAGCTCCTTGATTATCTCGGTTTCGAGCGCGCGCAGTTCTCGGTAGGCGATAATGAGAAAGTTGCCGCAGCCGCAAGCAGGATCAAAGAAGCGCATACTCGCCAGCTTGTCCTGAAAGCTCCGCAGCGCTGCCGCACGACCGGTGTCCCGGCGCGCCTTCAGCCGGACGAATTCCCCCCGCAGATCATCGAGGAACAGCGGTTCGATAACCTTGAGGATGTTCTTCTCGGTCGTGTAATGGGCACCCTGGGCCCGCCGCTCGCGCGCGTTCATGACCGATTGGAACAGTGCGCCGAAAATCGCGGGCGATATCGCATCCCAAGAAAATTCGCATGCTTCGAGAAGGCGTTCCCGCATTGCCCTGTTGAAAGCGGGGATCGGCAGTCGCTCGGCGAACAGGTCGCCGTTGATGTAGGCGAACTGTTTCAAGTCTTCGTCTAGGGTCCTTTGCCGTCGGTCCTCCGGCGTGTTGAGCACGTCGAACAGGCTGCTTAACCACGGGCCGGTGTCGCTGCCGTCCTCTCCGGTGCGGTCCCGGATCAAGGCGTCGAAAATCCCGCGCGGCTCGAATATGCCGGTATCGTCGGCGAAAAGACAAAACAGCAGCCGCACCAAGAGCCTTTCGAGCTCGTGGCCGGTGTAGCCAGCCTCTTTCAGCGCGTCATGGAGCTTACCCATAAGCTCCGACGCTTGGATGTTGACGGGGTCCTGATCGCGGAAAGTGCGCTTCTGCACGCCGATGATGAAGCCGAACGCTTCCACGTTGGGCGGCAGATCGGCCAGGGTAAAGCGGACAGGCTCCGTGCATTCGTCGAGATCGTGCAGCTCGAAAGTCTGAAAGTCGCTCAGGAGAATGTAGCGCGGAAGCTCCACTTCCTTGAGGCCCGGAAAATAATCGAGTGCTTGTGTCTTCGCAGGGATGAGGCTCTGGCCCGCACTTTTCTGCTCGACCAGCAGCACGCCTTTCCAGAACAGGTCGATGAAGCCACGCTTCGCACCCAACAGCTTCACCGGCTCCTCGAAGCTCGCGACGCGGCGGCGCTTGACGCCGAACACTTCAAAAAAGTCGTTGTAGAAGCTCTGGGTTTCGCCCTTCTCGTAATGGGCGTCTTTCCATTCCTCGGCGAACGCTGCGGCCCGCACGCGAATTTCGTTCCAGCTTAGCCGCAAGCGCTTCCCCTATCCCGGTGCTAGCGGTCTATAGCAGCGGCCCGCTCGTGCCCGTGCCCCGCCGTGTTGCGGCGTCGAGTTCATCAAGCATCTCATTCCAGATCGCGTATGTCTCCTGGATCATGGCGTCGAGCGTGCCGAAATCCAGCAGATCGATCCCGTCGATGAAATGCAGGATCGGTGTCCGCGCCCCGGCAGCTGAGGAGTCGAACTGCAAGATGCATGGCTCGATGCCGTCCAGATCGGGGTCGGCAATGAACCGTTGGTGCATAACGGAGAAAACGAATTGCCGGGCAGCGCTGGTCAGCCACTTCCGTTCGCGCCGGGGGTCGATGAAGGGCACGACGGCGCGGCCGCCGATGGCGATCACAGCAGGCGACCAGTAGGAAAGTTTCTCCGAGACGCCGAGGTTGAGCGGGAAAATCTCATGGCAGTTGCCGGCGATGCCGCGCTCCGTCGCTAGATCGAAAAGCGCCTTCGCCACACCGAGATTGGCCTTTTCCTCGGCATCGCTTCGGCTCGCCCTGCCGATCTTGGCGGCGACAGTTTGCCACGGCGCTCGCGCAACGGAGGCGAGCGGTCCTGCCTGGATGTTGAGCAGGTCGAGAATGCTGCTGCGCATCGGGTCGTAAGAATATGGGGGGCGCGCCAGCTTGATCGCCTCAAGTTGGCGGCGCTTCTGGTCGTGGGGTAACGGGGCAATTCTGGCGAGATCAAGCTGATGCAGAAAACGGCGCGTCTTCACTCGGTTCTCCTATAAGGGGGGCAGGCCCAACACTCACTTTGTGATGCTGGAACAAGTCGCGAATTACGTCATTTGGGATGCGCATCCCGAAGCTCATCGAATTGCGCGCCTTGCTGACGACGACATGCCACGGCGCTTTGGGTGCATGGGAAATGTCGACAAGCCGACCCGGCGTTATCCTCCCGAACAGCGTCATCACCTGCTTGACCCGCCGCCTGACCTCCTCGTCGGTGATGACCGGCAGCGGAGCAATCTCGCCAGTTAGCACGTTCCGCCGAGTCGCCCGAAACGCTATCGGGTTCCTCCCGGCCGACTTGAAGGCGGCGAACGCGGCGGGATGAACCGGGCCGTATTGCCACGCCTCGAAATAACCTGATACTAGAGGTTCCTTCGCCTCCATCATGTGGAGGCCATGAACAAAATAGAGGAGCTTCTGCAAGGCCAGATTGGTGATGGGAATAGCGCCCGCTTCCTCCAAAATAAGATTGCAGATGCTTCGTGGATCGTAGGGAGATCCTTCCGAAGCGGGCGGATTTATTTCGTTATTCATGCGAATAAATGGCTACGGGACAAATCAATTGTTACCGCCCTCCACATTGATTACCAGCCGATTCTGGGCGCGCAGCACCCTATCGCAGCATACGGGTTCGCCCCAAGAGGGCCGTCGGGCCGGTCCGCACACGGCGCGGCGCGAGAGCGGCCAAACGATCGAGCGCGACGTCCACCCACGCGCCGCCTGAGCACACGCACCGCGCAACCGGTTCCAGCGCGCCGCGAACCGTCCTAGCCTCGCCGGTTCCGGAACACAGGAACGCCGCCGTGACCCATTTCCTGCCCAACAGCCCGCATGCGCGCGACATGGCATCGGTGCTGCACCCGCAGACCAACGCCCGCCGCCATCTGGAGGTCGGCCCGTCGATCATGACCCACGGCGACGGCGTGTTCGTCCACGACGACCGGGCAAGCGGTTCCTCGACGCCGGCGCCGGGCTGTGGTGCGCCTCGCTCGGCTATGCCAGCGAGCGGCTGGCGAAGGTCGCGTACGAGGCGATGCGCACGCTCGGCTACTACCAGATCTTCCGCCACGCCTCGCACGGCCCGGCGATCGACCTGTCGGAGAAGCTGCTGTCGATCGCGCCCGTCCCGATGTCGAAGGTGCTGCTGCAATGCTCCGGCTCGGAGGCCAACGACAGCGCCGTCAAGCTGGTGTGGTACCACTGGAACGCCGAGGGCCGGCCGGAGAAGCGCAAGATCATCTCCCGCCAGGGCAGCTATCACGGCTCCACCTGCGTCGCGATCAGCCTGACCGGCAAGCCCGACTACCACAAGGGTTTCGGCCTGCCGTTCGACGGCTTCCTCTACACCGACTGCCCGCACTACTGGCGCGACGCCAGGCCGGGCGAGACCGAGGAACAGTTCTCGCAACGGCTCGCCGACTCGCTCGAATCGCTGATCCTCGCCGAGGGGCCGGAGACGGTCGGCGCGTTCTGGGCCGATCCGGTGCAGGGCAGCGCCGGCGGCCTGCCGCCGCCCGCCGGCTATTTCGAGAAGATCCAGAAGGTGCTGCGCAAATACGACGTGCTGCTGGTCGCCGACGAGGTGATCTGCGGCTTCGGGCGCACCGGCAACATGTGGGGCTGCCAGACCTACGGGATCGAGCCCGACATGATCACCTGCGCCAAGGCGCTGTCGGCGGCGATGCAGCCGATCTCGGCCGTGCTGATGAACGAGCGCATCTTCCAGTCCGTGCTGAAGCAGAGCGACGAATACGGCGCCTTCGTGCACGGCTACACCTATGCCGGCCATCCGGTGGCCGCCTCGGTCGCGCTGGAGACGCTGCGCATCTACGAGGAGATCGGGATGCTGGAGCACGTCCGCGACGTCGAGCCGGTGTTCCTGGAGACGATGGGCGCGCTGCGCGACCATCCGCTGGTCGGCGACTTCAGCGGCGTCGGCCTGATCGGCGGGCTGGAGCTGGTGCGCGACAAGGCGAGCAAGGCGGAGTTCCCGCCGGAGGTCGGCATCGGCGCCAAGGTCGACGCGCATGCCCGCGAGAACGGGCTGATCCTGCGCATCGTCGGCAACCGCATCGCCTTCTCCCCGCCGCTGATCATCAGCGCCGACGAGATCGCGGAGATCGGCGCGCGGCTGCGCCGGACGCTCGACGCCACCTGGCGCGAGGTCGCCGGGTGATCGAGGTCGCCTTCGATATCGGCGGCACGTTCACCGACTTCGTCCTGCGCGACACCGAGACCGGCCGCACCGATATCTGGAAGGTGCCGACCACCTCCCGCCACCCGGCCGAGGCCGTGGTGGCGGGGCTGGGCGCGCGGGTGGCGGACGGCTCGCTCACGCCGTCGCGGATCGTGCGCGCCTCGCACGCCACCACGATCGCGACCAACGCCATCCTGGAGCGCAAGGGCAGCCGCACCGCGCTGCTGACCACGGCGGGGTTCCGCGACATCCTGCTGATCGGGCGGCAGAAGCGCTACGACACCAACAGCCTGCACATCGACAAGCCGAAGCCGCTGGTGGAGCGCGCCGACATACTGGAGGTCGCCGAACGCGTGACGCCGGACGGCTCGGTGCTGCTGGCGCTGACCGAGGCGGAAGCAGCGGCCGTGGCCGACCGAGTGGCCAGGGGCGAGTACGAATCGGTCGCCATCGTCTTCCTGCACGCCTACGCCAATGCGGCGCACGAGGAGCTGCATGGCGACGGCGCTACGGGCGCGCCTGCCCGGCGTGCGATTGTCGCTCTCGTCCGTGATCGCGCCGAAATACCGCGAATACGAGCGGACCAGCACCACCGTCGCCAACGCCTATGTCGCCCCGATGGTGGACGAGTATCTCTCGGCGCTGACCGGCTCCTTGCGCGAGCTGGGGATCGGCACGGCGCTGTCGATCATGCAGTCGAACGGCGGCGTCGTCTCCGCCGACCTCGCCCGCGCCCATCCGATCCGGATCGTCGAATCCGGCCCCGCCGCCGGCGTGCTGATGTGCGCCGAACTCGCGCGCGAGGAGGGCTGTCCGGCACGTCATGACCTTCGACATGGGCGGCACCACGGCGAAGCTGGGCGCCATCGACGACGGCGCGCCGGTCCTGGCGTCGAGCTTCGAGGTCGACGCGGTGAACTACAAGAAGGGCAGCGGCCTGCCGATCAGCGCGATGGCGATCGACCTGCTGGAGATCGGCGCGGGCGGCGGCAGCATCGCTCGGACGAAAATGGGGCTGATCGCGGTCGGCCCGGACAGCGCCGGCGCGGAACCGGGGCCGGTCTGCTACGGGCGCGGCGGCACCGCGGCGACGATCACCGACGCCAACCTCGTGCTGGGCTATCTCAATCCCGCCTATTTCAACGGCGGCGCGATGGCGCTCGACCGCGATGCCGCCGCCGCGCGCGATCGAGCGCGACATCGCCCGGCCCTTGCGCCTGGACGTCGAGGCCGCCGCCTGGGGCATCCACTCGATCGCGAACGCGAACATGGAGCGGGCGATGCGCATCGTCTCGATCGAGCGCGGGCGCGATCCGCGCCGCTACGCGCTGGTCGCGTTCGGCGGCGCCGGGCCGCTGCACGCCTGCAGGCTCGCCCGCGCGCTCGAGGTGCCGCGGGTGATCGTGCCGCGCGGCGCCGGCGTCGGCTCCGCGCTGGGCCTGCTGGTCGCCGACAAGAAGGTCGATCTCGGCATGACGCGGGTGCTGCGCCTGAACGAGGCCTCCTCCGAAGTCGTTGCCGACATCTTTTCGCGGCTGGAGGAGCGGGTGACGGCGGAGGTGCGGCGGATGGACCGTGCGAGCCCGATCGCGCTTCAGCGCAGCGCGTCCATGCGCTACGCCGGACAGGGCTACGAGATTCGCGTCGATCTGCCGGACGGAGCGATCGGCGCCGATTACATCACGGCGGCGCTCGCCGCCTTCCACGCCGCCTACAAGCGCGAATACGGCTACAACGACCCTACGGCGCCGGTCGAGGTCAGCGACTGGTTCGTCGTTGCCGGCATCGCCGGCAGCCATGTCGATGTGGGCTTTCGCTTCGCCGCGGATGGGACCGATGGCGATCCCGCCGTCGGCGAGCGCGACGCCTATTTTCCCGAAACCGGCGGCATGGCGCCGCACCAAGGTCATCAGCCGCTACGCCCTGCGGGAGGGCCACCGCATCCGAAGGCCCGGCGCTGATCGAGGAGCGCGAGTGCACCACCGTGATCCTGCCCGGCGACGCCGCCTCGATAAGCGCGGCGGGCAACCTCGTCATCGACATCAACGACCGGAGCGCCGCGTCGTGACCCGGCAGGAGATCGACCCGGTCACCCTCACCGTGGTCTGGAACACGCTGGTCTCCATCGCCGACGAGATGGGCAGCGCCTTGTGCCGCACCGCCTTCTCGGAAGCGGTGCGCGAGGGGCAGGACTTCTCGACCGGCCTGTTCGACCGCAAGGCAAGGCTGATCGCGCAGGGCAACTTCACCCCGGGCCATCTCGGCGCGATGCCCTACGCGGTGGAGAACGCGCTGCGTTACGTGCCGCCGGAGACCTTGGCGCCGGGCGACATGCTGGTGACCAACGACTCCTTCCTGGGCGGCGGGCACTTTCCCGACATCTTCATGATCGCGCCGATCTTCGAGGGCGACACGTTGCTCGGCTACTGCGTCAACACCGCGCACCACGTCGATATGGGCGGCGCGCAGCCGGGCTCGGAGGCGGTGCAGGGCGTGCTCGACGCCTTCGCGGAGGGTCTGCGCATCCTGCCGATCCGGCTGGTGCGGGGCGGCGAGTTCGACGCCGACCTGCTGCGGGTGATCCTGGGCAATGTCCGCATCCCGGAGAAGGTGCGCGGCGATCTGCTGGCGCAGCGCAATGCGAATCATCTCGGGGCGCAGCGCATCCGCAAGCTGTTCGCCGACCATGGCGCCGCGATGATCGAGGCGATCTTCGAGGACATCCTGGACCGCTCGGAGGCGCGCGCACGCGAGCTGATCGGTGCCCTGCCGGAGGGCACCTACAGCTTCGAGGACCGGATGGACGACTACGGCCCCGGCACCCCGCCGATCGACGTCCGTGTCGACGTGACGCTGAAGGACGGCACCGCGACGGTCGACTTCTCGCGCAGCGGCGATGCCGTGCCCGCCGGCATCAACTCCTACATCAACTACACCCGCGCCTATGCGAGCTTCGCGATGCGCATCTTCGCGAAGATCGACGTGCCGAACAACGCCGGCATCGAGCGGGTGATCAAGCTCATCGCGCGGGCCGGCGGCTTCTTCAATCCGCGCTACCCCGCGGCGAGCGGCGGGCGCGCGTCGCTGCAAATCCGCATCTTCGATGCGATCAACGGCGCGATGGCGCAGGCGGTGCCGGAGCGCGCAATGGGCGCCTTCACCCATTGGGCCAATCCGAAGATCGGCGGCGTCGATCCCGAGACGGGCCGGCGCTGGATCATGTACGACCTGATCCTCGGCGGCTTCGGCGGACGGTCCGACAAGGACGGCGCGGAGGCGCTATGCCCCGTCTTCAATTGTGCGAATGTCCCGGTCGAGGTGCACGAGACCAACAACCCGGTGCGCATCCAGTGCCTGCGGCTCATTCCCGATTCCGGCGGTGCCGGGCGATTTCGCGGCGGGTGCGGTCTGCGCAAGGATGTCGAGCTTCTAGCCGACGGCGCGACCGTGGTGCTGCTGGGCGACCGCCACAAGACCGCGCCATACGGGCTCTTCGGCGGGGAGCCGGGCGCGCGGGCGCGCACAATTCTGGTGCGCGATGGCGAAGAGACGGATCTCGGCTCCAAGGAGGTCCGGCGCCTTCAGCGCGGCGACATCATCAGCTTCCGCCTGTCAGGTGCCGGGGGCTATGGCGCGCCGAAGGAGCGTGAGCCAGCCCGGGTCCTTGCCGATCTGCGCAACGGCTTCATATCGCGCGAAACCGCGATCGGCGCCTATGGGCTGAGCGGCGCCGACCTGCCGTGACGGCGGCAATGGGTCAGCGTGCGGCCGCACGCTCGAACACCAATTGGGTCCCGGCGCTCCATGCCGCTCGATGCTGAACGTCAGGATTGGCGGCTGCCAATTCATGTCTTCCGTACGGCCGACCAGCTTGTGGTCCCGCATTCCCCCTTGCCGCGAGCCGGCCAGCCGGTCCCAGCAGTCGCCAAGCAGTGCTTCAATGTCGCGCGCGTGCTCCCACGGAATCGCTCCGGGGCTCTCGCCAGCAAGGTGATCGCGAATTAGCTTGAACGGACCCATCCCAATCGAACCTGCCGTGTCCGAAAGCGTCCGCGAACCATCTGAGATCAGAGCCGTCGGGAGGTCAACGATGGTGATCGGCGGCAGATGCGCCGTCGCAGCGAGCCGCCGTTAGGCCCCGTGCTGAAGGAGGTCCGCCGATGAACGAAGAGGCCGCCCGGCAGGCACTGGTCGATGCGTGTTGCGCGATGAACGAGCTGGGGATCAACCAGGGAACATCGGGCAATATCAGCGCTCGCCACGGCGCGTCGATGCTGATATCGCCTTCCGCGACGCCCTATCACGAGATCCGTCCCGAGCAGGTCGCCAAGCTGCCGATCGAGGGCGAGTACGGCGTGTACCACGGCCCGCTGAAGCCCTCCACCGAATGGCGCTTCCATCTCGACATCATGCGCGCGCGACAGGAGGTCGGGGCGGTAGTGCACAGTCATCCGACCTTCGCCACCACGCTCGCCATCACGCGCAGGAGCATTCCGGCGTGTCACTACATGATGGCGGCGTTCGGCGGCACTGACATACGCTGTGCCGACTATGCGACGTTCGGAACGAAGGAGCTGTCCAACCTTGCCCTCACGGCGCTCGAGGGACGCAATGCGTGCCTGCTCGCCAATCACGGCATGATCGTCTGCGGCCCGACGCTATCGAAGGCGATGTGGCTCGCGGTGGAGCTGGAGACGATCGCGAAACAATACTACTACAGCCTGCTGATCGGAGGCCCTCATATCCTGACTGACGAGCAGATCGCCGACACGGCACGCAAGCTCGACACGTACGGCCTGCGGGACGAAAGGCAGGGCACCGTATCCGACCTATGACCGACGCCTACGATCTCCTGGTTATCGGCGGCGGCATCAACGGCGCCGGTATCGCGCGCGACGCCGCCGGGCGGGGGCTGAAGGTGCTGCTGTGCGAGAAGGGCGACCTGGGCGAGGGCACGTCCTCGCGGTCGAGCAAGCTCGTCCATGGCGGCCTGCGCTACCTGGAACACTATGAGTTCCGCCTCGTGCGGGAGTCGCTGATCGAGCGGGAGGTGCTGCTGCGCATCGCCCCGCACGTCGTCTGGCCGATGCGTTTCGTGCTGCCGCACAGCGGGGAGCAGCGTCCGGCCTGGATGATCCGGCTGGGCCTGCTGCTGTACGACCATCTGGGCGGACGGAGGACGCTGCCGCCGACTCGCCGCCTCGACCTGCGCGCCGCGCCGGAGGGGCGGGCGGTCAAGACCGATTTTCGCACCGCCTTCGAGTATTCCGACTGCTGCGTCGACGATGCCCGTCTGGTGGTGCTGAACGCGCTCGACGCAAAGCGGCTCGGGGCGGATATCCTGGTGCGGACCAAGGTGAGCACGGTCCGTCGGGAGGATGGGCGCTGGCGGGCGCTTCTTCGGATGGAGGATGGCGGCACGAGCGAGGTGACGGCGCACGCGCTCGCCAATGCGGCGGGCCCCTGGGTGGAGCGGGTCATCCATGACGTGGTCGGCGCGAATTCGACCCGCAGGATCCGGCTGGTCAAGGGCAGCCACCTCATCGTGCGCAAGTTCTGGGAAGGCGGACACGCCTACCTTCTGCAGAACGACGACCGGCGGGTGATCTTCGTCAATCCGTACGCCGGCGATCTCTGCCTGATCGGCACCACCGACGTTCCCTATGAGGGCCGACCCGAACAGGTGGCGGTCGCGCAGAGCGAGCGCGAGTATCTGCTGCGCGTGGTGAACCGCTACATGCGGACCCAGCTCTCGCAGGAGGACATCTTGCATGAGTTCTCCGGCGTCCGGCCGCTCCATGACGACGCGCACGCCAATCCATCAGCGGTGACGCGCGAGTATGTGTTCGACGTGGATGGCGACAGCGGCCGGGCGCCGGTTCTTTCGGTGTTCGGCGGCAAGCTGACCACCTATCGGAGGCTCGCCGAGCACGCGATGGAGAAGCTCGCGGCGTATTTCCCGGGGCTGCGCCCCGCCTGGACCGGAAACGCCCCGCTGCCGGGCGGCGACATGGATGATTTCGGTTGCTTCCTTCGCGATTTCCAGGGACGCCACCCGTGGCTCAGCACCGATCTCGCGCGCCACTATGCGCGGCTCTACGGGACGCGGGCCGAGGCGTTGCTGGACGGCGCTCGTGCTCCGGCCGACCTGGGCCGGCATTTCGGCACCCTGCTCTACGAGCGCGAGGCCGATTTCCTGCGCCGTACCGAGTGGGCACGCACCGTCGAGGACGTGCTCGAGCGGCGCACCAAGCATTATCTGCACATGAGCGGGGCGGAGCAGGACGGTTTCGCTGCCTGGATGGCGCGCGGGCCATAAGGCCGATCGCGATTTCTCCGTGTTCTTCAGCACCGATGACGAGAGTAGGTAGTCCCACCACGAGAGATCGGCTGCGGTGCTTCACAGCCTGGCGGCGGGACGACCCTTCGCACCGCCAGGCTGTCGCCCGCAACCGATATCGTGAGGCGAGCCACCTGCGGGTCACTGTGCGAACATGGGGTCTACTGCATCCGGGTCGCGAGGTTCGCCAGGATCCAGACCGTGCCGCCGACCATAAAGAACAGGAGGAGGCTTGAAAACAGGATCAGGTGCAGGTCGTCGATGTTCTGCCGAGGCGGATTGATATGCAGGAAGCAGCGGAAATGGACGATCGCCTGGACAATCGCGAACCCGCCGATGGCTAGATAGAGTCCCGACGGCGCCATCGCCGACCAGTAGACAAGCCCGAACGCGACGAACGTCAGCGCAAGCGCCAGACCGTATCCGACGAAATACGTATGGAGTTCACGCTTGTATTCCTTCTCCGCGGGGACGGACGGCGCGTGGCTCATGCGAGTCCTCCGAGATAGACGACGGAGAAGATCCCGATCCATACGATGTCGAGGAAGTGCCAGAACAGGCCGAGCCGCAAGAGCCCGAGCTTCACCTCCGTATCGATGCCATAGACCCTGATCTGCCCCATGATGGCGAGCATCCAGATGCTGCCTGTCGTGACGTGCAGGCCGTGCAGCGGGACGAGAGCGAAGAACGACGACAGAAAGCCGCTGCGTGTCGGGCCACCGCCCTTCGCCAGCATCGACAGGAAATCGCGGACCTCGAGCCCGAGGAAGATCGCCGCCAGGCACAGCGTCACACCCAGCCACATCAGCATCGGCCCGGGACGTCCGTAATGCTTCAGCGAGAGCAATGCCATGCCGTAAGTGAAGCTGCTCGACAGGAGCGCCAAGGTTTCCCCGAAGACGCTCCGAATGTCGTAGAGATCGTGCGGTCCTGGGCCCCCGGCCGTCGCATGGAGCATCGACGCGTACGTCGCGAAGAGCACGCCAAAGACGATGGCGTCGCCCATCAGGAAGACCCAGAACCCGAAGACCATCTCCTCAGCCCGCTCATCGGCGTCGGGATGCGCCGGTCCGAGATTGATGCCGGGATGCTTGAGGTCCGCCGCACTCATTCGGCGGCGTCCGTCAGGGGATGAGCCGCAAGCCCTGCGTTGGCGGCCACGGCCTCCTGGTGCCGCGCAACCGGCTGCGCCGCCGCCACTATGGCGAGCCAGCGCTTATGGGCCTCCGCGACCTCGCGGGCGGGGACGACATACTCCACATCACGTGCGAAACCCCGGCCGATCGCCGCGGCGAACGCCACAAGCAGGCCAAGCGCGGCCAGCCACCACATGTACCAGACCAGCCCGAACGCGATCAAAGCGCCGCTCACGCACATGATGATGCCCATCGCGCTGTTCTTCGGCATCCGGATGTCGTCATACTCTTGGGGCGCCCGGTAGGCTGTTCCGGCCTCCTTCGCGTGGGTGAACGTGTCGATGGAGGTCACCTCGGGCAGGACGGCGAAGTTGTATGCCGGCGGAGGCGCGGCGACCGACCATTCGAGGCTGCGTCCGTCCCAGGGATCGCCCGCGGGCACGGCATACTCCGCTCGCCTGAGTGCCGAGACGACAAGCTGGATCACCAGGGCGGCCAGCGCGATGAGCACGATGACGGCGCCGATCAGGGCAACGATCATAAAGGGCTGGAAGATCGGATCGAAATAGGCGAGGTGGCGTCGCGGGTAGCCGAGCAGACCGGCTCCATAGAGCGGGAAGAACGCGAGCACGAACCCCACGATCCAGCAGACCGCCGAGATCAGGCCCCATCGCTCGTCGAGCCTGAAGCCGAATGCCTTGGGAAACCAGAAATGATAGCCCGCGAGCATGCCGAACAGCGTGCCAGGGACAAGCACGTTGTGAAAATGGGCCACCAGGAACTGCGTGTTGTGGACCTGGTAGTCTATGCCCGGCTGAGCAAGCATGATGCCCGTCATCCCGCCGAGTGTAAACAGGATGACGAAACCCAGTGCGTAGACGAGTGGCGTGCGGATGCGGACGCGCCCGCGGAACATGGTCAACATCCAGTCGTAGATCTTCACCCCCGTCGGGATGCCGATCAGCATCGTCGTGATGCCAAAGAAGGTATTGACGGAGGCGCTCTGACCCATCGTGAAGAAGTGGTGCATCCAGACCGTGAAGGAGAGCGCGGCGATCGCCATGATCGCGAGCAGCAGCGAGAGATAGCCGTAGAGCGCCTTGCCGGAGAACGTCGAGAACACTTCCGAATAGATGCCGAACGCCGGTATGATCACGATGTAGACCTCAGGGTGGCCGAACAGCCAGAAGATATTGATATAGTTCATCAAATTGCCGCCGAGGGCGTTCGTGAAGAAGTGAAAGCCGAGATAGCGGTCCAGGGCCAGCAGCAAGGTGGCGACGGTCAGCGGCGGCATCGCGAAGACCATCATGATGCTCGTGCAGACAGCGGCCCAGGTGAACAGCGGCATGCGCAGGAAGTGCATCCCCGGCGCCCGCTTCTTGTAGACCGTCACGGCGAAGTTGATCCCGGTCAGCATCGCACCGAGCCCCGTCAGGGTGAGCGCCCATATCCAGTAGTCGACCCCTGGGCCAGGATTGAAGTTCGCCTCGGTATAGGGCGGATACCCGGTCCAGCCTCCGGTCGAGAATTTGCCGATGACCAGCGAGACCATGACGATCATGGCGCCGGCCATAGTGAGCCCGAGGCTGATCGAGTTCATGACCGGGAAAGAGACGTCGCGCGCGCCGATCTGCAGCGGCATGACATAGTTGATCAGCCCGGTGAGGAACGGCATCGCCATGAAGAAGATCATGATCGTACCGTGCGTGGTGAAGAGTTGTCCGAAATGGCCGGGGACGAGAAAACCGCCATCCAAGCCGAAGGCCATCTGCGTGCGCATGAGGCCCGCCTCGATCAAGGCGCGCGCCAGCATGACGAACGTAATGACGATATACATGATGCCGATCCGCTTGTGATCGACACTGGTCAGCCATTCAGACCATAGCACCCCCCATTTGCCGTACCAGGTGATGAGGACGATCGTGACCGCGGCGGCCAGCAGGACGAGGCAGGCCGCGAAGGTGGCGATGGAACCATTGACGAGGTTCGCCTCCGTCGGGCGCTGCAGCATCTCCCAGAACGGCAGGCTGCCGAAGTCCAGTCGGCCGAAGACGATACGAATGATCGACATGCCGGCTAATGTCCCCCGGTGACGCGCACGGGGCCATGCGCCGCGGATTGGCTAGGAGATCCCGCCTCGCCCGACATGCCCATGGCGAAGGATTGCACGACCGTGTCGAAGAGATTTGACGACACGTCGGCGAAGAAGAGTGAGCCGTCCTGGCCCGAGCTCGCGCCCAGAGCCTTGCGTGTCTCGCTAAGCGTGCTCCTTTGGCTGATCGCATAATACGCTTTTTCGGATAGCGGGATGCCGGCGGTCTGCACGCGCTTGACCCAGACCTGGAAATCGGCGGGCGCCATCGCCTTCGCGGTGAAGTCCTGCTGGTAAAAGCCCTCGCCGTTGTACTGGGTGTTCTCGCCGCGGAAGCTGCCGGGGGTGTTCGCCAAGAGGTGAAGCTTCGTGACCATGCCGGGCATCGCGTAAATCTGGCTGCCCAGCGCCGGAATGAGGAACGACTGCATCACCGTATCGGACGTCAATACAATGTCCAACGGCCGATCGGCGGGGAAGGCGAATTCGCCGATGCTGGCGATGTTGAATTGTGGATAGACAAACAACCACTTCCAGTCGTAGCCGATGACGTCGATCCGAAGCGGCGGCCCGGCCGCGGACGTGAGCGGCGCGTAGGGATCAAGCGCCTGCGTATTCCGGTGCAGCCATACGCCGAGGACGATGACAACGGCGATCGGAATCCCCCAGACGACGAATTCAAGGGGCCGGTAGAATGACCATTTCGGCGTATAACGCGCCGATCCGTTCAAACGATAGCGCCAGACCACGATCGGCGTCAGCACCAAGACCGGCACCACCACGATCAGAAGCAGCAGTGTCACGTCAATGAGGTGCGCACGCTGTGCCGCCGCGATCGGACCTTGCGGATCGAGAAAGCTCAGAAAGGGGGTGAGGGATGCCGCCCTGAAGGGAGGCGGGGTCGGTGTGCGGTGGCAGCCGCCGAGTACCGCGAGCAGGACCCAACAGACGAGTCGTCGCCGTCGTCGGATCAATATCGCATCACGCTCCAGCGTGCGCGGCGGTTCAAGATAAAGGACTGATCGTGACACGACCGCTTGCCGCTCGTCTTCATGGGTTGATGAACTTAGAATACCTTTGCCCAGCTGGGACTTGGCGATGCCAGCATTCGGCGGTTCATCCAATGACTGCTCTCCCCTCGTTGGGGTTAAAGGCCGTGCGCACGGCTACCGCGATCCGGTCCTCGCCTTGAGGGACGGCGCCCTCCCCGGTCGGCAGCCGGCGTATCTGCAGGCCGCCGTCCTCCAGAACGTCGACGTCAGTGTGACCCGAGGCGTCCCGCCGAAATCTGAGTCCGGCGCGGGATTGGCCAACCTGGATGTTGCGCATCGTAATCTCGGGCAGCCATTCCGGAAGAGCCGGATCAACGATCAGCGTCTTACACGGCGCCAGGGGGAGCAGGCCGAGCATCGTGGTCACCAGCAGGATCACCGCGCCCGCGGACCACGCCTGCGGAGAGCACGCTCCAGGGTAAAGTCCAGGATGCGGGTGGCGCGCGTCGCGCGGATGGCCGCCGAAGACTTCCGGCAAGCGATCGAGATCGAAGATCTGGCTGGCCGCAAACAGACCCTCGGCGACCGCATGCATCGCGGCGTCGAAACCATAGCGCTTCAGGCCGTACACGGTGATGGAGTTCGGCGACGGCCAGACCGACCCGAGGTGGTACACAAACGGGTTGAAGGCGGGATGCTGGCTGGAGAGCGTGCGGATGCCCCAGCCGCTGAACATGTCAGGCGCCATCAGCCGCTCGGCTAACGCGCTCGCTTTATCGCTGTCGACGATCCCGTAGGCGAGGCATGCGCCAGGGTCGGAGGCCACGGTCTTGACTTGGCGCTTGTCCGGATCGAGGGCGATGGCGAAATAGCGTTCCTCCGGCATCCAGAAGCGCTCGTTGAACCGCTGCTTCAGCGCATGCGCCTCGGCGAGGAGCTGGTCGGCGCGGTCGTGCTCGCCTGCAGCCGCGAAGGCAAGGGCGACTGCCTGCTTACCCGCGTAGTAGAGTCCCTGGACGTCGGACATGGCGATGGGATTCGGCACCATGCGCCCATCTGGATAGAGAATCGCGTCCCCAGAGTCCTTCCAGCTCTGGTTCTTAAGACCATCAGGGGCGCGCGTCAGGTACGGGTAGAAGCCCTCGCTGTCAGCGTTCTGTTCCATCCACTCGATCGTGCCCAGCAGCTTGTCGCGCAGCGAGCGGAAGAAATCGAGATCGCCAGTGTGCGCAAGATCGGTCGCGGCGCCAAGCAGGAACAGGCCGGGCGTCGAGTAGTCGCCGTAGTAGTGCAGGAACGGCGTCTTGCCGAGTAGGGCGAGCGGTCCCCTCTCGCGCTGATGCAATACTTTTCCTGGCTGGGCGTCGTAGCGGTCGTCAGTCGTCTTCGCGTTCCAGTGGCTGACTACCTGGAGCGCGCCGCGAAGCGTAACCGGGTTGAGCACGGCCGTCTGCAAGGCTGTGACGTACGCGTCGCGCCCGAACAGCCCGGTGTAGTTCGGTACACCCGCAACAATCATGAACCGCTCTGCACCCGGCCCATCGAGCAGCTGCAGCGACGCGAGGTCGGAAACCGCCTGCTCCCAAGCCGCTTGCACCGCGGGACTTGCGGCCGACAGTTGCGCGCAGGCGCTGGCCCATTCGCCGCGGGCCTGGAACGAGGAGCCGTCGGAGGGAAAGCTTCCATCACGGCCGTAGAGCGGTTCCACCGCTTCCCCGCGATAGACAGGAACGACGTCGAGCGCGACGATACGCGGCTCGTGCGGACGTAGATGGAGCCGGCAGACGACGGCACTGCCCTCGTCGATCAGCTCATCGGCCTCAGAGATGCGGATGCGGGTAGCAAAGTCGAGGTCGGGGTGCTTGTAGCGGAACGCCAACTCGCCCGCGCCCATCCCGCGCCCACTCTTCTCGCCGCCAGCCCAGCTCCGCTCGACGGGTGCCTGCTGCTGCCGCTTGCCGGATTGGGCCTCGGTCAGGTCCGCATAGTCGGCGGCGAGCTCAAGGGAGAGCGCGATGGCCGTCTCGGCCATCGCGTGATTGGTCACGATAATATCATGATGCAGGCCACCGCCGACGAAGGCGTTGACCTGCACCTCAATGCCTTTCTGAACGATCTCCCCGCCGGTGCTGCTGTCGTCTTCCGGCGTCGGGCCAGCTGCGCGTCCGACGGGCGACGGCGCGAGATGGTAGGAAGTGATGAAGTGATGGTCCACCACGTTCGCCGAAACGAACGTCGGATCGGCGCCGTCGATCTTGATCCCGAGCCGCGAAAGGAATCGCGTTCGATGAAGGTAGAACCCCTCAATCCCGCCTCCGATGCGCCCGCGCGTGTCGGTCACCAGTACCGTGTATCCTCGATGGGCAATCAAATCGGTCGCTCGCACCGCGCACCTGTTCACGTCCCTAAGCGGTGTCGCGGACAACTCGCTCTTCCCGAAGCTACGGGTGGCGTCAGGTCCCGTCCGGCACTCGCCCGCCCCCGTTCCGAGCGGGGCCGGATATGAGTTGTGCTGTGAAGAAATCATGTCGGGGCTCCACGTGCATCGGAACAACGAAGCGGCGGTGTTCTGTCGTTGCCACATCCGGCAACGGGCGGCATGTCGGCACCCCGAGTGGTGATGTTCCAGCTCGCGCTGCGGCTCGAGATAAAGCACTGCACGACCGCTGGCGCTGGTCTTGATGGGGTGATCCGCGAGCGGCGGACGTTCAGCAACTCAAATCGTTGGGAGCCGCGCTTCAGCGCGCGTGGCCGACAACGTCTGGGAACGTGTGCCCAATCTCGGCACGAGGTGTAGACTGCAGTGTGCACCAGAAGAGGGCATTGAGGGAACGTCTAGGGCGTGTCGTCATTTATCGGAAGCCAAGTGGGAGCCGGCCCATGCGACGCTACGCCCTGCGTCACGATCAATGGGATAGGATCCAGGGGCTTCTGCCTGGATCGAGAACACCATCGTGGGCGCCCATCAGGCACAGCGTCGGCGCCCCGACGATGACCGCAGCAGCCATTTGGCTCAACTGACGAGACCAGTGATCTCAGTAGCGTGCGAGGACAGTTTGGCGGAGAGGGTGGGATTCGAACCCACGGTACGCTTGCACGCACAACGGTTTTCGAGACCGCCCCGATCGGCCACTCCGGCACCTCTCCAGGCGGGCGGTTTATAGGAAGCGCGCCCGCTCCCCGCAACCGCTCAGAACGAATCCTTGGCCTTGCGCACGCGCGCGAAGCTCGCGGCGTCCGTGGCGCGCAGGAAAGGGTTCTCCGCCAGCTCCGCGCCCAGGCGGGAGGGCACGGTGGGCTTGCCCTCGGCACGCAGCCGGCGGACCTCGTCCGCGCGGGCCCGCAGGGCGGCGTTGCCGGGCTCGATCGTCAGCGCGAAGCGGGCGTTGCTCTCGGTGTATTCATGCCCGCAGCAGACCAGCGTCTCCGCCGGCAGCGCGGCGAGCTTGCGCAGCGAGGCGAACATCTCCTCCGCCGTGCCCTCGATCAGCCGCCCGCAGCCCAGGCTGAACAGCGTGTCGCCCGACAGCAGCACGCCGCCGTCGGCGAAGTAAAAGTTGATCTGCCCGCGCGTATGCCCGGGCGTGTCGATGACCCGCGCCGTCGCGTCGCCCAGGCGCACCGTGTCGCCCTCCCGGACCGCCTGATCGAGTTTGGGCAGCCGGTGGGCGTCGGCCGCCGCGCCGACGACGGGGCAGCCAAAGCGCGCCCGCACCTCATCGGTGCCGGCGACGTGGTCGGCATGATGGTGCGTGAGCAGGATGAGGTCGAGCCGCCCGCCGGCCCGCTCCAGCGCCGCGATCACCGGCTTGGCATCGGCCGGATCGACCACCCCGACCGCGCCCGAGGGGGTGTCGCGCAGCATCCAGGCATAATTGTCGCTGAGGATCGGGATCGGTGTCACGGTCACGGTCATGCGGACACTCTAACGTCGCCTTATCCGCCCGCCAACCGTGCTATATAGAGCCGCGCATGGCGGCCGACGTCCACATGGCTGCGGATTTCTACGCCACCGCGCGCGGGGCGGTGACGGCGCGGCTGCTGCGCGCCCGCCTCGCAGAGATGTGGCCCGATTTGCGCGGCCAGTCGATTCTCGGCCTGGGGTACGCCCATCCGTATCTGCGCCTGTGGCGGGAGCAGACCACGCGCTGCATCTCCGTCACGCCGGCGCAGATGGGCGCCGCCCGCTGGCCCGTCGGAAGCGCGGGGGCTGAGCTGCACCGCGGAGGAGGAAGCGCTCCCGTTCCCGGACCTCTCGTTCGATCGCATCCTGCTGGTGCATGGGCTGGAGGGGGCCGAGAACGCGCGCCGGCTGCTGCGCGAGCTCTGGCGCGTCTTGAAAGATGACGGGCGGCTGCTGATCGTCGCGCCGAACCGCACCGGCCTTTGGGCCTATCTCAAATCGACCCCGTTCGGCCACGGCGAGCCCTACTCCTTCGGCCAGGTCGGCCGCCTGCTCGCCGCGACCATGTTCCGCAACGAGCGGCGCGCCGCCGCGCTCTATGTCCCGCCGAGCACGCGCCGCGTGGTGCTGCGCGCGGCTCCGCTGCTGGAGCGCACCGGCCGGCGCGCCGTTCCCGCCCTCGCGGGTCTGATCCTAATGGAGGCGGTGAAGGATGTGTACGCCGGCCTGCCGGTGCGTGAGGTTCCGCGGCGGCGGCTGGTGCCGGCGGACGCGATCTAGGAGATGACGCGCGGGTCCGCCGCATTTTGGCGCGCCATTTTCGCCAGAGCACGCCACGGCCACCCATTCGTCTCCGGTTCTACGTCGCAGTAAGCTTTGTGGACTGCATTATCGGGGATCGGCGGCAAGGAAATTCGGCGCTGCAGGCGTGAGCGGCGCGCCGGGTTTGCGTCGCCGGCGGCTTGCGGCGCACGGGCCAATCAGCCACGATCGGGCCTCAATCGATCCACTCGTTGACCCGGGCAGCAAAATCCGGCGGCAAGGACAAGCCGAGCTTTCTCAGCGCCGTACGGTTGGCGCTCATGGTGAATTCGGTGGGTCCCGCGATCGGCAGGTCGGCTGGGTTTGCGCCGCGCAGAATCTTGTCCACGTATTTGGCAGCGCCGTAATAGCCCTCGTAGTGATCCGGGCCAAGCGCGATCAGCCCGCCGGCCATGACATATTCAACATCGCTGTAGACGAACGGCAGTTTGTGTTTCGCTGCCCCAGCTGCGAGCGCGAAACGTCTGGAATTGATGAAAGTGTCAACCGCGTTCACGAGCCCCTTCGCCCCGAATGCCAGGGCCTTCGCAAATGCCTCATCGACGTCCTCAGGCTTTCGAATGTCCAGCGCCTCGACCGCGATCCCAAGCTTCTGTGTCTCCGAACGAAGCAGTTCGAACTGGGCAGGGTTGTTGGCGTTGTTGCCATTCAGAGCCATTGCTACTTTGTCGAGCGTTGGGACGATGCGTTTGAGCATTTGCAGGCGCTCCCCGACCAATTTAGGAGCGTACATCGTCGTGCCGGTGACGTTCGTGCCCGGTCGCTCCAGGCTCTTGACCACCCCGATTCCGACCGGATCAAAGACCGCCAGCATGACGACCGGGATTGTCTTCGTCGCCTTGGCGGCGGCTTGGGTTGCTGCCACGTTCGCTGCGAGGATCATGTCGACTTTTCGATCGAGAAGGTCAACCATCACGCCTTTGTACTCCGCATCCAAGACGGCCTCGCGATATTCAATCCGAATATTCTTTCCTTCGATGTAGCCGAGCTCCGCCAATCCCTTCTTGAAGACTTCAAGTCGTTTCGGATTTCGCGTTCTTCGCAGCTACGTAACCCATCACGGGCAACGGCTGCGCAGGAACTTCCGCAATTTGGAGCATCGCCACCAGCGCCACCGCGAGCATTCCAGTAAGCGAGAACCTCATGGTCCTTCCCCGTGGCCGGCACACTGCGGGCAATTCAACCTCCTCGATCCTCTGGCGGCAAGTCGGGAATTGGCACGTCGCATCGACCCCGAGATCGACCGACAGGCGGCGCTATCGAAGGATAACCGGACCATCCCGCGAAATCGGGTAGGCAGCCGCCCATGTGGCGTAGCATAAGATCGCAGTGCGTCGCAGATTTGCCGATTGAAGCGCGTGGCGGGCTGCCGCATCATAGAGGCACGGCGAACGAGTAGTGCCCATCTTCATCGGCCGTGGCGCGCCCTGCTGGATTCGAACCAGCGACCCACAGATTAGAAGTCTGTTGCTCTATCCAGCTGAGCTAAGGGCGCCTCAGGGAACTTGGCTCGCATGCACGCTCAGTGCGTCCACATCTCCCGTCGTCCGTAGGCGAAATTCTCGGCATAGGCCTTCGGCCGCACCTCGCGGATCTGCGGCCGCTCGACCACGAAGGGAATCGCGTGACTCTCGGCGTAGCGTACCGCCTCCTCGCGCGTCGCGAAATGCAGACGCACCTGGGTTTGGGTGTCGGTGCTGCCGATCCAGCCCATCAGCGGGTCCGGCAGGGCGGGAGCATTGGGCTCGAATTCCAGCACCCATTCATCGGTGCCGGCGCGCCCGGATTGCATAGCGGATTTCGGGGGAAGGTAGATACGCGCGCGCATGCAAGCCTCTCCGTCTGGTCGGGGCGGCCGGATTCGAACCGGCGGCCTCATGCACCCAAAGCACGCGCGCTACCAAGCTGCGCCACGCCCCGACGCCGGGCCGGAACCTATGGATGGCGCCGCCGATCCGCAAGCGCCTTCATCGCGGGTGAAACTGCGGCCCGATCACCTTGTCCCCGGTGGTGATCCCGAGCCGGGCCGCCGTCCCGCCCGCCAGCTCCAGCGTGGCCGCGACCGGCCCGCCGCTGTCGATGATCCGCAGGCTCTGCGGCACCGCCTGATCGTTGATCGACCGGATCGTGCCATCCGCCTCGATGAAAAGCATATCAAGCGGTACCAGGGTGTTCTTCATCCACATCTGCACCTCGTGCGGCTGCGGCCAGACGAACAGCATCCCGCCATCGGCCGGCACGCTGGTGCGGAACATCTCGCCGGTCTGCTGCTGCCCGGGCGTCAGCGCGAGCTCCACCGTGAAGGGGTTCGCTTTCCCGTTGCCGGTCACGATGCTGATCTGCTCGGTCGGCAGCGTGGGCTGCGCCGCGGTCGGCTCCTGCGCGCGGGCGGCGAACCACAGGGCGGGCGCGAGCGCGATCAGCAGGAAGGCGAGGCCGCGTCTCATGCCGGCTCCCTCTGCGGCATTCCCGTCGGAACGATCGTCTTCACGATCGAGGCGTCCAGCGCCTCGTAGTCATGGTAGCCGATCGTCGCGTAGAGCTCGGCCCGCGTCTGCATCCTGTCGATCACGTGCTGGGTGCCGCCGTCGCGGCGGATCGCCGCGTAGACCTCGGCCTGCGCCTTGTTCGCCGCCCGCAGCGCGCTGACCGGCCAGATCACCATCCGGTAGCCCATCGCCTCGAACTCGGCGGCGGTGAAAAACGGGGTCTTGCCGAACTCGGTCATGTTGGCGAGCAGCGGCGCGTCAACCCGGCGGGCGAACTCGCGGAACATCTCGGCGGTGACCAGGGCCTCGGGGAAGATCGCGTCCGCGCCCGCCTCCAGGTACAGCTTGGCGCGGGCGACCGCGCCGTCCATGCCCTCGCTCGCCGCCGCGTCGGTCCGCGCGACGATCAGCAGATGCCGGCGCGCCTTGCGCGCGGCGGCGACCTTGGCCGCCATGTCCTGGGGATCGGCGAGCCGCTTGTCGTTCAGGTGGCCGCATTTCTTGGGCAGCAGCTGGTCCTCGATATGCACCGCCGCGGCGCCGGCATCCTCGAAGCAGCGCACCATGTGCATCACGTTCAGCGCCTCGCCGTAGCCGGTGTCGCCGTCCACCAGGACGGGCAGGGCGGCGGCGCGGACCACTTGGCGGATGAAGAAGCAGACCTCGTCGACGGTGATGATGCCAAGGTCGGGCAGTCCCATCTGGGCGGTCATCGCCGCGCCCGAGAGGTACAGCGCCTCGAACCCCGCCGCCTTCGCCTGCAGCGCCGCCTGCCCGTTATGCGCGCCTGGCATCTGCAGGATGCGCCCTCGCCCAGCAGGGCGCGCAGCCGCGTCGCCGGCGGGCTCGGTCGGCAGGTCGTCGGCGATGAGGTAGGTCATGGCAAGCTCCCCCGCGTCGCGGGCGCCATAGCTTATCGCTCAGCGGAAGAACAGCACGGTCAGGACCGCGAAGGCGGGCAGCAGCAGGGCGGCGGCGATCGCGGTGAAGCCGAAGAAGCTCGGCATCCGCACCCCTCGGTGCGAGGCGATGGCGCGGACCATCATGTTCGGGGCGTTGCCGATATAGGTCAGCGCGCCGAAGAACACCGCGCCAGCCGAGAGCGCCGCCAGCACCGTGTTGGCGCCGTCGTGCAGCGCCGCCGGATCGACGCCGGCGAGCCCGAAGAAGACGAGATAGGTCGGCGCGTTGTCGAGAAAGGCCGAGAGCAGCCCGGTCAGCCAGAAGAACGCCGGCGGAGAGGGCCGGCCCTGGGCGTCGCGCAGCAGAGCCAGGATACCGCCGAGGGGTCCGGCGAAACCGGCGTCGAGCATGCGGATCACCGGGACGATGGTGACGAAGATCGCGACGAAGAGCAGCGCGACCTCCGCGATGGGGTGCCAGGTGAAGTCGTTACCCTGGCGCACCGCGCGCGGCGTGATCAGGAGCGAGATTCCGGTCACGACCAGGAACACCAGCACCGCGACGGCTCGCCCGACCGGCATGGCCTGACCGGCGACGCGCAGCGTGCCACCCACCGAGCCTTGCGCGAGGACGGTGCCGACGACGACCAGGATCAGCGCCGCGTTCGCCCAGCCCCTGACTCGCAGGGCTTCGGCGTGCGGTGCCGCTGGTTCGCCCCGCGCCAGCATTCGGTCGATCCCATAGAACAGAACCAGCATCAGCCCCGCGAGGACCACCAGCGGGAGACCGAGATGGCGCACCGGCCAGAAGAACGGTACTCCATGCAGGTATCCGAGATAGAGCGGCGGGTCGCCGAGCGGCGAGAGGCAGCCGCCGGCGTTGCTCACCAGGATGACGAAGAAGGCCACCAGGTGCATCTTGCGCTGGCGGTGGGCGTTGGCATGCAGCAGCGGCTGGATCAGCACGATCGACGCGCCGGTCGTCCCCATGATCCCGGCTAGCAGCGTGCCGCCCGCGAGGAGCGCCGTGTTGCCCGCGGGCGTGCCGGTGATCAGGCCGCGCAGCAGGATGCCGCTCGCGGCCACGTAGAGGGCAAGCAGCAGGGTGATGAACGGGAGGTATTCGAGCAGGAGAACGTGCGCAGCCTCCTGCGCCGCCATGGCAGGTCCGTTCGCGATCGCCTCGGGGATCAGGAGCGCCGCGATCCAGAAGGCGGCGACCCAGCCGGTCCGCCGGTGCCAGAACCGCGGCGCCCACATCGGCAGCAGCGCGATCGACAGCAGCACCCCCAGGAACGGCAGCGCCCAGGGCAGGGCAGGGACCGGGCTCGGTTGCATGCGTCTCACCCTGCCATTACTACGGGCGCGACGCGAAACGGGGATTGATGCCTGATGGACATGACCGGCGAACGGCGCATCCCGGCGCCACGCTCCATGGTCTGGGACGCGCTGAACGATCCGGAGACCCTGAAGACCTGCATCCCCGGCTGCGAGCGGCTGGAAGCGACCACGCCCGAGGATATGGACGCGACCGCCGCCGTTCGGATCGGCCCGATAGCCGCGCGCTTCAACGGCCGCGTGCACCTGTCCGATATCGATAAGCCGAACGGCTATACGATCACGGGAGAGGGGCAGGGCGGCGTCGCCGGCTTCGCCAAGGGCGGGGCGAAGGTGCATCTCGCCGATCTGGAGTTCGGGGAGACCCTGCTCAACTACGAGGTCCAGGCGCAGGTCGGCGGCAAGATCGCCCAGCTCGGCGCGCGCCTGATCGACAGCACCGCGAAGTCGCTCGCCGACCAGTTCTTCACCAACCTAACCAATGAGCTCACCCGCCGCATGGGGCCGGACCCGGAGCGTGCCTTCCCGTCGGCGCCCTCGGAGGCGGCGATCCCGGTCAGCCCGGCGGCGATTCCCCGCTCCTCCGTCGGTGTCTGGTCGATGATCCCGCCGGAGCCGATGGGCTACCCGGTCGCCGCCTGGATCGGCTGCCTGCTCTGGATCGTCATCCTGTTCCTGATCGTCGGACCGCTTCTGTAGTGGCTGGCCCACCCGCGACCGTCGCGGACACCGCCAGGCTGCTCGCGGAGCACGGCTATGTCGCCGACCCGGAGCTCGCGACCACCGTCCACCTCGCCCTGTCGATGCGCCGCCCGCTGTTCCTGGAGGGCGAGCCGGGCACCGGCAAGACGGAGATCGCCAAGGTCCTCGCCGCCGGTCTCGGCCGCCGCTTGGTCCGCCTGCAGTGCTACGACGGCATGGACATGGCGGCCGCCGCCTATGAATGGGACCACGCCCGCCAGCTAATGGCGATCCGCCTCGCCGAGGCGGGCGGCGAGACCGATCGCGAGCGCCTGTCGGGCGAGATCTACACGCGGGAGTTCCTGCAGGCCCGCCCGCTGCTCTCGGCGATCGACCCCGACCAGCCGCCCGCCGTGCTGCTGATCGACGAGCTCGACCGCGCCGATGAGCCGTTCGAGGCGTTCCTGCTCGAGCTGCTGGCCGACTTCCAGATCAGCGTGCCGGAGCTGGGCACGGTGAAGGCCCGCATCCTACCCGTCGTGGTGCTGACCTCGAACCGCACGCGGGAGGTGCACGACGCGATCCGACGGCGCTGCCTCTACCACTGGGTGGACTACCCCGACGCGGCGCGGGAGCGCGCCATTCTGCGCATCAAGGCGCCTGACGTGCCGGACAAGCTCGCCGCCCAGGTGGTCGCCTTCGTGCAGCGCCTGCGCGGCGAGGAGCTGTTCAAGCTGCCCGGCGTCGCCGAGACGATCGACTGGGCGAGCGCGCTGCGCCACCTGAACCAGACCGAGCTCGAGCCCCGCACGGTCGAGCAGACGCTCGGGGTCCTGCTGAAATACCAGGACGATATCGCCAAGCTCCGCGGCGCCCAGGCCGCCCGCCTCGTCGAGGAGGCGCGGGCGGCGTAGGGCGGAAAAGCGCAGCGCATTCCGCCGCGTGTACAAACCGCCCATCCCCGGTCCGAAACCGTGTACACTCTTCGCAAGTCGACCCCTTTCGCTTGTACACCTTTCGCAACTGCGAAACGAATCCGTGTACAAACTCGCCCTCCGCCCCGCCAAGTTGTGTCCATACCCTTGAACCCAGGCCGCCCCATTGCCTTTCATGCTGGACCGGCGGGACGCCGACCGCTGGAACCCGCCCGTGCCGAAGCCGCCCCGCGTCCCCGAGGCCGAGCGAGCCGAGCACATCCGCCGGGTCGGCGCCGCCCTGTTCGCCGCCGAGGGCGTCGAGGCCGTCACCCTCTCCCGGCTGGGATCGGCGGCGGGCGCCTATACCCATGTGATCGCCCGGCACTACGCCTCCCCGCACGCGGTGCTGGAAGACGTGCTCCGCTGCTTCCTGGACGAGCTGAACATCGCGGTCGGCGCCGCGCACGACGCGGCCCACGCGGAAGGCGCCGATCCGGCGCCCGAGCGGCGGCTCGAACTGGTGGTGCGCGCCTTCGTCGAGGCCGTCGCGCGGCAGCGTGACGAGCACCGCGCCTTCCAGTTCTGCGTCCATCGGCTGGGCGAGCAGGAACGCGGCTCGGTGCTGCTGCGCTACCAGGTCATACTTGAAACCATCCGCGACCTGCTGGAATGCGCCGTCCCGGCGCTCGCCGGGCACGATGATGCGCGAACGACGATGCTCGAGATCATCCGCGCCCAACTGAGCGATCCCTGGAGCTGGCAATCGGCGAAGGGGCCGTCCGAGCGCGCCGCCGACGCGCGGCGGATCACCGCCATCCTGCTCGCCGTCGCCGCCGCCGAGACCGCGGGCGTCTGGCCCTCGCTCGGCAAGACGACGGGCGCCGGCATGCGCACGCTCACCCTACGACGTGCGCACCGCGCGCGCCCGCATGAGCGAGGTGCTGAAGTCAGCCGAGCACGGCGTCGACATAACCATCACCCGCCACGGCCGCCGCATCGCCCGCGTGGTGGGGGTGTAGTCCACCTCTCCCTCCGGGAGAGGTCGCCGCGCGCTTGCGCGGCGGGCGAGGGTGCGGCGGCCACCTGTGACGTATAGTTGACACTCTCCAACCGTGTATTATATTCCTCGGTGATCGAGGTCCGAAAGACCGGGGCCTTTGCGGAATGGATTTCCGGCCTGCGGGATCGCGCCGCGGTGGCGCGGACGACCGCACCGTCGTCCTGCTCTGCGGCGGTGATAAGGGCACGCAACGGCGCGATATCGAGAAGGCGAGGAAGCTCGCGAAGGAGGACGATGATGGCGCTTAAGACCACGCTGTGGGATCCGGCGGACGATCTGGTCTCCGCCGAGGCGGAGCAAGAATACCTACAGGCCGCGTTCGAGGACGGCGATCCCGCCCTGATCGCCGCGGCGTTGGGCGATATCGCACGCGCGCGCGGCATGACGCACGTCGCGCGGGAAGCGGGGATCAGCCGGGAGACGCTATACAAGGCGCTGCGGCCGGAGGGGAACCCGACGCTGGACACGCTCGCACGGGTGATACGGGTGCTCGGGATGAAGCTCGCGGTCCGGCAGGCGGCGTAGCGCATCACGTCGACGGTTCGACCTGAAACCATCCCGCTCCAAGGCCGCACCCGCGAGCCACCCCCGCATCCCCGCGAAAGTGCATAGGCGCCAACCTCGGACTCCCCTCCGCCCCTCGGGGCGGAGGGGCTGGGGGAGGTGGGGGCCTCGCGGCGCGCGGACGATAGGCGAATCCCGTAGCCCTCGGGGCCGAGAGCGGACAAACTCATCGCGTATGCGGGAAGCCAGGCTACGCTCATGCGCGGGCTCACACGTCTATCGGTGATCGCACTCGCATCGCTCTGCCTGAGCGTCGCGGCCCCCGCGCAAGAGAATTGCAAGCCGGTCCGGTTCGCGCGCGGGAAGCTTGCTGCGCTCCTTCAATCGATACTGAACTTCTCGTTCGACGTGAGGCTGGCAGGGTTCAGACGTTATCCCCGGTTTCAGGCCCGAGGGGGACGCTTGTTACTGCTCCTTGTCGTAGTGCCCATTGTACTCGGTCTCAACCATCTCCTCACGACAGCCATCCAGACGATCGCGGACGCCTATTTGGGGTCAAAGTAGGTGTTCGCAGCGGGCTGTGCCTCCAGACCAGCGGATAGCGCGATGTTGCCGTGGCGTCGGCGCTGACCTCCTACCCTTCTTTGGACGACGCAGCTGGCCGCCTCAGGTAAGGCGGCATTGTAGGGGTCATCCGTGGGGGCGCCGTGCTGTTTGTCCGGAGTGAGCGCGCCGCGGATTGGGCTGACAATCGAACGCGAGCGGCCGGCGTTGGTGCTCGTCGCCGCGCGACGGTAACGCGCGACACTAGGCTCGCCGTACTCCCCAGAACACGATCTGCGAGTTTCGCACGAAACCGGTCAGGTCCTTGCGGACCGCCCAGGGATAGAACCAGCCGCCCGCCGGCATGAACGGAATGGCCTCGAAGGCGCGCAGCTGGATGTCCTCGCAGACCTTCTTCTGCGCGGCGAGATTGGGGGAGTCGAACCAGACCTGACGCAACTCCTCCAGCTTGTCGTCGGTCGGCCAGCCGAACCAGCCCTTCTTGCCGTTGGCCCGCAGCGGATACGAACTGCCCGGATTGGACACCGCGAGGCCGCCCCAGGTCGTGCAGAAGACGTTCCACCCGCCCTGGGCCGGCGGGTCCATCTTCGCGCGCCGGGAAACCAGCGTGCCCCAATCCATCACCTGGTAGTCGACGTTCATGCCCAGCTTCAGGAATATGTCGCGCGTGACCTGGCACATCGGCACCAGCGAGGCCTGGTCGGACGGCGCCATCAGCACGATCTTCTCGCCGTTGTAGCCGGATTCCTTGACCAACTGCTTGGCCTTGGCGATGTCGCGCGGCGCGGTGAACGCCTCCAGCCCCGCCGTGCTCGCCATCGGCGTGCCGGCGGTGAAGAAGCCGTCGGGATAGCGGCCGAATTCAGCCTGATCGCCGACCCAGGCGGTGACGTATTCCTTCTGATCGATCGCCGGTAGCAGCGCGCGCCGGAGTTTCGCATTGTCGAACGGCGGGTAGAGGTGGTTGAAGGCGATGATCGCGAGCGTCCCGCGCGGGTCATAGTTCACGACCGTGCAGCCAGGCGCCTGGCGCAGCGCCGGCAAGAGGTCGATCAGCGGGAACTCCAGCCAGTCCACCTCGCCGGCCTGCAAGGCAGCGGCTTGCGTCGCGGGATCCGGCTGTATGCTCCACTCCACCCGATCGAAGTGCACCACCTTGCCGCCCGACAGGAATTCCGGCGGCTCGTCGCGCGGCACGTATTTGTCGTTCTTGACATAGACGGCCTTGGAACCCGACACCCATTCCTGTGGCAAGAACCGGAACGGGCCGCTGCCGACAAACTCCTTGATCTGCATGCTCGCCGGCGTCTTGGCCACGCGCTCGGGCATGACGAAGCATTGCTGGGCGCCGAGCGCGTAGAGAATTTGCGGGAAGCGCTTCTTCAGCCTGATCTGAAAGCGTGTGTCGTCGAGCACCTTGATCTCGTTGGTGAGCAGCGCGAGCTGCTGGCCAAACGGATCCTTGACCCACCAGCGCTGGATCGACTGCGTGCAGTCTGGGGCGCGCACCCGCTCGCCATCATGCCAGGCGAGGCCGTCGCGCAGCGTGAAGGTCCAGGTCAGCTCGTCGGCCGTGAGCTCATGGCCGGCGCACATCTGCGGATGCGCGGTCAGGCTGTCATCCACACCGTACAGCGTGTCGTACACCATGTAGCCGTGATTGATCGCGACGGTCGCCGTGGTCCAGATCGGATCGGGATTGGCGAGGTTGGCCTGCGGCACGAATCGCAGCAGGTTCTTGTTGCCCGTCTGGGCGATCGCGGGCATCGGCAATCCGCTCGCCGCCAGGGCAGCGGCGGCCGCACCACCCGCTAGCACGTGTCTGCGCCTCATGGCCCCTCTCCCAGGCTCGCCGTTGCCGAAAAGACTAATGCCGGCTCGGCCGGAGACGCCACAGGTTTCAGGTGTCGAGGGCCGGGCGATCGGATCGGCAGGGATGTCGTGATCGTGCAACCCGCACCCCATCGGGCGTATAGAGGAAGCGGCGTGGACCGCGACCTGCGCCACCGACTACAGGACAAGATCAGTCCCCCTCAAGCCTCCCGCAACAACCCCACCACCGAGCCGACCAGCAGCCCCGCCATCGCCAAATTGAACGCCCGTATCCGCCGCGCCGTGCGCAGCAGCCGCGCCGCGCCCACGCCGGTGAGTGTCCAGAAGGCGAGCGCCGGCAGGATCACCACCAGGAAGATCGCCGCGAGCATCCCCGCCTCCGGCAGCGCATACGCCCCCGCCGTGGTGAACGTCAGCACCGCGCTGATCGCGATCACCCACGCTTTCGGATTGACCCACTGAAACAGCGCCGCCTGCACGAACGAGAGTGGCCGCGAGCCGCCCGCCGCCTCCTTCGAACTCGGCGAGGACGTCGCGATGCGGAAGGCGAGCCACAGCAGATACGCCGCGCCGACCCAGCGCAGCACCTCGTGCACGACCGGCGCCGCCCGCAGCAGGTCGCCCGCGCCCAACGCGACCAGCACCAGCATGACCGGAAAGCCGATCGCCACCCCCAGCATGTGCGGCAGCGAGCGCACGAACCCGAAGGTCGCGCCCGATGCCGCGACCATCGCGTTGTTCGGCCCCGGGCTCGCCGACATCGACACGGCGAACGCGACGGCGGAGAGGAACCAGGCGAGCCCTGCTTGATGCATGGCCCAACCTAAGCACGTCCGTAAGCGCACGGGGAGAGCGCGGGCGGCGAAATCTCCCCTCGCTGCGCTCAACTCCCTCTCCGCCTGGGCGGAGAGGGTCGGGGTGAGGTGAGAAAATGCGCGAGCTCACTAAGCGTCCGCTGCAGGACTCCGTCCAGGCTCTCGATCACCTCGTTGTTCCAGAAGCGGATAACGCGATAGCCGTGCGCGGCAAGCTCGGCGGATCGTGCCGCGTTCTCCGCCCCTTCCGTGGCGAGCTGGCCGCGCAGGGGCATCGCGGCGTGTCTCCACCTCACCCCAGCCCTCTGCGCCCAGGCGGAGAGGGTGTCACACGATTATGCGGCCATCGGGCAAACGATGTATGAAAGGGATACCTGCAAAGGAAAACCCGCCGTGGGCCAGCTTCTCGTCCGCGACATCGACGATTGGATCATTCGCGCGCTCGAACGGCGCGCCGCCGCGCATGGGCGTTCGGTCGAGGCCGAGCATCGGGCAATTCTTGAGGCCGCATTGGCGCCCGACCAGGAATCGTTCTTCGACCGCGCTGCGCGACTGCGGGCGCAGACGCCGCCGAGCACGTTCGGCAACGCCGGCCTTATTCGCTTCGACCGCGACCACGACTACGACTACGACGCGGACGAGCTGCCAGAGCGCCCGTGACCGAACCGTCCCGCCTCGCCGCCAACGTCATGCACTTCGCCCGCCTGCTGCGCCGCGCCGGCCTTCCCGTCGGGCCGTCGGAGGCGATGGCGGCGCTGCGCGCGCTCACCCTGATCGACATCGGCAGCCGCGAGCAGACCCGCACCGCGCTGCGCGCCTCGATGACGCATCGGCACGAGCACCGCGAGGTGTTCGACGCCGCCTTCGACCTGTTCTGGCGCGATCCCGCCGCCGCCGAGCAGGCCGCCGCCATGGCGCTCATGGACGCGCGCAAGGAGATCGGCCGCGACAAGCCGCCGCCCGCCGCCCGCCGCGTCGCCGAGGCCTTCCAGCCGCCGCGGGAGCGCCCGCTCCGCCCCGATGAAAAACCCCCGCACATCGACGTCGCGCTGACCGCGAGCGAGCGCGAGCACCTCCAGACCATGGATTTCGAGGCCATGAGCGCCGCCGAGATCGCCGCCGCGAAGCGCGAGATCGGCCGTCTCGTGCTGCCGCTGCAGCATCAGCCCACGCGCCGCCAGCGGCCCGATCCGCGCGGCAACGTCGTCGACCTCCGCCGCACGATCCGCGCGAGCCTGCGCCAGGGCGGCGAGATATTCGAGATCGCCCGCACGCGCCGGGTAACGCGCCCGCCGCCGCTCGTCGTGCTCTGCGACATCTCCGGCTCGATGGCCCGCTACGCGCAGATCCTGCTGCACTTCCTGCACGCGGTGACCAACGAGCGCGACCGCGTCTCGGTGTTCCTGTTCGGCACGCGGCTGACCAACATCACCCGCCAGCTTCGCCATCGCGACCCGGAGGTCGCGTTCCAGATGGTCGCGCATATCGTGCCGGACTGGTCGGGCGGGACGCGCATCGGCGAGGCGGTCGACACCTTCAACCGGCTGTGGGCGCGCCGCGTGCTGGGGCAGGGGGCGATCGTGCTGCTGATCACCGATGGGCTCGACCGCCCGCGCGAGCAGGACCGGGGTGCCGCGCTCGCGGCCGCGATGGACCGGCTGCACCGCTCCTGCCGGCGGCTGATCTGGCTCAACCCGCTGTTGCGCTGGGACGGTTTCGAGCCCAAATCGCAGAGCATCCGCGCCATGCTGGCGCATGTGGACGAGTTCCGCACGGTGCATAGCCTCGAAAGCCTGCGCACCCTGGTCGATCTGCTGTCACGACCGGAGCAACGGCGGACCGGAATGGAAAGGATCGCATCATGAGCAGCTCGATGGGCGAGACCGAGGACGTCCTGGGACAGGCCGCCGCCTGGCGCGCCGCGGGCGAGGATGTCGCGCTCGCCACGGTGACGGAGACCTGGGGCAGCTCGCCGCGCCCGGCGGGCAGCCAGATGGCGGTGACGCCCTCCGGCAAGATGGCGGGCTCGGTCTCCGGCGGCTGTATCGAGGGCGCGGTCGCCGACGCCGCGATGAACACCATCAAGACCGGCGCGCCGCAGCTCCTCGATTTCGGGGTGACCAACGAGCGCGCGTGGGAGGTCGGTCTCGCCTGCGGCGGCAAGGTCAAGGTGTTCGTGGAGAAGCTGACGTGACACCGGAGGTTCTCGCCGCGCTGACCAGCGCGCGCCAGCAGAAGCGGCCCATCGTCCTCGCGACCCGCCTCGCGGACGGCGCGCAGCACCTGCTGCCCGACCCCGCCCAGGACGCGGCGCTGAACGCGGCGGCGGAGATGGCGCTGCGCGACGACCGCAGCGCGACGGTGCAGATCGGCGGGACTGCCTGGTTCCTCCAGGCCCACAACCCGCCGCTGCGCCTGATCGTGGTCGGCGCGGTGCATATCGCCCAGGCCCTGGTGCCGTTCGCCGCCGGCGTCGGCTTCGAGGTCACGGTGGTCGATCCGCGCCGCTCCTTCGCCTCCGACGAGCGGTTCCCGGATGTCGCGATCCGCACCGACTGGCCGGACGAGGCGATGGACGCGCTGCGCCCGGACGCGCGCACGGCGGTCATCACGCTGACCCACGATCCCAAGCTCGACGATCCCGCGCTCGACCGCGCGCTGCGTTCCGACGCGTTCTACATCGGCTCGCTAGGCTCGCGGCGCACGCATTCCGCGCGGCTCGGTCGCCTGCGCGAGCTCGGGCACGGCGACGCCGCGCTCGCCCGCATTCGCGGTCCGGTCGGCCTGTCGCTCGAAGCGGTGACCGCGCCGGAGATCGCGCTCTCGATCATCGCCGAGCTCGTCGCGGTACGTCGCGGCGCACCGCTCGGGATGCGTCAGGCGGCCCCGCGCGCCGCATGAAGTTCGGTCCGGTCCCGCTGGAGCAGGCAAAGGGCGCGATCAACGCCCACAGCCAGCGGCTGGGAGAGCGGATGGTCCGCAAGGGCTCGCTGCTCGACGACACCGCGCTCGATGCGCTGCGTAACGCCGGCCGGACCGAGGTGATCGCGGCGCGGCTGGAACCCGGCGACGTGCCGGAGGATATCGCCGCCGATCGGCTCGCCGATCCTCTTGTCGGGCCCTTGCTGTCGCGCACGCGGGCGGCAACCGGGCGGGTGAACCTCGCCGCCGAGGCACCGGGCCTGCTGCGCCTCGACATTCCGAAGATCAACCGGATCAACGGAGTCGATGAGAGCCTGACGCTCGGCACGCTCCCGGATTATGCGGTGGTCGCGGCCAAGGACCTGGTCGCCACGATCAAGATCGTTCCGTTCGCCGTTCCGGGCGCGGTGCTCGATGTCGCCGCGACGATTGCGCGCCAGGGGGGCGCCGCTCTGACCCTGCATCCGTTCCGCCCGCTGCAAGTGGGCCTCGTGGTCACCGAGCTGCCCGGCATGAAGGAGAGCGCCACCGAGAAGGCGATCGCCGTCACCACGGAGCGCGTCACCCGCCTGACTGGCACGATGCTGCCGGCGCTCCGCGTGCCGCATCGCGAACCGGCGGTCACCGAGGCGCTCGTGAAGCTCCTCCGGGACGGCGCTGACATGTTGCTGGTCGCGGGCGCCTCCGCCGTCGTGGACCGGCGCGATGTCGGCCCCGCCGCGATCGTCGCCGCGGGCGGCGAGATCCTGCACTTCGGTATGCCGGTCGATCCCGGCAACCTGATCTGCCTCGGGCGCATCGGGACGCGTCCGGCCCTCGTGCTGCCGGGCTGCGCCAAGAGTCCGAAGCTCAACGGCATCGACTTCGTCCTGCCGCGCCTGTTCGCCGGACTGGTCGTGCGTCCGGCCGACATCATGGCGCTCGGGGTCGGCGGGCTGCTCAAGGAGATGGACGCCCGTCCGATGCCGCGCGAGAAGGCGCCGTCGGTCGCCCGCTCCGGCCCCGCGCCGCGCAGCGCGCCCATCATCGCCGCGGTCGTGCTCGCCGCCGGCCGCTCCCGGCGCATGGCGCCGCACAACAAGCTGCTGATCACCGATCGCGCCGGCAAGCCGATGATCGCGCGCGTCGCGGACAACGTCCTCTCCTCCAAGGCGCGCCCGATCCTCGTCGTCACCGGACACATGAGCGCGGAGATCGAGAAGGCGCTGGGCGGCCGTCCCGTGCGCTACGTCCACGCCGCCGAGTACGCGCAAGGACTGTCGGCAAGCCTCAAGGCCGGCATCGCCGCCGTCCCGGCGGAGGCCGCCGCCGCAATCGTGTGTCTGGGCGACATGCCGCTGGTGAACGGGCGCATGATCGACCGCCTGCTCGAGGCCTACGACGCCGACGAGGGCCGGCTGATCGTGCTGCCGACGTTTCGCGGCAAGCAGGGCAATCCGATGCTGTGGGACCGCCGCTTCTTTCCGGAGATTCTCGAGATCAGCGGCGATAGCGGCGCGCGTTCCCTGATCAGCCGCCACCTCGAGAATGTCGCGGAGGTGGAGATGGGCGACGACGCGGTGTTGCGCGACTTCGACACGACCGACGCGCTCGCGACCCTGCCCGCGCGCATGCGTCCCGAACCACTGGGCGCACAATAGCGCCATGCCCGTCTGCGAGGCCGATCCGTGGCGGATGCAGTATTTCGAGAGCATCCCCTGTCCCGAGGATGTCCGTATCTCGACCGAGGACGCGGATTCCTGGATGTGGTACCCGGCGCATCGCTGGATCTACGACAAGCTCGCGGTGGCGCTCTCGCAGGGTCTCGACGCGGCGCCGCACGGCGTCATGCCGCCGTCCTTCCCAGTATTCTCCAAGCCGATCATGAACCTGCGCGGCATGGGCACCGGCAGCCGCGTGATCGCCTCCGAATCCGAGTACAAAGCCGCGCTCACGCCGGGCCATTTCTGGTGCACGCTGCTTGAGGGCCGCCATGTCAGCACCGACGTCGCCCTGGTGGACGGCAAGGCCCTCTGGTGGCGTCACGCCGAGGGCGCCGTAACCCCGGGCGGCACGTTCGATCATTGGCACCTGCTCGCCGCATCCCTTGCGGAGGTAGAGGACTGGTGCGGCGCCTGGGCCGCGAACCACCTGCGCGGATACACCGGCATGGCCAATTTCGAGACCATCGGCGGGCGGATCATCGAGGCGCATCTGCGCTTCGCCGACCAGTGGCCCGATCTGTACGGAGCCGGCTGGGTAGAGGCCCTGATCCGCCTATACACCGACGGCGAGTGGCGCTTTCCCGACGCCGATCGTGCCGACGGCTACAGTGTCGTCCTCTTCGCCCCGCACGGCCGCCGCTACCGCCACCCGCCGGCATCCCTTGTCGAAGCGGTCCGTCGCATGCCGGACGTATCAAGCGTGCAGATCACCTTCCACGAGGGCCGCGATCCGGCGCACCACGCAATGCCTCCCGGCGGCTTCCGCGTCGCGATAGTGAACGCACGCAGCCTACCGGCAGGCGAGGCGGCGCGGGATCGGCTGCGGGCGGCGATCCTCGATAAAGTCCCCTCGCCCCCGCGCAGCGGGCGAGAGGGTTAGGGTGAGGGGGGCTTCGCGGACTGAGAAGCCGGCGATCCGCCGGAGTCGAAAACCAGCAGCGAGTGGATCTCCCCGAACACTGGATAGAACCGAGGCAACTGCTTCGCGGTGAGCAAGTCGGCCGCCCGGCTCAGGGCCTCGGCGGACGAATCGTCCTGCTCCGGCCAGGTGACGACAACCTCGTTCGAGCCGTCGACGATCCATTCGCCCAGGACGGACAATTCCAGTGTTCGCCAACTCCTGGAGGCAGCGACCTGCGCCATCGTTTGGCCGTTCACCTCGACTCCGACGTCCCCGCCCGAAGCGGCGAGATACGGGACGCGAAAAGTCAGCTTCAGGCCCGCCGGTCGCCCCGCATCGGCGAAGAACACGAATCGCGACCTCTCCCAGAACGCCGACGCGAAGATGCTCCGCGAGCCCCGGTTGGTCGCGAACGAACTGCTGGTCCAGTCCCGCTCGGACGAACCGGCTGCCGCGGAACTGTAGTAAAAGTCGGTCAATTCCCTCGATCCGCTTCTTACCGAGTGTTCGCGCGCGCGAGTGTCGTCGAACTCCCGCGAGATCCCCGCGCTCGTCGCCTCCAGGCACTTGGCGACCGCGTCGCCAAGCGCGAAGTCGAGGCGCTTTCCATAGAGCGACAGGTACCGCAACGTGTCCGGCTCTCCGAGTTCGAGCATCTCGAGTGCGGACCTGCAGGCAATCGCTGGCGACAGGCGCATCTGGAAATCGACGAATCGCATGATGATTTCCCGGCCTTCGGGCCACGACCTGAGACCCCGTTCGAGCCAGTAATCGACAATCTCCTGGCGCTGGTGGAAATGCGCATTGTGCACGCCGGCCAGGAGACAGGCCTGGCCTTCGACCTTCGCTGGCGGAGCACAGGACAACGCTTCAAAAATGCGTGGGGGAATGGCCTGATTGAGGAGTATCGAGGCGATCCTCGATGCAACCTCGGCCATGGCGACGTTGATGCCCTCGGCCGTGAGGTGGCAGTAGTCGAGAAACATCCGCCGGTTCGGTATCGCGCCGTCCAGCCGGCGGCTGAAGACCTCGGGCAGGTCGACGACGGCATGCCGCGGCCCGGAAGCACCTTCGCGCAACGCTCCCTGGATCGCGCAATTCGCTCGGGGCGAATACTGGAATGACGGATCCCAGCCCTCGGCATCCCGGCACAGTTCCAGATAGCGCCTGACCCCCGGACCGTCTCCCGCCGCCCGGCGGCATTCGGCGAGGATGCGGAGGGGCACCGCATTCGTCCCGCCGTCGAGCGCCGTCATCTCCTCGGCCAGCGCCTCGGCGCGAGCGAAATCCCCGGCTTCGGCGGCGAGGCGCGCCTGTTTCTCCAGATCGCGCCAGCGACGATTGCCGTCTGCCTTCAAGAGGGGCGCGTTCGACACCGGATCGCTCCAGTCGCCGAGGTTGAACTCGGGGACCACCCAAACCGTCGCCACGTTGTTCGCGGCCAGGAAGCGATTTGCCTCGCTCACGAATTGCCTGGCCGCGTGTTCGCGCCGAAGGTCCAGGAAGGACTTCAGCGCCGGCACGCCGCCTTCCCGGAGAAGACCGTCCGCATAGCGAATGTCGGCATCCGAGAGATGCGGGCGCCAGTTGTTCCCCGCGAAGATCACGACGACATCGGGCTGGAGCGACAGGCACTGCGCGATCACCGTACGGAGCGGATCGATCGCCTGATTGGTTTTGGCGAGGTCGACGACGTCGATCTCCGCCGCTCCAAATCGGGCGACGAGCATTCCTTCCAATGCCGATGCCGGCGTGAAACCTGGATCGTACAGGAAGCCCCTGGCCACCGATTCCCCCACGAGGACGACCCGCCGCCTCGTGCGCTTCGGTTCGATCGTCTCCTTGCTCGCCCAGTTGTTCCAATCCTGCGCGGCATCCTCCCGGCGCACGAACACCGCGTTCCTGGCGTCGCTCGCGCGCCGCCATATCCCCACGTTCAGCTTGCCGGCCCACTCCAGGCGGCCTTCCGGGGGTTGCGTCCTCAGAACCCCGGTGAGGTGGAGATCGCGGATCGCGCGGGTCTCGTCCGCGGATGCCGAGAACCGCGCCGCCCGGTTCGCGAATGCCTTCAGCGGATCGGCCGCGCTGTCGAATTGCAGATACCATTCCTGCCTGCCGAGGAACTCATCGAGGCGGGGTGGCACAGGCGCGGGAGCCGCGCGTACCTCGTACCCAAGGGAGCCGACGATCGACTTGACGATCGAGCGCACGCGGCTGGCTGCCGACATCGCGGCTACACGCTCCGGGCCAAATCACAGCATCGCATAGACGACATAGTCCTCACCGGACAGGCGCGGCGCGCTGCGGGGAATGTCTTGCCATCGCTCCGGAATATCCGGCCTCTCGATCACGAAGTCGTCGAGCACCAGCGCGTTCATCTGCGAGCGTCCGAAGGAGGCGATCGCGTCGATGACGGAACACACGATCGGTTCGCCGCGCAGGTTCAGCGATGTGTTGAGCAGGATCGGGCACCCGGTGCGAGCGTGAAACGCCTCCAGCAGGCCCGCGAAGCGCCCGTTGGTCGCGCGGCTCACCGTCTGGACACGCGCGGATCCGTCGACATGCGTGATCGCCGGAAGCGGGATCGGCGAGATCACCTGGCACGTCTCGAGCATGAACGGGGAGGGGTGATCGAGCGCGAAATGCTCGCGCGCGTAGGCTTCCAGGATCGCCGGCGCGAACGGGCGAAAGCTCTCCCGCTGCTTCACTAGCGCATTGATCCGGTCCTTCATGTCCGGCCGCCGCGGGTCGGCGAGGATCGACCGCGCGCCGAGCGCGCGAGGGCCGAATTCCATGCGCCCGGACATCCAGGCGATCACTTCCCCCGCCACCAGCTTGTCGACCAGATACTCGATCAACCCCGTTTCATTGTCCCGGAAATCCTGGAACTTCACCCCCGATGACACCAGGATGTGCCCCGTCTCCTCGATTGGGTTCGCCGGGCCGAGGAACACATGTCGCAACCGCTCCCGGCAGGGCGGCTCGCCCGAATGCCTGACATGGGCGACGGCCGCCGCGCCGAGGCACGCTCCCGCGTCGCCGGCGGCGGGCTGCACGAACAGGCGCTTGAATGGACCTTCCCGGAGGCATCTGCTGTTGGCCACGACATTGAGCGCGACGCCCCCGGCCATGCATAGGTTGTCGCTGGGAACCCGGCCGTGCAGGTACTGAACCTTGGCCAGCAGAATCTCCTCCAGCACGAGTTGCGCGCTACGGGCGACATCCATGTGACGCTGGGTGATCTCCGACTCAGGCCGGCGCGGCGGCGCGCCCAGAAGATTGCACAGCTCCTCGGAGAACATCCTGTCCTCGTAAAGGAACGAAAAATACCTCAGATCGAGGCGATACTGGCCATCCGGGCCTGCCGCGATGAGCTCGCGCATTTGCCTCGCGTATTTCGGCTCGCCATACGGCGCGAGGCCCATGACCTTGTATTCGCCTTCGTTGACCTCGAATCCCAGGTACCCTGTTATCGCGCTGTAGAAAAACCCTAGGGAGTGCGGGAAGTCGACAGTCTCAAGCCGCTCGATGTGGTTGCCGCTGGCCGCGTTGTAGGTCGTCGTCGGCCATTCACCGACACCATCGACCGTCAGGATCGCCGCCTCCTCGAACCCGGAGAAGAAGAAGGCGCTTGCCGCGTGGGACATATGATGGTCGACGATCTCGATCGGGCCGTCATATCCGGTGATGTTGCGGATCTCGCTTTCGGGCCGCGTCCACAAGGCTCGGTCCTCGATGATCGCCCGCCGCGCCGGAGTGAGCCCGGGGAGCATTCCCATCCATATCTGCCGGCCCAGCTTCGCGGTGGGGTCTTCATAGAAGGCAACGCAGTCGATATCGGCGATCGTGAGGCCCGTCTCGTTCAGGCAGTAGCGGAAGGCGGCGGAGGGGAAGGCCTTGTCGTTCTTCAACCTGGAGAACCGCTCTTCCTGGGCCGCGGCGACGACCTTGCCCCGTTGCATCAGACAGCAAGCTGAGTCGTGATAGCCAGCGGAAATACCCACGATATTCACGTCAGCCACCTCCCTGCCGGCCCGAACGCTAAGCCAGGATCAGTTCACCGACAACAATTTGCGGCGCGGCTTGTCTCGGCGGTAAGCTAAATTCCGCGCGGCAGTCGGACGGGGGGACGTTCATGGCCAGTTCCAGCACCATATCGCGTCGTAGCGCGCTCAAGCTCGGCGCGGCTGCATCGGCGCTGCCGCTGGTGCACATCCGTACCGCGGGGGCGGCTGGCACGTTGTCGGTCGGCTTCCAGGATCACTGGGTCCCGCAAGGCAACGTCGTCATGCAGAAGCAGGTCGACGAATGGGCGAAGAAGAACATGGTGGAGGTCCATTCGGACTTCATCACCACGATCGGCAACAAGCTGCTGATGACCGGCGTCGCCGAGGCGCAGGCGGGGTACGGCCACGACATCTACACATTCTATAGCTGGGAGGTGTTCAACCGCCGCGAGAAGCTCCTCCCCGTGGACGACGTGATGGAACGCCTCGCGGGCGAATACGGACCGGTGGATGCGACGGCCGAGTACCTCGCGAAGCAGAAGGGCCATTGGATCGCCGTCCCCACCAGCTCCAGCTCGCAGACCAAGCCGCCCTGCGCGCGCATCAGCTGGATGAAGGAGCATGGCTTCGATCCGACCGCCGCCTACCCGGTGAAGCCCGAGCACACCGCGCTGTCCGACACCTGGACCTACGACCTGCTGCTCAAGCTCGCCGAGGACGCCAAGAAGAGCGGCATGACGTTCGCGATGGGTTTCGGCAGCAACCTCAACACCGACGCGATCGACCAGATCGGCGCGATGTTTCAGGCGTTCGGCGCGGCGCTGGTGGACAAGGACGGCAAGATCCTCGTCGATTCCGACCCGGTGCAGCAGGTGCTGGAGTATTCCCAGAAGCTCGTGCAGTGGCTGCCGGACGAGGGCAACAGCTACGACGACGCGTCCAACAACCGGGCGCTGATCTCGGGCAAGAGCGCGCTGATCTTCAACCCGCCGTCGGCCTGGGCGGTGGCCAAGCGCGACGCGCCGAAAGTGGCGGCCGATTGCTGGACGTTCTCGGCGCCCGCGGGCCCGAAGGGACGCTTCGTGCCGACGCAGACCTATTTCTGGGGCGTGTGGAACTTCAGCAAGAACCAGTCGGCGGCGAAGGATCTGCTCGAATACCTGATGCAGCGCGAACAGGTCGAGGCACGTGCCAACGTGGTGGAGGGCTACGACATTCCGCCCTATGCCAAGATGCTGGACTTCAAGGTGTGGGAGACGGTCGAGCCGCCGCCGGGGACGGTCTACAACTATCCGATCCGGCCATGGCACCAGGCGCAGCCGAGCCTTACCGCGTCGGAGGCGCCGCCGGAGATCGCCGTGCAGATCTACAACGCCCCCGTCCACAACGGCATGCTGGCGCGGCTCAAGACCGGGCAGAGCATCAAGCAGGTGACAGCCTGGGCAAAGGACGAAATCCAGGGTTTCGTGACGTAGGGCGCGTGCAAGCGCACAGGCGCTAAGTGTCCCCTCTCCGCCCCCAAGGGCGGAGAGGGAGTCCGAGGCTTGCGCGTGAAGGCTTGCGCGTCGCACGCGACGCCGCTACCATGTCGGCCATGCGATGCGCGACCCCGCCAACGATCCGATTTTGGTACCGCTGGTACAGTCCGGCGGTCTAGGGTCAGCACGCAACTTGCTCAACCGAAGCCGCCTCGCCAGGGCGGCTTTTTGTTGGACCCCACAGCTCCATCATTCGACGCTCCGGCAGGCCGCCCATACAAGGAGGCCAGCATGCCGCGTCCAACCTTCGGCTTCGACGTCATCACCAGCCCCGAGGAGCAGGAGGCCATCCTCGCCCGCTTGCGCGAGCAGGCGCGCCGCTCAGCGGACGAGCCGGCTCCGGTCGAGGACGACCTGGGGGACGTCGTAAGCGAGGAGTGACTCCCAGTGCCGCGCGAGATCGGCGCGGAACAGCCCGCGCGTGACCCCGGCGGCGAGCTTGGGCGTGGCGATCGTCATCGCGTTGATCGACGATCCCGCCGGGCCGAAGCTCATCGTCGTGCCGATGCCGAACAGGTGGATGGCGGCGATGAACGGCGTCCGCCCGGGCACCTTCTCCTCGAAGGCGAAATCCGCCGACAGGTAGGGGTAGCGCGCCAGGCGGTCGTCGCGCTCGGCCTCCGGCGGGGTGTAGCGATCGCCCCAGGTCGCGATATTGTCGGCGAAGGCGGCGAGTTCCGGACGCAACGCGGGATCGTGGTCGATGCCGGTGCCGCAGATCGCGAAGTCCGCCGTGAACGGCCCCTTCGGCGTGTCGAGCACGATGCGATCCGCGACGACGCGCGCGCCGGTCCACGGGCGGCCGACCTGCATCACGAAGTTCGGAAACGCGGCGACCCGGTTCCAGGTGTCGGGCGGAAAGCCCTCCCGCAACGTCAGGATGTGGCGCATGAAGCGCCAGCGCCATTCGTCCTCCATGTCGCCCAGGTGGCGCAGGAACCCGGCGAAGGTGAGCCAGCGATAGGGCTGCAGGAGGTTCGGCTCCTCCTGCCGGCAGAACAGGTGCACCTCGGCGGCGCCGTGCTCCAGCGCCACGGCGGCGTTGTCGAAGGCGGAGGCGCCGGCGCCCAGCACCGCGACAATCTTCCCGCGCAGCCGGGCGAAATCGATGTCATCGCAGGTATGGGCGCGAAACCGTGCCGGCAGCGCATGCATGAAATCGGGCATCCACCAGCACCCGGTGCCGTCCTGGCCGGTGGCGAGCACGATCTTGCGCGCGAAAAGGTGCGCGCCGTCGGCGAGGGACGCGCGCAGGCAGGGCGCACCGTCGTCGGTCGCCGCCTCCGCGATCGCCGTCACCTCCGCCTCGTTGCGGACGGGCAGGGCGGTCACCCGCCGGAACCAATCGAGATAGTCAGCCCAGCGCTCTGTGGAAATCAGCTGCAGGGCGGCGAAGTCCGCCTGCCCCCACTGCGCCTCATGCCAGGCCTGATAGGTCAGGCTCGGAATGTTGAGGTCGGGGCCGTTCTGGTCCTTGGTGCTGCGCAAGGTCGGCATGCGCGCGTAGCTGCGCCACGGACCCTCTTCACCTTTCGGAGCCCGGTCGACGATCAGCAGGTTGTCGACCTTGTCGCGCCGAAGGGCGAAGCCGGCGGCGAGGCCGCACTGCCCGGCACCGACGATCAGCACGTCGAGCGCCGCGCGCCCGTCCACCAGCCGGGGCGTCAGCCAGCGCGCCCGGGGATGCGCGATCAACGCGAGATCGCGGGCAATATCGACTTCGAGCTCGGCGAGGCTTCCCGGCGGCCCGCGACTTCAAGCCGATCGCGCCTTGGCGTCGCGCTGGTACACAGCGAAGATCGCTTTGCCGATCAGCGAGTTTTCGCTCGCCATGCAGCGTTCGTACACCCTGGCCCGCGTCGCCTGGATTGTCCTGTCCTCGGCGGAGGCGGCGGCGGCGAGCTCGACGAGCTGGGCGGCCAGCCGGGTCTGACCGCCCTCGGCCAACGCCGCCGCCCGCCGGGCCAGCTTGTCCGCCCCACCCGCCAATGTCGCGAGCTCGCTCGCCAGTTCGCTCGCGCGGGCGGGCTTGAGATGCGCCGGATCGCCGTCGAACCACCCGGCGTACAGATGCCAGATGCCGCGCACGACGAACTCGGGGTCGTCGTATTTCGGCAGCAGATAGGGCTTCGCGAGCAGCTCCTTCGGCGCGGACACCGAGTGCAAGATCTCGTCCAGCGCGCACCCCTTGTTCATCAGCCGCAGCGTCTGCCCGATCAGGCTCTCCAGCACCTCGGCGCCATCGCCGAGTACCTGCGCTGCTCGCTCCCAGCCGAAGATGACCGGACCGTGGCCGGGTATCAGCACCTCCGGCTTCAAGGCCTGCATCCGGCGCAGGGCGGCGGCCCATTCGGGTGCGTAGCGCTGTACCTTCCGCGGGTTGCCGGCATTAGGAAACACCCAGATCACGAAGTCGCCGCTGGCGAGGACGCGGTGCTCGGGCAACCAGACGAAGGTGGCATCGTCGGTCTCGCCCCGCCCATGCAACAGCTCGATCCGCTCGCCGCCGATCGTCAGCGAGAGAGTGTCGTCGTAAATCTCGTCAGGCCGCCTTTGGCCGATCGGGTAGACGTAGTCCGGGATGTCGAACTGCTGGCCCTGGACGATGCTGTTGAACCCATGCGTCGCTTCGTAACGGCTCAACCGGCGCAGCACGTTCCGATGAGCGATAATTCGGGGTCTCGGAAGGCCCCTTGCGTCGGCCTCCTCATCGATAAGCCCGATGCCGCTGGTGTGGTCGATATGGCCGTGGGTGTAGATCACGGTGTGAACGGGGCTGTTGTCCCAGCGCCGGACCGCGGCGAGGGTCTTGCCTGCCGTGTCCGGTTTGGCCGTGTCGATGAACACAAGCCCGGCCGCGGTACGGATGACGGTGACGCTGCCGCAAAAATACGTCGTGTGGACGGAGATGATGTTTTCGGCGATGGAGGTGACGGCGCCGTCGGAAACCGCCTCGGTCCACTCCTCCATCGGGGCGGCGCCGCTCCACAGCCGCTCGAAAAGCTGGTCTCGTTCCACGTGACTGGTTGACTCCTAAAGCGCGCGATACACGGCCTGCTCGAACGCATCGAGCGCGTCGAGCGCGGCGCGATCGCCGAACGGCAGGATTTGCGTGTAGAGCGCCCCCGCCACCCCGCGGACCGGATCGACCCAGTAATAGGTGTTGTTCAGGCCCGCCCAGGCGAGGCTTCCCGCCGAGCGCCCCCCCGTCACGGCGTCGGTGTTGATGAGGAAGCTCAGCCCCCATTTCTTGCGCATCCCGGCGAACAGCTCGACGTCGTTTGACGCGTAAGGCACGGCTGTGCGCATCGGCTCGACATCCAGATTGCCCATGTGGTTCGTGCCCATCAACACGACGGTCTCCGGCCGCAGCACCCGGGCGCCGTCGAGCACGCCGCCGTTGAGCAGCATCCGCTGGAAGCGCAGATAGTCGCGCGCGGTGGAGAACAGGCCGCCGCCGCCGGCGAAGAACTCGCGCGGCGGGTTCGGCTCCAGCGACAGCGGCTTCAATCCCTCCGGCGCGCGGGCGTGCACGGTGGCGAGCCGCTCCACCATGTCGGGACGAGCGACGAAGCCCGAATCCGCCATTTTCAGCGGGCCGAAGATGCGCTCCTGGAACACGGTCTCCAGATCCTTGCCGGCAACCGCCTCCACCATGCGGCCGGCCCAGTCGATGCCGATCCCGTACTCCCAGCGCGTTCCGGGATCGAATGCCAGCGGCGCCGTCAGCCCGGCGAGCTTGCCGGTGCGCGGGGCGGGCGTGCCGGTCACCTCGTGGTAGCGAAGCAGGTCGGTATCCCACACGTCGTAGCCGAAACCCGATGTATGGGTCAGCAGGTTGCGCAGGGTCACCGGATTCCGGGCTGGCCGCAGGCGTGGCTGCCCCGCCTCGTCGAACCCCTCCAGCACCTTCGGCTGGGCAAGTCCTTCGACGATTTCCCCGGCCGGCTGGTCGAGCGACAACCGGCCCTCCTCGACAAGCTGCATCGCGGCGGCGGCGGTGACTGCCTTGGTCATGGAGGCGATCCGAAACACCGTCCCGAGGTCCATCGGCGCCGGGTCGCTGACGCTGCGCTTGCCGAAGGCGCCTTCGTAGATCACCCGATCGGCGGTCGCGGCGGTCGCGACGACACCTGGCACGCTTCCGTTGTCCACCACGCGCCGAAGAACCGTGTCGATATCGCTCATGCTCTCCTGTCTCCCTCGCATCGCGGAGCACTGAGAGTATGTCAGTCCTGGAAACCGGACGTCTAGCGGCGGTCGCTTCGCCGTGCTTTGTTGCGGCGTGATCGCGATCTACGTCATCGTCGCGCTGATCCTGCTCCTGCTCTACCTCTCGGTGCGCATCGCCGCCGAGTGGCAGCGGGCGGTGATCCTGCGACTGGGGCGGCTGCATCAGGTGAAGGGGCCCGGCCTCTACTTCCTGCTGCCGTTCTTCGACCGGCCGGCGCAGGTGATCGACCTGCGCATCCAGACCAGCACGATCAGCGCCGAGCAGGCGCTGACCCGCGACACGGTCGCCGTCGGCGTCGATGCGATCGTCTTCTGGCAGGTCGCGGATGCCGCGGCGGCGGCGGTCAACATCGTCAACTATCGCGAGGCGGTGGAGCGGGTGTCGCAGACCAGCCTGCGCGAGATGATCGGCGCGTCCCCGCTCGACCGCCTGCTCTCGGACCGCCAAACGGCCGATGAGCAGCTGCGCGCCGCGATCGCCGAGAAAATCAAGAATTGGGGCGTGCGGGTCATCAGCGTGGAGATCCGTGACGTCGCGATCCCGCGCGAGCTGCAGGACGCCATGAGCCGGCAAGCGCAGGCCGAGCGGGAGAAGACCGCCCGCGTCACGCTCGCCTCCGCCGAGCGGGCGATCGCCGAGCAGGTGCTGGAGGCGGCGCGCCTCTACGGCTCGGACCCCATCGCGCTGCAGTTGCGGCAGATGAACCTCCTCTACGAGATGAACAAGGACCACGGCGCGACGATCCTGATTCCGACGGAGATGGTGAACAGTCTGGGCGCCCTGTTCGGCCGCGCCCCGCCGGAGCGGGACGTAGATTCGGACTGAACTCTTCTCCCTCTCCGCCTGGGCGGAGAGGGTCGGGGAGAGGTGGGAACACCATGACAACCGATCCGCGAACTCGTGTGTACCCCCACCTCACCCCAACCCTCTCCGCCCCCAAGAAAGGGGCGGAGAGGGGGATCGGCGCCGTGCTCCGCACCCCGCATCCGGAGCAGGTCGCCACGACCAGTCTCTGGGCGTTCGTGCAATGGCTGCGCGCGACCGGGCGGGCCGATCTCGATGGATGGCCGGCGGTCGTCGCCTGGTCCGCGAACGACCGGTCCGCCTTCACTGGCGCGATCGCCTACTTCGCCGGCGTAGACGCCGAACCGCGCCTCATCCGTGCCGCCGCCGAGGTGCTGCTGCACGCCGACATCCGCCCCGACGACGTGGTTCTGGTGGCCACCGGAACCGCCTGGCCATGGCGCATCGCGGCGGTGCAGGGCACCAAGATCGTGCTCGCCGACGCACCGCGCCCCGCAGACCTGTTTCCGTCGGCGGCGGACGCGAGGGCGAGCGTGCTGATTGCGGACGCAACCACGCTCGCCAACGCCGCCTTCCAGCGGCCTGGGCGCCGCCCGGACCTTTCCGCGTTGCGCTCGATCATCGCGACAGGCGGCCCTCTCGCCCCGGCGGCGCGGATACGGCTCTACACCTGGGTGAAGGCCGACCTGCTGCTGCTCGCCCGCGCCGGGGACAGCCTCTGGGGCAGCCCGCTCGAGCCGGTGCGCACCGATCCGGGCGCGCCTCTCAGCCTGTTCAGGCCGCCTTCAGTCCGGGCGCCGGGTTGAGCGTCGCCTCAGACTTCGCGCGCGCTTCCTCCAGGCTCACCCCCGGCGCCAGCTCCGTCACAACGAGGCCGTCCTTGGTCACCTCGAACACGCCCAGATCGGTGATGACGAGGTCAACTACGCCCGCACCCGTCAGCGGCAGGGTGCAGCGGTGCAGCAGCTTCGGCTTGCCGCCCGCGGTGTGCTCCATCAGCACGACGACACGCGGGACGCCGGCGACAAGGTCCATCGCGCCGCCCATCCCCTTCACCATCTTGCCGGGGATCATCCAGTTGGCGAGGTCGCCGTTCTCGGCGACCTGCAACGCGCCCAGGATCGAGATGTCGATGTGCCCGCCGCGCACCATCGCGAAGCTCGTGGCGCTGTCGAAGAAGCTTGTCGTCGGCAAGGTCGTGACGGTCTGCTTGCCGGCATTGATCAGGTCGGCATCCTCTTCGCCCGCGAACGGGAAGGGGCCCATGCCGAGCATCCCGTTCTCCGAATGGAGCTGGATGGAGACGCCCTCGGGAAGGTGGTTGGCGACCAGCGTCGGAATGCCGATGCCGAGATTGACGTAGAACCCGTCCTTCAGCTCGCGTGCCGCCCGCGCGGCCATCTGTTCGCGTGTCCAGGCCATTGCCGTGCTCCTCAGCCGCGTGCGCGGACGGTGCGCTGCTCGATCCGCTTCTCGACGTTCGCGAGCTTGACGATGCGATCGACGAAGATGCCGGGCGTGACGATATGGTCCGGGTTGAGCGCGCCCTGCTCCACCAGCTCCTCGACCTGCACCACCGTCGTCTTCGCCGCCGTCGCCATGATCGGATTGAAGTTCCGCGCCGTCATCCGATAGATCAGGTTGCCTTCCGGGTCCGCCTTCCAGGCGTGGATCACCGCGAGGTCGGCGCGCAGCCCGCGCTCCAGCACGTAGATCCGTCCGTCGAACTCCTTGGTCTCCTTGCCTTCCGCGACCTGCGTGCCCGCGCCGGTCGCGGTGTAGAAGCCGGGAATACCGGCGCCGCCTGCGCGGATGCGCTCGGCGAGGGTCCCCTGCGGGTTGAACTCGATCTCGAGCTCGCCCGCGAGGTACTGCCGGGCGAACGTCGCGTTCTCCCCGACATAGGAGCTGATCATCTTCCTGATCTGACGCGTGCCGAGAAGCAGGCCGAGACCGGCGTCATCGATGCCCGCATTGTTGGAGATGACGGTCAGGCCCTTCACCCCGCTGTCACGGATCGCGTGGATCAGCGCCTCCGGGATGCCGCACAAGCCAAAACCGCCCGACATGATGGTCATCCCGTCCCGCAGGACATCGGACAGCGCCGCACGAGCGTCGGGATAAATCTTGTTCACGATGCGATCCCTCGTTCCGGTCGGCAAAATGCCATTCGCGGGAGGTGCCCACAAGACGCCTCCCGGTCCGCAAAGGCCGTGCTATGCTCGCGCCAACGACAACGGCCAAGGACAACGGGAGGTACGGACATGGCACGAGTTGCCCTCGTCACCGGCGGAACCCGCGGAATAGGCGCCGCCATCAGCCGCGCGCTGAAGCAGGCCGGCCGGACCGTGGTCGCGAGCTACGCCGGCAACGAAGAAGCCGCCAAGGCATTCGCCAAGGACACCGGTATGGCGGTCATGCGCTTCGACGCCGGCGATTTTGCGCAATGCCAGGAGGCGATCGGACGGATCGCGGGCGAGTTTGGCCCGGTCGAGATATTGATCAACAACGCCGGCATCACGCGCGATTCCACCATGTCGCGACTGACGCGCGATATGTGGGATGCGGTGATCGATACCAATCTCGGGTCCTGCTACAACCTCTGCAAGCTGACCTGGGACGGCATGCGCGAGAAGAAGTTCGGCCGCATCGTCAACATCGGCAGCGTGAACGGCCAGGCCGGGCAGTACGGCCAAGTAAACTACGCCGCCGCCAAATCGGGCATCCACGGCTTCACCAAGGCGCTGGCGCAGGAAGGTGCGCGCCTCGGGATCACCGTCAACGCGGTGGCGCCCGGCTACGTCGATACCGACATGGTGCGCGCGGTCCCCGCCGACGTGCTGCAGAAGATCGTCGCGCGGATCCCCGTCGGGCGGCTCGGTCGCGCCGAGGACATCGCGCGGGGCATCGCGTTCCTGACCGCCGACGACGCCGACTTCATCACCGGCAGCACGCTATCGATCAACGGCGGCCAGCACATGTATTGAGACCATTTCGCTGTCATTGCGAGGACGCCCGCGAAGCGGGCGGACGAAGCAATCCCCCACACGCGTGCAGGGGATTGCTTCCCACCGCTTTCGCGGTGGTCGCAATGACGCGGGTGGGGACGGAGTGATGGCGTCGGGCTGTCGGCAATCAGATCACCTGCTCGGAGCGCAGGCCGCACGCATATGCGGTGTCGACGGTCTCGAGCTGCACGGTCGTGTGGCCGATGCCGAAGCGTTCCCGCAACTCGGCCGGCACGCGCTCAAGGAGCACGGGATCGTCCGCCGTGTCACCCCTGACCAGATGCACCGTCAGCGCGTTGTCGGTCGTCGACAGCGCCCAGATATGCAGGTCATGAACCTCGCTGACCCCGGGAAGCTGGCCTAGATAGGCGGTCACCGCCGCCGGGTCGATGCCCGCCGGCACGGCATCGAGCGACAGGTTGACCGACTGGCGCAGCAGATCCCACGTGCCGACGACGATCATGATCGCAATCAGCAGGCTGACCGCCGCGTCGAGCCGGTTCCAGCCGGTCAGCCAGATTACCAGCCCGGCGACGGCGACGCCCGCTGTCAGCGCGGTATCCGCCGCCATGTGGGCGAAGGCGGCGTTCCGGTTCAGGTCGTGCTTGCGCCCGTGGGCGAGCAGCCAGGCGGCGATCCCGTTGGCGGGGATGCCGACGAGCGCGACAAGCATGATCACGAACCCATCCGTCGGCTCGGGGCTGGCGAGCTTGCGGCCGGCTTCCAAGGCAATGGCACCGGTGACCAGCAACAGAAGCACCGCGTTCGCGAGCGCCGCCAGCACTGAGGCACGCCGCATCCCATAGGTGAAGCGCGGCGTCGGCCCCCGCGTCCCCAGCCAGACCGCACCCCAGCCCAGCAGCAGACTCAGGACATCGCCGAAATTGTGCCCGGCATCAGCGAGCAGGGCGGTCGAATTGACCATCAGGCCGGCGACGGCCTCGACCACCACGTAGGCGAGGTTGATCAGGCTGCCGATCGCGAAAGCGCGGCCGGTTGTACCGAGCGGGGAGTGGGCGTGGTGGGAATGGTCATGCGGCATGGCGGACCACTCCCGACACGAAGGGGAGGCTAGAAACCCTCGCGCTCCAGACGCTTGCGCTCCAGCTTGCGGGCGCGGCGCACCGCCTCCGCGGCCTCGCGCGCGCGGCGCTCGGACGGCTTCTCGTAATGGCGGCGCAGCTTCATCTCCCGGAAGACACCTTCCCGCTGCATCTTCTTCTTGAGCGCCTTCAGCGCCTGATCGACGTTGTTGTCGCGAACGAGAACCTGCACTTGGCGCACTTCTCCTTTTCGTGGTCGGTCGGCCGGTCACGGCCAGGGTGGGGCAGGCCATTCCTTGCCCGGGACGCGGCCTATACCATGGCCGAAACACAGGTGGAACCCCGGCGTTCCGCCCCATATCGGAGCCAAGATGGCCATCCTCAAGATCGCCCGCATGGGCAACCCTGTCCTGCTGCGCCGCTGCGAGCCGGTCGACGACCCCGGCGCGCCGGAGATCCGGCGGCTGGTGGCCGACATGATCGAGACGATGGAGGACGCGCCCGGCGTCGGGCTTGCCGCCCCACAGGTCCACGTCCCGCTGCGCCTGTTCGTGTTCCGCATCCCGCCGGAGCGCAAGGGTGAGGATCCGGAGGATTCGACGTTGCCGAACTCCGTGCTGATCAACCCTGAGGTCGAGCTGCTCTCCGACGAGCGCGCGCTGCGCTGGGAAGGCTGCCTGTCGATCCCCGGCCTGCGTGCCGCCGTCCCGCGCGCACCGCGCATCCGCTATCGCGGCGTGGACTGCGATGGCGTGCCGGCGGAGCGGACGGTCTCCGGGTTCCATGCCGGCGTGGTGCAGCACGAATACGACCACCTCGACGGAATCCTCTACACGATGCGGCTGACCGACTTCCGCCTGTTCGGCTTCACCGAGGATTTGGCCCGCGCGGCGATGGCCCAGCAGGCGTCCGCATGATCGAGCCGCCCGAGCGCAGCGCGGAGCGCGATGCCGCGATCGACGCGCTGCTGCCCAATGTGCCCTTCGACGGCTGGACCATGCGTGCCCTGCGGCGCGGGCTGGCCTCGATCGGCCAAGAGCCGGATGACGCGCCGCTGCTCTTCCCCGGGGGTGCCCCCGACATGGTGGAGGCGTATTGCGACCTCGCCGACCGCCGGATGGAGGCAGGCGCCGCGGGGCTCGGGCTGGACGCGATGCGCCTGTCCCAGCGCACGCGGGCGGTGATCGCGCTTCGCCTCGCCCAGAACCGGCCCCACAAGGAAGCGATACGCCGCGCGATCGCGGTGCTCGCGCTGCCGGCCAACGTCCGGACCGGCCTGCTGTGCACGGCCCGTACCGTAGACGCGATCTGGCATGCCGTCGGTGACCGTTCGACCGACATCTCCTGGTACACCAAGCGGGCGATCCTCGCCGGGGTCTACACGGCCACCCTGCTGTTCTGGCTGCGCGACACGAGCGAGGACGATGCCGAGGCGCTGGCGTTTCTCGACCGGCGCCTTGCCGGGGTCGGGCGGATCGGCCGGATGCGCGGGCGCATCAGCGCCAAGTGGCGGCCGGCTCGCGCGTGAGCGCCGCAAGCGCGCAGCGCCTCACACCCGCCGACCTGCACGCAGCGGCGCCCTCGCCGGCTCTCCCGGCGGTCGCATCGGCGGTCTTCGTCCTCTGCATCGTCGCGGCGGCTTGGCTCGCGACGTCGCTGTCGACCCGGACGGGACTGGTCCGCCACTCTCTGACCGTGGAGACGGATCTCTCCGAGCTCCTCTCGTCCCTGCAGGACGCCGAGACGGGGGAGCGCGGATTCCTGCTCACCGGGAACGACGCCTATCTCGCCCCGTATCATCGCGCGCTGCGATCGGTCGCCGGCCAGTTTGCCGATCTGCGACAAGCGATCGCGGACAATCCGAAGCAGCGCGCGATGATGGCGGAGTTGCAGCAGGTCGCGACGGAGCGCCTCGCCGCGTCCAGACGCGATGTAGAGGCACGCCGGGCGGGCGCGTCGGTGCAAGCTCTGACGCTCGCACCGACCGCGAGCGGCAAGGCGCTGATGGATCAGGCGCGGTGGATCATCGCGGAGCATGCGGGCGGAGGAGGGGCGCGTGCTGGCCGAGCGCGCCGCCGCCGCCGCGTTCTTCGGCCCGCGCACTGCTCGGGGTGATCGGCGTGAGCGCGCTGCTCGCCATCGCGGCCGTTGTCCTCTGGTTTCGTGGATATGCGCCGCTACGCGGGCGCGCTGGAGCAGCGCGCAGGAGGGGCTGAGCGCGCCAATGTCGAGCTGGAGGCCAAGGGTGGCGGAACGAACGGCGGAGTTGCGCGAGTTCGAACGAGGAGATCCAGCGCTTCGCCTATATCGTGAGCCACGACCTCCGCGCGCCGCTGGTCAATATCATGGGCTTCACCAGCGAGCTTGAGACAACACGCGAGGACATCCGTGCCGAACTCCCCGACACGCCGAAGGTCGGAGGCGATCGACGCCGAGTTCGGACGAGGCCCTCGGGTTCATCAAGGCGGCGATTTCCAAGATGGACGGGCTGATCAGCGCCATCCTGAAATTCTCCCGCGAGGGACGGCGGGCGTTCCGCCCGGAGCCGCTCGACGTGACCGCGCTCGTCCAGGGCCTCGCCGATGCCCAGCGCCATCAGGCCGACGAGGCGAACGCGCTCGTGGAAGTGAAACGCCTGCCGGGGATAACCGCCGACCGGCTCGCGCTCGAGCAGGTCTTCGGCAACCTGATCGACAACGCGATCAAGTATCTCGACCCCAAGCGGCCGGGACGGATCGAGGTATCGGGCGAGGTCGCGGGATCGCGCGTGCGCTACATGGTGCGCGACAACGGCAGGGGGATCGCCGCCCAGGACTATGCGCGCGTGTTCGAACTGTTCCGCCGGGCCGGCGCGCAGGACAGGCCGGGCGAGGGTCTCGGCCTGGCCCACGTGAAGACCCTGGTTCGCTCGATGGGCGGGCGGATCGACGTCGCCTCCCAACTCGGCGTCGGCACGACATTCACGGTCGTATTACCCAAAAATCCCCCGAGCCGTGTAAACTGGCATGCCGCCGGGGAGAAAAAGACGTGCGCCCAGTCTCTATAGTAATGATCGAGGACGACGAGGGCCACGCGCGCCTCATCGAGAAGAATATCCGACGAGCCGGCGTCAATAACGAGATCATTCATTTCGAGAAGCGGCGCGAAGTGCGCTTGAGTATTTGTTCGGACCTGACGGATCGGGACAGGTCAACGCGGGGCGTGCGCTCCTTGTCCTGCTTGACCTCAACCTGCCCGACATGACCGGCGTCGATATCCTCGCGCGAATGAAGGGCAACGAGCACACGCGGCGCTGCCCCGATCGTCGTTCTGACCACCACCGACGACGAGCGGGAAATCCAGCGCTGCTACGATCTCGGTGCGAACGTCTACATCACCAAGCCGGTGAACTATGATGCGTTCGCCAACGCGATACGGCAGCTTGGTCTGTTCTTCGCGGTGATGCAGGTTCCGGAAGTGGCGTAGTTGTGAGCGAGAGACCCGCCCTTCGCATCCTCTATATCGACGACGATCCTGGCATCGCGCGCCTGGTTCAGCGGGCGCTGGGCCGGCGGGGCTTCGAGGTCGAGCACGCGGCGAATGGCGCGGAAGGGCTTCGGCGACTGCGAGAGGACAAGTTCGCGCTCGTCTGCCTCGACCACACCATGCCGGGCCAGGACGGGCTCGCTGTTCTCGCCGAGATCCGCGCCATTCCGGACCATCCGCCGGTCATCTACGCGACCGGGTCGGAGGATAACAGCCGCGTGGCGGTCGCGGCGCTGAAGAAGGGGGCGGTCGATTACGTCTGGAAGGACGTGGGCGGGGAGTTCATCGAGCTCCTGGGAGCCGCGATCGAGCACGCGCTGGTTGAGGAGGAGTTGCGCCGCGCCAAGGAGCGGGCCGAACGCGAGGCCCTGGAGGCACGCGATCACGCGCAACTGCTGCTGCGTGAGGTAAATCACCGGGTCGCCAACAGCCTCGCCCTCGTCGCCGCGCTCGTGAAGATGCAGACATCGGCGGTCAAGGACCCGGGCGCGCGCGACGTGCTCGAGGAGACTCAGGCGCGGATCCTGGCGATCGCCGGCATTCACCGGCGCCTCTACACGTCGGAGGACGTGCGCTTTGTTGGCATCGACGCCTATCTGGCGAGCCTGGTGGAAGACCTCGATTCGGCGATGCGGGCGATCGGGCGGGAACATCCGATCAAGCTGCAGGCCGACCCGATCGCGGTGCCGACCGACAAGGCGGTCTCGCTCGGGGTCATCGTCACCGAATTGGTGACCAACGCGTACAAATACGCTTATCCGGAGGGCAGGAGCGGCGAAATCCGCATCCGGATCACCCGCGAGGGCGACGGGGCCCGCCTTGTGGTGGAGGATGACGGGATCGGGCACCGGCTCGACGGCCAAGCCGAGGGGTACTGGCCTGGGAATGCGGATCGTAGCGGCGATGGCGGCCAACCTGCGGACCGATATCGAATTCGACGATACGCACGCCGGCACGCGCGTCAGCCTGCGCATCGCGCTATAGGTCGATGAAGCCGCGCATCACCGGCACGCAGTCGCCCGCGATCGTCGCGGTGACCGGGCCCTCCCCCGTCTTGCGCGCCGAAGCGAGCAGGCGGGAGGGACGGCCCATCTCGATCCCCTGCTCGATATCGTAGTCCAGCGTGACGTTCACGCCCGGGGCGAGGGCGGTTAGCAGGGCCGCCAGGGCGGCATTGGCGCTGCCGGTCGCCGGGTCCTCGATCGTGCCGCTGAGCGGGGCGAACATGCGCGCGCGCAGCCGCGTCGCCTCGCCGTCGTGACGGGCGTAGAGATGCAGCGCGAACCGGTCGACCGACGCGTCGCGGCCCACCGCGGCGGTGCGGAACGCCGCGAGATCGGGCGCGGCGCGCGACAGCGCCTCGAGACTCGCGACCTCGGCGAGGACGAACCAGATGCCAACAGAGGCAAACAGCGGCGTGTGCGCGCCGGTCGCGATATCGTCGTCATCAAGCCCAGTGCAGGCGGTGATGACCTCGATCGGCACGTCATCGCCGATCTGCAGCGCATGCGGGCGCCGCGATCCGCGCGCCGCTGATCGTCCCGGCGGAGTCACGCTGCGGGTGCACGCGGACCAGGCCCGCCGGCTCCTCGAATGTCAGGTGCTCCGGCACCTCGCCCATGCGGCGCGCCAGCACGTAGCCGGTGCCGACATTCGGGTGCCCGGCGAACGGCATCTCCGCCGTGCGGTTGAAGATGCGCACGCGGGCGTGGTTGTGCGGGTTCGCGGGCGGCAGGACGAACGTCGTCTCCGACAGGTTGAACTCGGCGGCGATGGCTTGCATCTGCGCGTCCGTCATGCCGGCGGCATCCGGGAACACGGCAAGCGGGTTGCCGCCGAAGCGGCGATCGGTGAACACGTCGACGGTGACGAACTCGAATTGCGACATCTGATCTCCCTCGCGGTGCCATTGATGAAAATGTTCTGTCAACCAGACGTGAAGGAATATTGCTGGACCTGTCCAGAGCGCCGGTTAAATTTCCCTACATCGGCAGGATAAGCCGGAGGAGGGGGACATGAGAGGGGTTTACTCCATCGCCGTCGCGGTGCTCGCCGCCGCCGCCGGCTCGGCGCTCGCACCGGCGCCCGCGCAGGCAGCTTACAGTTTCCAGACCCTGAACAACAATGCCGATCCGACGTTCAACCAACTCCTGGGGATCAACAGCGCCGGGGAGGTCGCCGGATATTTCGGCAGTGGCGCGGCGGGGCATCCCAACAAGGGCTACACCGTGGTGCCGCCGTACGGACAGGGCGACTATACCAACGAAAACTTTCCCGGCTCGGTGCAGACCCAGGTGACTGGCCTCAACAACGCCGGGGTGACGGTCGGGTTCTGGTCCAATAGCAATTTCGGCCCGCCGAACGACGCCAATTTCGGCTTCGTCAAGGTCGGCAACATGTTCACCAACGTCAACAACCCGGCAACCCCTGGCGGGGGGATTCCGATCAACCAGCTGCTCGGCGTCAACAACAGCAATGTGGCAGTCGGCTTCTACAACGATGCCGCGGGCAACGCCAACGGATACACCTACAACATCGGATCGGCCACGTTCGTCCCGGTGAACAACCCCGCAGCGACGGCGACGACGGCCGCTGCCATCAACAATCTCGGGCAGATCGCCGGGTTCTTCGTCGATGCCACCGGCACCCACGGCTTCCTCGACATCGGCGGCGTCTTCACGACCCTCGATGCGCCCGGGGCGTCAGCGACGATGTTGACCGGGATAAACGACAACGGCCTGCTGGTCGGCGTCGATACCGTCGGGGCGGCGACGCACGGCGTCATCTACGACGACCTCACGCATAGCTGGATTTCGCTCGACGATCCCTTGGGCATCGACGCCACGACGTTCAACGGGATCAACGATCTCAATCAGATCGTCGGCTTCTACACGGACGCCAACGGCAACGTGGACGGGCTGCTGGCGACACCCGTGCCGACACCCGAGCCGGCCTCCCTGCTGCTGATCGGGAGCGGCCTGCTCGGCCTGTCCCTCCTGCGCCGGCGCCGGCGCGGGTAGCGCATCGGCACACGCGCCGCGGACGGACGGTGCCCCTGACATCGTCCGTCCGAGCGCGTATCCTGGCGGCAGCCGTTGCAGGAGGGACCCTCATGCTCAACCCCGCCAGCCCGCTGCCGCTGAAGGACCCGACGCTGTTCCGGCAGGCCAACTGCCTCGACGGCAAGTGGGTGCAGGCCGACAGCGGCAAGACGCTGACGGTCAAGAACCCCGCCACCTTCGAGGCGATCGGCGAGGTGCCGGCGATGGGCAAGGCGGAGACGCGCCGCGCCATCGAGGCGGCGGCGCGCGCCTACCCGGCCTGGCGCGCCCTGCTCGCCAAGGAGCGGGCCGCGATCCTGCGCAAGCTCTCGGACCTGATGCTCGCCAACGCCGAGGACCTCGCGGTCATCATGACCGCCGAGCAAGGCAAGCCGCTCTCCGAGAGCAAGGGCGAGATCGCCTATGCGGCGAGCTTCATCGACTGGTTCGCCGAGGAGGGAAAGCGTGTCTACGGCGACATCATCCCGCAGAACGCGAAGGGACGGCGCATCCTGGTGCAGAAGGAGCCGATCGGCGTCTTCGCCGCCATCACGCCGTGGAACTTTCCCTCGGCGATGATCACCCGCAAGGCGGGTCCGGGATGGGCGGCGGGCTGCACCGGCGTGATCCGCCCGGCGAGCCAGACGCCATTCTCCGCGCTCGCCCTCGCGGTGCTCGCGGAGCGCGCGGGGATGCCGGCGGGCGTCTGCAACGTCCTGACCGGCCCCTCCGGCGAGATGGGCGCCGAGCTCACCTCGAATCCCATCGTGCGCAAGCTGTCGTTCACCGGCTCGACCGAGGTGGGCGCGAAGCTGCTCGCGATGTGCGCGCCGACGATCAAGAAGACCAGCATGGAGCTGGGCGGCAACGCGCCGTTCATCGTGTTCGACGACGCCGATCTCGACGCGGCGGTCGTGGGCGCGATGGGCAGCAAGTACCGCAACACCGGCCAGACCTGCGTCTGCGCCAACCGCATCCTGGTGCAGGACGGCGTCTATGATTCGTTCGCGGCCAAGTTCAAGACGGCGATCGAGGCGATGAAGGTCGGCAACGGCATGGAACCCGGCGTCGCGCAGGGCCCGCTGATCAACGCCGACGCCGTGAGCAAGGTGGAGGAGCACATCGCCGACGCGACCAAGCGCGGGGCGAAAGTGCTGACCGGCGGTCATCGCCACAAGCTCGGCGGCAATTTCTTCGAGCCGACCCTGCTCGCCGAGGTGCCGCGCGAGGCGCTGATGTTCCGTGAGGAGACGTTCGGCCCGGTGGCGCCGCTGTTCCGCTTCAAGACCGAAGAGGAGGCGATCAAGCTCGCCAACGACACCGAGTTCGGGCTGGCGGCGTATTTCTACACGCGCGACGTCGGCCGCGTGTTCCGCGTCGGCGAGGCGCTGGAATACGGCCTGATCGGCATCAACGAGGGGATCATCTCCACCGCCGAGGCCCCGTTCGGCGGCATGAAAGCCTCCGGCCTCGGCCGCGAGGGCTCGAAATACGGGATCGAGGAGTATCTGGAGATCAAATACCTCGCGGTCGGCGGGATCGGTACGTAGCCGCCCTCACCCGCCGAAAGGACCTCGTTAGGCTTCACTTAACCGTTCGCATCTTACACACCCGTGAGAGAGCGACCCCGAGGTCAAGATGCTACGTATGTGCGGGATCTCTATCATTGCGGCTGCGATCATGATCGCAGTGAGCGGCCCATCGCTCGCGGACGAGGAAATGGTCCCCCTCGCCGTCAGTGGGACTTGGATCGCGATGGCGCATCACCCGAGCATGACCGCTCGGCCGGATGTCTGCGTCGCAGCTGAGCGCGTTACGGGATTCGCTTTGCGCGCGGGCGCTGAAGGCATTCAATTGCGGCTAGTAAGCCCGTCCTGGTCGCTGCCTGCCTCCGTACAGGGCGATGTTACAATCGCTGTGGGTGACTGGAAGCACAGTTTTTCTATCGACGACAATACGAGCACGATGGTTAATGCCGAAGTAGCGCCAGACATTGCGGTTGCGATGTTCGCCGCGATGGACAAAGCAAGGGACATGTTGGTCACCGTGGGCCATGCCACGCCGACTCAGGTTTCATTGTCCGGAAGCACACGTGCCACGAATGCTTTCAGGACCTGCGCTGATCTCCCCGGCAACGTAAAGTCCCCGGGCAGCAATCCTTTCGAGTAGGACGGCCTTCGGCTTTGTCGCGTCGCGGGCGCCGCCCTCACCCGGCTCGCTACGCGAGTCCGGCCTCTCCCGGAGGGAGAGGCGAAGGAAAAGCCACTCTCCCTCTGGGAGAGGTCGGCGCAAAGCGCCGGGTGAGGGTTTATCCCGCCGGCGCCACCGATAGGCCACGCACCCGATGCCGCTCGATCAGGCCGGCGACGAACCCGGAGGCCTTCGCCTCCTCGACGAAGTCGCGCAGGAACTTGGCGCCCGCCTCATTCGTGCGTGCCGTCCCGATCGCCTGCTGCACGGCGGTGAACTGCCCGTCGAGGATGCGCGCGCCGGGCAGCTTCTCGACGTCGCTCAACAGGCGCGGCTTGAGCCCGGCGAGCGCGTCAAGCTTGCCATCCGTGAACGCCTTAAAGGAGCCGTCGAGACCCTCCGCCCGCACCAGCTCGGCATGCTTGATGTTGCGCGCGAGCCAGAGATCGTACGCGCTGCGGGCGGAGACCGCGATCCGCACGCCGGGACGATCGACCTCGGCGATGCTCCGTATGGATGAGCCCGCGGGCACGAGATAGGTCGCCTCGATCTCCACATAGGCGGCGGTGAAGGCGATCTTCTCCGCGCGCGCCGGCTCGGCGCCGATCAGGCCGATATCCCACACGTCGGTCCCTGCGGCGTCGGCAAGCTCCCCGGGCTTGGCGAACTTCACGTAGGCGACCGGAACCCCGAGCCGGTCGGCGACCGCGTGCGCCATGTCGGGCGCGACGCCGACGGGATCGCCCGCAGTCGGACCTGCCGCTCACCAGCAGGAAATTTCCCATGTTGATCCCGGCGCGCAGCGTGCCGTGCGGGGCCAGTTGGGCGATGATGTCGGGTGCCATGCTGCCCCCTTAGCGGATCGCGAAGTCCAACGAAAGCTGCCCTCTCAAGCCTTCCCGCGAACCGTTCCCGCCCCTACAAGGCACCTTACCGGGGAGGAAGAAAGCCATGAGAGTTCTGGCCGGGGGCGTCTGCGCGCTGGCGATGCTGGTGGGGCTGGCGGGCGGCGGCATCGCGCAGACCTTGCAGATCGCGGTCGACCAGTCGCCCGTCGGGCTCGACCCGCATGTCGCGACCGCGTTCTCCACCCAGGTGGTCGACAGCGCGATCTACGAGGGCCTGACCGCCGTCAATGCCGACCTGCGCATCGTGCCCGCGCTCGCCGCCTCCTGGACCGTATCGCCCGACGGCCTCACCTACGTCTTCAAGCTGCGCCCCAACGCGCGCTTTCACGACGGCAAGCCGGTGACGCCCGCCGACGTCGCCGCCTCCATCGCGCGCGTGCGCGATCCCAAGACCGGCTCGCCGCTCGCCTCCCGCTTCGCGATGATCAAGAGCGTCGAGGCAGACGGAGCGGACGGGGTGAGGATCACGCTCGCCACCCCGTCCGCGCCACTGCTCGCGCAGCTCGCGACGCTCGCCATCGTGCCGGAAGGCGCGACCGACCTCGCGCGCCATCCCGACGGCACCGGCCCGTTCAAGTTCCGCGCCTGGGAAGCGAACACGCTGATCGCGCTCGAGCGGAACGCGGCCTATTGGGAGTTCGGGCCTGCCCAAGCTCGCCGGCCTGAACTTCAACATCGTGCCGGAGGCGGCGACGCGGCAGCTGGGCCTGACCGGCGGGACCTATCAGCTGCTGCCCGGGATCGACGCGGCAACGGCGTTGCAGCTCAAGGGCAGGCCGGGCGTGCGGGTGCAGAGCACGCAAGACCTCGCCTACAGCGTCATCGGCCTCAACACCTCGCGTCCGCCCTTCGACAAGCCGGAGGTGCGCGAGGCGCTCGACTACGCGATTGACCGCGCCCAGCTCGTTCAGGCGGCCTATTTCGGCCAGGCAGTGCCGGGCGGTCCGCTTTCGCCGGCGCTGAAGGACTGGGCGCTCCCGGCCTCCGCCTTCCCCTGCTACAAGCCTGATCCGGAGAAGGCGAAGGCATTGCTGCAGCAGGCCGGGATAACCCTGCCGCTGAAAGTGACGATGAACGTTCTTGGCAGCGTGCCGCAGGTGGTCGACGTCGCGCAGGTCGTGCAGGCGCAGGCGAAGCGCGCGGGAATCGAGTTCACGCTGAACGTGCAGGAGGCGGGACGCTTCATCCAGGATTGGCGGGCCAGCAACTTCACCGCCTTCGCCTCGCTCAACAGCGGCGGGCCCGATCCGGACGATTATTTCGGGCGCTCGTTCCAGACCGGCGCGGCGACCAACGTCTACAAATACAGCGACAAGAAGCTCGACGGGCTGCTGACCGAGGCGCGCGAGGCGACCGATCCCGCCCGGCGCAAGACGCTCTATGACCAGGCACAGCAGATCCTCGCCTGCACCGGGCCCGGCGATCTTCCTCGCCTACGGCACCCTGTTCACCGCCCAGCGCGACAGCCTGACCGATTTCACGATCAACCCGACCCGCTCGCTGCGCGGTCTGCGGGAGGCGACGCTCACGCCGTGAGCTCGGCCGCGCTTGGGCGGGGCGGGGAGCTGATGTTGACCGCCTTCGGCGTCTCCGTTCTGAGCTTCCTGATGATCCGGCTGATCCCGGGCGATGCCGTGCAGATCATGCTGGGCGCCAATGCCGAGGTGACGCCAGCGGCGATCGCTGCGCTGCGCCACAAGCTCGGCCTCGATCAGCCCTTCGTCGTCCAATACGTGCATTGGCTTGGCCAGCTTCTGCACGGCGATTTCGGCGTGAGCCTCGCGACCGGCCAGCCGGTCCTGACGGAGATCGGCGCCGCGGCGACGGTGACGGCGGAGCTCACGGTCCTCGGCTTGCTGCTCGCGATCGTGCTCGCCATCCCGCTCGGCTGCGCGATGGCGATGGTGCGCGGGCAGGTGCCGGGATTGCTCGTGCGGCTCGCGAGCATCGCCGGGCTGACCGCGCCGCCGTTCTGGCTGGGGATCATGGCGCTCTACGCGGTCGCCGCGCTCGCCCCGCGCTTCCCGGCGATCGGCTGGGTTCCGCTCGGTCGCGACCCGCTCGGCAATCTCGCGCGCGTTGCGCTCCCCGTGATGGCGATCGCGCTGCCGGCATCGGCCTCACTCGCGCGCATCCTGCGCGCCTCGCTGCAGGAAGTGATGGGCCAGGACTACGTCCGCACCGCGCGCGCCAAGGGCCTCGCCGAGTGGACCGTGCTGCTGCGTCACGGACTGCGCAACGCGCTGCTGCCGTTCATCACCGCGACCGGAATCCTGGCAGGCTACCTGTTCGGCGGCTCGGTGGTGGTCGAGCAGGTCTTCGCGCTGCCGGGCCTCGGGCGGCTGATGGTGGGCGCGATCGCCGAGCGCGACTACGCGCTGGTGCAGGCAGCGATCCTGCTCGCGACCCTGGTGTTCCTTCTCGTTAACGCCGGCGTGGACCTGCTCTACGCAATTCTCGATCCGCGTTTGCGCGCATGAGCACGCTGGTCCTGCGCATCGGCGCCTGCCTCGTATTGTTGCTGGCCGTGCTGGCCGTGCTGGCGCCCTGGCTCGGCGGGTCGCCGCAGGCGCAGGACATCCTCGCCCGGCTTTCCGCTCCATCCTGGGCACATCCGTTCGGGACCGACAATCTGGGCCGTGACGTGCTGGCGCGCCTGCTGTTCGGGCTGCGCACGCTGTTCGCGGTCTCCGCCGTCTCGGTCGGCGGCGCGCTGACCATCGGCGGCGGCCTGGGCCTGCTCGCGGCGTGGCTCGGCGGCTGGGTCGATCGCGTGGTGATGCGGGCCATGGACATGCTGTTCGCCTTCCCGGTCATCCTGCTGGCGATCGGCGTGATCGCGATCATCGGGCCGGGCGCGTTCGGCGCCGCGGTGGCGATTGGGATCGTCTACATCCCGATTTTCGCGCGCATCTTGCGCGCACCTGCCTTGGTGCTGCGTGACGGCGAGATGGTGGCGGCGGCCCGCTCGGTCGGCGCGCGCCCTGCACGGATCCTGCTGCGCCACGTCCTGCCGAACCTCGCCGCGATCATCCTGGTGCAGGCGAGCCTGTCACTCTCCACCGCGATCCTGGTGGAGGCCTCGCTGTCGTTCCTCGGCCTCGGCACGCAGCCGCCCACACCCTCGCTCGGGCGGATGCTGGCCGAAAGCCGCAACTTCCTGTTCCTTTCGCCCTGGCCCGCGACGTTCTCGGGCATCGCCATCCTGCTCGCCTCCCTCGGCTTCAATCTGCTGGGGGACGGGTTGCAGGACCGGCTCGATCCGCGTCTGAGGAGGCGATGACGCTCCCCGCGACCGAACATCACGACCCGCGTTACGACGCGCTCGACACCTGGGACGTGTCCACGGTGCTTGGCGCGCTCTGGGAGGGGCAGATGGCCGCGGTCGCCGCGCTTCGCCCCGCACTGCCGGCGCTCGCGCGGGCAGTGGAGGCGGCGAGCGGCCGGCTCAGGACCGGCGGGCGGCTGGTCTACGCTGGCGCCGGCACATCCGGGCGCATCGCCGTGCAGGACGGCGCGGAACTGGCGCCCACCTTCGACTGGCCCGAGGACCGGCTGGTCCTGCTGATGGCAGGCGGTCCCAACGCGCTGCTGCGCGCGGTGGAGAACGCGGAGGACCTGACGGATACCGCCCGCGCCGAGATCGCGGCGCACGGGATCCGCGCCGGCGATGTCGTGCTCGGCGTGGCGGCGAGCGGGGCGACCGCGTTCACCATCGCCTGCGTGACCGAGGCACGGGCGCGCGGCGCATTGACGATCGGCATCGCCAACAGCCGGGGCAAGCTGCTGGAGGCGGCGGAGCTTGCGGTGCTGATCGAGACCGGCGCGGAGGCCATCGCGGGATCGACCCGCATGAAGGCGGGCACCGCGCAGAAGGCCGCGCTCAACCTGTTCTCCACCGCGCTGATGGTGCGCCTGGGGCGGACCTATCGCGGGCGCATGGTCGACATGGTCGCACGCAACGCCAAGCTGCACCGCCGCGCCGAGCGGATGCTGGCCGAGATCGTGCCCGCCTCGCCCGAGCGCGTGCAAGCGGCGCTGGCGCTGGCCGGCGGCAAGGTGAAGCTCGCGGCGCTGATCCTCTCCGGGCTCGATCCCGCAAGCGCCGAGGCGGCGCTCGCGCGTCACCACGGCCATCTGCGCCCCGCGCTGGAGGAAGTGCGGCGGTGAGGGCGATCCACGCCGCGCGGCTGTTCACCGGCGAGGCGATGCGCACCGACGCGGCGCTGGTCGCCGAGAATGGGCGTGTGCGCGATATCTGCGCGGGCGCCGACATTCCGGCTGGCGTGCCGACCGAGCGGTTGGCGCCCGAGTTGATCCTCGCTCCCGGCTTCATCGACGTGCAGGTGAACGGCGGGGGAGGGGTGCTGTTCAACGACTCCCCCGACGTGCCGACCTTGCGCACGATCGCTCGCGCGCATCGGCGGTCCGGGACTACGGCCCTGATGGCGACCCTGATCACCGACACGCAGGCAGCGATGCGCGCAGCCGCGAACGCCGTACTCGCCGCGCAGGATGCGGGCGAGCCGGGCATTCTCGGCCTGCATCTCGAAGGCCCGTTCCTCAACAAGGCGCGCAAGGGCGTCCATCCGGAGGTGCTGATCCGCCCGATCACCGAGGACGCGCTGTGCTTCCTCTGCGAGGAGACGCCGCGCCCGCTGCTCGTCACGCTCGCGCCCGAATGCGTCGGCGCCGCCGCAATCGCGCGCCTGACCGCGGCCGGAGTCACCGTCGCGGTCGGCCACAGCACAGCCTCTTGCGAGGAAACACTGGCATCCGGCGCGCGCGGCTTCACCCATCTCTTCAACGCCATGCCGCCGCTCGCCGGGCGCGAACCCGGGCCGGTCGGCGCGGCGCTGACCGGCGAGGGCTTCGCCGGCATCATCGCCGACGGCCTGCACGTCCATCCCGCCAATCTCCGCCTCGCGCTGCGGATGAAGGGCGCTGGGCGGCTGATGCTGGTGACCGACGCGATGGCCTCGGTCGGCTCCGACATCACCGCCTTCCGCCTGCACGGCCACATGATCCGCGTCGCCGACGGGCGGCTGACGACCAAGGACGGCACGCTCGCGGGCGCGCATCTCGACATGGCGAGCGCGGTGCGCAACGCGCGGTCGCTGATGGGCGCCACGCTGCCGGAAGCGCTGACGATGGCCGCCACCACGCCCGCCGCGTTCCTGGGCGTGCCCGACCGGGGCCGGCTCACGCCGGGCTGCATCGCCGATGCGGTCGCCGTGACCGAGGACATCGCGGTCGGCGGCGTCTGGGTGGCCGGTGAGCGGGCGGGGCCTTAATCTCCGGCCGAAGCAAGGAGATCAGAATGGACGCGATGGAGTTGCTGACCCGCCGCCACTCGGCGACGCGGCTTGCCGAGCCGGGGCCCGACAAGGCCCAGCTCGATGCGATCCTGTCCGCGGCGCTGCGCGCGCCCGATCATGGGCGGCTGCGCCCATGGCGCTTCATCGTCATCCCGGGCGAGCGGCGCGACGCGTTCGGCGAGCTGCTGGCGAGCACGCTGAAGGCGCGCGAACCCGGCGTCTCCGAGGCCGAGCTTGGAGCGCGAGCGCGGCAAGGCGCACCGCGCGCCCGATTGTCGTCGTCGCCGCGGCGCATCGTGCAGCACGGCCACAAGATACCGGAGGTCGAGCAGCTCCTGGCTGGCGGCGCCGCGGCGGAGAACGTCATGCTCGCCGCCCAGGCGATGGGCTTCGGGGCGATGTGGAAGACCGGCGCGCCGGCGTACGATCCGGCGGTGAAGCGCGCGCTCGGGCTGGAGGCGGAAGACGCGATCGTCGCCTTCCTCTATCTCGGCACCGCGGTCGGCGAGCCATCCCCCGCCGCGCGGCCGACGCTGGACGCGCACGTCACGGTCTGGAACTGAGGGGACGCGAGAATGGCGATCGAGCTCTGGACCTGGAACACGCCGAACGGGCGCAAGATCAGCGTCGCGCTGGAGGAGATGGGGCTGTCGTACGACGTGCGCCCGGTCAACATCTCCAAGGGCGAGCAGTTCGACCCGGCGTTCCTGAAGATCAGCCCGAACAACCGCATCCCCGCGATCGTCGACCCCGAGGGGCCGGGCGGAGCGCCGATCAGCGTGTTCGAATTGGGCGCGATCCTGCTGTATCTGGGCGAGAAGACGGGCAAGTTCCTGCCGCGCGATCTGCGCGCGCGGGTGCCGGTCTATGAGTGGCTGAACTGGCAGATGGGCGGGTTCGGCCCGATGCCCGGCCAAGTGCACCACTTCCTGCAGGTCGAGAACGAGCAGGACCGCCGCTACGGGCTCGAACGCTACTCGAAGGAGACGCGCCGGCTGTACGGGGTGCTCGACAAGCGCCTCGGCACGGTGGAGTACGTCGCGGGCGATTTGTCGATCGCCGATTTCGCGATCCTGGGCTGGGCCTGGCGGCACGAGCGCCACAAGGTCGACTTCGCCGACTTCCCCAATGTCGGGGGCTGGTACCGCCAGATGATGGCACGCCCGGCGACGGCGCGCGGATTCGAGGTGGCGTTGAGCTGACGCGACGGAGAAATGCGATGGAAGTGAAGCCGTACAAGCCGGAAGCGATCGCCGGCCGCGAGACCGTCGCCGAGGGCGCCGACATGCGCGTGCTCGTGCTGACGCTGGCGAAGGGTCAGAGCATTCCCTGGCACTATCACAGCGACATCACCGACAGCTTCGTCTGCCTCGAGGGTCCGATGGTGGTGGAAACCCGCGCCCCGCGCGCCGAGCACCGCCTGATGCCGGGCGGACGCTGCCAGGTCGGCCCGAAGATCGCGCACTACGTACACGGCGAGGACGGCGGCCCGTGCAAGTTCCTGATCGTCCAGGGAGTCGGTGTGTACGACAACGTCGCGGTCGGCGGCTGATTGAGGTCGATCGCGTTTGCCGCAATCACCTCTCCCGCCCTGCGGGAGAGGTCGGACTCGCGTAGCGAGCCGGGTGAGGGTGACGCAGCCGAGGTGGCAAATCCGCCGTGTCCCCCCTCACCCTGTCTCTCCCCCCGTTGTAGAGGAGAGGGGGAATGTCTCGTTTGACCGGGCCGCGCGATCCGGCCTAAATCGCGCCTGCTGGAGGGGTGGCCGAGTGGCCGAAGGCGGCGGTTTGCTAAACCGTTATACGGTGATGAATCGTATCGTGGGTTCGAATCCCATCCCCTCCGCCAGATTTCAGGCGCCGTTTTAACCTCCTTGATTTCACTTGGGACATGCTGATGCACGATGATCTAGAGAGTAGCTTGGCCGGCATCACGCCGCCCCGCGAAGCGGATTGACGATCTCCACACCGTCGAAGTCGCGCTCGTTGCCGTCACCACGAGCGATGAGCCGATCTCCACGGCAGCCACCTCACACCACCATAAGCCCTAAAAACTCCTCCATCGGCTCGAAATCGCGATCGTCGTGCAACAAGGCGTGGTGGTACTCGATGCAGTAGGTGCCGATGATGATGTCGGCCGTCTTGCGGATCGTCACCCCCAGTTCCCGTAGCCGCCGATAATTCCGCGCGGCACGTGGAGCAAGATCACCACTCAGCAGCGGCACGAGCGCGTACCGGCGCAGTCCGCGCTCAATACGGGTGGCATGCAGCTCATCCCGAGCGCCCTGCAGGACCTCGAGCATGATGAGGTCGCCCACCAGGAGCGGTTCCCTGCTGGCGGCGGCTTCGAGCTTGGTCGTCGCGGGCGTGCGCTGGCCGCGCAGATGCGCGATCCAGACCGAGCTGTCGACAAGGATCACAACCGCCGCGTGGGACGGCCTCGGCGCATATCCTCCAGATCGCCGTCCCACCCCAAGCCCCTCAGTTCAGCAAGTGCTCGCGCTTGCTGGCCGACCCGAACCAGCAATCGAAGCCCCTCTTCCACCGTGGCGCGCTTGGTGGATAGGCCAGCCGCCGCCATGGCCTGGGACAGCAACTCATCGTCAATCTCGATGTTGGTCCGCATTTCAGCCGCCCTCGGCGATGTGTATTAAGCTCGCGCAATATACACATCGCGTTGTCAGCCCACAAGAATGGCACGGTGTTCGGGGAATCGCACTTGTCGAACGGGACCTACACGGTGCATGGACCGTGGTGCGTCACCTTTCTCTGGGATGGCACGGATGCGTTCGGAGTCGATCTGGAGCAGTAGCACTGAAAGAGTACGCCTTGCCCGAGTATCGAGCCCGCCCGCGGGACCCCAGGCGCCAGCCGACCCACCCGGGGGCGCCCCTGCGCGAGGACGTGCTGCCGGCGCTGCGCCTGACGGTCGCCGGCGCGGCCGAGGCCTTGGGGGTGTCGCGGCAGACGCTGCATAGCATCCTGGCCGAGCGACACGGTGTGGCGCCGGAGATGGCGGCGCGGCTTGGCAAGCTCTGCGGCAACGGGCCGGACCTCTGGTTACGTATGTAACAGGTGCACGATTTGTGGCGGGTGGAACGGGAACTGGCGTCGGCACTGGCACGCATCCCCACGATGCACGCCGCCTGATCCAAACCAGGGGCCGCGCCCACGCGCTACCCTGCGCCAGCGCTTGCCGATCCATACCGCCACATCATCTCCATGATCGGAAGAGGAGATGCTGTGCCAACCCGTGTCTATGACCTGTTCAGCGAGGCAATGCGCGCGCGCAAACAGATCCTGTGCCTGTATGACGGATGTATCCGCGAGCTTTGCCCGATCATCCTCGGTCACTCCGAGGGTCAGGAGAAAGCGCTCACCTATCAGTTCGGCGGTCAAAGCCGATCCGGCCTGCCCCGCGGAGGGCAATGGCGTTGCCTCTGGCTCGACAAGGTAAGCAACGTCCAGCTCCGTGACGGCCCGTGGCATACGGGTGAAGCCCATACTCAGCCACAAGGCTGCGTCGAAATCGTCGACCTCGACGTTAATCCGTCAAGCCCCTACAACCCAGCCCGACGCCTCTGATCCGACATCCGCGGGTTTTCGCCGGAAGGGCACCGCGCCAACAGCGACCCGTTGCACGCGAGTGTTGCGCGTAGCCACGGGTCTTGAACAACAAAACGACCGTGAGCGGTGAGTCGAGCGCTTCCGCCATCACTCGCGACCGCGCTCCGCGCGGATCACTTCGGCCGGCGTGGGGGAGAGATTTATGGTCGGACGCGTACGCAGGCGTGCCCGCAACTCCTCGATCGTCGGGCGGTCGGCCGCTCCACGCAGCTCGTGCAGCAGGTAGTCGGAAAGGGACATGCCAGCTATCGCCGCGCGCGACTTGAGCTGGCGGTGCAGCGGATCAGGGACGTTACGGATTTGGATCATGACGCGCATGTGCGCACATGCTGGTCACACGTCAACCTCTACGCCGGCCGCTCCCTTAGCGCCGCCAGCGCCTCCTCGAACAGCGTGCGTACCCGCGCGGTCTCCTCCTGGCCGAGGCTGTCCACATCCAGAAACAGATGCAGCCCGGCCGCGTTCTCGTTGATGATGCGCCCGCGCGACAGCTCGCCGAGCAGGCCCACCACCGCGTAGGGCGACACCTCCCGGCTTAGCCCCTTCACCGACATCGCGGCGAGCGGGCGCACCTGCACCAGGTCGCGGACATGCGCGTAGGTCTCGTAGCTCATGACGATGCCGCCGGGCTCGGCGATCGCCTGTAAACGGGCAGCGAGGTTCGCCTCGGCGCCGATGATCGTGTACTCCATCCGCTCGGCGCTGCCGAAATTGCCGACATTGCAGTATCCGGTGTTGATCCCCATCCGTGCCTTGAACGGATTCTCGATCCCGCGCTTCCGCCATTCCATGTCGAGCCTGGCCAGCCGGCGCTGCATCGCGACAGCCATGCGCAGGCAGGCGCGCGCGTCCTCCTCCACCCCTTTGCTCTCCGGATCGCCGAAGAACACCAGGATCGCATCGCCGATGAACTTGTCGACCGTGCCGCCATGCTCGAGCGCGATCGCCGACATCTCCGTCAGGTATTCGTTCAGGATGGCGGCCAGCTCCTCCGGCTGCAGCCGCTCGGTCGTCGCGGTGAAGTCCTTGATGTCGGAGAAGAAGATCGTGAGCTTCTTGCGCTCGGTGGCAATCGCGACATCGCGCTCGCCGCTGAATATGCTCTTGTAGAGCTGCGGCGAGAGATACTTCGCGAGCTTCATCGAGATCGCGGCGAGGAAGTCATTCGCCGCTGTCAGCTCGTCGTTCATGCCGTGGATCAGCGCCGCCTGGCGCCGCTGAACGACAAGGAACGTGGTGCCGATCGCCGCGGCGAGCAGGAAATAGCCGATCAGGTATTTGAAGGCGAAGATGTTGGTCGCGATCGACTGCTGCACCACCACTTCCTGGATGCCGCGCACGTCGCCCACCTTCCAGTCGCGTTTCGGGCTGTCGGGATGGGAATTGTGGCATGCGACACAGGGGGCGCCCATGAGGATGGGCGCCACCACGCGGACTCGGCTGTCGAAGATCGATCCCGATGACTGCGCGATCTGCGCATTCGGGTCGGTGCGCAGCTCTCGCAGGGCGTGGGACTCGAACGCGTCAAAATGGTGCGGCGCTCGGCCCCGGAAGGGCAAGTCGGAGATGAAGCGGGTACTGAACGGCGCCGCTCTGGGCGCTGATAATGCGGCCTAGCTCGAGCGACAGCGTCGCCGGGATCGGGATCGCGCCCGGAATGTCGCGATAGTTGTTGGTGGCGATCACCGCGCCATGCGCCTGCATGACACGGTCGACCACGTCGGTCGCATAGAAGGAGCGGATGTCGTCGATGATGCGGCTGATGTCCCGCGCCTGGTCACGCAGGATACGCTCGTTCAGGGCACGCAGGTCGAGCCAAGCCGCGATCGGCAGCCCCGCGAGAAGCAGGACCACGAGCAGGACAGCGTAGCGGCTGCGCAGGCCGTGTCGCTGGGTCGGTGCATACGCCATTCCGGCTCTCCAGGCGGCGAATATTATCGAACCCGACGATCAAAAAGCAACAAATCACATCGTTTGCGGCCTATTCTTGCGGCAACGCCTCGTTGCGCCAGCATCTTCCGGTTGCGGTGAGTGGCCCCTCATTGCTAGAACGCGATGGGAGGCGGCCATGCAATGAGCGCGCTGCGCGAGCTTGGTTCCATCAGAGCCGATATCAGGGCGCAAGTAGGCGCCGACGCGCTGGCGGGGCTCCACCGCGAGAGCGTGATCCTCGATGCGATCGGCGTGCTGGCCTGCTGGGGCTCGGTCGTGCTGCTGTTCGTGCTGCTCGCCTGGCTGCCGCTCGGCTTGCCGTGGGCGTTCTGCTTCGTCGCGCAGGGGCTCGCGCTGCAGACCCTCGGCCTGCTCAGCCACGACGCCTTCATGCATCGCCGCATCTGGGGCGACGCCGGCTCCTGGATCGGCTCGATGGTCGCGTCTTTTCCGGTCCTCCTGAGCCCGACCTGGTACGTGATCGCCCATACGGACCACCACGCCTATCTCGGCACCGACAGGGACACGGAGACCTACAAGCAGAACCTCGACACCGCTTGGAAGCGCGTCTTCTTCCTGACCGCGGCGGGCGATCGGCTCGCCAAGCTGGGTCGCCTGTCCAAGGCCGACATTCCGATGCGCCCCGTCGTGCCCCGCACGCCCAAGGAGGCGCGCCGTCTCCGGCTGGAGCGCATCTTCCTGCCCTTGTTCCTTCTCGCGGTCGCGGGATGCGCTGTCGTCTGGCCGCAGGCCGTGCTGGCGGGCTACGTCCTGCCGCTGCTGATCGTGACGCCGGTCGCGTCCAGTCTGCGGGTCATCCTGGAACACGCCGACGTCGATCCATCCAACCGCTTCCATCTCGGGACGTACTACCGGACCGGCGCGATCACCCGCCTCCTGTTCGTCGCCAATTCAGGGGATTGCCATCTGGTGCATCACATCTTCAGCCAGATCCCATGGTACCGCATGGGGCGCGCGGTGCGCCTCATGCGGCCGGTCCTGATCGAGCGGGGGGTCGTCGAGCGCCGCTCGCTTGCACAGCTTCTGCTTGGGTGGTTCGTCCGGGCCTACCCGCACCGGAGTCTCTGGTTCCGGTCGGCACCAAGCTGACACGGAGGCTCGGGCGCGTCGGTCAGTGGACCAGCGCGGGAACCATCTCTTGCTGCAGCACGGCCGCGATCGCGACGTCGCGGTCGCCGGCGAGCGCCATGGGCGTGCCGTCCGCGGCATGAATCGCGAATCCCGATTCGCCGTTGACGACGATCGGACGGATATAGGCGATCTGCTGCAGGCCCAGCTGGGCGAGCTGCGCCTCCGACAGATGGCGGACGTCGAACCGGACCCGCATCGCCTCAGCCTGCTCCGCGGCGTCGGTGGTGTTCGCGTTGCTATTCATCGTCTTCTCCTTCCGCCGGTCCCTCTGCGGCCCCGGCGTTCTGAAACCTCGTGTTACTCCTGCTCTGTCGCGCTCTCCGCCTCCACATCGACCGTCTGGGGCTGACCTCCAGCCCCATTCGCGCCCCTGATCGCGATAGTCTTCACGCGCGGCTCGGGTTGCGGACGGGCGAGGTCGATGTTCAGCAGCCCGTTGTCGAGCCACGCGCCCCGCACCTCGATCCCCTCGGCCAGCACGAAAGCACGCTGGAACTGCCGCGCGGCGATACCGCGATGCAGGAAGACCCGCCCCTCCGTCTCCTCGGTGGCCTGCCGCCCGCGGATCACCAACTGGTTGTCTTCCTGGGTGATCTGCAAATCGTCCATCGAGAAGCCGGCCACGGCGAGCGTGATCCGCAAGCTTGTGGGACTGACCTGCTCGATGTTGTACGGCGGATAACCGTCCGCCGAGGTCTTCGATGCCCGCTCGAGCATCTGCTCGAGATGGTCGAAGCCCAGGAACATGGGCGAGGTGAACAACCGCGTTGTCATCGGCTCCCTCTCAGTAGAGCGAAGCAAGTGCCGGGACCCGAAAGCGGCGCCCCGACGGAGGTGAAATGGGCGGTCAGGCGCTGATTCGCAAGGGCGCCCCAATCGCCCCGACCCGGCGAATAAGCGCGGCGCGCGCCCGAGCGGCGGACCAGCCAAGGGTGAGCAGCGCCGGCATCTGCGCTGGTGCGCGGATGACAGAGCCGAGCACGCGCGGCAAGCCGATCCGGCCTTCCGCCGAGAGCGCGAGCAGCGCCGCCGGGGGAAGGTCCATCCCGGCGGGATCGCACACGGCTCGCAGCGCGGCGAAGGGCAGGCCGTGCGCCTGCGCGAGTGCGGCGATGATCCCGGTCTCGAGATCGACACCCGCGCATCCGCTCTCTCGCCATAGGCGGGCCTTATCGGCAGCGGTTGCGGCGACAGTCTCGGCTCCGAGGATTCCGTCCACGGTCGGACCGCCCAGAGCACGGGAAAGTCCGGCATCCGCGTTCTGCCACGCGTCCTCGACACGAACCCTGCGCGGCACCAGCAGCGCCCCTGGCCTCAACGCCGGATCGAGCCCCCCCGCGAGGCCGAAGCTGATGAGCGCGGTCGCGCCCTGTTCGATCAGCGTGCGCGCCGCCCCGCGCGCGCCCGCCGCCGTGCCGCCACCGACGGCGACGATGCGGCCGAGCCGGCGCGCGATCCGCGCTTCCGCCTCCAGCCCGGTGACGATCCCGACCCGCTCAAAACCCGAAGGCGACTCGGGGGTCATTGCCGTCCAGCAGGTTGCGGTAGCGCGCCAACGCGAGCAGCGGGAAATAGAGCCGGTAGCCGTGGTAGCGAAGATAGAACACGCGCGGGAAGCCGACAGCGGTGTAGGGCAGCTCGGTCCATTCGCCGTCCTCGCGCTGCGTGCGACTGAGATAGGCGATGCCGCGAGTGGCCGCGTCGTGGCGGACCTCGCCCGCCGCCATCAGGCCGAGCAGCGCCCAGGCGGTCTGGCTCGGCCGTGCTCTCGTGGTAGCGCCCATGCGGCGCCGCGCCGTAGCTCTCCTCGTCCTCGCCCCAACCGCCGTCCTCGCGCTGCACCGAGAGCAGGAAATCGACTCCCCGGCGCACAGCATCGTCCTCGGAGGGCAGGCCCAGCGCGTTGAGCGCGCAGAGCACCGACCACGTGCCGTAGATGTAGTTGGTGCCCCAGCGGCCGAACCAGCTCCCGTCCGCGCACTGGTCGCGCCGCAGGAAGCCGAGGGCACGGACCAGCACCGGATCGTCGGGGCGCATCCCGATCTGCGCCAGGAAGGAGACGCAGCGCGCAGTGACGTCGGCCGTCGGTGGATCGAGCAGCGCGCCGTGATCGGCGAACGGGATGTGGTTGAGGTGGTGATGCGTGTTCTCCGGCTCGAACGCCCCCCAGCCGCCGTCGCTTGATTGCATCCCGATGACCCAGACCCGCGCGCGCTCCAGCGCCTCCGCGTATGCCGGATCGCCTTGCCGATGCAGCAGCATGCCGACCACGGCGGTGTCGTCCACGTCGGGGTAGTGGTCGTTCCAGGTACTGGAAGGCCCAGCCGCCGGGTGGCAGCCCCGGGCGGCGCACCGCCCAGTCGCCCACGACCTCGTTGATCTGCCGGGCGCGCAGCCAGTCGCACGCTGCATCGACGGCGTTCGGATGGCCAGCCTCCGCCATCGCGTGGCCGGCGAGACCGGTATCCCAGACAGGGGAGAGGCAAGGCTGGCAGTAGGCGCGATCCTCCTCGATCACGAGCAGCTTGCGCACCGCCTGCCAGGCGGTGGCGGCGGGGGGTGCGGCGGGATCGAAGCCGAGCGTGTCGAACATCATCACGCTGTTGGCGATCGCAGGGTAGATGCCGCCCAGCCCGTCCTCGCCGTTCAGCCGCTCGGTGACGAAGGCGACCGCCTTGTCGATCGCGCTTCGGCGGGAGCGGGCCGGAAAGAACGGCGTCGCGACACGCAACGCGCTGTCGAGTCCCTTGAAGAAGCGTCCCCACGCTGAGCGATAGGGTCCACGAATGTAGTCGCGCACCTGCTCGGGCGGCGTGCGGAACAGCTCCCGGATCTCGATCCCGCGCGGGTTGCGCGCGCGCGGGCGCAGCGCCATCAGCACCAGCAGCGGCACGATCACCGTGCGCGACCAGTACGACATCTTGCTGAGGTGAAAGGGGAACCAGAGCGGCAGATGCATGATCTCGAGCGGCATCACCGGCACCGCCCGCCACGGCACCTGCCCGAACAGCGCAAGTTGGGCGCGGGTGAACACATTGCTCCGCTCGGCCCCGCCGGAGGCGAGGATCGCGTCACGCGCGCGGATCATATGCGGCGCGTCCGCCGGATCGCCGATGCAGCGCAGCGCGAAATACGCCTTCACGCTGCAGGAGATGTCGAACGCGCCGTCATGAAACAGCGGCCAGCCGCCTTGCGCGGTCTGGCGCGCGCGCAGATAGACTCCGATCTTGCGCTCCAGCTCCTCGTCGATGCGGTCGAGATAATGCTCCAGCAGGACGTATTCCGCCGGGATCGTGCAATCGGCTTCCAGCTCGAACATCCAGTGGCCATCTGCGTTCTGACGGCGTGCGAGCGCCGCGGCGGCGCGATCGACCGCATCGGTCAGGGCAGCGGACTCGGTCGGCGTCTCGGCGTCCATGCGATGAATGTCAGGGGGTGAGGATAGCCTGCGCGGCGCGCCGGCCCGACCTGATCGCACCTTCGATCGTCGCCGGCAACCCGGTCGCGGTCCAGTCTCCGGCGAGAACCAGGTTGGCGAGCCCGATGCGCGGCCCGGGGCGGCGGCGCTCCTGCTCGGCGGTCGCGGCGAAGGTGGCGCGCTTCTCCTTTACCACGCGCCAGGGCGGCAGCTCAGTCACGGGACGCGCAAGCGCCGCGCAGACCTCCGGCCAGACGGTTTCCGCCAGCGTCTCGGTGGGCGTGTCGAGCAGCCGGTGGGCGGCGCTGATGGTCACCGAGACATGCCCCTCCTTCACGAACACCCATTCGGCGGTGCCCCCGATAAGCCCGGTGAAGCCGGCCGGTCCGGGATCGGCATCGAGCCGGAAATGCAGGTTCACGATCGCCTCGAATGCATCGGGCGCGGTCAGCCCGGGCAGCAGGTCAGTCGCGATCCAGGGCGGCACGGCGAGCACGACCGACTCCTCCGGGCCAAGGGTAACGCCATCCAATGCGATGACGCGCGAGCCGCTGACGGTCAGCGAGGCGACGCGCCGCCCGAAATGAACCGTAGCGTCGCGCGCCGACAGGTAGGCGAGGGCGGGATCGACGAAGATCGCCGACAGCCCTGCACGGGGAAACCGCGGCAGGCAGGCTGCGCCACCCTGCATCAGCGTCTCCCGCACGACGGCGCCCAACAGGCGGGCAAGACCCGAATCGGGCTGGGTATTCAGCGCGGCAACCGCAAGCGGCGCGATCAGCCGATCGTACAGTGGTCCCGCGTGGCACTGCCTCAGCGACGCTGCGGTCATCGCTCACAAAGCGCAGAGCGAGCAGGCGCAGGTAATCGACCGGCCCGGTGCCGGGGATCCGGCGGCTCGCCACTCCAATCCACCAGGGGACCCGGCCACGGTTCGGACGCACCGTCCAGCGCGCGCCTGAGGAAAGATCGAGAAACGGGAACAGCGGCTCCTCCGGCCCGCCGAGGCCGTCGGTGCCGCCGACCTGTGCGAGGTAGGCGAACGCCGCATGATTGCCGCCGAGCAGCAGGTGGTTGCCATTGTCGATAGTCAGCCCGAGCGCACGGTCGTGGTACGAGCGGCAACGCCCCCCCGCCGCCGGCCCCGCCTCGTAGACCGTGACTGCCCGCCCTGCCTCGATCAGCGAGAGCGCCGCCGCGAGTCCGGCCAGCCCGGCGCCGATGACATGCACGCGCGCGCTCATGCCGCGGCAGTGCCTGCGAAGGGCAGGGGGGTCAACCGCGTCAACCCAATCGAAACCGCGCCTTCGTCACCATATCCCCGTTTAGTGCATCCAGCACCGCCCGCCTCCCCGCGCTTGTGCGCGTGACCGCGACAACGCCTTCCAAGGGCGACCCGCCGCGAGCATGGGTCAGGAACAGCCGTGTCAGCGCCTCGGCCGCCGGGCGCCGGGGGACGCAGCAGGCGCAGCCCACGGGGTGTCCCGCAGCCGGGCCGGGCACGAAATACGCGATCGGGCCGGTCCCCGGCCCGTCTGGCGCACCCTCGATCAGCAGCGCACAGCCGTCACCGGCCTCCTCGCGGGAGCCGAAGCGAACGGGAATGCGTGGGTCGCCAGCCATGATCCACTAGACATAAAGATATCCTTATGCCATGGGAAGCCATGGACCGCCTCCTCCTCGCATTGCGCGCCGCCGCCGAGCCGACACGGCTCCGGCTACTCGCCCTGGCGGGGCGCGGTGCCTTCTGCGTCACCGAGTTCACTGAAATCCTCGACCAGTCCCAACCGCGCCTGTCGCGCCACCTGAAGCTGCTCTGCGACTCGGGCCTGCTGGAGCGGGTGAGGGAAGGGGCCAATGTCTGGTTCGCCGTTCCCGCCGGAGAGGCAGGCGCGCTGTCGCGGGACCTGATTGCACGCCTTCCAGGCGAGGATCCGCTGCTAGAGGCCGACCGACGCCAAGCCGCTCGGGTCCTCGCGGAACGCGCCCGCGTCGCCTCCGATCGGTTCCGCCGCCAGGGTGCGGACTGGGACGAGATGCGCGCGCTCGACCTGCCGGCAGGTGCGGTCGAGACGGCGCTGGCCGCGCTCGTGCCCGGTCGGACAGGCCGGTTACTCGACATCGGGACCGGGACCGGGCGCGTGCTCGAACTGCTCGGCCCGCGCGTGACCGAAGGCGTGGGGATCGACGCAAGCAAGGCGATGCTGGCGCTCGCCCGCGCCCGTCTCGCGCGTGCCGGGCTGCCGCACTGCTCTGTGCGCCTGGCTGACATGTACCGTCTGCCGGCGCAGGACGCCTCGTTCGACGTAGTGGTCCTGCAGATGGTGCTGCACTACGCCGAGCAGCCCGACGCGGTGCTGGCGGAGGCCGCCCGCGTGCTGCGCCCCGGCGGCGCGCTGATCGTCGTCGATCTGGGCGAGCATTCCCGCGCCGATTTGTGCGGGCGGCTCGCCCATCGCTGGCCCGGCTTCGCCGATCCCGCGATGGCGGGTCTGATGAACGAGGCCGGGGTGGCGCCGGGTAGGCCGCTCCCTATCCATGACGGCGCGCTGCCGATCCGCCTGTGGCCGGCCACGCGTACCGGCGCGCCCGTGAACCGTCTTCCTGAACTCGTCGCGCTCTAAGGAACCGGCATGTCCCGTCCCCATCTCCTCGATGTCCTTCGCGAGCGTGTCCTGCTGTGCGATGGGGCGATGGGCACCCGCACGCAGGCGCTGACCCTCGACATCGAGCGCGACTATTGGGGGCACGAGAACTGCACGGACATCCTGACCCTCTCGCGCCCCGACCTCGTGCGCGACATCCATCGCGGCTATTTCGAAGCCGGCGCCGACATGGTGGAGACCAACAGCTTCGGCGCCTCGCCGGTCACGCTGGGCGAGTTCGGCATCGCCGACAAGGCGTTCGAGATCAACAAGCGTGCGGGCGAACTGGCGCGGGAGGCGGCCGAGCAGTTCGCCGATGGACGGCATCGCTGGGTGCTCGGCAGCATCGGGCCGGGCACCAAGCTGCCGACCCTGGGTGCGATCGCCTACGACGCGCTGGAGGCGGCGCTCGCCGAACAATGCCGGGGCCTGATCGCGGGCGGGGTCGACGCGATCCTGATCGAGACCTGCCAGGACCCGCTGCAGATCAAGGCCGCGGTCAACGGCATGAAGATCGCCCGCACGGAAGCCAACACCGACACGCCGGCTTTCGTGCAGGTGACGGTGGAGACCACCGGCACGCTGCTGGTGGGCCCGGACATCGGCGCCGCCGCTACCATCGTGCATGCTCTCGACGTGGCCCTGATGGGCCTGAACTGCGCCACCGGCCCGCAGGAGATGGCCGAGCATCTGCGCTTTCTCTCGCAAAACTGGCCCGGCCTGCTTTCGATCCAACCCAATGCGGGTTTGCCGGAGCTTGTCGACGGCCACACCCGCTATCCGCTGAGTGCCGCCGATCTCGCGACCTGGCTTGAGCGCTTCGTCGCCGAGGACGGGGTGAACCTGATCGGCGGCTGCTGCGGGACCGACATCGCGCATATCGCGGCGCTCGACGCGATGCTGCGGCGCCATGGCGAGCCGCGCCCCACGCCGGTCGAGCGGCGTTGGGTCTGGGTGCCCTCGGTCGCCTCGCTCTATCAGTCCGTGGCGCTGCGCCAGGAGAACGCGTTCTTCGCCATCGGCGAGCGCTGCAACGCCAATGGCTCCAAGCGTTGGCGGGAGCTGCAGGAGAAGAACGACTGGGACGGCTGCGTCGGCATGGGCCGCGAGCAGGCGACAGAGGGATCGAACGCGCTCGACGTCTGCACCGCCTTCGTCGGCCGCGACGAAACCTACGAGATGGACGAGGTGATCCGCCGCTTCACCGGGTCGGTCAACGCGCCATTGGTGATCGACAGCACCGAGACGCCGGTCATCGAGGCGGCGCTGAAGCTGCACGGCGGCAAGCCGATCATCAACTCGATCAATTTCGAGGACGGCGAGAAGCACGCCATCGATCGGCTCCATCTCGCGCGGCGCTTCGGCACCGGGGTGATCGCGCTGACCATCGACGAGGAGGGAATGGCCAAGACCGCGGAGCGCAAGCTCGCGGTCGCCGAGCGGCTGGTGGATTTCGCCTGCAACCGCTTCGGCCTGCCGCAATCGGATTTGCTGATCGACCCGCTGACCTTCACCATCGCCACCGGTAACGAGGACGATCGCAAGCTCGGCCAGTGGACATTGGAAGGGATTGCGGCGATCCGGGCCAGGTTCCCCGACATCCAAATCATCCTGGGCCTCTCGAACATCAGTTTCGGACTGAATCCTGCGGCGCGCGCCGTGCTGAACTCGGTCTTCCTGGATCACGCGGTGCGCGCGGGCATGACGGGCGCGATCGTGCACGCCTCCAAGATCCGTCCCTTGCATCTGATCGCGCCGGAGGAGGTGGAGGTCGCCGAGGATCTCATCTTTGATCGTCGACGCGAGGGCTACGATCCGCTGCAACGCCTGCTCGAGATGTTCGCCGACCGCAAGGCGGCCGACGCGACCAAGCGGCGCGTGGCCGAGACGGCCGAGGAGCGGCTGAAGGACCGCATTGTCGACGGCGACCGCAAGGGGCTGACAGACGACCTGGCGGCCGCGCTCAAGACCCTGCCGCCGCTTTCGATCATCAACGACGTGCTGCTGGACGGGATGAAGGTGGTAGGCGAGCTGTTCGGTGCCGGCAAGATGCAGCTTCCTTTCGTGCTGCAGAGCGCGGAGACGATGAAGGCCGCCGTCGCCTATCTGGAGCCGTTCATGGAACGGGTGGAGGGCCAGGAGAAGGGCACGATCGTGCTCGCGACGGTGCGCGGCGACGTGCACGACATCGGCAAGAACCTCGTCGACATCATCCTCACCAACAATGGCTACCGCGTCGTCAATCTCGGCATCAAGGTGCCGCTCGCCGACATGCTTGCGGCGGCGCGCGAGAACCGGGCGCACGCGATCGGCATGTCCGGTCTGCTGGTGAAATCGACCGTGGTGATGCGCGAGAACCTCGAGGAGATGACCCGCCAGGGGCTCGAATTGCCAGTGATGCTGGGCGGCGCGGCGCTGACCCGCGGCTATGTGGAGGACGATTGCGTCCGCGCCTATGCGTGCGGGCGCGTCGCCTATGCGCGCGACGCGTTCGACGGCCTGCACCTGATGGACAAGGTGATGGGCAACGGGTTCGACGACTATCTCGCGGCGGTGCAGGCCAAGCGCGTCGGCAAGGCGCGCAACACGGCCCGCACGCTGGGCCAGGCCGACGCCAAGGCGTTCCGCCCGGTCGACGTGCTCGCGGTGCAGGTGCGCAGGCGGGGGATCACGCGGGGCGTGGAGGCGCCGACGCCGCCGTTCTGGGGCGCGCGCACGCTGGAGGCTTCGCCCAAGGCGATCGTGCCGTTCGTCAACGAGCGCAGCCTGTATCAATTCCAGTGGGGGTTCCGGAAGCAGGGCCGGTCACTCGACGACTTCCTCGGCTGGGCGAAGCAGGAGCTGCGCCCGGTGATGAAGCGAATGCTCGCGCTCTGCGAGAAGGAGGACATCCTGCATCCGCGCGCCGCCTACGGGTATTGGAAGGCGGCAGGGCAGGGGAACGATCTGATCCTGTTCGAGCCGGACGGCACCACGGAGGTCGCGCGCTTCTCTCTGCCGCGCCAGCCGAAGGAGGACGGCGAGTGCATCGCCGACTTCTTCCGCGACGTCGACGACGAGGAGCGCGACGTGATTGGCCTGCAGGTCGTCACCATGGGGCAGACGGCGTCCGAGACCGCGCGCGCCTGGTTCGAGGATAATCGCTACCAGGACTACCTCTACTTGCACGGCCTTTCGGTGGAGATGGCCGAGGCGATGGCGGAATACGTCCACAAGCGCATCCGCGCCGAGCTTGGCTTTGCCGCCGAGGACGACCGCGACATGGAGAAGATGCTGAGCCAGAGCTACCGCGGCTCGCGCTATTCGTTCGGCTATCCCGCCTGCCCGAATTTGGAGGACCAAACGCAGGTGCTGCGCTTGCTGGACGCCGAGCGCGTGGGTGTGTCGCTGTCGGAGGAATTCCAGCTTCACCCCGAGCAGTCGACGAGCGCGATCGTCGTCTTGAACCCGCGGGCGAAGTACTTCTCCGTGTGACCCTCACCCGCCGCGCCAACGCGCGGCGATGAGAGGCAAAGGCGTCATTGCGAGGAGCGCAGCGACGAAGCAATCCCCCGCGGGCAGGGGATTGCTTCGCTGCGCTCGCAATGACGCTTCAGGTGCGGAACGCTTGCCTTTACTCCGCCGCCGCCCGCTTCAGCCGGTCAGCAAACTTCTTGCGGAACTTGGCGACCTTCGGCGCCACCACGACCTGACAATAGCCGGACCAAGGGTTGCGCGCGAAATAGTCGTCATGCTCCGTCTCGGCGGGATAGAACGCCTCGAGCGGCTCGATCTCGGTCGTCAGCGGCGCACCCCAGAGTGGCGCGACTTCAGCCATAACCGATCTCGCCGTGTCACGCTGGGCATCATCATGGGTCAGGATGATCGAGCGGTATTGCGGCCCGATGTCATTGCCCTGGCGGTCCTTCGTCGTCGGGTCGTGGATCGAGAAGAAGACCCGCAGCAGGTCGGCGTAGCTCAGCTCCCTGGGATCGAACTCGATCCGCGTCACCTCGGCATGACCGGTATTTCCCGCGCAGACCTGTTCGTAGCTCGGGTCGGCGACGTGGCCGCCGGCATAACCGGACTGCACGCGGGTCACTCCGCGCAGATCCTTGAACACCGCCTCCAGGCACCAGAAGCAGCCGCCGCCCAGGGTCGCAAGCTCCGTGCTCATCGCCTCGCTCCTTCCGCTATGACCCCAACATAGGGAGGCGCGCGCTGGCTTGCACCGGCTCAGCCACCCTTGACGCCGCCAGCCGTCAGGCCGGTCAGAATGTCTCGCTGCATGAACAGCGTCAGCAGCAGGACCGGCGCCGTCACCACCAGTGCCGCGGCAGCGAGCGGGCCCCAGCTCACCTGCTCGAAGGTCAGCATGTTGTAGACCGCGACCGGCAGGGTGCGCGTCTCGCGATTCGCCAGCACGACGCCGAACAGGAAGTTGTTCCAACTGAAGATGAAGGCCAGGATCGTGGCGACCGTGATGCCCGGACGCGCGAGCGGCATGGCCACATGGCGGAACGCCTGCCAGATCGTCGCGCCATCCACCAGCGCCGCCTCCTCCAACTCTCCCGGCAGGCCCTCGAAGAAGCCGATCATGATCCAGACCACGATCGGCACCGTCAGCACGAGGTGGGTGATGATGATCGGCGTCAGCGTGCCCACCAGCCCGAGCCACTGGAACAGCAGGAACAGCGGAATGAGGTACGACAGGCCGGGCGTCAGCCGGGCGATCAGGATCAGCACGGCGGAGCGGATCGCGCGCGCCTTGGCGATCCCGTACCCGGCGGGCACGCCGATCGCCAGCGCAAGGGCCGTCGCGCTGACCGAGACGATGAGCGAGTTCACCGTGTAGCTGAGGAAGTCGTTCTCGGCGAACACCTTCACGAAATTGGCGAGCGTCGGCGGATGCGGAACGAACACCGGCGGGAAGGCCATGTTGTCGACCTCGTTCTTCAGCGAGAGCGAGAGCATCCATAGAAAAACGAAAAGGGCCGGCGAGATCAGCGCCAGCACGGCGAGGTACAGTCCGGCGCGGGAGGCGATCCGGCGCAGGCGGCGGCGCGTCACCGGGCGGGTCACTGCCACTTCGCCTGCTGGCGCATGCCGAGCAGGCACAGGCTCACCGCGACGATCAGCACGAAGAACACCAGCGTGACCGCCCCGGCATAGCCGAGCTGATAGAAGGCGAAGGCCTGCTGGTAGAGGAAGATGTTGATCGTCTCGCTCGCCGTGCCCGGCCCGCCTCCGGTGATCACGTAGATGATGTCGAAGGACTTCAGCGCGTCGATCGTCCGGATCACGCCGGCCACAACGATGAATGGCCAGAGCAGGGGCAGGGTGATGTGCCAGAATCTCTGCCAGGGGTTCGCGCCGTCGAGCTGCGCCGCCTCGTACGGATCAATCGGCAGGCTCGCCAGCCCGCCGAGAACGATGAGCATCACGAGCGGCGTCCACTGCCACGTCTCCACCATGACCAGGGTGGGGATCACGGTGTCAGGCGCGTAGGTCCAGCTCGACGGCGGCAGACCGAGCGACGTGAGGATATAGTTCAGCACCCCGAGCTGCGGATGGAACATCATCGACCAGACCAGCGCGATCGCCACCGGAGTTGCCATCATCGGCAGCACGAAGATCGTGCGCGCCAGGCCGCGCAGCCTGAACCGTTGGTGGAAGCACAATGCCGCGGCCACCCCGAGCACCAGCGGCAACGCGACCGCGAGCGCGGCGAAGTAGAGCGTGCGGACCACTGCCCAGCCGAACCGCGCATCCGTCAGCAGGTGGATGTAGTTGGCGAGCCCGACCCAGCTCACGCCGCCCGCCGGATCCCACGTGTTGAGCGAGATGAAGATCGTGAAGAGCCAGGGGAAGATGATGACCGCCAGCACCACCGCGGCGGCCGGCAGCGAGAACAGCCAGTAGCGGCGGACGTAGTTGCGCGCCGCCTGCCGTGCCACCGGCACGACGGCGGTCGGAGTCAGCGTCGTGGACAAGTCAGGCCGCGTTCGCCTTGTCGAGCACCGGCTGGAACGCCGCCGTCGCCTGCTTCAGCTCCGTCGCGACGTCCTTGCCGAGCACGATGTTGGTCAAGCCGACGCCGATGATGTCGCGGAACTCGGTGACCGGCACGATCACCGGCAGGCCGGAGCGCGCCATCTTGAGGCTCGTCTGCGTGGTGTCGAACCACTCCTGCGGGAACTTGCTCGCCTTCACCACGTCCGGCTGTTCGTAGCAGGACAGGCGCGGCGGCGTGCCGGAGCCAGTGCGCAGAACGTTGGTCAGCATCCCCTTGCCTGTGACCCATTGCAGGAACAGCCAGGCGGCCTTCTTGTTCTTGGCCTTCGCCGGGATACCGATACCGTCGATGAAGGTCGCGCAATTATGCGCCTTTGGACCGGCCGGAACCGGCGCGAACCCGACCTTGCCGATCACGCGGGACTTGGTTGGATCGACCAGCGGCGCGGAGAAGCCGATGCCGTCCCACCACATCGCGGCACGGCCTTGGCTGAACGTCGTCTGGCACTCGTTCCAGTTGAAGCCGACGCTGCCGGGCGGGGCGCATTCGCGCATGATCTGCTGGTACCACTTGCCGGCGTCGATCGCCTGCGGCGTGTCGGTCAGCAGCTTCCTCCCGTCCGGCGTCACCGTCTCCTGATCCCAGCCGAGCAGGATGCTGTCGTACAGCACCACGTTGGCATTCTTCACGCCCCGCCCGGTGAACCCGTAGACGCCCTTCGACGGATCGGTGAGCTTGTGCGCCATGCTCATCATCTCGTCGAAGGTCTGCGGGGGGGCGTTGAAGCCCTTCTGGGAGAGCAGCTCCTTGTTGTAGTAGATGATGAACAGGTCCTGGTTGAGCGGCAGGACGCCGATGCTGCCGTCCTCCGCCGTCGCCACCGCCATGGACGGCTTGCTGAAATCCGCCTGGTTGAAGTCGGGCGCGGTGAGCGACGGATCGGCGATATAGGGGCGGAGGTCCTCCATCCACTTCGCCTTCTCGATCAGCCGCTTCTGCACGTGCATGCCGACGTTCACGACGTCGAAGCTCGGATGGCCGGATGCCATCTCGAGCGCGACCTTCGGGCGCTGCTGCTGCTCGGGAATCTGCTCGAAGCCGACGCTGATGCCGGTCAGCGCCTCGAACTCCTTCAGATGCGCCCGCGCCACGTCGCCGCGCGGCGAGAGCTGGTAGTTGACCTCGATGTGCTGGCCCTTGAACTGCTTCCAGTCGAAGCTCGACTGCGCGCCGGCGCGGCGGACAAACGCGGGAGCGGCCAGGGCCGCGACGGAGCTCTGGAGCAGATGACGGCGGCGAATCATGCGAGTTGTTCCTCTGGCTGCCTCCACCGGAGGCTTGCCGAATGTCATACAGCCCCGGGCCAACTGAGGCTAGACCGGCCGCTCGCCCTGGACGGTGACGCGATGGCCGGATCTTGTATGCGGCCAATAGTCCCACATGGCACGGTGCTGGGTGCAGCGGTTGTCCCAGAAGGCGACCGAGTTCGGCTGCCAGCGGAAGCGGCACTGGAACAGCGGATTTTCGGCGTGCTCGTAGAGATAGGCGAGGATCGCCGCGCTTTCGTCGCGCGGCACGCCGACGATGCGCCTTGTAAAGCCGCGATTGACATACAGCGCCTTGTGTCCGGTCACCGGATGGGTGCGCACGATCGGATGCTCGGCACGCGGGTAGCTCGGCTTGTCGGCGACCCCCTTGTACAGGCCGCGATAGACGTCCTCTCCGTCATGCACGGCGGTCAGCCCGTCGAGATAGGTCTTCATGCGATCCGACAGCGCCTCGTACGCGGCGTACATGCTGGCGAACAGCGTGTCCCCGCCGTGCGGCGGGCAGGTGGTGATATGCAGGATGCTGCCCATCGGCGGCTCAATGTCGCAGGACACGTCGGAGTGCCAGCCCTCGCCGTTGGCGCGCGGGCTGTCCTTGTCGGCGTGGATGATCATCAGCTCCGGATGGTCCGGTTCGTGCGGCGCGGCGGGATGGAGGTGCAGCGGGCCGAAGCGGCGCCCGAAATCGAGGTGCTGCGTCGGGGTCAGATGTTGGTCGCGGAAGAAGATGACGCAGTTCTCCGCGAGCGCACGGTGGATCTCATCCATCTGCCAATTCGACGGACGCGCGAGGTCGACCCCGCCGATTTCCGCGCCGATGATCGGGGTGAGCTTGTCGACATTGATTGTCTCGTAGGGTGCTGCATCCCCGCCCGACTGCCGATACCGCGGGCCATCGCCGCCGCGAAGCGTGGACATGGCTGCCTCCTCTAGACGTCCCTGTACCGCTCGATGACTTCACGAAAGGCCAGGACGTCCTCCGGCCCAGAGATACGCTTGGCGAGTCCAGCATTCGCCATCACCGGGATGGTGACCCGATGAATGCCAGCTTGGGCGAGATCGGGGATCGTCGACAGGTCATCGGGCGCGCTGACCGTGATCTCGATCCCGTCCGGGTCGCGCTCCGCCTCGATGGCGGTTTGGCGGACGATTTCAAGCAGTTCGGGCGTGGTGCCCCGGGCGGGGAAAAAGCCGTTGCCGATCCGCCCGGCCCGGCGCGCCGCCGCTCTTGTGTGGCCACCGATCACGACCGGCACAGTACCGTTCACCGGCTTGGGGCGCATATGCGCCTTCTCGAAGCGGACGAACTCGCCGTGGAACGTCGGCTTGTCGGCGGTCCACAACTCGCGCATCGCGGCGATGTATTCGTCCGTCATGCGCCCACGCGGCTCGAAGGGGACGCCAAGCGCGTCGAACTCCTCCTTCAGCCAGCCGACGCCCACACCGAGGATCACGCGCCCGCCGGACATGTGATCGAGCGTCGCGACCTGCTTGGCGCAGAGCACCGGGTTGTGCTCCGGCAGGATGATGACACCGGTCGCGAGCTTGATGCGGCTAGTCGCCGCGGCGACATAGGCCATCCAGGTCAGCGCGTCGGGCAGCGCGAACTCCCATTCCCGGCCCGGCATCCTGCCGGTGGGGGAGTAGGGGTAGGCGGACTGATAGCCCTCCGGCACGACGATGTGCTCGACCGTCCAGGCGGACTCGAACCCAGCCGCCTCGGCGGCCTGCAGCAGGCCGATAGCCTCTTTGGGGTCGGTGTAGCGGCCCGTGTTGCAGTAGCGCAGGCCGAATTTCATATCTGGCTCCCAGGAAACCAGTCGCCGAGGACCTGGTCGGCGTTATAGGTGAGGGCGTCAAGCACGACGGTGTCCTCGTTCCATTCCGCGAGAGCCCGGGAAACGGCGCGCCGCGCGGTGCGGTGCTGGCGAACGACGATCTCCGGCAACTCCCGTCGCAAACTCGGACTGTCCTCCAGAACGGTCTCAATGTCGTCCCGTGCCCGGGCGATGATCTCCCGCCACCCGCCTCGCGGCTGCGGCGCCGGCGAGGCATCCAATTTCATCAAATGCTCGATAACGGTCCGTATGTGGCTCGCCAGCGTGCGCCGTTCGGACGCGCCCAAGCTCTCGATCTCCTCGGCCACATTCTCCCAATCGACCGCCGCGTTGCTGCCCTCGCGGGCAGCATCGCGCAGCGCCGCGGCCTGCTGCGCGGACCAGAGGACGAGATCGGTGCGGTAAAGTCCTCCATGCGCTCCCTCAGAGCGGCTTCAGCGGCGGCGTCTCCCCGGGCGGCAACGGCACGCGCGCCACGTTCAGCACCATCGACACCAGGCTATAATACCCGCAGGCTCCGATCAGGTCGATCACGCCGCGCTCCCCGAAGCGCGCCTGCGCGCGGGCATAGGTCGCATCGCTGACCTCTCCCTTTGTCAGCAACTCCGTCGCGAAGTCATAGACGTCGGTTTCGTCGGGCTGCATCCCCTCGGGCCGGCGTCCCTGGGCCACGGCGTCGGCGATCTCCGCGCGCAGTCCGGCCTCGATCGCGAGGCGGCGATGCGCATAGAACTGGTACTGCGCGGTCCATTTGCGCCCGGTGATGATGATCGCAAGCTCGTTCAGCCGTGGCGGAATTGAGCTGCTGAAGCGGACATAGGCGCCGACCAGCTGCACCAGCTCGGCCAGATCAGGACTGCGGAGCAGCGCGTTGAACGGGCCGCGCAGGCCCTTCCCGCGCGGGCCCGACTGGATCGAAATCGGCAACCCGGCGCTGGTCCGGGTTCATGGTCTCGGGCGTGAGTTGCGGGAAGCGGTCGGCCATCGGCGTCTCCTTCTAAGGGGAGGCGAGGATCAGCCCGCCATCCACCACGATTTCCGTCCCGGTAATGTAGCCCGCCTCGTCGGAGGCGAGAAACAGCACCGCATGGGCCACATCCCACCCGGTGCCCATGCGGCCCATCGGGCAGCGAGCGTTGCGGCTGGCGATCAGCGCGGCGGCGTCGTCGCCGGCGACCGTCTTCGCAAGGCGCTGCTCCACCAGCGGCGTGTGCATCAGGCCCGGCACGACGGTGTTGCAGCGTATGCCCTGCTTCACGACAGCGCCGGCGGTCGAGCGGGTGAACTGAATCACCGCCGCCTTCGACGCGCTGTACGCGACGTGCTGGCGTCCGCCGTGCCCGTCATTGCGCAGTCCGGCGACCGAGCTGATGTTGACGATAGCGCCCTTGCCCTGCCTGGCCATCGGTGGGATCGCGTATTTGCAGCCCAGAAACACGGTCTTGAGGTTGGTGTCGATCTGCCGGTCCCAGACCTCCTCGCTCATGCTCACCGCATCGCCCGGTGCCGAGCCGCCGACATTGTTGACCAGGATGTCGAGGCGGCCGAAACGGGCAAGGCAGGCGCGTACCATCGCCTCTACCTCGGAGGCGTTCAGCATGTCGCAGCGATGCACCGCGCTCTCATTGCCCTCCGCGGCGATGGTGGCGTGCGTCTCCTCGGCGACGGCCTGGTTGATGTCGACCAGGAACACTCTCGCGCCCTGACGCGCCATCAGGGTGGCCGCGGCGCGGCCATTGCCCCAACCGGGGCCCACCGATCCGGCGCCGGTGACAAGCGCCACCTTGCCGGTCAGGTCGAGCATCATCACCTCCGTCTCCTAGGGCACCGCCGCTACCTGGCGGCGGCGAGAGGACAGCAAGCGGAACAGACGCCTCAATCCCCCCGCGATGCCGGTCGGCAGCAGATACATGAATGCGATCAGGATGACGCCGTAGATCGCTCCCGGTGCCGCCTTGGAGATGTCGTTGGCGACATTGGGAATGAACTCGATGAAGGCGCCGCCGAATATGGCGCCGGGGATCGAGCTGACGCCGCCGACGATCAGGCCGACGAAGAACCAGACCGAGATGAAGAGGTTGAAGCTGTCGGGAGCGACGAACTGCACCACGATCGTGGTGAGCGCGCCAGCGACCCCGGCGAACGCCGCGCTGACCGCGAAGGTGCGGGTCTTCACGGCGGACAGGTGGATGCCCATCGACTCGGCGGCGAGCGATTGGTCGCGAATGGCCATCATCGCGCGCCCAATGCGCCCGCGCGTCAGGTTCCAGCCGAGCAGGAAGACGACGCAGGTGATCGCGAGACAGAAAAGATAGATCCACTGGTCCGGATCCAGCGGCAATCCGAACGGCGCCTCCGGTTTGTCGACAATAAGTCCTTGCACGCCGCCGGTCAGTCCGGACAGCGCATTCACCTTGAGGATCTGCGGCGCGGCGACCGCGAGCGCCAGGGTCACCAGGGCAAGGTAGAGGCCGGCCAATCGCAGCGCCGGAAACCCGACCAGAAAGCCGACAATTCCCGCGGCAACAGCAGCAACCGGGATGGTCGCCCAGTATGGCCAGCCGTACTGGGCCATGAGGATTGCCGTGGCGTAGGCGCCCACCGCGTAGAATGCGCCGTGGCCGAGCGAGAGCTGGCCGTTGATGCCGGTGAGCACCGTCAGGCTGAGCACCGCGCACGCATAAGACAGCGTCATCGACAACTGGAACAGCCGGTAGCTGCTGACGATGAAGGTCAATGCGATCGCGATCGCAACGACAATGAGGACGGCCGCGATGCGCCATGGCTCGAGCCGGGCCTCCCTGTCGTCCGCGCCGCGGGGAGCGAGATCGGCGTCACGCATGGGCTACACCCTGCTCTGCAACGGGCGGCCGAGTAGCCCGGCGGGCTTCACCAGCAGCACGGCCACGATGATGATCAAGGCTACGGTCAGCTTGAGTTCGGTGCCGACGATATAGGCGCCGAAGACGTTCTCCAGAACGCCGACGATGAACCCGCCGATAACCGCCCCGAGCGGGCTATCGATCCCGCCCAGCAAGGCGCCCGCGAACGCATAGATCAGGATGCCGAACATCATGTTGGGATCGAGGAAGACGATCGGCGCGACCATGATGCCGGCGATCCCGCCAATCGCCGCGGCGAGACCCCAGCCCAGTGCCAGCATCCGGTTGACGCGCACGCCGCACAGCCGCGCTGACGTCGGGTTGAACGCCGCGGCGCGCATCGCCAAGCCCAGCGTCGTGTGACGGAAGAACAGGTAGACCAGGAACAGGACGATCAGCGTCACCCCCGTCTCACCCACCTCGTGGGAGGAGATGTAGCCGCCCAGCAACGGCTGGCCGCCACCGAACGGGGATGGGAAGGGCTTGATGACGTAATCGAAGATCCAGCCGTCCATCGAGTTGATGACCAGCAGCAGGCCGATGAAGACGCCCACGACCGTGAGGATAGGTGCATTTGTGACCGGCCGTATCAAAATCCGCTCGATTGCTGCTCCCATGATGAAGGACACGACGACGGTGATGACGAAGGCGCCCCAGTATGGGATTCCGGCATTGATGAGCGTGAGACAGATATACGTCGACAGGGTCGCCATCTCGCCCTGCGCGAAATTCACGTGATGCGTCGCTTGGTAGATCATGACGAGAGCAAGCGCGACGGCTGCGTAGATACTGCCGCTGGCAAGGCCCGAGATGACTTGGTGAAGGAGCCCGCTCACGCTCGCACTCCCTAATAGCCGAGATAGGCGCGCCGGACGGCTTCGTCCTTGCGGAGGTCGGCGGCCGGACCGGAGATCACGATCCGCCCGGTTTCCAGCAGGTACGCGTGGTCCGCGAAATCGAGGGCGACCGAGCTGTTCTGCTCCACCAACAGGATGCTGACGCCCTCATCGGCGCGGATGCGTCGAAGAATGTGGAAGATATCCTGCACGATCAAGGGCGCGAGGCCGAAGGAGGGTTCATCGAGCAGCAGCAGTCGCGGTTTGACCAGCAATGCGCGCGCGATCGCCAGCATCTGCTGCTCCCCGCCCGACAGCGTGCCCGCCTGCTGGCGATAGCGCTCCTTCAGGCGGGGAAAATAGGTGAACATCCTCTCGAAGTCCGCCTTCACCGCGTTGCGGTCGCGGCGCGTGTACGAACCGAGACGGAGATTCTCCTCGACGGTCAGCTCCATGAGCGTGCCGCGTCCATCGGGAACGTGCCCGACGCCGCGCCGCACGATTTCCTCCGCTGGCTGACGGTCGATCCGCTGGTCGCCGAGCCGCACCTCGCCCTGCGGGCGGATCAAGCCGCAGATCGCGCGCAGCGTCGTGGTCTTGCCGGCGCCGTTCGCGCCGAGCAGCGTGGTCGTCCGCCCTTGTTCCACCTGGAAGTCAAGACCATGCAGAACCTTGGTCTGCCCATAGCCGGCGTGGAGGCCACGCGCCTCAAGCAGTGCCGGCATGCAGCGCCTCTTCGTCATCGTCTGTGCCGCCCAGATAGGCGCGTATCACCTCGGGTTCGCGGCGCACCGCATCGGGCGTGCCGTCGGCGATCTTGCGGCCGAATTCGAGCGCGACGACCTTGTCGGAGATTCCCATCACCATGCTCATGTGATGCTCAACGACAAGCACGGACATCTCGTAGTGGGCACCGATCTCGCGGATGAGGGTGGAGAGTCCATCGACCTCGGAGTGGTTCAGCCCGCCCGCCGGCTCGTCGAGGAGCAGCAGCTTGGGCGCACCCATCAGCGCGCGGCCCAGCTCCACCCGCTTCTGCGTGCCGAACGGCAAGCCGCCCACCGGCACGTCGGCGACATCCCCCAAGGTCAGCAGATCGAGGACGTCGCGCAGCCGCCGCCGCGCGGCCGCCTCCTCCATGCGCACGCGGGGAAGGCGCAGCGAGTTGGCGGCGAACCCGGAACGGGCGAGGTGGTGTGCCCCGACCAGGATGTTGTCGCGCACGGTCAGCCTGCCGAACAGCGCTATATTCTGGAAGGTGCGGCCGATGCCGAGCGGTGACATGCGGTAGCGCGGTTCGCCCTTCAGCGACTGACCCTCGAAAACTATGTCGCCCTCGGCGTAGCGATAGATGCCGCTGATGCAGTTGAAGAGTGTCGTCTTGCCGGAACCGTTGGGTCCGATCAGGCCGCAGATCTGGCGACGCGGGACATCGAAGGAGACACCCGCAAGCGCCACCACACCGCCGAAACGGACCACTACACCTCGTACGCTGAGCAGCGGCCCGGCCGCCTCAGACATGCCGCATCCATCCGACACTGGAATGCCGCTCCCGGCGCGCGTGTCCCATCGACCCTCCCCGTTTGCGGCGGTGCTGCTTCTTGAGTTCGATCAACGCGTCAGCTCGCCTTGGGCAAGGTGACGAAGCGGCGCAGGCAAGTCAACGGCCCCATGCATGAGCTTCGGCGCGTTACCGCTAGAGTGAGGCGCTCTCCAGGTATAGACCCGGATGGCTCGGGACAATGCGGATCGGCGAGGCGGCAATGAATTTCGATTTTCCGGACGAGCTGAAGCAGATGCGCGAGGAGGCGCGGCGCTTCCTCTCGGCGCGCTGTCCGCCGGCCGCATCCCGCCGGGTGCTTGAGGGAGATGGTGCCTCGTTCGACCGCGACCTCTGGCAGCAGATGGCGACGATGGGATGGATGGGAGCGGCGATTCCGGAGGAGCACGGTGGCGGCGGACTGAGCCATCTCGCGATCTGCGTGCTGGCCGAGGAACTGGGGCGCGCGATTGCGCCAGTGCCGTTCGCCTCGTCCGTGTATCTCGCGACCGAGGCGATCATGGCGTTCGGCAGCCCGGCGCAGCAAGCGGCATGGCTGCCCCGGCTGGCTTCGGGTGAAACGATCGGCACGTTCGCCCATGCCGAGGCACCGGGCATTGCCAACCCTGAGCGGCTGCACGGAAGCGTCACGGACGGCAGGCTGACCGCCGTCAAACGGGCGGTGCCGGACGGCGAGAGCGCCGATGTCGCCGTCGTCAGCGTGAATGGCGGACATGGACCCTGGCTGTACCTCGTGGACCTCGCCGGCCCCGGCGTCGCGCCGGAGGCGGTCCAGACCTTCGATCCCAGCCGGCCGCACGCGACGCTCACCTTCACCGCCGCGCTGGCCGAGCCGCTGCCGGGCGCGGACAGCGCCGAGCAGGTGCGCCGCCTGCTCGACCGCGCCGCGATCATGCTGGCGTTCGAGCAGCTCGGCGGCGCCGAGGCGGCGCTCGAGATGGCACGCGACTACGCCAAGCAGCGCTACGCGTTCGGTCGGCCGATCGGCTCCTTCCAGGCGATCAAGCACAAGCTCGCCGAGGTCTACATCGCGGTCGAGCTGGCGCGCTCGAACGCCTATTACGGCGCCTGGGCGCTGCATACCGACGCTGCCGAGCTGCCGGTCGCGGCCTCCGTCGCGCGGATCGCCGCTTGCGACGCCGGCTGGCTCGCCACCAAGGAGAACATCCAGACCCACGGCGGCATGGGGTTCACCTGGGAGTATGATTGCCACCTGGACCATCGGCGGGCACGGCTGCTCGGCCTCGCGCTTGGGTCGGCGCGGGAGTGGAAGCATCGGTTGGTCGATACGCTGAAGAGCCGCAACGTCAGCGAGATGGCAAGCGAATGAAGCGCGCCGCGACGATCCTGGGCCGCCGCATGGCCTATGTGGAGGCGGGGCAGGGGGCGCCGGTGCTGTTCCTGCACGGCAACCCGACCTCCTCGTTCCTCTGGCGCGATGTCATCCCGCCGGTGGCGCGGACCGCGCGCTGCCTGGCGCCCGATCTGATGGGCATGGGCGACAGCGAGAAGCTGGCGCCCGACCGAGTACAGTTTCGACACGCACAGCCGCTTCGTCGACGGGTTCATCGACGCGCTGATCCCGCCCGACGAGAAGCTGGTGCTGGTCGTGCACGACTGGGGTTCGGCGCTCGGCTTCGACTGGGCGCGCCGCCATCCCGACCGGGCGCGGGCGATCGCCTACATGGAGGCGATCGTCCGGCCGCTCTCTGGCTGGGAGGAGTGGAACCCCGACGCGGCCCGCATCTTCCAGGGCTTCCGCTCCGAGAAGGGCGAGGAGATGATCCTCGAGCGGAACCTGTTCGTCGAGCGCGTGCTGCCGGGTTCGGTGATCCGGACGCTGACCGAGCCGGAGATGGCGGAGTATCGCCGGCCCTTCCTGCGCCCCGACCATCGCGCGCCGACGCTCGCCTGGCCCCGCGCCATCCCGATCGGCGGTGAGCCGCCCGATGTGACGGCGCGGGTGCAGGCATATGCCGAGTTCATGGCGACGAGCCAGTTCCCTAAGCTGTTCGTCAACGCCGATCCGGGCGCCATCCTGATCGGCGCGCAGCGCGAGTTCTGCCGGAACTGGCCGAACCAGACGGAGGTCACGGTGCCTGGCAAGCACTTCATCCAGGAAGATTCCGGTCCCGCGATCGGGACCGCCATCGCGGCCTGGATCGAGACTTCGACTCCCCTCTCCGCCCCTCGGGGCGGAGAGGGCCGGGGAGAGGTGGGGGACGCCGGTTCGTGAAACGCACGTCGCGCCGCCGCGCCATTTCCGCGACCTCGCGGCGAGTTTTGCGCGTGAAGGCGATTGGCGTTCGGGCGGTCCTCACGGCATATCCCCACCTCTCCCCGACCCTCTCCGCCCCAGGGCGGAGAGGGAGGTGCCGCGAGCCTCTCGCCGGGATACCGTGAGCGAGCCACCCGAACCCCGCGCCAACCCGACCCTGATCGGCCACCAGGCGGCGGAGGCGGCGCTGCTCGGCGCGCTCCGCGGCGGGCGGATGCACCACGCCTGGATGATCACCGGCCCGGATGGGGTCGGGAAGGCAACGCTCGCCTTCCGCTTCGCCCGCCGCCTGCTCGCCGGGCCAGGCGACACGCTGGAGTTGGCGCCGGAGCACCCGGTGTTCCGCCGCGTGGCGGCGGGCGCGCATGCCGATTTGTTCACCCTCCAGCGTACGATGGGGTCGGACGGCAAGAAGCTGCGCGCCGAGATCGGCGTCGACGACGTGCGGGCGGCCAACGCCTTCCTGCGGCTGACGCCCGCCGAGGGCGGCTGGCGGGTCGTCATCGTTGATCGCGCCGACGAGCTGAATTGCAACGCCGCCAATGCCTTGCTGAAGATTCTGGAAGAGCCGCCGGCACGGGCGCTGCTGCTGCTCGTCTGTGCCTCCCCCGGACGCCTGCCGGTCACCTTGCGCAGCCGCTGCCGGCGCCTGCCGCTGCATCCGCTGAGCGAAGAGGACATGACCCGGCTGCTCGCGACCTACCTGCCGGGCGTTGCGGAGGAGGAGCGCGACCGGCTGGCGGCGCTTGCGGAGGGTTCGCCGGGTCGCGCTCTCCTGTTGCGCGACGCGGAGGGCGTGGCACTCGCCGGGCTGGTGGACGAGGTGCTCGCGGGCCTTCCGGACCTGCCGGATGGCGGCTGGGGCGTCGCCGACCGGCTGGGCCGGGGGAGGGGGCGTTCTCCACCTTCATGGACCTCCTGCGCGCCGCCATCGCCGCCGCCGTTCGCGCCGCGGCGCGTGGACGCGCCGATCCCGATCAGGCTCGGCTCGCCTCCCTGCATCCCCTTGATGACTGGGCAGGCGTGTGGCAGGCGCTCACAGAACTACAGGACGAAACTGAGCGGTTCGCGCTGGAGAGGCGGCAGGCCGTCCTGTCCGGCCTGCGCCTGCTTCGCGAACCACGGCACGACATGACATGAAGACAAAGACCTATATCACGACGCCGATCTATTACGTGAACGGCGCCCCGCATATCGGCCACGCCTATACCTCGATCGCCGCCGACGTGCTGGCGCGCTTCAAGCGGCTGGACGGGCACGACGTCTTCTTCCTGACCGGCACCGACGAGCATGGACAGAAGGTGGAGCAGGCGGCGGCGGAGGCCGGGCTCGATCCGCAAGCCTACACGGATCGGATTTCCGCCGATTTCCGCGACGTGGCCGACAAGATGGCAATCTCGTACGACGACTTCATCCGCACCACCGAGCCGCGCCACAAGGTCTCGTGCACCGAGCTGTGGCGGCGAATCGATGCCGCCGGGCAGATTTATCTCGGCGACTACGAGGGATGGTACGCGGTCCGCGACGAGGCGTTCTACGACGAGGCCGAGCTCAACACCCTCGCCGACGGAACCAAGCTCGCGCCGAGCGGCGCGCCGGTCGCCTGGGTGCGCGAGCCGTCCTATTTCTTCCGCCTCTCGGCATTCCGGGACAAGCTCCTGCAACTCTACGAGGAGCAGCCCGACTTCATCGCCCCGCAGAGCAGCCGCAACGAGGTCATGAGCTTCGTGCGCGCCGGGCTGAACGACCTGTCCATCAGCCGCACCAGCTTCAGCTGGGGCATCCCGGTGCCAGGGGCGCCGGGCCATGTCATGTACGTCTGGCTCGACGCGCTCAACAACTATGTCACCGCCTGCGGCTTCCCCGACGAAACCGCGCCGCGCTGGCGGTTCTGGCCCGCCGACGTGCATGTCGTCGGCAAGGAGATCATGCGCTTCCACGCGGTGATCTGGCCGGCGCTGCTGATGGCAGCCGGGCTCGCCCTGCCCCGCCGCGTCTCCGCCAACGGCTGGTGGACGGTCGAGGGCGAGAAGATGAGCAAGTCGCTAGGCAACGTGATCGAAGCGCGCGAGCTGGCGGCGAAATACGGCCTCGATCAAGTGCGCTACTTTTTGCTGCGCGAGAAGCCGTTCGGCGGCGACGGCTCGATCCGCTTCCAGTCCCTGGCGACACGGATCAACGTCGAGCTGGCGAACGACCTCGGGCAATCTGGCGCAGCGCATGCTGACCCTGATCGCGCGCAACTGCGACGCAAGGCTGCCGGGGCAGCGGGCGCTGACCGAGGACGATGCCGGGCTCCTCGCGGCGGCGGCGGCGCTGCCCGGCCTCCTGCGCGAGCGGCTCGACCGGCAGGCGTTCCACGAGGCGCTGGAGGAGGTCTGGAAGGTGATCCGCGCGGCCAACGCCTATATCGACCGGCAGGCGCCCTGGGCGCTGCGCAAGACCGACCCCGCCCGGATGAACGCGGTGCTGCGCGTGCTCGCGGACACGCTTCGAAGCATCGCCACCGTGCTGCAGCCGTTCATGCCCGGCTCCATGGCGCGGATGCTCGATCAGCTCGGCGTGCCGGAGGGCGCGCGCACGATCGCCGCGCTGGGGACGCCGCTCCCCGAGGGAACCGCGCTGCCGCCACCCGTCGGGGTCTTCCCGCGTTATGTGGAAAACGCGGCGTAGGACGCTGATGCTGGTCGATTCGCACTGCCATCTCGACTACTTCGCGGCATCCGAGCTGCCGGACGTGCTCGCCCGCGCCGAGGCCGCCGAGGTGCATGAGATGGTCACCATCGGCACCACGATGGAGCAGTCGCCCCGCGCCGTCGCGCTCGCCGAGGCGCTCGGGAACGTCTGGTGCACGGTCGGCGTGCATCCGCATCATGCAGCCGAGGCACCGATCCCGCACCCCGCGACCCTCGCCCGCATGGCCGAGCACGCGAAGGTCATCGGCATCGGCGAGTCCGGGCTCGACTATTTCTACGATCGGTCCCCTCGGGAGATACAGCAGGAGAACTTCCGGGCCCATATCCGCGCCGCCCGCCTCTCCGGCCTGCCGCTCGCGATCCACGCCCGCGACGCGGACGAGGACATTGCCAGAATCCTGCAGGAAGAACGCGATAGCGGCGGTGACTTCGACTTCCTCCTGCACTGCTTCAGCTCCTCGCGCCGGCTCGCCGAGCTCGGGGTGCAGATGGGCGGGTTCGTCAGCTTCTCCGGCATCCTGACCTTCCCGAAATCCAACGAATTGCGGGAGATCGCGCGCGACCTTCCGGCCGAGCGGCTGCTGGTCGAGACCGACGCGCCCTACCTCGCCCCGGTCCCGGTGCGCGGCAAGCGCAACGAGCCCGCCAATGTCCGCCACACCGCGATCGTGCTCGCTGGCATCCGTGGGATTCCGCTGGAGGAGCTGGCGGCGCTGACCACCGCCAACTTCCTGCGCCTGTTCCGCAAGGCCGACTGAATGCGGGTGACGATCCTGGGCTGCGGCCCCTCGGTCGGCGTGCCGATGATCGGCGGCGCGGACGGGGCGGGGGAGTGGGGCGTGTGCGATCCCGCCGAGCCGCGTAACCGCCGCTCTCGCTCCTCCATCGTGATCGAACGCGCCGGCGCGCGCCTCCTGGTCGACACCGCGCCGGAGCTGCGGACTCAGCTGCTGTCCTGCGCGATCGGCCGGGTGGACGCCGTGCTCTACACCCACGCCCATGCCGACCACATCACCGGCCTCGACGACGTGCGCTCGCTGAATCGTACCGCGCAGCGTCCGCTGGAGGCGTTCGGGACCAGGGCGACGCTCGCCGAGCTCGAGCGGCGCTTCGGCTACGCCTTCCGTCCGTGGGAGCCGCCCGGCTTCTTCCGCCCGGTGCTTATCCCGCGCGAGATCGCCGCCGGCCAGAGCGTCCGCATGGCCGGGATGGAGGTCGCGCTTTTCGAGCAGGATCATGGGTTTACAACGACGTTAGGGCTGCGGGTCGGCGGCTTCGGCTACTCGACCGACGTGGTGCGGATGGACGAGGCGGGGTTCGCCGCGCTCGCCGGGATCGACACCTGGGTCGTCGGCTGCTTCTGCCGCGCTCCGCACAACACGCACGCGCATGTCGGCCTCGTGCTCGACTGGGTCGCGCGGCTCGGCGTGCGCCGGACCGTACTGACCCACATGGGCACCGACCTCGACTGGGCGTGGCTCGCGGCGAACCTGCCGGCGGGCGTCGAGGGCGGATTCGACGGGATGGTGCTGGAGGTGGCTGATTAGGGTCGTGAGATCAATTGCATAGGCACACTTCCTAAGAACACGGCTTGGATAGACGGCGTCGGCGCCCAAACTGTACAACAAAGCGTTTTCAGCCCGCTTCGTAATGTCCGAAACGTACAATAGGCCGGTTTTGCGGGCTCGGCCCCGGGCCCGGGATGTACAACCGGACCGGCTAACCGGACTCGCGTAGGCGAGCCATACGGCTGGCAAAGTGGCGGCGACGGCTCGTCGAGCACCGCCTTGAAGGTCTGCATGAACGTCTGCGCGACGAAGCGCGAAGCCGCTCACCCGTTCACCGCCCCAGCCACCAACCCACGCACGATATAACGCTGCACGCATAGCGCGAGGCCGAGCACCGGCAGCGTGATGAAGGTCGCGGCCGCCATCAGCGTGCCCCACTGGATCGAGTTGTAGCCGATATAACCCAGCACGGCGACCGGCAGCGTCTTGGTCCGCTCATTGGATAATACCAACGCGAACAGGAAGTTGTTCCAGGACGCGATGAAGGCGAGCACCGACGTCGCCGCGATCCCCTGAATGCTCAACGGCACCACAATGCGCGCCAGCACGCCCGCGAGCGAGCAGCCGTCGATCATCGCCGCCTGCTCGACTTCGGCCGGGATCGCCTCGATGAAGCCGACCATCATCCAGACCGTGAGCGGCAGGGTGAAGATCAGGTGGCTCGCGATGAGGCTGGTGTAGCTGCCGACAAGGTGGAGGTTCAGGAACATCACGAACAGCGGGATCAGGAACGCGATCCCCGGCGCCATGCGCGCCGCCAGCAGCACGATGCCGATCGCGGTGCGCCGGTATCGCGCCAGCGCGTAGGCGGCGGGAATGCCGAACGCCAGCCCGATCAGGGTGGCGCCGGCGGCAACGACCGTGCTGTTGAACACGTAACGCGGGAACGCGTTGTCGGCGAACACCTCGTGATAGTTCGCAAGCGTCGGACGGAACGCGAACACCGGCGGATAGGCGAGGAAATCGACGGTGTTCTTGAACGAGCCGAGCACCATCCAGGCAAGCGGGGCGAGGAACGCCCCGACCACGACCCAGCCAACGATTGTCAGCGCGGCAACGTGCAGGGGATGGCGTCTCATGCCACCACCACGCGGCGCAGTCGGATCAGCCCCAAGGTGCACACCAGCACCAGGGCGAACAGCACCAACGCGACGACGGAGCCGTAGCCGATCTTATCGTACGACAGCGCGACCAGATAGTTGTACAGGTTCATCGTCTCCGACGAGTGGCCCGGGCCGCCGCCGGTCATGACATAGATGATGTCGATTACCTTCAGAAGGTCCATCACCCGAAGCATCGCCGCGACCAGCAGGGTCGGCGCCAGCAGCGGGAAGGTGATGAACCGAAATCGCTGCCATGCGGAGGCGCCATCGACGCGGGCGGCCTCGAATGGTTCGGGCGGCAACGCAGCCAGGCCGGCGGTGCAGATCAGCGCCACCATGGGCGTCCACATCCACCCGTCGACGATCACCAGGGTCGGGACCACCCAGGCCGGGTCGGCGAGCCAAAGCGGCGGGTGGCCAACACCGATCAGCGCGAACAGGAAGCGCACGATGCCGAGCGAGGGGTCGAGCATCACCACCCAGACCAGCCCCATCGCGGCCGGTGTCGCCACCATCGGCAGGATGAGCAGCGCACGCAGCAGATCGCGGCCGGGAAACCGCTGATCGAGCAGCAGCGCGATGCCAAGCCCGGCGGGGATGTTGGTGATCACCCCGAGGGCGGTGAAATAGAGCGTGCGCCAGAGCGAGCCGGTGAAGCGCGGATCGTCGATCAACGCCTCGAAGTTGCGCGCGCCAACGAAGGCCGGCGGCGCGAAGCCCACCAGCGACCAGCGGTGCAGGCTCATGTAGATCAGGTAGAGGAGCGGGAATCCCATCACCAGCGCCATCGCGAGCAGCGCCGGCGCGGTCAGCAATTCCGGCGCGAAGGAGCGGCGACCGCGGTGGGCGAGGACGCGCGGCAGCGCGACCGACGCCGCTCCGTCAGCCATTCAGGACCTGCACCACCTGCTTCTGCATGGCATTCGCCGCCCGCGTGGCATCGCCGCCTTGCAGCACCGCATTGATCGCCTCGCCGATCGCGGCGCGCACCTCGGGAACCGGGACCACCAGCGGATTGGCGCCGTTCGGCACCGCGTTCGGGATCTCCTGCTTCGTCGTCGCGATCATGTCGGGCGGCACCGAGGCGGTGTACACGTCGCTGTCGAACACCGAGCGCCGCGACGGCGGCAGGTGCGTCGCCCGCGTCGCGTCAGCGGTGGCGCTTTTCGACGTCAGGTACTGGATCGCGAGCCAAGCCGCGTCCTGCTTCTTCGAGGACGCCGCGATCGCCGGGCCCCAGGAGATGACGGTGCTGTGGCTGCCGGCGGGTCCGGCGGGAAGTGGCGCGACGCCCACCTCATCGACGATGCGCGATTGCTTCGGGTCCTTGAAGTAGGCGAGGAAGTTGGTGGCGTCGATGAACATCGCCGCGTGCGCCTGCTGAAACAGCGGATAGGTCGTCTTCCACTGCATTCCCAGTATGTTCGGCGGCCCGGCGGCGCGCAGCAGGTCGCCGTAATACTTCAGCGCGTCAACCGCCGCCAGGGAGGCCAGCTCTGGCTTGCCTTTGTCGTCTAGCCAACGCCCGCCGAAGGCAAACAGGAACGGCGCGAACGTATAGACAGCCTGCACGCCATCACCCCGTGTCACGATTCCGGAGAGATCGCCGCCCGGATTGTTCAGCGCCTTCGCCGCCGCCATCAGCGCGTCGAGCGTGCCCGGCGCCCGGAGCTGCTTCGCCGCCAGCATTGCCTTGTTGTAGAATAGCGCCTGCACCTCGATGCTGATCGGGATGCCGATTTGCGCGCCGCCGATCTGCTGGATCTTGAGGATATTCGGAAAGAAGTCGGCGAAGTCCCAGTCGGGTGCCGTTCGATCGGAATGAATGAATTCGTCGAGCGGCGTGTACCAGCCGGCCCGGGAGAAAGCCGCTGCGTCCCAGGACGGGAGGGTGAAGAACCCGTCCACCGAACCGGGATCGGCTCGCAACGTCAGCGGCAACTTCTGGCGCAACTGATCCTCGTAGAGAATTTCCCAGCCGAGCTTGATGCCGGTGTCGCGCTCCAGCCGGGGAAGCTGGGTTTGCGCCCACTGGGTCCACGGGTGGACGGAGACCATGAAGCGCAACGACGTGCCGTTGAATTGCCGCCAGTCGAAATCGGCGGCCCGCACAGGGGGGGCGAGTGCGGCCGCGCCGATCAGGCCGAGGATGCCTCGCCTGCGAATGCTGCCCATCTCGATGTTCCTTGCTAGTCTTGACCATGACATTGGCGAACCGACACAGAGCGAGTCAACAAGGTCATCATGCAGCCCCAAATAAGCGCCGAGCACATCGGATGAGCCGGTTCTGGAGCCAACTGGTTCACGACCTGCACCCCTATGTGCCAGGCGAGCAGCCTCGTGCACCGAACCTGGTCAAGCTCAACACGAACGAGAGCGCTTTCGGACCGTCTCCGCGCGTTCTGGACGCGATCCGGGCCGAAGCCGCCGAGACGCTACGCCTCTATCCGGACCCCGAAGCGACTGACTTGCGGCGTGCCCTGGCCAGCTATCACGGCGTCCGGCCCGAGCAGGTCTTTGTCGGCAACGGCTCGGATGAGGTACTGGCGCATACGTTCGTCGCTCTGCTGAAGCAGAACGCGCCGCTTCTGTTCCCCGACATCACATACGGCTTTTATCCCACGTACTGCCGGCTGTTCGGCATTCAAGCGGCGCCGGTACCACTCGACGCATCTTTGAACATCCGCATCGCGGACTATTCGCGCCCTGGCGGGGCTATCATCATTCCAAATCCGAATGCGCCTACCGGCATTGCGCTAAGTCGGGCCGAAATCGCGGCGCTGTTGGATGCGCATTCCGAGAAACCGGTCGTGGTCGACGAGGCCTATGTCGATTTCGGCGCGGAGACAGCGATCCCCTTGATCTCCTCTTACCCTAACCTCCTCGTGGTCCAAACCATGTCGAAGTCGCGAGCATTGGCCGGCCTGCGTGTCGGCTACGCGATCGGGGATGCCGGGCTGATTGAAGCGCTGATCCGAGTCAAGGACAGCTTCAATTCCTATCCACTTGATCGCCTGGCGCAGGCTGGTGCGATCGCCGCACTGGACGACGAGGAGCACTTCCAACGTCATCGCAGAATGGTCATTGAGGAGCGGGACCGGATGTCCAGGGAGCTGTCGCGGCTCGGCTTCGAAGTGCTGCCATCGGCGGCAAACTTTGTCTTTGCACGCCATCCGGCCCGTGGCGGCGCCAAGTTGGCTTCGGCGCTCCGCGAACAGGGAGTGCTGGTTCGGCATTTCGACAAGCCGCGGATCGCCGACTATCTCCGGATTAGCGTTGGCTCGCGCAGCGACACGAACCGCCTAATCGCCGCCCTGATCCTCGATCTGGAACCGCCTACGCCGCCGCCCGCGGCCGGCGTTCCGGCAGGCGCTGGAAGATCGCCATCCGCAGGCTCCGCGCGATCCGGTTGGCCTTGACGGCGAACTCGTCCGCGATCGGGGGCACGAACAGCTCGGACGCCGTCGCCTCGAACAAGGCAAGCCAGCGGGCGAACATCGCCTCTTCGATTGCGCCGACTGCGCGGTGCTTGCCGACCGGATCGCCGCTGTAGCAGCCCGACGTGAGCATCACCGAGGACCAGAACCGGCACATGGTCGCGAGATGCGCCGGCCAGCGATCCTCCGCGATCGCGCCGTCGAACACCGGGCCGAGCACGTCGTCGCGCCTGACCTTGCGGTAGAAGGCGTGCACCAGTTCGGCGATCGAGTCCTCGGTGAGATCGGCGGTCGGGGCCATTGCGTCGTCCTTAAGATGGACGCGGTATACTCCTTATCAGCCCCGCCGGCAAGCTGGGCCGGTTCTTTCCATAATATTCCTTCTAGGGCAACTTGAGCCGCGAACGTGGGCTTCCGGGACGCCCATGGGTGCTCGGGGTCCGCCTTCAGCCCCGCCGGAGCCGCCCGGCGGCCAGGAGCCCGACCAGCCCGATGCCATAACATGGACTGATGCCAGCGACCTCACTCCGCATGAGGCGCTCCCAGTGACTATGCCGACGGACCGCTCAAGGAGCTATGAGCTCTAGCGGCGTAGTTGGCGGGCAAGCGTCTCGTCTGTCAGGCACCATTGCTCCGCGACAAGGTTATCCTGTACGCGATAGATGGATATCTCATCCACCCGGATGTGCGTGCCCGTGGGCTCCACATCAGCGCCGTGCCTTTGTAGACATTCGCCGGCGAGCCAAGGGCGAGCATCTCCGCTTTCGGGGACCTAGCCCCGCTGGCGCCTCCCATCGATCTCGTGGCCTCGGAACAGCAGCGGGTACAGGCCCACATACCCCGCCTGCAGCACGGCGGCGACCAGGAACGGGCCGGTGAACAGGCCGGCACCGAACAGCACCCCCGCGACGAGCGGCCCCAGCGAGCGCGGTACCTGCGTCGATACGCTGTTGACCGCGGCGGCCAACCCGCGGCGGCCCGGGGCGATCGCGCCCAGGATCAGCGCCTGGCGCTGGCCGGCGCTGCCGCGATTGGCGATCGTGCGCAGCCCATAGGCCAGCACCGCCAGCGGGTAGGTCGGCATGAACGGCAGCGCGACCAGCAGCGCGAGACCCAGGCCGCGCATCGCCACGACCGTGCGGATGGCGCCGAACCGCGTACCGAGCCGCCCGGCGAGCAGCGCCGAGGCGCCGGACAGGAGCAGGATCACGCCGATCGCCGAGCCGATCGCCTTCGGCCCGACGCCATAGCGGGTCGCGAACCACCAGGTGATCAGCGGGCCGACCAGCCCAATGCCCAGCCCGTTCAGCGCGTTCAGCCCGGCGAGCCCGGCGAGCAGGCGGTTCTCTCCTCTCCGGTCGAGCGGCGCGCTCGTCTCGTCCCGTCGCTCGGTGCGCGGGTGGACGCGGTCCTCCGCGCCGAGCAACAGGCAGAAGGAGATCGCGGCACCGATCGCCACGATGGCGAAGAGCGGACGGAACGCCAGCGGCCCGGGCAGCGCGCCCTGCCACAATCCCGGCAGCGCTCCGAGGAACGCTCCCGCCGCGTTGCCGAAGAACCCGCAGGCCGTGTTCGCCGAGAAGGTGCGCCCCAGACGCCGATGCGGGATCGAGCCGGCGAGCCAGGCCTGCTCGACGGCGCCGAAAAGGCTGGCGCCCCCGCCGCCGCGCGCCCATACCCCCCAACCGCGGCGACGCAGGCGAGCACCCAACGCCGCGACGTGGCGAGCGCCAGCAGCGCGGCAAGAACAGACAATAGCTGATAGGCGAGCAGGAACGGCTTGCGTCCCCAGCGGTCGCTGACCGGCCCGGCGAGCGCGGTCGCGAGCGAAGCGAATAGCAGCCCCGCCCCGATCACGCCGCCGATGAATGCGGGCCGCCAGCCGAGCGCGCGGGCATAGAGCGCGAAGTCGACCGTCATCGCGCCCTGCCCCACGCCCTGGATCGCGCGGGCGGCGAGCAGGCGCCGCGCGGTGGGCGGGAGCGGGGCGAGCGCTATGGCGGCGCCTCAGCGCGCGCCGGTGGGAATGTCCTTGAACGCCACGTCCTTGTCGGCGCGCATGTCGGGCGGCAATCCCAGCACCCGCTCGGCGATGATGTTGCGCAGGATCTCATCGGTGCCGCCGGCGATGCGCAAGGCGGGTGAGTACAGCAGCGCCTCCTCGAACAATCCCTCGACCGGCATCTCCGGCCCCGCCTCCACCCCCGCCATGCCGAGCAGGTCGAGGCCATAGGCGGCGATCTCCTGCAGCTTGTTCGCCGCGGTGACCTTGGTGATCGAGGACTCGGGCCCCGGCGTCTGCCCGCGCGAGAGCGCCGTCATCGTGCGATAGCGTGTGAAACGAAGCCCCTGCGTGCGCGTGTACCATTCGGCGAGCTTCTCCTTCACCGCGGCGTTGTCGAGCGCCGGCCCATCCTCCAGCATCATGTCGCGGGCAAGCGCGAACACCTCGGCGACATCCGGGCCGGGAGACTTCGCGCATCCCGTAACGCTCGCGCATCAGCGTGGTCAGCGCGACCTTCCACCCATCGCCCACCGCGCCGACGCGCAGACTGTCGGGGATGCGCACGTCGTTGAAGAACACCTCGTTGAAATGCGACGACCCCGACATCTGCCGGATCGGCCGGATCGTCAGCCCCTGCGAGTCCATCGGCATGATGAAATACGTCAGGCCCTTGTGCTTCGGCACGTCGAAATCGGTGCGCGCGACCAGCACGCCGAACTGGCAGTAATGCGCCCCCGAGGTCCAGATCTTCTGCCCGTTGATCACCCATCCGTCGCCGTCGCGCACCGCGCGGGTGCGCAGCGCGGCGAGATCGGAGCCCCCGGCCGGTTCGGAGAACAGCTGGCACCACACCTCGTCGGCACGCAGCGCCGGCGGCGCGTAGCGCTCGCGCTGTTCTTTCGTGCCGTGGGTGCAGATGGTGGGGATCGCCATGCCGAGGCCGATCCCGAAGATGCCGGTCAGCACGTCGTATTTCGATTCTTCCTGGGCGTAGATCACCTCCTGGATCGGGCTCCCCCCTCGTCCGCCCCATTCCTTCGGCCAGGAGATGCCGGCAAACCCCGCCTCGGCCTTGCGGCGCTGGAAGTCCTTGGCGGCCTCGAGCGCCCCCGGCTTGTCCTGCCCCCGCCGATACCCCTCCACCTGGCCCGGCTTGCGCCGCGTGGCGTTGGCATCGAGGAACGCGCGAGCCTCGGCGCGGAAGGCGGCTTCCTCGGGGGTGTCGTCGAAGTCC